>NZ_VCIX01000009.1 GCF_006345825.1 Paenibacillus paridis
GACGAAGGACCTGACGCTACCTGCAACGGGAGCAAACGGCACGACGATCACGTGGTCTTCGAATGATTCCACTGTTGTAGATGAGGACGGTAAAGTGACGCGTCCATCCTACACAGCGGGAGACAAAGAAGTAACGCTCACCGCAACGATTACAAAAGGCGGTGTCACCGAAACAAAGACGTTCACGGTACAGGTAAAAGCAAACCCGCAAACCAACGCAGAAGCTGTAGCTGACGACAAGGCTGTGTTGGAAGTAAGCTTTGGAAGTGGCGACAGTGCAACGAACGTGACGAAGGACCTGACACTGCCTGCAACGGGAGCAAACGGCACGACGATCACGTGGTCTTCGAATGATTCCACTGTTGTAGATGAGGACGGTAAGGTAACGCGTCCATCCTACACAGCAGGAGACAAAGAAGTAACGCTCACCGCAACGATTACAAAGGGTGGTGTCACCGAAACAAAAACGTTCACGGTACAGGTAAAAGCGAACCCGCAAACCAACGCGGAGGCTGTAGCCGAAGATAAGGCTGCTTTGGAAGTAACCTTCGAAAGTGGCGATAGTGCAACGAACGTGACGAAGGACCTGACACTGCCTGCAACGGGAGCAAACGGCACGACGATCACGTGGTCTTCGAATGATTCCACTGTTGTAGATGAGGACGGTAAGGTAACGCGTCCATCCTACACAGCAGGAGACAAAGAAGTAACGCTCACCGCAACGATTACAAAGGGTGGTGTCACCGAAACAAAAACGTTCACGGTACAGGTAAAAGCGAACCCGCAAACCAACGCGGAGGCTGTAGCCGATGATAAGGCTGCGTTGGAAGTAAGTTTTGGAAGTGGCGACAGTGCAACGAACGTGACGAAGGACCTGACGCTGCCTGCGACGGGAGCAAGCGGCACGACGATTACGTGGTCTTCCAATGATTCGACTGTCATCGCTACTGACGGTAAAGTGACGCGCCCATCCTACACAGCGGGAGACAAAGAAGTAACGCTCACCGCAACGATTACAAAGGGCGGTGTCACCGAAACAAAAACGTTCACGGTACAGGTAAAAGCGAACCCGCAAACCAACGCGGAGGCTGTAGCCGAAGATAAGGCTGCTTTGGAAGTAACCTTCAAAAGTGGCGACAGTGCAACGAACGTGACGAAGGACCTGACGCTGCCTGCGACGGGAGCAAGCGGCACGACGATCAGTTGGTCTTCTAGCGATACGACTGTTGTAGATGAAGACGGTAAGGTGACGCGCCCATCCTACACAGCGGGAGACAAAGAAGTAACGCTCACCGCAACGATTACAAAAGGCGGTGTCACCGAAACAAAGACGTTCAGAATCACGGTGAAAGCACAAACGGCACCTACCAATGGTGGCGGTAATACTGGNATCACGGTGAAAGCACAAACGGCACCTACCAATGGTGGCGGTAATACTGGATTAACGCCAAGTCAAAACGGAGATACGGTTATCGTATTGGTGAACGGCAAACAGGAAAGCGCGGGAACGGCTATAACCGGCAAGCGCAACGATCAAACCGTTCTCACGATTACCATTGACCAGAAGAAACTAGTGGACAAGCTGGCTGTCGAAGGCCAGGGCGCCGTCATTACGATTCCAATCAACACGAAGTCTGATGTAGTCGTTGGCGAACTGAACGGCCAAATGGTCAAAAACATGGAAAATCAAAAGGCCATTTTTGAAATCAAAACGGATCATGCGACTTACAAGCTTCCTGCGCAGCAGATGAATATTAACGCAATATCCGAACAAATCGGAAAGTCAGTGGCCCTGCAGAACATCAAGGTACAAGTTGAAATCGCCGCGCCAACAAACGACTCTGTGAAAGTGGTGGAGAATGCGGCAGCGAAAGGGACGTTTACGCTTGTCGTTCCGTCGGTTGAATTTACTGTTAGAGCTACGTATGGTGAAAAGACAATCGACGTATCGAAATTCGATGTGTATGTCGTGCGGACGATCGCTATTCCAGACGGTGTCGACCCGAAAAAGATTACGACAGGCGTAGTGATTGATTCCGATGGTACGGTACGCCATGTACCGACTAAAATCGTATTGATCGATGGCAAATATT
This sequence comes from Paenibacillus paridis, assembly GCF_006345825.1. GTDB lineage: Bacteria > Bacillota > Bacilli > Paenibacillales > Paenibacillaceae > Pristimantibacillus > Pristimantibacillus paridis. Next base: position 2,094 of record NZ_VCIX01000009.1, read on the forward strand.
ATGCCGTTATCAACAGTCTAACCAACAGTATGTATGCTGTCGTATGGCATCCTGTTGAATTTAATGATGTTACTGGCCATTGGGCGCAAATTGCGGTGAATGACATGGGATCGCGAATGATTATCGAAGGAACGGGAGGCGGCCAGTTCAATCCGAATCGACACATCACCCGCGCCGAGTTTACGGCGATTATCGTTCGGGCAATGGGGCTGAAGCTGGAGAACGGTTCAATGTCCTTCTCGGACGTGAAGACAACTGCCTGGTATAGCAGCGCAATCCAGACAGCGTATGCCTACGGTCTGATCGGCGGGGATAACGACGGGACATTCCGCCCGAACGACAAGATCACGCGTGAACAAGCGATGGTGATTCTCTCCAATGCGATGAAGATTTCCGGACTGAAAAACAAGCTGTCTGCTCAATCGGGAGACGCAATACTTCGGTTGTTTACAGATGCGTCAGAAGTATCCGCATGGGCGCAAAGCAGCGTCTCGGATAACATTCAGGCCGGCATTGTATCGGGAAAAAGCGCGACTCAGCTTGCACCGAAGGATTACATGACCAGGGCTGAGGTTGCAACCATTATTCAAAGATTTTTGCAGAAATCAGGCCTGATATAACCTAATCCAGCTTGTGCGGTTTTTGCCCGATGTGGTGCAAAAACCGCTTTTTTTTCTGCGACAGCATAATTATCTAACAATTGTCAGCATTCCGGTGTCCTTTACAAGTTTTTAAACATCACCGTACTTGCAAAGAGATTGCCGACGCGTTAAATGAACGCGGTGTCATGACCAGCGAACGCTAGGCTTAGAACTAATATCCATGGACGGCGTCCAACCCGAGAAGGGGAACGAGATGCTATATGTTATTCGCGAGGTATTCAGCGGCGCGATTCTAGCGGCTCAAAACATGAAGAGTGGAGTAGCAGACGAACTGCGTACGCTGATCGATCCCACTATCGAAAGGGGGATATCCCCTCGTAGGTTATTGTAAGCGACGGACAGGTTTCCATCTGGCAGGCTTTCGAGTCCCTCTTGCCATGCGCGGCTTGCGGGATATGGAACGAAAAATCGAGCAGTCTGAGCAAAAGACAATGGAGGCTTCACAGGCAAACGCAGATGCCTCTCCTAACAGTTCAAGCGCCAATGTGGAAACAAAGGTAATCGCAGAAGTGCAGGTAGCGAAGGGCTATATGTCCGCTGTCCGCGCGTTGCTACTAGAAGATGGCGAACCACGACTTCATCTACCGGAAATGTTATTCTACAAACGTGCCCAAGCCATACAGGCTGATTTGGATTCCACCGTTACTTGCCGATTTCAGGCTGCGAAAGTTGAGTAAATATAACTTAAACCTATAATGGTTTTAATTAGCAAAGACGGCAGGCGGCATCGAGGTAGCCTTTCGAGACGGCGACAGCCCTGTTCGCTTGGTGTATAATCAACCAAGGGACCTAGGCTGCTGAGTCAAGTTCAAGCCTTGCCAACAAATAACCTTTAAGGAGTACTCTAAAATGACTAAAACGCTTATTTTCGGGCACAAAAACCCGGATACCGACACAATTACATCAGCGATTGCTTACGCTGAGCTGAAAACAAAGCTGGGTGCTGACGTTGAGGCAATTCGCCTTGGTGACGTAAACGGTGAAACGCAATATGCGCTTGATTATTTCGGTATTGCTGCGCCTCGTTTGATTGAGAATGTTGCAGACGAGACGGATACGGTTATTTTGGTAGACCATAACGAACGTCAACAAAGCGCAAACGATATCGATAGAGTACGTGTTCTCGAGGTTATCGACCACCACCGTATTGCTAATTTTGAGACAAGCCACCCGGTATACTTCCGCGCTGAGCCAGTAGGCTGCACAGCGACGATTTTGAATAAATTGTATAAAGAGAACGGCGTAGAAATCCGTAAGGAAATTGCTGGTCTGATGCTGTCCGCGATCATTTCGGATTCCTTGCTGTTCAAATCGCCAACCTGCACAGAACAAGACGTTGCAGCAGCTCGCGAGCTTGCTGAAATTGCTGGCGTAAATGCGGAAAGCTATGGTCTTGACATGCTTAAAGCAGGCGCAGACCTAAGCGACAAAACCATTGCTCAGTTGATTTCCCTTGATGCGAAAGAATTCGCAATGGGCAGCTATAAAGTAGAAATCGCACAAGTGAACGCGGTGGATACAAACGACGTGCTCTCCCGTCAGGCTGAGCTTGAAGCAGCTCTAACGGATATTATTGCGACGAAAGGCCTTGACCTGTTCGTGCTTGTGGTTACGGATATTTTGAACAATGATTCCGTAGCTCTTGCGCTTGGCGCTCAAGCTCATGCGGTAGAGAAAGCCTACAACGTGACTTTGTCCGACAATAAAGCCGTATTGAAGGGCGTTGTTTCCCGCAAATCGCAAATCGTTCCTGTGCTTACGGAAACACTTAGCAGCCTGTAAAATAGCATACTATGGTAGATTTGTCGCACGATGAATAAGGAGTGGACCCGATGTTTGCAATCAAGGAGTTCAGTAGTGAACTGGTTAAAGACCCGTTTGGCATTTTATCCGGCAAGCGATATGAAATGGTGCTTGATCTGGAAATCCCCGAGGACGACGAGCTTGATCACGAAGAGGGCATTTCCCTGCGGGTCATTTATGTCATCGAGGAGAGCGGGCCGCGCATTGCCAAATACGAGTTTCTAACGATGACCACGAACACTTATCTTGATTTTGAGCTTGAGGAAGATGAGGAAAAGATGGTGCTCGAATTTTGTGCGGAGCATTATCAACAAACAGAATAACGTGGGATCAAAATGAGGCGCAAATGATTGCGCCTTATTTTTTTCTGCATTTTTTTCCATAAAACTCCTTCTTTTTCTTCAAAATTATGCTAATATACTCACATATCACTTGAAAATTTGTCATTTTCGACAAGAAATGATGAGAATCAGGGAAATTGAAAAGCTAGCAGGAGGATTATGATGAAGATGTTCAAAATGATGGTGGGGTTGCTGGCGGCTATGCTGCTAATGACAACAACGGCGTTTGCTACCGAAGCTTCGCCGGAGGTGAATTGGATTGAAGGCGGCAAAGCGGTACAGGTGGAAGATATGGCTATGCTTACGCTCGATCAATCGCTGCTTTATTTAAACAAGGCGGATACAAAAACGATTCAGGAATACATAGGCAATCATTGGTACGGAACGGAGCTCGGAAGCGTATTTCCGGCAGATGAAAGCGAAAACTGGTTTGTTCTGTTCGAATATGAAGAAGTGGGCCATATCTCCGATAAGGAAAAGGACAAAATTGACGGGGACAAGCTGCTCAAAAGCTATAAAGAAGGAACGGAGGAGTCGAACAAGGAGGTTGCGGAAGAAGACCGTTTGTATGTAACGGGATGGCATACGGAGCCTTATTACAATGAAACGGACCGTACGCTCATTTGGGCGCTCGAAGCCAAAGACAGCGAAGGCTATCCTGTCATTAATTACAACGTAAGAACCTTGACTCGCCAAGGTTACATCTCTACGCTATTAGTAACGGATCCGGAACGGTTGGATCAAGATGTCCAAACGCTTAACACGCTTATTTTGCCTAACTTAACCGTTAAGGGCGGGCAGCTTTATACTGATTTTAATAAAGAAACGGATAAAGTGTCCGAGTATGGCTTGACGGGCTTGATTTTAGGCGGCGCGGGCTTGCTTGTTGCGAAGAAAGCAGGATTGCTAGTTGCGGGAGCTTTGCTTCTCAAAAAATTCTGGTTTGTTCTTTTGGCTATTCCAGCTGCTATCTGGTCTTGGTTTAAACGCCGCAGGGAAGCGGCAAAAGGCGGCAGTTACGAGGGGAATCATCAGGATACGCCTCAATAACCACGGAAGGAAGTTGACCTCTGATGGAGAGTGCAATGAAACGCAAGTTGACCGGGGACGAATTAAATGCAATTGCAAGGCAAGCCTTCAATCAAGAAACGACGGCGGTTACTGAGCTTACGGATGGATGGGCCAATGCGGCCTATCTGGTTCAGCTTGAGGATGGCCGCTCGGTCATCATTAAGGCGGCTCCGCCTGCAGGAACGAAGCTGATGAGTTATGAGCAGGGGCTGATGAAGGCGGAGGTCGAGGTACTGAAGCTTGTGAAGCAGGCAGGCACTGTGCCGGTTCCAGCTGTATATGCCCATGACGTATCGGAATCTCTTGTGAACTGCGAGTATTTTATCATGGAGAAGCTCGAGGGTGAGCCTTACAATAAAGTAAAGGGCAGCCTGAGCGAGCAGGAGCGGAATCAGATCGATTACCAGCTAGGCGTTTATAACCGTCATCTGAATGAAATTCGTGGAGAGCGTTTTGGCCTTTACGCGGCTGAAGAAGAAGGTAGCGCTTCATGGAGAGAGAGCTTTCATCGCTTGCTGCTCGGCATTCTTGCTGATGGCGAAAGCGAAGGTGCCCAACTCCCGGCAGCATACGATACGGTCAGATCCGAGGTCGCGCTTCGGTTAGGGGTATTGGATGAGGTTACAGACCCGCGGCTGCTGCACTGGGATTTATGGGATGGCAATGTGTTCATCAAGGATGGAGCGGTTGAGGGAATCATTGATTTCGAGCGCGCGCTATGGGGCGATCCGCTGATGGAGCATTATTTTAGCCACTTCAATGGTTCTCCTTCTTATCTGGAAGGGTATGGGATGGGTGAGCTGACGCCGCAGCAGCGGGGGAGAAGGGCGCTCTATGATTTGTATCTTGATCTTATCCTGCAGATTGAATGTTCTTTCCGCCAGTATGAGGATCTTAATCATCTGAAATGGGCAGCTGAGAATATGGAGCAGGGCTGGAAACGTTTTTTGGAAGTCAGCTTTGACTAGCTCCGTCTAGGATGATGAAAAAGGAAATAATAGCAGTTATCGTTAGCAGCGGCGCCATGGATATGGCGGCCGCTGCTTTTTTTTTGAATCTGGCTACAACCGCACTCCTAAAGAATGATCTGCTCGCGAAGCGACCCTTTTGTTATGAGTCGGCAACGTTTCGCATAACATTCAAAAACAGCTATTTTTTGCAAAACTATGCAGAGAGGAGCAGGAGATGAACAGGGCACAGAAGGATATTGAGCTGACGGAGCACTATGGCGCCCATAATTATCATCCCCTGCCGATTGTCATTAACCGCGCAGAGGGCGTGTGGGTGCAGGATTCGGAGGGCAGGCGCTACATGGATATGCTTAGCGCTTATTCGGCTTTGAACCAAGGGCATCGCCATCCGCGCATTATGGAGGCATTGATTGAGCAGGCAGGCAAGGTTACGCTCACTTCGCGAGCATTTCATAACGAGCTGCTAGGCTTGTTCTGTGAGAAGCTGGCTAACTACACAGGCAAAGAGCGGATTCTACCTATGAATACGGGAGCGGAAGCGGTCGAGACGGCTATTAAAGCGGTAAGGCGCTGGGCTTACCGCGTTAAAGGCATCTTGGAGGGTCAAGCGGAAATTATCGTTTTTGAAGGCAATTTTCACGGGCGGACGCTAACGATTACCTCCTTCTCCTCAACAGAGGCGTACCGTCAAGGCTTTGGCCCGTTCACGCCTGGCTTTCGCATCATACCTTATGGGGATTTGTCCGCATTAAAAGCAGCAATTCAGCCAAATACCGCTGCTGTCCTACTCGAACCGATCCAAGGCGAGTCAGGTATTCGAATTCCGGCGGATGGCTTTCTTGCTGGTGCCGCTCAGCTATGCAGAGAAGAGAAGGTGCTCCTTGTGGCGGATGAAATTCAAACCGGCTTCGGCCGCACGGGCCGCAGGTTCGCTTGCGATTGGGAGGGGGTTACCCCTGACATTTATATTATGGGCAAGGCGCTTGGTGGCGGAGTTCTGCCGGTGTCGGCAATCGCTGCTGACGGCGTGGTCATGGATGTTTTTGACCCAGGCTCACATGGTTCAACCTTCGGAGGCAATCCGCTCAGCTGTGCGGTTGCCATTGCTGCGATTGAGGTTGTCGAGGAGGAGCAGCTCGCAGCACGCTCGCTTCGGCTGGGCAGTTACATGATGGAGAAGCTGGCCGGGCTCGCGCATCCGGATATTTTAGAAATTCGGGGACGCGGCTTGTTCATTGCGATTGAGCTAACGGTACCTGCAAGAGCTTATTGCGAGCAATTGATGCAGCAGGGACTGCTCTGCAAAGAAACCCATGATTATGTCATTCGGCTGGCTCCACCGCTAGTCATTACGGAGAGTGAGATAGATTGGGCTTATGAACGAATAGCGGCTGTCTTCGCGACTAACGCCATGGCAGGGGAGTGACAGCGATGAGCCAGCAGCAACAGGTAGCGATTGTGGCCGTCCCTTTCGGAAAAGGGGCAGGCACTGCCGGGGCGGAGCTTGGCCCGGCTCATATTTTGAATGCCGCAGGCCTTATAGAAAAGCTGGCTGAGATGAAAGTTGGCTGCCGCTTGGCGGGGGAGGTGTCCTTGCCCGCGGTACCCTTGCCAACCCATGCAGGAAATGCCAAGCATTTGTCCGAGGTGCATGAGGTTGCGAGCCAGCTTGCGGAGCGCGTCTCGGATATTGTGGCGGCGGGGGATTTTCCACTCGTGCTTGGCGGAGACCATAGCATTTCGATCGGAACGGTTGCGGGGCTTGCTGGACACTATGAAAATCTTGGAGTTATTTGGTTCGACGCGCATTCGGATTTGAATACGGAGGACACGAGCCCCTCAGGCAATATTCATGGCATGTCACTGGGCATTAGCCTCGGAAGAGGCATTCCGCTGCTGACGGGCCTGAGAGGCATCCTGCCCAAAATAAAACCGGAACATGTTGTCATCATAGGGGCAAGGTCGCTGGATACATGCGAAAAGGAGTTCATCCGCAAACTCGGCATTACTTGCTATACGATGCATGATATCGATCGGCTGGGCATCGCTAAGGTGATGGAGAAGGTAATTCAGCGGTTGGCGCAAACCACGGATGGGGTACATGTCAGTTTCGATATCGACAGCCTCGATCCGATCGAAGCCCCAGGTACAGGAACGCCGGTCAAAGGTGGCTTAAGCTACCGTGAAGCGCATCTTGCGCTTGAGCTTCTATACCAGTCGGGATTAGTTACGTCGGCAGAATGGGTTGAGGTTAATCCGAGCCTCGACCATCATGATCAGACGGCCAAGCTTGCCGTGGAGCTCATCGGTACTCTGCTTGGCGACCAGATATTGTAACGATGGCTGCGGCAGCCGCTATAAGTGATTCGAATGGACAGGAGGAATGCGCCCATGCGGGAGCCATTTCAGAATGAGGCTTTTACCGATTTCTCAATCACAGACCATATCGTTGCGTTTCAGGAGGCGCTGCGCAAGGTAGAATCGGAGCTTGGACAGGAATACATGCTAAAGATCGGCCCAGATTGGGTAGAGACGATACAAAAACGCAAATCAATCAATCCATCGGATGTAAAGCAGCTGGTTGGCATCGTATCGCAAGCGGATACCGGGCTTGCGCATAAGGCGATTTTGGCGGGAGCGGCTGCCTTTGAGGATTGGAAGAAAACAGAGCCTCTGGCTAGAGCGAGGATGCTGTATAAGGCGTCAGCCTTGCTGCGGCGGCGCAAGCATGAGTTCTCCGCCTGGCTCGTATACGAAGCAGGCAAAAGCTGGTCCGAAGCCGATGCCGATACGGCGGAGGCGATCGATTTTCTTGAATATTACGGCCGCGAGATGGAGCGGCTGTCAGAGCGTCAGCCTCTCATTACGCTGGCTGGCGAGGATAATGAGCTTGTGTACATTCCGCTTGGGGTCGGTATTATTATACCGCCATGGAATTTTCCGCTAGCGATACTCGCCGGGATGACCATGGCCGCAGTCGTCGCGGGCAATACGGTCGTTGTGAAGCCTGCGAGCGCAACGGCAGTCATTGCAGCCAAGTTTGTCGAGCTGCTGGAGGATGCGGGCCTGCCGGACGGCGTGGTTAATTTTCTTCCGGGTGCAGGCAGCGAAGTAGGCGATTTTCTAGTAGAGCATCCGCTGACCCGCTTTGTTTGTTTTACAGGCTCTAGAGAGATCGGGCTTCGGATTAATGAGAAGGCCTCACAGATCCAACAGGACCAAAAATGGATTAAGCGCGTCGTTGCCGAGATGGGCGGCAAGGATACGATCATTGTGGATGAGGATGCGGATCTAGAGCTTGCCGCCGATGCGATAACGGCTTCCGCCTTCGGCTATTCGGGGCAGAAATGCTCGGCATGCTCAAGGGCAGTCGTACATGAACTGGTTTATGATGAGGTTATCGAGAAGGTAGTGGCACGTACGAAGCTGTTAAAGCTGGGCAAGGCCAGCGAGCAGGGGAATCATATAGGCCCGGTCATTGACGAGAGGGCGTATATGAGCATCTTAAAATATATTGAGGTGGGCCGAAGCGAAGGCGTTATTGTGCATGGCGGGAAAATTGGGGACAGCAGCGGTTATTTCATCGAACCAACGATTATTAAGGATGTAGCGCCCAATGCGCGTATCGCACAGGAGGAAATATTCGGTCCCGTATTGGCCTTTATCAAAGCAGATAATTTCGATGCGGCGCTTGATATCGCCAATAATACCGAATATGGCTTGACGGGAGCGGTCATCTCGCGGAACCGCAGCCGCTTAGAGCAGGCCCGTGAGCAGTTTCATGTGGGCAATCTGTACTTTAACCGCAAATGTACGGGCGCATTGGTGGGGGTACATCCCTTCGGCGGCTTTAATATGTCGGGTACTGATTCCAAAGCGGGCGGACGAGATTATTTGCTGCTCTTTACGCAGGCCAAGGTGGTAACCGAAAGGTTTTAAGCTTTAAACGCGGACGGATTGGGCAAGAATGACGCCCATCCGTTCGATTCCCCGCTCGATCTCCGTTTCATCGACATTGGTAGCATTCAGCTTCAATAGGTTCTCCTTCGGAAACGCCGACAAATAATCACGTTCTATCGATTGGACAAGAATGGATTCCTCCTTAAGCCTTTGGATGAGCCGCGGCATTGAAACCGTACGGTCAAGCGTGACATGCGTATGTATAATGGGCTGCTTTGGCCGTGTATACACCATTAAACCTCTGCTGCGTAATGCCTCATTTGCAAGCGCGTTATCTAGGCATGCTGCTCTGGCGCTGTAGCGGCTGCGTATTTTGGAGCGGTGACGGTCAAACATGCCGCTTCGCAAATAAATTTCGAGCGCGGCCTGAGACAGCATGGAGCTGTCGATATCACTTTGTTTTTTGTACAAGCGGAAGGACGGGGTGAGCAAATCGGGTATGACGGCAATGCCGATCCGCAGCCCGGGAAAAATAATTTTGGAATAGCTTTTTAAATAAATGACATGGGACGAGTCATCGTATGCGAAGACAGGATCAGCTTTGCTGTCCTGCTCAAAGTCCGCCAGATAATCGTCTTCTACGATATAAACGTCATACTTGTCAGCCAGCTTAGCCAGCTTCTGTTTGTCTTTCTTGGTGTAAGAGCTGCCAAGCGGGTTATGAAACCGGGGTATGGTATAGAAAAATTTGATATCCTCCGTCCGAAACAGCTCCTCCAATCGATCAAAATCGATGCCAGCGGAGGTTCGTTTGATGCCAATGGCCGGAATCCCCCTCGTCTCTAGGCATTCAATGAACAGATGATAGCTTGGCTGCTCAATTAGTATCTTTTCCTTGCCGTTTGGGAAAGGCATAGAAGCGAGCAGCGACAGTGCCTGCTGAATCCCGGATACGACAAACAGGTTCCGTTCGCTCGCAAATACTTGGTAGCCTGCCAGCTGCTTGCAGACGATATCGATCAGGGAATCCATTCCTTTGGCGGTGCCGTAAACGAACAGATCCTTCTGGTATGTGTCGATCGCTTTGTTCATGCAATGCTGGAAGTCCAAATAGGGAAACAAGGCAGGATCTGGGGCAGCCGCGGCAAAATCGAGGATACCGACAGGCTTCAAGTCGACAGCATCCGCACGTTTGACGACATAGTAGCCGCTTTTTGGCATCGCATAAATAAGGTGCCGTTTCTCAAGCTCGTCCAACGCTTTGATGATGCTGCTCTTGCTGCAGCCATACTGCGCGGCAAGCGTACGAATGGAAGGAAGCTTCTGGCCATCCTTATAGGGCTGCACCGCTATCAATTGTTCGAGTTCGTTCATTAGCTTCAAATAGACATACATGGGGCAGCCTCCTTTGGTTATCTGTATCGGTACAGATGCCTTTTTTGAACATTGTAGCATGCGGAGCGGGAAGATACGATAGAGCTATAATCGTATGGCCAGGAGGCGCATGTATGAAAACCGTTAATCTTGATTCAAAAGGAAAGCGTTTGGCCTATTCAGCCATCGTCATTTATTCCATTATCGTAGGTCTTTCCTTCTTGTTCGGCAAATTGGCTTTATCCGTAGCAAGCCCGCTAGACAGTCTCGCTCATCGCTTTACGATATCCTTTGCTGCGGCAACGATACCCGTGCTCTTCGGCTGGGTCAAGCTCAAGCTAACCCTCAAAGATTTGCTGGCGGTCCTCCCGCTCGCCGTCTTTTATCCGTCAATGTTTTTTGCTTTCCAAGCGTATGGACTGCAATTTACGAGCTCCGCGGAAGCGGGCATCATCCATGCGACAGTGCCGATCTTCACGATGATTGCAGCAGCTTATTTCTTAAAGGAGCGGACGACCAAACTGCAAAAGCTCTCAACGCTGCTGTCCGTTGCCGGCGTCATCTTCATCTTTGCCATGAAAGGAAGCTCGATTGATCTGGCGAATGTCAAAGGTACGCTGCTCATTCTTTTGTCCGCGCTCTCCTTAGCAGGCTATAGCGTAATGGCAAGAAGGCTTTCTTCGCGCATGAAGGTCATGACGATGACTTATGTGATGACGGCAATCGGCTTTCTTGCATTTAACCTGATGGCCGTGGGCAGTCATTTGGCTGATGGGACGCTTGGCCATTATTTTGCACCTATAACTCATCCGGTATTTTTGATTTCTATTTTGTATCTAGGCGTATTATCCTCACTCGTATCCAGTCTGCTCAGCAACTACGCTCTGTCAAAGCTGGAGGCGTCTAAAGTTAGCGTGTTTAATCATCTGGCTACGCTCGTTTCGATTATTGGCGGCTTTATCTTCTTGAATGAGCAGCTGGCTTATTATCATTTTGTAGGTGCGGCAGTCATCATTGTGGGCGTATTAGGCGCTAACGCAGCGGGAAGAAAAGGGCGGCGTGCCGCCTCTTAAGCTGCGTCAGAAATAGGGCATGGGTGGCTAAAGTGAACAAGCCAAGATTGGTTATAGCTGTTTTTTACGAAGACATCTTCCATCAATTGGGATATGCTCATGGGAGAAACATCATTTGCAGGATGCAGATACATGCACTTGGAGTCAATGGACAAGGGAGACGTGCGGCGGCATGGCAATCGATTTGGATAAGTGGATTATAGAAGCGGATATTAGGAGCATGCAGTCTGCTATGGAAGCGGGCGTGCTAAGCTCTGAACAGTTGACTAAAACGTATATCGAACGGATTCGGGCTTATGATAGGGAGCTTCGTTCCGTCTTGGAAATTAACCCGGATGCACTCGCAATCGCAAAGGCATTGGATATAGAGCGTTTGGAGCGTGGAAGCAGAGGACGAATGCACGGCATTCCTATTTTGCTAAAGGACAATATCGATACCCACGATAAGATGCATACCAGTGCGGGCTCCGTGGCGCTAGCGGAATCCGTGGCATCCCGTGACTCGTTTGTAGCAGCTCAATTACGCAAAGCTGGGGCTGTATTGCTTGGCAAAGCAAATATGACGGAATGGGCTAACTTTATGTCTGGCTCGATGTGGGCAGGGTACAGCTCTAGAGGCGGGCAAGTGCTTAATCCTTATGGGCCCGGAGAGCTGTTTATCGGAGGCTCCAGCTCAGGTTCTGCCGCGGCAACAGCGGCAAATTTGGCGGCTGCCGCCATAGGAACGGAAACCTCAGGTTCGATTATAGGCCCGGTTTGCCAGACCTCATTGGTAGGCATTAAACCAACGATTGGGCTAGTCAGCCGTACCGGCATTATTCCGATTACGAATAGCCAGGATACCGCAGGTCCTATGGCGCGTTCGGTATCGGATGCGGCTATTCTGCTTGGTGCGTTAACGGGCGCGGATGAACATGATCCGGTTACAGTGTCAAGCACGCAGCATGCCTATCAGGATTACACGCCATTTTTGGATGCTGAATTTATTAAGCAGGCACGGATTGGCGTTCCGCGTTTTTATTATGGGCATTTGGATGCGGATCGGCTTGCGGTGATCGAAGCGGCCATAACCATGTTGAAGGATGCTGGTGCGTCAATCATTGATCCGGTGGAGCTTGCGTGTGAGCAGACGAAGTGGGACGGGGATGTGATGCGCTATGAGTTTAAAAAATACTTGAATGACTATCTGGGTGCATTAGATGAAGCCGTGCCCGTCCATTCCCTTGCTGAGCTAATCGCCTATAATGAAGCCCACGCGGAAGTTGCTTTGAAGTATGGGCAGGGGACGCTGCTTTGGGCAGAGGAAACAAGCGGTATGCTGACCGAGCAGGAGTATTTGGACAGCAAAGCGAGAAACCAAGAGCTGGCGGGCAGGTTAGGCATTGATCTTGCCATAGAGCAGCATGGTTTGGATGCTTTATTGTTTTTTGGCTGCGATGAAGGCGACGATCTTGCAGCGAGAGCAGGGTATCCGGTTATTACCGTACCGGGCGGCTTTGCAGACAATGGAATCATTGCGCCGGGCGGCTACTCGACCAAGGGACCGCAGGGAATCACATTCATCGGACCCGCCTTCAGTGAGCCGACCCTGATCAAAATCGCGTACGGCTTCGAGCAGGCGACGAGACACCGCGCTGCTCCCAAAGCTTTCTCCTAATTGGCTTGGCAAGGTAATGTCCACATAAGACTAAATAGAGCTATCAAATAAAAAGGCGCAGGCAGCACAAGGGGATAACCTACCTGGCCGCTCTGGCGCCTGTTTTCATTAGATTCGGTTTACAGCCGAATTTTAAAAGATTTTTTCGTTAGCGGATAGAGCCATTTCACGCCGCTAGGCGTGAGGGTATCGGCAATGAGATGGGAGAGGTAACCGAGCATGGAAACGATCGCTACGCCCTCGACTTGAAGCTGGTTCTCGAGCCCCCAGCCGATGGCTCCCCAGATCGGTACGGCCCAGATCGTATGAGTCATGCCGCGATGCTTAAGCCACGGTACCCATGCGGCAAACAGGCCAAAGCCAATGAGCCAGTTCATTTGGTAATAATAACCTGCATACATGACAATGCAGCCAACCGCGCTAGCGAGCACGTTGCGGATGACGCCCTGCTTGGCGACAAGTCCGAGAAGAAAGACGGCAGCGGCAACACCTATATATAAAGGGGAAGGCGACCGATCGGTAAAAAAATAATAACAAATGATACCGGCGAGCAATATGCCTGACCAAAGGGTGAATTCGCGGATCAGCTTGGATATTTTGCTTAGTTTACTGCTTAGCATGCTCGGGCCATCGAGATCGGCGCTCAGCGCGGAGAAACCGGATACCGCGATATACAACGCGGCATTCTCTAAGGAAAAGGGGTAATATACAGAGGCCGCTGCCCCTACGGCAGCTCCAATGGCGAGATGGGTCTTTCCTGTCATAGTTCCTCCTGTGACTGACGATGCGTAAATGTGAATTATGGCAGTCGATTATAGTTGTTCACGATTGACCTGCTCGTTGCGGATCATTTGTTCAAGCTTCTCTACTAGCTGGTCGTGGGACGGGTCTTTTTTTCCAAAGCTGAACAATCTCTTCCGATTTTGCTTTTTGAGCAATTGGAGCAGATAAAGCTTTTCTTTCAATGTAAGCATGTGTGTATGGAACCTCCAATCTAAGTGCCATGCCGGGCGATGGTATTTCTTGAAAAATAGTTAGTGGCGAAACGAAGGATTAACGTAATCTCCGGCCAGAGCGGCAACTGTTTTTTATCATTATAATGGAAAGACAAGAGGCTAGGAAGGCGAACACGTAAAAATACTTTGGATGCCGGAGAGCTGCAAGGGAGGAGAAGCCGGCTAACGAATCTGTCCGCGTCATGCGTCTGCTGCAAAGCCGTATCCTTCAATGGCTGCTATGAGCAGCGCTATGAATTACATGGTATAATAGGCTTTAGGACATATAGGGCTGGTGGGATACTGATGGAAAATCAAATGGCCGCAGCATGCGATGATTCTTGCGCAGGCTCGGAGGTCAATATAGAGAATGTGCGCAGTAAATTGATTCCGGAGACTACCGCTCTCCAACTGGCAGATTTGTTTAAGGCACTCGGCGATCCGACGCGGGTGAAGATGATCCATGCGCTCGTTCAATCGGAGCTTTGCGTTCACGATCTGACGCAGGTGCTCGGAATGGGCCAATCGGCCGTTTCCCACCAGCTGCGGCTGCTTCGGAACATGCGAATCGTTAAGCGCAGAAAGGTTGGCAAGACCGTCTATTATTCACTTGACGACGATCACGTAGAGCAAATTTTTTTACTGACGCTTCAGCATTTGAAGCATGAATAACAAATGGCTTAGGCTGCTCAGCAGGGAGATGATCCCTCGGGCGGCCTTTTTTGTATAGGTGACAGGAACGTTATAAAATCCGCTTGATTTTTAGTAAAAATAATATATAATTTTACTTATCTTGCGGAAATCGCTTACATGATAGCGTATGCTTTTGAGCTTTAGGTTGATGACAAGCGCATTCAGAAGGGAACGGTACAATGGCCACCATTAAGGATATTGCGCAGAAAGCCAAGGTATCGATTGCAACCGTATCACGGGTGCTGAATTATGATCCGGGCATTTCAGTCGCTGATGAAACACGCAAACGAATTTTTGAGGTTGCTCAGGAGCTTAACTACAAAACGCTGCGCCAGCGCAATGGAACTGTCGTCAAAGAACGCTACAAGGTTGGGCTGGTGAACTGGTATTCGGATCAGGAGGAAATGCTCGATCCTTATTATTTGGCGATTCGTTTAGGCATAGAACGTGAATGCTTTCAGCGGCAAATCGAGCTGGTCAAGTTTTTCGTACATGGAAATACAGGGAACAAAGGGTTGCCCTGCGAGTCTCTGGATGGCATCATCGCCATCGGCCGCTTCGAGAAAGAGGACTTGGATTGCTTTCCCGAAGGCTTTGAAAACATTGTTTTCGTCGATTCGACGCCGGATGACAACCGTTTTGACTCCGTTGTGATCGATTTGCGAAAGTCTGTGTTCGAGGTGCTTGATTATCTAGTAGGGCTTGGCCATGCAGCCATTGGTTATATAGGTGGGCATAATAAAGTGAATGACAAACGAGTAAGAGACGAGCGCGAGCTGGTCTTTATGGAGTGGCTTTCCAAACGGGGCCTGTTTCATGCCGAATATGTTTTTACGGGCGATCATTTATATTCGGAGGATGGCTACATGCTTATGAAGAAGGCGATTAGTGCTCCACATCGTCCGACTGCTTTTTTTATCGAAAATGATTCCATGGCGGTTGGGGCGCTTCGCGCACTTCATGAAGCTAATCTCCGCGTACCGCAAGAGGTATCGATTGTCGGCTTTAACGATATTGCCATTTCTGAATTTCTACAGCCGCCGCTGACGACGGTTAAAGTGCATATGGAGCATATGGGCGAGACTGCGGTGGAGCTGCTTGCTGATCGGATGGCACATAAACGTGAAATTTCGAAAAAAATCGTGCTGCCGACCCGTTTGCAATTGCGTGCCAGCAGTGCGATGCCTTCGAATGGATAAAGCTTCGACAAAACTCACGGAGGTGGCCGGCATGGCGTCGCTATTGAACGGTCAGAGCGTTCTGCCAGCAGTGCATAAGCTTAAGGATGTGGAAGCTGTACTAGCTTCTCCTTATTCCTATATGGTGCTGCTTGGCGGGCATTTGGGGCAATTAAAAAATATTGTGGATTTGGTAGGCCAGCATGGCAAAAAGGTACTGCTGCATGCTGATCTCATCGACGGCCTGAAAAACGACGAATACGCAGCTGAATTTCTGTGCCAGACGATTCGGCCTGCCGGAATCATCTCGACTCGTTCAAGCGTGATCGGGCGGACGAAGCAGAACGGACTGATTGCCATCCAAAGGCTGTTTCTGATCGATTCGGATGCGCTGGAGCGAAGCTATTCGGTACTGGATAAGATCCGTCCAGATTTTATTGAAGTGCTGCCAGGGGTCATTCCGGATATTATAAGCGAGGTTAAGCAGCGCAGCGGCATTCCCATCATCGCAGGGGGGCTGATTCGGACTTCGGAGCATGTGAAGCAGGCTCTGGAAGCGGGCGCCTCGGCCATCACGACATCAAGGAAGGATCTATGGAAGACCGGGAACTAGAGCCGGCTTCATAGCAAGGAGGAGACAAATTGGAAACGTATATTTTATCTCTTGATCAAGGCACGACAAGCACGCGCGCGCTGCTCGTCGACCGGAGTGGGACGATTGTGGATATGGCAAGGGAGGATCTGCCGCTCCAATACCCGCACGCAGGGTGGGTGGAGGCGGATGCCCTATTTATATGGGAATCAACGAAAAAGGTGATGGCTGAGCTGTTGGCTAAAACGGGCATTGCCGCCGAACAAATTGCAGGCATCGGCATTACGAACCAACGTGAGACCACGGTGGTATGGGACAAGGCGACAGGCCAGCCGCTTTATCCAGCGATTATATGGCAATCCCGCCAAACGGCAGGAATCAGCGACGGGCTGAAGCAAGCGGGTTACGAGCAGGTCTTTCACGAGAAGACGGGTCTGCTCATTGATGCCTATTTTTCCGGCACGAAGGTGAACTGGCTGCTGGAGCATGTGGAGGGCGCGCGGGCGCGGGCGGAAAATGGTGAGCTGCTGTTTGGTACGATCGATACTTGGCTGATCTGGAACCTGACTGGCGGAGCCGTGCATGTGACGGATGTGACGAATGCTTCCCGAACCTTGATGTTCAACATCCATGAGCGGGCTTGGGATGATGAGCTGCTGCACATTCTGAATATCCCTAAAGCGATGCTGCCGGAGGTTCGTTCCTCTTCGGAGGTATACGGTCATTTGGAGGAGAAGCTGCTAGGGCGCAGCATACCGGTGGCTGGCGCTGCGGGCGATCAGCAAGCGGCCTTGTTCGGACAGAATGCTTACGAAGAAGGCTGCACCAAAAATACGTACGGGACCGGCTGCTTCATGCTAATGAATACGGGAACCAAGGCGATTGTATCTGAGAAAGGGCTGCTTACCACGATTGCATGGGAAGTCGGCGGCAAGCTGGAGTATGCGCTTGAGGGCAGCGTATTTGTAGCAGGCGCGGCCATCCAATGGCTTCGCGACGGGTTGGAGCTTATTGCTTCTGCCGCTGAATCGGAAGCGCTCGCGGAGCAGGTAGAAGGCACGGAAGGCGTATATGTGGTTCCCGCTTTTGTTGGACTGGGAACCCCCTATTGGAACAGCGATGTGAGAGGTGCGGTGTTTGGGCTGACCAGAGGCACCTCGAAGGCTCATTTTGTAAGGGCGGTGCTGGAATCGCTGGCCTACCAGACCAAGGATGTGCTCTCTGTGATGGAGGAAGAATCAGGTCTGCCGCTTCAATCGCTTTCTGTGGATGGAGGGGCTGTGGCAAACAACCTGCTTATGCAGTTCCAAAGCGATCTGCTGGGCGTTCCGGTTGAGCGGCCGGTGGTTAACGAATCAACGGCGCTCGGAGCTGCTTATTTGGCAGGGCTTGCAGTCGGATTTTGGCAAAATCGTGAGGAGCTTGCTAATCTTCGGAAGGTGGATAAGGTGTTCACGCCTATGATGGAAGATGAGCAGCGCGACTCCCTATACAGCGGCTGGCACCGCGCAGTCAAAGCAGCCATGGCTTTTGCGCAATGATTATGGTATACTAAATCCAAGTTAATAACGGTTGGAGATCAGGAGAAACCACAAGAACCGCTTCCAAGCCCTTTATAGGGATAGGGAAGCGGTTTGCGTGGTTTCTCTTTTTTTATATTTTTACCATTTTTTTACTTGTCTTGTATTGGGCTTCTTTTTTCAGGCGTGAGTAGCCAGCAGCATCTGGCAGAATACTAAATAAATAGAGGATCGGGAGGGCATCATGATGACTAACAATCAAACAAAAGAAATTTTTGCAGCAAAAAATAGGGAGCAGGTGCTGCAGGAAATGCAGCGTTCGCCTTTGGATGTATTGGTAATCGGCGGTGGCATTACGGGAGCGGGCATAGCGCTGGATGCAGCTGCAAGGGGAATGAAGGTAGCGCTTGTGGAAATGCAGGATTTTGCTGCGGGTACCTCGAGTCGTTCAACGAAGCTAGTGCATGGAGGACTTCGTTACTTGAAGCAGTTTGAAATTGGTGTCGTGGCAGAGGTGGGCAAAGAACGTGCGATCGTATATGAGAACGGGCCGCATGTGACAACACCGGAATGGATGCTGCTGCCGCTGTATAAGGGCGGTACCTTCGGCAAGTTTTCGACGTCGATTGGCTTGCGCGTGTATGACTTTCTGGCGGGAGTTAAGCGTAAGGAGCGGCGGGAAATGTTGAGTGTGGCCGACACTCTCTCCAAGGAGCCGCTGCTGAAACGCGATGGCCTCAAGGGCGGCGGTTATTACGTGGAATACCGGACAGACGACGCGCGCCTGACCATTGAAGTGATGAAGAAAGCAGTAGAGACGGGTGCCCTATCGGTTAACTATGCGAAGGTAGAGACGCTGCGCTATGGACAGGACGGAAAAATAACAGGCGCATTGGTGAAGGATACGATTAGCGATAAGGAATATGAGATTGCTGCGGCGAAAATCATTAACGCAACGGGTCCTTGGGTCGATGACATTCGCCAGATGGACGGATCGAAGAAGGGGAAAACGCTGCGTCTGACCAAGGGCGTGCATATTGTTTTCGACAAGAGCAGATTTCCGCTTCGGCAAGCGGTGTATTTTGACACACCGGACGGACGGATGGTATTCGCGATTCCTCGCGCAGGCAAAACCTATTTCGGAACAACCGATACCAACTATAAAGGCAATACGGTTAATCCGGTCATGACGCTGGAGGATCGCACGTATTTGCTGCAGGCGGTTAATTTTATGTTTCCGGATCTGAAGCTGGTGGAAGAAGACGTAGAATCGAGCTGGGCAGGACTTCGTCCGCTTATTCAACAAGAAGGCAAATCACCTTCAGAAATTTCGCGCCGCGATGAAATCTTTGTATCGGACTCCGGCTTGATCTCGATTGCAGGGGGCAAGCTTACCGGCTATCGCAAAATGGCCGAGACCGTTGTTGACAAAGTAGTGGAGCTCGTCGGAGCGGAAGGCGGCAAGAGCTATGCGGCCAGCCAAACCAAGCGGATACCAATGTCCGGCGGGGAGCTGGGCGGTTCTGCTGGTTTTGAGGCCTTTGTGCAAAGAAAAACGAAGGAAGGCGCTCATTTTGGCTTCGGTAAGGAAGAAGCGGCGTTTCTGGCGCAGCGCTACGGTTCCAATGTGGATGCATTGTTCGCGCTTGCGAAGAGTGCTTCCGAGCTGGCAGCGGCCTTTAAGCTGCCGCTCGTGCTCGCCACGCAGCTCCGTTACTCCCTTGAAGCGGAAATGACCGTAAAGCCGACCGATTTTTTCATACGGCGTACGGGTGATTTATTTTTCCGCATTGGTTATGTACAGCAATGGAAAGAGCTCGTGATCGCGGCCATGGCGGAGCTTCTTCACTGGACGCCAGAGCAGCGCGAGGCGTATACTGTGGAGCTAGAAGAGAAGCTGGTAGAGGCGGTCGAGCCTTTGCAGGCTTAATGATTGCGTAGAGGATACTTGAGAAAATAAGCAAGTTAGCCTTGGAAAATAAAAAGTTAGTTTAAGAAAATAAACAAGCTAGCAAAGAGGAGACGCAGCCATGCGTCTCTTCTTTGTTATGGTTTGCTCGAAAAATCAGGTATTCCAACCAAGATGGGGTTGCAGGATAGGAAAGTTTTTCATATAATATACATATGAGCATGTATTCATATGTTATTTGGATAAGGCTAAAGAGATGACCGATAGTATGGTCGCGAAGCTAGAAAAACGAAATAACTGAATAGTAGGGTGATGAAGCTTGAATAAGCAAAATGATTAGCGAAGTAACTGATTAGAGTAATAAAACTGATGAAATGATTGGATATGATGCAAACTAATCATACTGGTTTGCAATGAAGCGGGGGAATGAAAGATGAGCAGCAATAGGGAACGTGAGGATAACCAAGGGCACAACCATGAGCATAACCATGAGCATACTAAAGGACACAAGAAGGGACACGACCATGGGCATAGTCATGGACATAGTCATAGTCATGGTCACCATGGGCATTCGCATGCACCTAATAATAAAGCGGGACTGCTGATCGCACTTATCATTACGGCAAGCATTATGGTTTTGGAGTTTGTAGGTGGCCTTGTTACGAACTCCTTGGCGCTGCTGTCTGATTCCGGTCATATGCTGAGCGATACCGCCGCCTTGGCGCTTAGCTTGGTGGCGATGTGGTTTGCGGTTCGTCCGAAGTCATCGAGCCGCACCTTTGGTTTCCACCGTTTTGAAATATTAGCCGCCTTGCTCAATGGCGTTACATTATTCGTAATCGCGGCATTTATTGTTGCGGAAGCAATCAAACGATTCGCAGAGCCGCCAACGGTGGCAAGCGGGTCCATGATGATTATCGCGGGAATTGGATTGCTAGCCAATCTTGCCAGTGCATGGTTTCTAATGCGGAAAGCCGATATTAAGGACAATTTAAACGTACGCAGTGCATATCTTCATGTTCTAGGTGACGCAATCGGCTCGGTAGGCGCGATTGTAGCCGGTATTTTAATGTCATTATTTTCTTGGTATATTGCCGATCCGATTATAAGCGTCATCGTTGCACTGCTGATTTTGAAGAGCGCATGGGGAATCATACAATCGACGGTTCATATTTTGATGGAAGGAACGCCTGCGCATGTGGATGCCGAGCAAGTTAAGCAGACGCTGCTTCGCATATCCGGCGTTAAGGACGTCCATGACTTGCATATTTGGACAATTACGTCGGGGCTCGACTCCTTGAGCTGCCATCTGACCGTAGAGGAGAGCGTTGATTGCCAAAACGTCCTTCAGGAAGCTATTCAGCAAATCGCAGAAGATTTTCATATTGAGCATACAACGATTCAAATCGAGAAATCAGAACTAAAGCATCCGGTTCTAAAGGTGTAGTTTTCTAAGTCAATCAAAGAATCTGGTTACACCTGCAACCCTAAAGAAAGATCTATTCGCGCAGCGACCAAAACGAGAAAATTTAGTTCAACTTATATAGTTTGGGGGTCAAGTCCAAATTTGTGTGTAAAATCTCATCTAGCTTATCGGAATGGATATCAACGGTTGTTTCGCCATTCATGGTAGGCAGCCA
>NZ_VCIX01000071.1 GCF_006345825.1 Paenibacillus paridis
TGTTGGTGTTGGTGTTGGTGTTGGTGTTGGTGTTGGTGTTGGTGTTGGTGTTGGTGTTGGTGTTGGTGTTGGTGTTGGTGTTGGTGTTGGTGTGTATGAATTCAGCAAAAAC
Source organism: Paenibacillus paridis (assembly GCF_006345825.1). Lineage (GTDB taxonomy): Bacteria > Bacillota > Bacilli > Paenibacillales > Paenibacillaceae > Pristimantibacillus > Pristimantibacillus paridis. The sequence goes on from NZ_VCIX01000071.1 coordinate 113, forward strand.
TCCCTTATCTTGTTTAAAGCAAGATAGGGGAGTTTTCAATTGTGTTTATTTGTTGCTTCACAGGCAGCCTGTTTAAGCTAAATTTACATATTTGAAGTTAAAGCGAAGCGAGAAGATTGTTCTGGAGAAACGAAGTGGTCGCCTTTGCAGTCAGATTCTTACCTTATCCTGTCTAATCAATGAATCTGGCTGCAACCGCGATCGTAAGAATGATCTACTCGCGCAGCGACCTTAACTTAAATGTTTCTTGTCTTTCCGCCCATAAACAAACTCATCAAAGCAGGAAGCAGCATGCCGCGAACGAGGAAGGTGTCCATCAGGATGCCGACAGCCATCATAAAGCCGAATAGAAACAGCTCCTGAAGCGGCTGGGTCATGAGCACGGCAAAGGTGGCTGCCAGAATAATGCCTGCCGATGAGATAACGCCGCCCGTTGATGCCACCGCACGACGTATGGCCTCTCGCCAAGGGTGACGCACTGCTTCCTCCTGCACCCGCGAGACGAGCATAATATTGTAGTCCACGCCCAAGGCCACCATAAAGACAAAGCCATACATCGGAAGCCGGTAACTGATCGTTTCATAGCCCAGCAAGCTGTGGAACACCCCCCAGCTTAATCCTAGCGCAGCCGCATACGATAGCAGTATCGTAGCCATCATGAACATCGCCAGCTTGATGCTGCCGGTTTGCCAAGCAAGCATGATCGCAATTAGCAGGGCGATTAACGCGAATACAACCAGCGTATCCTGTTTGTTCATCTCTCGTACATCCACTTGGGCAGCCGTCTGACCTGCAAACTGCAAGGAATGGAGTCCGGGATCAAAGCCACTGTCCTTCAGCCAAGCAGCACTCTCCTTCTTCCATCCTTCAACCGTATTTAAGGCTTCCGAATCGTATGGGTTTATTTTTAAAACCATTTGCAGCTTCACAGAATGCTTATCTGTAGACAATGCCTCAATCGGCCATTCCGTCCCCTCCGTCAATTCAGGGCTAACCGAAGCAACCTTGCCTTCCTTCATCATTAGCTCCGTTAATGCGCGAAGCTTATCCGTAAACGCAGGGTCTGCCTCAATGTCACTCGCACTACTCAGTATCATTGTCACGGGAGCAAGCTCGCCCGGCGGATAATGTTTCTCTAACAGCTCGAACCCTTGGCGGGAGGCTAACTTCTCAGGAAAGGAGTTCATGAGATTAAACGAAAAGCTGATGCCCAAACTATTAACCGCAGCTAGCACCAGCAGTGTGAGTAGAATACCAGCCACACGCTTTGGCTTATTTGTAACAAACGTACCAATTTTTGTCCATAACCGTTGACGACCGCCACCCGTTTGCGACGGCTGCCGCTGAAGCTTTGGCACAAACGGCCAAAATGCCTTGCGGCCCAGTAGCGCAAACACCGCTGGCACAAGCGTAAGGCCCGCCAGCAATATCACAGCGACCGCAGCCGAGAATACTGGCGCAAAGCCGCGATAAGGCTGGAACGTTGCCGCAAACAACGCCAGCATTGCAAGCAGCACCGTGCCGCCGCTGAACAGAATCGGCTCAGCAACCTGCTTCATCGCCGCTGCCATCGCCTGATGTTTGTTGTCCATCTGCAGAAGCTCCTCACGATAGCGCGAGAACACGAACAAGCAATAATCGGTAATGACCGCGAACAGCAAAATCATCATAATCGATAGGGATTGTTTATCGATGAGAAACAATCCCGCTTTGCCCGCAAGCCCGATTAGCCGGTCAACTACAGAATAAACGAGCCCTGCCGCCGCTAGAGGTATAATGGCCAGCAGCGGTGATCGATAAATAGCGACGAGCAGAACTAAGATCAACACCACCGTCGCCAGCATAAGCACAATATCCGCATTTCGAAATAGAGTAAGCGTATCGGCGGAAATGGCTGCTGGTCCAGTCAGCTCAAGCCTCACATCGGCTGTGCCGAATTGCTCCCATTTCTTCCTAATTTCATCTATTGCGGTCAGAATCTGATCCGATTCCGCATGCTCATTCACCGTTACAGCTAGGAGCAAGGTAGTGCGATCCTCCGACAGCAGTTGCTGCTGAGCCTGCATAGGCATCTGATGGAACGGCATCGCTTTATCGATTTCTGCTGGCTTAGAATCCGAGGACAACCACGCGCTGAACGCCGAGATTTCTTTCAGCTGTTCCTCCGTCATTCCTTGCTCGTGGTGGAATACGAGCAGCGCCGGCAGCCCTTCCACTGAGGGAAACTGCTCCTCCAGCAAGCGCTGCGCCTGCGCCGCTGCGTTATTCCCGCTGGCGCTGCCTTCCCCTGCGCTTACTGCATGTTCCTTGGCTCCGGGAGCTGCTATCGTTAACGCAATCGCGAGCAGCACCCAGCATACCAGCGTTATTTTCGCCCCTCTGGGGCTGCTTACATATTGAATCACCTTTTGCAATGGTTTCACGTTCATGTTCGAACCTCCTGTTCTGTCCTTCCCCTGCATTATTGAACAGGAACATGAACGAACGATGAACGGAGCATTACAATCTCGGCAGTTGCACCTTAACCGACGTGCCCGCTTCCGGGCGGCTCTCTACTTTAATGCTGCCTTGATGCAAAGAAACGAGCTTGTGCACGATAGAGAGGCCAAGCCCGCTTCCCGTAGAAGAAAGGTCACGCGTTTTGCTCGACTTATAGAAACGGTCAAAAATATAAGGGAGATCCGCTTCCGGAATGCCTATCCCCTCATCACAAATTTCAAGTACAATCATTTCTCCGCCGGTAATGGTTATGCGAATGGTCTGGCCCGAATCCGAAAATTTAATGCTATTGGCAAGGAGATTCAGCCACACCTCGTGAAGCAGCTGCTGATCCGCACAAATAACCGTATCCGGAAGCTCCAGCTCCAATTGCAGCTCTTTCTCCGTCCATTGCCATTCGAGCGTTATCAAAATTTGGCGAATTTGCTCATCGAGGCGATAGGAGGTTTTACGCAGCGGCTTCTGCTCTTTATCTAGCGCTGCCAGCGTCAGAAGCTGCTTGCTAAGGCCGGAGAGACGTTTGCTTTCCTTCTCAATTATAGTCAAATAGTTTGCTTTCTGCTCTGCTGTCGTTTCCTTATCTAGAGCAGCCCGTGCCAAGCCTTGCATGGAAGTCAGCGGCGTCTGAAATTCATGGGAGACATTGGCGACAAATTCTTGCCGCATTTGGTCAAGCTGCTTTATCGCTTGCGTCATCACGGAGAAATTACGCGCCAGCTCGCCAATCTCATCCTTTCGGGAGAGCTCTAGCCCCGCATTAAAATCACCTGCGACCATTCGCTTAGTCGCGCTCGTCAGTTGGTTCACCGGCTTGACGATCAGCCGCGACAGCACGACAATAAGCAGCAGGCTAATCATGAAGGTAAAACCGATTAAGATCGCCGCAATAATACGAATTTCACCAATCTGCTGCTGTAGATCAGGCCTAATAAACAGCGCTGCCGTGCCTTTATCTGTCTGAAGCGGCAAACCTGCTGTATTCAGCACGCTATTTTTGAAATACGAGAAAAGCGCCAGCCGCTCCTTCTGCTCCTCCATTCCGAGATAAGCATTTCCTTCCAACACGGACTGAATCTGCTGCTCGGACAGCTTTCCGTGCTTAAACGGAGAGCCGTAAGCTTGTCCTGCCTGATCAGCACGGGCCAAATAAATTTGAAAGCCTAATGCCGCAACATGGGTTAAATAGCCGTCCAAATCCATTCCGGGATTTTGCTCATACTGCTCTTTAATATTTTGCGCAATGCCAAGCATTTTCTGTTCATTGCCGGACTGCTGCTTGTCCTGGTAATAGAGTCCGGTTAAGAGCAAGCCAACAATGCCGCTAACCATCGCGACCATTACAAACGTGAAGACAATGCGGACATATAAGGACTTCATGCCTCATGCACCTCCAGCTTATAGCCCAATCCCCGAATCGTCGTAATCGTAAAATCATGCTGATAGTCGGCAAAGCGCTCGCGCAGCCTTTTGACATGGACATCAACCGTGCGGCTGTCTCCTTTAAAATCCGCGCTCCAAATCAGTTGGATCAATTGCTCCCGCGTATAAATGCGCCCCGGATGGCTTGCCAGTTGTGACAACAGCTCAAATTCCCGCAGCGGTAGCGTAAGCACGTCATTCCCTGCTTTAATTTCATAACCTCGACGGTCAATCGTAATGCTCCCCAGACGAATAACCTCGGAGGAAACGAGCCGATACCGGCGAAGCAGCGCTTTGATACGGAATAACAGCTCCTTGGGCTCAAAGGGCTTTACCATATAATCGTCAGTTCCCGCATCAAACCCTTTTTCTTTGTCCGCCATTTCCGCTCTCGCCGTCAGCATGATAACCGGAATATCATAATATCGCCTAATTTCCTCGCAAAGCTCGAAACCATCCTTGCGGGGCATCATAAGGTCGACAACGGCCAAATGAACCTGTTCCTGCTCCAGCAGCCGGGAGGCAGCCTGTCCATCGCCCGCTTCCAGCACCACATACCCTTCCTTCCGCAGCACGAAGCGCAGCAGCTCCCGAATAGCAGGATCATCATCAACAATCAGTACATGCATTCTCATTAACCTGCCCCAGTCTCATTTCGGAATAAAAGAAACACCAGTACGGCAAGCCGCGACGCTTACGCTACAGGTGCTTCTTTGCTTATGTTACTTTTTATCATAATACTTATTAGAAAAGAAAGGTACCTTCCCCTACTTTTGCCGCAATGCCATAGAACTCATTCGTCCGGTTTACTTCCTGCACACCATTCCGAACCGATAAGCTGCGCAAATATTCAAAGTCGGGATGAACGACCAGATCCTGCAAATATGCCGAAATCGTGCTTCCTGGCGTCCTCATCCGGTTGAGCGCGGCAATAATATCCTGTCCTGACTCAATGCCAATGCCATGGCCAAAATATAGGTTGTCATCCAGCATAACCACATTCTCTCCCTGCCACTCCGGCGTTTCCGGATCATGCTCAGGATTTTTGAAATAGAGGACATCCCCGGGGTAGGCTTCATTTTTATCATAGGTGGTAATAAGGCTTAAATCGCGGTCATACTGCCAATCCCTCAGAAACAGATTTTGAAAATACGCATTGAACACCGCTTCGCCTACCGTATCCAGCACCGCTTTGTACAAAATAATGATGATGGCGCCCGCGCACTCAAAACCATACAAATGCCCATTTTCAAAAATATCGTTAATGCCTACCGAAGGCAATACGCCGCCTCTCAGCTGGAACCCGCCATTTTCCGTCCTGATCCAATACTCCTCATTGCATTTCGATCCAGCAAAGGTTGCAAAGTTGGCTCCACCCGCATAAAGCGCTTTGGCCGCCTCGACAATATGCGTACGCATTTTCATCTCAAACTCCAATGCCTCGACAGAGGGGTAGCGGTAGACAACCTGACTTCTCTGCTTCGCCTGCAGTATTCTTCTTTCCAGCTCTGACAGCGTTAGCGGATTTAGCTCAAAGGTATTCGTGCCCGAAACAAGTATCACTGTCGTTCTCCTCCATGTCATCGATTTTCTATAGGTTATTGTACGTACGAAAACTTTTTTTGTGAGAAGTGATCCAAGGAAGCAAAGCATTCGTGCTACTTAACAAGAACAAAAATTAAAGGGAGTGTTCACACATGAAAATGAAAAAATATTTGGTTGCCTTGCCTCTTAGCCTTGCTCTCCTTCTTCCGACAGCCGGACTTGCAAGCGCAAGCGATCATTCGCACGGAGGAGGCACAATGACAACGACGGCGGCCGGTGCTGCTGAAGCATCCAACAAAGCGGTAGATTTGCGGGCTGCTTTGGACTCTTTGTTATCCGAGCATGCTTACTTAGCGGTGGTAGCCATGCAGAAGGGCATTGATGGAAAAGGGGATTTTGATGCTGCCGCGGGAGCTTTGCTCCAAAACGCCGATGATTTGAGCAACGCAGTAGCTTCCGTCTATGGAGAAGAAGGCGGCGCGGCTTTTAAAGAAATTTGGACCAGCCATATTGGGTACTTCGTGGATTATGTGAAGGCGACTGGCGCCAAGGATGATGCAGCGAAGAAAAAAGCGTTGGCTGATCTGGATGATTATCGCGTGAAGCAAGCTGCTTTTCTCGATACAGCCACTGGAGGCCGTTTAGTAGCAAAGGAACTAGAGGAAGGATTAAAAGTCCATATTAATCAGCTTGTTTGGGCTTTCGATAACTACGTAGCCGGAGATTTCGACAAGACGTACGACAGCCTGAGAGAGTCCATTCATCATATGTATGGTGTAGGCAAAGGATTGTCATGGGCCATAACCGATCAATTCCCTGACCAATTCGACAGCAAAACGGTGGATACCCCAGCCGCCGAGCTCCGCGCAAGCTTAAATCATTTGTTCTCCGAACATGCCGCACTAGCCATACTTGCGATGCAGAAAGGCATTGACGGCGCTAAGGACTTTAATGCTTCTGCTGCTGCTTTAAATGAAAATACCGATGAGCTTTCCGCAGCTATTGCATCAGTATACGGCAAGGAAGGCGGAGAAGCCTTCCACAAAATTTGGAGCTCACATATCGGTTACTTTGTTGACTATGTGAAAGCGACTGGCGCCAAGGATGACGCTGCCAAAGCCAAGGCAATCGCAGACCTAGATAAGTACCGTGCCGAGCAAGCAGCTTTTCTCGATACAGCAACGGAAGGCCGCTTGAAGGCAGCCGACATGGAAGCAGGCCTGAAAATCCATGTGGATGAGCTATTAAAAGCTTTCAACAGTTATACTGAAATGGACTATGCCACGACATATCCGACCGTTCGTGAGGCTTATGCGCATATGTATGAAGTCGGACTCGGCGTGACGAGCGCCATTGTGGACCAATTCCCAGACCAATTTGCCGGAAAAATGCCCACGGAAATGCCACAAACCGGCATGGGCGGCATGAGCCATTCAAAATCCTCAACATCGGATATTCTGATGATATCCCTTGTTATTATGGCATTGGCTGTGCTAATCCCGTTCTTTATCGCTCGCCGGAACGCTCCCAAATCATAATATCGAAGAGGAGGGAGCTTCCCTCCTCTTTTCCTGTCGAAAGTACCGGAGGTGTATGCCTGTATGATGAACAGAATGAAAATATGGTTCTTCCTAGTCATGGTAGGCATGATTGCCATGGCTCTCACGCTAACTTCATGCTCCAAAGAGGTTTCCCCTGCTGTAAATGATGCTCAAACCGCCGCCTCTTCCCCCTCACCCACTCCTACAAAGTCTGTACTTCAGACGCCTAGCCAGTTAAAAGAAGAGGATCTTGGCATCGTGCCCGTTTCCATTTCTATTCCTGCTATTGGCGTGGATGCGGCAATTGAAGAGGTAGGCACCATGAAAAATGGGCAAATGGGCGTCCCTCAAAATATAGACGGAGTTGGCTGGTTTGAGCCCGGCACGAAGCCTGGAGAACGAGGCAACGCCGTCATGGCTGGACATGTAGACAGTCTGACTGGGCCTGCTGTCTTTTATAAGCTAGACCGACTAAAGGCTGGGGACGAGGTTGTTTTGAAGGACAAGGACGGTGTCACCCGCGCTTTTATCGTTACGGGCACAGCGAGTTATCCCCGTAAAGATGCGCCCTTAGAAAATATCTTCGGCTTTTCCTATCAGAGGCATTTGAATTTAATTACGTGTACAGGAGAATTCAATAAGGAAGCGAAGACGCATGAGGAGCGTTTAGTTGTGTTTACCGAGCTTCAGAAGTAATTAGATGCCGGATGCGCTTAGGAGCTGAACCACGTTTCGGCTCTTTTTTCCCCTATACTATCTTCTGCAAAATGAACAATCCCGTTTGACTGCAACAAAATAACTTTATTTATTCAAGCAAAGAAGAGAGCTGCGGACGACGCGTCCGCGGCTCTCTTCTTTGCTCGTACACTGCTATTTTCGTATATTCCCACCCGCCGTGCCTGCTCCGCTTGAGCTGTACGGATCGGAATACTCCGTGTTGGTCTTCTCCCATACGTCCGCATAAGAGGGATGCCGCTTGAATTGTGCCAAGGCGTAGGAGCATGACGGTATGATTTTCCTGCCTTTTTCCCGCGCCTCATCAACGACAAAATCTAACAATTGCTTCGCCAGTTCCCGTCCTCGATATTCACCGTCCACATACGTATGGTCGATCGCCCATGTATCCACGTCCACCATCGTATACGTAATTTCACCAATCGTACCTTTCGTTGTCGTCAAAATATAGCTGTTTCCTTGCTTCTGTGCCAAAATCTCTTCATCTACTGTGCCATATAAGTCCTTATCCGTACTCATGCCTGCTTGCACCTCCTGGAAAATAGTGAACCCTCTTCCGGTCAAGCTGCGGGTCTATTCTTTCTTACCCCAATAAGCAGGTCATGAACCTTTTCGGAAAGGTTGTCCTTTGCTCTCCGTTACATTCACATCCATCTCTAGCTTGCGCTGGTCAAACAGGCTAAGCCCGATCCAGATAGCCGTGCATAATAATGTAGCGCCAATAACACCAACCGCACCGGCAAGCTTATAGCCTGCAATCGCTGACCAAATCAGCATTAGCGGCAGCAGAAGCCAGAACCGGGAAAGAACCGCTCCTCTTTTGGCAGCAGCCTTGGACCAGGGAAACTGAGCAATAAACGCTTCCGCAAACCATTGCTTCCATTGTATATGCAGCCATGACATGCCAATGACCGTTAGAGCGGCAACGAGAAATAACGCTATCGGCCCGGGAACAAGCGACACGGCATAGGTCGTGGCAGACATAAAGCCAAGCCATACCCGAATATGCGTCATGCCCCTTAGGAAAGCTTTCAGCCGCATTTCCGCCAAAATGGTTCCGCCATCCGACTTGCGGAATAGGCGCTGCGAACCCCTGAACAAATAAGGCCGTTTCACACGGACGAGCGGTTTCGATTCAATAACCTGGCTCATCAACAGCTCCGTGCTTCGCAGGCGCACCTGATTTTCCGTTTTCACCTCAGCCTCGAAATGAATCGGTGCCTTTATACTCACAAGCAACAGCAGAAGCATGACACTAGCGGCAACAGCAAGAGAAATAGCCATCAGGACAATATCGTTCTCCCAAGCGATCATCGGATATAAATAGAAAGCCCCAAAGAGCAGAAGACTAATCGTCTCTAAAGTCCCCTTGCGCCATCCCTTCAGCTTCCCATTCAACAACTGTATACCAAGGGCCAGTACCATCCCCATGACGATCGTAAAGGCGTAGGCTATCGTTAATGCCGTCCAAGTCAGCCCCTCTACCCTTATTAGAAAAGGCAGAAGCAGCAAATACGGAATGGCAATGACGAATGCTTTCATGACTAGCGTATAGGCGATCCCATGGCGCTTCAAGCTTTGCAGCCATGCCGGCCGCTGAAGCAGGAACAGCCGGTCTGCCTCCTCCACAAAAATACGTACTTGTCCTATAAATAATAGAAATAGCAACAAAATGGGATAGAGCGTGGTCCAAGGCAGCTTGATCGCCCACGCCGGCATATCGAGCAGCACCTCCCGATAAAGGCCGCCTCCAATAAACAAGCCGGGAAGAACCAAGTAAAGACATACCGTCCAGTCAAGCACGCTTCGCCAAGCGCGAAGCTGGTCCCTCTGATTGCGACTGAGCCTAATCCAAAATAATCGTCGCGGCGTGATCACTTCCGTCCACCCCCTAGGTCAATGCGTGAAAGCACTCGAACAATGTCGCGTTCTCGGCGCAGCCCGCATCGCTTCTTACCTCGTGCATGGACCCGCGCGCGACGACCGAGCCATTGTTAATAAGGACAAACCCCGTACAAATTCGCTCTGCGGTGTCCAGAACATGTGTCGACATAAGCACGCCCGCTCCGCGTTCCCGTTCCCCTTCAAGCAGCTTCAGAAAATCCGACGTTGCCCTTGGGTCTAGCCCGACAAAGGGCTCATCCACGATGTATACATCAGGTTCCAGCAGAAATGCAATGATGAGCATCAGCTTCTGCTGCATGCCCTTGGAGAAATGCGATGGGTAATGATGCTTCTCCTCTGACAATCGGAAGCGCTCCAGCAGCTCATCCGCCTTGGCCGAAAATTGCTTTTCTTCGATTTCGAAGGCCGAAGCGGCCAGATGCAAATGCTCCCATAACGTCATATATTCATAGAATACCGGTTGCTCCGGCACATAAGCATAGCGTTTATTTTTGCCGCCGAGCACGATTTCCCCATCAACATGAGCCATCAAGCCCAGAATCGTCTTGATCGTCGTGCTTTTGCCAGCGCCATTCGGCCCTATCAAGCCTACAAGCTCGCCTGGCGCAACATCAAGCCATATGTGACGAATCGTCGGCTTGTTTTCCTCATAGCCTGCTTCCTTTATCGCAACGCGAAGCACAGAGTCCTGTCCTTTAATATGCTCTATCGTTCTATTCATCCACCAGTATCCGCCTTTCATTTCCGATTCGATTGTATAATTCTACGAATGAGCGTTCCAGTTCGTGCCAAATTTTAGAGCATGACAAAGATTTAACTTGAAAAAATTGTCGTATTTGGTCATTTAATAGATTATACTAATAGGAAAAATATGCTAACCAGAGGTGCAGAATGGGTAAGAAAACATTACAATTCATGATTACGTTGGGGCTGCTTGGAAGTCTTTTGTCGGGCTGCTCTGCCGGGGATGACTCTAGCAATGAAATTGCAGAGCTGAAGAAAGAAATTACCGCTCTCAAAGAAGAGAACCAACAGCTTAAAGAAGGGCAAGAAGCCGTAAAAACAGACAGCGAGCCAGAAGAAAGCGCAGCTGCAAGCGAGCAGCCTGAGACAACTGCAGCTGTGGACGCTCCCCTTATTGCTGAGCTGAACAAAGCCGTAACAGTTGCCGATTTCGCCGAATTCACCGTAGTCAAAACCCAATTCAACAAAGTGATTAAGCCTTCGAAGCCCGGCGACTTTCACACCTACTACGAGGCGAAGGATGAAGGAAACACCTACCTTGCAGTCACGATTAAGCTGAAGAGCCTGCTCGCAGCCGGGAAAAGCGCAGACGATTTCGCCAGCTTAACGATCAAGTACAATGACAAATACGAATATCGCACCTTCTCCACCATTGAAGAACAGGGCGGGGCAGACTTTACCTATACGAGCATTACGTCTATCGAGCCATTAAAAACCGAAACGCTCGTATTTTTAGCTGAGGTGCCTAAGGAAGTAGAAACGGGTACGGGCCCCCTAAAAGCAATTATTACCATAAACGAAGCAGAGTATGATTTGATCATCCGATAATCAAACGAACAGGAGCTGTCTTCCTTGGGTTCCCCCCTGGAAAGACAGCTCCTGTTCTCGTATACAAGCGGATAGTTGCCCGCTAATCGTTACAACAATCCAGCTTTCACCAAACCATTCCGTATCCCCTGCTCATCTACGTGCGTGGTCACAAAATCGGCATACGGCAGCAGCGCGGGATTAGAATTGCCCATGGCAACGCCGAAGCCTACCGTTTCCAGCATCTCCATATCGTTCAAGCCATCGCCAAATGCAACCGCGTCCGCAGGCGTCAAGCCCAGCTTATCGAGCAATGCTTCAATGCCCTGTGCTTTGGAGCCTCCCGCAGGAAGGACATCAATGGCTTGGGGATGCCAGCGAATTAGCTTAAGCTCGGAATGCAGCCCGTCATACAAATGCTCTTCATGGCTTTCGCAGTGGAGGAATACCTGATAGATGCCGTCCGTTTTCCAAAATTCCGGGTTGTAGCCCGGCAAGTCAACCTTCAGCGAATTAACCGATTCTATAATAAAAGGATGATCCTCTTTGTCTGCAAAGAAGTTGTGCTCCCCTTCGAATACAAGCCCGTGGTTATGCTCTGCAGCGACTTTGACTAGCGCCTCCAGCCTGCTCTTCTCGATTTCCCTTTTGTACAGCGCCGTTCCTTTGTATACAACATATCCGCCGTTTAAGCATACAAAGGATTCAATGCCGAGCTGCTCGGCGAGCGGCTTAATAAAATAAGGGGCTCTCCCTGTAGCGATAACGGGCTCCACTCCGGTTGCCTTTAGCTCCGCAATAGCTTTAATTGTGTCCGCAGGTATTTCCTTTTGTTCATTAATTAACGTACCGTCGATGTCAAAAAAAACAATTTTGTAGCCCATGCTGACTTCTCTCCTATCCGTAGTCGCAGACGTATAACGCCTGTCCTTTTTTATACAGTATAAAGAAACAAAGCCGGAAAAGAAATCATTGCCGCTCCCGCATGCAGAAAAAAAAGCATCAGCGGCGGCCGATGCTCTTTTGATTTCTTCCCATGCCTCAACGGTCTAGAGCCGTTGCCAATGTTTAATTCCTTCAGCTTACCAGCCGAAATCGAGGTTTTTGCCTGTTTCAACGTAAGTTTTCAGGTTATTTAAGATCATCCACCACTGACTGTCCACCGTTTCCAGCGAGGGATGGTTTTCCGTAAATTGGTCATTGATTACAGTCAGCTTCGTAGTGGCTCCAACCTCCTCAAGCGAGAAAGCCATTCTCGATTCCAGTTCTGCATGATTTGGCCTATAGGCAGGTCCCGGATGTTCTAAAACGGTAAATATTTTATTTTCTTCATATGCTAGAATAGTACCATAGATATGAACCGTATCATCGCCATCCGTGCCAGGGCCAACGTATTGATAGGACGAGCCAACCTCAAAGTCCGAGTTGATGACACAGCCAAAAAACGTTTGCTTCGTTCCTTCTGGCAGCACAAGCGCTTCCCAAACCTTCTCAGGTGCCGCACCGATATAAAACTCATATTTGAATTCCATGACCTGCACTCCTTCTCATCATTCAAAATGGTGTAGCTATTGCAGCAGCAGTAACTTGCCTCTAACTAAACGTATTATACCGTTACCGGCATCGCCGGTATTGTAAAAACGCGACAAACCAACCCATGATGGAGGGATTCATAGATGCCAGCAACGGAAAAAAAGAGCAGTATGGGCGTTTTGCAGCTTCGCGAAGGAGAGAAGAAATTCCAGCTTGACCGCTATCCTCCGTCGGAGCAGCTGCGCCCTTTCGTCAAGCACTACTGGGTGATCACGTGGAATCTTGAAAACGAGCCTCCATACTTTCAGGATGTCGTTCCGAATCCTTGCGTCAATCTAGTTATGGAAGACAACAAAAGCGGCATATATGGCGTAGCCAGCAGGATGTATACGCAGAAGATTGAAGGCAAGGGACGGGTATTCGGCGTGAAATTCCAGCCCGGTGGCTTCTACCCTTATATTCAATCGCCGCTCTCCAAGTTTACGGATCAAGCTTCGTCACTGGAGAGCGTTTTCGGAATGGCGAGTACCGCTTATATGAAACAGATTGCGGCCCACCCCGATACAACAGATAGAATCGCCTTGACCGAAGCGCTGCTGCTTCAGCATCTGCCGCCTGTTGACCTGACGGCCTCTTTGGTCAACCAAATCATTGCCCGTATCCAAGAGGACCGCGAGCTTACCACGGTCGAGCAGCTGTGCGGGGAGTTCCGTTTGAACAAAAGAAAACTGCAGCGTTTGTTCAGCCAATATGTCGGCATTAGCCCCAAGTGGGTCATTAAGCTTTACCGGCTGCAAAACGCGGCTGAAGCGATGGACAACAGCAGCCCCACCGATTTGCTTAAATTAGCTTTGGAGCTTGGTTATTACGATCAATCCCATTTTAGTAAAGATTTCAAATCCATTATCGGCAAAACGCCCGAAGAGTATGCCCGGCCATAGGCATCTAGGTCAATACGCCCTTGACGACTGCCCAAACCATCCTGTATATTGGTAGAATTAGTTAAATAAGTATGGCTTACGATGGAAGCACCCGTAAGAGATGGCGTATGACGCCTATCTTGCAGGTGCTTTTTTTGCGTTGTAACGCCGTACCCTAAGGAGGCTTTATTATTGATGAAACTAGGTTCAAAGTTAACCGCAATCGGGCTAGCCCTCATTCTCGCGTTTACCAGCCCAGCCGTAATTGCAGCATCATCCTTCGAATTCAGCGCGACCGCCAAGACTGCTTTTGACAAAATGAAAGGCGCCGCTGACAAATCGACCGCCGCGAAGCTCACCTCGCATTATGCGGACCTGCAAGCGGTACAGAAGCATACGATCGAATGGGATACCAAAATCGATAAGCTTCATTATCAAAATGAGGAGGCCGTGCTCGCTACCCGCAAGCGCATTAAAGAAGTCGACGCAGATAAGCTGCAAAAGCTGGAGGCAGCCGTCGTTCAAGCCAAGAAGAAATACGAGCCTTTATTCACGCTTTATGATTCATTAAACCAGCAGCTTAGTATCGCTAAGTCATACAAGAACAAGACGTTAGCCAATTCGCTCAAACCCCAAGTAGAGACGACCAAAGCAGCCGTACAGATCGCCAAGCTGGATATACGCAGCAAGGAAGCTGCCCTTAAGACCGCAAAGGCCAATACGGCAAAAACGATAAAAAAGCTGCGGGACACGCTCAGCGAAATCGATCCGATTAAAATTAAGATCAAAGCTGCCAAAAGCTCGATCAGCAGCATGAAGAAGCAATTTACAACCGAGACATCCCTATTAAATCAAGCCGTCAAAAAAGGGGATTCCTCTGCTTCGTTAAGCTCTCTCGCCAGAATGCTGGCAAGCGTCAAGCAAATCAATGAGCATAAGCAGAAGACGCTCACTTACGAGCAGCAAACGTCGGCCATTATCGCCAAAGTAGATGCGCAGCTCAAATAAAGGAATGCACGAAGGAGGAGGGCGCTTGGGTTCACGAGACGCCCTCCTCCTTCAACAAAAAAAATCGATCATCCCTCGGCAGCCCGCCGTAAATGATCGTTTAAAAGAATTTTATAGAGATGGAAACCTGACCTCCACCGACGTGCCTATGCCTAATTGGCTCGAAACCGACAGCTTGCCATCATGCGAGGACATAATTTTATCTACAATCATCATCCCAAGTCCGTTTCCGTCTCGCCTTGTCGTATGAAATGGCTGGCCGATTCGCTGTAATACTTCATCCGTCATGCCAACGCCATTATCGGTAAAGCGAATGCGCTGATACCCGTCCATGGCATCCAGCAGGATACCAATCTCTCCGCCAAAGGGCAATGCCTCCATCGCATTTTTCAAAATGTTCAAGAACACTTGCTTTACTTGATCTCGGTCGCACCTGATGCTCATGCTTTCACCGCATTCATAGTGCACCTTAATTCCGTTCATCTCTAATTGCAGTTCAAACACAGACAATACCTCTTCAAGAATAAGATGGCATTGCTCTTCTTTGTACTGAATCGCTTGGGGCCTACCGAGAATGAGAAACTCGCCCACAATCGCATTCATCCGTTCAAGCTCTGACATCATCAGATTATAGTAATCGGGATTGGTCGTTTTGCTCGTCATCTGCAGCATGCCTTTTACCGTGGTCATTGGATTCCGGATTTCATGGGCGATGCTAACCGCAATTTGGCCCGCAAAACCAAGCTTTTCTGTATTGCGCAGCAATTCCTCTGCGATCTTCATTTCGGTAATATCCCGCAAGCTGCCAACGACCCTCGTTAGCTGCTGCTCGTTATCGTAAATAGGCACCACATCGAGCATAAAATATTGCGGCTCCACGCCGCTCAAGAGCGCGACCTCGACGCCAACGCAGGATTCCCTATCCTTAATCACCCGTTCAAAGTAAGGACCGATCCTATTCACTTCAAACACGCTGCGTCCGAGGCAGCAGCTGCCGCTTTCTTCTATGGTTTTTAGAATAGCCGTGCTTTTATCATTCATCTCTACAATTGTGCCTAGCGCATCCGTAATGATGATTCCATAATAGTTGGTATCCATCAGAACCTGATTGAGAATTTGCAGCTGAGTATTGTTTTTGCGCAGCAGCAGCTCGCGCTCGATAGAATCTACGATCGTACATAGCAGGGCTAGCAGGTGAGGGTGTGCGAACTGGGTAGCGGTCATGATCGAAAGGGAACCGAGCAATTGGCCAGAGTCTTCCATATGGAACGGAGCCGTATAACAAGCAAGCTGGTGCAGCGCTTTATGAAAATGATCTTCTCCAATAAGCTGAACAGGCTGGTGATGGCGCAAGCATAAATCAACAGAGTTAGTGCCAATTTCCTCAGAGAAGCGAAGACCTTCTTCAATACCTAGCTGCCTGACCTGACTAATAATCGAGTTGTCGCCTTTAAATTCGAGGAGATAGCCTTTTTCATCTGAGATGGCTACAAAAAAAGGATCGCCGGCAACAGAGGATAAAAATTTATCAACAAAAAAACCGATAACCTCAATGATCTCTTTATATTTAAGTCTTCGAGCTTCAAGCTCAGCGGAAGTAAAGCGTTCGGTATAAATAGGGAGCCCATCCGGATTGAGGCCTTGCTGTTCGCATTTTTTGTGGGATTCAATAAGCAAATGGTTTTTCATCATGTTGTTTTACCAATTAACCTTTCCAGGACGGCTAGCTTCCATATTGTTGGACATTAACCAATATTCTAGCTATACCACTCACAATCCTTCCCAATTTTATTAAAATTCGTTTATATTGTGCAAGTTTATTTTTCCATTCCTTCTAACAGACTACCGCCATGCGCTCACGCAAACGAAAAACGATTCCTTAACGGATGGAAACCGTCAAAGAATCGCTTTACTTGTATATTTAGCCCTGCGGCAATAGCTTAACCTTAAGATCATCGAGGTAAAGAGTGGTCAGCCCTTCATAACCGGAGTCGCTGCCAACAATGACATAAAGCTCGCCCTTCTCATTCGTTTTCAACGTCGCTGCGTGCTCCATCGCTACCGGCTGGAAGCCAGTGAGCGTATCGTCAGGCTGTACCATGTTGCCCACGATCTTCATATCCTTGCCTTCTGTGGATTGATTGCCTTTATCGAGATTCATCCGGTAATGCGCGTGACCCTCGTCCGTCGACTCTATCGCCTTCGGCTCCTTGTTTACAAAGCCTGCTTTAATGCTGACGGCTTCTCCAGGCGCTCCGCCAACTCCCATCATGCCGCCCGATTGATCTGTATACAGCTTGAACGACAAGGAAGCTTGGTACTCCGTATTCGGCTCCAAACCGTCGATTTTTTTCGTCACGTACATGAATAAATCGTCGCTGCGGTTCATGCCGCTGAGCTTAAGTCCATAGTTTGTTTTGTTGTTTGCCGTAGGAAGCAGCTCACGCGCGTAAGAGAGATTATAAATAGAAGGATCATAGTCCACAGGCAGGTCAGCGAATGCGCCGCTCCAGCCTTCTTCGCTTTGATCAAAGGAGTAGTTCAGCAAAAGTCCCGCATCGCTCGCCTGAATGACGATCTTTTTCTGCTTCGCATCCCATTTCGTCTGTGCCCCAAGCAGCTGTGCTACGACCTTAGCCGGTACGAACGTGTTGCCCTTCACGACGGCTGTTTTCGCCGGCAGCTTCACATTTTTGATATAAGTGCCTGTTACGGCGTCGCTGTTCTGCGTCAGGTGAACCGTAAGGCCATCCCGGCTTAATTGAATTCCTTTTGTTTTGGCGTCCCACACAAGCGTTGCCTGCAGGCCATCCGCCAGAGCTCTTACCGGAACCATTGTAATGCCGTTAACCACATAAGGTGCAGCTGCAAGTGTATGCTCGCCGCGATAATCTACGGCTTTGTTGCTGCCGATTTGAAATTGTAGAGGTACAGGCGCGTTTGCAGAAGCACCGTTAACCGTCCCCCCTGCGGCTACCGTGCTAAGAAGTACTGCCGCCGTTACGGATGCTATTGCTATATTTCTATTCCATAATTGTTTAAAGGCCATTTCATCTACCATCCTTTGTTGTTAGAATTCCACGTGTATCCTCCTAACGAACAAAGGACAGAATAAGTTGCGACCATCCGGTGGATTCACCCGTTCTTAACAAAGGGAGTTACTGGTTATCTCCATTAGGCCTGCAAGCTCTGCTCCAAATCCTCAACTAAGTCCTCGGCGTCCTCTATTCCTACTGATATGCGAATGAGCCCATCTGTAATGCCTAGCTGCTGCCGTCTTGCAGCCGGAATCGAGGCATGGGTCATGCGAGCCGGCACCGAAATTAAACTTTCCACCGCACCTAGACTTTCGGCTAAAGTAAAGTATTTCAGTCTTTGAATGACTGCGGCCGCTTGCTGCGCACTTCCGACATCAAAGGATATGATGCCGCCAAAACCGCGCGCCTGCCGCTTGGCCAGTTCATGCTGCGGGTGGCTCGGCAGCCCCGGATAATGAATGCCATGAACCGCGGGCAGGGCTGACAAGCTGGCGACAATTGCCCTGGCATTCTCCTCGTGGGCTTCCATACGGAGACCGAGTGTCTTCAAGCCCCGCATAAGCAGCCACGAATCCTGAGGGCCAAGCACGCCGCCCGTTGCGTTTTGCACAAAATGCAGCTCCTCGCCCAGCGCCTCGTTATTTACAACAGCCAAGCCCGCAACCACATCGCTATGCCCACCGATATATTTGGTTGCCGAATGCACCACGATATCCGCCCCAAGCGCAAGGGGTGTCTGCCAATAAGGGGTGCTGAACGTATTATCCACGATTAACAGCAGCCGCTTTGACTTGGTCCATTCCGCTAATTTGGCGATATCCGTTACTTTAAGCAGCGGGTTCGTAGGCGTTTCCACAAACAGCGCTTTCGTATGGGGCAGCAGCGCCTTGTCAATTTCTTCTTGTTTGGTCGTATCCACAAATGTTGCTTCAATCCCGAGGCGGTTTAGCACTTTTGTTGCAATGCGGTACGTTCCCCCATATACATCATCGGTCAAAATGATATGGTCACCCGCGCTTAGCAAGGAAAACACGGCATGAATTGCCGCCATGCCAGAGCTGAAAGCAAATCCCCGGCTCCCTTCCTCCAAATCGGCAATGTACTGTTCAAGCGCATGGCGCGTCGGATTTCCGGTCCGGGAATACTCGTACCCCTTATGAACGCCAATCTCCTCCTGCTTGTAGGTGCTGACCTGATAAATCGGAACACTCACCGCACCCGTATGCGGATCAAATGGCGTTCCCCCATGAATGAGCTTTGTTTTCCTTCTCAGCTAAAACGCCTCCCTAATAGATCTGTTTGCTCAAATAGCGTTCGCTGCCATCTGGAAAAATCGTAACGATATGGCTGCCCGGCGCAGCTGCCTGTGCTTCAAGCAGGGCTGCATGCAGTGCGGCTCCAGAAGAGCTGCCCGTCAACATACCTTCCAGCTGGGCCAGTTCCTTCACTCTCGCAAAGGCATCCTCATCGCTAATAGTATGAATGGCATCGAAATACGTGCTGTCCATGAACGGAGCCAGCTTCTCAATGCCAATGCCTTCCGTCCGATGCGGACCGGGAGCACCGCCGCCTAGAATGGAGCCCTCCGGCTCGACAATGACGGTCTTTAATTGAGCATTCTGCTCCTTCAAGTAAATCGCTGTACCCATAAAGGTACCGCCAGAGCCTGCTCCGGCAACAAAAATGTCTATTTGGCCATCCAAATCCCGCCATAGCTCGGGACCAAGCGTTTTATAATAGGTTAGCGGATTAACGGGATTGGTAAATTGTCTTGGAGAATATGCACCCGGAATCTCCCGCACAAGCTCCTCTGCCTTAGTCACGGCGCCGAGGATGCCCAGCTCTGATGGCGTATTCACAATTCGCCCGCCAAGCGCCCGCATGAGCTGCTGCTTCTCTATGCTGAACTTCTCCGGCACGACAAAGATTGTCGAAATTCCTCGTCCGATTGCCGCCAGCGCAAGCCCGATTCCCGTATTTCCCGCCGTGGCTTCGATGACCGTTCCTCCAGGCTGCAGTTGACCGCTTGCGAACGCGTCATTTAGAAGCTCTACGCCAAGCCGATCCTTGACACTGCCTCCCGGATTCTTATATTCCAGCTTTGCATAAAGCTTTACTCCATTCGGCAGTGCATAACCTTTTAGTTCGACCAGCGGCGTGTTGCCAATAAGCTCGTGGATATGTTGAAACCTAGCCATCTGCAGTCCCTCCCACGATATGCGATTCTTTTAACGCATTTCCATAATGGGTCCATACCCTGCATTATATGAAGAAGCTCCGCTTTGTGCTTGCGCCTGATGCTTTCTGAGGAAACGAATACATCGCCTTTTCCCGTCTCCAAAGTGGGCGTAACCACAAATCGTTCTATCGCTTTATACAAAATTTCAATAATAAGCCATTATTCCGATGTGTTACACTGGTTTTATATCTATACCATATTCCCAAACCTATACGAATGTGAAAATCAGGAGGTGTGCGGTTGTCAGCAGGACTAACCGAAAAGCTCAATAAACCGTTCATTGCCAAACCATCGTTTTGGCCTGCCTTAGCGACACTCTTCTTTGGTTCATTTGTAGGCATGTATCATGTTGTTTCACTAAATGTATCGCTGCCGGGCTTTATCGGCATTTTCCATACGGATTTAGGAAAGGTACAGTGGATTATCACCGGGTTTTCGCTCGCTTGCGGCGTTATTGCTCCGGCCGGCGGCTATGCAGGAGATCGTTTCGGAGGAAAACAAGTCTTTCTATTTTGCCTAGCCGGTATTACGGTGACTTCGGTGCTTTGCGCCTTCTCGTGGAATATTCACGCGCTTATTGCCTTTCGAATTTTGCAAGGGGTGTTCTGCGGCCTGATTCAGCCGGTCTCGCTGGCACTCATCTACCGGACCGTTCCCGCTGACAAGCAGCCTCTTGCAGTTAGCGTTTGGTCGTTCTCCACGATTCTTGGCACGGCGCTTGCCCCATCGGTCAGCGGCTGGCTGCAAGGCTATGACTGGCATTTGATCTTTCTCGTAACGGTGCCTGTCGGCATTCTAGCGCTTGTAATCGGCAGCCGAATTCTCCCAACCAATCCCGTAAACAAGGAAACCAAACTGGATCGCATCGGGCTTGCGCTTGCAGCTTCAGGCAGCCTGTCACTGCTGCTTTTATTTGGTAATATATACGCCTGGGGCTGGAAATCTTCTGCTTTTTGGGTGTGCTTAATCGTCGGGGTCGGCAGCGCGGTTTGGTTCGTTATTCACCAGCTAAGAACGAAGACGCCCTTGCTGCAGCTGCGCTTGTTCCGCAACCGCACGTTCACGATCAGCTTAGTTGTTTCCCTAATCCTTTCCGTTGCCCTTTACTCAGGCATTTATTTTGTTCCGCTGTATCTATCGGAAATCCACGGGCTCAGTTCTTTTCATATCGGGCTGTTGTTTTTGCCGGGAGCTGCATGCTTAACTTGCGCCACCTTCTTCTCCGGGCGGTATTATCATAAATTCGGACCGGCTATGCTCGCCATCGTCGGAACCTCCATCCTTATTGCCACGACATACTTGTTCAGCAGGCTTCAAGTGAGTACGAGTCTGCTGGCCATTATGATCATTATCGCGATCCGCAATACGGGAACCGGCCTAGCCCTAACGCCTGTGACCAACGCCGGCATGATGGCCATTCCCAAGGAGCTCTCCGGCCACGCCTCGGCCCTCATCAACTGGCTGCGGCAAATATTCAGCGCGATGGCGCTAGGCTTGTTCACTTCGCTATTTTATGCCCGGCTGGCGGTTCATCAAGAGCAGCTCGGAAAAAGCGATGAAGCCTACCCCTCTGCTTACACGTTAAGCATAAACGATGCTTTCTTATTTTCCGCGATCATTATATTGTCTGCGCTGCCGCTTGCCTTGCTGCTTCGCAAGCCAAAAGATATCAGCCGTGCCGGAGCTTCCGCCACAGACGCCATTGGGACGAGGCGATCATGAAAATGCCACGCAAACAGCCAGATAGGATACCTTCTCCTGTCCGGCTGTTTTCATTCCATTAGCTATAAAATTTCGGACTACCCTCTTTGCGTTTCAGTCGCTGCGCAGGTAGATCATGCTTACGGTCGCTGCGCACCTAGGGATTTGCAAGGTAATGCTGCCCACGCGTGTCATAAGGCTTGGTGAGTAACTTCCATTTCGTTGTCCTAGCCGGTCAGGTGTCCGCTCCTACTTGGAAGCTGGTAATCACTCTGTCGCTTGGGCTTTCAACACTTGATTTAAAATGGTCTCGAGCAACGTAGCTACACTCGCATCTCGATATTCTAAGGCAAACAGCTGGTTTATATTTCGTGTATCCTGATATGAAGCCATGTTTAAATATTCTTCTCTGGAATGGTCTGGTTAACTCTTCTAGATGAGTATTTACTTCATGGCTTACATTTTAGGAATTCATCATTTTACATAATAATTGGTCTCATCCGCATAAAGGTTATAGCCCTTGACTTACATGGAATTTCTCCCGCTAATTTAATGAATTTCAGCTTTCCACGTCGTTTAACGGGAGTTTCTCCTGCTAATTCCAAGAAAAAAGCAGGAAACCAATACAAACGCTTAAATTAACGGTATAAATTCCTTCTAATTCCCCTCTCAGGCGAATGCGCTTAATTTAGCAGGATGAATTCCATCTAAATAAAAGGACTTCAAGAAAGAATCGATGCAGATTCTAGAAAACAAAAGGAGTCTATAATAAAGAATCAATTTGCTGCCACTAGAAAACAAAAAGAGTCTAATAAAGAGTCAATTTGCTGCCACTAGAAAACGAAAGGACTTCAAGAAAGAATCGATGCAGCCGCTAGAAATCAAATGGACTCCAAGAAAGAACCTATTAGCAGCCACTAGTCAACAAAAGCCGCATTTATATCAGCATTTTAACAGAACATAAGCTGAACTTGGTCCAAACTTGGTCCAAACTCAAGCCTCGCTTAATCCCCAGCCAATCGCATGCTTCATCGTTCGCTCCAGCCATTCATCATTTGCTAAATGGGGAACGTCCGCAATAACCTCAAGCGTAGCCGGTTCTATAATGCCGGGCTGTGGCGCATGCATGGCAGGTCTCTCCCACGTATCCTCATTGCTTCTCCTTACCTCTAGATCATACACGTATATACCAGGAACTAGCTGGTCAGGAACGGGTTGCACGCTTTTCACATAAGAGAAGCCTTCTCTGCCGCCCGCAACTACCGGCATCGTCCCTTCCAACATGACAATCGGCTCTATTGTAATCGGTTCTATCGCATTCTGCTCCCATGAAGGCTGCAGTGCCAATCGATATTCCATTCCCGGCTCTCCGTAAAGGATAAGCAGCATCGGCAAGCCTGCTATGGCAAACTTCGGGCCTTCCAAAAAAATCGGCTGACGGGCAGGCTCGAACAGCTCGGATTCCTCCCAAGCTTCCGGCACTTCGCTGGCTCTGCGGTAATGCCAGTTGCCTTCCATCGGCAGCTCTTGTCCTGTCAGTAGAGAGACCAAGCAAAGCTTGGCGCTATCGAAAGGGTTGGTGCAGTTGTTATGTCCGTAGCGATAGCCAATTTCATGCCTCACCTGAACGCCGTGCCGACGTGCCCGGTCTGCCCATTCAAAGGATAGCCAGCTTGAGGTATATGCATCATGCGTGCCGTGAGTCAGCCATACCTTCGTTCCTTTTGACTTCAAAGCAAGGATGATGGCGTCCGAGGCTGGACCAGGCCCGCTTGCAATACGGACCGAATCACTCGTTCCAAGCAGCGTAGCCAGAAAGAGATCAACGGCGCTGCGTCCCTCCCCGTCCTTCCAGCCTGGCTGCCAAGCATTCTTGTAGCCAATATCCTCGCAAACTGCGCGCCAGCACACCGGGCATGTCGGGTTCAGCATATCCCTAAACGGCTCGCCAAACGCCAGCGGTACATTGTAACAAACCGCATACCGTACAGAATAGACGGTACTGCCTGGGTTTCCTGCAGCCATCAGGCTCGAAATGCCGCCGCGCGAGCCGCCCACGGTGACGACTTCATGACCGTTAACGCCATACTGCTCGATGGCGATTCGGAATACATCGTCCAAATTCTCATAGATGGAGGCCTGCATCGTTCTCGTGCCAAAGGAGCCGCCTCCGTTCCAGATGATCCCGACTGCGCCTTTCCCCGTCTCCAGAAACGCCTGTCCAAGCCCCTTTAGCAAAGGTGGACCCATCGTCGAAAACACATTTTCATTCTGGTCGTAAAAGCCGCTAAACAACGCTGGATAATGTTCTTTCAGCGATGTGCTCCAAAGCGGAGGCAAAATGTAGCTTACCATGCTTTCATGCTCACCTTGGCCCGCAATTCGCCCATGCACAAGCTGAAAGGCTGGCATGCCCTCAAGCTGCTCCGGCGCAGCAGTCGGCACCCGGAAAATAATCGGATACCCCGTAAGCTCACGGATCTCGTCCGACAGCTTTAAAGCAGCCTCATCCGTTACGCGCAGCACGCTGTACGTCTCGCCAATATAGCGCTCATAAGCGGGTGTCCTGAAGGACTCGCCTTCCTTTTCGCCCGCGAACAAAGCATACGTGTCCGTTTGATAATAGTAGGGACTTGACGGGTCCTCGTCACGCAGCTGCAAATCGACCTCGCGCTCTCCCGTTTCCGCATGAAGCCGCAGCACGCCGATGCCATCCGCTGCACCTGCCTGCGGTCCGCCCCTTCCCCCATTCAAGGCTGCATTCCAATTCGTAACAATTGGAAAATCGTTCCGCAGCCGCTCCGATACCAGAGTGTAAATGCCTGCTTCCCGCGGCTCTATACGAACCAATCCGCTACTCAAATCGACATGCTGCACATCAAAATATGTCACCATTTCATTCGCATAACAAGCCGCTAATATACGACCTTTACTGCTCGCAATATAAGCCAGGAGGTCCGATTGAACCTCAATGTCAACCAAGCCCAAACCCGGATTAAGTCGAATAAAACCGCTCACCGGCACATAGCTGCCCGGCGCAAAAAAAAGCTTATTCGAACTCATGGTCAGCCTCATTTCTCATCGAGTAAGGTAAAGCATTACTTTGTAACACTCGATCCGATGGCTCGTTTTCCATATGAAATTGAAGATGTGCTCCCGCTGCAAGCTGATCATGGCTGACCGCAAGCTTCTGCCATGGCTGACCGTCCAAGCTTAAGCGATTCCAATATACCTGATCGGCCCCTTGATTTTCCGCTTCGATAACGAGCTCCTTGCCGTTTTCCAAACGGATCGTCGCTTTACGGAACAATGGGCTGCCAAGCATATACTCCGGCACGCCCGGCGTGAACGGATACAAGCCAAGCGCTCCCCAAATATACCAGCCGCTTAGGCTGCCATTGTCCTCGTCACCGGGCAGGCCGTCCGGCTTGCTGCTGAACAATTCCCTCATCGTCTTTCTAACCCAATATTGCGTGCGGGAAGGCTTGCCAAGCGCGGTGTAGATATAAGGAATATGGAAGCTCGGCTGGTTGCTGATTGCAAATTGGCCAAAATCGATTGCCGCCATTTCGGACATTTCATGAATTTCCGTGCTGTATGTTCCGGTTTTAAAGGATGGCGGCATCGTCATGAGCTCATCCAGCCGCTCGACGAACGCCTCATTTCCGCCCATGAGATCAGCTAGCCCCGTCATATCATGCGGGACGGACCAGCTGCACTGCCAAGCGCCACCCTCGCAGAACGGGTCCCCCCACGCAAGCGGGTCAAGGTTAGCCTGCCACGCTCCTTGTTCGTTTCGTCCTCTCATAAAGCCTGTTCCCGCATCAAATAATTGGCTGTAGTTGGCCGCTCTCTGCCTAAAGAAACGGTAATCGCCCTCTTTGCCTAGTCCTTTAGCCATCTGCGCGATGCAGAAGTCGCCATAATAATAGTCCAAGGCGTTGCTGACGCTCTCATGGAACTGGTTGTCGGGCAAGTATCCGTGCTCGATATACGCATTCAACCCTGTCCGCCCATGCGTACCGTCATCCGCAGCAAGCGTCGCATGCTTGCGCAAGCCCTCGTATGCAGCCTCTACGTCAAAGCCTTTAATGCCTTTGACATAGGCATCGGCAATTGCCGCGTCAATGAGCGTGCCCGGCATGGCGCTGCGTTCCGCAGGTGAAATCCACTTGGGCATCCAGCCGCTTTCCTTATAAATATTGACCCAAGCCTCCGTCATCTCACCAAGCAGCGTCGGGAATAAAAGGCTATAAAGCGGAAGGCTCGTGCGGTAGATATCCCAGAAGCCGATATCCATATACATAGGCCCCGGGTGAACTTTGCCATCATAAGCGCTAAAATGAAGCTGCTCCCCCAAGGGGCTATATTCATGCCAAGTACGGGGAAACAGACAGGCACGGTACAGACAGGTGTAAAAGGTACGCTTCTCTTCCTCGTCTTCGCCTTCTACGCGAATTGTGCCGAGCCGCTGCTCCCAGTCCTGCTCCGCCTGCTGCTTTAATTGCTCAAAAGTGAGATCGCCAAGCTCCTGCTCCATATTCCACTCAGCCTGCTCCAGACTAATAAAGGAGGTTCCGAGCCGTACGTTAACGATGCCCGATTCCGGTACTTCGACGCCTGCATAGGCGCCGACCCGGTTTCCGATCTGTTCCAGACTGCTGCTTGGAACAAAAGCCGAATCAAACGTGCTGCTTTGCCCCTCTTGAAGCGCGCAATCAAATTCCATAATGAAATACATCGCAAAATTCTCATGCGTCTCGCCGTGATGCGCGCGTGTAAAGCCGGTTACCCTGCGCTTTGCCCCGTCAATCGTAACCGAGGATTCCCCTTCAAAAGGGGATACGATCACTCGGCAATCCTCTTTCCGGTCAAAGGTAAAACGAAGGCGGGTACTTCTCATGGCAGGCACCAGCTCCAGCTTTGCCTCATAACGCGGGAGCCGAATGCCGAAATAATGCGGCTGCACGATCATTTCCTCCGCTCTGTACGAGGACGCCCATGCATCCGATTTCAAGTAAACCGGACCGCTCTGCGGCATAATAACCAAGTGCCCATAATCTCTCATCCAGGGACTCGGCTGATGCGTCAGCCGAATGCCTTGAAACCGACGATGCGACGGGTGGAAAAACCAGCCGACCCCCTCTTCATTCGATTGCGGGCTCCACGAGGTAGTGCCCCACGGCCTTGAAATGAGCGGCAGCGTATTGCCATTCGAAAACGTATAGACAGAATCCGTTCCTTGCAGCGGATTCACATAGGGCAAATAGTTCATGAGTCTGTACCTCCAGGTCATGGCTAATGATGGTCGAGCAAGCCATTTTGTCTCTTATGATAACGCTTTATTTAAGCAGCGGACAGGAGGCAACCCTGCGAAATCGTTTGCTGGACTACGGAGTTTCGATTCGATTGTAGACCTCCCATTCCGTTGCTTTCGCAGCGGAGCCCAGTCCCTTCGTGACCTGCTCTTCATACCTGCGCTCCCCCTCCGCAACCGAGAGGCCATCGCGCTCCCTAAGCATTTCCTTGAACTGAAGCACCATATTGCTGAACAAATAATCATAATAAGTATTTTCCTCATACTGCAATGGGCCGTATAGAAGCTCCTTCTTTTCCGCTGCCTTCAGGCGTCGCTCATTTTCCTTCTGCCAGTCCTCCCGAAACGCTGTATAATCAATGCGCTCAACGATCCCCTCGTCTTTGGCGATTATTTGCTGAACCTTGATGCGGACAGCCTCCTCAAGCGCTGCCGCTTTAAGCCAATCAATCGGTCTTTCCCCCTCGTGGTCAGTGGTCCAATATTCAGCACTATCCTCCGCTTGATAGGTGTCAAAAAAATACCGGATCGTTTCGCTTCGCTTACGTGCCATGAGCAGCGCAAGCTCGCCGAAGCGAATGGGCTCCCCATTCACCTTGGCGACAATTTCATCCGCCTGTACGTTAGAGGCTATACTTTCCTTGCCGCCATCGTTATGAACCGCACAGCTCCCAAGAATGGCGGCAAGCAAACATGCGAGAATAACCACAAGCTTTTTTTTGATCATAAGGTCACGCCTTTCTTTAAGAAGCGCGCGGGGGCAGCCGTCATGCTGCCCTTCACGCGCCAAATGGTTCATTCCTGCTATTTAGAAATTACGATACGGCCAAGCTGAGTCCCCCATGCGGAAGTTGTATCCGAGAACTCTACCTTTAAGTAATTTGTGCCAGCAGGCAGATTCGCGGTCGGCGTATATTGCGTAGCAGCCCACCCCGCTGCCGTTGCCACAGGTGTCGTATTGGAGCTGGATACCAGCGTCCAGGTTGTGCCGTTTGGCGAGGAATAAAACTTCACCTTAGTTAGATTAATGTTAAATTCATAAATGCCCGCGGTAAACTGCAGCATGTCGGCATAGTTATAAATCACATAGCCCGTAGCCGTAGAGCTGCGCTTGATCCGTGAAGCATCCCCGTTAAAATAAGCCGGATTCGTCGTATCAAACTCCATATTTGTGGAATGGGAGCTGGATACGCTCCAGTCAGAAGCCTCGTCAATCAGCTGGGTTGGTGCGGTGAACGTTCCGGCTTCATGGAAGCCTCTGCTCGGCGCGGCGGTATTGGATAGGATATTGCCAAAATAATCTTTTCCGCCATTGCCTGCGATAAGCAGCCCGCTTCCTGCTGCGGGAGATCCGCTCGCCAGCTTGTAGCCATCCGCCGTGCTAAGTCCCGGCGCGCTGCTGCCTGCGCTCACAAACAGCGGATTCGAAGTCAGCTTATGGGCATCTGCCGGCTCGCTTGCCGGATGATTGCCATAGAACAAGTTGTAGTCAAAGGTAGCGCCTACGCTTGGATACGAATAGGTTCCGCTGCCCATGTTGTAGATCACGTTATTTTTGAAGCTCCAGTTTCCTGGCGTGCTGGCATCGCAACCGTCGCAATAGATCGGATTTTTGAGCCCCGAGCCAATATAGATCGTGTTGTTATAAATATTGGTGCCCTCCGGCACGCCCCATGAGAAGGTAAAAACGCCTTTCTCCCCGCCATAAGCATCGTTAACGCTGAGATTGTAACGGATCGTACTCGTGTTGGTATAGGGACCCATCAAAAGGATAAAACCGCCCTCATTATCATGGCTATAATTGTGCTGGAGGATGGCGCCGTAATGGCCCAAATCGATATCAAAGCCCTGTCCGTCCGTATCCGTCGTTCGAGTGCCATACGCTTCGTTGTACTGTACAATCGTTCCGATAGAACGGGTTGGCCAAATGCCCGCACTGGCATTCATGTTGAAGCCGGCAATCATTTTTTGCCCTGCGCCATTAGCGACGTTGTATTGAATAATGGAATCCTTGAAGCCAAAAACCAAAATCCCGTCACCATCCGTATAGGAAACGCTATTATTTTGCACCTTCAGGCCGGTGCTGAGCTGCGAAGCGATAACGACCGTTTGGTCGCCCGTATGATAGCTGGCATCCCAAATGTTAATGCCGTTCCGTCCGACATGATCGACGGTATTGTTCTCCACGATGACATCGTTGAAGCCGTCGTACGCGCCGCCAGCGAACATGCTGATGCCGCCGTTCGTATGCGGCGCAACGGCTCCACAGTTAAAGCAGCCATTTACGTCATGAACGTAGTTATTAGCGATTCGGAAATAATTGAGCTTCCCGCCGCCGTTCGACTCGATATAAATTCCGTGCCGCGGAACGCCGCCCACCGTAGCCGTTCCCGAATTGTCTGAGCCTGAATGGTTGGTGATCTCCAAATTTTGAATGACCCAATACTGCTGGTTGACCAAATAAACGGCCGCACCGGAAGCGATGCTTCCGCCGTTAATAAGCGGACGGCTCCCCGTACCGTAGGCATCAATCGTAATCGGATTGCCCGCGCTGCCGGAGCCAAGCGGATGCAGCTGCCCATTCCAGCTGCCCCCTTTTTTGAACAAAATTTTGTCGCCGGGCTGGAACGTGACCGCATTTACTTTCGTTAGTGTTTTCCATGCTGTACTTGTGCTAGTGCCACTCGCAGAGTCGCTGCCAGCTGCTGAATCGACGTAGTAGGTCGTGTTTGCCGCGTAAGCCTTGTCGCTTGAGCCCGGTAATCCTAACGTCGATACGAGCAAAATTGCGATGATAGCCAGCATGCCCCATTTTCGTGCAAGAGTCATCCTAAACATTTCGTTGCCTCCCCATAATGAGATATAAAAACGCTTGCCCCGTTCCTCCTTTCCCAGGTCATGGGCGTTCCGAGGGCTGCCTTGCACTCGTACGCACCTCAAATGTAAGCGATTGCATCAGTTTTGATTAGGGGGCAATACTGCGAAATGGTTGAAGAATCGGTTCAAATGTGCCCTATTTGCCGCTCTAGCAGCGGCTATCCTCCACATATACATCCCAACAGCTCGCTTACTACGCATTTTGAACAAAAAAGGGTACCTACGTTGTATGGTCTACAACATAAGTACCCGCGAGCTCAACAATTAATGCATTTACTAACAGGAGAGCGATAGAGCAAATTAAACAAGCCGATACACTTGAATATCTCCCGCTTCCAGCTGAATGTTCAGAAGTTCGGTGGCAGCAACAGACTTGGAAACAGCGGCGGAGCCGTCTTCAAACCAAGGCAGCGCCTGCCCGAAAGCTGCAGGGAGCTGTACCGTTCCGTAGGTTGCTTCTGCTCCCCAGTTATGAACGAATAGCAGGCGCTCTAGCGTGCCTTCATGCTCCCGCTCCAATAGATCGGCTCTCAGCGTGCCGCTTTGGACTTCAACGTACGGCTGCAACGCCAGCTCTTCCTTGAGCAGGCTGCCGATTATTTGCAACGTGCCTGTGCTTCCGTTTTGCCAATAGGCCGCGGCGAGCAAGGTACCGATCCAGACGGCTTTGCCTTTGCCGTAGCTTGAGCTGGTCATCGCCGCCGATTGGTCTTCCGCAAAATGAGCCAAAACCGTTACGCCGTCTTGCAGCTCAATATCGGATTTATAATAGGAGCCAGCTCCGGCCACAGGCGTCCCATCGGCATTTGCGGCTGTACGGCTGACCAGCGGAATCGTCGTTGTGGATTGAATTGTTACGTTGTGGTAGCTGTGATCCAGATGCTCAACGGAATGAATCCACGTCTCGCGGACGCCAAATACTTCGTCGAAGCCGTAGCCGGGAACCTGGTAGCTGTGGCTGCCATTCTCCGCCATAAGCGCTCCGAAGGAGCATTCCGAGATCAGCGTTCCGCCATTTGCTACCCACTCCCGAATAACGCCGCATAGCTGCGCATTCAAATAAAGCGGATACGGCATCCATAAGCATCGGAATTTAGCCAGTTCTTCCTGGGTGACATCTTTCTCATGAATGAATTCTACCTTATAGTTCAGATCATGCAGCAGCTTATGGGCGCCCTGCACGGAATCGTTATAGGTGTCTAAATGCGTGTACACAGAGAAATTGGCAATCTGATTCTCTGGGCTGTACAAGATGGCAATTCCGTCCGATGGCCGGGCCGCCGTCTCCAGCAGTTCCCGGTTCGTTTGAATGGTCTGGTTCAAATCCGCCATATCTCTAAGCCAAGGCGTTTCGCTGCCATCCAAATAGGTGCTTCCCCATGCCGGTGCTTCATGGCCAAGCACTTCCGGCCTGTACTGCCAGAAGAGGAAGCCGCTGATGCCCCGCGCCAGCGGGATCAGAATATGCTGCTTTAATTCCCGGAATTCTAGCTTCTTCGGCTTCATGGCCGTATGGCCCGGAAGCGCATGGATTTCCGAATTGATCATTTTTTTGCCTTTGGCTGCCGAAATAAGCAAATCCGCCGACCAGGCGGAGGAGCCTAGGCTGTTGCCGAACAGATCGCACGGCTCTGCCAGCTTAAAATCATCCGAGCCCGCGGTCATCATGTTGAAGATCGGGGCAGGAACCGTATGCACCATGACCGGATTAGTCCGATCATGCGATTTCACAACCGTTACTCTGCGTTTAAGATCATCGGTTAGCGCATTGGACATGAATAGGCGCCAATCGACAAGATCATTAAATACCGCCTGCCCTCTCGGCGGCTCTGCTTCCGACCAATCCGTATAGGTACGCTGCCATTTTTCGTTAAAATGGTCGATCGTTACGTACTTCTCCTTCAACCAATCTCCAAACGCTTCTTGGGAGCGTTCGCAATAACAAACCTGATTTTCATAGGCTAACGTTCGCTTGATGCCCGTCGTCAGCTCTGGTTCATTCCACAAATCCCAAACCCATAGAGCCGGATGGTCTTTAAAAGCAAGCACGGCCGCCTCAAGGAAACGGTCCTTCTCTTCTTGGGCAGGTCCATGATGATAGCAAGGGCCCGGCGCTCCGCCGATTTGCCGATAGCTCAGCGCCCTTGGCTCAATTATGGTTCCGTCCGCCGTCACCATTTTGGACTCAGGGTATTTCTTATAGAACCAGGCTGGAGCTACGTCAAAAATCACGTTCAAAACAACCTTCAAATGATACTTTGCCGCTAAGTCCATAAGCTCCTGGATATCATCGAACTGAAAAACGTTCTCCCTAGGAGCACTCGCGCGCCACTGTACCCAATATTTCACGCAGTTGAAACCCATATCCGATATTCGTTTAAGATCCTGCTCCCATTGATCCCGGTAAGGGGTGGGAGACCTATAATATTGAAAGCCGAATGGTATGAAAGAATCTTGCTGCAACGACCGACACCCCGCAATGTTTGACTGATTTAACCCGCTTATTAATGCGCTTACATGTAGGTTATCCCTTAATGATAGCACTCGCCCAATTGGCTGCGACAGGAGGCAAGCCTGCGAAATCGTTTGCGAATTAGCCTTTTTTTGCAAAAAAAAGAAGATGCCCCATCCGGCATAAACCGAATGAAACACCTTCCTTCTTTGCTGTTACAGACCTAGCAATCGGTAAATAATAGCCGAGGCTTCCGCTCGCGTCGTTAGACCCTTGGGTTTGTAGGAGCCGTCAGCGTATCCGTTAATAATGCCCTCTTGCCGCAGAGCAGCAATGCTTTCAAGGGCAAAGCCGCTAATTGTGTTTTGATCTTTAAAAGGCTCCGCTTCGCTTGGTGTAGATGGCTCGCCTAGAGCTGTTCCCCAAGCACGGAAAGTGATGACTGCCATCTCCTCGCGCGTAATGACATCTGAAGCTCCGAACATGCCATTTCCTTTGCCATTTACGATGCCAAGCGCCTGCGCTGTCGAAACCGCCGGATAGTACCAAGCGTCCGCCTTAATATCTGCGAAGCCAGTTGATTTCGCAGCATCTGCCGTTAGGCCAAGTGCGTTTACAAGCAGCTGCACGAATTCGGCGCGGGTAATGCTGCGGCTAGACTCAAACCTCCCGTCGCCCACACCCTTCACGATCTCGCGTGCTGCCAAAGCTTCAATCATCACTTTCGATGCCGAAGACGTATCGGTAAAATGAACATCCGCATAGGCCGCTCCATAGAAGCTTAAATGTTTAGGCTCGAACGTAAGCGTGCCTGACGCCGTATCATATTTTACCTGCTTAACAGCTTCCATCCGGCCATCTGCGCCAATGAAATAGGCTACAACCTGATGAGCTTCTTCTTTCTGCTTCAGCTCGTATTTTACGGTTGCCGTCAAAGCCGGTTTGCCGTTAAATGCTTGAATCGCGATCCCGTCAATCTTCACTTTAAAATCGTAGACCGGGTTGCTTTTCCACTTTGCTTGCAAACCTAGCGGAAGCGCCGTATTCTCTACCTCAGCAATCACAATTTCCACTTCCTTGGAAGAGGAAGAAAGCTGGCTTAAGAGATCTTCCACTGGAACTGCAATGGAAGCTCCGTTAACCTTAACGACTACGGACTTCGCCTTGGTTCCCCATTCTTTAATGCTTGCTAGCGGAATATGAACGGACGCCCCTTTTAATGCCTCTCCGGACGCAATAACGTCAACCGTCACTCGACCGTCTTGTGCGCCTTCAAGCGCTTTCGCAAGCTCTGCCTCTGTCACATTCACTTTGGCAATACCTTGCTCGGCGCTCGCCGGTTTGGCCGTTATGATTCCTTTGTCCACGGTATTTGAGCTGCTGCCACTTCCAGTGCCGCTGCCAGTATCCGTGCCTCCGCCCGGTGTTGGCGGTTGGTCTGTTCCTGGCGCGAGCAATTGGAACGTACGGAAGAGCAACGGATCCTTGGCTCCGCCAATGCCAGAGCCCCACTCGATATAGCCCTTGCGTCCCGCACCGTCATTATCGTTGACTAGCATGGAGAAGCTTAAAGAGTCGCCTGCTGCCATCTTCATCGGATAAAGCTCGCTCCAAGGCAGCGCAAGCTCATAAGTAGTCGTCTTCTGCTCCTCATTGCGAGTAACGTTGAGCTTTCCATTCGTTACCGCTCCCGTCGGTTTCCCTTGCATCGTCAACCAGCGGTAGATTTGCGGGCCATCCGGAGTCTGCGATATTCCATACTCATACCAAGACTGGCTTTCTCCCGGTACGCCTGGCGCCACGCTAAACTGAATGCCGTCATTTTGCCAAATGTTCGCACCAGAAGCTGCATGATTGAACACATCGTCTTTCATGTCAGCCATAAGATAGAAATTAGTCTCATCCCAACGAAGCTTTACCTTGCCGCTAAGATCATCGTCGCCTTTAAATCCGTT
This sequence comes from Paenibacillus paridis, assembly GCF_006345825.1. Lineage (GTDB taxonomy): Bacteria > Bacillota > Bacilli > Paenibacillales > Paenibacillaceae > Pristimantibacillus > Pristimantibacillus paridis. The sequence goes on from NZ_VCIX01000071.1 coordinate 34,348, forward strand.
GATCATATTTTCACCCTGTGCCAAATCAATCGTGACAGGCTCGCGCTTGTCCGTTTGATGGAGGATTCGGTTGAAATCAATCTCTCTGGTGATGTGTATGCTCTCATAACCCGCAATTTCCACCGTCAGATCAAGCGGATAAAGGACGCCCTCGGACAAGCCTGGGAGAGGAATCACGTAGGTTGATTGCAAGCCCGGTGAAACCGCAGGCACCTTCGTGTCCGTTCCGCTTATCGCGTTGGAACCGGCATCTGCGCCTACCTCCCATGAGATTTTGCCAATGCTTAAGCTGTCTACCGTAGAGCTGTTCGTAAATTGAAGGCGAAGCGATTTGCTTCCTTTGCCATCGTCAGTAATGCTCGGCATTACTTTCAGGCCTTGATAATAAAGCCTTAAATCATCCTCGGGAGGCTCAGGCAGCGTTGCCGGATCAAGTCCCGCCCCACTGTATGCGCCGATATTCGGAGCTTCCGATTGAGAAACCGGATTACCCCAGTAGTCCATGCCACCATTGCCTGCAATCAGCTTGCCTGCACCAAGTGCAGGCGAACCTTCCCGCAATCGGTAACCGTCAACGGTACCCCAGCCCGTACCGCCGCCGCCCTGGTGGACCAGCATCGGGTTAGCCGTAATTTTATTCGCATCGGCCGGTTCGTTAAGCGGATGGTTGCCATAGAACAAGTTATGATTAAACTGTCCATTTACTCCAGGCAAATAGTAATCGCCCGTCCCAAGATTGTAGACCAGATTGTTCGTAAAGGAATACGGCGCATTCAAATCTCCCGCCTCATCCCACTCATGATCAATGACTCTCGTATTTTGACCCGTGCCAATGTAGATGCTGTTGTTGTAGATTTGCGTACCCGGCGTAACGCCGCCCGCAAAGTTGAACGTGTGCGTCAGGTCGTTCTGGCTAATGTTATACCTTACGATATTGTCCGATGATCCCGTTAGCACCCCAGGCGTCAGACGCGCATCCACGAATAAGATGAACCCGCCCTTATTGTTGTGGCTGTAGTTGTATTGTACGATGCTGTCCTTTGTGTCAATATCCAGGTTGAATCCTTGTCCATCGCCTTCCGGCTTGTTTGTGTTAAAGGATTCATTGTACTGTACGACATTGTTTTTGCCCCGCGTTGGCCAAATTGCAGCTGAGCCGTTAAACTCCCCAACCTCGGAGTAGTTCCCGCCGCCTTCAGCTACGTTATGCTCGATTAAAGCGCCATCCACGCCAAACGTTAGGATGCCGTCACTGTCTGCTTGCGTGACATGGTTTTGGCGGATGATCACGTTTGTCGATGCAAAATCCTGCCCGTTCCACCGCTGATCCCACACGACGATACCCGTCCGTCCGATCCGCTCTACCAAATTGCCTTGGATGAGAACATCGTCGAATTTATCCGTTGCCGTCGTTCCGCCTACATAAACCGATATTCCGCCGAACGCATGCGGGCCGCCTTCTGCCCCGGAGGTTGTCGGGTATCTAAAGCTGCTCGAAACGTCATGCACATAGTTGTTTAAAATTTTAATATTGCTAAGCGTGCCTGCATTTGCATTTTCAACCAAAATACCTTCGCGGTAAGTGGTGCCACGCTCTGCCGCGTAATTGGTTACCTCTAAATTTTGAATAATAACGTTGGAGGAATTACGCAAATATACAGCGCCGCCCGCCATGCCGCCTCCGTTAATAATCGGCTTACTGCCGCTGCCGTACGAGTCGATAACGATTGGCGCTTCGCTTGAACCGCTGCCCTTTGGATACAGCCGTTCGTTCCAAACCCCGCCTTTCTTGAGCAAAATTCGGTCGCCTGCCGCAAAGGTCGTGTTGTTGACGTTTGCAAAGGTCTTCCATGCTGTGCTTTGCGATTTGCCGTCATTGCTGTCGCTGCCCGCTGCTGCGTCGACAAAATAGTCGCCCTCGCCTCCGGTGCCGCCTTCGCTGCCCGGAACGGTATTCGCAATCGCAACCGATCCAAGCTGCATCAGCCAATTGGCCGCATCACCCGATAATTCTACTTTTAAATAATCAATATTGGCTGGAAGCGGACCGGCAGGCGTATACGTAGCCCCGGACCACGCTCCATCCCCAGTAGACACCGGCGTATCATGCACGGACGGAATTTCCGTCCAAGCCGCTGCATCCGAGGAACCGTAGAACTTTAGGTTTCCTGTCGATCCCGCAAAGGAATGAAGTCGGGCCGAAAAATGCTGAATGCCGTGCAAATGGTAAACGACGGACTCATCCGAGACAGCCGTTCTTACGATTCTGGAGGCGTCTCCCCCGAAAAAGGCCGGATTCGTGTCGTCCACCGACCAATTAACAGTGTGCGAGAAAAGCTTGGACACGTCATTCAACTCGTCGATGATCGTCTGTGGAGCTGTCGAAATATTGGATACTGTAACCGAACCAAGCTGCATCAGCCACGTGTCAACGTCACCGCTTACTTCGATTTTCAAATAATTAATGCTGCCAGGCAGCGCTCCCGCTGGCGTATAAACCGTTCCGTACCAACCATCTCCAGTTCCCGCCGGATCCGAATAGTTGGATGGAAGCTCTGTCCAAGCCTCAGCATCGGAGGAGCCGTAAAATTTCACGACAGCCGTTGAGCCGGAGAAATAATAGGCTTGAAGAGAAAAGGACTGAATGCCGGTTAGCTCATAGATGGCATACTCCGTCGTTGTTGACGTTCTAACCAGTCTGGACTCGTCCCCGCCAAAAAATTGCGGGTTCGTGTTGTCTAGGCTCCAGTTCTCGGAGGCCTCATAAATCTTGGAATTATCCGTTAACGCATCGTGAATCGATGCCGATTCATGCGCGGATACCACTGCGGCTGGCAGCGCCAGCATACAGAATAGGGTGAAGACCAGCGCTATATTGGTACATTTTTTCAGCATGGTGTATGACTCCTTCTCGTTAAAATTATAGATATGCTTCTTAATGAAGCGCTTTCCTCAAGCTGCGAAGCTGCGCTTCTACTGGCCTAGCCAAGCGAGGGCCGCTTTTTCTGCAGACTTGCCGTTCCACACCACGACTGCCTCTTCCTGCGCCTGCTCTACCGTTTGCTTAAATTGATCCGATCGCAATTGGCTTGCGATGGCGTCCTTTGCTTCTTCATAGGGCAGTATCAAATTATCCCCCCGTGAGATGCAATAGAGGAGATGAAGCGCATCATTTTCTTCGAAAATATCGCCAAGCTGACCGGTTTGCAGCTTCTCTGCGCTTTGCAGCACAGCAGGATTCTCTAACGCAGCGGTTCGGCGGGTGGCCTTCGTGACGCTCGCGTCCAGCACTTCGATGCCCAGGCCGCTGGCGGCTTCGTCAAAAGCGGCCGGATCGGCAGCTTTATCCCTCAACTTCTGCATTATGCCAAGCGCCTCGTTCTTGTCGGTAAGCGGTGTGCCTTCTCCGTAAGAAAGTGCTGCCCATTTAAGCTTGATTTCCCCCGCTTGCGTATATTTAGCTTGCTTGTTCGCTTCATATTCGCGCTTGATTTGCTCCTCCGAAATGGAGAGGCTGCCGCTCTTTTGCAGCGCTTCAGTTGTGGCGATTTCGAGATTGCTCATGTAATAGCTGAAGTAAGACGCCAGCTCAAAGGATGTTGTGCCATAAACGACTTCACCCGCTGCAACGGCATTTCTTCGCCTGGCGTTCTCGGCTTCCATCCCGCTAAGGAGTGACTCATAGCTTGTATCCGCAGCAATTCCAACCTTCTCGGCTAACTGCTGCAGTACTTTGGCCTTAATCAGCCTGGACCTCGCTTCCTCCACCAGCATTCGAAGCGGCGTTTCGCCGGAGAAGGAGTCTGTCCAAAAGCGGTCGCTGTAATCAGCGGCGTAAACTTGCTTGAAATGATCAGCCACGAGCGCTTTGCTCATATCCAGATATAAACCAAATTCGGCTGCCGAAACACGCTGGCCATTCACGACAATGAAATCAGCGGCCGTGCCCGTTTTCTTCTGCATTGCTCCAGATAATAGCAGACTCGCCGTAAGCGCTATCAATATGAAAATAAACAAGGCCAGCTTTCTTTTCCCACGCCGACGCTGCTCTTTATGCTTAACCGTTGCCTCATCCTGCCACTTCCTCATGTCCATCCTCCTTCCCAAGCGTACCCCAACCAAAATGCCTCCATAATGCTGCCCCAGAGCCATTTAGATCTAAAAAGTAGACCTATTTCTCCCAAACTAGCTACATTTCTCATAATAGGTCTAAAAACTAGATCTATCCCAGCCTTAACCCACCCAATTGCCGCTAAAACGCCACTCCAGAACCATTTAGATCTAAAAAGTAGACCTATTTCTCCCAAACTAGCTGCTTTGCTCGAAATAGGTCTAAAAAATAGATCTATCCCAGCCTTAACCCACCCAATTGCCGCTAAAACGCCACTCCAGAGCCAATTAGATCTAAAAAGTAGACCTATTTCTCCCAAACTGGCTGCTTTGCTCGAAATAGGTCTAAAAACTAGATCTATCTTAGTCTCTACCCACCCAGTTGCCGCTAAAACGCCATTCCAGAGCCATTTAGATCTAAAAAGTAGACCTATTTCTCCCAAACTAGCTGCATTTCTCATAATAGGTCTAAAAACTAGATCTATCCCAGCCTTTACCTACCAAATTGCCGCTAAAACGCCACTCCAGAGCCATTTAGATCTAAAAAATAGATCTATTTCTCCCAAACTGGCTACTTTACTCGAAATAGGTCTAAAAAGTAGACCTACCCCACTTAATTAGTTAGTTTCGAAGAAAGTCACGTTAGGCGGGATACAAATGACCTTATTGAGCATGGAGTTAGCCCAGAAGTTAACTCAGTCCAGTTAGAAATTCCAGTCAGGAATGCTCTTATCGGATAAGAAACCATACATAAAAATAAAAAGTCACCAAAAGGTGACTAGGGACGTGGCGTCCCCCTGCTAGACCTTTTTCAATAAGGAAAGAGCGATCTTGTTAAAGAAAAGGCTGCCCTTCAGCATCGAACACCTACTTTCAGGACAGCCGCTTTTGATCCTAGTCCAACCTTCATTTCATTTGCAGCAAAACTTATTGCACTTTATCCAGGTAATCCTTCTGGAAGTCAGCCGCTGCTTTCTCCAGCAATTGAGCCGGATCAGCGTTTTTGTTCGTTAGTACCGCTTGGATAACAACGTCCAGCGTTTTGTAAAGCTCTTGCGCATTGACTGGTACCTCCGGGCGCAAGCCTGCGGAACCATTATTCATGTAGTCATCGAACATCGCCATGTTTACGTTAGTGTATTTGTCGAGAATCGCTTGCTCAGCATTGATACGCTCCTCGTTCACCCATACGCGAAGGCCATGCGGACCTACAATTAGGTTTTGCTCATTAGCCGTTTTGGATTGTGTTTCTAGCCCATTCAGTGCTTCTTCTGATGTTTGCGGTGAGAAGCCTCTCACATCCAGCCATTTGAATGCGGAATCCAATTGGTCAGGCGTCGCATCAGGTGCGAACATGTAAAGTCCTCCGCCAAGCAGCGTCGCGTTTCCTTTTGGTCCTGTCGGAAGCGCCGACATCGCCAGGTTATCCTTAGGCATCTTCAGGTTTTGAACGATTGCGTTGCCCCAGTCCGAAATACCGAAGCTCATCGCTACTTGCTCCGTTCCGAACATTTGGAACAAATCCGTGCCTACATCAACAAGATTATTCGCTGGCAGCACATCGTATTTCCATTTCAGGTCCTTCACGTATTGGAGAGCAGCAGCCGCTTCCGGCGTGTTGAACACAGCTTTCCACTTGCCATCAACCTGCTCTTCAAATTCCGCGCCGTAAGCCCAGGCGATGTTCATGAACATCCAGCCGCCTTGGTTGTTTTTCGTCGGGAAGAAGAAGCCGGACTTGCCTGTTTTCTCTTTAATCGTTTGAGCCGTTACCGCAAGCTCCTCGTAGGTTTTCGGGAACTTCGGCACGCCTTGATCATCCAGAAGGCCCGCTTGCTTAAACAGGTTCACGTTGTACATCAAGCCCATAACGTAGCCGTCTTTTGGAATGCCGTAATATTTGCCGTCTTTTTGGACGAGCTTAAGCAGCTCAGGGTTAATCGACTTATCAAACTCGTTTTTGGTCATGATATCCGTAATATCAGCGGCGTAGTTCGCCTTGATAATTTTGTCCGCTTCAGTAAAGAACGTCTCATACACGGTAGGAAGCTCACCGCTTGCCGCTTTCGGCAGGAACGAGCTTACATCGTAGCCCCACTCGTCTTTATCCACCGTAATGAATGGATATTTCTCTTTCATCTTGTTAAGGTATTCTTCATACATCGCTACCTGAGCTTCTTCGTTAGGCTTCGGCCAGTTGCTGACTTTTATGGTCGTAGGCTTATCGCCAGCTGGCTCTTCGGTCGCTGTGTTCGTTCCGCCACTGTTCGTTGCGGTCGGCTCCACATTGTTATTGCTGTTTTTGCCGCAGCCTGAAATAACAAGAGCAAGCACGCACAACATCATGCAGGCAAGCTGCCAAGTGTTTCTTTTTTTCAAATTCATTGGTAATCCCCCAGCTTTCGATTTGGAATGATGATTATGAAATTCTTGAAGCGCTTTCTTTTTGCCGGCAACTAAATGCTATCACACTCGTGATTGCATTCAGTAGGGCACAATTCTGCGAAACGGTTTAATATACTGCGCTATTCCTTAGCCTTTGATGCTTCCCGCAATCGAATACCCTTGCATAATATAGCGCTGGAATACTAGGAACAACAGCACCGGAGGCACGATCGCATACGTCAGTCCAATGAACTGGATATCCGCGGGCAGCGTGGCTTTCAGGTTATAGATGGCGACGATTACGGTCCATTGCGATTGATCCTTCAAGATCATATAAGGCCAGAAGAAATCATTCCATACCCCATTAATCGTCAAAATCGAGATCGTAATCAGCACCGGAATGCTGAGCGGCAAAATAATGCGCAGGAAGATGCCAAGCTTCGTCGCGCCGTCGATATGCGCAGATTCGACCAGCGAGGCCGGAATCGTATCGAAAAAGTTTTTGAAAATAAGGATAACGACCGGATTAACCGCGGCCAAAAACCATAAAGGCCAATACGTATTCGTAAAATTAATATGGAACAACGGAAAGTCTACGATGTTTCCGAACAGCGGAACAATGCCGACTGTGCTCGGCAAGAGAACCGTCCACAAAATCAACAGGAAGAAAAATGCGCTTCCCTTAGGCTTCAGCTTGGAGAAGAAGTAACCCGCCAAGCCGTTAAAGAACACGGTAAACGCAAGCGTACCGATCGTCACATAGAAGGTATTGATATAATAACGCATAAACTTGAACTCGTTCCACGTTTCCCACAGCTTCTCGATATGGAAGGTCCGCGGAATAATCGTCGGCGGAATTTCATAGAACTCTTTCACATCCTTGAAGCTGGACAGAATGACCCATACCGGTGGCAATATGCAAACGAGTGAAATAATGATCATAATCGTAAAGAACAGCCAATAAATAAGTTTAACCCGCGGTAGCTTATATTCCAAATCTCCGATAATGCCTGATGTTTTAGCCGCTTTCATGTGCTCACTCCTTGCTACATGTCCCATTTTTTCTGTAATTTGAAATAATACACGGTCATCACCATCAAAATTATAAACGTAATCACTCCGAGTGCTACCGAGTGCCCTGCTTCAAAGTAACGGAACGCATAGAAATAGCTTTGCAGCTGCAAGGTCATCGATGCGTTGTTCGGTCCGCCTTCTGTCAGCACGAGCGGTTCGTTGAAAATTTGGAATACGCCGCTTACTTGCAAAATTAATGTTAAACCGATAAGTGGGGCAATCTGCGGAAGCGTAATGTTCCAAAATTTGCGCCAAATGCCCGCTCCATCAATCGAAGCGGCTTCATACAGCTCATTGTTGACGCCTTGCAAGCTCGCTAGGAACAGCAGCGTAGTTGCTCCGAAGCTTCTCCAAGTAATCGTCAATACGATCGTAATGATCGTCATGTTCGGATCTTGGAGCCACCCCTGCGGATGGATGCCGATGAAGCCAATGATTTTATTGACCAAGCCATTCTCGCTCGGTTCAAAGAGGAACATCCACAGCAAGGATGCTGCAATTCCCGGAATCATGCTCGGAAAGAAAGAAGCAAACCGGAAGAAAGAGCTCCAATGCCTCATTTCGTTAATCATCACCGCAACAAAAATAGGGATGACAAATCCGATGACAAGGGACCAAAAAACGTACATAAACGTATTAATCAAGGTTTGCTGGAATACCGAGTTGGTAATGACATCGATATAGTTTTGGAATCCGATAAAGGATTCTGCTTTAAAGCCCTTCGTCTTAAAAAAGGACAACCAGATCCCGGACAATAAAGGCTGCCATGAGAAAAAGAAGAAAAATAGCAGCGTTGGAATAATAAGAAGCCACGAGGACCATTCCTTCATCCAATACAGTAAGAACGTCGTTTTCTTCTGTTTGGGTGTGTACGTGGGCGTGGGTGTACCTGCGTTTGCGCTCATGTTGGTATCCTTTCCTGTTGATGTATTTATTTAAAATGATAACGCTTCCCTGCTCAGAGCAACATCCTTCAACCCTGCGAAATGGTTTGTCATGGCATGAAAAAAACCTCTGCGAAGCAGCCATCGGCTGCTTTTTTCGCAAAGGCTCATTTCACCTCACGGTCAGATCGCATAAACAACGATTCGAATTACGAAACAGGAAACACAAGGTTAGGGAATGAACGGAGCAGCAGCACGGGACGCACGGCCGAAGAAGCGCCTACAGCCGTATCTTCCTTCAAAAACCCGCCGCCGGCTTTCTCCAAGCATCGGATCGCTACCTTTCTCGTCTCGCCCGGAAACAGCGTGAAGTATTGGTCATCGCTTTCCAGCCAGAAGCCGTTCGTTTGCTCCTCCAGATGAACATGAAGCGCAACTTCCTCTCCGGTATTTGTAATGCTCGCTTCATTCTCCAGCATGCCTTCCTGCGCTGAAGGCTGCCATTCCTGCAATAAATCCACCGCTAGCTTGGCCTGGTTCAGCGAAAGCGCAGCCTGATAAAGCGGCCCCTCGCTTGCCGAGAACACGTAGGGATGGCTTTGCCCGCTGCCAAGCTCCGAACGGTAAGTCAACCGTATAAAAAGCAAACCATTAGCCGTTGAAGGAGCACTGAATTTCAGCTGTCCCACGCATAGCGCGGTATCTTCTGCCGTTACGCCAATAAGCTCGGCTTGATGATGAACAGCGCCAGTGGAATCAAGTACCTGGGCAGTCACTTCTACGCTTAAGCCGGCCTGATGGGCATGAACATAGATATCCGATTGAACAGCTTCGCCAGCTACCGCATTAAGCTTTCGATAATCCAGAGAAACATGCACGGGAGCAAATGCCTGCTTTGCCCAATAATAAGCCATTTTTGTTTCGCCAAAATAGTCAATAAGATTCGTGCAGGAAACATTCGGCCAAGGCTCATTTAACTGCCAGATAATGCTGCCGCTGTTCCTGAACTTACGGCGCCGGTTGGCCTCTAGAATAAAGCGCAGACCTTCTGCCTGCACCCATTGGCTGCTTTCGGAGAAGATAGCCAAATTCTCCATCGTTCCAAATAAGGCTTCGTCACGCGAGAGCGTATCCCACCATTCCCCATGATGACGCCATACCATGCTGTCCTGCATGGAGACGGGCGTCCTGTGCGTCTCGCTCAAAAACTTACGTAGGCTCTTCACTCTGCTCACGCCGTCGACGCCAAACTCGCTATGAAATAAATTGTCGTTCTCGCCGTACAAGCGGTAATGCTCCGGATTGTTCATATATTTCCAATGGCCGTGCACATCATGCCCGAGACCTTTCTCATCGGTAATATATTCGACGGGCCCGGATGCCGAGGTTGGAAGAAACAGTCTGTGAGGATCTAGCTGCCTTACCAGCTCCTTCAGCATTGCAAGGTTCTCATCGCTATCATTCGAAGGCTTGTTGGGCGCGCTCATCAGCTCATTGCCGCCGCTCCAGACGGTCAGCGACACATGGTTTCGCCGATCCGCCAGCGCCGCTCTCGCTGTCTGCTCCAGCAAAGCCAGAAACTCCGGCCGCTTGGACGGTATATTGTCTACGCCGGAGCTCGACTGAATAAACTCCTGCCAGACCATAATGCCGTTTGCGTCGCAAAGCTCGTAGAAGGCTGTTTTTTCAATGACGCCTCCGCCCCAGATACGCACCATATTCATATTGCCCTGCCGCATAAGCCGAACCATCCAGCCGTATTGCTCGTCCGTAACATTCCCGTACAGATGATCGAGCGGAGTCATATTGACGCCGCGAATATAGATCCGCTTGTTGTTGATAACAACCGTATACGGCAGAGCGTCATCCGGACTTTCGTCGTTCTGGGCATAGCTAAGCTTGCGAAGTCCCGTTTTGTACGTTTTCTCGTCATATTCCGTACCGTCTGCCGTGTGCAAGACGACCTTCACCTGATAGAGCGGCTGGCTTCCATAGCCGTTGGGATACCAAAGCTCAGGCTCGCCAATCCGCAGCTCAACCTCTGCCTGACCACCCTCAAGGCGGCTTGCAGATTGGCTTGCGACAAGTCGGCCTTCTGGATCGAAGCAGCTAACACTGACGAGCAGATGTTCACCTTCCCCTTCGGCGGCTGCGCGTTCCAACACGCTCGCCTTCAGCCCAATAATGCCCACTGCTTCCTTGGCAGAACCGGAATTCAGACCCTCAATATCCGTATGCAAATAAACCTCGCCCAAGCTGTGGGCTTGCTGAACACGGAGAACGACTTCATCCCATATGCCAATATTGACTAGGCGCGTCGAGAAATCCCATTTGTAGTTAAAGCGGCTTTTCTGCGTAAACGTCTCTGACGTTTTCCCGATTTGCGCCATTTCGTCCGGCGCATGCCGAAGCAGCACTGACAGCTCCACGCGCTCGTTCTGCTTCAGCAGCTCAGTCATGTCATAAACCGCCTCGTGAAACATGCCTTTATGCTCCCCGAGCAGTACTTGATTGGCATAGATGGCCGCTTCGTAATCCAGCCCCTTGAACACAAGCTCGACGCGTTCGCCCCGATCATTCGGCCGTTCAATGGTTGTTTTATACATCCACCAACGGTTCTCGACCCACTCACAGTGCGTGCTATTCAAATCTGTGTACGGATGTGTAATCAAGCCCGCACGGTACAAGTCATAATGGACGCCGCCGGGGACGGTGGCAGGCAGCCAATCGGTCACCCCCATCAGCTCCTGCCCCAGCTCCATGCTCGTTCCCTTAATCGGAACCCACGGCCAGAAGCCCTTCACCTTCCAGTTCAATGATTCGAGTCTAATTTCATGCATGTAAAATGCTCCTTCGCTACGCTTATTTATGTTCTGACAAGCTGCCAATCGCTATATTCCAAAGCCTGCGGTAGTTTGACCAATCGGCATGAAGCTTTTGACTGGCTGTAACCAGCACTCCGGCGAATGAAATCGACGGGTCAAGCACCAGCATGCATCCGCTAAATCCAGGATGGCCCATAGCGAAAGGCGACAGCAGGTCGCCAAAGCAGCCATAGAGGTCCTGCTCCCCCTTCACCCACATGGTCGGCGTCTTGTTGAAGCGTCCTTGCGATACCTCCGAATTCATTAGCCTTGCGGCAGCCGGAGAAAAGACCTGCTTCTCCCCGTACTGACCGCCCGAGATCAGCATGACAGCAAAGCGGAGCAGATCCGAAGCAGTGGAATACAGCCCGCTATCGCCGGTAACTGCCAACCCCTCCAGTTCCTTAACGGGACCCGCGTTTATGCCGTCATAAGGCAGCGTATACGTACCCGGTGTCCAGCCGCTGATCTCAAAGGTGGTGTCTGTCATGCCAAGCGGCTGAAAAAGATACTTATGGCCAAGCTGCTCCAGACTCATTCCGCTGGCTTCCTCTGCAATCTCCATCAGAACCGTGTAGCCCTGCGTATAGTACTCCGCTCGCTGGTCGGCAGCTGTCGTCGCGGGATGGTTATAGATTTTTGCTTTAAATGGCTCCAGCTGCTCAGGAACCGGCCAAGAGAGACCCTCCGGCGGAGCAAAGCCCGCGGTATGAAGCATCAGTTGCCGGATCGTATGCGGATACCGATAGGCCGGAATAAAGGCTGACACCTTGTCATCCAGTGATAGCTGCCCTTTCTCTGCCAGCTTGACCACTAGCGAAGCGGTAATGATTTTGGTAACCGAGCCTATATTAAAGGGAGTATTCGGCTGCACGGCAATAGCCGCGCCTGTAGATGAACGAACGCTGCCCTTATGGGCCTCGTACGTATTGCCTTCGTAATAAAGTGCCAAGGAATAACTATCGGTTATCCCGTTTTGAATGAGCGCGTCCAGATGCTGGACGATTGCCTTCGGGCATTCCAACACGCTGCTTCCACCCCGTTTTCATTAGAATCATTTCTCTTGCTCATGGTAGCATAGGCCAAAGAGGCGCAAGTAGGTTGCTATCCTGCGAAAGAGTGGAGTATTCTGTCGGAACCTTCCATCGCGCTGACGGATGGCACCCGTTATACTATAATGAATAGGATCGACAACAATAGGTTATGGGGGAGTCGGACACCATGTTGAAAGCGCTTATCGTCGATGACGAATACCTGGTTAGGACCGGCATTCGCGAGACCATCGAATGGGCCGAATACGGCGTAGAGATTGTTGGGGACGCCAGCAACGGCTTGGAAGGACTTGAGCTCGCTCTGCTCCACCAGCCTGATGTCATTGTTACAGACGTACGTATGCCGTATATGAACGGCTTGGAGTTTTTGGAGAAAATTAAAGAACATAACCTGCAGTGCGGCGTAATCGTGCTCAGCGGATACGATGAATTTCAATATGCGCAGGAGGCGCTGCGCCACGGGGCGGCGAGCTATCTGCTCAAGCCGGTTAATATTGAGGAATTGGCGGAAACCGTTCAGCAGATCGGCCGTCAAACGTTGGAGAAAAAAACGAGCAGTATGCAGTTTCAAAAATATAAGCAAGAAGAAAATGCGATCTCCTCGCAATTTTGGCTGGACTTATTCTTTGGCCGGCTCGCCGACCCCGCCTTGATTCAAGAGAAGTACGATTGGCTCCACATTGCGATACCGCCGGAAAACAAGCTGATCGTTGCGGTCGTCTCTATTGTGCCGGACTCGGTCACCGCCCAGGATTACGATGACAAGGCCAAATGGACCTCCATCGAGGAGCGACTCAAGCATTACCTGCAAGAGTATACTATTTCGGCCATCTCCATGATAAGAAGCGCAACGACCGAATGGACCTTGATTGCTACAACCCATCAGCCGCTCGCCGATTTTGTAGCCGTCATGTATTCTTTTGGTTACGCTGTCATCAAAGCGGCCGAGGAGACGGCTGGCTTCCGGGTAACGGTAGGTTTTGCGGAAGCGTGTGACCGGTATGCAGGCATTCATGCGGCCTTTGTCAAATCGCGCGAGGCTGCTCGCAAGTCTATCTCGGGTCTTGGCGGCGTGCTGTTCGAGTCGGAGGACGAGCGTTCGGGTTCCCGACGCGAGGTGCGGGACGCGCTCGCCTATATCCGGCTTCATTATGCCGATAACATCACAGCCGATATGGTCGCTGACAAAGTACATGTCAGCTCCACCCATCTCATGCATTTGTTCCGGAAGGATCTCAACAAAACCTTCTATGAATGCCTGACGGAATACCGCATTGATGAAGCCAAGCGGCTGCTGCGCTATTCCTCTTACCGTGTGTATGAGGTAGGCTTGCAGGTTGGGTTCGGGGATTCCAAATATTTCAGCCAAATTTTCCGCAAAATGACCGGAATGTCGCCGAGCGAATATGCCAAACATCATCAATAAGCAGGATCGCAGCGACAAGTCGTCCTCTATTTTGCGAAAATTTAAGATTCGAACCCGAATCGTATTCGTCATCGTTGCCGGATTAGCTCTGCACCTGACGCTCATGCTGGGCGTGTTCAACATTTACGCGCACACCTATCTCAAAAACAATCTGTACAACCATATCGGCAATATCCAGAAGGAAATCGGCCTGAGCCTGGAGCTGATCGTGGATGACATCCAAATGCTCTCGCTTCGTTTCCTGGTTAATACCGATATCTATCGGATCATTGGCGATGCTTCGCTGGCGGAGGACGAGAAGAAAACAAAGGTTCGCTCGCTCATGGAAGGCATCGTCGCCAAAAACGAGCTGATTGGCGATGTTGTCATCATTACGAGCGAAGGCACCCGCTACCGTTACGTCGCGGATACGGAAATTTTCGAGGACCCTGATGATTTGCTCATTTCCAATATCGAGCAATCGACGCTGCCCGTCGTTGGCAAGGTGAAGCATGACGCCGAAGGGAAAGCCTATATTGTGTTCGGGCAAAAATACCGCAATTTCAATACCGGGCAAAGCATTGGCATCATTTTGGTTTACGTGCGAGAATCCTCGCTGTTTAATTTGTATAAGCCTGCCTTTGAAGGCATGGGCTATTCCTATATCGCCTCGGCGAATAACGAGGTCATCTCGCATCCGGATAAACGTGTCGTCGGCAACACCCTTCTGGAATCCGACGCGTTTCATCCCGCCGACAAGGCGGGTTATCGCAACGTATCCTCCGGCCACGATAATTATGTGCTAAGCACTTATCCGCTGAGCGAGCGCCTCAACCGATTCGGCGTAAGCTGGAAACTGGTTTCCGTCGTGTCACGCCCGCAGTTATTCGGTGCTATTAATGAAGGAAACCGAAATGCGCTGTTTTTCGCCTTGCTGGCGTTCATCGGCCTGTTCATTCTATCCTTCTACCTGGCATCCAAAATTACGGAGCCCGTATTTAATTTGACAAGAAAGCTGAGCAACATCGGCAAATCAGGCCTGCAGCTGATGAATGACCGAAAAAAACCGAGCGACGAAATCAGCGAGCTGGAAAACAGCTATTACTCAATGATCGACCGGATCAATAACCTCATTCATGAGAACAACGAGGAGAAGGAGAAGCAGCGGGTTATGGAGCTCACTGCGCTGCAATCGCAAATCAATCCTCACTTCCTGTACAACACGCTGGATGCAATTACGTGGACGGCAAGACTGAAGAAGCAGCCGGAGATCGAGCGCATGATTTCCGCTTTGGCGACGTTTTTCCGAATCAGCCTTCATAAAGGGGATAAGCATATCCCTATCGAGGAGGAAATCCGGCTCGTGCAAAGCTTCGTGACCGTGGAGCTGATGCGCTTTCCGGACAAATATGACGTGACCTACGATATCCCGGAGCCGCTGCGGAAAATTCGGATTCTAAAGCTGATTCTTCAGCCACTGGTGGAAAATGCCATCAAGCACGGCATGAGCGAGAAGCAGGGAAAAGGTCTGGTCGAGGTAAAAAGCTGGCGGGACGAGGCTTATCTTTATTTTGAAGTCAAGGATGACGGGGTTGGCTTTAAGAGCCATGCCAACGTTCAAAGCACGGACAAAAACATCTTATTTCAAAGCGGGTATGGCCTAAGAAACGTGGACGAGCGCATTAAGCTCGAATATGGCGCAGAATCGGGTTTAAGCATTACAAGCGAACCCGGCAAAGGCACAACGGCCCTGATCCGAATTCGCTTGCGTGCGGATTATATCTCGTGATGCCTGCGCATTTTTTTGTACAAATCCTTTAACGGCGCAAGTATGCTCCGGGATAACCGCTGGATTAAGACAAAAAACAAAGCCAATATGAAAATGCCGACTCCGATTAGCGTATTTCTTAGCAATCGGAGTTCGCTTTTGATGGGCTCCCCCGATATGAGAATGCCCATCCGATCCTCCGAGTGATACAAGCGGTACAGCAGCACGATCCCCTGGTCCGTCCGATTAATGGTCATTTCCTGATCGGGCAGCGTCTCATGCAGGCTCCCCTCCATCCACTGATCCGGCTCCTGCTGCAATCCATTAGCGTCGACAACCGACTGGTCATGCGTCAAGATAAACGTCGGATACCCTCCATAAAGCTCGGGATCATCCGTATGATAAAAGCTGTTCATTTTTTTCAGATCCACGGTCATCAGCAGCAAACCCACGCTTAGCCCATGCTTATCTATAATTTTGGCCGTATAAACAAGCCTTCTGCGCGGATCGGAATTTTTGTAAACAAGAGAGCTTGGCGACTGAATCATCCACTCCGAGGTCAGGTCAGAGCCCAGAAACTTCGCATATTCGGTTACCTGCTTGATTTCATGGAACGGACGGATCGCAGAGACGTTGCTTGATGCGTAGACGCTTCCGCTATTGCCGTATAGAACCATGTCCAAAATATAGAGGTTCGATGAAATCATCCCGTCCAAAATAGGCGGGATCGTATTATCGTAATCGCTGCTCGACAAGGATTCATGGACAACCGTATTGTTCGTAACCAGGCTAGCCATTTCCTCCATCCACTTCATGAACAGTTGGGCGTTTTTGTGCTGCTGGCCCGTATATTGAAGGGAAAGCTGGCGCTGCATTTCCGAGCTTCTGTTCTCGATCGTTCGGAATACAAGGATACTGGACAATACGACATACAATAGAATGACTGATAATAATATGATTTTCATCTTCTTATCCAGTGATCGGAACAACCCCATCCCTCTTTTCCCTGCTGCCTTGTTGTTGTCTATCCCTATTGTACCGCAACTGTCATTTAAGCGCTTTCTTTTATCGCCTGTCGATATTACCATGGAAGGCGTGCGATAGACACCCCGCTAACCTGCGAAATGGTTTGTTAAAGCATGATTTTCCCTACATTATATAAGTTGAACTGAAGTTTCTCGTTTTGGTCGCTGCGCGAGTAAATCATTCTTACGATCGCGGTTCCAGCTAGATTCTTGATTTCAATAGATATGACAAGGTAAGAATCTAACTGCAAAGGCGAACACTTCGTTTCTCCAGAACGATCTTCTCGCTTCACTTAAACTGTATTTCTTTCGTTCAACCTATATAGATGGACTAGAACTCACACTTTGTCAATGATCGTTAATCTTCTAATGCTTGCGCAGCTTCTTCGATATCTGGTTCCCGGCTGTCTGGATCAATTGCACGAGCAAGATCAGGATGATGACGCACACGTACATGACGTCGGGCTGCCAGCGCTGATAGCCATAACGGATCGCCACATCGCCAAGCCCTCCCGCACCAAGCACGCCGGCCATTGCCGTAGCGCCAATCAGGCCAATGGTCGCAATCGTCAAGCCTAGCACGATTCCCGGCCTTGCCTCCTTCAGCAGCACCTTCCAAATAATCTGCCGTCTAGAAGCGCCCATCGCCTGAAAGGCCTCAATGACGCCGGGGTTCACCTCCAGCAAAGCAGACTCAATCAGCCTCGCAATATATGGCGCGGTGTAGAAGACGAGCGGCACGATGGCCCCTTTCACGCCAATGGTCGTATGCACAATCCATTTTGTAATCGGGATGATGGCAATGAGTATGATGATGAAGGGGACAGAGCGCAGCACGTTGATGACCGCATTCAAGACCGGATAAAGCACCTTGTTCGCATAGATATGGTTAGGTCGCAGAACCACTAGGCAAACGCCTAGAAATAGGCCGATAAGCGTGGAGAAAAAAAGCGAATAAACGACCATTGCCGCCGTTTCCCCAAGCGACTCCAGATACAAATCATAATTAGCTATGAAACTGTTCATAAAGCTATTCAGCATGCTCCAGCACCTCCACCTGTATGCCGTTTTGTTCCATGTAGGCCATGCCTTCCTGAATGACAGACGGCTCGCCGGGCAGGCTAATAACGAGAAAACCAAATACGCTATCCTTGATTTTCGTTATATTCCCGTACAAAATGCTGGGCCGCAGCTGATAACGCAGCGTCAAATCAGCCAAGATAGGCTCGCTTACCATTTCGCCTACGAATGAAATACGCAGCAATCGCCTTGATGCGGCCTCGTTCGCGGCCCGCTGCAGCAGCTCGTTAGGCAAGTCGGCGTCAAACACGCTTTTGATAAATTTCCTCGTTGTTTCCGTCTTCGGCTTCGTAAACAGCTCCAGCACCGTACCCTGCTCTACGATGGCACCGCCCTCCATCACCGCCACACGATCGCATATCTTCTTGACGACATACATTTCATGGGTAATGAGCACGACCGTGATGCCGTAGGAGCGATGAATATCGAGCAGCAATTGCAAAATGGAATCGGTCGTTTGCGGATCGAGCGCGGACGTCGCCTCATCGCATAATAAGATTTCCGGCTCGTTGGCCAGCGCCCTGGCAATAGCTACGCGCTGCTTCTGGCCACCCGACAATTGAGCGGGATACGCGTCCTTCTTGTCCTCCAGCCCAACAAGCGAAAGCAGCTCGCCGACCCTCGCCTGAATCTGCTGCTTCGCTGCGCCAGCCAGCGCCAGCGGCGCGGCAATATTTTGATAGACGGTACTCGACATTAGCAAATTGAAGTTTTGAAAAATCATGCCGATCTTGCGCCGCATCATCCGAAGCTGGTGCTCGCTAAGGCCGGCGAGCTCCGTATCTTGGATTCGTACGCGGCCCGACGTCGGCCTCTCCAAATAGTTGATGCAGCGAAGCAGCGAGCTCTTGCCCGCTCCGCTGTAACCAATAATGCCGAAGATTTCCCCTTTGCGGATATGCAGGCTGGCATCTTTTACGGCATGGATTTCCTGCTTGCCTTGCTGAAACGTCTTGCTAACCTTCTCCATCCAAATCACGATACTTCCTCCGCCTCCATTGAAATGGTAAAAGGTCTCTTCCACTAAGAAGAGACCCGGGCTTTCTGCAACGACTACCAGGATGCTACGATATAAGTGCCGTATTTTTCTTCGACAAATTTCTTTACTTGATCGGAGTGATAAGCCTTAATCAGTCGTTGGAACACCGGTTTATCCTTATCCTCCGTTCTTACGGCGATGATGTTCACCCAAGGCGAATCCTTCGGCTCGATAAAAATTGCATCCTTCGTTGGCACGAAGCCCGCTTCCACCGCATAGTTCGTATTAATCACCGCTGCCGTCAAATCGCCAAGCGCTTTTGGAATAAAGGCCGCGTCCAGCTCCTCGAACTTCAGGTTCAGCTTGTTCTCGGCAATATCGCGCACGGTTGCCGTAATCCCCACGCCCTCTTTGAGCTTGATCAGACCCGCGTTTTCAAACAAAATCAACGCACGCGCGCCATTGGTCGGATCATTCGGCAAGCCGATTACGTCACCGTCCTTGATTTCGGAAACGTCTTTGATCTTCTCGGAATAGAAGCCGATCGGGAAGTTAAGCGTGTTGGCAATTTTCACGATATCCAAATTGTTATCCTTCTTGAATTGATCGAGATAAGGCTCATGCTGGAATGCGTTCGCATCTAGCTCCCCTTCAGCAAGCACTTTATTCGGCTGTACATAGTCATTGAATACCACCAGCTCAATCTCTAGATTGTCCTTGGCTGCAACCTCCTGTACTTGCTTCCAGATCTCCTCCTCGACACCTGCCGATATGCCAACCTTCAGCTTCGCCTTATCGTCATTGCCCTCTGCCCCATTGGAGTCCGACTTGCTGCCGCAAGCAGCAAGCGCCGCTGTTAATACCAGAGTCAGCACAACCATTACGATTTTCTGCTTCATTCATGTTTCCCCCTGCTCCGATTTGTTTTCAGGTGAATCAAGCGCCCAGAAAAAACAGAAAAGCTCTTATTCCAACGCATACGGCTGCTTCTGCCGTTGCGTGAAATAAGAGCTTTTAGTCTTCTAATCAGCTCAATTTCTTATTATTCCGATGAATTTACTATAGATTACGATCCAGCTTATTGTCAATGCTTTTTTGTAATTAAAAAGCTAGCTTTTCCATTTATGACCATACGCATGGCCCCATCACCGATCCATTCATTTGCAGAAATCGTTTCATCACTGCAAGCCGTCAGCGCAATGAGCTCCTGGCCCCCATCTTGCTCACCCTCACATGCCAGAACATTGATTTCGTTGTTGCTGAAAAGGAGCGATCGGGTGCTTTTGGCATGGAGGACCGCTTCTTTGCCCGTCCAGAAACGGTTGTTTTCTATTCGAATATTCTGATGAACAGGCTTATTGGCATCGCATTCCGAATTCTCGGGGGCGATCAGAATGGCCGGCTGCCCATTTCCCCAACCGCACTCGCGGAATTGATTGCCGCGAATGGTCAGGTCCTGCACTGCACCTGACTCATACCAGCTTTCGGCATCATTCGCCACCAAAACTCCGCTCATCGCCAGCCGATCAAACACATTATGCTCGATTACAGCCTTACGGCGCGTCGTAACCAGAATGCCCCTAGTCGGTATTCGGGCAAAATAATTGCCGGAAATGACGACCTCGGGCGTCCAAGTCACGTTCTCGATAACGTCGCCGATTCTCGTTTCTTCCGGCACTGGCTCCGCCAAGGTAAGCACGATCTCCCGGGGGCTGAACCAATCCACCGATAGAATGCTGCCAGTGCCATAAATGCCAAGGGTAGCGGCTCTGACCAATGCGATAGCGTCTCCGGGAAAGAAGGCCTGAAAGCCGTAGCTTTGCGGATGCATGAACCGGACTAGCAGGCGGTTCGGCGCGGGGATGTCCATAATTCGCAAATGCGTGCCATGCACATTGATTGGATCATCATGTCCGCCGACAAATTGGCTATTGGTGATTCTGATCACCCCTCTGCAGCCCGACACATGAATAAAATCCGCAAAGGCGGCCACGGTCCGCCCGGTTTCGGCGCGCGGCGACAAATTCATTTCCTCAAAGCAAAGGTCCTCGCTGTACTGGCATACAATACCGAGTCCATGCATGAAATGCATGCCCACTCGTTGCCACCGAATATTCCGGCTCCTCAGGATGAACGCCCCTACCTGGTCCCGCAGCCCGTCACGCGCTTGAAGGACCCTTCCGGCAGCCATGTCTATGGAATAATCGAAGAACAGCCTTAGCCGCATTGGCTCCAGCTCCTCGACATGAACGGCTTGCGCAATCAAGTTATCTATACGCCAGGTCGTGTTGCGTTCAGGATCGTATTCCTGCATGGGGCCTTCGCGGAAGCGCCAGCCCTCTCCTATCCAGAATAACTTTCCGTCTTCCAGCTCATACCTCGAATCAGGATGGACGCGCACGTCGAAGCAGCAGCCATGGCTCCTCTCCACACTCATCTCCACAACGGTAGGCCGTTCATAATCCATATTCAAATTCCTTACTTCCATATTGAAGCAATCATCCATGACGAGCATGGTTTGCTTGCCATGGAATACGAACAAGGAGCCATTTCCTTCGAGAATAAGCTCACTCATCCCTTTAAACCAAAGGGCTACCGTCTTCGTTACGTCCGAATTTTCTTCCTCGCTAGCTGTATTGGTGACGTAATACGGCGTTCTGACCGCTTCCTCGGGATAAAAATCGTAGCGCCCGTGCGGGCAGTCCAAAATAATCGCGCCGGAATGGCTTGCAGCAGCCTCTATGGCGAGTCTCATAGCACGCTGGGCATCCTTTCCCGAATTGGGCTTTGCCCCATAATCCGTTAAACGAATAACCGTTGGAATAGCAACCTCTTCTTGACCGGTTTTCAACATAATCATCCCCTTTACTAATAGTTAGTTAGACCTTAATAAATAAAAAAACACCCGCCGTATCCGGCTAGTTAACTAACCGGAGTTCGACGGGCTTCAAACCTTTTATATTTTCTCCAATAAGACAGGAACATGCGGCTCTAGCTTGATTTGTATCGATCCATCAGCCCGCTGATAAGAATCAATCCGTTGTTTGCCGTTGCCAGATAAGCGATAAGCACGAAACTCGGCTTTATTCCAGTCTTCAGGCAGTGTCCACGCACGGTCGGTCCCGCCGCGGCTGTACATATAAATATGGTTATCCATTGGAATAAAACGATTGTCGTTGTCAGCAATTGTCACGGAGCCCCACTGTACGGCCAACTGCTCCGTGGCTTTCACGATGTTTACCGTCACGCCATCCCCGTACCTGATATCGACCCGCTCCTCGTTCTCCCGCCACTCGACCATTTCTCTGGAGAGGTAGAAGCGATACAGCATGGAACCGAGATAAAGAATATCGACGATTTGGTTCCATTTCGATTTGAAATCATTGGACAGAAAATGCTCCCCGGGCAGCCTTGACGGTTCACCCCTGTATAAAATATCCGAGTCAAAGGACGCTCCCTTGCCCCAAGTAATGGCATCCATGTCTACACTGCCGCCCCCGGCAATCTTGCCATGATACATGAGCGAAGGCGAGTAATGCCAATAGGCGCTGAATAGGCCTCCATCCTCGATTGGCATGCCGTTCTGGCCTTCCGTAGTCACGTCGATGCCTCTTTCATTGAAGTAGGCAATGATGGGCTTCATCCCGCAGACCAGCTCTTCCACAGGACCGATGTAGCCATCCTCCTCCCAGCTGGCATTCGTGTTGCGGAACGCGTCGATATGAACGGTACGATGCACGGGAACGGTCTGCAAAAACTGGTCAATACGCTCGAATACCTTGCCGCTCTCCACATCCTTGGTATGGCTGATATGGTAGGCGCGATGCCCTTCCTTCGTATCAATCCAGATCCGCTTCGCTCCATCAGGATCGTGGCTAATGATATCCGGGCTCCAGTCCGGCGTATCGCGATAGGCATCGTCAAGGTTGATATGATAGCTAACGATGCAATTGTACTCTTCCCGAGCACGGCGGACCAATTCAAGGAGCTCCTCCTGCGCTCTGTCCGGATTCTCGGCCAGCTTCGGATTCACGCGGTTAATCGAAGGGTAACCTGTATCGTGGCCATCGAACTGCCAGCCCGTCATATAGGCGATTTGGGGCATCCCGCCGGTAATATGATGAATTTGACGAATAATCTCCAGCATTTCCTTAAAGCTTGTCAGTACGCCGCGTTTTTTCTCCGCATTGAATACCTTGTACCAGATCGCCTCTTTGTACATCGGATGGGCATCCGGGAACTGACGGTTCATCCACAGCTGGTAATCGCATTCGTCCGCAATGCCGTCACCGTTTAGATCTGTTTGAAAAACAATCTTCAGCTCCAGTGGCTCCATTGCCTTGCTGCGCACCCGGTACTGATACGTATTCAGGCTGATCCTGTACTTCGACCCGCGTCCAGGATAACGCTCATCGCCTGCAATCTCGCTCAGCAGCGGGATTACCGGATAATTCGTATGAACAAAGCAGCATAACTGCCCATCAAACACACAGGTATGCATCGTTGGTACGGAAGCATGATCCGGAATGGCATCGCTAATTTTCTCCAGCGCGTGCTTTCTGTCATATAACCCTCTTCCACCACCCGGAATGAGCTTCCAGCTTTTCTGATGAACCTCGGTGCGTGCAAAGCTGAAATCGGGTTGCTCGCAAGCAAGCAGCGGCTGGTTCAGCCAATCTAAGCGCTCCAGGCTACCGGCTGGATCAGCTTGGACCTCCACCCGCACCTTCACCATATTTTGCTCCAATCGGTACTCCATGTTCATTCGAAGCCCCGAATGTCGCCAATGAAGAAGATAAGAAACCTTGTCCAGGCCGGCTTCTACCGAGGCCGCAATCTCCCACTCCTCCCACTCGGTCGCTTTTCCATTCACGGCCAGCTTCCCGTCAGGACCGCTGCCCAGCAGCTTTGTATTCGAAGCTTTATACAAATAGTCTTTAATTCCCGGCCAATCATATAATTGAACGGCCAGCAGCTCGTTTTCCAGCTTATACATGTTGTTTCCTCCCGATTGCGTTTAAGAATTGCCGAGCTTTTGCTTCATTTCCGCATATTGCCTCGTGTACTCCGCTTCCAGCTTAGCGACTCCCAGCTGTTCGGCCACCTTCAGAAAGCTGTTGAAGGTTGCTTCAAACTCGGCTTCCGAGCTTGCAAATACCAGCTTCGTAACATAGTCCTCACGTGCTGAATTCAGCTTGGCATCAATGACGCCGAACTCGCTCGCGCTGTCGATTTTAAAGTTGAATTCCGGAAAAAACTTCATTCTTGGCGACATCAGCTTATCGTACGCCACCCTTTTCTCATCCTTCGGATTCCACTGCACCGTATTGGATACGGACCAGTTCGCAAGCAGAACAATCGGCTCGCCGAAGCCAACCTGGCTCCATGTGCCGCCCCAATCCTTGTTCAACGCATCACTGAAGTCTTTCGTATACGTTGGTTTGCCTTGCGGGAAATAATCATTCGGAACCGATGAGTCATAGTAGAAATGCGGGCCGTTCGCAAGATCCTTGAAATCCGCCTCGCCTTGTCCTTCGGCGCCAAAGAAGAAATCAGCCTGCCCCTCCTTCGATGCCGCATATTCCAGCAGCTTCATCGTGCGCTCTGGGTTTTTATTGCTTTTTGGAATAACGAGCGCGAGCCATCCGGTAGGAATGGTTGGAGCCATATACGTGCTGAACGGCTGCAGCATTTCGAACTTGGTGTCCGGATTGTCCTTCGGCGCCGGAGAGTTCTCTGCCGTTGAGTTGTAGGCCCACACGATTGAATCGCCAGCGGCGACCTTCTGAGCGGTAACATCGTTTGTGTTGACGAAGGACTCCTTGGTCAGCAGCCCCTTGCTTGCCAGCTCAAACCCAAACTTGATCATGTCCTTCCACTTCGAATCATATATTTTGTTCTTCACGTCATCGCCTGTTACGTAATACGGCTCAATGCCGAACTGCGGCTCAAACCAGCTTAGATTGCCGGTATGCTGGCTTTTATCGCCGAGATACGGAATTTTGTCTGGATGGTTCTTCGCCATTTGCTCAAGCGCCGCGATATATTTCTCCGGCGAAGAGGTATCTGGGCGGCCGATTTCATCGTAATAATCTTTACGGACAATGAGCTGCGGCAACCAAACGGGAGCAAGACCCGCGTTTTTCTTCGCTTCCTCCAAATACTTCTCCGTTTGATAGCCCGAAACCAGCTTATACGTTTTGCCGTCCTTCTCTTTGAAGTTTGTCAGCAGCTCCGGGCCGTACTGCTCATCCAGCACGCTGCGCAGCTTTGGCGCATATTGATCTATTAATTCATCCATCGAATACAAGTAATTTCCGTCGATCAGCTGCTGCAGCATTTTATTGCCGGCATCAACGACCAACACATCGGGCAGGCTGTTGCTCGCAATCATCAAGGAGATGTCTTTGCCGTCCCCGTCGTCTTGCACCGGTTTTTTGACGTTAAAGCCGATGCCCGTTTTGGCCTGAATCCGTTTGGCACCCGGTCCCGACCAGTCCCCATACCAGGCACGATCCGAGTACAAGCTGAGCGTCAGCGGCGCGCTGCCATCGACTTCAGCCCCGTTCGTTGCTTTCGTGCCATCGGTCTGGTTGCTGCCTGTGCCCGCGCAGCCCGCAGCTAATACTAGAGACATACATGCGGCTATCAAAACGGATAAGTTCTTAAACGATGCTTTCATTTTGTATTTCCTCCCTTTTGTCTCTTGCTTCAATGATCTATATCAAAGGACTCTTTGGAGCCTATGATACCTCTTCAAGCTTAAGCTTTGATTGCGCCAACCATCATGCCCTGCACAAAATATTTCTGGATAAACGGATACACGATCGTGATCGGCAGAATTGTTACTATTAAAGTGGCATATTTAATCGCAAGCAGCGTAGATAAGGGATCTGCCCGCATGCCCGGCGGCATGTTTTGCATGTTATCCATAATATTGACATCGGAAAGCATCCTGACGATGATCGTTGGCAGCGTCCATAGCCGTTGATCCGAGACAAAATAGGCGGAGGTAAACCAGTCATTCCAATGGTTGACGGCCACGAACAGCGCTACGGTTGCGAGCACCGGCTTGGAGAGCGGCAATATAATCCGCACGAAAATGTAAAGGTCTCCGCCCCCGTCCACCTTGGCCGACTCTTCCAGCTCGCTTGGCATTTGCCGGAAAAACGCCATAAACAACAAAGCGTTGTAAATGCTAAACATAGCCGGAATGATATACACCCAGAAGGTATTGAGCAAATGCAGCTTTTGCAGAAGCAAATAGCTTGGAATCAAACCCCCGCTGAAATACATCGTTACCAGACCTGCGATGGAGTAAACCTTTCGGAACAGCAAGCGTTCCTTCGACAGGGCGTAAGCCGCAACTGCCGTAAACAGCACGCCGGTAAAGGTGCCTAGCACGGTACGGCCTACCGTCACCAAGAATGAAGTGATCAGATGGTCGTTTTTAAAAACGTAGCCGAAATTATCGAGCGTAAATTGCCTCGGGAATACATAGAGCTTGCCGCTAGCTGCATCGATAGGATCATTGAGCGCATAGATAAGCAAGTAATAGATCGGATACAAGGTCGCAAGCATCGCAATCACGGAAAATACGGTAGCAAAAATGTTAACGACCCTATCCTCTGCCGTCAGCCTGATGTATTGGCGCATGGTCGATTTCTCCTTTCGGTTTCCATTAGAACAGTCGGTTGCCGGACACTTTCCCGGAAAACCAATTCGCTATCAGCACAAGCAGAATCGCCATCGTCGATTGGAAGAAGCTGACCGCTGTCGCGTAGGAATAACGAGTTAACTCCAAGCCCATCTGAAGCGAATAATATTCAATGACGTAGGACGTCTCTTTATTGAACGAATTGCCGAGCAGAACCGATTGATCCAGATTCCCGCTAAACAGCGTCCCGATATTCAGGATAAACAGAATCGAAAATAACGGAATCAGGCTTGGCAGCGTAATATGGATAATCCGTTTGACCCTTCCCGCCCCGTCCATTTTTGCCGCTTCATACAAATCGGGGTTGATGCCGGAGATCGCCGCCAAATAAATGATTGCTCCCCAGCCGACGCCCTTCCAAATGCTGATCATAATTGACAAAGGCCTGAACAATCCCGGCTCGGTCCAAAATTCAATCGGGTGCTGAATCATATTGAGCAGCAGCATGGATTGGTTCACCATCCCCTTGGGATCAAGCAGGAAGATCCACATGGAGGCGACCATAGAGAACGAAATGAAGTTCGGCAAGTAGCTGCTCGTTTGCACAAACTTTCTGAACCGCAGAAACGGAATTTCGTTGATGATCAGCGCAAACAGCAGAGGCGCCGGGAACACGATCACCATATTCAGCAGACTCAATATGACAGTATTTCGCATGGCCATATAGAAGGTCGGATCTGAAAACATTTCCGTAAAATTGGCCAGTCCGATAAAGGGGCTTTTGAGAAAACCGGTAGTTAAATTAAATTGTTGGAATGCAATGACATTCCCTGCAATCGGAATGTACGCGAAGATGATCAGGAAGATCATGCTTGGCAATATCATCATTTGCAGCGTCAGCTGCGACTTGAATACAGTAGTCCAATGTCTTCCCTTGCGCTCGTGGTGCGTATCGGTCTTATGCATGGTGTTTTCCCCTCCTGTAAACAAGGATAACACCCGAGCATCCGATCATATACGGGACAGATTTAAGGTTTACTGTTATAGATCTAAAGGGATTGAATCAAACGGAACAGAAACAAAAAAAAGCCAACCAGAATAGGCTGGCTGACCTCAATGTACGAAGACACCCCCCGCCGGAAGCCGTCTTCTTCGCTTTATGCTTCGAAATCATCAATATCCGTCGTGCCTTCCGGCAGCAACGGATGCATCAACAGAATCGTCGTGCCCTCATCAGGCGAGCTTTCAATTTCCAGGCCATAGTTTTCTCCAAAATAGTGCCGCAAGCGCTCATGGACATTCATCAGTCCTATCCCGCTATCTGCCTCGTTCTTGTTTGGCTCCGAGGGCTTAAGCAGCGTGGGGATCACTTCCTCGGGAATGCCCTGTCCGTTGTCAGTCACTTTAAATAACAACCGGTCGCCGCTTCGCTCGCCTTGAATGATGATCATTCCTTTGTCTCCTTTGCCTGCAAGGCCATGGCGAATGGCATTCTCAACCAACGGCTGCAAAATTAGACGGATCAGCGGGAGGTTCTGAATGTCCTCTTCAATCATAAACGTGACGCGGATTGCATGGGACTGCCGCTCGCTCTCAATTCGAATATAGGATCTTAGCAGCTCCAGTTCACGGTGCACGCTTGTCAGCTCCTTGCCCCGGTTCAAGCTGAGGCGGAACATCGTACTGAGTGACCTGACCATCTCGCTAATGTCGCTGATTTGATGAGCTTCCGCCTTCCAGCGGATCGTATCCAGCGTATTGTACAGAAAATGCGGATTGATCTGGTAGTTCAGCACTTGAAATTCCAGCTGCTTCTTTCGCCTCTCTGATTCTTTGGTTTCCTTCAGCAGCTTTTGAATTTCTCCGATCATGCTGTACATGCCGCGGTAAAGCCAACCGACCTCGTCGCTCCGCGTGGCAAAACGCGATTCCTCGGCAGCTGCTTCGTTGAAGTTGTTGCGGGTCAGCCGCTTCATCTGACGGATCAGCGAAGAGATCGGATTCGTATAATTAACGGTAATATACCCGACAAGAAACAAGGATAACAGGAAGTAAAACAACAAAAACAGTATCGTCAGCTTGCTCAGCCCGGCGACCGGATTATTCAGATCCTTAGTCGGCGTAATGCTGACCAGCTTCAGCTCGTTTTCCATAAAGCTTGTGAAATTGACAAGCGATTCGGTACCGTTATATTTGACCGTTCGGGACTTGCCTGGGCCAATCAGCACGCCCTCCAGATTAAGGTTTAGCCGCTGCTTGCCGTAATTGTCATCCGTGCTGTAGATGATCTGATTCGCCTTGTTCAGCAGCATTAGCTTCTGGCTTGGAAATTGTTTGACCGGCTTGATAAAATCAGCAAGGATCGAAGGGCGAATATCCATAATGACCACGCCCAAGGGCTGAAAACTCTTTAAGCTGTGCAGCCTCTTCACGCTGCCAATGGTGGGCTGCAGGAATAGACCGGCCTGCTCCTCCGGACCAAACACTTTCCAGAAGGACTTTCCCTCCTGCGTGATACCGGAAAACCAAGGCTCCGATTCAATGCTCTCTGGTACCGCTATCGCATTCATGTAGATGGGATACTCCGATGGCTTTAACGGGTATAGGCGAATTTTAAACAGCTGGTTCGAGTAGTTGACATTGTCGACATACGACAGCAGCCTGTCGGCATGGCTGATATCATCCGGTTGCCCGGCTGCTTCCGTTACCAATTGCTGCATTTCGTCGGAGGCCATCAGCTTGTCCTGCTCATTCTGCACATAGTGGAAAAAATAATTCAGGTTTTTCCCCAGCTGCACGACCGATTCATAATTCGTGTTATGGATGGTCTGTTCTGATTTGGAAAACGCGATATAACCGACCAACAGAAATGGAATAACAATAATGATAAAAAACACGAACATGAACCGAAAACGCATAGGCAGCTGATTGCGCAGCGAATAATCAGTCATCCGCCTGTATCCCCCTCAAGTTTCGGTAGTCTTTGGGAGTATACCCATATTTCTTTTTGAACAGCCGCGAAAAATATACCGTATCCTTATAGCCGACTTCATGGCTGATCTGGTAGATTTTCAGACTGATGTCCTGCAGCAGCAGCCTGGCCTCCTCCATCCTCAAATGAGTGACGTAATCCAGGAAGGTGGTTCCGAAATTCTTTTTAAACAGCGTGCTTAGCCACTCCGGGGTAATGAAAAGAGAATCGGCAACGGATTGAATCGTGATCGATTGTTTGTAATGCTGCTGAATATAACGTTCCGCCTGATGGATCAACTGATTTTGCGATTTGCCGCTAAGGTCCTTGTTGATTTGCAGCAAATAAAGCAGCACCTGCGGTTGAAGCGCTTCCAACGTATCGAAGGCCTCAAGCTTATCCCATACTGATAAGGGCTTTTTCTTCCACTCCTCTTGTTTCCAGCCCAGCTTTCTAGCTTCCTCGAAAAGTTCCAGCAGCCATTCAAACACACGGTGATGCAGGTCTCGAAGCTGGGTTACTCCCCACTCCTGTACCATCGCCGGAAAACTGGCCATCGCCTCCCTGACGTCACGCTCTTCTCCGTGCTTGAGCAGATCTGTTAATGCTTTCAGGTCCAGCAACAAATCGACGTCCCGGAATTGCCCGTTTCCTTCTTGATCCATAGCCATGCTTCCATAAAGCTTACTGTGCATGAGGTTGGTCAACGCTTCCTCATATCGCGCATTCAACGTTTCAAAGCTGCCAGCAGCACTTAGCGCCACGCTGACATTTACCCTGACATACTTGGCCATTCGAGCGATAAGCAAGCTTCTGAACTCGACTACCCAGGCCGAAAAAGAAGAAGCTGGATGTCCGTTTGCGCCAAAGATGACTACCCATTTGTCATCCTTTGCCGCGCTGAACGAAACCTGTTTGCTTGCCATCTCGCTTTGCTCGAGCAATGAGTACTCCAGTACGTTCCCGACGGCGAAAGCAATCACTTCTTTCTCGTTCACGGGGTCTCCAGCCTGCACGCGCACCTTCAAATTATCTACCTCAAGCACCAGCATAAACAGCGTATCCGTGCTGAGCCAGTCAAACCCGTATTGGTGAAGCAGCTCCATAACGCGTTGCTCCGATTGCAGGTTCTGGGTGGGATGGATTAAGCCCTGCAATACCCTTTCCTTTAACTTCGGTACGACATACTCCATCATGCTGAGGCTGTGCTGCTGCTTATCTTCTTGCTCCAAAATCACGATGGCTTTTTTTACGACTTCCTTCAGCTCGTCCATATCTACAGGCTTTAGCAAAAAGTCGATCACGCCATAGGTCATCGCTTGGCGCGCATATTGAAAATCGTCATAGCCGCTAATAATGATAACCTTTCCTTTAAATGCCATCTGCTCGTATAGAGCTTGAATAAATGCCATGCCTGACATTTTCGCCATTCTAATATCTGAAATCACCAGCCGAATATCCGGTTCCCTCTGCATCATTTCAATCCCAGAGCTTCCATCATCAGCTTCCAATACGCAGTCGAGGCCTAACTCGCTCCAGATCGGGTGGTTTAGCATCCCCTGCCGAATCACTCTCTCATCCTCTACAATTAGCACCTTGTACATGGTTGATATCACCCCGTTCATCATCCTGCGCTTACCCTAAATGCTCCCCCCTATCCTAGGGCATTTATTTCGAATTTGCAATCCGGCTTGGTCCTGCGCAAAATGAAAAAAGCCGCCCAGCGCGTCTCATTGACGAGCTGGGCGGCTTCCTCAGCCTTGGCTGTTTATTGCTTCGATTGGATTTCTGCGATTACACGCTGGATAATATTGTCGACCGACTGGGAGCCAAGATCACCCTCGCCCCGTTTCCTAACCGCGGCCGTACCCGCATTTTTCTCGCTCTCGCCTACCACCAGAGTATAAGGAACCTTCTCAAGCCCCGCCTCGCGGATTTTGTAGCCCAGCTTTTCATTGCGCGAATCCACCACTGTCCGTATGCCGGCTTCCGCCAGCGCTTGCTTCACTTGCAGCGCATAATCGATATATTTCTCGGATACGGGCAGCAGCTTCACCTGAACCGGAGCGAGCCAGAGCGGGAACGCTCCCGAGAAATGCTCCGTCAAAATCCCGATAAAGCGATCGATTGAACCGTATACCGCGCGGTGGATAACGACCGGACGGTGCTTCTGGTTGTCCTCACCGATGTAAGAGAGGTCAAACTTCTCCGGCATCTGGAAGTCGAGCTGAATCGTGCCGCACTGCCAACTGCGCTTCAGCGCATCGAGAATATGGAAATCGATTTTCGGGCCATAGAACGCGCCGTCACCTTCATTCACGCGATACGCGATATTGCGGTTGTCCAGCACGCTACGAAGCGATTGCTCCGCCTGGTCCCACAGCTCCTCCGAGCCCATGGAATCGTCCGGTCTTGTCGACAGCTCGATTTTGAATTCAAAGCCAAATACGTTGTACACATGGTCGATCAGCGCGATCGCCTTGTTGATCTCTTCTTCGATTTGGTCCGGCCGGACGAAGATATGCGCATCATCCTGGCAGAACGTGCGGACACGCATCATGCCATTAAGGGCTCCTGAGTACTCATGCCGGTGCACCTGGCCGAATTCCGCCATGCGAATCGGCAGCTCCCTGTAAGAGTGCAGGCTGTTTTTGAAAATAAGCATATGCCCCGGACAGTTCATCGGCTTGAGCGCATAAGGCGTATCGTCAACGTCCGTAAAGTACATATTGTCTTTATAGTGATCCCAATGGCCCGATTGCTCCCACATCCGCCTGTTCATCATGAACGGCGTACGCACTTCATCATAATCGCGCTGCCGCTGCAGGCCGCGGATAAGATTTTCCAGCTCCGTACGGATGGTCATGCCGTTAGGCAGATAGAAGGGCATGCCCGGCGCTTCCTCCGAGAACATAAACAGCTCCAGCTCTTTGCCGAGCTTGCGGTGATCGCGCTTCTTCGCTTCCTCCAGCATCTCCAGATGCTCATCCAGCTGTGCCTTCTTTGGAAACGATGTGCCATAAATCCGTTGCAGCATTTTATTATCCGAATTGCCGCGCCAGTAGGCGCCGGCTACATTTTGCAGCTTGAATGCTTTGATTCGTCCTGTTGACGGCAAATGCGGGCCGCGGCACAGATCAACAAATTCGCCTTGCTCATACAGCGTAATGACCGCGTCCTCGGGCAAATCGCGGATCAGCTCCAGCTTGAGCGGCTCCTCCTGCCGGGCAAATAACGCCGCCGCATCCTCGCGGCTAACCTCGTAGCGTACGATCGGCAAATTCTCTTGAATAATTCGCCCCATTTCGGCTTCGATCGCCGAGAGATCATCACTCGATAGCGGCTTCTCGATATCAATGTCGTAATAGAAGCCGTCTTCGATCACCGGGCCAATGCCCAGCTTCACAGCCTGCTCCCCGTAAATTCGTTTGAGCGCTTGCGCCATGACGTGAGCCGTGCTGTGACGGTACACTTCGAGCCCTTCCGGGCTGTCGAGCGTCACGATTTCGACTTGGCTGTTCTGGTTGACCTCTCGTTGCAGATCGACCAGCTTCCCGTCTACTTTGCCTGCGACTGCGTTTTTAGCGAGCCCCATGCTGATGGATTCCGCAATTTGCGCAAGTGTCGTGCCTCTCTGATACTCCTTAACTGTTCCATCCGGTAATGTGATTTCAATACTCATAATGCAGCCTCCGATCGAATTAGTGGAACGCAAAAAAACACATCTCTCCCAGAAAGGGACGAGTGCGTTCAGCTCGTGGTTCCACCCTCATTCGATCTGCCGCTATCTGTATGGCTACGCCATTGATTAGCAAAAACAAGATCCTTATTGAGCATCCGGTAACGGGGATGATTCGGTGTTATTTACAACCGCCAAGGCAAACAGCGGGTTCCATAACACGGCTGCAAAGGGGTAACTACACAATCGTCAGCTGGAGAGGCTCTCAGCAATTGCCTCATTCTCTGGACAGCACGTAAAGGTAATCATGTCTTTGGTCAAAGCCTATTTCTGGCTAAATTGTAATCCTAACTTCTAAGGATGTCAACCATGGCGAATCTCCGCTTTACACAGTTGAAGAGCGCTCATGCAGGAAATCGGAGGGTGACCGGCCCGTGCTCCGCTTGAAAATACGGTAAAAATAAGAGACGTCATTATAGCCCAAATAATCAGCGATTTCGCTGATCATCAGCTGCGATTCCGTCAACATGTAAACCGCTGTTTTCATCCGTTGATTATGAACATATTCGCTGATCGTTTGATTGGTGACCGCCTTAAATAAGGTCGCGGCATAATTAGGCGTCGTGCTGATCACATCGCCCAGCTCCTCCTTTGTCACTCTCTCCCGGTAGTGCGTCGCAATATATTGCTTCATGCTCTCTACCCGCCGGTGTTTCTCGGAGGAAATGACGCCGCGGTCCTTCTCCTGATTGAGAAATATCAAAGCCTCCGTCAAAAGGGCTTCCGCCATCAGCTCATAGTAGGCCGGTCGTTCTTTGTGCTGCGTCAATATGCCGCGAAGCCTCTCCTGAACGACCTCGAAGCAGCCAAGCTTCTGCTTGAAGGGCTCTTCCAGCCGGAGCAGCGGAAGCGCGCATTCCGCAGCAAGCTTATGAAAGTTGACCACATATTTGGTATGGACGACGGTTGGAATGCTTTTTCCATAGTATGGAACATGTCCTGGAATCAGCAGCAAATCGCCTTTTTCCAAGATGACCTTCTCCTCGTTCACCCAATAGACACATCTTCCATAGGTCACCAACGAGAGATGGAATGCCAGCTGGCGCCCCGCCCCCTCCTCGTACCAATCCGCTCCATTATCCTGATGCGCATCCGAAATCGCAATCATGAGACACACTCCCGTTTTCTGTACTATTGTACATTCATTGTACTATAGTTCTTAATCTGTTTCGAATTTTCGCGCTACAATGGAAAAAACGAGGAGGCCTACAACATGCTAAAAACAAAAATTATTTGTACAATGGGTCCCGCTTGCGATTCCGTTTCCACGATTAAAGAAATGATCCAAGCAGGAATGACCGTTGGTAGACTGAATATGGCTCACGGCGAATTAGAAGACCACGTCATGCGGATGAACAATATACGGCAAGCCGCGCGCGAGCTAAACACGTTCGTGCCGATTATGATGGATATTAAAGGACCTGAAGTGCGGATCGGCAAGCTGAAGGAAGCTTCTTGCGAGCTTATCGTCGGCGAAGAGCTTATTCTAACGACAGAGGATGTACTTGGCGATGCGACTCGCTTGCCTGTGAACTATAATGAGCTTCCGCTTGTGGTTAAGCCAAATGACCGGATCTTGATCGACGATGGGCTTGTGGATCTTACGGTGCTGTCCGTAGAAGGAAACGATATTCGTTGTAAAATCATAAGCGGCGGTACGCTGAAGCCGCGTAAAGGCGTCAACCTGCCGGGCATCAAAACGACCTTGCCTGGCGTAACGGAGCGCGACGTCGTACACATTCAATTCGGCATTCAAAACAACGTAGAAATTATCGCCGCATCATTCGTTCGCAAAGCCGAGGATATTTTGGAAATTCGCAATATTCTTGAAGAATCGAATGCTAGCCATGTGCAAATCATCTCCAAAATTGAGAACGAAGAGGGCATGAATAATCTCGACGCGATTATCGAAGCTTCCGATGGCATTATGGTTGC
This sequence comes from Paenibacillus paridis, assembly GCF_006345825.1. Lineage (GTDB taxonomy): Bacteria > Bacillota > Bacilli > Paenibacillales > Paenibacillaceae > Pristimantibacillus > Pristimantibacillus paridis. The sequence continues at coordinate 69,276 of NZ_VCIX01000071.1, forward strand.
CCGCGGCGACCTCGGCGTAGAGGTGCCGATCGAGGATGTGCCAATGATGCAGCGCGAAATGATCAACAAATGCAACCTAGTTGGCAAACCAGTCATTGTTGCTACCCATATGCTTGAATCCATGCAGGTAAACCCTCGCCCGACTAGAGCTGAGGTCAGCGACGTAGCCAATGCGGTTATTCAAGGCGCAGACGTAGTCATGCTCTCTGGCGAGACGGCTGCCGGGAAATATCCGGTACCTTCCGTACGCACCATGGCTTCCATTGCCAAAAAGGCAGAATCCATGATCGATTACAAAGAGCAATTCGAGAAAAGAAGAGCTCAGCAAAGCACGAATATTACCGAAGTGATCAGCCAAGGCGTCGTCAGCTCTTCGCTTGAGTTGAATGCGAAAGCGATTCTTACCTCGACCGAAAGCGGCTTTACGGCACGCATGGTTTCCAAATACCGCCCAAGCGCGCCTATTATCGCAATCACGCAGCATGATCATGTGCTGCCGAAAATTTGCCTGCTCTCCGGCGTCATTCCGGTTAAGGGCGATCCGGTAACGACGACAGATGAAATGTTCGAATCCGCAACGCGCAACGCCAAACTAACAGGGTTGATCGACACCGGCGACATCATCGTGCTCTCTGCAGGCGTTCCGATCGGCCAAGCTGGAGCTACAAACTTGATCAAGGTTGCTCAAGTTTAGTATCGTCCGGGCTCAACTGCAGCCTTCTCTTTAAAAATAAGCTATTCCAGCCGTCATTTGACGGGGAATAGCTTATTTTTTTTGATACATACTGTGCACTTTAAGCTCGAATTATGTTAATAGATTTAACGAACTTAAGATAACGACGAAATGAGCTGCTTTTCGTGTGTTTAGCAGGCTGACTATGGCATGTTGGTGAGAATTTAGCTGGAATTTATCCCGTTAAAAAAGCATTATTCGCTGGGCAGGCAAACTAGCTGGAATTTGTCCCGTTAATTGGTCCATTTCTCGTCATTATCGTCATATTTTGTGGAATTAGCAGGAGGAATTCCAGCTAATTTACTTAAAACTCTAAGTTTCTTTAAATTAGAGGGACGAATTCCAGCTAAATCAGATCGTTTATATTCTAATGGCCGGGGTTTCAACACTTAATTCAAGATGCTCTCCAGCAACTTAGCTGCGCTCGCATCTCAAGATTCTAAGGCAAATAGGTGGTTTAATAATTGGTGATCTTGTGCATCCTGATATGGAGCCATGTTTAAATACTCTTCTCTGGAATGGTCTGGTAACTCTTCTAGATGAGTATTTATTTCATGGCTTATTTTTTTGGAAGTCATCATCTTACTGTCATTCTTTCTGGCTCCCCCTGACGATCTTAGATCTACTTTTTAGATCTATTTCTCACTGAGGTTCTATTTTGGGTCGATTAGATCTAAATTTTAGATCTATTTTTCCAAAAACCAACGATTTACCACCCTTTTGGAGCCATATGGCAGCTTTAGATCTAATTTTTAGACCTATTTCGTTCCACGAGTCTATTTTTGATTAATTAGATCTAAATTGTAGATCTATTACTCAAAAATGTAGCAGGTTTCTGCTGAAGTGGAGCCACCTGGCAGTAGTAGATCTTTTTTTAGATATAAATCTTTCTATGAGCTAACTTTGACCATTTAGATCTAAGGTTTAGATCTAAAATAGACTTATACATAAGCCCTCTGAACAAAGCACAGCAAGCAAATTATTCTGTGAGTTAACTCACCCATCAATATCATAAAACGCAAAATCGCATATAAGAGCTATCCCTTCCAACTTTAATAGTTAGAAGGGATAGCTCGAGTATACGTTACTATTTAACGGAATAATCCCATTGATCTGCGTATAAGCGTATGTCTATTTGCATATTTAAGTGCTTGTGTAAGCACTTGTGTATGTGAATGTATATGCGCCCGTTTATGCACTTGTATAGATGCTTGTATATGCGTTTGTGTATGTGCTTGTCTTTGCGTAATGTGTATGCAATTATGTTTGCGCTTGTCTTTGCGTAATGTGTATGCACTTATGTTTGTGCTTAACTATGCGCATGCGCCTGTTTTCGCACTAGTATATGTGCTTGTGTAGGTGTTTGTGCGTGTTGACCCCTATTAAGGTGGTTAGCCATCCTAGAGGGGGGGACGTCTACGTCTGCTGGTAATGAGTCGCTGCTACTTGGCAGGGAGAGCACAAAAAAGCATAATAAATGCCTTCGCCGTATTCCATCATTTCTCCACCGTCCAGCTGTCCGATAAAGGCCATTGTTTCACGGCAGTTTGGGCAAGCCGGAAACTCCGCGTCTTGTACCCACGTCGGATAGCCGCCGACTTGAGAAGCGCCTGCTTCAAGGACCCAGCTCGCAGCATAATAGGTGTGCCGAGGTTCCGCGGCTAAGTACCACTCTCTGCCTCCAAAATCCATCGCTTCTTCTGCCGCATCATCCAAATATGCAGGACGCTGGTTATGCTTGCTCCAGCTAAACTCGCCGTTTGGCCCAATGTCCGTATATACCACACTGTAGCAAGTACAGCCCAAGCAGGTGGCAATTCTAGTTCTGCTCCTTCGCTGCTGCTTGAATGCAATGCCCGCCTGATCATGGCCCAGATCCAGCAGTACCATCAATGGCGCTCCGCACCATTCGCATTTCTGTTCGCTCGGCTCCAGCCTCGAAATGGGCAGCACGGATGACCCTGTTTCTGCCACGAGCGCAAAGCAGCCCTCCTCGAACAGATTACGCCGTTTGCCTTGCCCGCTTAGCTCCCAGCCTGCCTCATGCGCATAACGCTCAGGCGCAACATGCAGCTTATCTCGCCACTGTGCGAACTGGCTTACGACCTCTGCATCGCCGATCCAGGCAAGCGCAAGCAGCAGATGGTTCCGATTTTCATCATCCCATTCGACGCGTTCACAAAGCTGATCCCGAATGACCGCAGGCGCGCCCAGAAACAATAGGCCCGGATAAAAAACATTCCTTTGAACCAGCATGTCCAATATAGACGGACGCATCGCCCAGCCGTTGAAGCATATCAGCTTCATCAACATTTCAGCAGCACGTTCACTATCGTCCTGCTCTATCAAACCTGCTGCGTAATCCGCCAGCCGCTGCGCCTCTTCGCTCGTAAGCGAAGCATAAAGCTGCTCCTCACTCTTCACATACGGCAGGAGATTTTCAAGCGGGTCGCGCTTCCTTGGCGTTTGCATCACAATTAAGATTTCAACGGAATCTGCGATTCCCTCATACAGATCAATATCCTTGCGATTCTCGCGAATAAAAGCCTCACGCTCAGCACGCTGCGCCGCCTGCTGGCATGGCATGCAGTAACCTCCGGTTTTCTGCGCCGTGTGGGGCAATATGGTTGCGCTGCAGCTCTCACTTTTGCATGGAATACGTTCACTCATTCGACATCCACCTCTCACAATTTCATGAAGCTTTCACAATATGCATGCCACCTCAGGGCCTATGGAGCATAATATAATAGTAACAACACTTACGTTAGTAAACCTGGGAGGAAACCGATATGAAAAAGGAACATACCGTTTATTTCAAGGTCATGCACGGAGCCAACACCAAAGTGTTGACGGGACTTATCTATCTGGAGGAAAATACAAAGCCTACCTTAGAGGATTATGAGCAATGCTTAAAGCAATGCGGGCATGACGTACATATCGAGAACAAGGAGCAGTTTATTTTCCGCTCCAACAATCCCGCAGACGATTATTTGATCGATGTGCTGGAAAATTATAAAAAGAACGACAAGGATCTGCACGCGGACCATCTGGCCCAAAGCTTCGTGAAAAAGACGCCGTTTCTTTAATTACTTCTGAAATTCCGTCGGTGTCTGCCCCGTCACCTGCTTAAATATGCGGCTAAAATAATACGGATCAGCGTAGCCCACTTGCTCGCCTACTTCCTTCACGGACAAGCCACGGTTATGAATAAGCAAATATTTGGCTTCGTTGATCCGCAGCGTTATTAAAAACTTGGAGGGCGGCTCGCCCGTATGCTTGACGAATATTTTGCTTAAATAAGACGGGTTGAAGTTGAAGTTAGCCGCAATTTTCTCCAAGCTGAGCTCTTTGCTGAAGTTGTCGCGCATATAGGACTGCACCTTGGCGACGATTTCCTCCGGCGTCGCGCCTTGCTGGAACGCGCCTTTCATGTTTTGCCCGTAGCTCGGATGATCGAACTCCGCTTTCAGGCGCGCCAGCGTTCCTGCCAGCTCGTTTGCGGAGATTGGCTTAAGCAAATAATCGACCACATTGTACAAAATCGCCTGCCTCGCATACTCGAAATCGCTATAACCGCTCGTGATGACGATTCGGATCCGCGGATAATATTTATCGACATTGCGGATCAGCTCTATGCCGTCCATGATGGGCATTCGTATATCCGTCAGCAGCAAATCCGGCTGAAACTGATGGATCATCTCCAGCGCTTCCTTGCCGTCCTGCGCTGCTCCAACAACCCGGATTGCCGGATCGCTGCTCAGCTTCTTAATGAGACTGTTGCGTATTAAATCCTCGTCCTCCGCGACGATCGTTGGAATGACCAATGATTTCTCCATGCCGCATTACCCTCCATTCGCAGTCCTGCCGCCGATGACAATTCTCGCGCCGCCGGACGGAAGATTGTTTACCTGAAACAACGCCGAATCCCCGTACGTTAAGCGCAACCGGATATAAATATTAAGCAGGCCCATACCGTTCAGCTGAAGCATCGGAATCTCGCCCATTCGCTCCATCTCCTTGCGTTTATCCGCAAGCGTCTGCAAGCTTTCCTCGCTAAAGCCCGCACCGTTATCCGTAACCTCAATGATCCATCTGTCGCCTTCTAACCTGCCAACGACCTGTATGAGCCAATCCGGCTGTGTCCGCGTCACAAATTTAATCGCATTCTCAACCAGCGGCTGTATGACCAGCTTCGGAATTTGATCCTGCGTAATACGTTCATCGACAACAAACGAAAATGCAAGCTTGCGCCCGAACCGAATTTGGTTGATTTCCAAATAATTGCACGTATGCTGCAGCTCCGTCTCCATAGTGACGAGCGAAGCATCGGATGAAATGTACCGTAGAAACCCCGACATGTTCTCGGAGAGGGACACGATCTGCTCATTCATATTTTCCTCTGCCATCACCTGAATCGTAGCCAGCGTATTGTACAAGAAGTGAGGATTCATCTGCGACTGCAGCGCGACCAGCCGGGACTGGAGCTCCTGCGACTGCGCGAGCAGCAAGTCATCCATCGATTCCTTCACCCTCGCGCTCATCCGCTGAAACTCCCAGTGCAGTTGATCCAGCTCATTTAGTCCGCTGTTCAGCTCACGCGAGGCGATCCGGCCCGTGCCTGCATCCTCCAATTGGTAGTTGCGCACGGCACGATGAATTTTCTGAATGGGAGACGCGATTCTGCGGGCCGCGGCAAAGGACAGCACGATTGCCATCAGCAAAATAACGAAAGCGACCAGCACCGTTTTTTTGGAGAAGGCCGACAGCGGCGAGAGCAGCTCCCGCTCCGATACGATGAGGACAGTCGTCCAGCCTGTCAGCTCCGAATAATGGACCGAGAGCAGCTCGTCCTCGCCGCTGGCGGGGTTGCGGACTGTCGCACTCGAAGCGGCAGAGACGTCATTTTCTCCTTGGCGTGCAGTCAGCCGGATATAAGGTTCATACCTAGCGGAATCCTCTCCCATAGGAAATACGATCTGCCCCTGCTTATCGTAGACAATGACCTTTTCCCGGTAAGCCCCGAGCTTTCGCTGGTCTAATATACTCCGAAATATTCGGCTATAATATTGTTTAATTTCAACAATGCCAATCGGTACGTTATAGTTATCAAAAAAGACGCGGAACAGCGATATGGAATATTGCCCTTCGCGCGAGGAAACAAACTTCGCCATCTCGCTGTCGATGGCCGGCTTGCCGATATGCTTCATGGACGGGTTCTGGACTACGCCTTCATACCAAGCCTTGCTGGCAGGGTCGTAGGTGCGTTCCCCGTTGTCAAAGCCGTTGCCGTACATTTTACCTGCAAAATCATACAGGTACAACTGCTCCACTGGCCGCGAAGGACCGATTGCAGCAGTCAAAATATCCGCCAGCTGCTTCGCGCTCTCCCTCTGGCTGGGGATAATCGGTCCCTCCGGCAGCGCGGGGGTGCTGCCGCTCCCGCCTTGCACATCCTCATCCGATTCGCCCTCGACCAGCCGTTTGAATTGGTCCTTGACCAGATTAGAATACATTACATTCAAGGAAACATCATTCATCTTCTGAATTTCGGAGTCGATCTGGTCCTGTACGGAGGTACCCATGCCGGCTAGCGTATCCAGCGCATTGCGCCGCAGTTCTCCGGAAGCCCACGAGTAAAACCAGAGGACAAGCACCGTAAATACAACGACAATGATTAGGGTATAAGTAAGGAACAGAATGGTTCTAATGTTGTTGAAGCGATTCGCCATATGCGTCCTCCGCAGTCCGTCATTTCTTGCGTTTTTCTATTGTGCGTTCGGGGCAAAGCATTTGTCAAAACATTTAATTGGAAATGTAAGCGGTAAAATAAAGATAAAAACGAATCCGTTTTCTCCATGGAGGCAAAGCTCCTTTGCTCTTATATTAGTTATAAGTCAAGCGGGCAGCAAGCTTCGGCCAAGACAGACTGAAAGCGAATACAAAATTTTGCTTAAAGGGGAGTACCATTTATGAAAAAATCAGTTTGGAGCATCATTTCCCTCGTTCTTATTATGGCTTTAGTCGCAGGCTGCGGCAGCAACAACGGCAATAGCGGCGCAACAGACAAGCCTGCTAACGGAAACGGCGGCAGCTCAAGCGGCGGCAAAAGCGACGTCACCCTAACCTATATCGCCAGCCAAGGCTGGATCAAGGATGCCGAGATGGAGCTTGCCAAAAAATTCGAAGCGGAAACTGGCATTAAAATCGATTATCAAATCGTACCTTCCGATCAATATTTCAACGTGCTGAAAACTCGGCTGAACTCCGGCGAGGGCCCAGACATTTTCGGCGGCCAAAGCGGCAAAAGCGAAATCCAGCTCAACTACAATGTAGAAAAAAACGCGGTCGATCTAAGCGACCAAGAATGGGTAAAACGCGAAGATCCGTTGTCGCTAGAACAGCTGTCCATCGACGGCAAGGTTTATGCCCTGACAATCTGGGATACTTACAGCAGTTTTGTAATCGCATACAACAAAAAATTGTTTGCCGACTTAGGACTAAGCGTTCCGAAAACCTACGCTGAATTCAAGGACATCAGCCAAAAAATCAAAAATTCCGGCGTAACTCCCATCTATGAGCCGATCGCTGACGGCTGGCACCATGTACTCTGGTTCGCCGAGCCAGGTCCACGCTACAACGAGCTTCATCCGAATCTGTACGATGATTTGAACGCCAACAAAGCCAAGTTCGAAGGCAATGAAGCAATGACAACGGCGCTGACGCAATTGAAAGAGCTCTATGATCTTGGCTACTTCGGCGACAATGCTTTCTCTGATACCGGCTCCGATACGCCTAACAAGCTAGGAAACGGCGAATATGCAATGTCCCTGACAGCGCAAAGCACGCCTTCCGATATCGCAGAGGCATTCCCTGACCTGAAAGCAGAGGACTTCGGCTATTTCGTAATTCCGCTTGTCGACAACCAAATCTACTACATTAATCCCGGCGGCCCAAGCAAATTCATCTATTCCGGCTCCAAGCACATTGACGAAGCTAAGCAATATTTCGACTTCTTGACCAAGCAGGAGAACCTGCAATTCGTTCTGGATAACGATACAACGATCGCCAACCTCAACTTCCCTGATCTGAAGGATAAATACAGCGACGACCAAAAAGCTTTGTTCGAAACTTACCCGGTCAAAGGTACGGATATCCAAAACATCGTCAACTACGTGAATCCACAGTGGATGGATATCGGCAAGGATATGCAAGCGATGTTCGGAGGCGCTATGACGCCAGAAGCATTGCTCAAGAATATCGACAAGCGCCGCGCCGACATGGCGAAGGTAGCCAAAGATCCCTTATGGGCCAATTAATCCTGCACTTCACACCACTAGACGGATAGAACCAACATAGAAAGGGAGCGGCCGGACGCCCTGCAAGGCTGGATGAGCCCTGCAGGGTGCCGCTTTACCGGTCTCATGATTGCGAGAGGAGAGAGCACTGTGAACAAAAAAATATATCCAATCCATTTTGCATGGATCACGCTTGCGTTATATACCGTTTTTTTCGTATTGCCCGGCCTGATGGGCTTCTATTATTCCTTTACCGACTGGAACAGCTTCTCTACCGAGATCAACTTTATCGGCTTTGACAACTTCAAACAGCTATTTTCCGCCGACGAAAACTATTTGGGCTTCATTAACAATACATTGATTTTCACGTTTGCCACCGTATTACTGAAGACGGGCCTTGGCCTCGCCTTTGCGATTGCCTTGAACGAGGGCGTCCGCATGAAGGGCTTCCACCGCGTCATGCTTTTCCTTCCTTCCATCGTACCGATGCTCGTCGTTGGCCTCGTGTTCAAGTCGATTCTAAACCCGGCTACCGGGCTGCTCAACGAAACGCTCCGCTCCATAGGACTTGGCTTTCTGGCGCAAAAATGGCTCGTTGACCTGGACTGGGCGTTTAAATCCATTATCGCTGTTGATACGTGGAAGGGCGTCGGCTATATCATGATTATTTTGCTCGCAGGCCTGCAGGCCATTTCCAAAACGTATTACGAGGCTGCCTCGATCGATGGCGCAGGGGCTTGGAATAAGCTTCGCCACATTACGATTCCATTGCTGCTCCCAGCCTTGACCGTGACGACCGTGCTTAACCTGCTTCATGGACTCAAAGTGTTCGAAGCCGTTTATGTCCTCACCAACGGCGGCCCCGGTTACGCGACAGACGTGCTTTATACGTCTATATTCAAAGAATTTTCCATGGGCCGCTTCGGCATGGGTACCGCGCTGTCTACGCTGTTATTCGTATTTATGACGATTGTCGGCTACTTTGTCGTTCGGCTCATGTCGAGAGAGGGGGACGGTGAGCGATGAAAACCGGAAAGCTGCTCTCCCTGTTCCGCAACGTCTTTGCTTGGGCGCTTAGCCTGATCATGTTTATTCCTTTGCTGCTTGTCGTCATCAATGCATTGAAGACAAAGAGCGAGGCCAATGGCATGAATATGTCGCTGCCCAGCTCCTTTCAATGGAGCAACTTCGCTGTCGTTATTGAAGAAGGCAAGCTGATTCAGTCCTTTTTCAACAGCCTGCTGTATGCCAGCGCCTCAACGATTTTGAGCATTATTTTGGCATCTGCAGCTGCATATGTACTATCTCGCAATCGCACGCGCATCAATAAAGTGCTGTATTTCTATCTCATATTGGGGATTGCGATGCCAATGAACTTCGTCACGCTGACCAAGGTCATGCAGGCTACCCATCTCATGAATACGCAAATCGGCATCATCATCCTGCTTGCGGCTTCCGCGCTTCCGTTCAGCGTATTTCTCATTTATGGCTTCGTAGGATCGGTGCCTAGAGAGCTCGATGAAGCTGGCATCGTCGATGGCTGCTCGCCGCTCAGGCTATTTTTCTCGATCGTACTGCCGCTGCTGCTGCCCGTCATCGTAACGGTAGGCATTCTGAATTTCATGGGCGCATGGAGCGACTTTATCCATCCGCTATATTACCTGAACAGCTCCGATAAATGGCCAATGACGCTCGCGGTCTACAACTTCTTCGGGCGCTTCCAGGTGAACTGGAACCTTGTATCCGCCGATATCGTCCTCACGACGCTGCCGGTTGTCATTATCTATTTGCTCGGTCAAAAATTCATTATTTCCGGCATGACCTCAGGTTCGGTCAAAGGTTAATCCGGCCGGTAATCAAGGAGGATTGCTGATGAGGTACGATCATGATCTGCGTCCGGACCGTGAACTAAAGATCGAATGCCGCTTGGACAGCGAGACCGATCATGAGCTGCACCGCCACGACTTGCTGGAACTCAACGTTCTGCTGGAAAATGAAGCTCGGTTTCGGCTCCTTGACCTAGATTACGCGGGCAAGCCCGGCGATGTGTTTCTGTTCCGTCCCTACGAGCCGCATTACAACCTTGCGGCTGCCGAAGGGGCGCCGATCCGCTGGATTATGCTGCTCTTCTCGCCCTCTATCGCAAGGCTTATTCCGCAGGGCGACCGGCTGCTTTATCCGTTCTACACAAGCCGCTCAACCCCGCTGATTAAAGCTGACTCCGAGCATGCAAAGCGCATACACGCAGCCGCGGCCGCGGCACTTGCAGAGCAAGAACAAGGCTTGCCCGGCTGGGAAGCCAAACGGTTTATGCACTTTGTCGATATCCTTGTCAGTGCTTACCGACACTCTCTGGAAGCAGCCGAGGAGAGCGCGCCTGAAGATGAAATCAAGGTCGAGACAGGTGTCGTCACCGCCGTGGAATACATGATCCGAAACGTAACCGAGGACATCGACATGCGCCAGCTCATTGACGGCTACGAGCGGGGCAAAACCTATTTTTACACCGACTTCAAGCGGACGGTCGGCGTGACGCCGAATCAATTCATTCACCGGATGCGCATGCAAATCGCCATGCATCTCTTGCAGACAACAGGCAAAACCGTGACCGACATCGCCTTCGAATGCGGCTATCATTCGGTTCACTACTTTAACAAACACTTCAAGCAATACCGCAGCGTATCGCCGCGCGAATACCGAAGCCGGTATCAGCGGCCGGTGTGACGGCAAGCATTCATTTTGGAAGGAGTATCATTATATGACGACAGACAGAACAGCTTGGTTTACGCATGATCGGTTTGGGATGTACATCCATTGGGGGCTATATGCGCTAGGTGCGCGCCATGAATGGATGCGCTCACGCGAATTTCTGAGCAACGAGCAGTACAACAAATATTTTAAACGGTTTGATCCTGATCTCTATGATCCTGAGCTTTGGGCACAGCTCGCTGACGAAGCCGGCATGAAATATATGGTCGTAACGGCCAAGCACCATGAGGGCTTCAGTTTATGGGATACGCAGCTGTCGGATTACAAGGTGACAAATACGCCAGCCGGCCGTGATTTGCTCCGTCCAATGCTCGACGCCTTCCGGGCAAGGGATATCAAAGCAGGGCTCTATTACTCTCTGCTCGATTGGCATCACCCGCATTATACGGTTGACGTAAAGCATCCGCAGCGTTACGATGCCGCCTTCGTGGAGCAGAGCAAGCAGCGCGACTGGCAGCAATACATCGATTATATGTTTGGCCAAACGGAGGAGCTCCTGTCCAAATACGGCAAGATCGACGTCCTATTTCTGGACTTTTCGATTCCACCGGAGCAGGGCTTCCCCGGCAAGGGCAAGGAAGAATGGCAAAGCGAGAAGTTCGTCGAGCTCGTGCGCAGGCTTCAGCCGCAAATCATGATCAACGACCGTCTGCAGGTTCCGGGCGATATTACGACGCCGGAGCAATATCAGCCGCGCGAGTGGATTAAGGTCAATGGCGAGAAAGTCATTTGGGAAGCCTGCCACACCTTCAGCGGCTCATGGGGCTATTACCGGGACGAGGAGTCGTGGAAAAGCGTCGATATGCTCATTAAAATGCTAGTGGATACCGTGGGCAAAGGCGGCAATTTGCTGCTCAACGTCGGCCCGACAGGCCGCGGCGAGATCGATGAGCGCGCAGTCGATCGGTTAAAGGGCATGGGACAATGGATGCGCCGCCACAATCGGTCCATTTACGGTTGTACGGCTGCGCCGGAGCCGTTCCGCTGCCCGGATGATTGCCGGTTTACTTATAACCCGGAAACGAACCGCTTGTATTTGCATATTTTCAGCTGGCCATTCAAGCATCTGCATCTTTCTGGCTTCTCTGGTCAAGTCGAGTATGCGCAGCTGCTCAATGACGCCTCCGAAATCCGCATGATTGAAGGAGCGCAAGAAATGACGATGGAAGCCGGCGCTTTCAACGAAGGCCGCAGCGCGGATACGCTGACGCTGGAGCTGCCGATTAAGCCGCCAAACGTCGCCGTACCTGTTATCGAGCTATTCTTGAAATCATAGCACGATGCGCCCGCCCGATCGGCTGACACATTCCCGTGTCGAACACGGGGCAGCCCTATACCATGTCGCAAATGTCATGCAAAAACCTCCGATAAGCCTAATTAACGGCCAGTCGGAGGTTTCCTTCTTCTCGCTTATTTACTGCGTTTTACCGTTTCGAAGTCCAGTGTGAACCCGTCGCTGTCCCGCGGATATATCCGCACTTCGTGATCGCCAAAGCGCTGCGTCCAACGTTTCTCGCCTCCGATATATGGAGCAGCCTGCTCACGGACGCGATCGGCTAAGAAATCATCGGCAGGCAGCCAGCTGCCGCCGCTTGCAAAGCTTTTCTCTTCCCGCCACTCAGCTGGCAGAAGCCACGCAGCGGCAATGACGGCAGCGCCTTCCTCCGCCAGCTTGCGGACATCCTGCAGCGTGGCTGCGGATACCGATGATCCAGCTACGAGAATCAGGCGCGGGCGTCCGATCTGCTCCGCACGGACAAATCCGTCGAACACGAGCGTGCTGGGCAGCGGCGCGAACAACGGGTGCACGGCTGGCGGATAGCTTCCCTCTGCAGCGGTATCTACGCCGCTTGGCAGTGGAAACGCATCTGCAGCTACCCTTCTTTTTAATTCATGGCGCGGAAAATCATACCCCGGAATATGCAGGCAGCTGCCATGCGCGGGTATGACGCCGCTGCTAAGCAAATGCCAAACGTCGAATATGCTTTGTGACGTTTCAGGCATGGGAAGCGAACGGCTGCCGAAGGGACGTTCATTCTGTCCGTAATTGCTGTCATCCGAGTGGATAATGATGACGTCCGCTATCGCATCTCGATGTGACCAGTCGAGCGGCTTTGCCGCCGCAGCGAAGCTTTGCCAAACATCGCCAAAGATAGATTTCTCAAACCCTCCAGCGCCGTAGCGAAGCAAGACATCCGCATTTTCCGCAAAAAGATGCGTCGGGCCAAGCAAATAGCCCATCTGCAGCGCCGAGGCGAATTCTTCTGGCGAGTGGCCGGGAAAGCCCGAGGTGCGCGTGGGCCACGGTCCGACATCCGGGCCCCATAGATCCGCGCATACCCACAAAGGCAAGCCGTACTGCTTGGCTGCGCCAAGTGCTGTAGCTAGCTGAAGCGGCTGGAAAGACTCTTTCATGATTTTCGGGCACGGCGCCATTCCGCCCCGCGCCTGGGCATGGAACAAGGTTGGAAACACTTGCTCAGACAGCATTGGCACCGTTTCGGGCTGGGCTCCTGCAGCTGCCAGCTGCTTGCGGACATGCTGGGCACGCGCAGACACCGCTTGTGTGACCTGCTCTCTGGCCAAATCCATCGATGCGCTGCCGCTATCGCCCCAATGAGGCAGCCACGCATCCTTGCGGTACTGGCCTACATTGATTTGCAAATGCTCGGGCTCATCATAGAGCAGGCCGATCAGCTTGCCGGACGCCGCCGCCGCATGCAAAGCATCATCCGGCACATCGTACCGGTTCGTCCCTTCCACCCAAGGGCCGTTAATATTGCCGTATTCATTGCCTAGAACCAGATCGATCCCACTATCGCAGGCGTCAAGCAGCAGCTGCTGCTGTCCCTCAAGTCCCGGGAAGATGTGATGAACGTAGAAATCTGCCTGCAAGTCCTTCAAGGCTGCGATAAATTGCTTTGGCGTTGGCGTCTGGTCCTGCGAAGCAATGACCGCTCCCGTCCCTGTGCGCATGTATAAATCAGAGGCTTCCTGCGCCCAAGGGTCCTGCCAACCGATCACGGTTCCTTGTATCCCTAAGCGGGGCTGATGTGCAGCATTCTCAGTCATGAGCGATTCTCCTTTGTCGATATCCATTTGTTGGCTTCACTTTTTTAACTTTATTTATAAATTTCGATTGCTTCTCTATAAGGTAGCACAGTTAGCAGCCTGTGGCTTGAGTAAAGCATGCGCAAAAGTTGCAAATCTGTCCACCCCTATAATAAGTACTCAAGCAAAAAAGCCTTTGGCGTCCTTTAGACGCTGAAGTAGCTTTGACGGTGTAGCGCGTTTCAATCGGAGAAATGTAGAGAAGGAATAGCGAATTGATATACTTTCCTGTGTTTGAACAAAATCGCAACTTCCTGCCTGTCTCCTGACAAGCGGAATGACTTGCGATTCGTTATAATTTGCCTACCAACTACTACACGAGAAGGAAAGGTGAAATATTCACATGACAAAAACCTATAAACTCGGCGTTATCGGGCTCGGCGAAGGCCGCAGCATTATGTCCGCGGCGCTGCAAAGCAGCCGTTGGAGCCTAGAGGCCGTATGCGACTTAAACGAAGAGCTATGCCGTGCCCGCGAGGAAGAATTCGGCTTCTCCGGCTGGACGACCAACTATAACGAATTGCTGCAAAATCCTGAAATCGACGTGATCGCCATATATACGCCGGACCAGCTCCACTTCACCCACATCAAGCAAGCTCTCGAAGCTGGCAAGCATGTCGTCTGCACGAAGCCCGTGCTTCCATCGCTTGATGACGCAGCTGAGCTGCTTCGCCTGAGCGCATCCACGGACCGCAAGCTCTTCGTGGGCCAAAGCACGCGCTTCTTCGAGCCGATGCTGCATCAGCGCCGCGACTTTGAAGCCGGGAAGCACGGCGCATTATCCGTTGTGGAATCGCATTATATTACCGACGGGCGCTGGTTTCTAGACAAAGGCTGGAGCAAGCAAAAAGGCTTTAGCTGGATGTATGGCTTCATGATCCATGCCGTGGACATGGTGCGCTGGTATTTGCCGGACGTAAGTGAGGTAACAGGCTATGCCTTAACGAGCGACAATACGAAGGAGCATGGCATGGATGCTTGGGATTCGCTTCGCTTCCTGCTGCGCAACCCCTCCGGCCAAATCGCCCAAATCGCTGGCGACTATACGCTTCCGACGCTTGGACAGCACGTAGAGCCTTCGATTGCCTGCATCCTTCGCGGAACCAAAGGCAGCTCGCGCTCCGAGTATTCTAACCTGCAATACCACTCGCACTTTGCTGGCGAAGCGCCTGTTACGCAAACGTTCGAGGAGAAAAACGATTACTATTTCCGTTTTGAAGGCAAGAGCCACCATGCCGGGGAATATCAGAACTACATTGAATATTTTGCAGATTGCCTCGATAACGGAACAATTCCGCTGCCTGATGCCGGGGAAGCGATTCGCACGCTCGGTCTGATGCTAGCAATGGAACGCAGTGCACGAACAGGAGGACAGCCTGTAAAGATTGACGATGTGCTCAAGGAATTTAATATTGGCTAAAAACCGCAACTCAATAAACAGCGATAACAGCCAGTAGGACAAGATAGGCACGCTGAAGGGAGAACCTCAAGATGAAGCTCACATACGATAAGCCGGCACGCCTCTGGACCGAGGCGCTGCCGATCGGCAACGGCAGGCTCGGAGGCATGGTTTTCGGCGGCATCGATCAGGAGCGAATCCAGCTTAATGAAGATTCGCTCTGGTCGGGTTATCCCCGAGACTGGAATAACCCCAAAGCCCGCGAAGCTCTTCCAGAGCTGCGCCGCCTCCTGGACGAAGGACGGCATGAAGAGGCAGAGCAGCTTAGCAAAGCCGCCATGATGGGTCCTTATACGCAGTCCTATATGCCGCTTGGCGATCTGCATCTGCGTTTTTTCCACGGCTTCTTTATTAGCGATTACAGGCGCGAGCTTGATCTTGAGGACGCGATAGCCCGTACCTCCTATCGCATCGGAGAAACCATTCATTCACGCGATGTATTTGCCTCCTATCCCGACCAAGCCATCATCATTCGTCTGCGTACGAGCAAGCCCGGGCTGCTCAGCTTCCGTGCGTCTCTGGATAGCCCGCTGCGGTCTTCCGTCACGAGCAGCGATGAAGGCTTAACGCTGCAAGGGTACTGCCCGGAGGAAGTGGACCCGAACTATTACGATACGGATCAGCCGATCCGTTACGGAGAAGCAGGAGAAACGAACGCCATGCGCTTTGTCGGCCGGCTCGGCTTTCGCCTTGAAGGCGGCGGCCGCTGGCGAACCGATGCCAGCGGCCTTCATATTGAAGGGGCGACAGCTGTTACGCTTATTTTTTGCGCGGCAACAAGCTTTAACGGATTCAATCGTATACCTGCCGGAGAAACTGGCAGCCAGCCCGAGCCATTGACGGCTCAGATGATGAGTGCCGCATTGTCCCGTACGGACGAAGAGCTTCTGCAAGCGCATCTTGCGGACTATCGGCCGCTATATGAAGCTAACGGAATTCAACTCGGCCATTCGCCTGCCCCTGAACCATTAACAACCGATCGCAGGCTTAAGGAGTATGGAGCAAACGATCCCCGATTAGTGGAGCTTATCTATCAATACGGCCGTTACCTACTGATCGCTTCTTCACGTCCAGGTACGCAGCCCGCCAATTTGCAGGGCATTTGGAATGCCGATGCACGGCCGATCTGGAGCAGCAATTATACGCTTAATATCAATCTGCAGATGAATTATTGGCCTGCCGAGGTATGCGGCCTAGCGGCTTGTCATCTTCCGTTGCTTGACTTCATCCGCGAGCTTGCCGTCACCGGAGAGCAAACGGCCCTGACCAACTATGGCTGCAGAGGCTGGGCAGCCCATCATAATTCGGATATTTGGCGGCAATCCGCACCTCCCGGCGACTATGGGCACGGCAATCCGCTTTGGGCCAATTGGCCGATGGGCGGCGTCTGGCTGTGCTCCCACCTATGGGAGCACTACAGCTATGGCAAGGATATCGATTATTTGCGGGACCATGCTTATCCCGTTATGCGCAGCGCCGCATTATTTTGCCTAGACTGGCTCGTTGATGACGGATCGGGCGGGCTAACCACCTCCCCCTCCACTTCACCGGAGCATCGTTATGTTCTTGCCGATGGGCGCATGCCCGCACTCAGCAAAGGAACGACGATGGATATTAGCCTGATCCGCGAATTATTCACGCGCTGCATAGAAGCTTCGCGACTGCTTCAAGAGGATTTCTCGTTCGCAGAACAGCTCGCAGCTTCCTTGCAATGGCTCCCGCAGCCCCAAATCGGACAATATGGGCAGCTCCAAGAGTGGTCGAAGGACTACGGGGATGAGGATCAACTGCACCGCCATGTCTCGCATTTGTATGACGTGTATCCTGGAGAAGCTCTGCAAGCGGATCAGAGCCCTGAGCTCCTGCGTGCGGCGCAGGTATCGCTAGAGAGACGCGGTGATGGCGGAACCGGCTGGAGCCTAGGCTGGAAAGTGAACCTTTGGGCCCGCTTTAAAGACGGCAACCGAGCCTTCTCGCTCATCTCCAATCTATTGAAGCTAGTCGAGGATGACGGCGTCATGGACTTCACTCGCGGCGGCGTCTACGTGAACTTGTTCGATGCGCACCCTCCGTTTCAGATCGATGGCAATTTCGGCGTCACGGCCGGTATCGCTGAGATGCTGCTGCAATCCCATCACGGAGAGCTTTGCCTGCTGCCCGCTGTACCTGATGCTTGGCCCGAAGGGAAGGCTTGGGGTCTTCGGGCTCGCGGCGGCTTTACGGTGAAGCTTTCCTGGTCCGATGGACGCCTTCTGGGTGCAGAAATTCAATCCATTCAAGGTCAGCGCTGTACGATTCGCTCTACTGCTGTTCTGCGTGTCACTTGTCATGGTGCAACGGTCGCATGCCAAGCTGATGAGAGCGGCCGTTACACTTTTGCAACGAAGGCTGGAGAAGCATATCTCTTGACCCCAGCGCCATAACGCTCGAAACCATACAAGAAGGCTGTTCCGCATGGTCCTTAGACCTAACGGAACAGCCTTCTTGTTTTAATGGATATAAATCCGGGGTATTTTCCGTTTCCGCTCCTAAAGTACCTACTTATTTATAAGTCCTTGGAAATATTTCCATCTAATATCTATTATGCTATGCTTTTTCATAGTATAAGTTATACACAAGCTTGCGTTGACAGCTTGGCCTCATCCTCCATGAAAGTTGGTGAATTGTGAGTACCGGTGAAAGCATTATCCTCGTTGTCGTAGCTCTCATCTCCTTGCCGCTTTGCCTGCTCGCCTTCATGGTCATCCGGCAATCATTCAAGGATAATCGGGAAATCAAGTTTATTTTAAAAAATGGCGTTCCCTTCGATGCTACCGTTAGCTCCATACGGCAAACCAACACGGAAATCAATGGCCATCCCGAAGTGTTTATCGGCTTAACGATCCCAAGGGAACACGCCGAGCCTTACCGCACCATCATTAAAGCGGTCATTTATATGGTCAATATCCCTCAGTATCAGCCCGGCCGTAAGGTGAAGGTAAAGGTACTTGAGACCGATGGCAAAATCAAGGTCGCCTTGGAAGGCGTGCATGTTTTTTAGATAAAGGATTATCGATATAGCAAAGAGCGCCCGCAAAGGCGCTCTTTCTTATGTTGTAACAGCTGCCTTCGGCTTGCGCAGCAATAATGTGAGCGGCAAAGAAACAATGATAATCATCGTTCCGAGATGGAAAACATCCTGCACGCTAAGCGAGAGCGCCCCCGTTTTGTCGACGCCGCCAGCACTTAGATGAGCAATCGTCTGTGACGACAAAATGGAACTGAACAAGCTGATCGACAGCGCCGACGTCCCTTGCCTAATCCAATTCATGACGGCCGAGGCATGGCCGGAGTTCACGCTTGGCACTGCGGACATTGCCGCGTTCGTGACCGGCATATTGCTGAAGCCGATCCCCATATAACGAATCGCTACCCATACGGTGATGAACAATGTGCTTGTGGCGACACCCGCATGACTAAGCTCCCATGTCGCTATTCCCATCAGAAGCAGACCAAGCAGGATCAGCCTTGAAGGCCCGATTTTGCCATACAGCCGCCCAACCGCAAGAGAAACCAGAACCATAGCCAGCGTTCCCGGGAGCATTGCCATGCCTGTTGCAAAGCTCGACTCTCCCTTAATATTTTGCATAAAAATCGGTACCAACAGCGTGCCGGCATACAGGGACACCGTGATGCAGCAGTTCAAAATCAGTCCATACGTAAACCGCGGAATCTTGAGCACGCGTAAATTGAGCAGTGGGTTGCTTACTCGAAGCGTCCTGCGTACGAAATAGAAGAGCACAACGATTCCTGCGGCAATCATGCCTAGCGTCTGCCAGCCGGCCCAGCCCCATTGATGCGCCTCGCTAAAAGCGACCAATAATGCGCTAGTGCCTACGAGCACCGCGCCAAAGCCGATCCAGTCGAGCTTAATGCCGCTGCTCAAGCGGTAATTCGGAATGAACTTGGCTGCCGCGATTACGGCGATAATCCCGATCGGGGCGTTCATGATAAACAACGACTTCCATCCGTATATTTCGGCTAGCCAGCCGCCTATGGTTGGCCCAAGCGCCGGGGCGAGCATCGCAGCCACACTCCAAAGGCTAACGGCGACCGCTTGTTTAGGTTTCTCGATCGTTTGATAAATGATGGTCATCGTCGTGGGCATAATAATACCGCTGAACAGCCCTTGCAAAATTCGGAAAACGATCAGCGATTCGATGCTCCAAGCGAACGTGCAGAGCAACGAGGATAACGTAAATCCCGCTAAGGCAATGACATACAGTCGTTTATAGCTCCATTTGTCTCCCATAAATCCAATGATCGGAGCAATAATCCCCGTCGCCATCATAAATCCGGACAACATCCATTGCACCGTATTCAGGCTAGCTTGAAAATCATCCATAAATATAGGTAACGCCACATTTATCGTAGTTGTGCTTAAGGACGCCATAAAATTACCAAAAAATACGGCAATCATAATGGTCCAAAATGACGATGCTGCTCTCTGTGATGGTTCCACATTCATGCTCCTATTCTTGTAATTGGTCAATCGCCTTGAGTACGCGCTGCTCGAACTCGATCAATTCCTCTTGGAACTGCGCCATCCGTGTCA
Source organism: Paenibacillus paridis (assembly GCF_006345825.1). Classification (GTDB taxonomy): domain Bacteria; phylum Bacillota; class Bacilli; order Paenibacillales; family Paenibacillaceae; genus Pristimantibacillus; species Pristimantibacillus paridis. The sequence goes on from NZ_VCIX01000071.1 coordinate 89,237, forward strand.
GCTTCAAGTCGATCATCATTTTCTCTTTTTGCAGCACTTGCGACATCTCTATGAGCTTCGAGCGCCTCGCTTCACGATCCTCCGTCGTTCGGTACTCGCTTTTTTGCTGCTCAATAATCGTTTGAAATTCGAGGTACTGCTGCAGTTCGGCAAGCGAGAAGCCAAGCACCTCTTTCGCCAAAATGATCTTATTGATTTTCTCAATGTCCTCTTCCGAATATAACCGAATGCCCCCTTGTGTTCTCTCCGGTGCGGAAATCAACCCAAAATCCTCATAATAACGAATCGCCCGCTTTGTTAACCCCGTACGCTTAGCTACTTCTTCAATCTTCAACAGCTCCAACTCGCCGCACCTCCGATATCTTATGGTTTAAGCATACGCTTAGTTACAGTTAACGTCAACGTTAACTGTTGGTGAATAAACAGCATTTTCCACCTAACCTAAACTACCTGTTGCTTGAACGATAGAACAATATAAACATACCTATTCTATAATAATTATCCAAATTATTGAAACTTTATTATATATTTAACTTACTAGAAACGGTAATAGATAATACATGTGACATGACACACGGAAAATTCGGATCATTTTTAAACTATTCATATCTTATAAAGGGAGGTTTCCCAACTTGAATAAGAAAATATATTTTCCTTTCCTCATTGCCCTTGCGCTTATAGCAGGCTGCAGTAGCCATTCCATTCCGAATAAGCCCGAGCAAACTTCGTCAAATATCGAAAAAGCACGTGCAGGAGCCCTGTCTCTTGATTACGTAAACCAATACTTTAATGAAACCGATATTAACATCAAAAAAGCATTCGTCGCAGAACATATTCACCCTGATACGCAATCCATGTTCGTGGCTTCAGCAGACATTATTACTAAAGCGGAGGATAAGATTTTGAATCCGCAACTCATAGACAGCTCTGAGACTCTAAGTGATGGTACAACTGGCTATGCTTCTCTCCTAAAAGGCGACGGCGAGACCGAAATCATTGTGATGGAAAAGGGAGGTAAAGTGGTTTGGGGGTACTTCTCCACTTCTACAGGAGACCAGAAATCCAACTTCGACATGCTGCGTAAATTATTTAATTAACCTTTCATTTCGCACGATGTCCTCTCATTCGCCTACACGAAAGGCTGCCTGTATGCCAGACAGCCTTGGTTCAAAATTGGGGTATTTACACTGTTGTATTTCGATGGTTTAAGCAGCCACTCGCTGCTGAACCACCTTGCGGAATTTCAAGTACGATACGATGCGCCATGGCACAATGTAAGAGAAGGCTACCAGCATAAACAGCGCACCCAGCGTTTGAGGATCAATGCTACTCAAATAATTACGCAGCGCGAAGCGAATAGCGACCACGACGATAAATGCGACAATGAAGCCCAAGTTTTTCTTAGCATAGATTTGATTGTCGTCTCGCACCTCGTAATTAGTCGTCCAAATCAGCGGCAAGGATAATACTGCTCCCAATACGGCTGCAATTAACCATTCATACATCGGCGCATGAACAGTCGGATCAAACCAAAGCATAACGCCCGGCAGCATAAATAACAGTGGAAACAAAATGCGTCTTCCATTTCCACGAATCGGCTTATAGAAGCTCCTCGTTCTTCTCCATAACACTAAACCAACGACTAAGAGGATAATGACATAATAGGATTCATTCATTTCTGTTTCTCTTTCCTTTCTTTGCGCTCATCATTTTTTTTTCTATTTTTTGCAGTAACCACTCCAGCAAAACTTGGTTTCCCTTATGCTTGTCACGCGATCCGTTAATAACCAAGTCGGCTTACCAACGTGTGGGCTCAACATATAAATCATGCCTATGTCTGACAAGATCCAAATATTCATTTGCGATCTCTTCATTCTTTTCCTTGAGTACAGGATCATTTACCCTGAACTGACTCTGAATCAGGCCATCAGCCAAAAACTTGCTTATTGTCGTTTTTCCGCTGCCCGAGCCTCCGGCTATGCCTATTGTTAACATGGAACGTATGACGACCCTCTCTATACTAAAATGAAATCACACACTTATATTACCATATGAAGGGAAATGAACGCATACTCTAAGTATAGAATTGCGAAAAGCCTTCTTTTCTTCATCTACTGTCAAATTGAGACATGCTGTGATTTGTACAGCTTAAGTTCTTCTCCCAACCATGTTCTCCAATCACGATAGATCCGTTGACAACACAAGATTAAATATGTTATTTTGATATTATCATTATGAAAATATTAATTACAGTTGCATAAATGCAGACATTCGCATGGCAAAAATAGTGAACAAGTCGGGAGGAAATCCTTTGATATACCAACTAGATGATTTACATAAAGCCTATCAGGCAGGGGAGAAAATGAAATTTCTGTTTTTCTGGGGGCATACGCCTCCTGCTGACGGCAGTGTTAATGCCAGCTGTTTCAGCCAATGGTGGATCAGCCCTTTCATCGTGGATGGCGTTTCTTACAACTGTACGGAGCAATATATGATGGCGGAGAAAGCCCGGCTTTTTGACGATAAAAACATGCTGGATGCCATTATGAAAACGATACACCCAAAAGAGATGAAGGCATTCGGACGTGCGATTCATTCTTTCCGCAACGATATTTGGGAAAGCCATTGCTACGACATCGTCAAACGAGGAAATTATGCGAAATTCGAGCAAAACCCTGAGCTTTGGAACTATATGAAAACAACGAAAAACCGAATTTTGGTGGAAGCAAGTCCTGTCGACCGCATATGGGGAATTGGGTTAGCCATGGATGATCCACATGCAAATAATCCGATGAAATGGCGGGGGAGAAACTTGCTTGGTTTCGCACTGACCGAAGTGCGCGATCAATTACTACAGCCATAACGTGCTGCCGATAGGCTTATTAGTGAAGCGGATCATATTCATCAGCTATTCCTTGCCGGGAATATGATCCGCTTGTGGATATAAACAATCGCCGTACGCAATGAAGGACTTACTTTGGATAAATTTCGTTGCCTAGAATAGTCCAAAAACCTTTTTACAAGTATTTTTACGGTTCAAGTTCACTACGTCATCCGTACCTATCTTGTTAAGCTTCGCGAACAAAGCCTCCATGCCGTTTTTCATTTTATAGTCCATTTCCTCTTGGTAAATGGGAACCAAGTTGAAGAAATGTACGGTTTTTACGCTGGAGAGGTCTAAATTAAAAAATCCTTGCTTATCCTCTACATCTGGAAACGAAAGCAGCATGCCTTGAAATCCCGCATTATCACTGTACCGCTTTGCCGGTTGGCCATTCGCAAGGGTATGCCCCATATATAGCCACGTTTGATACTCATGCGGAAATCTTGCTAAGGTCTTTAGCGCGCGAATCGGCCAGTAATTCCGTTCATCTTGAAAAGCTTCGTCGGAAATCTTCCAGGTCGGCGGCAGACAGATCATCAATTCGGCGTAACGGTAGTCCTCGGCCCCTTCCGGTACCGTCATTGGCAATTCGCTCATTCCGTATGTAACCATCGTATAATAATTTCGTTTTGAAGTTGGGGCTGCCACAATAATATCAACCGCCATGACATCTGAAACGATCTCCCGAAAAACCCCTGCGATAGGGCCAATATGCTGTTCAACATGGTTATAAATTTTTTCGTAATTTTCGGCTGACCGTACCATTCCCATACCTCCATAAATAATAAATTCCATAAACCGCAAATTCCGTAAATATTATTCTCTTCCCTTCCTTTTATCGGTAACTGTCTTGCTTGTAATAATAGCTAGGCATTTTATAAAAAAGAGGCGGCCTAACTCCTATGGGTGCTTTCATTCCTATTCAGTGGTGAGTACATAATGGTTGTACATTAACTGGAATTTCTCCTGTTAAAATAGCGGGATTCACTGATCAAATGGATTAAAGGGAATTTCTCCTGTTAATTCAGCCACTTCTCTCCATTTACGTCTTATCCATGGTAATTAACGGGAAAAATTCCTTCTAAACGCCCCAAAATCCCCAAATCCTCTGAAATAGAGGGATAAAATCCTTCTAAATCACTCAGAGGTAGCTAACGCAACAAAAGGGGACAAGCTCGGACAATATGGAGGGTTAGAAGAAGAATCCCCGGGCAGCACAGAGCCTTGTTACAGATAAAATTGTTATTTTCCAAGCTCATTTCCTATAGACTGAACGTTTGTTCCATACCATAAATAGAACAAACAAGCGCAATATCCCTCGGGGGACATTGCGCTTGTTTTGTTCTCTCATTTCAGTAACTCAACCGGCCAACCCACTATCGCTTATCAATGGGAACCCAGCTTTTTACGCCGTCGTCCTCGATAATGCCTAAGATCGCGTCCGTAATGTCAGAATCCTGGAGCAGCTTATCGCGAACCTTGAATTTAATGTCATCCGCATCGGCCAGCGTAAGTCCCGGCTTCAGCTCCATCAGCGCCTCTACGTGGTAATAGCGCCCTTCCTGCAAGATACGCAGCTGATAAATATCCGTCACGAACGGCTCGGAGAAAATGATTTTGGAAACCTTGTCGGCTACCTCCTTCGGTGCGGAAACTCCGATCAGGCCAATCATATTATCGTACCCCACCCGGAAAGCGACACCTACCATCAACAATCCAATCAATACCGTGACGACACCGTCCATGATCTCAAAGGTCGTTAAGGAAACCACAAGAACAGCAATCATCGCCAGAAGCGCTCCCGTAACGGCAACGATATCCTCATAAAAGACTAACCGTGTGGCTGGCGCCGAGCGTCCTACATTTTTGAATGCGGCTCCTACCACCTTAAGGCCATGCGCTTCCGCCTTGGTCTCGGTCAGAATTTCTTTCATAGCCTTGACCAAAATCAACCCGTCTACGATAAGATTCACGAGCAGAACGCCAATATTAAGCCAAATCCCTTCGCTCGCGACAGGGTGCTGGATTAAATGCCAGCCTTCCCGAATCGTTTCATAAGCCATAATGGTAACGACGATGACGGCCACCATACAAAAAATATTAATGACACGCCCAAAACCGGTCGGAAACCGCGGCGTCGGCCTTCTCTCCGAGAGAATGCTCCCGGCAAATACAAAGCCCTGATTAATGGCATCAGCTAGGGAGTGCATTGCCGATGCAAACATAGCGCCACTGCCGCTAAAAGCTGCAGCGAATGCTTTAATCGCCGCAATCACGGCATTCCCAATCATCGCTATCGCGGAGGATTTATTGCCTTTCTTCAGCATAGCTACAAAGCCTTGGCGTTCTGACGTTGCGTTCATAGAATCCTCCTTCTATTTTTCATTTATCGTTTCCAGTCCTGCGTAACCATTGCTTTGTTTTTCCTATTTCCTCATCCATTTACAAAATAACGATCTCTTCTAAATCATTCCACTTAACGGGCGTTCCTAGACACTGCAGCCCCACCTAGGGACTAAGAAAGAGATCCTTACGAAACGGTCGCGCTATCGTATCTGTATTTACCCAGGTCATGAGATATACAAACACCGTCTTCCTTTGCAAAAAAAGTGGCGCGACATCACTGTCGCGCCTCCTTCTGATTTACTTATTCTTTTGAGCCCTCATAATGAGAGAAATGACTTCGACCACCAAGCCAACGATAAAACCGGCAGCCACCGCCTCGAGAAAGACAATAAAGCTAATTAAGTCCTCCCAGCCTGTCGTATCCCGTGAATACATAGCCATAAGCACTAGACCGGTCACGATGCCCAAATTCGAGAACAGCCAAAGCTTCCTGGCACCCAGCCAACCTGCAGCACCTAAAAAGAAGGATAGCACGACAGCTAATAGCAAAAATCGGAAAGCATGCATGCCCGTAAACGGCTGACCTAGAATGAGAAAACGAATGATCCACAATAAAATACCAATTAATAATGAAGATGCTCCAGCCAACAACCACCAATGACTGCTTCTTGCGGCGGGAATCCAGCGCATCTGAAATAACCCCTCTCTCCAAGTCCATTCTTGCTTATATAAACGCATGAAGCGCTTACTTTGTTTCGCTCGTTTATTCTAACTCCTTCTGATTAACAATAGAAATCTCACTTTGCTAGCCTATCTTACATATATTCTGGCCGCTTCATCCACAAGCCCCATGCTTCGCATTTCCTTTGCAACTATGGCTTGAATCTCCACATCCTCATTGATAATGTAATGGAACTGTATGTCACGGAAAATAGCTAGTTTGTGCTCATAATGAGCCGTCTTGAAGTATTCTGAAAGTGCCTCCAAATCCAAATCTTCATCTGCATGGATATAAAATAGCGGTTCAGCAATCTGCCCAGTAGCCGGTACTTGACTCGTTACGCCCAAACCATCCTGAGTTGCCACTATGATACGTTTTGCTCGTTCATTCTTAGCCCTTACTGAATACGTGTAGGGATCGTCAATTAACGGAAGCGACAGTTTTTCTTCCAGCTTTTTCACGACAGCTGCTTTATTCTGCTTTGACTCATCCGATGGCGGAAAGCTCAGTTCATTTTCAAAAGCAAGATAGGCTTCTTCGTTTGCATATTCCATATACAACATGGAGGAATCCAGCATCGCAATTCGAATAAATTCCTTCAAATTATTCGCGACCACCTTTACCGGTCGATCAAAGGACATAGGCGACACCTCGACAATCGGCGCATTCTCCAAATCAGCAGCCGTTCCATAATCAGTTAAAAAGCCGTAATGAATGCCGTCTCCTCCCGTCATAGCAAATACAACTACGTCGCTCGGCGTATTAAAATAACGATATTGGCTATCTTCAAAAGTAAAGCCTAAAACCTCCCACATGCTATAGCCCTCATGATCGAGCTCCTTTTCAAGCTTAATTAATGTGTTTAGTGTAGGGGGAACCTCATATTTTCCATAATTCACTTTCCTATCCGATTCCTTATTAAAATGCAGAATACAGAGGGGAACTGCAACAAGCAGAAAAATGAGCAAGAAAAAGACATAACGCTTCGTGACCATTCACCTCGATGTATTGAAATCCATTTTTCACTAGGAGATTATATCATTCCATTTCTAAAATAACACTGAAATCCCCCTAAAACTTCAAGGAATAGCTCAGCTATTCCTCCTTTTAAAAATCACAAAAAAGCTGGACAGAAGTTATCTTCTGTCCAGCTTTTTTCATATCGGCGACTAAGCTACTCCACGCCGTCCTTAAAGTTTTTATTGTAGTTTTTATCGCCCTTATGCTCAAGATCATTCAACGTTTTTTCCAACGTAGCCACAATTTCTTCCTTCACCTGAGTCAGCGTTTCATAAAATAGCGCCTCTTCTGTACCCACAATTTTGACACCGCTAATCGCCTGCATCGATTGAAAGCGTCTGTGCTGGTCAGCGAGATCGTCTATTGCTTTCAGGGTGTGCGTCGTTTGCAGAAACAAGTCCTTATGATGTTGGTTGGCAAGTCTATCCTCGAGTTGTTTCATTCGTGTATTCATGAGCACTCATCCCTTCATTTACGGTATGTATAAGGCTTCTTCAAGCAGGTTCTTCACCCATTGTACAATCTTTTCCAACGTAAATTCAACTGTCGCTGCTGCTGCCGCTTTATGACAGACCCATGCCCTTCTGCATTCAGTAAACGTTCAGTCCCGCTTCATATGAACTTAACGTTTCGGGATCACAATAGCAATATTCAGAAACGGATGCCCGGCTTATTCGGGAAAGATCAGCTGGCTTCTTATCCCCTTGCAGGAGTTGATTACGATTATTAAGATAACGAAACGCAAAAAAATCGGCTTTGCCGCAGCTCTTTGTATTCTACTGATCGGAGGCATTCTGTATTCGCTTGCCGACCGATATCTGATCGAGCATGTGGAGGTCACCGTTGCTGCCCCTCAGACGCCTTCCGTTTCCACATCATCCGACGAAGCTCAAGCTGTGCCAGAACAGGTGGAGCAGGATGATTGGAATTACAAAAGCGAGGACACCCGCATTCAAATTAAAAAGGTAGAAACCGGCACGGGCAGCGATATGATCACCTATTACGTCGCGGATGTTCAGCTTGAAGAGCCCGCTCTGCTGCAAGCTGCTTTTGCCAAAAACGCATTCGGGCGGAATATCACGGAGGATACCTCGACCATTGCCGCGGAGAACAATGCCATCTTTGCCATTAATGGCGATTACTACGGCTTCCGCAACGATGGCGTTATTATTCGCAACGGCACCCTTTATCGGGACGAGCCTGCCCGCGACGCCTTAGCATTGCTGTCTGACGGCACAATGAAATCCTATAACGAAGAACAATTGTCCTCCTCCGAGCTGCTTGCCGAGGGAGTGACTAACACCTATTCCTTCGGCCCCGTCCTTGTAAAGGAAGGCGCGGTTGCAGATGACTTTGATAAGGTCGTCATCGACACGAACTTCGGCAATCGTTCCATTCAAGGCTCGAATCCCCGAACGGGCGTCGGCATGATCGCCCCTAATCACTATGTATTCGTCGTGGTGGATGGACGAAAAGCCAACTATAGCAAAGGAATGACTTTGGCTGAATTTGCGGACGTCTTTGTCGGGCTTGGGGCAACCGAGGCTTACAATCTAGACGGCGGCGGATCGTCAACGATGTATTTCATGGGCAGGGTTGTCAATAACCCGCTTGGCAAGCAGCAAGAACGAGGCGTCAGCGATATCCTCTACATCTCAGAGTAATGCGCAGCAACCATAACAACTACAGGAGGCATGACGCCATGAATCTATTAATCCCCTCCTATGAGCCGGATATAAGGCTGTTAAAACTTATTGATCAGTTAAGAGCCAGCGGCTTATTCACTATCGTGATCGTCGATGACGGGAGCGGCGAAGCCTACAGCGGAATTTTTCGCGAGGCAAGGGAGCTTGGCTGCACGGTCATCACGCATAGCGTCAATCGGGGCAAAGGGTATGCCTTGAAATCAGGCTTTCATTATTTTATGCAAAAGGGCTACTCCGGCGGTGTTGTCTGCGCTGATAGCGACGGCCAGCATCTTCCGCAGGATATTATCAAAATCGGCAACAGCATCGAACAATATGATGGTCATATCATTCTCGGAAGCAGGCGCTTTACCGGTAACGTGCCCCTTCGCAGCCGCTTTGGGAATACAGCCACCCGTCTCATCTATGCCATGACGACCGGCCATCGCATTTACGATACACAAACAGGCTTACGCGGCTACTCTTTCGATATGCTCAGCTGGTTGTGCAGCATCCCAGGCGACCGCTTTGAATATGAGATGAATCTGCTGCTTGAGGCACCGGGGGCGGGGTACTCTTTTCACGAAATAACCATCGACACTGTATATCTCGATCACAATGAGTCTTCCCACTTCAGGCCCATTGCCGATTCTGCTCGAATTTATGCGCCTTTCCTTAAGTTCAGCCTGACTTCCATACTTTCTGCCTTGATCGACTACCTATTGCTTGCGGTCATACATTTGTTTAGCTCCAGCCTGCTGCTGGCCGTTCTGGGAGCACGGCTGGCAAGCTCAATCTTCAATTACACCATGAATAAAAATTTCGTATTTTCGAAAGGCAAACGATCGGCCATTCAATCGTCTATGCCAAAATATTTTACGCTGGTCTTTATTATCATTTGCTTAAATTACGGACTGATGTACGTCTTTAACGAACGAATTGGCATACCGCTGCTCATTGCGAAGCTTTTGACGGAAGGCACGCTGTTTCTCTTCAGTTACTGGGCCCAGCGAAAATATGTCTATTGAAGGCCACGCCTCACAAAAAGACGGGTAAAGCACACGGCTATTGTCCGTTGTGTGCTTTACCCGTCTTTCCTGTCGCTAGATGTAGGCCAAATGAGCATCCGCAGCTGCATCTACTTCCTGAGGAAGCCCAAAACCTAGGCCAATGGACAATAACTTGTCAATCAATGTCTGAAATGGCGCTAATCCGATCCAGTCGTGCAGCTTAATGATGTGATTGCCGGCCTCATATAGCAAACCGCCTTCTTGGCTAAACGCAGAAGCGTCGCTGAGATCAAACGTATCACAGGTAAACGTAACGTGATGCTCTGATCCGATTCCAGCGCTATTTTCAAAAGGAAGCCCGCTGTACCCAAGCTCCCCCAGCACGCGATCTATCCCTGCAAAATGCTCTACCATCGCTTCATGCTGCATGTAAGGAAAACGAAACAACTTGGCGGTTCTTGCTACCTTCGCTTCCGTATACAGCTCATTTATAATTTGGTCGGTTTGCCCGATCTGCTCCCTCGCATTAGGAAGGGAGATTGCCGACAAATCGGTATGGTCATAACTGCCATTCCCAATCCAATGTCCAGCTTTGATAGCGAATATCGCCTCATCCGAAAACTTTTCCAACGCCTCGCCCATACAAAACCAAATCGCCCGAATGCCTTTTGCGTTTAAATACTCTACCTTTTGCCTAAAATCTCCGGCCGGACCCTCATCAATCGTCAGGTACGCCGTTCTTTCAACCGCCAACATAGCCAGAAACCTCCGTTTATCTTTTGCTGCCAAAATGGCTGTTCTCTCTATTATACCTCATATTTCACCGTATGTTTGATCGCAGGCCAAATTGGTTATTTAAAACCCATGTGATCCAAAACACTATCCCTATCGTGTATAAAGTAACAACCGCATTGAAAGGAGGTGAAACCCCCTATGCCATACAAGCTTAACCGCCTGAGGTGGCTAAAGCTGTCGATTACGGTGGCAATGCTTATGCTAATCGGCTTTGTCGTTCAGATGGCTCAGCCACCCAAGGCGTCTGCGCTGCTCAAGGAAATAGTTAGCCCCATTATTCATGTCGGCACACCAGAGCAAGCGGCTTCCGAGTCTTCGGACATCAAAGAACAGGGCACAGGCTTGCTTGATCTTTCACTGCCAGCCCTTACAATCGAGACGCCCATCGTTCAGGTGGAAACGCCTCAAGTTGCAATTCAAGTAAAGGATTCGATTGGTGTCACTGCCGAAGTTTCTCCTATTGGCATTTCGACACCCGTGCTGAACGTCGAAACATCCGGCAAAAAAATCGCCGTTGACGCGCAGGATAATCTTCTGCCTAACATCAAGGTAGAAGCTCCCGCTATTAAGGCGAAAACGCCTCTCTTAGCAGCAAGCATTCCCTCTGTAAAGGCCATCGTGGGAAGCGGAAATGATAGGCTGCCCGAAGTGGAGCTTGAACTGCCGGATATTAGCGTACGCTTGCCAGTCGTGAAACCAAGCGTTCCTCCTGTGGGATTGGACAAGGAAAACGATGATGCGGTGGAGACGGTTCCTGTTCCGCCACTTGTCGAATCTGCCGACCCTTTGCCGGAAAAACCTATTGAGCCTGTCATCGTCACACCTTCACAGGATAAGATAGCAAGTGACGATGAGACAAATGGACAACGAGATTTAGAAAGCACAGGGCCTCGGGTGCCCAATCAGGACAAGCCAGATACTGCAGTCAAAGAATCAGGCAGCAATAAAGGATCAGTCAACATTAATGAAACGAAAGCGTCAAGCAGCCGCTATGATCGCGCAGCGGCGCCAGTCACAAGACCACCTCTGACGCTGCCGCTTGCAGTTCCTGCTAACGCAGTAGTGACTGTTAGCCCTGCGGTTGCTGGCTCAAATGCTTCGGCAGCAGGAGGTCCAGCGGTCAATAGCTGGTCAGCTCCTTGGATGATCTTGACCATGCTGAATGTTAATGCGCCCCGTGGATCTGCCTGGCGTGTATCCAGTCTTTACTTAATCGAGAACGACCAATGGTCACAGGCACCACCGGAGCAGCCACCTATGTATGCCTCTTTCTCTCAAACCTTGAATCTTACATTCAATTAAAAATGAGAAGGAGTGCATGAAAATGAAAAAAGGACCACAATGGGTAAAAATGACGGTGTTATCTTCGGCGTTCGTAATCGGATTATTAGGGGCTTCGCAAATGAGCTATGCTTCGGAAGCCAGCAGCTCTTCAGCTGGAAAAGGTGCGTTAGGTCTGGGACTTGGCATCAAGGTTGGCGTTGAAGCGCAAGCTAATTCCGAGTTCAACGGAAATTCCGGTCGCGAGAACAACCGCAGCAATGGCAGCCTTGGGCTCGGCCTTGACCTTCAATTGGATGCTGCTCTTGCAGGGAATTATGATGCCAACACGGAAGGTCGTCATGGCAATCAATCGTCGGAAACTTGGAAGGCAGGCAATGCTGGCTTGAGTGCCGGTCTTAACGCCAATGTTCAAGCAGATACGGCATCTAAAACCAAGCTCCAAGGTGACAATCGTGACGGCCATGCCGCCAATGAAAATTGGACCAGCAGCAAAAGCGAAATCGGTCTAGGCTTGCAAGCCGCTGCCGATCTAGAAGCCGCTTCGAAGTCGTCCGAGCGCAGCAGCGAGTATAGCTCTTCCTCTGAGAGCTGGAACAGCTCGAAGAGCGACCTTGGGCTAAACTTCAATGCCGCTAGCGAGTCCGAGTCGGCTGTGAAGTCTGAGAAATCAGCTAGCAACGATAACGATCGCAACTGCAGCAGTCGCGAGTCTAGCTCTTCCTCTGAGAGCTGGAACAGCTCGAAGAGCGACCTTGGGCTAAACCTCAATGCCGCTAGCGAGTCCGAGTCCGCTGCGAAGTCTGAGAAATGGGCTAGCAACGATAACGACCGCAACAGCAGCGAGTACAGCTCTTCCTCTGAGAGCTGGAACAGCTCAAAGAGCGACCTTGGCTTGAGCTTAAATGCGGCAAGCGAGTCCAAGTCCGCTGCGAAGTCTGAGAAATGGGCTAGCAACGATAACGACCGCAACAGCAGCGAGTACAGCTCTTCCTCTGAGAGCTGGAACAGCTCGAAGAGCGACCTTGGGCTAAACCTCAATGCCGCTAGCGAGTCCGAGTCCGCTGCGAAGTCTGAGAAATGGGCTAGCAACGATAACGACCGCAACAGCAGCGAGTACAGCTCTTCCTCTGAGAGCTGGAACAGCTCAAAGAGCGACCTTGGCTTGAGCTTAAATGCGGCAAGCGAGTCCAAGTCCGCTGCGAAGTCTGAGAAATGGGCTAGCAACGATAACGACCGCAACAGCAGCGAGTACAGCTCTTCCTCTGAGAGCTGGAACAGCTCGAAGAGCGACCTTGGGCTAAACCTCAATGCCGCTAGCGAGTCCGAATCCGCTGCGAAGTCTGAGAAATGGGCTAGCAACGATAACGACCGCAACAGCAGCGAGCACAGTTCTTCCTCCGAAAGCTGGAACAGCTCGAAGAGCGACCTTGGGCTAAACTTCAATGCCGCTAGCGAGTCCGAGTCGGCTGTGAAGTCTGAGAAACCAGCTAGCAACGATAACGATCGCAACAGCAGCGAGTACAGCTCTTCCTCTGAGAGCTGGAACAGCTCGAAGAGCGACCTTGGGCTAAACCTCAATGCCGCTAGCGAGTCCGAATCCGCTGCGAAGTCTGAGAAATGGGCTAGCAACGATAACGACCGCAACAGCAGCGAGTACAGCTCTTCCTCTGAGAGCTGGAACAGCTCGAAGAGCGACCTTGGGCTAAACCTCAATGCCGCTAGCGAGTCCGAATCCGCTGCAAAGTCGATGCAATGGTTTAGTTACGAAGATCACCGTTAAACTCATTAGTATCCTTTCTACTCATTTAATCGCTTAGTAATTAACGAAAAAGGGATATCCAAAGCAGACATTCTGCTCAGTGGATATCCCTTTTTTCTAAGTTTCTCGACCATTTACTGTTAGTACGACCATTACCATTACCCAGCTATCCTGTATTTCCACAGTAACTTTGCTCTGTTTCCCCGCTGCACATACTCTATCCTGTATATCTGCATTAGAATGGTTCAAACTACCACCTTATGACTCCAAAGAGGTAACCTATGTTGTATGGCCTACAACATAGGTTACCTCTCGCACCTTTTATCGGCTTCTATACTGCTGATGTACAGGATAGATTCCAGCAACACAGCCACACTTAACATTACAAAGTATTACCTAAATAAAGCTTTCAACATGGTTGCCTTTCATTGACTCCCATCGCCTTCTCTTTCCTTACGCTCACAGCTCCCGCACTTCTTCACTGTGCTCATCATCATAATTAGATTGATTCATTTTATAGGTTAATGTTGATTTAACGGTCACGAATTTTTCTTCGCCGCGTTCATCTCGATCTCGTTCTGATGCCATTCTTTGACCATGTTCTGATAAAAATTGCTTTCCTGCAGGCTAAGCCCCTGCTTGTTGTCTTTCATGATTAAGCTTCCGATATTGCGCTTCAAAATAATACTCCGACGTCCTAACATGTCCATGTAAGTCAAGTAAAATCACCCTCCAGATAATGTTTTCCAATCGGTCCATTTAAGTATATCGAATACTAAACCTAATGAAAAACCGTATCCGGCCGCGCTATTTCTAATAATTCCGTCTTAGACGGGGTGAGCGGAAACCAATGCTATCCATTCGGAAACATCCTGCCGTATCCTCCATATAACGGCAAGATCATCCCAAAGCAGCTCCGCTCTGGCTCAAGCACGCTATTTTCTTTATGCTCCGCGGCCAAGCAGCCTGACCGCCTCGAGCAGTGCCTTTGTATAGGGCTGACGCTCGCCGGACAGCAACGAGTCCGAATCGAACAGCTCGACCATCCGCCCTTCTTTCATGACGAGGATTTGCTCACATAAACCCGCGACGAGGGTGAGATCATGCGTAATAAAGAGCAGCGACAAATTCTGCTCTGCCTTTAGCCTTTGCAGCAGTTCCATGATCTTGTGCTGATGGATGACGTCCAGATTGGAGGCGATTTCGTCGCAAACCAGCAGCTTAGGCTTAACGATCAGCGCTTTAGCAATGCAAGCACGCTGGTACTGTCCGCCGCTTAACAGCCCCGGTCTAGCCGCCAACTGCGACAAGGGAAGACCTACCAAAGCCGCGTATTCTGCGGTCATCTCCCGTCTTTCCGCCTTGCCAAGCTTCGTAAAATGACGAAGCGGCTCCTCAATGCTCTGTCCGACCGTCATTCGTGGATCGAGAGAGGCGGCCGTATTTTGAAATACGAATTGGATGTCACTATACCAGCCTCTAAATGCGGCGGTCTTGCGGGTTGGAGCGAGCGTGCCCTCAAACCTGACATCGCCTACGGTTGGGCGCTCCAGCGCCATTATGATTCGCGCAAGCGTCGATTTGCCGCTGCCGCTCTCACCGACAATTGCTAGCGAACCGCCTGCCGGCAAACTAAACTCCATATTCGAGAGGATCTTTTGGGACCCAATCGTTTTCGACAGCTGTCTGATTTCGAGCATTATTGCTCCATCCCCTTTCTACGGAAGCATAAATGCGGAGCGGTATTGCCATAGCTCCCTCGTATACGCATGCTGAGGGTGCTTCAGCACATCCGCAGCCCTGCCCTGCTCTACGATCTCTCCTCGGTACATGACCGCAATCGTATCCGCCAAATAATTGGCGATGAGCAAATCATGCGTGACAAACAGCATGCTCATCTGATTTTCCGAGATCAAACCTTTCAGCAGGGTTAAAATTTCGGCCTGCGTCGTGACGTCGAGCGCGCTTGTCGGCTCATCTGCTATGAGCAGTTCCGGCTCCAGAAGCAGCGCCATCGCAATCATCACACGTTGATTCATGCCTCCACTCAGCTCATAAGGGTAGCTCTTCATCACCCGGTCAACGTCACGAAGAGAAACCTTGCCCAGCATCGCTTTGGCTTTTCTCTCCGCCGCAAGCCTCGTAATCGGAAGGTGGCTTCGAAGCAAATCCCCGAGCTGTCTTCCGATGGGAATAGCGGGATGAAGCGCCTGCTCGGGCTGCTGAAAAATCGTGCCGATTCGTTTCCCCCTTACGCGCTGCCAGTCGCGCCTGCGAAAGCGACGGATTGGCTCGTCACGGAAAAAAATATCTCCCGTCCATTTCAGCGGGAAAGGCAGCATGCCGAGCAAGGCTTTGCCTGTTAAGGTTTTGCCGCTGCCGCTCTCGCCGATCAGGCAAAGCGTCTCTCCAGCGCGCAGCTTGAAGGAGCTGCCGCCAACCAACGTCCGATTGCTGGAATCCCTAATACAGAGCTCTTTCACTTCAGCAATGACTCCAATCTTCGCTCACTCCTTATTTCAGCTTAAACACACTGCGCAGCTTTTCTCCGCAAATTTGAAAGGCGCAGGCGGTCGCAAATATCATAAGTCCAGGAAAAAAGCCCATCCACGGAGCAATCTGCAAATAGTTTTTGCCATCGAGCAGCATGACTCCCCATTCCGGTGACGGAGGCTGAGCACCAATGCCCAGAAACGAGAGGCCCGATAACGTTAGAATTACTCTGCTTACATCCAAAATTGCCAGCGTTACCACCTGCGGCATCAGGTTGGGCACAATATGGCGAACAATATGAACGATCCCAAACGAACCGCTTACCCGGCTGGAGAGCATAAAGGGCTCTTTCTTCACATCATGAACAAGGCCACGAATAATTCGCACGTACTTGGCCCACCAGGATAGCAGAATAGCAGCATAGACATTTTCCATTCCAAAGCCCAAAAAGCCGATAATAACGATGGTCAGCAGTATATTAGGCACCGCCACAAAAATATCCGTGATGCTCATCAGCACCATATCGAGCCGCCTTCCGTAGTAACCGCTCAAAGTGCCTAATAAGAGGCTAATCGCCATGACAAGGCCAAGGACAACAAAAGCAGGAAATACCGACTGGCTGATTCCGGCCAGCACCCGGCTGAGAATATCCCTACCCAAATAATCAGTGCCAAACAGATGCTTGAAGCCTGGCGTTTGCAGCTTGGCATCATAATTAGGCTGATAAGGATCATAGGGTTGCAGCCATGCCGCAAACATACCGGCTAGCAATAAGAACAATATAAACAAGAGCGCCGCAGACAAAGTTTTGTTTTTCAACAGGAAGCCAATCAATTCTCCCACCTCTGCTTCTCAAGCCGAACGCGCGGATCAGCCAAATAATAACAAAGGTCCGTCATGAAATGAACGATAAAAATTGCAGAAGCAAGCAATAGGCTGCAGCCCTGTATCACAGGGAAATCCCTGATGTAGATCATATCCAGCATGTATTTGCCGATTCCCGGAAAGCTGAACACATTCTCAATGATGATCGACGAGCCAAAAAAACTGGGGAAGCTCGTGCCCACGATAGTGATGAAAGGAATAAGCATCGCTCGGAACAGGTAGGAAGGGTATAAGATTCGCCGTCTCAAACCACGTGCAACTGCTGCTTCAATGTAGAAAGCCTGTTTGGATTCCAACGTGAAGGAGCGAATCATTCGGATAAAATAGACGCTCTGTATCATGCTGATTGTCGTGACAGGAAGGACATAATGACGCAGCGAGCCGCCTCCGATAATCGGAAAGAGCGGCCAAATGACGCCAAAGAGCAGCATAAGCATAATGGCAAGCCAGTACAGAGGGATCGACAAGCCCAGCACCGTACCCCCATAAACGACACGGTCCAGCAAGCTTCGCTCCCGCAATGCCGTCAGCACGCCGAGCGGGACAGAAACGAGAAAGGTCAGAACAAAGGAACTCGCCATCAACATAAGCGTGGGGCCCATCCGTGAAAAGATCTCATCCGCTACAGGCTTATTCGTAATATAAGAATGACCCAAGTTGCCTTGCAGCAGCTCCAGCAGCCATGTCAGGTACTGCGCTGCAAACGATTGATCGAGCCCCCATTTATGCTGATAGTACGCGATCATATTGCCGTCTGGGGAAGCGCCCAGCCCTTGCAGCATTAAGGCGGCCGGATCTCCCGGAGCCAGATGCATAAGCGCAAATACAAACAAGGTTAACAACAAGAGCGTAAGCAAGAGCATACCCAAACGACTGGCTAGATATCGAACCATTTTTACTCCTCAATAACTAACTGATGCCATTTCACAGGGTTATCTTCAATGGTGCCAAAAGCAAAGCCTGTGATCTTACTGTTGTGAACAAAGGTCTGCTTCGTATAATAAATCGGCACCGTCATCGCTTCTTCGTGCATACGTTCAAACAGCCGGTTAAACAACTGCTGCTGCTCAGTCTCCGAAACCGTTCCAGCAATCTCATCCAAATAACCGGTCAGCATCTGATCCTGATAGGCGACCGCTGGCGCTTCTGCCGTATGGTAGAACAAAGAGGTCAAGAAACGGTAAGGCAGCTGCGCATCCGTATAGGTTCTGTACAGCAAGAGATCATATTGTTTGTTCGTCCAAAGCGCGTCATAATAAGCCGCCCGTTCCTGATTGAGGATATCGACCTTAATGCCAATCGTCTTCATCTGATTCTGGAATATCTCGGCCATTTCCTTCCACTCTGGATACTCTTCCGTCTGAATGACCAGCCGCAGCGCGATGGTCTTGCCATCTTTTTCGTAAAGGCTGGTGCTTGCATTCCACTGATAACCCGAAGCTTCAATTAATTGCTTTGCCTTATCCGCATCATACCGATAGGAGGGCTGGTTATCCGGCGTAACGAAAGCGACTGTGCTTTGGAACAATCCGGCAACTTCCGCTCCTTGGCCGCTCATCATTTTACTCGTATCCGTACCGTAATTTAGAGCTTGCCGTATATTTTTGTCCGTCAAAAACTCGTTTTTCTGGTTCAAGACCATAAAATAAGACATCGTGCTGGCGTTATGCTCCAGCTTGAATTTATTGTTGTTCTCAAAAAGCGGCAGGCTCTCATAGGGGATGCTGCCCACCTCGCCGCCGGCGATATCGATCTCGCCGCTTTGAAGCGCCAGTACGCGTGCCTGAGGATCGGTAACCACTTTAAATACGAGCGAGTACTTTGATGCTGCTTCCTTCCAGTAGTGCTCATTCGCCACCAGCACGGTTTCCGATCCTTCCTTGTAGCTGTCCAGCTGCCACGGTCCTGTGCCGACCGACTTGATGAATTCACCGTCAATCGCTCCGGCCGGGGATACCGCATTCGGGCTCATGATCCGGAAAGGCCTAGCTTGGCTAAGCTCAAGAAGCGTCTGCGCGGCCATTTCCTTAAAATGCAGAACAACTGTATGGTCATCCGGCGTCTCCACCTTCTCCAATTTGCGTGCAATTTCAAGGGACGCCGTCTCCTCATTGGCTACGGTACGCTCTAGCGAGAACTTCACGGCTGCGGAGGTAAAAGCACTGCCATCGGAAAATAAAACATCCTTCCTTAAGTGAAAGGTATATGTCCGCCCATCTTCCGATGCCTCCCAAGCCTCGGCCAAGCTAGGCAAGATCGTGCCTCCTTCGCCAAACTCCACCAAGGCATCATAGATGGCCGTCTGTACGGCGCGTGCGCCGTTATAGGTGGTTGCATCGATTTTGCCCCCCTTCAAATCTTGGGTAATCGCAACCGTAATCCGTTTGGCCGTTTCTGCCTGGCCGGTCTCCTCAGTCTCCGACTTTGCAGCGCAGGCTGCCAGCGTGAAAATAAGACAAAAACTGATTACAGCTAAAGCCATCCAACGTTTAAACATGTTTACTCCTCCTGATATGTAAGATAAGGCATTCATCGTATGGCTTGACTTCGTCACCCAACTGAGGTTAAATATTAATCGTAATTATTACTAATAGCAAGCGTTTTTTAAAAATACTTTTCGGGGAGCATACCAATGACCATCAACAAGGAGCAACAGAAAGTGCATCAGCAATATTGGGATAAAGGCGCTGACATTTACGAGGAAATCGTAGAGAACGAGATGATGAATGAATCTTACGACAAATGGAATACGATTATCGGCAAGCTTCTCCAGGGCAAAAGAGAGCTGAAGGTGCTCGATGTTGGCACCGGGCCCGGATTTTTCGGGGTGCTGTTATCCCGCATGGGACACCAAGTAACCGCGATTGATTCCTCGCCCGGGATGATTGCCAAAGCCAAACGGAATGCCAACAAATATGGATGCAACATTCAAATTATCCAATCCGATATTTTAGAGTTTGAACCCTCGTTGACGTTCGACCTAGTCATCTCAAGAAACGTAACCTGGTTTCTGCCAAACCCAGTAGGTGTTTATGAGAAGTGGCATGAGTGGCTGAATGAGGACGGGCAAGTCATTATTTTCGACGGAAATTGGAATCTGTTCTTGACGGACCCCAAGGAAGCTGCACTCTTCCAAGCAGCTAAGCAAGAGGCGATCGAAGCAGGCTATGTGCCTTATCGTACAGAGGATGAAATAGCTGAGGGCGATCAAATGGCGCTCATGCTGCCGCTGACTTACGTGAGACGGCCCGCTTGGGACGTTGAAATGCTGAGCTCCATCGGCTTCGGGCAGGTGACGACCCTGCATGGCTTTGATTCCGGCCTCCACAGCCCTGCTGAGCAAATCCTAAACAAATACCGCCCTATGTTCGCTATTATTGCTAGTAAATAATTTTTCCGCGGTCCACTATGCCTACAAACAAAAAACCACAGCCTCAAAGGAGGCTGTGGCTCATCGCAAATGTCAGGACTTTGCTAGAATCTCATCTATTTCGCTTTTCAGTAATAGATATCTGTGGACGCTGCGATTAATCGCAACCTTCGTCAGGTTATGCTTAAGCACATAAACCTTCATTTGGTCTTTCGTCAGGCCAAGCAAGTCTCCCGCCTCAGTAACCGTAAGGACCTCCTGTTTGCTGGTCGCGTTAAACGTCTTCTTCACCTTTTGATCCCAGTCTTCAAATACTACCTGCATATTTCCGACTCCTTTATCATAGTCAATGATCTTTATTGACTGCACATCTTAATTATAACACGAACAGTCCAATAATCTTAACCTGATAAAAATTAAATCAAAAAATTTAATGAAACCGCATGCTTAGTTTGCCTTCGGAAACATCAAATTAAATTCTGTGCCCACTCCTAGCTCGCTCTTAATTTCAATTTTTCCATTCATCTTCTTGATAATGCTGAAGGATACCATCGTTCCCAGACCCGTCCCTTTTTCTTTCGTAGAATAATAAGGCGTGCCCAGCCGCTTCATCTGCTCGGGAGTCATTCCGCTTCCGTTATCGCTTAAAATAATCCACGCATGCTCGTTCTGAACGCTGGTCTTCAGCTCCAGCGTACCGCCACCCTCCATCGCTTCGATGGCATTTTTCCCAATATTAATGAGAGCTTGCCGGAATTTATAGCGGTCTCCCTGGATTTTAAAGGGATGCTCCTCTGAAGCCATGACATGGATCTCGATATTATGGTAATTGGCATAGGTCATCAAGACGTTCGCTAAGTAATGAACTTCATGATGAATATCGATTGCTTCAACGATTTCCGGATCAGGCTTCGCCAGCGCAAGGTAATCCGCAATAATAAGCTCGGAGCGGTCCAGTTCCTCGAAGCATATTTTTTTGTACAGCTCCTTCTTTTCCGAATCGAGATCCGCAGAGGCAAAGAGGTGGATGAATCCTCGGATCGTCGTAAGCGGGTTACGTATTTCATGGGCCACCGATGCCGCCATATCGCCAACGATTTTCATTTTCTCGCTTTTGACCATCTCTTCCTGCATAAGAAAAAAGGTATGCAGCATATGAAGCGCATATACGCATAAACCGATAATTAACCCTTGCAGCAAATAGGTTTGCACCGTCGCCCAGGGCTTATTGAACAACAACTCGATTTGACCGGTTATCGTGAGGAAGGTTGTAAAGGTCATCAGCTTAATCATCGAGCATAAGAACACGGCAGCCGCTATTTTACGGGCCAGGCTTAGCGAGTTGTAGTATTTATATAGGGCAAGAAAAACGAAAAAGCTCGGAAGGAGAGAGATCACGTAAATCCAGTTATGGGGGCTAT
Source organism: Paenibacillus paridis (assembly GCF_006345825.1). GTDB lineage: Bacteria > Bacillota > Bacilli > Paenibacillales > Paenibacillaceae > Pristimantibacillus > Pristimantibacillus paridis. Next base: position 110,910 of record NZ_VCIX01000071.1, read on the forward strand.
CGAGAAAATAACGGTATAGCAAAAGCGTCGCGTATAAACAGGCCGATACCAACGCGCCGCCGGACAGAGAGCCTAGCGCGAGCGGAATCGAGCGGAAATCATACAACAATCCGTTCATATTAATGGGGAACGACATCGTCATGATCAGGGACAAGGAAAAGAGGACATACAAATAAAAGCGATATAAACGTAAATTGCTCTTCATCTTATGGATGTAAGGATACAAGACCAGCGGGGAGCAAATCACAAAAATATTCAATATAAAATCTTTAAAATAGCCCAGCACATCCGCCACCAGCCTAGCATATTTTCCATATCAACATTTGTATCGTTCACTATCCTAATATAGCATATAAAGGAAGAAAAAGAGATAGCTGAATTCATTTATGTGTGCTTTACTATGGTTTAGCGCGGACCGGCATTGGAGAGAAAGAAAAGAAAGGATAAATGTTATAATAGACTTATCAAGGTGAAACGATTGTCGCTGTCCTTTGGCGGCGCAGCGCGTTTCATTCCGAGAAATATAGAGAAGGGATAACGAAATGTTATGCTTTCCTATATTACAAGCAAAAACGCCTTCGGTGTCCATATTCTTAAAAATAGACTTTAATCGCACGGGAGATCCCTTAGCCATGAAATCAGAACGCACCCTAAATACGACGAAATGGCACGAGCTATTTCGCGAGCAAACCGCTCCATTGGCCAGCCACGTCCGCAATTTAGCTTTTGTCCGTGAAGCTCTTGCAGCCATACATATCGCGCGTCCCGAGCTCTCGCCCCCAATGAACCGCCTATTCGAGCTGCATGCCCACCTCTATCTACTAGGTCTGCTGCTCAACCGCTCGCCTGACCAGACCGGGCATGGCGGCGCATTCATCGGCTTTCACACACACGAGGCCATTGCCGATACGCAGAAGAGGATTGCCGCCCTTTTGCATGAGCAAACCGTAGTTAAGGATGAGACGAGCTACTGGTTAATGATCGGCGAAACGGTTGACTACTTGCGCAAGCAAATGCTGACCGAAACGGGCACCAAGCTTTATTTTGCCGAGCCTTACTTTTGGCTGTGGCATCATACGATTTCTCCTTATCAAACCGACAACCGTCTGTACCTCGACGAGCTACAGAAGCTCCAAGCCGCCCAAACGGAGCTTGGCCAGGCGCTATCGCGTTATTCCTGGATGACGGCGCAAGCCTGGATGCATTTCTTTTTGCGTCAGGATACGGAAGCCCATGCGGCTCTGATGGAATTAAATAACCGGATCCACCTCCAGCCGACTGATGTGTTTCTCCTGCTCCAAGCGTTAGAGAATACCGGCGAGTGGGAGCGGCTAGCGGTTTGGCTGAACAAGCTGACACCTCTGATGGAGAAAGAACGGCAGCTTACACTCAATAGCTTTTACCGCTACTGGGACGCCGTTATCGAGCATCTCCCTGCACTTCAGGAGCAGATGTGGGAGCCGATTATACGCGCGCTGCCGTATACCGAGTCTATTTATGAGGAAAAGTTGCTCCGTTACGAAAAATGGCAGCAATGGATGGACTACCAGCTCAGCACAGGCACCGAGCCGCTTAGCTACCGCGTAAGCGTACTCGCACCAATCGAGAAGCATTCGCCCGAGCTTCTGCTTCCCTTCTATCATCAGGCAGCGGAGAGGTACGTGCTTCTGAGAAATAGAGATGGCTATAAAACAGCGGTCAAGCTGCTCAAGAGGCTCGCGAAGCTGTACAAAAAAATGAAAGACGAAGAACGCTGGGAGGCGTACATTGACGCCTTCTCCACCCGCCATAGCAGGCTGCGCGCGCTGCAGGAGGAGCTTCGGAAAGGAAAGCTGATCACATGACCCTACATACTCAAACCTTCACGGTCCATGTCAACCTAACGACGCATGGCGATGCGCTTCTGTACGGCGTGAGCAGCAGGGCCGATTATTTGAGCGGCATCACCTTGAAGCAGCGTTTATTCGCTTGGCATCAGGCTTCCTTCTACGGCACGGAGCTGGAAATTCAGCAAATCGAAGGGCTGGAGCTTGTGCTGCTCCCCGCGGAGCAGGTCATTCCCTTCTTTGCGGAACAAAAATGGCTTGCGCATATCGCATGGAGCTGGGGAGAGCAAGCCGAGCAGCTCATTCAGCTCGCGCCCAAGCTTGCAAAAGAAATAGAGGCTAGACGCTATCGCCCAAGCTTCTCGGCTTTCCGAGCCGGAAAGCTGCAATGGACCTGGGATCACGCGGACATAAACAAACAAATACAAGCTGCAGCACCAAATGAGGAAGAAAATCAAGCGTTTCAAAAGGGACTCCAGGCCGCCTTCTCCGCGGTTGTCTTCGACGCCTGCTATGGCACGGAAACCGCGGCTGCCGATTTGCGGAGAGAATATCCTCTGCTCTTCGCCAAGAATCCTGCCGCAGCTGCCGGCCTTGATGCGCAGGCATGGCTAATCGCGATTGGCTGGAAAGCCGATCAAGCGTTATTTCGGCCGCTGCTCCAGCTGGTGGAGCCGGAAGCCATGGACGACCCTTGGCAGTTAAAGCTCGTTTTACAGGATAAGCTGGACCAAGCCGTGCTGGTGTCAGTAAAGCTGTCGGAATCGGGCGAAGCTTTTGGCTCTTGGCCCGCTTCATGGACAGCCTCCGTGCGAGAGCGATCGGGCAGCTGGCTTGATCGCCTGCGCGTTTGCCTGCCAAGAGAGCGGATGGCTGGAGCTGGCGACGATTTATTGAACGCCCCTATGGCTAATGATGCCGCATGGCGCTTTCTAGCCGTCGACAGCCCCCGACTGTTAGAAGCCGGCTGGCAGGTTCTTCTTCCCGCGTGGTGGGAAACCGCCAGCCGCAAGAAACCTAAGCTTCGCGCCAAGGTCAGCACCCCGGCGGAAGGCACCCGCGAATCGTTGTTTGGCCTCGATACGCTCATTGACTTCGATTGGCGCATTGCAATCGGCGAGACCGATCTCAGTGAATCCGAGTTCAACGAGCTAGTTGCACGAAATGAGCGGCTGGTGCGCTTCCGCGGACAATGGATTGCGCTGGATCCTGCCTTGCTCGCCCAAATACGCAAAGCGATGGCTGGCATTGACCGCTCTGAGGGTCTATCCTTTCAGGATGTGCTTCAGCTTCATCTGCTGGGCAGCGGCAGTGAGCCGGAGAATGCTCAGGCCGAGCAAGATCCGGAGCAGGAGCAGCGCATCCAGCTCGAAGTCGAGCTGAACGAGCATTTGATGAAGCTCGTTAGCCAGCTAAGCCAGCAATCGGAATGGCCTGTGCTAAATGTGCCGACCGGACTGAATGCCGAGCTGCGGACATACCAGCGCGAAGGCTTCGCCTGGCTCGCTTTTCTGCGCCGTTTTGGGCTTGGCGCCTGCCTTGCTGATGATATGGGGCTCGGCAAAACGGTACAGCTTATCGCTTACTTGTTGCATCTCAAAGAAAACTCGGCAAGGGAGAAGGAGCAAAGCCCAACGCTTATTATTTGTCCCACCTCGGTGCTTGGCAACTGGCAGAAGGAAATCAGCCGGTTCGCGCCTTCGCTGAACGTCATGCTTCACTATGGCGGCAGACGCCTTGCAGCGGAATCCTTCGAGGCCGAAACCCGGCAGGCGGATGTCGTTTTGACCTCCTTCGCCACGGCTACGCTGGACCAAGAGCTGCTGAAGTCGTTCCGCTGGTCAACCATTTGCCTCGATGAGGCACAAAATATTAAAAACGCTCAAACCAAACAAGCCGCAGCCATCCGCAGCTTTAAAGCCAAGCATCGGATCGCGTTGACCGGAACGCCGATCGAGAACCGATTGTCCGAGCTGTGGTCCATCTACGATTTCATGAATCCCGGCTTTTTGGGCAGCGCCCACGGGTTTCAACAGCGCTTCAGCAACCCGATCGAGAAGGAGCGCAACGTGCAGCGCACCGCCGATCTGCAGAAGCTCGTCAAGCCGTTCATGCTGCGCCGCAAGAAGAAGGACCCTGCTATACAGCTGGATCTGCCTGACAAAAATGAGATGAAAACGTACATTCACCTGACAGCCGAGCAAGGGGCGCTTTATAATCAGACAGTTAACCAGCTCATGGACCGGATGCAAAAGCTTGAGGGCATCGAGCGCAAGGGCGCTATCCTGTCCGCGATTATGCAGCTGAAGCAGATTTGCGACCACCCCCTGCTGCTGACGAAGGAGCCGCTGCCAGAGCTAAGCGAAGCCGCAAGCGGCAGTATCGATACCGAGCCGTTGATCAACCGCTCCGCCAAGCTGGAGCGTCTGCTCGCCATGGTGAAGGAGCTTCGCGACGAAGGAGAGCGCTGCCTGATCTTTACGCAGTATCTGGGCATGGGGCAGCTTCTGCAGACCGTAATGCAGCATGAGCTGAAGGAACCGGTGGTTTACTTGAACGGCAGCACCTCCAAGCTGGCGCGCGACCGCATGATTGACAAATTCCAGTCGCAAACTCTTCCACCTGAGGAGCAGCCTAGCATATTTATTTTGTCCATTAAAGCTGGAGGCGTCGGGCTTAATCTCACCGCCGCAAACCACGTTTTCCACTTCGATCGCTGGTGGAACCCTGCCGTGGAAAATCAGGCTACGGACCGCGCTTACCGGATGGGACAAACCCGCGACGTGCAGGTGCACAAGTTCATATCGCTGGGCACGCTGGAGGAGCGTATCGATGAAATGCTCGAAAACAAACAACAGCTTAGCGAAAATGTCATTTCCAGCTCCGAAGGCTGGATTACCGAGCTCTCCACCGAAGCGCTGAAGGAGCTGTTCACGCTTCGCCAGGATTGGAGCGCCTCTTAAGGGATTGCCGAACGTCGCTTGCAGTCAAATAAGCGGGTATGCTACACTAGTGCTAATTTAAATGAACGGAGGGTTCCGTGTGATAGACTATATCCGAGTTCGGTCTTTGCGCAGCTGCTAATTGAATAGCGCCAAAGCTCTGCCTGTGTGCAGAGGACTCAGGATAGGTCTGTCCTTTTTAAGGAACCCACAAAATGATGAATACGATGATACGCCAGGAGTGTCGTTCTGCTCACGTATTCGCTTTTAGGGAGGAAACTCCGCAATTCGCCATGAATCAAAGCAAGGAAGCTGTCTCGGCAGAGATGTGACTCGCATCTCCGCTTGACGGCTCTGCTTTACATGGCCCGCGGAAGACCAAGGATCCAAGCCAATAAGGAATTTAGCTTCCTTTTGGATTTTTTTCTGACGTCCTCCTACCTTTAACGGTAAACACAGGCAGCGCTGCCTGTGTTTTTTTGTTTTATCAAAAACCTTAGAGGATGATGAATAATGGAACAACCGAAGCAAAAAGCAATTATTGTCGGCGTACAGCTTCAAAATCAAACCGACTTTGCCTACTCCATGGAGGAGCTCCGTAACCTAGCTGCCGCCTGTTATATTGAGGTAGCCGATGAGCTCAGCCAGAAGGCTGCACGAATTAACCCTTCCCATTACATCGGGACGGGCAAGATCCAGGAGCTGCTAGCGCTGCTCGAAGCTCATGACGCGCAGGTCGTTATTTTCAACGATGAGCTCTCCCATTCCCAAATCCGCAATCTCGAGGCTGCACTGGAGCGGACCGTTATCGACCGAACGATCCTGATTTTGGATATTTTCGCAGAACGCGCCAAGACGAGGGAAGCGCAGCTTCAGGTCGAGGTAGCCCGGCTTCAATATATGCTTCCGCGGCTCGTCGGCCTGCGTGCATCCTTGGGAAGGCAAGGCGGCGGAGCCGGCCTCAAAAACAGAGGCGCGGGCGAAACGAAGCTGGAGCTGGACCGCAGGCGCATTGAGGAAAGAATTACTGCCCTGCAAGCCGAGCTTGAGAAGCTGGTAGCAAGGCGACAAATTCAGCGGAAGCAGCGCCAAAAGAACGAAGTACCCGTCGTTTGTCTCGTAGGTTATACAAATACGGGAAAATCCAGTTTGATGAATGCTCTGCTGGAGCATTACAATCCGGGAAGCCACAAGCAAGTATTCGCGCAGGATATGCTCTTCGCTACGCTTGAGACATCCGTTCGAAGCATCGACCTGCCGGATAACAAATCGTTTCTGCTAACCGATACCGTTGGCTTCGTCAGCCAGCTTCCCCATCATCTGGTCAAAGCATTCCGCTCTACGCTAGAGGAGGTAACCGAGGCGGATCTGCTGATTCATGTCGTCGACTACTCCCATGCGGATTACGAGCAGTTAGTTGCCGTAACGAACGATACGCTCAAGGAGCTTCGCGCTTTCGACATTCCGACCATCTATGCTTATAACAAAAGCGATCTGACAACACATGCCTATCCAGAGGTTCAAGGCAATCATGTCTACCTCTCAGCGAAGGAAAATAGCGGATTAACAGAGCTGATTGATGTCGTTCGCGAGCATATCTTCGACGACTATATGACCTGCGAGCTACTGATTCCGTTCAGCCAAGGCCGATTGGTCGCGTACTTCAACGAGCATGCCCACGTTCATTCTACCGACTACGAGCCGGAAGGCACGCGGATGAAGCTGGAATGCCGCGTCGCCGATTTCGAAAGATACCGGCAAGACGTGACCGTACTGTAAAATAACAAGCCCCCCGGCCGATGAAGGCCGGGGGGCTTGTTGTAGTGCTGCTGTATGACCCGCAGCCATTCGCTTTTAGTTTTTCACATCCTGCGGATGCGGCTCGGTGACTAGCTCCGAAGCCTTCGCATTGGCCTCTACTTGGTCAGCATCTTTGCAGCCCGGAATCACAGCGGTAACCGCTGGATGCTTCAAGCACCATGCCAGAGCCCAGCTTGCCATCTGGACGCCTTCCGGCAGCTCCTCGCGCTGAATCCGTTCCACTTCAAGCAGCTTAAGCCTCGTGCTCTCTGCTTCATGCCGATGCCGTACATCGGTTTCGCCAAACACAGCACCTGGCTTGTATTTGCCGCTCAAATAGCCGCTCGCCAAAGGAACGCGTGCCAGCACACCTAAATCCTGCTGCTCGCAGGAAGGAAAAACCCGCTCCTCCGGTGCACGGTCAAGCCTGTTATAAACAACCTGAATCACACGCGAATTCACCTTAGTTGAAGCTTCCGTTTGATGGAGATTATCGTTGCTGCCAATCGATGTCCCTAGAAAACGAATTTTCCCAGCCGCTATTTGCTTATCCAATGCCGTCCAAAGCTCGTCGTTGTCAAAGGACTGATCCGGTCCCGAATGAAATTGATAGAGGTCAATATAGTCTGTCTTAAGAGCCTGCAGCGAGGCATCCAGCTGAGCAATAACCCCTTCGGCTCCAAAAACGTCGGTACGTGTGAACCGCTCATGAAAATGATGGCCGAACTTGGTCGCTAGAATCCAATCCTCACGATTGCGGCGGCTAATGTAATCGCCGATCAGCGACTCCGAGAGATGATCGCCGTAGCATTCGGCCGTGTCAATTAAATTAATGCCAAGCTCCTGCCCTTTGTCCAAAATCGCATCGGCTTCCGCTTGCGAATACTCCCGGCCCCATTCCCCGCCAAACTGCCAGGTTCCGATGCCGATCACGGATACGTTAAGCCCGGTGCTTCCGAGTCTTCTATATTTCACAACTAACACTCCTCTCGGTTCATATGATGCCTACCTTGTCCATTTTACTCCTATCGGAACCAAACAAGCAAAAACGCCTTCGGCGTCCTTATTATAGACGCCATCGTTTCAGCGAAACGTACAGAGAAAGTATGATTAAGACCCTGCACTTTGCTGTACGTTAAAAAATGCTGAAAAACCTACCAGCGAATCTGCCTAATCAGATAGGACAGCTCCCTCTGCCGTTCGAGCTCCATAGGCCACTGAGGCAGCTCCAGCAAAATCCGCTCCAGGCTCGTATATCCTTTAGCCAAGCCGTTCAATCGCGCGGCTATCGTCGAGTCCACAAGCTCAGCTTCCGTTGCATAGATCCGGCTCAGCTTCTCCATGACATCAGGATAACGCTTCAAATAATACTTCTGATGCCTCTCCTCCGCGCGATGAAATGCCGAATAAGGAACGATCTCCGTATCCAGCTCTCCTTTTCCCTGCTCCTTCCGTTGCTGAAGCACCTGTTCAACGGATTCCAGCTGCCGCTCATCGGCATATAGCAGAAGCGATTGATATTGCCGTCCTTTATAGTCGTTAATGTTAGCTGGCTTGTGACCATCCCAAAACCTAACAAGAATCTCTTCCAAGCGGATGACGCTGGGCAGAAACTCGAGCTGAACCGTTTCCGTATGATCGCCCATTTCACGATAAGTAGGCTGGCTAGTCGTACCTCCAGCATAACCAGTACGCGTACGGATCACACCGGGCAAATGGCCAAATAAAGCTTCCGGACTCCAAAAACAGCCCATGCCAAGCGTTACCGTCTGAAGCTCGCTATTCGGAAATATAGGCTCCATCGCATTCAGTCCTTCATTAGAATGATCCATACTGCCGCCTCGCTTTCCGTGTAAGTTTTGTTCCTGTTCCTTAAGTATTTTAATGCCGGGGTGAAAAAAAGCGAATGCTATGCTACAATACTAAAATTGCAAAGGGTTTTATTACAGGGAGGCTTATTGAATCACCATGCTTATAATTGGAATCGCCGGCGGCACCGGATCCGGCAAAACAACGGTTGCCCGTTCCGTCATCGACCGTCTAGGGTCAGACAAAGTAACGTTCATATCCCAGGATAATTACTATAAAAATCCCGTTAATCTTAGCTTAGCCGAACGCGAACGGATTAATTACGACCACCCTCTCGCCTTCGATATCGAGCTGCTGGTCCGCGACCTCCTGCTGCTTCGCGAGGGCCGGACCGCGTACGCGCCCGTATACGATTTTACCATTCATGCCCGTTCGGCAAGTGAGACGGTCGAGCTACGGCCTAACAATATCGTCATTCTCGAAGGACTGCATGTGCTTGCCGAGGAGGATATCCGCAAGGCGCTCGACATCAAGGTATTCGTCGACACAGACCCGGATGTGAGGATTCTCCGCCGCGTACTGCGGGATATTGAAGAACGCGGCAGAACCATCCAATCCGTTCATGACCAATACTTGAATACGGTGAAGCCGATGCACGAAGCCTTTGTTGAGCCCTCCAAAAAATACGCCGACCTGATCATTCCCGAAGGCGGCCACAACGAGGTAGGCATTCAGCTCCTGTCAATCCTCACGGAGAGATACTTGCTCGATGGGCCGGATTCGCTTAAATCCTAGCAGCGATGCGCACAAACCTATCCAAGCATGATTAAGAACAACGCTATAGAAGTACCAAGCCTCGCTCGTTTTATGAATACTGATTGCCAAATAAGGACTTATCCGGTACGCAGCTTTGCTGTTTAGTGGATAAGTCCTATTTTAAATAGCTTGATCTTCAACATAGCTGCTCACCATGAGCAAAACGAGATAAGCTAGTTCAACTTATATAACTGGAATTTCTCCCTCTAATTCAGGGAGTTTTGGACCTTTGAGGCATTTAGAAGGAATTTATCCGGCTATTCCTATCCAATCAGCTTATATTGACGTGTAACGGCTGAATTAACAGGAAAAATTCCACTAGCGTTGCATTAAACCTGTCCTAGTCTTGTAGGTATCTAAGTTTGTTCAATAATTCACAAACTTTCAAGTTTCAAATAAGTAAAAAA
>NZ_VCIX01000076.1:0-45926 GCF_006345825.1 Paenibacillus paridis
TAGCTCTATTTCACCAACTTCGGCGATTTCGAGTGAAATAGGTCTAAAAAGTAGATCTAATTGGTTCGGAGACGGTGGATATGGGCTCAAATGAGCTTCGGAGAGCAGAATAGATCTAAAAAGTAGCTCTATTCCACCAACTTCGGCGATTTTGAGCGAAATAAGTCTAAAAAGTAGATCTATCTTGTTCAAAAACGGCGGATATGAGCTCAAGCGGCGATGTGGGCGTATGATTTTGGGATAAGCAATGGTTTGGCCAAATAGAGGAGGAGGGATTTGCATGGCAATTCGCAGAGCGTTAATTAGTGTTTCGGATAAGACAGGGATCGTGGAGTTTTCCAGAGAACTGGCTAGCCAAGGGGTGCAAATTATTTCGACAGGCGGTACATTCAGCCTGCTGCAAAAGGAAGGCATTCCGGTTATCGGCATCTCCGATGTAACGGGCTTCCCGGAAGTTTTGGATGGACGTGTCAAAACGCTTCACCCTGCCGTACATAGCGGCTTGCTGGCGGTGCGTGACAATGAAGAGCATCAGAACACGATGAAGGAGCTTGGCCTGGATTACATCGACCTGGTTGTCGTTAACTTGTATCCATTCAAAGAAACGATCGCCAAGCCTGACGTTTCTTATGAGGATGCGATCGAGAACATCGATATCGGCGGCCCGACGATGCTTCGCTCAGCAGCCAAGAACCACGCCTTCGTAACGGTTGTAGTGGATACTGCTGACTACGGAACGGTAATTGAAGAATTAAAAGCACAAGGCGATACCACGCTTGAGACGCGCAAACGCCTGACTGCGAAAGTGTTCCGCCACACTGCGGCTTATGATTCCCTTATCTCCGATTACCTGACTAAGCAGGTAGGCGAGTCATTGCCTGAAACGTACACGGTTACTTACGAGAAGGTACAGGATCTTCGCTACGGCGAGAACCCGCACCAGAAGGCTGCTTTCTACAGCAAGCCGCTAGCAGCGTCTGGCAACGTTACGACAGCTGAGCAGCTGCACGGTAAAGAGTTGTCCTACAATAACATCAGCGATGCTAACGCTTCGCTCGCGATTTTAAAAGAGTTCGACGAGCCTGCGGTTGTTGCCGTTAAACATATGAATCCGTGCGGAGTAGGCATCGGCGCAACGATTCATGAGGCCTACCAAAAAGCGTACGCAGCCGATCCTACGTCGATCTTCGGCGGTATCGTTGCAGCTAACCGTACGATTGGCGCGGATACAGCTGAGCTGCTTGGCGGCATCTTCCTTGAAATCATCATTGCTCCTGACTTCACGCCAGAGGCGCTTGATATTTTGACGAAGAAGAAAAATATCCGTTTGCTTAAGCTTGGAGAGCTGTCCGCTGCTGGCGAGCGCAAGCCGGAATGGCTCGTTACATCCGTGGATGGCGGCATGCTTGTGCAAGAAAGCGACGTTCATAGCGTGACCGAAGCTGACCTGCAATTTGTTACGGACCGCAAGCCGACAGCAGAAGAGCTGAAGCAGCTTCTGTTCGGATGGAAAGTGGTGAAGCATGTAAAATCCAATGCGATTTTGCTTGCGAAGGATGATATGACCATCGGCGTAGGCGCTGGACAAATGAACCGCGTAGGCGCGGCTCGCATTGCCATTGAGCAAGCTGGCGAAGCGGCAAAAGGAGCAGCGCTTGCTTCGGACGCATTCTTCCCAATGGGCGACACGGTAGAGCTTGCGGCAAAAGCCGGCATTACTGCAATTATTCAACCAGGCGGATCGATCAAGGATGAAGATTCCATCGCTGCGGCAAACGCCAACAACATCGCTATGGTGTTCACTAGCGTACGTCACTTCAAGCACTAAAGCTTACTTTTTTTCCATAGGCAGCCGCACGTTAACGACAGAGAGCTGGCGAAGCGAGCGGCTGCTGCTTGTTTAAGCGATAAGTTGGGTACGGTTATTTTTTAATCAACAAGTTATATTTTTTTTGCAAAACGAGCTTATGCCTTCAGATAGATGATGGAGATAGTCGTTACGCTTGTATAGTTAATTAGGGGGTTACTCATATGCGTATTTTGGTAGTTGGCGGCGGCGGACGGGAGCATGCGATCGTCTGGGCGCTTAAGAAAAGCGAGAAGGTCAAAGATATTTACTGTGCGCCAGGGAATGCAGGCATTGCACAGCTTGCGGAATGCGTTCCGATTCCGGTTAGCGATTTTGATGAGCTGATTCGCTTTGCCAAGGATGCTTCGATCGATCTGGTTTTTGTGGGTCCGGATGATCCGCTTGCAGACGGAATCGTAGACGCCTTTGAGGCAGCGGGCATTCAAGCCTACGGACCTCGCAAAAATGCTGCGGAAATCGAGGGCAGCAAAATTTTCATGAAAAACTTGCTTCGGAAATATGAAATTCCGACAGCCAAATACGAAACGTTCACCGATTACGAAACAGCCTCTGCGTATCTTCGCGAGCAGTCTGCCCCGATCGTGATCAAAGCAGACGGTCTTGCCGCAGGCAAAGGCGTTACGGTTGCCGCTACGCTTGAAGAAGCAGAGCAGGCGCTGCGCGATATGATGGTCGACAAAGTGTTCGGCCAAGCGGGAAGCCAAATCGTAATTGAAGAGTGCTTGGTCGGCCAGGAAATGTCGATTCTAGCGTTCGTAGACGGCGAGACAGTACGGGCGATGGTTCCGGCACAGGATCATAAGCCGATCTTCGATGGCGACAAAGGTCCGAATACGGGAGGCATGGGCACGTACACGCCGCTTCCGCATATCGATCAAGCCATTATTGACGAATCGATTCAAAATATTATTATTCCAACCGCTAAAGCGATGGTTAGCGAAGGGCGGCCATTCCGCGGCGTCTTGTTCGCCGGCCTTATGATTACGAAAGACGGCCCGAAAACGATCGAATTCAACGCACGCATGGGTGATCCGGAAACGCAGGTTGTATTGCCGCGCTTGCAAACCGACCTGATCGACATCGTTCTTGCATCGATGAATGGTAATCTGGATCAACTGGACATTCAATGGAGTGACGAAGCGGCGGTTTGCGTCGTTGTTGCTTCCGAAGGCTATCCGGCTTCTTATCCGAAGGGCCGTGTCATTACAGGACTTGCTGAAGCAGAAGCGCAAGGAGCTTTGATCTTCCACGCAGGAACGGCGGAGAAAGAGGGCCAGTTCGTTACGAATGGCGGCCGTGTGCTAGGCATTGTTGGCCGTGGCCGTGATATCGCAGAAGCTCGTGCCCGTGCTTATGAAGCGGTTAGCGTGATTGATTTTGAAGGCAAACAAAACCGTACGGATATTGCTGCCAAAGCTCTGGTTTAATCCCTACAAACTCAACAGGAAAAGGGATTTGAACGTCTATAGCCAATCCTTTGCAACGCTCGCGCAGAGCGGTGATGAGGATTGGCTTTTTTTGGCTTATGGGTGGTTATTAGTTTGATAGAGAAGACGGATTAGTGCCTGTCTATTTCATAACAAATGTGTCAAATGCACTCGAATGGTGTTACTAATTTGTAACTCTATCACACGGCAATAGGGCTACAATGAAACTACTAGCGAGGAATAGAAGGTGAATGGAATGAAAAGCGCAAGAAAGCAAAACCGCAAGATGTTTTTATTGTTAATTATGATTGTTGTTGCTATTGGGATCAGTGGATGCAGTACAGGCTCTTCCCTTAGTTTATCGTCCATTTTTTCGGGCGAGAAGCAAACGGTTGATCACACGGGCAGCACAGGAAAAGGACCTCAGACAGGAAGCGCAACGGATCAAGACGAGGATGTTGTGGTTATCGGTAATGGAGGGAATGATGACGGTGGAATCGTTCATGGTCATATAGGCGGCCAACCGACCACGGACAAGCCGGATGCATCAGCAACGGATAAGCCGGATGCGTCAGCAACAGACAAGCCGGATGCGCCAGCAACGGATAAGCCGGATGCGCCAGCAACGGATAAGCCGGATGCGTCAGCAACGGACAAGCCGGATGCGCCAGCAACGGACAAGCCGAGTACGACACCAACAGGCAAACCGGATGCGTCAGCAACGGACAAGCCGAGTACGTCACCAACGGGTAAACCGGATGCGCCAGCAACGGACAAGCCGGTTGCTTCGGGAACGGATAAGCTGGATAAACCAGATGAGCAAGCCGTAGTCGAAAAACCGAGCAAAGATGCGAAGCTGATTGCGATAACATTTGATGATGGACCCGATAAAAATTATACGACCGATATTTTGGATATCCTGAAGGAGAAGGATGTTAAAGCTACTTTTTTTGTCGTCGGACAACAGGTAACCAAAAATCCGAAGGTGCTTGAGCGGATCGTGGACGAAGGACATGCTATTGGCAATCATACTTATAATCATAAAGATTTATCCAAGCTAAATAAGCAGCAAATTATTGAGGAAGTTAAAACGGCAGATGCTGCCATCAAAAAAGCAGTAGGCTTCACACCGGTAATGTTCCGGGCTCCATATGGCGCCGTTTCGGATACGCTGAAGGATTTATTGAAAGCAGGCAACCGTGATATGATTGGCTGGAATATCGATACGCGTGATTGGGCGGGAACCTCTGTAGCCGGCATTCGCAAAATGATCAAAAAAGAGGCTAAGCCTGGTGGTATAATATTAATGCATTCTTTTGGCGGCAAGCATATTAAGAATACGGTTCAAGCGCTGCCGGGAGTTATTGATGATCTGAAGGACATGGGTTACACGTTCGTCTTCGCTAATCAAATTTCTTAACAAGGATTCATGCACGAGGAGGCCGTCAAGTTGGATGTCTCAATCCATAGCTATGCCAAGAACAGGCGTGGGAAAATAGTGCGGGCGGGCTTGCTGCTCCTTTGCGCGATCCCACTCCTTTTCGTGGTTACAGGCTGTCGTTACACAGCGGCACCTGCAGATCTGCTGCAGAAGCCGGCGATTTCCCCTGAGAAACAGGCGATCGTCGCAGCCATCGAGAAATACTTGCCTGATTACAGCAAGCTAATGCTTCCGTTTCGTGAAGACCATATGGAGGCCATCCGCCTGCTGGACGTAGATGGAGACGGCACGAAAGAGGCCATCGTTTCTTATTACAACGAATACAGTTCACCTGAGTTAATGGTGTTTAAATATACTTCAGGGTTATGGAGACCATGGGTGCTTGTCCAGCAGCCGCTGGCAAGATTAATTGATTGGCTGAAGATTGAGGATCTTGATAAGGATGGCCAATTGGAAATTATGATCGGTTGGATTGGCGCATTCGACAGTCCCAATATGCTTGAAATCTATTCGTTCAGCTCAAAGCCCGTTCGGAATGAAGCAGGCAAGCTGATGCTGAAGCCGCTGGAGTCCATCCCTTACTCTTACGGAGATACGGGCGACATTAATGATGACGGGCAATTGGAGCTAGCGATCATATCTGAGATTGGAACCAATCAGGAGATGGCGCTGCCTGAGTTTCATTTAACGATTTACACATGGGAAAATGGACGAATGCAAGAGCTTTATACGGAAAATTTGTATAATGACGTTAATAATTATGACCGTTTAATTATTGGGAAAATATCCCCCCGCCACCGAGGCATTATTTTGGAGGCATCAACAGGAGCCCACAGCACCTACTCCTCGATGTACGTATGGGAGAGAAACAAGCTGAGGCTCGTGTACCCCGACCGTTCCAAAAACCAGGAAGGGCTGAACGGTACGCCATCCATGAGCATGGATATCAATAACGATGGGATATTGGAGCTGCAATGGGCAAGGGAAGCGCCAGGGTATCCCGATATTTCTTATGCGGAGTCCAAATGGCTTAATGAATGGATGCAATGGGACGGCAAGGATGGTTTTGTGAAAGTAAAAGAAGAGTTTACCGACTACCGCTATGGGCTGCAGCTTCGAATTCCAGAGCAGTGGATGGGCCGATATACCCTGCACAATGCAGAGGAACAGTATGCAATCGTAGGCATTGATTATTGGAACGAGCAGAAGAATCTAACGGCCGATCTGGCGACTTTGTATGCAGTTCCTCAGAAGCTTTGGGAGAGCGTGGAGTCGGAATGGAAGCAGCAAGGAAGATCGTACCATCAGCTTCTTGCAGACAGCGGCAACGTATTTGCCGTCTCCTTCGTCAAGGAGGCGCCAGCGGAATGGCCGGAAGAAGAGCGGCGAGCGTTCAGCGAAATGGAGCAGGTGGAAACGGATTTTGTTTCAACCCTCAAAGTTCTTAACGATTAAGAAGGAAAAGCGGGTGCTCTAAGTTATGCGAATATTATTGTTGGAGGACGAGGAGTCCATTCGCGGCTTCGTCCGCATTAATCTGAAGCGCAATGACATGGAGGTTATTGAAGCGGAGGAGGGGGAGGCGGCGCTAGCTCTTGCTGCCACAGAAGGTCCCATCGATATTGCACTTTTGGACGTAATGCTGCCTACGATCAGCGGTTTTGAGGTATGTGAGCAGCTTCGGGCGCGTTATCCCCGCATGGGCATCATTATGCTGACAGCCAAGTCTCAGGAAGAAGACAAAATTCATGGGCTAGAGCTTGGGGCTGACGATTATGTACAAAAGCCGTTCAGCCCAGGCGAGCTGATCGCCCGTATCAAATCACTCTATCGGCGCATGAAGCCAGACCTTGAGGCGCAGGAGACTGGGAACGCTGCTGAGGCCATCTCGGGGGCTGAGAGTGTCACCTCCGTTGCGGCGGGCACGACGGGGAACCCGATTACTTCAAGTGCATCAGAGATGCCAATTCAGTCTAATTCGCCAGCACACCATCCTCTTGAGCTGAGAGTCCTCCCTTTTCGACTCTCTGTTGCCGAGCGCAAGCTATGGAAAAACGAGAAGGAAATTATTTTGACGCCAACGGAATGGACGCTCGTGCGACTGCTAATGGAGCGGGTGGGGGAGAGCGTAAGCCGAGATTATATTTTAACGGAGGTATGGGGCCGCTATTATGTTGGCGATCTCAAGGTCGTAGACGTCAACATACGGAGAATCCGCCAAAAAATTGAGAAGAATCCTTCCGATCCTGCTTTTATTGAAACGGTGTGGGGCTACGGCTATCGCTGGAAGCGGGGCGGCGAGGAATGAAAAGCGTCCAAACGAGAATGGTGTGGAGCTATCTTCTGCTCATCGTACTTGTTGTCAGCGTACTCGGCGGCGTATTTGCGGCATTAATGTGGAACTACTACTATGGGAGCGCCCAGAGCTCGGTTAAGCAGAGAGCCGAATCGGCGCTCACTTTGCACAGCCGGTCACTCTCGTCGCTGACGGTGCAGGATCAGGGCGATTATATGCTTCAATATATGGTGGAGAGCGGCATAAGGCTGCAGCTACTAGACAGTACTGGGCAAATTCGGATTGACTCCGATGGCTTTGCGCCGGATATTCGTTATACAACGACGGATGTGAAAGCAGCTATAGCAGGAGCGACAGGCAGTTGGAGAGGCGTAGATCCCTACTACGGTGAACGAGTGATGTCCGTGACCATTCCGCTTTGGAATGAAACGCGCGTAGTTTCCATGCTGCGGTACTCGGCTTCCCTGAATCAAGTGGACGCGATGGTTATTACCCTCATTCGGATGGCAATCGCGGTCGGCATTGCCGTCGTGCTGCTATTTCTAGGGCTCAGCCTGTTTCTCGCGCAGCGCATCGTTAAGCCGATCCGCGAGCTTACGCGCGCGGCGCGCTATATGGCTGAAGGAGACTGGACTCGCCGCGCGATTCAGCGCAATGATGATGAGATTGGCCAGCTGGCAGAAACGTTTAACGCGATGGTTATTGAGCTCAGTAAGCGGGAGAAGCTTAAGGATGATTTTATATCGTCGATCTCCCATGAGCTTCGAACGCCGTTAACTTCAATCAAGGGATGGAGCGAAACGCTGAAGGAAAGCGAGCCTACCGAGGATGATGAGGAAGTTAAGCTTGGCTTGTCCATCATCAGCAAGGAAACGGAGCGTTTGTCCGGGCTTGTAGAGGACTTGCTCGATTTCTCCAAGCTGTCCGCGCGGACGATGGAGCTGCACCGGGAGGTGCTTGATTTCAATGGCCCCGTGAAGGAGACAGTCAATCAGCTTGCGGTGCGTGAAGAGCATACTCGGGTAAGGATTTTGGCTACCTATGGAAAAAGTCCAATTGTGATACGCGGCGATGCCAATCGGATGAAGCAGGTCATTATTAATTTGATCGATAACGCCCTTAAGTTTACACCAGCAGGCGGTACAATTCGAGTGGCGACTACGACTGAGCAGGACTATGCGATGTTAACCGTTGCGGATACGGGCTGCGGCATTGAAGCGGAAGACCTACCTCATGTGACGGAGAAATTTTATAAGGCCAACACGATCCAAGGCGGCTCTGGGCTTGGACTTGCGATTTGCAAAGAAATCATAGAGCTCCACGGCGGTCAGCTTGCCATTGACAGTGAGCGTGGAGCCGGTACGATCGTAACGATTCGGGTACCGCTAATGCATGAGGAATGATCGGTTCTTTGTGCCTCGTTAGCATGCGGCCCGAATCGTTATTCTTTGTAGAAGAGCAGTTTGCGGTTCGCTATGACGAAAATAATAGCAACCACAATGCCCAGGGTCAGAAGAAAGGACAACCAGTGCTCCTTCAGCCATTCGATCCATAAAGGCATGATGTACCTCCTATAATTGGGATGGAAGCCAGTTCAGCTTCGTGTCAGGCATAGTATGTCCCGAAATCATGCCCAAATATTGATCATCCTCCTATTATGGTATAATAGCTGTGAACAAAAAATGGGAGGGATTTCTAATGTCATTCACATTGCAGCTTGGCGAGCAAGCGCCGGACTTTCGATTGCCGGCGACAGATGGCAATACTTACTCACTTCATGATTTTGTCCAGAATGAAACGTTAGTCGTATTTTTTACTTGCAATCATTGTCCATATGTCGTAGGATCGGACGAGGTTACGCGTGCCACTGCGGAGAAGTTCAAAAGCCAAGGCGTGGCATTTGTTGCGATTAATGCAAACAGTGTGAACACAAAGCCAGATGATTCCTTTGCCCACATGGTGGAACGAATGCAAGAGCAGCAGTTCCCGTGGACATACTTACATGATGAGACACAAGAAGTAGCAAAGCAGTACGGAGCGCTTCGGACTCCGCATTTCTTTGTATTCGATAAGGCTCGAAAGCTGATTTACACGGGGAGAGGCGTCGACAACCCACGCGATATGAGCACAATGAGCACGAACGATTTGGAAAATGCATTGCACGAGCATTTGGCTGGCAAGAGCATCGAGACCCCATTAACGAATCCAATTGGCTGCAATGTCAAATGGGATGGGCAGGATGAGCATTGGATGCCGATTGAGGCTTGCGATTTAGTATCCTAATTATAAATGAATTGGCAGGGCTTTAAGAAAAGTCGTCCCCCTATGCATGCCGGGGGCGACTTTATTTGTTCAGACCGGATTGACAGGTAACAAGCAGAGATGATATTATGAATTCAACATTAATTCATAGTATACGGGTAGGAATTATTATATATAGGCTAGCAGGAGGTTTTCGGGATGGAAAAGCACTTGACGCTGCGACATAATGAGCTTGAACTGGCGGCAACCTTGCATTACCCCACAGACGGAAGCAAAAACAATTCAGAGAAAAAACAAGCCATCATTATATGCCATGGATTTATTGGCTCCCGCATTGGGGTAGATCGGCTGTTCGTGAAGACGGCTCGTGCGCTCGCAGCGCAAGGCTCTTACGTTCTGCGTTTTGATTATGGCGGCTGCGGCGAAAGCAGCGGCGACTATGGCGCGCTTGGGTTTGATTCAATGGTCGACCAGACGCGCAGCGCGATTGACTATGTTGCAAGCATGGAATGCGTTGATCCAAGAAAAATCGTATTGCTTGGACATAGCCTGGGAGGGGCTGTAGCCATTATGACTGCGGTCAAGGACAAACGGGCGAAACGCCTAGTCTTATGGTCCCCTGTAGCGTATCCTTTCAATGATATTGTCCGCATCGTAGGACGAGGCAGCTATGATCAAGCGGTCACCTCGGGCAGCTCGGACTATCAAGGCTACACCATGCAGCCGGTATTCTTTGAATCACTGCTTCAGCATCAGCCGTTTCAAGCAGCAACCAAGTTTGGCGGAGAGGTTCTCCTTGTGCACGGCACAAGTGACGAGCTTATTCCTGTCGATTACAGCTTTCTTTACCAGAAGGTGTTCTGGACCCGCAACGATGGATTATGCGATAAGGAAATTATTTTCCAAGCCAATCATACCTACTCTGCGCGTGATCATCAGGAGGAAGCGATCCGGGTCACTTCAGACTGGCTGGGCGGACTGGATAAGCAGCAAGAGGACTGGCATAACTGGAGTATTTAAGCGAAAATTGATCAGACAAGAGAAGGGCAAGCCGCTTCGTATCAACGAAGCAGTTTGCCCTTTATTGCGTCTGCCGTTTGTATTTCCCGTTATATGAAATATTCACTTTGATATCGAGAGACTCAATGGACTTGGCATCAATGACTAATTGACTGCCGTTGTGCGAGAGCTTCTTCCACAAGTGCGGGTGTTTCAGACGAAGCTTGTGTCCGAGTTCAAAAGGATCGACGCCGATGTTAAGCCCTTCCTCATAGGTTAGCATAATTTGTTTCTTAATCGTTTCTTCAGCAAGCTTAGCCATTTCATCGTAAGAAATGGGGACTAAGTACTCGTACATCCCAGCCAAATAGTTGCCTTTTATTCGAAAACGGACCTCTGTACCATGGATGACAGGCGTGATTTTAATTTTCGGTTGTACAATGACCAATTGTCCATAGATGGCTCCATCCTTTTTTACCTCAAGCGGAGCTGATTTCATGCTTGGAATGAGCCAATGATAACCCTCCAGCTTTCCTCTCGTGATGAAACCCTTTGTTTTTTTCCCATATTCAAAAAATGCGCCGTTAATCATGAGCATCGGTTTTTTTACTTGACCCTCCTCCCATTGGACGTTGTTAATGCCGAGGCTTGGCAAATAGGAGGTTGCTGACGGTTCATTAAAAGTTGCTATATATTTAAAAAACAGGGTAGGCGGAAATATTGAGTTCTGTTGGTAATTGCTCTTGGGATCATGCATGATGGACTCGAGAGGAGACAGCTTGAAAAAGGGTGTGGTGGCCATCAGCTTATCAATCGGCGAACGCGTTCCGTAAACCCAGGCATTATAGCGAATCTCAGGATAACGGTTAATCATTTCAACGATATTATTTCCTTGGGCATGAATCGCTCGTTCCGAAAGGATGATGGAGGAGACATGCCCCCAAGACAGGCGGAACTGTGCTGTTTTGAATAAATCGGTAATAGCCGAGACCAACGTTTCACCTGTTCCTTTACCAATCCATACTATGGCTTGTTCATTGGCTTTCCCGCCCGCTTCTGATTTTGCGATGTTTGAGAAATCGAGAAGCTGAACGTAGATCGTAAACTTGTTATCTATAAAGTCGATACCAAGCGCCTTAACATAGCTCATGCTTTGGATTTCAATGGCACTCCAGCAGCCAGACAAGGACAAGCAGATAGCAGTGGCACAGATAAACGTTACCACACGGGAATGACGAATCACGGTTTATTTCCATCCTTTCTCGGCTTTTGGGTATGCAGGTAATCAGGCCTGCGCTTGTTCCATTGAAACGGTATTTTCAGTAAGGATACAGTGAGCTGCTTTAGATTAAGCGGACTAACCGGTGCCAAGTAGGGGACGCCAAACGATTGAATGGACGTTAAATAGATAACGAATAAAATGATCGATAAAATAAACCCGTACATGCCTAAAGTCGCAGCCATGAAGAATGAAACGAATCGAAGCAATATGGTTGTGCTGGTCAGCACTTGGTTGACAAGAGTGGATCCGGATACGACGGTAATGGCAGTCACGACGATCATTAACGGAGAAATCATGCCGGCTCGAATAGCCGCATCGCCAATAATTAAACCGCCAACAACGGTTAGCGTCTGCCCGATTGAGCTAGGCAAACGGACGCCTGCCTCGCGGAACAGCTCCATCAAACACATGATAAAGAACATTTCCAGCGGCGACTCCATCGGAAGGCCGTGCCTGCCCGATGAGATGGTTGCGAGAAGCGGAAAAGGAACCTGATCGGTATGGAAGGTAGTGAGCGCGATATAGAATCCAGGCAAAAAAATGGTCGTGATGAGTCCGACAAAACGCAGCGTTCGCCCCATATTTACCGACAGCGGAGGAAAATAAGCGTCTTCTGGCGACTTCATCATGAGAAATAGGTTAACGGGAGCGATGATGCAGGTCGGGTTGCCGTCTACTAACAAGACAAATCGCCCATTCAATAAGCAATCCACGGCGAAATCAGGCCTTCCCGTATAATCGGTTTGCGGGAATAGCGTAATGGGAGAGGGAGCTAGCAGCTCCTCCAGCTGTCCTGTGGATACGAGTTTCTCTACATTAATGACAGAGAGCTTGTGTTGGATACTCTCGATCATTTCGGGATCAGCAATGTCCTCGATGTAGAGCAGCGCTGTTTTCGTAAGCGTCCGGGAGCCCATGATAAAATACTGACAGGCTAACGTATCCGTACGGAGTCGCCTGCGTATAAGCGCGATGTTGATGGATAACTGTTCGACGAACCCATCCTTGGGACCGCGGATCGATACTTCCGTTGAAGATTCATTTGGTTCACGATTCGGGAAGTTGGCGATATCAATGGTCCATATCATTTGAAGAGAAGGAAGGCAGAAGATCATGTGTCCTTCGTATACGTAGGAGGCAACCGTCTTGCGGTCTAGCTGTTGTTTGTTTTTGTCATGAGCATGCCATTGCAAATTAGCGCTGCGCTGCATATCCTCACTGCGCACGAACCGGGTAGCCTTATATACGTTGCTAAGCTCCGGCATGATCACATCATTAATAATGAGAGTTTCGGTCATGCCGCTGCAATAAATAAATATGGCTTGAACAGACGCAGGAGGAGCGCCAAATAAGTGTGTCTGCACGATTACATCTTCGGCGTTTGCAAACCAGCCTCGCAGCGTATGCTCATCCAGATCTATTTTTTTTTCTGATTCAGGGTTGTTGGTTTGAGTCATTAACGTTAGTCTCCTTTCGTTTGCTGCGAATGAGGACGGCTATTGCAAGAATGAAGGTTAGGGATAAAACATAGACAGCAGACACAGGAAAATGAATCCGTGCTAAATAGCTTAACGTTTGATCATCGCGCCAAGGGTAGATCGCAACAATGGTCATGCAAACGGAAATTACACTAAGCGTAATCCCCCGTTTTAGAGGCTTGCGGACATTCAGCAAGTCGGTGATTAAATAAAGCGATATCGCTATTCTTGCAAAAGAACCGCATAGCCATTGATAGATGGATAGAAAATCCACATGCTGCAGCAGCTTGCCGATCGTTACGATTTTCCACTGTTCAAAGGCGGTGTGGCGCTGCTTGGCTGCTTCCTGAGGACCAAACTCCGTGATAGCGCCAATGATGGGGCCAACCACCATGCCCAGCATGAACAAAGCAAGAAGGGTTAAATGCCACCAGCGAAGCTTGCTTCTCAGCTGGTGCTGGAAGAGGAGCAGTACCCAGAGCTCCAGAAGTCCTGAGAGCGCATAGAACATGCCGCTCCACACAGGCTGCCAACCCTCTTCAAGGATAGGGAACAGCAAGCTGTAATCCTTGTATTTGGTGTTAGCAATGGATACGAAGTAGCCAAGAAAAACGACAAAAGGCAATAAAATGCCTGAGGTCATCGCGATTGAGCGAAGACCGCCATAAGCCGCGAGCATAGAAATCACGACCGCAATCACGATGATGACAACCAACGGTGTTTGCTGCATATATGTAACGCCGGTCCACATGGAGGTGTCATGGAGCGTATAACTACCGGAAGCAAATACAAGGATGACAGCTGAAAGACGAAATATCCAGGCGGGAACAACGCCGAATTCTCTCTCAATCCAATCGGGCAGCCGCTGGCCGTGAAGCTGCTTTAAGATGCCGAATAAAATAAAAATCCAAAGTAAAAAAAAAGGTGCTGCCAAAATGACGGACAGCCACGAATCGCGATGGGCTACACCAAGTATGATTGGGATTGACATGACATGCGAGACTAAGCCAGCGCTCAGTAGAAGAATAGTGAAGGATAGCCAAATGCTAATAAGTCCGCTCCCTCTGCCCATAAATACACCCTTTCTTTAGTGGGAGATAGGGATAACATGTGCAATTTATGGATTTTCTAACCGAGAAAGCAACTATTTTGTCGAGACAACCGCGAGGAATTGTGTTTAAATGGAAGATAAGTGTAAACGAATACAAGCTATACATAGCAGGAAAAGGCAGGGTAAACGAATGAATATACGAATCCGATTATCAGCTGTATCCTTGTTGTTATCGCTCATGCTTCTCGTGACGGCATGCAGTGGGAAAGAGGGCAATGAATCCCCTCAAGAAACGAGCGATTCGGCTGAACCAACGATGGTGACAGAACCAGTGGCAGAGCCGACGCCGCTTCCGTATGACGCGCCTTTAACGGGCCTTAAGCTGGAGCAGGCAGCAACGGCAAGGCCCATTGTCGTTATGATTAATAATTTTGCAGCAGCCCGCCCGCAGTCCGGATTAACGAATGCTGACGTGATATGGGAAGTGCTCGCTGAAGGCGGCATCACCAGATTAATTGCGGTATTTCAAAGTACAAATGCAATATCAGACACGATTGGACCGATCCGGAGCATTAGGCCTTATCTTATTGATATCGGTGACAGCTATGGGGCCATTCTTGCCCACGCAGGCGCCAGCAATGACGGTTATGCGATTTTGCAGCGGCAAGGCAAACCTTACTTGGATGAAATTTCGAATGCGGGCAGCTATTTCTGGAGAAGCAAGGATCGGAAGGCACCGCATAACCTCTATTCGAGCTTAGAGAAGCTGCGAACGGGTGCGGAGAAGAAGAAATATAGCATGGATAAGCAGGCACTGCCTTATACGTTCACGGAATCAGGTGTATCTGGGACAGGTGTATCGGCGACGGACATAACTATTAACTTTTTGCTCAAAAACTACAATGTTGGCTACAAATACGATGCGGCAACCGGCTTATATCAACGTTCCATCGGTGATAAGCCGCATATTGATCTGAACAATAGCGAGCAGTTGAAGGCGTCCAACTTGGTCGTGCTTGGCGCGGACCATAAGACGCTGGATAATGAAGGACGGCTCGCTGTCAATTTGGACAAGGGCGGGAAGGCGTTATTATTCCAGAAGGGCAAAGCCATTGAAGCCGATTGGGTCCGCGCACCGGATGGGATGATACGAATCGTAATCGACGGGGCAGAGGCAGCGTTCGTTCCCGGCAAAACCTTTTTCCATATCGTGCCGAACACGCCGACTTTCGAGGGACATGTCACTTGGGTACAAACATAGAAGATGGGGAACACTGTTAACAGGCGTTAACGGATGAGCCTCCGAGGGGTAAAAGGACGCAATCTGGTTTCAAGATTGCGTCTTTTTTAATTTTTTTTTGAAATTTATCGGTTTTTCATAAAACCTTTACATTCTCTTAACAATTCACATGTAAACTATGTTAAGATATTGTGGGCTCATAGCAGTACGCCTAAACATCAAGTCGGGTAAAGGGGATTACGATGTTCAAGAAAAAGGATATTTTCTTTAAGACGTTCGAAGAGATGGCTGATGCTATCGTTGAAGCGGTGGAGTACTTCGCCAAAGGCTTGTCCGACTTATCGGACGTATCGGCTTTCGCCAAAACGATGAAGGAATACGAAAGCAAATGCGATAAGCATGTGCACACGATTTTGAAGGAATTGAACAAAACGTTCATTACTCCAATCGAGCGCGAAGATATTATGGCCCTTACGACTTCGCTTGATGATGTGCTTGACGGCATAGAAGCTTGCGCATCCCGTTTTGAAATGTACAACATCCAGGAAAAGGATGAGTACATCACTTTGTTCGGCGATATTCTCGTTCGCTCGTCGCACCAGATCAAGAAGGCGATCTACTTGTTGACGGAGCGGAAGCTGCTTGCTATTCGCGAGCCGAATATTGCGCTTAATGAACTTGAGAATCAGGCCGATGATCTGCTTCGGGTTTGTATCAAGAGCTTGTTCACTAACGTTACCGATCCAATTGAATTGATGAAGCGCAAAGAGATTTACGAGATGCTGGAGCAAACGACCGACTTCTGCGAAGATGTTGCCAATACGCTGGAATCGATCATAATGCGTAACAGCTAATCTGGAGAGTAGGAGTCTTACACAATGGATTTAATGGTTCTATGGATTGTTGTCTTTCTGGCGCTTTCGTTTGATTTTATAAATGGTTTTCACGATACGGCGAATGCGATCGCAACCGCCGTATCGACAAGAGCTTTGAAGCCAAGGGTTGCCATTGTCATGGCAGCGGTTATGAACTTTGTCGGCGCGGTTACCTTTACGGGCGTTGCTGCGACCATCGGTAAGGGCGTTGCGAATCCGGCTGAGCTGGAGCATGGCGTACCGATTGTTATCGCGGCATTGCTTTCAGCTATTGCCTGGAATTTGCTTACCTGGTGGTTTGGCATTCCGTCCTCATCCTCGCATGCCCTAATCGGTTCCCTTGCGGGTGCAGTTATCGGCGGTGCGGGCATGAGCGCCATCAATTCCGGCGGCTTGATTAAAATCGTTCAAGCGCTGATTTTCTCGCCGCTGATCGCCTTTAGTGCCGGTTTTATCATTATGTGGATATTAAAAAAGATATTTGCCAAATCTAGCCCTCATCAAGTGAATAAAGGTTTCCGTTTCGGACAGATTCTTACGGCTGCATTCCAATCGTTCTCTCACGGAACGAATGATGCGCAGAAAGCAATGGGGATTATCGTATTCGCGCTTGTTGCTTCCGGGATTCAGACGACGATGGACGTTCCATTGTGGGTTAAAATTTCTGCTGCGACAGCAATGGCGCTAGGTACCTCAGTGGGCGGATGGAAAATTATCAAGACGATGGGTACCAAAATATTTAAGATCGAGCCGATCAACGGTTTTGCGGCAGATATCGGTTCTGCTGCGGTAATTTTGACGGCAACGATGATCCACTTGCCAGTCAGCACGACGCATGTCATTACCTCATCCATTCTTGGCGTGGGCAGCGCGAAGCGCTTCTCGGCAGTGAAATGGGGAGTAGCCGGCAGAATCGTTATTGCATGGATCATTACGATTCCAATTACGATGATTATGGCTATGTTGTTCTATTGGATTATCCACCTTCTTTTCCTGTAAGACGATATGACTTGAGATAGTGAGGAAAACCTCACTCGCCATGAGCCTTAGGTTCGTGGGGAATGAGCTTTTTCTCACTATTTTTTGCGTTTTTTTGTGGACAATCCTTATCGAAAATGCACGAAAATTGCATGTATGCACATAATTAGTCACAGCTGTGCATGAGTTTGCTTTAAGCAGCGAGAGACCAAACAGGATATACACATTCAAGTAACAGCTGTGTATGAAAGTCAAAGTAGAAGCTGACGAAGCATGTCGAAGGTTGCACTTGTGCACAGGTTTGCAAGCCAAAGGTGCTATCCATGTCCAAAAAGCTGTGGATAGACAATGAAAACGGATTATCCACAGAAGGACAACTTCATAATAAAAGGGTGAAAATGTGCATAATAGGCTGTGTATAAAAAATACTCCGATTGCAGGAGCTAATCACTGCAAAAGGAGTATGCTTCATATAAGGGAATAAAGGGTATAGTGCTAAAGTGTACCTTCTTTAGCGGCGCCGTTTTGTTGTACGGCGGCGTTTGGCGGTGCCGCTGCCAGAGCCGGTTTTGCGACGCTTGCGACGCTTGGGCTTCCATTCGCTAGAATCCTCGTCATCGGAGTCATCCGACGATTTTTTGCCGAATGAGCCCATAAGCACTTTTACTAAAGGTGCCATTTGAGATACGCTGGACATGACCTTCTGTACCTTCGTAACGGTAGTCAGAATGCCATCAATGCCTCCAATCCTATCGACGAAACCTTTGATTTCGCCCAGACTGGCAAGAGAGAAGCCGCCTGCCTTGGCGCTGGCGGTCGTTTCGGTTAGTTGAGCGGTTGATTCCGGTATGACGGCGGGCAGGATATCCTGAGTTGCCAGCGCATCGGCTGCAGGCGGCATTTTGGGAAGATCTGTACCCAAGATGAAGCCGCTCGACTTCGCGCCGGACGATTTGCTTAGCTGGCCTTGTGAAAGGCGCTCGCTGCCGTGCCAATCGTACTGCTGGTTGCCGGTACCGGGGTTATTGCGATAATTCACACGGATCACAACCCTTCTTTTCTAATAGTCTATGGAGTAGGCGAACATAAGGATTGGACGAATGTCTCGGTTTGAGTAATTTTTTCTAGATAAATGCCCTGTACTTTTGAAAGTCTTGGCTAGTTGAACATCAATTCCGATGGATGGGTTCCAAATGCGCGAATACGGTAATGTTTGAAAAAAACGGGTAAAAAAGATACAATAGTTACATTAGTTTTAATAGGAGTGAATACGCATGCAGCTTAAAAAGCTGAACGATAAAGCAATAGATCAACTATTCGAAGCGATTCTAACATTGAAATCGGTCGAGGAAGCCTATGTGTTTTTTGACGACTTGTGTACGGTAAATGAGATTCAATCCTTGTCGCAAAGGCTTGAAGTCGCTCGTATGCTCGGAAAAGGCAGTACATACAACGCCATTGAGGCTGAAACAGGCGCTAGCACGGCAACGATTTCACGTGTGAAACGCTGTTTGAATTACGGCAATGACGGGTATAAAATGGCTTTAGAGCGTCTTGGAAGGTAGTGCTCCATACGATGAAGCCAGGAATACTTGTTATTAGCCATGGCTCCAGAGAAAGCTTGTGGGTAAAGCTGGTTGACGATGCGATATCGGCAGCGGCTGCCTCGCCAAGCTTGTCAAATGTTCCAATTGTGTCGTCCTTTCTTGAAATTATTGAGGGACGGCTTATTCAGGATGGAATTAACGAGCTTGAGCAGCAGGGGGTTACCGATCTTTATGTGGTACCACTGTTCATATCCTCAGGCAGTACCCATGTGGATGAAATCGGGCAAGCCTTCGGTTTCCCATGGTTATCTGACCTTGAAGGGGACCTTGGTAGCTTTCGCGTAGCAGCGAATGTTCATTACGGGATGCCCATCGATGATGATCCGGAAATCGCCGAGCTGCTCTTGGATAATATTTCTTCATTGTCCTTCGACCCCAAGCAGGAGGCATTGCTGCTTATCGGTCATGGAAGCAAAGAAAAGGTGTTTCACGAACGATGGCAGGAGGGCTTGCTGAAGCTTGGCGAGCGGCTGCGAGCGCTAGGCGGCTTTCAGCGTGCCGAATATGCCATGCTGCTGCCTGATCAAGCGGCTGCCAAATTAACCGCTATGCAGGCGGCTAACCCGGAGGAAGCGGTGATCGTTGTACCGCTGTTTCTGAGTAAGGGTTATTTTACGAATCATGTTATTCCGACCAGGCTTACCGGCCTTGAGTATAGATATAACGGCAGAGCGATGCTGCCGAATCCGGCAATCGAGAGATGGCTGGAGCGTCAAATGGTTAGCGGCTTGCAGCGTTTGCAGGTACAAAAGTAATACCCAGTACATAGGTTGAGTGATTGTTAGGGGTGAGACAGGATGGCAATCAAGCGGGCAAGATTGATCTATAACCCGACATCGGGAAGAGAAGAAATGAAGAAACGTCTGCCTGATATCTTGCAGCGGCTGGAGCAGGGCGGCATCGAAACGAGCTGTCACGCAACAATCGGTGAAGGAGATGCTACGCTTGCTGCTTCGGAAGCGGCAGACCGCGGATATGATATGGTTATTGCTGCGGGTGGGGACGGTACGCTCTATGAAGTCATTAACGGCTTGACGAACAAAGCGAATCGACCGCCGCTTGGTATTCTTCCCGTTGGCACAACGAATGATTTTGCAAGAGCCATGGGCATTCCGAAGCACTGGGAGTATGCCGTAGACCTGATTATCCAGCAATATGCCCGGCCAATTGACGTCGGCAAGGCAAATGATCGTTTCTTCATTAATATCGCCGGAGGGGGCTCCTTGACTGAGCTGACCTACGATGTGCCAAGCAAGCTGAAGACGATGATTGGCCAGCTGGCTTATTATATGAAGGGTATGGAGAAAATGACCCGCCTTCGCCCGACGGAGCTGACTTTTCAAGCTGCTGGGGTAGGCGAGTTTCATGATGAATTCATGATGTTCCTTATCTGCAACAGCAACTCGGTTGGGGGCTTTGAGCGTTTGGCTCCAGATTCTAAGCTGGATGATGGACTATTGGATGTGCTGCTGATTCGCAAGTGCAATCTGCCGGAATTCATTAAGCTGGTGACACTGGCGCTGCGCGGCGAGCATTTGAACGATCCGCATGTCATTCATTTCAGAACGGATGAGCTGAGAGTAACGACGCCGGACTATGTTCAAATTAATCTGGATGGCGAGTATGGCGGCGTGCTGCCATGTACATTCTCGGTACTGCCTTCGCACTTGCGCATATTTGCGGATGAGACGGGTGCATCAACGTATCGGTGAGCAGGGATGAATGCTCGGAATAGGGAATACTGGTTAGCAACAAGCAGGCAACAGCATTGAAGATAGAGCGGAGAGAGTTTATGAACAAAGGAAGAAGCAGAGGTGGCAAAGGAAGATCGCGCGGCGCAGCAGGGACGGTTGCGGCAGCGGTTTCGGTAGATGCCCCTTTTCAAAAAAATGAAGAAGTCACCGTCGATATTGTCGGCCTGACGCATGACGGAGAAGGGGTAGGCCGGGCTGACGGCTTTACCCTTTTTATACAGGGAGCGCTTCCCGGCGAACGTGTCCGCGCCAAGGTGATGAAGACAAAGAAACAGTACGGCTATGCGCGTTTGGAGGAGCTGCTGCAAGCAAGCCCTTCGCGGATCGAGGCGCCTTGTGATATTTATAAGGAATGCGGCGGCTGCCAGCTTCAGCATTTCGATTATCCAGCGCAGCTTGAGTGGAAGCGGCAGCATGTGGTAGATAACCTCGTGCGGATCGGAAAGCTGAATGTTGCTGGCGAAGGGGATGGAGCGCCAGAGGGGATCATCGTACATCAGACGGTTGGGATGGAAGATCCGTGGCGCTACCGGAATAAAGCTTCTGTGCCCATCGGAACGAGTGCTCGTGACGGTCAGTTAATCGCAGGCTTCTATGCCAGAGGCAGCCATAGAATTATCGATATGGACGATTGCTTGATCGAGCATGAGCATAATGATGAAGTCATTCGCGTCGTGAAACGGATTGGCCGTGAGCTTGGTGCAACGCCTTATGATGAGGAGTCAGGCCGCGGCGTGCTGCGCCATGTGATGGCTCGGACAGGCGTTGTAACGGGCGAGATCATGGTCGTATTGGTGACAAACGTCAGAAAGCTGCCTTCATCGGAGGAATGGGTTAAGCGAATCCGTGAAGAGCTGCCTGGCGTGAAGAGCATTGTACAAAATGTGAATGAGCGGAATACAAACGTGATATTCGGTGACGAGACGCGTGTCCTCTGGGGCAGCGAGGTTATTTATGATGAGCTTGATGGCATTCGCTTTGCAATCTCAGCTCGGTCGTTCTACCAAGTGAACCCGATGCAGACCGTTGCGCTCTATCGGAAAGCGGTGGAGTACGCGGGATTGACGGGCACGGAAACCGTTATTGACGCGTATTGCGGCATCGGCACCATTTCCCTATTTCTGGCTCGCCAAGCTGGACGCGTCTATGGCGTCGAGATCGTGCCGGAAGCGATCGAGGATGCGGCTCGTAATGCAGAACTGAATGGCATCACCAATGCCTCGTTTGAGGCAGGACCAGCCGAAGTTGTCATTCCGCGTTGGCGTAAGGAAGGCATAACGGCGGATGTCATCGTCGTCGATCCTCCGCGAAAAGGCTGCGATCCCGCGCTACTCGAAACGATTCTGGCAATGAAGCCGGAGCGGGTTGTGTATGTGAGCTGTAATCCTTCTACACTGGCGCGCGACTTGCGTGTGCTGGAGGATGGCGGGTATCGGACGGTTGAGGTTGTTCCTGTGGATATGTTTCCTTGGACGGTTCATGTGGAGTGCTGCGTGTTGTTGGTAAGAATTTAGAAGCTAAGTGCAAGTTGAAGCCCGACAGTATACTGTCTGGGCTTTATTTGCATCTATGGCCGTACATGAACTGTCTAAATTGTTATAATTGAATATAGTCTGCAAGTACAAATTTCCAAGAGTTAGAGAGTTGATATATAGGAGAACGAGATGGTTCAAGTGTCAGAAAGGAAGTGATTCTATGTTCTATATTGTTTTAATTGTCATACTGGCTGCTTTAATCATTCAATCCGTTTACCT
Organism: Paenibacillus paridis; assembly: GCF_006345825.1. GTDB lineage: Bacteria > Bacillota > Bacilli > Paenibacillales > Paenibacillaceae > Pristimantibacillus > Pristimantibacillus paridis. The sequence goes on from NZ_VCIX01000076.1 coordinate 22,315, forward strand.
CGTGAATTACAAAAACCAAATTAAGGATATCGGCAACCAATTATCTTTTATATCCGACCATCATTCATTCAAAATGATACAAACACAAATTAAGCCAAAAGAAATTCATCGGCTAATCGATTTATGTAATGCATTGCTTCGTGATCAACGAAAGTTGAAGCAAGATTTTATCGAACAAAAGGAAGAGATCCACGCGACTATTACGAGCTTGTCCCACGATATACGAACCCCGCTGACTTCACTTGACGGCTATCTGCAATTGGCGGAACGTTCCGAGTATCTTAAAGAAAAAACAGAGTACGTTAGTCTGGCACAGAATAGAATGAAACAGATTATTACACTTGTTGACGAGCTGTTCCTATATACGAAACTGAAAAACCCAGATTACATCTTGGAGCTTGAGCCAATTGATGTTATGAAAGTGTTAAATAAACGTCTGTTTACCTTTATTGACGATTTTTTGCGAAGTGGCTATGAACCAAACCTCTGCATGGTGGAAGCACCGCTATTTATAGAGGGAAATGAAAGTGCGTTGGAAAGAGTATTTGAGAATGTGATCAAAAATTACTTTATGCACAGTGAAGGTGATCTAAGCATTCGTTATGAGGAGAAGCAGGACGAGGTTTTGTTTCATTTTTCCAATGTACTGAAGCGAAATCATCTGCTGAGCCTGGACAACATATTTACTCGCTTTTACAAAGCAGATCCGTCGCGTACGAACCAATCTTCAGGTCTGGGACTTTTTATCGTGAAATCACTGATGGAGAACATGAATGGTTATGTGCAAGCTGACCTGAACGATGACCAGTTTTGCATCAGCTTAGCTTTTAAGAAAATCGTAAAGGAGAGTTGACGTGTACAATGACACGAACCACCCCAAAATTCTAATTGTTGAGGACGATGTGCATATCAACAATATTATTTATGATGTGCTTCGAAAAGAGAAGTTTCAATGCATGCAAGCGTATTCTGGCAGTGAGGGAATCATGAACGTCATTCATCACGAGTATCATCTTATTATTTTGGACCTCATGCTGCCTGGCTTGTCTGGGGAAGATTTTATGCATCGGCTAAGGATAGAATTAAGCTCTGACACACCAGTTATAGTCTTATCGGCCAAGGACAAATTGGATAATAAATTAAACCTGTTTAAGTTGGGAGCCGCTGATTATGTCACGAAGCCGTTTGAGGTGGAGGAATTGCTTGCTCGAGTCAATGTACATGTCAAACGAACCTCCCGAACGGATTCTGTCACTCGCTATCGTCATAAAAATCTACTTTTAGATAGCGGAACGATGAACGCTAGCGTCAATCAAGCAGATTTGAAACTTACAAGACAGGAATACAAGATCCTTGAACTGCTGCTGAAGAATCCTACCCGAGTGTTTACAAAGCAGGATCTGTATGAGCTTGCATGGGAAGATATATACATAGGTGAGGACAAAACCATTACCGTTCACATTAGCAATATTCGCAATAAGATCAAAAGGGTTGACGAGGAGGCTTATATTGACACCATTTGGGGCATTGGTTTCAGGCTGGCACCATAGGGAGTGCCTTAAACCGGCCCTAATCTTCTTTGAACTTTCTTAATCATTTATTGACGATATGTTAGCTTCTTTTTGTTATTTTATTGACAAGGAGGTGTGAATATGGCTGAAGCAATTATTGAAGTAAGTCAATTAACCAAACAATTTAAAGGGATAACAGCAGTGCGTAAGGTAGAGTTTAAAATAGGTAAAGGTGAAATCTTCGGTTTGATAGGCCAAAATGGAGCGGGAAAATCCACCTTGCTAAAGGTGATTGCTGGATTAATATCCCCCACTTCAGGAGAAATTAAATTATTTGATCGTCCAGTGAAGGGGAATCACCCTTATTTTGAACGTATAGGCGTACTTATTGAAAATCCAGGGTTATATCCCCATTATACTGCCTATGAAAATTTGGAATTAATCGCGATCTCCTATGGATTGACCAATCGGAAAGATCATATTAACAAGCTGCTAAAGCTTGTCGGATTGGAAGGTTCGAATAAGACCAAGGTGAAAAATTATTCAATGGGAATGAAGCAAAGGCTTGGAATTGCAGCTGCATTAGTTGGAAGCCCAGATGTCTTGATTTTGGATGAACCGATCAACGGTTTGGACCCGCAAGGAATTTCTGATATTAGAAACATGATTTTGGAATTGAATAATACGGGAATGACCATCATTATTTCAAGTCACATTTTGGAAGAGTTGTCGAAAGTAGCGACTCAATATGCAATCGTACATCAAGGAGAAATCATCGAACACCATTCAAGGGAGCAACTGCTGCTTCAATGCGAAGATCGTATTGAAATAGAAGTGGATAAAGCAAGCTCGGCTGTTCCCATCTTAGAACAAAAATTGCATATTAATCATTACAAAGTCATTAGTGAGCGTATGGTGTATGTATATGATGCTCATGTTGAGAACCAACATATCATAAATACCTTAGTTGAAAGCGGCATAACTGTTCATTCGATTATCAAGCATAAGCAAAGCCTAGAACAATATTTTTTGGCACGGATAGAAAGTGAGGGTGGGAGCCGTGATTAATATTCTCAAAATGGACTTTCACCGTTTTAAATCAAATAAAATGATTTATATATTACTGTTAATTTTTTTTGCTTTTCAAATATTCGGTATATTTATGTTGGGAAAATACGAGCAGCCCGGAGAAAGTACGGTTATGCTAATCAGCTCGATGAACGAAAGCCAGTTCATCCAAGTCATGATGTCTCAAATCCCATTGTGGCCGCTGATTTATATTGCTGTCTTCGTTGTTTACTTCTATATGAGTGAACATAACTCTGGGTTTTATAAAAATTACATTTCAATGAAGCGTGCGCGGATGTACACTGTTATTTCAAAAATATTAATTGCAGGCCTATTCACTTTGCTTACATTTATTGTAATGATCGTTGCGGATATGATCGGAAGATCAATTTTCTTTAACCATGCATTGATTGGAGATGGGGGTTATTTTGCGAAATTGTTGATCGGCCAATTTTTACTTCATTGGGCATTTTCAATTGTAATCTTATGCCTCTCCATCATTAGTAAAAGCTTGATTACTAGTATTGTAGTTGGATTTGTTCTATCGTTGAATGTTTTTGGAATGATTGTAACTGTCTTGGAATCCATCATTGATGACGTTCATTTGTCCTCTTTCTTAATAGTAAATACGATCTTAAGCGCAAGAGATTTTAATAATATAAATGATCTTGTTCATGTAGCTAGCGTGTCGGTTGTTTTCATAGTTATATTTTCTTTTATAGCCATCAGATATAAGATCAAAGAGGATTTGAAATAGTATTTAGGACTGTGCAACTAACAATGATGGGTGGACGAACTGGTTGGTTACACTCTCCAAGAAAAAATGAATACTTGAAGTTAGAATGAGATGAAATTGAAACATGGGATGTAGCGGGAAAACAGCATGAAAGACCACCTTCTAAAGTAAAACGGAGGTGGTCTTTCTTATTACACCATAGGATGCGAACCATTTTGGATATGATAAATATTAGTATATTAGTGGTAGTCGTGAACACTACCATCCTTATCGCTATGTTCGCGCTTGCTGGCAACCAGCTTATATCCGGCCCCCCGAATCGTAATAATTCTCTCCGGATTGACAGGATCGGCCTCGATTTTTTTTCGTAAATTACTGATGTGTACAGCGACCGTTCTCGTATCCTCCAGACTCTCCATTCCCCAGACGAGATGGAACAACGTATCGACAGTGACGACTCGATTAACGTTTTGTGCCAAATAGGACAGTAGACTAAATTCTTTTTTCGATAAAAAGATGGTATGGCTATCTATGTTGACGGACTGTGCGTAGAAATCCAGCGTCATACCCGGTAACTCCAGAAGTTGTTCCCTTCTGCTTGTCGACACTCTGCGAAGGTGAGCCTTGAGTTTGGCCATGAGCACTCCCGGACTGAACGGCTTGGTCACATAATCGTCACCGCCATAGGATAATGCGCTGATTTTCACCTCGTCTTCCTCACGACTGCTCAGAAACACGATCGGCGCATTCGTAAAGATACGTGCGTTCCTGCACCAGTCAATGCCGTTTTCATTAGCTAGCAGTACATCCAGTACAATCAAATCCGGATTAAACGACTCCAGCAGCTTCATGGCTTCTGTCCCGCTGTGGCTATACGAGGAAATAAAGCCTTCCCGTTCGCAATACGCCTGAACAATCTCACAGATATGGGGATCATCATCTACGATCATAATTTTGTATGTGTCCTTCATGCTGTCACCTTCCTGCTTCTCGAATACAAAGGCAGCGATACATAGAATATCGCCCCTGTCTTGCCATCGCTCTCCGCCCGAACCGACCCTCCATGAGCTTGCACGATTTCCCTGCAAATCGCCAGTCCGAGCCCGGTGCCCTCTATTTCATTTTCTATGCCCGATCGATTATATCTGTAATTGCGATCGAAGATTTGCTCTAGCTGCTCTGGGGGAATTCCCGTGCCAGAGTCTTGTACGCTAATTATCGCACAGTGGGTATCTTGCGCCTTGTCCATGGCTAGTGCAAGACGCACCATCCCACCAGTAGAGGTGAACTTCATCGCGTTCGACACTAGATTAAACAACGCCTGCTCCATTTTTTGCGCATCTATCTCAACAACAGGAAAGTCAGGCCCTTGATCTTCCGTATTTCCGACATCCCATATGAAATGGAGTCCTGCGTCACGCACAACCAGCTCATATTGTTCAAAAAAACCACGCAAGAAATGAATGGGATGTATCGACTCCATTTGATAAGCTACTTGTCCCGTCTCTAGATGCGACAAGTAGGACAACTCCTCGATCATACGGTTGATCCTTATCGTGTTATCCCGGATATAGTTTAGGTACTGTTCATTGCGTTCCGGCTTAACCATGTCCTTCACAGCCTCGACATACCCAAGCATGCTGGACAGCGGCATGCGCAAATCATGCGTAATGTAGGCAAGTAGTTTCTTCCTCCCTTGCTCTGAGTGGAGTAACCGCTCATACGACGTGCGGAGATCTTGATGAGCTGCGGATAACGCATGTGTGCGCTCCATTACAATCCGCTCCAAATTGGTATTCATTTCAGTCAGCTTGTTATTAGCTTCCTGCAGCTCACGTGCAATCCTTTCTTCGTTCGTTGCCGTCCTCGTAAACCTTGAAGAAAGTAGAATCATCTGTGCGATCGTAAATACCAACAGCCCAAACGGAGCTGTATTTCCGATTAGCGACCATTCATTGTAATATAAAAAATCGTTGATCACCGTAATAAGCGTAACCACTGACACCAACAGGAAGATCAGCGCTCCCTCTATACGCCGCATGGCCGCTTGGGCAAGCCCAACCATCAGATACACCATGTGCAGAACAACAATTACACCAATCACCAGTAACATTTTTGAATAGATAAGCGCAGGGGTCATTACAACAAGTAGACAAAGTGCGCCCGTTGCGATACGGGTGCCAAGACGAAACCACCAGGACACATAATTCGGAAAAATGCATTCAAAATACATGGTGATGATATAACCACTGAGGCAAAGAATCAAATACTCGATCTTGAACTGCAATTCCCACGGAAAATGAGGAAGCAATTGTGTAATCATGAGCTCGCCGTTCAGCAAGGAGCGGATGCCGAACAACACGGTGAACAAACCAAAGTACAACGGCGCCTTGTCCTTGCGTCGCAGCACGAACAACAGCAGATTATACAAGCCAATCACCAGCAGACCTGCAGTTATGAACATATCTGTGGCAACCTTCAGATTTGTCCTGACCGTTAACACGCTGCTGCCACCCAGTTCTATATATTGGGTGATGCCGCCTCGCTTATGATGAAAGTTCGCTACTTGCATAACGAGCTCTACCTTGTCGTTTTCGGGCTGGAAGAACACCAGCTTCGTTGCCAGATGCGGTTTCACGCTACTCTTGTCCGGACCAACCACACCTACTTCTTCCAGCAGTTCTCCATTCACCCATAATTTATACGAATGAAATATAGAGGGCAGCCGCAGAGCAAGTCGCTCATTCCTATCCTGCTTGCTAAGCTCAATGACCAGCCGAAATGTTGCAAAGCCTTCTCCTTTCAGCTTCTGACCATCTAACGGGTAGCCTAGCCAGGATCCAGGGATGTTGATATATCGATCAGCCTGTCCGACTTTTTCCATGCGGCTCCGTATATTTTCTGGCGAAAGCAGCTCTTGCCAGTAAAACGCCCATTCCCCCTGTAACTTTAGAGGATTCTTACTTATATGATCCTCCGTTAAATCGAGCACGCCTTCTTCGCTTTGAATCTGAGGGGAGTGCGGTCCTGATACAACGGCATAGCTTGCGACCAACCCAACAACAACAACGAGAACAGCTATGTAAAGCAAGGTAGTACGAGAACCGAATCGAAGAATATTCCTCATGATGAAGTCGACCCCAATCTACAAGATGCGCAATAAATAAGTTAATTACCTTAATGATAGCATCATAAAAAGAAATTGTGTTAGTAGCGGTGATAAAATCCTCATTTTACACGCTGTGGGCAATCTCACAATTAAAATACGCATCGTTTGCGGAATCCGGCCGCTTTGATGCGGCGTCTGTTACAGTCGCTTAATATCGCATCGAATCAAAGTTGTTACATCCAATTATCTTTGTAATCCGTTTCTTTGGTAGGTTTTAACTTAATCGCGATGTTAAAGTTTTTATTTTTTAATTAATGACATTAATTATTATGGTGAAATGCAGTGAGTAAACATTCATAGAAACGAAATAGATGGCCCATAACCTTATTCTATTAAATGTGCGATTTCGGAGATGGATTCGTACGTGTGACAAACCAAATAATGTTAGAATAGTAAGAAGCACTGCGTACGGATTGGAGAGGGACCTAGGATGATACTTACAGAAGCTGTGAATATAAATGAAATGACGACAGGCACCTCAATGGACATTGGCTCCTTTTTACATATAGCTATAGGAATAACTGAGTTGGTACATCGGGCTCATAAGCAAAATGAATTATTTGGAAATTTGAATCCGGCGAATATTCAAATTCAGTTGGATATGAAAGCTGTTATTCTCACAGATTCGCAACTCATGGATTACACGTATATGTCCCCCGAACAAACGGGCAGAATCAATCATATGCCAGATGGGCGAAGCGATCTGTATGCCCTGGGCATGATCTTTTATGAGATGCTGTCAGGACGTCTGCCGTTTCATGCACAAAGTGTAGAAGAATGGATACATGTACACCTTGCTGTTGTACCAAAGCCTCTAAGCGAATGGCGTTCGGATATGGCTGGCTCGCTTGAGGCTGTTATTATGAAGCTGTTGTCGAAGAATCCGGAAGAGCGCTATCAGAGTGCTTATGGTTTATTAAGTGATTTGAAGCGGTGCGCCTTATCGATGGAAGAAAAGGGCGAAGTCATATCCTTCGAAATCGCTCAGGCAGATGAGGCAAGCCGGTTTCGGCTTCCTCAGACCCTCTTTGGTCGTGAAATGGAAGAAAGAGCTCTCCGAGATGCTTTCGAACAGGCAAAAGCTGGTGCATCTTCGTTCGTTTTCGTTAGCGGAAGCGCAGGAAGCGGTAAAACGGTGCTCGTTCGAGCACTTCAGATGTTAGTTAGAAGGGATGGCGGTCGGTTCGTTAGCGGCAAATGCGATATGATGAATCGCGACATTCCGTTCTCTTCATTGCTGGAAGCTTTGCGAAGCCTCATTCGACAAATATGGAGCGAATCACCGGATCGTGTGGCGAAACTGAAGAAACAATTAACAAAGGCTTTAGGGCAGGGAGCAGCTGTTATTGTACAGCTTTTACCAGAGGCTGCAGAGCTGTTCGATGTCATTCCAGCGATAGAACCGCTGCATCCTGCTGAGGCCGCTATTCGCTTTAACCGCTTAGTACCTCTATTCATAAAAGTTTTTGTAGATAAGCAGCATCCCTTAGTCATTTTCCTGGATGATCTTCAATGGGCAGATCCCGCTACCATAGATGTTCTTCGTACACTTGTACATGATCAGGCACGGCCTGGCTTACTCGTGATCAGTGCGTTTCGGGAGGAATTCACTTTAGGATGGCAAAAACATGAAGAGAATAAAGTGGATGCAGCTGCATGGATGGCGGAGTCGCTTTCCTTGCATGATGAATTACAATTATCTGTACAACATATCCATCTCGAGGCTCTGTCCTACATCGAAGTGAGACAATTCGTATCGGATGTTCTTGATGAGAACTCCGCCCGTATTCGCTCGCTCGCGGAGGTGTTATACCACCGAGCAGGCGGCAACCCCCTATACCTGAATCGTCTACTGGACAATCTGTATCGAGAGAATAAGCTTTATTATGATGAAGTAGAGGCGTCATGGGTATGGGAACCATCTGTCATCACGGACATTCCTGAGGATCCGGACATTGTACATTTGATAGAGGCTCGTATTCGTATGCTATCCCCCGAAAAGATCGATCTGTTAGCCATAGGAGCAGCTATCGGACATCGTTTCTGTCCACTCACGATCTCTTTAGTTAGTGGGAATTCTCTGCTGCATGTACGCAGACTTCTGCATGTCATAGAGGAAGAGGGTCTAATCTGCCGAGAAAATGACACTGATGAGTCAGACGGTGTTGAACGTTATTATAGATTCTTGCATGACCGTATTCAACAGGCAGCTTACATGACCATGCCTGAATCGGACCAAACGAGCTTACATTTGACCATTGGCCGTGTCATACGAGATCATTTATTAAGTGAGAGTGTATTTACTATATTTGACATGGTGCATCACTTGAATCTGGGCAGCGAGAAGATAGTAGATGATGCGGAGAAGAGAGAGCTTGCCGAATTTAACTATCAGGCGGGTTTAAAGTCTAAGGCAACAACAGCATTTACGGCTGGGCTCCATTTTTATGAGATCGCTTTACGTCTGTCAGGCGGTGACTGGCAGAATACAGCGTCCCTTGATTACCGGCTCATGCTGGAGGTAGCGGAATGTGAATATATGTGTGGTCATACCGATCGCGCGGAGGAATTGCTCGCAAATTTAATGTCTTGTACAACAAACGTGGTTGAACGTTCTCATATCTATTTGATACGTATTGCTATGTATTCGTATTTGAAGAAAGATGAAACGGCTGTCCATATTGGGCAGCAGGCGCTAGCAGAACTCAGCTGGCATTTACCAAGCAAGCCTTCCAAAGCATTAGTGATAAAGGAAATATTAATGACACAGAGTGCATTGTTCAATAAGGGTAGCGAGGTTCCTCATTTACCGATTAATCGTGACCCGCGCTATAAAGCATTGTCAGACCTGGTCATGGCGATTTCGCTCCCTGTCTATGTACTAAGTCTAGAGCAGTCAGCTGTGTTATTCGCAAGATTTGTTCGTTATGGTCTAAAGTATGGAAGCAATGAGGCTTTCTCCTTTATGCTTGCCAGCTACGGGATGGTTATTTATAAAATGTCAGGTTTCCGTACGGGGCCTCAATATGTAAATCAGGCGTTCCATCTAGCAGCTTCCTTTGACAGCGCAGACCTGCGAAGCCGATTATATTATCTGAAAGGCCTTGTTGGCATTATTAATCCGGATGAAGGGATTAAGCAGTTTGAGAAATCAATCCAATATGGGATGGAATCGGCTAATCTAACCTATGTTAGCATTGCGATGATGACGGCTATAACAAACTACACCGGCGATTTGTATGCATTATCTGCACGGATTAAAGATTATGAAGAGACTTCACAGCAGCTTGTGGACGGAGTCACACGTAATATTTTTCGTAGGGCGAAATGGTACATCGCACAAATGCAAGATGGGGCTGGAGAAAGTGATGTAGCCGCTAAGTCCTTATTAAACGAGCCATACAAGGATTTTTTGAATAACGAGGTTTATTATACTTGCACCTGTAACATAGAGATTGCTTATCTCTTCGGGCGGTACCTGGAAGCCCTTGAATGGGCCGAGAGAGGCGAGAGGAATACATTCCTCCAAACTCGGCCGCATGTTCGTAAACAAAGGATGTACCATTCATTAACGCTTGCTGCGATGTACTCGGAAGCGTTGCCGAATGAGCAGAATAGGATACGGATGAAGCTGCGTAAGCACTTGCGTTCCATGAGGGGATGGTCTGGCTATAGCGGTAAGGATTCGTCGACTTATTTGCTCATATCAGCTGAATTCTATCGGATGGAGGGCAATAGAGTTGCTGCTGCCGAGCGATACGAAGAGGCAATCCGGGCAGCCCGCGAAGCGGGAGAGGGGATGATGGAGGCTATTTCTTGTGAACGGGCCTCTATATTTTATAGGCAGATGGTGAGTGCGAACGGCGCGGAGGCTCTTATTGTTGATGCATGTGAGGCTTATACAAGATGGGGCGCTACTGCCAAAGCAAGGCAGCTGAGAGAAACAAATGAAGGATTAAGAACAGCCGCGATTGAGAGAATAGAGGATGACAAGGCAGTTACAGAGGAGCCCAGAGCAATCGAAATCAAGTCTGAATTGACGTTTTGGCTTACCGCGGACAAGAGGCCATACAAACAGCAGCAAGAATGGATGAGTTCACTAGACCATTGTCATACAATGGACCAATTCCTCGAGCTTGCAGTCCGCTATTCTGGTGCGGAAAAGGGATTTATTGTGGGTGGCGAGGGAGTAAGCTGCGCTGTTGAGAAGGAAGGCTCGCTACGCGATAACAGCGGAGCTTCGTATGGTGAGTCTATTATCCGTTATGTACGGAGAACAGGCGAATCGGTCGTGCTTGCTAATGCTTCGCACAGCTCTTATTCCGCTGATCCCTCTATTCGTAGAAATCAGTCCCAATCCGTACTGTGTATGCCTGTTCTGTTCACAGGAGGACTAACGACATTCGCGCTTTATTTGGAGAACAGTCTCATAGCCGGCGTTTTCACTCAAGACATTCGTGTCATGCTGGAGCAAATGATTGCCCGAATGATGTATGTGAAATCATTAGATGAGGCTCGCGGTCAGAGCTATTCACCTATCGTTCCAACAGATGACCCATCATCAACTTCTGCGAAAGCTTCACAGCTGTTATTCGAATCACTCACGAATCGTGAAACAGAGATCCTGTACGCGCTGACAGATGGATTGACGAATAAGGAAATAGCCCATCGGTTTGGTTTAACAGAAGGAACCGTCAAAAGTTATGTTCATAACGTATACGGAAAACTGGGCGTTAAAAGAAGAAGTCAGGCAATCGCCCGTGCAAAGGAGTTAGCACTCTTAAATTAGACTTTTTTCTACATTATTCGCGAAACACTAACTTTGGTTAGTGTTTTTTGTTATGGCTTAGTGCCTATACTTATGTCCGAATTCAATAGTGGTATGGAGGAGAAAACGACATGAGTACAGGATTTCGAGCAAGTAAGAAAGTAACGTCTATCATCTTAGCGATGTTGATGGTACTAGGCGGATTTAACGGGCTGTTTGATAGAGGGAATCAAGTATCTGCTGCGTCAGGTGTAGAATTCGCAGGAGGAGAGGGTACGAGCAGTGAGCCTTATCTCATTGAAACGGCTGCCCAACTCGATGAGGTCAGAAATGGTAATTTCACAAAATACTTTAAGCTGATCGCGGATATCGATTTGAGTGGTTATGCGGAAGGCGAAGGCTGGGAGCCAATTGGTAATTTTAGTGAAAAGTTTTACGGGCATTTGGACGGCAATGGGTTCAAAATTTCAAATCTTACAATTAATCGACCAGAAGGTACTTATCTTGGGCTTTTCGGAGTAATTCATGATCTAGGTTACATTACTAATATCGGATTGGAAGATATCGATATTGTGGGTGACAGTTATGCAGGAGGCTTGGCAGGGTACAACTCAGGAACAATTACCTCTAGTTATACAACTGGAAGCATGGATGTAAAGACAAATGTCGGAGGATTGGTAGGGGAGAATAGGAGGACAATCCACAATAGCTACAGCAATGTGAGTGTGAAAGCATGGGGTTACGCAGGAGGTTTGGTAGGTTGGAATTATTCTGCGATCCACAATAGTTACGTCACAGGAAAGGTAACAGGCTCTTTTTCTGGAGGCTTAGTCTCTACTTCGGAAAATATAGTCCAAGATAGCTTTTACGACAGTGACACAACTGGGCAAAATGACACGGGCAAAGGAATAGGTAAACAGACTTCAGAGATGAAGAATCCAAGCACGTATGCAAATTGGGATGACGCATATTGGGGATTCGATCCGGATGTGAATGAAGGCTATCCCTATTTGAAAGCTTTCTACCGTGAAGTGAACTACGACGGTAACGGTAACACCGGTGGAACCGTGCCGAATGAGAATAACGTATATTCCAAAAACGCAACGGTCACCGTGATCGGAGATATAGATCCTTCAGATCCATTAGTCAAAACCGACTATGTCTTCGTGGGATGGAATACGTTAGCGGATGGCAGCGGTACGAGCTATGTGTCAGCAGATACGTTCTCGATAACCGAGAATACAACTCTGTATGCACAATGGTTGAGCACCAAAGCTACTTTGACATCCGGGTTTGGAACGGTGAGCACGGGCGGGACAGCGACTGAGACCATTACGAGCATTCCGGGCGATGTGACGTTAGACGAGTTCAAGGCAGTCATCACACCGGCAACGAATGCTACGTTCGAGATTTATGAGGCCGATGGAACCACGGTAGCTACGACATTGGCATCGGGCAATAAGGTCATCGTGACGGCACAGGATGGAGCAACGAAGATTACGTATACCGTGACGATGAATGCTATAAATGTCATTGCGACTGCAGCGATTAGCGGGGTACCTGCGCCAGTCGCGTACGAAGTGCCAGTTCGAGGGACATCTACAGACGAATATACCACATCAATTGTTTGGTCTCCTGAGGCTGCTTCCCGATTTGCAGAGGGAGAGACCTACACGGCAACGCTGACGATCACGCCCCAGAGGGGGCATGTGTTGACGGGAGTGCCTTCGAATTTCTTCACGATAGCCGGGGCAACAGTCGTAACGAATTCAGCGGATTCCGGAGTGGTAACTGCGACATTCCCGGCAACCGGTACGATATTTTCCGGTGGCTCGGGAACAATAGAGGATCCCTACCTCATTGCAACCGCGGCCGAGCTTAATCAGGTCAGGAATTTCTTAGACTCGAGTTTTAAGCTGACAGCGGATATTGATTTGAGCGGATATGCGGAAGGCGAAGGCTGGATGCCAATCGGTTATAATGATTATCAATTTGAAGGAAACTTCGATGGCAACGGTTATACGATTACGAATTTAAAGATTAGTAGGCAGGGTACTGATCATCCTGTGGGACTATTCGGATTAATATCCGATGGGACGGTCCGAAATGTCATTCTGGAAAACATCGATGTAGGCGGTGGAACGTATGTTGGTGGACTAGCGGGAGCAAACTCAGGAACGATCACGAACAGTGGGGTCATCACAGGGAGCGTCCAAGGGGTACAGGCAGGTGGTGGATTGGTCGGTGTTAACGCAAGAATCATCACCAATAGCTTCTTTGCGGGAAGTCTGAGCGGAGCGACGAGATATGCAGGTGGATTGGTCGGCTATAACTATGGCACAATTAGCAATAGCTTATCTACTGGAAGCATTAGCGGACAACATCGGACAGCAGGCGGATTGGCAGGAAGGAATGATGGATCTATCAGCGACAGCTACGCCAATGGAAGCGTGAATGGGGAGCGTTTCGCTGGCGCATTGGTTGGCGAAAACTCGGATAGTACCGTCAACAACAGCTATGCTACGGGTGCCGTAACTGGCGAAGGAAGCTTAGGCGGCTTAGTAGGAACCAATGGTGGGGCCACCAATAGCTTTTACGATAGCGAGACAACGGGACAAACGAGTTCGGGGACAAGTGGCGGTACGGGGCTAACGACAGCGAATATGAAGCTGCAAACCAGCTATGCAGGTTGGGATTTCGTTCAAACATGGGCAATCGATTCCTCGATAAATAATGGGTATCCTTACTTGCGGAGCTCTCAGCTCCATCATGTCACCTATAACGGCAACGGTGAAACCGATGGAGACTTGCCGAGTGCCGAAACCGCGTATGTGCGGGGAACAACGGTTAGCGTTATCGGAAACACCGGCAATTTGGTCAAATCGGGTTATACATTCGCGGGATGGAATACGCTAGCGGATGGAACCGGCAAGAGCTACTCGGCTTCAGACAGCTTTACAATTACGGCGAGTAAGACGTTATTTGCTAGATGGGTTAATGCCACCGCAACGTTAGCCTCAACAATCGGAACGGTTAGCGCGGGCGGAACATTGCAAGAGACAATTACGAATATTCCGGGCACAACGACGTTAGAGGCGCTAAAGGCAGCGATTACGCCAGCAGCAGGTGCGACGGTTAAGGTCTACGAAGCAGATGGGACAACAGCAGCATCAACTTTGGCAACAGGCTATAAGGTCATCGTTACAGCACAGGATGGCGTAACACAGGTTACGTATACGGTAACGTTAGGGAAAACGGTGGCGACACTAACTTCGACACTCGGCACCGTAAGTGCAACGGGCACAGGCAATGAAACGATAACAGCCATTCCATATGGTACAACTTTGGCAGCGCTGAAAGCAGCGATCACGCCAGCAACGGATGCGACGTTTGAAGTGTACCATACAGACGGAATAACGGTAGCTACAGTGTTAGCGACAGGTAATAAAGTCATCGTCACTGCCGAGGATGGCGTAACGCAGGTTACGTATACGGTGACGGTACTGAAAAAGACAGATGCGTCACTAACTTCGACACTCGGCACCGTAAGTGCAACGGGCACAGGCAATGAAACGATAACAGCCATTCCATCCGGTACAACTTTGGCAGCGCTGAAAGCAGCGATCACGCCAGCAACGGATGCGACGTTTGAAGTGTACCATACAGACGGAATAACGGTAGCTACAGTGTTAGCGACAGGTAATAAAGTCATCGTCACTGCCGAGGATGGCGTAACGCAGGTTACGTATACGGTGACGGTACTGAAAAAGACAGATGCGTCACTAACTTCGACACTCGGCACCGTAAGTGCAACGGGCACAGGCAATGAAACGATAACAGCCATTCCATCCGGTACAACTTTGGCAGCGCTGAAAGCAGCAATCACGGTTGTAGCAGATGCGACGTTTGAAGTGTACCAAGCAGACGGTGTAACGGTAGCAACAGAATTAGCGACAGGCAATAAAGTCATCGTTACTGCTGAGGATGGCGTAACGCAGGTTACGTATACGGTGACGGTGAATGAAGCAACAGCTCCACCCTATAACGGAAGCAATGGCGGAAGTGTTGTTCCTACTCCAGCTAAAGTGACGTCGAAAGACGGCAGTCTAACCCTTCCAGTAGGATCAATTGGCGAGGTAAGCTTGGAAGAGCGCTTCACGATTACCGTTCCAACAGGGGCAGTTAATCAAGAACTGAAATTAACGATTACGAAATTGCTAGATTCCAAAAATGTTCTAATTAATAAAGAGGTTCTTGCAAGCTCGGTATATGAAGTATTGAAAAACATCCCGGGTAATTTCATCAAGCCTGTAACGCTCACCTTTGCTTTCGATGCAAACAATGTGAAGAGCGGCCAAGGGGTTGCGATCTTCTATTTCGATGAAGGGAAGAGGGAATGGGTAGAAGTGAAAGGCAGCAAGACAAGCGGGAATGTGATTTCAGTAGAGGTTAATCACTTTACGAAATTTGCGGTTCTTGTTGTAGACCAATCGACAGGACTTCCCGTGTCTGAGGGAACAACGCCTGCTGAACTTAGTGATATCGCAGGTCACTGGGCTGAAGCAAGCATCAAGCAAGCAGTAAAAGATGGTATTGTGAATGGCTATGTGGACGGAACGTTCAAGCCAGGTAAAACGATTACCCGTGCAGAATTCACAGTCATGCTGATGAAAGCATTGAACGCTCAGGAAGCAGGAGCGGAGCTGACCTTCACAGATAAAGCGGACATTGGCATTTGGGCGCAGGCTGCGGTAGCACAAGCAGTGCAAGCTGGCATTACAAGCGGTTATCAGGATGGTACCTTCCAGCCGAATGCCAATATTACGCGGGCTGAGATGGCAACGATGATTGGGAAGGCATTCGAACTGACACTTGACCCGAATGCAGTCACCTCTTTCGCAGACGATTCATTGATTCCAGTCTGGGCCAAAAGTGCAGTAGCCGCTCTGAAAGAGCGCGGCGTAGTGAAAGGTACAGGAGCGAACACATTCAATCCTCGTGCACAAACAACAAGAGCGGAAGCGGTTGTTATGCTTCTGAATACGTTGAATCTAGTAAACGGAAATAACGATATGTAATTAGCGGCTAAGTGCTGTGTGTTTATTAATGAAAATTAAATAATAAACAGAAGAGCTCTAGAATCTGTAATAGATTCTAGGGTTCTTTTGTTTTAATAACATCAATCTAAATGGCATTACATAGAAGAGTCTGCGGATACAACGTAGGGAGTTTTTCTTTAATTAAAGAAACACGATGATAAAATCATGCTCATTTCTAATTGGATTGTTAAGGTGTCTTCATGTTATCTTTTATTCAGATCAGGAGTGAGACAAATGGGGGCAGCAGCTTCCTGCAAGTTTATTTATACTACACACTAATAGAAGGACATCAGTGTTACATTGATGAAAATAACTTTAAACGACAAATGATTGGGAGAGGATATGAAGCTACAACGGGAACCGATCACATTAAGAAAACAATGGACAGTACTAATCGGAATGATAGCTGTCTTCACCGTCGTTACATCACTATTTATCTATGAATGGCTAAAAGATTCTACGTATCAGTACCCGGAAGCGCAAGCAGGGGTGTTGGATGCCAGAGAATGGGATTTTGCGAAACAAGGGATTGTACCGCTTCGGGGAGAGTGGGAATTTTATGAGAACAAGCTTCTGATCCCGGAAGATTTCCTGGTTAATGGTAAGGCACTGGAAGCGGAGCGCCGAATCGTTCGAGTTCCTGGAGGTTGGAAGGGAGTCGTCTCCTCCGGCAGCGGATATGGTGCGGGTACGTACCGTTTACGCATAGAGGTTAGCGACCCGGATTTTTATAGCCTTAGAGGCAAAAAGATCCGCATGTCGAGTCACATCTACATTGACGGATCAGACTTAGGCGGTTCTGGAAAACCGGATTTGTCGGCAGATCGATTTTCACCTAGCAACCTTCCAATATTTAATACGATTAAAGCGGACTCCGAATCAATTGAAATCATCATTCAGATCGCTAGTTACCGGTATCTAGAAGGCGGTTTGGTGCAAGCCCCTGAATTTGGTTTAACCGCAGATGTAATGGCGAGGCGTGATAATGCCCGTCTGGCAGATATGATTGTCATTACCACCATGCTGGTATTCGGTATTTATTTTGCAGGTATGTTCAAGCAATGGGGAAAGGAGCCTTATCTCGCCTTTTTTAGTTTGTTCTGTTTGTCATTAGGGTTGTTTTTCAGCTTTGACAACGAAATCGTCGTGGCAACCCTTTTCCCAGCGATGTCCTTCCTAATATTGCAGAAAATGCTCTTTATTCTGCCTTGCGTTTCCGTCTTATCGTTTGCTCTCTATGTCTACATGTACCTGAATTATAAAAAAAGCTTGGAATTTAAGTGGTTGAGCTGGGTTTCTTATGCATGCCTTGCCTTATTCATTGGCGTTCCGAACGAATATTTAGTTAATCTGCTTTGGTTGGGGATTGTTCTGCAAATCACTGCCTTCGCTTTCATTATTCGGTGGATTTTCCGTTATCGGAATGGCGGAGTTCAAATTTACTATATTTTGTTAGGTCTATTTTTCCTAATTATTAGTTGGGTGTATGCCCAGACCCGTTATCAGTTGGCGTTGGATAACCCTTATTACATGATCGTAACGCCGTTGCTTCTCGTTTTATCGCAATCGTTCCTCATGTCGGACCGGGCTCAAGAGGCGTTCTTGCAAAATGAGCAGTTGGCCGAGCAACTTATTGCGTACGATCGTCAAAAAGACGAGTTTCTCATTCACACCTCGCACGAGTTCAAGACGCCGCTGCATGGCATTATCAATCTGGCGCAGGTGGTCATTGATCAAAATGGAGAAGAGATGGCGCAGCGGCATCGCGAAAATCTGGACTTCATTATAGCCCAAGCGACCCGCTTGTCTACGTTGGTGAATGATATTATCGATTTTCAAAGCTTGCAGAGCGGCAGCCTGATGTTCCACAATCGATTCTTCGACGTCAGCGGTACGGTGCAGGCCACACTCGAAGCACTGAAATTTTTGCGCAGAAACGATCAGGTGCAGCTTGTTAATCAGGTACCTCCGGGAACCTTTTATCTGTTCACCGACGAAAATCGCCTGAAGCAAATTCTTGTGAACTTGGTTGGCAATGCGTTGAAATTTACGGAAAAGGGCAGCATAGCGGTTGCTGCAGAGGTTCGAGATAACTGGCTGCGTCTGACGTTTGTGGACACCGGCATTGGGATGAACGAAGAGCAGCAACGTGGGCTTTTCAAAGTTGATCTCTATGAAAGCGGCGAGGAGCCAGCAGTTTCTTCGTTTCAATCTTCTGGTTTGGGTCTGAAAATATCGAAGGCGCTTGTGGTGCAAATGGGCGGTGAGCTGGAACTGAGTTGGTCGGAGCCAGGAAGGGGTTCTGTGTTTGAGCTGCGGCTGCCGGAGGCGACCGCAGCGCAGAGAGAACTGGGGACCATCCGGGGGGAAGACGTTGTCGGTCTGGAGCCGCAACAGCTGTCTGGGGCAAGCTCGCTAACGACGGAAGAGACATTACCTGATGCGGAAGAGCGATTCGGCGATGTGAAGATTTTGCTGGTAGATGATGATTCCTCCAATATTAAGGTGCTGCAGGAGTTGTTTGCATCCAGTCGCTATCACGTTCTTGTAGCGTACAATGGAGCGGACGCACTTAAGCTGATTCAGCAGCATCGCGACGATTTGTCACTTGTCCTGCTCGATGTGATGATGCCCGAGCTCTCTGGGTATGAAGTATGCAGGCGCATAAGGGAAGAGAATCCGCTCTATCAGCTGCCGGTCTTGCTTCTAACAGTGCGCAACTCGCCTGCCGATATCGCGTTGGGTTTCGAGGTGGGAGCTAATGATTTTCTGGTGAAGCCGTTCAACGGTAAGGAACTGCTGGCCCGGGTGCAGACGCTGCTGCAATTAAAGGAAGCCGTCGAGCAGGCCATTCGAATGGAGACACTGTTTCTGCAATCTCAGATTAAGCCGCATTTTATCTACAACGCGTTGAGTGGAATTATTTCGTTATGCTACAGCGATGGCGCGCGGGCAGGCAAGCTGTTAGGTGAATTCAGCAACTATTTGCGGTTCAGTTTTGATATTGACCCTCGCCATGCCAAGGTCAGTCTAAAACGCGAGCTCTCTCTCACCAAATCCTATATCGAGCTGGAGAAGGCCCGTTTCGGCACGCGGCTGAATGTGGAGTGGGATGTGGATATTCAGACGGAGACGTTGATTCCGGCGTTGATTCTGCAGCCTCTGGTCGAAAATGCGATTCGCCATGGTTTAATGAAGCGTCTATCGGGAGGCACGGTAGTCATTCGCGCGAAGTTGGAGCCGCTGGGCCTACGGATTACGGTTCTGGACGATGGGGTCGGCATGACTGCAGAGGAGAAGGATCGGATCTTTATGCCGGATCGGCTTGATGGTAGCATTGGCATGATTAATGTGCATAAGCGGCTGTTGAATGAATTCGGGCAAGGCTTGCGGGTCGAGAGCTTTCAGGGGAAGGGCACAACCGTTGCCTTCCTGATTCCTCTGCGCGCGGGAGTGGCGGGCCTGACGGAGAGGCGGGAGAAGTAGGATGATGAAAGCCATGGTTGTAGACGATGAGTTGCTGGTAGCGGAGCAAATCGACAGAATGCTGGTCAATGCCGGAGTAAAGGTGCTTGGTTGCTGCGTAAATCCTCATGAGGCGCTCCAAATGGCGAAAACGCTTCAGCCCGATGTGCTGTTTCTGGATATTGAAATGCCGGAGCTGAGTGGGCTTGAGATTGCGGAGATGGTCTATGCGGACAAGCTTGATCTGGAGGTCGTGTTCATTACGGCCTACAATCAATACGCGATTGATGCTTTTCGAGTGAATGCGATCGACTATTTGTTGAAGCCGGTGATGGAAGAGGATTTGCAGCGTTCACTGGAACGGGTCGGAAAAAGACGGCGGCATCGTGGCGAAGCTGTAGACAACGGCAGTCAACGGACGGGTATCGTAGAGCTGTTCGGCAAGTTCGCACTGCGTTTGGATGGCGGTCAGGAGCCGGTTCGATGGGTTACATCCAAGTGTGCAGAGTTGCTTGCATTTATGCTGCTGCAGCCCTCGGAGAAGGAACTCAGCAAGTGGGAGCTGTTCGAGGCGCTCTGGCCAGCCCAGAATGCAGAGAAGGCAGGCATCAACCTTCGAAGCACAGTAAGCAGAATCAACAAGACGTTAAGGGATTGCTGCTTGGGGGTGTCGCTAGCTTCAGTGAAGAATGGCTACAGGCTAGTCTTATCCGCTGAAGCGCTGGCTGTGGACGCGATGGAATTGGAGCTTTTCGTGCTGAACGCCGTTGAACTGGGCCCGGTTAATTTGGCTCATGTCGAGCAGCTTGTACACCGCTGCAGCCTGCCGTTTCTGCAAGAATTCGACAGCGCTTGGTGCGAGCCTTACCGCAAGCAATATCGACAGTATTTCTTGCATTTGGGGAAAAAGCTGCTCATGTATTACGAGAAAGCCGAGGCGGAGCCGTTCAAGGCGCTGAGGCTGGCTGATTCGCTAGTCGAACAAAGCCCGTACGACGAATTTCTGCGGGAA
Organism: Paenibacillus paridis; assembly: GCF_006345825.1. GTDB lineage: Bacteria > Bacillota > Bacilli > Paenibacillales > Paenibacillaceae > Pristimantibacillus > Pristimantibacillus paridis. The sequence goes on from NZ_VCIX01000076.1 coordinate 43,143, forward strand.
ACGGCGCTGAAGCTGCATTATCGGATAGGCGGTTCCCAACGTGCGTCCGCCTACTATGAAGCATATGCCGAGTTGATTAATAACGAGGTGGGGACTTTGCCGGGCGATACGCTTACCGCGTTGCTTCGCGACTTAACCGATTGATTTTCATGAAGGAACCTGTAGTTTTAAGCAGGTTCCTTTTTTGTTTTGCCACAATTTTGCAACATCGCTCCAGTTATAATGTCACAGTAGTGTAGATCATCATGAAGGCGAGTGGGAGAAAACAATGATTAAACGTTGGATATCAATGGTTTTGCTATTAGTTTTAATTGTGGGCAATATCCCTCAGTATGCTTATGCAGATTCTCTTGGCGGGTGGAATATCCGCAATCCGTTGCCCACAGGTAATGCGCTACTAGGCATCGCCTACGGAAACGGCATGTATGTGGCGATTGGGGAAGGTGGGACGATTGTGACCTCCAGCGATGGAGCGAACTGGACGAGCCGAACGAGCAACACTATCTCTGCTTTAACTAGTGTCACCTTTGCAAATGGCACGTTTGTGGCAGTGGGGGGCAGTGGAGCAATCGTGACCTCCAGCAATGGTGTGAGCTGGACGGACCGATCGGGTGCTACTCCAAGGGCATTAAGCGGGGTTACCTTCGGAAACGGCATTTTTGTGGCTGTGGGTGCAACTGGAACGATTTTGACCTCCAGCAACAATGGCGCGAGCTGGGTGGTTCGAACGAGCAATGTTACGCATAGCCTAAATAGCGTCACCTACGGTAAAAATATATATGTCGTGGCGGGGAACAATGGAACGATTTTGACCTCAAGCAACGGAACGACTTGGGCGTCCCAAACGAGCGGCACTACGTTTCCTTTAAACGGAATTATTTTTGGGGATAATCTATTTGCGGTGGTGGGATACGCGGGAACAGTTCTGACCTCTACCAACGGAACGAGCTGGACGAGCCGGGTGAGTGGTACTACGAGTACCCTGTATAACATTTCCTTCGGAAACGGCAAATATATGGCAGTGGATTCCATTAGTGATAAGGTCTTGACCTCCAGCAATGGAACGAGCTGGACAAGCCAATCGACCGGTACTGCGAATAGTCTGCACGGCGTCGGATACGGAAACAGCGTGCATATGGCGGTAGGGAACGGTGGAACGATTTTGACCTCCAGCAACGGCACGACTTGGACGATTCGTACGAATCCCATTACGAGCAATTTAAATGGCGTAGCTTACGGAAATAGCATGTATGTGGCTGTGGGTGTTAATGGAACGATTTTGACTTCCAGCAACGGAATGAACTGGGCGAGTCAAGCAACTCCCGCAAACAACACGTTAAATGGCGTCACTTATGGAAACGGTACGTATGTGGCTGTGGGTATTAATGGAACGATTACGACCTCTGCCAGTGGATTGAGCTGGACGAGCCGAACGAGTGGCACTGCGAGTACACTAAATGGAGTCACCTATGGAAACGGCGGGTATGTAGCTGTGGGTAATGACGGAGTAATTATGACCTCCAATGATGCAGTGAGCTGGACAAGCCAAACGAGTGGGACTACGAATGCTCTAAATAGAGTTAGCTACGGAAACAGCATATATGTGGCAGTAGGGAACGCGGGAATGATTATGACCTCCATCGATGGAGTGAGCTGGACGAGCCAAACAAGCGGCACTTCGAATACATTAACTGGAGTTATGGCCGAAAACGAAATGTATGTGGCAGTGGGGAATAGTGGAACGATAGTGACCTCCGGTGATGGAGCAAACTGGACGGTTCGAACGAGCGGAACGAATAATACTCTGAGGGATGCTCGCTACGGAAATGGCATGTATGTAATTGTAGGGAACCTTGGGACGATTATAACCTCCAGTGACGGATTGAGCTGGAATAGCCAAACGAGCGGCACAACGAAAAGTCTATATAGCGTCACTTACGGAAAAGGGGCGTTTATGGCAGTGGGATTAACTGGGACGATATTGCAAACCGACCTAATGCCGATAATGACCTACACCGTCAGCTACAATGATAATGGGGCGACGGCAGGCAGTATGCCGATCGACAATGTGTTGTATGAGCAGGGGGATTCGGTGACCGTTCTTGGCAATACGGGAAGCCTGGCAAAGGCGGGCTATACTTTCGCAGGGTGGAACAGAGAGGCGGACGGAAGTGGAACGAGCTATGCTTCCGGAGCTAGCTTTATGATGGGAACGGCGAACGTCACGCTTTACGCGATGTGGACGGAGTCAATTAGCAGTGTAACGGTTAGCCCGAACACGGCGAGCATGATGCAGGGCGGAATTAAGCAGTTTGCGGCATTGGTAGATGCGGTGGGAGGCGCAGCGACGACCGTCACTTGGAAGAGCAGTGACGCTAAGGTGTCCGTGGACAGCACGGGTAAAGTCACCGTGGCAGCAGATACGCCGCCAGGAGAATACATGGTCACCGCGACTTCGACGGTGAACGACAGCAAAAAAGGAAATGCGACGATTACGGTAACGGCAGCGCCAGCGATCAACAGCGTGAGCGTTAGCCCGAACACGGCGAGCATGCTGCAGGGAGGAATCAAGCAGTTTGCGGCATTGGTAGATGCAGTGGGTGGCGCAGCGACGACCGTCACTTGGAAGAGTAGCGACGCTAAGGTGTCTGTGGACAGCACGGGCAAAGTCACCGTGGCAGCAGATACGCTGCCAGGAGAATACATGATCACCGCGACTTCGACGGTGAACGACAGCAAAAAAGGAAATGCGACGATTACGGTAACGGCAGCGCCAGCAATCAA
>NZ_VCIX01000076.1:45979-181538 GCF_006345825.1 Paenibacillus paridis
ACCGTGGCAGCAGATACGCCGCCAGGAGAATATATGATCACCGCGACTTCGACGGTGAACGACAGCAAAAAAGGAAATGCGACGATTACGGTAACGGCAACGCCAGCGATCAATAGCGTGAGCGTTAGCCCGAACACGGCGAGCATGCTGCAGGGCGGAATCAAGCAGTTTGCGGCATTGGTAGATGCAGTAGGTGGCGCAGCGACAACCGTCACTTGGAAGAGCAGCGACGCCAAGGTGTCTGTGGACAGCACGGGTAAAGTAACCGTGGCAGCAGATACGCCGCCAGGAGAATATATGATCACCGCGACTTCGACGGTGAACGACAGCAAAAAAGGAAATGCGACGATTACGGTAACGGCGGCGCCAGCGATCAACAGCGTGAGCGTTAGCCCGAACACGGCGAGCATGATCCAGGGCGGAATCAAGCAGTTTGCGGCATTGGTAGATGCAGTAGGTGGCGCAGCGACAACCGTCACTTGGAAGAGCAGCGACGCTAAGGTGTCTGTGGACAGCACGGGTAAAGTAACCGTGGCAGCAGATACGCCGCCAGGAGAATATATGGTCACCGCGACTTCGACGGTGAACGACAGCAAAAAAGGAAATGCGACGATTACCGTCACAGCAGCACTTACTTATAAGATAGCTCCAATAACGGATCAATCGTTAACGGCCCTTATTCAGGGGTACGATCCAGGAACTCAAGAAACTAGACTCGTTACCATCACAAATAGTGGTACAGGCGATTTATTAAACTTGTCAGTAACACTTAGCGGTACGAACGCTAACGATTTTGTAACGACACAGCCATCATCGAACTTAACTAGCGGAATAGCAACAAACTTAAATATTCATGTCAAAGACGATTTGCCGGCAGGTACTTACAAGGCAATGGTTACGATAGCTGCGGATCATTTGACGCCTGTAACGTTTATGGTGACGCAAGCAGTGAATTTGCCAGATGCTCCGGCGAATCCGCAAAACCTTGTAGCTGCGAGCGGAGACCGTCAAGCAACATTGAGTTGGAATGCCGTAGCGGATGCGACGCAATACCGTATTTATGTGGCAACGGATCCGAGTCAATTGAGCACTGCCGAGGTTGCGAGCGTCACTTCATCTACCTACAACGTACAAAACCTGACTAACGGCACAACCTATTACTTTGTGGTGAAATCGGAAAACTCGGGGGGCTTGAGCGCAGCGTCTAATCAAGTAAGTGCGACCCCATCAGCCATCGCGCAAAGTCCTACTAATGTGACGGCAGTTGCTGGTGACGGACAAGCGGTCATTACCTTTACGGCTCCGCTCGATAACGGCGGCAGCCCAATTACGGGATATGAAGTGACTGTTTCACCGGGCAATGTGGTCTTAATCGGGACTGCAAGCCCGATTACGATAACAGGATTAACGAATGGCACGAGTTATACCTTTACGTTAAAAGCGATCAATCGCACAGGGAAAAGCGCTGCATCCGCCGAATCGAATGCAGTTATACCGAAAGCATCATCTAGCGATAATGGCAACCCTGAGCCATCCCAGCCTTCCGTACCGACGACACCTGCCGGTCCGATTACAGGTGTTGACATCCTTGTTAATGGGAAAGTCGAGAATTTAGGAACGTCCACGACAAGCAAGCGAAACGACCAGAGTGTCAGGACGATTTCCATCGATCAGAAGAAACTGGAGGATAAGCTCGCGACGGAAGGGCAAGGGGCTGTTGTCACGATTCCGGTCAGTGCAAAGGCAGATGTCGTAATTGGTGAACTTAACGGCGAAATGGTTAAAATCATGGAGAGCAAGCAAGCTGTTGTCGTGATTAAGACGGACCAAGCGACATTTACGATCCCTGCACAACAAATTCAAATCGCCGCTTTAGCTGATAAACTAGGCAAGGCAATCGCCTTGCAAGATATCAATGTGCATATCGAAATCGCCTCGCCGACGGCGGATACATTAAAGGTTGTAGAGAACTCGGCGGTAAAGGGCACGTTCACGCTTGTGGTTCCGCCACTGGATTTTACGATAAGAGCCACTCACGGAAATACAAGCGTTGAAGTATCAAAGTTCAATATTTATATGGAAAGATTGATCGCCATCCCTGACGGAGTTGACCCGAATAAAATTACGACAGGCGTCGTGATTGATCCGGATGGAACGGTACGCCATGTACCGACTAAGCTTGTTACCATCGAAGGCAAGTATTATGCTCAGATAAACAGCTTAACCAATAGCACTTATTCTGTCGTCTGGCATCCGATCGAATTCCTTGATGTCGCGAAACACTGGGCGAAAGACGCGGTTAACGACATGGGATCCCGGATGGTTATTGATGGTACGGGCGGCGGTTTGTTCAGTCCCGATCGCGATATCATCCGAGCAGAGTTTGCCGCCATTCTTGTACGCGGACTGGGACTGAAACCGGAAGATAGTTTAACAACGTTCTCTGACGTGAAGACGTCTGATTGGTTCAGCAGCGCGATCAACACGGCATATGGCTATCAACTCATTGAAGGGTTTGAAGACGGCACGTTCCGACCGACCGACAAGATCACCCGAGAACAGGCCATGGTTATTCTCTCTAGAGCCATGATGATTACCGGACTTAAGGAAAAACTGCCCGCTCAGTCGGCAGATGAAGCACTTCGTTCGTTTGGAGACGCGTCAAACATATCTGGCTGGGCGCACAGCAGCGTTGCAGATAGCGTATGGGCTGGCCTCGTATCTGGACGCAGTGAAGCCGAGCTTGCACCGAAAGCATTTATGACGAGGGCTGAGGTTGCAACTATTATTCTAAGACTTTTGCAAACATCAAACCTGATCTAAGTAGAGACAGTAGAGACATCCGTATGCGATGAAAATATAATGTATCATCCCTTCCTAACCCATGTTTACATGGTTAGGAAGGGATTTTTTTATTTTGAAAACATCCAGCTGCAAAGGCCTAATAGTAAAGAAATATTTATTTTGATCGACAAGGAATGTACGTTTTTTGATATGACGTTAAAAATCGAATATATACGTTATTCTGCCAAATCCATATAATTTGAAGCGTACCACCAATGTCAAAGAAAAGGGGAATTTTATGATTCGATATGTGAAGGTTGCAAGATTAGTAACGCTTTCGGTTGCCATTGCACTGCTGCCGACATTAGCTGCCTGCACGAACAGCAACAATCAAAACTCGGCAAGTCCGGCAGCCTCAAACAGTACTCCATCCGCAACGGAGCCCGCTAAAGAAGAAGAGTCAGCGGAAAAATGGAATCAGAAGTTCGACCCTCCCGTTACGATTACGACGGCTATTGTAGACGATGGAACTTCGAGGGGCAATGCGTTCAAGCCTGGCGAATCCATGGAGGACAACGCGAATCTCCGCTGGATGAAAGAAAATATGGGCATTAACGTAAAATTCGATTTTATCGTAACGAAACCGGAAGATTATGATACGAAGCTGCGCCTACTGCTCTCCAGCGGCGGCAAGCTGCCTGATGCATTCGCCGCAGGGAATGACCCGCTGCAAAACTTGCTCGCGGCAAATAAGCTGATGCCGCTAGACGAAGCTATCGATAAATACGCGCATCCTGAGTATAAGAAGTTGTTGGAGAAGTATAGCTACGCGCTTGGCGAAGTGAAGAAAGACGGCAAGATTTATGGTTTGCCAGCCTTCTTCATGGGCGACGAAGGCACCGTCATGTGGATTCGCAAAGATTGGCTTGAGAATCTAGGGCTGGAGCCGCCAAAAACGCTGGATGATTTCGAAAACGTTCTCAAACAATTTACGGAGGGCGACCCCGATAAGAACGGTAAGAACGACACCATTGGCCTAGCTGTGCCGCTTAAAGAAGGGCCTTGGACGTGGATGGGGCAGACAGACGCAATCGTCTCCGCTCTCACGGATCAAATGATCAATACGTACGACGTGCGTTTGTTCTGGAACAAGGGCGCAGACGGCAAGCTTAGCTACGGTGCGATCCATCCGGACGCCAAACTGTATTTACAAAAGATGAGCGATTGGATGAGCAAAGGCTTCGTGGATAAGGAAGCCGGCATCAAGGATCCGGGAAAAGCTTCCGAATTGGCAGCCAGCGGCAAGGCCGGAATCATGTTCGGACCGTTCTGGATGGGCGACTGGCCGCTGAGTGACGCGACCAAAAACAATCCGGATGCGGACTTCCAGCCGTATCCGCTTCCTTCAGGGCCGAACGGATTGGTTGGCCGTGCTGAGAAGCCGCTGACCCAGGGCTTCACGGTCTTCAACAAAGACTTCCAGCATATCGACGCTTGGTTCGCCTACTTCAACAAAATATTTGCGAAAAAATTGGAGATGGAAGGCGATCCGTTAGCTGATCCGCGTTGGAAAGACGGATATCATGAAGGCTACGACTATGTCAAATTGGATGGCAAAGTCATCAAGGGCAACTACGAAGAAGCAGGCGTACCGGCAGACCAATGGCCGCTCAAAGACGGCGGCACCATGGATATTAGGTTCATGATGACGAATATACTTGGCAATTTTACGAGCATCCCGCACTCCAACGTGGCAGCAGTCAAGAAGTTTCTGGCCGATCCAAACGCTGAGCCTTTAACCTCTATGGAATTCGACACCAAGCAAATGAAGAAAAGGCAGCTTGACGCCGCAGGCGTTCGGATTAACCAAACCGTCACCGAAGGCAAAAACTATTTCACCGGTCCAATGACGCCAACGATGAAATCGAAAGGCGAATTGCTTAAGAAACTTGCTACGGAAAGTTATCTTAAAATCATTTATGGCGAAAAGCCGGTAGAGTACTTCGATGAATTCGTTAAACAATGGCTAGATAACGGTGGCCAGAAGATCACGGACGAAGTCAACGAATGGTATGCGAAAAACCAATAATAATCGCTGACAACTTGTGAAGAAATCATACATCGATGACGGAGGAGAGGGCAGCCTTGGCTCTCTTCTCCTCTATTTTTCTGGAGATAGGAAGGATGCATAATGGCAGCGTATTGGCGAAAAACTTGGCCGTTTCATGTTCTATTATTGCCGGCTTTAGTGTTGGTCTTCTTGTTTCAATATGTTCCTTTGTTCGGAGCCGTAATCGCTTTCCAGGACTATGAGCCATGGCTTGGGATCAAAGGTTCTCCTTGGGTAGGCTTTGAGCATTTTCGGTACCTGTTCACGTATCCGGACGGCAAGCAGATTATATGGAATACGTTAATCATTGCGGGGTTTAAATTAATCGCGAATTTAATTGTCCCGATCGTGTTCGCTCTCTTGCTCAATGAAGTTCGCAAGATGTTTTTTAAGAGATTCGTGCAGACGTTCGTTTATTTGCCGCACTTTTTATCATGGGTTATCCTAGGGGGCATTTTAATCGATATATTGTCGACAGAGGGCGGAATCATCAATCGGCTTCTGAATTCGTTCGGCATCCAGAGCGTCTTCTTCTTAGGCGATGGCAGATGGTTTCGGTTTACGGTCATTTTAAGCGACGTGTGGAAGGAATTCGGATTTTCAGCGATTATTTTCTTGGCTACGCTGGTGGGCATCAATCCGGCTTTGTATGAAGCGGCAGAGATCGACGGGGCTACACGTTGGCAGCAGGTTAAATTGATCTCCGTTCCTCTTATGATGCCGATTGTCATCGTCGTCGCGACCTTGTCGCTCGGCAGGATTTTGGATGCCGGATTCGACCAAATTTTAAATATTTACAACCCTCTTGTCTATTCGCATGGAGATATCATCGATACGTTCGTCTATAGGGAGGGCCTAAACAACGGACAGTTCAGCTTTGGAACGGCGGTCGGACTATTCAAATCAGCGATCGGATTTATCTTGATCGTAATCAGTTATAGAATGGCTTTCAAACTAGCCAATTACCGCATTTTTTAAGGAGGATGACCATGCGCTATCGCTCTAGAGGGTACACCGTATTTACGATCTCCAACACGATCTTTCTTAGCCTGCTGTCGCTCATTTGCATTCTTCCGCTCCTTCACGTGTTTGCTTTATCCTTCAGCTCGCGGGCCGCGGCAACGGCGAATATCGTCAATTTCTGGCCGATCGGCTTTACGACGGATGCCTACGTGAAGACGCTCAGCAACGTTATGTTCCTCCAGTCCTTGTGGACCGGGGTAGAACGAACCGTGTTAGGCACCGTACTATCGATGGTCGTCATTACGATGGCAGCCTACAGTTTATCGAAATCCATTTATAAATTCCCAGGACGCCAAATTTATATTTGGGTGTTTGTTTTTACGATGCTGTTCTCGGGAGGGCTGATTCCTTCTTATGTATTAATAAGCAAGCTAAAAATGATCGATACCCTATGGGCGTTGGTGTTGCCTTCAGCCGTCAGTGTATGGAATATGATTCTGATGCTTAATTTCTTCCGGACGATTCCGCAGGAGCTGGAAGAGGCCGCCTATATCGATGGAGCGGGCCATCTGAGGGTGCTGTGGAGTGTATATTTGCCCGTATCGATGCCGTCCATCGCAACGTTGTCTTTATTTACGATGGTCTTTCATTGGAATTCATGGTTCGACGGCATGATCTATATGTCCAACCCTGACGGTTATCCTCTAGCCACTTATTTGCACTCCATGATTGTTAGTGACAACCTGTCGAGGGTTGGTGTAACATTGGAAAGTGTAGCAAATTTTTCAAATCGAACCGTTAAATCCGCGCAGATTTTTATCGGGGCGCTGCCTATTTTACTCGTCTATCCGTTTTTGCAAAAGTATTTCGTAAAAGGAATCGTGCTTGGCTCGGTAAAGTCCTAGAGGGACGGTAGCCAGCTCTAAAATAAGATCGAATCGGGTGAGCCCTATTTATAAAATCAGACGCGGCACGGTCGGCAAAATGAATATTTTCACAAAAGTCATGATCGTGATCGTCCTGATGCTTATCCCTATCATAGTCATGTACAATTCTTCAAATAAGACCAGCACCGATGTTGTCGAACAAGAGCTGCTTCAGATGAATTTGAATCGAATCCAATTTTTCGTGGACCAGATGGACGTCGAAGCGGACCGATTGTGGAGATCGGCCTTCGTCATAGCGGCCGATCCGGATACCCTGCAAATGCAGCTTAAGACCTCATCCGAGCCGGATTATTCCAAACTCGCTTCGATGAGGCTTTTGCAGCAAAAGATTGCTATGCAATCGAACTCCTTCGAATGGGTGAATGATTTTACCGTATATTCACCTCTTTCGGATATCGCCGTTTCTACGAATTTGAAGCAAATTTACGATTCGGAGTATTTCAAGAATGCCATACAGGAACGTTGGGATTATCGCGTCATCGTGTCGGACCGGGGGCCGGAGAAGGCGTTCGTAAGAGATTTGATCACGCCTTTCGAGTCGCTTTCCACAATGGGCGATCCGAATTTGTATGTTGAAGTCGCGTTCACGTCGAGTAACCTTGTGAAGATGCTGGAGAGGTTCATGCAAGGCACGGTCGGACAGCCGTTTCTCTACCAGCCGGGCTTTGAACCGATCATACCGCGGGAGCTCGACCCTGAATTGGCAAAAGCGATGGCGAAGCAATTCGATATCATTCGCGCACAGAATCGAGTCAAAGGGTCTACCAAGATTACCTTTAAGAATGAACCGTATCTGGTTAATTACGTGATCTCAGACTCGATAGGCTGGTATATCGTCGATTTCCAGCCGATGAAAAAGGTGCTTGCTCCCATCGATCACAGTAAACGGATGTTTTATGCCGCGGGGCTGCTATTGCTGCTTATGGGCATTGCCTCCTCAGCGCTGCTGTACCGCAATGTACAGAAACCGATCAACGATCTGATTCGGGCGGTGAAATCGCTGAGGCGAGGCGCGTATGATTATCGGATCAAGCTCGGCCCATCCAACGAATTCCATTATTTGATCGAGCAGTTTAACCTAATGTCTGAGGATATTCAGACGCTTATCGATAAAGTGTACGTGGAACAGCTTCACGCGAAAGAATCCTCACTTAAGCATTTGCAAGCACAGATCAACCCGCATTTTTTGTATAATAATTTCGCCTACATTCAAAGCATGGCGCAGCTCGAACGGACGAAGGTGATTGTCGCTTTCACGCAGCACCTGAGTCAATATTACCGTTATACGACTCGGACGGAACAGCAATTAACTTCATTGGCTGAAGAAATGGAGTTAATTCGCAATTACTTGGAAATCCATCGAATGCAGTCCGAACGGCTGTTATTTCATGAACATATCGAAGTCGGCATGATGTCTATTCTTATGCCGCGGCTGCTGCTTCAACCGCTTGTCGAGAATGCAATCGTGCACGGTATGGAAGGCAAGATAGGAAAATTCGAAATCATTATCACCGGCAGCAGAACCGAGGAGGGTTGGGAGCTTACCGTAGAAGACAACGGAGTTGGCATGCAGCAAGAAGATTTAGAATCACTAAGGCGCACCTTATCTTTGCAGGCGAGCTCGGATCGCAGCCTCGGCATGCGAAATGTTCATCAGCGTATAAAGCATTACTTTGGGCAATCCTCGGGACTTCAGGTTGAACAGTCCTACCTTGGCGGGCTCCGGGTGGCGTTGGTGATTAAGGATGGAGGCGATTCCGATGTTGGAAGTACTGATCGTAGACGATATCCCCTCTCAAGTGGATAGTTTCGCCGCTACGATCCCGAAGGAAGAGCTTGGGATTACTCGTATTCATAAAGCCTATTCCGGTAGAGAAGCTTTAACGCTATACCGGGAACAAAACATCCATATCGTCATTACGGATATACGGATGCCAGAGATGAGCGGAATCGAGCTGATTCGGGAGATCCGCGAAATAGGGCGTAAAGTTAAGATTATCGTTATTTCGGGGTATGCGGATTTCGAATATGCGAAAAGCGTAGTTCCTTACAATACTTCCGAGTATTTGATGAAACCAGTAAACCCGGATCAATTGCGAGAGACGCTGGCTAAATTAGCTGAAGAAATCGCTTGCGAGAGAAAGCTTCAACAACAGCAGCAGCGCGACGTGTATGCCTTTCGGGAAAATTTGCCTGCACTGCAGGGCGAGCTGTTGAATCGTCTGTTATACGGTTACGGTATCCCTAATGCAGAGCTGGAGAGAAAGCTTTTCCTGTTAAACTTGCCTTTTGCCTTACAGCAGCAAGTGGGGCTGTTCCTCGTAAGGCTGGAGGGAAAGCTGCAAGATTACGAGCGAATGGATAAAGAGCTGATCGAATATGCGGTTACGAATATGGCTGAGGAATTGCTGCGAGACGACTTTCATTTGTGGTTTTGCCGAGATCAAAACGAATACCTCGTTTTTATTGTTTCGGCCAAAAATAGAACGGACGCGAACGAGCAAATGGTTCGAACTGGGATGGACGACCGGATGCTAGCGTTTAAGAAAAAAGTGGAATCTCTCTTAAGCGGCAGCATTTCTATCGTATTGGCGGAAAACTGGGCTAACTTTCCTGAAGGCGTCCCCGGGCTGTATCGGTCAGTAATCGATGGGATGAGGGTAATCGAAGAGAAGAGGCAAAGCGTATTTCTGCGGATTGCAGACCATACTGATCAGGTTCAGATCGGTACGTTAACTTCGCTGTATCGACCGCCCCTTCTGATTCATTTGCTGGATACAGGAAACTGGGTACAGGCAGAGGAGAAGCTAATCGAAATTTTCGTTGAGCTGAACAGCAAGAACTATCCGCCCGAGCATGCTAACGAAGCTTATTTTGCTATCGCCAACGCCTACCAGTATATGGCGCACAAGAAAGGGAAGCTGCTAAGCGAGTTCGGCGAGTCTTCCTTTGGGCTTATGCCGGCCGCTCCATCGCTTAAACAGCTAGAGAAGTGGGCATTTTTCATGCTCCGAAGCCTTAGAGAGCAATCAAAAGATTCATCAGAGAAGCAAACAGGTTTAGTTGACAAGGTCCACCATTTCATCGGGGTGAACACCGACGGCAACTTAACCCTCCAGACGATCGCGGCGCATATCGGTCTTCATCCGGCTTACTTGTCGAGAGCCTATCGGGCCGAGACAGGAAATAATTTGAGCGATTATATTATGCGTTATCGGATGGAATTGGCCTCTTATTTGCTGCGCAGCACTGATAAAAAAATATATGAGATTGCCGAAGTGATCGGCTATCAGGCCGTTCCTCATTTTATAAAGCTGTTTAAGGCTTTTACGAACATGACCCCGCAAGAATTTCGTGATCGAAGGGGCGTATAGTGACTTTTGGGCGTGCCGAGATAAAAAGAAAACCTTCAGCTAGTTCTGAAGGTTTTTTTAGATATCGTTAAGGGGGATATAAATGTTAAAGAAGAATATTTATGTTGTGCGACATTGCAAAGCAGAAGGGCAGGAGCCTGAAGCTAGGCTTACTGATCTAGGTGTTATACAAGCAGAGGAGCTTACTGATGTTCTATTAAAAAAAGACATTCATTTCATTATTTCAAGTCCTTTTCAAAGAGCACGCCATACGATAACACCGTTAGCTGAAAAACTCGGAATAGAAGTTGTTCTGGATGATAGATTGGCCGAGAGGGTCTTATCAAACGAGAATCAACCGGATTGGCTTACCATGCTACGAAAGACATATGATGACTTAGACCTGTGTTATGAGGGTGGGGAGTCCAGTAACACGGCCATGAGCCGTGCTATTAGCGTAGTGAAGGAGTTGCTGGATAGCGAGTACCAGAATATCGTGCTCGTATCACACGGGAACCTAATCTCACTACTACTTAAGCATTTTGATGGCCAAATTGGCTTTAAGGAGTGGGAAGCATTATCTAATCCTGATCTTTTTCATCTTGCCTTCTCAGAGGATAAGCCTAATATTTACCGCATATGCCATTTTGGCAGTTGATGAGCCTTTTAATGTGAAAGTGAAGCTTGGTCAGCTAATTAACTTGATATCCTTCCGTTTGTGATATTATATTGTTGGAAAGAGATGATAGTAGTAGGAGGTACCTCTGAAAGGACGTGTTGAGCAATGAATGTAGATACGGTTATGCAGGAGCTTGAGGCTCTCGGCAAGGAACGGACCAAGAAAATATACGGATCCAATGGGGCGCATGAGCCGCTTTTTGGCGTGGCTACAGGTGCAATGAAGCCCATTGCAAAAAAAATCAAAAAAGACCAGCAGCTGGCTGAGCAGCTGTACGCCACAGGAAATTACGACGCCATGTATTTTGCAGGCGTCATTGCAGATCCAGATGCGATGAGTGAAGCGGATTTTGATCGATGGATAGACGCGGCTTATTTTTTTATGCTGTCTGATTTTGTGGTAGCCGTCACGTTATCAGAAGCAGAGATTGCACAAGAGGTATCGGATAAATGGATCGCAAGCGGAGATGAACTTAAAATGTCTGCGGGTTGGAGCTGCTATTGCTGGTTGTTAGGCAACCGACCGGACAGTGAATTTTCCCAAGCCAAACTTTCGAACATGCTTGATTTGGTGGAAAATACGATTCATGATTCTCCTGAACGAACGAAATACGCCATGAATAATTTCATTTACACTGTGGGAGTATCCTATTTGCCGCTGCATGATAAGGCTGTGGAAACCGCAAAGGCAGTGGGCCCGGTAGAAGTTAATAAGGACAAGCCCAAAAGCAAATGGATAAACGCCTCAGAAAATATCCAGACAGCAGTAGTGAAAAACCGGCTGGGGTTCAAACGCAAACATGTTAGGTGTTAATTCATAGACGCGGCCAAGGGAGCCTATCTCATCATATGCAACCGTCACGACATGCCAGAAAATGCGTAAGGGGCCTATGGAAAACGCTGGCGCATTCAATGTATGAACAAAGAATAAGCGAGTCTGGAGAGCTGCACCCAGGGCAAAATGGTTCGCAGGCTCTTCAAAACTCGTTATTGAGATATTAGAAGATGGACATTGAAATCCTTGTCTGCTATTATTTAACTATAAAAAACAGAACGTTGTTTTATAATGTAAAACAATTTCCGAGAAGTACTCAGAGAAGAAATAAGCCCGTAATTCAAGCACAGTATAGTTCCTTTAAAATATTTGACTTATTTGATAAGCATGGTACAAGAGTATGGAAAAGGCAACTTAGGCTATACAATTTAGTACGATATAGATCAAAGCGTACTGAAAGATGGGTCGTTTGCGCCACTATATAAGAACGTTGTTTTATATTATAAAACAAATATGAGCAATGATGAAAGGTATTTGATAGTTCTATTTGGCCTTATTTAAAGCGTATTCACGATGGTAAACAAAACAATTAAGGGAGTGGAAAATATGATTAGCAATCCGATATTACGTGGGTTTCATCCTGATCCGTCAATCGTACGTGTAGGAGATGATTTTTATATTGCGACTTCGACATTTGAATGGTTTCCTGGGGTACTCATTCATCATTCCAAAGATTTGGTGAATTGGCGTCCGCTTACCTCGATATTAACACAGTCCTCTCAATTGAATATGGAGGGCAATATTAACTCGGGCGGTGCATGGGCGCCATGCCTAAGCTATCATGATGGCCTTTTCTATCTTATTTATACGGATGTAAAAAGTCGTATGGGGGCTTTCAAGGATACTCATAATTACATGGTGACGGCAAATGATATTTTGGGGCCCTGGTCAGAGCCTATTTATTTGAACAGCAGCGGTTTTGATCCTTCCTTGTTTCATGATGAGGATGGTCGGCAATGGCTCGTCAATATGATCTGGGATCATCGGAAAGCGAAAAACTCATTCGCCGGCATCATTCTTCAGGAATATTCGAAGGAAGAGAAAAAACTTGTCGGTCCTAAGAAAAATATTTTTCTAGGCACAGAGCTTAGACTTACAGAAGGGCCGCACTTATATAAACGGAATGGCTATTATTACTTGCTGACCGCCGAAGGCGGAACACAATATGAACATGCGGTAACGATGGCGCGTTCACGGCATATCGACGGCCCCTATGAAGTTGATCCCGCGAATCCCATCTTGACGTCTGCGGGCAAGCCAGAGCTGGAGCTGCAGAAAGCAGGACATGCTTCGCTGGTAGAAACGCAAAACGGGGAATGGTATATGGTTCATCTCGTTGGTCGCCCTGTGAAAGATAAGCTGTGCATGCTAGGCAGAGAAACCGCGATTCAGCGCTGTCATTGGACGAATGATGATTGGATTGCGATTGATGGAGGAGGCAATTGGCCGCAATCTGTGGTGCAAGCGCCTCAATTGCCATTACATCCGTTCCCGGTTGAACCGGATGTAGACCACTTTGATAACGCGGAGCTTGGACTGCAATGGAACACCCTTCGCATACCCGCAAGTCCGGAGTGGTTATCCTTAACAGATAGACAAGGTTACTTGCGACTATGGGGTCAAGAATCTATGAGCTCAACGCATCGCCAAAGTCTTGTCGCACGCCGGCAACAATCGATGTATTGTGAAGCGGAGACAGCGATGCAATACAATCCCGAGCATTATCAGCAAATGGCGGGATTGATTCTGTTCTACGATACGAATGATTATGTTTATTTACGTGTGACATTTCATGAGGAAATAGGGATTTGCATAGGCATTATTCAATCGATAAATGGTGTTTATAATGAAGTACTGGAGCGGGATATCTCGGTTGGTGCTGGAACTTATCATTTGAAAGTTATAATTCAGAATGAGAAAGCTCAGTTTATGTACGCGGTGGAGGACGGGGAATGGAACGCCATCGGACCTGAGCTTGATGTCAGTCATTTATCTGATGAATATGCGGATTATATCCGCTTTACAGGCAATTTTATCGGTATGAGCGTTCAAGACTTGATAGGAGAACGTAAACATGCAGACTTCGATTATTTCCGTTATGTTGAGCATGATGTTTAGTCAATGGATCATCAATAAAAGAGGACAATGAGCATTGCCTTTGAAACGACCCATAACTTTGTTATGGGTTTTTATGTAAAATCATTCACCCATGGGAGATCGTGCTGATATGAACAATGCGGCAAATTTTTTAAGTCGTTCCCTAACGGGAAAAACCATCATACGTACGATTATGTTTTCTTATTTATTGGTCAACATTTTGCTCTTATTACTGCTTGGACTGTTATCTGTTCGAGACTCAACGACGAGCCTTACCAAGGAAATCACTCAATCGAGCTATAAAATGATGGAGCAAGCGGCGCGCGGGTTCAGCTTCAATCTGGAAGAGGCTACTCGTCCACTCGTTCTTCTGGCGAGTCACTACTCGCTTGGCGCCATGATGAATCCGGGCAAGGAAATGGATGTTGAAAGACGCATCCAGCATGAGAGAAATATAGCGGACGTCGCCTTTGGTGTATCTTCCTTGCAATCACTGGTTAGCGATATTTTAATATTGGGGGAAAACGGCTATGTAAATAACCTGGATGGAAGAAAATCACTCCGATGGAATTATCTTTTTATCGAGCAAGATTGGTTTAAGCAGGCGATTTCGGGAACTCCGAACAAAGGCTTTATTACGCTTGGGCTCCACAAGCAGGATTACTATCTGGAAAATAATATTTCAAAATATAACCGACCGACGCTATCCATCGCCTTACCGGTCAAGGATTACGCCCGTGAGCCGATTGGAGCTGTCATCGCTAATTTGGATTTAGACAAAATTAACGGCATGTTCGAGTTTACGTCGTATCAAAATAATGAAAGCATATTTATGATTGATACTCAGCAGACAATCATCGTTCATAAAGATATTGCGGCCATCGGTACAAAGCTCGACTTCGCAGGTATTGAGCTTATTTATGCCAGCGACTCTGGAAGCATAGTAACGGAACTGGACGGGAAGGAGACGCTTGTTATCTTTCATCCTACTGCTGTTCAGGGCTGGAGAATGATCTCGACGATTCCGATGTCTGTCATCAGTGGACAGGCAGACTCGCTGAAATCTAATCTAATTGGTTTTATTTATCTTTGTTTGCTGCTTAACCTTCTCATTTCCATATTGATTACCGTTCGAATCTCCCGACCGTTCGGACGATTGCTTTTCACATTGGATAAAATCGGGGGAGACAGTACGTATGTTAAGACGAATAACTATAAATATCGCGAACTAAACCTGATAGGCAACAAATTTAAAGAGCTAGTGATCCGAATCGAAACGCTGGTCAAACAGAACTATCAATCAGAAATTGCATTAAAAGAGGTAGAGCTCAAAACGCTGCAATCGCAAATTAATCCGCATTTTCTCTTCAATACGCTGCAACTGCTGCAAACCGAGATTGTATGCGGCAGTACGGAGGATTCCAACCAATTGGTATTGTCGCTGAGCAGTCTTCTGCGGTACTCAATGAAACAATCGGAAGAAATGGTGGAGCTGGAGCAGGAAGTTCAGAATGTCAGAGACTATTTGTATATATTGAATAAAAAATATGATGATCGAATTGATATCGAGTTTTGCATACCGGATCAGTCGATTTTAAAACATGGAACGATTAAGTTAATTTTGCAGCCGCTCGTTGAAAATGTAGTTCTCCACGGATTTGGCGAAAACCCGCAGTCGGCTAAAATGACAATCAGTGTTGTGGCAGTCAAAAAAGGGATCATGATCGCAATCCGAGATAATGGCAGAGGAATAGAGAAAAGCCGATGCGAAAAATTGGCTCGACAATTAGGCATGCGGGATTTTAAACCGGACGGTATTGGCTTATATAACGTCAATCAGCGTATCCGGTTGAAGTTCGGCTCTAATTACGGATTGAAGCTCAGAAGCAAAGAAGGGGTTTATACCACGGTTTATGTCGTTTTGCCAAAGGCTTGAAATCATTAGGTGGAGGTGATGAGCGTGAAGATGCTTATCGTGGATGATCAAATATCATTGCATCGCTATTTGGATAAGGTAATCAGTTGGAGCGAAATGGGGTTTACGCAAGTACAGCATGTTTATGACGGCGTGGAAGCGGCCCGAATGGTCGATACCTTTCGTCCGGATATGATGATCATGGATATTCATATGCCGTTATTGAACGGAATCGATTCGATGAAGCGGATGCAGCAGTCGGGTCATTTACCGCGGACCATTATTCTGAGCGCTTATGATCAATTTGAATACGCAAGAGACGCGCTCCGGCTGCAGGTTTCCCATTACTTGCTAAAGCCGGTCGATGCTGATCAGCTTAGAGATGTTTTGGTGGAGCTGATTCAAGAGTCCGCAGCGGCTGGACGGCAATCGATTCGTAATGAACTAAATCAGACGATCTATTCCGGCTCGATAGAAGCAGAATCGTTGTCCATCGTCCGGAAAGGACTTGAATTTCTCTCGGTGGACCGATTTGCAATTTTGACCTTTGTGGATGGCTTGCCTTCAGAGACCGACTATTCTTGCTGGCTGCAAGAACAAGTGGACAATAAAATTAGCTGTGTGATTTGTTGCAAAAATAAAAAGGAAATGGTGGTGCTTGTTGGCGGGGGAGACGATTTAACGAGCAGCCAATTGCGAGAATTTCGCGAGTTTGTGCTAGAAAAAGCGTCAGTCCTATCACCCAACCAACAGTGGTCAGTTGGAATCAGCACGATTGCCCAGGATGCCGCATCCCTGCCGCAGTTAATTGCGGAAAGCGCGCAAGATATAGGGGGGCCTGCCGAAACCGGTTCCAAGCTGAGGGATGCGATGCTGCGGATTAAACCGTATGTAGATAGAAGCTACCAAGAGGATTTAACATTACAATCTGTATCAGGGAGGTTCGACATTGACAAGTATCAGTTAAGCCGGGCGTTTAAGCAGGAATTCGGCGTAAATTATTGGTCTTATGTGATCAAGGTGCGGATGGAGAAAGCTGCTCAACTGCTTGTCGGAACGAGCTGGAAGAACAGCCGTATAGCAGAGCATACCGGCTTTTTGGACGAGAGCCACTTCAGCCGTGTCTTCAAAAAATATTATGGCATGACGCCTAAAGAATATCGTTCTTCACCAGCTCACACCGATTGATCATTCATGCAGCAAGCGCAACAATTGACAATAAACCATGCAATAATTTGAATTCAGATTCGAAGTAGTTCTTACTATACTAGTATTGTAAGTGCTTACATTAAACCAGATAACTAGGGGGTTAGTTAACATGAAGAAAAAGTCTTTGTTGCTTTTAATTACCATTATTTGTTTGTCAGTCATGCTAGCTGCATGTAGCCAATCCAATAATGGGGGCAAGAAAAACGAGGGTTCCACAGGTGGAGATGCGCCTAAATCAGTCAAGCTCAGCATTCTGGCCTGGAACAATGAAAAAGAGATGAAACCCGTGTTAGACGGCTTTAAGAAGAAATATCCACATATTTCATTCGACTTTCAATTTGCTCCGCCTGTAACAGATTATATTGCCAAATTGCAAACGATGCTGTTGTCGGATACGGCCCCGGATCTATTCATCATCGCCGCGGAAAACCGCAATGAAATCATTAACGGAGGCTACGCTCTTGATTTGACCGACGAACCGTTCATGTCCGTTATGCTCGACAGCAACAAGCCGATGCTGAGCAAGGATGGAAGAACATACGCCTTTTCGCAAACGGGATGGGCAGGCGGCTTGTTTTATAACAAGCAATTGTTCCAAAAGGCCGGCATCAATACATTGCCAGAAACGTGGGATGAATTCGTCCAAGCCTGCTTGAAGTTAAAGGAAGCCGGCATCCTTCCCCTATATGACAGAATGCATGATATCACGATCATTCATTCCGCTATGTTCGGCAGCAATGTATTAACGAAGGATCCATCGTTCGACGAAAAGCTGTTTAATGGCGAAGCGACCTTTGCCGAAGGCTGGACGGAAGTGTTGACGATGTGGAAGGAAGGGCTGATCGACAACAAAATATTAACACCGGATATGATTGGAATGACGAGTGACCAAGTCATGAATGAGTTTGCCCTGGGCAATGTAGCCATGTTCCCTGGCGGTCCTTGGAACATCAGTACGATTGAGGCAACTAACCCTGATATCGAATTCGAAATCATGGCTATTCCAGGAAAAGAACCAGGCAACAAATATTTTAACGGGGCACCTGGCGTAGGCTTCGCGGTTAATAACAAAACGAAAAATAAGGAAGAAGCGCTGCTATTTCTCGATTATTTATCAACACAGGAAGGTTTGAAGCAATTTGAGGAAGGCACGGGCGGAATCATTACAGCTCACGGCTATGAAACCAAAGTACATCCGGCGTATGAGCCGGCTTATAAAGACGGCTTGATGGCAGGACGTATTTACTTGCCAATGGTATCGTGGGGTAGACATCAGGAAGCGCTGCGCAACCAATTCCTTGTAGGGTTACAGGATATAGCGGTAAACAAAATAACCCCTGAGCAGGCAACCGCTGCACTGGATAAGAAACTGAGAGAAATGGATAATAAATAAGCTGATTTAGGTCATGTAGAGGGCAGAGGTAATCCTGCTGCCCTCTTATCGATGAAAAACCGATTTATCCATGCCAATCCGTTGCTTCCAACACAGTTATCATGAAATAAAAGTCATATTAGGAGGCAAATTATGACCAAATTTGTTCGTCAACTGCAGTTTCAATTATTTTTGCTTCCGATTCTTGCCATCTATTCATTGTTTACGATCTATCCGCTTATCAAATCATTTTTTCTTAGTTTTACTAATTTTGATGGATACTCGAAGGTATATGATTTTGTAGGCATGAAAAATTATGTGCGGATATTTGCTGACGATGCCATCATTTCCGCAATTTCTTATACTCTATTCTTTACTTTTTCCAAGGCGCTGCTCGTTACAGTATTAGCGATTCCACTCGCTATGATATTGGATCAAAAGTTTTTTACCAAAAATTTGCTTCGTGTGATCTTCTTCTTTCCGTCGATCCCGAGCGGTCTATTGCTTGCTTACATTTGGGGATTTATCCTTGCGCCCATCGGGTCAGGCGTATTGAATACCATCCTCAGAGAGCTGTTTAACATCGGACCGCAGCCGTGGCTCGCCGATCCGCTGCTCGCAAAGCTGTCTACGATTGTCGTAGCAACATGGGCAATCACAGGATGGCATGCTGTACTGTATTTGGCTTTTCTGCAATCGATTCCGAAGGATTATTACGAGGCTGCTTCGATAGACGGAGCGAACCGTTTTCAGCAAATTCGATTTATAACTTTGCCGCTGCTCGCTCCCGCGATGACGATAAGCGTCATGCTGCTGCTTACCGGCGGGCTAAAAGTATTCGAAATTCCATTTGCATTGACAAAGGGCGGGCCTGGTTATGAAACCTATTCAATCACTCAGGTAATTGTGTTAAGAGGAATATCAGAAACCCAATACGGCCTTGCATCGGCGATGTCGATAATCTTCTTCCTAATCGTGTTAGCGATTGCTGTCTTCCAAGTCACAGTGATGCAACGAAGGGAGCAAAGCATGCAATGACAAACTCGAATAAACGGATATGGATTCTCGATATATTAATGATTCCTGCGGGAGTCATTGCGTTCTTCCCATTTTATCTGATCATTATCAATACATTTAAAACGATGCAAGATGCCGCAAAGAAACCGATGGCTTTCCCATCCGAATGGATCTTTTCGAATTATGTCCAAGTCTTTGAGGAAACATCAATTTTGCGCAGCTTTGGAAACAGTTTGACAATCACCTTCTTTTCCGTATCGCTGATCGTGATTATCGGGGCGATGGGGGCATACCCGGTGGTGTTTAATGCAAATCGTCTTACACGATTTGCAATGCTCTATTTGCTTGCTGGATTTATGATTCCTTTTCAGGCGACACTCATTCCTTTATTTCAATTGATGAGTGGACTACAGCTAGTCGATAAGATATACGGTTTGATTATTCTATATATGAGCGGCTCTGTGTTTGTCTTTTTCCTGATGATGGGCTATATGAAGACGATCCCAAAGGAGCTGTCTGAAGCGGCTGTGATCGACGGCTGCAATGTATGGGGCATCTTCTGGCGAATCATTTTCCCGCTGCTTAAGCCGATTACAATTACTAGTGTCATCTTTCAGACGATGTGGATATGGAACGACTTTTTGGCACCGATGCTGTTTCTAAACTCGTCTTCCAAATCGACGCTCGTTCTAGAGATCTATAAAGCCAAAGGTGAATTTACCGTTAACTGGCCAATGTTCATGACGCTTACGATTATAACATTGGTGCCAATATTTATTTTCTTTATCGTTATGCAAAAGCATATTGTCCGCGGAATAGCTGCTGGGGCTGTAAAAGGCTAATGAAGAGCAGGGACGATTCCGCCTCGTTCTGAGCTTATTAAACGATGAAGAACAAGACAGTGAAACCGCCCTCCATTCTTAGCGATGGAGGGCGGTTTTATAGGCTTACCCTAATCATTTGCGATATCATGAAAATAGACAACCTCTTGGTTGGACAACATATCGGTTAGTTTCGGCGAGGCATAGTATTGGCCGTTATACTTGACTACATCGCCAGATAACAAATATTTCAATAAAGTGGCGGGATCTCCGGTGTCATAAGGATACCATCCGGTTATATCTATGGTGCCGTCAGATTTGGTAGAGGATGACGATTTGCCTGGCTTATTTTTATTAGCGGCTGCGGCCTTTGCTTTTGCTTCCGCCTCCGCTTTGGCTTTAGCTTCTGCTTCTGCCTTTGCCTTTGCTGCTGCCTTGATCTTGGCATCCAAATAATCGTCTGCTACTTGTATATGGGACAATAAACTGTTTTTTGTTTGATTTTGTTTAATCTGATTTACATTTTCTTTGGCTACATTGATTTCTGTTTGTATAATGGATTCTTTGACTGCAGACTTTTCTGGTGATGTAAATAAAGCGTCAACCATCGTGGATGCAGCAGCAATCCGTTTTATTTGAGTTTCGGCATCAATTAATTTTAAGTTAAGCTCTTCCGCAAAGACGGGCTTATCTGACTTTAAAGCCTCTAATTGGCTTTTGGCAGAATCTATGTCAGCTGCTACCTTGATAGCGCCAGTCTCATCAAAAAGATGATCTATACTTTGTTTTAAAGCGAACATTTTATCGACATGATTGATATCTAAAGAAGCCTGTTCTAATAATGTGGTAGCTTGTGAGGACAATTTCTGATCAGCATAAGTAGAATATAAGTCATGTGTGGTTTGAATCGAAGCTTGGTCAATATTATCGGCAAGATTTGTTTTTTGTTCGTCTTTATAAAGTGAATTTACACTTTCCTGAATTTTAGCAATGTCTGCTAGGATAGCCAGCTCTTTTTTCTCCTTAGCATCGTTAATTTTCCAAAAAGTAAAACCTGTTACGCATGCAATGAGTAATACAGCTGTGATTGAAATGATGGTGGCCTTCTTCATGTTAAGTCTCCTTCAATGATGTGATTATCAAAATTTACCAGATAAATGCAATGAATTAACATTACTAAATAGTTAATAGAGAAGCAAGAAACATTTTCAAAATTTACATATAAATGATAATGGAGGTAGTAATATATGATCGTATTTATTGATTTGACTGTAAAAAATGATTTTAATCAAATAGTCCCTACCCTCCATTTGTTTGAAATGCATATAATATAAATTAGAAGAAATTGGATGCAACTAGCAAGTTTATAAATTAAGAAGCACCAAGAAATGAAATGGAATGGAGCAAATAAATGATGGAGCATAAAATAATAGATATTGGCGTCAATTTGATGCACCGGTCGTATAATCAGGATCGTGAACAGGTGGTTGAGAGAGCGGCAGCGAATGAGGTTTCTCCACTTGTTATCACGGGAACAAGCCTGAGAAACAGCTTGGAAGCTGCCCGCTATGCAGGTCGTTTACCGGGAAAGCTGTACTCTACTGCGGGTGTTCATCCTCATGATGCGAAGAGCTGTACAGATGAGACAATCAAGAAGCTTAAACAACTGGCGATACAGCCGCAGGTGGTTGCTATCGGAGAATGCGGATTAGATTATAACCGGGATTTCTCCCCAAGGGATATACAGCGTAAATGGTTCACCGAGCAAATTGGTTTAGCGCTTGAGCAGAATATGCCGCTGTTTTTGCATGAACGGGAAGCTTTTTCGGATTTTATGGGCATTCTTAAGGAGCAATCGGTTCAGAAAGCGGTCGTCCATTGTTTTACGGGGACTTTGCCCGAGCTTAAGGCGTATCTTGAAATGGGCCTCTATATCGGGATTACGGGCTGGATTTGCGATGAGCGTAGAGGCAAACACCTGAAAGAGCTTGTACGGCTGATCCCGCTGGACCGGCTTATGATCGAGACGGATGGGCCATTCCTGACCCCGCGTGATTTGAAGGAGAAACCGCAAGATGGACGAAACGAGCCAGCCTTCTTGCCGCACATTTTGCAGGCCGTGTCACGATGTATCGGAAGATCAGTGGAAGAAGTAGCTGAGGCAACGAGAAAGACTTCGGAAGAGTTTTTTGGTTTATAAGCGATATGTAGATGAGCTATATAAGGATGAAATTTAGCTTTACCAATAGAAAGGACATATAAAACGTTAGTTCTGTAAAAGCCGCGCTTAACGCGGTTTTTTTATTTTTAGGAATCATAATACTGACTACCGCTCAATTATGGAGCATGACCTTAACAGAAGCTGAACAGTCATCTAGATATCGCAGTTGAAAATTAAGCCTATGTTTAATAGCGCGTAAGGCCGGAATGCTAGAATGACGGTAAGGAAGGAGATTCAAGCTAAATTCTTAACCGATCAAAACTAGAGACAAAAGGATGTGGATGATTTGAAAAAAAGCTTCATATGGACGCTTGCAGCGGCCTTAGTTCTGACCCCGCTTATTCCTACGAACGCAATGGCTTCCAGCACGGTAACTGCAGTTTCTTCTAAGACGCTAGAGAAGATTGCTTCTGAGAAAGCAGCGCTTCTAACTGAACAATATGGAATAACCAGCGTGCAGTATGCCTTGATCGACAATGGAGTAATCAAAGTATCGGGACAAACTGGATTTAACGATATAGAAGGGAAAACTCCGTTAACGAACGAAACCATCTATGGTATTGGCTCTACGAGCAAAGTGTTTACCGCGTCGGCAGTCATGAAACTAGTGGATGAAGGTAAGATCAATCTCGATACCCCTGTCGTACAATATATTACGGATTTCAAGATGGAAGATGAACGTTATAAAAAGATTACTCCGCGCATGTTGTTGAATCACTCATCTGGTTTGCAGGGTTCGAGTTTAAACCGTGCATTCTTATTCAATGATCCAGATACACACGTACACGATTCGCTGCTAGAGAACTTGTCTACACAGAAATTAAAGGCAGAACCGG
Source organism: Paenibacillus paridis (assembly GCF_006345825.1). Lineage (GTDB taxonomy): Bacteria > Bacillota > Bacilli > Paenibacillales > Paenibacillaceae > Pristimantibacillus > Pristimantibacillus paridis. Next base: position 69,138 of record NZ_VCIX01000076.1, read on the forward strand.
GAGCTTTTTCCGTGTATTGCAATGATGGATTCACGCTAGCAGAGATTCTTGTAGAAAGAGTCAGCAATATGACTTTCACGGCATTCATTCATCATAATTTTGCTGTACCTTTGGGAATGAACCATACCATGACGCCACAAGACAGGATAGAGACGAGCAAATTTGCCGGCCTTTACTCTCCTGCATATGAGGGCCAGCTTCCAACGGAGACGACCAATGCGATTGGTACAGGCGGAGTCTACTCTACTGCGGAGGATTTGGTCCGATTCTCGCAAATCTTTACTGGGAAGAGAACGGACGTACTCTCCATCAAATCAGCACAGGCCATGGAGCAAGAAGAGTATAGAAGAGGATTTTGGCCCAAAGACGCGGATAACTCGATGGACTTCGGACTTGGTTGGGACAGCGTACGCTTATTCCCGTTTAATGATTATGGGATAAAAGCACTCGTCAAAGGAGGAGACACTCAGATGTATCATTCCTCCCTGGTCGTGCTTCCCGGACAGAACATGGCTGCAGCCGTTATTACCTCAGGCGGGAGCGCCGTATTAAATCAGCTGATAGCGAGTGAATTGCTCCTTCAGGCGATGAAAGAGAAGGGCACAATTAAAGAAATCAAGCCGGATAAATCATTTGGCAAGCCAGCGAAGGCTGACATGCCACAAGATCTTGTGAAGTACGCAGGTTATTATAGTACTCTAGGCGATCAGTGGAATGCAGCTATCAAAGATGGTGAACTGGCATTGTCAGGAGTGACTGCGCCAGATCAGAAATTTATTTACACCAAGGATGGAACTTTTGTCGATGAAGATGGAAGCACAAAGGTTAGTTTTGTCAAAGAAAGTAACGGACGGACTTATTTGTGGATGAGCCAGTATATTTCGGTGCCAGAATTAGGGCAGTTTGCGTTTTCAGATTACAAGGCGGAGAAATTGGAAGCTGTAGTACTGAATAAAGAGACGACAGATGCGTGGGCCAAGAGAGAAGGCAAATCCTACTACCCAGTCAATGAGAAATTTAGCTCAGTCAATTACATGAGCATGATTAGGCCAACCATACAGACAAGCGGTGGTCACAAGTTGGAAGGTTATTTCAATGATATAAAAATAACAGGACCCCAAACAGCTGAGAGTCAGCATCAGATTCCTGGCACAGCAGGCCGAGATACACTAAGTATTCTTTTTTATGCTAAAGAGGGCGTAGAGTACTTTGATGCGGCTACAACCGTGTATATGAGCGAGGACGGAGTGAAGCCGCTGTATAAAGGCAAATCGTCGATAACTACGATTCAAGCGGATGGTTATGCCAGATGGTTCAGCGTTCCCGAAGCAGCTGCCGGCAAGAAAATGGTAGTCAAGATGCCGGCTAAAGGCGGCTTTATGGTATACGATGAAACGGGAGCCCTGGTGAATAATACGGTCATTAGCGGTAAAAATGAAGTCGTGCTGCCTGTGAACGGATATATCGTATTTGCTGGAAACGCAGGATCTACTTTCGGTATTACGCTAGTGAAATAACGAGTGAAAAAAACGATATAGGTTGAATTGAATTTTTCGTTATGGTCGCTATGCGAGGTTTCTCCAGAACGATCTTCTCGCTTCGCTTAAACTTCATTTCTTTCGTTCAACTTCTATAGATTCATATGCAGATTTGGCCAGCTACTATAGCTGGCTTTTTTTATTATAATCTTGGTCTCATTCAATAGAGTAGAGGGACTCTTTAACCAGACTCCTCTCAGGCTAGCGGGCAAGCAGCAGCTTCATCTGCACGTCCATTTGGCTGTGCATGGAGATGGGGTCGCTGACAGCGAAATGCTCCGGGTCTATGAAATAGATTCGATGATGTTGAACAGCCTTCAGCTGCTTCCAGATGAAAGTTTTCTCCAGCGCGCGGAATCGAACCGGATCAAGGATGCTTACAAATAATCGGTCGCCTGCGTATAGTGAAAGCTGCTCCTCTGTAATTAGGCGATAAGCCTCGCGGTTAAGCATCTCTTGCTCAATAATGGGAGGGGCCGTCATGCCTAGCCCATCGTATAAATTATAAGCTCCACGGCACCAGAAGTTGCCAAACACATATATGGAATCAGTGCGTATTTCGATAACAGAAACCGTTTCTTCCTTGGATATGAATCCCCGTAATTCCGTTCTGTGACGTTCAGCCTTGTGTTCATATTGCAAAATAAGCTGCTGTGCTATCCTCTGTTTGTTAAAAGCTTCGCCGAGCATCGCCAGCAACGTCATTGGTTTATGATCGTTTTGTGAGAAGATCATCGTAGAGGCAACGGTGGACAGCTCTTCGCATTCCTGTTCGTTCGATACCAGGATATATTCCGGATGCAGCTCGGCGATCTCTTCCAGTTGATAAGGAATATTGTTCACACGGTGAATATCCAGACTAAGATTCCGCAAATAAGGCCTATTGGTTAAATTTTTGGCGGCTGCGATGGGCCGAATGCCAAGAGCAAGTAAATGCCCAAGGCAGGTTAGTGCACAAATATGGGCGGGTTTGTTCTCATAGTTGCGGACAAATTGTCCGGGCGTTAGCCCCTCCGTCTGTTTAAACCGGCGGTTGAAATAAAATTCATCCCGATAGCCGACCTTGACGGAGATCTCTTGCAGGCGCTCGCCTTTTAATAAGAGTTGTTTTGCAGATTCCATCCGTAAGGCCGTGATATACTCCAACACATGCTTGCCTGTAATTTGCTTAAACCAGTGGGTAAATCTTCGTTTGCTAATTTGGGCTTGCGAAGCAAGCTCTTCTACGGAGATGTCTTCGGTAAAATGCTCTTTAAGCTGTTCAATAATGGCTAGCACAGCTTGACGTGTTGTTTCGGCAGCGGGCTGAACTTCCGTGCTCTCTATTATCATTCGCATCAGCTTTTGGAATCTCGCGTGATTATCCATTTGCCGGGCTGCAGACTTATCATTCTGGTGAATGCTGATTTCCATAATTATGCTCAGCAGAGCTTTGATAGAGGAAATACGGCATTCACCGGTTTGCAAATAGGTCGTGGTGGGCCTGGCTGTGTGGCCTAGGATGGAAAAGCTGAGCAGCCAAAACGAGGTGCACTGACCGTGAAGTAGGTTCACGTCGATCATCGACCCAGGATCAAACAACCAGCAACTACCGGCCTTAAGCGCGTATTCCTTATCGTTCCACAGCAGCTCGCCTTCCCCTTCTTCCATGACAAGCAGGATATAGGAGGACAGCGGCTGGCCTAGCATTTCACTTGTTAAGGGAGCGACAATGTGTTGCAAATGGTGCAATTCGAAATAAAGGGTATGTACCGGCTGAGTTACCTCCAATCCATTCCGATTCAAGTGAAAACCTCCAAGCGTAGTTGAGAATTATTATCAATTAAAGAAATCATACCGTAAAGCTTCATTAATTTCAATCGGTTCCTTTTGGTTATTAAGCAGCTCATTAGTATAAAATAACGTCCCATTCTATCCTTGTCGGTGTCAATAGCAAAAGCTATACTGACTATAGTTGATAATGATTATCAATAAAACAGAGAGATGGGCGGAGACAATGATGGGAATTCAAAGCAAAAATATACGGAAAGGTCTTGCTGTGCTTTGTATTGCAATGGCATTAAGTGCGTGTGGCAATAACGAAGGTGGCAGTGAGGCGAAACCAACAAATACAGCAACGGCTGCTGAGAACCAAGGAAACGAACAAGAAAATGGGTCTGCAACCAAGTTTGTGACAGATGCTTACGATAAACAGGTGGAGATTCCAAGCTCGCCCAAGCGGATTGTTTATACAGATAACACGGTAGGGGATATTTTGTTATTTGGCGTTCAACCTATTGGTCTAATTCAAGATGGCCTTGAATATGCCGTGTACCGGGATGATGTGAAAGATGTGGCCGATGTGGGCTGGCCGCCGAGCACGGAGAAGCTGATTGAGCTAGAGCCTGATTTGATTATTACATCCATGACGGACGCCCAGCAGCTTGATGTGATGAGAAAAGTTGCACCGGTTATTCAGACGAATGAGTGGGACCCGATGCCTGTCCGCGTAAAGAGAATTGGCGACTGGCTCGGCTTTGAGAAACAGGCGGATGAATTTCTAGCGAAGCATGAGTCAGATATCGATGAGATGTGGGATTCTTTGCTTCAGAAAGGTACCATTCAGAGTGGCGAAACGGCTTCCGTCTTTCAATATATGCTAGGCCAAAAAAGACTTAGCGTGTATACGACCAGCTATTTGCCAACCTTTGTCTATCATGAGAAAGGGTTTAAGCCAACGGCAGGCATCCAAGAACTGATTGATGATCCTGAAAATTACGGATACTCAGACATATCGGCTGAATTGCTTCCAAACATAGCAGGAGACCGGATCTTTATTGTTTATTTTGATGGGCCTGAGCTTGATGCGGTTAAGCAAATGATCACTGAGCCAATCTGGAGAGATTTGCCGGCCGTGAAAGCGGGGAAAGTTTATTTTATAAATGGGGGGCTAGGCATTACGACAGATCCGCTGGCGAGAGAAGCTTTAATTAAGCAGCTTCCGGTTATATTGGGAGAGCAGTCATGAGCCAATTCCTAGAATTATTCGATGTCACAATTATTGGCGGCGGCCCAACGGGATTGTATACGGCTTTTTACAGTGGCATGAGAGAATTAAAAACAAAGCTTATAGAAGCACAGGACGAATTGGGCGGACGCATACTAACCTATCCGGAGAAAATGATTTGGGATGTTGGGGGAATCACCCCTGTACGAGGGGAGAAGCTGATTGATCAATTGGTTCAGCAAGCCCATACCTTTGAGCCGACGATTGTACTCGGCCAGCGTATCCAGCATTGTGAGCGGCAGGAGGATGGGAATTTCCTGCTGACAACAGAAGACGGTGACCAGCATCTCACCCGGACGGTTATTCTAGCTATCGGTTATGGCGCTCGCAAGCCGGCAAAGCTGGAGATCGAGGGAGCAGATCGTTTCGAAGTGACCAATCTGCATTATACGGTGCAGCAGTTGGACGGTTTTCGCGGCAAGCGGGTATTAATCTCTGGCGGCGGTGATGCCGCGGTGGATTGGGCCGTTGAGCTGGAGCCGATTGCGGCTAGCGTGACGATTGTTCATCGGCGCGGCGAATTTGGCGGGCATGAACGGACGGTTAGCCAAATGAAGCAGTCTTCCGTGGCCATCCTTACCCCCTATACGGTAGAAGCGCTTCATAGCCAGGATGGTACGATGATAGACACCGTCACCGTAGCCCATTCGGCTACAGGCGAGCAGCAGAAGCTTGAGGTCGACGCGGTGGTCGTCAGTCATGGGATGAGATGCGATTACGGTTCGATCCGTCATTGGGGACTTAATATGAATGAATGGAACATGCAGGTAGACGATCAGATGGTTACCAACATTCCGGGCATCTACGCGGCGGGTGATTTCGTTACCTATCCAAACAAGGTGGAGCTCATTGCGGGCACCTTCACCAGCGGTATTTTGGCGTTAAATAGCGCGAAGAGGTATATGGAACCGGAAGCTCCTTACATGGCCTACGTTTCTTCCCATAACGACCGTTTCAAAGAGAAGAACCGCGCGCTAGGCGTTGTGGAGGAAGAGGCATAAAAATAGTTACACCATTCGCATGCAGACAGGACTACCCGAACAGGGTGGTCCTGATTGTGTTTCTTGCTGCGTGTAAGATGAGAAAGAAGAAAGGCTGTACCGGTCTTGTTTTGCAAGGAATGATAGCCATTTTAGCTGTCGCACTCCACGTGGTTGATTCCATTATTTTATAAAATTGGGAAGGTGGACGTCTCATGATGTCGAATGGTAAGTAGAGTCCTTTATACTAAAACAACCATTCGAAGGGAAGAGCGAGCGTGGGAAACCCTATAGGTACAGTGGAATGGATAGAAAAAAATGAAAAGCTAAATGAATTAATAAAGCAAGAAGCTGCCTTAACCACACATGCTATGAATCATGGTTTTGAGGCTGAAGTGATGAGGATTAGCTCAGACGAAGAGAGCTTTGTGCTGAAAACGTGGAGTAAAAGCTCGAAGCCGGATATCCAGTTTCAATATCATTTATTGAATGCCTTATTTGAAAGAGGCTTGTCCGTCTCAAGGCCAGTGGCTTGGGGAATTGATCCAAACGGAGACCAGGTGCTGTTAACCACCTTTGATGGTGGTCCTGTGCTTAAATTAAATGGTAAGAAAATGGCCGATATTGCAAAAATATTATCAAGCATACATCGGATTCGTGTGGAAGAGCTTGAGCAGATACAACTTCCTAAGTATGATTTTATCGGTTATTTTTTCCCAGGGGTAAGAGAGCATTCGGATCTAGCTCAAGCGTTAGAGGCACTTGTTGAAAAGACACCAATCACACAAGAACATATCATTCATGGCGATTTTCATATGGCTAATTTTCTAGAGGAAAATGGTCGATATACAGTAATTGATTGGACGAACGGACAATTAGGCGATCCAAGGTATGATTTTGCATGGTCGCTTGCTCTTATCAAAATATACGTGTCAGAGCGGAACGCTGAGGCTTTCCGGAATGCTTATTTGCTCGAGAATGAAATGGATCGGGAAGAGTTGGAGGCTTTCGAAGCATTGGCATGTATCCGATGGCTGCTGCTGAATAGAAGCGGAGGAACGCCTAAAGGGTCAAACACGATGGGGAAGGTAAAGCGCTTGGTCATGAACAACCGATATTTAAGCGAGCTGGGGATAAACGATTTTTTAGCAAAAAGGTAGTATCGGAGTGAGTGGCTAACGATCTCGCACGTTAAATAAGGTAAATATGGACGGTGAAAGTGTAAGCAGCTGCTGCATGTACATCGTCTACTGTATTTCTCTGAGTATCTTCTTCGTCGAACCTCGCATCGTGTTGAGTTATACCTTCTCTCCATTTTAAATATATACGAAGCGATCAGATCGTTCTGGAGAACGATGTGTTCGCCTTTGTAGCTAAATTATTACCATTAAATATATAAGTCGCTCAAACTATTTAGCTCTTACCGCAACCCTAAGAGGAACTACTCGCGCAGCAATTAAAACACACAAATGGTTAATTCAACGTTTAGCAGGAATTTGTCCCTTTAATTTTGATGTTTTTGCATGTTTTGCACGTTTAGCAGGAATTTCTCCTTCTAATTCTAGGCAAATTGCTGAAAACGAGTTGAAACGCTAAGATTAACGGGATAAATTCCAGCTATTTGTTTTGCCTGATGAATATCGTTATTTTAGCAGGAGAAATTCCATCTAAATCCTAACCATGCCACAGTCGCCCCCAGAAAACGGATGAAAAGCCATAGCTCTTGTCACTGGCTTAAGCCCGTTTAATCTATTGCAGCATATCAAGCTACTTCGTCCACTCCGTCTACCCACTCTATTTGAAAATAAGCCACCTCGTTCCCTCCATCTCAACCCTATTCGAGAAATCAGTCACCTCGCCCCTCCGTCTACCCCTCTCTATTCGAGAAATCAGCCATCTCATTCTCTCCGTCTACCCCTATTCGAAATATCAGCCATCTCGCCCCCTCCGTCTAACCCCTCTTTTCGATAAACCAGCCATGGTTCACTCTCCGTTCACACGTTTATGATATGATCTCCATTAACTCGCGAGTGAGATAGATCTAAACTATTTGGAACGTTGGAGGGTAATTATGTCATTGTATATACACAAAATATCATACAAAATGATTGTAGCAGCGCTATTGGTTGTATTAATGGGTTCCAGCATGCTCAGCATTTTGGCTCCCGTGTCGGCATCGGCTTTATCATCATCTGAGACTCCCGATTTGAACGACACAACACGGCTAACGGCGTTCATTGATGGGATTATGAAGGTGCAGATGGACAGCTATAATATTCCAGGCGCGGTCGTCTCGATCGTCAAGGATGGAGAGCTGCTGCTTGCTAAAGGCTATGGTCAATCTAATTACGAAACAGGAACACCTATCGATCCTGATACGAGCCTGTTTCGGATCGCCTCGACCACGAAGCTGTTTACATGGACAGCTGTTATGCAGCTAGTCGAGCAGGGCAAAATAGATCTCGACACTGACATTAACACCTACTTGAAATCGGTAAAAATACCGAAAACCTATAAAGAGCCGATTACGATGCGGCATCTAATGACCCATACCGCTGGGTTTGAGGAAGGCGGAGTCGGGTATCAAATTACGACGGACCCTAAGAAGCTACCTGGATCAATCTCGGAAACGTTGAACAAGCATATGCTGGCTCGCGTCATGCCTCCGGGCAAGATGATGTCTTATTCCAACTATGGAGCCACACTGGCAGGACTTATCGTTGAGGAAGTCAGCGGTATTTCGTATGATGACTATATTCAGCAAAATATTTTCGAACCGCTCGGTATGAAATACGCGACGGTGCATGAGCCAATTCCGGCAGCCTTGGAGCCTTATGAAGTACTAGGCTATGCCAAGGAGGGAGGCAAATTCGCAGCCAAGCCCCCGACATTTGAAGGCGGATTCCGCCCTGCGGGCTCCGGTTCCGTCTCTGCGGTAGACATGGCGCATTTCATGATTGCCCATCTTCAGGAGGGGCGATATGGAGAAGCGCAGCTGCTCAAGCCCGAAACGGCCAACTTGATGCATTCATCCGCATTCCGATTCGACGAGCGTTTGCCAGCGATGGCCCTTGGCTTTGAAGACCTTAGAAAGAACGGGCTGCGAGTGCTTTCCCACGGAGGCGCAGATACGCTATTCAGCACGGAATTATATCTTGTGCCTGATAAACAAATCGGCGTTTTTGTATCTTTCAGCGGCGGTGACGGCGGGACAGCGGCTGCTGGACTGCTGAATTCTTTCTTTGACCGGTATTTGCCGGCAGGTGAAGTGGAATTGCCCCCGGCGGTCTCCCCTGAGCTTGAGAAGTCGGTTCAGAAATATGCCGGCAGCTATCAGTTCACGCGCCGCAATCATAGCGATATTGATAAATTTTTCAGCTTTATGGCCCAACTCAGCATCGGGGTTGAAGATAACAAGCTTGTGATCGGCAGCGGGGCGGAGCAGGAGGTTTTTGTTCCGATTGAGCCAAATTTGTTTCAAGAGGTTGGGGGGACAGGGAAGTTAGCTTTTCGTACGGATGATTCGGGAAAAGTGACGCATATGTTCCTGGATATTCTGTCATCCATGCCGCTTGAGCGCTCAACGCTTTTCAATCAAACAAAGTTCTGGTTTCCAGTGCTTGGCATCTCGGCCTTCTTGTTCCTTACTGCTTTGCTTGGATTTGTTTACCGAAGACAAGAAATCAAGGATATGCCACTGGCACAAAAGTGGGCTGTCCGCTTGTCTGCTTTAACTGCTGCTTGGGCGTTAGTAGCCATTGCCGGAGCGCTGCTCGTCGTTATGGGCATGGATTTGCTGCAGCGGCTTAGCCAAATTACGCCTTCGTTAGTGGTATATTTATTCTTGCCTATTATTTTTGTTATTTTAACCGTAGCAAGTATCGTTGTAAGTATAATCGCATGGAAATATAAATATTGGACCGTGCTGAAGCGGGTGCATTACTCGCTCGTAGCGCTGGCAGCCGTTATGCTAAGCTTGTTTTTCTATCACTGGAATTTGCTCGGATGGCAATTTGGTTGAAGCAAGAGTCCTCCCCTATGGGAGGAATATGATTGCGAGTAGAGAGGAGGGGGAGGCTCATGGCTAAAATCTTAATTGCGGACGATGATGCGCATATCCGCGAGCTGATATCTTTATTTTTAAGGAATGAAGGCTTTGAAATCATGGAGGCCAAGGACGGGGCGGAAGCGCTGGACATTGTGGAAAATGCTCAAATCGATATGGTGATTCTTGACATTATGATGCCCCATTTGAATGGCTGGGACCTATGCAGGGAGATCAGAAGCATTGATTCGAATATCCCCCTCCTGATGGTGACGGCCAAGGCGGAATCAGCCCAGAAGGTGAAGGGGTTCCAGCTAGGCACGGATGATTATGTAACGAAGCCATTCGATCCCATCGAGCTGGTCATGAGAGTAAAGGCGCTGCTGAAGCGCTATATGATCGTTTCTTCCCAGTCTGTTCAGTTAGGCGGCATTACGCTGAATCGTCGCAACTATCAGGTGATTCGCGGAGACGAGACGCTTAATCTCCCATTAAAAGAGTTTGAGCTGCTGTTCAAGCTGGCGAACCATCCTGGGCAAATTTTTACTCGGGAGCAGCTAATTACGCATATTTGGGGCAAAAATTACGAAGGCGATGACCGAACGGTTGACGTTCACATTAAGCGGCTGCGGGAGAGGTTCGCCGATGATGGACAGCATTTTCAGATTGAGACGGCCCGCAGTCTGGGTTATCGGTTAGTGATCACATGATCAAAACCTTGTATGCCCGCATCATTTTCACCTTTTTGGCTGTCATTATTTTCAGTTTGTTATCATCTTTTTTCATTGGCTATTCTTTCTTCAAGAAAGACATTAACCATATCGGGCAAAATGACATGATCGCAGTAGGTGAGGAAATCAGCAGCCTCTATGAGCAAGCTGGCCCTGGCGATGGGGATGCATTCATCAAGCGTATGGTAAAGCTATCGGCCTATCCGATTCATCTGTTTGACGCCTCCGGGAACGTGACTTTTTACGGAATCGACAATAGGAATGACCTCGCTATAGCGCCGGAAGCGGTGCAGCAAGTGCTGCGGGGGCAAATTTATCGGAGTCCTAATGAAGCCGGGCAGACGTTTGTCGGCATGCCTTTCCGGTTCGAAGGGGAGCCGCATGCGATGTTTATGCAGTTTTCCGCGGAGAATGAAAATATTATTAATCGGATGATGCTGCTCGTATTAATACTCGGGCTGCTGATCGGAAGCCTATGCATACTCATCGCCGCCCGCTATTTAGTGAAGCCGATTCAAAATTTGACGGAAGCGAACAAGCGGATTGCGAAAGGCGATTTCGATGTGGAAATTAAAACAAAACGTGCCGATGAGATGGGGGTTCTGACGCAAAGCTTCAATGAAATGGCCAGCGAGCTTAAACAGCTGGAGCAGATGAGGCAGGATTTCGTCTCTAATGTTTCCCATGAGATTCAGACCCCGCTAACGTCCATTTCCGGATTTGCTATGGCGATGAAAAATAACAGCCTAGTTGCGGAAAATGATCGCCATTATTATTTGGATATCATTATTGCAGAGAGCGGCCGACTATCCAGACTTAGCGATAATTTGCTCAAGCTGGCTTCGCTCGACTCGGAGCATCATCCCTTTGAGCCCATCACATATAGCCTCGATGAGCAAATCAGGCAGATTGTAGTGACCTGCGAACCGCAATGGTCGGCCAAAAAGATCCGGATCGACCTAGAAATGGCGGATGCGGTCAAAATAACAGCAGATCAGGACCAGTTGAATCAGGTATGGATGAATCTGCTTGGCAACAGCATTAAATTTACCCCGGATAATGGGCATATCACCATACGCATGACTCAAACCGAGGATGACCTATTTCTTTCTATCGCCGATTCGGGCATTGGCATAGCATCAGAGCAGCTGGAGTATGTGTTTGAACGATTTTATAAAACCGATTCATCGCGAAACCGCAATATGAGCGGGAATGGTCTAGGGCTTGCGATTGCCAAAAAAATCGTGACCCTCCATCAAGGAAGCATTGCGATGGAAAGCCAGTTGGGCCAAGGAACCACAGTAATTGTTCGATTGCCTAATCAGGTGAAAAAGTAGCTATTCGAAAACTGCCCTCTGTGCTACCATATAGAAATTAATGGTAAGAGAGACAAGAGAATCGTAGAGGGTGTGTCTTCGTGAAAACATGCAAGAAATGTAGCGGTACGGGTAAAGTCAGCGGCTTCTTCAGAAGCAAAACCTGCAGCAAATGTAATGGCAGAGGACATATTGTTCCAGGGCGATTCGCGGCAAATCCAGATAGTGGATCTACTTCTATTATCAACGATGATCAAGACTACCAAGATGAATTGGATCAAATCAGCTACAATGAAAATTCCTGGCGGCAAAATACTAGGGATTCCTCCTCTGATGATGACCGTTCATCCTCCAGCAACGACAGTAGATCTTATGACTCATCCAGCTCAGATGATGGTTCATCCTCATCTTCAAGTGATTAGTGTATAACCATTTCTATGTAGTGGAAATCGGATTTAAGGCGCAGGGAGCAGAGCTCTTTGCGTCTTTTTTTAGAGATACTAATAAATATTCCTCGATTGCGTAGAGTTTCACCTCTAACACCTTGTTAAATTTCCCCTTTTCTTAATCATGAGTTTTCTTCAATGGTCACGAAAAAGCTACCTTCCTGATGTTTAAATTGCAGTAAATGAGTTTTGGTGTTAGTTTTATGTTATTAATAGTGACATAAAACGTGTGAAATACCCCGAAATCCATGAAATCTGAACTGAATCATTGAATCGGAGACTATATTGTGACCCCAACATGACGTTATCATAACGTTGTGAAGGGGGTGAAACCAAAATGGTTTTTCGAGAAATTATGCGCAATCGGGTTTTGTATTCGTTGGCGGTCCCGGGCTTGTTGGTGCTTATTATTTTCTTCTATTTACCGATGTTCGGTCATGTGATCGCGTTCAAAAATTACAACTACTTTGACGGAATTTGGGGGAGCCCTTGGACGGGACTTGATAATTTCAAGTTTTTTTTCGGCGGAAGCGACTGGCTGCGCGTTACGTTCAACACATTGTTTCTTAATGCATTGTTTATTGCGTTCGGTCTTGTCATCTCGGTAATATTAGCTATTTTTCTAAATGAGATTAGGCAGGCTGTATTCAAAAGAGTCGCGCAGTCAATGGCGTTTCTTCCGTTCTTCGTATCTTGGATGGTCGTAAGCATGATGCTGTTCTCTCTGCTTAACACCTCGGATGGCTTAATCAACCGTTCGTTGAAGGAGTTAGGCTTAGATGCTGTATCCTGGTACAGCATGCCTCACTATTGGCCGGCCATATTAACGATCATTAGCGTATGGAAGACGGCAGGCTACCAGGCTGTTATCTATTTGGCGGCCATTACAAGCATTTCGCCGGAGTATTATGAGAGCGCCCAAATAGACGGAGCAACAAGGCTGCAGCGGATTAGGCACATTACAATGCCGCTTCTTCGCCCGACAATTATCGTGCTTACATTGCTGGCGATTGGACGTATCTTTTACGGTGATTTCGGCATGATTTTTGGACTCGTCGGAGACAATGGCGTCCTATACGAGACGACGGACGTCATCGATACGTATGCATACCGTGCTTTGCGCCAGCTGGGTAATTTCGGCATGTCTTCGTCCATTGGACTTTATCAATCGGTGCTGGGGTTGGTTACGATTTGTGTATTCAACCTAATCGTTAGGAAGATCGACAAGGAATCGAGCATCTTCTAGAAAGGAAGGAGGGTTAATCGCCATGTTAAACGCGATCAAACAAATAGGCGCTTCCGATAAATTAGTCATTACCACTGTGTATGTGATCGTTACGTCATTCGCGTTATTTTCTTTTATTCCATTTTGGCTCGTTATTGTGAATTCGTTCGCATCCGAAAGTGAACTAGGTCTACATGGCTTTAGTCTCCTGCCAAGCAAATGGTCACTCGATGCGTACCGGTACTTGCTAACAGGCAATCAAATTTATTATAGCTACGGTGTGACGTTATTCGTGACGATCGTAGGTACTGTGCTCGCTGTACTCATTACCGCGATGTTCGCATACGTGCTGGCCCATCCGAAAATCAGGTACAAAAACCAGCTCGCGTTTTTTACTTATTTTACGATTTTGTTCGGTACGGGGCTTGTCGGCTTCTATATTGTGATCTCGATGTGGTTGGGGCTCAAGGACAGCATATGGTCGATGATCCTGCCATCGCTTATTAATCCATTTTACACGTTCATCTTAGTTTCATTCTTCCGTACGCTTCCCTTCGAAATTTACGAATCGGCTGTCATGGATGGAGCAGGTGATTATCGGATTTTCTTCCGCATTATGTGGCCGATTTCGGTGCCGGCAATCGCGACGATCAGTTTGTTTTATGCGATTTTTTATTGGAACGACTGGTGGCTAGCCTTGCTGTTTGTCGACAATTACAAATTGCAGCCGCTTCAGCTTATGATTAGGCAGCTCATTTCCAATCTCAATATCTTGTCATACATTCAAGGCAGTCCCGGTTCTTATGGAGGGGGATTGCCGAATCAAGGCGTACGGCTCGCGACGGTTTGCTTGACGATCGGTCCGATCGTATTTCTGTACCCCTATATTCAGAGGTACTTCGTAAAGGGATTAACTATTGGTTCGGTGAAAGGTTAATAGATGATGGGATTAAACCCAGTGGAGGTTAACGATATGACAAAATGGTCCAAACTAAGCGCTGCGCTTCTCATAATCGCTTTGCTCATTACCGCTTGTTCTCGTAATGCTGGGGAAGAGCCCGGAAACGGAAATAATGGACAGAAGGCTTCTACAGATCCCGTGACGCTGAAGATTGTTATGCCAGGAGATCGTCCTGCCGATATGGATAAGGTTATCGCGGAAATCGAGAATAGAATGAAGGGTACGCTCAATGTAAAGCTCGACGTCATCTTTTCCTCTTGGTCGGACATTCATCAGAAAACGCAGATCATGCTTACGAGCGGTGAGCCGGTCGACTTGATGTTCGAAGCCCCTTGGATGCATTTAGACAGCATGGCATCGGCAGGTTATTATGAGCCGCTAGAGGAATTGCTTAACGAATACGGCAAAAATATAGTGGCGGCGCGCCCGCAGCAAATGTGGGACGCAAACAAAATTAACGGCCAAGTGCTCGCCATTCCGCTCGGAAATTCTTTTTACAAACCAACGACCTATTATATCCGCAAGGACTTAAGAGAAAAGCTCGATTTGCCGCCTATGCAATCCTATGATGATATTATCTCGTTTGCTAGAAAGGTTCAGCAGCAGTTCCCTGACATCACACCAATGACGCCGCAAACACAAATTCCAATGTCGGAGGTGCATTTCCGATTAGCGCAAGGAACCGATGTTATGATGACGCCGATGTTGACTGATTTTATCCTCTATAGGGCTCCGAATTCGCCGATTATCCGTAATATGTTGGATGACCCTAGCCCGGTGATTTGGAGCGCGATTGAGAACGCACGCAAGCTTTATCAGGACAAAATCATTAATCCAGACGTGATGGCGATCAAAGACCCCGATAACTGGGTGACGACTCATCCTACAGCAGTTTACTTAGCGACGGATTTTGGCTTAAAAGCCGACCTGGCCAAGAAGCTGCTCTCTAACTTGCCGGGTTCGGATCTAGAATCGTATACACTTTTCGATCCGACGCCGGGTAAAAATTCGTCGACATTCAAGCAGTGGAATTTCATGACCGTTCCGAAATCGAGCAAACACAAAAAAGAAGCGATCCAATTTCTCGATTGGGCAAACGCCTCTCAAGAAAAATATGATCTGCTAGCGTATGGAATCAAGGGCGTGAACTGGGAAGACGCAGGGGATCGGCAGTATAGGATGTTGACGCCGGACAAATACCCATGGTTCCCGTACGACTGGATTTGGAATCCGAAATTCGACCGCCTTGATGCCAGTCAAGAGCCCTCCGCTATCGAGCTAAATCGGTTTATCATGAACGCGGACAACTTTACGGTCGATGTACTGACAGGCTTTAACTTTGATACAAGCGCTGTTCAGAATGAGCTTTCCCAATTTTACGCATTGGAAAATCAATACTTGCTGCCGATTTACAACGGTGCGGTTGATCTGGATACGTATTGGAAGGAGTTTTCCGAGAAGGCCGGTCCCGCAATCAAAAAAATTCAGGAAGAAGGGCAAAAACAAATCGACGAATTCCTGAACAAGTAGCGTCATAGAGAAACAGAGGGAGAGGGGAGGATTACATGCGTAAATACATCCAAGCTGAGGCTTACCTGCACGTCTTTCTGATATTGGTTATTTTGTTCAGCATGACCGTTATTCCCTTCTCCTTCTATTTATCGAACCAATATTCCAAGTATGCTGCGCAGGAGCTTGAGCGAAATGACCGTTATAAGCTGGAACAAACGAAAGAAAATCTTGTCTTTACGTTCGACCGCCTGAAACGGGTAACGCTTAGCCTATATGAAGAGCCGGAAATTAGGACATGGGTACAATTGCGGGAAGAAGATTCGTTCGCACTTAACGGCATGGTGCAATTATTGAAGAAAAGACTCGTTAATGAGCCTTTCATCGAATCCGTTGTTGTGTACAACGCCAACCTAGGACGCGTATTTGATTATGATACGGGGATGCTTCCGGCTTATGAAATGCTGATTGATGGCATGGAAGAGCTCGTGCAAGGGGACTCTCCTAATTATTTTCATATGACCAAGCTGCTGTTCCAAGGCCAAAAAGGTCTTGCCATCCTGCTGCCGTTCGGACTTGAGAAAGACCGTTCGAAGAGCTTTTTGGTTATTCGGTTGAACAGTGATGCCATTCAGAAGTCTATGCTGCAGCTGAACAAGGATAGCGGCGTATTCATTCATGTGGCAGATGGCAATGGTGAGCCCATTATTGGCCAATCTGACGAGGGCCTGCTCCATCAGTTGAGTGAGCAGGACAAGAAACAGCGCAAAGAAACATTCCGAACAAGCGTCCAAGACAGCCAGTGGATCGTTTCCTATGATTTGGCAGGTGTTGAGGATTGGACGATCTATTACTCGGCAAGAATGGACGACTGGTTCCGTAAAGTGGAATCTTTTAAGCACAAAATTTTGTATTCGTTTCTCGGGTTATTGCTATCGTTAATCGTGATCTTGTTTTGGAATGCGAGAAGCTATCATCGTCCAGTCAGCCAGTTGGCAAGGCAAATATCCAGCATGGTCGAAATGGCCACGGACAGCGGCTGGAGAAGAAGGCTGCTGCCGAAGAACGAGGTTCATCAGATTCAGCAAGGCTTCGGGATTCTCTCAGAGAGGATTGAGCAGTTGAGCCAGTCGGTTCAGGATGGACGGCTTAGGCAGAAGGAAGACGACTTGCGCGAATGGGTCAATGAAGGCAAGCTGGAAGGCCCGGCCCGCAAGCGGCTTCAGGAAGCCAGTACGATTCTGGATTACACCAGCATCGTTGTCGCGGTATGCAGAATCGATTCCTATATGGCGTTATCCGAGAAATATGATTTCTCCTCCCGCAAAACGCTTAAGGGCACGATCGTCAATATCGCCTGCGAGACCGTTGCCCACAAGGCATGGAAGGTAGAAAGCATTGATTTTGGAGGCAATCATCTCGTCTTTATTATCGGAGTCAGTGCCGAAGGAGATAAGAAGGAGCTGCCGCACTGCTTCGAAGAAATTAATGACCGTGTGCACAAGTGGCTGAAGCTAAATCTGACTGTTGGATTAAGTGAGCTCCAGAAGCCGGACTGCGACATGAAAGCTGTCTACGACAAGGTTTTTCAGCTTGCAACGCTTAGCTTTATCGATGGAAAGAGCCGTATTTATCAAGAATCAGAATACGAAAACGAAGCAAGAAGCTCGGTACAATTACCCGACAATACAATTCCACCAGAACTCATTGACTCCATTCGGTTAGGACAGACCGATAAGGCGAAGCGCTTGTTGGACGAAGCTGCGAACAGGCTGCGCCAAATGTCTTATGACGAATGCAAGCTGCAACTAACATTCCTGATCTATCACTTGTACAAGGCATTCGGCAAAGTAATGAATTCCTCTAGCATGAACGGCATTCGCTCGGAGCTGGATCGATTTAACACGCTGGATGAAGCGATGGATAAGCTGAAGGAAGATACCGAGGTTATTATAGGCAGCTTGTATGAGCGCCGCGTGGGTGACAGAAGAGACGAGCGAGTGGAGGAAATGCTTCAATATTTGAGGCTTAACATTCATAATCCTATGCTAACGATCGATGAAATGGCTAATCACGTATCACTATCCGTCAATTATGCCCGCACGCTATTCAAAGAGCGGACAGGAATTACGGTTGCGGGTTATATCCTGAATGAGCGCATTCAACTCGTCAAGTATTTGCTCGTCCAAACGGACAAGACGATTGCTGAGATTGCTGCACAGTCAGGGTTCCAATCAAGAAGCACATTTTTCACCGTGTTCAAAAAAGAAGTAGGCGTTACGCCGAGCGATTACCGCTCGAATCTGAAGGGAGCTATCATGAATGAGTGAATCGTTAAATGTGATTGTTATATTCGCGCATCCAGACGAGGGAGAGAAGTATGCCGGAGGCACGTCAGCTCTGCTTGCCAGGCGCGGCCATCGGGTGAAGTTTCTGTCGCTTACTAATGGAGACGGAGGGCATTTTCGATTATCGGGAGAGGAGCTTGTGCTTCGAAGAGCGGAGGAGGCTATGAAAGCGCAAGCTGCCTTAGGCATTGCTGATTACGAGATTCTGGGCAACCGGGATGGGTCACTGCTGCCGACGCTTGAGCTGCGCAACGCCATTATTAAACGGATTAGGGAGTGGGAGGCGGATGTCGTCATTACATTCCATCCGGAAGGAGGCGTCCATGCAGACAACCGGTATGCAGGCAAGGCGGTAAGCGATGCCGCGGCGTTCGTAGCGTTTGTTCCGAATGTCGTTCCGGAAACAAGAGACTTACGCAAATCGCCGCTGTATTTGCTTATGCCGGACTATTCTATGAAGAAGAAATACAGCGCAGATATTGTCATCGGAATCGATGAAGCGCTGGAGAGCAAGCTGCTTGGCTGCGGCGCACATGAGTCGCAGTTTTTCGAATATCAGCCATGGACGAAAGGAAGGCTTGATGAGGTACCCGCAGCCTGGGAGGATAGACGAGAGTGGCTGCTGCGCGACCTATCAGATTTTCTGCACGTTTCGAAAGAGATGACACCATCGCTCGTGGAATTGTACGGGGAGTTGGAGGCGGGCCGCTTTCAATACGCTGAGCCGTTCGAGCTCGCTTCCTACAACTCGGGTTCGACAGTAGAGCGGGTTCGCGTGTTTATTGAGAGTTTGACGGAAGAGGTGATCGTGTGAAGGACATCCTTCGAATCATAGTCATCGCTGCTCATCCGGATGAGCCCGAAATTTACGCTGGGGGCACGACGGCATTGTTGGCCGAAAGAGGGCATCAGGTGAAATATCTCTCCTTGACCAACGGGGATGCTGGGCATTATGAGATGTCAGGCGAAGCGCTTGCCAAGCGAAGAGCTTCCGAAGCGATGGAAGCGGCTAAGCACTTAGGCGTTGCGGAATATGAGATCCTTGACAACCATGACGGAGCGCTGCTTCCAACGTTGGAACTAAGGGAAGCAGTCATTCAGCGAATTCGTTCCTGGAAGGCGGATATCGTCATTGCCTTTCATCCGGAAGGGGGAACGCATACGGATAATCGATATGCGGGGCGGGTCGTCGCTGATGCTTCCGCCTTCGTAGCCAAAGTGCCGAATATCGTTCCGGATACGCCTTGTTTGGATGATTCGCCGCTGTTTCTGCTGATGCCGGATTACTCCATGCGCACATCGTATAGTGCGGATATCGTCATCGATATCGGTCAAGTGCTGGAGAAGAAGCTGCTTGCCTGTCACTCCCATGCTACTCAGTTCTATGAGTTTGCCCCGTTTGAGCAGGGGATAACGAAACCGGTGCCGCATGATTGGGAAGGGAAGCGGCAGTTTATATTGGAAGGGTGGTCGACGTTCTTCCAGGTATCGAACGAAATGCTTCCGGCGCTTGAGCGGAATTACGGAATTGAAGAGGCTGGGAAAGTTAGATTCGCAGAACCGTTCGAATATGCGGATTATAATGCGGGTGGACTAACAGAGCAGAGATTGAAGCTCCTTTCAAGGCTGCGCGGCTAAAACGTATAAGGACCGCTGGGTGAGTAGCCCAGCGGTCCTTATTTTACATGAAAAAAACAGAGAAAATAAGCGTGATGCGGCCCCTCTATTTACAAAATAAGGATCATATACTATAATTCCTTTTATAGACCGACGGTCGGTCTAAAGAACGGAGGAACCCTGATGAGAACGCTCAAAGAGCCGGAAGAACGAAAAAATGAAATATTGGATACGGCGGAAGCTTTATTCCATAGCAAGGGATACGACAAGACAACGATTAACGATATTTTGAAAGAGATCGGTATCGCCAAAGGAACCTTCTATTATTACTTCAAATCAAAAGAAGAAGTGATGGATGCGATCGTCGTCAGGATTGTGGATAGCGGAGTGCTGGCAGCCAAAGAAATCGCCGCCAACGCGAGCCTTACCGTCCACGAAAAGTTCCTATACATCATGCTCGCGCAAAAGCCGGCATCCAACAGCTCAAAAAGCCAACTGATTGAAACGCTGCATGACGTCAACAACGCCCAAATGCATCAAAAGAGCTTATCAGAAACGGTGCGGAAGCTGACTCCTATTTTGCAGGAGGTTACGGAGCAAGGAATACAAGAAAAGCTGTTTGCCACGCCGTACCCCAGGGAAGCAATAGAGCTACTGCTTGTAACTGCTGTGACCCTTTTTGACGAGGGCATATTCAACTGGCAGCCACAGGAGCTATCTCAAAAAATTGCAGGCTTCATTCATGCCATGGAAACGCTGCTTGGTGCAGAGAAAGGCAGCTTCGCTTACGTGGCTAGGCTGTTTGAACAAGCGGACCCGGCGGACGGTAAGCCGAATGGCGAATAATGCGTTTCGAAAGTTTATCATTCTATGGTTCGGGGAACTGGTCTCCAGTATCGGCAGCGGCTTAACCGCGTTTGGCTTAGGGGTTTACGTCTTCCAGACGACCCATTCCGCCACGGCGGTTTCACTGGTAACGCTGTGCACCTTTTTGCCGATGATTCTGTTAAGTCCTGTTGGCGGGGTATTGGCGGACCGATTCGATCGACGGCTCATGATGCTGCTAGGTGATGGGGGTTCGGCGCTTGGGCTCATTTATATTGTCATCGTCATGCTCTCAGGCGAGGCACAGCTTTGGCAGCTCTGTGTGGGAGTGACGATCAGCTCTCTATTCGCATCGTTGACCGATCCGGCTTATAAAGCGACGATTACCGATTTGCTGCCCGAAGAACAATTTGCGAAAGCGAGCGGACTGGTGCAGCTTGCCGGCTCCTCTAAGTATTTACTTTCTCCTGTCCTCGCGGGCATGCTGCTTGCTGTGGTGGATATCGAGGCACTTCTGATTATCGATATAAGCACGGTAGTTATCACGATTATTACGATTTCCGCCGTTCGCCGAAGCTTGGTTACTAAATCTAACTCTGTCAGCAAGAAGCAGTTCAGTTTAGCAAAGGACTTGAAAGAGGGCTGGCAAGTTCTTGTTTCTAGAAAAGGAGTCTTCGCGCTCACGCTGCTGCTGACCGTAGTCACCTTTTATATGGGCATTTTGCAAACTTTATTTACGCCCATGGTGCTCCCGCTATCTAACGCCAAGACATTAGGAATCGTCCAATCGGTCAGTGCGACTGGGCTACTGCTTGGCAGCTTGTTTATTGGTATCTTCAGCGTTAATCAACAGTATGCACGAGTGCTTTCCGCTGGACTTTTTGTCACTGGCATTTTCTTCTCGCTTATTGGAGTATCAACGAATATTTATGTAATCGCAGCCGCAGGCTTTCTGTTTTTTGCGACCTTGCCTTTCGTTAATACAAGCGCAGATGTATTGATTCGAAAAAACATACCAAACGAAGCACAAGGCAGGGCTTGGGGAATGATCGGAGTGGTTTCCCAATTCGGCTATATTGCTGCGTATGCATCGGCAGGCCTTTTATCCGACTATGTATTTAATCCTCTGATGGTTGAAGGTGGGGGGCTAGCTTCCACGGTTGGAAAATGGATCGGCAGCGGCCAAGGGCGCGGCATTGCCTTATTATTTGTAGTTTCTGGCATTTTGGTCATGGCATTAGCTCTTGTTATGACAAGGCTGAAGTCGATTCGGTCGCTGGAAACGAAGTAAGGAAAGGAGGTCTAACATGCTAGCGAAAATATTAAAAAAAGATTTTAAACGAAATAAGGCGATTACGATTATCCTGTTCGTGTTCATTATGCTGTCTGTGTTGCTTGCTTCCAGCGGGACAACGATGATGACGCAGCTATTTCGCTCCATCAACCATTTGTTTGCCGTGTCCAGCGCGCCGCACTACGTTCAAATGCACGCCGGAACAGTGGACAGAGATGCCATTACTAGTTTTGCGGCAGAGAACTCTCTGGTCAAGAGCGAACAAATCTCTGAAATGCTGGTAATTGATAACGCGAATATTTACTTTGGCGACAATCCGGCAGCTGATACAAGCAGCGTTATGGATAACGGCTTTGTCGTGCAGAACAAGAGCTTCGACTATTTAATTACATTAGATAATAAGCGAATTGAGGTTTTGGACGGGGAGATTGCGGTTCCTATTTATTATAGGCAGCAGCATCACTTGAACCTGGGCGATACGATTCGAGTTTCGGCTGGATCATCGGATATGACGTTTACCATTACAGAGTTTGTGCGGGATGTTCAAATGAATCCTTCGATTATCAGCTCCAAGCGATTCGTCGTAAGCGCAGCGGATCATGAAGCGTTGAAGAGCATGACCGGAGAAATCGAGTATATGATTGCATTTCAGCTTAAGGATCTAAGCAAGCTCAATGAATTCAAGACAGCCTACCAGTCAGCCGAATTACCGGCAAAAGGCCCTGCCATTGACTATTCCTTGTTCCAGATGCTTCATGCATTAACGGACGGGGTGGTCGCTGTCATCATCTTCCTGGTTAGCAGCTTATTAGTTCTTATTGCAGTACTGTGTCTGAGATTCACCATACTGACAACGCTGGAAGAGGATTATAAAGAGATCGGCGTCATGAAAGCCTTCGGCATCCGTCAACAGCATATTCGCAACGTCTATTTCACCAAATATATCGTTCTGGCGGGAGCCGCTAGTATTTTTGGATATGTGGTATCCTTTTGTATTCGTCCGCTATTCCTATCCAATATGGCGTTATATATCGGGATTGCTCCGCAAAGCATCTTGCAAAGCTTTATTCCTATTTTGGTAGCTGGACTGGTGTTTGCTTTCGTTCTGCTCTGCTGCAGCATTGTGCTGAGACGATTTCATAAAATTTCAGCCGTTGAAGCGCTGCGCGCCGGTGCGATGGGCGAGCTAAAGATCAATACGAATCGCATGCCGCTTTATAAGAGCAGGGTTCCTAGTGTTAACGTATTCCTGGCGCTGAAAGATGTCGTCGGACGGTTTAAAATGTATCTTTTATTATTTTTTATTTTTGTTATTTGCTTCTTCATCATTATTGTTCCGGTCAATTTCCTCCATACGATGCAGTCGCCGAGCTTCGTTTCGTACATGGGTGTCGGACAAAGCGATATGCGAATGGATTTGCAGCATTCCGATCACATGCAGGAGAGATTCGATGAAGTGCAGCAGTACCTTGCGCAGGATAGGGACATTTTGAAATTTTCTCCGCTCGTGACGAGTAAATACAGCGTCGTAGGGAGTGAAGGGGCATTAGAGAGCATACAGGTGGAAACGGGGGATTTCTCGATTTTCCCTTTGCAATACAGCAGCGGCAACGCTCCTATCAACCAAAACGATATGGCTCTCTCCACTCTAAACGCTGACGCTTTGGCGAAAAAAGTGGGAGACGCGTTGATCCTAGTCATTAACGGTAAGCAGCATGAGATGACCGTTAGCGGCATTTATCAGGACGTGACCAATGGCGGTAAAACAGCCAAAGCGCTGCTTCCCTATCAACCGGAGGATGTACTCTGGTATACCCTCAATGCGGACATTAGACATGGCGGCGATATAGGGGCCAAAATAACCGAATATACGGGTCTTTTTCCAGGGGTGAAAGTAACGCATCTCGAAGATTATATGCATCAGACACTCGGCTCGACGATTAAGCAGATCAGGATGGTTACTGTTCTTGCCGTTATTATTGCTGTGTTTATCTCCATTCTGATTACTTCGCTTTTCTTAAAGCTGCTGACCGCAAAAGACTATTCCGGCATCGCCATTATGAGAAGCCTGGGCATTGCCGTCGCACATATTCGAAAGCAGTATGTGATACGAATACTGGTTGTGCTTGCAGGCGGTATTCTCGTGGGTACGCTTATGGCCCATACGTTTGGGCAAAGTCTGGTAGGTATGCTGATGTCTTCGATGGGGGCATCCAATATCCAGTTTGTTACTAACCCGTGGGTATCCTATTTCATGTATCCTTTAGCACTTGGTTTAGTTGTGACCCTTGCAACGCTGGTAGGTACGCTATCGATGAAAAAATACAGCATGACGAGAATGATAACCGAATGAGGGGATAAAGCATGAACCACATATTGGAGATTACGGACCTGAACAAAACGTATGCAATCAGCAAAGGGCAGGAACAGGCCGTGCTGAAAAATATTAATTTACAGATACACGAGGGTGAGTTCGTTGCGGTCATGGGGGCATCGGGCTCGGGAAAGTCGACCTTGCTCTATACCATCAGCGGCATGGATCGAATGACTTCCGGAGAAGTCCTGTTCGATGGGCAAAATATTTCCTCCCTTTCAGAGAAGGCATTGGATCAGCTGCGCCAGAACAAAATGGGATTTATTTTTCAGCAGATCCATCTGCTCAAAAATCTCAGCATGCTCGATAATATCATTCTCTCCGAATATTTTGCCGCCAAAGAGAGCCGTGACTCCATCCGCCTGCGAGCGGAGGAGCTGATGAAGAAAACGGGAATCGCTGCGCTTGCAGATCGCGATATCACCCAGGCCTCCGGCGGACAGCTCCAACGGGTGAGCATTTGCCGTGCGCTTATGAACCAGCCGAAGATCATTCTCGGAGACGAGCCGACGGGAGCGCTGAACTCCAAAGCGACGGCTGACATCATGGAGCTGCTAGGCAGCATCAACGAATCCGGAACCACTATACTGCTGGTCACCCACGACGTCAAGGTCGCTGCCAAAACCGAGCGCGTCCTGTTGATGGAGGATGGAGAAATCGTAGGTGAGCAGTATTTAGGGAAATATCATGTGGATAGCGATGATATTAAAGGGCGGGAGGAAAAGCTTTCTGCTTGGCTGCTGAAGATGGGGATTTGATAGGTGGGAGAGGGGAAGAAAATTTTCCTGCTTCCCTTTTTCTTATTATTTTAAAATCCAACGAACGCAGCAGTACTTTGATATGCAAAGTGGAACGGCTGGAAGGCTATAAGTATGGAGAATTAGGCGTTCATCACCAGAGGGAATGGGTTGTACTGCATAAAGCCAGCTAAGTAACTTTGAAGTATTGGTCAATTTTGTTTAGAGGAATAAAGCTCTACAAGAATCCTAACGGTGAACTTTCGCTCAATAAGGACATAACGGCAGCTCATCAATCGATGAGCTGCCGTTTGTTATACCGAAATGATTCGAATATCGACTTCATAAAAAATTCAAAACCTCGCAAAGCTTGATACTACGCGGACTCGGCTGAATCTTTCATTATTTATTTATTGGCCGTCTCTATAATGAAATGTGGTACCCGTTTATTCGACAAGCTCATTCGTAAAGGAGAAATAACATGAGAAAATTACTAATATCCCTATTGATTGCATTAACAGCGTTCGGGACTTCATTATCGCAAATTCAAATCGCGCACGCGGCCGAAGAAGAATTTGTTTTCACGACGAGCAGCAATGGCGCCACCGTTACAGGTTACTCGGGTACGGATTTGAATGTGGTCATTCCCGCCACGTTATCGGGGGTGGCGGTAACTTCGATCGGGAGATCGGCGTTCGATACCAATGGGACGGTCAAACCTAAAATCACAGGCGTCGTTATTCCGAATAGCGTGAAGGAGATTCAAACGTATGCCTTTCGTTATAATAGCCTCACTTCCATAGACCTTCCGGACAACTTGTTGACGATCGGCTCCAGCGCCTTCGAGAACAATCCACTTACGAACGTCGTATTCCCGGATAGCGTGACGATGATCGGAAACTATGCTTTTTACATGAATGGTTTAACATCGATTACTTTATCGGAAAATTTGAAGACCATTGCAGGAGGGGCTTTCGACACGAATAACCTCACCAGACTGGTCATCCCGGCGGGCGTGACGAATGTTCAGAGTTCTGCATTCTATGCTAATAAGTTGACCAGCGTAACGGTGTTAGGCGCTGGGACATCTTTTGGGACAGGTGTCTTTACGAGCAATCCGGGGAATCTCAAACTTTTTGGAGTCGCGAATTCTCCTGCAGCCGCTTATGCAGCGAATAACGGTCACACGTTTGTTGACGGAACGGCGTTGTTTCAAGCGGTTGCGACTGCTAAAGCATCGTTGATAAATCATCTGCCGGGTACTGGCGTAGGACAAGTGCCGGCCAATACTCATAGCAATTTGACCTCGGCGTATAACGCCGCCACGGCATATATCTACGGAATTGGAAACGCGACCGTCGCCTCCGACTTGGTCACTGCCGCAGTCCCATTGACCGCGGCGATCTCGGCATTCGAGGGGCAGATTATCCCGGCGGGCAATCCTGCCGCATTGGGGTCGGCACTGACTGAAGCGGGGCAGGCACTCACTGAGCATAAAGCAGGCACGAACGCAGGACAAACATCGGTGGGCGATCGCAGCGCACTACAGACCGCGATCGACATGGCGCGGCAAATTTATAATCAGGCCGGCAATTACCGGCAGGATGAATTGGACGTCGCAGCCGCTGAGTTAGATGCAGCGATGGATACGTTCAGGGCTGCGATTATACCGGCCGGAGATCCGACGGCGCTCGGCAATACGCTAGCGAATGCGCAGCAGGCGATGACGGATCATCCGCAAGGAACGAACGTGGGGCAAACGTCGTCGGGAACGCTCATCGCGTTGCAGACGGCGATTAATATGGCGCAGCAGATTCTCCAGAATGCTAGCCAATACTCGCAAAGTCAATTGGATGCTGCTGTCAGCTCGTTAAGTTCAGCGATTCAAGCCTTCGAAGCTGCAATCATCGGACCGGGTAATCCGACGGCGCTTGGTGCAGCAATCACAGTTGCGGAACAGGCAATGGCGGATCATCCGCAAGGTACGGGAGTAGGGCAGACGTCAACTGGCGATCGCAGCGCTTTACGGGCAGCGATCAACGCTGCGCAGGTGATCGTCGACGATGCGTTGAACCAAACTCAGGCTCAGTTGGATGCGGCAACAAGCGTATTGAATGCAGCGATCACGGCATTCCAGCAAGCCATCGTGCCGGTTGGCGATTCATCAATGCTTAATATGCGGTTGACGAACGCTGGGCAGGCATTGACGAACCATCCAGAAGGCACAGACGTGGGACAAGCATCGGCGAGCGATCGCAGCACATTGCAGGCAGCGATCGACGCCGCGCAGGCGATCGCCGACGATGCGCTGAACCAAACTCAGGGTCAGTTGGATGCTGCCGTCGCTGATTTGGAAACGGCAATGGCTACGTTCGAAGCCGTGATTATTCCGGCAGGAGATGCGACGGACCTGGAAGACTTGTTGGTGAATGTAACCCAGACGCTAGCGGATCATCCAGAAGGTACAGGCGTGGGACAAGCGACGGCGAGCGATCGCAGCACATTGCAGGCAGCGATCAACGCCGCGCAGGCGATCGTTGACGATGCTCTAAATCAAACTCAGGATCAGTTGAATAATGCCGTCGCCAATTTGAAAGCGGCAATGGCTATGTTCGAAGCTGCAATTATTCCTGCAGGAGATGCGACGAATCTGGAAGACTTGTTGGTGAATGCAACCCAGACGCTGGCGAACCATCTAGAAGGCACAGGCGTAGGACAAGCGTCGGCGAATGAGCGTAGCGCTTTGCAGGCAGCGATCAACGCCGCGCAGGCGATCGCCGACGATGCGCTGAACCAAACTCAGGGTCAGTTGGATGCTGCCGTCAGCTCGTTAAGTTTAGCGATTCAAGCCTTTAATGTCGCGATCATCGGGCCCGGCAATCCGACGGCGCTTGGTGCAGCGATCATCGTTGCGGAACAGGCGATGGCAGATCATCCACAAGGCACGGGAGTAGGGCAGACGTCAACTGGCGATCGCGACGCGCTGGGAACAGCCCTCGATACGGCACGGCAAATTAGAGATAACGCGGGTAATTACACGGAAAGTCAGTTGGATGCTGCCGTTGCCGATTTGGAAAGGGCAATGGCTACGTTCGAAGCCGCGATTATTCCGGCAGGAGATGCCACGGATCTGGAAGGCTTGTTGGTGAATGTAACCCAGACGCTAGCGGACCATTCAGAAGGCACCGGCGTGGGACAAGCGACGGCGAGCGATCGCAGCGCTTTGCAGGCAGCGATCAACGCCGCGCAGGCGATCGCCGACGATGCGCTGAACCAAACTCAGGGTCAGTTGGATGCTGCCGTCGCTGATTTGGCAACGGCAATGGGTACGTTCGAGGCCGTGATTATTCCGGCAGGAGATGCGACGGAGCTGGAAGACTTGTTGGTGGATGCTGCCCGGACGCTGGCGAACCATCCAGAAGGCACCGGCGTAGGACAAGCATCGGCTAGCGATCGCAGCGCTTTGCAGGCAGCGATCAACGCCGCGCAGGCGATCGCCGACGATGCGCTGAACCAAACTCAGGGTCAGTTGGATGCTGCCGTCACTGATTTGGCAACGGCAATGGGTACGTTCGAGGCCGTGATTATTCCGGCAGGAGATGCGACGGAGCTGGAAGACTTGTTGGTGGATGCTGCCCGGACGCTGGCGAACCATCCAGAAGGCACCGGCGTAGGACAAGCATCGGCTAGCGATCGCAGCGCTTTGCAGGCAGCGATCAACGCCGCGCAGGCGATCGCCGACGATGCGCTGAACCAAACTCAGGGTCAGTTGGATGCTGCCGTCACTGATTTGGAAACGGCAATGGATACGTTCGAGGCCGTGATTATTCCGGCAGGAGATGCGACGGAGCTGGGAGATTGGTTGGTGGATTCTGCCCAGACGTTGGCGAACCATCTAGAAGGCACAGGCGTAGGACAAGCGTCGGCGAATGAGCGTAGCGCTTTGCAGGCAGCGATCAACGCCGCGCAGGCGATCGCTGACGATGCGCTGAACCAAACTCAGGGTCAGTTGGATGCTGCCGTCAGCTCGTTAAGTTTAGCGATTCAAGCCTTTAATGTCGCGATCATCGGGCCCGGCAATCCGACGGCGCTTGGTGCAGCGATCATCGTTGCGGAACAGGTGATGGCGGATCATCCGCAAGGCACGGGAGTAGGGGAGACGTCAACTGGCGATCGCGGTGCGCTGGGAACAGCCCTCGATAAGGCGCGGCAAATTAGGGATAACGCGAGCGATTACACGCAAAATCAGTTGGATGCTGCCGTCGCTGATTTGGAAACGGCAATGGCTACGTTCGAAGCCGCGATTATTCCGGCAGGAGATGCGACGGATCTGAAAGACTTGTTGGTGAATGTAACCCAGACGCTGGCGAACCATCCAGAAGGCACTGGCGTAGGACAAGCATCGGCGAGCGATCGCAGCGCTTTGCAGGCAGCGATCAACGCCGCGCAGGCGATCGCCGACGATGCGCTGAAGCAAACTCAGGATCAGTTGGATGCTGTCGTCAGCTCGTTAAGTTTAGCGATTCAAGCCTTTAATGTCGCGATCATCGGGCCCGGCAATCCGAAGGCGCTTGGTGCAGCGATCATCGTTGCGGAACAGGTGATGGCGGAGCATCCGCAAGGCACGGGAGTAGGGCAGACGTCAACTGGCGATCGCGGTGCGCTGGGAACAGCCCTCGATAAGGCGTGGAAAATTAGGGATAACGCGAGCGATTACACGCAAAATCAGTTGGATGCTGCCGTCGCTGATTTGGCAACGGCAATGGCTACGTTCGAAGCTGCGATTATTCCGGCAGGAAATGCGACGGATCTGGAAGATTGGTTGGTGGATGCTGCCCAGACGTTGGCGGATCATCCAGAAGGCGCAGGCGTAGGACAAGCGTCGGCGAATGATCGCAGCGTTTTGCAGGCAGCGATCAACGCCGCGGAGGCGATCGCCGACGATGCGCCTAACCAAACTCAAGATCAGTTGGATGCTGCCGTTGCTGATTTGGAAACGGCAATGGCTACGTTCGAAGCCGGGATTATTCCGGCAGGAAATGCGACGGATCTGGAAGATTGGTTGGTGGATGCTGCCCAGACGTTGGCGAACCATCCAGAAGGCTCCGGCGTAGGGCAAGCGTCGGCGATCGATCGCAGCGCTTTGCAGGCAGCGATCAACGCCGCGCAGGCAATCGCCAACGATGCTCTGAACCAAACGCAGGATCAGTTGGATGCTGCCATCGCCAATCTAGAAACGGCGAAGGCAACGTTCGAAGCCGCTTGGGTGGGGTTAGTGCTGACGGCACCGGCCAATAAGTTGTACGGTCCGAACAATATCCTTCACTTTACGGTACGCTATGGATACGAAGTAATTGTTGCGGGGATGCCGGTTATTCCGCTTAAAATTGGAGCCAGCTCCGATACTCGTACGGTGTACGCGGCATATACGGGAGCACGTAACGAGTCATTGACGGTGCTGACCTTCGAATACAAAGTTCCATCCGGAATTACGGATGCGGATGGCATCGAAGTTGCCGCTGCACTGGAGCTTCCGGACGGCGCCAGCATCGTACGCGCCTCCGGCGGAGCGGCTTCGCTGGCGTACGGGACGCCGGATACGAGTGGAATCTACATTGTGGCGATGCCGCCCGTAGTGACGCTGACGGCTGAGCCTGACGGATCGACGCGGCAAGTGATCAGAGCGGCGGCACGCGTATACGGTGAATCGGCGGGCAATACACTGACGGTGCTCCGATGGCTGAAGGGCAATCTCAACGCGGCTGATTTCACCGACGGAACAGGCGGAACCGATATTTTGTCTGAGCCTCGATTCACTGTCTCAGAGAACGGCGATTATACCGTATTTGCCCGAGACGAGGCAGGCAATGATGCAGTGAAGGTATTTACCGTTTCCGGTATCTCAACACCGTCTCCTTCGGTTGGCGGTGATCGACCGGCATCGAATTCCAACTTGACAATTAATCCGGATGGCGGGATTACCGCACTTGTTAGTTCATCCGACATCGAACAAGTCACACGTCCTGACGGCACGGTGATCGAACAGGTCATCCTCTCCGAACGGATGCGGGAACGAGTGCTGGAGCTTTTGAGAGAGGCGAAGGAACCAATTATCACGATTGAGATAAACGATCGAGAGCATGCCGTGCAGACACGCCTTCCGGCTGCTTGGATCACGGAGATGGCCAAAGGTTATCCGAATGCGATTATTGAGGTGAAGCTGAATGGATCCAGCTACCAATTGCGAATAAGTGCGATCGACCTGCCCGGTTTGGCGGAACGTCTCGATGCGGAAGCATCGGATTTGACCGTGAGCATCATTCAGGAGCAGGCTGGAGAGGATATTCGACATGAAATCGAACGGATCGGCGTCTCTCAAGGATTTACCGTATTCGGTGGCGTCATCGATTATAAGGTGACGGTGGAATCGAACGGGCAAACGATGGAAGTGCAAGATTTCGGGGGAACCTATATGGTTCGGACGATCAAACTGGACGGGGAGGTGGCAAGCCGCAATCTGGTTGCTGTTCAGTATGATCCGGCGACCAGAAAAGTCGTTTTTGTTCCTGCGCGGCTGGGCACCAGACCCGACGGCTCAACGGAAGCGATTCTGAATGTGCCGCATAACAGCCTCTACACGGTCGTAGACGTGAAGGCCCGAACTTTCGCCGACTTAACCGGGCACTGGGCGAAGGCGGATGTGGATTATTTAGCGTCCAAGCTGTTGGTGAACGGCGCGACGGCCGACCTTTTCGTGCCCGATGGTACCATTACTCGGGCGGAATTCTTGGCCTTGCTCGTTCGAGGGCTGGGGCTGTCGGTGAAGGAGGGTGAGGACAGTTCCCATTACGCAGATGTCCTTGCATCCGCATGGTATTCACCAGCGGTCAATGCGGCGGTGGCGAACAGACTGGCGACCGGCATCAGTGCGGACCGTTTCGCGCCAAACGACCCGATTACCCGAGAGCAAATGGCCGTGATTATCGGCAGAGCCTTAACCTTCACCGGCCATGTAACCGGTGATGATGGGCGAGCGGACAGTCCGCTTACTGCGTTCACAGATCGCGACTCCATCTCTTCCTGGGCGCAATCGGCGGTAGCCCTTGTATCGGAAGCCGGCATCATAAAGGGGATGGAAGACGGACGCTTCGGGCCGACGGAATATGCAACGCGGGCGCAGGCGGCCGTTATGCTGAAGAGGCTCCTGCAATACCTGCAAAATATCGATTAAACTCTGTTGCACGTTCACTAACGGGAAGCTTTAGTTCAATGAACAATGGGAGTAGTTTGCCATAGGCAGACTACTCCCATTGTTATTAAGCGATGTGACAGGCTACATGCAAAACGAAACAATATTATGCATTCAGTTGTCTATAATGGTATTAACCCATTATAACGGCAACTAACTTCCTCTAATTATTGTTCTCTCAGGTAGTGTGCGAAAATCAGCCATTACTGACCGGTAGGTTCTGTACCTACCATGGTGTCTCCCCATCCGTGTTCTGACATCATTTTCCGAAGACAGTATACGAACAACTCGAACTCTTCCAAACCGTATGTGGAGATCCATAAGTGCAACCATACTTTTCCTAAGTAACCACTTTCTTTAGACTGTGGCTAAGGAGATGTTCATTTTTACGCTTTTCTTCATCCTAACATTTTTTTCGATTTCAACTTGATTCCAACATAAGTCGTCTGAACTGAACAAATAAAATCAGGTTTCTTTTACACTGTTGTTTGATACAGGGTCAGCTCTCATTCCTTGCCTTTAATGAATCAATCTCATTTTGTACAGATGGCTTTTTTATAAACCAGCCCAGCATCAAAACAACTATGGCGAAAATAAATTCAATCCAAAAAACCGTTTGCAAACCGGCCACGATACTTTGTGTTTTATTTTGAAACGCTGCGGGCTCGAACGAATGATGAAGATTACGATTGGCTCCGGAAGACATGATACCGACGAACAAAGCGATGCCGATTCCCCCGGCAATCTGTTGGAGCGTATTGTAAATGGCTGTGCCATGGGGGACCAGGTGACGTGGAAGTTGGTTCATTCCTGCTGTCTGAGCGGGCATGACGACAAACGATATGCCTAAGAATAAGAGGACATGATTGAATAGAACGGAGCCTCGGGTTGTATCACTGTCGATACCGGTAAACAGCCACAGTGAAAAGGCGATCATGATCAGTCCGGGCATGATAACAAATCTCGGTCCGAATTTATCGAATAATTTTCCCGTCACAGGCATCATCATTGCATTTAAAATGCAGCCTGGCATTAGAAGTAAACCTGTCGCGAATGCTGTCAACTGCATCACATCCTGCATATAGATCGGCAGCAATGTCGTGGTGGCGAATAAAACCATCATCAGCATTACTATTATTACCGCTACTAAAGAAAATGCGGGATATCGGAATACGGAAAGATCAATCAAAGGCTCTTTAATCTTGAGCTGCCGCCAAATAAGCAAGAGCAAGAAGAGGCCGCCTATGGCAATCAAACTGTAACTACCAGGAGCAGCCCAGTTACCAGTTTGGCTGAAACCGTAGGTGACACAACCAAACCCGACGGTTGACATAACAATTGATAAAAAATCGACCCTTGGCTTGGTTATTTCTGTAACATTCTTTAAGTAATTGAATGCATAAATAATAGAAAACAATGCGATAGGAATCACCATGTAGAACAGCCATCGCCAGTGTAAGGTATCGATAACCAACCCCGACAAAGCTGGCCCGATGACAGGAGCGACCATGATGACAAGCCCCATGAGACCCATGGCGGCTCCCCTGCGTTCCATAGGATAGAGGGCAAGAATCGTATTCATCATCAACGGAATCAACAATCCTGTCCCACAAGCCTGAACAATCCTGCCTATCAGTAAAACTTCGAATCCGGGGGATACTGCACACAAGCAGGTACCTGCTAAAAATAACACCATCGCGGACATAAACATCCGGCGAGTCGTGAACCATTGCTGTAGCAATGCGGTCACCGGCACCAGTATGCCGATCATCAGCATATAACCGGTCGATAACCATTGTATGGTCGAAGCAGCTACGCTGAACTCACGCATTAATCCGGGAAAAATATTGGTAAGTAAATTTTCGTTAAGAAACGCAATAAATGCCCCGATGAGCAGGGCAGCTAACATCGCCCCTCTCTTTATTTCGCTGGTCTCTTGAACCCGTTTTTTCATCTTCCACCTCCAGAGAATATTTATTGCGTTCCACGTTGTATTCTTGACACCGAATCTTACCTGACTGTTGTGCAAGTTATCCTACGCCATCACTTTCTAGCAAGGAATAAAAATTATCGCGGTCTTCATTATCGAATTTGCCAAGCGCCCGCACCCTGACAAATTCATGCTCGCCAAACATGTTGATTTCCTCGCCGTAACTATTATAGAGCGCGATCATATCGCCATCCCGATCCAGCTCCAGATATCCGTAACAAGTTGTCGCGGGCGTTTCGCCGTAAAAGAGCAAAAATTTGATTTTGACCACACTGTTCATGCAGATCTCCTTTCCTGATCCTTCATCAATCTGAACAATATTTTACATGACGCCGGATGAATTAGAAAAAGCGATATCGCCCTAAATACTCTGAAATTCGTTCCTATTTAGAAAGAATAAAGGGGGATCTCTAGTTATGTCGCTCATTCGCACATTATCTCTTGACGAGACGCGATTTTGTGATTATGATATCGTGCCGGTTAATTCAACAAGGTAAATCAATAAAAAGGCCGACTTTTCGCGTGTGTCGGCAGCGAATTGTCAGCCTGATTTGCATAATTAAATTAAAACCCTTAAGAGCTTGATTAAAATAACGCATTCTAATATACAGCGACGGTCTAGGACTTTATTTTTCGTCCCTGTCTGTCGCTAATTCCATTTTTTAGGTTAGTCTAAAACTTATTTCTTGGAGTCTGACAGACCACTTTATTTTCTGCTGAAAAACAACAACTGAACGATAAGCGGAATGCTGCCTATACAGGCTCTATATTTGCTACAATAGGAGAGAAACAATCCTTGCCCAAGGCTCTGTCTCCTCTTTGTGCCGAGCTGAGGAAATTAATTTATAGGAACGAAGGTTAACATGAGAATCGAATTTGAAAACCAAACGATTGATTTTAATGTGCTTTACGGAAATAGAAAAAAACTGTCCATCCATATCGACTCTACGGGCCACATTACCATTAAAGCACCGAATGGGACAACCGATGCAGCGGTGATGGAGGCGGTGGAGCGTCACGGAGCTAGAATCCTGCAGAAATTACAGGCGATAGAGAACGCACGCTCAGCTCCGAAAACAAAGGAATATCAAGACGAGGGAAAGTTCCTGCACCTTGGCAAATACTATTACCTCCACGAGCTGATTGAGACGAAGGACTTAAACGAAGACGAGCTAAAAGCGAGTCTGAAGAAGTTTTATTTTAACAGCTGCAAGAAGCTGATCGCTGAACGAATCAAGACCTACCAAACCCAGCTGAAAGTGAAGCCAAAAACCATCGAGATTGTTGAGTCGCGAACGAAATGGGGAAGCTGCAGCTCGGATAAGCATTTAACCTTTAATTATCGACTTGCGATGGCGCCACTTGAGGTGATTGATTATGTTATCATTCATGAGCTTTGCCATCTTACGCATATGAATCATGACCGTTCTTTTTGGCGTCGTGTGGGAAGCATCATGCCGGATTTCAAAGAAAAAGAGGAGTTTCTGGCCAGGTATGGGCAGGCGATGACGTTATAGAGCCAAGCTGTACGGAAAGGTTGGACGATTGGGCAGGAAACTGGTATACTTGCCGGGATTGCTCCCGTTAAAGCGATTTCAATTTCCAGTTGTAGACGGAGCCGATCTACTATGTAGTGTCGTCAGGAGTGGTACAAAAGATGAAGAGATATAATTTTATTCGCCCATTAATGCTGATCGTCATAGCACTGCTTGTCAAAAGCCTGATTACGAATCTATGTATGGTGTTTGGGATGGAACAGGGACCGGCAGAAAATCTCGGTTTCATTAGCATGCTTATCGCAGCAGTCATCATTTATTCTAGAATTGCTAAAAAGCGCCGCAAATAACAAGAGGTCCGGAAAGGAGCAGCCATGGAAGGAAATAAAATCACGTTTGAGACAATTGATCAGTATGTCGCCAACTACCCACCTGAGATTCAGGACATATTGGAGCAGATACGAAGTGTGATAAAGAAGGCTGCACCGGAAGCCACCGAGAAAATCGGCTATCAAATGCCGACCTTTGTGCTTCATGGAAACCTAGTTCATTTTGCAGCTTACAAAAATCATATCGGCTTATATCCGGCTCCAAGCGGAATTGAGGCCTTTAAACAGCAGTTATCCCCGTATAAAGGGGCAAAGGGTTCGATTCGCTTCCCATTAGACGAGCCGATACCTTACGAATTAATTAGTGAGATCGTAAAATACAGAGTAGCTGAAAATATTGAAAAAGCCGCGAACAAGAAAGCGAAAAAAAAGAAATAGGGATGGAGATGCTGTGGTCCCTCTGCCGCATCTTATTCCCTATTTCCGTTCTTCTTAAGCTTTGGGTAGAAGCAACTGAAACGCGGTTCCTTAAGGCGAGTTTTCCTCTAAGGCAAGTTTTCCGCCCATGGCGTTCGTAAGCATTTGGCCCCCACACCTCAAGTTGTTTGTTCGTCCCCCGGTAAAACCTTTCAAAAATGTTCGCTTGCTCATCCTCAGGATTGCCAGAGCCCGTATCCTTCACGTGAATGGCATCATAGATGGCTGTGAAAGTGGTCCATTTAAGCAGGCGTAGGCTTGCTGTTCATTTGTTCATCGGCTCTAATCTTCTCGGTGTAAAGGATCGCCTTGTCAATGGAGTCCTTCAGCTTCTCTACAAACATTTCGGACTCTTTGCTTAAATCCCGGTTTTTGAGCTTGATCCAGCCGAGCCTCATGGTGTCTCCATAATCCTCTAAAGGAATGGACATCATGCGGCTATCCATAAACTCCTCGAGAAGAAGCCCGCTGCCTGTGGAGACCACATCGGTATTACAAACCAGGTTAACGGCAGTGGCTCGGTCATTAACGACAATAATCCTGTCCGGTTGGCGGGCGGGAATTAAATTAAACTCCTCCGAGAAATCGATCGACTCTCCTTGCTTATGCTCAAACGCCATATAGATATACGGGTAAAGCTCGTCCGCTTTCAAGGATTTCTTCACTGATAAGGGATGCCCCTTTCGGACGTAAACGCAGGGCTGGATTTTCTTCAAGAGATGAAATTCAAGCCCGCGCAATGCGAGAAACCGCTTGATCACCTTGTCCGTCAAATTCGAGGTGAAGATGACGCCAATGTCAGAAACGGATGAGTAAACGTCTTCGATCACTTTATCCATGCTTGTTTCCCGAATCGTAAAGTTAAAGCGCGGGTTATTCATCTGATTGACGAGCTGCACAAAGGCGTCCACGGCGAAGGGATACCGCTGGGTAGAGATCGAGAACTGTGCCTCGGGCTCCAAATGATTGGAAGCGTAGAGGCTCTCGATATATTCCTTACGCTCGAGCAAAGAGCTTGCGTAGCTTAGAAACTGTCGCCCTTCTACAGTTAATTCCACCCCTTGATTGCTTCGTTTGAAAATAGAAATGTTAAGCTCCGTTTCAAGCTCTTTCAAAGCGCCGCTAATACTGGATTGAGAGACAAATAGCTTGCTCGCTGCTTTGTTAATCGAGCCGCACCTTGCAATCTCGGCTACGTATTTCATTTGCTGAAAGGTCATGACTCGCCATCCTCCTGGTTATCGTTAGTCCCATTTTATTTCACTGCCTATCGAGGGTCAATTGGTTATCGGTAAAAACGATAACAAACGATATGTTTTATGTTTAAACGCACAGCGGATCAGCACGGTATAATTTCTGTAGAAACCTATGAGTGTGAAGGTTTTTTAGCAGAAGGGATGTAAAGGAAATGAAGCAGAAGAAGATGGGGGCATTCGGGCTGAGCGGCTTGATCATCGGCCCTATATTAGGATCAGGCATTTTAATCTTGCCGCCGATCGTACATAACATAGCGAAGGATTGGGCCATTTTGGCATGGGCATTGATCATCGTTGTCAGTTTTATCGTGGCTTTTATTTTTGGCTTCATTAGTATACAGTTTCCGGGAGACGGCGGCGCTACCCAGGCCATTGAGCGTGTGTTCGGTGCCCAAGTGAAACGGTTGGCGGCATTTTATCTTATTATTGGGGTAACCTTTGGCGCGGCTGCGGTGCTGCTTACGGCTGGGCAATATATGGAGAAGCTGAATTTTGCATCAGCATTAACGGTCAGTTACTTCTTGCTGCCGATCTGTACGGGAATGTTGCTGGCACGAATTAATATTTTAGGGAAAATCGCGTTTGTCATGTCGATCATTGCGGCTGCTGTATTATTTCTTGGCGGTGCCAAAAGTTTGCTGGACCATCCTAAATCGATGGCGATTGCCAGCAGCTTCGACTTTTCGGATTTTAGTTATGCGCTGCTCATTTTGTTTTGGACGATATTTGGCTGGGAAATTATCGGTAACTACAGCGCGGATGTGATTGAACCGAAGAAAACGATCACCAAAGCCATCTTTATTAGCATTGTCGCCATATCAGCTGTTAATTTAGTGGTGGCAGCTTCCATCCAGTGGACAGATACCAGCATGTATGGCGATGGCGGTTTAACCATAACGGTCATTCTCTACGCCTTATTTGGAAAGCTGAGTAATCTCATTATGGCGGTGCTTGCGCTATTTCTTTGTACATCGACCTATTTTCTATATGTCGGAGGGATTTCGAGGCTTGCGGCCTCCTTGGCAAAAGAGAAAGTACTTCCTTCCCTATTAGGCAAACGTACGAAGCAAGAGGTGCCGTATATTGCGGTTATAGCGATCGTTTTGTTGAATGCTATCGTGCTTCTGCTTGTCCAGGTTAAGGTTTTTGACTTAGAGAAGCTTGTGGCATTCGCCAACAGTTTTTTGACCATCAACGCCTTGATCGGTATCTTGGCCGGAATTGTCCTCATTAAGAACAAATTCATTAAGCTTAGCGGAGCGGTTCTTGCCTTATTTATTATCGGCATGTTAGCCTTTCATTCTTCGATCCTATCCATGGTTATTATTGTCGCGTTGGGACTCTATTATGGTTACAAGCAAATCGCTGCCAACCGGTATGTGAAAGCCTCCTAGTCATTGAGCCGCCCGTTCTTCTCGAGTACAATAAGGAGTAAATACGGTGCAATGGACAGGAGGGGCGGTAGGCATGGAGAGCTCATACGATGAACTGGCGGCTTATTTCTTGCAGGTCCCGATTGACATATTTGGCGTTTATCAGACCCTGATTCGTAAAGGCCTGTACCAAGGACATAAATACCAGCCTACGGCCAAATGCGCGATGGTGATCGCCCTGAAGGGAGAGGCTGATTTTATTTACGATGGCAACAAGCATGTCATGTATCCTGGGAAAGCCTTGCTCGGCGGCGTTAATCGGCATTTGGAATTGGAAGTTCATACAGCTGAATTTGAATATTTTCTCGTTCACTATTTGCCGTCCACTCTTGATAGGGATAAGCAAGCGTTAGTAGAGAAGGTCAGCGAGCTTCATATCGAGCTTGATGCGGCACTGCTGCAATTGATGGAACAGCTGCGTAGGCAATCCGCGGTTTTAGGCAATATCGAGCTGTTGGAGAAAAAGACGTTATTTTACCGATTGCTTAGCAAAGCACTTCTGCATGAGCGTTATCAGCAAAATAGCGACAGTCAGCCGATGATGGATCAGACCATCGGATATATCCGGCAGCACTACATGGAGCCTATTACGCTCGACAGCTTGGCGGGGCAGCATGGGATGAAGGCCAAGTATTTCTCCCATTTGTTTCGTAAATATACGGGTATTGGCCCGATCAATTATTTGATTCAGTTTCGCATGAATCTCGCTTATGAGCTGCTGGTGGCTGCGGATTTTTCGGTGCGTGACATTGCCAGAAGCGTAGGCTACTCCGATGCCTATTATTTCAGCCGATTATTTAAGAAGCATTACGGCATGTCGCCGACAGCCGTTAAGCTGTTAGAAAAATAGAAATAATCCATCCTGACATCGGGAAAATATCTATTTTCACAGGGGCTGAGCAATGGTATTATATAACTCGATAATGATAATCGTTATCAATTAAACGAGAGTTATTGAGGGGAAGAATCAAATGAAAACACGTAAACTGCCTATGGCAGCCGTTAGTATGCTAATGCTTATCGTAATGCTCGCTAGCGCTTGCTCGAACGCTGGAAATGTGAACAATGCGGGGACGAACGCACCAACTGCTACGAGCGGGACGGAAACAGCAGGCAACAGCACCAATACGAATACGGAAGCGAGCAAAGCTTTTCCAAGAACGGTGACAAGCGCTGACGGCAAAGAAATAACGATAACGGAGCAACCGAAAAAGGTTGCCCTGGTTCACTGGGGATTAACACAGGATTTATTAGGCTTTGATGTCTCATCCATTGCGGTAACGCTGCCGTTCTCGGCTAAGCAATCGTTTCTTGATTCGGAGGTATACAAGCCATACGTCGATAAATTTAGCGAGGTCGTAGTTGTTGGCGAGAATACGGCAGTCAATCTAGAGGCGCTGTTGGAGTACGAGCCTGATCTGATTTTGGCGGGCAGCGTAACCAACAAGGATATTGCCGACCAATTGTCGCAGATCGCTCCTACGGTCATGATTGATGAGGAGAAAACGAATGTGTGGTTGGATTGGCAAGGGGTCATCACGCAGTTTGGGGACATTCTTGGGCAACAAGAGCTTGCGCAACAGACGATTGATGCCTTTACTGCCAAAGTAGATCAAGCGAAGCAGCAATTAGACAGCGTAGAGGGAACGGTAGCATTCGTCCAGGTCAGGGATAAGTCAATCTGGCTGCAAGGCATGAATTATACCGGAGAATATTACGAGCCGCTAGGCCTGACTGCGCCAGAGGAGGCTAAGGGTGATGGCATAGAGCTGACACTTGAGGGATTAAGCGCCATTGATCCGGATCATTTGTTCCTTGGTTATTTCAACTATAATGATCCCTCCCTTCCAGCTCTCTCTGACGAATGGGAACAAAGCGAAGTGTGGAAAAAGCTGAAGGCCGTTCAGAAAGGCCAGGTGTACGGAATCAACGGCGAGCTTGCCTTCGGATATGGCCCCATCAGCAGAAGCAGCGGTGTGGAAGCGATTGTGGATGCATTAAAATAAGAGGATTTCAAGCAGAAAGTGAAGATAACTTCATCATGATAAAAGTTAAGAGAGAGGGGCTAAGCTCCTCTCTTTTTGTTTTCATTTGGAATATAAATTCCTAATTTGTAAACGGTTACCGAATCTCTTTTATTGAAAAAAGTGCAAGAAAAAGTGTAGAAAAAATTTTGTGAAAAGAGGCATAAAATGCTAAAGGATTTCCAAGAGGGATGTCGAATTTGATACTTGTATTTGTCGAATCTTGTTAGTTGATCGAGGGGGAATCGGACAGAAAGGAATCGGATAGGTTGGCGTTTTGAAAATAAGATAAACATGGAGGGTAGACTAGTGAAAAATTTTAAAGTAAGCCAATTATTATCCCTATTGCTCACGATTGTTATCGTGTGGTCCGCTATTATTCCTAGTACATATGCTGCGGCAGGGCCGGATAGTTTTACGACACACAGCGAGACGATGCTGCCAGGTTCTTCGATGAAGTCGGTAGCCTACGGCAACAATATTTACGTATCGGTCGGATATTACGGCGCAATCATTAATTCGCTAGATGCGGAGCATTGGAAGAACGTAAAGACAAAAGCAGATAACAATACGTATACAGGTGTTACAGCTCCAGATAGTTTTATGTTTAATGGGGTGGCATATGGCAACGGGAAATTTGTTGCCGTTGGCAACGAAGGCGTTATTTTAACGTCTGCCGACGGAGAAAGCTGGACTCAGCAAGAATCCACAGTATCGGCAAGTATCTCTGACGTTTCCTATTTCACGTTCAATGGCAGCGATGCTTTCTATGCACTTCTTAAGGGGAAAATATTAACCTCAACGGATGGCCTGACCTGGACTACGCTTACCCCTACGGGGTTGAGTTCCGATTCTTACTTGACGAGAGTAACAGTAGGCAATAACGGTACGAAATTGGCGGTTGGCGACGACCGCGGCAAGATTTATTCTACGACAAATGGTTCGACATGGACTTCGGCGCAACCTATGCAGCCTAATTCGGCGCCGTCTACCGGCACGAACATGCTTGTCTGGATGAAGGATCGTTATTTTGTTTCAGACCCAAGCGCTTACATTTGGACGTCTACCGATTTGGTGAATTTCACTTTAATGGGCGCTCCTTTTAAACAAACGGCTATGCAGGTCGACAATCAAATGTTTGATGGCTTCTATGACGGAAGCAATTATTATATGTTCGGTTTCGACCGTACCACCGGCTATGGCGCTGTGTACACATCGGCGAATGGTACGGCATGGACAATGCAGCCCTTTACGAACAGCTTTGTTGCCCAGCGGGCTTTTTATGTAAATGGAAAATATTTCAGAGCAGGTAACGAAGGCTTGCTCGTTGCATCCAATGGAAGCGATTGGAGCCACAAGTGGGGCGGCAGCTTCAACGAAATTATCTATGACGGAACGCAGTACATTGCTGTAGGACAGCAAGGGAACGATGGAACAATCTGGACGTCGACCGATTTGGCTTCATGGAGCAAGGTGCCTCTGGCAGCCTGGACGACAGCTTTCAAGGCTGCCGCCATCGGAAATGGCATATATGTTGCTGTAGGCGGGGAAAATCCCTCATCCACGTGGAAAACAAGCCTTGCGACTTCTAGCAACGGTACTTCATGGACGCAAGGTACAGGTTTATCCAACACAGTGAACGCTTATGACTTGGCTTTCGGGAATGGGAAATTCGTTGTTGTTGGGGTTGAAGGAGCTCACCAAGCGATAAGGACGTCCTCGGACGGCATCACGTGGAGCGAGCCTGCACAAATTCCTTCAACATCCATACAAAGCCTCTATTCGGTAACCTACGCTAACAATATGTTTATCGCTTTAGGCAATAGCTATAATAACCAAGGTCATGTGGTAGCTGTAGCGATATGGACATCTGCGGATGGTGAAACCTGGACGGATCGCTCTAGCAATTATCCAGAGCCGACGGATGGATTAATTAATATTATTTTTGATGGAAGCAAGTATATCTTATTAGGCAACAACGGGGATTATAATGTGCTCTCGCGTACAAGCGATGATCTGACAACATGGAGCGCTGCCTCCGTCACCGATGCTTACACTTATTATGGCGCATCCACGATGGTAGCTCAGAAAGGCAGCAACATTTACACGATCGTATCCGATGCTAATTATTTCCCTGTACTCTATTATTCTAATGATCAAGGCCAAAACTGGCAGGATGCTGGCGTTGCATTTACAGGCAACTACCCGCTGGCCCTAATGGAAATGGCTAATAGAGTAATTATCTCAGGCTCATCTCAATTAGTGATAGCAACTTCCGGCTCTGCTCCTGTTACAGATAGTACGCTTAGTACAAGCGTGGCTAGCTTTGATAAGGAAGCATCCGCTCAAGCAGACGTAAGTGTCACCCTGACATTGAATGGCAATACGTTAACGGGGATAAGCAACGGTGCATCCCCCTTGTCTCTGGGGACCGATTATACGGTTTCGGGCGATGTAGTAACGATTCATAAAGCTTATTTGGCAAGTCAGGCTGACGGGCTATTGAGCCTTTCGTTTGAATTTAGCGCGGGCGCTGCCCAGCCGCTCGCAGTTACAGTGAGAGATACGACTCCACCTGCTGCGCCAAGCGTAACGGCAAATGATGCAGCCAACACGATCACAGGTTTGAATACCACGATGGAATACAAAGTGGACGGTGGCAGCTACGTAAAATACGACGGAGCGAATGCGCCAGACCTCTCTGGCTCGCACACGGTTCTTGTTCGCGTAGCAGAAGATGCAGCAAGCGGAAAGCCGGCAGGAGCAGCGACGACGTTGACGTTTACGCCAAACCCGCCAGCTCCAGCTGCGCCTAACGTAACGGCAAATGATGCAGCGAACACCATCACAGGATTGAATAACACGATGGAGT
This sequence comes from Paenibacillus paridis, assembly GCF_006345825.1. GTDB lineage: Bacteria > Bacillota > Bacilli > Paenibacillales > Paenibacillaceae > Pristimantibacillus > Pristimantibacillus paridis. Next base: position 113,256 of record NZ_VCIX01000076.1, read on the forward strand.
TTAAAGTGGATGGCGGCAGCTATGTGAAATATGACGGATCGAATGTACCAGATTTGTCCGGTTCGCATACCGTCCTCGTTCGCGTCGTTGAAGATGCTCTAACTGGAACGCCAGCGGGAGCAGTAACCACGCTAACATTTACACCAAATCCACCAGCACCAGCCGCGCCTAGCGTGTCGGCTAACGATGCGGCGAACACCATCATAGGTTTGAATACCACGATGGAGTTTAAGGTGGATGGCGGCAGCTATGTGAAATATGACGGAACGAATGCTCCAGACTTAACGGGTTCGCATACTGTGCTTGTGCGTATTCCGGCAGACTTGACTACAGGTACGCCAGCGGGAGCGGATGCGACGTTGACATTCACGCCAAATCCGCCAGCACCAGTTGCGCCGAACGTAACAGCTAATGATGCGGCGAACACCATCACAGGTTTGAATACCACGATGGAGTTTAAAGTGGATGGCGGCGCCTATGTGAAATATGACGGAACGAATGCACCGGATTTGGCTGGTTCACACACCGTCCTCGTTCGTGTCGTTGAAGACGAAGTAACTGGAACGCCAGCAGGAGCGGAGAAGACATTAACGTTTACGCCAAACCCGCCAGCGCCAGCTGCGCCAAACGTTACGGCTAACGATGCAGCGAACACCATCACAGGTTTGAGTACAACGATGGAGTTTAAAGTGGACAATGGCAGCTATGTGAAATACACAGGCTTAAATGCGCCAGATCTTACGGGCTCGCACACGGTTCTTGTTCGCGTAGCTGAAGATACGGTAACCGGAACGCCAGCAGGAGCGGAAAAGACATTGACCTTTACGCCGAACCCGCCAGCGCCGGCTGCGCCAAACGTTACGGCTAACGATGCAGCGAACACCATCACAGGTTTGAGTACAACGATGGAGTTTAAAGTGGACGGTGGCAGCTATGTGAAATACACAGGCTTAAATGCGCCAGATCTTACGGGCTCGCACACGGTTCTTGTTCGCGTAGCTGAAGATACGGTAACCGGAACGCCAGCAGGAGCGGAAAAGACATTGACCTTTACGCCGAACCCGCCAGCGCCGGCTGCGCCAAACGTTACGGCTAACGATGCAGCGAACACCATCACAGGTTTGAGTACAACGATGGAGTTTAAAGTGGACGGTGGCAGCTATGTGAAATACACGGGCTCGAATGCGCCAGATCTCTCTGGCTCGCACACGGTTCTTGTTCGCGTAGCTGAAGATACGTTAACCGGAACGCCAGCAGGAGCGGATGCGACTTTGACTTTCACGCCCAATCCGCCAGCACCGGCGGCGCCAAGCGTAACGGCTGACGATGCAGCGAACACCNCCAGCACCGGCGGCGCCAAGCGTAACGGCTGACGATGCAGCGAACACCATCACAGGTTTGAATACAACGATGGAGTTTAAGCTAGACAACGGCAGCTATGTAAAATATGACGGAACGAATGCGCCAGACTTGTCAGGTTCGCATACGGTTCTTGTTCGGGTAGCCGAAGACACGTTAACTGGAACGCCAGCAGGAGCGGTTGCGACTTTAATATTCACACCGAATCCGCCAGCTCCAGCTGCGCCAAGCGTAACGGCTGACGATGCAGCGAACACCATCACTGGTTTGGATACAACGATGGAGTTTAAAGTAGACAACGGCAGCTATGTGAAATATGACGGAATGAATGCTCCGGATTTAAATGGAGCGCATACCGTGCTTGTCCGTATCCCGGCAGACTTGATGACGGGCACGCCAGCAGGAGCAGACAAAATCCTGACGTTTACAACAAATCCGCCAGCACCAGCCGCGCCAAGCGTAACGGCTAACGATGCAGCGAACACCATCACTGGTTTGGATACGACGATGGAGTTTAAAGTGGATGGCGGCAGCTATGTGAAATATGACGGTACGAATGCGCCAGATTTGTCAGGAGCGCATACCGTGCTTGTCCGTATCCCGGCAGACCTAGTGATAGGTCGGCCAGCGGGTGCAGTTAAGACCCTGACGTTTACAACGAATCCGCCAGCACCAGCTGCGCCTAGCGTAACAGCCAATGATGCAGCGAACACCATCACAGGCTTGGATACGACGATGGAGTTTAAAGTGGATGGCGGCAGCTATGTGAAATACGACGGAACGAATGCGCCAGATTTAACTGGTTCCCGCACCGTCCTTGTACGCGTAGCGGAAGATGCGGTAACCGGAACGCCAGCAGGAGTAGCAATCTCGTTGACGTTTACGCCGAACCCGCCAGCACCGGCTGCACCAAACGTAACGGCTGACGATGCAGCGAACACCATCACAGGCTTGAATACAACGATGGAGTTTAAGGTGGACAACGGCAGCTATGTAAAATATGACGGAACGAATGCGCCGGACTTGTCAGGTGCACATACTGTACTTGTTCGCGTAGTCGAAGATTTGGTAACCGGAACGCCAGCGGGAGCAGCAAGCACGCTGACATTCACACCAAACCCGCCAGCGCCAGCAGCACCTAACGTAACGGCTAACGATGCAGCAAACATCATCAATGGTTTGGATACGACGATGGAGTTTAAAGTGGATGGCGGCAGCTATGTGAAATATGACGGAACGAATGCGCCAGACTTGTCTGGAGCGCATACCGTGCTTGTCCGTATCCCAGCAGATTTGGCGACGGGTACGCCAGCAGGAGCAGTGAAGAGCCTCACGTTTACACTGAACCCGCCAGCGCCAGCTGCGCCTAGCGTAACAGCAAATGATGCAGCGAACACCATTACAGGCTTAAATGCGACGATGGAGTTTAAAGTGGATGGCGGCAGCTATGTGAAGTATGACGGAACGAATGCGCCAGATTTATCAGGAGCACATACTGTCCTTGTACGCATAGCGGAAGATGCGGTAACCGGAACGCCAGCTGGAGCCGCGGCGACCCTGACATTTACGCCAAACCCGCCAGCGCCAGCAGCACCTAGCGTAACAGCAAATGATGCAGCGAACACCATCACGGGCTTGAATACGACGATGGAGTTTAATGTGGACGGTGGCAGCTATGTGAAGTATGACGGAACGAATGCTCCGAATTTAACAGGCACGCGCACGGTTCTGGTACGTATTGCAGCAGATGCTGCAACGGGCACGCCAGCGGGTGCAGAAACCATATTGACGTTTGTTCCAAATCCACCGTCAGCACCGACAAACGTTTCGGCGATTGCTGGAAATGGACAGGCAACCGTTACGTTTACAGTGCCGACAGTTAGCGGCGATAGCCCGATTACGGGTTATGAGGTAACAGCGCTGCCTGGTAATCTTACTTTAACGGGAGCAGGAAGCACGGTTACTTTCACAGGTTTGACTAACGGTACAAGTTATACGTTCACGGTGAAGGCTATCAACGCATCGGGATCAAGTGCCGCTTCGGCAGCCTCTCAAGCTGTGATTCCTGTTGCACCGACGCCTACGACTCCTCCTGTTACGACAACGCCTCCATCATCAACAACAGATGTGGATGTTTTGGTGAATGGCAAGATCGAGAAAGCAGGTACAGCTACAACGACGCAAGTAAATAACCAATCCGTTACGACGATAGCTGTTGACCAGAAGAAGCTGGATGAGAAGCTTGCGGCAGAAGGACAGCATTCCGTGGTTACCATTCCGGTGAATGTGAAATCTGATGTTATCGTAGGCGAACTGAACGGCCAAATGATCAAAAACATGGAGAACAAGCAAGCCGTTCTGGAAATTAGAACAGAAAAAGCAACATACACGCTGCCTGCGGAGCAAATTAACATTAATGCTATTCTTGCTCAGCTTGGAACAAACGTAGCGCTGCAGGATATTATTATTCATATTGAGATTTCAGTTCCATTAGCAGACACGTTTAAATTGGTTGAAAATGCAGCGCTTAAAGGTGAGTTTGACCTTGTACTTCCTCCGCTGGACTTTACAGTTACAGCCCAATCAGGAACGAAGGTAATAGACATCACCAAGTTTAATGCTTATATCGAGCGCAAGATTGCTTTGCCGGACAATGTAGATCCTAATAAAATTACGACGGGTATCGTCGTTGAGCCGGATGGAACGGTACGCCACGTGCCGACGAAGATCGTGAAAGAAGAAGGTAAATATTTTGCCATCGTGAACAGCCTTACGAACAGCACATACACGGTTGTATGGCATCCAATCGAGTTTACGGATGTAGCGAAGCATTGGGCGAAGGATGCGGTTAATGATATGGGTTCAAGACTCATCATCAACGGCGTTGGCAATGACCTATTCAATCCTAACCAAGATATTACGCGCGCCGAATTTGCGGCTATTATCGTACGTGGACTAGGGCTTGAATTGGATAAAGGAACCGCGCCATTCTCGGATATCAAAAGCTCCGACTGGTATGCAGCAGCTATACAGACTGCTTTCTCGTATGGACTAATTACTGGATTCGCGGACGGTACCTTTAAACCGCAAGAAAAGATTACACGCGAGCAGGCGATGGTCATGATCGCCAAAGCGATGAAGATTACGGAGCTTCAATCGAAGCTTGCAGCAGGAGGCACGGCGGAAATGCTAACTCCATTCAATGACATGGCTAGCGTCTCCACATGGGCGAAAGACAGCGTTCTAGCTTGCTTGCAAGCAGGAGTTGTTACAGGCAGAAGCAGCGTTTGGATTGCACCTAAAGAAAATATGACCCGTGCAGAGGTAGCGGCGATCGTCCAACGGTTGCTGCAGAAATCTGATCTGATCTAAATCTAAGAAGTCAGTCCCTAGAAGGTTATCCCAAAGGCAGCGTAAAAACTGCTTGAGGGATAGCCTTTTTGTTTTCTTGTCTCATGAGCACAATTATAATTTCTTCAATAGCAGATCAAACATGATTAGAATGGGAATGGAATCAGGTTTCTGAAATTCCACCTCAATAGCATTATGTTATGATAGAAGTTCATTCATATAGCAAAATGAATCTATATCCAATAAAGGTTGTGAGCAGAATGGCCGTAAAAATAATCCAAGGCGATCTAACGAATGCTAAGGAGGATATTCTAGGACATCAGGTCAATTGCCAGGGCGTCATGGGGTCCGGCATCGCTAGAGTCATTCGAACGAAATACCCGGAGGCTTATCATGCTTTTATAGAGAAATCCAAAAACACATCAAATCATAAAAAGCTGCTAGGCGAATGTCAATTGATCGACAGCAAGGGCGATAAGAAGATAGCCAACTTGTTTGGTCAGTTTTATTTTGGCAAGAGCAGTCAGCTTTATACCGATTATGATGCCCTGCGCAAAGCGCTGACGACACTCAAACAAAGAGCAGCCGAGGCTCAACTGAGCGTGGCATTGCCTTATAATATCGGCTGCGGGTTGGCGAATGGGGATTGGAACGTCGTGAGCAACATCATTGAAGAAGTGTTCGAGGATTACGAGGTAACGTTGTATCAATTGTAATGGAGCGATATGAGCACGATGAACGAAATGATCACAATGAACGAGATGAACGGAATGAGGCGTCAGCAGCTGTGCAGTCGCAGCAAGATTAGTTAAGTAACTTAAAATGAGTAGGGAAGAATAGGACTGGCTCCAAAACGAGCAATTCTTTCGTTCGGAATGATCTACTCCCTCGTTTTAACTTCAAATTTGATCACTTGTATGAATTAGAAGGAATTTCTCCCGCTAAAATCGCGCTATGGGCATGGTGAATGAAATAGATGGAATTCGTCCCGTTAATTTTAGTATTCCTGCTGAATCTCAGCTAATTCCTAGTAATTAGTGGGAATAATTCCATCTAAATGCCTTGAACAGCCGAAATCCCTTAAAATAGTGGGACAAATTCCCGCTAAATTGGTTGAACGAAAGAAATGTAGTTTTAGCATAGCGAGGAGATCGTTTTGGAGAAACGAAAAGGTTGCCATTGCAGCTGAATCCTTACCTTTAAATGTCTAACATGATCAAAGAATTCAGTTGCAACCGCGACCGTAAGAATAATCAATTCCCGCAGCGACTAAACGCAAGTTTTTCGTTCTAGGTATGCGGATAAGACAAATGAGAAGGTAATGGAGGTAAGACGCATGTCTGCGAATACGCACACGGACCCGATTGGGACCATACTAAATGATATTAAAGTGTTTCAAGCCAAGCCAGAGGATACGGCGGAGGTACTTGAGCTGCTGATTCAGACGGCGCAATGGCTGAAGAGCAAAGGCTCTACGCAATGGGGCGGGCTGCTGCATGGCGTGGATTCCCATCAGACTCCGGAAGCAATTAAACGCGGCGAAGTCTACATATTCATACAGGGCAGTGTGTTGGTAGGGATGGTTATGCTAATGCAGCAGGCAAGTGCGTGGGACCGGGAGCTTTGGGGCGACGAGGGGCATGAGAACTCCGTTTATCTGCACCGCCTTAATATTAACCGTGAGGCGGCCGGCAAGGACTTGGGCGAGGCCATCGTACATTGGGCGGATTCGGGTATCCATTTTTCAGGGAAGGACCGCATACGGCTAGATTGCATAGCCAACAATGAGAAGCTGAACCGCTTTTATCTGAACTGCGGTTACACCTTCATAGGCTCGGCGACGAACGCCTCTGGCGAGTTTAATAAATATGAGAAGCTAGTCAAGTCTCACGGCGGCCTTAAGCGCACTCGCTCCTAGGAGACCTTAGCGTAAGCAGCACTCAAGTTAGCATTGGCGATAAGATTTCCACCGATGGCTTCTTGCAGTCCAGTCTAATTTCCCTGCTTAGAACAGCGTCCAAGAGGGTATATTCATAAAAAGACATACCCAAGGAGGCAGCCATCATGAGCAAGAAAAAGGTGTTGTTTACTGCAATCGGAATGGGAGTCACCTATCTGATGCGAAACAAAGATGCGCGCGATAAGCTGAAGCATGCGGTTCAATCTTTTACGAAGAAGAATCGATAACAAAACAAAAAGAAGCCCGAGCAGAGATCATCGTCTGCTCGGGCTTCTTTCATTTACTGCTGCTTCCTACGTTAATTTAAGCGAATCCAGCAGTCTCATTACCGTTACCGCGGCTTGCGCTTTGGTCACCTTGGACAACGAATCAAACGCAGTAGGGGAGACGCCTAGCATAATCTGCTGCTCCACGACCAAAGCAACCGAGGCCTTCGCATAACCGGAAATGGTTGCTTGGTCCTGAAAGCGGCTGAGCGTAGATAGGTCCGCTTGACCGCTCTGGCCTGCGTAATGCAAAGCATTGGCCAAAATAACGGCTAAATCCTGGCGCGTAAGGGTGCCGTTTGGATTAAACGTTGTATTGCTGGTCCCTTTAATAAGTCCGAGCTTCTTCGCAGCCGCAATGTCCCCGGCATACTTGGATGTTGCATCTACGTCATGGAAAGGTTGGCTTGCGGTATCCGGCAAGATGCCTAGCCCTTTGACGATGATCGATATCAGCTCTGCACGGGTAATTGCACTGTTAACGCCGAACCGATCCGCCGTTTCACCGGACACGATCAGCTTGGCAGTCGCACGCTCGACATCCTTGCGCGCCCACTCCGCCGTTACGTCCTTGAAGCTGAAATTGGATTCAACGATGGTATAGACACTGTTGCCGTTGCGGCTTAATTCAGCCGTTACCGTTCCGTCTGTGTTGCTTTTGAATTTAGTTGGAACAGAGCGGAAGGTACCCGTCTCAGGGTGGTAAACGACGCCTGTCGCGCGGCTGATGTTCACGTCTTTGCCGTTCAAGGTAAAGCTTCTGCTAAACGGATGCTTGCCGAAATCGGTGATCTCCGCATAGGTTTGATCAGCCTTGAGCTGCTCGATTTTGAAATCAATCGGCGCTGTAAGGAGCTTCAGTCCGTTTTTCTCCGACAAAGCAGTAATCTGATCAATGACGCTCGCCTCTGGCGAACTAATTGAAATTCGAATGTCAGCGGAAAGATGGATCGCATGAATCGGAATGCTGTAGAAGCTGCCGTTCCATAGAATCGTAAGCGCGGCATGGTCTCCTTTTTTGGCAATTGCCTCAATCACCGCCTTGGAGACAAGGATGCCTGCTTGCTTGGCTTCATTGCCTATCTTTACAGTGAAAGCAGCGGAGCTTGAAGCCTCAATGGTCTTAACAGCGGCATCGCTCTGCACAGTCACCGTCCATTTGCTGCCGTCTTTTGTAATCGTGGTATCGAGTTCATCCTTGTCTTTGCTTGGCGTTACAACGGATCCTCCGCCGCCTCCGGATGGAGGGGCAGCCGTTGTCGTCACGGAAAGCACCGGACTAGCTGGTGATACTTTCGCAATGTGCTCTCCTTCTTTCACAGTGGCAAGCACATGAATCTTATAGTTCGTGCCAGCGCTCAGCGAGCCTATCGTATATTTCGTGTCGCTGGTGTGGCCAATAAACTGCTGATTAACGAATACCTCATAATCGTTGGCTCCCAGCGCGGCATCCCAATGGATGTGAATCGCATTTTGCTCCGTTGCAGCTGCGATCAGCTTAGCTGGCGCTGGCAAGGCAGACGCGTCTACGACGCCGTCAATCGGCAAATCATGCACCAACTGAGTGGCGAGCGTCAGATTGCGGTCGCCGCTGTTGTCCCAGCTCATGACGCCCGCCAAGTTGAGCGACTTCACGAGAGAAGCATTGTACTTCATCGAGGTTTGATCATTATAGGTAATGAAGGTTTGAGTCTCGCTATTGTATAAGTAAGCAACCTTAGACGCTTCATTCCAGTGACGGACGAAGCCGTTTTTGTTCACGAAATTATTTTCCAAATCGGAATAATCGAAAATGCCCTTCTCCCACGATCCTGCCGGGATATCGGTACAGGTCGCGTATTCGCCGTTATCCGGGCAACCGCTCCAAGCCTTGCCATAGAACGGAATGCCAAGCACAAGCTTGTGTTCGGGCACGCCGCCATTCAGATGGCCGAGCACGCCGCCAGTCACATTGTTCCGTGGCGCGGTATCCTTCGGATGGTTCTTATCTGCGTAGAGCGGGGCGTTGTGATGGGCAAGCAGCTCCCAGCTTCCGCTGTAGTCGTAAGTCATAATGTTAATAAAGTCCAAAGCGCTCGATGCATTCGCAAGATCGGCGTTTACGACAAAGTTATCGCCTTGGCCGGAGGCGATCGTCAGCAAATAATATTTGCCATCCTCGGTGCCTGCCGCATCCAAAGCTTCGCGGATCGTCTGCATCGTAAGTGTGAAGTTTTCTTTATCCTCTGGGCGATGGATGTTGTGCGTTTCTCCGCCCTCTACCGGGTATTCCCAATCAATATCGACGCCGTCGAGCTGGTATTCGCGAAGGAACTTGACGGTGGAGTCAGCGAATCGGCGACGGGTTTCTTCGGTGGCAGCCATGTTGGAGAAGTTTTTGGACCAGGACCAGCCGCCGACTGAAATCATCATTTTCAGATGCGGATTGCTCTCTTTGATCGTTGCGAACGTTGCAAAATTGCTCAAATCAAACTCTTGGTCGCCTACGACAATCTCCCCGTCATAGACATAATCCTTTTGCAGCGGGATATTCTCGTTCTGGCAAGCGGTTGCGCCTGTGCCATACTTCTTCCAGCACAGATCGGCAAATGCGTAATTGATATGGGTCACTTGTGAAACGTCGACGTCCGTGGGCTTGTAATTGCGCCCTGTCTCATAGACGGACCAGGAGCTGTAATACGTTACGATGTTATAATCGCTGCCCGGAACGGCTGTGAGCTTTGCGCTTTCCGGTGATTCCCACAGATTGTTTTTGGCAACTATGGTAAAAGAATAGGCTTGGCCCTCGGTTAAGCCAGTCGCTGTATAGCGGTTCGTATCACTAGTGCCTACTTGCTGTCCATCTTGGAAAATCGCATAGCTGGTGGCGCCCGGTGTCGGGGCCCAGCCTAGCGCAACCGTCGTACGGTTGGCCGTTACGATCTGGACATCGCGCGGAGCGAGAAGCTCGCCCCAAGTGAGGGCTACCGCATTGCTGTTCGCGGATACCTTCTTGTTGACGGAATCCTGTGCGCCGACTTCAAAATAAACCGAACCGGCTACCGTCTGCTCTTCGGAGAGCGTGTAGGTAACCGTATTGGAGCCGTCCCATACACCGCTTTTCCAGCGGCCGTTCACGTACAGGTCATAGCCGTCTGCGCCGGGGCTACCGGTCCATTTTAAAGTGACGCTCGAATCGGTTACCGATGACACCTTTAAGTGCTGCGGAGGCGTTAATGGAGGCTCCGCATATTCGCTCTCATCTTCCGTTGTCGTGAATGTCACGAGATTGCTTTTTTGCTCAGGCGTCAGGTTTGCCGCTTGTATGCCGTCAGGTCCGACATAAAAAGTATAGGTGGTATTGGCTTCTAGGCCGCCAACGGTTTGCGCGCCGTCATTCGCCCATAAAATGTATTTGTTGTTTACGTCCCATATCCAATAATGCGCGATACCGGGAGCGGGGTCCCATGCCAATGATACGGTGTTATGAGTAACATCCAGCACGGTTAAATTTCTGGCGCCAACGGCTGGAGGGGCTACGACTTCACCATCGGGGGTAGTAAATTCGATGATATTGCTCTTATGCGCTTTCGTTGCGGGCCTCTCGTACCAGGTGACGTACATCCGATAGGTCGTATTGGGCTTCAGCTTATCAAAGGTGCGGGAACCGCTGTTGCCCCAGTCTAAATATTCATTATTGTCCGCATTCCATACATCAATATCGTTAATATCAGGGTTGATATCCCATTTAATCGTTGCGCCAGTAGCCGTGATGGAATCTTGGGCTACTCTAAGGTTTTGCGGTGCAGCGGGGTCTGCTAGCGCGGGAGCGCCGCCGTCCTCGGCATAAGACACGGAGGCATTCAATAAGGGGCTAAACAAAAGAACGAAGCTGAGCATAAGGGCGTAAAATTTCATATTCTTCTTTTGGGCCAAAAAACTCACCATATCACCTCAATTATTCATATTCGAACATTGCAGTAGCCTTTGGGAATAAAGGTCTGGGTGCCGGTGTTTGATCATGGTGGGGTGCTGCGGGGCTGCAAATGGATAGCAGCAAAAGTCCATCCTTATGGCGATAGAGCTTCGTTGAATCTGCACCTCCCTTGCGAGGTTTATTAAGATTTTGTGTACCTACTATAATCATGAGTCGAACCGCGTAGGTTGGGAAGGGGGATATTTCCATTTCACAGGGGGTAAAATTTGACCATAGCTTGCACGACTGGGATCGTATGGAAGCGATATTTACTAGTTGACAGCGCTGATTTATGGTAAGATGGCTAAGGACAATAGAATATACAACAACCAATAGAAGAAGCTGGGAACGAAGCAGTACCCTTGCTTCTTTTTATTTAGAGACGGTATATGCTTCAAGAAGCAAAAGGAGATCAGGAATGTCTACGATTATAGCTAGACCCTTTGATGAAGAAATGCAAGCCGCGCTTGGCGAGATCGTCACCGCTTATCATGCGGCTGAGCTGAGCAAGAGGGAGCCATCCGAGCTGCCGGAACAGCTTTATGTGATTGAGGCCGAAGAGACGATGGTTGGCTACGGCGTCATCTGGGAGTACGAGAACGGGAAGCAGCTCATCCAGAAGGCCGAGAAGGACTATTTTAGCGATGACGAGAAATATCTGCAGAAGGACTTCTATATTGAAATTAAGAACAAGAAGGATTTTATTTTTATAGAAGCGCTGGATGTGCTCAAGGATTATGAAGGCAAGGGCTATGCGGCCTCCTTTACGAACTGGCTGAAAGCGAAATATCCTGGCAAAAAAATGTACGTATACACCCTAGGTGTAACGCGTAATTTTTGGTATAAACAAGGCTTTGAAGTGCTCGGCCAAACGGCATGGATGACCTTTAATTAAGAGAAAACAGGCTACAGGCATTAGAATTCGTGTGTTGCAAAATGAAGGAGACAAAATGACATTTAACGACCTTAAGCTTTCACCGGCGATATTAAAAGCGCTGGACAAAGAAAACTACACCTCACCGACACCCATTCAGGAGCAGGCGATTCCAGTCGTATTGACCGGCAAGGATCTATTCGGCTGCGCCCAGACGGGAACGGGGAAGACGGCAGCTTTTTCACTGCCAATCGTTCAGCTGCTGAGCGAGCAGCAGGGCAAGCCGCAAGGCGTGCGCCGTACGCGCTCCCTGATTTTGACGCCTACGCGGGAGCTCGCTTTGCAAATTTTAGAAAATATTCAAGCCTACAGCCAGTTTACGGATCTGCGTTCGGTCGCAATCGTGGGCGGCGTCTCACAAAAAGCGCAGGAGCGGTCGCTTGAACGCGGCGCAGATGTTATAATAGCTACGCCGGGCAGGCTGATTGATCTCATCAATCAGAAGTTTGTGAACCTGCAGCATGTGCAAATTCTCGTGCTTGACGAAGCGGACCGGATGCTCGATATGGGCTTTATCCACGACGTGAAGAGAATTATCACCAAAATGCCTAGCAAAAAACAAACGTTATTTTTCTCGGCTACGATGCCGCCGGAAATTTCCAAGCTGGTCAAAGCGCTGCTAGTCAACCCCGTAAAGGTAGAAATTACGCCTGCTTCCTCCACGGTGGATCGAATCGCCCAATCTGTGTATCATGTAGAGAAAAGCGATAAGCAGGGCTTGCTGAACCATTTGCTGGAGGATCCCTCCATCGTATCGGCGCTCGTATTTACCCGTACGAAGCATGGGGCCGACCGCGTGGTGCGCGGATTGAATAAAGTGAACATTACGGCGCAGGCCATTCACGGCAACAAATCACAGAACTCCCGCCAAAATGCGCTAAGCAGCTTCAAAAGCGGAGCAACACGAGTATTGGTAGCCACGGATATCGCAGCAAGAGGAATCGATGTCGATGAGCTTTCCCATGTGATCAATTTCAACCTGCCGAACATCCCGGAAACGTACGTTCACCGCATTGGAAGAACGGGCAGAGCCGGCTTGAGCGGAATCGCGATCTCTTTCTGCGAGTCGGAGGAATTGCCATATTTGAAGGACATTCAGAAAATGATCAAAAAAACGATTCCCGTAGTGACGGACCAATCGGATCCGATGCTAATAAGCTAAGATGACGTTACAATAGCAAGAACAGTTTAACTAAAACTAGGGGTGATCGTCTGAGAAAGCAAAAGCCAATGTCATTTGAGGATTTATTGAAAGAGCTGCAAGGTCAGAAAACGGTTCAGGAGGATCCGGACCATGTCTCCTTGGAGGCGTTGTTTAACGGAGCGTTCATGAGCAAGCATTCGAACTGGAACAGCTTTGGCGAGTTTCTGGAGAAGGGCAACTTCCAAGTCCAGACACGCGAGGACATTAAAGATATTCCGGATGAGCTCTTTGATCGTCACGTAGCCAGAGAAACGAAGTTCGACAACTGGCAGTCGATGCTGGATACAGCTACATCGGAGTATTCGGCGAAATAATCGTATGCACATCAGAAAGGAACGACCCCCATGCGGAGGTTGTTCCTTTTTTTTGTTTCGTTTGCTGCGGCGCGTGTTTAAAGTAGTAGGACTACAGGAGGTGGAAGCATGAGCAGACTAAAAACAGCTTATTTTTGGCGCAGGGCCGGATTGCTCTTGATCGTAGCTGGCTGCGCGGTGCTGATCGTCTCCGCGGCCAATCCGAATACGCCTGAAGGGTTTCTTGTCATAGCGCATCGAGGCGCTTCCGGCAACGAGCCTGAGAATACGATGGCCGCCTTTGAGGAGGCCGAACGTTTGGGCTCCGATTACATCGAGTTTGACGTGCAGCTGAGCAAGGACGGGGAGCTCGTTGTCATACATGACGATACCGTGGACCGCACGACAGAGCATACAGGTCCAGTGGATGAATATACGCTCGGGGAACTGGAAGAGATGGATGCGCCCGCAGGCAAAACGACGGATACCGACGACGAGGCCACGAACCTCGTATCGTTCGAGGCTGTCATGGAGCGCTTCGCAGGCAAAATGGGCATGCTCATTGAGGTGAAGGAGTCGCCGAATGAGCCGGGCGTAGAAGAGAAGGTCGCGAACGTGGTGCGTCAATACGAGTTCCGCTTAAACTATACCGCGTTTGGCCAAACGGGCAGCATTCATGGGATGAAGAAGCTGAAAAACACCGCCGCCATCATGATCCAGTCCTACGATTTCGAATCGACGCGCCTGATTCACTCCCTGCTGCCGGACGTTCCGGTTGCAGCGCTGATCCACGAGGACAAGCATCCTCTGTCGGATGAGGTGCTCGATGAGCTTACCTCCTATGCCGCTTATATCAACTACACGCAAGACCTGCTGGATGAAGAGATCGTCAAGAAAATTCATGATCGCAACCGGAAGGTCATTGCTTGGACGATCCAAAGCGACGAGCAATTAGTGCGGATGAAGCAGCTTGGCGTCGATGGCGTCATTACGGATTATCCCGGGTGAGGTCAGGACGGGCGCTCCGATTTGTTCATGGCCCGAAAGCGAGCAGGAGCGATCCCGTTCCAGACGCGAAACATTTTGCCAAAATGAAATTCATCCGCAAATCCGCACGCATCCGCGATCACCTTCATCGGCTCATCCGTCAGGAGCAGCAGCGTCTTCGCTTGTTCGTTTCGAACCTTATTTAAATAAGCCTTGGGTGAGAGGCCGGTATGCTTGATGAACATTTTGCGTAATTGGGAGATGGAAATGCCAAGGTCGCGGGCCAGCTCTTCCAGCCGAATCGGCTGATGATAGCTCGTTTCCATCCAAAGCTTCGCTTGCTGGAAGGCTCTCAGGTAAGGATTCTGGGATATGTTCGTATCTTTCATAAAATAAATCAAACGCGACAGCACGTATTGGAATTCGGCTTGCCGTTCATGGGGATCGGTCCCTTGGATCGACCAGATGCGGGAGAATTGCGATTCCAGCCAATCCGCCTGCTCAGGCGAGTATGACTTATAGAAAGGCAAATGCAGCGAATCAACAGCGATGGGCTTCTGCCATTGATCTATTTCATAAGGGATATCGAGCACATCAAACAGCAGCATCCGAATACATAACGGCTTGTCCACAGAGGAAAACATCGTTAGCGGAAAACCATGCTTCAAATACAATAAGTCCCCCGCCTTCACATGCAGCTGCTCCTCCTCTAATCCATGGAGAAAGTCGCCTTCACCGCTTTGAATCCAATAGAGCGAATGCACATCCGTCGTGTTGCGAATATCCTTCCAGCCCGGAACGGGAGGTTTCTCATAGGAAAGCCGATGATGGTAAATCCGGTGGTTATTCACGTTAAAAGAACACCATCCTTGTAGCGATTTTGACAAAGGGTGATCAGGTTTATCCATTCAAGCAGGCTCATCATTTATGATACGCTTTACGAAGCATACATGAAAGGGGCTTGATTGTTGTGATACGAGCTTTTCAGCAGCATAGTCTGCGGGCAACAAGGCTTTTGGATGGATTATGGGATTTCATCACCGATTCTGATAATAAAGGCATGGAAGAGGGTTGGGCCTCATCATTTCCGGAAGGGTCCAGGAAGCATGTTGTTCCATCCTGTTGGAATAATGAATTGGGGACTTATGATTATATTGGCGCAGCTTGGTACCGCACTTATTTTGATAACTTGCAGGAAGCGAATATTCGCTTGGTGTTTGAAGGCATCCTTCATCATGCGGATGTGTACGTGGACGGCCAGCATATCGGCTATCATTTTGGCGGCTTTACGTCGTTCTCTGTTGTTCTGCCCCATCTGGCTCAAGGCAAGCATGAGCTCGTGATTCGCGTAGATAACACGGTTGACTGGCAAACCTTGCCGACGGATATTGCGGACTGGCATTCCTATGGGGGGATTATTCGTTCTATTGAGCTGCAGGAGCTGCCGGATGTGTACATCGATTCCATGAAAATCGATTATCAGCTAAAGGATGCTGCCGCAGATATTCAGCTGCAGGTTCAGCTTCGATCACTTAGCAAGGAAGCTTGCCAGGTGGAGGTACAGGCCTCTACAGAAGGACATTCCTTCTCTTCGTCGCAGGTTGATGTTGCTGCTGGAGCTTCAACCACGCTGACGCTCCATGGGAAGCTGGATAACGTTCGCAGGTGGGAGGTAGGTGAGCCCGCGCTTTATACGTTCACCGTTCAGGCGGGGGAGGACGATCTTATCGATCGGACGGGCTTCCGCACGGTTGAAGTGCAGGGCAGTGACATACTGCTGAATGGGAAGAAGGTCTATCTTCAAGGGGTGAATCGGCATGAGGAGCATCCGGAGTGGGGATTTGCGTTCCCTCCGAAGCTGATGCTGAAGGATCTTGATATTTTGACCGACATGGGCTGCAATATCGTGCGTGGCTCGCATTATCCGCAAAGCCAGTTCTGGATCGACTTGCTCGATGAGCATGGCATGCTGCTCTGGAGCGAGATACCGATGTGGGGCTGTTTTATGAGCAGGGAGACGCTCGCCAGCCCGATATTTATCGAACGTGGCATCCATATGCTGGAGGAGATGATCACCCGCGACTATCATCACCCATCGATTATTTTCTGGGGCGCCCACAATGAGATCGATACGCTGACGGAGGAAGCGCTGGAGCTGACAAAAGCCTTCGTCGGCAAAATCCGCAGCATGGACAGTAGCAGGCTCGTCACCTATGCAACTATGCATCCGGAGGAGGATATCGTGCTGTCCTACTTTGATGTAATCGGCATTAATAAATATTATGGCTGGTACGAGGGCAGCGTCGATGGCTTCAGCACCATGCTGAAGAATTATTATACGAATGCGGAGAAGCACGGCGCTGGCGGCAAGCCTGTCATCATGAGCGAGTTCGGCGCGGCGGGGATCTTCGGCGATGCCGGCTGGGAGCCGCGCTTGTTCAGCGAAGACTACCAAGCGGATGTGGTGACGCGTGCGTTGAAAATATTCCGCGACGATCCGCGCATTGTCGGCACGCTCATTTGGCACTTCGCCGACATCCGCGTGGATGTGCGGAGCGACAGGCCATATTTCCGCGATCGAGCGCGGAGCTTTAATAACAAGGGCTTGCTGAGCGAGTATCGCAAGCCGAAGCTGGCTTATCGGTTGGTGAAGGAGATTTATCGGTCGGGGCGGTGAGGGGATGGATTAAGAGCTTAGTAGCGTAAGAGATTAAGGGAATAGGGATAAGAAGGTAGGGACTCATTCTAGGGGATGAGTCTTTTTTCTGTGCTGCATTGTTTTCATATCTCCGCCTCAACTCTAGCACCATTCACAAGCTTCTAGCATTTGATATAGAGAAGTTTAAGAGGAATGAGGTGTTCGATATGGCTTGTGTAAAAGCTGTTCGTCAGCCTGATTTAGTGTTAATCACTTGGTCAAGAAATCCCCTTGTCCCCGGCTCCGCACGCAGAATAATTTCTGTACGTGTGATTGGCAGCGCTGAGCCCTGCAAAGCAACATTAGTACCAAATGGTTTACTCAGCGCAGCTTTGGCCTGCTTGCTAGACGATTTCAAAATCGTGTACAAGAAAAAAACGTCTAATGTAAGCGGCTATTTGTTGCTTCAGCGTTTTAGGAATCGTTAAGGGAGGAGCAGCTGGGGGCTGCTTCTTTTTTTGTGGAAACAATAAGTACCTATTCTTTAATAAGTTAAAGCAGGACAAATGTACTAATTTGTCGAAATCTACCATAACCTAGCTGATATGGAGGCCATCGATGCCTATTTATAATAAATTAGTCCGAGACCGGATACCGGAAATTATAGCGAAGCAAGGCTTAGCCTTGAATACCAAAATTCTAGACACACATGAATATTTAACGGAGCTAAGAACTAAGTTACAGGAAGAAACGAATGAATATCTGGAAGCGAAGACTGATGCTGAGGCGGTAGAAGAGCTAGCAGATATAATGGAGCTCCTTCATGCACTTGCAGAAGCTCACGGAGTGACGGTAGAAGAGCTGGAGCGAATACGCGCAGAGAAAGCAGACAAGCGAGGCGGTTTTAAAGAGCGAGTCTTTCTGATCGAGGTGGAGGATGCCTGACGTAAAGCTCATTACGGAAAATTTGGCGGATGAGCTGATTCCGAGTATTGGAAAAGCATCTGGCATTTATATTTTGACTTCATTTGTAATGGATTCCGGTGTAAGGCTCTTGTCGCCGTATCTGCGGGAGGCAATGGATCGGGGAGCAGAAGTCAAGCTGCTGGCGGGTGACTATTTATTCGTCTCGCAGCCGGAAGCCCTGAAATCATTGTTGAACATTCACCCGGATATTGAAGCGAGATTATGGAGGAGCCAAGGGGCTTCCTTTCATCCAAAAGCATACCTATTTGATTATGGTGACGGACAAGGACAGTTCATTGTGGGCTCGTCCAATTTGTCGTTGTCTGCTTTTCGTATGGGCGTGGAATGGAACCTTGCTGTAAACGCCAAGGCCGAGCCCTTCACGTTCCGACGGGCGCTGGACAACTTTATGAAAAACTTCTATCACGAGTTTACTCAGCCTTTAAACGAAACTACGATAGCTTATTATGAAACTGCCTATAAGGCTTATCATCAAAAATATCCAGAGCTCGTTCAAGCGATAACGGAAATGGAAGAGTCGGAGCTCATGCTCCCCCATAAGGAGAGTAAGCAGGAGGATGTTGGGGCTGATGGGGATTCAATCGTCATATCTCCAAGACCAGCCCAGCTAGGGGCGCTGGAAGCTCTTGATAACACCTATGCCGAGGGATACGAAAAAGCGATGGTTGTTATGGCTACAGGACTCGGGAAAACGTACCTGGCTGGCTTTTTTGCCAAAGAAAGATTTAAGCGGGTTCTGTTTGTTGCCCACCGAGAAGAAATACTTAACCAAGCTAAACATTCATTTCTGCATATTATGCCGGACAAAACGGCTGGATTATATAATGGTTCAGACAAGGAAACCGAAACGGATTTCATATTTGCCTCTATTTATACGTTAAGTACCAAGATGCACCGCGAGCGCTTTGAACAAGCGGCTTTTGATCTCATTGTAATCGATGAATTTCATCATGCGGCGGCAAAATCGTACCAGATGGTGCTTTCTTATTTTCAGCCCAAGTTCCTTCTTGGCATAACCGCAACGCCTGATCGTATGGATGGGAAGGATGTTTATGCTATTTGTGATGGGAACGTCGCCTATCAGTTGCATTTTATCGAGGCTATACAAAAAGGCTGGCTTTCGCCTTTCCGCTACTACGGTATATTTGACGCTACGGACTATTCTCAGCTTACTTGGCTCGGAACAAAGTATGATGAAGAAGAGCTCCTTGCCGTTCAGCTTAGAGAGGATATGGCTATCCAAATTTATAAAGCTTGGCAGCGACATAAGCAAACACGAACGATTGCATTTTGCTCGTCGATTATACAGGCTAATTTTTTATCGGATTACTTTATGAGACAGGGCGTGGCAAGTCTAAGCTTGCACTCTGGCACCCGTTCTATGAGCAGGCAGGAAGCGATTCGCAGGCTGGATCATGGCGAACTCCACGTGATTTTTACGGTAGATCTGTTTAACGAAGGTGTAGATATTCCTTCTGTAGATACACTCCTTTTCGTCAGGCCTACGCAATCGCTTACGGTATTTACGCAGCAGGTAGGAAGAGGATTAAGGCTGCATGCGAACAAGCAGTATTGCGCAATCATCGATCTGATTGGAAACTATCGCAATGCGGATATCAAGCTGAGTTTGTTTGATTCGAGGGAAGTAGAAGTTGCTGTTGGAAAAAGAGGAAACTTGGTTCCTATTCCTCCAGCAGGGAGTGTGATGGAACTAGAAACTGGCGTAGTTGACATGCTGGATGAGCTGTCTCGTAAGAAGCAGCCCCGCAAGGACAAGCTGCGCAGCGATTATTTTGAAGTGAAGGAAGAAGTGGGTCACAGACCGCATTATCTGGAGCTTCACTTATTAGGGAAAGCAAGCAGCAAGGAATATCGTCAAGAATTCGGCTCTTATTTCGGTTTTCTTTATTGGTGCAAGGAACTGGACGTGTATGAGGAGTCGGTCTACGTGCGGTATGAACGTTGGTTCAAGGAAGTAGAAACAACGGGAATGACCAAGAGTTATAAAATGGTGCTGCTGCTCACCATGTTGGAGCGAGGTGCAAATGACTGGTTTAAGTCCATGACAGCACGTGAGGCTGCTCCCTTTTTCCATCATTATTTGACCAAAAAGGAATATCGGAGAAAGATCGACTTTTCCGATAAGGACAAGCAGGGGCTACAGGAATTTAATGAGGAAAAGGTTGCTTCGATCATAGCAGATATGCCTATGACAAAATGGAGTAGAAGCTCAAAGGGAATGATTACCTTTAACAATGGGTTGTTTGAGCCGCAGCTGGAGATTGAACCTGAGCATGTTGATTTGTTATTTGCTTGGACTAAGGAGATTTGTGAGTATCGGCTTCATGGGTATTTTGAGAGGAAGGCTGAGAAGGTTGATTTGGATTAATTAAGATAAACTAATCTATTCATTATAGCAGAATCAGAGGTGCATTGTGAAAGAAGGACTGTACGAGCAGATTATTAACCATGTAACAAGTGAGCAGCTTTCTGCACTGGATCCTGCCATGTATGAGTTTGGCAAAGAGCCCTTGGACCCGGAGGAAGCAAGAAAGTTGCTTTCCAATTATTTAGCTGTAGTGACCAGAAGAGCATTGAAGGTAGTGCGTGAGCAAAATAGCAATGATGAAGATGCTGTATATGCTCAGGTACGTACTTGTAATGAAATTCTATTAACATTAAAAGAAAGCTTAGGGCAGACAGAATATAATAACCTTCGATTAACAGAGCAAGGTGAGGTTCTTACTTACGTCTATACCAAGCTTAATCATATCCGTGGAATTAAGAATGAAAAAGTAATTCGTCCTGCGACTCCATTATCGCAAAGCTCATTGTTTACTGGCGCACATTCTGAACCTAATATGATGAGCGAGCTTAAACATGAAATCATGTCATCTGACCGAATCGATTTGCTAGTTTCATTTATTAAATGGAGTGGGTTACGAGGCTTAATGGAGCAATTGGAGCAGTTTACTTCAAATGGTGGAAGACTGAGGGTAATCACAACCACTTATATGGAAGCAACCGATTATAAAGCAATTATAGAGTTAAGCAAGCTTTCAAATTCGGAAGTTAAAATCTCTTATGACATAGACAGAACTCGGTTGCATGCTAAAGCCTATGTCTTTAAGCGTGACACGGGTTTTACTACGGCTTATGTTGGTTCGTCCAATCTTTCTAATCCAGCACTAACAAGCGGTCTGGAGTGGAATCTTAAGGTTACAGAGAAGGATTCATATGATGTCCTCAAAAAGATTGAAGCAACGTTTGAAAGCTATTGGAATGACCGTGAGTTTAAATCATTTGTATCTGATGATGTCGAGCATGAGCTCTTGCTTAAACAAGCACTTGGTAGAACAAAGGGACAGGAGCGCAATTCTCTTAATTTTCATTTTGATATTGTTCCGTATGACTATCAGAAGGAAATTTTGGAGAAGCTTGAAGCGCAAAGAACTTTATATGGGAGAATGAAAAACTTGCTTGTTGCGGCTACGGGCGTCGGGAAGACGGTCGTTTCTGCATTTGATTACAAACGGTACTTAGAACGAAATGGTAAGGCTCGATTATTATTTGTTGCCCACCGAGAAGAAATACTCAAACAGAGTCGAGATGCATTTTGTTACATTCTTAAAGATTTGAATTTTGGCGAGCTTCATGTTGGTAGCAATCAGGCGGCATCATTAGATCATTTATTTATTAGCATTCAAAGCTTTAATTCTCTTAAGTTAGCTAATATAACGACCACCGATTTTTATGATTTTATCATTGTAGATGAGTTTCATCATGCAGCGGCACCTTCGTATCAGAAATTACTGAACTACTATCAGCCACAGATTTTGTTAGGCTTAACAGCAACACCTGAACGGATGGATGGAAAGGATATTTTGAATTACTTTGATGACACCATAGCTGCTGAAATTCGTTTGACCGATGCAATTGATCGTAAGCTTCTATGTCCTTTCCATTATTTCGGTGTAACGGATAGTGTTGATTTAACTCAAGTGAAGTGGTCGCGACGCGGTTATGATCTGCATGAGCTTGAGAATCTATATACGAATAATAAAATTCGTGTCACACAAATATTAAATAGTCTAAGAAAATATGTGACAGATATTGATGAGGTTAAAGGAATCGGATTTTGCGTAAGTGTAGATCATGCCCTGTATATGGCTAAGGTATTTAATGATGCTGGAATTGATGCAATGGCACTTCATGGACGTTCTAGTCATGAAGATAGAGAACAGGCAAAAGCGCGGTTGACCCGAGGAGAAGTAAAGATTATCTTTGTTGTTGATCTATACAATGAAGGCGTTGATATTCCCGCTGTAAACACGATTTTGTTCCTTCGACCAACGGAGAGCTTGACGGTGTTTTTACAACAGCTTGGACGCGGATTGCGTATGGCAGAAGGAAAGGAATGTTTAACTGTACTTGATTTCATTGGGCAAGCTCATAAGGATTATAACTTTCATGATAAATTCCGTGCTCTTCTAGGAAGAACGAAACATTCCGTACAGCATTATGTCGAGCACGGGTTTTCAGCGTTGCCAAGGGGGAGCTTCATTCAACTTGAGAAGCAAACAAAAGACTATATTTTAAAAAGTCTGAAGCAAGTAGCGAACACCCGTAGAAATCTTATTAATAAGATGAAATATTTCGAAGGAGATACTGGTCTGGAATTAACATTGGAAAATTTCGTTCGGTATCATGGAATGAACCTTCATGAGTTTTATGGTGGACGTACAGGGAATCGGACGTTTCGCGGGCTAATGGTTGAAGCTGAATTGTTGGAGCCGTTTGATATCATTCATATCGAGAATCTAACCAAACGTATTCCTGCGTTGTTAAATCTCAATTCAAGAAGGCTGTTAACATTTCTAATTAACTATATTGAAGAGCAGAAGTCTCCTCAAACAAAAGAGGAGCAATTAATGCTCGGTTTATTTTATTATACTTTTTATCGGACCGAACCAAAGAAGCAAGGCTATAAAAGTATAGTGGATGGTATTCAAGCAATACTATCTAACGCAATTTTTCGAGCAGAAATACTGGATATTTTAAAATATAACAACTCACATATCGAGTTTGTTGATAAGAAAAACAGCTTTCCTTATAGCTGCCCTTTAGATTTGCATTGTAAGTATTCAACTGATCAGATATTGTCGGCCTTCGGATTTTGGAACGATGAAAAGGCGCCAAGCTTTCGTGAGGGTGTAAAATATTTTGAGTCTAAAGCTACTGATATTTTTTTTATTACATTAAATAAATCAGACAAGGATTTTTCCCCATCCACTTTATATGAGGATTATGCCATCAATGAGCGTCTGTTTCATTGGCAAACACAAAGCCGGACAACAGAAGAGTCGAACACGGCCCAGCGTTATATTCATCATCGAAAGCTTGGAAATCGAATTGCTTTATTTGTCCGAGAATATAAAGAAGAAAATAACTATACGGCTCCATTTATTTTTCTTGGTGAAGCAGAGTATGTAAGGCACGAAGGAAACAAGCCAATGAGCTTTGTTTGGCGTTTAATGGACGAAATGCCGCCTGCACTGGTACCAGCGGCTAATAAAGTCATTGTATAGGGATGTGAATTTCATTGATTGAAGTAGCTGCTGCTATCATTGATGATAAGCAGGGACGAATATTAATTGCAAGGCGCTCTTCAGAGAAATCACAAGCTGGGCTATGGGAATTCCCCGGAGGTAAGCTAGAGGAGAATGAGACGCCAGAAGACTGTCTTCGAAGAGAGCTACTGGAAGAAATGAGCATAACGATAGAGCCTACTTCTTTTTTTGCGCAAAATGAACATTGCTATGGTACAACATGTATTCGGTTATTAGCTTATAAAGCAACATATATAGAAGGTGAAATTAAACTTGTGGACCATGACGAATATTGCTGGGTATATCGAGAAGAGCTGAAAGACTATGATTTTGCTCCTGCGGATATTAAGTTCGTTAATCAACTTTTAATAGATAAATAAGTTTAGCTATATTACGTATTGCAATATTCAGACTGTTTACACACTATATTAGTCCTTTAAACCTTCCGCATAGTTCTTTGAGCATATTTTTCCGTATCCATCTAGTCTAAAAGACTATATAATATTCACAACTGGAAAAATTAGACTAGAGGTGACAATGGATGGCTTATATGATTCCTGAGGTTATTCGGACGAGTGCGACTACTGGGGAACGATTATTATTTCGGACGCTAAAGGATCATTTACCAAGCGACTATGTAGTATATTATGAGCCGGAGATTCAAGGAAGAAGACCTGATTTCGTAATTATAGGACCTGATTTAGGCTTAGTCGTTCTTGAAGTAAAGGATTATACAAAATCAACCCTATATCAAATTAATCAGGATGAATGGTTATTACATACATCTTCTGGACGAATGGAAACGGTGAAAAATCCATATAAACAAGCAAGAGATAATGCTCGACATGTAGTTGACCAGCTCAAAAAGGATCATAATCTCATACAATTAGAAGGTAATTATTCAGGTCGATTAAAATTTGCTTATGGTTTTGGAACAGTTTTTACAAGAATGAAACAGGAAGACTTTATAAAGTATGATTTGTATTCTGTAATTTCGCCTCAATTCGTTCTTTGTCGTGATGAAATTGATCAGGACGAAGATATTTTTTCAGCAGAAATATTAATTGAAAAAATACAAGGTATGTTTACTATCTGGAGTCACAGAAAGTATGTATTATCTGAGGACGACATTCAAGCTATTAGATACCATCTGTTCCCTGAGGTTAGAATAAGTGCAGAGTTCCGACAACAGACGAATTATCAAGATCAACTATTATTATCCTTGCACAATATTAAAACAATGGATCTGCATCAGGAAAATATGGCAAAGCAATTAGGTGATAGGCATCGGTTAATTCGTGGTGTTGCAGGGAGTGGAAAAACGCTTGTTCTTGCTAGCCGTGCAAAAATCTTAGCCAAGCAACATCCCGAATGGAAAATACTTGTTCTTTGTTATGGTATCCCATTGTCTAGAAGTTTGCAGCAAATGATTAATCGAATGATGGACGAACCGGAAGATCTTTTTGATTGGGTTAATTTAGCTGAAGAAAATCAAACTATCTCCCAGCATCATAATGTTGAAGTATATAACTTTCATGAATGGTTAAG
This sequence comes from Paenibacillus paridis, assembly GCF_006345825.1. Taxonomy (GTDB): domain Bacteria; phylum Bacillota; class Bacilli; order Paenibacillales; family Paenibacillaceae; genus Pristimantibacillus; species Pristimantibacillus paridis. The sequence goes on from NZ_VCIX01000076.1 coordinate 138,347, forward strand.
AAAAGTTTTAAACGTCCGAGATATTGATGTACCTGTACTTATTGAGAAGCTAGAGAGAAAAGAAGCTATATTGCCATCTTACGAAGCTATTTTAATAGATGAAGGTCAGGATTTTGATCCGGAATGGTTAAGACTTCTTAATCATATGCTTAATCCCAATACACAAAATCTATTGCTGGTAGAGGATAGAGCTCAATCGATTTTTAAACGGAAATCAAGTTTACTGCAAAATACAGGTCTGGATTTCAGAGGCCGTTCTCGTATTCTTTCAATAAATTATCGAAATACTGCTCAAATCGTGCAATTTGCTTGGGATTTTTATCAACATCATTCCGTACTTCAAAATAAGGTTCAGGAAGGATCGTTAGATGGCATCGAGATTATTCCACCACAAAGTACAAGGAGAAAAGGCCCAGAACCTTTAATTAAACGTTGTAATAGTTTTTGTGAAGAAATACAGTCTGTAATCAAACATATAATAGATTTGCACACTATTAAAAATATTCCTTACTCTGAAATGGTGATTTTATATCGAGTAAAGAATAACTATCAAACATCATACATTGATATTATCCGTAAGCAGGTTGAGGAAGCAGGACTTCCTTATAAATGGATTACTGAAAATTCAGAGACAAAACGGGAGTTTGACAAAGCTAGTGAAAAAATAAAAATATCTACAATTGATAGCGCAAAAGGGCTTGATTTTCGAGCAGTATTTATTGTGAATGCAGAAAATATGCCCTTTTCATTAGAAGAAGTTGAGGAAAGAGAAGTCTCATTATTTTATATTGCTATTACTCGTGCACTAGAGTGGTTACATATCTCTTATAGTGGAAACTCTAAATTTACAGCCTATTTGGATGGAGTACAGCAGCTCAGTATAGCAAATAAATCTACTTCTACAAAGATGGGATAATGGCATAAAATACGAATGTGAAGGGCTTAGTATTAGATTTATGTTACGTATACTTAAAATTCTTGGAAGGAAAGGAAGCACTCCCGGATTGTCGGGGGTGCGTTTTTTCTATACCCTTCATATTCTCTTAACCCCCCACTAACACCCCACACATACTCACTGCCTATAATTATCCTTATGAGGCTTCCTATTGATGGAAGCTATATTTCATAAGGAGGAAATGAATCGTGAGTAGGTATTTAAGGAAAACAAACTCATTCATCATTCTTGCTCTATTAATCTCTTTACTACAGCCAGCACTAATCGTTAATGCGGCGATCACTGAACTTCCATCCACAGAGTACGGTAAGGTCATCGACGTTCGTCAGGCGGAGCTGGCGCCGGGCGCGGTGTATACGTGGATGGATATGGAGAATGAACGCGGCTTGCAAAAAATACATACGGTATCGTTTGATCCGAAAAACCCGAATTTGGAGCTGCGCGCAGGCACCAAGGACGGGAAAGTGTACGGCATGAAGGGCGTCGCCGAAATGGCCGCATACGCAGACGCACCGGGCAGCCGAGTCATTGCGGGCATTAATGGCGACTTTTATGAAATCAGCGGCTTTGCGACGGGTGTTCCGAATGGCTTGTTTATGGATGGCGGGCGCATTTTGAATAGCCCGATTTCGGCATATACATTTGGATTGAAAGCCGACGGTTCGTCCATTTATGGCGCTCCAAAGCTGACCAAGACGGTCACGATCGGCGGACTGAAAACCAACCTGACCAGCATTAACCGTTATAGGGATACGAACCAACTGGTGCTATATACAGCGGATTACAATGCTTCGACCAAATCGACCAATTTAGGCGATGAGATCGTACTGGATATCGTGCAAGGGGAAGTGAAAAGCGGACAGTCGATGAAGCTGAAGGTGGCTGAGGTCCGCAAGGATCAAGGTGACGCGCCACTTGTACAAGGAAAGGTCGTATTATCGGCATCTGGCACATCACGCGCGGTTGTTGCGGGGCTTCAGACGGGTGACGAGGTAACCGCAGACTTTGCTTTAGATGGCGACTGGAGCCAAGTGACGGTAGCGATTGGAGGACAAGGTCCTCTTGTGAAGGATGGCATTCCGCAGCTGAATGTTGGGCCAGAGGGCGTTCATCCGCGTACTGCGATTGGGACGAAGGCCGATGGCAGCATTGTGCTGTTTGAGATTGACGGCAGGGCACCGGGCTTTAGCGAAGGCGTTGAAACCGATGAGCTAGCGAAAATGTTAAAGGACATGGGTGTCGTTAACGCGATGAACCTCGACGGCGGCGGATCTTCTACATTTGTAGCGAAGCTCCCGGGCACGAACAAGGTGCAAATGCTGAACCAAGGCTCCGATGGCGGGGAGCGGAAGACGGGCAACGGCCTGCTGCTCATCAACACCGCGCCAGAGCTTCAGGCGGCATCGAAGCTTGCGATTCAGCCGAACGCCGAGCGTATTTTGCAAGGCTCATCGTATACGTTTAAAGCAGCGGGAGTCGATGCCAATGGACATCCGGCAGCGTATGAAGGTAACCTCGGCTGGCAGGTGGACCCATCGCTTGGCACTATAAATGCGAGTGGCGTATTCACCGCAGGTACTAAGGCCGCAACAGGAGTCGTCACAGCAACCGCTGGCTCTGTACAGGGTCATGGGGAAATTGAGGTCGTCGATCAGCTAACGGCGCTTCAATTTCCGGATGTCATCAAGACCTATACCTCAGGAGCCAAGACACCCCTGATGGTCAAAGCCTTGCGCAATGGCCAAACGGTGCAAGCCGACAACCACAGCTTTGAATGGCGAGTGGAAGGCAGCATTGGCAGCGTGGATGAGAACGGTGTTTTTCATGCGACAGAGGAGAACGGGCAGCATGGCAAAATTTTTGCGAAGTACGGCAATGTGGAAACTTCATTTGAAGTGAACGTGGGTCTGCCGCCGGTTATGCTAGAGGACTTTGAGGCGGGCCTCGGCAAATACATCGCATCGAATGCGGCTGCAAACTACACGAGAATTGTGGAGGTAACGGATCAGGATTTTGTAAGAAGCGGGAATAAGGCGCTCAAGCTGGAGTATGATTTTATTGGCAAAACGGGAACCTCAGGCGCTTACTTAGCCGCCTCTTCCACACAAAACCGCATTCAAATTCCCGGTTATCCGGAAAAAATCAGCATGTGGGTTTATGGGGATGGGAAGAAGCACTGGCTGCGTGCCCAGCTCAGGGACGGCAACAATGCGGCTATTCCGGTTGATTTTACGGATAATGTGAGCGGCGTGGACTGGATCGGCTGGAAGTATGTAGAGGTCGCTGTGCCAAAAGGGAAAGCGACGCCGCTCACGATGGACATGCCGGTTCGTTACATGGAGACCAGCAACCTTAAGAAGACGGATGGGGCCTTGTATATCGATGACATCCGCGCCATTTACGGACCGCTCGAGGAAGATACGACGCCTCCGGTGTTCAAGGATATTTATCCGGCAGAGAACGCAGTTATCAAAACAGCAACGCCGACGATTGCGGTCCATGGCGAGGATGCGGGCTACGACCCTGTTCAGCATCCGGGCACCACACTTATTGACCCTGCCAAAACCCGGGTATACGTGGATGACCAGCTCGTAGAGCATGGCTTCCATCCGCCGGCTGGCCTTATTACGTATAAACCAACCCTCCCGCTTGCAGAAGGACGTCATAAGGTGAAAATGGCCATTCGGGACATGGCTGGCAATCAGACGATTAAAGAATGGTACTTCATGGTCAATCTTGGATCGCCTTATTATATCTACGATACGCCTAGCGAGCTGTTCGCGGGGAACACGTACACGTTAAATGTCCGCGCAGAGAAAGCAAGCAAGCTAAAGGAAGGCCATATTGCGTTCCAATTTGATCCGGCAGCGGTAAAAGACATTCAACTGATCCGCGGCGCCAAAGTGCAAGCCAACCAGCTGGAAGCTATCCTAGATGCGGAGCAAGGCAGCATTCGTTTAAACCTGTTAAATCTTAATGAGGCTAACCTTGCCGATACGGATATGATCGGACAGATTCAGTACACGGTTCGCAATGATTATGTCGGGCCGCTCACGCTTGAGCAGACGGCGGTTGATGTATCGAAGCCGTTTGTCATTGAAAATACATCCGGCGCTGTTATCTCTACCGAAGGGGCGGGGACGCCAATTAGCTTCATCGGGGCGGCTGCGGAAGCGAGCGTGAAGACGCAGCTCAAGCTGAATTGGGATCATTATACGATCGGAATGGGTTATTCGGCCGCTTTTAAAGTGACCGAGATACAAGGCAATGCCGCAGTGGAGGGAGCAAAGCTGCTAATTAATCAAGTCGAGGTGGCTGATGCCAGCACGGGCGCGGACGGTACGTTGTCGACCGTGGCAGCGACTGGAGCGGCAGGCACCTATACGTTACAGGCGGTAAAAGGTAATGCGTACAGTCCAGTTATGACTTTTAAGGTTTCGCCTCATGCTGGAACATCAGCGCCGCGTAACATGAATGTGACGATGGGGAGCGATCCGAGCACCTCTCGTCAATTTACTTGGCAGACAGACCCGCTTACGACGGATACGGTCGTTGAGCTGGCGAAGCAATCGGAATTTAAAGGCTTCGAGGACAGCCAGGTGACCAGAATAACAGGCTTCAGCTCGATCTACAACACGAACAATGACGGAACGATGCGCGTGCACAAAGCGGAAGCCACGCAGCTTGCGCCGGATACGCTTTACGTGTACCGGGTCGGCGATGGCAAGACAAATGTGAGCGCACAAGGCACCTTCCGAACCAGCGCTGCTTCGGGCGATACGATGAAGTTTTTGTTTATCGGGGACTCACAGGCCGATTCGAAAGCGGGCTTCGCGCTGTGGGGCAATACGCTGGAGAAGGCTTCGGCCTATATGCCGGATGCGGAAATGCTCGTCCATGCAGGCGACATCGTTGACAAAGGGTATGAGCAGGAGCAGTGGGACTGGTGGTTTGAGGCGGCGCAAGAGAAGCTGCTGAACACGACGCTCGTACCGATCATCGGAAACCATGAGGTCATGGGAACGAACGGGGCCGGCGACTATCTGGCACAGTTCCATAACCCGCAAAACGGGGCCGCAAGCGTAAAAGGCTCTAACTATTCGTTTGATGTCAAAGACACGCATTTTGTGGTGATGAATACGGAGATGTCCAGCCAAGTCTTCGACGAGCAAGCGAAGTGGCTGGATGAGGATTTGGCGAAATCAACTAAGAAGTGGAAGGTTGTTTTCTTCCATCAAGGGCCTTATGGCAGCATCTACGCGAATGAAAAGGTGCAGTCCATCTGGGTACCGGTCTTCGACAAGCATGGCGTGGATCTCGTCATGAACGGCCATGACCACATTTATATGAGGTCTTATCCAATGAAGGGCGGCGAGAAGGTCGCGGAAGGACAAGGCACAAGATATGTCATCGGCGGTTCTTCCGGCCCTAAGTTCTATGCGCTTACGCCGCGTTATTGGCAGGAGCAGATTTTTGACGAGGATGCTCAAATCTTTACGGCTGTTGAAATAACGGAAAATGAGATTGTTGTCATTGGCCGAACGGTTGACGGCAGGGAAATTGACCGGTTTGCCATTGCTAAGGTTGAGCCGGAGAGCGTTAAGCTGGACATGGCAAGCGCTGAGCTTGAACCGGGACAGTCCCTGAAATTAAATGCAGCGGTATGGCCTGAGGAAGCGACGGCGAGAGCGCTGGTCTGGTCCATCGTTCAAGCAGCGCCAGAAGGTGCAGTAACGGTAGATGCGGCGGGATTAGTTACGGCGGTAACACCGGGGCAAGCGACAGTAAGGGCAACGGTTAGCGGTTATTCGGAGATTTATGCCGAAAGCGTGATTACTGTAACAGATCCACTAAAGGAAATCACGCTAGTGGGTCAAACGGCGCTTCAGGTTGGCGCGACAGATACGGCAGTAACAACGGCGGTCTACAGTTCAGGCTGGAAAGATCCGGTAACGGTAGGGCTTGCCTACGCCAGCTCGAATGAGGAAGTCGCTGACATTAATGAAGCGGGCCAGATTCATGCGAAGAAGGAAGGCAAGACGGAAATATCAGTTACTTATAGAGGCTTTAGCGCCAAATATATGCTGACAGTTACGACTGACAAGCCGGAAATCACATTAAGCAAGCTGGAGCTAAGCGGATTGCCTGCAAAAATGATTCCGGGCCAGTCGGCGCAAGCGAAGGTGACAGCGGTATATAGTGACGGCAGCACCAAGGATGCTACTAAGGAGGCTCAGCTAACAAGCAGCAGCCGGACGATCATTGATATTGCGAATGGCGGTATCGCAGTAGCTTTGCAGACCGGGCAAGCGACGATTATGGCAAGCTATGGCGGTAAACAGGCAGAACTCGTCATTATCGTAGCAGCGGAGGCAACACCGACTCCGGTACCATCAGCGACGCCAACGCCAACGCCAACGCCGACACCGACGTCGGCACCAACAACAGCACCAACAACAGCACCAACGCCGACACCGACGTCGGCACCAACAACAGCACCAACAACAGCACCAACGCCGGCAACGACACCTGCGCCTACAGCAGTGCCATCGGCCACTCCGACTGGCGTGATCACCGTAACGGAGAAGCAGCTCGCAGATAAAAATACGAACGGCGAGATGGTTATCAAGTCGGAAAGTAACATGAGTGAATTGGTGTTACCAGGCAATGCTGCGCAATTGCTTGCTGGTGCAGCGATTAAGCTTGAAGCTAACAATCTGGAAATCACCATTCCGGCAACGGTGCTCGCTAGCCTTACGCAGCAGCTTCCGGCTGATGAGGTGGACAAGAGCAAAATATCGCTGACAGCCAAACCATTAGCGAGAAGTGAAGCTGACGCTATGCTAGCCAAGGCTGGAAGCCAAGCAGGCGCGCAGTTAACTGCTGGCGCTGAAATGCTTGATTTTACCTTGAGCATGACGTCCGAGGCTGGTAAAACAGTCACGTTAAGCCAGTTCCAGCAGCCCATCACCATTTCTTTCGCGGTTGATCCGTCAGCAGACGCGTCCTTACTCGGCATTTATTATGTGACGGATGACGGTAAGCTTCAATATATCGGCGGCAAGCTGGAAAATGGAAGGCTGACCGCTTCGATTAATCATTTCAGTTCATATGCTATGCTGGAATATAACAAAGCCTTCAGCGATTTGCCTGCAAGTCACTGGGCCGCCCAAACGGTAAAGGAGCTTGCGGCTAAGCAGCTGATTCAAGGCGTGTCCGCTGACCGCTTTAATCCAGTCCAAGCCGTAACTCGCGCGGAGTTCGCCGCACTGCTAGTGCGGACGCTTCGAATCACGGGAGAGGCCGAACTAGCCTTTACGGATGTATCTGCAGATAAATGGTATGCGGGGGAAGTAGCCTTGGCTCACCAAGCCGGAATTGTAAGCGGGGTATCGGCTGCTGCGTTTGCTCCTAACGCTGCCATTACCCGCCAAGAGATGGCGGCCTTGCTCGTGAGAGGCTACGAATATGCGCTGAGCAAGAAGTTGAATGCCCCAATCGGCAGCGTAAGCTTCGTGGATACGGCTTCCGCGCCGGAATGGGCGCAAGCCGCGATTGCGAAAGCGGCGGACCTTGGTCTAATCACGGGACGCTCGAAGGAGCAGTTTGCTCCGGGAGATAACGGCTCTAGGGCGGAAAGCGCGCAAATGATATTGAATTTGCTTCACCTTATTAATAAATAACGGAAACGACTGAAAGGAACAGGGGGATAAGCAGCGTGCTGCTTGTCTCCCTGTTCTTTTTGTTGTGGGGCTGCTGGCATGGAGAAGTGCTGCGTGACTAAAGCTGCACTCCAAGATATACCTCCATATCGAACAGAAAATTCCCCTCGATAAGGAAAATATTTTTGCTTGTTCCCGCTCCGAGCTTTATACTATCATCAACCAGAAAAAACGGAAACGGGAGGTGGCAAAGGATGGCTTACATGGTCCCCGAGGTGATTCGGACGAGTGCGGCTGCGGGAGAGCGAATGCTGTTTCGGACGCTGAAGGAGCATTTAGCGGATGACTACTTGGTCTATTACGAACCGGAAATTGAAGGGATACAGCTTGATTTTGTCATCATCGGTCCGGATCTTGGGGTTGTGGTGCTTGAGGTCTGGGACTATACCCGGTCAGCTTTATTGCAGATTGATCAAGACGAATGGCAGCTTCACACGTCTTCGGGACGGATAGAGACTGTCACGAACCCCTATAAGCAAGCCAAGGACAAAGCGCGGCATGTCGGCAATCGGCTGAAGCAAGACCCGCTGCTTGCGGAGGAGAACGGACGCCAGCTGAGGTTCCGCTGCGGTTTTGGTACGGTTTTCACCCGCATGCGGCAGGAGGATTTCGACAAGTACCAGCTGTACGACGTGATTTCGCCTGAGTTTGTGCTTTGCCGTGACGAGGTTGACACTGATGAAGCGGGTTTCTCAGCCGATCTTCTCATTGAGAAAATTCATAGCATGTTTACGGTATGGAGCCGCAGCAGCGCGATTTTGTCACACGAGGAAATTCACGCGATCCGCTCTTGCCTACAGCCAGAGGTGCGCATCAGCGCCGAGTATCGCCAGCAAAAGGACGATCAGAATCAGCTCTTGCTGTCGCTGCATCCGATGAAGGCGGCCGATCTCCATTCGGAAAATAGGCCAAGCCCGCTCGCCGCTACCCGCCGCAATGGTCTAGGCAGCACTAGACAAACGAGCCTCCTTGCCCATCGAGCCAAGGCGCTTGCCAAGCAGCATCCCGATTGGAAAATTCTTGTCCTAAGCAACAATCATTCCTTATCCGTCATCCTGCGGGATCTCATTGACGAGCTCATGGATGAGCCCGAGGATCTGTTTGACTGGCTTATGCTCGAGGAGCAAAAGGATCAGAAGGCCCATGAGCATAATGTAGAGGTCTATCATTTTCATGAGTGGCTGTTCAACCAGTTAAATGTCCGAGCGGCTGATGTGGCTGAACTTACTGCAAAGCTGGAGAGGAAAGAGGCGATTCTGCCGTCCTATGATGTGATACTCATTGATGAGGGGCAGGCGTTCGATCAGGAGTGGTTGAAGCTTCTTCATCATATGCTGAGGCCGGGCTCGCAGCACGCGAGTCACGAATCGAAAGAACGCTCTCGCATCGTATCGATGAATTACCGCAACTCCGCCCAAATCATCCAGTTCGCATGGAGCTTTTATGAGCAGCATTCGCTTCTCCGCAGCAGCATGCAGGAGGGCTCGATCGACGGCGTCGATATCATCCCTCCCCAAAGCACGCGGCGCAAAGGGCCCGAGCCGGCTATATTGCGTTGCAATAGTTTAAAAGAGGAGATGGAGGCTGTCGCCACCCGCATCCAGCATCTGCATCACGAACGGAAGGTCGCTTATGCGGAAATGGCAATTTTGTACCGTGTGAAAAATAATTATCATATGTCCTATATAGATCTGATCCGCAAGGAGCTGGGGCGTCAGAACCTCCCGTTTCAAGGGGTGGCCGATGCAGAAGCAGCTGCTGGTACGCCGCAGGCCAAAGGCAGCTCTAACGACCGCGTTCAGATCCTGGCGGTTGACCAGGCCAAAGGCCTCGATTTTCGAGCGGTATTCATCGTAAACGCGGAAAATATGCCGCTCTCGCTTGAGGAGGCCGAGGAGCGCGAGGTCTCGCTCTTCTACCTTGCGATGACCCGCGCGCTGGATTGGCTGTGCATCTCCTATAGCGGAGATTCGAAGTTCACGCTTTACCTGGACGAGCTCCAGCAGCAGCGGAAGCACAAGAAAACATCCGTCAAGCACATGGGCTAACCGCCCCCGCGTGGAAAGAGAAAGACCGTCAACGATGCAGCCTATGCATCCTGACGGTCTTTTTCTAAATATAAGAATTTAAAGGCTTCACGCATAAAATGAGCTTCTATTTCACCGTCAAAGCTCCTTTAGCGTCTAATGGACGCCAAAGGAGCTTTTGCTTGACCACTTTAGCTTAGCCGCTCCGTATCCTGCGTCCGCTCGACCAATACGCGCATCAGGCCTTTTAAGACATGCAGCTTCTGGAAGCAGAACGCAAATACCTGCTCCCGCGTCAGCTCTAGGAGAATTGTGCGGCTGCTTGCGGTACAATCGGCTGAGCGGGGCTGGCCGTCGATGATGGCCATTTCCCCGAAGCATTGCCCAACGCCAAGCGCTGCCAGCTGCTCGGAGCCTTTATGCACCTGAATCGTGCCATCGATAATGCCATACATGCTGTCGCCATCCTCACCGATTGCACAAACCCGCTCGCCTGCCTCATACACCGATTCCTCGACCATTTGGGCAAGCCTGATAAAGTCATCCTGCGAGCAATGGGCAAATAGGCTGATTTTCTGAAGCACCAGAATGCGCCTTATCATCGTTTCGTTACGGTCCTCGTCTGCCAGCGCCGTTATCGCAGGTGTATCTTCAGCTACAGTCGCCTCTAACGCAGCTTCTAGCTGGCTCGATGCGACCTTGTCATTCGTAGAGCGCAAACGAAGCGACAACAGCTTCATCAGCTCCATGGCGATCTCGGTCCGGTCGAAAATAATTTCATAAAACGCATCCGAGGTCAGCTCATACAGCTTAACATCCTCTTCCGCGAGGACGGTAGCAGAGCGTACCCTATCCGTAATAACGCTAATCTCTCCAAAATAAGCATAAGCGCCCAGCTCATTGACTTTATTTCCGTTAATATAGATGCCGGCCTTGCCTTGCTCAATCAGATATAGAGAATCCCCGTTTTCCCCTTGGCGGACGATTTCGGCTCCTTTGGGCAGCGATAGCGGCTGCAGCCGCTGTGCGATATTATAGAAATCCCGGCCCGTTAAACCGGCAAACAAGGTGACGCGCTTCAGCAGTTGAACCTGCTTCATTAACGTTGCTTGCGCGCGTTCCTCTTCCGTTGCTCTCAAGTCGTCGATGCTTACATTGATCCAGGGATCGTTTTGGGCATAAAACCAGCGCAGTGCTTTCTCCTTACGCTCCAGAGAGGTAGAATCATGTCTGCCAACAGCCGCTGCTAAAATGATTTTGGTCATATCGGTCCGCAGCTTACCCTTCAGCAGTTGGTCAATGACTTCGATCGCATTCGCCTGCTGCCTAGCATTGCCATCCTTCCAATTCGTATAGACCGCATGAATGGCCTTTGAATCGTAAAGAAAGGCGAGCAATTGAAAAATCCGCTTCACATGCCGCTGCCGCATTTGTTCGATTGCTTCAGAGAGCTCGGCCTCATCGCCTGTGAGGCTAATCGCCTTGCTATGCTCTACCCATTCGAAGTAGTAGGCCATTTCTTGATCGATTAGATGTTCCGCATGTTTCTTATCTACTTGAGTATCTTCCGCATGGATCCGCGCAGCCGATTCGAGTACTTTCTCCCGAAGCTCATGGGTGAACAGCAGGTAATGCTGAAGCAAGGAATCGAGCGCTGCCTGCGTCCCGATTTCCTCCAGCACGCGCGGCAGGTGAAGATGGAGCTCTTTCGCAGTCATGTATCCTTCAAGCAAGGGGAGGATGACGGCTTCCTCGTAATTTTTTAACGCAGCTGTGGCTTGCTCCCTGACCTTACTGTCATTAAGAAGTGGAATCACATGCTTAACGAGCTCAGGTACCCGCAGAACGGCAGCGGATTCCAATGCCCGGATACGAACGAGCGGCGAAGCATCCTCCAGCATCGGAATTAACGGTTTATAAAAGCTGGCGATGCCAATTTGTCCAAACAAGCTTGCCATAGCAATTCGTTCCTCTTCCTGGCCGTTCTCCAGCAGCTGCTTCAAGACGCCAACGGCATGGAACATGCCCTCAATCCCATAGTATTTAATAAGGCCGACAATAGCAGCTGCCCGAATCTCAACTTCCGCTTCATGCAAGTAAGCGGTTATGCGCTCCAACTGTTCTTCCTTCGCATAAGCAGCCAAAGCCAGAATGGCAGGTGCGCGAAGAGCAGCGCTTTGGCTAGAGAGATGCTCTTCAAGCAAGCTATCTGCACCTACAGGCGTTTCGGACTGTATGAATTTCAAAGCCTCGATCTGCATTTCCTGAACCGGATGCTGGAGAAGCGCTGTGATTGGCACATTCATATCAAATTCCTTAATGCCGCTTAATAATTTGAAGGCATATAACGCTTCTTGCTTGTCATGGCTGTGCAGGGCCGTTGAAAGAATCTGAATGCTGGCGGGATCGACGAAATCAGGTTCGTCCTGTGGGTCCATCCCCTTAGATTGCAAGGTGGAGAGCAGCATGCTCAGATAGGTTTTTTTGATTTTCACAGCGGCAAAGATACAGCAGCCAATCAGCGCGAGTATAAAATAACTGAACTGCTCGATGCTGAACCATTGCGATAGCACAATGAGGCTAATCGCCGCAATCCCCTTGGCTCCATTGCGTACGATGCCATCGAGAAACCCCTTGGCTTTGCCTCGCCACTCCGGCGAGACCGGGAACATGATAAGCTGGCTGACAGAGGAATAAATCGTATCGCCGAGCACTTTATCGCTTGCTTTAACCGCAGTTGCGACGGCTAGCACAGGCATAAGCAGCAGGGCGAAGCTGCCGGTGAACAAGGCAATGGGAAATACGAGAATGGCTAGCATGACGCCGAAACGGGTAATGATTTTGCCGGAGATGAATAACTGGATAAACAGCGCCAGCAATCCCGCAAAGCCGTAGAAGCTGCCCATAAAGCTGGCGAGCTCTTCATTTTGCAGAGTGCCCCGCAGAATCACTTTGAATTGGTAGTCGATAAGCGTAAGCGAAATCGTGAGCGTTCCGGCCATAATGGCTACATATTTGAGATGGGGCACGCTTTGGAATAAGCCTTGTTTTTCTTCTTTTACACGTGTCCGTGCTTTGGAGATTTTCTTGAGATTGGATTTGATTGCAAAAAACTCTACAGGACTTGGTACGCCTCGCAAAAGCCTCAGAACAAACAATAGGCAGAGCAGCTGCGCCGCCGCATAGATGAAAATCAAATTTTCGGTGCCAAGCGGCTGCACAAGCAGCTTGAGGCCGAAGCCGCTCAGAATACCGCCGACTAGGCCGCCGCTTCCGACAAGCCCGATCATGCGCTTCGCTTTGCGTTGGTCCATGATGGAGGTGGCAAATTGCCAGAAGCAGACGATCATGAGAAAGTTGAGTACATCGTAGCCGACATAGATGACGGGGAAGATCCAGCCAAAGCCGATCCCGACTGCAACTCTCGAGAGGAGCGCAAGAGCAGAGGCCGTGATGATGACGCTGACAACCATTTGATCGGTCCTGAAACGACCGCATAATTTCTGATAGATAAAGCCGGTGAGCAGGAGAATTGCCGCTTGGGGCAAATACATGTAGGACAAGACGGAAGCGTCATATCTGCTGAGGAATAAGGTGTCCGCGGCTGTTCGGCTGATCGTTGAGGCGGAGACGATAAAGAAGAGGTAGCCGAATAAGGAAAAGATTTTGGTATATTCCGCCCGGTCGGACTGGAATTGGCGCGTGAATAGCGTCAGCGGGTTGGTCACTCGGTTGCTGGACATGTTTCTTATTCCTCTCTATTTATCTTCTTGCTTGTAGGCTTCTAAGAAGATTAGTATATATGAAAAAAATACATATTGGAACAAACTTTGCTAGTTTTCAGCGTTATTCGCATAGGCAATGAGACCTACGGAATTGGTGTGCCATTAAGCGAAGCGAGAAGACCGTTTCGGCGAGGTTCATTGACCCTTTATAGGTGAGTATTATAGGCATATGTTATGATGGAAGGAACAGAACATAGAGAGCATATTACTAATTGGAGTGGATGCATAATGGCTTCTGAAATGACGGAAATCGAGAATAGTGAGAAGCATGAACATAAAGATAAACAGCTGATTGCGGTTATTTATTCCGATGGGCTGTTTATGCTGGACTGGCAAGCAACGAATCAGAAACTGGATACGGGCGTTATTGCGCTCCAGATAGAAATAGATAAGCAGTACCAGCAAAATAGTGAGCGATTTTGGTTTTGGCTGGGACTCGTCCGAGGCTCTGAAGGTTTATCGGAATCACTGGGCTATCTTGTACGCCTAGCGGGCGCTTTTGTAAGGAAGCTTGTCCAAAATCCCGATATTGAATTGCTTAGAGAGCAGGCAACCGTAGAGATCGATGATGAGGAGATCGCAGGCTTCATTCAAAATGCCCCTTATATGATTGGCATGCATTATTTGGACAAACACTGGATAGAGAAAGCATGGGAATCGATCCATGATGCGTATAAAAACCGTCTTCAAAGCTACAGCGGAAGCATAGCGCAGCTATTTATGGAAAGTGAGTCTCCCATCCATTTTGTAGGGCGCGTATACTTTCATCTGGTCGAAAATAAGAAGGAAGGAGAATATCCTTTCTCCTTCTTATCCACGTATGCAGCCGAGCTTTCGCCTGAGGGCAAGTCCAGGCATCTTCCGCTCAAAAACGCTTTGCTGGAATACGGCGAAAATAGCCGGAAGCTGATAGAGCTGCTGTCCACGGTCCATAAAGCATCCGAGCAGAGCGACTTTATAGCCGAGCTTGTTGAATCAGGCGATATTTTTTATCCCATCGGCTTGACGGTGGAGGAAGCTTACACGTTTCTTAAGGAAGTAGCCCAGTATGAAGAAGCCGGCATCTTATGCCGCATACCGAAATGGTGGAAAAATAAATCAGACTCGCTCAAATTGTCCGTCAGCATTGGGGACAAGCAGCCTTCTTATGTAAATACCGAGGCCCTACTCGGCTTCGATGCCGCGCTGTGGCTTGGCGGAGATGCGATTTCGAAAGCTGAATTGCAGCAGCTGCTGGCAGAGGAAGAAGGGCTTGCCTTCATTAAAGGCAAGTGGGTGGAAGTGAATCATAAGCGCCTTCAAGAGGCGCTCAAAGCGTATGAACAGGCCCAGCAATGGAACGACAATTCCAGTCTGACCCTAATTGATGCGATGCGAATGAAGCTAAGCGCAAGCAAGCTGCTGAAGGTGTCGGAGGAAGTAGTCGAGCTGGATATCTCGAATGGCGAATGGCTTGAATCGGTGATGAATCGCTTGAGGCACCCGAATGAGCTGGAGTCGCTTGTTTCTGCCGGAGCGGATTTCCACGCCGATTTGCGGGTTTATCAGGAGCGAGGGCTAAACTGGCTGCATTTGATGAAAACAATTGGTTTAGGCGCCTGCCTTGCCGATGATATGGGCTTAGGGAAGACGATTCAGGTGATTGCGCTGCTGAACTATGTGCGAACTCGAAATCAAGAGAAGGCGCTGCTGGTGGTGCCCGCATCCCTCATTGGCAACTGGATGAGCGAGATCGGGAAATTTGCTCCATCTCTCCGCTATTATGTCTATCACCCTTCTGAAAATAAAGAAATAGCCGAGGATGACGGTAGTCTGGAATCGCATGAGCTGTTCATTACAACCTATGGCATGCTCGCCAAATATGATTGGCTCTTAAACCGGACATGGGACACGTTAATTTTGGATGAAGCCCAAGCCATTAAAAATCCAGGCACCAAGCAGACCAAGCTGGTGAAGCAGATCAAGGCTTCCTATCGAATCGCCATGACCGGAACGCCGATCGAGAACCGTTTGGCTGATCTATGGTCCTTATTTGATTTCTTGAACAAAGGGCTGCTTGGTACCGCCAAGGAATTTACGCAATTTACGAAAAATATGCGTGAATCCCAAGATGGCTATGCAAGGTTGAAGCAGGTGGTCAGCCCGTTTATTCTAAGAAGATTAAAGACGGACAAGACGATCATTTCCGACCTGCCGGATAAAATTGAGATGAAGACTTATGCCTCCTTAACGAAAAAACAAGTCTTGCTTTACAACAAGCTCGTCAAAGATTTGCAGAAAAAAATAGAGTCGGCAGACGAGGGGATCGAGCGCAAAGGTCTTGTTCTTGGGGCGCTGATGAGGTTCAAGCAGATCTGCAATCATCCAGATCAGTATTTGGGGCAGCAGATGTACGCGGAAGAAGAAAGTGGAAAGTATGCGCGGCTGAGGGAAATATGCGAGACAATTTACGAGAAGCGAGAACGGGTCATTATTTTTACTCAGTTTAAAGAAATTACGGAATCGCTTCGCTCGTTTTTGGAGCAAATTTTTGAGCATAAGGGACTGGTTCTTCACGGGGAGACGGCGGTTAGCAAGCGCAAAGAGCTCGTAGCGGAGTTTCAAGGGAAGGAATACGTTCCTTTCATGGTGCTATCTATTAAAGCAGGCGGCGTGGGCTTGAATCTGACCTCAGCTAATCATGTCATTCATTTTGATAGATGGTGGAATCCGGCTGTCGAGAATCAGGCGACGGATCGCGCATTTCGGATCGGGCAGTTAAAAAATGTGATCGTTCACAAGTTTATCACGCAGGGTACGGTTGAAGAGAAAATTGATCTGATGATTGAGGCTAAGAAGAAGCTGTCGGATGAGATTGTTCCAGATATTCAGGAAAGCTGGATTACGGAAATGGATAACGAGCAAATCATGGATTTAATGCGATTGTCCATATAATGGCGGAAGGGAGAGAGCACGATGGCATTTTACAACGAGTTCCCGGAATATGTTCCTGTTGCTGAGAAGAAGAGAATCGCGGAGAGAGCGGTTGAAAAGCTTAAAGAGAAGGGTCAGGACATTTCACCGATTGTCATAACGGGACGAACGATTACGAAGACGTGGTGGGGCAAGTCCTGGTGCGATAATCTGGAAAGCTACTCTGATTATTCGAATCGAATCGATCGGGGACGCAGCTATGTTCGTCATGGAGCGGTACTCGATCTTCAGATTTCCGAAGGCAATGTGACTTCTTTGGTTCAAGGCAGCACTTCTAAGCCGTATAAAGTCGAAATTATGATTGCCCCCTTGTCTAAGATGCTATGGGATGACATCGTCAAGGAATGCGCGGGGAAAATTAATTCGCTGCAGGAGCTTATGGGCGGTAAATTCCCGAAGGGGCTATCCGAGCTGTTTACGATGAAAGGCAAAGGGCTGTTTCCAGCCCCTAAGGAAATTAAGCTGGCATGCAGCTGCCCAGACTCGGCAAAAATGTGCAAGCATGTGGCAGCGGCGCTCTATGGCGTGGGCGCTCGTTTAGATGAAGATGCGGCGTTGTTCTTTTCCTTGCGCGGCGTGGATATCGACAACTTAATCTCCTTGTCTCTAGCGCAGACATCGGAATCGATGCTCGGCAAGTCGAAGGGCAGGAGTCGACGAGTCATGGAAGATGCCGACATTTCCGAATTGTTTGGCATTGAGCTGGATATGGGAGAAACGGCAGGGAAGAAGAGCAAACGTGCTGGGACAAGCCCGAGTACTGGCGTGAGCATTAGTAAGAGCGAGAGTGTAAGCAAGGACACGAGTGGTAGTGTGAGTGAGAGCGCAAGCGCAAGCACAAGCAAGGGTAAACGTGCGAGAAAAGATACGGGTAGTAGTGTGAGCACGACAAGAAAAAGTTCGAGAAGACGGAGTGAGTGACCCCTAACTGTGAAGGAGGTCGTTGATGGAGCTCAGAGGGAACATTCTTAGTGTTTGAGAGCACGGTTGATGAGGAGCTGGTGAGTAACAAATGAAAATACAGTCAAGCAATCAAAGCTCTGTTCTTAAGCTGGTACACATCCAATCCGAACATCGGCATCTGCCTAGTATCAGTCTCTCCGTTTCTGTAGCCGATAACGGGTTTTGCGGAGAGAATCCGGAAGTGTGGTTTGAAGCCGATGAAGTTACCAGGTTTGTTACAGCGCTCCAAAAGATGGACCGGGGGCGAAAAGGTTCTGCAGCGCTAACGAGCATAAGTCCAGACGAATGTTTTCTTGCGATTAGAAGTGTGGACCAAAGCGGGCATCTCGTTCTCGAATATCAGCTATCCAGACATGTTTATTTGGAACATTCATCCCAAAAGAGACTAGTTTTCGGTGGCTTTGATTTGAATCCGACTGATCTTGAGCGTATGCATAAGTTTTTCTCAGCGATAGCTGCTGGTTGAATACAACTCTGATAGCAAGCTAGGAACTGAAGATATGGCTTTGAGCCGAAATTTCAGCTGGTTTTTTAAAATGTAGAAAGATTGTTATGCAAATAACAGGCTCATCTGGGAAAAGGTTCGAGTTCCATCTAACTAAGTATCCCAGTGGACAAATCGCTTATTCCTAGTTCGATTTTGTTATTTTAGATGGAATTTCTACCGCTATATTAGAAGATTTTACTCTTTTGCGTCATTTAGCAGGAATTTATCCTGTTAAACCCATACAACCAACCCTAAAAGGCATAAAGAGGCTAGATTAACGGGATGAATTCCATCTATTTCTTTTTCTCAGCGAATAGCGCAATTTTAACGGGAGAAAATCCTGCTAAATCCTAACCACTCCACGCAAGCTCCCTTAACAAAGAAGAACAGCGTACTATTATGGCGTTTTCTTTCTTGTCATACTAGTCGTGCCTGTCTTGGTTCTCTTACTTCTCTTACTTTCGTTAGCTATGGTAACTTCAAATCTGATATAATCGCTCACTCAGATACGGCCAAAAGGAGTTTGCGCTTTTCTGTCATTTGTGTGTGGAATTATACTATCCTGCAGAGTGTGTGGAATAATGTATCTTGCAGATTAGCATTAACTTTAGAGTAACGAGTCATTACTTGAGCTCTATCCTGTATCTATGCAGCAGCCTGCCTTGATTTGGGGCTTTAGGGCTCAAAGAACCATTTCTATCTTGTATGGAATACAACATAGCCAACGATTACAGCTCCCAAATCGTCATTTACCTGCGAGAATGCAAGATAGGTTGACGGATATAATGGGGGTGACAGATTTTGCGCATGTAGATGAATCAAGCTGCTTTACCATGGTTTGAGAGTCAACATGGAGGCGGCTAACTGATTCACAAAGGCGAACAATTGAACATGCATGGCTCCAAATCAAAAAGGACGATAGCCCGGAGGAACCCGGTAATCGTCCTTCTATCGTTTAAGCTAACCAGTTGATCAGGTTAGTCGTTTTCGCACGCGCAAAGGTATCAAGCTTCTTTACCTTGGATTGCGGGGCACTCACTGGGACTCTCGCACTCTCACTTATAGTACTAACCTCTCTTTCCCCCTAACATCAAACCAACAACCTAACCAAAGCAGCGGTAACAATGCCGACAAGCACAGTGAGCAGGAGGCTTCTCGTTTTTAAGGCGGTAACTAGCGTGGGAATGGTCATGATGAGGTATACCCAGTTAATTACAGGCAAAGCAGGAACGGACTCAATGGGGTGAATCGCTCCTTGGACAATCAGAGCCGTCAGCAGGCAAACGGGAATATACGCCAACCATTTGACCACAGAAGCAGGAAGCTTTAGCTTACGTATGGCGACAAAAGGAAGGATTCGTGGAATGAACGTGACGATGGCGCAGCCGAGTATGATAAGCAATACGTTCAGATCAACCTTCATTTTTCGGTCACCGCCCCGATGGCAGCGCATAGCACTGTTGCAAGCAGAACTGCGATATAGATCGAGAAAAATGCAGAGAAAACGTAGACGGCAACAGACGTATAAGCAATGAGCACAAGATAGTGCCTCAGCTTAGACGAAGGCAAGGCTACCAATTGCAAAACAAGAAGTGCGATAAACATCGCAGTCAATGCAAAATCCAGTCCCATCGCCTCAGGGTTTCCGATCCAGCTGCCCATATAGCCTCCAAGGAGGCAGGAAGCGATCCATGTGAGATAGGCGGTGACGTTCAGTCCATTCATCCAGCGGTCGCTTAGCGGCAGGCCTTTGGAAGTGCGCAGTGAAGCGACTCCAAACGATTCATCTGTCAGCAGCGCGCCGATGCCAATATTTTTTAGCAACGAATAACGGGTGAAGTGGGTGGACAGCGCCGCACTCATTAGAAAATGTCGCAGGTTGACGATAAACACGGTGGCGATAATCGCAGAATGCGGGCTTGCGGCGGCGACCATAGCGCAAAAAATGAACTGGGAAGCCCCTGCATACACGAGCGCCGACAATAGCCCTATTTCCATAATGCTTAAATTTGCGGAGTTCCCAACAACCCCCGCAGCCAATCCAATGCCGATGTAACCAAGAAGAGTAGGGATACAGTCCCGCACGCCCTGTTTGAAAGTGAGCTGCTCTTCTTTTGCTAGCTGTAGATCCATTTCCAACGTAACGGCCTCCTTGTTCCAACCATTATACATGAAGAATTGGGAGCGAATTAAGGGGAGTTTGCCAAAAAATCGGTCGATTGGCAGGCTGTAGCTCTTGCGATGAGCCGTTAATCGAGATATTGCGATAAAAAATCATCTATCTATTGTAAATGAGAATCGTTATCATTTATAATGATAGTTGTAATCGCTAGGCTGACAAGTTTAGAAGGGAATGAAATGGCTCAATGAAAATGAGTGATCACCTATTGCTATGGAATCAAGCCTCGATCAAAGTGATGGACGTGCGTCACACTGTCATGGAGCCGGGGGATGAGCTGCGATCCTATCGATTGCCTGCGAGTACTTTCGTATATACGGTTCGAGGTAGCGCGCAGGTGTGGATGGATGGAAATGCAAGCTTTGTAGATCGGTTTCATGTGCTGCATGGTGGCAAGGGGATGTGCCTGGATATTGCTGCCCAGGACTTTTTTGAATATTATATGATTTTTTATAAAGCGATTCTGGCCTTGCCTGCACGCCAGCCCTTGGTGAAGCTGATGGAGACGGACAACCCGTTTCAGCTCCAATACAGCTTTGCCCCAGAATATCCGATTCCTTTATATCATCGAGTAGAGCGGATGGAGCAAGAGTGGCTGCAGCCGAGCATGCTGGAGAAATTACATATAAAAATTTTATTCTATCAATTTGTACATGAGCTGTTAAGCCAGGTAAGCAAGCAAGGCGTTCAAGGCAAAAGGGTAGATCTTGTCTCGCAAGCGATGCGCTATCTTCAGGAGCATTATGCAGATCGGGTCACGCTCGATGAGCTGGCCGAGCTGCTTGATTGCAGTGTGAGCTACTTGTCGCGGAAGTTTAAGCAAACGGTAGGGAAGAGCCCCATTGATTATATGATAGCGCTTCGCATCGACAGGGCGAAGGAGCTTCTGCTGAATACGGATGCCACGCTGCAAGAGATTGCGGAGAGTGTTGGCTTCTCGGATGACAGTTATTTTAACCGGATGTTCAAAAAGCAGGTTGGCCTGTCGCTAGGTCAATTTAAAGCAAAGGTTCAAAATAATCCTGCCGATCGTTCAAGATATGCAATTGTCCCACGCAGACTCAGACGTTATAGTGGTAATGGTTATGAAAATCATTATCAATACAAGAAAGTGGGAATATCTCCAATGTACAGAGGAACAAGAACACCGATGGCTGCATCACTATTGCTTTGTTTTATTTTGTTGCTGAGCGCTTGCTCAACAGGTACGTCAAATACGAATTCAGCCAATGGCGGCTCTAATGCGACGAGCACGAATGTCTCGACAACAGCTCCCGCTTCAACGGATGCGGCATCTGCCGAAGCACCGCGCGTCATTAAGCACGCGATGGGAGAAACAACGCTAACAGGCACGCCTGAGCGTGTCGTTATTCTTACAAACGAAGGCACGGAGGCACTGCTTGCCGTAGGCATTAAACCGATCGGAGCTGTCCAATCCTGGATTGGCGATCCCTGGTATGACCATATCAAGGATGAAATGCAGGATGTGACTGCAGTTGGCGATGAATTGCAGCCGAACATTGAAATGATCGCCAGCCTGAAGCCTGATCTAATTATTGGAAACAAGGTTAGACAGGAAAAGATATATGACCAGCTCAATCAAATCGCTCCAACAGTTTTTGCGGAAGACTTAGGCGGAGACTGGAAAATCAATTTCAAGCTTTATATGGAAACGGTCAATAAGACCGAAGAGGGCGATAAGGCGATGGCTGAATTCGATAAGCGCGTTGCCGAGGTCAAAGCGAAAATTGGCAGCAAAGCGGATACAAAAGTATCCGTAGCACGCTTCTCAGCTTCCCAGGTCCGTATTTACCAGAAGCAAACGTTCTCTGGCGTTTTGTTGAACGATCTTGGCTTCGCGCGTCCGGAATCGCAGGACAAGGATTCCTTCATTGAAGTCATGTCCAAGGAAACTATTCCTAGCATGGACGGAGACGTGTTGTTCTATTTTGTCACAGAAGCAGTCGGCAAGACGGATGCTGCCAAAGTGGTGGAAGAGTGGATGAATGATCCTCTATTCAAAAAATTAAATGTCGTGCAAAACAACAAGGTTGTGCAAGTAGATGAAGCGATTTGGAATACGGCTGGCGGCTACAAGGCTGCAAATCTGCTGCTTGATGAGATTGTTGCTTATTTTGACATCAAGTAATTTGGCATAAAGGATACGCAAGCTGACGTCGTGACTACCAGACGTCAGCTTATTTATGATGAAAGGAATGAATTAATATGGCTTTAGGGCTGCACAGCCGCAGGAGCAAGCTTGCGGGTTTGATCATTGGCTCTCTGCTTCTGCTTGCCGGCATGCTTGCCAGTATCCTGTATGGCATCCATACCTTTGAGATTAGAGATGTATGGCTGGCGTATACCCAATTTGATGACTCCGACGCTCATATTATCATTACAAACACACGGATGCCTCGTGCGCTCATTGCGGCTGCGGTAGGGGGAAGCCTCGCTATGGCGGGGGCCATCATGCAGGTGCTGACGAGAAATCCGTTGGCCTCGCCTTCCATTTTCGGCATTAACGCAGGTGCGGTGTTGTTTATCGTAATCGCATTAGCCATTCTCGGTTCTTCGCTGACGATGAGCGGCATGGTATGGATTGCTCTGCTGGGTGCGGCAGTCACATCGCTGCTTGTGTTTACGCTTGGTTTCCAGGGCAGAGGCGGCTTTGAGCCGATCAGGCTCACACTAGCTGGCGCATCCGTTGCAGCGTTTGCTTCCTCTGTGACTTCTGGCATTATGCTGGTGAATAAGCAATCGCTGGAGGCCGCCTTGTTTTGGATGATTGGTTCGGTATCAGGCAGACAAATCGATCATCTGCTCATCGTACTGCCATATCTCGTTGTGGGCTGGATTTTGTCGCTGCTGCTGGCTGGCTCTCTTAATGTCATGGCGCTAGGAGATGATAGCGCGAAAAGCCTCGGTCAACGGATGCTGCTCATCCGGGGACTATCTGTTATTGCTGTAGTTTTTCTGGCGGGCAGTTCAGTTGCCACCGCTGGTCCTATCGCTTTCATCGGCTTGATTGTGCCTCATCTTTGCCGAGCTCTGGTAGGCAACGACTATCGCTGGCTGCTGCCCTATTGCGCATTAACGGGTGGCCTGCTGCTCGTATGTGCGGATCTGGTTTCACGCTTCATTCTCATGCCCAAGGAAGTTCCGGTTGGCGTTGCAACCGCGCTTATTGGCGTGCCATTCCTGATTCATGTGGCGAGAAGGAGGAAGCATGCATAAAGGAAAAACTCAAAAGGCAGTGTTGATATTAGCCGGGCTTAGTCTCGCAATGCTTGCGTTAGCTATCGTTTGTTTGTCCGTTGGAGGGACGAGCTTTCCCTTTAAGGAGACGCTTCTCTCTCTTGTCGGCAAGAACGAAGAAGCAAGCAACTTGATCATTATACAGTTCCGTTTGCCGCGTATCCTCGCTGCTATATTGATCGGGGCCGCTCTGGCGGTTGCTGGTGCCGTGCTTCAAGGTGTCATTCGCAACCCGCTGGCCTCTCCGGATTTGCTGGGCGTGACGGGAGGTGCATCGGTAGCCGTCGTTGCGTTTATGACTTTGTTCACTGGATATAGCATTCACTGGGTACCGGTCATTGCTGTCGCCGGAGCATTCCTTACGGCTGCCACAAACTATGCATTAGCTTGGAAAAATGGCATTTCCCCCTTTAGGCTTGTCCTAATCGGTATAGGCATATCAACCGCAATGGGCGCGCTGACGATGTTTTTGCTTATTAGCGGTCCGGCTTATTTAGCACCACAGGTGCTGAACTGGATGACAGGCAGCATCTACGGAACGAATTGGAAGTATATCGAGGTGCTATGGCCGTGGGTCGCTGTGTTTATCCCACTGTCCATCCTTTACGCCAAAGAGCTGAATGTGCAATCGCTTGGAGAAGCGACAGCTGTCGGACTCGGGAGCAGGCTCCAGCTTAGCCGGATGGTCTTGTTGTTTTATAGCGTTGCGCTTGCAGGAGCTTCGGTCGGCGTTGCAGGGACGATCTCGTTTATCGGATTATTGGCGCCGCATATGGCAAGAAGACTTGTTGGTCATTCGTATAAGCTGGTCATCCCCGTATCGGCAGTGCTTGGCGCTATGATTTTGTTGCTTGCGGATCTGGCCGGACGCATGCTCTTCCTGCCGCTTGATATCCCTGCGGGCGTATTCACCGCTGGCATCGGCGCGCCGTTCTTTATGTATCTGCTATTTAAACGAAAAGCTGCGGGATGATGGCTTCACTCCATTTGATTTAGAAGGAATTTTTCCCGCTATATTAGATGGTTTTGGTGAATTTGATCATTTTAATGGAATTTCTCCCTCTAATTCCGGACAACTAGCCGAAAACACCTTGAAACCGCTAAATTAACGGGACAAATTCCATTTATTTGTTTTGATCCGCGATTAGCGCTAGTTTAGCGGGACAAATTCCAGCTAAATTCTAACCTGCCTTAATCGTGTCCTTAATACGGATGCATAGGCAATGCTCTTATCATCTTCACCTTGCTTATCTAGTTAGACGAGTGGAAAGAGTATGTTAGTGGTAGCAGTGAGTGGCTGATGGTGGTTAATAGAACGGTTGGCTTATGGAGATACTTTAAGGCGCCGCTATCCTGTATGTTTGCAGGGGAGTGGCGCTTTTTGGGCAACTGAGCAAGTTCTATCCTGCACCACTGCATTAGAAATGCTCAGTATTAATCCAATTTGCCCCCGCAAGAGCGTTTATAGTGTATGAAATACATGATAGATGCCGGAGAGGGGTGAAAAAGCCGCGCTATACTGCTATCATGCAGGATAAATAACTTATCCAGCTATCCTACTGAGTTGCTTAACCACTCGTTCCCCGAATGTCGAGCCATCTTACCGAGCTGCTTAACCACTCGTTCCCCGAATGTCGAGCCATCTTACCGAGCTGCTTAACCACTCGCTCCCCGAATGTCGAGCTATCTTACCGAGCTGCTTAACCACTCGCTCCCCGAGTGTTCAGCCCTCCTACTGAGCGGCGGTTACTCCATGTCTCTCTCACCCTTATAACTCCAGTTTTACATATTGTATATTACCTAGTTCACGATAACCCCTCCATTAGTGCTGGCATTAGATACCCCATTTTCGGAACGACTATCCGCATTTTGAGATGAAAAGTCGATATTCGCTTATATTCGAATGCTGAAATGGTATGATAGTACCAGAAGATTTCCAATAGATGTTTTTACGCAGTTTAATTTCAATAGACTTAATTTATTTTCTTAATGTTGGGATGACGTTACTATTTTTCAGCCTGGATGTGTGCAGATTTCGGTCAAGCTGTCCGAAGAGCCTGCATATGCTTATGCAGGGACCTAATCGGATTTAGCATATTCGTTCTATTTTCAGAAAACAGCACAGGCATGCCCGAAAACAGGATTAGGGGTTTTATGGTAAAATGCAAAGGTGAATGGGATAAGCGGCTGCAACAAAAATTGGAAAATCAGAACGGAGTGGGAAGTATGGGATTGATCATTGGAATCGGCATTGTGGTCATTGTGGTCATCTATGTCATTGCAACGTATAACGGATTGGTGAAAATGAGGAATTGGGTGAAGGAAGCCTGGAGCCAGATTGATGTGCAGCTTAAGCGCAGGCATGATCTGATCCCGAATCTCCTTGAGACGGTGAAAGGCTACGCCAAGCATGAGCAGGAAACGTTGAAGCTGGTTATTCAAGCCCGCAACCAAATGCTCAGCGGAACGCCCAACGAGAGAATAGAGGCGGATAACCAGTTGCAAGGCGCATTGAAATCGATTTTTGCGCTTAGCGAAGCGTATCCCGACCTGAAAGCGAATCAGAACTTTCTGAGCTTGCAAGAAGAGCTGACCAATTCCGAGAACAAAGTGGCGTTTTCCCGCCAGCTCTACAACAAGACGGTAGCCGAATATAATATCAAGCGCGAATCATTCCCGTCCAATATCATTGCGGGCATGTTCAGCTTTAAAGAGGAACAGCTGCTGACCACTCCCGAGGCGGAGAAAATCGTTCCGAAAATCACGTTCTAATGCGGCAGCAAAAACAATTAATTAAGGCGACACCCATGTGCGCCAAAGCAAAGGATGTCAGCTATGCTGTATAAACAGATTGAACAAAATAAGCGGAAAACGCTGCTGCTTGTCCTGCTCTTTGGCGTGATCGTGCTTGGAGCGGGCACGGCAATCGGGTATTTAAGCTCCGGCGAGCTATGGCCCGGGACTATTTTGGCTGCTGTCATTTTGGTATTTTATTTGCCAATAACGTATTGGTCCGCAAGCTCACAGGTGCTTCGGATGTCAGGAGCGACGCTGGCAAGTCCGCAGAAATATAAGCAGCTGTATCATATCGTGGAGGAGCTATGCATTCCTGCGCGGATACCCGTACCGAAGATTTACGTCGTTAACGATCCTTCGCCGAATGCTTTCGCCACGGGTATCAAGCCCGAGAAAGGAGCGGTCGCCTTTACGACCGGCCTGCTGGAGCAGTTGAACCGGGAGGAGCTTGAGGCCGTTGCTGCCCATGAAATCGCACATATTCGAAATTATGACATTCGGCTAATGACCATTACGATTGCGCTCGTCTCCGTCGTTGTCATCATCGCCGATATCGGAACCCGCATGCTCTTCGTTCAGAGGAGAGGCAATGATAAGAAGACCCATCCTGCGGTCTATATTATTGCACTTGTGTTCGTGTTATTGTCTCCGCTTGCAGCAAGATTCGTCCATCTGGCGGTTTCCCGAAACCGCGAATATTTGGCTGATGCAACAGCTGTGGAGCTGACCCGTAACTCGCTGGGCCTGCAGAACGCTCTTCGCAAAATTAGCGCAAGCAGCCTGGATGTGCGCAAAGCCCGCAAAGCGACGGCGTCGCTTTATATTTCCAGTCCGTTCAGCAAGTATCGCAAAATAAAGCAAACCAGCTGGTTCAGCACTCATCCTTCACTTGAATCTAGAATCGAGCGGCTGGGCCGGATGTAGCTAAGGCAGAATTGGCAGCTTATTTCTAAAGCGCAAGGAGCCATACGCTAATTTATTGCCCCATTTTTATCATAAAATTAAAAGGTATTTCTTTTGAACCCCCTTGATCAGGGGGTTTTTGCTTATCCCATGCTTGTCTATTCGATGACGTTCCTGGCGAAATGCTAAAGATTGCTGTCCATAATGTGGGATTTACCGCATTAGGTCGTCTCCTTATTACCACTATACTTATTTGTGTAAGTGCTTTCAAAAGTGGTGAAGGGGGATGTGAAATGATGTTAACGGTACGAAAATGGTTTTGCTTTGCATTAGCGATAGCGGTTCTGGCGTCTGTGGTTATGATTCCAACGCCTGTCGCGCAGGCAGCAGCGGGGGAGGCAGCAGCCGCAGGAGCGGCTCCGGCTACCGTGTATTCTTATCAGCCGTCAGCAAAATATGCGGCTTCAACAAACTATTCCTTAAAGGCCAACGGGGTGGACATTCCGGTGGTCAAAGGCTTTAGCGATTACGATTATGCGAGCTTCTCGGTATCGGACGGTCCCGTAACGTATGAGCTGACCATACTGAATACGGATAAGGTGCATGAATATTCGATAAGCCCGAAGAAGCTGGGCATTACGCCGGACTCGGTTGTCGGCCGCACAATTACGTTTACGACGCAGAAGGATGAATATTTGATCATTATGATGAACAACCGGGCAACGCGTATGGTCATCGCAGCCGATCCGGCAGAGACCGATGTTCCGAATGCCTCCGGCGTGGGCATATATAATGTGACTGCCGCTCCGTACAACGTGACTACGACGGGGGAGAAAACGGGGGTGGCGGGAAGAACGGCTGCGCTTCAGCAAGCCATTGAAGATGCGAGCAGCTACGGCACCGCACAAGGGAACGGGAAGCAAGGCATCGTGTATGTTCCTTGCGGCACGTACTACATTGGGAATTTGGTGCTGAAAAGCAATACGGCGCTCTACATGCAGCCAGGCGCGACCTTTGTCGCAACGGGAAAGACGGCGGATTACACCGAGCATTGGTTTAAGGATTCGATGGGAAGGCCGGCGACATGGTGGATTTCCACCGCTTTTAACTCAACGAATATTAAAATTTACGGGCGAGGGACGATCGACGGCAACGGGCAAGCGCTGCACGATGATAAAAGCACGAATGGCAAGGGGATGATCAACAATCTGATCGTGCCTATCGCTACGTCTCATTTTAAAATGGATGGCATTACGGTTCGGGAATCGGCGGGCTGGGCAATCGTACCGACTCGCTCTAATGATCTGATATTTACCAATTTAAAAATGTTCAACAGCCTCGGCATGGGCGAGAACGACGGCATTGATATTTGCGAATCGCAAAACGTGGTCGTACGCAATTCCATTGGCATTGCCCTCGATGATCCATATTCAACGAAGGCGTGGCGCGAGGATACGGACATCTCCTCTGGGAAAGTGCCGTGGCCGGGCAGTCCCGAGCCGGTTCAGAACGTGCTAATCGAGGATGCCATTTCATGGACGCTATGCTACGGCTACAAAATGGGTCAAGGCGTCATGCAGGACCAGCAAAACATTACGTTCAAGAATGGGGTCGTTTACAAGGCTGCGGTTGGCTTTGCGATCCATCATAAATATGGAGCGGGCACCATCAGCAACGTGAGATTCGAGAATATGGACGTTGAAGATATTAGCGGCAGCAACGAAGACAACAGTGCATGGATGACCATGTTTACGATCAATGGCGGCAATGCAGGTGTTGGGCCAATTACAGGTGTAACGGTTAAGAACATCACGGTACGTGATATTGGGGAAGGCTTCTCCAAGCTGAAGGGGATGGAAGGGGCAGAAATTTCGGATATTACTTTTGAAAATATTTATTTGCCGGGCAAATCTGCTCCTGCAACGACTCTGCATGAGATGAACTTCCTGAGCAAGGAGCATTACAGCGGCGTCACGATTAAACCGGTGCAAAACCCGGAGCCAAGAACACGGACGAATCTGGCGCTGGGCCAGCCTGCCGTTGGCTCATCCAATGATGGTACGGTGGATACCTCGAGTTACGTAAATGACGGCAATCTGGCGACACGCTTTGGCTCCAAACGGGGCATCGATCCGAGCTGGATTTATGTCGATCTTGGCGAGAGCAAAGCGATAAACCAGGTAAAGCTCTATTGGGAGGGCGCCTATGGCAAAAGCTATCAGATCCAAGTCGCTAACGATATTAGCAGCGAGGCTAACTGGCAGTCCGTATACAGCACAACGAGTGGAAAAGGAGGAGTCGAGACCATTTCGTTCAACGAAACGAGTGCTCGTTATGTGCGCATGTACGGGACGGCAAGAGCGACGGTCTACGGGTATTCGCTTTGGGAGTTAGAAGTGTATGGCCCAGAGGTGTTTGCCGACAGCATTACGCTCAATAAGTCGGCATTTTCAGTGGCAACAGGCAATACGGAGCAGTTGAGTGCCTCTCTGCTTCCGGAGCAGACGACGAACAAAAAAGTAAGATGGTCATCGAGCAACGTGAATGTAGCTACTGTTAGTAATGGCGGGCTTGTCACCGCCATGGGGCTAGGAACGGCAACGATTACGGCAAAAACGCAAGACGGCGATCTAAGCGCAACGGCAGCGGTAACGGTGACAGAGCCGGAGGGACCGATGGCTCTGGTAACGCCAGACGATAGCCATATCCAATACATCGGACGCTGGGACAAAAGCTCCTCAAGCACATACAGCAGCTATTGGCCGGGGGCTTCTCTGCGAGTGGGCTTTACGGGAACGAATGTGAGATTAAAGCTGGCGGGCGAAACGGATCTTTTTGTCAAGGTGGATGACGGCGAGTACAAGCCATATATAGGCGTGAACGGCACGGTCTTGTTGACGCCGACTCCATTAGAAGAAGGAAACCATACGCTGACAGTTTCTTCACGGGACGTGAAGGATGTGCTTGCTTTTGAAGGGTTGCTGCTTGACGATGGGGCGGCTACAGTACCAATGCCTGAAAGAGAGCACTTCATTGAATTTATTGGCGATTCCATCACGGTGGGCTATATGACTCCGGATGTATCGATCGCCTCGTATGCGTGGCAGGCAGGCGAGAAGTTAAACGCGGATCATACGCAAGTTGCGTATACGGGCATCTGTTTGCAGACGGGGGTGGCCTGCTACGCGCCTAATGCACTTGGGATGAGCGAGCAATATTTCAAGCTGCAAACCGGGGACTATCCGGGTTCTCCTGCATGGAATTTCAGTACTTATGAGCCAACGGCCATTGTTATTAATCTGGGCACGAATGATGCGAAGTTCAATGTGAGTGATGAGGATTTTCAAAATACGTATACGGCCTTTCTAGCGGATATTCGGGCTAAATTTCCGGCTGCACATCTGTTTGTGCTGAGAACGCTAGGCGGCTTCAAAGCAGATCCGACGCTAGCGGCGGTAAACAGCCGAATCAGCGCAGGCGACAAGCTGCTGCATTATGTGGATACGACTGGTTGGGTAGCCAATTATCCGTCAGCAGATTTCGTGGACAGCCTGCATCCCTCTGCGGCTGGCCATACGAAAATCGCAAACCGATTAGTAGACTACATGAAGCCATACTTGGACCCAACGGACCCAACGGACCCAACGGACCCAACAGACCCCACTGATCCTGTGGATCAGCTGTTGCCGCCTGCTTTGAATGAAATAGCAGCTGGAAATGGAGAGGCCAGCTTGAGCTGGACTGCTGTAGATGGCGCTTCGGGTTATAAAATCTTCATCAGCACAACTTCTGGCGTGTATGATCATGAAGCAGCTACCGTCACCAGCTCTGTTTATTCTTATGTAGCCAAAGGCTTAAGCAATGGGCAGACGTATTATTTTGTAATTAAGGCTTATGGCGAGGCGGGTGATAGTCTTGCATCTGTTGAAAGAAGCGTTGTTCCAACGGCAGGGGGTTCACCTGTAGGACCAACCACTCCGCCACAGCCGAATAAACCGACAAGCACGGATTTTAAAGTATTAGTAAATGGCAGGGCAGAGCAGCTAGGAACCATTGAAACGTCCGTAAAGGACGGGAAAACCGCAACGACGGTTAAGCTCGATCCTGTGAAGCTGGCGAGTAAGCTGGCTGCGGAAGGAGAACAAGCGGTTATTACCATTCGTGCGGAATCGTCTCCGGATCAGTTTATTGCCGAGTTAACGGGTGAACTGCTGGATCACTTACAGAACAAGGATGCTGTCATTGAGCTTCAAACAGAAGCTGGTACTTACACGTTGCCTGCAAAAAGTATTAAAACAGATGTTTGGGCAGCAGCTGAGCGTTCGGCGATAAAAATTGAATTGGCTATTAATAAGCCAAATGAGGAGATGCAGCAGCTTTTGAAAGCAGCGGCATTGACAGGCGGCTTTACGCTGGTAGGTTCAGCTCTTGATTTTACAGTTTCGGCGAGCTTTGGAGAGAAGAGAGTAGCTATCGATAGCTTTAATCGTTATGTGAAGAGAAAGATTATTCTAACTGACGGCATTAGTGTGGATGAAAATACGACCGGAATTGTGGTAGATCCGGATGGCTCGGTACGCCATGTGCCGACCAAGATTGTGCAGATGGATGGCAAAGCTTTTGCCGAAATAAGCAGCTTAACGAACAGTATGTATTCGCTCGTTCAATTTAAGGTTTCGTTTAAGGATATGAAGGGGCATTGGTCGGAAGCGGCAGTTAAAGAACTGAGCAGCCGACTGATCGTTAACGGAGCTTCCGAGGGGCGGTACCAACCTGATCAGGGAGTTACGCGCAGCGAGTTTGCAGCGATGCTCGTTCGGGCGTTGGGACTTAAGCCAGTGAAGGAAATCGTTCCATTTAATGATGTCAATCAAACAGCCTGGTATGCGACTGCAGTTCAGACTGCGCATGCCAACGGTTTAATCGAAGGGTTCGAGGATGGCACCTTCCGTCCGGGAGCACTCCTATCGCGAGAGCAGGCGATGACGATTCTAGCCAAAGCAATGAAGCTTACGGGCTTAAAGGATAAATGGCCTGCTGCCAATACGGAAACGCTGCTGCAAGGGTTCGCGGATCGAGCGTTGGTTGCGGACTGGGCGCTAAGCGGTATTGCAGATTGCTTGCAGAGCGGGCTCGCCAAAGGAAGAACGCCTAGCGAGCTGGCGCCTAAAGCCATCCTTACCCGTGCAGAAGTTGCTGTACTGGTGCAGCGTTTATTACAAAAATCGGATTTGATTTAAGCGAATAACGGTAACGTTGGACATTCGATATCCGAGGCATACACAAACTTTGGTGCCAAATAAGAAAACTTAGCAGGGTGGGGCTGTCCTACAGCGGTGTTTAACGGCTGTGGGGCAGCCTTTTGTCGATCATGGCCATTGAGCAGGCTTCATTAATACCTTACTCAACATGTAAAAGGTCTTCTTTCGATTTGAGCCCTGAATTTAGAAGGAATTTCTCCCGCTAAACTAACGTTATTCGCTTGTGATATGTAATAGGTGGAATTAATACCGTTAATCCGACGGTTTTACACCATTTGGGTTGGAATTGTCCGTATTAGAGGGAAAAATTCCATCTAAATGACCTGAAATTGCGTAATTGATTAAAATAGCGGGACATATTCCCGTTAAATGAACCGCAGCAAAATTTTCAGCACAGACGACATCATTACCTTACGAAAAATCAACTCATCGAATGAAAACAGCTAGCAACTCGCCTTTTGCACGAATAGTGTTGTTGAATATTGCACCTCATGATAGATAGGCCATTAAGCAAGATATTTTATTGAAAACAACCAATCTGCGGCTTTGCCCGTTTGTATGAGCATACTCCAAAAGTTTAACAAAGCTTCGGAGTGGGTAGTACGTGAGTAATAGCATAGGCAACGATTATTCAGTGGGTTGCTCGACGGGTAGAAAGTGGTGAGCGAGATGGCAGATAAAATTAGAGCTGGAGTGATCGGGAACGGCTTTATCGGGCCGGCCCATATAGAGGCTGTGCGCAGATTGGAGTTTGTTGAAGTCGTCGCAGTGGCACAAAGCACGCAGGAAAAAGCGGACCTTAAGGCGGAGGAGTTAGGTGTACCTCTAGCTTATGGAGATTATCGGGAGCTTCTTCGCAACCCTGACATTGATGTCGTCCATAATTGCACGCCTAATCATCTTCATGTGCAGATTAACCGAGAGATTATTGAGAGCGGGAAGCATGTGCTCTCCGAGAAGCCGCTTGCCATGTCGAGCTCGGAATCGAGGGAGCTGCTGGCATTGGCAAGGAAATATGGCGTCGTTCATGGCGTGAATTTTAATTATCGCCAGTTTCCCATGATGAGGCAGCTGGCGGAGATGGTGAAGCAAAATGAATTTGGCAAAATCAATCTGATCCATGGCAGCTATTTGCAGGACTGGATGCTCTACGATACGGACTATAATTGGCGTTTGGAGGATGAGAGCGGTGGCAGGTCACGTGCGGTAGCCGATATCGGCTCGCATTGGTGCGATACTGTCCAATATGTAACGGGCAAAAAAATTACACAGGTGTTCGCAGATCTGTGGACGGTGTTTCCCATCCGGAAAAAACCGCTTTCCCAGACGGAAACGTTCAGCGCAACTAACGAAACTGTGGCAGAGCAGTATGAGGAAATTCCAATTCATACAGAGGATTACGCTTCGGTACTGATTCGTTTTGACGATGGCAGCAGGGGTGTTTTTACCGTATCCCAAGTCAGTGCTGGCCGCAAGAACGCGCTTAGCTTTGAGCTGAATGGCACTCGAAAATCGGCTTACTGGAAGCAGGAGGAGCCTGCCAAGCTTTGGATTGGACATCGCGATCGCTCGAATGAGCTGCTAATGGCTGATCCGGCTTTGTTTCTCAAGAAAGCAAGGCCTTCGATTCACCATCCCGGAGGACATACGGAGGGATGGCCGGACTCAGTCAAAAATATGATGATGCAATATTATCACTTTATTCGGGATGGCAAAGATCCGTTAAAGGATACGCCGAGCTTCGCAACCTTTGCGGACGGGCACGTATCCATGTGCATAATGGAGGCGATCCTTAAGAGCCATGAGCAGCAGCGGTGGGTGACGGTAGAAGAGTAGAGCAAGTCGTTTTTACAGCTCAAAGGAAGAGGCTGCCAGCTGACAGCGGCCTCTTCTTTTGGCTATTGAATTTAGTCGTAACAACTAAAACCTCAAAGGAATTCACAGCTTGCGGACACTGTCCCTCGCTATAACCTCGGTAGCCAGCATCACATGATGAGTAACTTCTTTGCCTTCAAGCAGGTCGATAAGCACTTGGGCGGCATGAAAGCCGAGCTCGTACTTATGCTGGTGAACCGTAGTCAGCGCCGGCGTGCAATAAGCAGTCAGGTCGATGTTGTCAAAGCCAATGATCGAGATATCCTGAGGCACTTGTTTGCCCATGTCTTTTACGCCCTGCATAGCTCCAATTGCCATTAAATCACTCGCGCAAAATAAAGCGGTGACCTCCGGCTTGCTGGATAAGATTTCGATAGCGGCGTCATGCCCGCCTTGCTCGGAGAATCGGCCGTCGACCACCAGCGAATCATCGAAGGGAATGGCGCTATTATGAAGCGCTTGACGATAGCCCTCCAGCCGCAGCAAGCTTACATCCGCTTGGGCATGGCCGTTAATCATCGCAATGTGGCGATGCCCGTTTTGGAGCAGATGGTCTACAGCAGCGACTGCACCATTTAGGTTGTCAGACGTGACATAACCGACCTGCGGTCCCTCCAACGTAATATCAATGAGCACGCATGGAATATCCGACGATACAATTTCTTTCAAATACGGGTCATCCAAACGAATGCCCATGATGATAACCCCATCAACTCCGCGTTCCTGGCATAAGGTTTTGTAAGATTTGATGGTTTGCTTCTGAGGAGTCGTGCTGAATAACACGAGATCGTAATCGAGCTCCCCGGAACGATCGTTAATTCCGCATAGAACCTCAAAGGCGATATTGTCCTTAGAGCTGGCTCTTGTCACATTGGAGAGAAGCAGTCCGAGTGTTTTTGTTTTTTTGGAAATCAATGATCTCGCAGCCATGTTGGGACTGTAGCCGAGCTGATCTGCAATGGTGCGAATTTTGAGCCGTGTGCCTTCGTTAACATCGTCATAGCCATTCAAAGCGCGGGACACGGTCGTAACGGAAACACCGGCTGATTTGGCAATATCTTTAATCGTGACCATAGAATACCTCCGGAATATCGTAAATCTCAACGTGT
Organism: Paenibacillus paridis; assembly: GCF_006345825.1. Taxonomy (GTDB): domain Bacteria; phylum Bacillota; class Bacilli; order Paenibacillales; family Paenibacillaceae; genus Pristimantibacillus; species Pristimantibacillus paridis. Next base: position 173,640 of record NZ_VCIX01000076.1, read on the forward strand.
TAAATGTGAAAAATGAAATTATAAATTCGGGCTTGTAAATGCTTTCATCATGATCTATAATTCGATTATATCGTATCCGAAACGTTTTGGATAGCTGGAATGCCTAGTTTCACATTACAGCTGCCTATTTTTTTGTCTCTTTTCCGAAACGTTTCGGATAACGAATAGTAATTTTGCGCATAGTAAGCTATTAACGTAAGAAATGAGGGGAAAGCTTGGATTATCGAGTCATCAAAGAAAATGATTTATTCCTCATGACGGACAGGGATGGCAACATTCCTGCAGGTGATGTTGCAGGACTAGGTCTCTACACGAGAGATACACGGTTCTTAAGCAGAATGGAAATTCGGATCAATGGCCAGAAGCCGATTCTACTATCTTCCGCTGCCGACGAGAATTATATTTCAACCTTTCGCCTAACTAATCCGCATATGGAAGAGAATGGCGAGCTTCAGCTTTGGCGTGAATCCGTAGAGGTCGAGCGTACGCGCTTCATCTACGAAGGAGCGCTATATGAGACGTTGAAGCTTACCAGCTACTATCCGAAAGCTGTACAATTCGATTTTTCCGTGCTGCTCGATGCGGATTTTGCCGATATGTTCGTCGTGCGCGGCTTTCAATATGGCGAGCTGGGCAGCAAGACGGGAGATCAGATCGGCCAAGGGCAAAGAATAATCGGGTATCTTGGAGCAGATGGCGTGCGCCGCGAAACGAAAATTAAATGGAATACGCCAGAGAGCCTGATTAGCGAGTCTGGGGAACTGCATTTCGATGTAAAGCTGAATCATCGGGAAAACGCTGAAATCGCTTTCTTTATAGCGCCGATTATCGATGGCGCAGAGCCGAAGCAGCATGAGGCTGTGGAAGCGATGAAGAAGCTAAGAGCATCTTATCAAGATTGGAATGAGTCATCCACAGTGATTCAGAGTGATGTGCCGCTGTTCGATAAGCTCTACCATCGTGGTGTGCAGGATTTGCGCGTATTGCTTACAGATCTTGGATACGGGGCGTTTCCGGTTGCGGGCTTGCCTTGGTTCTCAGTGCCTTTCGGCCGCGATAGCCTGATTGCCGCCCTGCAAATGCTTTCCTTGAATCCGCAAATCGCCAAAGGCACGCTGCTCACGCTAGCTGCTTATCAGGGCCAGAATGAGGATGAGTGGCGAGATGAGCAGCCAGGCAAAATCATGCATGAAATTCGCTATGGCGAATTGGCTGGAACAAATCAGGTACCATTTACGCCTTACTATGGAACGATTGATGCGACGCCGCTATTTTTACTGCTTGCCGCTGAATATTATCACTGGACAGGTGATGCAGCATTTGTAAGCACGTTAATGCCGCATTTGGATGCCGCACTGAAGTGGATCCAAGCATTTGGCGACTGCGACGAGGATTCCTTTGTGGAATATTATCAGAAGTCATCCAAAGGGATTGCGAATCAAGGCTGGAAGGATTCTGCGGATTCAGTCGTTCATCGCAGCGGAGATTATGCGGAGGCTCCGATCGCGCTTGTCGAGGTTCAAGGCTATGTGTATCAAGCGCTTACTCGTCTTGCCCCTATTTTTAGAAGCTTGGGTCATGAAGAACAGGCGGATGGCATGCTATCCGAAGCAGAGCTGCTGCGTGAACGCTTTGAGCGCGACTTCTGGATGGAGGATGAGCAGTTTTACGCCATTGCACTCGATAAGGAGAAGAAGCGGGTCGACTCGGTAACCTCGAATGCTGGTCATATTCTAATGTCAGGTATAGCCTCTCCCGAGCGTGCAAAGGCTGTGGCTGAGCGCTTGATTGCTCCTGATATGTTTGGCGGCTACGGCATTCGGACGATGAGCACGGATGCATCTGGCTATAACCCGATGAGCTACCATGACGGAAGCATCTGGCCGCATGACAATTCGATGTGCCTGCTTGGCCTGAGCCAAGGCGGATTTGCAGAGGAAGCAGTTACGGTGATGCAAGGCTTGCTGAACGCCGCTGAAAAATTCGAATACTATAGGCTGCCCGAGCTGTTCTGCGGGTATGACGATTCTCTTGGTGCTCCGGTTCCATACCCTGTGGCTTGTTCGCCGCAAGCATGGGCAGCGGGTACGCCGCTGACCTTTGTACAGGCGTTGCTGGGCCTGCGGCCGGATGGCTTATCGCGTCAAATTACAATCAAGCCGGCTTTGCTCCATGGCATGAACATGCTGAAAGTGGAGCGTCTACAAATCGGCAGCGGTACGCTCAGCCTTCGCGTCACTCGCGGAGCAGAGGGGCCGAAGGTTGAGATTTTAGCCAACTCAACCGGTTATGAGCTGATCTCTTAGGTTTTACGCAATCGTTAATATATACATGATTCACATTACTTAAGGAGGTTGTATGTATGAGGAAGAAATCAGGGGTTTTGGTCTTGTCTTTCATGTTGGCAGTTGTCCTTATTTTGTCCGCTTGTGGCAAAAATGAAAACAACGCCGGCACAGGTTCAACAGAAACAAATAATGGAACCAAGCAAGAGGCAACAAAAGAACCGGCTGCCGAGCAAGTTACGGTCACGCTGGCAGGCTGGGGCGCAAGCCCGGAAGAGCAGGACCTGCTGAACCAGACGCTTAAGGAATTTGAAACCAAATATCCGAATGTGAAGGTCAACTACGAGGTCATTGCCGATCAGTATATGGACGTAATCAAGACTAGACTCATTGGCGGAGAAGGGCCGGATGTTTTTTACTTGGATGCTTTCGAGGCACCTGGACTTATCGAGCGCAACGTGCTTGAGCCGCTGGACAGCTATGTAACACCAGAGTTTGACGTTGCAGACTTCGAGCAGCCAATGGTAGACGCGTTCAAGCAGGAAGGCGTATCCTATGGTTTCCCTAAGGACTTCTCGACGCTTGCCATGTTCTACAACAAAAAGGATTTTGCCGAGGCAGGCATTACCGCGCCTCCGACTACGTGGGATGAGCTTGAGGAGGCTGCAGTTAAACTGACGAAAAAAGAAGGCGACAAAACCGTTCGCTACGGCTTCGGCGTTGCGCCTGAGCTTGCCCGTCAAATGTTTATGATTCAAGCTTTCGGAGGCAAGGTTTCCGATGATGAAGGCAATGCCGCCTTTGCATCCCCGGATGCATTGAAAGGCCTTCAGCTTGTAACGGATATGCACAATGTTGACAAAGCCTCCGGCGAGCCAAAGGAAGTTGGCGCTGGCTGGGGCGGAGAAATGTTCGGCCAAGGCAAAGCCTCTATCGTATTTGAAGGAAACTGGGCAATTCCGTTCCTTGAACAGAACTATAAAGACTTGGATTACGGCACAGCAGAGCTGCCAACCGTAAACGGAAAGAAAGGCACAATGGCGTTCACGGTAGCTTACGTGATGAACAAAGAATCGAAGAAGAAAGAAGCTGCATGGCAGCTGATCTCCTTCCTGACTGGCAAAGAAGGCATGAAAACCTGGACGAGCAAAGGCTTTGCGCTTCCTACTCGTAAATCCGTCGCACAGGAGCTAGGCTATGACAAGGACGAGCTTCGCAGCGCGATCGTAGCAGGCGCTTCCTATGCAACGCCTTGGCAAGCGGGCTCGACGCTGCCTACGATTATGAGCAACTTCAACAATCAATTCGTAGACACGTTTATGGGCAATTCCAAGCTTGAGGATGCGATGAAAAAAGCAGAAACCGTTGCGAACAAGGAAATTGCAGCAGCGAAGTAGGAGGAAGGGGAGGGAGAGCAGGTAGAGCTCCCTCCTTCATTCTTTGATCATGATGTGAAAGGAGAAGATTAGGTATGGCTGAGGCCTCTTCATGGAAAAAGAAACTGAAAAATAACGCGACCGGTTATCTGTTTCTGCTTCCAACCATTCTAGTACTTGGCACTTTTTTGTTTTTGCCTGTTTTCTATTCCCTCTATCTATCGGGACACAAAGTTAATTTGCTTGGCGACGTCAGCTACAAGTGGATCGGCGTAAACAACTTCACCCGGATGGCCGGAGATGAACGTGCATGGATTGCCCTTAAAAATACGGCTTCCTTCGCGTTGTTTGTGGTACCGCTGCAAACGGCCTTTGCGATCATGCTTGCTGTTATCTTAAATGCAAAGCTAAGATTCAAAAACTTTTTCCGGATCGTGTTTTTTATGCCGACGGTTACCTCATCGGCGGTGTTGTCTCTGATCTTTATGTGGATATACAATTCAAACGGCCTGCTGAACCGGGTGCTCGAATTTGTAGGTTTGCATGGCTATAACTGGCTTGGAGATCCGGCGGTCGCCATGAAGGCGATCATGCTTATGAATATATGGTCCACCGCTCCGTTTTTTATGGTCGTCTTTCTGGCAGCGCTCCAGGATATCCCTGATGCGCTGTATGAATCGGCGATGCTCGATGGGGCAGGCGCGTGGAGGCGCTTCATCTCCATTACATTGCCGCTAATTAAACCTGCGACCTTCTTTACGGTGGTCATGGGCATTATCGGGACCTTCCAGCTCTTTGACCAGTCCTATATTTTCTCTGCGGGCTCAGGCGGACCGAATAACTCAACGCTCACGGTAGCACTGCTTATTTATCAGTATGCATTCAAAAATCTCGACTTTGGCTACGCTTCTGCGCTTGCTGTCATGCTGGCTGCGGTCATTATGATTGTTACGTTGATTCAGCGCAAGCTGTTTGCCGAAGAGAAGCTGAACTAGGAGGGCGATTAAGTGGTATTTCAACAATCCAAATGGGGAAAAGCGATCCTTTACTTTCTTTTATTCGCATACGGCTGCGTTACGGTCGCTCCTTTTCTATGGGCGCTGTCCTCTTCGTTCAAGCCGCTAAGCGAGATTGTATCCGGAGGCATTAATTTTATTCCAAAAGAATTCACCCTTCAGAACTACTATGATATTTTCGTCAAAGAGCCGCTGTTTCTCCGCTGGATGTATAACAGTGCGCTTATAGCGGTAGTGGCCACGGTGTGCAACACGTTGTTCAACTCCATGGCAGGTTATGCGCTTGCGCGAATCGACTTTGCCGGGAACAAGATCATGTTCATTCTGATTCTTGCTGTTCAAATGATTCCGGGGCAGCTTACGATTGTGCCCGCCTATCTCATCATGAAGCAGCTTGACTTGCTGAACACCTATGCGGCCCTGACTTTGCCGATGATGGCAAATGCGACGTTTATATTTATGATGCGTCAATTTTTCCTCAGCTTTCCGAAGGAACTGGAAGAGGCTGCAGAGATGGACGGACTGAATCGGTTCGGGGTGTTTTTCCGCATCGCGCTTCCGCTTGCCGTTCCTGCGCTTGCAGCGCAGACGATCTTCGTGTTCATGGGAGCGTGGAACGAGTTCCTCAAGCCGCTCATGTTCATGTCAGATAAGTCTATGTTTACATTGACGCTTGGACTTAATACCTTTAAAGGGCAATATATTAGCCACTGGAACTATATTATGGCGGCTTCCATGGTGTTTACGCTTCCAGCCCTTCTTATTTATGCATTCTTTAACCGCTTCTTTATTAAAGGAATAACGTTTACCGGCGGAAAATAACGAGTACTCAGTCCAAAAGCCTTCCAAACATAAAGCGGCCTTATCGCAGTATTTTAAACTGTGAAGGCCGCTTTTTTAGCACAATAAAGGGTTGTTCTGTCCCTAGTGGGTTATGTAACGAGGAGGTTGGCAGCCTGCTAACGTTCAGCTTCAATAAGCTCATGAATCCGTGTCATTGTATCTTTGAACTCTATGCCATCATGATTCCAGAGAATGATATCGGCATATTGCCTATATTCGATGCTTAATTCGAGCTCTTCTGCATTTTTCACCCGCTTAAGGATTTCTTCTGCTGCGCTTCCTCTTGCTTCTAATCTTCGTCCAATCGTTTCGATATTTGCGCCGACATAAATAGCTATTGTGTTTGAATAAAGTTGTTTTAGAGCGAGCACGCCTGCCAGGTCCATGACGATATGGGCAATGCCGGCTGCGTTCAACACCTCATCGATACTCGATTTAAGCGTTCCGTAATAGTATCCGTTGTACTCCGTCCACTCAATAAATTTATTAGCTTCTATAGAAGCTTTAAATAATAAGGCGTCCATAAAAATATAATGAACCCCCGTTTGCTCATGCTCTCTGGGGGGTCTTGTCGTTGCCGTAATGATTTTTGGATAGCCGCTATGGATCAGCTGTTTTTGTATTTCGGATTTGCCCGAAGCGGATGGGCCATAAAAGGCGAATATTTTTCCCAAACGAAAGCTCTCCTTTACTTTTTCTTAATATAGTACTTACAATAATGACCATATATTGCTAAAATGGCTCTAATTGAAATCAGCTGGGAGCGAGCCTATGATTCTTTATAAACACTCTTCGAATTTATTTTATAATGATACAGATATTCAGAGGCAGATCAATAAAGAAAATGCAAAGCAGCGGATTTCGATCCGCGATGATTTTGAACGTGATTTTGGCAGGGTCATTCATTCGGCTGCCTTTCGTCGTCTGCAGTCGAAAACACAGGTGATCGGCATAAGCGAAGGGGACTTTCATCGAACGCGGCTAACCCATTCCCTTGAAGTATCTCAAATCGCAAGAGGAATAGCCACAACCTTGAACGAAAAATATCATATCTTTAAAGAGTCGGAAAACAAGATTGATATTTCCCTTATTGAAGCTGCCGCATTAGCTCATGATTTGGGACATCCGCCTTTCGGGCATCAGGGAGAGCGTGCGCTGAACTCGTGTATGAGTAAATTTGGCCTTAATTTTGAAGGGAATGCGCATACGTTCAGACTGCTCACCAATGGGCAAGGGGATTTGGAAACGGGACTTGATTTAACACGGGCTGTACTATTGTCCATTCTGAAGTACCCAGCCAGCATGAAACGGTTGAATAACCCGAACGTGCCGGAAAAACCGCCCAAGTGCAGTGTCTTTGAAGAGGACGAGCATGTATTCGAATGGGTCATTGAAGCTTTTACAGCCGAGGAACAAGCCTATTTCAAGCAAATATCGGATGAACAGCCTGGTAAGCACCAAAAAACAATAAACAAAACCTTTGAATGCTCAATCATTGAATTGGCCGACGATATTGCTTACGCTACGTATGACTTAGAAGATGCGGTGAAACTTAACCTAATTAAATCGGAGCATCTATATGAGATTGCGGAGAGGCATAGATCCGTTTCCTCGGCAAGAATCGCTGGGGCCTTGAATAGCTTCATGGAGAAAAGCAGTCATTTAAACGTGCAGACGAAGCCATTGTTTGCTGATCTGGTATCGGGCTTTATTAATGAGATTACAATTGTGGAGCCTCAGCCCTCGTTCTCATCAAACCGTTTGCGTTATAAGGCTGTCATCCCTGAGGATGCGATGCTGCTGCTGGAGGATTTGAAGTCGCTGGTTGGGGAGCATGTTATTTTCTCGCAAAAGGTGCAAACCTTTGAGTGGCGCGGCGGGAAAATCATTGAGAAACTATTCGATGCTATGGTGCATGATAAGAACCTGCTCCCGGAAAATAGAAAAATAAGCTGGGATGCATCAAGCGAGCGGGTGAATGCAAGACTGGTTTGCGATTATATTGCAGGGATGACGGATACCTATGCGTTAAAAATGTATTCTCGCTTATATGAAGCTGCAGGCGGAAGATTGTTCGATATCTGAATTAGGACTCATCGGAAGGGAACAGCTGTTATCTGAAGGAGCTGTTCCCTTCCTTCCAAACAGGCGTTAGAAATGAGATAAAAGCATGATAAAACCTATAAAACATAAATATCTTTATTTATTTCAAAAAAAGACTTGCAATACACTATTCATACATGGTATATTCTAATTCCGGCCGAGAGAAACACGCGGACGACAAGCAAAACAAGCAACACGAACGAAAGAATAGATTGCTCTTTGAAAACTGAACAACGAGTAATAACTGCCTCGCAAATCCTTCGGGATAAGCGAAAA
>NZ_VCIX01000004.1 GCF_006345825.1 Paenibacillus paridis
TTCCTCGAGGCTAGCCCTAAAGCTATTTCGGGGAGAACCAGCTATCTCCGAGTTCGATTGGAATTTCTCCGCTACCCCCACCTCATCCCCGCACTTTTCAACGTGCGTGGGTTCGGGCCTCCAGTGCGTGTTACCGCACCTTCACCCTGGACAGGGGTAGATCACACGGTTTCGGGTCTACGACCACGTACTTATTCGCCCTATTCAGACTCGCTTTCGCTACGGCTCCGTCTTCCCGACTTAACCTTGCACGTAATCGTAACTCGCCGGTTCATTCTACAAAAGGCACGCCATCACCCATTTAACGGGCTCTGACTTCTTGTAAGCGCACGGTTTCAGGTTCTTTTTCACTCCGCTTCCGCGGTGCTTTTCACCTTTCCCTCACGGTACTGCTTCACTATCGGTCACCAGGGAGTATTTAGCCTTGGCAGATGGTCCTGCCGGATTCCGACGGGGTTTCACGTGTCCCGCCGTACTCAGGATCCGTCTCGGAGGGTGNTCGTGTCCCGCCGTACTCAGGATCCGTCTCGGAGAGTGCTTGCTTTCGGTTACAGGGCTTTTACCTGCTCTGGCGGGCCTTTCCAGACCTCTTCGCCTACCAAACACTTTTGTAACTCCATGTGAGACGTCCTACAACCCCAAGGAGCAAGCTCCTTGGTTTGGGCTAATCCGCGTTCGCTCGCCGCTACTGACGGAATCACTATTGTTTTCTCTTCCTCAGGGTACTTAGATGTTTC
>NZ_VCIX01000075.1 GCF_006345825.1 Paenibacillus paridis
CTCGAAATCGCCGAAGTTGGTGAAATAGAGCTACTTTTTAGATCTATTCTGCTCTCCGAAGCTCATTTGAGCCCATATCCGCCGTCTCCGAACCAATTAGATCTACTTTTTAGACCTATTTCACTCGAAATCGCCGAAGTTGAGGAAATAGAGCTACTTTTTAGATCTATTCTGCTCTCCGAAGCTCATTTGAGCTCATATCCGCCGTTTTCGAACCAATTAGATCTACTTTTTAGACCTATTTCGCTCGAAATCGCCGAAGTTGGTGGAATAGAGCTGCTTTTTAGATCTATTCTGCTGTCCAACGCTCATTTGAGCCCATATCCACCGTATCCGAACCAATTAGAGCTACTTTTTAGATCTATTCTGCTCTCCGAAGCTCATTTGAGCTCATATCAGCATTTAAACCATGTATCCTAAGCACCATCGAATCGACGCATTCGCATAATTTAAACAAACTAGCACTATGCTCGTCCCTTAGCTCTGGACGCGCACATGCCGGCCATCCAGCGTCACACGCCCCTGCGCGATCTGCTGGATCACGCCCGGCAGCAGCGACTGCTCCGCTGCATGAATACGTACGGCGAGCGAGTCTTCCGTATCCTCGTCCGCCACCTCAACCACGCGCTGCGCGATAATCGGCCCGCTGTCCATGCCCCCGTCCACATAGTGGACGGTAACGCCAGTCACCTTAACGCCGTATGCGAGCGCCTGTCCAATACCGTTCACGCCGGGGAATGCCGGCAGCAGCGCCGGATGAATATTAATCATCCGCCCGTAGAACGGCTCAACGAGCACTGACGTGATAATGCGCATATAACCCGCCAGCACGATCAGCTCAACGCCGCGGCGTTCCAGCTCGGCGATAATTTCCGACTCGTAGGCTTCACGAGACGTGTACTCCTTCGGCGTGAACAGGAACGTGTCCACGCCAGCCTTCCTTGCGCGCTCCACAACGGGAGCGGCTGGCTTGTCACAAACAAGAAGCTCGATGGTTACATCGAGCTTCCCCTCCTGCACCGCATCTACAATCGCTTGGAAGTTGGAGCCTTGTCCCGAAGCGAAAACAGCGATGCGAAGTGCTCCCATTATACTTCCGCTCCCGTAAACGTCACGATGCGGCTTCCTTCCGTAACCGTTCCGATACGGTAAGCCTGCTCACCAAGCTCATTCGAAATGCGAAGAGCTTCGTTTGCCTGATCAGCCGGTACAACAACAACCAGGCCGATACCCATATTAAAAGTCGTGAACATATCACGATTCGTAATGCCGCCTTTATTTTGCATCAAGTCGAAGATTGGCAGAATCGGCCATGAGCCGAATTCTACATCCACGTTCACGCCATCCGGCAGCACCCGCGGAATGTTCTCGATAAAGCCGCCGCCCGTAATATGCGCCATGCCTTTCACTTCTACTTGCTCCACAAGCTTAAGCGCCGATTTCACATAGATGCGGGTTGGCTCGATCAATACGTCGCCAAGCTTAGCGCCGCCAAGCTCTTCAAGCTCTTGATCCAGCTTGTAGCCAGCATCTTCAAGCAGCAAACGGCGAACGAGCGAGAAGCCGTTGCTGTGAATGCCACTGGAAGCAAAACCGATAACCGCGTCGCCTGCAGCAATCGTAGAGCCGTCGATCATTTTTTTCTTGTCCACGATACCTACGGTAAAACCAGCGATATCATATTCGCCGCCTTGATACATGCCCGGCATTTCAGCCGTTTCGCCGCCGATCAAGGAACAGCCCGCTTGCACGCAGCCTTCCGCGATTCCTTTAACGATGGCTTCGATTTTCTCGGGCACGACTTTGTCGCATGCCAGGTAATCAAGGAAGAACAAAGGCTCCGCGCCTTGTACGATAATATCGTTCACGCACATCGCAACGGCATCAATGCCGATCGTGTCATGCTTGTCCATAGCAAAAGCAAGCTTCAGCTTCGTTCCGACGCCATCCGTTCCAGACACGAGCACAGGCTCATCATACTTGTCCTTGTTCAGGCTGAACAGACCGCCAAAGCCGCCTAGCTCCGCCAGCACTTCTGGACGGTACGTCCGCTTTACGTGCTTTTTCATCCGTTCTACCGCTTCGTTGCCTGCCGCGATATCGACGCCGGCTTTTTTGTACGCTTCTGACACTCTCGGTCAACTCCTTAACTATTTTTAGGAGCATAATCACTCCATGGGTTAAACATTTATGCGATTAACAGCTGCAGCTTTTATCCGATTCTTCATCAACCACGGTTGGATAGTCATTGTCGAAGCATGCGAGACACATGCCGCGATTGTAAGCACCGTCATTGCCGCCAACGGAATCCACAAAGCCCTGATCGGTCAAAAAGGATAATGAATCCGCATTGATCTGCTTGCGAATTTCCTCCACCGTACGGTACGAAGCGATAAGCTCCTTGCGATCCGGCGTATCGATGCCGTAATAGCAAGGGTTTTTGAAAGGAGGTGACGTAATCCGTACATGCACCTCGGTCGCCCCTGCTTCACGAAGCAAGTTAACAATGCGAAGCGATGTAGTACCGCGGACGATCGAGTCGTCGATCATAACGACGCGCTTGCCTTCGACCACTTTACGAACGGCGGACAGCTTCATTTTGACACCCTTCTCACGAAGCTCTTGGGACGGCTGGATGAAGGTCCGGCCGGTATATTTATTTTTGATGAGGCCAAGCTCGTATGGAATGCCCGTTTGCTCTGCATAGCCAATGGCCGCCGAAATACTCGAATCAGGCACGCCCGTTACGATATCCGCATCGACAAAAGACTCCGAAGCGAGCTGGCGTCCCATCCGTTTGCGCGCCATATGGATGTTAATGCCGTTAATATCACTGTCCGGACGGGCAAAATAAATGTACTCCATCGCACACGTCGCACGGCGTTCAACCTCGGCATAACGCGTCTCGCGCATGCCGTCCGCATCCAGAATCAGAAGCTCGCCTGGCTGAACATCACGCTCATACACTGCACCAATCGTTTCGAAAGCACATGACTCTGACGAGAACACGTAGCCATCGCCGATACGGCCCATCACGAGCGGACGCAAGCCGTGCGGATCAGACGCAACAAGCAGCTTGTCATTCGTCATGATCAGGAACGCAAAGCCTCCGACAATACGCTGCAAAGCTTCTTTAGCCGCCGTCTCGAAATCCTTCGAGGAACGGGCGATAAGATGGGCAATAACTTCCGTGTCGCTTGACGTTTGGAAAATCGAGCCCGACATCTCCAGCTCTTTGCGAATTTCCGGCGCATTTACGATATTGCCGTTCGTTGCAACCGCTAGATCACCGTCACGGTAGCGAAAAATAAGCGGCTGCGCATTGGCCAGCTTGCTCTCTCCCGCTGTCGAGTAACGGACATGTCCGATGGAACGGTCGCCTGCTAGAAGATCAAGGTTATCCTTATTGAATACTTCTTTGACAAGGCCCATGCCGCGGTGATACGCGAACTTATTGCCGTTTTTCGTATCGACTGTGCAGATTCCCGCGCTTTCCTCGCCGCGGTGCTGAAGCGCATGAAGCCCGTAATAAGATAGGTTGGACGCTTCAGGGAGATTAAATACCCCGAAGACGCCACATTCCTCACGCAATTTATCAAAAATATCGTCACGGCCAATGCCTTCGTTATAATGGTCGCCCGTCCATAACAAAGGCTCCTGTCTTATTTGCTCATCAGACATGGAATCGCATCCTTCCAGACCTTCTCCAGTTGTGTTACCGGCGCCTGAATGCCGGCTTTTCCATTTACGTTTATGGTCAGGCTGCTGCCTTTAACAGTACCGATTTGAGTGTGAACAACGCCTTGCTCCGAGAGCTTCGCTTGCAATGCCGCAGCATTTTCCGGCTTAGCCGAAAGAAGAATACGGGATTGCGATTCACTGAACAACAGGTGGTCAGCACGCAGGTCAGAAGTCAATGCAACTTCCGCACCCAGGCGACCGCTGATACAAGATTCAGCTACAGCTACAGCAATGCCGCCTTCAGACAAGTCATGCGCCGAAGCAACTAGTCCGCCTTGGATGGCGCCAAGCACCGCATCCAGAACCTTTTTCTCCGTTGCCAGATCAATTTCAGGAGGACGGCCAGCAGCCGCGCCTTGCAATACGTATTGCAGCTCGCTTCCGCCTAGCTCCGCTTTCGTCTCGCCTACGAGAATGATAACGTCGCCTTCCGCTTTGAAGCCTTGCGTTGTAATATGATCGATGTCATGTACGAGGCCAACCATACCGATAACCGGTGTCGGGTAAATCGCACCCTTAGCGTTCTCGTTGTACAAGCTCACGTTACCGCCGATAACAGGCGTGTTCAAGATGACGCAAGCTTCGGACATGCCGTCAGCCGATTTCTCAAGCTGCCAGAATACTTCCGGTTTCTCCGGGTTACCGAAGTTCAGGTTGTCCGTAACCGCAAGCGGCTCAGCGCCCGAGCAAACAATGTTGCGTGCTGCTTCAGCAACCGCGATGCGTCCGCCTACTTCTGGATCTAGATATACGTAACGTCCGTTACAGTCTGTCGTCATCGCAAGCGCCTTGCGCGTGCCGCGAATCGTCACAACTGCCGCATCGGAGCCTGGTTGAACGGCTGTCGATGTACGAACCATGTAGTCATATTGGTTGTAAACCCACTCTTTGCTCGCAACCGTTGGGGAAGCAAGAACCTTCTCCAGCGCGCCAGTTAGGTCGGTTACTTCTTCGTAAGCCGAAGTGTCTACTGCAGCATTTTCGCTGAAGTAAGCTGGCTCTTTCGAAGGCTTGTCGTATACAGGGCACTCGTCAACGAGCGCTTTTACCGGCATATCGGCAACCTCTTGGCCTTGGTGGAACAAACGAAGACGTCCGTCATCCGTTACTTTCCCTACTTTGGCGCAAATAATACCCCAACGTTCAAAAATTTCTTTCGCTTGCGCTTCATGCTGAGGCTCAACAACGAAGAGCATACGCTCTTGCGACTCGGAAAGCATCATTTCATAAGGCGTCATGCCTGTTTCACGTTGCGGAACCTCATCAAGGTAAAGCTCAAGGCCGTTACCCGCTTTGGAAGCCATCTCCGCGCTGGAGCAAGTCAGACCCGCTGCTCCCATATCTTGAATCCCGAGCACGATACCGGAATCGATCAGCTCAAGCGTTGCTTCCATAACCAGCTTCTCCATAAATGGATCGCCGACTTGTACAGCGGTACGCTTCTCTTCGGACTCTTCGGAAAGCTCAACGGATGCAAACGTTGCACCGTGGATACCGTCGCGGCCAGTTGCAGGACCTACGTAGAATACCGGGTTGCCTACCCCTTTAGCCACGCCGCGCTGAATTTTATCATGATCGATTAGACCCACGCACATTGCGTTAACGAGTGGATTGCCTTCGTAGCTCTCGTCAAACATGACTTCGCCTGCAACCGTCGGAATTCCGATACAGTTACCATAACCTGCGATGCCACTTACGACATGCTCGAACAAATATTTAACGCGCTCATTCTCTAGGCGGCCAAAACGCAGGCTGTTCAGCAATGCGATCGGACGTGCGCCCATTGAGAAAATGTCGCGGATAATGCCGCCAACGCCTGTAGCCGCGCCTTGGAAAGGCTCAACCGCAGATGGATGGTTATGCGATTCGATTTTGAATACGACCGCTTGGTTGTCGCCGATATCGACGATGCCCGCGCCCTCGCCCGGTCCCATTAGAACTCGCGGTCCTGTGATCGGGAACTTTTTGAGAATCGGCTTGGAGTTTTTGTAAGAGCAGTGCTCTGACCACATGACGCTGAATACGCCGATCTCTGTGTAGTTAGGCTGACGGCCTAGAAAACCGCAAATCAGCTCAAACTCATAATCGGATACGCCAAACTGGCTGTAAATCTTTTGCTCGGCAATTTGCTCCGCTGTCGGTTCCTTAGCTGTTAACTGCTGCGCCATGTTGTTCCCTCCATGCATTCAAAATCGATGTAAACATCCGTTTGCCGTCTTCCGAGCCAAGCAATTGGTCAATCGCACGCTCTGGGTGAGGCATCATTCCTACTACGTTTCCTGCTTTGTTGCTGATTCCGGCAATGTTCTCAACCGAACCGTTCGGGTTCGTGTCGCCTGCATAGCGGAATACGATTTGGTCGTTCGCTTTGAGCTCGGCAAGCGTTGCGTCGTCGCAATAGTAGTTGCCTTCGCCGTGTGCGATCGGAATATTAATAATCTCGCCTTGCGAGTATTGGTTGGTGAATGCTGTGCTGCTGTTTACCACTTCAAGAGGTGCTTGATGGCAGCGGAACTTCAGTCCGTTGTTGCGGATCAAAGCGCCTGGCAGAAGGCCAGCTTCCGTCAAAATTTGGAACCCGTTGCAAATGCCCAAAATAAACTTGCCTGCTTCGGCTGCTTTTTGCACTTCGCTCATGACAGCAGCGAATTGTGCAATCGCGCCGCAGCGCAGGTAGTCGCCGTAGGAGAAGCCTCCTGGCACTAGAATTGCATCATACGCGGACAAGTCCGTAGCTGTATGCCATACATAGTCAACCGACTGGCCGATGGTGTCTTCGACGGCTTTGTAGCAATCGATGTCACAGTTGGAGCCAGGAAATACGAGTACCGCAAACTTCATCGTCTTAACCCTCCAGTTCAAAACGGAAATCTTCTACAACCGTGTTTGCGAACAGCTTTTCGCACATCGCTTTGATGCGTACTTCCGCTTCAGCGCGGTCAGTCGTATCAAGCTCAAGCTCCAAATATTTGCCGATGCGTACTTTTTCGACTTCGGAGAAGCCCAGTGTGTGAAGCGCGCCTTGTACAGCGGTTCCTTGTGGATCCAAAACGTTTTGCTTGATGGTGACGTAGACGGTTGCCTTCATAATAGCCTCCTGAAAATGTGGGTTTTTGTCGCAAGGGCAGATTGACTGTACTGCGCGGGAGCGGGGGTTGTTGTCTACGTCGCTTTCGAAGCCGGGAAATCTGATTACACCGCCTAGCGGATATTTCCCGGTCTTCAAGAAGCGATCGCTATCGCTCTACGACAACAACTCCCCACTCTTCGCGTGAGCACCTTTTCAATCAAACCTTTGCGAGGGTGGTCGGTGAAGCAAGGGCGGTGGCCGCGCTGTCGCTGGCCACCTTTAGTATTGCGGCTGGCCTGTGCTTGTGCTGCCAGTCAGCATTGTTGCTGCAGCCGTGCACCTTCGTGCTCGGGCTGGTGTTGATGGGGTGCAGCAGCGCTCTCGCTGACTGCCTGCCGTTTAAAGACATACGCATCCGCGCCCCTATGTCAGCGTCATCGCTTGCGCTCGACGTTGTTTTAGTCACTTCATCCGGCCTTCATCGGCGGATGTTTGAATTAACGGGATTTACGCCCGTTAATTCATCTTAAATAGCTAGTTTCCTGCGATTAGCGGGAATTTATGGCGTTAATTGCGTCACTTTCGGCGTCCTAGCCCAATTTAGCCGTATTTAACGCCAGTTTTTACCGTTAATTCAATCAGCCTGCATGCTGCGAGTGAATTAACAGGAATTTTTCCTGCTAATTCAACCATATTAGCTAGTTTGCTGCGATTAGCAGGAATTTTCGGCGTTAATTGCGGCTGTTTCGGCGTCCTAGCCCAATTTAGCCGCATTTAACGCCAGTTTTTACCGTTAATTCAATCAGCCTGCAAGCTACGAGTGAATTAACAGGAATTTTTCCTGCTAATTCAACCATATTAGCTAGTTTGCTGCGATTAGCAGGAATTTATGGCGTTAGTTGCGTCACTTCCGGCGTCCTAGCTCGATTTAGCCACATTTAACGCCAGTTTTACCGTTAATTCAATCAGCCTGCATGCTGCGAGTGAATTAACAGAAATTTCTCCTGCTAATTCAACCAAATTAGCTGGTTTACTGCGATTAGCAGGAATTTATGGCGTTAATTGCGTCACTTTCGGCGTCCTAGCTCGATTTAACCACATTTAACGCCAGTTTTTACCGTTAATTTACTCAGCCTACAAGCTGCGAATGAATTAACAGGAATTTCTCCTGCTAATTCAACCAAATTAGCTAGTTTGCTGCGATTAGCGGGAATTTTCGGCGTTAATTGCGTCACTTTCGGCGTCCTAGCCCAATTTAGCCGCATTTAACGCCAGTTTTTATCGTTAATTCAATCAGCCTGCAAGCTGCGAGTGAATTAACAGGAATTTTTCCTACTATTTCAACCAAATTAGCTAGTTTGCTGCGATTAGCGGAAACTCATCTATTAATTGCCCTAAAGCTCAACGCCAGTCAAGCGGCGGTAGATGTCGCGGTAGCGGGCTGTGGTTTCTGCGACAACCTCGTCCGGCAAAGGAGCTGGCTTGCTGTCGCGGTCCCAATTCGAGCCGAGCAGGTATGTGCGCACGGGCTCTTTGTCCATGCTGTCGATTTCGATATCGAACGCATAGTTGCCTTCCGCCCAGAAACGCGAGGAATCCGGCGTGAAGATCTCGTCGATCAACACGACTTTGCCGTCGATCAGGCCGAATTCGAACTTGCAATCCGCAAGGATGATACCATGCTCAGCGCAATAGCCGTGAGCGAACTCGTACAGCTTGATGCTGCGGTCGCGAAGCTCTTCGGCAAGCTCTGCGCCGACCATATCAGCCATTTTCTCAAACGGAATGTCCTCGTCATGGCCGACGTCGTTCTTCGCAGCAGGCGTAAAGATCGGTGCCGGAAAACGCTCGTTTTTGCGAAGTCCCGCCGGAAGCTCGATGCCGTTGATCGCTGATGTTTGCTGATATTGTCTCCAACCGCCGCCTGTGATATAGCCGCGCACGACGCACTCGATATCGATGCGTTCCGCTTTGCGGGTGACCATGATGCGGTTTTTGAGCAGCTCAGGCTCAGTAACCAGTTCGCCAAGTTTCGTTACGTCGGTATGAACGACATGGTTCACTTGAATATCTGCCGTTTGCTCGAACCAGTAGGCCGACAGGCGGTTAAGCACATTGCCTTTGTCCGGTACGGCTGGGTCAAGCACGTAGTCAAATGCCGAGATCCGGTCGGTGACGACGATCAGGAAATGCTCGCCCAAATCGTAGAGCTCACGAACCTTGCCTTTGTATATAAGCGGAGCTTTGATATAATCGACTGCCGTTGATAGTGCTTGCGATGTTGCGCTCATCAGGCCAACCTCCCTTTAGATCAATCCCAAACGCGTGAAAATCGTATCCACATGCTTCAAATGCCAAGCCGGGTTGAAGCAATCGTCGATTTCTTCCGTTGAAAGCACGCTTGTGATCTCCTCGGTTTCGCCGATGATATCGCGGAACTGGCGCTGGGTTTCCCATGCTTGCATCGCGCGCGGCTGTACGGTGTCGTAAGCTTTCTCGCGGCTGAAGCCTTTGTCAATCAGCTTTGTCAATACGCGGCCTGAGAACGGCACGCCGTAAGTCGCCTGCATGTTGCGTTTCATGTTTTCCGGGAACACTTGAAGATTGTTGATGATGTTGCCCAGACGGTTCAGCATGTAGTTCAGAAGCATCGTAGCATCCGGCAAAATAATACGCTCAACCGATGAATGGCTAATATCGCGTTCATGCCAAAGCGCAATGTTCTCGTATGCCGTAACCATATGTCCGCGAATCACGCGGGACAAGCCGGAGATGTTCTCGCAGCCGATTGGATTACGTTTATGCGGCATCGCCGATGAACCTTTTTGGCCTTTAGCGAACGGCTCTTCGACTTCGCGGAATTCACTCTTTTGCAATGCACGAATTTCCGTTGCAAATTTATCGAGCGAAGAAGCGACAAGCGCAAGAGTTGCCATGTATTCAGCGTGACGGTCGCGCTGCAGCGTTTGCGTCGAGATCGGAGCAGCCGTAATGCCAAGCTTGTTGCAGACGAATTCTTCCACGAACGGATCGATGTCTGCGAACGTGCCTACAGCACCGGACATTTTGCCGAATTGAACGCCGTTAGCCGCATGGTGGAAACGCTCGAGGTTACGTTTCATTTCCTCGTACCAAAGCGCCATTTTCAAACCGAAAGTCGTTGGCTGTGCATGCACGCCGTGCGTACGGCCCATCATTGGCGTGTCTTTATATTGAAGTGCTTTGTTTTTCAAAATTTCAATGAATCGCTCGATATCTTTTACGAGAATTTCATTGGCTTGCAGAAGCAAGTAACCAATCGCGGTATCAACGACGTCTGTGGAAGTCAGTCCGTAATGCACCCATTTGCCTTCCGGGCCGGCTTTCTCGGATACAGCCCGCGTGAACGCGATGACGTCATGACGGGTGTCCTGCTCGATTTCATAGATACGGTCAATATCGAAATCTGCCGAAGCGCGAAGCGCGACTACATCTTCCTTAGGGATAACGCCTAGCTCGGACCAAGCCTCGCATGCGCAAAGCTCAACTTCCAGCCAAGCTCTGAATTTATTTTCCTCTGTCCAAATCGCTCTCATTTCCGGTCTGCTGTAACGCTCTAACATGAAATGCTCACACCTTCCAAATAGTTGTTTCTTCAATCCAGCTTAGAGCAGCGTCCGTGCTCTCGGCCAGTACGTTGACATGTCCCATTTTACGTTTCGTAACCGCATCTTTCTTGCCGTACAAATGAACCTTTGGCGCAGCCTTCAACCGATCTGCCGCCTCATCATGGCCAGCCATCAGCTCAAGGAGTGGAGCAACATGCTGGCCTAGCACATTGACCATCACGACTGGGCTCATTAGCTTCGTATCGCCTAGCGGCAAATTGCACACCGCACGAACATGCTGCTCGAACTGCGATGTCCGGCAGGCCTCCATCGTATAGTGGCCGCTGTTATGCGGACGCGGGGCAAGCTCGTTTACGAACAGCTCGCCTTCCGCGGTCACGAATAACTCCACTGCGATTAATCCCACTGCCCCAAGGCCCTCCGCAATCCGCGATGCCAGACTCTCTGCCTCGCGCTGCAGCTCCTCGCTGATTCTTGCGGGAACGATCGACAGATGCAATATATTATCGACGTGTATGTTCTCCGCTACAGGGAAGGTCTTGATCTCCCCCTGCGGGCTTCTCGCCGCTATAACCGATATTTCCTTGTCAAAACGAATGAATTGCTCCAGCACCAGCTGAACCTTAGCACGAGAGAGCATCTCATACGCATCTTCGATCTCGTTTTCGCTGCGTATGACCCACTGCCCTTTGCCGTCATAGCCGCCCATAGCGGTCTTCAACACACAAGGCGTGCCCAAGGCCGCAACAGCCTCGCGCAGCTCATCTACGCTGCCTACCTCGCGATAAGGCGCAACCCGCACGCCAGCTGCTTCAATGGCACGCTTCTCGCGAAGCCGATGCTGCGTCGTATAAAGGAGCTCGCTGCCCTGCGGCACATACGATTCCTTCATGAGCATCGCTGCTACTTCCGCATCCACATTCTCGAATTCGTAAGTAATGACATCCGAACGACCTGCGAGCTCCATCGCCGCCTCACGATCATCGTAAGCGGCAATAATTTGCTCGGCTACTTGTCCAGTGGGACTATCCGGCGTGGGATCAAGCGTGATGAACCGGTAGCCCATCGCACTCCCTGCATTAGCCATCATGCGGCCCAGCTGGCCGCCGCCCAAAATCCCGATCGTGCTGCCCGGCAGCAGTGTCTTCACCTGCTGCTTGTCCGCTTCACGGCTCATAGCGTCTCACTGCTTTCGAGCACTTCCTGCTTCACGCGCTCGCGACGCGCTTCTACGCGCGCTTGCACCTCAGGATCGAATGCTCCGAGCATTTGTGCCGCAAGCAAACCTGCGTTGGTGCCGCCCGCGTTGCCAATCGCAACCGTAGCGACCGGAATGCCGCCAGGCATCTGGACGATGGATAGCAAGGAATCAAGCCCACTCAGATTCGATGATTTCACGGGAACGCCAATAACCGGCAGAATCGTCTTAGCAGCGACCATGCCGGGCAAATGTGCGGCTCCGCCAGCTCCGGCGATAATCACCTTGAGTCCACGCTCTACTGCCGTTTCCGCGTATTCAAACATTAAATCCGGCGTCCGATGCGCCGAAACTACCTTTTTCTCATAAGGAATTTGCAATTCCTCCAGAACATCGCAGGCTAATTTCATTGTGTCCCAATCCGATTTGCTGCCCATGATGACGCCTACCTTCGCAGACATGCGATCAAACCCACTTTCATTTATAAGATGATAAATCATTAAATCTCATGGTCCAATGCTGCAAAAACAAAAATAGCCCGCCAGCAACCATTCAAAATGGGAATGCCGCAGGACTCAAGCGCAAAGCAGATGGAACGACCGCCCTTCAAGGGAATGCACGGTGCAACTTCTGCTTCACTTCAATGAATGCGACGAAAGCAGTGCAGCATAGCCGGAGAGACAACAGAAGGCTGCCCCGTCAGAGAGGCAACCTATGTCCAATGAATAGGGCATCTATATGCTGCAAACTTGCTTTATGGCGTTTAAGAACCTGTAAGTGACTGCTCTCAGCCAGCTCACAACCCGCTCCCGCTTGTCGATTCATCTTGCTCGTAGTCCGAAAATTAAGGTTTCCGGGTAGAAACATTCAGGCCTTATCCCAAATATATACGAGGGTAACATTTAATCATAAAGGAAGGAGTATCCATCCTCATATTCACGTTATAAATTTATGCGCTGCATAGCTGCTTTTTATCGAGGAAATTCGACCGTTTTTTACACGCAGGCAGCATGCTTTGCCTCAAACCTATTCTAGTTTATCTAATCCCCAAACTACTGTCAATGAAATACGAACATTAAAAGAGAAAGTTTTATAAAGGTTCGTTTTTTTGAATAAAACAATCGGAAAATCAAACATGAATAACCAAAATAAGGTGTATCGCCCTCCTCTATTTTTGGATTAGTCTACTCTCACGGCTCTAATCCTCATTCCGCTAAGCCTTTGCCTGTGGAAAGATGAATGGGCCACGGAATAAACGACATTTTCCTCGCATGCGAGCCGTGCCTGATGTCTTATTATTCCCATTCCACGGCTATTCATCTAACATTCTGCTGCCCTCTCATCTATCCTTTAATTTTGCGATTCTAAAACATCTCAGTCCCGCTGCAACAGACTAACAACGGCTGCTTCTGAATACAGTTAAATATATAAGTTGAAATAAAATCTTTCGTGGTGGTCGCTGCGTGACTAGATCATTTATTAAGGTCGCGGTTGTAACCAGATTGTTTGATTGATGGGGTCAATGCATAAAGCGTATAGGACAGGACAGCAAAGCAGGAACATCCGGAAAAAAAATCGAAAACGGAGGTCAGGCGAAGGTGCAAATTCAAGTGGTGCAAAAGGGAGATACGCTATACAAGCTGGCCCAAAAATACGATGTTTCCGCGGATGAAATAGCAAAGGCCAATGGACTTGCTGATCAAAATCTACTCGTTATCGGCCAGTCACTTATTATTCCAACCGAAGCAAGCACTCACAAAGTTCTTGTAGGCGAAACGCTTTGGCTCATTGCCCGCAGATACGGCGTGACGCTAGAGGAACTGGCCAAGGTGAATCAGATCGCCAATCCCGCGCTTATTTACCCTGGGCAAACGCTTGTTATTCCTCAGGCTGCAAAGCCAACCATTGAGGTCAATGCCTACACGGAGAAGCTCGGAGCCGCCGGAGTAGAAATTGTGAATGAAATTGGCCAATATTTAACCTACTTAAGTCCGTTCAGCTACCGTGTACAAGCAGACGGCTCCTTTACCTCCTTAGACGATTCAGCGATTATAAATGCAGCTTACAGCCATCAAGCAGCGCCCATGATGGTCATTACCAATTTTGAAAATGGTACCTTCAGTCCGGATATCGCACATGCTGTTCTTAGCGACCCCGCTCTTCAGCAGAAGCTGATCGCAGGTATTTTGGAGACGATGAAGCAGAAGGGGTACCTGGCACTCAATGTGGATTTCGAATACGTGCCCCCGGCAGACCGTGAGCTGTACAATGCTTTCTTGCAAAAGCTTGTCGACAGCCTGCATCCGCAAAATTATCTCGTGTCCACTTGCCTGGCACCCAAACTAAGCGCCAATCAGGCCGGAACCTTATATGAAGCACATGACTATCCGGCACATGGGCGCATTGTCGATTTCGTCATTTTGATGACGTATGAGTGGGGTTGGTCGGGCGGCCCTCCGCGCGCAGTCGCCCCTCTGAACGAAGTCAATAAAGTCGTAAGCTATGCACTTAGCGTTATCCCGGCGGAAAAAATCGTCATGGGCATGCCGTTGTACGGCTACGATTGGACCCTCCCTTATGTACAAGGCGGCAAATGGGCTCCTACCGTCAGCCCGAAGGAGGCCGTTAACCGCGCGGGAAAATACGGTGCGGAAATTAAATACGATGATGAGAGCCAATCGCCGTACTACAACTATTATGATGAAAATGGCCAAGAGCATATCGTGTGGTATGAGGATGCCCGCAGCGTTCAGGCAAAGTTCAATATGGTTAAAACGTACCGGCTCCGAGGAGTTAGTTACTGGGTGCTCGGCGTGCCGTTCCCACAAAACTGGTATGTGCTAGGAGCCAATTTTAACGTCAAGAAGCTTGTCTGAGTATACGAGTATGCCCTTTTATAAAAAAAGGCCAAAGCATTCGACGATTACGAATGCTTCGGCCTCTTTCATGAGAGCTTTGCGTTTATACGAGCCATACCGTCTTCGCTGTCGCCGGAATGCGCTTCGGCTCCGGCGGGGTCATATCGGGATAGCCTAAATAAATTAAACCTACGATCTGGTCCTGCGGAGCAAGTCCAAACGTTTCATTCATAATAGGATTATACATCGGATCTCCCGAGCGCCAAATTGCGCCTAGTCCGTTTGCATGTGCAGCGAGAAGCAGGTTTTGCACAGCTGCTTGTGCGGCTGCGAGCTCTTCCGACAGTACAGCGCGCGGATCGTCCGACGGCGAGCATACAGCTGCAATGACAACCGGCGACCGATACGCTTTCGTGCGTTCCTTGGCCAGCCGATCCTCAAGCTCCTGTCCGCTGAGTTCAGGTACAAGCGAGGCAGCAACCCGTGCATAACCTTCGCCCAGTCTTGCCCTACCCTCGCCGCTCATAACAATAAAGGACCACGGCTGCGTATTGAAATGGCTAGGAGCCCAAACAGCCGCATCCAGCAGACGCTCAATAAGAGCACGATCTACCGGGTCCTGCTTCACTCTCCCAATCGTCCTGCGTGTCCGAATGGCTTCTTCGATATTCATCTTTCGTTCCTCCGATCAGTTCAATTTTCAATCGCCGTCTCCGGTGGCTTACTCAAACAAATACAAATATTCACCGTAGCCTTCCTGCTCCAGCTTATCCTTGCCAATAAACCGCAATGAAGCAGAATTAATGCAATAGCGCAATCCGGTTGGCTGAGGGCCATCGTCAAACACATGCCCCAGATGTGAATCGCCTTCTTTGCTGCGAACTTCAACCCTTACCATAAAGTGAGAGCTGTCGGTATGCTCGGAAACCGCTGCCGCCTGCAAAGGCTTCGTGAAGCTAGGCCAACCGCAGCCCGCATCGTATTTATCAAGAGAACTAAACAGCGGTTCTCCCGAGACGATGTCGACATATATGCCGTCCTCGGTGTGATCCCAGTATTCCCCGGTAAACGGGCGCTCGGTGCCGCTATTTTGCGTAACTTCATACTGAATCGGCGTCAGTCGCTGCTTGAGCTCGGCCTGATCCTTCTGCATCGCCCAGTTATCCGAGATAAACGCATCGCGGCCTGATCCTTTTCTGTACATTTTATATCGGTAAGGATTCGTTTTGTGGTAACCCTGATGGTAATCCTCCGCTGGATAAAATGCCGCAGCCGGTTCGATTTCCGTAACGATCGGACGATCAAAGCGGCCGCTCGCCTGCAGCTCCTGCTTCGATTTCTCGGCAAGCTCGCGCTGCGTTTCATCATAATAATAAATGCCGGTACGGTAAGATTCACCGCGGTCATGGAACTGTCCGCCTGCATCGGTCGGATCGATTTGCCGCCAGAAAATATCAAGCAGCTTCTCGTATGGAAAAATTTGCGGATCATACGTAATTTGTACGGCTTCCGCATGGCCTGTCGTCTCCGAGCATACCTCCTGGTAGGTCGGGTTTACGGTATGTCCTCCCGTATAGCCGGATACGACAGAAATAATGCCAGGCATTTCTTCGAAAGGTGAAACCATGCACCAGAAGCATCCTCCTGCGAACATGGCCTTCGCCTCGGTTCGGCTTGCGCCGATATTTGTGATTGGTTGATCCACACTGATCACCCTCCTGAATGGTTCAATTCATAACTTGCCTCTTTATTATACATGACTAAGTGTGCTAATCACAAAAAAAGGGAGGATGCGCCGCTCATATGTGGCGCATCCTCCCTTCAACCATTATTGAAAATCCGAGCCTGGAAAAAATACGAATAATATCGGCAATGAACTTGCGCCTGGTGAAGAATATTGAATCGTTACCTCTGGTGGGGCTTGCAGCCCCGCTGCACCCTCAGGTCTGATTTGTGTATAAATCAGTGCACCCTCGCCTACTTTCACATGCCCGCCTGACGGCACTGAAACCACTTTATCATTAACCTTAACCGCTCCTTGGAAGATACCTGCTCTTGGGTTCAAAATAATACGAGTGCCATAAGCTACATTTTTGAACTTAATCGTCGTCAGAGCACCGTATTCTCCGCCGTTAACCGTCATTCCGCCAGTCAAAGCATCAACCCCTGCCATAGCAGGACCACGCTGGCCAAGGCGCAGCTTGCTTTTTGTAACACCAATCTTCTCATTTACTTCAATGTACTGATCCGTATCAAAAAACTTTCCGCGATTCCCAACCTTCTCAAGCTCAGGAAGTGTAAAAACTGCGCTGATTGGATCTGTATACTCCTTAAGTGCAAGAGTTGAGAACGTTAACTCGCCGTCCATGTCAACATCCATCAAGCCGGAAAAGCCTTCATCTGGATTCATTATAATTTTCTCCAATTCAGGAAGAAGTAACGCTGAAGTTCCTGGCTCAATGATAAGCTCACGTGGTGTTGAATTAGCTAAATATCTTGTTATTGCCGCTGATCCGAATTGCATCGCGCTAGTGCTTGGGCCTGCAAGACCACGGTTTCCAAGCGTTAGCTTTACGCTCCTATTTTCGTTATTGGTCACAACGACTGCAAGCTTTTGACGATCTGGCGAACCATTGCGGTGATGAATGAAGAGCCGGCTCGCATCGTTCAAGGTATCCTCATAGAGCAGACCTTCATCAAAGAAACGTTCTGGCGCATTGGACATGTACAAGGTACGCCCGCTTTTGGATTCCAGAGTGTCCACTTCCTTGAAGGTGTTCATTAAAGCACCATCAACAACAAATTTGTCACCTGGATTACCATAACGCATGTAATATTCATATGGAGTATACATAACTTCATCAAGCACATTAATATCTTGAGAGAAAACTTGACTGCTTAATCCTTCATTATCGTATACCGTTTGCGTAACCGTATAAACGCCGGGCTCAAAGTAGGTGCTTTTGCGTCCCGTCCAATCTGTCTTGACGATTTTTCCATCGGGGTCATAGCTAATGTCCTCGTATTCGATTGGCTCACCCAGCTTCACTTCAAGCGGAGCTTTGAAACCTGCAACAGGGGCCACATTAGGTTCTGGCTGTACCGTTATACTAATTTGTTTCAACTGTGCATTAAACACATAGTCCGCGTTCCAAAGCAGCTTCACCGCAGACAGAGGCACATGCATGGTGCCATTAATAATAGCGGCAGCGTTTGGCATCAGGACATAACTGCCATTGCGGTTCGCGCCGCGCATGTTGACGTTTAACGTTACTTTATTAAGATAAGTATCAATATGAGTTCCCTTGCTATCGTTATATACGCTTGCTCCCACTGAGTTCGCAATCGTACGAACCGGAATCATCGTGACCCCTTTAACTACCGGCAATGGCGTCGTCATTTGCTGCGTTTTGCCATTGACCGTCATCTGCTTCGACCCATGTACGAATACCAGCTTAGCCGGCTGGCGCTCTGCTGCATCTACTTGCTCTCTCGCTCCAATACCTGCGCCTACAAGCGAAACTAGCAAGCTAGCAACGATAACCCGCTTCGCAATTCGGCTAAATACATTATCTCTCTTCATCCTAATCTCCTTCCGATTTGCGGCATCGGCTGCCGCATCCCGTATGGTTAGACGCAGGTAGTAGGGAGAATGTTCCGCTAAAAATTAAAATTTACAATAAATTCCCACATGACGCGGAGGACATCTTGTATTCACTTTGTTACAATAAGATGACATACGCAACTATTTACCGGTACGTGAAGTCTAATTCTATGAATAAGATAATGCTTGCAGTTCGTTCATCCGATCCTTGTGCAAGTGACCAACATGAGAGGTGAATGAATAACATGAGTGATTTAATTTTGGAACAACGCACTGCCAGCCAAACCGACAAGAAAACGCGTAAAAAGAGAGGGAACCGTACCTTCTTCCTTTTCGTCTGCGTGTGGATCATTATTATATGCTCCGGGATACTAGGCGCCAAATGGTATACGGATAGGATTCAACAGACGTTATCCGCTGATTTGGAGCGCCAGACCGCCAGTCAAATAACGGCCATGCAGCAGGCTTACGAGGCACGCATGCTGCAGTTGGAAACCAATTACACGGAGGATCTAGCTGAACTGAAGACCAAGGTTGACGCGCTAAATGAACTGCTTCTCTTCACGAAGGACAACGCGGATTCCAAAACCGATAACAGCAATAAGCTCTATACGCAGCTGAACGAAGTAAAAAAACAGCTGAATGAGCTGAAGAAAAGCTTGGATGTGCTGAAATGAATTTGACTGTCAAAGCACTTAATCGCACTGCCCTGCTCGCTTGCGCGCCTTTTCTCGGAATCATGATTTGGCTGCTGTTATCCGACATGGTCATCCAATTGTCTACGGAGGCTTTTCCGCAGCCCGTGACCCAGCAAGCAAGACCGGCTGAAGCCGACATTAAGCACGCTTCCTCCGGCCTTGACCTTGCGCAGGAAACCGCTTCGTTAACCCATGAGTCGATTCAAAAGCAATTGAAGCTCTATAACGAAACGAACGCGGATATGGCGCAAATCTCTTCAATAGCCGCCTCGCAGGCGATGCGGCCGCTCGAAATTTATGACCGAAATATTACCGCCAAGCTCGGCAAAGCCTCCGCAACGATCGAATCGGACAAGCTGAGAGCACAGCTATTTTACATAAAAGCCGAGAACTTCTCCGCTTATGCGCTGAAGGTGAAGCTCAAAAGCTCCGATGCCATGACTATGACACTAGGCGGGGATGAGCTCGGCAAAGCCGAGAGCACGCTTGCCGCAGTTAATCGGCATGGCGCCGTCGCCGGTGTTAATGCGGGCGGCTTCGCTGATGGCCGAGGCAAGCGTTATCCGCTAAGCACTACAATCGTGGACGGCTATTACGCCACAGGCTTTGAGCCGCCTCACGCGGATTTGTTTTTTGTCGGCTTGAACGAACAAAACGAGCTGATTGGCGGAAAGTTTGCGACCAAGGAGCAGCTCGATGCGAAAAAACCGAAATTCGGCGCCTCCTTCGTCCCTGTCTTGCTGCGCGGCGGAGCTCCGCAGCCGATACCAGCTAAATGGCAAACGAGTCCGAAACGTGCTCCACGCACCATTATTGCCAATTACAAAGATGACCAGCTGCTCTTTCTTGTCGCGGATGGATACAATGAAGCAGGCAGCTCCGGGGCCACGCTTAGCGAGATGCAGCTGCTGCTGCAGCGTTATGGCGCTGTCGATGGCTACAACTTGGACGGCGGCGGCTCATCCTCGCTCATTTTTAATGGGCGCGTCATTAATAATCCGTCCGATGGCTCGCTTCGCAAGCTTCCGACGCACTTTTTGTTCTTCAAATAATTAGGCTAACATGGAGCGATATCGAACTGAACTGAATATACTAATACCGAACTCCCTGAAACGGACTCCTACTCATGCTTTGCGGAAAGGAGCAGTACGGATGGGCATCGGATCAATATGGTACCGCAAAACCTTATTAACGATTACGGGCATACCGCTCGTAGAGAAGCTTTCCACCACTTATGGCAAAAAGCTCGCAAGCAGATTTATTGCCGGAGAAACGCTTAAAGACGCGCTTGACGAAGTTGAAGCGCTTGGCAAGCTTGGCATTATGGCTACGCTGGATCATCTGGGCGAGGGAATTCACGATTTAAGCGAGGCTGCTGCCTACAAAGACCAATATATCAAGCTAATTGAAGGCATTGCCGCCAGCAAGGCAAGCTCTAACGTATCCTTAAAGCCGACTCAAATGGGACTCGCTCTGGACCGGGCCGCTTGCTATGAGAACATTCGGGCAGTTGTCAAGCATGCGAGGCGTCACCGTAACTTCGTCCGCATCGACATGGAAGATACGCCTTACACACAGGCAACGATCGATATCGTGAAACGGCTTCATGCCGAGGGATTAACCAATGTAGGAACCGTGCTGCAGGCTTATTTGTTTCGCACAGATCAGGACGTGCAGGATATGCTGCAGGCGCGGATAAGCCTACGGCTTGTGAAAGGAGCTTATAAAGAATCGGCGGAGGTCGCTTTTCAGAAGCCTGCCGAGGTTCTGGAGAGCTTCAAAAGCATGATTAAGCTTCATTTGGAGCAAGGCGTATACACAGCGATCGCTTCGCATGACGACGCCATTATTAGCTGGGTGAAGGCATATGTACGCACACACCACATACCCAAGCATGCTTTTGAGTTCCAGATGCTTTATGGTCTCCGTATGAACGAACAAGCCCGGCTAGCCAAGGACGGCTATCGCATACGCTGCTATGTTCCCTATGGCGAGATGTGGTACCCCTACTTCACCCGACGCTTAGCCGAGAAACCAGCCAATCTCATGCTCGTTCTCAAAAACATGTCCAACCTAAAGCGCTGAGCTGCCCTTGCAGCTTCAGCGCTTTTTCTCTTCATTTGAATTGTCGCCTGTAAGCACACTGGCGCTCTTACAGCTCCATTTCGCCGTATCTGCCACATCGAAAAACAGCCGTAAGAGCATATATGCTCTTACAGCGCAAAAGTAACCTCTGTTTCTCGACTGTAAGCACACCCGCGTTCTTACAGCTCCATTTCGGCGTATCTGCCACCTCGAAAAACAGCCGTAAGAGCATATATGCTCTTACAGCGTAAAAGTAACCTCTGTTTCTCGCCTGTAAGCACACTGACGGCCTTACAGCTCCATTTCGCCGTATCTGCCACCTCGAAAAACAGCCGTAAGAGCATATATGCTCTTACAGCGCAAAAGTAACCTCTGTTTCTCGCCTGTAAGCACACTGGCGTTCTTACAGCTCCATTTCGGCGTAACTGCCACATCTAAAACACAGCCGTAAGAGCAAATATGCTCTTACAGCGCAATAGTAGCCTCTGTTTCTCGCCTGTAAGCACACTGACGTTCTTACAGCTCCAATTCGCCGTATCTGCCACATCGATAATTAGCCATATTTATCATTTTCCTAATTAAATTTTAGCGCAATGGCGGCCTTTAATATTGCCATATCTCGTTCGCTGTCCAGATAAAGCCGCTCCGCCTGCAGCTGCGTGATCGCCTCGAATCGAAATCGGTCACCAGGCTTTAACTGGGCGAATACCGGAAGGTCTACCGTTGCCACCTGGGCGATTCGCGGGTAACCGCCTGTCGTCTGCCGATCGGCAAGCAAGACAATCGGACTACCGTCCGAGGGCACTTGAACGGTTCCGTTCGCTACAGCTTCCGAGATAGCCTCGATCGGAGCGGCCAGCATTAACTTTTCAGCTCCATTTAGGCGATAGCCCATTCGGTCGGATTGTGGTGCAATTCGGAAGGTCTCGCTAAACAAAGCCGCTTGGCTAGAAGCCTGGAAGCGCTCATAATCAGTACCCGGCATTGCGCGAATCATGGGCTCCGCTAATTCATCGGCTACCGCGAAATGGCTTGCATGCCAGGACGGCACAGTCACACTGCTGATTCGCTTCTTAACCAAATTC
Organism: Paenibacillus paridis; assembly: GCF_006345825.1. Taxonomy (GTDB): domain Bacteria; phylum Bacillota; class Bacilli; order Paenibacillales; family Paenibacillaceae; genus Pristimantibacillus; species Pristimantibacillus paridis. Next base: position 21,948 of record NZ_VCIX01000075.1, read on the forward strand.
TGAAGCATTCGCATAGACAGAGGACTAGCCGGCCCCGCAGATAGCTTATCCCCTGCCTTAACTCCTCTTCCCATGAAGCCTCCAATTGCAGCACGCAAATAAGTGCTTCTGCTGCCCATGATCTTCGGCACGTCCAATCCGCCTGCAACGGCCAAGTACGAGCGGCATCCCGATTGACAAGCTTCGAAATGAATCGTTGTCCCGGCATTCACCAGTGCCGGACGCCATAATGGCAGCCGTTCACCGGAAGCAGTTACCTTCATCTCTGCTCCGCAAATGGCAATCAGCATATCCTGTTCAATTAGCAGCTTCGCCCCCGCAAGCGTTACTTCCAGTACAGCCTCATCTCCCGCGTTCCCGACTAGAAAATTAGCGACCCGCGCCGCACCTGTGTCCATAGCTCCGCCAGGCACCACGCCGTATCTTTGATAGCCGTATCTGCCTAGATCCTGAATCGTAGCGAGCAAGCCGGAACGAATCACGGTTATACTCATAACGCACCTTCTTTATACAGGTCATATTGCTGCCTGGTTATGGGAATAAAACGTACCGTATCACCTGCTCTGAGCAAGCTTGGAATTTCGTCCTGCGGCCGGAATAGAGCAAGCGGCGTCTGGCCAATCAGCTGCCAGCCCCCAGGCGTAGCAAGCGGATATACGCCCGTCTGTTTGCCTGCAATTCCAACACTTCCATGCGGAATGGTTGTCCTTGGGGTTTGATGCCTTGGCGCTGCAATACGTTCCGATAGGCCCCCTAAATAAGGAAAGCCAGGCGCAAATCCCAGCATATAAACACGGTAATCGCTGCTAGTATGAATCGCAACCACTTCCTCTTCCGTTAGCCCGTTGTAACTGGCTACAAAGCTGAGATCTGGCCCTTCGTCTCCGCCATAACAGACGGGAATTTCAACCGTACGACTTGCTTGCTCATTCAAATGCAGCTGCTGATCGTTGCTAAGATAACGCTCTAACCGAAAGCATACCGTCTCAAACAGCGTAGCATGCCCGTCTTCCTCCCATGTGCGGCTCTTCAAAACGAGCACCGGGTCATAATGTACGGCAACCGATGCAAAGGCAGGCACGCACTCGATCCATCCCGCAAAAGGCTGGGCTTCCAAGCGTTGGCTAAGCTTCATCACTTTCCGATTCGTTTCCAGCTCGATACAGTCACCCAAACGAACAAGAACCGCAGAATCGCCGAGCGCCAGCAGCTCGCATGCCATTCGCCGACGATCGTTCACATGATTCCCACTCATTCTCCTGCACTCCTCACCGAGACGCCCTCCGCCTCCAAGGATGTTCGTAACAGCCTCACATGTTCTATTGCCCCAGGCGTATCCCCATGAACACAAACCGAATCCGCTCTTAAAATCATCCGGTTGCGTTGGTGCGTAAGAACCTCGCCTTTCTTTATCAAATCAAGGGCTTGTGCCAAAGCGCGAGCCCCGTCCTCGATAACAGCCCCCTCCGTTCCACGCGGCGTAAGCGAGCCATCGTCTTCATAAGAACGGTCTGCAAACACTTCACTGACAGTATGAAGGCCAATCGCCTGCCCAGCCAGTATAAGCTCGCTGCCCGCCAGCCCAAACAGCAGCAGCCGCGGCTCAACTTTGTAGATGGCCTCTGCGATGGCTTCTGCTAGCAAACGGTTCTTTGCAGCCATATTATAAAGAGCTCCGTGCGGCTTAACATGCGCTAACCTACCGCCTTCTGATTTTGCAAAGGCATGAACCGCGCCAATCTGGTAGACCACCAGCTCATAGGCTTCCTCTGGCGAAATCGCCATCACGCGTCGGCCGAAGCCTGCAAGGTCCTGCAAGCCCGGGTGCGCGCCAATGGCCACCTCATGCTCTAACGCCAGCTTAACCGTTCTCCGAATCGTCGCCGCATCGCCCGCGTGGAATCCGCAGGCAATATTCGCCGATGTAATATATTTCATCAGCTCGCGATCTTCATTAGCCTGATAAACCCCAAAACCTTCGCCCATATCGCAATTCAAATCAACGCGCAGCATGTGGTTCCCCCTATGATCCATCGAATTCTACTCCAAAGTATATCAAATTAGAGCCGCGATGAACGAGCCGTCAATCACATATATCCCAATAGAACTCCTATGACTACAAAAAAAAGAAGCAGCGCCGGTCCAGCGCTGCTTCTTCCCAACGGTTTATTCCCCGCCCATAAACACGTAGCGGCCAATAATTAGAGCCGCCAAGATCCACATGAGCCAGTGGACCTTATATTTGCCTTTGCCTGTCGCATTTGCAACCGATGCAAGCAGTACGTACGATACGATACCGAACGAAATTCCGTTCGCGATGTTGTAGGTTAGAGGCATGAACGCAAGCGTCAAGAATGACGGAATCGCGTAAACCATATCCGAGAAATCAATGTCTTTCACCGATTGCATCATCAACACGCCTACGATAATAAGTGCTGCAGCCGTTGCCGCGCCCGGAACGAGGGCAACAATCGGAGACAGGAAGATCGCAAGCAGGAAGCAGATTCCTGTTGTTACGGCTGTAAGGCCTGTACGTCCGCCCTGCGCAATACCAGCGGAGCTTTCGACGAAGGCCGTAACCGTACTCGTTCCAAGCACCGCGCCGCCGCTGACGCCAATGGCGTCTACAAACATCGCTTTACCGACGCGCTTCTTACCTTTTTCCGCATCCTTCATGTAACCTGCACGGTTAGCCGTACCAACCAGCGTACCGAATGTATCGAACATCTCTACAAACGTAAACGTCAGGATGACGGTTACGAGACCAACCTCGAACACACCCGCAAAGTCAAAATCCCAGAAGTTCATTTTGGTGAAATCAGGCACCCATGTTTGGCCGCTGAATGCTGCTTTGACGTCTACATGGCCAATAAGAATCGCTATAACCGTTGTGCCTAGAATACCGAACAAGATCGCGCCCGGTACGCGAAGCACCATCAGCACGCCGATCAGCAGCAAAGCAATAACGGTAAGTACAACCGTTTCATTGTGGAAGCTGCCCAGTTGGATAACGGTTTCGGAACCGCCAACCGGCGTGAACACGCCAGCCTTAATGTCGGTGAAGCTTGAAACGGCAATCGTCATAATGCCGCTGTTCTTCAAACCAATAATGGTAATGAACAAACCAATACCGACTGTAATCGCATGCTTCAGGCTGTCAGGAACAGCGGTGATCAGCATTTGGCGAATTTGCGTCAGCGTTAGAATGATAAAGATAATTCCTGAAATAAAGACCGCCGTTAATCCCATCGCAGGCGATATCGGGGTGTCCGTTGAAGCTGAAGCGATGACAACGGAGGCAAAATAAGCGTTAAGCCCCATGCCTGGAGCTAGAGCAACGGGGAAGTTCACGAACAAGCCCATTGCAATGGTAAAAATACCGGCGGCAAGCGCCGTAGCCAGAAAGACAGCTGTCCAGTCTAAACCCGCTGGCGTAAGTATGATTGGATTGACGGCCAATATGTATGCCATCGTCATGAAAGTCGTCAGCCCCGCCATAATCTCTGTTCTGACATTTGTTCCGTGTTCCTTTAAGCGAAAGAAACGTTCCATTTTGATTACTAACCTCCCAAAATTGTGGTGGAACAAACAAAGAAGCCTAGAAAAAAATGCAAATATCGCATTTCTCCTAGGCTCTGCAAAAAGGGGAAAAGTATACCCGCTGGACCGATGCGAGCTTTTCCGCCATTTTCGTAGCCTGATCATTTACGGTGACCGAGTAGAGACTCTCAAGCCGATTCTTGAGATTATACGAAAAAATATGCTGTTGTTGTTTTCCGTTTTCAATTCTAATGAAAATGTGTCCAATTTGTCAACAACTTTTACGAACATTAATGACAAAAAATAAGCTCATTATTCGCTTTTTCTTGGATTTGGCATTAGATCACTTTTTTCTTACGAGTGAGCGGTACATCAGAAACAGAAAGTAAGGCGCGCCGATCAGCATAATGATCAACCCTGACGGAATTTCCTTTGGCGCCATTACCGTCCGGCCGATCGTATCCGCCAGCACTAGCAGCATTCCTCCAAGCAAGCCCGACAAAACAATTGAGCGTCTTGTGTGGTGTCCGACCATCATTCTGACTGCATGCGGCGCCATAAGACCAAGGAAACCAATGGTTCCCACGCTCGCTACCGCTCCGGCGGCAAGCAGCACACCTACGATCATGGCCCATAGCCGTGTGCCTTTCACGGGCAAGCCGAGGCCGGTTGAGCTTTCATCACCAAAAGCGAGCAAGTCGAATTTTCTGCCCAAATAATAAGCGGCTGGAATGAGAACGAGTAAGAATATCAAAATGCTGTTGAACTGGTTCCAACCGCGTCCGTAGGTCGTGCCGGTAAGCCAGACAAATGCCGTACTGCTCCAAAGGCTCGCTTTGACGATCATCGCCTGTATGCCCGCAGAGCCAATAGCGGAAATCGCAATGCCCAGCAAAATAAGTACCGATGGGTTAAGCGATTTGCGCCATGCTAAGAAAAATACAAACGCAGCAGCAATAATTCCGCCAGCTATGGCGGCTATCGGAAGCGCAAAGATCGGCAGAGTCGGCCAAATGACAAGAACGGTCAAAGCGCCAAAGCCCGCCCCGGAGGTAACCCCGATAATCGAGGCATCTGCCAGCGGGTTTCGTACTGCGCTTTGAATAAGTACGCCGCTGATCGCAAGCGCGATGCCTCCGCCTGCTGCAACGAGCGTGCGCGGAAGTCGCAGATTAAGAAGCACAGAGTATGAGTCGTCCCCGGCGCCTACAACGCTTCGGAGCAATTCCATGATCGGAATGCGTGTGCCGCCGAGCGAAAGGCTGACGAAAACGAGTGCAACAAGCAAAACCGTCATCACAATAGCCGTTGGCGCGAAGCGCATCCGCAGAGGCGCCCCTCCAATGCTCATGGAAGCTTGACCCGAGCCTGAGGAAATGTTTTTCATCTTGGTGAGTACCAGCCAAATCAGCCATGGTGCCCCAATTATCGCCATGACTGCGCCAACCGGCATCTCGCCGAGGCTGCTTCTCACCATCCGTGCAAGCAAATCCGCAGCCGTTATGAGCAGCGCGCCCCAAAGCGCGCTCGCCGGAATGAGCAGACGGTGCTTGCGAATACCGGAGAGCCTGACCAGATGCGGAGCTACAAGCCCAACAAAGCCGATCGGCCCGACAACGCTCACAACGATTGCGGCCAAAAACACCGAAAGCACGAGTCCGCCCGCACGGGTTAAGCCCACACGCTGTCCCAGTGAGCGAGCAGTCGATTCGTCAAGCTCCAGCGCATCGAATTGGCGACCGGCGAATATCGCAGCGGCAAGCATAATCGCCACGAACGGCCAGGCAAACTCGACACCGCTCCAATCGAGCTGAATCAGCGTGCCTCCTCCCCAAAGAAATAACGATTGCGTTTCTGTTGCTTTAAAAATATGAATCGCCGAAGTGAATGCGCCAAGTACCATCGAAACGATCATGCCCGATAACGCTAGTCTGACCGGCGTTGCTCCTCGTCCTCCTCCTAGGAAGTAGGCAGCTAGCGCAGCCAAGAAGCCTCCGGCAGCAGCTAGGACAAAGGGCGCCTCGTGCTGCAGCGCGGGAAAAGCGACCATCCCGAGTACGACCATAAAGTATGCGCCAGCGTTAATGCCGAGCGTGTCTGACGCCGCAAGCGGATTTCTCGTGATCGTCTGCAGCAGCGCCCCTGCCGCCGCAAGCGCAGCACCGGCAATGATGCCGATGACGGTACGCGGCATACGAATATCCCAGAGCAGATTATGCTCCATGATGTCGGTGCGGTGCAGCAAGCCGTCAAACACGGTTGCAAACGGAATCTTGGCTTCCCCGAAGCACAGACTAAGGATAGACAGAACGAAAAGGGCGGCAAGGCCGCCCCCAAATATGCCGATAATTCGACCGATCATGCCCTTTGAGGCTTCATTTTTGGGTGTGCTCATAAGCTCACTCATTTCGTCAATGCGGTTACGACTTGATCAACGATCACTTTGGAGGAGATCGGACCGCCGAATACCCAAGTTGCGCTGTCCAGTGCAAATGTACGTTTTTCTTTTACGAAGTTAAGGCCATTCCATACGGAATTGTCTTTCAGCGTACCTGAGAAGATATCATCGTCCTTCTGAACGATATAGAGCAAATTCGTATCTTGTACAGCCGGCAAAGCTTCAACTGTCGATGTGCTAAAGCCATACATTTCGAAGTTTTCCGGTTTCCAATCATTTTTAAGGCCAATGCGGTCCAGTGTTTGTACCGCCAGCGAGTTATCCGTGAACAAACGCATGGTTGCTGCATTCTGGTAACTGAACGCTTGCGTAAGTACATAGTTCAAGCCTTCTTTGCCCGCTGCAGCCAGCTTTGTTTTGGCATCTGCATAATGCTGGTCAAGATCGGCAAGCACTTTATCGCCTTCCGCTGTTTTGCCTACCGCTGCCGCAATCGATTTGAACATATTAACCATCTCGGTGTATTGGTCGCCTTGGCCTTCAGGCGGATAAAGACCGAATATCACAGTTGGAGCAATGCCTTTCAATTGTTCGTAAATCGCTTCATGGCTGTCTGTATTCGCAATAATCAAGTCAGGCTTCAATGATGCGATTGTCTCAAGGTTAGGCTCGTGGCGGAAACCAACATCAGTCACGCCTGCGTCAAGCGGAGCTTCTCCTGTAACCCATACCTTATAGCCCTCATTGTCCGCATTGCCCACTGGCTGCACGCCAAGCGCAATCACGTCCTCCGTGAATGTCCACTCGAGCACAACGACTTTTTGTGCAGGCTTCTCTAGCGTGACTTCGCCTTTGGCATCTTTAATGACAATCGGTCCAGTCGTTTCCGCACTTGGAGCATTCGTCGCTGCCTCGTTGCTGCTTTTCTCGTTGCTTGCCGAGTTATTAGCCGTATTATTCGCGCCGCAGCCCGCAGCAACCAGCATGACGACAATAACCATAATTAAGCTCATTAACCGTTTGTTCATTTTCACTTACCCCCTATTTTTGTAAACCCAAACTTCATTAATGGAATGATAAAGATTCTCTTTGTTATGATAATGATTATCATGTTCAAGAACATTAGCTATCATATAATCGTTTGACCTTAAAGTCAATGTCAAATTTTTTATATTTTTGTTTCATTTTTCAAAGTCCAAACCAGCATTCACGCAAAAAAAAAGGTCGGGAGCTGCGCTCCCGCCTTTCTGCATGGCTATAAAGAAAACGAATGTAATTAGTAACTTTTCTTATTTGAAGAAGTTAGGCAAATATTCTTTATTCGCCTCCAGCATCTCTTCGAGCAGCAGCTTCGCAACCGCTACGCTCGGCACGAGCGGATGATGGACGAGCGCCTGCAGTGCGATGCCCCGGTCACCAGTGATCGCCGCTTCAATCGTAAGCGATTCGTAGGTCTTCACGGCGTGCATAAGCCCTTTGATCTGCTCGGGAACACGCTGCAGCGGAAGTGGAATCGGTCCCTGGGCTGCAACGACGCAATTCACCTCTATGCTCGCGTCCTCGGGTAAGAAAGGAAGGATTTTTCCGTTTCTTACGTTCAACGTCTGAATATCGCGTTTGTCCGTATAGAGCGCGTGCATGAGATTTACCGCCGCCTCGGAATAATACGCGCCTCCGCGCTTTTCAAGCTGTTTGGGCTTTTCGTTCAAGTTCACGTCCTTGTAAAGCTCGAACAGCTCCTCTTCTACGCGGCTGACGACCTCCGCGCGCGTGCCGTTCTTCTCAAACGAGTCCTTCATATCCGCAAGCATCGCATCGGTCATGTAGAAATAACGAAGATAATACGTCGGAAGCGCACCGAGCGAGCTTAGAAAATCGGCATCCCAGTCAAACGCCGTTACGTTCGTAGCCGAATAATCGCGCCCTCCGCCAATCATTTCCTGAAGCTTGTCTTCACCTTTGACATAAGCTGCCGTCACCCAGTGCAAATGATTAATGCCTACAAATTCCGGCAAAACCTCGCTCTCGCTTACGCCGTATTCCTTGGCGAGAAACTTCTGGAAATTAATCGGCGAGTTGCAAAGGCCTACGGTTTTGACGCGGCTATGCTTTTGCACGGCTTCCGTAACAATGCCTGCAGGGTTCGTAAAATTAAGCATCCAAGCATCCGGAGCAAGCTCTTCGATGTCTTTGCAGATGTCCAAAATAACGGGCACCGTCCGCAGCGCCTTGAACATGCCTCCCGGTCCTGTGGTTTCCTGACCGATCACGCCATGGGAGATCGGAATATGCTCATCGCGGCGGCGCGCTTCAAGCAAGCCCACCCGCATTTGCGTAGTGACGAAGTCAGCCCCTGCAATCGCTTCTCGGCGGTCAAGCGTGAGCTTCACTTCAATCGGAACCCCAGCCTTCTCAACCATGCGCCTCGCGAGCTCGCCTACGATGGCAAGCTTGTGCCGTCCCGCTTCAATATCGACGAGCCAAAGCTCACGGATCGGCATTTCATCATATTTTTTTATGAAACCCTCTACGATTTCAGGCGTGTATGAGGAGCCGCCGCCAATGACAGCTACCTTCAATGATTTTTTGGACATATGATTAGCCTCCTATAGTTAAAATGTTATTTTTCTCAATGTCGCGTCAACGGCATCGCTGATCGTTAGACCACTGCTATCCATGGCACTCATGACAGCGCCGACAACCGGATCAACCGTTAGTTTTACCGTTCTCGCATACGGCGCAACCGTGAGCAGCTCTTCGCGGATGGCCTCAATCATATGAGGAGAGCTGCCCCGTGCGAGAACACTGCCTGTCAGCACGACATCAAATCGTTCCTGCTCCATGCCTAAACGCTTGATGAGCGCATTTGCCGCATTCGCATGCTCACGCCCAGCCTCCCGCAAAATACGGATCGCTACCGCATCCCCCTGCCCGGCTGCCTCAAACATCACCTTCGCAAGGTCTTTCGGAGGCTGCTTGCTATTGTCCAGCGCATCGTCATACATCTCTTGAACGGTCATATAACCAAGATGCTCAGGAACCAGCTCGCTTAGCAGCGTCGCCTGTTCGCGTCCTTCCCATGCCCGAATCGCGCTGCGAAAAGCATGAACCGCCAAATCGCTTCCCGAACCCCGCCCGTCTCCGAACAAGTAACCAAAACCGCCGTACTGCAGCTCTTTCCCCTCTCGGCTTCGAGCCGCCGCATTAAAGCCAGTTCCACTGATGATAACCGCGCCAAAGGATTGATTCGTCCCTGCGCGCATCCCGATCATCGTATCGCAGGCAATGGCATGCTTCGGGTAATCAAGCGATGCGATCATCGGGCGCAATATCGCGTAATCGGGTTCCCGGTCCGCTCCGGCCAGCCCAAAATAAGCAAAATCAACTTGATCCTTCACAACTCCCGCCTCTTGCAGCGCTTGCTGGCATGCTTCGTCTATATTAAGTTTTGCTTTCTCGAAAGCGGTCTGGTGATTGCCGTTGCCGCTATGCCCCCGGCCCAGCACATGTCCTGCCTCATCGACAAGCAAAGCATGCGTCTTGCTGCCTCCCGCATCTATACCAAGAAAAATAATATCGCTCACGCTCCTTGTTCAAATGATCCATAAGCTAATCATAAAATAAAAAACATCGTTCTTCTAATGAAAAAGAACGATGTTCTGATACTATCTTACTGTTTTTTAGGTTCTGAGCTCCGAAGGCAGCTTGCCTACATGCTGCTTGAACAGCCGATTGAAATTAGACAAGTTGCGAAAGCCGCATTCTTCCGCTACTTCTATTATCTTTTTATCCGTAGCTTCCAAGAGATGGGCTGCCTGCGATAGCCTGAGCTGGATTAGATAGTCCATAGGAGAGGTGCCCACTACCTGTGTAAATAACGAGCTGAACCTAGAAGCGCTTAAATGAGCGCCTTCGGCCAGCTCTCCCAGCGTCCAAGGATACGAGATATCTTCCTCCATTTGGTGCAGAACAGCACGAATGACGTCCATGCCTCTTGTATGCTGAGCTTTAATCGTATCTTTCTTGGAAAAGTAACGGTTAACGAGTGCCAGAAATTGAATAAGCTGCGCTCTCACCACAACCTCGAAATAGGGTTCCTTGCGTGCGTACTCCTCCTCCATGCCAGATAGCATGCTCACAACGCGCCTGTGCATGGGATTATCTCGATCAAGCACATTATCGAAGCGGTTCCCAGTCTCGCGGAACGGGACCAGAAGCTCGGGTGCGTAGCGCTGCTCCAAAGCCAGATAGCCCGGATCGAACATTACAATGCTCATGACCAGCTCCTCAGCCTCAAAAGCACGGTGCAAATCATTGGAATGAATGAGTACCAAATCGCCTTGCTGAAATTCATAACGGTTCCCATTGATTAAATAGTAGCCGCTGCCTTTTTGAATATAGTTAATTTCGAGCGCCGTATGCCAGTGCAGTCTCTGAAAGGTAGGCGTGACCCCCTTCGACTCTGATATCACCATCGGAAAAGCCTGCGGCAGCACGATTTCATCTTTGCTAATGGAAGGATGCAGCTTCATGGTGACCTCCTCAAAAGTTTGCGCATGCAAACTTGGCTTCGTAAGCGTACTCTTAAGTTTGCGTATGCAAACTTGGCCTCACATGCGTAGATATGCCTCCTCAAATTATAGCAGAGCTGTGTTCATTGACAATATCTGTAGACCCGCGCTAATGTGTAACCAACGGTTACTAACCAATGGTAATATTCTATTAGGAGGCGTCCCCATCGTTACTAAAAAAGAAATGCGGTCCGAGGAAACGAAACGGTCGATTATTGCTGCGGCAGAGAAGCTGTTCCATGAACGAGGCTACGGTTCTGTTACAATTAGAGAGATTGCCAAGGAGGCGGGCTGCTCCCATACGACGATCTATATCTATTTCCAGGATAAAGAAGCTTTGCTTCACGCCTTGTCTATGGCGCCTCTGCAGCAGCTTATAGGCACACTTGAGGCCCTTGTGGCTGATGCCTTCCTGTCCTCCGATCAGAAGCTGCTGCGCTTAAACGCCCAATTCATCCAGTTTTGTTTGGATAACAAGAGCATGTATGCGATCTTTTTTGAATCCAATGCCGTTAGGGCCAGTGAAGAAAATCCTGAGCTTCCGATCCACCGGCTGCGCAATCAAATGTTCAACATTATTGATCAGTTGCTGGGAACACAATTGAACCTTCCTGAGGGAGAACAGCTGCTTAATTGCTCTCGCATTTATTTCTACATGCTGCGCGGCATCGTAGGAACGTATTCCAATTCGGAGGAGAGCGTTGAATCGATTATGGGACGCCTGTCTACCGCATTCGACCACGCCTTCGAGGCGTTGATGCTGGGGTTTGGCATACAGCTACAGGAAAGAAAAAATGAGCGATAAGCTTTCAGCCTGTGCTTCGTATCCGATTATTTTCCCCTTTAAATAAGATGCTTTTCTGGCGAAGCCCAAAAAGCCCCTTCGTTGCAGCTGCTATGCTGACGGGAGGGCTTTTTTTATTTTGGCAACTTCACTGGTTGAATGCTGCGGAATTTATCTCTTGACATAACATTCCAAATCAAATACATTATATACATCAAATAGATATATCAACTTGATACATGAGAGGGATTTTATATGATTGAGCTTGTTACGTTAGGCATGTTGATGCAAGGAAAGATGAGTGGGTACGATATCAAAAAAATTACCGAACAATCGGTGGGCATTTTCTACAAAATGAGCTATGGCAGCCTGTATCCCGCGCTGAAGCGGCTCGTACAAAGCGCCTTCGTAACTGAAGAGGAGACCAACGACAGCAAGAACAAAAAAATATACAGCATCACCGACCGAGGCCGCGCCCATTTCATGCAATGGCTTGGCGAGCCGCTTCAAGCGAATAAACGGGAATATCTCATCAAAATATTTTTTTATGATTATTTGGATGAACCAACCAAAAAACAGAATTTAATGGCCTATCAGCAAAACATCGCACGCCATATTGCCCAAATGGAAGTTGTGCAGGGCATCGTTTCCAAGGAGCTCGAGCAGCTCGAAAATAAGGATCAATACTACTACCGCGTATCCGTCATGCATTACGGATTGGATTTTTTCAAAATGGAAAATGAATGGCTAAAAAAAATAATCGAAAAAGAGGAACTATAAATGATTAAACCCGACAGCTTTACCGTAAAAAGACCGCTAATCGCCATTATCCTGATCGAGCTGATGCTCATGATTTTTGTCGCTGGAGGCAGCGCCTATGTATCCATTGCCGAGCTCACCCATCCGCTTGCGCCATTTCTCGGATTTATCCCGATTGCCCTGTTCCTGCTCGTCTACCTTTCGGTCAAAAAACGTTGGAGCACCTTCTATTTCAGCAGCCTATCCAAACTAACGAAGCGGCAATGGCTCGAGTACCTGCCTCTGCTTCTGGTCTTGATCGTTTTGGTTATCGGCAACAAGGGCTTTCAGCTTGAGTCCTTCTCCTTTTTTGCTTATTTGCTGCTTTCTCAAATTTTCTTGGTCGGTTTTGTGGAAGAAACATTATTCCGGGGAATGATACTGCGGATTCTGATGCCAAAAGGGAAAGCTTTTGCCATTGTGGTGTCCAGCGCTTTGTTCGGCGTCACGCATGCCTTACAGGCACTTAGCGGCCAGTCCCTAGAGGACACCATTTTGCAAATCGTGTACGCGTTTATTCTCGGATTTGTTCTGACGATGCTGGTCGTACGAAACCGTGCCATTTTGCTGACCATTCTGTTCCACGGCTTGCATAACTTCCTGAACTTTACCGGCAATACGCCGAGCACACACCTCTATGACTATCTCGTGCTGGCGATTCTTCTTGCGCAATTGCTATGGCTGCTCTCCTCTTCGAAAAAAAGCTCTGCGGCTTCGGATGGGATCTACGCGTAGAACGAGAGTTGTTCATGTAAACCAATTATCCATTTCAAAAGAATGCCAAAAAACTGCGGACCGAATGAACGGTGCCGCAGTTTTTTGAAATTACACTCAGTTTGCACTGTAAGCCTTGTACTATATTCAATCGCTTATTCAACCCCATTTGACGGCGCCTTATTTTTTCAAAGAATACGTTTCTATACGTTTCATTGTTCGAAATATAGGTTGATCCCTTCATCCAATTGTCCGGAAAGCGATAATACATCATAAAAAATCCATTTTTCAGGATCCATGTTTTGCACCTTGCCTTGACGTACAGCTGCCAACTGCCTCCATACTGGATTTTTCTGCAATTGCTGATACGTTAAAGCAGCTTCCGCCCCATATACAATAATAAATAACCGGTCAGCTTCATATTGACGGAGCTGCTCGACCGTTACCCTCCTACCGTACTGGTTAGGATGTTCCACTAGCAAATTTTGCACAAGCGGAGGTGGCTGTAAACCGAACGAACGATACATAACCTCACCCACATTGCGGTCCCCTAGCACAAATATCTCTTTCCCTTCGATCAAGATAAGGCCAACGGTCTCATTTGTATTGATATAGGGCTTGATCCGCCGATACGCCACCTCTCGCTGCAACTCGTAGCCGTCAACCCAGCTCTGTGCTTGCTTCCGCATCCCAAGTAAATCTCCGATTGCTTGCAAATGCTCCGTCGCATGCAATCCCATCCATGGTATCGTTGCAATCGGAGCTATGCGTTCCAACTGTTGTTGTATTTCATGCTCTAATGTGTCGCAACTAATAATGAGATCAGGTTTTAGCGCATTCATTTTGTCATAGTAAAGAGTGGATTTATCCCCGATACTCGTAATGTTTCCGCCTAACCGTTGAGCATAATAACCCAAATGATAGGCAGGCGCACCTATCGGTTTTATGCCGAGCGCCAGCAGCGTACATACATAACTCATGGACATAATTTTATACTGGCGCGTGTTTACATATACTCGCGGCGGTACGCCTGCTATCTGTTTGAAACGGCGATTAAAATAATAGCTGTCGCGGTACCCAACCTGCTCTGCAATTTCAGCAAGCGACTGCCTGGAAACAATCAGCAGTTCCTTGGCCTTGCGTATACGCAGCGCGGATATATAATCGTGAGGCGTTACGCCTGTCATTTTTTTAAATAAAACATTATATTGCTTGACGCCGATCCCGGCCCGCTCAGCTAGCTGTTGCGTGCTTATTTCCTGATTGTAATGGTCATTTAAAAAAGAAACGGTCCGTTCCACGGCTTGCATGGAGGTAATCGTTTCAGATACAGCCGTATTTTGCTTTAGCAATGCATGCATTAGCTTCTGGAATCGAAAATAATAATGAAGCTGATCTTCCTCGCTTTCAGGATTTTTTATAGCCATCAGCTTGCGCATTACGCCAAGCGTACGATCGAAAGAATCCATTATGATTTCGCGATTTAAAAACTGAAGCGGCCGGTTACTGTTAGGCTGAGCCTCAATGATATCAAAGGTCATGCACATATAATGCATGTCCTTCTCCGCTTCTCCGATTGATGCGATGACAAGTTTGGCATCAGGCGCTATGGCATAACCGCTTCCAATGGTAACGTCATAACGGTTGTCGTTTATATATAAGCAGCCTGAGCCGCTAGATATAACAATCAGCCTGTAGCTCAAACTGACTACAGAGGGTGTCTGGAGAATATTGTTGTCTTCTACCGATACAATATCAAGCAACCTAAAAAAATATGAATGAAAAGGAGCCGGTTGGTAATTCCTATTTGAAACGCTGCTAGTCATCGAGTCATGGACTCCTCCTACATTTGTTGAGAATCATTATCACTATTTTAATTGAAAAAGAAGAAGCCAGTCAACCCATGAGGTTCACTAGCTTCTTCTTTGTTATTTATTAGGAATAATCGCACTCATCACGTTTTCCAGCTTTTTTTCGTAGGCAAGTGGACCGTTCGTGATCCATACATCGCCGCGAACTTCAAAGACATGGCCTTGTTGGACAGCAGGAATGTTCTTCCACATGCTGCTTTCTTTAAGCTCCTCAGCCTGATTCTCTCTACCTTCATCTACAGCGAGGAAAATATAATCCGCATCGATTTGTGGAATAATCTCCATAGATATGGTTTGGATATCCATATCCTCTCCCCATGCCAGCTTGCGTATAATCGGAGCTGGCTCCAGCCCAAAATCACCATACAATGCCGTCCCTACTTGACCTCCTGGGCCTCCGTATAATCTCAGTTCCTTACTGGCATGGATACGAATCATAGCAGCTGTTTTTCCTTTAGCTGCAACCTGCAATTGCTCTTTGGCCAGCTTCGTTTCCGCTTCGCGCTTTTTAATAACGAGTTCCGCCTGTTCTGTCTTTCCGAGCAAATCAGCTACAATAAGCAGGTTTTTTTTCCAGTTCTGCGGATATTGAATTTCACTGCCGGTAAATACATAGGTAGGAGCAATTTTCGACAATTTTTCATAGGTGCCTTCCTCTGCCCAGCCCTGGAAGCCGAGAATAATGAGATCCGGCTGCGCCGCCATGATCGCCTCAAAATTAAAAGCGGCAGTGTCCAGCTTCGGTACATCTTTTAAGTAATCCTCCAGATAGGTCTGATAATAGGCTCCGCTTGAATATTGCATAATGGGTTTGACGCCTAGCGCGCTCATCTCATCTTCGACAAATAATCCAATTACGTTCTTTGGCTGTGCAGGTATTTCAATTTTGCCAAGGACATGCTCAACGATTCGCGTATCTGTGGATTGGATTTCAGGCGATGCCGATGCTTGCTCTGTTTGTACCGCACCAGCATCTTCCTTTCCCTCTCCCCCGCCGCAGGCTGCAAGCACCAAGACAAGCACAATGATTGTGCAAAATAGGGACCAGCCCTTTTTACGATAAACCATAACCTTTTCACTCCCTCAACTGATACTTATTCTCATTTGTTTACCTTGCTTATCATAAATACCGGAAGTGATTAATTCAATGGACTTTTGTGTACAAACGTCCATTATTAAAGTCATGCCCCTATTGTACATTTTCAATATAATCATCGCTTGAGATGGAATGGATACGCTAAGTTGGACAAAAAATACTCCCTTTTATTTGCTGAAAAACGCAAATAAAAGAGAGTAATTTTTTGCACTCTATATTTTCACTCTATTGTGGCAGGCTAATTCCAATAAAACCTATTCCCACTCAATCGTTGCTGGCGGTTTCGATGTAACATCATAGACGATACGGTTGACGTTGTCTACTTCGTTTACAATACGTACCGAAATCTTCTCAAGCACGTCCCAAGGGATACGTGCCCAGTCAGCTGTCATGCCGTCGATTGAAGTAACCGCGCGGATACCTACTGTATAGGAATAGGTACGGGCATCGCCCATGACACCAACGCTCTTCATGTTTGGAAGCGCGGTAAAGTATTGCCAAATTTCGCGGTCAAGACCTGCTTTAGCGATTTCATCGCGAAGAATCGCATCGGATTCGCGTACGATATGAAGCTTGTCCTCTGTCACTTCGCCAAGCACCCGGATAGCAAGGCCCGGTCCTGGGAATGGCTGACGCCAAACGATCGCTTCCGGAAGCCCGCACTCCTCACCGACTTTACGAACCTCATCCTTGAACAGCGCTTTAAGAGGCTCGATCAATTTGAACTTGATGTCCTCAGGCAATCCGCCTACATTGTGGTGAGATTTAATCGTTTGAGCCGTAGCCGTACCACTCTCTACGATATCCGTGTACAGCGTGCCTTGTGCCAAAAATTCAAAATCATCGAGTTTATCCGATTCCTCTTGGAATACGTAAATAAATTCGTTACCGATAATTTTACGTTTTTGCTCAGGATCTTCTACGCCTTTCAGCTTGCCTAGGAAACGCTCTTGCGCATCGATTTTGAGAACCTTCATATCAAATTTGCCAACGAAGGTTTCCATGACGCCTTCCGCTTCGCCTTTGCGCAGCATGCCATGGTCGATGAACATACAAGTCAATTGATCGCCAATCGCCTTGTGAAGAAGAATAGCTACAACAGAAGAATCTACGCCGCCTGAAAGCGCGCATAGCACTTTTTTGTCGCCAACCTCATTGCGGATATCACGGATAGCGTCCTCGATAAACGACTCCATCGTCCAGTTGCCATCGCAGTCACAAATATTGTAAAGGAAATTGCGTATCATCTCATTACCGAACTCGGAATGACGAACCTCTGGGTGAAATTGCACACCGAAGAAATGACGATCAGGATTGCTCATCGCAGCGACAGGCGCATGGTCTGTAAAAGCATCTATCTGGAAGCCTTCCGGCAGCTCAACAACGTGGTCTCCGTGGCTCATCCATACGGTTTGTACTTTATCCAGACCGAAGCCGATGCGTGTACCTTCTGCAAATTCAACCTCAGCTTTGCCGTACTCACGCTTGCCCGCACGCTCAACCTTGCCGCCGAGCTGATGTGACATCAACTGCATGCCGTAGCAAATGCCGAAAATTGGAATGTTCAAATCATACACAGCCGGATCTACCATTGGTGAATTTTCTTCGTAAACGCTAGCCGGTCCTCCCGAGAATACGATACCTTTCGGCTTTAGTTCGCGGATCCGTTCTGCCGGCGTATTATAAGGCAACAGCTCGCTGTATACGCCCAAATCACGAATACGGCGTGCGATTAGTTGATTGTATTGGCCTCCAAAATCGAGAACAACGATAATTTCATTTTGCTTAGTCATGACCGAGCCTCCCTCAAATTATGTAGTAATTATATATAAGGCGCTTTGAACGAGTCAAGGCGAATCGGCATGTCCTTTCCGTGAACGGGTATGTTGCAGCTGTTCGAGCCGCTTTCTACTGACGATTATATGGTTGGCGGAAAGCAGTTAAAAGTTGATTTTGAGCGGAATGGCCCAAGATTCGGTACAATGCGCATCGCAAAAATAGAATAGTGGGAAAAACTCCCGCTAATTTCGACACTAATGATGCTTGAGCGCATTAACGGGAAAAACTCCTGCTAATATTCTCCATGTTAGTTCAATCTGCCGAAAACTAGCTATTTAACAGGAGGATTTCCCACTAATTCATTAAATATAACAAAATGGCCATAAATAACAGGATTTTTTCCTGTTAATCCGGTTTTGGAATTAAATTGAACGGACAAAAATGGCTGCTCTGCCTTAGCAATTGTATGATACGAAATAGTTACTCTAAAAACCGGTGTAGTTTTGTTGTAATCCATCTGCCACGTTGTACCGAATGTGACACTTTGAGGGGCAGTAACAGTTAGTTAGTGCAAAAAATTCGGTACAGCTAGTTGGCCATTCATCAGCCTTGCTGTACCGAATATGATTAACTGAGTTTACCAAACCGTGTGTAATTTCGAAATCAAATGATCGTCAGCGTCGAGGAAGAGAATGAATTGATTGTTAAGTTACTAAATGACTATTTATCAATTAACCTACTTCGCGGCTTCGTGCCATGCATGGGACTACGAAGTTACTTCGGCGTTTTAACTGCTAATGGCCGTTTTTTAGACTCTTCTTTCTGCTTGGCAGAGGAAGCAGCAGACTTATGTGCCGGCCGTTTGTTCAGCACATGCAGAACCGTGCGAAGCGCAGCCGGAGTCGGAGCGCCAGGCCATGGACCCGGCGCGGCGAACTGCGCTTCCTCGATCCAGCTGGTGAGCTGGCGGAGCGCGTCCTGCTGATCTGCCGCGAGCGCAGGTTCGGTAGCGCTCGCGTACTCACGTGCGGTTTGTCCGCGCGCGTGCCCGCCGAACCGGCGGTACAGCAGCGGCGCATGCGCACTTGCGACGCCGATAAAGCTGTCGCGCAGGCGGCTTTCCGCGCCGCGCGGAGCTTTCCGCAAGCGGGTCCCCCCCGCTTGCGCAGCCCATTCTTCCGTCACAGGTTCGCGTGACGGATAAGGCGCGGCTGTGCCGGCAAGCTTCGCGATGCCGGCGTGGACCGCGCCATAACGGCGCAGCGCCAGCGAAAGGCGAAGCCGCTGGTGCTGCGCCGCAGCAATGGCCGCGCCCGCAAGCGCTAGCGCGGCCGCGCCTGCGGCAGCTACAGCGGCGGGCGAAGCCGCCGCTGCGCTTTTGGCTGCGCGCGCGAGGGCATCTGCCCCTCGCGCGGCAGCCGCCTCAAACCATGCGGCGAGATTCGCTAAGCTCGCCTCGCCAAATCCGCTGCTGACGCCGCTCGCCACTGCTGCTCCCATTGCGGGAGCAGCGAGCATGCCGCCTACTGAACCAGCGGCCGCAACGCTCACGACGCCGCTGAATCCCGGCGTCGGATCGAAGGGCACCCAGCCTGCGCCTGGGAAATACACCTCAACCCAGGCATGCGCATCGGAGCCTCTCACCTCATAATCCACCGATTGCAAGCTATCCCCCTCAGCGGCTTGCGAACTGCTGCTCTTTCTCCCCGTTCCATCGATTAGCGCTCCACTGCCAGCACTAATCGCTCTATCGCTTCCACTCTCTACTTTGGCACTTCCCGAGTTCAGCGCTCCACTGCCATTCTCTACTTCAACGCTACCAGTATAAATCGCTCTATCGCTCCCACTCTCTACACTGGCAATTCTAGAGCTCGCCGTATCACTACCGCTCTCTGCTCCAGTACCACCAGCACCAATCGCTCTATCGCTTCCACTCTCTACTTTGGCACTTCCCGAGCTCAGCGCTCTACTACCGCTCTCTACTCCAGCTCTACCTAAGCTCTGAGCTTCCGCTTCAGCACTTCCCGATCCCAGGGAATTTCCTGTAGCGCTCTCTCCCCCAGGAGTTCCTGTGGTGAAGCCTTTTACCCAACGGGCAGGAATGCCTTGCGCGCGCAGCAGCACCACCATTGCGGTAGAAAAATGTACGCAGTAGCCTTGGCGCTGCTCGAAGAGAAAATTGTCCACGAAGTCACTGCCTTCCGGGGGCACAGAGCTGCCATCCAGCGTATACGTATAGCTCTCTTTCAAAAAATCCTCAATCGCCTTCACCTGGTCGTAACGGCTCGTAACGCCACCGCCTGCAACCTCGGCAGCCAAAGCCACTACCCGGCTTGGAAGCGAGGACGGCAGCTGCAAATAAGGCGCCAAAGCCAGTTCCTCTCTTGCACCGGCTGAAGTGCCTGAAGCCACTGAGCCTTCGTCTGCCGTGAATGCTCCGTCAGACCCGTTGTCTAACGCACGCAATTGCGCTTCATCCGTTACGGCAAGAACGCTGTTGACCGTATAGCTTTCCACTTTGGCCTTATTGGATTGGGCATATAACGCGCTGCTATCCCCATTAAATATATAGCTCTCCAGCTTGCGCCTTGGATCTGCCGCCGAAAGCTCGGTAACCCTGCCGTATAAGCCGGAGGCAAACAGAGGCATTCCGGCTGTAGGCTGCGCCCAAATGACGGTTTGCTGAATGATTGGCCCTTGCTCATGGGTTCCTGCTTCATCTGCGGCTTTGGCGGATGCCTCCATATCTGTGCTACGAACAGGGAGAAGAACCGAGCTGCCTGCCGTATCGCTCCACCCATGCCCATCATAGAGGCGCTTTGTTTCCCCGCGCCAATATCCTTTTACTGGTGAGCTGCCCGTAAAGAGAATGCTGTCGTCTTTCCTTACCGGCGCACCCAGCTTGCTGTCATCGAATCCATATCCCGTAAAGGAGCTGCCCGAAATACTGTATCCGTTTGTTCCGTTTACGCTTGTTTGGCTCTGCTGCCCAAGCGAGCTGACCGCCTGCTCTAGCCGATCATTAAATGTCGTTGTCCAGTTCGCGGGCGGCAGCGAAGCTTCACGGCCAGCAGCAAACAGCAAACCGCAGCCGATAATCGTCAGCACGACAAAGGCGGAGCCCGAAAGCCAGCGCATATCCACGCCCTTTAGCTTGCCTAAACCCGTTTCTATCATTCGCTGTACTCGCGGCACCGTCACTACAGCGCCAAGCAGCAGCCCCTCTGCCACCGTGCGCATCAAGCCGCCCATCACGTCGAATCCAAGCCATACATGAAGCGTAATTAAATAAACTAACGTTATGCATGCAAGCCCAAGAGCCGTCTGGCGCATCCAGAGCAGCGCCTGCAGCGCGGGAGCCAGCATCGCCCAGCCAATAAAGAGCAGCAGCGTTCTAAGCTCCCCCGACATGGCCCATAAGCCGTTATCCGCTAGCAGCAGGAAGTGCTCCTTCAGCATAACCGGAAAGCCGATTAGCCATTGCAAACCGCCTTGGTCAGTCCCCTTATAGAGCCACATCAGGCTTAAAATACAAAGGATGACATTCATCGGAAGAGTAACGCCGAGCGGCAGGCGAAACAATCCCGCCAGCAACACAAAGCCAATAACCATAAGCAGCGGCTCCGGATTATAAATGACCGACCACGCACCTGCATTCACCCAGGGAAGCAGCCATTCGGCGAGCAAGCCAAATAGCAGCAGCGTGGTAAGCAGGCGATAACCGAAAGAATCTTCGGCAGCGCCGCTGTGCAGCCGTTGGTTACCGGTTTGCAGCCTTTTGGCGTCTCTTCCTGCTATATCGCTTTTATGCAAGCTCATGGAAGTCGCCTCCTTCCTCAGCATAAGGAAGAGCATCCATGCTCGCAGGGACATGCAGCCACGTCAATTTGACGCCGCCGCTCTCCAGCCATTTCTGCTGCTCGCGCATGGCGAAAGTAGGCATGCTGCTTCGCGTAACAATGAAGAGCTCTAGCCTGCAGCCTTGCTCGGCTGCATAACCTGCCAGCTCGCCCCAGCTCCTGCCGCCCCGCCAATCGGCGGTAAATACGAGGATCGTGGAGCCGCGGCTAAAGGCTCCTGAGCTTTTGGAGAGGCTGCCTGAAAGCGAGCCCCTTCCTTCCGGTCGGAGCAAAGCCATCGCGTGAAGCATCCCAGGCAAACGGGATGCTGACTCTGCCTCCGTCGACTCCAGCGCGGCTTGCTCCTGACCGAGCAAAAGCGTTACTCCATGGCCAAGTGAAGCTGCCTGCGCAAGCGCCATAGCTGCCCATCCTATGCAAGCGTCAAAGAGCCGGTTGTCCTGATCATATGCGGATGCCAGCGTATCGACAGCGATATACGTTCGAACCGGCTGCGCAAGCGCATGCCATTTGGTTTGAAGACCTCGTCCCTTAGCCGCGCTCCTCCAATCCAGATGACGGAGCGAATCCCCCTCACGGTACGGCCGAAGTTCCGGGCCCCAACCGGCAGCTCTCACCGCTGCCTCGATTTCTTCTCTTCCCGCTTCACCGCGCGGATCGCGAGCTTCACCTATCGCACGCGAACGGACCGCATGCGGTGCTGAGCCGCCTAACTGTTCCGGCTTGATCTGATCGGCCTGAGGCAAGCCGGGCAAAACAACAAACTCCGCCTTGCATGACAGCTGTTTGCGAATGGCGGTTAGGCCCAGCCAATCGCCAACCGTAACCGACACATGCTCGAAGGGATGCAGCCCGCGCTGCAACTGATAGAAAGCATACTGAACGGTCATCTCTTTGCGAAAGATCGGCATAAACACATATTGCAAGCTCAAGCCTTGACGGGCGGGCGAGCTCTGATTTACTGTTTCATCGCTTAATGCAATCCACACAAAGGGTATAAGCAGCGATCGCCTAAGCGTTAAACGTACCGCGATCGTGCCTCCCTCGCGTGTCGTCTCATGCGAAAGCTCGCGGACAGCTGTAAGGCCTACCGCTGCTAGCATAGGCGCAGCACAGCTTACGATCACGATCATACTGAGTACGGCTGCCATAAACCATTCCACTGCACCGCCCCTAAGCAGTACGGCTGCCACGCTTCCGGCCCAGCCTGCCCCCAGCAAGCCCCAAGCCAGCCACCGGGTACGATAAATGCCATGGCCACCATCTTGCCCGGCATAGGCTGTCTTTCTCTCATTTACCGGCTCAGTCGTCCCCTGCCTGTCACGTATCCAGCTCTCATCCGCTTGATTGTCTGGGAGTTGCCCCTCGACAGCATAATAGCGTCCTTCGTTTCCCGCCTCGGCCCCTTCTTTCGGAAGCCCATTTTCATAAGATGCATTCATCGGCGCTTCCCGCTTCCTGCAGCCGCCGGCATAGGGCATTCGCGAATCGTGCGTTTCATCACAGATGCGGCATCCGCTCCGCTTGCTGCTGCGCTGAAGCGCAGCGACAAACGATGCGGCAGCACCGCTTCGGCTGTTGCCAGCAAATCATCGGGAACCGCATAACCGCGGCCTTCCATGTAAGCATTGGCCTGGGATGCGCACAGCCAATCCCTAAGCGCCCTTGGGCTCAGCCCAAGCATGACCTCCGGCGCGCGTCGGGTCGCATCCGCCACCTGCACCATATATTCCAGCAGAGCGGGATGCATATGCGTCTGGCGTGCCTCCGCCTGCATCTGCAGCCATTCTTCCGTGGCAATGACTGGACGCAAGCGCTCCGGCTCGATTCGGTTGCCATCCGCATATTGCTCCAGCATTCTCTTCTCTTCCATCGATCCAGGATATCCGATGGTTAGCCGCATCATGAAACGATCCAGCTGGGCTTCCGGCAGCGTGTTCGTCCCCTCGAAGCTAAGCGGATTTTGCGTAGCGATCAGCATGAACGGAACGGGCAGCTTGCGCGTTTTCCCTTCTACCGTGACCCGCCTCTCCTCCATTGCTTCAAGCAGCGCAGACTGCGTGCGCGGCGATGTGCGGTTGATCTCATCGGCCAACACCACATTGCCCATAATCGGGCCAGGGCGGTACACCAGCTCGCTCGTCCTTGGATCAAGCACAACCCCGCCAACAATATCCGCAGGCAGCATATCGGACGTAAACTGGATTCTTTTGAAATCGCCGCCCACCGCCCTTGCAAAAGCCTGTGCCAGCAGTGTCTTCCCAACGCCCGGCACATCCTCAAGCAAAACATGTCCGCCCGCGAGCAGCGCTGTTAACGTATTTCTTATGACCTGCTGCTTCCCTAGCAATACGCTCTCTACCTTTACTAACAGCCTGTGAAGCAGCACCTGCGGGGCTTCCGGCCAGTGACTATAGCGCTCCTCTTTGGCATCCTCTGAAAATTGGGGAGTAATCATCGAATAAATCGCCTCCTGAAAAATAAATCTATCTATTTTTCAGTGTCCCCAGCTTTCTCTCAATTTAGACCTGCTAGAGGTGCCAGCTTTACGCTGACAACCAAATTTCCCGTTGCTGATCGTTATAGACAACACTTGTGATGATGATTCCGAACTTTTCTAGCGTCGCGCGCACAGGCACAGCCATTCGCTCCGACTGCTCGACCGTCATTTTACCCGTCTGGCTTGATAACTTCAGTACCTGATTGCCATCGTAATAAGCCTCTATGATTCCATGCTCCAAATCGAGCTTCGTAATGCCGCCTACCCACTCCGATAACTTGAGCAAGGGAACCTCAATCGAGCCGTTTCTTAGACGGTATTCCTCCTTGCTAAGCTCCAAGCGTTGTTCCCCGCGATGCAAAATCAAGCTCGGCGCATTTGGCTCCGCTTGCCCTAACAAGCTGTTCCTGCCAAGCTTCTCCGAGAACGCGATAAGGCTTTGTTTCTCCGGCTTGGATACTTTGGCTCTGTCCCACTTCAATTGCTTCGCAACGTTAAATTGGATAGGCTTCACTTGATCTGTAAGTGGGACGAAGGTGTAGCCTTTGCTCTTGTAATATTTCAGAATCGCAGGCAAAGCCTTAACGGACTCCGCATGCCCCTTGCCGTCATGGAGCAGCACATTTAATGTGGCAGCAAGCTTTGATTTTTTTATCGTGGATAAAATCTCGGCCGCTGGCACGCCTACCCGCTTGGAATCGCCGCTGTCCACATTCCAATCATGCACCTGATAGCCAGCCTCTGCCATCGCATCAAAGTAGCCTTGGTCAAAATTGCTATAGGTACCGCCCGGCGCTCGAAACAACGTCGTCCTTATGCCCAGCGTTTTATAAATAGCCTCATCCGTTTTCATAACTTGACCAGCAAACTCTGCAAAGCTGCCGTACAAACGGTCATATTTATGATTAAAGGTATGATTGCCTATGGCGTGCCCCTCCGCTACAATTCGCTTAGCTATTTCCGGCTGCTTCAGCACCTGTTCACCCAAAACAAAAAACGTCGCAGCAATCCCTTCCCGCTTCAAAATATCCAGCACTTGCTTCGTGTTTTCGCTAGGCCCGTCATCGAAGGTCAAGTACAGCAGCTTCTCGTTCTGTTTCTGATTTTGTTTCTGCTCCTGCTCTTGCGGTGCAGCTGCAGCTTTATTATTTTCAGAGAGGCTCGCAGCTTCAGGAAACGCGTCCCCCTCCGATGGTTTACCTGGTTCATAGGATATCTGCTCGATAAGAACCGGCTTGGCTCCGGATTCGGCAATTGGACCCATGCCCGCGCTTGCCTGAACGACCTCACGTTCACTAGCGGCATCCCCGCTATATAAGGCAGGGCCTCCAAGCCCAAACAAACCAAACCATACTACCAACGTGCATACTCCCGCCTTCATCATACGCCGCATCATCTCTGCCACCCTTCTCTACCTTTGAATAAACCACTACATTCATTCTGATAGATTATATGAACAGCTAATCTAGTAAATGACAGGACAATGCTTTTTCCGATCGAAAGATTCCATCCGCCCTAAAAAAAAGCCAATCATGGCTTTGCTCAACCATCATTAGCTCTAAACTCCGTCAACCCTTATATATTCAGCCGGAATATGATCCGCCAGCCAAACTACTTCATCCCCCTGGTAAAAGGCAATGCCCGCCTGCCATGCGCGCTCCGCATCGATCCGCAGCAGAAGCGGCTGCCGATCCTTTCGTCTGCCGACATTCATCGCTGTTGCGGTTTCGATCGACAGATGGACATTTTGCCGCGCCATCGGCCGCAGCCCGTTGGTCATAATTTGTCCCTGAAGCTCGCGTGATGTTCCGTGATAAAGAACCTCCGGGGGCTTTTTTCGTTCCCGTACGATAATCTCCGGCACGGAATGGCCATAGATCGCTCTTATTTTTCCTGCTGCCAGCTCATGCCGTTTTTTCGGGATGGCATCGATCATAGCCACCAAATCGCTTTCCTGCAGCTGTTCCCAAGGCTTGCGCTCTTGCATCGCCTCTATTAAATGGTCAATTCGAACCCAGCCCTCTTCATCCAATTCCAGTCCCAAACTCCAAGGCGCATGCCTGAGGATGTAAGACAACTCCTTGCTTAGCTTCTGATAATCCATTCTAAACTCCTCTTTACTGAACAATATTTATACTATAGCTTGTTTGATCATTAGTGGTTGAATCCTCATTTTTGAAATAGAGGGTATTGCCTTCCCGCTGCACAAACTTCAGAAAGTCACCGGGAAACGATGCCTGATTCTTTTCCACCAATTCCTGCTGCTTCTTGTCAAAAAAAGTTTTGTATAAAAAAGTGCTATTTCCGGATTCTCTGTCTACCAACATTAATATCCCTTTTTGGCTGGCGCGCAGCAATAGGACGTCCTTAGCAAAATATTCGACGTAATAATGATCTTTCTCCCCGCCAAGCTCCTCCAAATTAATCGTCTCCAGCGCTTTGCCTGTCCCATCCTCCAGCACTCTCAGCGTCTTGCCTTCGTTTAACAGCAATTGGCCGTTCCCTTGTGTAGCATTGGTATCCATTCGATTCCAATAGAGCACGCTGGCCTGCTGCAAAACCGCACCATCTTTTATAACGAGTGTGAATTGTTGACTAAAAAGCACCCCCGAACCAAAATGATCCGATAGGCTGAGCAATAGCAGCCCACCCTCCGTTTTCTCAAAGCGGAATGATAGTTGCTCTTTAATGGGAGCTCCTAACTTGGCAAGCTCATGCTGCGTTCCCTTGCTGTCCGTCACATAAAGTGTGCCGGTTTTGCCCACAACGGTGTATTTCAGATTGTCATAGACCTTTACATATTGCTTAAACGATTGCAAATGATCGGCCTTGATTGTGTTTGTTTTGGAGTCCTTCGTAACGTTTTTTCCGTTAAGCGCTTGAACTACGAAACGAGCAGGCAAATAGAGCTCTTTTTGATTAACAAACGGAGCTCCAGCCAGCTTAACGCTTTTGCCATCCAGCATAGCGGTAAGACTGCCGATTCGAACCGCAAACGACTTTTGCCAGCCGCTGAACTGCGCACGCTTCCCGGTGGCATCCCAGCTTAAATCAAGTCCCGCTGTCTTCGTCACAAGCTCCATAGGAACAAAGGTAACGCCATTTTTGATCAGAGCAGGCCCCCCAATCAACCGTTCATCATTCTCGTTCCATACAAATTCATAGGCAGGCGGCGCTGCTGCACTTACAGAATGAGGCAGGATCAGTGCGAATGCCATAAGAAATACGGTAAACATCCATTTTCTATTCAATTCAAATCAATCCCTTCATCTTACAAATAAATGGAAGTATTCAGCTATACTAACGTCCATTTTTTGTAAAAGTTGCAGGGGGAAGCTGTACAAATTATCTTCTGTTCTTTTTTCTTAACGTATTTTGAAAAAATAAAAACACCATGAGCAATAAAAAACCTCCGAAAACATAGGTCAGCACTTGTTTCCAACTGAGTCCCTTGCCCGCATATTCTCCATCGTACAACGCTTTTACCCATTTGCCTTCGCCGTTTCCGACGGCTATGGCCTCGCCAACCGCCAAATCATTGATTTTGTAATAGGATGTACCTTTAGGAAACCGGTTTGAGAAGTTACCTGAGTAGGTGCCTTCTGTATCGGAATATTTTGTAACCTTGCCAATAACAGAGCCTACTTGGCTAGCTTCAAGCTCAATATCGGAAATCGCATAGCTTCCTCCGTCAAAAACAACAAATGACTTTGCCCAGTCCGCATAGGCCGGTGTCAAGAAAAGCGTAAATCCGATGAGCAGAACGAACATGCCGCCGATGATTTTGTTCAAATCCCCACCCCCTTACAGAATGGACTTCTGCGAATGCCATAATGTTGCACGGAAGATCGGATTTACGCCATAAATATTCCCAAATGAAAAGCGATTCCTAAGCAGCCGCATCCATTGTGCCGCTGCTCATCCGCTGCTTACGCGAGCGTTTGTAATAAAGCAGCTCATACATGACAGGCACGACGACCAGAGTGAGCAATGTCGAGCTGGCTAGACCGCCAATCACGACAATCGCAAGCCCGCTGGAAATAATGCTTCCGCCCCCTAAGCCGATCGCAAGCGGCATTAGTGCGCAAATGGTCGCTATTGCGGTCATTAAGATCGGACGCAATCGCGTGCCCCCCGCTTCAATGAGTGCATCGCGGATGCTCATGCCATGCTCGGTTTGCTGCTGGACTCGTTCAATCAGAACGATAGCATTCGTAACGACAATCCCGATCAGCATCAGGAAGCCAATCATGCTGGATACCGAGATCGGCTCGCCGGCAATCATCGTTCCCACCAAGCCGCCGATAAGGGCAAACGGCAGGGAGAACAATACGGCGAGCGGCGCTCTGCCTTCTCTAAATGCAATGACCATCACGATATAGACCATGCCAACGGCGACAAGCATCGCCATAAGCATATCCTGCATCATCGTCTGTACATCCTCATTGCTGCCTCCAAGGGAATAGTCGACGCCTGTCGGCAGCGTGAGCTGCTCTAGTGCCTTCTCCAGCGACTGATTCACTTTGTTCACATTCTTATCCGTAATCTGTGCCGACACCGTAGCAAATTCCGCTCCGTTCTTGTATTGCAGCGTGTTCGGAAGCTGTACCTCTTGAACATCGGCAATATCCTTGACCGCAAGCGTGTCACCGAGCGGCGATTGCAGCTTGAGATTGCCGATATCGGTCGTCGAAGCCATGGATTCACCGCTTAATGCGAGGTAAAGATCGCTTGTGCTTGATCCGTCACCAATCCGTCCCGCTATCGCTTCGGATAAGAATGGGCGGAGCATGAACGATGCCTGGGCGGCTGAAAGCCCATATTTATTCGCATCCTCCTGCCTGATCTCAATGGCGATCCCTTTCGTCCCATCCTGCAGGTTGTTGCTAACCTTGTCAATTCCGTTCAGTTGACGGACAGCCTCCGTGATTTGCTCCGTTGCCTCTCGAACGCTTGCCGTCGTCGAACCGGTTACCGTTACGGCGATCATTCCTCCGCCGCTCATATCATCCTTCATCAGGCTGAATTCGCTGCCTTCAGACACGCTCGCCTGAGTACCCATATCGTCGATAAACGCATCCATATCGGCTTCGGAATCAAACCCGATGAACCAATCTACCTTATTGTCCGCACCCTCGCCGCCGCCAAAGCTGCCGCCAATGGTTACATTCGTATTCTCTACATCCTTATGCTCCCGAATCATTCCATCCAATCGGCCAGCCTCTGCCTCCAGAGCCGCTAGACTTGTTCCCTTTGGCATTTCAAGCGTTGCGAACATGTATTTATATTCCGTCTCGGGCAGTAGGATCACGCCAACCTTACCGGCAAAGATCGGCACAAGGCTGCCGATGAACAACATAAACGAGATGACCAGCACAATGGTTTTGTGGCCTAGCGACCATTGCAGCACACGCTTGTAGCCGCGACTCATCGCCGATTCTTTCGGTTCCGCCAGCTTGGCGTTTCTCATGAGTGCCCATGCCATAAGCGGCACAACCGTCAGCGCCACTAGGAGCGACGACAGCAGCGCGAATCCAACGGTCCATGCGAAGGGACGGAAGTAGCCCCCGATCATGCCTTGCAGCAGCCCAAGCGGCGCAAATACCGCCACGGTCGTAATCGTAGAGGAGGTGATTGCCCGGCCAACTTCTTCGGTTGCCGATAGGATTAAATCCTTCGTAATCTTCTCGCCCCGCATGCGGCGCACAATGTTCTCAATGACGACGATACTGTCGTCCACCACCCGCCCGGTTGCCACGGCTAAGCCGCCAAGCGTCATAATATTGAGTGTCACGTCCGTAAAATATTTCAAACAAATCATCGCGATCAGCATCGATAGCGGGATCGATACGATCGCAATCAGCGTAGCCCGGAAGTTACGCAGGAAGAACAAAATCAGGATCGACGCGAACAGCGCTCCAAGCGCTCCCTCCCGAGCCAATGTATTTACCGACTCCTTTACATCCGTTGCACGGTTATACATAATAAGCGATTTCACTTGACCGTCCTTCTCGGCGTTTTCATATACTTTAAGAACCTTGTCAGCCACTTCCACCGTATTGGCATCGCCGGATTTTACAATGTTCAGCGACACGCTTGGGCTCCCATTTGTCCGGTTGATCACGCTAAGCTCCTTGCCCTGCGTAATGTCTGCGATATCGGTCAACTTGACGTCGCCAGTCGGCGAAAGACGCCATGCCTTCAACTGCTCGATCGAGCGCAGATCTCCTTGGACGAATACAGGCAGCTTCGTCTTGCCAATCGTAGCCTCTCCGAGAGGCACACTGAGATTGTTTGCTTGCAAGCCAGCCATAATTTGATCGTATGTAATGCCTTTATCAGCCATTTTCTTAGCATCCAAGCTTATATACACGCCGTCATCCTTCAGTCCGACAAGTTGAACATCGCTTACGCCTTCGATGGCTTGCAAATCGGTAAGCAGCGAGTTTTTGACGAATGCAGTGAGCTGCTCTTCCGTCACGCCTTCCTTGGCAGCCACGCTTGTATACATAATGGGTTGATTGGTTGTCGAGAAATACTGCACCTTCGGCTTAGCGACTCCCTCTGGCAAGTCAGCCTCCCCAATCGCCTGAATAACTTCGGCCTGCTTCTCCTTCATATCATCGTTGTAGCCAAATTCCAGCTGAAGCATCGATATGCTGTTCGCTGATTGGGACGTTACACTCTTAACGCCTTCCATGTTGCGCAGCACCTTCTCTAGCGGAAGTGTGACCTGATTCATCACTTCATTAGGCGCAGCTCCTGGGTAAACCGCAGACACCATGATGCCCGGAAAAGTAACCTCTGGCTGCTGCTCCTGCTTGAAACCTAGGGTAGCGTACACTCCCCCAGCAGCGATTAAAATCACCAACAGAATAATCGCGACCGGATTCCTTAATGAAAAGCTCGTAAAAAATTTCATGTTTCCCTCTCCATTTCCGCTTTCAAATGACTGACTTGTTTATTTTTTCCAAGTTAAACCTACGAGTTTTATTGTAAGGGTTGCAGATGAGCCGCATAATGGTCTGGAGAATGTATCCTCGCCTAGACCTTTGTCGCACATACAGCGCGACTTTAGACAGGCGAACGACAAAAAAACCGCCAACAGCTGTCAGCGGAATTTGGGTTGGTATACGATTGATTTGACCTCTATTTCTTAAGATTAAAGCTGCTGAACGGCCTCCAGTACCTGCTGCGTATGACCCTTCACGCGTACCTTTCGCCATTCCTGCACCAGCTTGCCAGCTGTGTCTATTAGGAAGGTCGAGCGGACAAGCCCCATATATTCTCTTCCATACAGCTTTTTCAGCTGCCAAACCCCGTACAGCTCGCACACGGCGTGTTCTGTATCGGCTAA
Source organism: Paenibacillus paridis (assembly GCF_006345825.1). Classification (GTDB taxonomy): domain Bacteria; phylum Bacillota; class Bacilli; order Paenibacillales; family Paenibacillaceae; genus Pristimantibacillus; species Pristimantibacillus paridis. The sequence continues at coordinate 53,216 of NZ_VCIX01000075.1, forward strand.
CAGCAGAAAGGGCAGCTCTTTTTTGGCTATAAAATTTTGATGCGATTTGACCGTGTCGAGGCTTATGCCCAAAATAACCGTATTCAGGCTCAGCATCTCCTGGTTCGCGTCTCGAAAGTCACAGGACTCTTGAATGCAGGCTGTCGTCATATCTTTGGGATAAAAGTAAAGAACGACGTTTTTGCCGCGGTAATCGCTAAGCGTAACTTGTTCACCATTTGAGGCCGGCAGCGTAAAATCCGGTACAGGCTCTCCGATAGGCAGCTGTGTCATTTCTAAATCCTCCAGAAACTAATCATTTTTGCGTCTAAGCATAGCTATCCCTGCATGTCGGTTATGAGCCTGCCCCGCGGTAACGTTTTACGCCATGGTTCCATAGCCATAGCCCTAACGAGAAGACGATAATGCCCATGACAGGCGTAAAGAGCGCAAGCTGCGAGAGATCATCCGTTTTTTTCTCAAGAAAGTAGGATGCCGGTATAACCCCAACGAAGGCGAATGGCAGCAGCCAGGTCAGCACAAAGCGGATCATTTTGTTATAAATGTTCACCGGGTAACGACCATAGTTCTGAATATTGTACATGAGCGGAACGATGCCGGTCGGTGCATCCGAATAAAACGATATCGCGCTAAGCGCCGTATAAAGGCCTGCATAAATGAGCACGGCGCCCAGGATGAGCAGCAGCAAAATAAGCAGGTCCCATACTTCGAAGGGCAGGCCAAGCTGCGTCCAGCAGAGGACCATGATGATGGCGCCAACGAAGGAGCCGATCAAGGATGGCGGATCTACGTTTTCGAGCAGCACCTGGTACAAACTGTGCGCCGGACGCGTCAGCACCCGGTCCATCTCGCCTTTGACAATATAACGCTCGCTGAAATTCCAGATGCTGAAGAAAGTGCTGAACACGCCATACGGAATCATGAAGAAGCCATACACGAACACAACCTCAGCTTCCGACCAGCCGCCAAGCGACGGCGTGTGCTGGAATACGATTAAAATAAAGATAAGGTTCATCCCTTGGAACAATAAATCCGAGAGCACCTCAATCCAGAAATCCGCCCGATAGGTCAGCCTTGTTTTCGCATAGTTTTTAATATATTCCCAAAATAATGATGCGTATCTCATCTGGATCAGCCCCCTTGCACGAACAGCCGCTTGCGCGCGGAACGCCACGTCAGCCAGATCGGAATTAATAGTCCCACAAACCAAAGCAGTTGTATACCGAACACATGCAATACTTCGCTGCTAGGCGTACGGCCTGTAAACACGGAGCTTGGCAAGTAAGTAATCGCTTGGAAAGGCAGCCACTGCATGATCGCGGACAGCCAGCCCGGGAAAAAAGCGATCGGCACGACCACGCCCGAGAACAAATCAACCATAACCCGCTTCATCCGCATCATGCCTTCGTTGTTCTCTACGAAAAAGGCGAACAAGCCAGTCAAAATGTTGATTTGCGAATTAATAAGAAAGCTGAAGAATAGCATGACCAGATAAATAAGCCACGTTGCCGGATCTGTTGGCAGCGTCACCGGGAAGATCAGGCAGACAATAATCATGCCGGGAACCATGAACAGCAGCATCCGGAACAAGCCCTCGCCGAAGCCTTGCATCATTTTCACAAACAGATAGGAGTACGGCCTTATGAGCTGGACCGATACGCTGCCATCACGAATCTCATTGGCAATTTCGCGGTCGAGGTTGTTGAAATAAAACGCCCGAGCCATCCAGGATACGGCTACGTAAGTCGTCATCTGAGTGACGGTGAAGCCGGCCAGCGTCTCCTTGTCGCCATAAATCGCTTGCCATAGAAAGTAATAGGCGCCGATATTAATGGCATAAATAATGATGCCGCTATAATAATTAACGCGGTAAGCCAGCATCATAATGAACCGTATCCGAATAAAATCAATATAAGCACTCATCATGATACGGTCGTCTCCTTGGAGGTGGAAGCGGAGCCTGAGGAATAAATGCTGCGGACAATATCGTCGGTGTTCGTTTCAATAATTTTAATGTCGCGAATTTCGACACCGCCTACTACGGAAGCCAGCGCGTCCGATACGTTAACGGTATGCGGCAGCCACATTTTTGCTGTAACTTCATTTTCCATCGTCCATGAGACATCCAGGCTAGCGGTAAGCTCGCGCAGCTTCGCAAGCTGTGTATGGCCTGCGAATTGGAACTGAATCTCGCGCCCCTTGCTCCAGCGATTCTTGAGATCGTCCAGCCCTCCGTCATAGATAATCCGTCCGTCATCGAGCATGATGACCCGTTAGCAAAGCGCTTCGATATCCTGCAAGTCATGCGTCGTCAGCAAAATCGTCGTCCCCTGCTCCTTATTCATCTGCAGCAGGAAATCGCGAATTTCCGTCTTGACGACAATGTCGAGGCCAATGGTCGGCTCATCGAGAAACAAAATGGACGGGTTGTGCAGCAAGGAAGCAACCAGCTCGCAGCGCATCCGCTGGCCCAGGCTAAGCTTGCGAACGGGCCTGTTAAGCAAATCGCCAAGCTGCAGGCGCTCCACCAGTTCATTCAGCCGTTTGCGGAAGTCTGCCTCTGATACACGGTATACCTTGCGCAGCAGTTGGAAGGATTCAATTACGCCGATATCCCACCAAAGCTGGGATCGCTGCCCAAATACAACGCCAATGCCGTTGACGAATTTCTCGCGGTCTTTGAATGGCACGTAGCCGTTCACTTTCAGTTCGCCCGAGGTCGGAACCAAAATGCCGGTCAGCATTTTGATCGTTGTCGACTTGCCGGCGCCATTCTCTCCAATATAGCCGCATATTTCGCCCTGCGGAATTTGAAAGGAAATATCTTTAACCGCCGTTACCTCATTGTACTCGCGTTTAAACAAGTCCTTGAGTGCGCCGGATAAGCCTTCGCGGTTTTTCTGTACGCTGAATTGCTTGCGTAGATCCTTTACATCAATAGCTAGCATGTGGTTCTTATAGCCCCTCTCGCATCGACATTTCCTAGGAAATAGCGATCTTTATTTACCTAAAACGATAAAACTTGCTTCTGCATGTCGTTCAGCTTTATAATTTTATGATATGTAATCATACATTAGTTCACGCCTAGCGTAAACGGTTGAGCTTACCTATTTTGCCTCAGCTTTCGTTTGCTCATAAATATAAGTTACAAGCGTATCCGGCTGTAACCGTCCTAGGGCGGTAAAAGCTCGCTTCGCTTGAAATATAAGAAATCGAGTAAGCATCCAAACTTATTTCTTCTTATATTTTGAAATAAGCATCGTCTTATGCGTTCTTATATTTTTAGCGTAACCGGCTCCGCCCTCTTGTTTTAGTTGAGAAGCGGACCTTTCGCTATGCCATCCTTGCTCATGCTTACATTGAAATCCACCAGCTTTGCAAGCGTAAACGGCTGTTTTCTTCCTTTTGCGGAAAAAAGCTCTTTGCGCGGTGATCGATAAGAATTCCATTCTTATCGTTGAGACAAAAAGATTCAGCAGCATCTGAAAGGAGCACGTCTAACGAAATGCCTAACGAGACGAACGAGACACCGAAAGCACCAAAAAACAAAAAAAAATGGAAATGGTTTTTCATCAGCCTATCGGTTATCCTGGGTGCGGCGATAGCCTTTGCGATTTACTGGTCGGTAGGCGTATATAACGCGCTGGACAACTTTAGCGATCCCGAAGCGACCAAGCCTCCCACGGAGGAAGCGCAAGAAACGCCCGTACCGATTCCGGAATGGGAAGGTACCGAGCGCGTCAATATTTTGCTGCTTGGCGGTGATGCCCGCGGCGTTGATGAAGGCCAGGTCGCCCGTTCAGATTCCATATTAGTCGCTTCGTTCGATCCCGTAACCAAAAAGGCCCATTTGTTCTCTGTGCTGCGCGATACTTATGTCAGCATTGAAGGACATGGCAAGGGCCGCATCAATACGGCACTCGCATTAGGCGAATACCCGCTTGCCATGCAAACGGTTGGGGACCTGCTGGGACTCGACATTCAATATTATGTTTATACCGATTTTGAGGGCTTTAAGCAGCTCATCGATACAATCGGCGGCATCTACTTCGATGTCGAGAAGGATATGCATTACACCGATAACGCAGACGGAAACCGCTACGATATCGATCTCAAGCAGGGCTATCAGCTGCTTGATGGGGACAAAGCGCTCCAATACGTTCGTTTCCGCCATGATGCGATGAGCGACTTTACGCGTACGGAGCGTCAGCGCAACTTCCTGCAGGCGGTCTCCAAGGAGCTTCAGTCCACTTGGAACATTATTCGGATGAAGAAGATATTAGACAGCGTGCAGCCTTACGTCAAAATGAACATCAGCGTACCTGATATGCTCAAGCTTGGCCAGCTCGGCGTCAAAAGCCACGTAGCCAGCACAACTCAAATCCCGCCAATGGAACTGATCGCAGAGGATCGCGTCGGCGGTGCATCCGTTATCGGGATCAAGGATGAGGATGAGCTGCGCGCTTATGTTCAAATGACGCTGGAGCAGGACGATACCATCCCTGTACCAACGGAAACGCCTGTGCCTTCCGACGACTCTGGCGCTGGCAGTGGTGCAGCAGGTAATTCAAGCACAAAACAATAAACGGCAAATACACGCAACAGTTATTTAGGGTTGCGTGTATTTTGTTTCCTTATCATCTACTTATTCTTGGGAGGCTTATGATCATGACGATAAAACGACCAAATTCCGAAAAGCTATATGAGGAAGCGCTGCAGCACATTGTAGGCGGCGTCAATAGTCCTTCCCGCTCCTACAAAGCGGTAGGCGGCGGAGCGCCTGTATTTATGAAAAAAGGAGAAGGCGCCTATTTCTGGGACGTCGACGATAACAAGTACATCGATTACTTGGCAGCCTATGGCCCCATTATTACGGGACATGCCCATCCGCATATTACGGAAGCGATTGTTCGCGCTGCTCAGGACGGTACGCTGTACGGTACGCCGACTGAGCTTGAAATCAAGCTAGCCCGCATGCTGAAAGAAGCGATTCCTTCGCTCGATAAGGTTCGATTCGTCAATTCAGGAACGGAGGCCGTCATGACGACGATTCGCGTCGCTCGCGCCTATACGAAAAAATCGAAAATCATTAAATTTGCCGGCTGTTACCATGGACACTCTGATCTTGTGCTCGTTGCCGCCGGTTCAGGTCCGTCTACGCTCGGCATTCCTGATAGCGCCGGCGTACCAGCGAGCATTGCCAGCGAGGTCATTACCGTTCCGTTTAACGATCTGCCTGCTCTGAAAGCCGCACTGGAGCGCTGGGGGCACGAGACAGCCGCTGTGATGGTCGAGCCTATTGTCGGCAACTTTGGCATGGTTATGCCGCACGAGGGCTTCCTGGAGGGTCTCTGCAAGCTCACCCGCGATGCAGGCGCGCTTGTCATCTACGATGAGGTAATCAGCGCCTTCCGTTTCCATTACGGAGCTGCGCAAACTTACGTCGCTTTCCCTGACCATCAAGCGATTGAGCCCGACCTGACCGCACTTGGCAAAATTATCGGCGGCGGACTGCCCATCGGCGCTTATGGCGGCCGGCGCGAAATTATGGAACAGGTCGCTCCGCTGGGTCCCGCCTACCAGGCTGGGACAATGGCGGGCAATCCAGCCTCGATCTCCGCAGGCATCGCCTGCCTGGAGCTGCTGCAGGAGCCGGGCATCTATGACCGGATGAACGCGCTCGCTACCAAGCTGGCAATCGGCTTGCATGCCGCTGCAAGGCAATATGGCATCCCGCTTACCATCAATCAAATTCGCGGCTCATTCTCGGCGCATTTCTGCGATCATCCGATTACGAATTACGATGAAGCACAGGACACGGATGGGGAGCTGTTCGGCCGTTTCTTCAAGCTTATGCTGGATCAAGGCATTAACCTGGCTCCTTCTAAATACGAAGCTTGGTTTTTCACCACCGCGCACACTGAGGCCGATATCGATGAGACCATTGAAGCGATCAACTTCGCATTCTCTCAATTGAAATAAGCGAGGAAGCGCGCGTTCAACAAATCCGACAACGATTAAATAGACCTATTCCATCCGCTTCATCAGAAGCAGAGGGAATAGGTCTATTTTTGATGAGGCGATGCCTGAGCATGTTACTCAATAATCTTTAGCCGCAGCAATCGGTCATCGTTTTGGGACGGCGTGCCCCGACCATCGGTATTGTTCGTGATGACGTAGATGCGGCCATCTTTCATTTTCACATCACGCAGCCTGCCCTCTCCCTCGAAAATAACAGACATATCCTTTGTCGCCGGATCATAGCGGTAAAGCGCCCCTCCCACTAAGGTGGCGATCAGCATCCGATTATTTTCATCCATGGCCGCTCCTGAAGGGGCGATTGCCTTCTCGCCGGTATGAAAAATTGGCGTAATCATCCCCTCCTTCTCGGTACCTCCATAAATGTCGGGCCAGCCATAATTGCCGCCCGCTTCGATAATATTGATCTCGTCATGCCCGCCAGGATTGCCCGATGGGCCATGCTCGGTATTAAACATAATGTCCTCATGGTTCCATACCAGCCCCTGCGGATTCCGGTGACCATAGGAATATACGAAAGAACCCGGAAACGGATTATCTTCAGGAACCTTGCCATCCAGCGTCATTCTTAAAATTTTGCCGGCCAGACTTCCCTTATCCTGTGCCAGCTCACGCTGCTGCGCATCGCCGGTCGTCACGTAGAGCTGCTCGTCTGGACCAATCGCCATGCGCCCTCCATCGTGATTCGACGCGCCTGGAATGCCTTCCAGCAACGGGCGTACCTCATCCCATTGCTCCCCGTTTTGCTTCAGGAGCACCACTCGGTTCAACGTCTGGCCTTTCTCCTCATACGTATGATAAGCATAGGCCAAGCGGGTCTTAGCAAAATCCGGCGCTAGCAGGAAGCCAAGAAAGCCGCCTTCCCCTGCATGTTTAACGTTTTTTTGCAAATTGACCGTTTGGCGCGTCATGCTGCTTCCATCAACTTTGACGATATTGCCTTCACGCTCGCTAATATAGACGATATCTTGATCAAAGGCGATGACCCAAGGGATACGAAGCTCCTGTGCAAGCACCGTAAAGTCAGCCGTCTCCTCTTCTGGCTCTGCCGTTTCTTCGACCGGCATTGTTTCCGAGGGCTGTTCTGTTACCAGGCTCGTTGGCGCGTTCGTTGACGTCTGCGGCCCAGCGGACTCATTTGCTTCGCAAGCTGAAAGTATGCCCAGACATACCGTTGTCATAAGGATAGCGGCAAGCTTCTTTCCTGCTGTCTTCATCTTATTCTCTCCCCTCTTAGTCGATCCGATATCGCTTAAAACAGAGAAGGACAACAATTCTGCCAATCTCCCAGAATGCTGTCCTCCTTCTATTAATCGTTCGCCTTCGCTTCCGCTAAGGCTGCAATAAGCTCTTCTTGAATAAGTCCGTTAGTAGCGGTTACGTTTCGAACACCCAAATCGTAGGGCTGGCCCGATGCGCTTGTGACGATGCCGCCGGATTCCTGTACGAGCAGCGAGCCCGCTGCCAGATCCCAGCTGCTGAGCCCAATTTCCCAGAAGCCGCTTAAGCGTCCTGCTGCAACATAAGCCATATGCAGGGCCGCAGAGCCGGCAATCCGAAGGTTGCGCACCTGCGGGGCAACAGCCTGAATTCCTTTTAGGTTAAGCGGGAGCGCGTAATGATGATCCGCCGGCAAACCGGTCGCGACCAAGCTAGCGCGCAGCGTCTCGTCTTTGGATACCTGCATTCTTTTGCCGTGGACGTAGGCTCCCTTGCCCTTCTCCGCGACAAACAGCTCATCCTTCATCGGATCATAGACGACGCCAACGATAACCTCGCCGTTATGCGCGAGCGCGATGGATACGCAGAAGAACGGAAAGCCGTGAACGAAGTTGGTCGTCCCATCAATCGGGTCCACGATCCATAAATATTCGGCATCCCTTATATCCTCAAGCGCGCGTGCTGAAGCCTCAGGCCCCGGCTCCACTCCTTCTTCACCCAAAAACGAGTGGTGGGGAAAATGCGTCATGATCAGCTTTTTGATTAATCGCTCCGAACCTTTGTCTACTTCTGTAACTAGGTCATGCGAGGAATACTTTATATCAAGGCTGGCATAGTTGCCTAGTTTTGTCTGAATCCATTCTCCTGCTTTGGACGCACAATTAATGGCGACAGCAGTAAAGCTTTTCCCGCCTACGACGGAAGCATTGTTCTGGTCATTCACAATCCATCACTCTTCCCTCTATGTAAATTCACGAACGATTGAATTCTCTGTTATCGTCTAATACGGTTCAAGCACCTATCAAGTTTCGCATATGAATATTTTCACAATATCAAAATGATCGCAAGCCTTCAATAATTAATTGCCCAGCGAGTAGAAGCAGCGTCACCCTAAGCAGCCAAAGCAGCCCCTTGCCGCTCATCTTCACGGAGATTGCCGCTCCCAGCTTGCCGCCAATCCAAGCGCCAGGAACAAGCGCGAATACCAGCAGCCAATCGGTCTCCCCCAAGTACACATGCATGCCGCTCCCTAGTATGGAGGACAGAAAAATAACAAACATCGACGTTGCCGTCGCCATATGTGGCGGAAAACGAAAGAGCAGCACCATTAAAGGCACGAACAGCGAGCCGCCGCCGATACCAAACAACCCCGACATTAATCCAACGCCAAGCCCAATAGCAAGCGCTGGGACAATGCCATAGCTATAGGTGTGAACTTGACCTGATGCATCCGTCATTGTACGCACGATCGGCCACTGCTTCGAAAACGGTTTCATATAGTCACGAGCGATAAGAATGGACGCCATCACCAGCATAAAAATACCAAATACGAGCTGAAACGTACCCGCAGGGAGCCGGCCCGTTAGCGCTGAGCCTACCATTGCGGCGGGACCACTCGTGATAAAAAATAACCAACCGCTGCGAAAATCGACGATTTTGCGTTTAGCATAGCTTAGCGTAGAGGCCAGTGCCGTCACGACAAGAACGGTCAGCGATATGCCAACGGCTGTAGCATGTCCGATCTCGCCTCCGGTAAGCACCGGGCCAATCAGCATGAGTACCGGAACAATAATAATGCCTCCGCCTAAACCGACAATGCTGCCGAACATCGCTGCTACAACGCCTAGCAGTACAAGCAGTATCCATTCCATGTTGAGATCACCTTTTTGAGTTAATGGGACTTTGTTTGCTCCGCAGAGGCTCTTGCATGCAATAACACCGCCAAGGATAGGCCTTGACGGTGCTTGCATGTGCCTGTTTAATGCTCAGCGGTTATTTCTATGCGCCCGTCGTCCAATACTTTCACGCCGTTACCGCTCGCTTCCAATTGCTTAAAATCCTCAAGCAGCTTTATTAAAGCCTCATCCTTACTTTTCGCTTCCAGCATACAGTCCAAATATTCCGTACTGCGGGCTGCTTTGCGCAAAAACTGCAGCAGCGGCTCCGCTTCCACAAAATCCGCATGCCCTCGCGGGTCGGAAGGGCTCTTCGGGCTGGATGCATGAATTTTGGGAGGCAGCTGACTGGCCTCGGACAAGCCCAACCGCTCGCGTTCCTTCTGCCATGTGCGCTCGATACGCGGCCATAAGCCGTTGTACAGCTCATCATCGTCGATATCGCCGGGATTGACCGCATGATGGTGGATATCCAGCACCATGGGAATTCCAACCTGCTCTGCCGCATCCAGCGTTTCGCGTGCATGAAAGGTTTTATCGTCATTCTCAAGCGTAACCCGGTGCTTCAGTCGAGGCGCTAAAGCACTGAACTGACGGATAAAGCGCTCACCCGCCACTCCCTTATCGCCATAGGCTCCGCCCATATGTATGTTGCACTTCGTTGCTTCATCCAGCCCCATCGCTTCGAGCATTAGAACATGTGTAAGCAGATCCAGCTCTGACTTTCTTAGTACCTCTGCCCTGGGTGTACTAAACACACAAAAATGGTCCGGATGAAAAGAAACGCGGATGCCGTTTTTTTGCGCGAACTCACCAACCTCCCGAAATGCATGCGCGAGGGCGGTGAACGGATTCCAATCCGCCAAATCCTCGTGGGTAGCCAGCGGAATTAGTTTGGATGAGAAACGGTACATTTGGATGCCGCTGCCTTTGCAATGCTTTAAAATACGCAGCGTGCTGTGCAAATTTTCCTCCGCAATTCTCTCCAGCCTCCGAATGCCCGCTTCGCGGTCGTCCAGCTTCGAAAAATTAGCAAAGGTCATCGTTCTCGATGGAGAAGCATTTTCAAGCAGCAAACTCATGGCGACAAAACCTAATCTCACAATCATGGATTAAGCCCTCTCTCCAAAAAACATCTCAAAGGCAAGAGCCGTCTGCACTCTCGCTTCTTCTTCAGTCAGCTTTCTCACGAGTTCCATCTCCACTTGTGTCACTTCTTCGCCTTGGAAGTTAATCTCGGCGATTGAAGCTAAAATGCGGACGATTGCGATTGCTTCGTTGCCAGGCGTGTAAGCAATAACCTTCTGGCCCGTTGGAAATACGCGAAAGCCGCTCTTCACCATTTTGCCCTTACCATACTCCAACAATTCATAAAGCTCTTGTTCGGACTTAAATTTGCACACAGAATTAAACTCAGTTGCAAAACCCATATATTTCCCCTCCTTTCAGTGGAATTTCTACCCTAACCTTCAAAGGGGAGGTTTCTACCCTGCCTTCAAAGGCTTTACTGCGTATGGCTTCATTACATGAGGCTTTACTACTGAACATTAAATACTTCAAACGTTATAAGCTTCACTACCCAATCTTCAAAACATTTCGAACCCACCCAAACCCTCCCTTCCAAGGGAGGGCCCCAAGGGTTGCACCCTCTGGACACCCGCAACTAAACTAACGTTCCATCAACAATGTTGCCTCAATTCTACGTTTGCTTATGGATCGCTTTCGTCCCTGCGGGACACGCTTATACTTTGGTTAAAGATGCGATCTAGTCACCAGTCAGCTTCAGTTCTACGTTTGCACATGGCTCGCTTTCGTCCCTGTGGGACACGCTTACCTTTGGTTAAAGATGCGATGTAGTCACCAGTTAGCTTCAGTTCTACGTTTGCACATGGCTCGCTTTCGTCCCTGCGGGACACGCTTTAGTTTGGGTAGAGTAACAAGGATTAGTTGGTTTAAAGATTTTGGTTGCCCTCGATGAGCTGCACCAATTCAACTTGCGCTAGAGTAACATTTGAACAGTAAAGTTGCTTTTTCTATGTAGCCAGAGTTAAGCGGGAGGAGGAATAAACTTTAATTACGTTAATTTCCTCTTACAGCTAAATAACAGGAATTCCTCCTGCTAATTAACTCCATTTTGCTTAGTTTACTCATTTAGTTGGAAAATCTCCAGTTAATATCGAGCTTTTTCCACATTTCATTCTGAATCCGAGACTTTAACGGGAGAAAATCCTGTTAAATGATCGCTCTGTATACCAATCAAATCATTAACGGGAGTTTCTCCCGTTAATCACTCACTTTTAAAGATTTTCACCTTTTCCCCCTTAGTCCTCAAGCTAAATAAAATATCCAGAGGGCTGAGTCCTCTGGATATCTGCAGCAATCATAAAATTAATGAACATAAGATGTGCAGTAGCATAGGCTTCGAGCATCTAGGATGGGAGAAAAAGAAATGATTCCTCGCTTCATCGGCATTTGCATTGTAAAGAACAAATAAAACATTTAATTAGTTTAAAAGTCGTTTCCGTCAGCTGCGTTTAAATTAAAACAAACTTTCTCCTTACTTGAACTAAAGAACCCCAGTTTAAGCGAAGCGAGAAGATCGTTCTGGAGAAACGAAGTGTTCGCCTTTGTGGCCGGATTCTTACCTTAAAATGTCTTAGTCAATCAAAGAATCTGGTCACAACCGCGATCGTAGGAATGATCTACTCGCGCAGCGACCAAAACAAAAAAATTAAGTTCAACTTATATACATCCAAAAACGATTTCTTCTAAGTATCTTGCCAAGCTTCGCGCTTATTGGGCTGCCTCGCCAGTAAAGTCGATGCGTTGTTTTTCGGCGTGGCGGGCTAAAGCTAGGTTAATTAATGTATCTAACAATTCTTTATATGGAATGCCGGTTTCTTTCCACATGAGCGGATACATGCTGAAAGGGGTGAAACCCGGCAAGGTGTTTACTTCGTTAATGAACAGCTGATTGTCGTTTTTGCGAAGGAAAAAATCGACGCGGGACAAACCTGAGCCGTCAATGGACTGGAAAGCACGAACCGCCATTTCCCTAACGGATTCCGTTAGCTCTGGAGAAAGTATTGCCGGAATTTGCATCGTTGATTTACCATCGATGTACTTCGCCTTGTAATCATAAAATTCATTAGATGGCGCAATTTCGCCCGGCAAGGAGGCTTTTGCTTCGTCGTTGCCGAGTACGCTGACTTCGATTTCCCGAGCGTCTACAAATTCCTCGACGATGACCTTACGGTCAAAGCGGAACGCATAGTTAACTGCCGCAACCAGCTCTTCACGGTTTTTCGCTTTGGATACTCCGACGCTGGAACCTAGATTAGCCGGCTTAATAAAGCATGGGTAGCCGAGGGAAACCTCGCATTCCATAATGAAGAAGGAAGAATCTTTTTCCCATTGCGTGCGGTTAAAATATCGGAACACGCATTGCGGCAAACCTTCTTGAGCGAATACTTTTTTCATCAAAATCTTGTCCATCCCAACGGCAGATGCGAGAACGCCTGCACCTACGTAAGGAATGTTGGCCATTTCGAAAAGCCCTTGGATCGTGCCATCCTCTCCAAAGGTACCATGCAATAGCGGGAACACGACATCGAGGCGCGCATCAGCATTAGCATCAGCTTGACCTGAAGAATCGCCTGCTTGCAAGCCGGCAAATAATGGAGCAAGCGCGGAGCCTGTCTGCTGCGCCTCGCCTGCTTCAAAACGGAGCTCCTCTGCCGTGCCCGGACGGGCATTCAAAACGGCTCCCGTTTTCCATTCGCCTTGTTTTGTAATATAGAAAGGTTTAATTTCGTATTTAGCATAGTCAAATTCGCCCATAACTGCGTAAGCCGTTTGCAGAGAGACCTCATGCTCTCCCGATTTCCCCCCGTAAATTAAACCTACTCGAACCTTGCTCCCCATGGCATATCCTCCGGTACAATAATTTATAATAGATCAGCAATATGAAAAAAACGATATTTCGTTTGTTCCGTCCATGCATAGGAATCGCGATAATCCCAATATCGGTGTCTGCTGGAAACGGTGTTGGCATTTACCAGCGGCATGCCGAATGAATCGAAGGCCGTGACGATGGTACTATGCTGAAAACGGTGATCACCGTTCCAGTCATACGTAATGACATCGCCAAGCTGAAGCTCATCGGCAGATTGAACAACCTCCGCGCGAAGACCCGATGACCTAGAGGCGGTCAAGTAATTGGTAATGGCATTGGATACCGCCCAGCTGTAGCTCCACCATTCGCTGCCTTTATTTCGCCCTTTATACCACCAGCCCGTTTCTCTCTTACCAGTATAGTTCATCGGGGCATTGCCTGCAAAGATGCACTGCGACACATAATTGGTGCAATTCACCTCAAAAAGCTCGTAAGACGGGTTCCCTTCATTCCACCAACGATCCGCATACGCCGCAACCAAATCTCTCCTGTAACGAATGCCGGAAGGCCTGTGTTTGAATTGCTGTAATAGGTCATAATTTAAGTATGGTGTTGACGGTGACGATAGATCGCCAAATAGCTCCGAGTAATCATCGACGGTCATCCAGTTGTCTGTTGCCGTGCCAAAGCGAGGCCTGCGTTCCGCAATAATCGGCTCGACCCGCAGGACCTCCCATTCCCCGCCGGACAGGCCTAACCAGAGACGTTCGAACTCGGATCTTTCCTCCATATAAAATCGGCCAGTCTGCTCCATTCGTCTTTTGATATGAAGCCGGATAAGCACCGAGACCTCGCTTGGCGATTCATTTACACGAATGAGCTCGGCTTTGGTCTCGCTTCCTGCTGGGAGCGCGCCTCTGTGCCAATCGCGCTCGCGAAGACGATCCAGCCTGCCGCGGAGCCTTTCGCAATGGTCAGCATCGGTAACGAAATCCGTCAGCACGGCAGCCTGCTGATTAGCTTCGGCATGATTGTACAGGCTCACGTAACGATGAACGGCAGCTTTCCAGCCTGGCTGCTTCCCTTCTTCCCTGTGCTGATCGTAATCCGAAGATCTCAGCAAAGAGTTCAGCTTAGAGGACTGCTGCCTCACTGCCGCTGCTGGCTGCTTCTTTTTATCCGCGCTGTGCAGGCTAGGGGTATCTACTGGCGAAGACTGTTCAACTGGCAGCTCCGCAGATTTTTGGTGAAGCACATGCGTAGAAGCTTTCAGCCGAGGCTTGCTTTGTGATGCTGCCGGCTTCGAAGCTGCTTGAGGACGTTTTGGGCTTTGAACATTCTGACCCCGGTTTCCTGTTCGCGTCATAGCTGTCCCCTCCTTGAACTTATCGTACATGCGAATGTACATGCTGTTTCACTAACGCAGCTAATGAAATTTTTACGCTCAAGACAGATTAACTGCTTCATTATATGAAGGCATCTTCCGTTTCATGTAATATTCGTCAGGTTCGATTTCCATGCCATTTTCAGTCGCCCAAAGTCATAATTGGACTTTACGGAAGGACCATTTTAGCGATATACTATGAATATAGAGATTTTGAAATTGTGTTTCACAGAATGAAACATGAAATCCATTCACAGAGGAGAATGACGATGGCTACACAAAATCATTATTCAGTTCGCACAACGCTGGACGCCGGTGGCAAATCATACGCTTACTACCGTCTGGGCGGACTTGAAGAACAAGGACTAGGCGACATTTCGAAGCTGCCTTTTTCCATTAAAGTATTGCTTGAGGCTGCTGTCCGTCAATTTGACGGCCGCGCGATTACACCTGAACACGTTAAGCAGCTTGCTACTTGGGCTGACGGACGCGAAGATAAAGAAATACCGTTCATCCCTGCCCGTATCGTATTGCAGGATTTCACAGGCGTTCCGGTTGTCGTAGACCTTGCGGCTATGCGCGATACCGTGAAAAAAGCTGGCGGAGATCCTAAGAAAATCAACCCGCTCGTACCCGTAGACCTTGTTATTGACCACTCGGTAATGGTTGATGCTTTCGGTTCACCAGAAGCACTTGAATACAACACAAAAGTTGAATTCGAGCGTAACGAAGAGCGTTACCGTTTCCTTCGCTGGGCACAAACGGCATTCGATAACTTCCGCGCGGTTCCGCCGGGCACAGGTATCGTTCACCAAGTTAACCTTGAATACTTGGCATCCGTTGCAGCAACAAAAACCATCGATGGCGAAACTGTCGTATTCCCTGATTCCCTCGTAGGTACGGATTCGCATACTACGATGATCAACGGTCTAGGCGTTGTGGGATGGGGCGTTGGCGGTATCGAGGCAGAAGCTGGTATGCTTGGCCAACCGCTATACTTCGTTATGCCTGAGGTTATCGGCTTCAAGTTGACAGGCAAGCTGGCAGAAGGCTCTACAGCAACTGACCTTGCGCTTACGGTTACTCAAATTTTGCGTAAAAAAGGCGTTGTCGGCAAATTCGTTGAGTTCTTCGGCCCTGGCCTCTCGAACATCAGCCTTGCTGACCGTGCAACAGTTGCCAACATGGCACCGGAATACGGCGCTACAATCGGCTTCTTCCCTGTAGATAACGAAACGCTTAGCTACCTGCAGCAAACTGGCCGTTCTGAAGACCTAATCGAGCTAGTAGGCTCATATTATAAAGCGCAAGACATGTTCCGTACGGACGAGACCCCAGATCCGGTATTTACGGATGTCGTTGAGCTGGATCTTTCCACAATCGTTCCTTCCCTTGCAGGTCCAAAGCGTCCACAAGACCGCGTTGAGCTTACTGCAATGAAAGAATCGTTCAACAGCATCATCCGTACGCCGATCGACAAAGGCGGATACGGTCTGAGCGATGATAAAATCGATCAAGTGGTAACGGTTAAGCATAATGATGGCCAAGTGAGCAAAATGGGCACTGGCGCAGTCGTTATTGCTGCGATCACAAGCTGTACAAATACATCTAACCCAAGCGTAATGGTCGGTGCCGGCCTTGTTGCCAAGAAAGCAGTAGCGCTTGGACTTAAGAAACCTGCTTATGTAAAAAGCTCCCTTACACCGGGCTCGCTCGTTGTAACGGAATATTTGACCAAAGCAAACCTGCTTGAGCCGCTTGAAGCGCTTGGCTTCCACGTTGCCGGCTATGGCTGTGCAACGTGTATCGGTAACTCCGGTCCGCTTCCGGATGAAGTAAGCAAAGCAATCACGGATAACGATATGACGGTTTCAGCCGTTCTTTCCGGTAACCGTAACTTTGAAGGCCGCGTACATGCGCAGGTTAAAGCGAACTACCTGGCTTCGCCGCCGCTTGTTATCGCCTATGCGCTTGCGGGTACAACAAATATCGATCTGACTACGGATCCAATCGGTTACACGGAAGCTAACCAGCCGGTGTACCTCAAAGATATTTGGCCGACTTCACAAGAAATCAACGATGCGATGACAGCTGCGCTTAACCCGCAAATGTTCCGCGACAAATACGAGAACGTATTTACACAAAATGAGCGTTGGAATGCCATTTCCGTTCCTAAAGGCGAAAGCTACGAATGGGATAACAAATCAACGTACATCCAAAACCCGCCGTTCTTCGAAAACCTTGGTCCAGATCTTACGGATATCGGGGACATTCATTCGGCAAACGTGCTTGCGCTAATGGGCGATTCCGTAACGACGGACCATATCTCCCCTGCAGGTAACATTACGGTTAACAGCCCAGGCGGCCAATACTTGATCGATAACGGCGTTAAACGCGAAGACTTCAACTCCTACGGCTCACGCCGTGGTAACCATGAAGTTATGATGCGCGGTACGTTCGCCAACATCCGTATTCGTAACCAAGTGGCTCCAGGCACTGAGGGTGGCGTAACGACTTACCTGCCTACTGACGAAGTAATGTCAATCTACGATGCATCAATGAAATACCAAAAAGACGGCAAAAACCTTGTCGTTCTGGCTGGTAAAGAATACGGTACAGGAAGCTCGCGTGACTGGGCTGCCAAAGGTACATTCCTTCTTGGCGTAAAAGCAGTTATCGCTGAAAGCTTCGAGCGTATTCACCGCTCCAACTTGGTTGGCATGGGCGTATTGCCACTGCAATTCCCAGAAGGCCAAGGCTGGAAGACGCTTAACATCACTGGCCGTGAAGTATTCGACATCGTTGGCTTGTCCAATGACGTAACTCCAGGCTCGCAAGTAACCGTTACGGCTACCCGCGAAGACGGCACAACATTTGATTTCCCAGCAATCGTTCGTCTTGACTCTGTCGTAGACGTTGATTACTACCGCAATGGCGGTATCCTTCAAACGGTACTTCGCCAAATGATCGCTAACATGAACACTACTGCTTAATAAGCAGGATCCCAGATTGTCATAAAAAGAACTTTGCCGTAACCGGCAAAGTTCTTTTTTTATATCCATAGGCCCACTTGTAATTAGTACGTTAAACTAATTCCTCTCCTGCTATATTCTTCAACTGATCTAAGATGCGGGGAGCTTTCAGCTTCTTTTAGTGTCAATAACCGCATGATGACCCTAGTCCTTTTCAACAAAAAAAAGACCAGTTCCAAGGCGCTCCTCAGAACCGGTCTTCCCTTATAAGCTCATCGTACCCATCCGTTTTGCAGATTCCATCACTACGGGTGCGTATTGACTCATGATTTCCATAGTCATCCGGCTGGCGGGCCCAGATACAGATAAGGCAGCCGCCAGCTTCCCTGTCCGGTTGAATATAGGAGCTGAGATCGCCGCAGCGCCGGGCTCCCTTTCTTCAAAGCTTGTTGCGTAGCCGTGCAAGCAAATCTCCTCAAGCTGCTGCTTGTATTGGTCCAGATCGATTGAGTATAGCCAAGCCGGGTCTCCGAATATACTCTCCTGCACAATTAGGTCCGAATAGGCGATCAGCACCTTGCTGGAAGCTCCAGCGTAAAGAGGAAGCCTGGCCCCTACCGGGGCAACCCGCCGCACGGGCTGATTGCTCTGTACGGCTTGCATGCGAATCCGTTCGGAGCCATCTCTTACATATATGCTTACGGTTTCTCCCAGCTGATCACGCAGGCGCTCCATCTCCGGCAGCCAAATGGTGCCTTGGTCGTCGGTGCGCGATAAATTGGCGGAGAGTTCCCACATTTTCAATCCCAAATGATAACGGTCGGTTGAACGGTCCCGTTCAATAAAGCCCTTCTCCTCAAGCGTCGCGAGCATCCGGTGAACCGTGCTTTTGTGCAGGCCAACATGCTCGGCAATTTCCGTCATCGCCCAGTCCGTTTTCAAGGTAAAGCACAGTAATATATCAAGCGCTCGATCCACAGCCCGAACCGTCGATTTTCCTTCTTCCATGCCGCCGCACCTCCCTCTACAAAAGTTTCATCCAATGAAACCGATTCTCATTCAGTATAACTCATTGCCGCTACTATCGTAAAGAAGAGTTGTTTACATTACAGCAATATTACAAATGATTAACATTACCTCGACACCAATTGACAGGCTACTAGGACCGGACTACGATTAAAGTACTAGAAATAAAAAGCGCTTACAGCGCTGAGGACAACTTCGAACCAATGACGGTTGCTAACAGAGGGAGGACAACGACATGAGCACGACCTTGATGACACCATTGCCCCTTGAAGGCGGATTTCCGCAGACTCTTCAGCCCTTTCCTATGGGAGAAGCCGAAAATTTGTTCCAGCTTCGCAAAACCAAGAGCCGCGGCAAGCATCTGCTCGTTGCCTCGATTGCTTCTCTGACGGCGATGTGCCTGCTGGCCGTCCTTATCTTTCATGGCTATGTGGCTTGGATGCTTGCTTATCCTTATGTAGCACCGCTTTCCTCCAATCCGCAAGCGGCTATAGGCCTGGATTACGAGGATGTCATTTTTCCTAGTAGAAGTGGCGACACCACCGTTAGCGGCTGGTTCATTCCTGCGAATGAGGATACAAGTGAAATTGCTCCATCTGCGCGTACGGTCGTTTTCAGCCATGGCTATGGCGCAAACCGCGAAGAATCCTGGGTGCCGATGTATGAGCTCTCGAAGCTGCTGCACGGCCTAAACTATAATGTATTGCTATTTGATTACGGTTATGCCTCTAAAGAGTATAAAGCTCCCGCTACGGGCGGCCTTGAGGAGTCGCAGCAGTTGCTGGCTGCCGTAGACTATGTCAAGTCCCGCGGAGCCGAGGATATTGTGGTATGGGGCTTCTCCATGGGCGCCGGAACCGCTTTACAGGCCGCTCTTCAGACCGAGGACATTGATGCCATGATTCTCGATAGCCTTTTTATTCCGAGCCCCGAGGCCTTGTTTGATAACCTGAATCAATTCGTATCCCTGCCGCGCTTCTCGTTGCCGCTCATTGAATCCATGATTCCGCTCTGGACCGGCACAAGCTTCGGATCGATTCCGGCAAGCGAGGTCATCTCCAACGTCTATAATATTCCGCTATTTATTATACATGGGACGAATGATGTGAAAGCTCCGTTCCAGACCGCCGAAGCCGTTGCAGAGGGGCAAGGCAACGTTCTTTCCCGCTCATGGATCGTCCCGGACGGAAAGCACGAGCTGCTCTTCCAGGTGCATCCAAGCGAATATATTCAAAGAGCCGCGCTGTTCCTTAGTCAGGTTGATCAGCAGCTGCAAGCAGAACGCGCATAATCAGCAAGCACGACATATGCCCCTATCTCAGCGAATACATCTAATATAGATGCACTTGTTGCGACAGAGGAGGCGATGGTCGTGCTTTTTGTTTATGGAACGCTCATGCCCGTTCGGGTGATTGAATTTGTACGGCATTGGAAGCTGCAAGAGAAAGAGCATGCCGCCGTCATTTTGCAAGCGGCACCTGAGCTTGAACCCCAATACGTACAGCTCCTGCAATCCTGGGAGCCTGTCTTCTCTCATACGGCGCAATACACCAACCAATGGCTCGATGATTGGCTGCCCTTTCCGTCACGCCTTCCTCAGCACGTAGAAGAATCCGTCGATGCCCTTATCGATGCGGCGCTTGAACAATCTCGAACCTACGTGGATCAATTGACGCAACTAACCGAGCGCACGGCAGCGGTAGCTTCGCCCATTACCAAAACGGTCATCTCACACTCCATTCGCGAATCGAACTACTATATTGGACTCATGGCCAATTATAGGCAAGCTGTCGTTAGTCACGGTTCTAACGAGCATCGTACCACGCTGCAGCAGGTACCAATAGGAGGGCATATCCTTCCCACTTTGCCCTATCCCTATCAAGCCCTAGAGCCCTATATCGATGAACCTACCATGCGCATCCATCATGACATTCACCATCAATCCTACGTTGACGGTTTAAACAAAGCGGAGCTCCAATTGCAAACCGCACGCGAAACGGGAAACTTCGAGCTTGTGAAGCATTGGGAACGCGAGCTTGCCTTTAACGGTGCAGGCCACTATTTGCATACGCTGTTTTGGAATGCCATGTCGCCCTATGGCGGCGGGGAGCCGACAAGTACGCTAAGCTTGCAGATTAGAAATGATTTTGGCAGCTTTACTGCGTTTAAGAAACAA
This sequence comes from Paenibacillus paridis, assembly GCF_006345825.1. GTDB lineage: Bacteria > Bacillota > Bacilli > Paenibacillales > Paenibacillaceae > Pristimantibacillus > Pristimantibacillus paridis. Next base: position 73,824 of record NZ_VCIX01000075.1, read on the forward strand.
TTCAGCGAAGCGGCCGCGAAGGTAGAAGGCAGCGGCTGGGCTATCCTCATATGGAGCCCGCGCAGTAGGCGCCTGGAGATTCTTACTGCGGAGAAGCATCAGAATTTATCGCAATGGGATGCCATTCCCTTACTGCCCTTGGATGTGTGGGAGCATGCTTATTACCTAAAGCATCAGAGCAAGCGGCCGGATTATGTGAAGGATTGGTGGAACGTGGTGAATTGGCCCTATATCCAAGATCGCTTCGAAGAGACGCGCAAGCTGGTATGGGCGCCATTCTGACAAGCATCCTGTTGTCTATCGATTGCTCTTCGGAACAGGCAGCTTGCAAACCGTTCAGAAGACAGAAAGAGAGGCTGACCCCAAAGGATATATCCTTTGGGAGTCAGCCTCTCTTCGTTGCAAAGCCTATCGCTTCAATAAAGTAAGAAATTCGGAACGAAGTGCAGGATTGCTGCGGAATTCGCCTCTTACGGCTGAAGTAACCGTCATGCTGCCTGGCTTCTTGACGCCGCGGGCGCACATGCACAAATGCTCGCCTTCGACAACGACCATTACCCCATTCGGCTGCAGCTCCTCGGCCAGAATGTCGGCCAATTGCGATGTAATTCTCTCTTGCACCTGCAGACGGCGCGTAACCGCCTCTACAAGGCGCGCAAGCTTGCTAAGTCCCGCAATTTTGCCGCTTGGCAAATACCCGATATGCGCTTTGCCGAAGAAAGGTGCCATATGATGCTCGCATTGGCTGTAATACACGATGTCCTTGACGATCACAAGCTCCTCATGCTGCTCATCGAACGTTACGCCAAGCACCTCGCGGGGATCCACCTCATATCCGGCAAAAATCTCCTCGTACATCCGGGTTACCCTTGCAGGCGTTTCCAGCAACCCTTCGCGCTCAACATCCTCACCAATCAATTTCAAAATTTCTTTGATATGATGCTCAATCTGCTCCCGGTTGCCCGATACATTCGAATTGACGTAATCTTTCCTTCCCGCCATTTCTGAACCTCCTTCCGGTTCTCCTCGTCAACTTGTTTATCTGCGAGGCATTTTTTGATTTTTCATCATGTGCTGCGCTTTTTGCATTTGCTGTTTGTTCAGGTTATAGCCCATTTGCTTAGCCATTTTCTGAATCATTTCCGGATCGTTTTGCATTTTCTCAAGCTGCTTGCGCAGATAGAATACGCCAACAAAGAAGCCCCCTACAGCTCCTGCAAGCAAAGTAACGATTGGTACTACGATATTAACCCATGTCATGCCTTTCACCTAACCCTTTCTAACTCTCCTGGTGTGTATAATGTCCCAATAATAGCATGTTCGCCCCTCGTTCGCAATGAACAGCTTTTCATGGATAACCGCTCTAATTCCTAGCTGGCACAAGCGAAAATCAACTTCTTGCCTCCAAGCTTAGCAGCGCAGTTTTTATCGGCAGCCCACCGCCGTAGCCGGCAATTTTGAGAATTAGCTCCTCAAGCCTGAGACCCATCATCCTGCTGCTGGCGCTCGGAATCTTTAATTAGGCTGCCAAGCTGGTCAATCGCTTGCAGAATGGCTTGCTTGGCTTCCTCGTCGCTCTCTTTGCCAGCAGCAATCAGCAATGCTTCTTCGGCCTGCTCTCCCCCGATTCTTGCAAGGGACCATGCGGCGGTACCGCGCAGCACAGGCCTCGGGTCCTGCCCCAATACCTGAATCAAATCCGGTACTGCGCTTGCTTCCTTGAAGTTGCCTAGAGCGATCACCGCATTTCGCTGAATCGGCTTCTTGCCGCGCCATGCGGAGGAGGTGCTTCCGTATCTTCTCTGGAAATCCTTGTTTCCGATCGTTAGCAATGGCACGAGCAGCGGCTTCGCGAGCTCATGGTCAGGCTGCAATTCCGGCTGATGCGTCCAGTTTTTCCCGCGGTTTACCGGACAAACGGTCTGGCAGGTATCGCAGCCGTACAGCCGATTGCCAATCTTGCGCATGAATTCATCCGTAAGCATCCCTTTCGTTTGCGTAACAAAAGAAATGCAACGGCTCGAATTCAGCTGACCCGGTCCGACCAAAGCGTCCGTTGGGCAGGCATCAATGCATTTGGTGCAAGAGCCGCAGCTTTCCGTTACCGGCTCGTCTGGTGCTAGCGGAAGATTCGTTATCATCTCGCCAAGATAGATCCATGATCCGAGCTCCGGCGAGATGATGGAGCAGTTTTTAGCGCTCCAGCCAAGGCCGGCACGCTCTGCAACGGCACGATCCGATAGAGCGCCCGTATCGACCATGCTCTCCACGCGCAAGTCCGGCACACGCTCTCTCAGCCAGGCTTCAAGCTTCGCGAGCCTGTCCCTCAGCACCTTATGATAATCATCGCCCCATGCCGAACGTGCCATGATGCCGCGCCGTGCCCCAGGCTCCGATTTGGGAGGGTCTTTCAGCTTGGAGGGATAGGCGATGGCGATGGCGATAATCGATTGCGGATTATCGAAGAGCAGCGCAGGATTTGTTCGCTTCTCAATGTCCGGCTCCTCAAAGCCGGATTCCCGTCCCAGCTCCCTATGCCTGAGCAAGATTTGCTTCAAGGACACAAAAGGATCAGCTGAAGCGACTCCGATCTTGTCAATGCCTAGACTAAGCGCTGCCTCCTTCATCTCTGCCTTGAGCTTGGCCCATTTATCCATCGCTATAACCTTCGGATGGCTTCACGAGCAAGCTCATCACAGCGATTGTTCCATTCGTTATCGCTATGGCCTTTGACTTTTATATATTCAACCTCATGCCGCTGCATAAGCTCCCAAAGCGCCTTCCACAGCTCTTGATTCTCTACCGGCTCCTTCTTGCTGTTCTTCCAGCCGTTGCGCAGCCAGCCCTTGATCCAGCCCTTCTGGAAGCAGTTCACAACATATGCAGAGTCACTGTACACCTTTACCCGACAAGGCTCTTTCAGCAGCTTCAAGCCTTCAATAACCGCTTGAATCTCCATCCGGTTGTTTGTCGAATGCTTCTCCCCGCCGGAAATCTCCTTCTGATGAACGCCAAAAAACAGCACCGCTCCCCAGCCGCCCGGACCCGGGTTGCCGGAGCAGGCACCGTCTGTATAAATCATAACGTCTTTTATGGTCGAACCCTCCTTAAAAGGTTATCGCTAATCTGCCACCATTTTGTCCGCTCGGACGAGAGCGTCAGCGAACGCTGCCTCTATGACAATCGATGCGGTTAAAGCGCTCTGATCATTTTGTAAGGCCAGACAATAAACTCAGCTTTGCCTCTAACCAGCTCTTCCGGCACCGCATGGAACGATCTGCTGTCCAAGCTTGCCCTCGAATGGCGATTATCTCCCATTACAAAATAATGTCCGGCAAGGATCACTTCGGGTCCATAGCTCATGTCCTCAATCAATGAATCGGTATACGGCTCGTCCACCAGCTCGCCGTTCCGGTACAAGCGCTGGTCGTGAACCTCAATGCGGTCGCCTGGAATCCCTACAATTCTTTTCACCAGATATTTTTTCTCTTTGTCGCTTGTGTTCGGTTCCTTCAATATAACAACATCGCCGATTCCCGGCTTACCGAACAAATATACGAATTTATTAACAAACAGCCATTCGTGCTGCGTTAGCGTTGGCTCCATTGAATGTCCCTCGACCTTTGAGAGGTTAAACACAAAGAAATGCAGAAGCATGACCACCGCAAAAGCAATGACCAGCGTCTTGGTCCAATCGAGCAGCTCCGCAAGCATAGAAGGCTTTGCTCCTGCCTGCAGCGGAGACTGGCTGCTGCCTTCAACAGAAGGATGGGCTTGATTACTCTTCGGTTTGCTGCGTTTTCCGTTTAACAGGCTCATGATTCCACCTCATTGTTGCGCCTCAACCATTCCTCATAATAAAGCGTCACAAAGTGATCCTGGAAAGGGGATTGCTTCTGATCAATACGGTGCAGAAGCGCCTCTAACCCGGCTTGTACTTTGTCTTCTACCATTTGGGGATAGTGGTAAGCCGCTTTGTGCATGTCATATTCATCCTGATCGACTACATGCCTGCTGCCGTCCGCCGAACGAATGACGTCCAGATCGTAATCAATATACGTGAGAACATCTCCTTGCAAATAAGGCGGCGAGGCGATATTACAATAGTAACGAATGCCGCTCTCCTCGAGCAAGGCAACAACATTAAACCACTGCCCAGGTATAAAAAAAGAGACTGCCGGCACTCGGCTCACCCATATTTTACCATCTGATTCTTGTATAGGGGTCTGACGATTGATGAGCACCTTCATCGACTCTTCCTTGTGCTCATCAGCAAGCAGCTCATTCGAGACAAGCCAATTTTGCTGCCATGTCCGGTGTATATGGCCGTTATGTTTGAAGCTTTTGATGACACAATGCCGATAGGGTTCCATCCCGTTCTCCTCGTAAAAGTATATAGTAATAAGAAAAGCATATCTGACCGCCAAAAGCAATGGCGATGCAGATATGCCCTGCGTACAACATACATGCAGTAAAGTTCGCGTTAACCGGCTACAATGCTAAGCTTCTGAAACGACCGGATAAAATCGTTGGCTACATAGCCCATCGACTCATACAGCGGCAGAACAGGCTCATTGTGCTCGTCCGCGGTAATTAGTATCTTTGTGACATTGCGCTGTTCGAAGCGCTGGCGCAGTGACTGGATAAGCGTCTTGCCGATTCCTTTCCGCCTGTGGAGAGGAGAGACAGCAATTCGATAGTAATAACCTTTGTTATTATCTATCGTACCGATAATCATGCCCACAATTTCGGAATTTTCGACAGCGACTAGAACTAAATCACTATCCCATGACAATTGGCGGGCAAAAGCCTCCATCGTTTGTTCGTAGCACTCTTCGGTAAGAACATCCTCAAGCAGTGCTGTAATTGGTCGGTAATCGGACAACTGGAAGGAACGAACATTCATTAAAATTACACCTTCTATACCATGTCATAGTACTGCATTTAGAATATATTACGACAAATTTTAACGAAATCCTGCTTGTATCTTTAATATTCCTTAAAAAAATTAAACAAATCATCGATTATCTCCTGAAAACGCTTTATATTAAGCGCTTACACTGGTTTAATCGTTTTTTGTGTTAACGATACAGTCCTCTATGCCTAATTTGTATAATTTATCTAGGCCTGTGATACCCTAGGCAGGTTGTGTTCAAATTTTTATTCCCTTTATGCTTTACCGACTTTTGAAACAATAATGTTGATTTATTCGATCGGATAAGGGATAATGGACTTGGATAACTACATAAAACTTAGGAGGCTGTAAAAATAATGGCACATCAACTACCTGCTTTGCCTTACGCGCACAACGCACTTGAGCCGCATATCGATGCGACTACAATGGAAATTCACCACGGCCGTCACCATAACGCATACGTGACTAACCTTAACGCAGCTTTGGAGTCCGCTCCAGAATTGCAAAGCAAATCGATTGACGAGCTAATCGCTGACCTTGCAAGCGTACCTGAAGCTATTCGCACTGCTGTTCGCAACAACGGCGGCGGACATGCTAACCACAGCTTGTTCTGGGAAACTATCGCTCCTAACGCTGGCGGAGCTCCAACTGGCGCTCTTGCAGCAGCAATCGAAAGCGAGCTTGGCGGCTTCGAAGCTTTCAAAGCTGATTTCGCTAAAGCAGCAACGACTCGTTTCGGCAGCGGCTGGGCATTCCTAGCAGTAGCTAACGGTAAATTGAAAGTATACAGCTTGCCAAACCAAGACAGCCCGATCATGGAAGGCGAAACGCCAATCCTTGGCCTTGATGTTTGGGAGCATGCTTACTACCTAAACTACCAAAACAAACGCCCTGACTACATCGCGGCATTCTGGAATGTAGTAAACTGGGATGAAGTTGGCAAACGTTACGAAGCAGCTGTAAAATAATATCGTCTTTACCCAAAGGCGGCCCCCAGCAGAATTATCTGCTGACGGGCCGCCTTTTTTCGGATATAAGCCGATATTTCACTAATTCAGGATAGACCTTCACACCTCTCTCGAAAAATGCCAATTGATCAGTTCACCACCATCTCCAGACTCTCATCTATCTTGTCAGACCAGCTTAGCTCCTCTTCAGACCAACTTCCCTCCATCTCCAATAACACCGTTCGATCCGCTTCAGACAAACTTTCAGCCATCTCCAGACCAACTTCCCTTGGCTATGTTGTACACACGCAGGATAAATGCCCCTATTTCGCCCGATGCAGCTGCTAGCCTGCATTCCGTACAACATAGCTCATCATTTACCTGCCTTCGAACACCATTTCTGCTCATTCTGCTGCATACGTGCAGGATAGACTTGTCTTTTACGTTCTAAAGAGGAGGACTGCTGCAAATGTACAATATAGCCTCATCAGCAGTCTGGTTTTACGACAAAGCCATATAATCCCCTTAAACGAAAACCTTCCTAAGCTTGCTGCAACTATGCTCGTGAACACCACCTAGGCAAATGCCGCATACGATACAGTAGGATAAATGCCTATACTGTTTCATGAAGGAGTTTGAGTGCTTGTATGGAGTATACTTACGCTAACGAGCAACAATATCTTGTAAGGCCTGCTCCAGCCAGAACCGGCAGAAATTGCGGCTGCGGCGGACCGCGCCGCATGATTATGCCTCAGCCTGGCTTCGGACCAGGACCAGGGCCGTTCCCTCCTGGACCAGGGCCGTTCCCTCCAGGACCGGGGCCGTTCCCTCCTGGACCGGGGCCGTTCCCTCCTGGACCGGGGCCGTTCCCTCCTGGACCAGGGCCGTTCCCTCCCGGACCAGGGCCGTTCCCTCCTGGACCAGGGCCGTTCCCTCCTGGACCAGGGCCGTTCCCTCCAGGACCAGGGCCGTTCCCTCCAGGACCAGGGCCGTTCCCTCCTGGACCAGGGCCGTTCCCTCCAGGACCAGGGCCGTTCCCTCCAGGACCGGGGCCGTTCCCGTTTCCAATTCCGTTTCCGGTGCCTTTCCCACCCGGCCCCCGTCCATCGGTAACGGTCGTCATCAATGGAGGAGCAGCCTACCCAGGCATCACGCAAGCCTATCGCGTGCCGTTCCGGCCAGGCCTGAGCATCTATCAGGCGCTTGCTGAAACGGGAGTCGTCCGCTTTAATTTCAACGGGCAAATTGTATCGGTCAGCAATGTGCCGATCCGCGGCAATACGAGCTACAGACTGCTCTTAAATGGACGCATTATACCGTCCACCTTGCTTAGCTTCCCTGTTCAGCGCAACGATTCCGTTGCTATCGAACTGATTTTCAATCCTATTTTTCGAGAGGAAGACCCTAACACAGCCCAAATTAGTGCTGACAGCGATTAATGAAGAGCACTAGAGGGGTTTAATGAAATCCCCAGTAAAGACAAAAAACTCGAAAATGCCGTCACCCCAGATGGCCTTTTCGAGCTTTTTTCGTCATTTTATAGCTTTCCCTTTGCCGCTGAGCAGCTTTAATTGATCATTTTCGTAGCCCACCTCATAGGTGACCTGATACTTGCTTAATACATACTTGCCATCCACCCGCTCATCTACGGAAATAACCGCAATAACGACCGCTTTATCCTTTTTACCGTTCTTAACATGCATATTATCGATCACTACATTAAGCGTGCCTAAGTAGCCTTCCCTAAACTTCTCATAGCTCGTGCCTTCCTTCCAATTGCCGCCGAGCAGCGAGTATGCATACACATAATCGGCATTGTTCAGGCTGTCATAGAAGTGGGTAACGAGATAGCCCGCAAACTCTTCTACGGAAGCGTTCTCTTCAGGCCCGTCTTTATCATCCGAGGTTTCAATCTCGGGCAGCTCCTGCATCGGCTCATTGGACCACTGCTCCGCAAGTTCAATCACGTTCGCAATCGGAATACTAAACCCAATCGAACCTTGCTCGTAACCAGCGGAATTAATGCCCAGCACCGCCCCCGTTTTCTGATCTACAAGAGGACCGCCGCTGTTGCCGGGAGCAATGGGCGCCGAAATTTGATATAAATCGGAATACAAATACGGCTCAATCTCAAAGCTTCTGCCCAGGCCGCTTATGATGCCTGTCGTGACCGTATTTTGAAAGCCTAACGGACTGCCGACAGCCAGTACCTCGTCGCCTACCTCCGCCTTCTCATCTCGTACAACCTGCAAGGGCTCCGTCCCCGACAATTCTGGTACACGCACAACCGCGACATCCGTCTCTGTACTGATGCCAATGACTTCGCCTTCCATTTCACGCGCGTCTGCTGTTTTAATTTTTACCATGCGAGCCCCGGCTACGACATGCGCGTTTGTAATCAAGTCTCCCTCCAAATTATAAAGAAAACCTGAGCCCTGCTCGCCCTTATCCGTCTCAATCATAACAACCAGCTTCTGTGTCTCAAAAATAATATCCTTCAGCGACTTCGATTTCTTCTCTTCCGCGACCGCAAGGAGCGGTTTGCCAGCAAGCTGGCTTGGCACCTCGGCATGAACCGCCAGCGCAGCAGCCATCCCGCCGCATACGACAAGGGTTGAAACGATGGCGCTGAACCACACTCTTTTACTCATCTCACTGTCTCCCTAGTCTAAATACCAAGTCGCATGGTCAACGACGATGGTCGTATTTTCATCATTCACCCCATAAACGGTACTGGTCATGCGCAGGGTCTCGCCAGGCTGCACATATGCCTCCTTGTCCTGTGCTGTTCCGGTTCCGATCTCATGGCCCGCCGCATCAAAAACGGTGAATTTCACCGTTATGGAATAAATCGGACGGGTAGCTGCATTCTTCAGCTCAGCCTCCATATTCAAGTCGCCAAACTCATCCAGCGTGGAGTCGATTTTTACAACCTCTACGGCTGCCGTCTGGTTTTTCAAATCCTCTGCTGCCGCTTGCTGCATCGCATGCTCCAACCGCTGCTGCTCAGCCTGTTCAAAATCAATCTGTGCTTGGTTAATTTGCTTCTCAAGCTTCAATAGCTTCTCATTATCCTTAGCAAGCGAAAGTGCTTTGCCCGTTATCTCGAGCGCGGCAGTATAGCTTTTGTTCTTCATCAGCGTTTCTGCTTCCTTATAGCTGATCTCCACGATTTTTGCAACAATCTGCTCCTTCACTGCTGCAGCTTCTTCACCCTCTAAATGATTAGCGGCGTTAAGCTTGGCAGCAAGCTCATCGACCGAGTTCAGGTCTGCCAGCTCATCCGTCAGCTTCATTACGCCAAGCTTCATCATCAATTCGCCAAGCTGAACCTTCATCTTATCGTAAATCGGCTCCGTATGCCCCTTTAGCTCCTCTTTGGCCTGCTCCAGCAGCTGCTCGGCTTCTGCCAGATTCCGCTCTTCCAACCGTTTGCCGGCGGCTGCGACGTTAAGCGAAATTTCATCGACGTGGTCAACAATTTCTGCATCCTTCTGAATCGCCGCAAAGCCCGGGCGCGCATCACTTGCTTCCTTGAGCAGCGCCTTGGCTCCAGTATAATTTCCCGCAAGCGCCTCTTCCCTTGCCTTGCCTTGAAGCCTGATTACTCTATCATTAATTCCCGTTTGATATATATAGTAGCAAAACACGGAAGCAGCGGTCAGGAGAGTCAGCATAATCGGAATCAGCCATGCCCATACAGAGCCTCTCGCAGCCTTCCTTCGTGTAGTCGTTGGTATAATGGATGGCAAACTTTCTAATCCTATCTCCATAGCGGCACCAGCTTCCTTTATAGCCGCTGCATGCTCTGCCTGTGCTGCCGTTTCGGCATCTTGATCAGCCGAAAGACGCCTGCCGCACTGGCTGCAATAAATGGCATCGTCTGTGCGTTTCTTCCCGCAATGATGGCAATACACTTTCGTTCATCCCCCAGCTCCTAAATCTCTCTATGTACTTTTATCTATTCTATATTAAAAAGTAAATGATCTCCATTTTTAATTAGTGGAAAATTTCTAATCATTATTCTTGGGTATATAGCGATTATTAAGGCCGCCATCGTCCTCGATGACAAGAACCATATTCTGAGGACATTAGACTGACAGTCAAAAAAGAAATGGCTTCCCTTCCGCAGCAAAAGGACTGTATCCGTTACTCGATGAAATGAAATAAAACGTTTTCGCATACAGCCTATAAGTTCTTACATTTACAAAAAAACAGCCCGTTCCGGTCATCGACCAAAACAGGCTGTTTTTCAAAGTATTTTATCACACTGTTTATTTAAATCTATTTTATTTCACGCTATCGCTGACCGTTTCCAGCCATTTTTCACTTCCGTCTGCATTCCGCTCCGCTTTATGGGAAAGCGTCGCTTCCTGTACATCGCCGAAGCCCCAATGGTTCGCTGGCATATCCGGGAATAACGGAGCTAATCCCTGCAATGGTCCACGGTATAGCATGCGGTTAATCATCGTAACAGCCTCAACGCGGATAATCGCATTTTTCGGCTTGAAGCTGCCATCTGGATAACCGTTCAAAAACTTGCCGTTATACAAGGCTTCAATCGTGTTCGCCGCCCAGTGCCCGTTCGTATCCTTGAAGTGCGCCGTTGCCGGCTCGCTAACCTCAAGCTTCAGGAAACGCGCCATAACCGAAGCGAGCTCGCCTCTTGTTACGGCTGCGTCCGGACGGAACGTACCGTCTTCATAACCGCTAAAATAGTTGTGTTTTACAGCAATTTTAATGTAATTCGTTGCCCAGTGCCCTTCGCGAATATCGTTGAATGGTAAAGTGGAATCGATAGTCACATTCTCAGTCAACCTTGCAACAATTGCCGCCAGCTCAGCCCGGGTTAATGAGCCCTCAGGCTTGAATTCCTTGTCAGGATAGCCAAGAATATAGCGGTAATGCGTAAGCTCGCCAAAGCGTTCGGAGAACACGTTGATTTTTACCGATGACTTAATGGTTACGCCGTTAGCGAGAAGCTCGCCTGAAATATCAAAAGCCGTATCGGCTGCCTTCATCAGAGGCCATTCAAGCGTAATTTTGTAGCTTCCGCCTTGACCGCCAGCCACATTCGCAACTTTCCATACGATAGTCTGTCCAGTAACCGTACCGCCTGCAGCATCGATAATGACTGCGTCTGCTGGAATCGTTACTTTAATCTCGCCTGCGGCAAGTGTGCTGCTTGACGTGTTTTTGTATTCGACCGTTACTGTGGTCTTGGTTCCTTCTTTGACTTTGTTTTTATCTACAGAAAGAGTTAACGCCGGGTTCGCAGCAGGGGCAGACGCTGTGAATGGAGTCAGCTCCAAATCATGCCTCACGATCTCCCACTCTACCGAAAGAACTGGGCTTCTGTAGCTTTGATAGCCATTTTTCGTTACGAGCAAGTAGTAGTCCGTTTCCGGATATACCATATAAGCATAGAAGCCATGCGCGTCGCTAAGCTGCAGCGGACTTGCATTATCGTTAGGCGCGAAGCCTACCAATGCCGGTAGAACGACCTTCTCGTCCGGAGTGACTCCCTTGCCTTTATTCCGCGCCGTATCCGCATAACGGAGTTCAACCTCCGCACCCTCGATCACGGCTTTCGTGACCGCATCGGTAATCGTGCCGTAGGGATCGACAAGCGCTTCGGAAATATTTAATTCTCCTGATGCCGTTACACTCACCGCAGCGCGGCTAAAAGTGATCGTCTTCCCTGGCTCGATCTCATATCCGATCTCCAGCTCATACTCGCCAATAGCGAGTCCGTCAGCGTGGAATACGCCTTGGCCATTAAGCTCAAACGCTTTTGGAGAGCCGCCTTCAAGCACATAAGTGCCATCGGCTTTTTTGACATAAATATGAGTCTTGGCAAGCAGGTCGCCGCTGAACAGCGAGCTGGCTCCCGTTGGCTGTTTAAGCAGCACAATGCCGGTAACCGTCTTCTCGGAGTCGAAGTTTTCTTCGCCTGCACCCGTAACCTCGCCAACCTGTGCCTTCTGTTTGTAGGTAACCGGCGTCGGTACGCCTCCTACGTCAACCGTTTGTGATACTTCCAAATCGTAGGAAACATCGCCTTTAGGCACAACGACATAATAAGCGCCGCTTGCATCCGTGATGACCGTTTCATCAAAATCCACACCTGGCGTAATGATCCCGTCGCCATTGAGATCTAGCGTTACCCTAACGTTTGCTGCCGCAACCGGCGTGTTAGTATCGCCTTTGGTAATGAAGCCTTTCACTGCCGCCGGCAGGAATGTAATGATGACTTCATCCTGAGCCTTAAGCCCATGCTCTTTATTGTACACATTAGCTTGAATAGGGATCTGCTGCTCGCTAACGCCAGTGATTTGCAGAGATTTATACGTCACCACAGCTATGCCTTGCTCGTTCGTGACAGCTGTATTCCCGCCTACAAAATCCCCTTTGCCTGCTGGCGCGGTAAATACGACCGTAACGTCTTTAATTGGAGTACCGTCTGCATTCGTCAACACCGCTGAAAGGTCCGTTGTCGATTTGCCATCGCCTAGGATTTTATCTGGATTAGCGGATAACGACAGATTCGCTTTTACCACTTCAAAATGGTTATCCGTTAGCCTGCTCGAAAGCTCTCCCGTTAACGGCCTTTCCTCTCCATCAACCGCGGCAAAAGTAACCGTGTATAGATTGCCGACAGTATCTGCCGGGAGCAAATACGTCGTATTGATCCACTTCTTGTAGCCATCCGTGATAAATGTATCCGGGTTGGCAAGCGTCAGCGGAACGATCACGCCATTCACATTTGCGGTTACCCCCTCTGCGAGCCATGAGCTCACAGCTGCAAGCCCGAGCTGCTCGCCTGGGATGATTTTCACGGTAGGATCACCCTGTGCTTTGTCTCCCACCCAGCCGTCCAGCGACCTGTGAATATTAATGGTTACGGTAGCTGGTATATCGCCAGTCTGACCGTCTCCATCCGTGACATTATAAGTAAAGCTGTCCTGTCCTGAAATGAAGTTCGGATTCGGTTTATAGATCCAAGTATCTCCTGAAACATCATAGTCAGCCGGTTCAATGGTTCCTTTGGACGGATTGCTCTCCAGTCCATATACAATTTCCGTAACGCTCTCTTGATCCGTGCCTTTGAAAATAATAATAATATCGGTTGTGCCTTCCGTAACGTTAACCGTAATAGTCTCTGCCACCGGCTTGCCGTTGTAAGCAATGTTTACTTTGGCAGGCGCTTCGGACCATTGCTTGCCGTCGCTTCCCTTCCAATCAAACGTTACGGTATCGCCTTGCGGCAATGAAGCCGAAGGCTGGAATTTCAGAGTGTCCAGGTTTTGCGCCGCTATAGTAGTTGTATTTCCTGGCGCAACATATACCGATTCCCCTACAGAAGATGAATACCAAAGTGTACCTTTTGCATCAAAATCAACGGGAAGCGTAATCGATACCGCTTTGAGCGAATCACCGTCCGCATCGGTAAACCTTGGTGATTCTTTAAAATCTGTCTCTTTAAAACCTATGCTAATTCCGGAATTCCCTGCTTTGTTAATATCGCCAACTACAGGCGGTGTATTAATCGTAATCGTAACCTGCTGGCTATCCTTAGCATATTGCTGGCCATCCGAACCATTCCAGTCAAAGGTTACACTGCCTGTAACGCCTGGCGCTGGTACGAAAGCCAACTTGCCGAGGTCGCTTGCGGCTATCTCAAAGCCCGCATTCGAAATCTCGATTACCGATCCGTCGCCATTGCGAAGAACAAGCTTGCCCTTCTCCGCTGCCGGGAGCAATACAAGCTTAACTTTAGTCAAGCTCTCGTTATCCGAATCACTGTAAACACTGTTAAATTCAGCCGTAGCGAATGGCACTGTCTCGCCTTTCAAGCTGGATTTGTTAATCGGGCCAACGACTGGCGCAGCATTGGCTGTAATGGTGACCGCTGCATCAAGCGCAGCATATTTCACACCGTCATAGCCATTCCAATCAAAGTTCGCCATGCCTGTGAAGCCGCCTGGTGCGGGAACAAAAGCAAGCTTGGCCAAGCTATCGACATCGATTTCATCGCCAGCGGCAACCGCTGTTCCATCGAGCTGCAAAGAGCCTTCCGCAACATTCGGTAGGGTAACGATTTTCACGGCTGTCAGTCCCTCTGCATGGGAAGCTCCGTTTTCTTTCGAATAGTGGGTTTTGAAATCGTCAGCCGTAAAGCTGATCGGTTCGTATTGCAGCCCTGCTTTCGCGATATTGCTGACCACAGGAGCATTTGTATACGTAATGGTTACTTTGGCCGGGCTGAATGAAAATTGACGCCCGTCATGCCCGTACCAATCAAATACGACTGTGCTGTCATCAGCCAATTCCTCATCAGGCACAAAGCGCAAGCTGTTTAGCTCGGTCAAGCTGAGTAGAGCGGGCGTTCCAGACGCGATCTGCTTGCCTACGCCACCAGAGGTGTACAGCAGTTTGCCCTTATCGGCAAAGTTCGCAGGCAATTGAATCCGCACCTGTGACAATGCATCTTCATCCTCATCGGTATAAGCATCGGCATTAGCAAAATCGCTTGCCTTAAGCTCTACTGCCGTACCCGCAATCGCTGCAAACGAAATATCGCTTACGATCGGCGCGGCATTGATGTTGATGTTTACCCTGTTATTGTTTTTGGCATACTGTTTGCCGTCTGAACCGTTCCACTCGAACGTGACTTGTCCAAGTGCATCGCCTTCGGGGACAAAGCTCAGCTTGCCAAGATCAGCCGCATTGAACTCGTTGCCCGCCGCTACCTCAACGGCAGGGTTGTTGCCGTTTTTGAACCACAGCTTGCCCCGTTCCGCATTAGGCAATGAAATAATTTTTACTTTGCTTAAATTCTCTGCCGGACTCGTTGTATCTGTATAATGGCTCGTAAAATCCGCTGCTGTAAAAGCAAGCGTTGCACCTTGGTTAATGGTTTTCACGATTGCCGTTACAATTGGAGCGGCATTGGCTGTGATCGTCACCACAGCATCTAGCGCTGCATATTTTGTGCCGTCATAGCCGTTCCAATCGAACGAAGCCGTTCCTGTAAAGCCCGAAGCGGCAGGAACAAATGCCAGGTTGCCAAGGTCTGCCTTCACAATTTCGTCTCCGGCTTGAACGTCAACGCCTGACAGTTGAAGTGTTCCTCCGGCTGGAAGCGTGACGATCTTCACTTTTTGAAGATTCTCCGACTGCGCTTGACCGGTTAACCGATAAAATTGGCTAGTGAAATCCGTTACCGCGAAGCTCGTTGGCTCATATTGAAGCCCTGGCTTCGCAATATCTTTTACCGTAGGATCAAACGTGGAGAAGGAATAAATATGCTGCGCCTCTCCTGCATTCGTATACTTCTCCTGGCTGCGGCCCTCTCCGCGATCATCAAACAGGATGATGTTCACTGTGTATTCCTTGTTTGGGTTAATTGTGGAATCCGATATGGTGATCGCTTTCCAATCTGTCTTAACGCCGTTACCTGGTGTGGTGAACAATTTCTGTTCCAATCCCAAGTTTTTTTCGACCACTTCTCCATCTACCGTTCGCTTCTCAATCACGTTAACTTCGATGGAGTAGTTTTTATTGGGCAGCTTAGGAAGAAAACTCGTGTCGATCGTTACCTTTCCATTTTCCACCTTCACACTGGCATCCGTTATTTCGCCCGTTCTTTTTGAACCGCCGTCAATGATTAATTGTCCCCAATCGACAGTCATCTGCCAGTTTGTGTTTGGCGTTGTGCTGAGGCTCCGTAAATCCTTGTAAAAATGATGAATCGTGACGCCCACATAGTTATCGCCTAATGAGATGCGGTCAAAATCCTCTGGCTTAAAGGACAATACTGACGTATTCCATACGCTATCCTTGCCTGATAAGGTACCTAGATAAGCGCCTTCGTTAAGTTCTTTCTTATATCCTTGTCCGCTAGTGGGGATGCCTGATCCGGCAATGGCGTTCGTCCAAGCGCTCGTCGTAGGCCAAGTCGTATAAGACGGGCCGAAAGCAATATCAGCTGGATTTGACGAGAAATAGACTCGATCCCATTCGCCGTTTCCTACCGTACTTGTCGCCGTATCATACTCATCCACATCCAGCGCGCGAATCAGCAAATGAGCGCTCTTAGTCGGAAGGGCAGCTACATTCGCAATCTTGAATTCAACTGGATATTTGCTGTAGTTGTCAGCGGTTTGTTTGTTTTGGTTTTTGATACCGATATCGAGATCGCCATCCGCCGCCGTGCCTGCGAGTCCTCCACCCCAATTATCCGTATCCGTAAAATACGTCCCTCCGGAAGATTCAGACGCCGCTGCTGCCTGTGGAAGGCTTGTCAGGAAGCTCCCTGATAGCAAATTAACCGCTAACAGCAGCGCAACTGCACGCCTACCCCATCGTCTTTTTTTGTTGTCTTGTTCATTCTTCAGACCCGTGTGTTTCAAGCTTGTTTCCTCCTTGATTATGTAATGCCATTAACCGCAACTGGTGCCCGATCAGTTGCATTTCCCTCCTCCTTTCGTAATAGGACAATCGTCCCTATTTTATCAAGCGATTCTGTACATTTTCTGTACAAATCTGTCATTTTTCAAATATTTATGGAAGATGAACGTAAAAAGAGGCTTTGCATACCAAATTTGGTTTGCAAAGCCTCTTTTCTATGCTAAGCTATTTTTTCTTTCCGAGGATGCTGCTGCTGCTTATGGCTGGGATTGTTTTAGTCAAAGTGGGGGAACGAGCGGATTAGATTTACTTTTAGATTTTTTTCTCGCATAGCTAGCTAATTACTGGAAGTTTGGAGCCAATCTGCCGGATTAGATCTATTTATTAGATCTATTTCCTTATTTTCGGTCAGTTTGCATGAAATAGATCTATTTTTTAGATCTATCTCTCACCTCGACTACCTTTTTCTGCTCATTTGGAGCCACTCTGCCGGATTAGATCTATTTTTTAGATCTATTTCCTCATTTTCGGTCAGTTTGTATGGAATAGATCTATTTTTTAGATCTATGTCTCGCGAAGCTAGCTAGTTACTGGCCGTTTGGAGCCAATCTGCCGGATTAGATCTATTTTTTAGATCTATTCCCTTCTTTCGGTCAGTTTGTATGGAATAGATCTACTTTTTAGATCTATGTCTCGCGAAGCTAGCTAGTTACTGGCCGTTTGGAGCCACTCTGCCGGATTAGATCTATTTTTTAGATCTATTTCCTCATTTTCGGTCAGTTTGTATGGAATAGATCTATTTTTTAGATCTATGTCTCGCGAAGCTAGCTAGTTACTGGCCGTTTGGAGCCAATCTGCCGGATTAGATCTATTTTTTAGATCTATTCCCTTCTTTCGGTCAGTTTGTATGGAATAGATCTACTTTTTAGATCTATGTCTCGCGAAGCTAGCTAGTTACTGGCCGTTTGGAGCCACTCTGCCGGATTAGATCTATTTTTTAGATCTATTTCCTCATTTTCGGTCAGTTTGTATGGAATAGATCTATTTTTTAGATCTATGTCTCGCGAAGCTAGCTAGTTACTGGCCGTTTGGAGCCACTCTGCCGGATTAGATCTATTTTTTAGATCTATTTCCTCATTTTCGGTCAGTTTGTATGGAATAGATCTATTTTTTAGATCTATGTCTCGCAGAGCTAGTTAGTTACTGGCCGTTTGAAGCCCATATGCTGGATTAGATCTATAATTAAGCCTACTCCTTCGCTTTCGGCCCGTTCCCAGACTAAATTCATATCTTTGTCCACAATAATGAACTCTATTAAACAAGCCATGAAGGAAATACTCATCCGGAAGATATCATCAATCCCCTCCGTTGATAAGTATTCATTCATGGCTCAGTCAGTCTGATTACACCAGATCACCAATCATTAATAGAGTTGCATATTGAACATCCACGAGTGAAATCATCCCACCTGTGAAACAAGCTTACGCTTGTTCTTCCTTGATTGTCTTAAGGCGCTTCATTACATCGTTAGAGCCGCGGCCGTAGTAATCATGAAGCAGATTGTACTCGGCATACAGCTTCTCGTACACTGCAACGTTTGCCGGAATGGGCTTAAACGTTTCTTCGCGTACGCGAGCCATCTTCTGAGCCGCATCCACGATGTTGTCGAAGCCGCCTTTCGCTGCGCCAGCCGCTACCGCTCCGAACATCGCTGCGCCAAGCGCAGGTGTCTGCTTGGATGCCGCTACCTTGATTTCGCGATTCGTAACGTCTGCGTAGATTTGCATAAGCAGCGCGTTCTTCTGAGGCAAGCCGCCGCAAGCGTACAGCTCATTCACTTCCACGCCGTTACTGTGGAATGCATCGACGATTTTGCGCGTGCCAAAAGCTGTTGCTTCAAGCAGGGCACGGTATACCTCCCAAGGTTTCGTGAGCAGGGTTAAGCCTAAGATCGTGCCAGTCAAGTCCGTATCGACCAATACGGAGCGGTTGCCGTTCCACCAGTCCAGCGCAAGCAGGCCGGATTCGCCTACGTTTAGCTCATTAGCTTTGCGTGTCAAATACACATGCACGTTCTCGCCGGCCTTCTCCGCATCCTCCAGCACGTATGCTGGAACCGATTCCTCCACAAACCATTCGAAAATATCGCCAACCGCCGATTGGCCTGCTTCGTAGCCGAAGTAACCCGGGATAATGCCGTCCTCAACGACGCCGCACATGCCTTCGACTTCCTTCTCCTCGGTGCCGAGGAGCATATGGCAAATCGATGTTCCCATCGCCATAACCAGCTTGCCTGGCGTTACTACGCCAACGCCCGGCACTGCCGCATGCGCGTCAACGTTGCCAACAGCAATTGCCGTGCCTGGCGCTAGGCCAATACGGGCAGCGATGTCCGGCAGCAGGTCGCCAGCCTTCGAGCCAAGCGGAACAACTTCTCCGCGCAGCTTTGTTTCGGTCAGATTCTCTAGGCGCGGATCAAGCGCTTTGAAGAACTCCTTGCTCGGGTAACCTTCTTGCTTGTGCCACATGCCTTTGTAACCAGCCGTACAGCTGTTGCGAACGATATTGCCTGTCAGCTGTCCGATGACCCAATCGGTTGCTTCTACGAATTTATCTGCCGTCTCGTAGATCTCTGGCGCTTCGTTCAAAATCTGCCAAGCTTTGGCCATCATCCACTCGGAGGAGATTTTGCCGCCATAACGCGGTACCCATTTCTCTCCGCGCTGCGCAGCCATCTCGTTGATCAGGTTAGCCTCGTCCTGTGCGGCATGATGCTTCCACAGCTTCACCCAGCTATGCGGATTGTCCTTGTAAGCATCCTGCACACAAAGAGGCTGACCCTCTGCATCGATTGGCAGCATCGTACATGCCGTAAAGTCGATGCCTAGACCAATGACATCAGCAGGATCAATGCCGGATTCCTTCATAACGGCAGGAACAGATAATTCCAGCACTTCAATATAATCAAGCGGATGCTGAAGCGCCCAGTCATACTCTAGCTTAATGCCGGATACCGGCAGCTTCTCATCGATAACATGGTGTGTATAAGGGGTAACGTGCTCGGCAACCTCAGCGCCGTTCGTCAAGTCAACAAGAACAGCACGGCCCGATTGCGTACCGTAGTCTACGCCAATTGCATATTTTTTGCTCATTTATCCGAGTCCTCCTTATTTTTGACCGTAATAGGCATTCACACCATGCTTGCGCAAGTAGTGGCGATCAAGCAGCGCTTGGTCCATCGGCTGTACGTTCGGGTTAAGCTGGAACGTGTGCAGCGCCATTTTGGCTACCTCTTCCAGCACAACCGCATTATGAACCGCATTATGCGGGTCCTTGCCCCAACAGAACGGAGCATGGCTGTTCACAAGCACCGAAGGCACTTGATTAGGATCGATATCGTTCGACGTAAAGGTTTCCACGATGACATTGCCGGTTTCAAGCTCATAAGCACCGGTAATTTCCGCTTCTGTCATCGCCCTTGTGCAAGGAACTTCACCGTAAAAATAGTCGCCATGCGTAGTACCCAGCGCGGGTATCGCGCGTCCGGCCTGTGCCCAGCTTGTCGCCCATGGCGAATGCGTATGCACGATTCCTCCGATATTCGGAAATGCTTTATACAATAACACATGCGTTGCGGTATCCGAGGAAGGACGCAGGTTACCCTCAACAACGTTGCCGTCCAGATCCACAACAACCATCTGCTCCGCTTTCAACTCCTCGTAAGGAACGCCGCTCGGTTTAATAACCGCATAGCCGGATTCCCTATCGATGCCGCTTACATTACCCCAAGTAAAAGTGACCAAACCGTATTTCGGAAGGTCCATATTCGCTTCCCAAACCGCATGCTTCAACGCTTCCAACATGAGAATCGTTCGCTCCCTTCAAGCTTGCATCCCAATGTGTGCCCGTCTTGACTTATACGGACATTAACATCGAATACTTCTAATTTTATTATAAGTTGTACGTACAAGTGTGTCACGTATTTTTTTGGTTGTGCCAGGCACACCTTTCGGGAATCCGCGCATTAAGACAGGCCTAGTTTTGTGTCGCTGGCGCTGGCGTTGATTCACGTATGACAATGCTTTGGATCGTAGATTTTGTCCATGGTCTAGCCGTGCTGCTTCAAAACAGCACTAGCTTGGTATCGTCGGCGCTTGCGTTGATTCACGGATGACAAGCTTTGGATCGTAGATTTTGTCCACGGTCTGGCGGCGCTGCTTCTCTACCATGCCGAGCAGCAGCTCGACAGCGTCTGCCCCCATCTCGGTTTTCGGGTGGGCTACCGTCGTTAGCTTCACCTCGGTTGCCGTTGCCAGATTCGCGTCATCAAAGCCGATAATCGATAGATCCTCCGGCACAGCCAGCCCGATCTGGCGCACAATATCGAGCATGCGGACCGCTAATTCGTCATTGTAGCAAATGATGGCCGTTGGCCGCTGCTCCGCTTCCCGCTGAAGCATGGCGAACAGCGCCTGCACCGGCTTCTCCTGCTTCTCCTCCGTTGTGTAGCGTAGAAGAAAGTCCGGCGGAACCGTTAATCCCTGCTCCCGATGAGCCCGGAGAAAACCGCGCATCCGATGCACGCCTTGGAAATCATCCGTCTTAAAAAATCCCGCAATACGCGTATGTCCCTGCGCAATTAAATGCTCGGCAGCGCGATAGCCGCCCAACTCGTCGTCCACGCGCAGGCACGGCGCATCGACGTCGCTATACCGCTCATTGAGCATGACATAAGGAATTTTGAGCGCATCAAGCGCCAAAAAGTAATTAAAATTCGGATTTCCCTCCGCGCTTTTCGTTGGCTCGATTATAAGTCCAGTCAGTGGTTCGCGCAGCATTGACTCCAAGCTGTCCTTTTCTTTGTCCTTCTCATTGTCGGTGCTTGCCAGCAGCAGCCGTGCCCCAACCGCGCGCAGACTGGATTCCACGCCTCTGACAATCGTAGGAAAAATATAGTCGGAGATATGGGTCGTTATCATGCCAATCGTTATGCCTTGCGGCGAATTCCTGCGCTCTGGCGCCGACTGATCGGATACGAAGGTCCCTTTGCCTTGAGCGCGGTAAAGCCAGCCTTCCTGCTCCAAATCGCCCAAAGCCTGGCGAACGGTTTGTCGGCTCATTTCGAACTGCTTGCCAATCTCGTTCTCGGAAGGCAGCTTCTCATGCGGCTTGAATTGCGCCGTGACGATCCAGGATAAAATTTGCTGCTTTAATTGCATATATTTAGGCGTTTGCTGTTCCTTCACTTCACACCTCAGCTCCGTTAGTTGTATGCCTAGTAGTATAGCATATGCGAAACTTGTACGTACATGATCTTGTCCTAATCACAGAACAAGAAAACAACCATCCTCACAACAGACCTGCTACACCAAAAGAGCTCGCTTCTCGCTTATTTACCCTTCATCTCTTTCGTTCATCTTCTATAAAACAAAAAAAGAACCGCTCCAAAGCGATTCTTCCATCTTTATGGTCAACCTATGCGATTCTTCCTTGAGTCTCTCCACCATGATCCTCTACCTATGCGTTTCCTTAAGTCGCTCCAGCATATATCTTCGAACCTCTTCACCCAAGTCTGCCCGCTCCAGCGCAAAATCAATCGTAGCCTGAACGAAGCCTAGCTTGTCCCCCACATCATGCCTGCGGCCGTCAAAACGATAGGCCGACAGCGGAGCGATCCGGTTCAATTGCTGCAAGCTGTCCGTGAGCTGAATTTCCCCGCCCTTTCCTGGCGTCGCTTTCTCCAGTAAATCGAAAATCGCAGGGTCCAATACGTAGCGTCCGACTACCGCGTAGTTGGACGGCGCTTGCCCCGGAGCTGGCTTCTCAATAATATCGCGAACGCGCGCGACCTGCTTGTCGCTCTCGATATCAACGATGCCATATTTGTGCGTCTGATCCCAAGGCACCTCCATAACCGCGACGACGGAGGAATGCTGCTGCTCGTACACATCCATCATTTGGCGCAGGCAAGGCGGGTCCGATTTCAAAATATCATCCCCAAGCAGCACGGCGAACGGCTCGTTAGCAACGAAGCGGCGTGCGCACAGCACCGCATGCCCAAGCCCTAGCGGCTCCCGCTGACGAACATAATAGATATCTGCAAGCTGTGATATTTTACGGACCATCTCGAGCATTTCCTCGTTATGGCGTGCCTCCAGCTCCATTTCCAGCTCAGCCGACTTATCAAAATGATCCTCAATTGCCCGCTTGTTCCGTCCGCTGACGATAATGATGCTTTCGATGCCCGATTGAACGGCCTCTTCTACAATGTATTGAATGGCAGGCTTATCGATGATCGGAAGCATTTCCTTCGGCTGCGCCTTCGTAGCCGGCAAAAACCTTGTCCCGAGTCCCCCCGCAGGAATAATGGCCTTCCGTATGCGTTTCCCCATTTATGCTTCTCCCCTCATTCACCACATGAAATGCTTATCTCCTTCCATCATAACGAACCTGGTCTTGATTATCCAATCTTTCCTTATTTCCATGGCAGGCCATGCTCCCAAATCAGTTCATTCCGAATTTAACTCGCAGGAGGCGCAAGGGGAAGGCGGATGACAAAGCTTGCTCCCGCAAGCTGGTCCGCATCCGGGTCCAACACAATGCTTCCGCCATGAATGGATACAATTGTTTGTGCAATCGATAACCCGAGTCCGCTTCCCCCTTGGCTGCGGTCTCTGGATACGTCTCCCTTATAAAAGCGTTCAAACACGCGCTCGCGGTCTTCTTCGCTAATGCCAATACCCGTATCTGTCAGGCGAACGACCGCAAAGCCGTCCTGCTCGGTCAAGGAACAGAAAATTTTCCCGCCCTCTGGCGTAAACTTCATGCTGTTGGAAAATAGGTTCATCCACACCTGATTGAGCTGGTCCTGATCAGCCACGATGACCGTTTCTTCCATATAAAGCTCCAGTGTCTGGCGCTTAGCCAGCCAGTGCGGCTCGCAGGCCAAAACTACATCGCGCAGCTGGCGATCCAGCCGGTAGGTTTGCGGATGAAACGGATGCTGCTGGGAGTCCAGCGACGCCAAATTAAGCAAATTCTCGCTTAAACGGGACAGCCTCATGCTCTCTTGCTTAATGATGTTGATGTACCTTTCCCGCTCTGCTTCTGTGACTTCCTCGCTCCGCAGCGCTTCCGCAAAGCCGCCGATTGAGGTGAGCGGCGATTGAATCTCATGGGATACATTAGATACAAAATCCTGCCGCATCATCTCGAGCTGGGAGAGGCTAAGCGCCATTTTGTTCATGCCCTCGGCAAGCTCGCCAAGCTCGTCTCCGCGCCTCGCGGGCAGACGGACAGAGAAATCCCCTTCCGACATCCGGGTAGCCGCATTCGTCATCATCTTCAGCGGCCGCACCAAGTAGCGGGCTGCCACGAGAATTAGAACGCTGCCGACCAAGAGCAGCGTAACGAGCAGCGTGACAGCGGTCCATATGAAGTTGCTGTTTTGCGGAAAGCGATCCATCTGGACGAATAGCGCCCATTTCTCATTGCCAAACTGAACCAGCCTGCCGTAAGCAGGCGGCAGTGGCGGTCCGCCTTCTTCTCTATTGAATACTTCCAGTCTCACCGTACTGCCGCTAAATACCCTCGCCAGCTGATCATAAGTGAGTCTCTCCACCATCAGCTCGCTGCGATCACCAACTGCGACCAGTCGGTTGACACTGTTAATCGCTATAATGGACTGCCCTTGCAACGCGGACATTTCATTCAGAAACTCCTGCATGGATGACGGCTTGGACACGGCATATAGCTGTTCGATCCGATCGATCGACTTATCCATCTGATTGGGCAGTTGCCCCCTTGCATCCCTTTTGAACATTTGATTCGTAAATAAAAAAGCTACGCCGATACTAATGAGAACAATAATAAGAAAGGTAGCGGTGATCCTGACGTACAAGCTGCGAATCATGCCCATTCCTCCAGCCGGTAGCCTAGCCCGCGAATCGTGACGATACGGAACCGGTACTGTTCCTCGGGAAAACGGTCACGCAGCCTTTTGATATGCACATCAACCGTTCGCTCGTCCCCCTCGTAAGCCATGCCCCAAATCTGCTCGATCAATTGGTCGCGCGCAAAGGTTTTGCCAGGGTAGCTCGCCAGCTTAAAGAGCAGCTCGAATTCCTTCGGCGGCAGGGTAGTTCCCTCCCCTCCGGCAGTCATTTGAAAATCGGTTTGGTTCATGACGACTGCGCCGAACTCTACGGTTTGCGACGCGGTAATCCGGTATCTTTTGAGCAGCGCCTTTACCCTCGCTACCAACTCCGGCGGATCGAACGGCTTGACCATATAATCATCCGCGCCAAGCTCAAAGCCCTTCAACTTCTGCGTAGTCTCTCCTTTGGCTGTCAGCATGAGCAGTGGAATATCATAGCTTGCCCGCATGGCAGCGCAAAGCGCCCAGCCGTCCATCCGCGGCATCATCACATCAATAATCGCCAGATCGGCGCGCACCGCCTCCAGCTTGCTTAACGCGTCTACCCCATCTATGGCTTCAACGACCTGGTAGCCTTCTCTTTTCAAAAAAAGACTGACCAGTTCACGAATGTTCGGATCATCATCGGCAACGACAATTTTTGGCATAATCTGCTTCCTCCAGTTTGGCTTATGTAGTCGATTTAATCAGCATACCTCACCAACATGAACGTTACATGAACGATATTGACTTTATATCTAGATTGTAATAATTTTAAAGTAGTATTTATTATCTCAGTGAATTTGTGAATGGAGGAGAACATAGATGACATACAAAACGATTATTATCGGTACCGGCCCTGCCGGACTTACCTCAGCGATCTACCTTGCACGAGCGAACATGGAGCCACTTGTGATTGAGGGCTGGCAGCCAGGCGGCCAGTTGACAACGACGACGGAGGTTGAAAACTTCCCTGGCTTCCCTGACGGCATTCTCGGCAGCGAGCTGATGTCCAATATGAGAAAGCAAGCTCAGCGTTTTGGCGCAAAATTCAAAACCGGCTCCGTGAAAAGCGTTGACTTCAGCAAACGTCCTTACACGCTTGACGTCGAAGGCATCGGCGAGCTGCAAGCCGAGTCGATTATCATCTCCACAGGCGCTTCGGCCAAGTACCTCGGCATACCGGGCGAGCAAGAAAACATTGGCCGCGGCGTGAGCACTTGCGCAACCTGTGACGGCTTCTTCTTCCGCGGCAAAAAAATCATCGTCGTCGGTGGCGGCGACTCCGCAATGGAGGAAGCGGTATTCCTTACACGCTTTGCTTCCGAAGTAAGACTCGTGCATCGCCGGGAAGACCTGCGCGCATCAAAAATTATGCAGGACCGCGCACGCGCCAACGAAAAAATCGTTTGGAGCTTGAATCGCACACCGCTTGAGGTTGCTGCTACAGGCATGGGCTTGCAGGGCCTTAAAGTCCGTAACAATGAAACGGGCGAGGAAGAGCTGCTTGAGTCAGACGGCTTATTTATTACCATCGGGCACACGCCTAATACCGCCTTCCTTGGCGGACAAATCGATACGGACGATCAAGGTTATATCATCGTTAAGCCTGGTACTTCGGAGACAAACATCCCTGGCGTTTACGCCTGTGGCGATGTGCAGGACCGCAATTACCGCCAGGCGATTACGGCTGCAGGAAGCGGCTGTATGGCCGCTCTGGATTGCGAGCGCTACTTGGAATCCCAAGCTCATGAAACGGTGCTTGCGTAAACTTTTTTTTCAAAAACGGTCTAGTACAATACGTGCAATTTATGTATAATAAATGTGTTGAGAGTTACAATAGAAAGGCAATGCTACCGAAACCATATGTTCGCATGATGCTTCGCGTGAGCGGCGCCTGAACGTGTTATGGAAAAAGGTACAACCTCGGCTTTTATAAGCAGAGGTTGTACCTTTTTTCGCGTTTTCATCCTCTATTTTCTATTTTATTATCCCTTACTTTGAAGGAGCGATCTTGATGTTATTAGAAGCAGTC
Source organism: Paenibacillus paridis (assembly GCF_006345825.1). Lineage (GTDB taxonomy): Bacteria > Bacillota > Bacilli > Paenibacillales > Paenibacillaceae > Pristimantibacillus > Pristimantibacillus paridis. Next base: position 100,049 of record NZ_VCIX01000075.1, read on the forward strand.
TATCACCGGCCAAAACAAAACTGGGCTTACGCCTATGACGGCAAAACGCTGCACCTCCGTGTGCGAACGAAAAAAAACGACGCCACGCTTGTGGAAGCAGTTGTCGGCGATAAATATGCCTGGGAGCAAACCTTAACGACCGTTCCGATGCGGATCATGTCCTCTGACGCACGCTTCGATTATTGGGAAACTGCGGTGATCCCCCCTTTTCGCAGGCTGCGTTATGCGTTTCGCTTAATAAGCGGCACTGAAACGGTTATTTTGACGGACAAAGGCTTTGAGGCGGAGCTGCCAGATAATTCGAATACGTTTTTTGATTTCCCTTATATTAATCCGATTGATGTGTTTGAACCGCCGGCATGGGTAAAGGATGCTGTCTTCTATCAAATTTTCCCGGAGCGATTCGCCAATGGCGATCCCTCGCTTAATCCTGCGAATGTGCTGCCATGGGGCGGCGAGCCGACTCCCCAAAACTTTTTTGGCGGGGACTTGCAGGGTGTGCTGGACCATTTAGACCATATCTCCGAGCTCGGCATTAACGCGGTTTATTTTACGCCGCTATTTGAAGCGACAACGAATCACAAATACGATACGCAGGATTATATGAAGGTCGATCCGCATTTTGGCACCAACGAGAAGCTTAAGGAGCTAGTTGATGCTTGCCACGCTCGCGGTATCCGTGTCCTGCTGGATGCGGTATTCAACCACTCCGGCAAAACCTTCCCGCCATTTGTCGATGCGCAGCTGCATGGCCAGCAATCGAAATATGCGGATTGGTTCTACGTGCGCGAATGGCCGCTGCAGGTGGTGAATGGCGTTCCTTCCTACGAAACGTTCGCCTTCGAGCCGCTAATGCCCAAGCTGAATACCGAGCATCCCGAGGTGAAGAAGTATCTCTTTGACGTTGCACGTTACTGGATCGAGGAAATTGGCATCGACGGCTGGCGGCTGGACGTTGCCAACGAGGTGGATCACCAGTTTTGGCGCGAGTTCCGTCAGACCGTTAAGGCCGTTAATTCCGAAGCTTATATTTTGGGCGAAATTTGGCATGATTCGATGATGTGGCTGCAGGGCGATCAATTCGATGCAGTCATGAACTATCCGCTTACGAACGCTGTGCTCGACTTTTTCGCTTACCAAACCATTGATGCTACAGCATTCACAGATGCGATCGGCGCCCAGCTTGCCGCTTACCCGCAGCAAGTAACGGAGACGGCATTCAACCTGCTCGATAGCCATGATACGCCGCGACTGCTTACGATTTGCGGAGATAACATCGGGGCCATGAAGCTTTCCTCCTTATTCCAACTAACCTATCCGGGCACGCCATGTATTTATTATGGGGATGAGGTAGGCATGAACGGCTCCGGTGATCCCGGCTGTCGCAAATGCATGGTCTGGGACCCTGCCGAGCAAGATGCCGAGCTGCTCAAGTTTTATCAGGCGGCTATCCATCTCCGCCACCGCTACTCCGCACTCCGCAGCACGGATATCCGCTTCGTTCATATTGGACAAGCAGGAGGAACGCTAGCTTATGAAAGACGCGAAGGCAAGCAGCGTATCCTTGTTGCCATGAACGCGCGCGCCGAAGCAGCAGACCTTCGCTTTGCCATTGAAGCGGCGGCGTCCGAGAACGGTTTAACGCCATATGTTGTCGAATTCACCGGCTTCGCCACCAAGCAAGAAGCAACCGCTGCGACGGACGAGGCGTTAAAAGCACCCGTCAGCACGCTTACTGAAGAATCAACCGAAGATTTGAACGCTGAAGCCGCGTTTGACGGTTCTCCGGCTGCAACGGCTGTACAGACAGAAATCAGCCATGAATCCTCATGGCGCGTATTGCTTTCGAGTACCAGTGACAAAACGGAAGGCACCTTAATCTCCAGCCATTCAGACGGCTTGCTTCAGCTCAGCCTCCCTGCTTACGGCTTTATTATTTTGGAGCAAACAACCGCATAACGAGTATTTGCCGCCAGGCAGTCCTACTGGGACTGCCTTTTCTTAATGCCAGCATGTATGTATCCGCACAGTAGCTCCACACAACAGAATCATTACAAAATTCAGTCCAGAAACCACTAGACAATAACTAATTTTTCATGCCATAATAACTTAAACGATTAAGTGACAATTATACGAATCCATTCCTGCGGCTAAGGAGCTGATTTCACATCAAAAAAGCAACGCTTAAGGACATTGCGAAGTCCGCCGAGGTTTCTGTCGCAACAGTGAGCTACGTGCTCAACAATGTGACGAATCAAACGATCCCGGAAGAGACCAAATGCCGGGTGCTTGAGGCTGCGAAACAATTGAATTACGTGCCCAACCTGGCCGCCCGATCACTCGTCAAACAAAAATCCGGCTTGATTGGCATCCTCATCAACAAAAACGAGGATGACAGCATCTGGCAGCAGCTCCGTTATGCGCAATTTGTCAGCCGGTTGGAGAAGCTGTTGTCAACGAAGGGCTACCATGTTGTGCTGTTTAGCCTCGATGCTTCCGATCCAAAGCTGGACATCATATCCGAGCGCAAGCTGGATGGCGTCTTTGTCGTAGATGTCAAAACGGAATATTTCCATCTGATTTCCAGCTACTTTTCTTCAGGCGTTCCACTGATCGTGATCGACAGCATCATCGATGACCCTTTATTTTATAAGGTTAATTATGATTATTCCGCCGTATTCACGCACGCATTTACTAGGGCAGAACTGCAGCACGGCTACCTCATTGTCGACAGCTTCAATAACTCCGAGCTTGTAGACTATATTTGCAGCAGCTCAGGGATCGATCAACGTTCCATTCATATCTTAACCAATGAATCGCAGCTTCAAGCTTTCCTTAGCCGAAATGATCATAGACCTGGCATTATTCTGGGTGAGTTCGCTGCGCTTGCCGCAGCTAAATTCACAGATCCCGCTGCGTTCACTGTTATTTGTACAGCGGACTGCCCCGAGATCCTCCCACCATCAGCAGCACGGATAGCCTTTCAAACCGGCAAAGCGGAGGAAGCTTTCAAGCTCATGCTGCAGCTGCTTGTGAATCCGATGCAAGGGCCCGAAAACAAATACCTGCATGTCAAACCCTCTCAATCGTAACGCCGTAATAGCAATTCAACCTGCCACTTCCTTTATCTAATCGAATCGTCCTACACATGAGCAGAGTGATCTCTGCTATTTTCCACGATAACTTAAACGTTTAAGTACCATTCTTTAAAACAAGCCATGGATTGAGCTTATGCCCTTCCATATTCCTAATGGCAAACCAAAATCAGGAGGAATCCAACATGCTTGAATTAGCCAACAAAACAAATGAAGAGCAAGCAGCTCTCGCGCAGCAACCGTCAAAGAGCCTGTCCATTTGGCGCAACCGCGCTTTTCTCGCCGTCTTCTCCAGCTACAGCCTCTCCTTGCTCGGAAACACCTTTCACAGCATCGCCATCAATCTATGGGTACTGCAAACGACCGGCAGCGCTAAGCTCATGTCGGCCGTACTTATTACGCAGTTAATTATTAATATGGTATTCGGCTCATTCGCGGGCACGATTGCCGATCGTGTGGATCGCCGCAAGCTGATGTGGGTAACCGATATCGTCCGTTTTTTCCTCGTAGGCGCTATGGCGGTCCTTATTTATTTGCCTGATATTCCATTTTTCTATATCGTTCTCCTATCCGGGCTTGTCGCTTTTGTCGGCGTATTTCGCAGCCCCGCCTTTCAAGCCTCGCTGATCGAAATCGTCGGCAAGGAACAGCTCACCCAAGCGGTCGGCGCTATCAGCATCTCAGATAATATGACCCGTATTATGGGCTATGCGCTCGGCGGTATCGCCGTAGCATTCCTCGGCGGAGCATTTGCAATCGCCATCGATGCCGCTGCGTTTCTCGTATCCGCTCTATTGCTGCTATTCGCAGGTATATTCCCTTATGCAGCAGCAAAGGATACGAGCAAGCCGCAAGCGAGCTTTAAACATGACCTGACCGATGGCTTCCGTTATGTCTGGAACAATCCCTTCGCCAAAGCTGCCGTCCTTTTGCTGCCGCTTGTCATGTTCTTCTTCCTGTCCACCTTTATGCTCATTCAGGTCATGGTCGTTCAGGTATGGGAGGCGAAGCCCATCATTTTCGGCCTCATGGAGGCTTGTATTCCGATGGGCTACGTCATAGGTTCTATACTCATCATGCGGCTCGACCAACGATTGAAGCACCGTGGCAAATGGATATTGGGCAGCGTATTGCTCATGGGTCCCGCTTTCGTTGCCATCGCCCAGATGCCTTCGGCCGCCATCGCATTACCGCTCATCCTGCTGGTCGGATTCCTCTTCTCCTTTAGCACGACAATTATTTTCATTGCCCTTCGTGTGGCCATCGAACCAGCTTTACAAGGAAGAGTATTTGGGCTGATAGGCGCGTTGACCAGCGTCACGCCACCGATTGGCCTCGCGATCTTCTCAACTCTATCTGACCTTTACGGACCCGCACTCATCATCACTTTAAGCGGCATCGCCATGTTCACGATCGGGATGCTAGCTTACCGAAAAATGAAGACGATACGTGATTTTAATTAACTTAACGTTATATTTTCTTACTTTAAACGTGATTTCCATGATATAACCAACTTATTGTTGTGTATTTTAGACGTTATTTATGAATTATAGGATTTTCATCATTTTTAAACCTGATAATATTAACGTATATTCCACTTAGGGGGCGAAACTATTGAAGAAAACGTTAGGTTTAATAACATCTCTAGTGTTGATTGTAGGATTGTTGGCAGCATGCGGAAGCACAAGCAAAGATGAAGGCGGTAACAAAGCGAGCACGAAGCTGGTCGTCTATACGCCGAACAGCGAAGACATCATCAATACCTTGATTCCTATGTTTGAGAAGCAAACCGGTATTACCGTCGAGCTCGTATCGGCAGGCACTGGCGAATTGCTGAAACGGCTGCAATCGGAAAAAGAGAAACCCTATGCCGATGTTATGTTCGGCGGCTCACATGCCCTATTCATGAGCAACGAAGAGCTGTTCGAGCCCTATGTTTCCCCCAATGACAAAAACCTGCTGGATGGCCATCACAATGAAGCAGGCTTCATGACCTCTTATATCTCAGACGCAAGCGTGCTCCTAGTTAATACGAATCTTGCTGGCGACATCAAAATTGACAGCTATGAGGATTTGCTTAATCCGCAGCTGAAAGGCAAAATCGCTACGGCAGACCCGGCAAGCTCAAGCTCCGCTTTTGCCCAGTTAACAAATATGCTGAAAGCCAAAGGCGGCGATTATACCTCGGAGCAGGGCTGGTCCTATGTCGGAGAGCTAATCAAAAACCTGGACGGAAAAATCGCAAGCGGATCAAGCGCGGCACACAAAAGCGTAGCCGACGGCGAGTATGTTGTCGCCCTCACTTATGAAGATCCGGCTGCTAGCTATATCAAAAGCGGCGCTCCTGTCAAAATCGTCTACCCAAGCGAAGGCGCCGTGTTCCTGGATGCTGTCGCGGGTATCGTAAAAGGCTCTAAAAACGAAGACAACGCCATGAAATTTATCGATTTCATCATTTCTCAGGATGCACAAGATGCCTTCGGCTTGGAGCTGACGAACCGCCCGCTCCTCAAGGATGCGAAGCTTGGCAGCCACATGAAGCCTATGAACGAGATCCAGGTCGTAGAGGAAGACGATGATTACGTACGTGAGCATAAATCGGAAATTATCGAGCGTTACACCGATTTGTTTACCAGCCTGCAAAATTAATACAACCAAGATGAGGTGACGAGAATGAGTGTAACGATATCTTTCCGGGATGTTGTCAAAAAATACGGGGCGACCAAGGTCATTCCCGAGCTGTCCTTAGACATCAAGCAGGGTGAGTTTTTCACCCTGCTTGGCCCATCAGGCTGCGGCAAAACAACGCTGCTCCGAATGATTGCCGGCTTTAACAGCATCGAGGACGGAACGATTCAATTTAATGAACGCGTTATCAATCAAGTGGCGCCGGGCAAAAGAAACATTGGCATGGTCTTTCAAAACTATGCGATCTTCCCGCATTTGACGGTCAAAGGCAATGTCGCCTTCGGCTTGCAAAATCGCAAGAACAACAAGGATGACATTCATCGCAAAGTAGAAGATATACTAAAAGTCGTGCAAATTGAGGAATATAAAGACAGAATGCCCAAAAACCTCTCCGGCGGCCAGCAGCAGCGCGTAGCACTCGCAAGAGCCATCGTCATTCGGCCGGATGTGCTTCTGATGGATGAGCCGTTATCCAATTTGGATGCCAAGCTCCGGGTTGAAATGCGCAATGCCATTAAAGACATTCAGAGAGAGGTCGGAATTACAACCGTCTATGTCACGCATGATCAAGAAGAAGCGATGGCCGTCTCCGACAGAATCGCCGTCATGAAATCAGGGATTATTCAGCACGTCGGAACGCCGCAGGAAATTTACCAGCGCCCTGCCAACATATTCGTAGCCACCTTCATCGGACGCACGAATATTATCGACGGAACCATAACGTATGCGAGCGGCAAATACAGCGTATCATTTGGCGCGGGCTATCAAGAGAGCATCCAAGGCATCAATGAGCATGCCATGGGCATTCACGGCAACGCACCGATAAAAATATCTGTTCGCCCCGAGGAATTTTATATTGCTGAAGATCAGCAAGGGTTGCGGGCGAAAATCGTGAGCAGCGTGTTCCTTGGCCTAAATACGCATTATTATGTCGATCTGGAGACCGGCCCGCGCATAGAAATTACCCAAGAGTCTACGACCGACCAGATTTTGCAGCCGGGCACGACGGTCTGGCTTAAAGCGAATATGGCAAAGGCAAATGTTTATGACGAGCAAGGGGAGGTCAATTATACGGGGAGCGTGCGTTCATGACTTCTCGCAAAAAGTTCGATGTCTGGATGGTCATCACGCTGCTGATCTTTGCTTCTTATCTTCTGTTTCTCGCTTATCCCTTGTTCACGCTGCTCATCAAGAGCTTCGTGGACGGCACTACTGGCGACTTTTCACTTGCTTACTTCGAGAAGTTTTTTAGCAAAAAATATTATTTGAACGCATTGGTTAACAGCATTAAAGTAACGGTCGGCGTTACCGTGCTGTCTGTTCTGATCGCAGGCCCGCTCGCTTATATCATGTCTACGGTAAAAATCAAAGGCGGCAAGTGGATCCAGATCCTAATCCTGATTTCTTCCATGTCCGCGCCTTTCATCGGCGCTTACTCCTGGATCTTGCTGCTTGGCAGAAACGGCGTCATTACTAACTTCGTAAGCAAGGTGTTCGGCATTGCCATGCCCGATATTTATGGATTCACCGGGATTCTGCTCGTCCTGACTTTGCAGCTCTCTCCCCTTGTGTTCATGTATGTATCCGGAGCATTAAAAAATGTAGACCATTCTTTAATAGAAGCTGCCGAGAGCATGAATTATACAGGGCTCCGCAAAATGTGGAAGGTGCTGGTGCCGCTTGTAACCCCGACCATCTTGGCTGGCGCCCTGCTCGTATTCATGCGCGCGCTTGCTGACTTCGGTACGCCGATGCTGATCGGCGAGGGCTACAAGACAATTCCTGTCCTTATCTTTACGGAATTTATAAGTGAGGTTGGCGGCGATGACGGATTTGCTGCCGCGATCAGCGTACTCGTCGTCCTCTTTGCGACTTCCGTCTTCCTGCTGCAAAAGTATATTTCCAACCGTAAATCCTTTACGATGAGCGCCCTTAATCCCATCGAGCCAAAGAAAGCAAACGGACTGTGGAACTTCGTGGCTCATGCTTGCGTTTATGTGTACACAGCAATCGCCTTGATGCCGCAGCTGTACGTGATGTATACGTCCTTCCTGAAAACGTCAGGACGCATCTTCGTGCCAGGCTATTCCTTTGACAGCTACCGATCGGCCTTCTCCAAAATTGGCGATTCGATTTATAACACTTTTGTGCTTGCAGCTATTTCGATTGTTATCATCGTATTTGTCGCCGTTCTAATTGCTTATATTACGGTCAAGCGTAAAGGCGCAATAGCGAATGTTCTCGATGTTTTCACTATGTTCCCTTATATTGTGCCAGGTTCCATTCTGGGTATCGCCTTGCTGGTCACCTTTAACCAGAAGCCTCTGGTGCTTAGCGGCACGATCTTTATCATCATTGCAGCCTTCGTTATCCGGCGGCTGCCTTATACGATTCGTTCCAGTGCCGCGGTGCTGCATCAGGTTAACGACAGTATAGAAGAGGCCTCGATCAGTCTCGGAGCTTCAAGTATGCGCACCTTCTTCAAAATTACGCTGCCGATGATGATTACCGGCGTGGTGGCCGGCGCCATACTCAGCTGGATCAGCATTATAACCGAGCTGAGCACGTCGATTATTTTGTACACCGGCAATACCAAGACGATGACCGTCGCGATTTATACGGAGGTTATCCGCGGCAATTATGGCGTAGCCGCCGCACTCTCCACCATTCTTACCATCATTACCGTCCTATCGCTCCTGTTATTCTTCAAGCTGTCAGGCAAAAAAGAAATTACGATGTAACCCGTTATTCAAAGCTAGAGCTTGCTTCGCGCAAGCTCTGGCTTGTTCTTATTGTGCTGGCGCCGAAAATAAGGCAGGATAGTAGTTTAGACAAAACCATGATGCGGGGTGCGAAATGGCCGAAAATACGAGCAACTTCAAAGAATCCATCCGTCTGCTATTCCTTCGGTACACCTTCATGCCGATCATCGTCTTATTTGTCTTCTTCCTCCTGTTTACCGGGTTCAATGCCAAGATCATTGTAGCCAATAAATCACAGGAAGCGAACAAAGCCATCAGCGCATCCCTCTCCGACGTCTATTTTAACTACTATAATGAAATTAACCGCATGGCCTCTTTGCCGCTCGTATCCGATTTTGCCGCGACAAGGCTGGAGAGCCAAAACGTATATGAGGAATTTTACGAGTTCAATACCCATCAATCGGTGAAAAGCGTGTTCTATATCATCGATACGAAAGGCATTTATTTGGCGTCGACCGCCCCTTCCGATTCGGATATTCAGGAGATGATCTACAGAACGATTGTCCCTCGCATTGCCAAAGCACCGGAGGCCACGCTTGTCGAGGCGAACAAAATCCGTTATTCTCACGACCGTTACACCGTATATACCTATGGCAAAGCCATCATCAAGGATAAACAGGTCATCGGATATATTTTGTACCAGCTGTATGAGGAGGATATTCAAAAGCTCATCTTTGTGCAAAATAACGAGATCTCGGTCGTTACCGACCGCCATCACACCATTATTGCGACGACCAACAATATAACGAAGGGCCTCATGAATAAATTCGCTCCCATTTTTGATTCCAAAGGCAACGTGAAGCTTAACGGCGGCTCGTACTATATGAGCCAAGCCAGCATTCCGTTAACCGAAATCAATGTATTCACGCTTAATTCCAGTCAGCTTCAGCGGTATGTCTATGTATCCTTGATCGTCTTCATCGTCGTGACCAGCCTGCTGCTCTGGTTTCTCATTCAATTTTTGGCGAATAAAATGTCGACCCGGAATACGCAATCCATCGATAAGCTGCTGTTTGCCGTCAATCAGCTGCAGCAAGGAAACACGCTTTCCTATGTCGACATCCATACCGGAGATGAATTCGAAACCTTGGCAGACCAATACAATATCATGCTTATTCGCTTGAATGAGCTGCTCCATAAGAACGAGGAGCTCTCGAACCTCAGGCGGCTAATCGAGGTCAAGCATCTGCAATCGCAGTTCCATCCTCATTTTATATTCAATGTATTGGAAACGCTTCGATACGCGATTGTCGTAGACAGTAAGCAAGCGCAGGACATCGTCATGATATTGTCCCGGCTGCTCCGCTACAGCATCAGCAACGATGGACAGACCGTTCTGCTGAGCGACGATCTGAATCATACGACGGATTACCTGCGTCTGCAGCAAATCCGCTTTAACGAGCGGCTGAGCTATGACATGCAGCTCTCCGAACAGAGCCGGCATGCGTTAGTTCCCAAGCTTCTCCTGCAGGCGATTATCGAAAACTCGATTCGGTATGGCTATCTTCATCAAGAGTCTTTATTGATATCCATTCGCGGTTATTTGGACGAAACGGACTTGATTCTTGAAGTAGAAGACGACGGAAGCGGCATGAGCGAAGAGCGGCTGGAGCAAATCCGGCAGCTGCTGAATGATCCCGATATTCCGACAAAGCATATTGGCCTGAGCAATGTGCACCGAAGGCTTCTGCTGCTCTATGGCCCAGGTTATGGCATTCAGCTTCTGAGCCGTTTAGGAGAAGGAACATGTGTAACAATTAGACTGCCTTACGAGAAGGGTGATGTGCATGTTTAAAGTTCTGCTGGTGGAAGATGAGGAAATGATTCGCAAGGGGCTGCGATTTACCTTCGATTGGTTAGCGTCCGATTGCGTCATTATCGATGAGGCTTGCAACGGAGAAGAAGGGCTCGCCAAGATCAAGCAATTACAGCCCGATATTGTCATTGCCGACGTGAATATGCCTTTGATGGACGGCATTACGATGATTGAGAAAAGTCTCGATGAGGCGATATGCAGCTACATTATCATTTCAGGCTACGACGAGTTTCATTTGGCCAAAAAAGCGATTCACCTGGGAGTCAGCGAATATTTGCTGAAGCCGCTTGAGCAGGACCAGCTCCTCGCCGCGCTTGATCGCGCCAAAAATCAGATTGAGCTTAAGCGGAAATATGAGCTTCTTAAGAAGCAACCTCACCAGATCGACGAGACGATCAGCGCAAGCATTCTGGAGAACACAAATCAAACCTCCAAATACGTCTCGCAAATGATCGCCTATATCCAGCAGCATTATGCCGAGAAGATCAGCATCCAGGATCTCGTCACCCGAATAGGCATCAGCTCCACCTACTTGAACCAAAAGTTCAAAGCGGAGACCTCCTATACGTTCAACGATTTTTTGAATCGCTACCGCGTTCAGAAGGCCATGGAGCAGTTGCAAGCAGGTACGGGCAAAGTATACAACATCGCAACCGAGGTCGGTTTTAAAGATTATAAGTACTTTATCAGCATCTTCAAAAAATATGCCAACTGCACCCCCAGCCAGTTTCAGGACCATTTCAAAAAATAATCCCGTCCGCCTAAAGTTAGCCTTATAACGATCTGGCCGGTCGCCGGATATTTCATACAATCACGAACAGGAATGCAGCCGTAACCGCAAGGTATGGAAAGTGCTAAGTGGGAAAGCGATGCGAGCCAGCAAGTTCCACTCGCATCGTATACGCTGGGCAAGCACGCAAAAAACCGCTTCATGACGAATGAAGAGGCTTTCCCTTTATCAAGCCTTTGAGAAGATGAACAACATAAACAAATCCAAGCAAAAAGATGACGTTGCTCATCTCCCACAAGGCCCAGGCCGGGCCCAGACTATTAAAAAAAACTACGTTGGTCGAAATCACATACGAATAGCCGAAGATGAAAAGAAATATAGGCAGTGTCAGCACCCGATAATCTCGAAGGCCAAACAATTGCGTCAGACCGCGGCAGAACGCATACAACGTGATGACGCATTTGAAATAGGTCGACAGCAAATAATTGATGACCAGAATCGCCTCAAGCCGCTGGAGAAAATTTCCGATGCTAATTTTTTTGGCCATCGTATAGGTAGAATACAGCTGGTGCTGGGTCATATAAGCACCCAGGACCAAAATCGACAAGGTAACTACGATAATGATAACCGCACCACCGATGATCAAAGGAATCATATACTGCTTCAGGGACAAACGTTCCTCCTCCAATAACGGAAATAGCATGAGAAACACAGTCATCTGGCAATAAGGAAACGCCACCACAAAGAGTCCGCCTCTGATGATGTCCGCTGCGCTGTGGCTGGCAATAGGCAATATTTTGCTTGGCTCCGACTCCGGAATTAGCAGCAGAATCAGAATCGTGAACAGAAGCATGAACATCATGAAAAACACCTGTCCCGTTCGGGCAATGACCGTCAATCCCATTCGCACCGAAATGAGAACTACCGCCGCAAACAGAAATAGCACGACGCGCAGCGGCGTTTCCGTCATCATCTGCGTCGTCATAAAATCACCGATAACCCGAATTTGAGCGCTTCCGTTGCTCATTAAATGTATAAGAAACAGCAAGGACAAAATTCCGCCAGCAAATTTGCCTAAGACGTGGCGGTGAATGTCGATAATCGTCATCCCCGGAAATCGGGACCCAAACCAGTAAATAAAAGAAGACACGCCGATGCCAAGCCCTACCCCAAGCAAGGCGGCCATCCATGCATCTTGATCCGCTACGCCTGCCGTATACGAGGGCAGATACCACATTAAGTCACCGACAATAAAGAAGATCAGAAGCACTTTCATCTGTCTTACGCTAACCCGTTGCTCGGCCTGCATCGTGCGCAACCTCTCCTTTCCCTTACGGGGCAAACCCTTTCAGCAGCGGTTTGAAAATAATGTTCAACAACGCCATCGGGCTTGGCAAGTCGAATAACAGAATCGTACATACGCTAAGGTAAACGCCCACCATTAACAAGACTAAGTAAAGCATAGCGTCCTTTATAAAGCCTTTCTTAAACAGTGGCATCAACTCCCAAACGAAGGCCGTCACTGTAAGGAAAGCAATTAGCAGAGTTGCCGACATCACCATTACTCCTTTATATAATTAAGAAAGGAATCCCTTGTCGTTCCGATCTTATGAATTTGTACATCAACCTCATACTTGACCTCAAGCTGCTCAAATTGCTCATCCCATTTGTCTTTCCTCTGCTCCCAAGCCCGGGGATGCGCTTGAAAGAGCTGATGGCCAAAGCCGAATATATCAAAGCCGTACGTCTCTTTCACATGCTTGACGGCAGAGCTCATCAATTCAACAAACCTTTCCTCTGCCGCCTTCTCCAGTCTCTTAATGGTTTCGGGTTTAGTCAGATCGATTCTGCACTCTACGTCCGAGACCGAGCTGACATTTTTCAGCTTAACCGTAATTACAGGCTTGCCTCCTTTGATGTCGGCTTTTATATGCGTCGTATTGCGAATCGTTTCCAGTGTAATCAACCCGCCTTTTGGGCATTTTAAATGCCCGGCAGAGCTTTTCACATTATTCATAATGTAGTTGTAACCTCTACTTTGTTCCTCATTTAGCCAGCCCACCAGCTTATCCTTGCGAAATACGGCCAAACCGACAAATCGGGTTCGAGCCGCCGGATCAATTTCCTGAATATTGGTCAGTTCCTCTCCCCGCTCCGCATTGCCAACGACTTTCACGCCAGTTAGCACCGGGCTTAGCCCTTCCGTTACCAACTGCTCAATCAGCTTCTCAATCGATACCGTTGTGGTTGGAGCCCATGTTTTGGCTGATGTATCCAATGCGTAAAATAAATTTTCGGCCGGAATTTTCTCTAGCGACGTAATCGTCTTCAATACCTGCATAGCCGTAGTATTGCGAGCTACCATTAAATAAAAATCGGTCCGCGCTTCCGGATTGCGCGAGAACATGTCGAGCACCTCGCCAATGCCTTCCTTGGCAAGCGACTCCCCCAGCACAAGAACCCTAATATGCGCGGAGTATATTTTCCTTGAGCTCGTCTCGGTCAGCTTCCGGAATGCCTCAAATACGGTAGGCGCGGTTGCATGGTATAACGTGACGGGCGAAATGCCGCTGCTGCTCGTTCGAACGGAAACCTCACCCGGAATAACGACCTGCACGGCGACCCGGTATTGATTACCGATCTTATCAATTGAGGTCCCCAGCTGAATGGCCAGATCATCGAGCTCCCGGCGGTTCCAACAGCCGGATAACAGCAGCGAGGCGAGCCCAAGAGCAAGGCATATGTGCAAGCTTTTTCTCAGAAAGGCCATTGTTCATCACCTCGCGGCAGTTCGATTTATTTAGTCAGATCAGTCGCCTTTTTCTGACGGACTAGATTGCGCACGCCCGTCGCAAGCGGCCTTGTCCTCATATTTTTCCACGAGAAACGAAATAGCGTATCCTTCTGGTCTTCCCATACGAACGGAGCGAGCGACTGCATGTAGGGCACGCCAAACGATTTCAACGTATTCAGGTGGAGAACAAGTAGAATAACGCCCATCAAAATGCCGAACAGGCCGAAGGAAGCGGCAAGCCCCATCAATCCGAAACGAATCATCCGAACAGAAATAGAAATGTTCACGGCCGGGATGACGAAGCTGGAAATCGCCGTAATCGACACGATAATGACCATAACAGCCGATACGATCCCTGCATCGACGGCCGCTTGGCCGATAACAAGCGTACCGACAATCGAGACGGCTTGGCCTACTGTTTTTGGCATCCGCACGCCTGCCTCGCGCAAAATTTCAAAGGTGACCTCCATTAGCAAGGCCTCTACGAAAGCAGGAAAGGGCACGCCCTCCCGCTGCGCTGCCAGATTGATCAGCAAACCCGTTGGCAGCATCTCCTGATGGAAGGTAGTAATCGCAATATAGACCGACGGTGCAAGCATCGTAATCAGAAAACTGACATAACGAAGCAAACGGAGCAGCGTGCTTACGTCCGCTCTCTGATAGTAATCCTCTGCCGATTGAAAGAATTGAACAAACAGTGCTGGCACAAGAAGGGCAAACGGCGTTCCGTCTACCAGAATTGCGACCTTCCCTTCCAGCAGACCAGCAGCAATCGTATCCGGCCGCTCCGTGTTATATACTGTCGGAAAGGGTGAATAGGAGCTTTCCTGTATAAACTCTTCAATGTAGCCGCTCTCTAGAATGCCGTCGATATTAATTTTGTCCAAGCGGCGGAACACCTCGTCGACTAGGCTTTTCTCCGCGATTTCATTCAGGTACATGACCGCTACATTCGTTTGCGTCACACTTCCAATGCTTCTTCCTACCAGCCAAAGCTGCGGGTCCTTGATTTTCCTGCGAATCAGTGCCGTATTGGTCCGAATATTTTCCGTGAATGCTTCCATCGGCCCCCTCACGACTCCCTGTGAGGTTGGTTCGCTGACATTTCGATCCTTCCAGCCCTCCGCAGCGATTGCTAGGCATTCCTCGCAATCCTCCAGCAAGAGAATAGCCACGCCCGACAGCAGATTCAGAAACAGCTTGTCATAGTCCTCAATAATAGTGACTTCACCGGCGGCAAGCACCGTTTCTTTAATATAATGAAGGGTATCGCTGCCAGACATGACCGAATTCCGCGCTGATGCCTGGTTCTCCGACATCAGAAAATCGAGAATCGAATGATGAATAATCGTAGAGTCCGTTAAGCCGTCTATATAAACAAGCACTCCGTGCCAGCCTTGCAGGCCTGTCATGCTTTTGACGATTAAATCATCGCTGCTGCCTAGCCTTTGCTTAATTTCATCCACATTTGCTTCCAAGCGTTTCGATAGCCGCTTCCCTGATAAACTCATGTCTACCCTCCGCGTGATGACATAATTATGTATTTTGTCCAAAAGCTTCGGATGTATGCCTTTAAGCTTTTCTCCCCGCCTCACGCAGCGCAAAAAGAGGTAGAGGAAATCCGCGCAGGCTGCGCGTTTTCCTCTACCTCTTAAATCTCATCCTTATTTCATGATTATCGTGCTATAGGGAGGAAGCTTGATTTGGCTTCCATTCCACTTGGCGTCATCGCTTGTCCTATAAACAAGCTTCTGAAATGAGCCAAACAACGTAGACGGCTGCAAGTCTGCCATTTGTTCCTTGCCTGATAAGTTATGCATCACCAGCACACGCTCGCTAGCAGTCGCTCTAATATAGACGCTCAGCTTGGAGTTCGCAGGCTGCAGCTTGAATTCGGCTATGCTCCCATCGCGCAAGGCAGGTTGTTCATTGCGCCAACGGATCAGCTTCCGGTAATGATTCAGCAGCGACGCTTCCTCTGGCAGCTGAGCCTCCACGGAAACCTGATCAGCCCCCGTATTGTAGCGCGCCTTCTCCCATACCGTTTGGCCCTTGCCGCCAGCGGAGCTGTACCACCGCATCGGCTCGCGAATATGCTCATCCGGCTTTGCCCCTTTCATGCCCAGCTCCTCGCCGTAATAAAGATACGGCGTGCCCGGGAGGGTGAGCAGCATAGCAGCCGCCATCTTGGCATGATCGATATTCCCATTCAACGCCGTCATGACCCGGTTCTGGTCATGATTGCTAAGAAATGGAGCATCAACGAAATTTCCGCCGGATGATTTCTCGTAGACACCGTAGGCGCGCCCAAGGGAAAAGGCCAGATCTGCATCCTGCTCCGATCCTGCCGCGCTGAGCAAGCGCCCGGCGAGGTCAAAATGGAATGCAGAGTCAAGCGCATGGTCAAAATAAGGCGCAATAACGGTCAGCGAATCCCATACCTCGCCAATGAGATATGCGTCAGGCTTAACCTGATCCATTCCCGCGCGGAACTCCTGCCACCATGCTTTGTTTTTCGCTTGGATTTCCGGGGTAGTTGCCGTGGAAGCAAAATCGCCATAAATATGCTTGGCCGCGTCCAAACGAAATCCGTCCACCCCTTGTTCCAGCCAGTACTGTCCGATCTTGATCATTTCCGCGCGTACCTTTGGCTCATCGAAGTTCAGATCCGGCATGCCTTCCCAGAATACGCCTAAATATTTGAGGCTACCGTAACGATGCCAAGGATCGCCGCCTACTGCTCCGTCCGCGCTTGTCTGCTCTTCCGGCTTCGCGAACGCATACCAGCTACGGTAAGGACTGTCCTCCTTCACAAGCGCCTCCTTAAACCAAGGGTGCTCCTTGCTCGTATGGTTCACTACAAGATCCATAATGACTTTAATCCCGCGATTATGGGCTTCCTCCAGCAAGCGCTTTAGATCGCCTAATGTGCCGTACTCCGGATTAACGGCATAATAATCCGTCGTATCATAACCATGGTAGCTTGGCGAGGCGTTAATCGGCATCAACCAAATTCCGCTGATCCCAAGCTCCTTAAGATAATCCAGCTTCGCCGTCACACCGTTCAAATCGCCAATGCCATCGCCATCCGTATCATAGAAGGAACGAACAAAAATTTCATAGTATACGCCGCCCGGCTGCTCATCTACCTGGTATGAGACTGTTTCCGTCTCACCCGCAGCACTATTCTCAGGGGCATTAGGCACAGAAGCAGCCAGGTTATTCGCCGGTTGCATATGATTTTCACTCTTTTCCGCTGAACATGCGACGAGTGCCAGAAGCAGAATCAAGCCTAGCCATTTCGCTCCTGCATGAAACAATCGTTTGCTCTTCATCTGCTTACCCTTTCGATGCGCCGGACATCATGCCTTGCACAAGGAAGCGCTGTAAGAAGACGAACAACAGCGTAATTGGAATGGCAATCAACACCGCACCCGCGGCAAACAGCGTAAAGTTACTATTTTGATAAGAGTTGACGAGATCCCACATCCCAACAGCCAGCGTCCAGTTATCCTTGCTGCGGAGCACCAATCTCGCAAATATAAAGTCAACCCAGGAGCCAGCGAACGTAGTTAGCGCCACATAAGTCAGCATCGGACGGGAAAGCGGAAGCATGATCTTCACAAAAACCTGCAGATGAGATGCGCCATCCATGCGCGCCGCCTCATCCAGGCTGCGCGGAATCGTATCGTAGAAGCCTTTTACAACAAACCCGCCCAGCACTGCGCCTGCCGAATAAACGATGATCAGCGCTGCATGCGTATCAAGTAAATTAAGCTGAAGCAAGAAAATAAAGATCGCAATCATGCTCATGAAGCCGGGAAACATGCCAAGAACGAGCATAATCGTCAGCGTCATTTTACGGCCGCGAAAGCGAAAACGCGACAAGGCATACATGCTGAGCGTAACGAGAATCGTAGAGAAGATCATCGTTAGGGTCGCGATTTTGAGCGTATTTAAATACCAAACTCCGTAACGGAAGCTGGGATTAGTGAACAGTTCCTTATAATGCACTAGCGTAAAGGATTCTGGAATCAAGCTCGAGCTAAACAGCGATGTGCCCGGGCGAAGCGACGATAGCAGCACCCAAAGCGCCGGATAGATCGCGCAGATGGCAATGGCAATCAATAAGAGATAGCTTAACGTCAAACGGACAAGAGTTGCGGTTTTGCGTCCCATTTTCATTGGATCATATCCTCCTCTTTGAATGACCGCGTACGGCGATAGTTATAGATCGAGAATGTAGCGACAATGATAAAGATAATAATCCCGATGGCCGAGGCCATGTTGAATTGGCTATTATTCAGCGTCAGTTTATACAGCCATGTCACAAGCAAGTCGGTGCTGCCGGCGAATTGATAATCGCCCTTGACCGGATCGCCGTTCGTAAGCAGGAAAATAACGTTGAAGTTGTTGATGTTGCCGGCAAATTGCGTGATCAGAATCGGCGCGGTCGAGAATAGCACGAACGGGATCGTGATGATGCGGAACTTCTGAATGCCTGTCGCTCCATCAACGTCAGCTGCTTCATACAAGTCTTTCGGGATAGCCGTCAATACGCCGAGAATAAGAACCATCGACACGGGAATGCCCACCCACATGTTAACGATAATGACCGTCACTTTTGCCCAAAACGGATCGGTCAGCCAGGGCAGCTTGCCCATGCCGAAATAACCTAAGTATTGATTGATTGGTCCGAATTGTCCGTTGAACAAATTACGCATCACAAGCAAGGAGATTAATTGCGGAATGGCATACGGAATGATGAACAACGTGCGCCAAAGCTTCTTGAAGCGAATCCCCTTCTGCTCAATCAGCAGCGCAACGAGCAAGCCGCCGAAATAGGTCGTAACAGTGGCAATAATAGCCCAAATAATCGTCCAAGTAAACACGCCTACAAAGGTATGGCTCCATGTCTTTAAAGTAAGAAGGTTGGCAAAGGTTTGAAACCCTACCCAATCGACCAGCTTCGCAGGCGGAATATGATCAGGCGACGCATAGTTGGTGAAAGCAAGCATGACCATAAAAATAATCGGCATGATGGTCAGAAACAATACGCCAAGCGCTGGAAGCGTCAGCATCAAATGCGGGAAATTACGATCCATCACATAAGAGAGCGTCATCCGGAAGCTTCCAGGCACGGCTCCTTCATCTCTTTGCTTGCCGTTCCGATAAGCATCGCGAATATTCATAATGTAGATGATGATAAAAAGAATAAATAAGAACAACGTAATCAAACCGCTAATTAATAGGAAAATCGAATGATCTCCCTCTACGCGCACACTAATTTTTCCAATCTTCTCAAGACCTTGCGTTTTCTCGCCAAGCGTAACGATTCCCCATATGGCTCTTCCCAGATTCGGAACAAAATACATAAGCGCTGCCGCTTCAACGGCAAGCATGATCAAGCCTTTGATAAACTGGCGGTTATACAATTGGCCAAGACCCATTACGAGTAACGACAATATAGCCGCGGTGCTGCGATGACGCTTCATCCCGCCAAGCTCCCTTCCTATCATCTAAAATTGCGATTATACCGCCTGTCTATTTCTTTGCGGCGGATTTAAAACATCGGTTCACCCGCCGAATAGCGTTCGGCGGGCGATACCAAGAGTCGTCTATTATTTTGCCGCAGTGCCGTTATTGGCATCTTTAATTTGTTGAACCGCGTTATCAAGCGCTGCTTTGGCATCTTTGCCAGAGTTCCATACATCGGAGAACGCTGCCGCGATCGGGCTCCATACGTTACCCATCTCCGGAATGGACGGCATAGGCGTGGATTGGTTGAACTGCGCCACGAAACCTTTTACGATGTCATTTCCTTGTACCGCAGAGTCGTTCGTTGCTTCTGTGTTCGCAGGAATAGCGCCCGTCAATTCAAAATCCTTCAATTGAGCAGCCTTCGTGGAAGCAAAATTCGCGAACAAGCGTGCCGCATTCGGATATTTCGAGAATTGGTTGACGTACCATGCTTTAACTCCCGAGAAGGAAGAAGCCGCTTGGCCGTTAATGCTCGGAATCGGAGCTACACCAAAATCAATGCCGGCACTTTTGTAGTCTGCGATGGTCCAAGGGCCGTTGATGTCCATAGCCAATGTTCCTGCTGTGAACATGCCTTTCTTGATGTCGTACGTAATGTCGCCGGAGTTAAGCGGCAGGATGCTGTCTTTCAGGGAACCATAATATTTCAAACCGTTAACCGCGCCTTCAGTGTTCAAGCCGATATCGTCTTTGTTTTGTCCATTTTCACCATACACATATCCACCTGTGGAGATGAATGGATAGTTGAAGTAGAAGTTGCCTACTTCCCACATCAAGGCGAACTTGTTGTTTGGCACATCGTTGTACGTTTTTGCGAATGCAACGATTTCATCAAATGTTTTTGGAGCTTCTGGAATAAGGGCTTTGTTGTAGAACAAAGCGTAGGTTTCAATCGAGCGAGGGTAGCCGTATAGCGTACCGCCGTAAGAAACAGCGTTTACAGCAATTTCAGAGTTAGCCGATTTGGCCTGCTCTTCATAGAAATCGTTAGGCAGCACAAGGCCAGCCGTCACTGCTCTGCCGAGGTTGTCATGCGGGAAAACTACGACGTCGGCACCAAGGCCTGCAGGGCCGTCAGTAGTCAACTTCGTTACTTGGTCTGCCGCGCCAACCTCTTCGAATTTCACTTCAATGCCGTATTTTTCAGTGAATTCTTTTGAAATCGCTTCAACGAATGGACGCTCCTCTTTACTTTCCCATACGAGCAAGGATGCGCCTTCCTCAGGCTGAATCTCTTCATCGTCTGCTGCGCCTTCATTCGTGCTCCCTCCCGCATTGTTTGCCGGTGCGTTCGTGGCGTTGGCCGCGTTTTCTGTTTTTCCGTCATTCTTTGTTCCGCCGCAAGCGGATACGATAAACAAGGCAACGATTAATGACATTACAAACCACTTCTTCATGCTGGGTGATCCCCCTCCATAATGTGTTCCTGCCTTTTTGTGAATCAAAACCTTTCAAGAGCGTGAATGCAGCGCATTTTCATAAAAAAACGTCCGTTTGCAAACGATAGAAGCAGTGTGCCGGTTTGCGTTTACTCATAAGCTTTCAGCAAAACCGAAACTGTGCAAACGTTTGTTCATTTGGCGTTAGAAAATGCTTCGAAATCGGATATTTAGCCGTATTTCATGGTTAACTGGTGTTATCCACCTCTTGAAAGCGTTCTATTCGTGGCTCCATCATACAACAGACAATAGATTTTGTTAAAACGTTTGCACAGTTCAATATTTAGAACAAATAGCCTGTATTCTTTAATTATCTTTATAAATCTCTTTCTTATTCAGTTTTTCAACATTTGTGAAACGCTTTCTTAAGATATATATTTACTTTTAGACGGCAGTTGCATTAGGATGAAGCATATAATGCACACATGATTGCACGATGGGGGCTCAATTAAAGATGGTGACCATTAAAGATATTGCAAAAGCTGCAGGAGTATCGCCTTCAACGGTTTCGAGGGTCGTATCCAATCACCCCCGCATCAGTAAGGCAACGACTCAAAAGGTTAAACGGATCATGGAAGAAATGGGCTACCATCCGAATGCGATGGCAAAGAGCCTTGTCTCCAAGACGACTCAAACGCTTGCAATTATGCTGCCTCGTCCCGCAGAAGAGCTGTTTCAGGATTTCTTCTTCGGCGAGCTGCTGCGCGGCATCCTTACGCAATCTACGCGGGCAGGCTACGACATGCTGCTAACCGCTGCCACCTCGCCCAGCGATGAGACGGAAACGGTTTCGAGGCTCGTGTTCGGACGCCGGGTAGACGGCGTTATTTTGTTATCCTCCCGGGTAAACGATCCTTTAATCCAACTGCTCGACAAGCACAAGTTTCCGACTGTATTAATTGGCCGCACGGAAGATCACCCGCATATCTTATCCGTTGATAATGACAATGAGCTCGCCGCCTATGATGCAACGCAGCATCTGATTCTGCAAGGCCATGAGAGAATAGGCTTCGTAAGCGGGCCCCCGTCATTGACGGTTGCCCATGATCGCATGAAAGGGTATCGCCGTGCGATGAAGGAAGCTGGCTTAACCGTTAGATCCGAATGGATTGTAGAAGGAGAATTTCTTCAGCAAAGCGGCTACCGTGCCATGTCCTTTATGATGAGCCTGCCTGAGCGGCCAAGCGGCCTTGTTGTCATTGATGACGTGGTCGGTTTCGGTGTCCTGCGTGGCTTAACCGAGCTAGGCTTTAAAGTGCCTGATGACCTTAGCATCGTAAGCTTCAACAATATTGCTCTGTCCGAACTGGCCACCCCCCCCATTAGCTCTATAGATATAGGGACGTACCAGCTTGGGTATACTGCGTCTCAAATGCTTATCCGCTACATTCAGGAGGAGAGCGTGCACCAAAACCGGATGATTATTCCGCATAGGCTGATCGTTCGTGAATCTTCCATACAGACCGTATCCAAAAGGAGTTGACAGCGTGTCCATAAAGAAACCATTTTTAGTAGACGCTATCATTGGAAATTCAAAGTTCCTCGCCTCACTCGGCCGCACAGGCAAGATGTATCGCCTGTGGTGGCCAAATATCGATTTGCCGCAGCATGTAGATGCGATTCGTACCGGTATCCAGCAGAAGGATGGTCCGGTTTCTTGGTTTGATGATGCCGTAGACGGCTGGGTACATGAAGCGAATTACGTGGAAAAAACGAATGTTTTCCGCGTTGGCGCCCGCTCCGAGCAGCAGCCCGTTCAAATTGAAAGCTTCCACTTTGCCGTTCCCGGGCAGGATGTCATCGTTCGGGAATATACGTTCACCAATATCACCGATCAGCCTGCTTCATTCTCATTTATTGTGCACTCCTCCTTTCTTGTAAGTGAAAATCATTTGTACAACACGACATTGTTCCATCCAGATGCCGATTCTTTGGTTCATTTTCGCCATAAGTATTATTTTGCGCTTTCAAGTGCAAACGTATGCACAAGCTTCCAAGCAGGCCTTTCCTGGGATTTGGTCCAGAGTGGCGAATTGAATGGGACAATCATCGATATGAAGCCGGATGGTGCGTTGAAATGGGAAATCGAGTCGCTCGACCCCGGCCAATCCATCACGATTCCCGTATACATTGCCGCTGGGCAGGATGAACAAAGTGCATTGCTGCAAATGGAAGCAGCCAAAGGAAAAGCCAGCAGTGAGTGGATGGCGGAAACCATCGCTTACTGGCATACGTTTTTGTCGGAGGCAGCCCCTTGCCCGATTGAAGATGCAGATGTTGAGATTGCGGAACTTTATGACCGTTCGCTGCTCATGTTCAAGCTCATGTCCGATGAGCAAACAGGAAGCATCATTGCAGCACCGGAATTTGACGAAAACTTCGCCCGCTGCGGCGGTTATTCGTATTGCTGGGGCCGGGATGCCGCATTCATTACAACCGCGCTTGATAGAGCAGGCCTTGGAGCCCTCTCCGACAGCTTCTATGCTTGGACGCTTACCGCGCAATCGCCGGATGGTTCATGGCAGCAGCGCCACTATCATGACGGCAGTCTTGCTCCGTCTTGGGGACTTCAAATTGACGAAGGCTCTTCGATTTTATGGGGAATGTGGCAGCATTACTTGGAGAACCAAAATGCAGGTTTCGCCGAGCAGGTATGGCCCGCTGTAGAGAAAGGCGCACATTTCCTATTAGGATTTCTGCAAAGCGACAATGGATTGCCTAGAACGAGCATCGATTTGTGGGAAGAGCGCGAGGCTTCGCATACCTATTCCTCTGCCGCTGTGTATGGCGGGTTGACGGCTGCCGCAAGCTTTGCCGGATTGGCTGGCAAGCCTGAGCTGGCAGCAGAGTGGACAGCAGCAGCCGAACAGATTGCTGCTTCGATTACTGAGCTATGCTGGAATGAAGAAGGCAGCAGCTTTTACCGCGGTTTGAATTTGACGGTGCCGCAAGGCAAATACGAGCAAGCAATCGCGACGGGAGCTGCTGGGCAAGTGGCCGAAGGCATTAAAGGCTACAAAAAGTATCTGCTTGAGCATGACCCTGTCATTGATATCAGCCTGTTAGGCATTGCAGTGCCATTCGGGGCGGTAGCAGCCGATCACGATTACATGAAGCGTACTGCCGATACTATTGAAGCAGCGTTAACTGTACCAGGCGTAGGCGGCATCAAGCGTTACGAGGATGATAACTATATTGGAGGAAATCCTTGGATTCTCACTACCCTATGGCTTGCCCATTATCGGATTCAAACGGGAAGCTTAGACGAAGCGAGAAAGCTGCTGAAATGGGCAGTCGATCACCGTACCGAAACGGGCTTATTGCCTGAGCAAGTAGACAAAAACACAGGCGAAACTGCCTGGGTTGTCCCACTAACCTGGTCTCACGCCATGTTTGTTCTTACCCTGTTCATGCTAGCGGATGCGGAAGCCGCACGTTTAAATGACCCCGCAATCAGCAAAGTAAGCCTAGTCTAAAACAAACTGCCTAACTACAATAAACAGCTGGACAGACGCATTTCATCTGTTCAGCTGTTTGTATATTTTTACGGATTACTGCCTGA
Organism: Paenibacillus paridis; assembly: GCF_006345825.1. Taxonomy (GTDB): domain Bacteria; phylum Bacillota; class Bacilli; order Paenibacillales; family Paenibacillaceae; genus Pristimantibacillus; species Pristimantibacillus paridis. The sequence continues at coordinate 124,476 of NZ_VCIX01000075.1, forward strand.
CGTCAGTTCATCCGTACTCTCCTATTAACATCCGGCTCCTAACCTGCTGATTCCCATTTATGTGCTGCGTTATGCTGTACCGTGCCGAACCGAGCCATTCCATTTCCAGTTCAAGTTACAGTTCAAGTTCCAGTTCCAGTTAAATAGCTATCTTGTACGATCGCAGTAACTTCTTCTATTTAGGCCTTCTCCCCGCTCCTATCCTGCACGTTTGCACTAACTTTGGCCTCCGCTGCGTAATATAGCCGAAATTGGAGCCCTATATTGTACTGCATACAGGATAAATTCCCTCAAGGAAGAAAAAGCAGCTTCCTGCCTGCATAAATACAACATAGCAGCTCAGCGCTTCCAAACGCACCCTAACCGCGAACATCTTATAACCAATTAAATAGGCATCCTGCACGATCGCAGTAACTTCTTCTATTTAAGCCTTTTCCCCGCCCCTATCCTGCACGTTTGCACTAACTTTGGCCTCCGCTGCGTAATATAGCCGAAATCGGAGCCCTATATTGTACTGCATACAGGATAGATTCCCTCAAGGAAGAAAAAGCAGCTTCCTGCCTGCATAAATACAACATAGCAGCTCAGCGCTTCCACTCCGTACCCTAACCGCGAACATCTTTCAACTAGTTAAATAGCTATCCTGCACGTTCGCAGTAACTTCTTCTATTTAAGCCTTCTCCCCGATCCTATCCTGCACGTTTGCACTAACTTTGGCCTCCGTTGCGTAATATAGCCGAAATTGGAGCTCTATATTGTACTGCATGCAGCATAGGTCCCCCCAAGGAAGATAAAGCAGCTTCCTGCCTGCATAAATACAACATAGCAGCTCAGCGCTTCCACTCCGCACCCTAACCGCGAACATCTTATAACCAATTAAATAGCTATCCTGCACGATCGCAGTAACTTCTTCTATTTAAGCCTTCTCCCCACTCCTATCCTGCACGCTTGCACTAACTTTGGCCTCCGCAGCGTAATATAGCCGAAAAATAGAGCGCATAATCAGCCACTTTCAAGCTTATATCTCCACTACCTAGCCTACAAATTAGCCGAAGCACAGCGAGCATACATCACTTCTATCTCCATTGGCCATCAGCACGCTAACCCTTCATTTTCGATAAACATGCGACATAGCCTGTTTCATTTATCCGATATACGGGTAATGATATTGACAAGCGACAGTTAATTTGTAATAATTATAAACAAGGAGTTAGTCTAAATCATTATTATTCGTTGCTTTCCCAATCATTTTGTATTCACTACCCTTTAATAGCGCAAACTACCATGAGAAAGGATGATCATTATGACAACAGCAACTACAGCTAAATCTACAACTGTACAGGAGCACCTGAACCACCAAATTGCCAATTGGAGCGTGCTTTACATCAAGCTTCACAATTACCACTGGTACGTGAAGGGTTCGCAGTTCTTTACCCTGCACGTCAAATTTCAGGAGCTATACGAGGAAGCAGCTCTTCACGTCGATGAGCTGGCAGAGCGCCTGCTCGCCTTGAAAGGCAAGCCTATCGCGACGATGAAAGAGCATTTGAAAGCATCGAGCATCGAGGAAGCTTCGAATAAAGAAGATGCCACGCAAATGGTCGATCAATTGATCGCGGATTTCGCTAAGATTATTGGCGAGCTGAAGGAAGGCATGGAAGCAGCACAGGAAGCCAAGGATGAGACGACAGCTGATATGCTGCTCGCGATTCATACAGCGCTTGAGAAGCATGTATGGATGCTAAGTGCCTTCAACGGCAAATAAGCGATAAAGCCAAGCAACAACGCCTTCGGCGTCCTTAAGACGCTGAAGCAGCTTAGACGGTGAAATATAAAGCTTTTATAAGCGAACAAGCTTATGAATTCTTATATTTTGATAAAGAGGGTGCGCCAGCTGCATGATTGCTGCTGGCGCACCCTCTTTGCTTATGAAAAGCTTATATCCATCCTTCATTCATTCCCTACGCGTAGAGCATCCACTGCTTTAAGCCGAAGCGCTGCCCTTGCAGGTAGCAGATTAATGAAAAAGGAAGCGATCACCAAGCTGCCGATAATCGGAAGCAGAATGCCGAAAGGATAATGAAAGATGACGGGCTCCTCATATACACGGATATCATGTTTTAGGTTTTCAGAAAAAATACGGACTCCGCTGGATCCAATTGCCCAGCCTGCCAATAAACCGACAACGCTGATCACAAAACCTTCAATGAAAAACATTCCGTAGATTTGTTTGCTTGGTACGCCAATGCAGCGCATCATCGCTACTTGTTTGCTTCGTTCGCGTACGGAACGGAACTGAATGATCGCCAGACCCATCAATCCAATGAAGGCCGAGATGACCGTAAACCCGATAAAGCCGATCCCAAGCTGCTTGTTCAATAACTGCTCCGCTGAATTTTTCAAATAAGGCACGTTAAAGGTTAACACGCCTTGAACAGCAAACCTCTCCTCCAACGCTTGAGCCGTCTTGATGTCCTTATAATCAAATTGAAACAATACAAAGCCGAGATCATTCTGATTCATCCACTTGTGTCCAAAAGGACGAAGCTCCTCCACGACCTTCTCATTCATAAAGGTGGCTCCGTAAAAGTCCATCAACAAATTCGATGCATCATTCGGAACAAATCCGGCCACGATAAACGTTCGCTCGGTCAATGGCTCCCACGCCTCCGTGTCTGATCTGAGCTTGTTTTCATAGACTGGGAGCCTGATGGAATCGCCCGCCTTCACTAGCGTAATATCATCAGAATAAAGCGGGTCCTTCATGCTAAAAAAGTGCGGCAAAATAATATAATCCGAATTATTCCGCACAGCTTCCCAAGCGGCGGCATCATCGGAGAAGTTAGAGGCACGTGCCAATAATGCTTTCGGATGATTCCCCACTAACTCTTCGGTAACAGGAACCACCGCTTGAGCTATGCCATTCTCCACCATACTTAGCATATATGGCTCTATCGTTACCGTTCCCTTCATTTGCCCATGAATGAATGAGTCACTTGCAGCCGCTTCTACTATATTCTGCTGCTCCTCCGTTGTGCGATAAGAAGCGTAACCGCCAAAACCAAAAACACTTTGGTTCGTTCGATTAACGTCTCCGTTTGCAAGAATAAGCTGCAAAATGCAGACAACAAGGGTAATGGTCATCATAACAAGCGAGAACAAGAGCGCTGTCGTATACGATCTGCCTTTATGCCATCTGGGATATTTAAGCGCGAGCATCACCGATAACCGCGGAATCCCGACTATTCGGAGAATCTTGTGCAGGGGAACATCCATTTTTTCCATTAAAGTTAAAAAGATAGATAACACGTAACAACAAGCAATTAGCCAAGTTGCTGCTATGAGCAGAACATTCTCTCCCTTTAATTCAGGCGGCTCAACAAAAGCAAAAACAAAATGCACGGCAGTTCCTGATATTCCAATGATTCCAAGAGCGAGTGCAGCTACGCCTTTTTTTCCACGCACTCTCCCTTTCCCTCTACCCGCTTGCTTCATCTGCGACGGCCCTCGCAAAGCTTCAACAATACCAAATTGGCTCACGCGCCGAGCCGCCAGCAAAGAAATCATGGCGAGAAATAAAAGGATAACCGCAAAAACGATAACCGTTGTGCTCAAGGAAATATAAGGCTGAACCGTGATATTGCTGCCAGCCATTCGAGAAAGCTCCGCGGCATAGCTTCCATAAAACAAACGGATGAGCTGATAACCGCCTAGCATGCCGGCTATTGTACCGAGCAGGGCGCTGAAGAAGGAAAGCAACAAAGCTTCCGCTGTAAACATCGCCGATATATTCGGTTTGGAGAAACCGATAGCACGCAAAATGCCATACATCTCCTGTCTGGATTCACCGATCATCGTCAGCACCTGGCGCATGAAGAGCATGCTTGAAGCGATCGCAACGGCACTGATCATTCCAATAATCAGCGTAAAATTCATCTTTTCGAATTTTTGTTGGGCATTCAGCTTTAAATAATCCACACGGAAAGGCAGATCCTGCATGAAAAACATCCCTTGCAAGTCGATAGCCGGGTTGGTGTGTCCCAATAGAACAGCATCATAGCTCCCCGCCATTCGTCCTGAAAGTTTACGTACAGCAGACTCAGAGCCAATAATCGTACCGGAAAATGCACCCGTTTCCAGATATCCGGTTAATCCGCGCTGCTCCGTTACAGCTCTAATACGAAATAGCTGCTCGCCATTTTGTACCGCGACAGCGAGCACATCACCGGTTTGGACATCCAGCAGGTTCGCTGTTTCACGATTAATAATGAGCTCGTCGTCTGCCAGCCCCTCCCGCCATAGAGCATTGCCAACAGGATCAAAGCTAACAGCCTCCTCCATAGGAAAACCAATAAACAATATGTTTTTCAGCGCTGCTCCCGCGCCTGCATCGGCATCCGCGGCAATGACAGCTGCTTCTGTTCTCACATAGGGCAGCAGCGTATAGCCATCATTTTCAGTACGCTCTAAAAGTGTAGCGATCTCCCCCGCCGTAAAGCCTCCGCTCTCGGACTTCTCCGGGGATAGCTTCCAATTAATCGGTCCGAGATGAGTCTCTATCCACGCCTTTCCGCTGCTTTGAACCGATTCATAGTTAACCGCGCTAAGGGCAATCAGCATCGCTCCGATCGCTCCGGCAAACACCGTAAGCAGCGTCTGCTTCCACTGCTTTCGCAGATTGCCTGCCGCCATACGCCATATCAGTCCAGACCTGATCATGGCGTCATGCCCCCATCATAAATGACTCGGCCATTTTGCATCCGAATGATACGCGATGCTCGGCCCGCCATCCGCGCGTCATGAGTAACCATTATAATGGTTGTCCCATAATGACTGTTCAACATCTCCAGCATTCCGATAACCTGCTCTGCCGTTTCCGTATCCAACGCACCTGTTGGCTCATCCGCCCAAATGATGTCAGGCTTCCCAACGATGGCCCGGGCAATTGCCACACGTTGATTTTGCCCGCCTGATAATGCACCGGGATACTGATTCACCTTATCCGCAAGCCCAACCTCTTTAAGCGCTTCAAGCGAACGTTCCTTCGCCTTAGCTGAAGAAACGCCGGATGCAATGAGCGGCAAAGCAGCATTCTCCCATGCATTCAATACAGGAACGAGGTGGTAGGACTGAAACACAAACCCCATTTTTGCAAGCCGCAGCTTCGCGATTTTTTTGTCATCCCATGCATGAATCGGCGCATCGCCAATCCATATTTCACCGCTATCGACGGATTCGATACCCGCCAAAAGATGAAGCAGCGTCGACTTGCCGCAGCCGGAAGGGCCCGTAATCGATACCATTTCACCCTTGCTGATCGTAAAAGATACGTCGCGAAGCGCCCGAGCCGCCGCTTCACCCTTGCCATACGTCTTAGATATTCCTTTAACAGTAATCATCCTGATGCTTCACCTCTTGTTCCATAGAATGCTCTCACTTTAGCAAATCGATATGCATTCTTAATGGAGCAAATATGCAGAACTTGTGCAGTTCGCTAGTCTTTCATAATGGGCAGCCGCAGAGCAAAGGTAGCTCCATTGCCATACTCGCTGCTCACGGTAATTGTCCCGCCGTGCACGTTCGCGAACTGCTGCGCGATCGCAAGTCCAAGTCCCAAGCCAGCGGCACGCTTGCTTGTTCTCACCTTCGAACTTCCACGGTAAAATCGGTCAAACACAAAGGCTAACTCCTCCTCCTCGATTCCAACGCCGTCATCGGCTATGCTGAGCAAAGCTTGTCCATCTTCCAATAAAATGGCCACGCAAAGCTCCTGGTGAGCATGCTGAAGCGCATTGCCAACCAGATTGATCATAATTTGTCTAACCCGGGCCTCATCTGCATAGATACGGATATCCTGATCCTTTTCCATGATGAACTTCATCTCTTGTTCCTCCGTGCCGACTACGAGTGCCTCTACGACCGATTCCGCAAGCCTCGTTAGCGAAAACCAGTGCTTATTGAGCGGCAGATGCCCTGATTCCGCAAGCGATAGCTCCTGCAAGTCACGAACCAGCTTCGTGAGGCGAAGCGTCTCGTCATGGAGAGATACGATTTTGGATAAAGGGAGCGGTTGCCCTTCCTGTATGGCGTTATCCAGCTGCGTACGCATAACTGCAATCGGAGTCCGAAGCTCATGAGCAATATCTGCTACCATTGTCCTCCGCACCGTCTCCAAACGTTCCGCGCGCTGCGCAAGCTCTTCAATTAAGCTTAATGCCTCACTAAGCTTAACTTTACTTTCTACGTTTTTACTCTTAACCGGGGCAGAACGTTGCCAAATGGCTAGGGCAATCCGATCCTCTGCCTGCTCCGCGATAACCTTCCTTTGGCGGAGCAACCAAGCCCCGAGCAAATAAACAAGCAGCATCACTGCCAGCGGAAGCAAAAGTTCTTTGCTTCCGACCTTTTGCTTCGCTGCATGGATCTGCGTGAATCCGACAATGACGTTATCGGACAAAACCGCTATTTTGCGAGCGGCAGCTTCGCGGGGCCCTTGGTTTTTCAGCTCTGCTACTGTCCTTCCATCTTTATCATATACCGTTACCGAAGCCACATTATTTTCCGAAAGCATAAAGCGGTCAGTCCTCAAACGTTCCCCCAGTCCGGACCAGCTGCCTGTTGATTCGTAAAACAGCTTGGCATATCCGTTCCAAAAAAGCTGACTCGCCCTTTGTTCTACCTGATTAGCATCTGCCACCAACCATTGCATTCCAAGAAACGTCACCATGCCTGCCAAAACGGTGATCGCAGCCAGCCAGCGCTTCTCCTTCGCTCTGCCGATTAAACCGTTCCTCTTCACCGGAACTCCTCCGCAAATCGGTAGCCCACGCCATAAACCGTTTGAATCAGCTCCTGCTTCTCTTTCCCGACCTCCAGCTTGCGCCGCAAATTACGGATATGGGAATCCAGCGTTCTCTCATAGCCTAGGAAGCTGTCTCCAAGCGCCTCGTCCATTAAATGAGTACGGGTAAATACCCTCCCAGGATAAGCCGCCAGCTTCGACAGCAACAAAAACTCGGTACGCGTCAAATCAAGCTTTTGTCCGTTCAAAAATGCTGCGAAGCGCTGTTGGTCAAGCAAAAGCCCTCCTCGCTGAATCAGCGTTTCTTCGTCCAGCATTGAGACCTCCTCACCGTTCCTGCTTGCTCTGCGCATCACCGCTTTAATTCTGGCACTCAATTCCCTCAATCCGAAAGGTTTCGTCAAATAATCATCCGCCCCAAGCTCAAGCGCCAGTACTTTATCGAATTCATCCCCCTTAGCCGTTACCATAATGAAGGGCAGCTTCCATTCCCGCTCGTTCCGCTTGCATATTTCAATTCCGCTCGCCCCGCCAGGCAGCATCCAGTCCACCAATAACAAATCCGGGCTTATTTCCGCGATAAGACTCTCCGCTTCCTGAAGGCTCGTAGCCCCGTGTACCTCTATAGATTCCTTATGTAAAAATTCAGTACATTCCTGCAGCAACTGCAGCTCATCCTCAATCCATACGATTTTCAAGCCAATCACGCTCCCCTCTACAAATTGTTACATAAAAAAACAGTTCTTCCAAGTAGGAAGAACTGTCGTACAACCGTCTAAACTAATTTTATGCTGCAATTCCCTACTGGCTCGCCAGCCCAAAGGGCTTGCAGCTGATCGCCATCCTGCAGAGCCGCTACGCCAGCCGGGGTCCCTGTATAAATGACATCGCCCGCGCTAAGGCCATAATGCTCGCCTACATATTCAATCAGCTCGGATACGCTAAACAGCATGTCGCTCGCTTGGCCGCGCTGAGCCGTTTCCCCATTGCGCAGCAGGACGAACTCCGTCTCTGCCAGCACCGCTGCGCCTGGATAAGCAAGCCATTCGCCAAGCGGCGCCGAACTCTTGAAGCCTTTGGCAGCCAGCCAAGGCTGCCCCTTTGCCTTCAGCTTGGACTGCACGTCGCGCAGCGTCAAGTCGAGCCCCAGCGCCATAGCATCAATTAGCTGCTCGGCATCGATGCCCGGTTCATAGGACTTGCCTATCCGCAAGACGATCTCCAGCTCAAAATGCACCTCGCCTACATCGCCCGGAAGCTCCACGGCATTGCCGTTCATCGGGACTACGGCATGAGACGGCTTCGTAAACACGAGCGGCTCATCCGGAATTTCGTTGCCAAGCTCCAATGCGTGAAGCCTGTAGTTGCGTCCTATGCAATAAACATTGCGAATGTCGTTAGCGCTCATCAGCTCAGCCGCCCTTCGTCATATGAAATAAAATCCTTCTATTTCTGTGCCGCAATTTGCTCCGCCAGCTCATTCAGCTCAGCCCAGCGGTCCATCAGCTTCTCCAGCTTTTCTTCCAGCTGCTGCTGCTCCGCCGCAAGCTCCTGCAGCTTCACAGAATCGCTGCTTGCCGCTTCCATACGATCCGCAATCGCGCTGACTTCAGCCTCCACGGCCTCAATCCAGCCATCGATTTGCTCGAAATCCTTTTGGTCTTTGTAGGACATTTTCGTCACACGCGCTTTGCCTGCCGCTGCGTTCGCAGGGGCATCTGTGCGGCTAGGCGCAGCTGCAGGCTGCACCTTGGGCGCTGAAGCCGCTGCCGGAGCTCCTGATCCATGTTTTGCGACAAATTCCTGATAGTCGGAGTAGTTGCCGGTATGATGGGTGATGACGCCATCCCCTTCAAACGCAACAATTTTGTCCACCGTACGATCCAGGAAGTAGCGATCATGGGAAACGACGAACACGACACCAGGGAAATCGTCCAAATAGTCCTCCAACACGGTAAGCGTCGAAATATCCAAATCATTCGTCGGCTCATCGAGCAGCAGCACGTTAGGCGCGTTCATCAGCACGCGCAATAGCTGCAAGCGCCGCTTCTCTCCGCCAGAGAGCTTGGAGATCGGCGTCCACTGCATCGTTGGCGAGAACAGGAACCGCTCCAGCATCTGTCCTGCGGAGATCGTCGTGCCATCCGCCGTCTTCACCTGCTCTGCAGCCTCGCGGATATATTCAATAACGCGAAGCGATTGGTCCATCTCCTCGTGCTCCTGCGAGAACCAGCCAAGCTTAACCGTCAAGCCCAGCTCAACGGTTCCTTCATCCGGCATTAATTGACCGGTAATCAGCTTAAGAAGCGTAGACTTCCCGCTTCCGTTGCGGCCAACAATGCCGACCCGATCCTCGGGAACGGCAATATAGCTGAAATCGCGAATAAGCGTACGCTCGCCGAAGCGCTTCGTCACGTCTTCCATTTCAACGATTTTCCGGCCCAGCCTAGTTGAAGCTACCGACACATCCATCTTGCCGCCCGCTTGCTTCGGCGCTTCCGCCTTAAGCGCCTCGAATCGGTCGATCCGCGCCTTTTGCTTCGTCGTTCTCGCTTTGGCTCCGCGCCTGATCCATGCAAGCTCGTTGCGCAGCAAATTCTGCCGCTTCGATTCGGTTGCAGCCTCGCGTTCCTCGCGGTCCAGCTTCAGTTCAAGAAAGCGGCTGTAATTCGCCTGATAGAAATGGGCTTGCCCTTTATCCAGCTCAATGACGCGATTGCTGACCCGATCGAGAAAATAACGATCATGCGTAATCATAAGAAGGGCGCCTCTGCGTTTCTGCAGCATCCCCTCTAGCCATGCTACGGAATCATTATCAATATGGTTGGTCGGCTCATCGAGAATAAGCACATCCGACGGCAGCAGCAGCGCCGCCGCCATCGCGACCCGCTTGCGCTGGCCGCCCGATAGCGTCTCCACTTTGGCCTCAAAATCATAAATGCCTAGTTTGGATAACGCCATCTTCGCATCGCTCTCGAGCTGCCAAGCGTCATACTCATCCATAAGCTGATTTGCTTTAATTAGCTGTTCTTGCAGCGCCGTGTCGCTTGGCTTAAGCTCAATTGCTTCCATGGCAGCAGCGTAAGCCTGTACGGCTCTTAGCTGCGGGGAGTTTCCGCCAAGCACATGCTCCAGCGTCGTTTCATTAGGGGCAAAGACCGGGTCCTGCGCCAGCATTCTGACGGTTACGCGGTTGCCAATCGACACGTTTCCTGAATCTGCTGGCTCGAGGCCCGCAATAACCTTGAGAAAGGTAGACTTTCCCGTGCCGTTCACGCCGATAATGCCGACTTTATCGCCATCCTCCACGCCGAAGGTGACATCCTCGAACAACAGCTTTTCGCCGTAGCTCTTCGTTATATGTTCTACAGACAATAAATGCATGAGTCAAACCTACTTTTTTAGAATAGTAGCTGCCTAGGCAGTCACACGTATCATACCATAAATAAGCAGCCGCATCACTTTGTCCCCTGCCACTTCTCCTTGATCTTTCTAAGATAGAGCAGTCATGAACCTTCGCTGAAAAACCGATATAAAGAGTAAGAGGAAGGAGTGATTGGCATGGTCAAGCCTTACATCTTCATCTTTACCGGCACAAGCGGTTCCGGACGCAAGACTGCGGCGCACCAAGCTCTAAAGGGAACCGGAATTGCACATATTCCCTCCTGCACGGACAGGCTGCCGCGCGATCAAGAACGCCCAGACATGGATTACCGTTATGTAACGAAAGAACAATTCGATCAACTAGCGGCAGACAGCTTCTTTATGGAATGGGTCAAAATCGATCAATACCGTTACGGTATTGGTAAGCGATATCTCGATCTTGCTCTGCAATCGGGCAACAGCGTTTATCTCATTTTGAACCGCGAAGGCTCGGACATCATTCATAAACAATACGGCGACCGCGTTATTCGCATCTTCTTGTACGTCGACAAGAAGACCGTTGCGGAGCGACTCGAAAGCAAGGGCACTCGCTATGAGATTATCGACAGCTATTTGAGCCATTATACCGAGGAAGTTACCTACCGCAAGTCCTGCGAACATGTCTTAGAGAATGTATCGCTTGAGCGGACCGTCCAACAAATCAAGACCATCGTTGATAGCTACATGCATTCAACCTTAGCGTAATACTCTTCTCTATATTTCAAAAAAAAGGCCAGCACTTGTCATTAACTGACGTGCTGGCCTTTCCTATTCCAAACAAGGATTAACGTTTACCAATCATATTCTCCGGACGGACAAACTCATCGAACTGCTCGGGAGTGAGCAAGCCGCTTGCAATCGCCGACTCTTTAAGCGTAAGTCCTTTTTTGTGAGCGTTCTTCGCAATGGCCGCTGCATTCTCGTAGCCGATATGCGGGTTAAGTGCCGTTACAAGCATCAGCGATTGATCCAGATTGCGCTTGATCGCCGCTTCATTCGGCTCAATGCCAACCGCGCAATTGTCGTTGAACGATACCATGCCGTCAGCAAGCAGCGCAACGGATTGCAGGAAGTTATAAATAATAACCGGTTTGAACACATTGAGTTCAAAGTTGCCTTGGCTCGCTGCTATCGAAATCGCTGTATCGTTTCCGATAACCTGGCATACGGCCATCGTTAACGCTTCGCTTTGCGTCGGGTTTACTTTACCTGGCATAATCGAGCTGCCTGGCTCGTTTTCCGGAATGGAGATCTCACCAATGCCGCAGCGCGGGCCGCTTGCCAGCCATCTCACGTCATTGGCGATCTTCATTAAATCAGCCGCCAGAGCTTTAACCGCCCCATGCGTATAGACGATTTGGTCATGGCTTGTCAGGGAGTGGAATTTGTTCTCAGCGGTAACGAAGGATTTGCCGGTAAGTGCCGTTACCTCTTCAGCTACTGCAATGGCAAAGTCAGGGTGAGCATTAAGCCCCGTGCCCACAGCCGTACCGCCAAGCGCCAAATCGCGCATCGTCTCTACGCTTTGAACGAGCATCTTGCGCGTTCTGTCTAGCATCGAGTACCAACCGCTAATTTCTTGGCCAAGCGTAATTGGCGTGGCATCCTGAAGATGCGTGCGGCCGATTTTTACGATATCGTTGAACTTCTCCGCTTTTGCGCGAAGCGTGTCGTTCAGCAAGTCAAGCGATGGAAGCAAACGATCTTCCAGCGCAATGACGCCGGCAATATGCATCGCCGCAGGGAACGTGTCATTCGAGCTTTGCGAACGGTTCACGTCATCATTCGGGTGAATGCGCACGTCGCTGCCGCGTTCAGCAAGCAGCGCGTTCGCACGGTTTGCGATAACCTCGTTCACGTTCATGTTCGTTTGCGTGCCGCTGCCTGTCTGCCATACCACGAGCGGGAAATGCTCATCCCACTTGCCGGATACGATCTCATCTACAGCCTCGCCGATAATCGCCGATTTGGCCGCATCCAATACGCCAAGCTTCTCGTTCGCTTGCGCGGAGGCTTTTTTGATATAAGCCATCGCATATACGACTTCGATTGGCATGCGTTCGCCGCTAATTTTGAAGTTTTGCAGGCTTCGCTGCGTTTGCGCGCCCCACAGCTTGTCCGCAGGAACCTGAATTTCACCCATTGTGTCCTTCTCAATTCGATAATCCATTAATTGAACGACTCCTTTAATCCATTGATTTTACTCCTCATGACCCTGCTTCTGTTATAACGCTATTCCAACCCAGAATCAAGCAAAGCGGGCGAAATCGGACAGAAGAATTGTGTCGGCGTTCACGATTTCTAAACAATTTAGCGGCAAGGAATCATGCAGATGCCTCATGAACGCCAAATGGCAATTCCAAAGCGAAGCTGGTGCCTCGTTCATTGGTTTCCTTGAGCCAAATGCTTCCTCCAAGCTGCTCCGCAAGTTTTTTGCAGATGGATAATCCGAGACCCGTGCCGCTATATTCTTCCCTCTTGGCAGACGTATGCAATTGGGAGAACGGCTTGAACAAGCGATTGAGCTGCTGCTGGTCAATTCCAGTACCCGTATCTTTGACCGTCACCAGCATCCGGGGCAAACCTACTTCCGATTCCAGCAATTCGACGGTGGTCGTTATTTCCCCATCATCCGTGAACTTGATCGCATTGCTAATTAGATTAATGATAATTTGCTGCAGCTTATTAACGTCACCTACGATAATGTCTGGCATCGCTGAGCATACGTCCACTTCAAGCCGAATGCCTTTCTTCACCGCATCATGCAGCAGCAGGTCATGCGCTTGCTTTAGGCTCGGACGAAAGGCAAAGGGTTCATCGCTAATTTGCGGATGCTCGGATTCAATTTTGGAGAAGGAGAGAATATCATTCAGCAGCTTTAGAAGCGAGTCCCCGCTTGCTTGCGCAATACGGATATAATTCCGCTGCTCCTCCGTTAATTCCGTGGATTGGAGCAAATCAATCATTCCGATTATGCCATTCAGAGGCGTCCGAATCTCATGGCTCATCACCGCAAGCAAATGGGCCTTCTCCTCTGCCAAATCGCATATGGTCAAATTCGCATTTTGTAATGCGCCCACCGTATCCTCAAGCTCCAGCACATTGGCAAAAAACGCCGCCAGGGAAATCATAAACGCAATTTCCTTCTCATCATAAGAATAAAAATTTTGATCAAACGCACACAATGAGCCGTATACTTCCCCGCCTCGTTTCACGATAGGCACGCCCATGAACGAGCAGCCGCCCACCAGCTTTGTTGCATCCATGTCTCTTGTAAGCGGATGAGTTAGGTTATTTTCTATAATTAGAGGGCCTTGCGACTTCTCAATGACCAAATGGCAATAGGACTCTTCATTGTCGACAACCAGCCCTTCCGCCAAAATCATTTCCTCGCGGTTATAGGATCTAAGAACCGTAGTCGTCATTCGATCATTTATAGCAATACAGAACGTATTGGCCTGAATGATACTGCTGGCCGTGCTCATCACCTGCGTAGCCGAATCATAAATATTGCGCGAGACGATCGTTAGCATGTCTTCAATAATTGCAGATCTCATACAATCCATCCCATCTTCAAAATAACCGTCATGCGCTGCATGTTCCTCCTACAGCGTACGCTGCTATTCTTTCCTCCGCAGCGTGCCGTTCTTCTCTTCCACTTCAATAAATACAGCCCGTTCCTCTGGCTGATGGTTTGGGGTGTGCATCGCAAGCATAAGCTTGCCCTCGAATGAGCGGAACAGCATCCCGTGTCCGCCGTCCTCCGGGAACAACGTTTCTTCGTCCTGCGTCCAGGGCCCTTCGATCTGTCCGTTCTTCGAGCGGGCGATCCCGATCGCATAGCCATTCTTCGAACCGCTTGACCACATCATAAGCAGCTCGCCTTCTTTATTTTTGAACAAGAACGGGCCATCCGTTACATAAACGTCCTTCTCATCCCCGCCGGCTACTGCCCAAGGAGCTTCCGAAGCCGTGAACAGCGTAATGGGCTCTCCTGCCGCTTCGCTAAAATCCGGCGCAAGCGGAACCGCGCACATTTTGCCGTCTCTCACTTGCACCCACTCTTGGCAAAATACCATCCAAGGCGTACCGTCCTCAGCGATATAAAGCGTGCCATCCAAGCATTCCCACTCGGCAGGCGTAATCGGCTTGCTGCTAAGCGGCTCAAACGGCCCCTTTGGACTGTCCGACACCAAAATTTGCGTAGCACGCCGCTTGTCCTCTGACTTAAATGAAGCGAACATATAATAGCGATTATGATGAAAATACACTTCCGGTGCCCAAAAATGATGATCCGCCCAAAAACCCGGCGTTGGCCTGAAAGCCGGATAAGGGCCATCCCATTGCTCAAGATCCGAGCTTTTGTAAGTATCGAAGCCGGTGCCGGGACCCGACCAGACGTTACTGTCCGTCGTCCCGTAGAGATAATAGCATTTTTCCTGTTCATTTACGAATATGTAAGGGTCGCGAATACGAATTTGGTCACGGTTAATCATGGCTGCAATTACCTCCTCGGGTTCTGTTCATGCATAAAAAAGCCTGACAGAGCGGTTTCCTCTCTATCAGGCTGTCAGGCTACAATCCTTTTGCTTCGCGGTATGCCGCAATATACGCAGCAGCTTTCTTCTCGATAAGCGAGAAATCGCCGGTTTTCACAGCATCCTTCGTCAAGTCGGAGCCAATGCCCACCGCAACCGCGCCGGCCTTGATCCAATCCTTCAAATTATCAAGCGAAACGCCGCCAGTCGGCATAACGTTTGCCTGCGGCAAAGGTCCTTTAATCGAAGGAATTACATTCGGGGAATAGAGATTGCCCGGGAACAGCTTAACGATATCTACGCCCAGCTCAAGTGCCGTCTGTATTTCATGAATCGTCATCGTGCCTGGCAGAATCGGAATGGAATAACGATTGCAGAGCTTGATCGTATCCGGGTTAAGCGCCGGCGACACCACATATTCAGCGCCCGCCAAGATCGCTGCTCTCGCAGTCTCCGGATCAAGTACCGTACCTACGCCAATAATTGCAAAATTATCTGCATCCGGCGATACGTCGCTGGAATATTCTTTGGCAAGCTGCTCGATTGCTCGAAGCGCAAATGGTACCGTCATCGTAATTTCGATAGCTTTGATTCCGCCTTTGATCGCACGGCGCGACATTTCCACGACTTCCTCTGGCGAATCCGCGCGCAATACCGCTACAACGCCAGCCTCCGTCAGCTGCTGCAGCACTCTAAGCTTTTTCATCCGTAAGTCCCTCTTCCCATTATGTTCGTATTTGTTTGAATTTGTTCTGTATATATCGCTAATTATAAGCCGTTTTGCAGTTTTCTTCAATGATTACGCTATTTAGCGTAATCGATTTCAAGAAACCTTTCGACTTCCGTCACCCAGCGCTCACTCACGAACTGTACATGCAGCGGATGCTCGTTGTAAGCGTCATAATCAGCCTGATTGGCAAACTCCATCGCGAAGCCGTGGTCGTAGTCATTTTTCGCGCTAACCTGCTTGTACACTTGAAAATTCGTCACGGTTGGAATAGAGGCAAGAATACGCTTACCATCCTCCAAAAACTGACGTTCCGCTTCCGAACCCTTCTCATGCTTCAGGCTGAAAATAACCGAGTGTAAAATCCATTCTTTTGACTGTGCTGACATATGTATCGCTCCTTCTTCTAAATAAATGGGCTATGATTCCTTTAAAAATAACACAAGTACGCCTTAAAATGGAACGTTTACAGCATATTCATTTCGATAATCCGATCTTCCCTTTAATTCCGCATCCTTTTTTTACGAATTTATGGTTAACAACGAAAGGTTAAGTATGACTAGCTTGGGAGAGACTAACGGGAACTTAGGAGGTTGAGAAAATAATGTTCAAGCGCATGGATGAAATCTTAATTGAAATACCAGATGTCGAAAAGCCGGACCCAAACGGCGCAGCTGCCATTCAGGAGCTGCTAGGCGGTAAGTTCGGAGAAATGTCAACGTTAAACAATTACTTGTATCAATCTTTTAATTTCCGCTCCAAAGAAAAGCTTAAGCCTTTCTATGATTTAGTGATGAGCATAACCGCCGAAGAGCTTGGCCATGTCGAGCTGGTATCACATGCGATCAATAAATGTCTGAGAGGCTCGACTACCTATAAAGAACCCGAAGCAACGCCGCTCGGCGCAGCAAAGGATAACCGGCTGTCCTATCATTTTCTGGCTGGCGCCCAAGGCGCGATGCCATTCGATTCCATGGGCAATCCTTGGACGGGCGCTCATGTGTTTAATAGCGGAAACCTGGTGGAGGACTTGCTTCACAACTTCTTCCTGGAATGCGGCGCACGGACACATAAGATGAAAGTATATGAAATGACGGATCACCCTGCCGCACGCGCCGTCGTAGGTTATCTGCTAGTACGAGGAGGCGTTCATGTCGTCGCTTATGCCAAAGCGCTCGAAATTGCAACCGGAGTTAATGTAACGAAGCTGGTTCCGATCCCTTCTTTGAGCAATAAAGCATTTAACGAGGCAAGGAAATACGAGGAGAAAGGCGTGCATACCAAGCTATATACGTATAGCGACAGCGACTTTACCGCGATCGATCAGATCTGGAAAGGGACTCACCCTGAGGACGATCTGCCGCTGGAAGTCATCCAAGGAGTGCCGCAAGGTTATCCAATTCCAGAAGCGCCTGCCGCAGAAGAAGAGTTTGCTCCCGGCATCTCAGCTGAAGAATTCAAAGCTATTGCTGAGCGCCTTAAGCAGGCGGGCAATATTCGGGAATAGTCAAGTCGAAAAACGTCCTAATGCCGATATAATGGCTTTAGGACGTTTTTCTTTAGGAGTATGCCTTGCACCGTTGCTGCAACAGATAGTAAGAGATGGCACTAGGGGAATTTTTGTGATACATAAGTATGATAAAGAAATTTTTGCGGGATGGCGCGTACTGGCAGCACAATGCCCGTCAAAAGCTGAAAGACAAGCTATTGGCTGCCAGTGCTCAACCCTATGTATGAAGGAGGCCGAGCATGCTGCATATTGTTAACGGTGATGTGGTAGGCGAGAAGTTGAAGCTAGGCGTTGTAAAGGGTGATGTGCTTGTATGGAGAGAGATTTATCCGGCAGGGCCGATCTTTGAAAATCCAGCTGGAGCTTATGAACGGCCGCTGAGGGCCCGTGTGCTCGAAGAAACGATGGGCATTCACTCTGGTGAATTCATAGCAGGCTGCGAGGAACAAGAACAGAAACTTCGTGAATTTTCCAAGTACAATGAAGTCGTGCTGTGGTTTGAGCATGACCTGTTTGACCAGAGCATGCTCGCTTATTTGCTCCACTGGTTCAAACAGCAGGAACTAGGCCATACGAAGCTGAGTCTGCTCTGTATTGGGGAGTTTCCCGGAATCGAACGATTTCACGGCCTAGGGCAGCTCACTCCGGCACAGCTTCAGACATTATCCGGAACCTGGCGGACCATTGGGCAGCGAGAAATGAAGCTCGGAAGCGAGCTTTGGCAGGCTTACGCCTCACCTGAACCTGTTCAAATGGCTGAGCTGCTGAAAAATAAGAAGGAAGAATTGACGGCATCCGGCCTCCCTTTTGCCTTTGATGCCTTCAGCGCGCATCTCCAGCGGCTGCCCTCGAAGCGGAATGGCCTCGGCCTTGTGGAACAGACCACGTGTCAAGCCGTTCGCAATGGCGCGAACACGCCATTGGCCTTGTTCCGTCAAGTAACTGATAGCCTGCATGTGCTCGGCATGGGCGATATCGAATACTGGAAAGTCATCCGTGCTTTAGCACATGGCAAGCATCCCTTGCTAAGTATTGATGGGTCTAAGACCAGCTTGGATCCGAGCAACATGCCGGAGTTTCTGAACCATCCAGTCCATCTGACCGAGCTTGGGAATGAGGTGCTGAATGGAGCGGCGGATCGCATTGCGATTCAAGGGATCGACGAGTGGTTTGGCGGACTGCATCTTCACGGGCATGACATTGCATGGCGCTGGGACGATTTGGGCGGAGGCTTGGTCCGCCAGGGGAGAAGTGATGGAAGCAGATGAACAGTGGGCCTTGCTCTGCCCTACCTTTAAGTCCACTTTCCTCAAAAGATAGATAAGCAACGCAAATAGGTATGTAAAATACACTTTAACAACATAACCACTTCTCATGCGAATAGATCCATATTCTTGGCTGGCTGTTTTACTTTTTTCATGATTTTGCTTTTTTCATATTTTTACTTTTTCACGCTTTTCCTTTACCCTTACAGTTACCTTTACCTTTTCCTTTTCCTTTTCTTATTCTGTTTTTCCGTTCTATCTTTTATCATTTTCGTTTATGATTTCTCGCCCTTCGATTTAGCTGGAAATCCTCCCTCTATTTCAATGAATATTGGACTTTCGGGGTATTTAGTTGGAATTTTTCCCTTTAATTCCATGTATCATGCCTAAATTGGCATGAAACGGTTGAATTAACGGGAACGATTCCCTCTATTTCATCAGCCCGGCGTATTACGCTATTTTAGCGGGAGGAATTCCATCTATTTCATTAGCCCAACAGTTTACGCTATATTAGCGGGAGGATTTCCCTCTTCTAAATCATAATCCTTCTGTTGTCGACCCAATAAACGGATGAAAACCATTCATTTCGTTATGATCCCAGGTTCTTTTTTACATATAAAAGTTGAACGGAAAGAAACGATGTCTAAGCGATGCGAAAAGATCGTTCTGAAGAAACGGAGTGTTCACCTTTGTAGCCAGATTCTTACCTTACGTCAGAGTAACCTCTCTAACCAAGCATTCACCAGCAGCCAACCTTCAACCCAACCGTCAACTTGTGCAATCCGGTCAGGACTTAACACAGCGCTATGCTCCCGTATTTACTCCGGGCGTATCGGAGAGCTTCCGTCCGCTCCTTGTTTTGCCGCTGAAGGACCAATACGTCCACATCCGCAGCAATCGCTCGAACGGGCCATTTTTAAACCTGCGCAAAACCCAGCTGGATACTACAGCTTGCAAGGCATAAATAAGCAGCGCAAGAAGTAAACCATTTAATACGCCGATTTTGCCAAACCAGCCCAGCCCGTAGCCATAAAAGATCGTGGTGCTAATGACTGTCTGCATTAAATAGTTCGTCATGGACATCCGTCCTACCGCTTCAAACGCCATAATGATTTTTGAGCTTTTGGAAAGATAAGACAGCAAGAGCGCAAGTCCAAAAATATACCCCAGCGCCAGCAAAGGTCCGCCTGCCGTCAGCAGCAGTAGATTCCATTTCCCTTCCGGCAGGAGAACGGCCGCGCTCTTCGTCGCAAGGCCAATCGGCAGAAATATCGCCATTGCCCAGCTATATTTTCGCCGCTCCCGCTTCGGATTGTGAAACCATTGTTTCTTCGCCGCCGCTATGCCAAGCAAAAACATCGGCAGCAGGATTAACGGCATTAACAGTAAAACGAAGAATAGGAGCGCTTCTGGAAGATCAAGCGGATCTTCCTTTTGGCGAAAATCCATAATTTCCTTGTAGGTTCCTTCCCCATTGACCGTAATCGACTTTTCCACATACGCCTGCATGCGCTGCTCGGCTTTCGGTTCTTTTTGTTCCGAGCCATAACTGATGCCTGCCATGAGCACACTCAAGATGATTCCCCAAATGACCAGCGTCCGCGGCGTCCGCTTCACAAACAGCAGCAAACAAAAGCCCGCCAGCCCATAAGCCAGCAAAATATCGCCCTCCCACAGAAATATACTATGCAGCAGTCCCAGCCCCATCAACATCAGAAAACGGCGAATGAATGGCCCCGCTGGTTTATGCCCCTTCGCCACAAGCGATTCGCGCAGCTTAACCAAGCTGTATCCGAACAGAAACATAAAGATGGGCATGAAGCTGCCTTCTACGATAATCTGAAGTCCATGGTGCATCACATGATCGAGCCTGGTTGGGTTAAAATGCTGCATTTCCTCTTTGCCATAGATACCGTATTGAAAAATGAGCATATTAGCGATCAATATGCCCAGCAAGCTGAAACCTCTGATAGCATCCATTATGCGAATCCGGCTTCCTGTTTCTATGGCGTTAACCACAGCTATCACCCCTTTGTTTACAATCATAGCGGCTCCTGTTAAACGACTTACAAACGGAACTGAAACAGAAACTTAATTTTCCTGCCATTTGTTCAACTGCTGTTAAGGTTTATATGCTAGCATGAAGGCGGGTGATAATTATGAATAGAGATACGATTGTTATCGTTGATGATGAACCGTCGATTGTGAAAATGCTGCAGCTCGTGCTTCAGAAAGAAGGCTTCCAGCACATTTATACAGCCGGAACCTGCCGGGAAGCACTGGATACGATAGCCAAGCACGGGGCCAACATCGTGCTGCTTGACGTGATGCTGCCCGATGGCAGCGGATTCGAGCTTTGCTCCCAGATTAGGCAGCTGGGCAATCCTCATATTTTATTTTTGACCGCCAAAGCTTCCGATCTGGATGTTCTGACGGGCTTCGCGCTGGGCGGCGACGATTATATAACCAAACCGTTTAATCCTTTAGAGATTGCCGCACGCATTAAGGCGCGGCTTCGCCGCAGGGATGAAAGCGGCCAAGCTCCTGGCGCCTCCTCTTTGTTCACCGCTGCGGCGCAGCCTATATTCCGCTTCGGGCGCTTTCAAGTGAACGAAGCCGCAGGCGAGCTGCTTGTCGACGGGCAGCCGGTCTCGTGTCCGGCACAGGTTTTCCAGCTTCTGCTCTTTTTTTGCAAAAATCCCGGAATCGTCTTCTCCAAAGGGCAGCTTTATGAGGCTGTGTGGGGAATTGACGGGATTGGCGACGACAATACGGTCATGGTCCATATCCGGCGGATCAGGGAACGAATCGAGCATGATCCTAGCATGCCGACCCATCTGCTTACCGTGCGCGGATTAGGCTACAAACTGGCAAAGGATCCTACCGGCTTATGAAGATTCAGCGGCGAATGGCTTTCCATTTCACATACCAGCTCATTATATATTCCGTTCTCATTTTCGTAGCCATGTGCATATTGCTTTTTATCCTGATCAGCAAAATCATGAACGAAGATTTAAGGAGCAGCTTTCCCGCCGGCGCACTTAGCTCAATTGTAACGGAAACCTTATTTGACGATAGCAATATCAAGCTGTCCAATCGCTGGCGAACGCTCATAGAGGAGCAAGGCATGTGGCTACAGGTCGTAGATACCAAGGGCGATGTGATCTATAGCGCCAATACCGATAGCGATCAGCCTATGTCTTATTCGGTTACCCAGCTCCTAGCCATTCAGCAATCGGGCAAATATGGAGACTATTTTGTGGATAATCAGCTCGATCAAAGCTACAGCAGCCCCTACCTGTTCCTTCTTGGGTATAAGAGCCCGCAGCAGGAGAAGCTTGAGCGCTGGTATAATGCCTATCAGCAAAACGGTTTAGTCAGCCCCGCGCACCGTGATGCCCTTATCGCTGAGCTCCGTGAAACAAGCAGCTATTTGCTTATCGTTGATCAAGCGGGCGACAACGTTCAAATGATTGGCGATCAAGCTTCGGCCGTCAATGAATACGAACCGCTGGAAGTTCTGATCATGCAGCAAAAGCCTCGCAATTACGATACGAATATTTATGTGTACCAGCCGCCCGCAAGCAAGCTGACCTGGATTATGCATACGCCAAATGCACCGGGAACCTTTGCAAAGCAGCCCGTCTTCAAAGAAATTATTCGCGTCTTTATTTGGATGGGCGGTTCGATCCTACTCCTCTCGCTCGCGATTTCCATATGGCATGGCATCCGTTATGGCCAGCCCCTCATGCTGTTTGTGGGGTGGTTTGAGCGAATGGGCAGAGGTCTCTATGATGAGGTGCTAACGCCCAAGGACCGCCGAAGAGTTTTCCGCCGCAACGGCAAGCTTCGCATCCGTTACCGTCTCTACCGCGAAGCCATCGGCTCTTTTTACCAAATGGCCGAACGACTCGCCCAAACGGAAAAGGATCGGCTGCAGTTGGAGAAAACGCGGGAAGAATGGATGAGCGGCATCTCGCATGATTTGCGGACTCCGCTGTCCACCGTGCAGGGCTATGGCTATATACTGGAAAATTCACCCGCGCACTGGAGCGCGGAGGAGCTTCAGGATATGGGGAAAATGATCCGCGAGAAAAGCGGTTATATGCTGGAGCTGATGTCTGATTTCTCGCTAATTTTTCAATTAAAGCAAAGCGCCGAGCTTATAGAGAGGAAAGAGCTTGAGCTTGGCGAGCTCGTTAGAAGAGCCGTCCTGAAATATGTGAATGACGCCACGCTATCCGAAGCCGACTTTCAATACGAAGGGGAGGAGCAGCCCATACCCGTGCTCGGCAACGAGAAATGGCTGCAGCGGCTCATGGACAATTTGCTCTCCAACGCCGTTAAGCATAATCCGCCAGGCGTCGCGGTTACGGCAGCCTGCGGAATGGTCAACGACGAAGCCTATATTTGCGTTTCCGATAACGGTCGAGGCATGGATGACGAAACCATCCACAATCTGTTTGAACGCTACTACCGCGGCACGAACACGGAAGAATCCAGCGATGGCTCCGGCCTTGGCATGAGTATTGCTAAAATGATCGTGGAAGCGCATGGCGGCCGCATAGAGGTTCGCTCTGCTATCGGTGAAGGCACCTCCATCCTCATCTATTTCTCCGGAGATGAATAGAGATTTCTAGAAGGGAGTCCTCCGACTCCCTTCTTTATATTTCTTCCTTCTATAACGCGCGCAAGCAGCGATCGATGCGCTCCAGCGCCTCCGTCAGCCTAGGCACGGAGGACGCATAGGAGCAGCGGATAAAGCCTTCCCCGCCTTGGCCAAACACATGGCCTGGAACGGTAGCTACCCCCGCTTCAAACAGCAGCTTTTGTGCGAAGGAGTCGGAATCAAGCCCGGTATGCGCAACCGAGGGAAAAGCATAGAACGCCCCGCGAGGCTCGTGGCAGGGCAAGCCGATCTCCCTCAATCCCTTTACAAACATCCGTCTCCGCTGGTTATAGGATTCCATCATCCTATCCTTTTCCCCGAGACCGTTCCGCAGCGATTCAATTGCAGCGATCTGCCCAATGATCGGCGCGCACATAACGGTATATTGGTGGATTTTCAGCATCGCCCCAAGCAGCTCCTGATTCCCGCAAGCGTAACCGATTCTCCAACCGGTCATGGCAAATGCTTTCGAGAATCCGCTAATTAACAGCGTTCTATCCTTCATGCCCGGCAGTGTTGCAAAGCTGACGTGCTTGCTGTCATAGGTAAGCTCAGCATAGATCTCATCAGAGATGACAATCAGGTTGTTGTCCTCAACGATCTTAGCAATGGGCAGCCAGTCCTCATAGGTCATCATTGCTCCCGTTGGGTTGCTAGGATAGTTAATGATTAATATCTTGGAGCGTGGTGTAAGCCCGGCCTTTAATGCCTCCGCTGTCAGCTTGAAATCGTCCTTCGCAAACGTTTCAACCTCAATGACCTTCCCCCCGTTTAACTGGGCAATCGGCGAATAAGCCACATAGCTCGGAACTGGAACGATGATCTCATCCCCCGTCGCAATAAGAGCCCTCAGCGCCAGATCGATCGCCTCACTCCCCCCTACGGTCACGATAATCTCATTGGAGGGCTCGTATTTCACTTGAAAGCTATTGTACAAATAGCCGGCAATTTCTTCTCTCAGCTCCAGCAGCCCTGCATTCGGCGTGTAGGTGGTTTTTCCGAGCTCGAGTGCTCGGACGCAAGCAGCCCGAACATGCTCCGGTGTCACGAAGTCAGGCTCTCCGACTCCAAGGGAGATAATGTCCTTATTCCCTTCCGCTAGGCTAAAAAACTTTCGGATGCCCGAGGGCGGAATTTGCTTCACCATTGGCGAGATCATCTCGCTCATTGACCATGTTTTCATTGCTGTTCCTCCTAAAAAAAGGTTATTTGAAAACAAAAAAAGAGACCCATCCCTGTAAAGGGACGAGTCTCCACCCGTGTTACCACCCTAGTTCCACGCCGAAGCGCGACACTCTGCTCATGTATCCATCAATACATGTTCCCGTTAACGCTGGAATTGCGGCAGAGCTTACTCTCGTTCAGCCTGCTTCTCGGAGATGGCTTTCCGCTAGCGCCTGAACGTTGGTTTTCAGCTCCCCCAACTCTCTGTTCGAACAGGCCCATAACGTACTCTTTCTCGTCTTCGAATATAAAAGCTATTCAGCTTGTCATTGCATATCAACTAAATTGTTAAAATTTTTACCAATGATAACATCAAAAACACGGATATGCAATACCCATTTTTTTGTTAATAAAAGCCGAATCACTCATAGTTATAAGCTATAAAGTTTATTTGTTTTATATATTTCCATTATGAAGGCCAGAGCTGTAACATACAACTTAACTTCACGCGGAATAGATTACAATCCACACTTATCAAAGATTCGAGGAGGCCTACTTATGAGTGATATCGTCAAAAAACATTTCGATGCCGTCGCGCCACAATATGACCGCCAGCGCCGCCAATTGATCCCTTGCTTTGATGATTTTTACGGCATCGCAACCGATATGGTTAAATGTGAGAGCAACACGCCGCGCATTCTGGACCTAGGGGCTGGCACCGGGCTGTTCTCCTCTTTCCTACGGAGCAAATATCCAAGCGCTTCCCTTACGCTCATCGATCTCAGCGAGGAAATGCTGAAGGGAGCCCGCTCCCGCTTCGAGCAGGATGCTAACGTCAGCTACATCACGGCCGATTATTCCATATATCCTTATACGGAGATGTACGATGCCGTCATTTCCTCCCTATCCATTCACCACCTGACTCATCCCGCTAAGCGCGCGCTATTCCGGACTATCCACGGGCTGCTAGCCGACGGAGGCCTATTCGTAAACGCTGATCAGGCAGCAGGCCCGTCGGCATATTGGGAGGATTATTACATGGCCCAATGGAAAAAAGCCATCTGGCAAAGCGGCTTGCCTGCTGAAGCCATTGAAGCCTCTATTGAACGCCGTAAAGTCGATATAAATGCCACGGTGCAGGACCAGCTCGACTGGCTGCGCGAGGCGGGCTTTGCCCAAAGCGATTGTGTTTATAAAAACATGGGGTTCGCTGTATTTGCCGCTCATAAGAGCCCGTAATGGATCCCACGTTCCTTCTGCCTCAATCTTTCAAAGCCAAAGCCGGAGCAATTCCCCTTTAACAAGTGCGGATTGAATCGGCTTTTATTTCGATTTTGAAATTATTCGCTTGCAATCCCTTTAATTCCGAGTATAATACTAGGTATAGAAACATTACGGAGATTGGAGCTGACCGGCATGACCTATTCCGAGAAACAAATTGCAGCAAAATGGGTTGATGATTATTTGGATCTTTACAACTTTGCCGTAACCGTCGGAGATACCGAATGGCAGCAGCAAATCCTCCAAACCTTGCATGCGAAAGACAACCATATCCGTCTCGAAATCGAGCATGGCATCCGCGTGGACCTATGGCTGCGTTTTGATCAAATTAATCGTAAAATGCTTGATATATACGAACAGCTTCGCGACGCCCAGCATTCGGAGCAGCAGCAGAAGCAGCTTAGAGAAAAGGTATGGGAATTCAAGCTTCAGAGGGTTATGATCGCTAGCAAGCTGAAGGCTCACTATGCATCCTAATGAGGGATTGTGGGGTCATGGAATCAAATTCATTGCCGCCTAGCCGAAAAGCTCTGAAAATAAAAAAAAGCCGGCATGCAGTGATCTGCTCTGCTTAGCTATGTAGGATATTGCATTGAGGAATGGCATGCAGCGAACTGCTCTGCCCACGTATCTAGATTCTACTTTCTATGAATGGCCAGATTCATAGATCATGTTACATCGATACTTGCTCCATGTCGCGCATCATCTTCATCATCATCGTGGACATCTCGTCGCATTCTTGCATTTTCATCATCATCATGTTCATATCCATGCTGTCCATCATGTTCATTTCCATCATCATGTCCATCATCATCTTCATGGATTTCATCTTGCACATCATTTCTTCCATGCACATGTTCATCATCATTTGCATTGCCATTTTTTCCATTATCGTTCACCTCCCCA
This sequence comes from Paenibacillus paridis, assembly GCF_006345825.1. Lineage (GTDB taxonomy): Bacteria > Bacillota > Bacilli > Paenibacillales > Paenibacillaceae > Pristimantibacillus > Pristimantibacillus paridis. The sequence goes on from NZ_VCIX01000075.1 coordinate 150,761, forward strand.
AATAATTTCCTATACAGAAGATACTACAGCCGCGAAAATATTTCAAGGCTTTTTTTCGTTTTTTATTGATTTTTTATAAATAGGTATGTTATAAATAAAGATTACTCTTTTAATTCTTATTACTCCCCTTGGAATAATCGTTATGCTCGGACAATAACCAACGCCAAGACTAGCTAAAACAAAATTTGTGATATAATAATGCCCACTAAACGAAATGGAATAACGGGCGGGGATACCTATGAAATTGGAACGATTGATTTCTATGATCTACAAGCTGCTTAATCACGAAGTTCTGTCTGCCTCCGTGCTAGCAGAAGAGTTCCAAGTTTCTCAAAGAACCATCTATCGGGATATCGATGTCATCTGTGCAGCCGGCTTTCCGGTCATCTCTTATCAGGGAATGAATGGCGGATATGGCATGATGGACGGATATAAAATGGATAGAAGCTTGCTCGGTTCATATGATGTTGATTCCCTAATCACTGTGCTTAGCAGCCTCTCCTCCGTATTTGAAGACGAGCGTGCGCAAGGAACCATTGAACGATTGCAAACGATCGGGCCTGAACATCAAACACCGATTCTATCGGTAGACTTTGAAACCCGTCGTACTGATCCCGAAGCGCTTCCTTATTTACGAACGGCCATTAAGGAGCGAAATATCGTCCGCTTTGATTACATCAATGCAAAAAATGAACGGACATCCCGTGATTTGGAACCGATTAGGCTTCATTTTAAATATAGCAATTGGTACGTGTATGGTTATTGCCGAACTAGGCAGGATTATCGGGAATTCCGGCTATCAAGAATACTCAATTTGTTTCTGACACAGGATACCTTTCAGCCACATCATGAGGTGCCGGAAGAGGGGCGTCGTTCAAACAAGGAATGGCAGGATCAAATACAGGATGTGGTGGTCAGGGTGGGACCTGAGGCTCTGTCAGAGGCTATGGATCAGTTTCACCAGGTGGATAAGCAATTTCTGGCCGATGGAAGCGTGACGCTGCGAATTCCGGTTTACAAACCGCTGGAGGCACGCTGGCTTTGGTCCATTCTGCTGAGTTTTGGCAGCGGCGCCGAAGTCCTCGAGCCCTCTCCGCTGCGAGCCATTTTAAAAGAACAGCTTTCAAATACGCTCAAACTCTATGAAGAAGTATGACAGACTGTTGTCATACTTCTTTTATTATGATTACAACAGATACCAAAACAAACTCATGAGAAGCCAAAAGGAGACGTTATGAATGTCGAATCATCCGGTACAAATGTTTGAATACCACACCTGGGCCAGCCAAACCATCCTGGGGAGAATCAAGGAACTCCCGTCCTCCGTGCTGAGCCAAGAAGTGAACAGCTCATTTCCCACCATCGCCCATGCACTGAGCCATATCTATGCGGTTGATAAGATGTGGTATCTGGTTTTGACAGGTACGGGTATGCCAGAGGCGTTCCAAGCATGCATACCGCTAAATGAAAGCATCCTGCCATCCATAGATGACTATTCCAATATCTATGCCGAGTTATCCGATCAATTCAGAGAATGGTTCAGGAGCAATCCCAATTTAGAGCAAACGACTTTGCTTGATAATCCGTTCGCAGGAGCCCGCCAAACGCGGCTATCAGAAATTGTGCTGCAGCTGGTCAATCACGGGACCTATCACAGGGGCAATGTGTCTACAATGTTGCGCCAGCTCGGCCACGCGTCCACTATGAACGACTATTCGCTTTTTTGGTATCAAGAACCGACTAAGTAAAGATTGACCTGCAAAATCAATCGATCAATTCCTCATTAAACCTCTGCTACTGTTAATAAAAATACGTTTTATCGAATAGGAGAAAAATGATGTTTCATGTACTACAAGAGATTAACTGGATTGCAGTATTATTAGCTGCATTAGCTTCCGCTGTATTGGGAGGACTTTGGTTTACTGTGTTTTTCGGAAAAGCTTACGCCTTTGCGCTAGGAAGAGAAGGCAAACCTGCTGAAAAGCCAGCCCCCCTATTTATTGCAGGACCTTTTGTGTGCGGTTTAATAACGACAGTCACCATGGCCGTTTTGATCTATGCCTTAAATATCGAAACCCTTGTTGATGCTATCCTCTTCGGTGTCATTGTCGGTATCGGCTTGTTGGCCTCAACGACTGTCAATACGGCAATCAATCCAAACATGCCTCGACCGCTTTTGTACGGACTGATTAGCGGCAGCTACTTCTCACTGTCCGGTTTGATCATTAGCATAATTCTTGTCATTATGAAATAGTGGGTTATTCATGAATCGGCAATAGGCTTAGCACGCGTTCTAAGGTCATTAAATATTAACCTCCAAAATAAACGCTGCCCAGTTCTCTTGAGAGAACTGGGCTTAATTGCTAAGCTAGCCTTATCGTCTATAAGCATCAGAATTACATTCCATACCGAGAAAGGAGAAAGTATCTTAATTATGGACATTGAAAATCTATTTACTGCAATATCGAAAGAGGATTTAAGGGATTGGCTGCAAGAGAATAGCAAGATAGCAACATCTTGTTGGGTCGTCGTGAGCATGGCGCCAAAACCAGACTCGTTGCTGTATTTGGACGCGGTGGAACAATCTTTATGCTTCGGTTGGATCGACGGGGTTAAGAAGAAAATATCTGAAACCGGGCTCGCGCAGAGACTGTCCCCAAGAAGCAAAAAAAGCAATTGGACTGAATTGAATAAAGAGCGTGTCCGCCGCTTGGAAAAATTAGGGTTGATGACGAATGAAGGAAGAAAGGCGCTTCCAGATATGAGTCATGATTCTTTTAAAATAGATACGGTGATCGAGCAAAGGCTAAAAGAGGATACACAGGTATACGAGAATTTCTTGGCGTTTCCAGCTCTTTATCAAAGAGTTCGAATCGACACGATTCAAAGCAATAAACATCAGCCAGAATTATTTAAGGATAGATTAGACAAATTTATAGCAAACACGAAAGAAAATAAAATGTATGGCCAGTGGCATGATAATGGCCGCCTTCTGGATTATTAAGATGCGCTAGATCGAATAGAGTGAAATGAAGTGTTTACAGCCGCTCCCCCTCCCACAACGTGAAGGCTAAGGCTTTTACAACAAAAAGCAGCCAACCAGACTTGGAATAGTCCGATCGACTGCTATGCATCTTAACAAAACTTAAGCCGTTGTTTCCGGCTCAACCGGGTCTGGAGCAACATCGTCCTTGTGCGCATCAATGAAGCTGCGTGTATCATACAGGATCGCTGCCGCTTCGGCACGCGTCAGTACATGCGTTGGATCGAAGTTGCCTGCTTCATCCAGGGATACGATTTTGTACAGAAGCGCACGTTGGATCGTACCTTGGTAGTCAACCGTGATCGACTTCTCATCTTGAATTTGGATGAACATTTTAATCGTCGGGTACTGGCCTGTCAGCTCAAGAGCCTGTACGAGATAATGCGTGAACTGCTCCTTGGTGAGCGGTGCCTTCGGATCAATATCGGCTGGAATATCCAGGCCGTTATAGTGGGCAATAACAAAATCCTCCGCGTACCACGCGTCGTTGTTTACTTTTGTATAAAAACCGTCCGCAGTTGGCGCGCTTGAGAAATCAATGGCTGCGAGGCTAATTTGCGTTGCTCTAACGATTAAGGAAATGCCTTGTGCGGCGGTCAGGTTATCTTCCGGGTTGAATGACGTATCGCTCACTCCCTTGATAATGCCTTGTTGCTGCAGGGCTTCAATCTTCGCTTTGCTGCTTAAGCTAGAAATATCGCTAAATGGAGCTGCTGCAAAGGCTTGTGTAGCAATAGTTGCAGAAAGCATGACAGCGACCGCTGCAATGGATGTCGTTATACGTTTCTTCATGGTCGTCCACCTCTTCTGATTGGTTTTGTCCGTTCTCCTATTAGAACGGCGCTGCCTCGCAAAAGGTTGCAGACCTCACAATCCCGTACTCATCCCCTCCGACCGACGGACACCTTTGCGCAAGCGGAAATATAGCAAAGAAAACCCGACCGTTCCCGCCAAAGCAAGCATACCGCATAACTGATACATCGCCTGCGGACCCGACTGCTCAAATAGCCAGCCTCCCGCAATGCCCGCCGCAATTCCGGACAAGCCACCCCAAGTCAGCGCATAAAGAGCCTGGCCCGAGGCTCTGAATTCAGCAGGCACGAGCAGGACAGTCAACTGCGTGCCAATGTAATAATAGCCGCCGAACGTAATGCAGTGCAGCGCCTGAATGTAAATGATTTGCACCGCGCTGTCTGCATTGGACATCAGGAGCCAGCGCAGCGCGAACAAGCCGCTGATCACGATGAGGCAAAGAACCATCGTCCGTGTATTTTTTTTCAAATAACGATCAAGCAGCAGAAATACGGGAATTTCAAAGATGGATGACCAGAAGGCCGACCAGCCGATCATGGAAGCTTCCCCGCCCATTTCTCTAATATAAAGCGAAATAAATGTCGTATTCATCGAATTTGGAATCGAAATAACTAGGCCAATGACCAAGAACAGCAAGAAATAACGATTGCGAAACATAGAGCGGTAATTCACCTTGCCTGCTGGCGCGGCCCCCTTGGCCTCGCCTCTTGGCAGCGTAAGTGCAAATCCCAGTGAAATAAGCATCATCACCGTATAGATGACCCATAGCCGCTCAATCCCAATCTGCCCAATAACAGGACCTGCTATAACCGCCATAAGCGCCCATCCGAGCGAGCCGAACAACCGAAACGCGCCAAAGTTATGCTTCGTTCCTTCAATGCTGTTTAAGATCAGGCTGTTCGTTTGCGAAAATAAGGGCATTTGAAAAAAGAAAAAGAACAGCATGCTCGCATAAATCATCGTATAGGATTGGTATAAAAAGACAAGCTGCATGATGAGCATGCTTCCTACGAGCATAATGATCAGAATAAGCCTGACATTGCGGAGCCTGTCGCTTAAATAGCCCCATAACGGATTCGCAATAATGGAGACCATTGGTCCGACGGCCATCAATGCGCCGATCTCCAGCGTTGACATGCCGATCGATTGCAAATATAACGCAAAGAACGTACTGTAGACGGCAATTGCGCCATATACAAAAAAATTGAACGCTTTGATCATCTGAAACGATTTAGTATGATTCATATCCTGTCCTTCATCCTGCCTCCAGAGCTGTTGCCGAACCGTTACAAATTTCTAAAGCAGCACGGCAGACGTTCGGGAGCGCGTCACGACTTCCTCTGCGCTGACTTCCCGTCCCAGCTCCTCTGACATATAGATGCCTTCGCTTATTAGCATAGTATTCAGCGCGATCTCCGCTGTCGGCAATAACGGCACTCTTCCTTGCAGCGCAGCAACCCAATGATGCTGCGAAGACGCATACGCATCCTCATGCTCATACAGCCGGTGCCTGCGCAAATCCATCATATCCAAATCAATCGTACTATCCATATCCATATCGCAAACGGTGCTATGGAAGCTGAACGGCTGGGCCGCAGCCCCAGCCGCCTCATTCGGAAGCCGCACTCCGCCCTTGGAGCCCGCGATGCTGCTTCCCTCAAAGCCGCCCATATGAATCGCCCAGGCTTCTACAATATCCAGCGTTAAACCGCCCGAAAAACGAATAAAGCCTGCCGCCAGCTCTTCCACGTCGAAGCCGCTTTGCTCTCTGCGCTCCGGCAGCATATCCGTCTCCTGATACAGCTTGCCCGATATTCTGTCCACCTGCGGGTTGCCTAGCAGGTATAGCAGCTGAGCAATATGGTAGACGCCCATATCCAGCAAGGCTCCTCCTGCTGCTGTCTCCTTGCGCGTGAAATAGGGCGTGCCATACCCATCCACAAAGGGACGGTTCCTTCTGCGAAAGCCCGTCGAGCGCGCATGATAAAGCTTGCCCAGCATGCCGTCGTCAATTAACGTTTTTGCGGCTTTCGTGTCTTTACCATATAACGTAAAGAGCTGAACATGCAATTTCTTGCCGTTAGCTTTTGCCGCTTCAACCATCGCTTTTCCGTCGGTATACGTACCCGCAATCGGTTTTTCGCAATAGACATGGAGGCTCGCTTCAAGAGCCGCTATCGTCACCGGAGCGTGAAAATTATTGTGCAAACACACATCCACCGCATCCAGCCCTTCATGCTGCAGCAGCTCCCGAAAGTCCGCATAGGCATGCGGAATGCCATACAGCTCAGCAACACGCTTCGCCTCCGCTTCATTAACGTCGCACACCGCAACAAGCTCGGCTCCGGCGATGTTCTTATACTTCTCAATGTGCATTTTGCCAATTTGCCCGACTCCGATTATTCCAATTCGAATGTTATTCATGTTCCTGCTCTCCTCTGCCGGAGGACTGGCTTGCGTCCACTAAAATTTTCTTCACCTTGGAGATCAGCAGCTCCGTCTCTATATATTGGTTGCCAGGAGCGTTATATTCTACGCCAAAGTAACCTTTATAGCCGGCTTCCCGAAGCATATGAATGGTAGACACCGCATGCTCGCCGTCAGCCGTCTCCTCGTCAAAATGAGTATGATAGGCCCATGGCGCAACGATGCTGTCGCCCTCCGCCTGATTTTCCTTCCAGCGCCCCAAGTGTACGAGAAAACCAAATGAAGGATGATCGACCGCCTCTGCCAGGCGTTTCATCTCATTCGGATTGAGCGATGCTCCCATATGATTCTCAGGACCCAAGAGAAAGCCATGCTCGCGTGCGTAGTCTGAAAATTCACGATAGCGCTTTACCGTATATTCGAACTGCTCCTCGCCCATCTGTTCAAAGTTTTCATAGCTGCCGCCTGTATCAATCCGTACCGTCTCCGCACCCAAAATGACGGATGCCCGCAAATGCAGAAGGGCATTGTCGTACAGCTGCTTACGCATATCCTCGTTTGGATCCCACAAATGGGCACCGTCGATAGCAAAGTTAACGACGCGCATTTCCTTCTCATCTAGCGCCTCACGTATTTTACGAATATAGCTTTCATCCGCTAGCTTCATAATTGGCTTGCTGCTCCGGTCGATAAAAAAACCGTTCCACAAATCAACCACATCCATGCGATAGCGATACTTGACCGTCTCTAAATAACCGAATACATCCATCTTCCCTTCCAAGTACGTGTTATTGAATGAATAGCCTCCGATTGAAATGTTCATTGCTTCGTCCTCCCGCAAGTGAATAAATTAGCGTCATACCCTCATTATAGTCCTCCTTCAAATCAGTCTGCGGTGCACTTTCTTCTGATTCAGGGGGAAATTTCTCTTTTCATAGAACAGCTCAGATTGGTCCTTTTGACCCTATCATTTACAATCTCTATACAATTTCTAAATAATGGGATAATAAATCGTTGTTATGATCTAGTAGAAATGAATCACTCACCGATGAAACGTTCCGAACTAACACTGCCTGGGAGGGATCAAGCCAAGTATACATACCGACCAAGGCCGTCGGACATTCGGTTTATAAAAAAAAATACCCATTTGAGAAAGGTGACCCTATTCCATGCAAATGAAAAAAGCAATGGTAATCTCCATGATCGCAGCAGCAATCAGCGCATCCGCAGTGACTCCGGTATTCGCACAAACAGCAGCTAGCAAGCAAGCTGTACAAATCAGCCAATCCAACTTTTTCGTTAATGCAAACCCGGTTTCCATTCGTACGATTGTAGACGGCGGCGTCACGCTCGCTTCCGTTCGCGACATCACCAATGCCATTGGCGCTACCCTTCACATTAACAGTGACCATACGGTTGTTGTAAAATTCCGCGACAACACCTTGAAGCTGAAAGCAGCTTCCAAAACCCTTACGGTTAATGGAACAGTAACCGCTCTTCAGCACCCTGCCAAGGAAGTTGCCTATGCAACCTTTATCGAGCCAGCCGCTTTCGTTCAAGCACTTGGCGGGACTTATGAAAACAACACCATCAGCGTGGTAGAACTGCTTGACGGTGCCGAGCATGCCATTTGGGCAAATTCCTCCCAGCTGATCGTTTCCAACTCTGCCGGCGAAGGACGCGAGGACTTTCTGGTCGATGCAGCAACTGGCAAATACGAGCTGCTGCTGGCTTCCTCTGACACGTCTGAGCTTGTCCTTTCTCCAGATGGCAAAAGCGTAGCTTACTCCGATGCGAACGGCGCAGTATTTACTATCGAGCTTAGCACGAAGCAAACGAAGCAAGTAAGCACGGATAGCTCCATCAAAAACGAGCTGCAATACTCGAAAGACGGCTCTTCCCTCTTCTTCCTGCAAGGCGACAAAAGCTCCGTCATCGCAAAGGTATCCCTAGCGGATGGCAGCGTCACAAAAGTGCTGGAGGACAAGGTGGATTACAAAGGAAACCTTGAAGTATCCGCAGACGGCAAACAGGTTGCTTTCTATGTGTTCAAACAGCCCAAAGTAACTGCCGACAGCAGCATTGACGTTGAGCTTGATGATGTCGCTATCGATGCCACAGGCACTGAGCCGCAAATCTACTTCTATAACACGGCTGCAGCAGATAACAAGCCCGTTCAACTTACAAAAGACACGGCAGATAAAGTATTCCTGAAACTTGCGGCAGACGGCTCCAAAGTCAGCTATGTCAGCGTAAGCTCCGATGAAGCAAGCGTTGGGCAACTGGTTACTATCGATACGGCTGGCAAAGCAAGCACACCGTCGTTCGCTGACAAGGACGTTTACCAACTCGTTCAAGGCGGCAGCAAATTGTACCTGCTAACAGCTGACGGCAACAGCACAAACGCAATTTATGAAATCGACGGCGCTTCCGGCACAAGCAAGCTCGTTCAGACCGTTTCGGATAGCGCATCCGAGCTGCTGATCTCCGGAAATGGCGATATCGCTGCACTCATTGACGGCCAATTGGTCGTATCTGCCCAAGGCAAATGGAAAAACATCACAAACTAATTAATGGAGGTCATTCCTAATGAAATGGTTTAAACAATTAACAATCGCGGCGCTTATCGCCGTTGTCGGTTTCTCATCCGTTCCTTCTTCCACTCCTGTAGCTACCGCAGCAAGCAAGCTTAGCGGCAAAATCGTCATCAACGGCTCATCTGCTTTGCTTCCTTTGACGCTTCAAGCGTCGAACGAGTTCAAAAAGCTGAACCCAAAAGTTAAAATCTCGGCATCCGCTGCCGGTTCCATTACAGGACCGCAAGCTGTGCGCAAAGGCATCGCTGATATCGGAGCAGTAGACTGGGACGCAACGAAGGATGTTCCGGGCTTCAAAAAATTCGAAGGCCAAGTCGCTCATAAAGTAGCGATCATTCCTTTCGCAGCCGTTGTAAACAAAAACGTAACCGCAACAAACTTAACGACAAAGGATCTGCAAGGCATCTTCTCCGGCAAAATCAAAAACTGGAAAGAAGTTGGCGGCAAGGACGCTGAAATCATCGTCGTAAACCGTACCTTCGGTTCAGGAACACGCGTTAACTTCCAAGACAAGGCGCTTGCCGGTACGGATTTCATGTCCAAAGGCGACAACTACAAAGAGGTTAAAACAAGCGGCGACATGAAGTCGGCAATCGAAACAACGCCTAACGCCATCGGATACATGGACCTTGCTTACGTAACAGACAAAATGACTGCCGTAAAAATCAATGATATCGCTCCTACAGAAGCTAACGTCATTAACGGTAAATACAAAGTATGGGGCTACGGGTACTACATGACCAAAGGCGAGCCAACTGGCGCTACTAAGGAATTCATTAAATACGTACAAAGCACGAAATTCCAAAACGGTTCGCTTAAAAAGCTTAAATTCATCCCGATCTCGGCAATCAAATAGTTTTGATTCACAGGAGCGGTCGGCTTGCGCATATGAGCGCCTAAGCCGGCCGTTCTTTCCTTAAATCGTTTGATAAGTTAGTACCCCCGAACCTATTTGATCGCGAATCGGGACCGGCAGCCGTAAGGCAGCCACGAACCGTTTTCGTTTAGAGGAGCCTATGATTTATGTTGGAATCCACCCCTCCCGTGCGTCAGAATCGGCAAGCAGCTGAGCTGGGAAGCGCGATATTGTCGGGCAGCAGCAAACCGTTTGATCGGCGGTCACGACTATTTTTCACCAACCGTCTCTTTCGTTACCTTTGCATCGCGGCCGCCGGCTTTGTTTGCCTTATCCTTTTTCTGATTCTGCTGTTGATGTTCCGTACCGGCGTTTTGACGTTTGGCCAAATTTCATTTGCCGATTTCTTCTTCTCCACCGAATGGAATCCGGAGAATGAGCAGTATGGCGCGCTTATCTTCATATTTGGCACCTTTGCCCTTACAGCCCTTACGCTGTTGATTTGTGTGCCCATCTCCTTAATCATTGCTGTATTCCTGTCTGTGTTCGTGCCTTCTTGGCTAAAAAACATGCTTCGTCCCGTGCTTGACCTGCTCGTCGGTATCCCTTCCGTCGTATATGGCTACCTCGGCCTGACCGTGCTTATCCCTTTGATCCGTAATGTAACGGGCAGCGGCATGGGCGACGGCCTGCTTGCAGCGGCGCTTGTGCTTACCATTATGGTTCTGCCTACGGTAAGCCGGATCAGTGATGACGCCATCAGCGCCGTACCCGCCAAATTTAGCGATGCTTCCTACGCACTCGGCGCTACCCGCTTCCAAACGGTATGGCGGGTGCTGCTGCCATCAGCCAAAAGCGGCATCATGTATGCGGTCATTCTCGGCATGGCGCGTGCAGTCGGCGAGACGATGGCCGTCGTAATGGTCATTGGCAATACGCCGCAGCTGGCCGACAGCCTGCTGAAGCCGACTTCCGTTCTCACCAGCAACATCGTTATGCAAATCTCGAACGTTCCTTTTGACTCCACGTGGAATTACGCGCTGTATCTGATGGGCTTCCTGCTGCTTGTCATTTCATTAATCATGATCGTCGCCATTCGCTGGCTGCAAAGAAAGGGGATTCAAGCATGAAACAAGCCATTCCAACAAGCCCCTTAGCGAATCCGTTTAGCGGCAAGCAAGGCCTTAACCGGGTAAAGGACCGTGCTTTCACCGGCATCGTCTGGACCCTTGGCATACTGATCATTGCGTTTATCTTTGGTCTGTTATATTTGATTTTGCAGGATGGGCTGCCGAAGCTGACATGGGATTTCCTGTTCGGTCTGCCGAGCGAGATCGATGAGGGCGGAGGCATCGGGCCGACGCTGCTTAACTCCTTTTATATTCTGTTCATTTCCTTGCTGATTTCCATTCCGCTTGGCATGGCGGCAGGGATCTATCTGGCGGAATTCGCTCCGGACAATAAGCTCATTGGTTTTGTCCGTATTTGCGTCGAAGGCCTCGCATCCGTTCCATCCATTATTTTCGGTTTATTCGGCATTGCGCTGTTCGTCGAATATTTCGAGATTGGATTAACCATTCTTGGCGGCGCGGTCAGTCTTGCTTTCCTTAACCTGCCGGTTCTAACCCGTGTAACCGAGGAGTCGATCCGCTCCGTTCCGAAGGAGCTAAAGAGCGCTTCCTTCGCGCTCGGAGGCACCCATCTTCAAACGATTACGCGAGCGCTTATCCCGGCTGCCCTAAACGGCATCATTACCGGCATTTGCCTCGTTGCAGGCCGGGCATTCGGCGAGAGCGCCGTTATTATTCTAACGGCTGGCGTAACGACATCTGGTGAAATGTGGGATTTCAGCCTCTTCTCGCCCGGCGCCACGCTTGCCGTTCATCTCTGGTACGTACAATCCGAAGCCATCGTCGGGGACGCGCAGGAAATTGCGCAAAAAGCGGCGGCCGTGCTCGTCTTTGTCGTGCTGCTTATCAATTTGATCTTCCGCATCCCGCTCTGGTTAAACTCCCGTCGTACGAAGCGTGCTTAGCACGGATTGGCAACGCAATGGGCATAGCAAAGCCTCCAGTTTGGTCCTTAGCGGCCTATGCTGGAGGCTTTTTCAAAATGTAAAGCTGTAGAAGAGGATCACCTTATGGAAATTAAATGTAAAAACCATCTTCCAAAGGAGGAAGAGTACGGTATAATTAATGGGATACCTATACCTTGCGATTGGCGGTGCTGCTATGATAACTCCATTACCCAAGCTAAAAATGAACAGAACTGCACTGGAAAACGTGCATGATAGCCTTGCTATCCTTATTCTTATTTTTTCGGTCGCCTATACGGCTGCACGGTGGAGCTCGCTTCCCCAAACGATTGCGATTCACTTCAATGCCGGCGGCGAGCCCGATAACTGGGGCAGCAAAGCCTTTCTGCTAATTGGCCCGGCAATCTCGCTCCTCTTTTATATCGGGCTGTCCCTTTTACGCAAAACTCCTCATCAATTCAACTACATGACGACCATCACAGAGCAAAATGCGGCCCACCACTACCAAATCTCCCTAGCGATGCTCAGCTGGATCAAGTTTGAGCTTGTCGTTTTGTTTGGCTACATGCAGTGGTCGATCATTCAAAATGCTGAGGGAAAGTCCGCTGGCCTTGGACTGTGGCTGCTTCCAGCTGTCTTGGTCATTTTGTTCGGAACCATCGTTATTTATACGATGAAATCAAAAAAAATACAGCCATAAAGGCGTTATACCCTATTGTAGTTTCCATCTGGATAAGTTTTTCTGATAGAATGGAGAACACAGGCTACTATCTATCGGAGGTTAAGATTTTGGACTATATCGTATTGGATATTGAATTTAATGGACGTAAGTTTGCAAGCGAATTGCCCATGGAAGTAATTGAGATCGGTGCGGTTCGTTTAAATAGCTCTTTGGAGCAAACGGATGAATTTTCCGCTTTAATCCGGCCCGTTTATTTTTCCAAGCTGAACAGCTTTATTAAGAAAAAGACCGGCATTCCGCAGGAAGACATCGACTCGGCAAGCCGCTTCCCGAAGGTGATTCGGGATTTTACCGCTTGGCTGAACAAAAGCGACAGCTTCCTTCTGTTCACTTGGGGCGGAGAAGACCTGAAGCGCATTGTGTTCGATACTCGGATGCATAAGCTTGATGACAGCTTCTGGATGGCCGCTGATTATTTCGACTTGCTGAAGGGATACATCCGCTTTAAGAACGTGACGAACGACGTCAGCGTCGAAGCCGCTCTTGTCGATCTTGAGATTACCGCGGAGGGCTCGGCCCACCGCGCTTTGGATGATGCACGCATGACCTCGGAAGTGCTTCGCAAAATTTTTGGCGAGCTAGACTTCTCCCTTAAGCAGCAATACAAAGACATGTACACGAATGCCAAAGAACGCCGGATGGTCAAAAACGCGATTCGGTCGATGACCTCGCAAAAAATCGTGCCCCAATGGGAAGTGTTCGCTGAGCGTTACCTCGCAGGCAAAGCTTCCTTCGAGGACGTAAGAAAAGTAGCGGAGCTGCAGCAGTATTTCGATGCCGAGCTGGAGAAGGCGGCGAAGCCTTCGGCCGGGCAAGCGGGGCAGGCCGGGTAAGCTCTGGATAAGGCGGCGAAGCCTTCGGCTGGGTAAGTGAGGTTCTATCGGCTGTTTGGATTGATATTATGAAGATCATGCAATTTAAATATTACAATTATAGATGAATATAACCGCACTAACCCAACAAGCTATATTCGTCGAATATAAAAATGAAGTATCAGCGAAGCATGGATGGGGATTATTTTGAAGAAACGATGTGTTCTCTTTCGCGGCCCATATGAAATTCAACGATCTGATTGCAACTTCGACCCTCAAAATTGACCTATTCACACGGCGCCCAAAGCGGGAATATCTAGTTTACCTTAAATAGATGGAATTTCTCCCGTTAAAATAGGTTTATTTGCTTGGCATATGAAATAGCAGGAATTTCTCCTGTTAATCTGGTCTTTTCACATGTGTTCCCGGCTTTTTCTTGAAATTAACGGGAGAAATTCCAGCTAAACGTCAAGAAAAGCCAAAATCCATCAGATTAGAGGGAGAAATTCCCGCTAAATCAAATGATAATAAAGTCTTCATCGCAGCATGGAGATCATTTTGGAGAGACGAAGTATTCACCTTTGCAGCCCTAAAGAATGATCTGCTCGCGCAGCGACCGAAATGTGCATATTTTCATTTCAAATAATATAAACGAAGCCCCTGAACCTTCCAGCGCTAATTGCGGCGGATGGAGTCAGGGGTTTTATAAGTATGGGAGAAACAGCAACTATGGAACGCAGCACCAAGTCGATCGCAACCTATGAATTGCTTTATATTATCGGTATTATTGCCATTTCTTTTTCTTCTATATTCGTCCGGTGGTCGGAAGCCGACGTCGCGGTCATTGCGATGTACCGGTTATATTTGACTAATCTGCTTATGCTCCCGCTCGTCTGGAAATATCGGGCGGAGCTATTCCGGCTCACCGCACGGCAGTGGCGTTTGCTGACGGCCTCAGGCATTATGCTCGCACTGCATTTTCTGCTGTGGATGGCTTCGCTGCGGCTAACTACCGTTGCCAGCTCCACTGTCATTCTAACGCTCGAACCTGTGATGGTCATGCTTGGCTCCTATTGGGTCTTCCGCACAAAAGCTAACCGAATGATGCTTTGCGGAATGGGTATCGCCTTAATTGGCTCCGTCATCATCGCCTCTGGCGACTTTTCCCTCTCCGGTGACGCGCTGCTTGGAGATATCCTCTCCTTGCTAGGCGCGGCGGCGGTTGCCGTGCACATGCTGATTGGCAAGCAGCTGCGCAACGACATGAGCGCATTTGCTTATAACTTCTGGGTTTTCTTACTGGCAGCAACGGCGCTTGCCTTCTACAATATTGTTCGCGGCAATTCCTTCACGGGCTATAGCCCAAAGGAATGGGGCATTTTCCTGCTACTCGCGATTGTGCCAACGCTATTTGGCCATTACCTGTTCAACTGGCTGCTTAAGCATATGAGCGCAGCTGCGGTATCGATGTCCGTACTCGGCGAACCTGTAATCGCCTCTTTGCTTGCATGGGCGCTTCTGAAAGAAGCACTTACAGCCTACCAGCTAGCCGCAGGCGTATTGATTTTGTTCGGCGTTTGGCTGTTCATCCGCCATGGCAAAGAATAATATAAGGGGAGGAAAGAGCAAATTACTGCTCATTCCTCCCCCTTTTTCTGGCTAATACATAAAAGTGATGCCGCTCCTCCTATCCCCGGTGCCAGGTAACTAACTGTTCAGCCTGCTTTCTAAGCTTGGCCTTAGGTATCTTATCCGGAGTGAAATAGCCCAGATGGAGCGTTCCCACTATTTTCTCGTTAGCCATAATGCCTGCTTTTTGTTTAAAAGCATCCTCGCGGTTGAACTCATGCGTCTTCCACACAACACCCATTCCCCATTCCCAAGCCAGCAACTGCAAGTTTTGAATCAACGAAGCAGCGGCCAATAGAGCATCTTCCATCTTGCCTGGATGCTTGTCCTCTCGAATAACGACAATGATGTGGACAGGTGTCTCCTGCTCATATTCATAGCGAGCACCCTCTCCATACCGCTCCAGTTCCTCTTGTGTATAGGTGGACAAAACCGCATCAGCAAATGCCTGTCGTCCGTCCTTCATATACACTATAAAACGCCAAGGCTCTGCACGGGAATGAAAAGGTGCCCATACTGCTGCATTGAGCAGTCGAATCAGCGTTTCCTCCGATATTTCCTTGTCCGAAAAAGACCTAATCGTTCTGCGATCCCGAATCGTCCGCTCGATTCCGTTATGCAAGTGAGCTAACCTCCTGCGGCTTACTTTTCATTTTGCTTAATAGCAGCAACAATTTCATCTACCGCCCTGATCGTAGCAACCGACGAGTAGCCGAAGTTCATCCACTCTTTATCCCCTACTACATAGACTTGATTGGCTTTTACAGCCTTTAAACCAAGCCAAACCGGGTTCGATTTCATATCGTCATATATTTTTTGTGCACTCGCCTTATCTTCTCCGCCATCCACTTGGAGAATAATATGATCGGGATCGAACTCCGTCAACGTTTCCAATGAAATCGATAGGCTGCCTTCCTCTTGCGGGTAGGCGGCAACCGTTTTAAGACCAAGCTCGCCATGAATGACTTTCCCTCTAGCGGAGATTTCCCCCATAATAAAACTTTCCGACTGCATAACTCGCATATATACGAACGTTTCATCCCCGACAATCGCTTGCAGTTCGGCCTTGGCTTCTTGAATATGCGCCTCATAATCCTGAATGACCTGATCGGCTTCTTTTGCTTTATCCAGCACCTCCGCAATATCCCGCAACTCGTCGCGCCAATTATCGCGGTCTGGCATCAGCACGGTTTTTGCAATTTTGGAGTATTGATCATATACCTTCTCATCCCGCCATTTAGGTGCAATGATCAAATCCGGCTCCGATGCAAGCAAACCCTCCAAATTTTCACCATTGCCCAGCTTAGCTACATCTTTGAAGGTATCATTAAAATAGCTTGGAAACTCTGCATGATAATTTTCAGCCGCAACCGGCGTAACGCCAAGCACATACAAAAAATCCGGATACGTAACCGAAGTAGCCACAACTCTTAACTTTTCTGGTTCTGCAGCCGGCGTAGATTCATTTTTCACTTCGTTTGCTTTGTTCGATCCACATGCTGTCATTAACAACAGAACAAGCGCTATGAACCATACGCCACCTATTTTACCTTTGCTCATCTTCCCATCCCTCTCGCTATCTTCTGTCAATAATAATTCTCATTCTCATTATAGACGGTAGTCTTATATTGTACATGGAACATTGGAAACAAAACATGGAGGAATGGAAATAAAGAATGTATTAGGAATTAGGAATATTATGCTTTTCTAGAATCAAATATCTTAATGATTTCATCAACAGCAAAGTGGGTGGACAGCGGCGAGAATGAAAAGTTATACCACTCTTCGTTGCCCACCTGATAAATCCGGCTTTCCCTGCCCCTAAGCAACGACTCCCCATTCGATATTCCCCGTAGCTTCATATCATCTGCTTGTAAAATAATATGGTCGGCTTTGAGCTCGCAGAGTCGGTTAAACGGTAAGACGATGCCTTCTTGATTCAAAGCGGATACGCTTGGCGGCTTTAAGCCAAGCTCTGTATACAGAATGCGCCCTCTAGATGATTTCTCGCCAAACACGACAGCTCCCTCAGAGGTCAGTCGCACATAGACAACCGTCTCACCCTTTACCGCAAAATATAAACATTCCCTTGCCTGGTCCAGCTTGTCCGCAAAACGCTCAATCACTCGATTCGCCTCTGATCGCTTACCCAATATTTCAGCCATATCTCTCAGCTCATCACGCCAATCTTCTCGATTAGGCAAAAGCACCGTAGTTGCAATATCACTAAGCTCCTCGTAAATCGCTTGATCTTGCCACTCAGAAGCGACGATGAAATCAGGCTTTGATAATCTGACCTTATCCAGGCTTAATGTTTTATCGCAATGAAGCTTTTCCACTTCGCGGAAAGAAGCTTGCAAATAATAAGGAAATTCCTGATGGGGAGTAGGAGCTGCAATCGGTGTAACCCCGAGCACATGCATCAATTCCGGATACGTAACCCGTGTTCCAAAATGTCTCCGCTGCTGCAAATAATAACGTGGAGACAAGCCTACCTTCTGCTTAAAGCGCCTGCTGAAATAATGCTCGTCCTCAAAGCCAACTCGACGAGCAATTGTATGAAAGCTATCTTCCGATAGGTTAAGCAAATCCTTTGCTTTCCTTATTCGCAAGCCAATTAAATAATCGTGAGGGTTCTCGCCCGTCATTTCCTTAAAAAGAACCGTGTACCAGCGCCTGCTGACATTTGCCAGCTTTGCTAGACCTTCGATAGAAATCGCTTCATCGAGATGACGCTCCATATACTGCAGCGTGCGTTTGACAGCGAGCCGCGGGTTTTTATTGTCTTTTTGGAACTGCTTCTGTTCAGTTAATGCAAAAATCAGTTTCTGAAAAAGAAAATGAGTTGCAATAGCCTCCTGCTCTTCTCCTATACTCACGGAGCGGTAAAGCGACTTAACCATGTCCTGAATCGAATCCGTAGCTTCCAGCACAGAGTTCCTACCTGCTAGTAAAATTGATTCATTGATTGTTAATTGTGCCTGATGATAGTTGTTCTTCTCCGTTTGATAAACTTTATATGTGATAACATAGCAGCCTAGGGCTGACTGTCCGTCATTTGTAATCCATGCAAGCTCCTTTGGAGGAATGGAGAAAATCATATGCTGAGCCAAAAGCTGCTGCCCCCGCTCCCATTGAAGCACACCATTTCCTGTAACTACAATAAGAAGCATCGGCTCGACTCCTGCCGCAACCTTCATCTGCTCTCCTGCTGCAGAAACCAAGTACTGTATTCCCTGCATAACGTAAAAAAGATCGCGGAACGGAAGTTTGTTTGTATCTTGTCTGTTCATAGGTAATCCTCATCCTCCCACCATCATTATACATGCTCTGTTTGCCTTATGCTCTTGCCAAATCCGAGTTACAGCGTATATGTATTAAAAAAACCTCCCAAACCACTTTCAGAGCGGTTTAGGAGGCTTATCCTTGAGGGATTCAAGTCAACGTCTACAAGACTCAAGACTGCTAATTTTTTTAATCTGAATCCGTTGTGTTTTCGTCTACTTACTTAGCAGGTTATAAATAACCTGGGCACTCTCGGCGCGCGTCAGCTTGCCCTTCGGCATAAAGGAACCTCCGTCTATGCCCTGCACCAGCTCAAGCTCGGAAGCGCGAGCAATCGAGTCAATTGCCCAATGGCTAATTTGGCTGCTATCCATATAACCAGCATCATTAGCAGCAGTAACATTCTCCTTACCTTTGCTTACCTCATAAGCGCGCATAACCATAACGACCATCTCTTCGCGGCTAATCGTGTCGTTTGGCGCAAAACTGCTGCCGCTGCGCCCTTTCACAAGGCCCAGCTTACTTGCCGTAGCTACGTATGAGGAATACCAGTGATCAGCAGCGACATCGGAGAAGTTCGCTTTGCCCTCTGCTTTAGCACCCAACGCACGAACCAGCATTGCCGCAAATTCGGCACGCGTCACTTGCGTTTGCGGTGCAAATTGCGTGTCGTTGAGGCCAGTTACGATATGCTTCGCTGTCAGAAACTTAATTGCTGCAGAAGCCCAGTGGCTAGCTGGTACGTCAGCAAAGGATCGCTCATAGGCAAGCGCGGCATAGCTGCTAAAATGGTCTACCTCTACGCTTATGCCATTTCCATTCAGCACGCCACCGTAATATTCCAGCTTTCCATCCTCGCCCATATAATAGATTCCCACTTTGTCTTTGTCTGCATTGGCATGCAGCTTAAAGGTGAGCGTAATCGGCGAACCGAACTTCGTAACCTTTACCACTTTCCCATCTTTGGTCCAAAGGCTCAAATGGAAATCGTAAATCTCGGAGGCTGCATCTACCTTAATATAGTCCGTTCCCGAACGTTCCATCAGCTCTTTAACCTCAGCAGCCGTAAGCGGCTTGAATTCGAATAATATACGGGCAGCGTTTGCTTCGTCTCCAACTGCCAAAGCTTGAAGCTCAGCCAGCATTTCGTTAGAGAGTGTAATCGTCAGGCTGTTGGCTTCTAATATTAATGCATTGCCTTCAAGCAATGTCGCTGCTTGGAGCGGCAGTAGAACAGCCCGTTTACCGTCTGCCACCTGAACCGTTACATTGCCATCCTTACCGCTCTTCAGCGTGCTTTCCTCCACCACCTGAGCGTCCGTCGGCTGCGGCTTAGTTCCGGAGCCATTCGGCGTTGGCAGCGTGCCTGGGGTTGTTGTCGGCGATGTTGGCGACGGTGTCGCTTCCGGCGATGCCGTTGGCCCTGTTGTCGGCGAAGGCGTCGCTTCCGGTGATGCTGTTGGCCCTGCCGTTGGGGACAGCGTCACTTCCGGTGATGCCGTTGGCCCTGTTGTCGGCGAAGGCGTCGCTTCCGGCGATGCTGTTGGTCCTGTCGTTGGTGATGGCGTCGCTTCTGGTGATGCCGTTGGCTCTATTGTCGGCGAAGGCGTCGGCTCAACACCTGCGACCTCACTCAGAATAACCGTACCGCCTTCGTTTCTTCCCGGCACTTCGATGGTAAGCTCACCTGCTGCCGCGACCTTGTAAAGCTTGCCGCTATATTCATCCCTAGCTTCCGCTCCATCCGGGAACGGAACGGTCAGTGTCACCAGCTTGCTAGCCGTCGAAGTATTAATAATCGTAACTACATTATTGCCCTCATACTGTTTGTTGAAAGCCAGATAACCGAGCTCATCCGAGCCCGCCAGCCTCGTCCGGGCTCCCTTCGCATACACCTTCGAGAACTTCGCCCTAATGCTGAGCAGCTTCTGATAATGGTCATGCAGCGCTTGCTCGGCTTCGAGCTGATCCCACGGCATATCTGCACGGTTTTCGCTAAATAGTCCCGCACTCATATCGCGTGCATTCGCACCGGATCGTCCCAGCTCTTCCCCGTAATAGATGACCGGCTGGCCTTTCGCCGTTATTTGCAGAGCCGCTGCAATTTTTAACTTCCCTTTGTCCCCATCCACAAAGTGGGAGAGGAAACCATCCTCGTCATGGCTGCTCAAAAATTGACCCATCGTTGCTCCGTTATCCAGCTTCGCCTCGCGTTCAGCCAAATATGCATCAACCGCATCAATAGCGCCGTTAACGAAATCTCGCGCTCTGTCATTAAAGCTGAAATCGAGCAAGCTATCCATTTGACCGCTGCGAAGCATGCCTCCGTCACCGTCGATCGTAGCTCCATAGTACTCGCCAATTAGCTTAAAGCCCGGATCGATCGTGGTCAGCGCGTTCTTGAACGCCTTCCATGTCGTGCTCTCCACATGCTTCACCGTATCGACGCGGAAGAAATCGATCGTATCCCCTCGCTCCGTTCTGGCCCGCTCCAGCCAGCCTGCTTGCCATTCTATGATTTTCTCGCGTACGGCCGGGTCTTCCGTCTTGAAATCCGGCAGATGGTCCAGCTCTCCTTCGATCGGATTGGTGCTGGCCTGAACGCCATTCGTTCTCAGCATGCCATCGAAGCGCGCTTTATCCTCAGCCGTAATGCCTGGGCGATTCTCTTCGGGCTTCAAACCATAGCCCGTATGGTTCAGCACGACATCGACCATAATCTTAATGCCTTTGTCATGGGCTTTGTTGATCAGCTCCTTGAACGTATCCATATCCCCAAGGTGCTCGTCGAGCTTGGTGAAATCTTTCGCCCAATATCCATGGTAGCCATATTGCTTGCTATTGAAATCAACGCCCTTATTGAAATCAATGTTGTCAACGATTGGCGTGATCCAAAGCGTATTGATGCCAAGCTCCTCCAGGTAGTCCAGTTTGTCGATCATCCCTCTGAAATCGCCGCCATGGTAAGCTTCCAAATGGCTCTTATCCACATCCGCGTTATTGGAGGAATCACCATCCGCAAACCGATCGGTCAGCGCAAAATAAATGCGGGCCTCATCCCAGTCAAAATCCAGCTTGCCCGCATACGTCCTCGCTTTTACCGTTATCGAGCCTTTATGTGTATGCTTATTGCCGTACTCATCAACTAGCGTAATCGGGAGTTCCTTTACTCCTGCGGTTATAGAATCCTTCACGCCAATGGTTTGGGCCATCAGCCCAGTATCAAAGGCGACCTTGGCCGGCCCGCCCAAAGCCGTAAGGTCCATATACCCTTCCGCATAAGCAATCTCCTCCGAAGCAGCCGCTTCAATCGTCAACACAGAGCTCTCGTTATAGGAGATAGAAGCTGGGCTAGCGGCCGCGTTCATTGTGACCGATGGCTTCCGGTACGTTACCACCGATTTGCCGTCCGTTGTGTTTTTCGGATCAGTCATTTCAACAGTTGCCGAATTCTTCTTCGTTACTAGGAAGGTATACTCGTATACGCCCCCTTCAATATCATGAAGCGTATAAGCAAACCATTCCTTGGCAGCATCGTACACCATGTCGTACGTCATGTCGTTCACTTTAACCTTCATATCCGTAATATCGCCAAGCCGTCCCTCGCGGAACAAAACATCATCTCGGTAGAGGAAGGTGAGCGTCCCATCCTTCAGCACAGGACCATTGACCACGGGCAAAATATCAAGCTGGCTAACCATGCTCGTAATATTCACCTTGGTAAACGCAGCCCCCGGAGCGATCGGAATGACCCGGTCATCCGGAATATCCTGCTTCGCCGTGTTCCAGTCCGTACCCTTGCGGAGCACGAAGCCGACACTCGTCGTATCCGGCGAAATTTCCAGCATCACGGTTGCGACGCCATTTTCAACCTTGTCAAAGTTGATTTGGTCGTTCTTGACGCCCGTATTCCAAATCCAGAGATTCCAATCCGCGTAGTTTTTGTCCGGACGGATATAATTCAATTGAACATAGCGCTTCGTTGATTCCGTCGTTACGGACACAGCCGCGCTTGCTGTTGCCCCTTGGAAAGTGACCGTTACCGTAGCAGCTCCAGCGCCGATAGCAGTTACTAAGCCGCTAGAAGATACAGCAATCACATCAGGATAATCTGTAGAATAAGCCGCCAAACCTGTGACTTTGCGCTTGCTGCCGTCGCTGTATTTTGCAAAAACGGCCGTTTGATGCGTGCTTCCAACCTGCAGCGTATAGCTTGCGCTGTCCAGCTCAAGGCCGGTAAGCGTTGGGGCAGCTGCATCCAGCTTAATAATCACTGCACTTAGCGGCTCAAGCGTGATCGAGCTTGCGATCAGTTCGAATCCGGATGGAACAGTCACCGCTCCCAATCCCGCCTCATCATTGTCCACAAGCACCGTGCCTGCGGTTAAATCCTCCGACAATGCGAGCGTTCTTGGTTTGCTATCCGCATTAACAAATACGTAGTAGTTGCCGGAGCCGTCGGTTGCTTTATTTTTGTAGCCGATGACCAGATCATTTGCTTTGATATCTGCGGAAGGAATCAGCGTCACGTTGGAATCGACCAAATCCTTATCACCCAGTCGAAAGGCGTCCGTATGCTTCCGAAGCGCGATCAGCCCCGCCGTATATTCTTTGGTGATGTGGTTGACCGGATATTGCACCTCGTTTGCCGCCTTCTGCCAGTCAAACTTGTTGATCGCATCCGAAGAATCATAGGAATCGTGGATAAAATATCCGAACGGATTCCCGTCTTCATCCGCCAGCTCATGATACTTCTGCTCTGGCACTCCTGCGCCTAGCCACTGCTTCGTTCTGCCATATTCCTGCCCGGCATGAAGGAAAGCCGTGCCCTGCGAAGTAAGGATGAGCAAGTTGCCCAGCCGTACACGCTTATGGATTTCCAAATCATTCGCCGCGATCGACGGGTCCTTCTTAATAGATTGAGCGATTACATCGTATAAAGGCAAATTATCATGAGCCTCAATATACTGGACCATATCGCCCGGATCGTCCGCAGGCGTATTGCCAGGCTGTGCCTTGATGTTATCCAGAATCGTAGCGATGCTCCTTGCCCCGCCTGTAATAAACCTTGGCTCGCCTTCCGAGCCGTAGCCTGACTTCAATTCATTGCGGATTTCGTCGGAGAACACACCCACGTTATCCGTTTTGTCCATCCAAGCTTGATCGGCTCCTTTACCCTCCAAGGATTGATCGGACGCTGCTCCTCCGAACGTTTTCCAGCCTTCGCCGATAAACAGCGCGTTCGGATTAACGCTCGCTGCCGCATCATAAGCGTTTTGAACGGAATCGTAAGTGGCATCGCCCATCATATCCCAGCGCATTCCGTCGATCTTGTATTCCTCGAACCAATATTTAACGGAATCCACCATCAGCTTCTCCGCCATTTTGTGCGAGGTCGCGAGGTTGTTGCCGAAGCCGCCAATATTATTGCCGTTGGCATCCTGGAACGCATAATAATTCGGTACGATATCGTTCAGAAAGCTCGCTTTGGCCATATGGGTGTACACCACGTCGAGGACGACGCCCATGCCCGCATCGTGGATAGCAGCGACCAAATCCTTCAGTTCCTTGACTCTAAGCTCTGGGTCTGCCGCATTTTCCGAATAGGCGCCATCCGGTGAGAAATAGCTGTGC
Source organism: Paenibacillus paridis (assembly GCF_006345825.1). GTDB lineage: Bacteria > Bacillota > Bacilli > Paenibacillales > Paenibacillaceae > Pristimantibacillus > Pristimantibacillus paridis. Next base: position 174,634 of record NZ_VCIX01000075.1, read on the forward strand.
GGATCATACCCCCAGTTGTATTCATTATCCAGCGCGGAATATTCCGTTTCCCTCACGTCCATAGCCGCTTCATCGCCATAGTACCAAGCCATGACCGGAAGCAGCTGAACATGCGTCACACCAAGTGATTTAATATAATCGAGCTTATCCTTGAAGGCGCTGTAGGAGCCCCATCTCGCATTCAAATCGCTAGCGATCGAAGGATCAGAGGTGAAATCCCGAATATGCGCCTCCCATATGATTGCATCCTCTCTTTTCTCATAGCCGTCAATCTGGGCAAAATCAAAATCCGCCGCAGGATCGGTTTGGCTCAGATCCACAATTGCCGCTTTCCCGACCGTATCCCCGTCCGCTCCAGCCTCGCCCTTCGTATTCACCCTAAATACGGCCATTGACTTGGCATAAGGATCGAGCACCTGCTTGGTGATGCCATCATTGGTAACCTCATATTGATAAAAATAACCTTTCACATCGGTAACGCCAGACGCGCTCAGGTCTTCAGGCGTTAGTGCCGCGGACCATACGCCTTGGTTGCCCTTGGCTAGCGGCTTGCTGCCAACAAGCTGGGTAGCGTCGTTTTTATCATAAACCTTGACTACTACAGAGCTTGCCGTTGGCGCCCAGAGCTTCAAAGCAGCCTGACCATCTTCGTAGGTCGCTCCAAGATCGTCGCCCTCGTAGGCATAGACTTCGTCCAGCATTCTCCAGCCGGTAACGGCGGAGACGGTTTTGCCCTGGTAAGTCACCTGCAAAGGGGCTTGCTCCAGCTGAATGTCTACCTCTGCCAGAGCTGTTTTCTTATCCGCATTCAGCACCACTTGCTGGACCGCAACGGGCGCGCCGTTCTTGTCCGTGATGGAGATTGCGGACTTCAATTCATCCGCAGCAAGCCCGTCCGTCATCGTAAACGAAAGGAGCAGCTTGCTTTCCGATAAAATCTCCGCGGAAACGAGTCCTGTCGGCATCTCCCAATAAGGTGACACATAAACCGTATTGTCCCCTTCTCTGATCCACAGCTGGTCATAGCGGTCCAGAAGGCTGAAGGTACGGTCGCCGCCGTCCTTGTCGCCAGAAGTCCGGTTAACGACTAGAAAGCTTATTTTCTGCGCATTCGGCTGCAGCTCAATATCGGTATAACCGCCGTAGCGGTCTACGTTGCCTGCTTGGAATGCCGCCGCCCCGGCCGGCCAGCCCTCCGATGGAGCCGCTACCTGATCCCATAGCCATAAGCCGTAAGCGCTTTGGTTCTGATCGGCACGAACATAATGAATACGAACCGTATTCTCGGGAAGCTCAACCGGCTCATATTCATAAACTTTATCCGAGCCTTGCTTGGTCCAAACTTCATTCTTTTCCGGCGAATCCAGCGCAATCGCTTTGTCTCCCCCATCCTTGGAGCCATCCGTACGATTAACGATTAGAAAACCGATTTTCGTGGCCCCTGCCGCTAGTGGGATATCTACATAGGTGCCATAGGCATCTGCCTTTCCGGCTAAGAACACGGTTGCTCCGCTTGGCCAGTTGGCGGATGGGGAAGCCACATGATCCCAAAGCCAAAGGCCGTACTGCTCATATAAGCCATCGGCCCTGCTGTAATGCACGCGGAGATGGTTCGCAGGGATCGGATCGGCATTAGGATCGACGGGTACGGTGAACGTCGCCTTCACTTCATGATTGCCCGCATGGTATTGGAACGTAACGGGAAGCTCCTCAGGCAGCGCCAAAACTAGATTTTGCGCAGGATATGACTCATCCCAATTAGAGCCAAGCGCCAGCTTATATTCATAGGTGCCTTGAGGCACTTTTTTCGTAATCGTGTATACGTTGTCAAAATCTTGATCGTCAAGAATCGAGAGCGCCGCCTCCGGCTGCCAGTTGCCTGGATCGCCGATTGCGGTTTGCAGGCTGCCTACTATGCGCGGGAGCTTATCTGCAGCGATTGGAGTGTAATACGTGGAGTCGGCAATTTTATGCGTGATGTGGTTGTAATAAAAGGTAATTTCCGTCTCTTCCGTTAATACCAGCTTAATGTTGCCGCCGCTATCTTCGCCACTTGGGTTTGTGTAGCTGGCAAAACCGTAGCTTTCCGTCCACGCTCCGTCGATAGCGACTTTATATTCATAAGTGCCAGCGGGCAAAGTGCCCGTTAAGCTATAATATCCATTGCCCAAGCTGTCCATTTCAGTCGCTTTGGCTGCCGGGTCCCAGTCTCCCGTATGGCCAAGCTCAGACTGCAAATCCCCTACGAGCACCGCCTGCGGCAGCGTTTCTGCACTCGCTTGAATTGGATAAATGCCGATCACTGACCAAAGCATGGCTGCAATCAGCAGCATCGACAACAGCCTCTTTTGTTTGAAAACCAAGCTCATTCGAATGAACCCTCCCTCATTTTTCGAACCTTGTTTAACCCAGAAAAGCCATAAGCGCTCCGTTAACTCTCCGGCTGCGACACCTCCTGACCTTCATAAAAATGATCACTCACAATTGTGCAATCGTTTGCATAAAACATAAAATAAATACAAACTTCTCTCTACCGTTCCTTCCTTAATCTCAATTTACGGAAAGAAACCAATGAAAGCGTTTGCCTAAGCTCATATTAATCCTCTAAATAAAGCGTTGTCAATTGTTTTTCTCTAAAAAAGACCTATCTATACATCCTTATTCATCTAAAATCAATAAAATGATAACGTTTGCGCATATAGCTGTACTCTAGAATCGTTTGTCATTTTTATCAACTAACGAAACTCGTACTCACTAAAAACCTATCAAAAATGTGAATACAGGCGGAAAAGAAAATTGTATGATGCCTGAGGAAGTTCGTAAAAAGCGTATAGAACATCAGTTGGAACTGCTCTCTATGTCCAGTAACAGCAAACATATTACCGCTAACAAAAGCGGACATTTCCCTCAATTCTCAGAACCAAAACTCGTTATCGATGCGATCAAAAATTGTGTGAAAGAAATAAGCCAAATGAAGTAAATAAATACTTCTTCTACTATGCTCTATTAACCGTTCGCCTAATGTGAAAAAGAGCAGCTGCCTTAGCACACTGCTCCTTTCAGGTTCCGCTATAATTACTCATTAAAGATCCATTTTTCTTTATAAAATCTGACTTTCCCATCCATGCTTTCTTCCATGTTCGTTCCTACATCGACGGAACGATGCCATGCTGTATAATATTTATTTCCAATTCGATATTGAATCTCATAAACGGAATTATCCTTTTCAACCTCAGAACTGAATGGAGTTTGCTTGTCTTTGATTTTATTTACAGAAATAATCACGCCATTCCGTGAATGAATCATATCCTGAATACCGTGCTTTTTCATTTGTTTGAAAGAAATAAATATAATAGCAGAGAGTAGAAAGCAAACGGCTATGGTGCTAACAAATATTCTATTAGAGATTTTTTTATTACTTCTAAAGTTAACAGTTAATCCTAATCCAAATAGAAGACTAAAACAAAATAGAAATATACAAATGGCTTGTATTTGATTCATCGTTTCACCTGTATGTTTTTATTCGTAAAGCTCAATATGAAAAATCACATTATACAACAGTATTATACAAAATAAGAATGATGAATCTAAACCACCATTACCTCCTCAAAACCTAGCGCCCCTGTCTTTATTCAACAGTTCTTTTCCATTAGCGTAATAATCTAATAAGAAATTCATTCCACTGGAGATCGAATGCCTCGCTAATGAACTCTGTAACGCTTGAGCTTGCGGCAGGTCAGGATGGCGTCTCCGTATACGAAATGTCGATTCATGAGAACAAGCTCTGCATTAAAGAAATACACTCTGAATGTTCAAAATTTTTCTTAATTAATCACTGAAGTCTTTGAATAGAAACTCCAACTCTCCAGCATCATAAATATCTCCATCGTTGATGAATTTTTCAATCTCTACCGTACCATCTGCAAAATACTCTATTTCCCACCGTTGTCCAGGAACAGCTACTTCAACCATGACAGCATCATTTCTAACTTTGTTCAGTTTATAAAATATATGATTATCCTCTAATTTATTAAGGAAAGTAATTAACTCGCTTATACCAGACACATCATCGCCCCACGGTATGTAAGTTGAGAATTATATTAAAGTTGCCCGTTATTATTCCGTGTTAGGATAAACAGAAAAATACATAAATGAGCCCGGCACTAGCGTCCATCTTCCCTGCTAGCGCCTGGCTCACAGTCTGGTCTATTTCAGATCAGCAAACATCTTCATGTATTTACTGTAGTGACCACTAACGCGATCAATCATATAATTGTATTCAAGTTGGTTTTGGGCCAGATTGGCCATCTCTTTGTCAACGTCGACATTATTCCGATTGTTATTCATGGTCGTGTCGCTGTGTTCAACTATTTTATAGGGAATGACCCCCGACCCGAAGGTTTGCGGAAGATGTCGCTCGTTCGTCCGGTTGAGCTGTACATTTTCTCCGTTCCCCGCCGTAATCATCTTCTCCAATTCTTCCTCGAAGGCGACGCTTTTCACTTTGTATCCCGGCGTCTCAGTATTCGCAAGGTTCCCTGTAATCACCTTATGTCTTAACTCCAGAATATGAAGCAAAGATTCGTTACGGATCGAATTTTGGGTTTCGAACATCTCTCATCTCCTCAATTCATAAGTCTATGAATTTGTATATCATAAAATGGTACGCTCCATTCCGATAGACGTTTCAAACTTCGCTGAATTACTTGCAAAGCACTTATACATAAAGGTTTTTGTCGAGACTATGCTAAAATTGAGAGACTGCGACACTACTGGATCCACACGAGGGAAAAACTAACCAACGATCTGGAGGAATACAATGATGATACGATTGACTCCCGCGAAAACGCTCGTAGGCTCTTATGGCTTTTGTGCGAGAAACAATGAGGCACCTGCCGTTTATTTGTATGACATGGAATATAGAGTATACCGCCTTGATGAGAGCTTGACGCATCATGAAGCAGGAAGTATTTCCAACCAAGCAAAGCTTCAATTCAACACCCTATCGTTTCATCCGTTTATGGAGCGCGCTGCCTTTATCATGGAGGACGGTTCACTTGGCCTAGGAGATTTTTCCGGTCAACTGTTGTGGAGCAAGGTTGGGAGTTTCGAATGTGTATTGTTCTCGCGTGAGGGAAGCCTGATTTGGACAGCTCAGAAGCTTGATGAGAATCGTCTTCGAATATCGGTTTACCTTAGCGAAGATGGCACTCTAGTACATACGCACGAAATGGAAGATCCCTTATATGACAGTGCTCTGCGAATGATGGATATACCTGCTTCGGACTCTGTAACGCTTGAGCTTGCGGCAGGTCAGGATGGCGTCTCCGTATACGAACTGTCGATTCATGAGAACCAGCTCTGCATCAAAGAAATGTTTCCGAATGGGTGCTATATTTCGCCAGCATGGCATCCTGACGGCACAACCTTGTTCACGTTAGAGAACGATATGCGTTTGTTTGCTTGTTTTTCTTATCCGGCATTTGAGCTGTCCATGGAGCAGGAGCAGTTCGAAGAAGACCAAGAGGAAGAGGACTCCGATATGAATCCGGGTTATGAAATGCTCTATTTGAACAACGGACTGGCCGTTACACAAAATATGAATGATCGGTTTTTCTTGTTTAATCCAAGTCAAATGGAGCGATCTGACGAATTGATCTTCGAAGGATATGAACCTGTACCGACGAATACTGTATTTCCTAATTTGTTGGAAGACACTTCAATACACTCGCAAGTGAGCTCGTTTGAAAGAGTAGGCCAGTTATTCATCGCCAAAACCAATTCCCTCTATGCAACGCAACACATGCTTATTATGGAGGAAGCAGCAGTGGCTGAGGCCATCAGTTCTAAAGTTAAGAGCCTAGAGTAAACGCATGCCTGTGTGCATGAAAGTACATAAACAAATCCTCATCATATGACCCCTGTGCACAACGCTCCAGAACTCAGGCCTTCACCTAAACTATGAACAAAAGTATCCACTTATCCCCAAAACGACACACAAGTTATCCACATGTGCAGAACTATATTTTCCTCATCAAAAAAAAACATGGCGCTCAGCCCCGACCTCCGCTGAGCACCATGCCTTCTTCCCGTTCGCTATATTTTAAATTGATCCAGTTTCTCAAGCAGCTCCTGAACCATGTTGCTCAATGCTTCCGCTGAAGCAGAGATTTCCTCCATGGAGGCAAGCTGCTCCTCCGATGCTGCGGCAACGCTTTGCGATTCCGAGGAAGCATCCGATGCTAGGTCGGCTAGCTGTACAACGCTCGCAGAAATTTGTTCCGTGCTGGCCGTCATTTGCTGCGCCGCCGCGGATACCTCTTGAATTTGATCATTGACCTGCGACATTTCAGTCAGGATCGAAGCGAACAATTGGCCGCTATCCGCGACGCTCTTCACGCCCTGCTGCACCTTCTCGTTGCCTGCCGCCATCGTTAGTGCCGCCTTATGCGTATCCCCACGTACATCCTCCACCAAGCCGGTTACTTGCTCGGCAGCTTTTTTAGTCTGCTCGGCCAGCTTGCGGATTTCTGCGGCTACAACGGCAAATCCTCTGCCATGCTCCCCTACTCTTGAGGCTTCAATCGCTGCATTCAAAGCAAGCAGATTCGTTTGCGTGCTTATGCCCGAAATAATATCAATCATGCCGCCGATCTGGTCCGACCGTTGACCTAAACGGTCGATCGCGCTTCCCGTTTCTGCTACCGACCTTTGCAGCTCATCCATCAGATGAATGGCAGCTTGAAGCTGCGCGCTGCCGGCTTTTGTCTGCTGTGCCACATCCTCCGCGGATGATGAGACTGACGCTGAAGAATCTGCAATACGCTGAACGCCTATCGTCATTTCCCCCATCGCCTGCGACGCTTCCGACGCATAACCATGCTGGCTTTGCGCACCTTCGGCCACATGCCCGATCGACACTGCAATCGTCTCGGACGCTTTGCCGGTTTGTTCCGCACTGGCGGTTAGCTGTTCGGAAGTAGCGCCTACTGCCATGGATAAGTCGGAAACGAGACGGAACATTCCCCTAAGCTTGGACGTCATTTCGTTAAAATGTCCGCTCATGATGCCGAACTCATCGCCTGTCCGAATTTGAAGCTGCTGCGTCAAATCCCCTTGCGACATAAGCTGGAGCTTGCCCGACAGCACACGAAGCGGCTTTATCACCATGCTCCATATAAGGAATGCCATAACGCCCGCCAAGATTAGCATCGCAGCAGCCGCTGTCAAAATAGCGATAAGCTTAGCTTTGTTGTATTCCGCCAAAATAACATCCTTTGATACCGCCGTCTGCGTATACCAAACCTGTTCGCTGCCCGGCATTTGGATCGTCTCGAACACGCGGAGTACGCTGAGTCCCCCGGAATTCAATGTGTAGGCCTTGTGGTTCTTCCCACTGATGACTTGCTCCCATAATTTCTGTTTATCGGGACTATCCCCGTAAGCCTGCAAAATCGATGCCGGATCATTCGGATTCGCAGCGTAAACACCTTTAGAAGTAATCAGCGCTACATAACCTTCAAGCGGTTTATATTGTGCCGCTTCCGCCTGAAGCTCCGAAAGCGAGAGATCGATACCAACGATGCCAAGAAAAGTACCCTTGGCATCCAAGATCGGGTAGACGATCGACATCAATTCCGTTTGTACGCCAGCCGCCTCATAGGTGTACGGCTCAATATAAGAAAGCTTCTTGCTCGCCTTTGGTATAAGATAGTAATTGCCGGCTCCCGGTCTTTCATAGTCTTTCAACGGCTCGGCTGCCACATTTTCACCATTATGGATAAGGTAGGGCACGAATCTCCCGGATGCATCGTCATAGGCAGCTTTGTTTCGGTTTGCCTGGTCATTGCCATCGAACGCTCCCGGCTCCCAGAGCGTATAAATACCGAATACATCCGGCCGCTCTTGCAGAACTCGGCTCATAATGGCAATGGCATCCTCCCGTGACAGGCTATTGGTCTTCCGTGTATCCACCAGCAGTGAAGATAGCGTTTGCAAGGTAGCTTCAAGCTCCGTCATCTTGTTTTCAATCGTTGTTGCGTATTCCATACCAGCCTTCTCGGCCTCAAGTTCACCTTTGCTTATGCTCGTTGACCGTAGCTGCTGCAAATTTGCGAGCAATATGGACCCAAGTACCAAAGCAATCACTAATCCGACCACAGCAATAAACTTAAATGTTAAAGACAGCTTCCGAAATACGGTCATATGCTCAACTCCACCCTTTGTAATAAGACATTAATCGACAAAAAACGACTAAAACATAATAGACATGAATGCCTGTTTAAAAAAATAATTGATGGGCTGCCCATTCGCCCCTTTTCCCCCTTAACATGCAAAAAAACCGGCGCCTTTACATAAGGCTCTACCGGTTTTCCTGTTGATTTTTCTCATTCATCCATGCGTTTATTATAACGTTCATCACAAGTATTATTTTATGCTTATTTTTTGCTGCTTCTCATGCCAGCGACTACCTTTAAATTCTCCCGTTTGCCTTCTGCAAACTGTTGATACTCTGCCGACTCCTTCGGTATGAGCGCAAGCTTGCCCTCCTCATCGAAATGGATGCCCCATCCGTATTTCTTCGGAAGCATGGACGCTCGCAAACAAGCTTTCGGCTTGGAAAAAAAGGCACTACGAATCGTTTCTCCGCGCTCTGTAAGCTCCTCCTGCGAAATGCCCTGATGGCGAACATGCACCTCAAACATCAGCTCTTCCTGCGTATAGCGATATGGATGCTCGGCTGCCAGCTCATATTCCAAGCTCGGCTTCGTTCTTCCGCTCTTCTTATCCGGCGGCACCATTCCGAATTCCACTGGGCAATCCGCAGAGACGGTAATGAACGTATTATAATAATTCCAGTCCATTGCTTGTCCTCCTCGTGAGAGATAGATACTCTTAGTATAGACTCTTTGCTCATTCTTATCGACTCCGAAAGAATAACTCACCACTGCCATCGCCCTCGAAGGCATCACGGAGCTGCTCGCAAGCGGCGGCCAGCATCTTTTTCCTATTTGATAGGCCCGTGCACTTACAAACCGTCTGCTGGCACAGCGATCATAATTTCTGTAAATATGACGATAATGCGTTAATAACGGGCTAGAATAGAAGTTGGTAACACAACCTGTTAAGATATGGTTAATGCGAGGAGGGTTCGGCATGAGCGAATACAGCAAAGAAGCCATAGATCATATTGTGCAGCATCAGAAGAGCTACTTCAGTCAAGGACATACGATGGATGTTCATTTCCGTATCAAGCAGCTTAGCTTGCTCATGGAAACGATCAAGCGTCATGAGAAGGAAATTAGCGATGCTCTATATCAAGATTTGCGCAAAAGCGAATTAGAAACGTATATGACGGAGATAGCGATCACGACAAGCAGTATCCGCCATATGCTAAAGCAGCTCAAGAAATGGATGAAACCCGAGAAGGTACGAACTCCCTTCTATCTTTTTCCGGCAACGAGCCGCATTTATAGAGAACCGTATGGAACCGTGTTAATCATCGGTCCGTTCAACTACCCATTCCAGCTCGTCATCGAGCCGTTAATCGGTGCCATAGCGGCAGGCAACTGTGCCATTGTGAAGCCTTCGGAGAGCACGCCTCATCTATCTGCCCTTATCACTAAAATAATCAGCGAAGCCTTTGATCCATCCTATATATGCGTCATTGAAGGAGAAAGGGAAACGACATCCCTGCTCATCCATGCGCCGGTTGATTATATTTTTTTCACGGGGAGTACCGAGGTGGGCAAAATCGTCATGCAGGCCGCTGCGAAAAACCTTGTTCCTGTCACGCTGGAGCTAGGCGGAAAAAGCCCCGTCATCGTTGATGCGCAAGCGAATCTGGAGCTCGCAGCTAAACGAATCATTTGGGGAAAGCTCCTGAATACCGGACAAACCTGCATCTCGCCGGATTATGTACTGGCCCATGCCAGCATCAAGGAACCGTTAATCCAGAAAATGAAAGAAACCATTCAAGGCTTCTACGGCTCCGATATTCAGCACAACAACGATTATGCCCGGATCGTCAACCAGCGCCAGTTCGACCGGCTTGCCTCCATTCTGGAACGCGATCAAGCCCAGATCGTGTTCGGCGGGACAACCGATCGGGCTGATCTCTATATTGAACCGACCCTGCTCGCAGGCAGTACCTGGGAAAGCGCAGCGATGCAGGAAGAGATTTTTGGCCCCCTATTGCCCATTCTCGAATACCAGGACCTTCACGAGGCGATTAGCGCCATTAACGCTCGTCCCAAGCCGCTCTCCCTTTACTTGTTCACCGAGGACGCAGCGATAGAGAAACAAGTGCTGAATCAAGTTTCCTTCGGCGGCGGCTGCATTAACGATACGATTATGCATGTGTCTAACCCATCGCTGCCATTCGGCGGCGTTGGCCATTCAGGCGTCGGGGCCTATCATGGAAAACACAGCTTCGATCTTTTTTCCCACAAAAAAAGCATCTTAAAGAAGAGCACCAAAATCGAATTCGGACTTGTTTTTCCACCGTATGCAGGCAAGCTCGACAGAATTAAAAAGCTGCTGAAATAATAAGCCTAAATGGCGAAAATGATCCCCCTAAAAAAACAATGCGAAGAACTGATGGATATAATTCTAGCCATCGGTTCTTCGCTTTTTTGCGGTATATCTACATTTCCCTCCACTTCTGTCCTCCCGGCCTATATTTAGACCCTTTTTTGGACAAAATCTGCTATTATAATACAATACATCAACTGAACAGAGGAACTGACACCTATGAAGCTGAAGCTCGTTCGAAAAATGAAGTATCACTTCCTTAAGCTGCTGCGAATTCGCAAATCAGACCATGTCGTTGCCATCGGCTTTATCGCCGGTTTCTTTCACTGCTGGTTTCCGACCTTCGGCATTGGCATGCTGCTCTCCATAGGTCTTGCTAGGCTGCTGCGAGGCAACCTTGTCGCTGCTGTCATATCCGGCTCGCTGGGCTCCTTCCTTTGGCCGTTTCTCTTTTTTCTCAACTACAAATCCGGATTTATTATTGAAAGCTTCTTTCATTCACCCAACTATGAGCTTGATGACGCTTTGGATGAACCCGTGCCGGATGCCGATTATTCAGAAGCGGCGGATCACTTTAACAGCTTCAGCGACATCGGACTCAACTTTTTAACCGGCTCGATCGTCAATAGCATTCTATTCTCTTTCATTGGCTATTTTGTACTTCGTTTTGTGCTAAAGCATTACCGTCTCCCCCTCCTTCGGAAGCTGAAGAGGAAAGTGGTTTGATACAGCACAGCTGAAAGTGAATACTCCGACATAAAAAAAGGCCGGGTCCTCCGATGGAGAAATTCCGGCCTTTTCTGCATATGAGCTTAGAATTGCAATAAGAAACGGCGAAGAACCGCAACAAGCAAATCATGGTCCTCTTGGTCCGGCAAGCCGGAAACGGTAACCGTACCGATCTGCCCTTCCCCCCGCACAAGCAGCGGAAATGCGCCACCCGCTCCAACATAATCAGCTAAGGGCAATCCGTGCTTCTCCTCCATCGTCGTTCCCTCACTGTGAAGACGGCAAGCGATGTGCCATGAACTTCTACCGAAATAATTGGCAGCATTATTTTTGCGCCTAATCCAGTCCTCGTTCTCAGCCGATGTTCCTTCCATCGCATGGAGAAACAAGCGCTGCCCCTTGCGGGTAACCTCCACTGTGATTCCCTGGCCGTTACGCTTTGCTTCCTCCACGATCGCGAAGCCAAGCTCCAGAGCCGTGTCGTTCGTAAAGGTTGGGAACCAGAGCTCCTGCTCCTCCTGCTCCATTTGCTGCAATCGTTGTTCCATCGATGGCGTCGTCATTTTTAATCTGGCTCCTCTTCGCTATAAATAGCTATCGGCTATGATTTTAAGCATATTTTAAATTTTCATTTCGCTTCCAAACACCTGATCCATCCATTGACGGGCAATCAGCTCATGGCCAGCGGCCGTTGGGTGAACGCCGTCCCATAACCAATAAGAAGCCTCCGCACGCGTACATGCTTCGTTGAATGCGGCTTGCAGCGGCACGAAAATAGCGCCGTACTGCTCTGCGAGCTGGCGAACTGTCTGCTGATACGCCGTTAAGCACTCCGACCAAGCCTCCCAATTGCTCGCAGGAGCGCCTGTATTTAAGATAAACGGCTCGCAAAGCACAAGCTTAGCCTGCGGCAATACTTCCTTCGTTTCCTCCAACACATGACGATAAGCACGCTCGAATCGATCCGTTACCCCGCTAGTCTCGCCGTTCACCGTTCTCCATGCATCATTTACACCAATCAGCATGCTGATTAAGGACGGCTGCAAACTGATAGCATCCTCATTCCATCTTGCATATAAATCCGAAGCACGGTTGCCGCTAATTCCGCGATTAATAATAAGAGGCTGCTGTTCCGCCTGCTCATAACCTAGTCTTGCCCCAATAATATAGGCATAGCTATGTCCCAATATATGATTCGGGTCATCACTTCTTCCTCTTGCTCCATCCGTTATTGAATCACCTTGAAATAAAATAACTGTTCTATCCGACATCCGATTCTCCCCTTTTTCCAATATCTTCTACGTTTATTATAGGTGAAAAAGCCAGATTTCGTATAGTCCATAATGAACAGGCCAGCACTTTCCCACTCGGAATGTGCTGGCCTGTATGGATGAGCTGCTTTTTAAATTATAGAAAAATAAGGAGCAATATTCCTGCTGCAAAGCAGTAATAAGCGAAATAAATCAAATTGCCTTTGGCCATGATGTTCATAAACCATTTCATTGCAAAATAGGTGACGACAAGCGTAGTCAGAAATGCAATGATGTACGGAATCGCTAAAGTTGAACGGTCAGGATCTCCCGCAATATCGGATATCCCCAGCACCAGACCGCCTAAGCTGATGGGGATATAGAGCATAAAGGAAAAGCGAAGCGCTGTATCCTGCTTCATGCCAACAGCGATGGACGTAATCACCGTTGAGCCTGACCGGCTAATGCCGGGAATAAGCGCAACGGCTTGCGCCAGCCCGACGATTAGCGCATCTTTGAATGACAAGTCGCCATCGCGCTTCCGTCCGCGCAAGTTGCGGATAAGCCAGAGGGCCACGCCCGTAACCAATAAGGAAACGGCCACCGTATGTACGTTTGAAAAGTAGGACTCGATTTGATCCTTAAACAATAATGCGATGATTACCGCAGGTATTGTGCCTACGACCACATAGGCCGCAAACATAAAATCTGCACGGTAGCTCTTCTCTCTCGTTTGGACAAACCGCAAGCTGCCCACAATGAGCCTCATAATATCCTTGCGGAAAATGAAGGAAATAGCGATCAGCGAGGCCGTATTGGTCAATATTTCAAAAGCCAAGCCTCTCTGCTCTATGCCTAATAGTTTTTGAGCGATAATCAGGTGACCGCTGGAGGATACGGGGATAGGCTCGGTTGCCCCCTGTACGATTCCAAGCAGCAGATACTTTAACCAAAGCAATAAGTCTGTCATTTCTTCTCCTCTCCTAAATCGATCTCTATGATCTATCATAGCGTACCGAGCGCATATAGCAAAGACCGGCAGCTTCTTCTAAGAAGAAGACTGCCGGTCTTTCAATTTTGTAACAACTAGAGATTGCAATCTTAAAAAAATCGCCGCTTGATGATATTCTTAGCCATTCGAGCTTACTCCTGGGCAAGCCCAAGCTTCACCCACTGAGCTACGTTAACCGTACGCTTCGCTTGGTATTCTACCGCTGCTTTGATGTCTTCAACCATTTTCCCGCTTTGTACGGTAACGCTCGTGCCATATGGATTGCCGCCGGCTTCGAAAGTAACCGGACTTGAGTAACCAGGCGCTGCCACGATAGCCCCCCAATGATACATGGAGGTATATAAGCTCAAAATGGTTTGTTCTTGCCCGCCATGGGCATTCTGTGCAGAAGTCATCCCGCTCACGACTTTATTCACTAGCTTTCCGTTAAACCATAAAGCTCCGGTCGAATCCAGAAACTGCTTCACAGGTCCTGGCATACCGCCAAAGCGGGATGGAATGCTGAACACGATAGCGTCTGCCCATTCCAAATCCTTATAAGTTACTTCCGGTATATGCGTCGTTGCCGCAACATGAGTTCTCCAAATCGGGTTCGCTTGAATCGCATCCTCCGTTGCCAGCTCGGGCGTTTTCAGTATTCTTACTTCGGCACCCGCTTGTCTGCCGCTCTCCGCAGCCCATTCGGCCATCTGATAATTTGTTCCTGTTACGCTATAATAAATAACGGCCAGATTAATGCTTTCATTTGACATTCTCTTCATCCCCTTAACATTTAATGACGCTTGGTTTTATCTTTGGTATAGTGGATAGTCTACTTGAGTAGGTAGCTGAATAGCAATGACCCGCAATTCGGATTGCTTACTGGCAAGCCGAATCGTCTCTGCGCGGTCAACCGACTCTATGACTGCAAAATCTTTATGGTCAAAAGATGCTACCCCTCCGGTCTCGGCCGGCATGCAAAGTTCACCGTTTCCTCTGATCGCTAGTGTAGCCATCGAATAACCTTCGGGAATCGTGTGTACATATTCGCTGTCCGGCTGAAGGACGATATCCCACATCCGTGCATTCGTCACCAGCTGAACCGGCGACCCTTCCCCTAAGATCGTTTTGACCTTAGCATTGCCAATGACAGTAACCGGAAAATCCTCTGCCATAAATTCATGGTAGGTTGGCACTCTTTTCACAGCTTCGCTCAGGTCGGTTTCAAACCAAATTTGGAATAACTCCGCATCAGGACCCGTAATTTTCTCGCGATGCGAGACACCCGAGCCTGTCTGCATCACCTGGGCCCCGCCCACGCCTACAGTACTCTCTGTTCCAAGCGTATCACCGTGCGCTACGAGTCCGTTCACCACATAGGTCATTATCTCAAAACCTTTATGCGGATGCAGTCCGATGCTTCCGCCTTCCTTCGCATGCGCCCATGCCCAATAAAACAATGGACCCACCCGTTTGACGGCTTCCTGCTCATGAGGAAACCCGATCGGCTTCTGCTCCGTAATCCTGCCTCCTTCAAACGAGCCGATCGCCTGCTGAAGCGGCGTATATACGTTTAATCTCATGACTTCGTCCCCTTTTCCGCCAGCGCTTCTGCGCCGAGGCCAATCGCCTTTAACCAGACAATAAGCTGTTCTTTATCTTCGTTGCTTATAAAAGCCAAGTTTTTTGCAATCACATCTGCATGCTTTGGAAATATATCATCGAACAGGGTTTGGCCTGTCTCGGTCAGCAGCACATTCGAGCCCCTTCGGTCTGTAGCGCTAGGCTCGCGCCTTACATATCCCTTCTTCTCAAGCTTGTCCACAACGTATGTGATGCTGCCGCTCGGAATATCGAATTTTTCGCTTATTTTCTGAATAGGCTGAGGCCCTTTGCTGTAGAGCAGTTCGAGAATCATAAAATGCTCCTGCCTAATGCCATGGCTCTCCATATCTTTCCGCACATTATTGCTAACGGCTTGTGAGGCTTTGAACCAAACGCGGAAAAGCCTAAGGTCAAGCTGCCCTTGTTCATCAGCATGATACATTTTTTTGCCCCCTTACTACACATATCTTAATTTCAAAAATTCTACTATTAGGATACTTATATCCTATCATTAGGATAAATAGTTGTCAAATCCTTTTATATAACTGCTAAGGCACTGGCGCCTTCGTTCTCTTGACCGGGCACTTCACTCCCATTTATATCAAAAAAACCGGGACCTCCTATACGGAAGATCCCGGTTGACCAGCTTCAAACGCGCTGACTACAGCTTCTCAAGCACTCTTAAAATAAGAGTCAGTGCTTCTGCGCGAGTAGCGTTCGCGTTCGGATCGAATGTATTGTTCCCTTTGCCTTGAATGAGTCCAGCCTCAATCGCTGCGGCTGCCTCTTTTCTAGCCCAAGCCGGGAACTTATCCGCATCAGCGAAGGACAATACCGCGTCCTCCTTCGTTTCTAGCTTTGCCGCTCTCGCGATAATAACCGCAAGCTCGGCTCTTGTAATTTCATTGCCTGCCCTAAAGGTCTGGTCCTCATAACCGCCGATTAGGCCTGCTTGGACAGCACGCGTAACATGCTCCTGTGCCCATGTTGGAATTTGCGTATTGTCATTGAACTTTGTCGTTGTTGTACTGCCTGGCAGCTTCAATGCCCGGCTAATCAAAGCTGCAAATTCTGCGCGAGTAATGACGCCATTAGGATGGAATTTGCCATCTTCATAACCTTTGACAATGCCCAGTTTTAGAGCTTTCTCAATCGAAGCTTGCGCCCAGTGCCCTTGAATATCTTTAAAATCCGTAACGACAGGCTCATTCAGCTCTTCATTTTCTTTTTCGCCATCCTTTTCCTCGACCAGCTCCAAATCATCCGTTCCATTATAAGGACGAATGCTCGACTCATCAAACTTGAATTGGATGTTGTACTCGTGGAAGTAGCTCATTTCCGGCCAATCGATCTTCACCCAGCCATCCGTAATCTTGGACAGATCGCTCACAGCGAAAGAAACGACCCTTGTATTTTTTTCTGTATTTCTGCTTACCAACGCAACATTAGCGCCATTAAACTTTAATCCAGTAATTTCTTTATCCTGCTTAATGGACAAATGAATTTGTTTGCTGCTTCCGGATACGACCAATTTTGCCGTTGGGAAAATATACTCCTGCATGACGGAATCCTGCTCAGTACCGTATTTTAATACGCGAACTCCAATCACATACTGCCCATCGGCCAAACCTTGATTCGGTGCTGGTGTAGTTGTGGGATCAGGGAGAGTCGTTGTATTCTCCGCCGCTTTGAAAGCAGCAACAGCCGCCTGCAGCACCGTTACTGCCGCATCCGTCAGCTCTTGTGTTCCTGTAATTCGCACCGCTTCTGCGCTTGCTACCTGAATTGCGCTTTGCAGAACAACCTTCGCAGCTTCCGGATACTCGCCTTTCTTCGTTCCCACTACCGCAGCTTTATGAAGGGCTGTCGCTTCATTAATGGCAAGTACCAATACGGAATTGTTGACATTATTGAAATTCAAGCGGATGTCATGTGTCATTTCATAGTTTTGTTCCTTAACGACGACATGAACTTTAGCATTCACAAGTACCGACAAGTCATCGACCTTGAACTTTACGACGCGCGTATCAGCAGCTTTGTCTTCGCTAACAACGATAGACTCCTCGAATGCACCGCCTGTCTCCACTCGAATTGCTTCGACTTGAGAGCTCTTTTTCACGGTCACCGTCACATAGGTTGAACCGCCATTCGTACTGACAAGTGCCGGCTTCACAAAGTAATTGTCCATGGTCGAGAATTGTTCCTTATTCCAATAGATAGCAGAGAAATTGACTGTTGTTACTCCGGTTTCCTTAAAAGCTGCTACGGCTGCTTCCAAGTCCGATGTTTCAGCCGAGATTTGCTGCCTTGTAGAGGCTAGATTGCTTGATGATTCTTCTGCTGTTTGTATAGCTGATTGCAACTGAGCCTTCGCAGTTGAATACGCTTCTTCTGCTCCTTCTACAGCAACTAAGGTGTCATGCAGTTTCTGAGCATTCAGTGCCGCTTGTTTCAGCTGTTGAAGCTGCTCAGCATTGTAACTGATATAAACACCTTTAGTCTCGTCACCAGCTTTGTATCGTACATAAGAAAAGCCTTTCCAATTTTCATCGCCAGCCAACAGGTTACGGATAATGACCTGATACACTTTTTTCTGCTCACTTGAGCTTTTGGTTACTAAAAGCGCTTTATCTTTATTTCTTGTAAATAACAGATCATCTGTCTTCATGTCTCCGTCTTCGAGTGCTGAAGATTGCACGACCTCAGCAATCGCAGATCCTACGAACGAAAGGTTAGCACTTGTTCGGTTTTGGAGGCTCTCATTCGTAATCAATGTTGCTGTTCTCTCGATTTCACTGGCATTGGAGGATTCCACAGTTGTGGGTTCCAAAGAATCCAAAACATAGATTTTGGTTGGAGCGGAAGCAATATACTGTCTGGTCGGGAAATCTATATACCAGCCGTTTATTTTTTTTACTGCTGCGTCAACGGCCTCTTGTGATGCTCTCTCATTGTCAAATACTACTTTCGCAATCCTAATCTCTTCTTCAAAATTGCTTATTGCATTTTTAGCATATTCGCCCGGTGTAATCGTCGAGTAGAATGCACCCGGGTTGCCTTCAGCCTTTCCGAGTTCCTCTGACGAATCTGCTAGCTCCGTGGATAGCGTAATAAGCAGGTGAAGTGCTGATTTGTCCGCTGAAATAATCAAGGATTTGTATTGGTTTAACGCTGCTTGTAATTGTACATAAACCTCTTTCAGAAGAGCTGCATCTGAACCAGCTGCTGCCTTTTTGGTTTCAGCTAGCTCAATACTGTTATAGAATGACGTTTTGGAGCCTACGGGATAATCGCCATAAGATGTGCCTTCGTATGTGTTTTCGTAAACGGAACGTGACACCGAAATGAGCTCATTTACATTCTCAAGGGTAATCGGTTGATCCGTGCCGCCTCCGTTGTTTTCGCCATTATTTCCGCCACCGCCTTCTCCCTCTTCAGGAATCTGCGGAAGCGAGCTTGTATTCAAATGTAATTGTACGTTGTACCAGTGGTTATAGGTGAATCCAGGAATATCGGTAACTTCTACGTGCATAAGGATATCTTGTTTCTGGGACAGGTCATCAATAGCGATTTGAACGATCCAATTTCCCGTTCCGTTATTGGCCTGACGGTAAGTAACCGGCTCATAACCATCCTGGCCGTTAACTATGTAATTGGAGCCTGATGCGGTAATAACTGCCTTGCTGCTGCCTGCTTTGCGCGACCCAAGATAATGGAAATAAGCATAGTTCTTACTCGTGATTTCATGCTCGAACTTCGCTTTACCGTCTTGAATGATGAGCTTTCCTGCATTACCGGTTTGCATAAACCCATCCGCAGCCGATGCTGTTTCCGTATTATCCTTCCAATAATTGTAGCTCAGCGCATATTCGCCATCTGGTACCTTTGCATTTGTTGATTCAGCTGCGTAGCCCAATTGGAAAGATGTTAGCAGCAAGGCAAACGTAAGCAGCATAGCAAATGATTTTCTCAAATTCTTTTTCAACTGTTGGACACTCCTTTTTCGCTTCCTGTCTCTACCTAGAAAACCGACCGAAAAGCGGCTGAATAAATCAGGCCGCTTCTCCGTCATATGGTTTTGTTTAGGCAATCAGGTCGCTGTTATAATATGAATTATAGCCAGTCAATTTGCAGGTTGAATGTTGCATCGTGAACATCCTCGATGTAGACACGAAGCTCAACCGGAATATTCGTTACTACGTCAGCAACCGGGAATGTGAAAGTTGTATTGCCGCCAACAACTGCTCTTGTCGCATAAACGCCATTCACTTTCAAAGATGGGAAATAGTCGCCTGTAAGTGTAATCGTAGCTGTGGAGCCTGTTACGTCCGCAGGTCCGTTAATGAACGCACTTGAATGGACCGCAGTAAACGATGTTGCGCTGCCCGCTGAATCAAGGAAACGGTAGCTTTGTGTTGCGGCAAAAGCCGGAATAGCCATAACAAGCGCGAAGACCAAAGTCAAAAGCATCATTGGAACTAATTTTTTCATCGATTTTACCATTATTAAATACACTCCCTTATTTTGAGTTCATATTTTACTGATAAAAATAGTTCGATTACGCTAAGCGAGATAACTGTCCATTGCTAATTTCGACTTCACTCCCCCTCCCTAATGCGCAAGTATAGCCCACAGAAAAAGTAAGTATGTAGACAATGATAATCATTATCATCTTAGTTGCAAAAAAAATTTCCGTGGCCGAAGCACATGCCTGCAGGTGCAAGTAACATGCTCCCTCTCTTCAGAAAATCGATAACGTGTACATCGTCCATCGATAGCTTGATTTTATAGTTATACTCTAAATTATGTCAATCCAATTTCAGCTACTATTTATTTTTTAAATAGTAATTCCTGTCCGAATACTTCTTTTTAAGAATCCACTATTATTCATTTTAATATTTACTATTTCCTTTATTTTTAAAAAATAGTGAATAAACGTTTTTTATGTAAATAACAATTATTAGTTTTAAATGTATTAAACATTATTGATAACGATTATCATTATTAATTAAAGTTTTATTCTTGCTACACTTTGAATAAAAACATCTCTTAACCTTCCCCCTTTCTTACGTGGTATCCTTGCCCAAACTCCCGAATACCTATTGACATAAAAATACAGGATATAGTATTTTATATTCAAACACTGTTCAATAAAGGAGAACCAATCCATATGTCACCCAGAAAAGCAGTCGATCAGGAGCTAAGCCGCGAACGTATTTTAGATACGGCAAGAGAGCAGTTCTCGCAGCACGGCTATCGTGGTTTATCCATGCGTGGAATTGCCAAAGAGCTCGGCTATTCGCCTGGATCGCTTTATTATCACTTTCGAGAGAAGGCTGATTTGTTCAGCGCCATGGCAACTGAGGATTTTAACCGGCTTAACGAGCTGCTAACAACAACGATTGCCCAATCGCCAAGTCCTGGACGTGATCGGCTTCAGCTTATTTTTGTTAACTTTATTCGTTTCGGGCTGGAGAACAAGCGCTCCTTCGAGCTAATGTTTCTTATTCAGGAGCCTGAACTCGACTGTTACACGATGGGTCCTAAGATGGGCAGCTATGACCAATTTGCTGATGCCGTAAGAGCTTCGCTGCTAGTGATCAATGAAGAGCATGCCCGTAACGATAATATGATTTGGGTCCTGTTTCTCGCGCTCCATGGCTTCGTCAACTTCTATATTCCGGGCAGCCAATCCTTTGAGGAAGTGGCGGACTTAGCCGACATGCATGTGAATTTATTGCTTCGCGGTTTGGAATAATTTTTTTGTTCTTTAATTGAACAGTGATCAATAATTGATAAAAACAAAGGAGAGTGTCTTTACGATGAGAAACAAATTTCTTAGGGCGCTTGTATTTCTATTTTCTTTCGCAATTGCAGGCTATGCCGTTGTTCAATACGGTCTATTGGATGCCAGCAAGGCGGGGCTCGTAGCTTTTAAGCTGCAAAAGCCTGATTTTCAGCTTACTCCATGGGTCTACGTCCTTTATATTCACATAGCAACAGGCATACTTGCTCTTCTTATAGGACCGTTTCAAATTTTTATGAAGCAAACGAAGAAACGATCCCTTCTCCATAAACGGCTCGGCTATGTTTATGTTATTTCGATTACGATAAGCGGAATCGTTGGCATTTACCTCTCCTTTTTCGCTACGGGCGGCGCGGCTGCAGGCCTCGGCTTCCTTGCACTCGATGTGCTGTGGGTAGCAACGACTTGGACGGCCATACGGAAAATCATAGGCAAAAATGTGCAGGCACACCAAGCTTGGATGCTCCGCAGCTACGCCCTCACCTTCGCCGGGGTTACTCTTCGCCTCTGGCTCGCGCCTATGGCCATCCTATTTGGAGATTTTGAAGCTGGTTACCGCGTCGTAGCATGGCTTTGCTGGGTTCCAAATCTATTCATCATTGAAGCTATTATTCGTAATCTAGCATCCAGAACCCCCCAATCCCCTACCTTATTCAATTCGTGACGATTTCTATGTTAAACTAGCAAGAAGAAACGGCCTCGACGTTCTCTGCAAATAAACGATAGAAAAGCTGGGAGAATCAAGATGATCAAGCTGGTATCATGGAATGTGAATGGTTTAAGAGCCTGCGTCACCAAAGGCTTCAACGATTATTTTAAAGAAACGAATGCGGATATTTTTTGCCTGCAGGAGACGAAGCTGCAAGAAGGGCAAATTACGATGGAGCTTGGCGAGGAATATTCGCAGTACTGGAATTATGCGGTCAAAAAAGGGTATTCCGGCACCGCCATCTTTACCCGGATCAAACCGCTGTCTGTGCGTTACGGCCTCGAGGAGGATTCCGAGCCGGAAGGACGCGTGATCACACTCGAATTCGACAGCTTCTACCTTGTTAACGTTTATACGCCAAACGCCAAGCGAGACCTGTCGAGACTGGATTATCGGCTCGAATGGGAAAACCGCTTCCGCAGCTATCTGCTGGAGCTGGATGCGATAAAGCCCGTTCTTGTCTGCGGTGATCTGAACGTCGCCCATCAAGAGATCGATCTGAAGCATCCGAAGCCTAACTTAGGCAACTCCGGCTTTACGATTGAAGAACGCGGCAAGATGACGGAGCTGCTTAGCTCGGGTTTCATTGATACCTTTAGACATCTCTACCCGGAACGTGCGGACGTGTACAGCTGGTGGTCTTATATGCCGAAGGTGCGCGAGAGGAACGTCGGATGGCGAATTGATTATTTCTTGGCTTCAGCGAGACTGAGCCCCTTGGTCATTGATGCGCAAATTGATACCCATGTCATGGGCAGCGATCATTGCCCTGTCCTGCTCGCCATAGAAGAAATAGCTGGCTAGATTGCCCGGGTACACCGTCTAAAGAACAATAAAAGTCGAACAGCACTCCGTAGAGGGTTGTCCGGCTTTTTTTGGTTCCTACTTATGTGGAGAGCGTCTCCGAAACTGCATGCTGTTCAAGCAAAAGGGCAAGCGCCGTTTGCATTTTGTCCTTGTATGCAGGTTCGTTGCCTGTACACATAAAGTGCACATCCCCGCTACCGCCGCCTTCAGCAATGCCGTAACGGTTCAACAAAGCGGACAAACGCTTCACCGTACCCACATTGCCGTCCACGATCTCGATATGAGCCGGAAGCAGCTCCCTCAAAATATTTTTATAAAAAGGATAATGCGTACAGCCCAGCACGATAATACCGTATTGATCCAGATCATAGCTCGCGAGCTTCGCCCGAAAATATTCATTCATGATGAATTTATCGAATTGCAGAGATTCACAATAATGCACAAGCTCCGGCAAAGGAAGCGAATCCACGATCCCCATGTCATCTACACGGGAGACGAGCGCATAATATTTAGGCAATTGCAGCGTTAGCGGCGTCGCGAACACAAGCACTCTTTTGCCTGTCGCACGGTTCATCTCCACCGCAGGCTTGACCGCCGGCTCCATTCCAACAATGGGTAGCGAGTAACGCTCCCTTAGTTCTGTAATTGCTATACTGGTTGCCGTATTGCAAGCTACAACAAGGGCGTCAATTCCTTCACCCATCATCCTGGCGACCGACTCCAAAATATACGCTTTAACATCCGCCTCTGGCTTCGTGCCATAAGGAACATGCAGTGTATCTGCCATATAAAGAAAATCCTTATCAGGGAATCTTCTCAGCGCTTCCGCAAGCACGGTAAGCCCGCCAATCCCTGAATCAAAAAAGCCTATTCGCATGTCTCATCGATTCCTTACGTTTAGTGAAATAGAATTTCAGATAGAGCTATATCCATCTTAACTCATTCCCCTCTTTCATTAAAGCTTATAATTCTAATGCGAAGAAAAAAGCCCCTCATCCGAAAGTGAAGTGCACCCCTTAGAATAGACATTGGAAAAACCCCTTGGTTAATCCGATGAATTCTAAGGGGTGCATTTTTATGGCAATGAAGGGACAAA
>NZ_VCIX01000051.1 GCF_006345825.1 Paenibacillus paridis
TAGCTTATTATTCGGGTCAACCAGTGTGGCTTCAATCGTATAGTTCCCTACATCACTTGTTTGGTCAGCACTCGTTGCGTACGTTGCTGTAATCCCATCTGAAGATAATCCGCCAGTTATTGTCCCTGTGAATACCGGATTGCTTGTACCATATTCACGAGTCGCATCGTCTGCGGTTACTGTAAGGGCCGCTTTCGTAACAGTTAGACTACCTGCTGTTTTGGTTACTTCGTAATTTCCTAGCTTATTATTCGGGTCAACCAGTGCTGCTTCGATCGCATAACTCCCTACACCACTTGCCTGATCGGCACCCGTTGCGTACGTTGCTGTAATCCCATCTGACGATAATCCGCCAGAGACCGTTCCTGTAAATACCGGATTGCTCATTCCGTATTCACGAGTCGCATCGTCTGCGGTTACTGTAAGGGCCGCTTTCGTAACAGATAGACTGCCTGCGGTTTTCGTTACCTCATAATTCCCTAGCTTATTATTCGGATCAACCAGTATGGCTTGAATCGCATAGTTCCCTACATCACTGGCTTGATCAGCACTCGTTGTGTATGTTGCTGTAATGCTATCTGACGACAAACCACCCGTTACCGTCCCTGTAAATACCGGATTGCTCATTCCGTATTCACGCGTCGCATTATTTACGGTTATTGCAAGCGGCCTCTTATCGACCGTCATCATAACAGAGTCACTCGAAGTAAGATGGGTAGGATCTCCAGCGAATTCCGCTGTTAGCATATGATTCCCTATTGCCGTATTAACCAAATAGCTAAATACTGCTTCACCATTTCCATTCGTATTAGATGAACCAAGTACAGCTCCATCCAGGGAAAATGTGACTCTTTTATTCGATACTGCTTGATTTTGAGCATCAAGCAATGTTACTCTAATCTCCTCAGTATCACCATAAGTTGTTGTAAGCTGGTCCATCTGCAATGAAGTCGAATAGTCCCTCTGCTGAGATGCTACATACGTCCTGAATGCAAAATCAAAATTGGAATGATTCCAAGTTCCCATATAATACGGTATACCGCCGGCATATGTGCTAGGGGTGTATATTCTCCAAGTTACTTGGAGCATTTGATGTGGATCATTGTTGGTTGTCTCCATCAT
Source organism: Paenibacillus paridis (assembly GCF_006345825.1). Taxonomy (GTDB): domain Bacteria; phylum Bacillota; class Bacilli; order Paenibacillales; family Paenibacillaceae; genus Pristimantibacillus; species Pristimantibacillus paridis. Next base: position 1,123 of record NZ_VCIX01000051.1, read on the forward strand.
CATGGCATACTGCTTGTTAGACTCCACGTAAATCCCTTCGTTAAAGGTAAACCGAACCCAGCCTCCCGGAAAATCAGGCACAATACTACTGCTTGCCTTCGCTACGCCTAGTACTGTCCCATTAATATCTACACCTTCATGAATCGTCAAGCTTATCTCTCGCTCAGTAGCTGCCGATTTCCACATAAATACATCGACATCGTACATCCACCCTGTTTTACCTGCAGTAAAGCTTTGTCCTACTCCTTTTGATCCGCCTTGCGAATTCGGGATCGTATTTTCTGTATCCGATGTTTGATCAATTGGATCAACGAATGCCGCTTGGCTAGATTCTGACATTGCGAAGGCAATCAATAAAATACCAATTACGATTAGAACCCCTCTTTTGAAAAGGTTCATATGTCTTGAATGAAACATGGTTGCAACGCTTCCTTCCGTTCTTTATTAGTATGTACTATGAATGCTCTTATCTTGAAAATTAATAAACGCACCTAACTATTAACATTATTATACATCATAACCTTTTCGCTACTAGGATTAATCTATAAAAAAAATACAAAATGACCTTAAAAATAGCTGTAATTACCCCTTACCCTTCTTCGGATTGAGAGTATCTTTACCGTTCAATTACCTTATTTAATGAACGGAAAGAGATCTGCACGTAAATAAGACCGAATACCACTCGTAAGAGGAGGATTTCCGGCCTTTAATTGCTCTTTTTATATCTTTAATTCATTGCTTCATGAACTGTTCCACAGCCTATTAAAGGGTGTTAGCCCTACTAGCAGAATACTAACTTCTTTCGTTCGTATACGTTAATTTTCAGCTTTATAATAACCTCTACAAAATACAGATTTATTTGGTTTGATTAAAATCAAAAAAGAATTAATCACATCTGAGGATGAGATCATGCAATTAATCCAACAAATAAATAACAAAAGTGACTGAAGCCTACCCGATAAAAAGAATGAGGCGATAGCTGGTACTACCGATAATAAAATAAATGGCAAGCTCATAAATAGCCAATACCTTGTTTTCGATAACGTCGCATTCGTGTTTAACCAGAAAAATAGGCCTTTAAATGTTAAGCTAATATCGCCTTTACTATGTACTACAAGAATATGTATGATCTCATGTAGGACAAACACAAAGACGATAATAGGAATAAGGGGCATATTTGAAAAGAAGTTGAAGCCGTCCTTGAAGCAAATCGGTGCCAATATAATAAAAGCCATTAATACATAAACAAATTTCATATAATGCTCACGAAACCAATGATTTTGAATGAACGGAGTCCATTCTGACAACCGCATGCTTTTATGAGGCAAATGCCGGAACCACAAAATCATAGCTAAATTCACCCATTCTACGATAATGAACGATAACAATTCATAAATAATATCGAAATTGCCGCAAGAGCCTTAGACTCCTGCAGCATATGATCATAGTTTCTTATTTAAAAGACAGGGGTTTGGTTCAATCTAAGCTCTTCCTCACTTGTCAGTCCATTCTTCAGTGCCTGTTCTCGTAATGCCAAGTAAAGCTCGGCCTTTGTGGAATGGATATAAGGCATCACAAAAAAGACACCAACGAAGATTAGAAGCAGCCCAAGAAGGATCCAGCCAAGAAAGCTTAGTTCTAACACGAAGATGCGGAATTTACTTCCCCGTGTCATATCGTTGCTTAATTCTACCGCGCGCCTATAGCCAATGTTGGGGTTGTCCGCCAAAATATATGGCACCATACTATACGCGTACGATTTTACGATGCCGGGGATGAAGAGAAGCAAAAACCATAAGAAGTTCAATAAGCTTCTCCATAACATCGCTTTCAGAACATCCCAATACCTATGCTTATTAAAAGCGTAGCCGATATGATTTAGATTTACCTCATACTCCGCTGCTTGCTTGAAGTAACGCATAGAACCAACCTCAAGGGGAAAACAAACAAAAATCCGAAACGCAAGGGAAAATACGAAAAATATAATAAACGCGATAATTCCGATTACCAAGAATGGAGCAAGGGCCTCCCAATTCACATTCCAATGAAAGATATCCGAGACATCAGAGTTACTAGAAAAGCCCAAGTTAAAGTTTAGGGTTGGAGGGCTTCCACCACCTCCACTGACAAAAACTAATATCATACTTACCAAAAATGCCTTCCAATACGATGTTCGCAGCACCTCTTTCGCCCTTTGCTTTAACACCTTACGATCCCACACTGCGATCCCTCTCTCCTGTAATGTTTTAGTTTTATTTAAAAATTGATACCATTGTTAATATAGTACGACAAGCAGGGAATCATTCGTTTCCTATATAAAAGCTATGAGTACTTTTAAATAATCCTACCACAGATATACCTATATTTACCTTCTTTTTTTGTCATGGATCGACAACGATATGTAGTTTTTATGAGATTCATGAAGCATTATGGCATCTATACATATATTAGAACTAAATTTTAGTGATCCAGACTCTTGTTAGAACTTTTTTCCCTTAACTCGGGCAGTAAATGATTAACATTCTATAATCCCGCATTGCTGATTCTAGGTTGACTCTGAACATAAAAAAACATCGCCGGGGTTTGTAAGCCCATTGGCGATGTATTCAACATATACATACTGTTATACCTTGCTCAAATCTTCTTCGTTTCCGGTTGTGATCGGGTTATTAGAATAACTAATCCAAATACTCCAGCTCTCATCTGTTCTATGAAAATGGTTTCTAGGTGGAAACCTTGGGCATGTACAGAAAACGTGATTCCTTGGTTTTTTGTGTCGTTAACTAGAATGATTTTGGGGATATTACTTCTACCACATAGCTGAAAGACTCGGTAACTAGCATTTCATCGTTTGTGAAACTGAGGAAGTAACAAGCATACAGCCAAATATTCGGTTGTTGCTGCTGACAATCAGCCAAAAGCCGTGATTCCTCCATCTAGTGGCATTGGTGGAACCTAAATGGCATCACCAGTGGCAACCTTACCGACAAGGGCGAGCTTCCTAAAAAACTATACAAATGGCACTTCCAAAAATAAAAATAAAACCAACAAAAACAACGAAGAGGCTGTCCCTTAGTCTCGAGGACTTACTGGACAACCCCTTAAATTTTCAACTACCTTTCCCTAGCCTCGACCATTTAACGCGAATATCTTCATAATTCGACTGCTTTCCAATGGTTCCAAGTGTGCTAGATCATTCCTGGCGTCATATACGAGACGGAATGTGCTCTCATCCCCTTCATGGCGGAACCCGCTCGATTTGAAATAGTAGTACCACATATGTCTAAACTCCATATCGTAAGGCGATTGCAGCACCTTATCGAAATCATCTATTACAGGAAATATATCCTCTAAAGCAGTTCCATATCGCTCAATAAAGTCTCGACGTACCTTCTCAATGATGGGGAAGATCGTTTGGATCTGCGCTTCCCATATGATCTGTTCCAGAATCCCTCTCTCACTCACTAGCCTTGCCGCCTCTTCATGGGCGGGCACCAGTCTCAATAATAATCCTCGCAAATCAAGCGCGGCTTCTTCTGTAGCCAGTGCACTGCATAGATTAGGATTAGTGCCCGCAATTCGGGAAGCGAGCAATGCAATATATTCTCGTACCCCCGACGATAGAAGCTGGCGCTGCGCTACGCAATACGATGCGAACAATTGCATATCATAGCTCGTGAAATAATCCCCCCATCTTAACATCGTTACACCTTTGCGCGGTTGAGTAAGTGGAGCAACTCCACTGTACGTAAGGATAAACAAACCATTGTGCATAGTACTAAATTTCGCGTATTCTATGGCGGTATCGATCCATTCCCTCCGCATATTGGCATTCCTTACTATGAATGCGCGATCAGCGAGCAAGTGATGCTTCGCTATGTATTCGATACGACTGCCGTCCATCGGATGATAATCGCTCTGGGGAGCATATCTGTTCATCAGCGTTTCGCCAATGGCAACATTATCCCCCCAATTCTTGGCATGGAGGTTCTCAATCTGAAGACTGCTATCCCACTGCCGTATTCTATCCTGCAATAGAAGGAAGAAGTGATCCATGTAGGGGGCTTCTTCAATTAGAAGGACCTTTCCGCTTTCTGCCGCCGCTACTATATCATGAAAATAGCGAGTGGCGCCTGAGATGAAGTTCCACCAAATCAGCTGTTGATCCATCTGATTACTTCACCCCCAGCTCGTATAGTTGCTCGAAGAGTTCGAACTCACTGCTGCCCAGCATCTGAAGAAAGCTATGACGATTGAATACATATTTGTCAGAGCCGCGTGTCTCCCGGCGGATAATATTTAGCTCATCCATCTCTTCAAGCAACGCTGCCACACTACTTTTTTTCAAGCTTGTAATCTGGTCAATCCCAAACTCGTTGCAGATTAGGAGAATATCCTCAACCGACGTGCCCGGACTAGTGTTTGAAGAGTAATAGCGATAAGCGATCACTTTCGCCAGCGTTTCGTACAGGTTATCGGAACCTAGCTTTAGCGTAATCCGGAATTTGTTCTCGATCTCGATTAGGAATTCCTTCTGACCAAGCAGTGTCTTGATATACTTCTCGTCAAGCAAATACGGCGGGTTCATGTTCTCGTTGTAATTGCCGTTTCGGTAGCTATCGCTGATTGCCTCGATAAGCTTCTCGCAATAAAAGTGAATGAGCCCCGGATAATAGTTCGTCTTTGCCAGTATTAGATTGATGATGTCTTCGCCATTCTCCTCGATCCGAAAACCCAAGTAATGCAACGGCCGCAACAACAGGTCACGAGCATCCAGGTACTTAAGCGGCCGAATCGTAATATGTCCAAAATGAGCTAATACGCTGTTACCGCCCAGCCTTTGCTTGTCGAACCGGATGACGTCTCGAAGACCGGCCAGTACGAATTTAAACTGTCCATTGAAAGTATTCTTCAGCTCCCGCAAAATTTCCAACGGCACGTTGCCGCCTTCTTCGCAACTGGACAAAAAGGCATCTGCTTCGTCAAGTAACAGCATGAACTTATAGATTGGCGTTTCTGTCGAAGTAAGTCGTTTGCGCAGCGCTATCCGTAACTGTTCCCATGTGCCACAATGCTCTTTCAAAACTTTTTCGTAAACCAACGCTTCACTAATGCTCCTTAGCGAAGCGTTAGCATCCTTTTCCCTCAAGTCTACAAAGACCGCATAACGGCCTTTGTCTGGGTTGTGCTCTCGGTTCTTGGACTCTTGTAGCAATGCCGTCTTTCCAAGTTGTCGACCTCCGTAAACAAATATCGGCCCGTTTAAATCCCTGATCTTGTCCAACTCATCGGTTCTTCCAATGAACATCTCAGGAGAGATTCTGCCTACTGGTATATATGGCTGAATCTTACTCGATGGAAGTGTAACCATTAGAAACGCATTTCCCCGTTCGATCTGGCTGTATCCGGCAAGGAACAACGCCATAACCCGGTCGATCACGACGACAATTCCCGGGAATGACTTCAGCTTGATAGACTTGGCCAACAGCTTGCGATGAGCCAACGACAGCGCATAATCCAGAATGACGATCGTCGCCGATCCGTTGCCTGCATCATGTCGCGCGACTTCGTCCAGTAAATTATCGGCAGTACGAACACCCGCCATCGTTAGGATCCGCAAGCCTTTTTGCACGGCGTCCGTCCCGAATTCCTTGAACGGGTGAGGATAATGGCTAAGCAACGCATCCTGCGCGGCCGGATACACCATGAATTCATTGTCGTCCAGTCGATCGACGTGCCTGATGCGATGGAATAGCAACTGCTCCATAAATTCTTTGATATGGTCTGGATGAAGCTTATACCACTGTCGAATAAATCGTTCCGCGCTGGCCACATTACGGTTATTTTGATTCGAGAAAAGCATTTTCCGAACCGATTGGTCGTATGTCCGATACAGATCCACATTTTTATGTGCGTTGCAGCTATTAAAGAGTGCTTGATAATTGTTGTGAAACTGTATCAGCAGATCGCTGTCGAACATCTGGATAGACGAAGTGTCCTTGTAACCGGACGCAGCAAGTTGAATATAGTCTTCGGCCACCGTCATGTTACGCTTTTCGAGGGCCATCTCGATCTTCTTAAGGATCGGCCACTGCCGCAACGTCTCTTCGTCGCCGATCTGCTCTTCGCGTTCCTCTTCGCGAAGTATGTCGCTCTTCAGAGCGTTCAACCGGCTACGCATCGCTTCCACCCTGATATCCGCACGTTGGACTATGCTCATTCTGCATGTATCCAACAGCCGCTTAAAAAATCCTGCGTTATGCGTCTGCTCCGCGTGCTTTTTGGCAGCTTCTGCCAGTCGAATATATCCGTACATCTCGTCGTTGCTGGACATCTGTCCATAGTTTTGTGCGAGTTCTACTTCAGTTCTGAACTCTTCGTTATATCTGTCCAGTTGTTGCATGGCGCGTCGGCGGGTATCCTTCACCGTCACCTCGTTCGCCCATTCTCCGGGCCTACGGGTAATGAGATCATAGGCCCCCATGTTGTATTCACGCAAAGCCTGGCTGGCTGTATCCTCCCAAGTTCGCTGCCCAGCATTAGAATGTTCCAGTAACCTCTCCCATAACCGGTATCCGTGAATCGGTCGCAGGTCCTGTAGCCATTCCCCATCTCTGAATGGCTTATAGTCCTCGCTAAGCTCTACGCTGACGGACAATAACAAAGGTTCATAAAACCTTCGATTCGTCTCACCCAAAGCGCCATCCAGTACTTGCTGGATATGCTCAATCGTTGAACGGAGCAAGGTATGTCCCGCTTCATTCCAATTATCGGTCGTGTCCTCAAGCTGAAGCAATGCTTCTTGCATCAGCTTCTTGGAGCGATTGCGGGTCTTGCTTGCCAACTCAGGGGAAATATCCGTAGTCCCTCTCTTTGCATTTAGCGCATTACGACAAGCGTAGCAGCGCAATAGCAGTTCCGTTGCATCACGAAGCCAACTCCGCATTCGGCTGCGATATGCACCCTTCAACATATCGCTTTTATCGTTTGACGCCTTCATGTTCATACCTGCCCAATAACGATCGATATATTGCTCTAGCTTGGCCTCATTTGGGTTAAGCTCTAAGCCAATCCATTCTCCACTCAGCGAAATATCCGTGAACTGCTGGCATATGTCACGTAATTGTGATAGTGGAGTATTATGCGCTTGTTGTAGATAACTGGTCATAACCCCGCTGTTTCCGTAGAGATCAACCGCCATCTGTTTTACCTTACGATGGTTAATCTCCGTAGAGACATTGCGCGGGAACACGGTTTTCAACATCTCCTCTATCTGGTGACGGTTCTGATCCAGCGTATTGTTGATGCCAAGTTGATTGCGCACGTCAGAGGAGGTACAATATTTGATTCCAATATTATAACGTTCGATGAATGCCCAGAAATAACTGATGAGTTGCTTAATACCCGAATATCTTTCCATAACCCGACTTGACAAATCGCTATTAATCTGCCGCCAGCGATTATTCAGTCGATAATCGTTTGGAGCGTCAGGATCGAAGAATAGTCTAAGCCATATTGCGGACTGCAGATAATCGTCCAACTGCTCATAGGATCCGAATGGCAGTTCAATTGGCAAATCGGCGAGCAGATGAACGTCCGTCTCGCTCCACAATGGATCTCTTACAATATATGAGATTTTATTCCTTAGAACGGAAACTGTTTCCGAATGCTCTGCCGCTTCGTGAAGCAGCAACATACCTTCTGCACGGCGGCCAGAAATGAACATTTGCATGGCCGTGTCGACAATGAGTTGAAGTTCGTCCGTTCGAATAGCAGCAGATTGCTCGACAGCTCCTTCTCCTTGTTCTTCTAAAGAATGAAAACTGTTGACTTCCAATATTGACTCCGAATCGAATTGCTCCTGCTGAGTGTCAACGGATATTTGCATTTCTTCTCCATTATTCTCTGACTCGAGATCCTGCAACCCGAACAACGCGGCAAACTGATCTTCTCCCCGTCCATCTCCAATGAATAACTTATCGTTTTTGATAAGAAGGAAATACACCGACCGATCCGTCCGAGACAGAAGGTTAGCCCATAGTCCCCCTTCCTCTGGGGTTGAGACGATCATCATTGGACTGATTTCAGTGTGTTGCTTCAGTATCTCAATAATCTTATCGCAATCGCCTCTCATATCAACTACATTCAGTAATCCGGGAATTAGCAAAAACCGTTTATCAGTCTGTTTATCAAAAAGCTCTCGGTACGGAAACGGCATGATTCTTGGAGGGTTGACAGATATCCGTTTCGGAAGAAATTCAAAGAAGAGCTCCTGTACGCGATTAAACAGACGAAGCCTGAATGCAATCTCTTCTCTCTGATTCGCATGCAATACTCTTGGCTCATCCTCCGGGCGGAAGTAAAGCTTGGTACCTACCCGCGTCTGTATGAATTTACGACTTGAATCCTTACGGAACGCTGCCGCTCCATAGGCACTAAGCGTATAAAATATATCGGAATCGGAGCGAAGGGTAATCGTATGTATTGACACGTAACCCTTCTGATAGAGTTTATTCAAGTTATCTTTAACAGATTCAAGTATGTTAGACTCGGAGTTGTCTCCGCGCAGTTGTCCTGCAAATATATCTAACTGACTTTGCGCCACGGCCCCATTATTATAAAGATAACTTAACAGGATTAATGCTAACCGTGGACGAACCGAGATTTGTTTCAGATCCCCTTCAAACCGATTCGCCGAGAAGTTGTCTGCCAGTTTCTTCTTTTCCAAAATATCGTATTGGAGCACTGTGAAATCGATTGCCCCACCTGTATGACGAAAGTCCTCCAAGAAATCATTCGAATATTTCACGAGCGGTTCAGCTTTCATCCCGTCCAATATGGCTTCGTATGCAGCTGCGCCTTCCGCTTCTGCTTCGATGCCCAAGATAGGATCATCGATTTCCGACAGACCTTCGGTCAGCTTTGCGAAAGTACTATCCGCAGGCACAGCAAGCTCGACCATGGCAATTAAGGGATCATCCACCTGTAATGATAGCCAACCCTGCTCAAGCGCATATCGAGTTGCAAATCCAATGGATTTCGTAATCTGCTTGAATGTGTCTAATTGAACAGTCCCTGCATCAGGATACTCAATGATTTGAATTACTGCTTGGTATACTTCCCATACTTCCAATAGCTGATCTTCGCTATCCGAGTCTAGCAACTTACTCGCGGTCGTTTGTTGAATTAAAAATTCATCGAGTACCTCTTCATTAGAGCAATGTAAACGAGTGAACAATTGAACTACACCCTTCGCTTGCTCAAGCATTGACGACTGGTTTATATCTTGGATAAACCATTTCAACTCTGTCATGGTAGAAGGTTTCTTATTGGATATTGGAAGTTTGCTCAAAAGTTCGTCTTGAAATCGAAATACTGTCGATACGATCGATTTTAGATCGTCCAAAGCATCTACGGGCCACAAATCATCTGAATCCGCGATTATTGAAAGCTTTCTCACATGTTCAATAGCGTTTTGACGAGCCTGCTCCAAGAGTTCCATTTCTTCACTTAAACTATTTGCCTGTGCGATATGATTCTGAATTCCCATCACCCCTCCACAATGTATAGTTCTATTATACTATACACCATATTCTTCCTCTAGAAGAAATTGGGATATGAAACAGAATACCTATAAACAAAAATTGAGTTTCACCCGTCAAGATAAATATGTAAGAAGCTGACGATGTGCTCAGTCGACATTTCAAAACGAACTATAGCTCACATCGATTTCGGCAGTTGAGCTCAGTCGTAAGCATAATCAGGTAAATCCAGAACTCCTGATACGGGCTTTAAGAATATAGATGCAGCTTTTCTTTTTCGAAGAACATTGCGTTGACTCCCGAACACCGACGCTATAGCTATGGTAGCTTTTTTGATTTCATTTTTCAGACAAGCCATTTGTATGCAAACGACAGCAGGAACACTCGAACAGGTGACTTCTGTTGCGATTACTTTAATTAACCATTTGTTGACTCCTTATTGAATAAACACTTTTGATTTTCGAGTCGTTGATTTGGCTTTATCAATTCCATATAGTAATCCGGCCTTCATTGTGAATATGGTGGGGAGCAGTGACATGAGAGCTCTATACAACGCATTGTTAAGCATACGACCCTCGCATACGTACATCCTCACCACTGTACGCACACAAAGAAGGCCGATCAGCTCCTCCTCGTAGGAGTGCGAACCGCCCCTTATCGCTTTTAACGCATCTTCTTACTCTTTTGTTTTTTGTTCCCATCGCTCACATTAAAGATGTTTATCTTATTCTCTGTTCCATGACTGGCATTAGCATCATTCAACTCATTGTCTGTCCTCGCAATCATAAATTTCGGAACAGGTCCCTCCGTTTGGAATGTGGTTCTTTCAAAAAAAAGTCCGGTTTAATTGTCGATGGCGTTTTTGAAGAATACGATTACACTCATAGCTGTCTTGTCGCCTGAATATATGCAGAAATCCCTTTTGGTTGGTTTCGGTTCTGCAATATAAACTTCACGATATAGTTCTGTGACCAAATTTTCAAAGTTTCTTCTAGCCTTGACGATGGTATTAATTGTCTCTTTCTTCAACAAAAAACGATCCTTAACTTCAATATATACGCCGGTACGATGTTGCCCATCTGTGAATGGGTGATATGCTTGATTTGATCCTGAGTTTTCCAAAACGTAATCGACAATATCCTTTAAAATTTCCTTGATAATATCTGAGTTTGTCGTGGACTCTTTCATGTGCTTCTTTAGAAAGTCTATAATAGTATCGAGTTTTGTAAACCGCAGTTGCAACACTGCGTTTACAGTTTTGAGAGACCATACCAATACAGCAGCTTTTGTTGCAAGACGATTATAAACACTATTTGCGGATTCTTTTCGAGCAAACAATTTAGAATATTTCGTTAACTTCCCGAGTAATTTCAGCAGGGTTCTTGGTGCCTAAATAAAACAGCCAATCATCAAGAATATGTCCGCAATTCTGAACCGATTGTTCCACGTAATCGTCAAATTTCTCCGATGTTACGTTCTCAGGGAAAGGTTCCGCATTAATCATGATGATCCTGCCTAAAAGCCCACGACTATTAGAAATTAATGTTTGCTCAGACAGTGGAACTTCTCCGTTAAAGGCTAAAACAGTCTGTGGCTTTTGACGTTCTCTGTTTATAAGTTGTCCTGTTACTTTACCCACTTTCATTTTATCTCCCTAGACACCATTGATGAGCGTATGTAGTAAATTTACCACTGCTGGCTTAATATGATGGGTATCATCCAGTATGATAGGCATATGGTTTGCTCGGCTTGCTATTCCCCAAATCCGTTTGGTGTGGCTCCGTCCCACGAACGAACAATTGGTCTACAGTTACCATATACTAAATTGAATGCTATCATTTGAAGGGATGTCTTTCCTGTAGCAGCAAGTTTCGAAAAATCACGTCCATGCCCTCTCTAAGACGATCACTGATAAGGTGGACAACCGGAGCTGCTAACATGGTTAGAAATACAAGTTTCTTGCTATAGTGTTATATTTGTCTGGTCGCTTCTTCCCGAGTTCCTACTTTGCTGCTACTGAACTTAACAAACTCTTGGTAATCATCTAAACTAAAACAAAAACAGTTAAACCCATCTGACTCTTATCGAGTCAGCGGCTTTATACTTATTTGAAATATGTTATATTGAAAATCAGTTTAATGAACTCAACTATGTAGATTTACAAGACTTAAAGACAAGTTAGATTGCTAATTTCAAAAAACTCACCATATACACAGAATATATCATGTTGTAATATATGGATAAACAAATTAGAATGGGGAATCAACCTAAGTGATTGGTTTTAATACTATCCTTCCTTTATCAACCACAACCACCATTGACGAATTCCTACATTGTTGCAAAACTTGGGTTCAAAAGAGTCCCTTCACCACTTTAAATATTGACGATGCTGAAGTTTTTGACGGGCAAATTTATAACAGCCCATCAGAAAGTTTGGAGTTTGTTAATCACATGAATGCTACAGGATATACCCATTGCGGGGTAAGGCATATTAAAAAAGATGATGATTGTGAATGGAGAACTGACGTAATTGGTTACAAGACAAAAGATAGTTTTAATGTATCTGTGGTCACCTCAAAAGCAGATTTTAGTGTAACCACATATTCAAAATTGCCATTGAAGCCTTATATAATTAAGCTATTAATGGAGAGTACTCAACCAATGTATGATGCTCAAATTCCTATTGAGCAAAGAGCCAAAAAAGTAACATCAAACAATTACAGTCAATTGGCAGCATTAATGAAAGATGAAATGGAGAATACATTCCCTGTTGTCTACATCAGCCAATTATCTAATGGAAATTATATTGTAAAACCTGATACCCTTGCAAAATTACTATCCGGCTTCGCTCATGTATACTATCAAGGGGACTCAAAAGTACCCCTTATTTTACGCGAACAAACCAATGGGCTGAATACTTACAATGGGACCATTGGAATCTATTGGCCTGGAGGGGCACGAAATCAATATAATGATCATTTTGATGGAGATCACCTTACGAAACTCAGAATCTTTCTTCAAAAGAAATTAAGCAATAAAACTTTATTGAAAGAACACAAATGGTCATTTATACAAGAATTAAAATACAATGAAAAAATAAACTTGTACAGAAACAAAGATTCCGATAATAATGAATTAATAGAACTATTCAACGCAGAGATAGAAAAACTCCAAAGTACCATAAAAAATTTAGAATCCGAAAATATATATTTGAACTCTCAAGTGGATCTTCTGTCTTCATCAGAATTTTCTAATTCAAAACCATTACTCTATAAAGGATCAGAGAGAGAGCTTTTCGAAAACGAACAATTCGAACTAATAAAATCACTCCTTAAAACCAAATCTGAAGCCGCTAATTGTTCGGTCAGAACAAAAAATATCATCTCTTCAATTCTATCTGCAAATGGTCAATCCGATAACAAAGAAAACTTTTTAAATACTATAAAAAGCATACTACTCTCAGAGAACGGATTAAAAGGCCAACAAAAGAGAGAACTAACAAGGTTAGGATTTGACATTCATGAGGATGGAAAACACTATAAGCTTGTATTTAAGGCAGACTCACAATATTCCTTCACCATTCCAAAATCGCACAGCGACCATCGGGGTAAACAGAATAATTTCAGGCAATTTAAAGATTATTTTTTATCTGGATAAACTCCAACAAAAATCAACCATCTTTTTACATTGTTGATCTTCCGTTGATTTCTCCAAATAAAACGTTCACTTGTTGACTTTCCTATATTAGTCTTAAGAAAAAACAATAAAGCTCGGCCGGTCCGTACTCCCACGAGGAGGAGGTGCTGATCGGCCTTCTTTGTGAGCGTACAGTGGTGAGGACGGACGTGTGCGTGGGTCTGTATGATACATAAAAAGCATACAAACAAGCACTCGTTGCGGGGTTGCCTGAAAATGTTTACAGAGAGCAAGCCTTGAATCCCTGTTGACTTCGAGCATAAAAAATACATCGCCCAAGGCACTCGGCCCACATGGCGATGTATTCAAAATCCGCATACTATATTACCGCTTAAGCCTTCTCCTCATCACCCACCGCAACCGAATTCCCCTCATACGAAATCCAATCACTCCAACTACCCGCATACAACTTTACGTTCGTATACCCCGCCTCCTTGAGAGCAAGAACGTTAGGAGTGGCGGAAATGCCTGATCCACAATACACGATGATTTCGGCATCCTTCGGCAATGCAGTGAACCGCTCACGCAGCTGTTCTGTTGATTTCCATGCGCCGTCCTCGCTCAGCACATCTTTCCAGAAGAAATTTGCCGCCCCAGGAATATGCCCGCCCACAGGATCGAAGGAAACATCACGCCCCGCGTATTGAGCTGCATCGCGCGAATCAACCAGCCTCGTCCCTCCTTCTCCTCTGTTAGCGGATGCTGCACGCACCTCATCCACGCTGACAAGCCAATCGGCTTTCGGCGCAGGCACAAACTCACGTGGAGCCGTCACGACTGCCGGCTCCTGCGACACAGGCTCGCCAGCCGACTCCCATGCGGAAAAACCTCCATCCAGCACTTGAACGCGCTCCACACCCAAATACCGAAGCACCCACCACAACCTTGCGGCGGCCGGTCCATTGCCGTCCTCATAGGCGACCACTGCTGAATCACGGTCGATGCCAAGCAATCCAAAAAGCTCAGCAAGCCGCTCCGGGGTTGGCAGCGGACTGCGCCCGCCATGCTCACGCGCGGGATCGGTCAAGCTCGCCTTAAAATCAATAAAATGCGCTCCAGGCAGATGCCCTTTCGCATATGCCTCCTTGCCGTAAGCTGGTACCTTTGGATGAAAACGAACATCCAGCAGCACAATTTGCTCACCGCTTGTTATTCTCTCTTTCAATTGCTCTACACTTAGTACATTGGACAATGACACTTTCTCCACTCTCCTTTAAAGGGTTATCTCAAATCGTAAATTCCAAACTTTCCGCCGATTTGACTTCCAGTAGGGCTGCATAGATTTCATTCTGAATCTGCAGCAGTCCCAGATCGTCGCGCTTGCGAGGGCGCGGTTTCGGCACCTCAAATATGCGATTAATTCGCCCCGGCCTCGGGGACAACAGCACTACCCGATCCCCGAGAAACACGGCTTCGGAAACGTCATGCGTCACGAATACAATCGTCTTTTTATCCGCCTCCCAAATCTTAAGCAAATCATCCTGCAATTGCAGCCTCGTCAGATGATCCACCGCGCCAAAAGGCTCATCCATTAGCAGCACCTCGGGGCTGTTGGCAAGCGCCCTTGCAAGACCCGCACGCTGCTTCATGCCGCCAGACAGCTGATGAGGATATTTGTGCTCAAAGCCGCTTAAACCAACTAGATCCAGATACCGCTGCACCGCCTCCCGGCGCTCCTTTCGTTCCACGCCGCGCAGCTCAAGGCCTAGCTCAACGTTTTTGAATACGGTTCTCCACGGATACAGGGACGGGTCCTGAAAGACGACACCGCGCTCGATGCCCGGTCCCTTCAGCTTTCTTCCGTCGAAACTCACCTCGCCCAAGGTGGGGAGCTGCAGTCCGGCTAATATTTCAAGCAGCGTGCTTTTGCCGCAGCCGCTTGGACCTAGAATGCTCAGAAACTCGCCATCCTGAATGGTCAAGTTGATATTCTGAAGCGACTCGGTCGGAGTCGCTCCCCCGTAGATTTTGGATACGCCGGAGATCAAGAAGCCCGCCATACAATCACCTCGCCACTCTTACTTTTTTGGAATAAAGCGCAAATCCAACAAATCATCAATATCATAGATCTGATCCTGGAAGCCCAAATCCAACTGCACCTGCTGCGTGTCCCGCAAAGCATTCAAATCAACGTCAGGATTGTTCTCCCACAGCTCGAATTCGCGTTCAAACGCTTTGTCCACCGCAGCCGGGTCCACCTTCACATTTTCGAGAAAATAAGTTTTGTACTCTTCCAGATTGGATTTAGCATACTCCTGCGACTTGAAGTAAGCGCGCAGCAGCTTCTCCAGCAGCTCCGGATTTTTATCGATAAAATCATTCTGGGAAACCAGAACGCCTGTATGGAAGGTCGGAAGGTAATCCCATCCTTTTGCCAAAATCTTGCCAGTGCCTTCAATCTCCGCTAACGAAGCAAACGGCTCATGAATGATCGTAGCATCGACTTGACCGGACGTCAGGCTTGCATAAGCAGCCTCATTGACCCCCGTTGCCAAATACGTTACATCTTTTTTGCTAAGTCCATGCTTGTTCAGAATCGTTTGGGTGTACACGTCCAGACCGCTGCCAAGCACCGCCGCCCCGACTTTTTTGCCCTTCAAGTCCTCTACGCTTTCGATGCCTGTACGGGCAATCAGATAGAACGGCCCTTTTGTGCGAAACATGGACGAAACGATTTTGATTGGCGCGCCTTTGCCCGCTGCTACGATGACGTTGGTTGTTGCGCTGTCGGCGACGTCAACCTCCTTGCTTGTTAATGCTTCGATCGGATTTTGTGTAGAAACAAGCTCAACCTCCAGCCCCTCCTCCGCGAAAAAGCCTTTTTCGATGCCGTATCGTACGACCAGCCCGCTGACTCCATTAAAAGGCGCATATCTGATTTTCTGCAGCTCCGCCGGGGCACTGTCCGTTGCCGAGGCTGACTCCGATGCAGCTGGTGACGCTGCCGGAGAAGCCGACGGCGTTCCTCCCGATGTATTGCCTCCTCCGCAAGCGGTAAGCACCAGTGCAAGCGATGCCGCCAAAATTCCACTGCCTAGCCATTTTTTCTTTATCATGGTTTCTCTCTCCTCTATCATTTAAATTAAATTAAGATGATGACTTCCATCGCAATACAATGCGCTTCTCTAGCAAATCAATGCCTGCAATAATAAGCACCGAAACAACCGTTACAATTGTAATAATGGCAAAGGCCTTCGCCGTATCGTACAGCGATGTTGACTGCACCAGCAGATTGCCAAGCCCATCCTTGGATGCCACCATCTCGCCAAACAATGCCCCAACAAGCCCGGTCGCCGCCGATACCCTCAAGGACACAAAGATTGTTGGCGCAGCCGACGGCAGAATAACCTTTACAACCGTTTGCAGCTTGGATGCTTCGAACACTCTAGCAACCTTGAGATGGGCCTCCGCCGTTTGCTTAATGCCAGTAATCGTATTGAATGCAATTGTAAAAAAGCAAAACAGAAACACGATAGCGACCTTATGCGACAAGCCGATGCCTAGCCACAGCATCAGAAGCGGAATAATCGTGACCTTCGGTATCGCCATAAGCGCTGAGAGATACGGCCGAAAAAACGTCTCTGCATGAGGCACAAGCACAAGCACCATGCCCGTCGCGATGCCGGCAAACGCGCTGAGCAGATACCCCGCTGCAAATTCCTTGAGCGTCACGAATAAATGATGGAAAATATCGCCGTCCGCGAACAGCTTGTAGATTTCTTCCACGACCTGAGTCGGCTTCGACAGATACAGGCTGCCGACGATCCCCGACCGGACGAGATATTCGATAATGCCCAGGCAAGCCAACAGCAGTATGACTTGCCCGGTGATGATGCGCCACTTGTAGCGCTTTTGGCCAATGTTTTGGTCCATGCCGTTGTTCGCCCCCTTTCCTTCCCGTACGCGGTTATGCAGATAGGTGTTGCCCAAAGGGCATTCCTAGTCCCTCACGCCCTCCAGCGCCGCCTTCCGGGCAAAGCGGTTGTCGGGGCGGGACAGGCCGAAATGACCGCGGAAGGTGTCCGCCTCGTACTCCGTCCGGAATAAGCCACGCTCCTGAAGCACCGGAACGACCAGATCAAGGAACAAATCCAGGCCATCAGGCATGTACGGAGGGCAAATATTAAACCCGTCCGCTGCTCTTTCGTCGAACCACTTCTCCATTTGATCGGCAATTTGCTCCGGATCGCCAACAATGAGCAAATGCCCTCTGGATGTCGCCGCGAAATAATGGAACAGTTCCCTAACCGTAATCTCTTCTTTCCCTTCCGCTTTTTGCGCCAGCTCCACAAGCCACTCTGCCTCCTTGCCCGGAAGCGTCGACAGCGACAGATCCGGCAGCAGCCCATCTAACGGATATCGTGAAAGATCGATGCCAATGCGAGCAGACAGTGCCGTCAGATCGTAGTTCGTCACCAGCAGGCTGTTCAGCTCCCGGTATTTGGCATGCGCTTCCTCGGCCGTGCGGCCAACAAGCGGTACCAGACCCGGCAGAATGAATACCTCATCCGTGCTGCGACCGAACTTAACCGCCTGGGTCTTAATATCCTTGTAAAATTCCTTCGACAGCTCCAGCAGAATTTGCCCCGTAAACACAGCGCTGGAGAGCTTAGCACCCAGCTCGCGGCTGCGTTCCGACGTACCGGCGTTCAGCAGCGGAATCTGGCCTTGCGGCGGTCTTGCGACATTTAGCGGACCCGCGACGGAGAAATGCTCGCCTTCATGCTGAATTTGATGCACTTTGCTCCCATCTACGAAAACGCCGCTTTCCTTGTTCCGAATGAGAGCGTCATCCTCCCAAGAATCCCACAGCTCCTGCACGATTTTCACGAATTCATCCGCGTAATCGTAGCGCCGGGAATTATCCCAATGCTTCTCCCGGCTGTAGTTTTGTGCCGCCCGTACATCCATACCGGTAACCACATTCCATGCGAGGCGTCCTCCGCTCAAATAATCCAGCGACGCCGTCTGGCGCGCGATGGTGTATGGCTCGGAATACGTCGTATTCGCCGTAACTATCAGTCCGATCTTCTCCGTCACTGCCGCGATGTTCGCAATCATGGTGAACGGCTCAAGCCGGACCATCTGCGATGGAAACTGATATTGCATATCCGCGCTTGTTGCCAAGGCATCCCCGAGGAAAAAGAAATCAAACTTCGCTTCCTCCAGCCTTCTTGCTACCCGTTGCAGAAACTTCGGATCAAATGCACCGTCGGTTGCCGCTTCCGGCAGCCGCCAGCCTGCCGGATGATAGCCCGTGGAGAACAGGAACAAACCAAGATGAAGCTGTCGTTTAGATGTAGCCATAACCTTCACACTCCCAATATATAGTTTGTCTATGCGAAAACAAGGAATTAAATCCGAAAAAGTCCGGTGTTTCGGGAAATATCGTCGATTTCCTTCAATTCCTCCGAAGTCAATTTTTCATTTGCATGCTTAAGCGAATCGACAATTTGCTCTGGCTTTGACGCTCCCAAGATAGCGGATGAAATATAGGAGTGGCTCAGCACCCAGGAAAGCGCAAGCTGGGCGAGCGTCCAGCCTCTTGCTTCGGCAAGCGGGCGAATCGCCTCCACAAACGCATAAGCCGGATTAGAATCCAGCAGCAGCTCCAGCCGTTTTTCGCCCAATGCCAATCTAGAATCCGACGGAGGCGCTTCCCCTTGGCGGTATTTGCCGCTCAGAATGCCTCGGCCAAGCGGGCTGTAGCTAATGACTCCAACCTGCTCCGATTCGACAAGAGGCACAAGCTCCCGCTCGATTCCTCTCGTAATGAGGCTGTACTCCGGCTGAATGCTCTCAAAGCGGTGCAGTCCATGCTGCGCACTGATTCCATGAGCCTTAGCCAACTGCCATGCCGCATAATTAGAGCAGCCTAAGTAGCGGATTTTTCCTTGTATGACCAAATCGTTAAGTGCCCGTAATGTTTCTTCAAGCGGCGTCTCGGGATCAAACGAATGCACCTGGTACAAATCAATATGATCGGTTTGCAATCGGCGCAGACTGTTTTCAAGGGCGCGGTAAATGTAATAGCGGCTCTGCCCTCGATCGTTAACGCCTGGCCCCATGGGAGCATGGAACTTTGTTGCCAGCACGATGTCATTGCGGCGGCCGCGCAGCAGATTTCCGAGTATGCTCTCTGATTCGCCATGCCTCAACCGGTCACCCGTATCCATGCCGCTGCCGTACACATCCGCAGTATCAATCAAATTAATGCCAGCCTCCAAAGCCGCATCCAGTACCTTGCCGGACGCGCTCTCGTCGATCCAGCGCCCGAAAGCCATCGTCCCCAGACTGGCCTCCGATACCTTCAGCCCCGTTCTTCCTAATTTACGGTATTGCATGCTGTCTTCACCCTCCTTGGAATGCGACAAAAAAAGACACACGAAAGCCGCTTAAGTACATGAAGCGTCTCTCCGTCTGTCCGGTCGAGTTGTTTTATGTGGTTAATATCATCATTCTTCAATCAGTCAATCTTCAATAGCTCCGCGCTGGCCGTATGGCCTAGCGATAGGGCTAGCTCGTAAGGCGTCTGTCCAATAGCGTTGGTTGCTGTTTTTTCGGCCCCGTAGCCAAGAAACTTCTCGATGAGCAGCGGCTTATCAAAGTAAGCAGCAACATGCAGCACGTTAAAGCCATCTCTAAGCTCACCCTCGCATTTGGCGTGAATATCCGCACCCTTCTGCATCAGCAAGTCAACCAAATGGCCATAACCTCCGAAAATGGTAGCATGAATGACTAGATTGTTCAGGCTGCCGTCGCGGCTTCGAGCATGAATAGCCGCTCCACGTTCAAGCAGCAGCTCTACCGCCTCGCTATTACCAAAATGCGTAGCTAGCGATAATAGTGGAAAACCGTCAAAGCTGTAGCTGTTGACAAGCTCCGGCGATTGGTCGAGCAGCTCCTTTAGCCTGGAAGTATAACCCACGGCGGCCGCTTCAAACACAGTCAGTTTGCCCAATCCTTTCTGCAGCAGCAGCTCCTTGATGTCATTAGCACGTAGGAAGGCAGCCAGCAAAACGGGCGTTTCTCCCTTTTGGTTGCTCGTATTAATCAGACTTGCGTCGCGGTCTATGAGCTCGGCAACTTTGCCGATGTCGCGCAGCTTGACTGCTTCAAACATTTCGTTGCGCAGCCTATGAAGATTATCGGCTTGCTCCCGCGCCCGCAGCAGCAAATCATGGGATGCCTGCACCCCGACACTTACAAAATGGGCAACCGCTCTTGACCGATTAGCCTCGAGTCCAGATTCAACGAGCAAATCCACGGCTTTGACAGCCTCATCGTCCAGCCTGATCGAAAGTACGGCGGTGTTCTTTTTCTTCGGCATGGTACTCCTTGTCGATCAAATGTAATTTTAATTACAAAATTACTATAACACGAGATTCTTCATTTGAATACCCTTAAATTCATATTGATTTACAGGGATATATGAAAGACCGAGTTTTCACAATGAAAATATAGCAAAGGTATTATTCGTAATGTTGTGGCATTCACCTACATCCTGAATAGCCTAATCTGAAAGACATAAAAAACGGTATACATGAACGGTTTCCCACAATCAATCCTACAATTCTCTCTTCGGCATACATCGCTGTTCATTCGAAATCTCCTATGACCACAACCTTTTGGTGATATGATCGGTTTGTGCAAGCTGTAATCTGCAGAATATCTCATCAAAATCAATTTTCAGAAAATAGAGCCAGACCATTCCCTTGGGGAGAATGGTCTGGCTCTATCGTTGTTCGAACGGAAAAAATCGATGTACCGCCGCCTCCTAGGCTGACGTTAACTACAGTAGGTGCTCATTCTTCTTTCTCTGCAATTGGGTTAACTGCAAATAAAGAGTGAATATTGCCATCAGGATCGGCAAAGAATCCCGTAGTATGCCCCCAAGACATTGATTTCGGCTCCGTAATCGAAGTGGCTCCCCTCGAAACAATATCAGCATAAATATCGCGAACCGCTTCTGGAGATTCACATTGAAAATTAAGTTCAAAGGCTTGCCCTTTACGTTCTTCTATAAAGGAATAATGCTCGTTTGTATTATCCTCATTAATGGCTTAGAACAAATCGCGAAGCGAACTCCGTCATTTACAAACTCTACATAATGACCTTCCTCAATGACAGCAACAAAACCAAGCACTTCGTTATAAAACCTAGCCAACCCGGAAACGTCATTCGACAATACCGTAATACCTTCTAATTGAACTCTCATCCTAGAACCTCTCCTTTATCATTCTCCCGTATACTTTTGAGAATACCACGAATCGGCGTCATCTTAAGGTATCTTTCCATGCTACAATTAAAAAAATCATAGAAAGCAGCATTTTGAAGGGGGACAACATGTTTATCGTCATCGGGCTCGTATTTATCATTTTATATGCCTTAATTGTATTCTATATCGGATGGAGCGGTTGGACGTGGATAAAACCTAGGATATCGCGTAGGTTCCGGCTCGTCTATATCATTGCGCTCGTCTTTCTGGCAAGCTCTCTCATTCTCTCCAGAGTTGTCGCGGGTTCAACTCTTTTAAGCGTAATCGGCAGCTATTGGCTGGCCTTATTCAGCTTATTGCTCATGCTGCTCCCGCTGGTTCACCTTACGGTTTGGATAACCAAGTTGACACGCCTGCCGCGCCATTCCGTACAAAAGTGGTCGGGAATCGTCACTTTGGTCCTGCTGATTGTTCTGCTCGGTTATGGAAGCTTTAATGCTTTTAGTCCGGCCGTGCAATCCTATGACATCCATATCGACAAAGAAGGCCCTGCAAACGGCGAACTAAATATTGTGATGGCCTCTGATATGCATTTTGGCTACTTATCGGGAAAAAGCCATGCCGAGCGGATGGTTAAGGAAATAAACAACCTAAAACCAGATATTGTATTGCTCCCTGGCGATATTGTAGATGATGATATTGTTCCGTACATCAACAAAGGCATAGGCGATATTTTATCGGGGATCCAAGCGCCTCTCGGCGTTTTCGCTTCTTTGGGCAATCATGACCGGTTCGACGGCGAGATCGACGAGCTAATCGGGCTTCTGGAGGAGAGCGGGATTCAGGTGCTTTATGACGAGACTTTTGAGCTTGGAGGTTGGCTGACGCTGGTCGGGCGGAAGGATTATAGCGATAAGAAGAGAGCGGAGCTTGCTGATTTAACAGAAGGTGTAGATCTCTCGAAGCCGGTGTTTATGCTGGAGCATCAACCAGTCGGCCTTGATATCGCAAAGGAGCAAGGCATCGATTTGATGGTATCCGGCCATACGCATCATGGACAGATTGCTCCAGGCCATTTATTAACGGCTAGATTGTTTGAAAATGATTTTGGATACCTGCAAAAGGGACAGCTGCATTCCATCGTATCTTCCGGCTACGGCTTCTGGGGCCCGCCGATCCGAATCGGTTCAAGGTCAGAAATCGTATCCATTCATGTTCGTTTCGCGAATTCACCTTAATTCCTTTTTGGCTTCACATCAGGAATAATACAAAAGAAGTAAATCGCCGCAAAAGCGATTTACTTCTTTTTCAATATTACGCTTGCCAAATGCTTGCATAAGCATAATTCCGTACCGTCCCATGCCAGCGATACCATGGAGAACCATTTTCCTGCTGGGCATAAAACAGTGTCACTTCAGATTCGGGATCAATGACAACATAACAGCCTCTAGCGCCATCCCAGCCAAATTCCCCATTTTGACTAAGAGAATTGTTATCCTCGCGATTCACTAAGGTTCTAACCCCTAGGCCGTAGCTATATCCATATTTGCTTGCCCCGCCAAACCGGTCAAAATCCTGCCGGGCAATCGGAGATAAGCGAGGACTGCGCATGGCATCTACTGTTTCCGGCCTTAGGATACGCTCGCCATTTGGCGCGAGACCATAACGACATAAAGCCTCTGCAAACACAATATAGTCTGGTACCGTTGAAAACAATCCGCCTCCGCCACTCTCATAGGCTCTGCCCGGTTGAAGCAGAATAGTCTCTCCTACGCTTTCCGCTTGGTGAGTTTGAGCATTAAAGTTGTTATACAGCTTACAGAAACGGCTCTCATCCTTTAGCTGAAATGAGGTATCCTTCATGCCTAGCGGCTCAAAAATGTTTTGCTGCAAATAATGTCCGAAGGTTTGTCCCGTTATGACCTCTAGCAATGCAGCTAACACGTCGTGGCAAACCGTGTATTTAAAATGCGAGCCCGGCTCAAAGGCAAGCGGCTCCTGCGCCAACGCCTTGATTACCGTAAGCGTCTGACCTTCACCGTTGCTTGCGGCAACAGCTCTTTGGACAGCATCCGTATGAATCGTTTCGATGCCTGCTGTCATCGTAAACAAATGCTCAATCGTAATTGAATTTTGAGCTGGAAGCAGCTCTACTGTTCCATCTGGCAGCGTATGGCGGACAAGCATATGCTTAAACTCAGGAATGTACTCGTATAAAGGATCTGTAAGCTTATACCGGCCCTGCTCAAGCAGCTGCAGCAAGGCGGTACAGGTCACAACCTTTGTCGCCGAATACAATCGAAAAATGCTGTCCCCGCTAAATGGAATCTGATTCTCGACATCTGAAAAACCAGCATAATGCTCGTAAATAGGTTGATGTTTATGATACATAGCCATACCTAAACCAGGAATATTTTTCTCATTATAAAACGTTTCCAAATAGGCTGTTAGCTTCGCAAAATTCATCATTCTCCACCTGCCGTTTCTTATAATCGCATTCCTAGTCATACAACGGTTAGATTGTAAGCGAGCGAAATTCCGTGTCTGGCATTATTGTTTTTCGCCTTCTCCGTATAACTCTGTCATATGCTTGCTATGGGATTCTCCCCAATCGTTAAGTGCCTGTAACACCGTGCTTAAGCCTTTGCCGTAGTCTGAAATCGAGTATTCTACTTTCGGTGGAATTTGGCTATAAACCTTGCGATATACGATATCGTTATGCTCAAGCTCCCTTAATTGTTGAGTAAGCATCTTTTTGTTTATATCCGGTATTGCTCTTTGCAGCTCGCTGAATCTCATTATGCCGTTAGATATCAGCTGAAGCAAAATGACAGGCTTCCATTTCCCTACCAAGATATCCAGTGCCGATTCAAACTTACAATACGAATTCATTTTACCCTCCCATTCCCTTTGTTTTAGCAAGGTAACTTTTTGTTAACTATGTTTAATTAAAGTGCCTACTTCCTTAAGTCCATGTTTAAAGACTATTATACCTTTAGCAAGTATCGAATAAATAGTCAGGTGGTGCATCATTAATGAATATCGCGGTATGGATCGCGCAAGGCCTGCTAGCGCTGGGCTTTGTTTACTCGGGATGGCTAAAGGCATTTCAGCATGAAAAGGCCCAAGCGTCTTGGGGATGGGTAAAGGACGTTTCAAAGGCGCTCGTAGTCGCTATTGGATTAATCGAATTGTTGGGGGCACTTGGCATCATTTTGCCTCAAGCGACAAATATCTTGCCTGTGTTGACGCCAATTGCTGCAATTGGGCTTGCCTCAGTCGTTCTGCTGGGCGCCCTCTTTCATGTTAAACGTAAGGAATATCGAGATACTGGCGTGAACATCGCCTTCTTCGCGCTCGCAATATTTATTGCAATCCATCGGTTTTAAACTACCGTGCCGCAAAACAAAGAGAAGACAGTACCGCCGTGGATACTGTCTTCTAAATAAATATTAGCTTGCCTTAGACGAATCAATTATTTATCGTTCATCCATGCCTTAAACGTTTTTAATTTTTTTTGTGCTCGCCGGTACATCAAATAATCAAATAGATTGGCTATGCATATGATTCCAAGCACTATCCATACGATTGGCAGGAATGACTCTTTATTCTCCATTGTACTGCTAGTGATCACGATTAACGAAGCCATAATTAGGGCAGCAACGATTACGGCAATTAGGTTGTTTATAAAGAAGTAAGTTCTCGCATTTGCCAGACTAATGGGCAGTATGGCCGTTATCCACTCCGTAATTAACCCTATGATAAATCCGATACTCCCGCTAGCTAATACCGCCATAACTTTAAAGGCGTATGGCATATCGGTATGATCATAGAATTGTAGAATAACGCCAATCAAGATCCCAAGAAAAAATGACTTTATTATATTTTCAAAATTAATGTTTTCCATTTCGGTTCCCCTATATTTTGAGTGTGATCCTCAGTTTTTTCGAGAACATTTTGGATACTTCTAGCTCAACGTTGTTATCCATTCTAAGTACATATCTGGAGTTAAACCACGGGATAATTTCTTTGACGTGCAGCAAATTAACGAGTTGCGATTTATTGATTCGCATAAATCCTTTGACTACCCATATGTTCTCATAATATTGCAAGGTTTCTTTGATACTGTAACGATTGGATTTTGTATAGGCCATAATACCATCGGAGGCGGCTTCTAGATATAAAACATCCCTTGGTTCAATAACCGCAAATTTATTCTCGCTTAAGCCTGTAAGAGTGTTCATCAAATGCAGGTCTTCTCGAGCGCCGGAGACTAGAAGCCTAATCACATCCATATAATCGATCGCATCAAATACAACGCAAAGCTTTTCGCTTGGCATGTCATATCCTTTCTCGACTAAAGCCAAATCGCTGTCTTGCTTAATCTCGATTTGGTATTTGGATAATTCTCGCTTCAATTTCTCATAAACCTTATCCGAACACAATAATTGAACCATCAGTGTCTCCTATTGATAGCTTTTGCAGTCATTTATTCCACTATCATTCTATCATAAATCATTCTTATTTTTACTAATTCTTCTATCCCTTTCTCGGCAAAATCCAGTGCTCCAAAATTAGCAATAAAAAAAGTGTCCTTATCCTTATCGTATAACATATAGGTCCCCGTTGCCCCGACCCCGCCATAAACATCGGTCATAGAACCTAATAGAAAGGACAACTCGCTAAAGTCAAAATACATCATGCCCTGACCGTAATAAATGCCTTTTTCGTAGCGCTGAGTAAAGTTGGTCATCCCACTATAAGCTTCACCGGAAAGCAGCGTTTCATTTTCCAACGCCTTCATGAACGTTAGAAGATCATTCATAGTGGTAACCACGCCGCCGCCTGCCCAGTCAACCGATAATGCGTTTCTGCTGCTAAAATCAATGCCATTTAGATATATCCCCACAATATCGGCTGGTTCATCTTGATAGAACATTAAATAACTATCCTTCATATCCAATGGCTTAAATATTTTTTCTTCTAAAATATCTGAATAAGCTTCCCCCTCGATAGCTTCCAGAATGAGGCCAAGCAAAATATATCCTGTATCCGAATAATAAAATTGCTGTCCCGGTGGACCGATTGGATATTGGTTATCCCTCGTGAACGCGATCAAGGCTTCCGGAGTAAAGGATAAATCCGGATTCGCAGAAATGATATCCAGCATCGGTTTGCCGCTTTTCACCGGGCCTTCGAAATAGTCGCCAACTCCAGACGTGTGGCTCAGCAAGTGCTGCAATGTGACTTGATTGCTATAATCGATGCCGTCGATCACAAATAATCCCTTTAGAATGTCATCCTCTAGCCAAAAATCAATTTTATCGTCATAGCTAATTTTGCCTTCGTCAACTAACATGCCGAATACAGCAGCGCACATGGTTTTGCCGATGCTCGCTGAATGATACTGGCTATTGATGCGAACCGGCTCGTCTGAGGAGGAATTTTTCGTACCTACCGCAAATTGCTCAAAGTACCCTGACTGATCGGAGTAAATCGTCAATAATACGCTGGATAACGAATCATTTTTGGCCACAACCTTCGTGATGTGTTTTTCGATTTCCGCATGAACTGCCTCTTTCGAAATCGGCCGATTCATAACAGCCAATACACCATAACCAATAATAAAAACAACGATCAAACCAACCACGATTCTTATGGCTATTTTCATATGAACCACCTTTCGCTTTATGCAGGGGATATACATTAATCTAATCAATGGTTAACGTTTTAGATACGCTTCTATGCTAAGCGGTCGAAATTCAAGGGTAAGATGACTCTTCGGTGCTCTAACTATGCCATCCCAGATGGTAACGACCTTCCCTTTATGACAAATGGTAAAAGAGTATTGGTACGAACCTCCATCTTGATAACTACTCTCATTAAGGATTTTTATGGAGCAAAGGGTTTTTCCTAATATTTGAAGAATAGTAATAACAACCTAAAGGAAAGGAATGAGCCCATCGAATGGAACTCTATGCCGTAAAAGTTGGAGAATCGATGTTTAGCTTAAACTATATCTACCGCGATACGAATCATTCAGAGGAACAAGTCAAGATTGCGTGGTCTTATTATATTGCAAAGCATAATCATAAAACGATTTTCATTGATACAGGCTTTCGCGATGAGAATGTAGCCAAGCAATGGGGGATTACGTTCACAGACGTTGAAAACGAAATAGGAAGCATCATTGGCAACCGAAGCTTAGTTGATACAGTCATGATTACTCACAATCATTTTGACCATATTGATAATCTTGATTTATTTGATACACCTGAAATCATTATTTCAAAAATCGACTATGATCTTACGCTAAAGCAATGCTCGCCATCCATCAAAGAGAAACTGCTTCAATGCCATGTTGTGGCCGTAGAAAATGAATATGTATACAATGATCTATTCAGATTCAAAGTGATCGGCGGTCATAGCGAGGGGTCATCGGTCATTTATTTTGAAACGAATAATCACAACTATATTATCACTGGCGATGAATGTTATTCATGCGATAATATGATAAGCAATCGGCCGATAGGCGTTTTTTCGAGCACAGAAAATAACGAAAGATTTATCAATGATATTCATCAAAGCGGATTAATCCCGCTTCCATTCCATGATTTGAACCTATTCGAGCAATATCCTGCCATTTCTAAAAATATAGTCCGAATCCTTTAAAGGTACGACTTCATTCAGGTTTAACATTAGCTGAATCTGCTGTTTTACCACTACTTGTAGTATGGTTCATCGTACTGTTTGAAAGGCTGTATGATCAAAGACCGCCAAAAATGGCGGCCTTACATCAGCCCTATGCCTTTCTTCTATCGGGTATCCATGCTTCACTAGTTAAAATTTATACTAATGGATGTGGGATATAAAGTTCTTCCAAACTGGTGATTTCTTCGGGCGTCAATGTAACCGACAACGCAGAAACCGCATCTTCGAGATGGCTGATCCTGGTCGAACCGATAATCGGTGCTGTGACCTCTTCCTTTTGCAGCAACCATGCGAGAGCAATTTGTGCGCGTGGAATTCCTCGGTTAGCAGCAACTTCCGCAACTCTTTCTGCGACTTTGCGATCAGCTTCTTCCGTTTTAATAAACAATCCCTTGCCTATTTGGTCATTCTCGGATCGTGCCGTCTGTTCATTCCAATCCCTGGTTAACCGGCCAGCAGCCAACGGCAGGTATGGAGTGATGCCGACTCCCTCATCTTTACAAAGAGGGAGCATTTCCCTTTCTTCTTCCCGATAGAGCAGGTTTAGCCTATTTTCCATAGAAACGAACCGTGCCCAGCCATTGCGTTCCGCTGTATGCTGAGCTTTCGCGAACTGCCATGCCAGCATGGAGGATGCACCGATGTATCTGACCTTGCCCAACTTAACCAAATCATGAAAAGCCTCCATTGTCTCCTCAATTGGCGTAGTCGGATCCCAACGATGGATCTGATACAAATCAATGTAATCTGTTCCTAGCCGTCTAAGACTGTTATCAATTTCGGTAAAGATGGTTTTACGGGAAAGTCCCATAGCATTCGGACCCTTACGCATCGGAACGAAAACCTTGGTAGCAATGACAACTTCGTCTCGATGAGCGAAAGCCTTTAATGCACGTCCGAGAATTTCTTCACTTGTGCCATCGGAATACATATTAGCAGTACTGAAAAAGTTAATGCCCAGTTCTACTGCTTTTTTAATAATCGGTTTGCTATCCTCTTCATTTAACGACCATGGAGTATTGCCGCGCTCAGGTACGCCGAAGCTCATGGTTCCAAGGCTTAGCTTCGAAACATCCAATCCGCTTCGTCCAAGCTTCACATATTCCATTAATAGTACACTCCTTATAGTTTTATTGGGAAAACCGTCTATAGGCCTTTCAATATTCCCCTTAATTGACACGTCAACCTTAAGAAAACACTATTCCTTTGGTTGACATGTCAACTTACAGGTACACTGTAACACCTTGTGGTTGATACGTCAACCATGATATTATATTCGTATGGAAAATATAAACGAGCTGAACGAAGACGACATGCGAATATGGAATATGTGGAAAGGCTCCTATAAACGAATCTTTGGTCGCGTTGTCAAAGAAATGTCTGAATACACGGGACTATCAGAGGGTGATTTTGGCGTATTAGACCGGTTGGTTCAATTTGGGAATGGTAAGCTTCGCCAACAGGAGTTAGCTGACTCAATGGACTGGGATAAGAGTCGACTATCGCATCATCTAACGCGGATGGAAAAACGCGGTCTTGTGCTAAGAAAACCACTAGATACAGATCGCGGTGTTCAAATTACGATTACTGCTTCCGGTAAGTCAATCTTGGATCAAGCCCTTCCCATCGTCTCCAAGGCAATACGCAAGCATTTTCTAGATCTATTAACCGATGAAGACATCGAGTCGATTACTAAACTGGCGGTAAGATCAAAAACACCCTGACAAGAAACGGCCTCTATCATACGCATCTCCCTCTAAAGCGAACATCAACAAAGGAGCATGCCTTCGCAGCTCCTTTGTTGATGTTCTTATTTTTTTTTCAGAAATTTAGCTGGATAATTTAAGCTCTTTTACCTCGATCTCCTTTTTGCTAAACTGATACGTTACCATAACATTTTCTATGATCTCCGTATTCTGGTATGCAAGGGAACCCTCAAACCTTAACCTATCATTGCTTTCCCACACGATATTATTCACAAAGCTATAATTTTCATGGTCTGTGCGAATCCATGTTTCTAATTCCTTTTGCGTACCATAGTTGATTCTTGCGGATTCTACTAGCTCCGGGCTGATCATTCCCTCTTCGACATTCATAATTTGTACGAATTGGCTTTTGTTAGAGCCCGTTACGATGGCAACAAGCTCCCGATCTGGTGATGGAATAATTTCTGTAATATACATAGACGGTGCAGAAAAACTAAAATACTTCTCAAGCACATTGTCTTTTATCCGCCAAAGCACATTTTGACTGCCATAATCCGAGTAATTGTTAAACAGCGTAAATAGCTTGCTTCCGTTTGCTAGCTTAACTATATAAGGGCTGCGATAGCTTTTTGACAAAATATCTACGGCAAACGCAGCCGCATCCGCGATTTTCGAATGATCATTGTTTAAATATGGCTGAAGCTCTTTTAACGCTTTCTCTCTTAGCTTTGGATCATTAAAGCATTCAACTAGCCTATTAATAGCAATATATACGTATTCATTATTATCGCTTCTTAAAGCGTCTAGAAATTTATTCGCATCATATTGTGCAGCAGGCACAAGCTCCATAGCCTCGTCAGTCAAATATCGTATATAGGGCTCTGCATTTTGATTTTTATAATATTCGGTCGCTAATAACACGGTAGAGGTTGAACTATAAAGGATGAGGCACGCCAATAAAGTTATCCACTTTTTAGAAAAGGTTCTTTGCCTTCTTCCCGCTCCACTATGCTCGGCCGCATCAATTAACCTCTCATCAATAAGCCCGATTTCTTTGTATAGCTCTTCTCTTTTCATACGTGACCCTCCTCTTTGTCTAAAAACACTCTAAGTTTATTTCTTGTCCGAAATAATAGGGACTTCACCTTACTGCTGCTCATATTAAACCTCATTGCTAAATTCTCGATTGAATCGGAGTGCCAGTACCTCCTAATAAAAACATTTCTCGCTTGCTCATCCAAGGCATATAAAAATTGATTGATTGCACTAGCTGTCTCGCCCGCTTCGTACTCTGTTTCTACCGTGTTAGGGGAAGCTAAACATCCCTCTAATTCAGTTAAAATGACTTCAAACTCACGGTTGCGCTTTTTCGCCGTATTATAACCATGCTTATCCAGCGCAATATTTCGTGTGATCCTTCCTAGAAATATAGAGAACTTCCTAGGCAAGTTAGGAGGTATGGCATGCCATGCCGCTAGGTAAGTATCGTTCTCACACTCTTCGACATCCGCATAATTGGAAAGAATATTTCTTGCAATCATTTTGCAATATGCTCCGTACTTATTTTTAGTCTCTGCAATAGCTTGCTGCGATCGCTGTAAGTATAGTTGGACTATTCCTTGATCTTCCACCCGGTATTCTCCTTTGGTTAGCCTCTTATGTATATAGTAGAAAGTTTTTAAAAATAGTTGCACCTGTTCTATTATTTAACTATATCTATCAGAAGCCAAGTGTCTCTAGATAAGACAGCTCCCCTTGCGTTCATAGCTATCAACGACCAGCGATGACAGCTAAAAAAACCTTTTCGAACTATTCCAATTCTATAAGGAGAAGCCGAATTCTACTATTGCGTACGAGCTGGATTAGACAAAAAAAGAGTTGCCCCTCGACAAGGCAACCCGGTTTTTCTATGCTTCGATTAACTCATTCTTCTATTGGGAGGACCATTTAACAGGTTCCGCTTCTGTTTCTATCTTTTTCTCCCGTATTGCTTGGCATAGGACATAATGCTGCGATACATGCCTTTGTCTTTCATTTGCTTGAGCGGATAAAACTGAGGTCTTGTATTCACTTCAAGAATCCAAGCTTTCCCTTTTTTATCTAAGGCAATGTCAAGACCCAGCTCCCGAAATCCGCTGCTATGCTTGTCAAATAATCGGCCGACCGATTTGCCAAGCTTCTTTAGCTCTTTTTCTTTCTGATCGATCATGTTCTGGCTAAAACCCGCTTTAGACAGCGTTTGCCGGAAATATCCAACCTCGCCGCCTTGATGGTAGTTTGTCGCTACTTTGCCGGGCATTCCTATTTTCGTAAAAATCGCTGTGCACTTCCATACGCCGCTGTTCGATTTCTGAACCATGACGCGAATATCAAAGGGCCTGCCATTTACAGCAGCTAATTGAATGCCCTTCTGCAGCAAATAGGATTGCCCCGCTGTACGTTTCTTCAATTGGCCATGGAGAAGCTTTACTGTCGCATACCGGCTTTTCTTTGCGTTGTGTTGAATTTGGTAGCCACTCTCTAGTTTCTTTATACGGTTAATATTAAACCCGCCTGTACCGCCTGTAGGCTTGAAGTACACGGTTGAATACTGAGATAGCATACTTCTAAGGTTGCTTTGGTTAAAGCGTAATGTACGAGGAACATATTTTCGAATCGTCGCTTTTTTAAGCAGCCACTTCGTTTTTACCCATTTGCTCTTAACGGTTGTACTGTGATAGCCCATAATGTCCAACTCCCCTCTTTCTCTAGCATATGAGGGGCTATGAATGATTGCTCGTGCTCTTGTCTACTAACTGAAGCTGATGGAAATTAGTTGACTCTTTGTTGATATTTTTGTTCCTGAGCACAACGCAAAGAAGTACATCGCATATGAGCGATGTACCCCGAATTATAGTTTACTATTCGCCTTATGCTTTCTCTTGGTTACCATCACTTTTAATACAATTCCCTACGCTGTTTATTCTTATTTGAGCTGCCAGCCTGCCGCTTCCTGCTGCAGGTTCCATAAGCTAGCATAGCGTCCAGCCTGGGCGCATAACTCGTCATGCGTGCCTTCTTCTACCAGCCTGCCCTGCTCGAGAAACAAAATTTTGTCCGCATGCTGAACGGTCATCAGACGGTGGGCGATCATAATGACCGTCTTGCTTGCGACTAACTCATTAATGGCCTGCTGAACCTCAGCTTCATTTTCCGGATCAAGCGAAGCCGTTGCTTCGTCAAGCAGCACGATTGATGCATTCTTGAGCAGTGCGCGGGCAATGGAGATACGCTGCTTCTCGCCGCCGGACAAGGTGGAGCCGCCTTCGCCAACCGGGGTGTCATACCCTTGCGGCAGCCGGGAAATAAACTCATGGCAACAGGCACGTCTGGCCGCCGCTTCAATCTCTGCTTGCGTTGCATCTCGTTTGCCGATGCGTATATTGTTTCCAATCGTATCTTGGAAGAGGTATACATCCTGAAAGACCATCGACATATGCGATAACAAGTGCTCCGCATCAGCCTGTGCAAGTGTCTGCTCCCCTATGCGGATAGCGCCTTGCTGGACATCCCAGAAGCGAGCGATTAAGCGCAATACTGTGCTTTTCCCACTGCCCGACGGTCCCACTAACGCTGTAATGCTCTGCGGCGGAATCGTAAATGACAGCTCCTTCAGAACAGGTGCTTCTGGCCGATAACCGAAGGTAACCCGGTCGAATACAATCGCGCCATACTCGTCAATGCTTCCCGTTCCCGGCAACGGCTGCTCCCGCCGAATATCCATAATGCGCTGTGCACTATAAGCGGAATAACGAATCTCCCCATAGTTCATCAGTACGGCGGTCAGCGGGTCGAAGACTCGGGTGCCCACCAGTAGAAACAGCAGAAAGACAGTCAAAGAAAGCGTCCCTCCGGCAAGCCAGCTGCTCCCTGCCGCAATCATGATCGTCATGCCTGAGCGGGTCAACAGCGTCGCTCCCAAGATAAGCGGGCCCATTAACCCTTCAAGCCGAATCGAAGCCTGCCTCAGCTGGTCAAAGGCAAGACGCAAACGTTCGAATCGCTTGCCCCCCATGTTATGGGCTTTAATTTCTTGAATGCCGCTCAAATATTCCTGCAGCCGGTTGGCAGCTTCATTTTTGGCCCGGATGTGCCCTTCGCTCAAACGCACCTGCAGCGCGTCCGTCAGCCAAAGCAGCAGCAAGCCAGCTGGCACTGCCACGAACATCGCCAGTGCCATTCGCCAATCCAACAGCAGCAAGCCGCCCAATGCCAGCACAGGCAGCATTACTGCACTGATTAACTGGGGGACATTATGTGATATCGTATGCTCGACTTGAGCGTAATCGCTCAAAAGCAGATTAGTCATATCCGCCGGATCACGCTTTCCGAAATAACCTAATGGAAGACGGCGTAAATGTTCAGCCAAACTCATCCGACCCGCAGCAGCTAGGCTGTACGCCGCTCGATAAGCTTTGTTGTACAGCAAGGAATACGCCGCGTAGGAGACAGGCAGCCAAACCATCAGTACAGCCGCCACCATCCAGAGCCGCCAGGTATTCCATGCTGTACCCGGCTCCGTATAGAAGGTATACATCGTATGAAATAGATCGGCCAGCAGAGCGGCGGGGACGATCTTGACTACGCCATCCAACATAGCAGCAAGTGCCGAAGGGATAAGGGTACGAGGATTCCCGCCAGACAGATTCGTCAGATAATGCTTCATGGCTTCCCTCTCCTTCTATCAGAAGCATGATGTACAGCCGCAATTACATCTTTGGACGATGAAGGAGAATCTCCAATTATCTCAGCCATTACGGTTGTTCCAGCAGCTTCTGCAGCTGCAGAGCGCCTAGCTGTGGCCCGCCCCGCCCCAAGCTTCCAAGCGGCAGCACTGGTATGAGATTTCCACATCTGCTCATATCGTCCCTGTAATGCCCGAAGCTCGTCATGAGTGCCACGCTCTACAATTTCTCCTTGTCGAAGAACCAGAATCTGTTCTGCCGCCCGTATGGAAGATAACCGATGAGCAATAATAAGCACTGTTTTTCCCTGCACCAGCTTAGCCAACGCTTGCTGAATGAGGTACTCATTCTCGGCATCTGCATAGGCGGTTGCCTCATCCAGCACTAAAATTGGAGCATCCTTGAGCAACGCCCGCGCAATAGAGACCCGCTGAGCTTCGCCGCCTGACAGATAAGTGCCGCCTTCCCCGATCATGGTGTCATAGCCTTGCGGAAGCTGCTCAATAAATTCATGGCAACGAGCCATCATTGCGGCTTTTCTTACAGCTTCCTTGGAAGCCGTCCTATTGCCCATTCGAATATTGGCTTCGATTGTATCGTAGAAGAGATGTACATCCTGAAAAACAAACGATACGAGGTCCATCAGCTTCTCGGTTCCGATCTCTTGAATGGGAATGCCGCCAATCGTAATACGACCTTCGTTAATCTCCCAAAACCGCAGCAGCAATTGGGCAATTGTAGATTTGCCCCCGCCAGAAGGACCCACAAGCGCAGTCATCTCGCCAGCTTTAGCCACAAAACTGATATTCTTAAGAACTGGCTTGTAATGGTGGCTGTCGCTGCTCTCATAGGCAAAGGAGAGCTGCTCAAACGCAATGTCATAGAATGATGGGCCTCTCGGAACAGCAGGCTCTTCGACAATTCCTTCCTTAAGCACAGTCTCAATCCGCTTGTAGCCCTCTACAATTTCCCGCAAGCCGCTCCCGGCTTGCATCAGCTTTAGCAGCGGTACTGCCATTCCTGGAGTAATAAGCAGAAACAGTACAAACGTAACCGTAAATGCCAAGTTGCCGGGCGTATTGGAAGCAAGCGCTAGTCCTGCTGGAATGATGAAGGTGAATAGCGAGCTAACCACCAGAAAAAACAGACCGTACGGCCTTCTGTAAAGGTCGGTTATCCGAAGCGATATATCCCGATAGCGCTCGACTGCATACCTGAAGGTAAGAAAGCTATCCGCTTTAATACCGAACACTTTGACCGCAGGCATCCCGCGAACATACTCAACGCCGGTTGCATTCATTTCCTCCACCGCATATTGAAAATCACGGTAGGTGTTCCGACCGCTTTCGCTTGCAAACATTCGGGCTTGCAGCCAGTAGCCGAAGCTGATCGGTACGAGCAGTACCAAGGCCATCCTCCAATCCAGCCAAAACAAATAACCAATTAACAGCAAAGGAATCATGATGGCGCTGACCGTATCCGGAAGCTGATGGGCAATAAACTTTTCGATTTTCTCGACACTGACCTCGATAATTTTTTTTAACTCTCCGGTCGCAGTTCTTGCATGATAGCCCATTGGAACTTTGGCCACATGATCGGCAAGACGAACCCTTAATCGGTATAAAATATCAAAAGCCGCAATATGCGAGCACATACCGCCAATATAGAGCGTGATGAGAGCTCCGATTAACGCCGCTAATGATGCAAGACCCCAATACATGATGAGACTCTTGTCCATGCCTGCCGAATCGTTCGCATGGAGAAATAGCTCCTGTACAATTTGATATACCGCAACAAAAGGGGCCACCTGCAGCAAGCTGGAGATCGTCGAGAAAATGACGGCCACGGATAGAAGTCCTTTTTTCTCTGCGGTAACTTGCAGTAAGCCCGATAACTCGGATTTCAAATCCATGGCAATAACTCCTTTACAATAGGATTGAACAGCCTATTCGGGTTTTAAGACCCATCGGCCTGGCCAAGATGAGCACGGACCTACTTACTTCTTGTGCTTCTCCAGAATAAGTGACCCAATCATGTCCAGCAGATGCATCCTGCCCATTGCGGTATAGGAATAATTGTAGTTATCGATATTTGTAATTTGATACACATTGTCCTTCTGAACCGCCTTTAAATTGCTCCATACTTTACTATCGCTCATTTTGTTTTCGCTGTTCTCCATGAGCAGCAGATGATCCGGGTTAATAGAAGTGAGACCTTCCAAACTCATCTCCCGCCCTCCCCAATGATCAGGTTCAGGAATGCCCTCTGTGCGTTTAAAGCCGAAATCTTTATAGATCAACTCCGCACTGCCCGTAGAGGAATAAGCCACCAGGTTGTTCGGATAGGTTTCGATCATAGCAAAGCTCTCATCCTGAATAATCGGCGATAGCTTCTCCTTCCAACCCACAACCTTCTGCTCATATTCCGCCAGCCATTTATCCATTGCATCCTTTTTGCCAAACAGATCCGCCAGAAAGGCAAATCGTTCCCGCCAGGCGTAATAAGGGTGCGGAACAACCACAGTTGGCGCAATTTGCGACAACTGTTCGTACAAGTCTTCATTGAACAGCGTTCCTAATATGATCAAATCGGGCTCAGCTGATATGACAAGCTCTATATTAATCGGCTCGGCATACCAGCCCAAATTAATCGTATCGGGGTCCAACTTGTCTTTAATCGTAGGCGTGAATGCTTCCCGGATTCCATAATCCGCATTTGCTGATGCAATCGGCTTAATCCCTAGAAGCAGCAATTCTTCTGTTGATCCCGATAAATCAGCAATCCGCTTGGGATGAAGCGGCAATTTGATTTTGTCTCCCCTAGCATTCTCAATCACTTTGAACGTCGCCTGACCGTCCTCTCCCTTTTCCCCTGTTGTCTTCGTGCTACTGCAAGCTGACATTACGAACATCATGCATGCTATGGCCAAAACTAACATCTTCTTCATCTCTTTATCCACCCTTTCCCGTATTGAGTACGCTCTAGCCTAGTTGCCAGCTGAATGAATGCCGTTCCTGTACGTAAGTACTCGTTTCTCTATCCTTAAAAATTAATAACGATTATCATTATCAATCAAGTCGAAAAAAAAAGAGCTTCGCTTCACGTTAAGAGGTCATTCAGCCGATATGCCCTACTATCTCATACCTGCACTGCCAGCTGCTACCCAAATCGGGAGGGTAAAGGACAAATCCGGATTATTGTACAGGAAGTATACGCTCCCCGCTCAGCTTCCGATGATGAGGGAAATATTCAGAAGGTTTCATCCCGTATTTGCGTTTAAACTGATCAGAGAAATGACCTGCCTTGCTAAAACCCACAGCATAAGCAGCCTCCGTTATATTCACAACTCCCGCCTCCAGCATGTAATAGGCTGCTGTCAGCCTGCAATCAATCACATAGGCATGGACGGGGAAACCGAACAGCTCCTTAAAACCCTTTTTAAGCTTGTATTCGTTCAGGCATATTTGCTTGGATAATTCGCTTAGCCCTGGAGGCGTCAGCAGATTGGCATCCAAAATTTCTTTGGCCCGATGAAGGGCAGCAAGATCGGTTCTGGACAAATCCGGCATATTTAGCGGCTTCTGAAGCAGCGATTCACTAACGTATAGAGCAATAAGCTCCAATACTTTGGCGCTCATATAAATTTGCTTTACATCACCCGTGTAACGGCAGTGTACAATCTCGTGCGTAATTTGCTTCATGCCTGGCGTCATCTTGCTGCTGAATACTTGTCCCTTTTTCTCGAAAAAAGCATGCATGACCTTATCGATGGGAAGCTGCTGCAACGATTGGCTGGCCATTTGCCGGTTCAGCTTCAAGGTTAAGCCCTGAAAATGCCGATGGACATCATACTCGCAGCAATGGCTGTCCTCCGTGTTAAAGAAGGCCGACACCTCGCCCGAATCCAGTCCGTACTCCTTTCTATTGCCCTCGACATTCCACCAGATCGGATCGCCGAGACAAAAACCAATAACGGCCGAATCTTCTGCTTCTTTGCTGCTCATCACCGTTTGTTTATGAAAGCGCACATCGCAAAGCACCAACTCGACAGCAGCAAGCGGCCGCATACGCTGCCAATAGCCGTTTCCAATCTCGAAAGGAACTTTCACTTGATGCTCCAGGTCATCCGCACTGTACATGCGATTCAAATGAGCGGTCAATTCACAGCTTTTATTTCTTTTATTTTCAATTTCACACCCGCGTCGTTGGATGTCCTCCATTCTGGTTTAACCCCCCGATACTTTTTTTCTATTATATTCGTTTGGATCGAGAAGTTAAACAGGAAAAGCATTGTTAGAAATGGTATCCTTTCCGATCATGACCTAATCGTTCTATCAGGTAATGTAAAGAGGATGCAATGAGCCTATTA
Organism: Paenibacillus paridis; assembly: GCF_006345825.1. Classification (GTDB taxonomy): domain Bacteria; phylum Bacillota; class Bacilli; order Paenibacillales; family Paenibacillaceae; genus Pristimantibacillus; species Pristimantibacillus paridis. The sequence goes on from NZ_VCIX01000051.1 coordinate 40,089, forward strand.
CCGACTTCTTTTTATCTGAAAATGACTATGATACATTCCAAAATGCAATACATTGTTTACATTTTGGAATACATAAATTACAATAAATTCAAACTGATACGGGAAAGGATCTCTCGCATGCTTGTTAATAATGTTCGTGAACTGAGAGCTCGCTTCAGATGGTCGCAGCAAGATCTAGCGGATGCCATCGGAGCCACTCGCCAGACCGTAGGGTTAATCGAGAAGGGAGATTACTCCCCTTCGATTACGCTCGCGCTTAAAATTGCTTCAGCATTCAAGTTACCCGTTGAGGAAGTTTTTTATTTAAAAGAGGAGGTTGAATAAGATGTTAACCCGAATCATGCGTTCGCCATTACTTTCAACCACATTGTTTCTTAGCACGCTCGGTTTGTTTTACCTTTTAAAGTTGATGCTGTCCGGGGAACTTTCAACGACGACGGGAAGAATTTATTGCGCCTTATTTGTTGTCCCTCTAGGTGCACTGTGGGTGATGCTTGTAGGCATGTATAATCGAAGGAATCCGAAAGACCGTATTAATGTCTGGGCCGTCATTCCCTTTGAACTTCGGGAAGTGGATGAGGGGCAGCAATGGATTACGTTCAAAGCATGCCGCAACGTCTATCTGTACTACAGCACTTGCTTGCCCATCGCTGTAGGGACAGTCATATTGCTTCCACCCAATGCTGCCTATACGTTAATCACTTTCGGATTGTTCGGATTGGGCCAATTTCTCGTCTATGGCCTGACTCTATGGAAGTATAGCCGCGTCTGATCTCAATACTAAGCATATTTCTACCGAGGGGAGACCTATTGTCTATGAATATGGCTGTCAAATGGATGCAAAAATTCAAAGATCACGTTACCGAGGATAAGCTGAAAGGCTATCAGGACAAAGTGCAACTCATCAGGAAGCGAAATTTGGAAGCATGGGACGACCAGCAGCTGCAAGCGGAATCCCTCCGGCTGCAAAAAGCAGCAAAATCAGGTGCGCCATTGGACGAGCTGCTTGTCGATGCCTATGCGCTAGTCTGCGAGGCAGCGAAGAGACAGCTAGGATTACAGCCTTACGATACCCAGCTCATGGCTGCCATCGCTCTGCATGAGCGATTTTTGATTGAACAGCATACCGGCGAAGGCAAAACGCTCTCTGCTGTTTTGCCCGCTTATCTAAATGCGCTTACTGGCGAAGGAGTTCATGTCCTGACTTTTAACGATTATTTGGCAAAGCGGGATGCCGAGTGGATGGGCCCGATCTATCATTTCCTCGTGTTAAAGGTAAACTCGGTTCAAGCGGGTATGAGCCTGTCTGAGAAACGGGAAGCATATGCCGCGGATATCACCTATGTGACGGCCAAAGAGGCAGGCTTCGACTATTTGCGTGATACAATTGCGCTAAACGAAGCCGATACTGTACATCGTCCTTTCCGCTACGTCATTGTCGATGAAGCGGATTCCCTGCTTCTCGACGAAGCACGGGTGCCGCTAGTCATCGCCGGCGAGCCGGGCTCTTCCAGCCACGACGGCATTCGTTTCGCAGAAGCAGCTCGGCAGCTCGAAGAAGTTGAGCATTACGACTTCGACGAATTCCAGCGGAACGTTTATTTGAATGAAGCAGGCTCTGCCAAAGCGGAGTCGCTGCTAGGTTGCGGCAATTTGTACGAAAGCTATAATAGTCATTTGTTATCGTCATTAAATTGCGCTCTGCATGCAGAATTGTTATTGAAAAGAGATGTCGATTACATCGTTCGAGACGGTGAAATCGAGCTGATCGACGAATATACCGGCCGCGTGGCGGAGAACAGGCATTTGCCGGAAGGGTTGCAAGCCGCGCTTGCAGCCAAAGAAAGGCTGCAGTCGAAAGTCGGCGGGAACATTCTCGGGACGATCACCCTTCAACACTTCCTTAGCCTATATCCGAAGATTTGCGGAATGACGGCTACCGCGCACGCTTCCGCTATGGAATTCGAAGCTATCTATAATCTGCAAGTCGTACGGATTCCACCAAATCGGCTAAACATTCGGATCGACCATCCGCACCGGATTTATACCCATAAACAAGCCAAACTTCAGGCACTTGTCCAAGAAATTTCGTCCGTCCATGCGACGGGACGCCCAATTCTCATCGGGACGTCAAGCGTCGAGGAGTCAGATATGCTGGCGGAGGCGCTAGCGGTTGCCGACGTGCCTTGCCATGTTCTGAATGCAAAAAACGACGCAAAAGAAGCCGAGATCATCGCCAAAGCGGGAGAACTCGGCGCCGTGACGGTATCTACAAATATGGCAGGACGCGGCGTCGACATTCGCCTCGGCGGCGGCAACCCCGCGCAAGCAGACGTGGTCGCCAAGCTGGGCGGGCTATACGTCATTGGTACGCATGTGAACGAAAGCGTGCGGATCGACAACCAACTGCGCGGGCGTTCTGCTCGCCAAGGCGACCCGGGAGCTTCCGTATTTTTCGTAAGCTTGGAGGACGAGCTGATGGTTCGGTTCGGCATCCATAAATTGATTCGCGCTCCTAAGCAGGATCAGGCGATCGAAGAGTCGGCGCTTCGCGGCAAAATCGCGCATATTCAGCGCGCTAATATGGCCCAAAACTTCTATATACGCCAGGAACTGAACGGTTATTCGGATATGGTAGAGGATCAGAGGCGAATTTTATACGAGGAGCGGCTCGGAATTCTGAAAGGCGAGAAACCGATGAGCCCTTCGGAGCAGCGGGTACGGCTTTTTTATATCGATAAGTTCTGGGCTGACCATCTCGCATACGTTTCTTACATTCGCGAAGGCATCCACTTAGAAAGCCTTGCTAACCGCAATCCGATCGACGAATTTCATACGCAAATCATGCGAGCATACGAGCAAATGCCAGCCAAAATAGATCGAGAATCGGCAAATATACTTGCACGGCTCAAAGGTTCAAATGATCCAGCAGAATGGGAAAAATTCGGTCTGAAGAGCCCTACTTCCACTCGGACATATATTATTAATGATCAATACATAGAGAATAAGCCCGGCACATGGGGCTTAGATACGGTATTCGCTTATTATATTCGCAAGATTATAAAGCCGCTATTCAAGCTATCCAAATATTGATATTTGTCATATGCCAAAAAGCCTTCGAGCTTGCTCAAAGGCTTTTTTAATATTCGTTATTCATTTTGACCGCATCAACAAAAATAGAAAATAAGGCACACTCAGCATTGTTACAATAATTCCTGCTGGAATATCAGCCTTAAAGCTGACCGTACGAGCAATCGTATCTGCTGCAAGCAGCAATATCGCGCCAATTAGCGCTGAAGCTGGCAGAAGTACTTTGTAGTCGTTGCCGACCAGCCTGCGAGCCACATGCGGACTAATCAATCCAATAAAAAAGATCGAGCCTCCAAGCGCTACACAGCCAGAAGCAATGCCGACAGCGGCAATCGCCAGGCGCAAAAATTTTAGTTTTACGGCGACTCCTACTCCTATCGAGATTTCAGTGCCTAGCACCAAGACGTTCAATGTCCGAAAATTGGCATAAAGATAGGCGAATAGCAACAATACCCACGGCGCCAGCAAGCTGATATAAGACCACTTGTCTCCCCATAAATATCCTGCTTGCCAGCGCTGCGCAAAATCATACTTCTGGTCATCAAGCTTTAAAGTCAGAAATAAAGACAGGGCACTTAACCCCATGTTAATTGCAACACCAGTCAAGACAAGCCGTGTCGAAGAAATCATACGACGTTTTCGATAAGCTAGAACATAGATCAGAACGGCTGCCAGCAGGCCACCTACGAATGCCATAGACGGCAGCAATAAGGTCATAGCAGCGCCTTGAATGCTTACCGTTGAGATGATCAGCAACACCATAAGGCCTGAACCTGAGCTAATGCCAAGCATGCCGGGATCAGCCAGGTCATTGCGCAAGAGCGCCTGCATAACCGTACCGGCCAGTGCCATCCCAAATCCAACAAGCATCGCTAATACGATCCGCGGAAGACGAAACTTATACACAACGAGATGATGCTCTTCTGGGCCTTGTCCAAGCAATACTTGAAATACTTCAAGCGGATGAAGAGACATTTTTCCCAGATTAAGACTAAGAACCGCTCCGGCAAGAAGCAGTATGGAGAGAGAAGTCATCCATATTGTCGCCTTATAAGATTTAACAGCATTCATTTGATCGCTCTCCTCTCTTTGCTTGCAATGAGCAAGAAGAAAGGAACGCCAATCATTGCAAAAATAATGCCCAACGCCGTCTCTGCCGGACGGTTAATCAGCCTTCCTGCGATATCCGCCACAACCATAAGCGCGCCTCCGTAAATGGCTGATGCTGGAATAATATAACGATAATCTACGCCTACAAAAAAACGCATAATATGCGGTACAATTAGCCCTACAAAGCCGATTGGCCCTACAAGCGCAACAGCTACACCCGCGAGTAAAAGAACCGCAAGCGTAGCTATCAACTTGACGAGAACGACCCGTTGCCCGAAGCCTTTCGCTATCTCTTCACCCAAGTTTAAAACCGTAATCGATCGCGAAATAAATAATGACAACGCCAGCCCGCCTAAAACCCAGGGAATAACTAGCTTGATTTCCGTCCAAGTCGCTCCGGCCACACTACCCGATGTCCAATAAGCAAGGGCACGACCAATACCATAGTTTAATGAGATAAATGATCCCATGGCGCCAAACAGCATTGTAAATGATATCCCCGCTAGCACTAGTCGTTGTGGTGTCATTCCTGAGCGATTCAATGAAGCGGCAAGATACGTCAAGCCTGCGCCAAGTCCTGCGCCAATAAAGCTGATGAGCAATGTTGTCGTCTGCAGTTGCCCTGGGAAGAAAGCGAGTGTAACGGCCATTGCAAAAGCGGCTCCTGCATTGACTCCCATTAATCCCGAATCAGCTAACGGATTTCGCGTATAGCCTTGCATGACCGCTCCTGCTACCGCGAGACACATGCCCGCAATAAGATCAGCCGCCGTACGCGGAAGACGAAGGGAATGGATAATCTGATGCTCGGTCAATTCAGGATCAAATTTGAAAATCGCTGTCCATGCCGTTGTCAGGCTCATGGAAGCAGAACCAAAAGAGATAGAAGCTGCTACCGAAAGCAGCAGCAGCAATATCCCGATGAGTAAAAACAGAACGAAATACGATTTTCCTTTTAAACGCGGAATATCGGTTGTTCTATCATCTAGCTTTCTATTTTTTTTCATACGCTGACACTAGCTTCTCAACTACAAAATCAAGCTGCTTATCTAGAGAGTAGATATCGGAATAATAGGAGAAATCAAATCCAATTTCAATTAATCTACCTTCTTTGACTGCTGGAATGCTGTTCCAAATTGCATTTTCCGTCAAGTCATCAGCCCCATCCCATACCGAGCGGAACACGAAGTCTCCAATATACTCAGGCAACACTTCTAAAGAAACAAATCCTCCCGTTGCCTTCTCTCGTCCATCAATCTTCTTCTGAATAATTTCTGGCGCTTTTAGCCCTAAATATTCATAGATGATCTGAGAGCCCCTTCCGTAAAGCTTGCTATCAATAACCGCCATCTCTTTTTTGCCGCCCTCAATAATGGTTACCGTCTTATCCAAAATTCCAAGCTCAGCAAGCTTCTGCTTACTCGTCTCCACTTTCGCGTGGAAATTATCTAGTAGAGCTTTTGCCTCCTGCTCCTTGCCAAATACCTCGCCAATCTTCATGATCCGTTCATCCGTCGACATTTTTTCATATGGAATAGGAACGGTCGGTGCGATATCCTTCAGTATTTCGTAGGTTTCATCAGAGGCAGCTATAATTAAGTCCGGCTTTACTGCCATAATAGCCTCGGGATTAGGCTCATACCATGAGCCGAGATTTTCAACACCAGCCATCTCTTTTGCAAAGGCCGCTCCTTCAAACACGCTTGAAGTACCTACTGGCTTAATGCCCAGAGCAACAAGATCCCCTTGAAGATATAACACGACAACCCGCTCCGGATGAGCAGGTACGACAATATCTCCTTTCGTCGTAGAGATCGTTCTTGTCTCAGCCTCCTTAGCAGCATTATCAGTTGCAGTTGAATTGTTGGTCGATGATGTAACTTCTGGAGCTTTGGAACCATTAGCATTCGTGGCATTAGAACCCACGTTTGCAGTACCGCATGCACTTAAGAGCAAGGTAAAGCTGAGCAGCATCGCTACAAAAAAACTTGATGTCTTTGTTATTCGCATTGGTGAAGACCCTCCGATTGTTTTGTTATGATAATGATTATCATATTCAAACACATTATATCGGGAGGATATGTTCTCGCCAATGGAGAATGTGGCGGCCGTAAATGGACGATTGTCCGATGAACTCATCTGCTTGCTTTCCTTGCGGAATCGAATAGGAGATTGTCCATTATATTTACGGAACAAACGGCTGAAGTAATAGACATCACTATAGCCAACTTCTTCTGCAATATCGCGAAGAGGAGCTTCGGTACAGCGTAATAGCTCTTTGGCATGCTGAAGCCGGAATCGTATCATATATTCGATTAAGCTAACCCCCTTCTCCCCCTTAAAGCGCGACGATAAATGACGCGGGCTGTAATTAAATTGCTCAGCTATGGATTCAAGCGATAAATTATGACGATGATGCTCCTCGATATAACGAACCACCTGCCCAATGACATCCGGTTGCCTGAGATTTATTCCATCCTTTGCAAACTGCTTCATTAATTCATGTACGAACTGATAGAACAAGCCTTTCACTTGAATTCTATCGATTAGGCTTCCTTGTGCCCAGATTTGTTCCATTGCCATTAGTTGATAGTGCAGTGGCAATGGCTCTATGGACTCGAAGCCATACTGCATCCGAAATGGATTGCTGCGTTCCAAAAGTCTGACTAAATCCTTTCTTCCTGGCAAAGAGGCTCTATAAAATAATAGATAATACTCAAACATCTCCCCTGCCTCTATGCTTAGTCTCATGCCTTTGCCGCCATGCACAATAAAGTGACGGTCTGCATCATATTCTATGCCATTAAGGTTTAAGCTTGCTGTCCCCCGCACAGTGTAGATAAATCCACAAGCAGGTAATATATAGCTTTGCAGCTTGTCCCCTGGCTCCATCACCGTATGCCGAATATCCAATACTTTAACAGCAGCATGATTCCATGCGACTATATGGTCTTCCAGCTTCATCCTTGCCGTTCACTCCGATCTATACCGCCATCTATTTGAGTTGACTTCATGTTCGAATATTGATAATGATTATCAATTAGTATTAGGCAGATCTTCTATTTTGTCAATCGCTGTTTACGGTCATGGAGGCTTATAGCTTCATACAAACTCGGATTACACGGATTCGGATAGAAATAGACATACAATTTGAAATGCTACATATAGTTGCTTTTATAAAATGGTGATATATTCGCTGCGAGAGCTCTCTGCAAAGGTACATACCCGTTTCGGCCGGAACGGGTGAGACGAACCTTACTAGGAGGAATAAATAATGAAGAAGATAGAGCCTGGCAGAAATGAGCTCTAAGGAAAGCTGCTCGCACAGATTTTCTTCAATGAAATCGATGGTAACCCGAATATAAGTGTAATATCCCATAAATCACCTCTTGTTAAGAGTAATAGACTACTGTGGAGTTGTCCTGATTTTTCTTGCTAAATTTCTACTATTCACGATAATACCGAATCCACAAGGAAGCATCCCTAGTATAAGCGGTCTTAATGCTTTTGTTATTCCCTTCGACTATGATAACAACCAACGTAAGCGACACGCCCGGATAATGGATTCCTGTAAGTATTTTCAAGGAGCACTCGTTGACTTCTGAGATCCCGAGCACAATACAAAGAAGTACACCGCTGCATGAGCGATGTACTCCAAGTCGCATACTATTATGTCGATTACGCCTTCTCTTCGTCCCCGACGGCTAGCGGGTTATCTTGCCAAGTAATCCAGTCACTCCAACTCGATTCCATGCCAGCCACCTCGTCTATACGGTCGTCGTTACGGGCAAGATGCTGGAATGCGGAAGCCAGACTGTCCACAAATTTTAATTGAATCGATCCATGCCGCTCGACTTGTCTAGCTGCTGCAGTCTCTTTGACGGCTTCGGGCAGCACGACAACAACCCATCGCAGGTGCGCATGTTGGAGGATCGGCAGAGCTTTCAACATCGAATCCAGAGTGGCGACCGTCCTTTCGGCGATAATCCGATTATCGATCAGAAGGTGAAAGGGCTGCGTCGCCTCTTGCAAAGCCATGTGCGCATCCGCAGCGATATTCCGGAAATCCTCCATCGTTACCACCGGTTCAAAATGCGTCAAAGCCAAAATATGATTTTGCAACAGCCACCCTGCTTTATAACGCATGCTTAACTCCCCTTTGTCATGTGGTCAAATATATTGTCGACTGTATAACCATAGCGCCTCAGCTTCTTGGCCTACGGGCAAAGGAACGCGGAAACGCATTGGGTGATCCTGCTTCCAATGAACCCCCGAATGCTTCTCCAAGATCAGCCGCCCCAGATAAGCGCTCCCTTTCCCTATCGGCTGGCCGAACATTTGAGACAACAATCGGAACAGCAATGGTGCCTCTTGGAACAAATTCGTTCGAACCATTCCCGGATAGCAGGTATGCACGCGCAACTGCGGATATCGCTTGGCGAGCTCGGAAGCATAGAGATCGACCGCAAGCGCTGCCTTCATCGCCGACGATAGACCGGCTTGAGGTTCAGCCCAAGAGGTCGAAGCATTCTTGTGGACGCCATTACCTCCTACCATAACGATGCATCCGTCAGGTACGATCTTGTTCTGCTGAAGAAGCATCTCCGATAACGCGAATTTACTCAAATAGTTTGTTGCGAAAGTCGTCTCCAACCCTTCATTGGTCAGCCGTGCCTCTTTGTCGGTATATATTCCTCCCGCACACAGCGCCAACGCATTAATCGGCCCTTCGAGCTGTTCCGCTAATTGACGTACATCCGACATCTTGGACAGATCTGCATAAAGGTAGCCCGCCCCCAGCTCGTCGGCAATCCTCTCGCCTTGGGTTCGATTACGACCGACGATCGTTACCTCCCAACCGCGTTCCGCGGCAAAGCGCGCCGTCCCGTAACCGATTCCGCTTGTTCCTCCTGTAACTACGATTCGCATAATGCCTCCCCCTATTAATTAGGATCCTAGCTATAAAACAAACATTATTTATCTTCATACTTATAAACGCACCATTGCACTCACCCCCTCTTTAATCGTTAGGATCCTAGCTATTTGCAGGCGGAAAGCCCCCTTTTAATAATATTCCTTATCCCCTAGATTCTTGGCCATTCGTTGCAGCCACTGTCCCAGCAAATCTCTCTCGGCTTGCGTGAATCCTTTAAGCATCTCGTTCTCGAATTCCAGAATAAGACCGACCAGCTTACCGAACACCTCGTTGCCCTGCTGCGTGAGAGTCACAACGTTAGCCCTTCCATCCGTATGGCTAGGCTTGCGGGAGATGTATTTCCGAGTCTCAAGCTTATCTAATATTCCGGTCAACGTCGCGGATGTAATCCCGCTATGATGCTGTAGCTTCTGCTGCTCCAACCCCCCGGATTGAGCCAAATAGCCCAGGATCTCGAATTGCGAAGTCGTCAGATTTAACGTGCTTAACCGCACGTCAAGCTCTTTGCGCATAATAATATAGGTTCTTTTCAAGTAAAGGATAGATTGAGACATGCGGTATGGCTCCATTCTGAGATCGTGTTAATATAATTAGCATCCTAATTATAAATCAGAAATTTCCATAATGTCAACCGACCTTTAATTTCGACATACAAATAACACGGAGCTACAACGATTTCCGCACGTAACTCCTTTTCCCTTGTCACGAATAGGGAGTCAATATTCGAACTCGCCCGCCTCCTCTATGAAAACATCGTTGATTTCGTGTTGATTATCGATTCTGTTTCTTTAAGTTGTTGACTTGCTCTGCAGTCGGTAGCCAAACAGTTAATACTAACGACTTGGAAGGCAACCCGCTATGGTTAGACAGGCTTAAGTATAACGAGCATGATCACTTGGTCGGCTACGCCCGCTCTGTTAGTACTTTCAGGAGTGAAGCGTTGACTCCTTGTTGATTCAGAACATAGAAAAATACATCGCCTGGGCATATAAGCTACATGGCGATGTATTTAAAAATTAAAAACTATGATGTGTGGTTTGGTTATTCTTCATCCCCGACGGCGATGGGATTATCGTTGTAACTAATCCAATCGCTCCAGCTTCCCGCATATAAGCGCACTTTCGTGAAGCCTGCTTCCTGCAGCGCAATGACGTTTGGCGTAGCTGTGACCCCGGAGCCACAGTAAACGATTAGATCGCCGTTCTTGTTCAGATCATGGAACCGATCAGATTGAGCGGCGGCCTCCTTCCACTCACCAGTTTCTGCTAAACCATCTTTCCAGAAACGGTTAATCGCTCCCGGAATGTGGCCGGCGAGGTGGTCGATTGGCTCGACCTCGCCGCGGTAGCGAGGAGCTTCACGCGAATCGATGAGCGTGACTCCTTCGCTGCCCAACAGCTCCCTTACCTCATCCATTTCCACTAGCATATTGTGCTGCACGGTTGCAAGGTAGGTTGCAGGCTGCACCGCTTCCTTCTCCGTTGCTACAGGCAATCCTTGGTTGAGCCAAGCCGAGAATCCTTTGTCCAGCACATAGACCTGCTCATGCCCCATATACTTTAGCAACCACCACAGACGTGAAGCCATCGCTCCGCCTTGATCGTCATAGGCGACCACAATCGAATCATTGGTTATGCCAGCCTTGGCAAAGGTAACCGTCATTGCAAAAATATCCGGAAGCGGATGACGTCCGCCATGCTCCTCGACCTCACCGGATAGATCCTTCTCCAGGTCCAAATAAACAGCCCCGGGAATATGCGACTCTTCGTATACTCGGAGTCCTGCACTCGGATCGTCCAGCCGAAAACGGCAATCCGCGATGACTAGCTTCGGCTCGTCCATTTTCCCCTTCAGCCATTCCAACGACACGATGTTATTCATTCCGATTCGCCTCTTTCGTTCATTTATGTAATCTATTATGAAACCTTAGCTTTAGCTTGCTCCAATTACCTTCCTATCTATAGTATATGTTGTGTTTCCAATCTTCAATGGAGCGTTTCAGCCAATTATAAACAAAAACCGGGAGTCTCTCCAATAAGGAGGCTCCCGGCCGGCATTTTTTCAATTCAAGATTAATTGGTTGCTTTCGTGATCGTTCTCGTCGGCACGCATCTATTCCGCATAAATTCCACCTATGATTATTTAATCATCTGAAATACTTGCTCAACATCTTTGTCTCCACGGCCGGAAAGGTTAATAATCAGAATTTGATCCTGATTCATTGTCGGTGCTAGCTTCTTGGCATAAGCCACCGCATGCGCGCTCTCTAGGGCTGGGATAATCCCTTCCGTACGGGAAAGCTCTTGGAACGCTGCCAGCACTTCCTCATTGGTAACCGTCGCATATTCAGCGCGTCCCGTCACCTTCAAGTGGCTATGCTCCGGGCCGATGCCCGGATAATCGAGGCCCGCGGCGATCGAATACGTCTTCCGTGGCTCACCTTCCTCGTCGAGCAGTACCAAACATTTGAAGCCGTGAATAATGCCTGGAACGCCTTCCGTTAAGGTCGGGGCTTGATCGGGTTCAACACCGATTAGACGAACGCTTGGCTCGTCGATGTAATGAGCGAATGCGCCAATCGCGTTGCTACCGCCGCCCGCACAGGCAATCACGGCGTCAGGCAAACGACCTTCCTTCTCCAAAATCTGCTGCTTCGATTCTTCGCTGATGACAGCTTGAAAATGCTTAACCATCGTTGGAAACGGGTGTGGACCAACCGCCGAACCGAGCAAATAAAACGTATTTTTATAATTGCGAACCAGATCGCCGAGCGCTTCGTCCACCGCATCCTTCAGTCGACCCTGCCCCTTATCCACCGGTACGACAGTAGCACCGAGCAGCTCAATCCGGAACACGTTGAGTGCCTGACGACGCATATCTTCGGCTCCCATATAGATGACGCATTCCATATTAAACATGGCACAAGCCGTCGCAGTCGCTACTCCGTGCTGACCGGCACCCGTCTCGGCGATAATTCGTTTAGCTCCCATCCGCTTGGCGAGCAGAATCTGACCAATGGCGTTGTTGATCTTGTGCGCCCCTGTATGGTTCAGGTCTTCCCGCTTCAAGTAAATCTTGGGTCCTCCCCATGCATTAGTCAGCCGCTCCGCAAACGTCAGCGGGCTCTTGCGGCCAACATATTCACGCAGGTAGTAGCTCAGCTCTTCCTGGAATTCCGGATCGTCTTTGAATTTGTAAAATTGCTCGCTCAAATAATTTAGCACTTCCTGCAATTCCGGCGGTACGAAGCTGCCTCCAAACTCCCCGAAGTACCCCTCTTGCTGCAACTGTTGGTCCATAAAGTAAGCGCCTCCATAATATAAAGTGAAATGGTAATCTCTCACAACTATATTACCATAAATTACAGTTTTATTTTATACTATGAATTCCCTAGTAGAGCTTTTGCCGTTGCCTTCAAAATGTATTTCTCACTCTCTTCGAATTCCTAAAATATAAAATCCATATTACCCCCAAGACAATGACTATTAATAGGTCCAATAGTTCAGTGAAGTCTTTATTTGAAATGAAATAGTCAACGAGCCCAATAAATATGCCTAGGATTCCCCTCAAAGCTACTCCATTGTCTATCCATTAATAGTTTCGTTTCAGCAGCGGCGCAAAAAAAGCACTCGTGAGCGCAATCGCACGCTCCAAATCATCCGTCGTCCCTGAAAAAGGATGCTTTGTCCCGAACGTATGCGTCGCTTCCTCCAATAACGCGAAGCGATGGTGAGGCGCCGCCGCCTGCAGCAAATGAAAGCCTGCAAGCAGCCGTTCCGAATCTTGCCCTCCCTGAATGAACAGGATCGGCGTCTGCAGCTCCGAGGCTTTAAACACAATATTGAAACGCTGCCGATTCATGTCGATATCCTCAAAAACGACCGCCTCAATCGGCATTTCCTGCTTTGTTCTCGCGTTCGTGACATAACCGATACCATCCTGCAGCACCTGCTCGCGAAACGCTGCGCCGAACAAATTCACATTCGAGATCCCGTTCCATGAAGCAACACCGCGAATTTCGGGATGCTCTGCTGCGAACAGCACGCTGTTCCCGCCTCCGCGGCTGTGACCCACCAGAAAGATCTGACTGTTATCAAGGCGATCCGCCAGCGGCAGGCTTCCTTCAAGCACCGCTTGAAGCACTGCAGTTAAGTCCTCTTGCTCCTGCGAGTAGGTATTGCGTCCGAACTTATCCAGCTCATCGAAATCCTGCTCCCTCACGCCGTTATGCGAGAAGTTAAACGTAACCACCGCAAAATCCTGCCTAGCTAGCCGTTCGGCCGCATACGGGAAGAACCCCCAGTCCTTGAACCCTTTAAATCCATGCGCAAGAAGGAGGACAGGCCTGCGCCCTCCCTCCTCCTTCACACGTACATCGCCTCTAACATAAATGCCCGGGTTCAGCTCCAACGTAAACGTCTGATGCACAATGCTCGTTTGACTCATTAGCAGCACCTTCCCCATATCAATTTATTAAATAAAGCTCTTCACACCCACGCATCGTTTGAATATCCGCGAGCCTCCCAGTAGCCCACATGCTCGCCTTTGATCAGCTCGATACGGTTTAGCCATTTTACCGATTTATAGGCATACATTTTCGGCACAATGAGACGAACGGGGCCGCCCAAATCGCTTGGAATAGGCTTGCCATCATGCATGACCGCTACGATGACGTCGTCCATGTCGGCTTGCTCCAGCGTCAGCGTATCGGTGTACACGCCATCTCCGGAATAAAACTTCACCGTTTCCGCGCCCGACTTCACGCCAGCCATTTGGAGCAGCTCCTTGAGCGGAATGCCTTCCCACGTATTTTTGTACACGGACCAGCCTGTCACGCAGTGAAAATCACTGACCTGTACCGATCGCTTCAGCGCCACAAACTTTTCCCAGTTCCATTGAAACGACTGATTGACGAGCCCGTCTATGGTAAACGACCAATCCGCATTCGTAAAAGAAGGAATCGGCGTCACCGTGTACACTCGGAACTGCCCAATCGCGCCGCCTCCAAGCGGCGGAGCCGAGGCCGGCAACGGCTCCGGTGCAGGAATCAGCATATTCGCATCATTTTCGATGAGCTTATCGATCGTTTGGCTTCCGCCCACACTGCCAAGCGAGGTGCCGAGCCATTTTAGAAAAGAGGGGCCGACCGTAAAGGCCAGGCCGATGCCGATTGCGCCGCGAATAAATGCCTTCCGCGTATAGACGGCCTGAGGCGACCCTGCGGGATGCAGGACATCGGCTTCTTTTTGCTCATTTTTGATTGTACGGCGATTCGGCTCCTTCAGCCACTTCACCCGGGTGATGGAATGGTAGATGATATACGGAAGTCCAATCCACGTGAGAAGGTCATGCACGACTAACGCCGTATTGGAGACGCTTGGGCCGACAGCTTTGAACTGCCACAGCAGCACGCCCGAACCGAACCAGCCGAGAAGCAGCCCCAGCACCACCAGCACATTAAACCGCTGCCACGGCTTTTGCTTCAGCTGCTTCCAATGCTTGCCCGCAAGCAGCAAATAATAGATAACAGGCAAAATCGACGCAATGCCGACCACGATATGCGCCCATTTGATCCATACCCGGCCCTCGCCGAGAATGCCGCGCCAGAATCCCCCGACCAGAATGAGTCCGGTTATCGCCAAAATCACAACTATCCAGCCATTCCACGCATGAAGCGAAACGAGCTTCTTCCCATAACCCTTGCGCAGCCTATCGATTAAACCGCTCATTCGCACAGCCTCCTCGTTCTATTTTTGAACATGCACCATTCATAATCGTTTTTCTTCTATTATAACGCCGTTTGGACACGGATACGACTCCACCCGCTAGCTGCTTATGTTCAACATGATGCTGCTCATCTACTACCACGACAAAAACAAAAAAACAGATCACCCTCTAACGAGGAATAATCTGTTTTCTGGTGAGCTATTAAAGCTTCAACAATTTGTAGATCACGGCTGCGGCTTGCGCGCGCGTCGTTTGCTGCTTCGGCTGGTAGCTGCCATCGGTAAATCCATTGATGAAGCCTGCCTCCTGCATCGCTTTTACGGCGTCAACCGCATAAGCTGAGATCGCAGCTTCATCCTTAAAGGTTTGTTCTGTGCTTGTGCCATTGCCTGCAACGCCTGCAAGAGCAGCTGCGCGAGACAGCATCACTACCATATCTTCTCTTGTGATGGACTCGCTTCCTTTAAAGGAGCCGTCGGCTTTGCCTTTTACAATGCCAAGCTTCTCAGCAGAAGCAACAGCTGCATAGTACCAAGCGCCTTCTGTCACATCATTGAAGCTGCTGCTTGCTTGGTCGTCAATGAGGCCAAGCGCGCCTAACAGCTGCTGTACAAATTCTGCTCTCGTTACGGCTCTGGTTGGTTCAAACACGCCATTGCCCGTTCCGCGAACGATTTCTCTCGCAGCCAAAGCCTCGATCATCGTTTGTGCCCATGGCGCTTTCGATAGATCAGCAAAGGCTACACCCGCATGCGCTGCCGCATAACGGCTGAAATGCTGCGGTTTAAAGCTGATCATGCCTGTCGCTTCGTTGTATTTCGCATTGCGTACAACCTCAAGCTTGCCATCGGCGCCAAGGTAATAGATGACGATTTGATGAGCTTTCTCGCCTGCTTGGAGCGTGTACTTCATTTCTACAGTAACCGGCTCGCTTGCGTTAAACTCGCTCACCGCTTTGCCGTCTACACTTAACGTAAAGTCATAGACTGGGTGTCCATTCACTTGAGCTCTTACGTCTTCAGGAAGGTCAGCATGATTTACTTTTGTGATCACAACCTCAACCTGCTGAGCGCCTGCAGTCAAAATGCCAGCCGCTGCGTCAGTGCCGAAGTAAACAATCACATCAGCCGAGCTCACTGCAATTTGTTTCACGGTTTGATTGGCATTCAGCAATGTTTGAACAGGAATCGTTACCTTAGTACCGCCAAAAGCACCGTTATTGCTTGCTTCCACTTTAATATTAAGCGTAGTCGCTGTGCTCGCTTCAAGTGCCTTCTTCAAATCTGCTTCTGTGATGTTGGCATTTAGTCTGCCATTTGCATCTACGGATGTCTTCACCGCAATACTGCCGCCGGCTGCTTGCACGGAATCATTGTTCGTGCTGGTGCCGCCGTTATTGCCAGGATTGACTGGTGTAGTCGGGTCCGTTGGATCAACCGGATCTACAGCTTTTGTCTTCGCCAATACGGCAGTGGACAGCTCAGATTCAGCGGTTTCATAAACAGCGGATACTTTGTAATAGTAATCTGTATTAGCGCTCAGTCCTGTGTCTGTAAACGACGCATTCAAAATGCTAGCGGTGTTTACTTTGCTATACGTGCCATCCACGGCATCCGCACGATAAACGTTGTAGCTTAACGCATGTGCAATTGACTGCCACGTAAGCTTAACCGAGGATACCGATGCTTCTGCTGCTTGCAGATCTGATGGTACGCTGATTGGAAGCTCCGGATCAGTTGGATCAACTGGATCTACAGCTTTTGTCTTCACCAATACGGCTGCGGACAGCTCGGATTCGGCAGACTCGTAAACAGCCGACACTTTGTAATAGTAATCCGTATTAGCATTCAGTTCTGTGTCAGTAAATGACGCGCTCAATATGCTCGCTGTGTTCACCTTCACGTATGTGCCGTCCACGGCATCCGCACGATAAACGTTATAGCTTAGCGCATGTGCAATCGACTGCCACGTAAGCTTAACGGAAGATACCGATGCTTCTGCTGCTTGCAGCTCCGACGGTACGCTGATCGGAAGCTCCGGATCGATTGGATCAACCGGATCTACGGCTTTCGTCTTCACTTCCAGTGCGGAAGAGAGATCCGATTCGCCCGAGCTGTTCACAGCTGACACTTTGTAGAAATACGTGGTGTCTGCATTTAGTCCTGCGTCTGTGTAGGAAGTGCCTACGATACCTTCCATATTCACTTTTACGTATACGCCATCCGCTTCATTCGAGCGGTACACGTTATAGGTAACGGTGTTTTCCGATGGCTGCCAAGACAGCTTCACGGAGCTTACAGTTACTTCATCTGCTTGCAGGTCACCCGGAACGCCTGTAGGAAGCTCCATCGTTTTGGCTTCAACCGCCGCAGACATAGCCGATTCTTTGTTATCGTACTTCGCTGTTACCTTATAGAAATAAGTCGTATAAGCAGCCAAGTTTGTATCGGTATAACCATTGGTCAAAACATCCGAGCTATTCACTTTCACATAGCTGCCGTCCACCGCATCAGAGCGGTAAACATTGTAGCCAAACGCTTGTGGAATCGCCTTCCATGAAAGGGTTACCGCACTGTCTGTCGCTTCCGTTACTGTAAGCTGAACAGGTGCGCTAATCTCATGTCCGTACACCTTCACTTCGCTAAGCTGAGGCGTATACCAGTTGCTTGGGTTGTTAACAAGCACGGCATCTACGAGCTGCACTCTCACATATCTCGCTGTGCCAGTAAGGCTATCCGAAGTAAAGCCGTATCTGGTATTGCCAAGCTGATCCTGCGCAAGCGTAAAGTTCACGCCATCCAGGCTCGTTTCTACCTTGTACTTGTGGTAAGCTTCAGAGCCATTGTACAGGAACCAAGAAATTTGGATGCTGCTCAGGCTATAAGCCTGGCCTAGATCGACTTGCCACCATTTCGGCCAAGAGTTATTTTCGCCAACCCAGCTTGTTGTGTAATCGCCGTCATTCGCGCTTTGCGGACGGTTCACGCCGCTCCAGTCGCTAGCCGTTGCCGGTTTGCCGGCAGACAATAGCTGGCCATCCGTGATCCCCGATACGATACCCGTAGTTGGATCAACAGTAATGAAGTCGGAATAATCATAGGTTGCCGTCAAACCATTGAAGCTGATTGGCATCCATACACGCTTCGATGTTTTCAGATCGGCAGGCTTCCATTGATTCGACATCATGATGTACGAAGTGGTATCCGTTCCTTGAATCGTAAGTACGCCACCCGATTGGCCTCCGAACGTGGAAGCATTTCCAATTTTTTGCGGCTCGCTCCAAGGCCCAGCAATCGAAGTTGCCGTAGAATACGTGCCTTGCGTCGGCTTCCAGCCTGCTGCTCCGGAGGAGAACAGGAAGTATACGCCGTCATGCTTCACCATCGCGGGTGCTTCGCGATGCTTGCCTGTATAAATGGTAATGGCACTCGCCGTTTCATCGACCGTCAAATAGTCGCTGCTTAGCTTATACATTTTCAAATCCGAGTTTGTATTTGTTGAAGAGATCAAGTAAGCAGACCCGTCTTCATCAACAAAAGTAGTAAGGTCGCGCGAATCATTGCCAAGCGGGCGGAAGCTGCCTTGGAACTCGAAAGGCCCAACTGGCGAATCCGATACTGCTGCCGCAACTCTTGCCAAGTTGTAATCTACCGCATTCTCATAGTGGAACCACGCCACGTACTTGCCAGTTTCCTTGTTGTAAATAACGCTAAGCGCCTCAAGCTTGCTTGATGCCAGCTCTTCATGCGACTCGTCATTCAAGAGAACCTCTTCTTGAAGCGTCCAGTTCTTGAAGTCATTCGACTTGTAGACGATCATATCCGTGAATCGGAAGCCGTCCCCTACAGTCGTGTAGTAATACCAGATGTCCCCTACCTTCAGGTAGCTTCCGATCGGCATAATATTGCCGTCCGTATCGTACCAAAGGTTGTTGCGGTTATCGAAGGTAATGGATGCTGCCGGTACCGTATAGGTTTTGGCGCTTACTGCCGCCGAAAGTCCGGACTCACCGCCCGCATGGACCGCTTTTACTTTGTAGTAATACGTCTTGCCGGAAGCAAGCCCAATATCCTCATAGGAAGCCGCTCTTCCGTAATAAATTTGTGTGTAATCGCCGTTCAGGCTGTCCGAACGGTACAGCGTGTAGTAGCTAGCATTCTCTACGCTGCTCCAGTTGACATTAATGCTTGTCATGTCCTCTGCCGTTTTCACTGCTGTAGCTGTTAGGCCTTTCGGCGTATCCAGCTCTGTATTCGAGCTATAAATCTTCACTTCATGCAGTCCGCGATACCAGGTTACGGTATTGCCTGCATTGTTCGTATGACCCTTTTGGCCGGTAATCGTCAATTTCACATAACGATAGTTGCCCGTCAGCTTGTGGCTGTTAAAGGAAGGAGTCGTATTGCCCGTTTGGTCGATCAGCATCGTGTAGTTTACATCGCTGCTCGTCTTCTTGCCTTCGATTTTGTATTGATAATAAACCTCCGAGCCATTCCACTCTCTCCAGCTCAGATCAATCCGGCTTAGATCATACTCCTTGCCAAGATCAACCTCCCAAGTATTGCCGAAGGTCGTCACTCCCGCGTCAAAATAAGATTCATAATTGCCGTCATTCGCAGCCGACGCGCCATAGCCCGATGCCGAAGAGCTCGCCACTGCCGGCTTGCCTTGCGATACAAGCAAATCCTTCGGTGTTTCGAAATGGCCCGTAGCCGCATTTAAATCCCAATTGCCCGAATACGTCAGCTCTGCCAGACCATTATCGAGCTGAAGCGGAAGCCAGATGTACTGGGATTCCATAAGCGCAGTCGGTGTCCAGCGATCGCCAACATAAACATAAGAGATGGTCTCCGATCCATAGACGCTTACGATAAAGGAAGATTGCGTGTAATACGTCGCCGGATCTCCAAATTTCTTAAGCGCTGACCAGCCGTTTTTGTCTGCCAGATTCGTCGTTGTTGCATACATCCCCTGATTCGGGTACCAACCGGACAAGCCGGAAGTAAACATGTAGTAGATGCCGTCCTTCTTCACAATCGCTGGCGATTCACGCTTGCCGCCTGGGAATGCCGTGTACAAAAACTCATCTACATACAGATAATCATCCGTAAGGCGGAAAACATTCATATCCGCATTATTATTGGAAGAAGAGAATAAGTAAGCTTGCCCATCATCATCCTGGAAAACGGTAAAGTCTCTGGACTGCATGCCGCCTGGTTGAAAACGATTCACATAGGTATAATCGCCATCGACCGTATCCGACACGGCTACTACTACATTCGCTTGATTGTAGTTGCCGGACTCTTCCCAGTGTCCCCACAGGACGTATTTTCCTGTTTTTTCATTGTAAAGAATTTTCGGACGCTCAATCTTCGCGGAAGCCAGCTCCGGATGATCCAGCGGGGTCAGTACCGTATTGCGGTATTCCCACTTCTTCAGATCCTTGGAAGCATAGATGGATACACCCTTCAGCACCGCTGAATTATGTCCTTTATCTTCCCCGAACCAGTAGTACGTGTCTTCTACTTTAATGATATGGCCGCCATGCGCTTGAATCATGCCGCCTTCGTCGTCATACCAGAACTCGCCATTGCGAATGGTGTCGCTGTAGGCGCTGTCGCCAATGACCGTCACTGCCGCTTGCACGCGAGTGCTTGCGCCTTTTACCGTACCCGCCGCTGTAAACGAGCCTACAGCCGCATATTTAGAAGCATCAATGACATCCCAATCCACTTCTGCCGTAGCATACAGATTGTTCGTGTAGTCAATTTTCACTTGCTCCGGCAACCTTGGCGCGAAGCCTGCCTTTGTGGAAACCTTCAACACATCAAGTGTCCTTGGCGTGGACAGTCGATTCACAGACTGAATCCATTCCGCCTCGGTAATCGGCTTGAAATTACCGGAAATCGCTCCAGTTGGAAGAGTGAAGCTGCCCGTATCCTTGGTCCAACCGCTCGTTCCGTTCGCACTGGAATAAAGCGACCAAGCACCATTGGCATATTCATATTTGAACCATTTGTCTTCGGAGAGCAGCTTGAACGTATTTTGCGCTGCGATATCCGAAATTCCTGCATTGCTAGTCAGCTCGGTCCATGTTCTGCCGTTGCGGCTAACCGCATAATACAGCGTATCACCGGATACCGCTTTCTTAAAAGCAAGCAAGTAGCCGCTATACGGATCCTGCTCCAGTATGGTAACTGCGAACGTTTTCGTTTCTGTCGCCGTTCCCCGTTTAATCGTTGCCGTCAGCGTGACAGCTAGATCGCCTTTGCCCATGGCTGGGCGGCTAACCATACCATCTGGTCTTAAATTGACCGGATAGTCGGATTTCCAAGTGATGACGGTTTGGTTCGCGCCTGCTTTCGGCAGCGTAAGCTTAGCCGTAACGGCACTCGTGTCAGCCAGTACAAGCGCTGCTTTGTCCACCGCAACCGCATCGGTATCCGACAATTGAGCCAGTACCGTAACTGGGAATGTTTTAGTCGTAACCGCATTGCCTCGTTTAATCGTTGCTGTAAGCACAACTTCAGCATCAGCCTCGCCTAATACAGGGCGAGTGACTGCGCCGCTTGGGCTAATGACAGCGGCTTGATCCGCTTCCCAAGTGATTTTCGTACCGCTTGCCCCTTGAGCAGGAAGCTTAAGATCCGCCATCACCTTGCTCGTATCGCCAAGCGTCAAAGCCTCTTTGTCTGCCGCTACCTTCGCCGCATCCTCAGGAGCTGTAAACAAAGCGATTTCCGCAGGACCCAGACTGCGGTTAAATACGTAGAAATCATCGATCTTCGTATCCATATACGGATCCGCGCTGAACATCGAACGGCCGATATAGTTTAAGGTCGTATTGCCAAGATCCTTCGGCTTAATCGTTACATTATCATTACGTGCAACCTCTACGCCGTTGACGTACATAATAGCCGAGCTGCCAGACAGGGTTACCGCATAATGCACCCATTCATTAGCCGTCTGCTGCGCCGGACTTACCGTAGCGTACTGCTCGCTGCCGCCGTTTTTGAATACAAACCGGCTGGCATCGCCATCTGTACTTGCCGTTAAGAAAATATAATTGTTCGTGCCGAGGCCGATATCAAAGATCCGTCCCCATTTCTTGAGCGTGTCCTGCTTCACCCAAGTCGTAATCGTCATATCCGATAATCCGTTTAAAATGCCGTTTGGAAGAAGAACATGGTCGTTCACGCCGTCAAGATCAACTGCGCCGCCCGTTCTGCCCGCCGTCCACAAAGCTCCGTTCACTAGTGTCGCCTTGGTCTGATTGCTGCTCACCGCCAGAGGAGAAGCCGTCGTACCCGAGGTTTCATCGAAGGAATAAGCGGCTACAATACCCGGCAGCAAATCCGGTGATGCTGGAAGCACAAGGATTGTCGTCACTTTAACGGTTGCGGCTACCGCTTCATACTTGTTTACTTCAGACGTCACGCGGTAATAGTACGACACGCCGGAGGCTAGACCCGTATCCGCGTATGTCGTTGCCGTACCGCTGTATACTTGAGCAAAATTTGAATCCGCGAGCGTGGAGCGATACACGCGATAATTCGCCCCGCTCTCTGTGCTGTCCCAAGTCAATGTCGCAGCCGTTGACGTTACGTCTGCTGCCTGAACGTTAGCTGGTGCTGCAGGAACCGGACTTGCGATACTGCGAAGCTGGACATCGTCCAGGCCTGACTTATCCCAGCGGGAACGAAAGCCTGCTTTCCCAGTAGCCAACGCTGTATCCGTCACTTGAGTGATTAGTTTATTATCCACATAGGCTTTAATCACGCTGCCCTCAACGACAAGGCGCATCGTATACCACTGGCCTGTTGTAATCGTCGTGATATAGTCATTAAGCGTAGTGACCGTCCCGCCAACTTTTTTGGAAAGCGAGAACTTGCCATCGCCTAGTTGAAACATGTAGTAGTTATTTACGTCGGTGTAGCGTGCAAGGATGCCGGGAAAGGACCCGCTTGCAACCTTCTTTACCTTTGCTTCAAAAACATAGTTGCTGCCCTGGCTGTTATCGATGGTAGCAATCGCCTCATCGCCCGCGCTAATATTCAGCATCTTGTTGCTGGCATTCGCCGGGTCATTCGCCACGGTCATGATCGATGTATTGTTAAGTGTCCACCCTACCGTATTGCCATCCTGGAAATCGTCCTCGAAAATAACAGCAGAAGGTGTCGCTGCGGGTACGGTCGGCGTATCATCCGCTGCTGCGACAGCAGGCAGCACACTAGAGAAAACAATGATTAGGGCGAGCAAAAACTTTGAAAATGCAGGTACTGATTTCATTGTGCTATGTTCCTCCATTCGGTTGAATTGGAGCGCTTACGAAGGAGCTATCTCCTTGGTCATGCAATAAATTGAAATTACTGGATAATTTGTAAGCGCTATCTTAACTGTTCATAATCAAGGCTGCCTCACCAATAGAATTTCTATCGAGGAGACAGCCTCTTTAAATAATTATTTAATTCCTTGATCTGCTACATAAGCCAACCATTGTTTGGTGTATTCCGCTTGAATTTTCTCAAGGCCAGCTTGATTTGCTTTTTCCATGAAAGTAGCTAGGCCATCTTCCACATTTTTCACAAGACCAGCATTAAGCGGGAATAGATATTGCTTCTCCACTTGCTCAAGTGCTGCTCTTTCCGCTTGGTAAGCCGTATAGTCTTCAGCAAAACCTGTGAACTTATCCGGCGTTTGGATTTTATCAAGCTCATCGAAGATCGCTTTTACGCCATCATAGTTTTTGTCGAACAACATATACTCTGGATTTCTCCAAGCCCAACCGTTCATGCCTTCACGAGCGAAGCCATTGGAGTTGGAATCGCCGATCATGGAGTAATAACCATCTTTGATTTCGTAGTTTTTGCCTTCAACGCCGTACTGTGTAAGAAGGTTATAACGTTTGTCAGTTACCATTTTTTCGTAGAACGCAAGCGCGCGCTCAGCGTTTTTGCTGCTAGCCGGAATAGCGAAACCGTTGTGGATTGGGTGAACCGGTGTTGCAATTCCGTTTGTTAATGGGAACGGGTGGTAGCCAAGCTTCCAGTCCGGGTGAGTCGCTTGAATCTTGATCACCATATCGTTGAAACGAGTAGGGTTGTCGCCAAGAAGAGCTGCTGCTCTGCCGCTTGTTACTTGATCTTGCAATGTATCTTTAACAGCTAGAACGTTTTTCACCATGTAGCCGTTATCCTGCCAACGCTTCATCGTTACCAAATCTTCTTTTTGCGCATCTGAACCCCAGTAGCTGGTTACATCGCTTGGCGTTTTGTAGTCTACCTCAATACCGTAAGGAAGAGCGCCGATTGGAGTATGTGCAATGCTCTTGTACACATCCATTAGATTCGTTTTCACATCAGAGTTCATGGACAATGGTGTCATTGTCGGTTCGTTTTTCTTAATTCCTTCCAAATATTGCTCGAATGTTGCAACGTCAACTGGTTTAGGCAAATTGTACTTCTCACGAAGATCCTCACGCCATACAAAACCGTTCGTTACATACTCTTTGTACGTAGCTGGAACTGTGAAGATTTTGCCGTCGATTTTAACAGCTTCCCACATATCTGCTGGTACATAAGAGTTAAGTGTTGGTGCAGCTACAGGAAGAATTTCATCAAGCGGCTGGAATGCACCTTTTTTCGCATAAGATTGGTATTGTGTCCACTCTGCTGTAAAGATCAAGTCCACTTGTTGGCCTGAACCTAGAAGCAGTTTGTATTTTTGATCCCAATCTGTCCAAGAAGTGTAGTTGAATTTAACTGTAGCATTCAAATCTTCCAATGCCATTTTGTTTACTTGCTCTTGAATAGAAGCGATGTCTTTCGGAGCATCACCTAGCATATAAAATTGCAATTCCACTTTTTTCGACGTATCAATGCCCGGTTTTTCGCCCGTTTCTTCAGTCGTTGTGCCCTCTGTCTCTTTTGGAGCATTAGTCGCGCCGGAGTTGCTGCCGCCGTTGTTGTTGTTCGATCCGCAAGCTGCCAATACCGTGATAAACACGATGATCGATAGTAGCATGGATACCGCTTTTGCTGCTTTCTTAGTCATGTGAATCCTCCCTTTTAATAAGAACTTATCTATGTTAGCTAAACATGGAATGATTGCTTCCTTGTTCAGTTCTAACCTTTTACCGCGCCAATCGTCAATCCTTTTACAAAATAACGCTGTACGAACGGATACAGGAATAGGATTGGCCCTGTGACGATAACGGACATTGCCATCTTCGTCGATTCGGTCGGCATATCTCCAAGCGAGACGCCTGTTCCTGAGCCCATTTGCGCAACGAAGCTCATCGCGTTAATAACGTTGTACAAGTAGTATTGCAGCTGGTACTTCGTCGTGTCGTTGATGAACAACGAGGAAGTGAACCAATCATTCCAATAGTGCAGCGCTAGGAACAGACCTACCGTTGCGATACCCGGCATAGAGAGCTGCAGCACGATTCTGCTGTAGATCGTAAAGTCGTTGGCTCCGTCGATTTTCGCGGATTCAATGACTTCATCTGGAACGGCGGAGCGAATAAAGTTTTTCATCAATATAATGAGGAAAGGCGTCATAAGGCCTGGTAAAATCAATACTTCAAGCTTATCGGTTAGCTTCAGGTACTTCGTAATCAGGATGTACCATGGTACAAGTCCGCCACCGAACAGCGTTGTGAAATAGATCATGAAGGCGAAAAAATTCCGGTATTTGAAATCTTTGCGCTGCAGAACGTAGCCAGCCATTGTCATGAAGAACAAGCCGAGCGTCGTGCCGATAATCGTTGTCATCGTCGTAACGCCGTAGGCTGTCAATACCTGCTTAGGAAAACGGAACACCGTCGCGTAACCCTCAAAAGAGAATACGGTCGGAATCAGATGGTAACCATCCTTGATGATTGCATCATTTTGCGTGAAGGAAGCAGATATGATAAGCAGGAACGGAAACAAGCATAGAACCGTCGCTCCTAGTATGACTACAAATGCAATGAGCCTAAACCACTTCATATAGCTGTCGTCTTTAATTTTCATGGGGAACCTCCTACAGTAAGCTTGGCTTGTCGCCTATACTTCAGCTCTTTTAGAATAAAGCGTATTCGTCGTTAATTTTCTTGATGATGTAGTTGACGGTCATGATAAGCACGAAACCGAATAGCGATTGATAAAGACCCGCTGCAGTGGACATTCCGATATCGAATGTTACTTTCAATGAACGGTACACATACGTGTCGAGAATATCTGTTGTATTGTACAGAACGCCATTGTTGCCAATAAGTTGGTAGAATAGGTCGAACTGTCCTTTCATAATGCTGCCAAGTGCGAACAGCAGGAGCATAACGAAAGTCGTCTTAAGCATTGGAACCGTGATATACCAGATCCGTTGGAAAATGTTCGCTCCGTCGATTTTGGCAGCTTCATAATATTCTTCGCTGATGCCTGTAATAGAAGCTAGGTAGATAACCATGCTGTAACCGATGTTTTTCCATAGGTAGAAGATAATGATCAAGAAGATCCATACCCATGGCGTATTGTATACGTCAACACTTTCCATTCCGAATGATTTCAGTGTTGAGTTCAGGAATCCGCTCTCATAGTTGAAGATGTTATACACGATAACGCTCAGAATAACGAAGGATACAAAGTATGGAAGGAACATGATCGATTGCGTCAGCTTCTTGAACCACTGCAAGCGCAGCTCGCTTAGAAGAATCGCCAGCGCAATGGCCAGTACGTTTCCGAGTAGAATAAACACAATGTTATAACCAATCGTATTTAAGGTCAGCCTCGCAAGAACCCCCGATTGCCATAGAAACTTAAAGTTGTCTAGTCCAACGAATTGACTGTTGAACAAGCTTGTGTTGAAGTCGAAACGGGTGAAGGCGTAATATACACCTACCATGGGTACATACGAGTTAATTAGGAAGAAGATTAGTGCCGGCAGTAACATAAGGAAAAGTAGGCGGTTCGTCACCAGTTCCTTAAGCAATCCATTTTTTTTCAACATACAGATGATGTCTCCTCTCACAGCGTTCTTTTCTATTTTTCTAATATAAGCTCGCATACGCTGTGCTCTTATGCGCTGCTTATACTTCACTGCGAAACGCTTTGCCGCTCTTAGGGCAGCGGTGTCAGTTGTTTGCGCCAGTGTGTCGTCTGCTCTGTTAACACCGTACAACGGCCAGGCATAAGCAGGATAGAGAAAGAAAGCAAATTCAGTGAACGAAATAGCGAGTGAACGAGTGAACGATTTAAACTTTTATGCATAAACCAGCGATTTCACAGGTATTTCGCCCCAGATGAAACGCCTGTTACTGTCCTCTGGCGACGCAACGCGCTCCATTCCGAGAAGTATAGAGAAGGGATAATGAGATGAAATACTGTCTTATATTAAAAAAACCACAAAGCCGTCAGCTCGAATAGGTACTCGAGACTAGCGGATCCATGGTTCTTTAGACAAAATTCTATGCTTTTTGCAAAATCATAACGCCATGCGCCTCTAATTCTACCTGTCCACTTACTTTCTTGTTCGTTAACAGGTCGATATAAGCAGCATCTTCAAGCGTAATCGCGGCTGAATGGCTGTTGTGATTCAATACGAAGGTATATACTTGCTCCTCTTTCTTGCGCTGAGCCAGCTCAATTCCCGCTGCTGCTTGGAAAGGAGCCGCGATGTGGTGCTTTTCGCATAGGGTTGAAATGAAATCGTTCAGCAGCTTCTGCTCAGGCGCCGTTGCCACGTAATACGCTTCCCCTTCGCCAAAAGTATTCACCGTCAGCGCAGGCATGCCCGCATAAAAATCAGTGCCGTAGCTGCCTATGGCCTTGGCCCCTTCCAAATGAAGCAAATCGCATAGCAAACCGCACTCATATTTGCCATCTACTCGGCCGAAGGCTTCACTAATCTCAATGCTATTACGCATCTCTGGCAACAAGCTGTCGATTTCTTCCACCCAAAGGCCTAACAGGCTGCGAAGCTTGCCCGGATAACCGCCTAGCGTTACGATATCGTTCTCGTTGACGATCCCGCTGAAGAAGGTCGTAATGAACGTGCCGCCACTTCGTACAAAAGCTTCAATGCGCTCAGCCACGCCCGGCTTCAGCATATACATCACAGGAGCGACCAGTATTTTATATTTGGAGAAATCGCTCAGCGGACTGAGGACATCTACGGCAATATTTTGATCATAAAAGGCTTTGTAATACTTTTGTGCCTGGTCTAAATAGTTCAAGTCCACGCTTGGTCCGCTTGTAATCTCAACCGCATTCCACGTATCAATGTCGAACAACAGCGCTACCTCGGCGTGTACTTCCGAATCCAGCAAGCGGTCGCCAAGCAGATCCAGCTCACGGCCAAGCGCAGCACACTCCCGAAATACCCGCGTATCCTCATGTCCTACATGCTCAATAACGGCTCCATGATATTTCTCGCATGCCCCGAACGAGCGGCGCAGCTGGAAGAACATGACCGTGTCTGCACCGTGCGCTACCGCTTGATAGCTCCAAAGGCGCATCACGCCCGGGCGTTTCAAGCTATTATAAGGCTGCCAGTTCTGCTGGCTAGGCGTCTGCTCCATTAGCATGAACGGCTTGCCATCCTTTAGGCCGCGCATGTAATCATGGCGCATCGCCACATTGCCCATCGGTTCATTCATTTGCGGATAGCTGTCCCACGAGACCACATCCATCGCGTCTCCCCATTTTTTGAGGTCAAGGCCGTTAAATAAGCCCCAAATGTTCGTTGTAATTGGAATATCAGGCGTAACTTCCTTCAGCTCTGCGTATTCCCCTTGGTAGCAGCCCAGAATGGAATCGGACATAAATCGTTTGTAATCGAGTGCCATCGGCTGAAAGTTGCGGTTATCGCCATTCAGATTGGATGGCGGCACAATTTCTTCCCATTCGTAAACAGTGTGGCCCCAGAAGCTCATGTTCCATTCGGCGTTCAGCCTGTCAATCGTCTCATATTTCGCTTTCAGCCATTCACGGAATTCCGCAGCGCAATTGCTGCAGTAACAATGCGTGCCATACTCGTTGTTAATATGCCAAATCAGCAGTGCTGGGTGATCCTTATATCGCTCGGCAAGCACCCGGGCCAGCTGGCTCGATAGACGCCGGTAGCTTTTACTATT
Organism: Paenibacillus paridis; assembly: GCF_006345825.1. Classification (GTDB taxonomy): domain Bacteria; phylum Bacillota; class Bacilli; order Paenibacillales; family Paenibacillaceae; genus Pristimantibacillus; species Pristimantibacillus paridis. Next base: position 69,065 of record NZ_VCIX01000051.1, read on the forward strand.
TGGGCAAAAGTTCGTGCGCGCGCCATGCGTACGCTTCCTGCCGTCTACGTCTACGGGAAGGACGTCCTCATACTTGCGGGACATCCATGCCGGCTGCGCCGCAGTTGAGGTGGCAAGGCAAGCATAGATTCCGTTTTTTGCAATCAAATCCAGCAATTTATCCAACCATTCAAGTTGGTATGTATCCTCAGAGGGCTGCAATTTTGCCCAACTGAATACAGGTAGCGTGACCACATTTATTCCCGCTTCCTTAAATAAGCGCATATCCTCATGCCATATTTCCTCCGGCCATTGATCCGGATTATAGTCTCCCCCATACCAAATCTGCTTAAGCTTTGTATTTATCATAGCTGCTTCCGTCCCTTCCGCTATTATCATGGAATTCCGTGACATTCTAACGGATTTTCAGGCGTTTTGTCATCTAACCTCAGGCATTTCGCCAATAAATTCACTATGGTATGGATTGTTCACTCTATAATATCAGGTTCATTCATCTCCATTTATTTGGTTCATTGCACCCAACAAGGAGTGAAGTTTATAATGATGAATGTATTCGGTACAGGGGCAGTGAACAATTCCAACTAATTACCTCCGAGCAAGGACAGTAATCACACCAAAGTCGGAAGCGCTTACGATTTGAATTGTGAACTGATGCAATTCTCATTCGCTTCATATACATAGAGGGGGAGCCAACATGTCAGCAGTGAAATTAAAAAACAAAGGAAATATATACAGTAAGCTGCTGTTCACTATTACCTTGTGTATCGTACTTACCTTGAGTGTTTCCTCTTCATTCTACTTTTTCACTTACATGCAAATTGACTTAAAGAAAGCCTACCAATCCGATCTAAGCAACTTGACACAAACGAGCAAAGAGGTCATCAGCATGACCGAAAGCGCACAAGCCCTATCCTTTCAAATTTATAGAACCTTTTCCGTATCCAAGCTTATGTTCTACACCGACCCTAACATCTATGATGTAACGGCTGCGATGAATGAATTGAACAATTATTTAAATTCGATGCCCTTTATTGAATCGATCTATGTGTACAATTCGGCCAATGCCCAGTTCTATACCGCAAGCCGGCAAGGCGAAGCAGGCATGTTCAGCAAAGAAGAACTGGCGGATCAAGGGATTCTAACCATATTGGATAACTTCCAACAATATCGTCCATTTACTCCTATTCCGAGAACATACTCAACTGTCAGCTTGGCGGGCGAGCAGTTAACAAAGGCTTATACTTATTTGGGCTATGATGCCATCGGTAAAGCACAAAAAATCAACTCTGCCGTTATTATCAATATTTCATCCGCTTGGATTAATAAGGATATTGGCGTTAATAAAAGCGATACCGAAGGTAAATCTTATATTTTGGACAATCAAGACCGGTTACTGTCCGGAGACTCCCTTTGGCCTAAAGATTTAACGGCAAAAGACAGCGGCTTGCTCAGTTCCAAAATTAGAAATCAAGAGTCCGGTTATCTTGTTGCTGATTTTGAAGGCAAAAAATCATTGATCTCCTATACCTCTCCAGATACGCTGGATTGGCAATATGTACGGATTACGCCTTACAAACAAGTAACCAAAGCGATTTATTCGATACGCAATAAAACAATTCTGATTGCCGTAGTTATTTTGGCCATAGGCTTGCTGATCTCTTGGCTCCTATCCCGCATGCTGTACCGGCCTATCCATCAAATCATGAGCAAAATGAACGTGCTGGAGACCGAAAAAAGAAACAGCTCTTATACGATCAGGCAAAACTTGCTGCGCAGCCTTATACAGGGCTCGCAATCGCTGCAAACGAGCAGCCAGATGCAGAAGCTCGTACAGAACGGCATTACCTTTGATTTCAATACCAATTATCGCGTTATCATGCTAAAAATCGATCAGCTCGCTGCCTTGAAAGAGACGCGAGGCGATGACTTGCATGTCTACAAATTTGCCGTGATGAACATCGGATGGGAGATTGGTCTCCAGCATTACCGCGTGGAAACCGTCGATATGGATGCTGATTACGTTATTATGCTGCTCAATCGGCTGGATCATTCCGATGAGTCTGACGATGAGCTTCTGCGGGAGGTACTCGCTCAAATTCAACAATCATCATTGGAGTATTTAAAGATTGGCCTTTCCGTTACGTACAGCCCAGAGTCCAGACAGGCAGGGCAGCTAACCAGCCTCTACAAGCTGGTGAAGGAAGCTTCGCAGCACAGGCTGTTCTACGGGATCGGCTCTTTGATTGACGCCCAGGATATTATTTCCTTGAAATCCAAGGAATATATTTTTCCGGTAGACAAGGAGCGGAAGCTGACGGATGCGTTAATGACGTCCAAGACGGAGGAGGCGAAGAAGCTCTTCGCCGAGATCGTCCAAGAAACGGCATCGTACCCGATCCATGTCGTGCAGCTCGCCATTTCGCATCTCACGATGACTGTGAACAACATTTTGTTCACGATTCACAAAAACAACAATCTGGATGTCGAGGCCAGCCTCAGCATTCAAATTCCTACGCCTGACCATTTTGAAACCATTCATGAGCTCAATGCCGTTTTCTTCGCCTTGTTCGATGATATTCAAACGAAGCTGTCAACGAAGCGCTCTACGAAGCAAGGGGACTTGATCCGCAAAATCAATGAGCTGATTCACAAGGAATATGCCAATCCGAATCTCAGCCTGAACTGGATCGCCGACGAGCTCGACATGTCTTCGATTTATTTAAGCCGGGTCTACAAGCAGCAAACCTTGTCGGCGATCGTTGATGTCATTAATCATGTAAGGCTGGAGAAAGCGAAGGAATATTTGCAAAACACGGATTGCTCCATTGTCGACATTGCCGTGAAGAGCGGCTATACCAGCAGCTCTTATTTCCACCGCATGTTCAAAAAAAGCTTCGGTGTCACCCCGTCCGATTACCGGAAAATGAAGCTCGGCTAGCTCAATAAAGCTCAAAAAAATGCCCCATCCTGCTGACCTGTAGGATGAGGCATTTTTTGCTCATTTGGCGCTTGAGCTCATTTGGACGCGTGAGTGCTTTAGATCTTTGGTGCTTCTGTAATTTTGTTTGGTTCTTCTGTTGTTGTTACTTCGGTAATTTAGTTCTTGTTACTTTGTTCTTGTTACTTTGTTCTTGTTACTTTGTTTTTGTTACTTTTTTTTTGTTACTTTTTTTTTGTTACTTTGTTTTTGTTACTTTGTTTTTGTTACTTTGTTTTTGTTACTTTGTTTTTGTTACTTTGTTTTTGTTACTTTGTTTTTGTTACTTTAATAGTTTAGTTCTTGTTACTTTAATACTTTAGTTATTGGTACTTCAGTTCTTTGCTACTCCAGATCATTGGTGCTTCAACGCTCCAGTACTTCCGTTCTTCAATATTTCTGTACTTTGGTGCCACGTCCCCTCCTATTACTTCAAACCACTCGCGCTCTCCCGTCACTCCACTAATTAATCCGTTCCCATCATTCCGCTAACTTCTTGATCAATATCGCTCATTCCCTTCTCTGAAACGAATTACATGGAATTATTCCCGTTAATATGAAGCAAATCTGGTTTTTCACTCAATTATCAGGAATTACTCCCGTTATTTCTAAGTAAATAGGTGATTTTTTAGAGAAAGACAGGAATTAGTGGGAGAAATTCCATCTAATTCTCATGCTGTTCGTTGTAAGTACGAATTAACGGGATGAAATCCCGTTAATTCACTCCAATGGTTGGAGACTCTAAGGTAACAAAAATTTTGGGAGCAGCTTTAACTCATAAAAAACAAGCTCTATGCTGCGGGTAAGCAGTCTAGAGCTTGTTCTATGTCTTCTCTATGGCAGTCAGATACCGCTCGCCTACAGATTGAAAATTTAGTTACATGTCCTTTACTCCAAGTTTCTAAGTATGTGCACGCTTGCTCCTCTTCACGCATTCGCTTCTTCAAAGTATGTTTGCTGTAGAGGGGCTTTAATATTAACCATATATTATGATGTCCACCAAATGCAGACCCATTGTCCTTTTAGTCCCAACGAGTTAAAATAATCGGGCCATCCTTCGTAATGGCTACGGTATGCTCGAATTGCGCCGACCAAGCTCCATCCCTTGTTCTTGCAGCCCATCCGTCCTGCGTAAAATAAACGTCAGCCCTGCCTGCCGTAATAATCGGCTCTATTGTAATGACCATGCCTTCCTCAAGCGGTATCCCTTGACCCGGGATGCCTTGATGCAAAACATCAGGAAATTCATGCATGTTTCTGCCAATACCATGGCCTACAAACGCTGTAACAACTTCAAAACCAGCTCTCTCCGCTCTCGCTTGCACCGCATAGCCTATATCCCCCATCCGATTGCCGATGACCGCATGTTTAATGCCGTCAAGCAGCGCTTGCTCTGCTACCAGCAGCAGCTTTTCTGTAGCTGAAGTCGTTTTTCCAATCGCGTAGGTCCAAGCAGAATCGGCTTTCCAGCCATCTACGTCTGCTACCATGTCAATCGTAACAATATCGCCCGTTTCGAGTGGCTCGGAATCCGGAAAGCCGTGGCAGACAACCTCATTAACGGAGGCACACGTAGCAAACGGATAACCCTTATATCCCTTTTGGGCAGGGGTGGCCCCGCGATCAAGCATGAATCGTTCAACAAAACGATCAATTTCCTGAGTAGTAACGCCTGGCGCTATTCGCTTAGAGAGCGCTTTGTGACAGGCAGCGACAATACGGCCAGCCTTGCGAATTCCCCGAATATGTTCCTTCGTTTTCAACTCCACTGCCATGTGTGTTCAAACCTCCTCAAGGTTCTGCGTTAGCAAACTCCACTTTGTAAGCACGTAAGCATCGACCTACGTTTTGCCTAAGCAAATCCACTTCGTAAACACTAACCCCGTTTTGCATTAGCAAAATTCACTCCGTATACCAACAACGTGGTTGGAGCGATAGGTTAATGGTCAGATGACGTTCCGCACCTTTAACAACGAGTAGATTTGTCTATGTATAACTTATTCGAGTAAAAGGAGGCACATGCCCATCAGATATGACTAATTTACAAACAAAAGCGCCTGATAATATTACAAAACAGCTCAACTGATCTGCATAATGGCTGAGTCCATATAATTGTGTAAAATGATGACTTCATAAAAAGTAAGCCATGAAGTAAATACTCATCTAGAAGAGTTACCTAGACCATTCC
>NZ_VCIX01000002.1 GCF_006345825.1 Paenibacillus paridis
TGTTACCGCACCTTCACCCTGGACAGGGGTAGATCACACGGTTTCGGGTCTACGACCACGTACTTATTCGCCCTATTCAGACTCGCTTTCGCTACGGCTCCGTCTTCCCGACTTAACCTTGCACGTGATCGTAACTCGCCGGTTCATTCTACAAAAGGCACGCCATCACCCATTTAACGGGCTCTGACTTTTTGTAAGCGCACGGTTTCAGGTTCTTTTTCACTCCGCTTCCGCGGTGCTTTTCACCTTTCCCTCACGGTACTGCTTCACTATCGGTCACCAGGGAGTATTTAGCCTTGGCAGATGGTCCTGCCGGATTCCGACGGGGTTTCACGTGTCCCGCCGTACTCAGGATCCGTCTCGGAGGGTGCTTGCTTTCGGCTACAGGGCTTTTACCTGCTCTGGCGGGCCTTTCCAGACCTCTTCGCCTACCAAACACCTTTGTAACTCCATGTAAGACGTCCTACAACCCCAAGAAGCAAGCTCCTTGGTTTGGGCTAATCCGCGTTCGCTCGCCGCTACTGACGGAATCACTATTGTTTTCTCTTCCTCAGGGTACTTAGATGTTTCAGTTCCCCTGGTATGCCTCTACCCAACCTATGTATTCAGTTGAGAGTAACTATCCATTACGATAGCTGGGTTTCCCCATTCGGAAATCCTCGGATCAATGCCTGCTTACGGCTCCCCGGGGCGGTATCGTTGTTCGCCACGTCCTTCTTCGGCTCCTGGTGCCTAGGCATCCTCCGTGCGCTCTTACTAGCTTAACCTATCGTTCCGGTTGATTCGGCTTGCTCGCCGTTTTCATTTTGTTTCTCTGATCTCCTAAGACATCAAATGGTTGAAACAAAACGAAAAGATGTCGAGACAATCACGAACAACCTTCACTAACAATTAAAACATTTTAGCTAAAGGATGATTCAGCAATTTCTTTTCTTTCGTTATCCAGTTTTCAAGGTGCAAAGTGAATTGCAGCTGAGCCTTACGGCT
>NZ_VCIX01000058.1 GCF_006345825.1 Paenibacillus paridis
TCTCGTCGGATCCGTCGGCTTCGTCACAGTCGCTCCGGAGAGGATACCGGCAGCGCTCACTACCGCGCTGCCTTCCTTCGAATCGAACGTTACCGTGTACGTCGACACCGGAATCGCTGTCCACTTCGCATACAAAGTCGTATTTGCACTTACTGTATCCGTTAAGAAGTTCCACGCCGAAGCATAGCCCTCATCCTTATACCAGCCCGAGAATGTATAACCCGCTCTCGTCGGATCCGTCGGCTTCGTCACAGTCGCTCCGGAGAGGATACCGGCAGCGCTCACTACCGCGCTGCCTTCCTTCGAATCGAACGTTACTGTGTACGTCGACACCGGAATCGCCGTCCACTTCGCATACAGCGTCCTATACACGCTCCACTCATTCAAGATTACCGTATCTGTGGAGAAGTTCCATGCCGACGAGAAGTTTACATCCACATACCAACCCGAGAATGCGTAGCCCGCTCTCGTCGGATCGGATGGCTTCGGGACGGTCGCTCCGGAGAGAAGGCCGGGCGCGCTCTCAACCGAACTTCCTCCTTGCGAGTCGAACACCACCGTGTACGTCGGCGTCCACTTCGCGTACAACGTCGTATTCGCATTTATCGTATCCGTATCGAAATCCCATAAGGTAATGTAATTTCCTTCCTTATACCAACCCGCGAAGAGATAGCCATCACGGGTTACCTCCGGCCTTGCAATCGTCGATCCCGGACTGACTTCATTCAGGTCCGCGACCGGATCGACACCGCCATTATTCTCGTTGAAGGTTACCTTGTAGCCCGTCGGCGCGGCTGCTCGCGTTACCGTCAGGGTGTAGTTGGCCGTAGCCAACCCATTCTCCGACGTGACCACGACCGCAATCGTATTGCTACCGACCTCCAAGGGAATCGCCTCAGATAACCCGCCGTTCGCCACGCTTTTTCCGTTTACGGTAATCGTTGCATAATCCATTTTGGCCACCGGATATACTCTGGTGCTCTTCGCGCCGTAGGCGAAGTTAACGGAGTATTTCTTGTTATCGTCCGGATCCACAACGGGTATACCGTTGTTCAGCCCCAGTTCGATAAGCGAAGTGTCCGCGCCCGGAAGGCGATTAATAAGCAACGTATAGGTCCGGGTTGTCGTCCCGTCTCTCGCCGTCACGACGACCGTTATCTTGTTATCTCCCATTAGTAAGCCAATGGGCACTTTGACGCCTCTTGTCGCTTCGATTCCGTTTACCGTGACGGTCGCCCCGCTATCCTCGGGTTGGGGATCGATCAGAACCTTGTTCTGGCCGATGAAAGATATCAAATCATAGAACGGCAAGCTCTTATTGAACCCAAAGCCGACAGGTAAATCCCCCGGTATTTCGCTTTCCAGAAATAGGCCTAGAAAATTCAATATGGTGTTGCTCCCCGGCCCACCCGCTCGAGTTACCGTTAAAGTGGTGATTTTCTTTAACGCTTCATAAGGGGATGACGGCGTCACCAGAATCTCTATTGTGTTAACTCCAACATTCAGGGCAATTGCTCCCGACGGACTGCCGCTAGCTACTTCTACGCCGTTTACCTCAATCTTGGAATCAGCGTCTACCGCCGTCGGCGTAACCATTATCTCGCTCACGTTGTTCGCAACGTCCGCATAGAATTTCCAAGTGTCCATGAGGTCCTCCACAGCCTTGCCGCTAGACAAAGTTAATGTGGTTAGACTCGTGACTCCGCTTCCTGCAGAAGAGTAAGATGGAAATAACCCCATTACTATTAATAAAACCGTAAACAATGAAATACCCCGCCTAATCATTAGTCTCTACTCTCCTCTTGTCGTTGTGCTGATAGAGTCCATTAGTCACTCTTGAGCTATACAAGCCATAATATCTACTATAAAAGATAGCAGGGCTGAATTGACCTACCCGATAGGGTAGTTCTATGAGCTAAATCGGGTAGTTAGGTCCATGTTTACGGATTCGGCTGCCCTTGGTTATAAAATGGAAAGGAAACCCCTGAGTCTAGAGGTCTCCGCGTTCAAGTCAATAAAAAACGCCAAGCCGGATGAGATCCAGAGCTTAGCGTCCTCTTGGTGTTCCGGTCAACCTTTATGAGCGCTGAAGGCCACGCCTTCGTTTATCAGGCGAGCTATTAATGATAAGACGCCATTGCAATTCGTTCCAGGACCATAGAAGTTGGATGATGACGATCGCGACCAACGCGGATTTTACCAATGACAACATAGTATATCGGAACGTTTGGAACAGATTGCATCCGTCCAGGGTCGCGTCTTCCTATCTTCATACCAGCAACGATCACTTCCGGCCATCGTATCTCCTGCCCGACCCGCTTGCCACTCTAGCTCCGCAGCACTGCACTTGGTTGAAAAAAACTAAGTATTGTTCAGCTGTTACCGATCTCCAAAAAAATGAATCACACATTACATTAGATAAGTTTGGTTTGCTGTAAAAGCTTCCATACGATCATAGCTACTTCCGCCCGGGTGATATACGCTTTCGGCGCTAGCGTGTTTTCTCTGCGGCCCAATACCAGGCCAGCCTCCACTACCATCGCCGTACCGCTTCTCGCCCATTCCGATAGGCTACTCGAATCTACAAAACGGTGGAGCGAAGCAGAGGGATTAACCAACTGCTGGCTTTTATCCGTATGAATCAGCATCATGGCTTTGGCAAGCATGATAAACGCCTGTTCGCGCGTTATGTTATCGTTCGGTCGGAACGTATCGTCGCCGAATCCTGAAATTAAGCCATACGCATAGGCCGTTTGCACGGCGCCGCTATACCACTCATTCTCCTTCACGTCCACAAAACGCATCGGCCCCTTCACCCTGCTCAGCCCAAGGCTCCGCACGAGGATTCCCGCAAACTCAGCTCGGGTTATGTCGCGATTGGGATGGAAGAATCCGTTTACCGGAGCACTCAGAATCAGACGCGACCCCAGGTCGTTTACGGCTGGTTTGGACCAATGCTTCTCCACGTCGGTGAAGCGTTGCGAATGATGAATAACGGCATAGGTGCCATTCGACAGGTCGCTGATTTTCACATAGCGTTTGCCGTCGACCTCCACGATTCTGCTTGGAACATGACGAATCGTTCCATTCGGTTCAAGAGCGACTGCTGTCGTGATCCGATTCACATCCACCTCCGGCGCAATCGCAAGCAGTCTATCTGGGTACTTCGAATACCGGACCTCGTCCTCCGTCTTATCGCCATACTCCACCTTGATGGCAAACGTGATAGCTGGCGAGATGATATCCGCATCTAACCGCTCGGCTGCATCCTGCAAGCGCTTGGATGTTTCACTCGTAGCATGGCCGACGGAGAGCCATACCTTTACGTCTTGCAGCAGGATTTGGCTACCCAAACGATCCGCGACGATCGCATCGCTATAGATTGAATGCGCAGGCAGCGTGAAGACCATCTTCTCCGTCTGAATGACCAAGGTCGTCGCTTTCTGCTTCAGGTCGTGAAGCAGTTGGCCGTTTAGCTTGATGTTTACCATATCGGAGCCATTAGCCGCGACAATAGACAGGACAGCTCCCGGCTTTTCTTGCCCTAACCTGGCCGTTAGCTTCGCGGAATCCAACTCGGCCGTGATGACCGTTCGCCCCGCTAGGGTCGTTGCGATGACAGGACCAAGCTGTTCTACCTGCTGCCCGTTCACCAAAAATTTCAGCCATTCCATCGTTGGGGACGAAGTCTGCGGTGGTGACGTTGTGATGCTCGCCGTCGGCCTAACGGAATGAGATGCAGCAGATACGGCACCAGGTCCGACGCTGTTGATTGCCCGAACCGTAAACGTGTAGTCCGTCCCGTTGGTCAGCCCTGTTACTTCCATTTGTGTTGTCGTTCCGACTACCGTAATTCCGCCCGGACTAGTCATCACCTCATACCTAAGAATGGCGCTCCCCCCATGGTCAGCCGGAGCATCGAAACGAACCGTGGCTATCGTGTCGCCCGCGCTCGCTCGCACGTTCGTCGGAGCCAGTGGCACCGTTGCAGGTATCGTACTGGCTTCTTCCGAGAAGGGGCTTGAGCCTCCCAAATTGCTAGCCTTGACCGCAAAATAATAGATAACTCCATTGGTTAACCCTGTCACTTCGTAGTTTGTATCCCTCACCGTAGCGACGGAATCGCTGAAATCGCCCGAAACCGTCGCTACATAGATCTCATATGCATCGGCATGCTCCACCGCCTCCCAATGCAAGGCAACGCTTCGATCTCGGGCTATAGCTTGTAGCGAAGTCGGGCTTGCAGGCACGCCAGGCAGGGTAATGTTCTGCGTAACGGTAAAGGTCCGATCGCTCATATGGGTAGCGGATACGGTAACCGTTGTGGTATAACTCCCGGCTTCCAAACCATCCTTGACTTTGACTGTAAAACTGGTGGACGGCGCACCGCTATTCAAGGTGGAGGCCGGCTGCGAGATTTCAAAAACTTCGGCGTCTGCTCCCCCCTTCGCTACGGATAAGCCTGTTAAATGTCCCGTACCGGTATTCGTAACGGAGATCACCAGCGATTGCTGAGTACCAGGTCCATACCCTTGCGTCAAAACAGATGCATTCTGATGATCTATCGCTTCTATTTCATAGGTAAGAACCTCGGTTGCGGTGACGGAAACGACATTGCTTGTTACGCTCGCTGACTTCGTTCCGCTCACGCCCGCATTCGTGTTCGTCACTACGACGTAATAATACCTTGTGCCAGCCGTTGCCGTCGGTGCGTTGTAGCTTGCACTGGTCGCTCCATTCGCCAACGTGCCTCCGCTCGTGCTGTTGCTGCCGTTGCTATACCACTGATAGCTCAGCACACCTCCATCGCTCACGCTCGCTGCTACGCTAAGCGTCGCCGTTCCTCCAACGTTCACCGTCTCATCCGTCGGCTGCGTACCGATGCTCGGCGTCTCTGCGTTCACTAGCGCGTTCACCGTCAACAATGCAGTTCCACTCGTCACGCTCGCTGTCTTCGTTCCGCTCACGCCCGCATTCGTGTTCGTCACTACGACGTAATAATACCTCGTGCCAGCCGTTACCGTCGGTGCGTTGTAGCTTGCGCCGGTCGCTCCGTTCACCAACGTACCTCCGCTCGTGCTGTTGCTGCCGTTACTATACCACTGATAGCTCAGCACACCTCCATCGCTTACGCTCGCCGCTACGCTAAGCATTGCTGTTCCTCCAACGTTCACACTCGCATCCGTCGGCTGCGTACCGATGCTCGGCGTAGCCGCGTTCACGAGCGCGTTCACCGTCACCAATGCTGTTCCACTCGTCACGCTCGCCGTCTTCGTTCCATTAACACTCGCATTCGTGTTCGTCACTACGACGTAATAATACCTCGTGCCGGCCGTTGCTGTCGGTGCGTTGTAGCTTGCACTGGTCGCTCCGTTCACCAACGTGCCTCCGCTTGTGCTGTTGCTGCCGTTGCTATACCACTGATAGCTCAGCACACCTCCATCGCTTACGCTCGCCGCAACGCTAAGCGTTGCTGTTCCTCCAACGTTCACACTCGCATCCGTCGGCTGAGTACCGATGCTCGGCGTAGCCGCGTTCACTAGCGCGTTCACCGTCACCAATGCTGTTCCACTCGTCACGCTCGCTGACTTCGTTCCGTTCACGCTCGCATTCGTGTTCGTCACTACGACGTAATAATACCTCGTGCCGGCCGTTGCCGTCGGTGCGTTGTAGCTTGCGCCGGTCGCTCCGTTCACCAACGTGCCTCCGCTCGTGCTGTTGCTGCCGTTGCTGTACCACTGATAGCTCAGTAAACCTCCATCGCTTACGCTCGCCGTTACATTAAGCGTAGCCGTTCCTCCAACGTTCACACTCGCATCCGTCGGCTGCGTACCGATGCTCGGCGTAGCCGCGTTCACTAGCGCGTTCACCGTCACCAATGCAGTTCCACTCGTCACGCTCGCCGTCTTCGTTCCGCTCACGCTCGCATTCGTGTTCGTCACTACGACGTAATAATACCTCGTGCCGGCCGTTGCCGTCGGTGCGTTGTAGCTTGCGCCGGTCGCTCCGTTCACCAACGCGCCTCCGCTCGTGCTATTGCTGCTATTGCTATACCACTGATAGCTCAGCACACCTCCATCGCTCACGCTCGCCGCTACGCTAAGCGCAGCCGTTCCTCCTACGTTCACTGTTGCATCTGCCGGCTGCGTCCCAATGCTTGGCGTAGCTGCATTTACGAGTGCGTTCACCGTCACCAATGCGGTTCCACTCGTCACGCTCGCCGTCTTCGTTCCATTAACACTCGCATTCGTGTTCGTCACTACGACGTAATAATACCTCGTGCCGGCCGTTGCCGTCGGTGCGTTGTAGCTTGCGCCGGTCGCTCCGTTCACCAACGTGCCTCCGCTCGTGCTGTTGCTGCCGTTGCTATACCACTGGTAGCTCAATATACCACCGTCGCTCACGCTCGCCGCTACGCTAAGCGTCGCTGTTCCTCCAACGTTCACTGTCGCATCCGTCAGCTGCGTCCCAATGCTTGGCATAGCTGCATTTACGAGTGCGTTCACCGTCACCAATGCGGTTCCACTCGTCACGCTCGCCGTCTTCGTTCCATTGACACTCGCATTCGTGTTCGTCACTACGACGTAATAATACCTCGTGCCGGCCGTTGCCGTCGGTGCGTTGTAGCTTGCGCCGGTCGCTCCGTTCACCAACGCGCCTCCGCTTGTGCTGTTGCTGCCGTTGCTATACCACTGGTAGCTCAATATACCACCGTCGCTCACGCTCGCCGCTACGCTAAGCGTCGCCGTTCCTCCAACGTTCACACTCGCATCCGTCGGCTGCGTCCCAATGCTCGGCGTAGCCGCGTTCACGAGCGCGTTCACCGTCACCAATGCGGTTCCACTCGTCACGCTCGCCGTCTTCGTTCCGTTCACGCTCGCATTCGTGTTCGTCACTACGACGTAATAATACCTTGTGCCGGCCGTTGCCGTCGGTGCGTTGTAGCTTGCACTGGTCGCTCCGTTCACCAACGTGCCTCCGCTCGTGCTATTGCTACTATTGCTATACCACTGATAGCTCAGCACACCTCCATCGCTCACGCTCGCCGCTACGCTAAGCGTTGCTGTTCCTCCAACGTTCACTGTCGCATCCGTCAGTTGCGCCCCAATGCTTGGCGTAGCTGCGTTCACGAGCGCGTTCACCGTCACCAATGCGGTTCCACTCGTCACGCTCGCTGACTTCGTTCCGTTCACGCTCGCATTCGTGTTCGTCACTACGACGTAATAATACCTCGTGCCAGCCGTTGCTGTCGGTGCGTTGTAGCTTGCGCCGGTCGCTCCGTTCACCAACGTGCCTCCGCTCGTGCTGTTGCTGCCGTTACTATACCACTGATAGCTCAGCACACCTCCATCGCTTACGCTCGCCGCTACGCTAAGCGTCGCCGTTCCTCCAACGTTCACCGTCTCATCCGTCGGCTGCGTACCGATGCTCGGCGTCTCTGCGTTCACTAGCGCGTTCACCGTCAACAATGCAGTTCCACTCGTCACGCTCGCTGTCTTCGTTCCGTTCACACTCGCATTCGTGTTTGTCACTACGACGTAATAATACCTTGTGCCGGCCGTTGCTGTCGGTGCGTTGTAGCTTGCACTGGTCGCTCCATTCACCAACGTGCCTCCACTCGTGCTGTTGCTGCCGTTGCTATACCACTGGTAGCTCAATATACCACCGTCGCTCACGCTCGCCGTTACATTAAGCGTAGCCGTTCCTCCAACGTTCACACTCGCATCCGTCGGCTGCGTCCCAATGCTCGGCGTCTCTGCGTTCACCAGCGTATTCACCGTCACTTGAGCTACTCCACTTATCACGCTAGCCGTCTTTGTTCCGCTCACGCTCAAATTCGTGTTCGTCACTATGACGTAATAATACTTCGTGCCAGCCGTTGCCGTCGGTACATTATAGCTAGCGCTTCTCGCTCCATTCACGAACGCGCCTCCGCTCGTGCTGTTGCTGCCGTTGCTATACCACTGGTAGCTCAATACACCTCCATCGCTCACGCTCGCCGCTACGCTAAGTGTAGCCGTTCCTCCAACCTCAATCGTCGCATCCGCTGGATGCGTCCCAATGCTCGGCGTAGCCGCGTTCACGAGCGCATTCACTGTTACCGAAGCAATATTGCTCGTAATGCTCGCTGATTTTGTTCCCACAGCGCGCGAATTTGTATTCGTCACCTCGACGTAATAGTACAGAATCCCATCAGTGGCAGTCGGCGCGTTATAGCTTGCGCTGGTCGCTCCAGTCACAGGCGTACCACCGGAGGTGCTGTTGCTGGTATTGCTGTACCACTGGTAGCTTAACGTTCCGCCGTCTATGGTGTATGCCGTCACTCTAAGCGTCGCCGTTCCTCCCACATTTACCACCTGATTCGCTGGCTGTGTACTGATGGTCGGAATGTCAGCGTCAATCAACATCCTGGCTGCCCTAACCTGACCGGAATAACCATTTGCTTCACCCCAAAAAGCATATAAATCACCATTGAATTGTTGCAGGGAAGGTTCCCAAGCTGTATCGACAAAACCGGCATTAATACCATTTGAACCACCATCATCTACAGATGACCAACTGGTTCTATCATACTTTTTTACCCGAATTTGAGCTCTAGTAGTGCCATTATCTTCGAGCCATGTAAGGTATAAATCATTATTAAACACCATCGGTTTAGGAAAAGATGCGGCCCTGTTAACATTTACATTTAAGCCAATTGAACCTCCGCCATCGACACTCGTCCAGCTTGCTTCATCATACTTCTTGACTCTAATCTGACTACTCTCATACCATGTTGCATACAGCTCATTATTAAATTCAATTAATTCGGGCGCTAATGCGTTGAAAGAAGGATCTACGTTTATGCCGTCGCTTCCTCCACCATCGACACTAATCCAACTGGAGCCATCATATTTCTTTACTCTCACTTGTGCAGCCCAACGACCATATTCATACCAAGAAACGTATAAAGTGTTGTTAAATACGGCCATCGTCGGATAGGTTGCAGAACTCAAAGGATCTGCGTTCAAACCTGTAGAGCCTCCGCCATCGACACTCGTCCAATTGATACCGTCAAAGCTCATTACTCGAATCTGATTAACTCCGCCATCTACCTTCTCATGCCAAGCTACGTAAAGGTTGTTGTTCAATACGGCCATGCGTGGAGCAGACGATGTTGCCGAAGCGCTTCCATTCAAGCCACCTTCATCCACACTGATCCAACTGGTTCCATCGTATTTTTTTGCGCGAATCTTACCCGTTTCCTCCCAAAACAAGTATAAAATATCCTCATATACAATTAAGGAAGGGTTAAGCGCTCGCTCTGCTGAATTTATATTTAGACCTGTCGCACCGCCTCCGTCTACGCTTCTCCATGTTGTTCCATTAAAGCTTTTTACTCGAACCTGATTAACTGACGATGCCCTTTCAATCCAGGCTGCATACAGAATATTACGGTGTACAGCCGTACGCATAGCTTGCGGTGCATGACTCGAAGTGTTCACATTCAGGCCAGTAGTCCCGCCGCCATCCACCATAACCCAATTAGAAGCTGCTGCCTCAGCCGTTCCAGGCCCAGCTATCAACGTCAGCAGCATACTTACTATTAAAAGATAAATCAGCGATCTGCGTTTCAAAAGCTTCATAACTATCTTGTTCCTCCTTGTAATCCCATTTCTATTCTGAAAAAATAACAACCATACTCGACTACCCCACCTCTAAACTCTATCCCTCCCGTCAAAGATTTCGATACGATTCCTGTATTTTTTGTCAGAGTATTTCTGTGTTGGTCTGATTGAGTAATGCTGGCAGCAAAGATGGTGGACCACTTGCGTTACCTTGTGCTGAGTAATGGAGAAGAGTCCGGGGACATGATGTGGCTAAACTTATGTATTGACACAGAGGCATCTTGATTAGCAGCAATTAGATGTTGGAAAAAACCACATTTAAAAAGATCTAAATACTCGCTTTCCGTAAGGCAAATCTAAATTAAGTATAACGGTTAAAAAACAAAAAATGACCTACCTAAGCGGGTAGGTCAACAAGGAAAAGGGGTAGGTAAACGTAGGCGTCCTATAATTATATTTCTAACTAACTTGTCTCCCACAAGCTCTAAAAGACCCGCTATAATCACATTTCTAACTAATTTCGCTCTAAAGGGACTCTAAAAGTCAGGCCACAGTCTGCTCGGTCATTATATTTTATTTTTTAACACAAGAATATTTTGGCCCTGTTGTTTGAACTGCACCCCGTCAAGTAGACAGTACAAATAAAAGCAGTCTCTCTAAGTAAAAGATTAATCATATGAATACTTATATCCGTAATTTCAGACTCCTCTAGATTTTGAAACCCTTCAATATTATTTAGATCGTAATAACGAAGAATGGAACTAATATTTTGGGCGAGAGTCTTAGGGATTTCATTTTCGGTAACTATCCCCCAGTCAACCCCCTGACGTTCCCAGTATACTTTCTCAATTTCAAATTTCTCTAAAACACGCTTGTCGGCTAAGTCATCTTTACATTTTAATGTTCTTGCAGTATGAAGTATTTGACATCATGTAGTTCACCCAAATGATATTTGGCAATCCCCAAGTTATTAAAGGCTTCAAAAGTAGAGGTTATTTCGATGGACTGTAATAATATATGTGCTGCTTTTTCCCACTCTTTTCTTTCGACATAAATTTCACCCAACAAGTTAAATGGAAAGTAAGATGAAGTGATTTATATCGGGGCTAGGGGTTATAGCATTTCTCAATACAAAAATGACTCTTAAGGATAAATATATCCCTAAGAGCCATTACTATCAAAATTTGTTTCAAATTATCAATCTTTATTATAAATTTTTAAAAGGAAACAACTCCCTACTCCACCGTCACACTCTTCGCCAAGTTACGCGGTTTATCCACGTCATGCTCAAGAGCAAGGGATGCATAGTAAGAAATCAGCTGCAGCGGAATCACCGACAAGGCTGGCGACAGGATTGGAAGGGTCTTCGGAATCGCGAACAGCTCATCGACAGATTTCGCTACCTCTTCTTCCGAGCCTTCGTTCGCTATGCCAAGAACGTGTGCACCGCGCGCTTTCACTTCTTTGATGTTGCTAAGCGTTTTCTCGTACAGCTCTTCCTGAGTTACCAAAGCGATAACCGGAATACCATCCTCGATTAGCGCTAGCGTACCGTGCTTCAATTCACCTGCAGCATAAGCTTCGGAGTGGATATAAGAAATCTCCTTCAGCTTGAGCGAGCCTTCTTGCGCGACAGCGTAATCTACGCCGCGGCCAATGAAGAACAGGTGTTTGTGGCTAGCAATTGATTCAGCAACCTGCTTAAGCACATACGCTTGCTGCAAAATATGCTCTACTTGTTCAGGCAATTTATGCATAGCTGTAATAACTTCTTCGATATATGCTGCTTCTTTTGTCTCCAGCGTTCCTGCAAGATGCAAGCCGAAGAGATAGAAAGCAATTAGCTGCGAAGTGTAAGCTTTTGTCGAAGCTACCGCGATTTCAAGACCTGCCCAAGTAATGAGCACATGGTCCGCTTCGCGGGCAACCGAGCTGCCGACAACGTTGGTGATGGCAAGCACGCGAGCGCCGTTGCGCTGTGCTTCACGAAGAGCCGCAAGCGTATCTGCTGTTTCGCCTGATTGGCTAACAACGATAACGAGCGTATCCGGTGTGATGATCGGCGAGCGGTAACGGTACTCCGATGCCACGTCCGTTTCTACCGGGATGCGTGCAAGCGATTCAATCACCGATTTGCCGACAAGTCCAGCATGGAATGCCGTACCGCAGGCCACGATGTGGACTTTGCGAATCGATTTTATATATTCAGCTGACATACCCAGCTCTTTTAATTCAACGGATTTGCCGTCTTCGGAAATACGGCTCATCATGGTATCGCGGTAAGCCTTTGGCTGCTCATGAATTTCCTTCAGCATGAAGTGATCAAATCCGGCTTTCTCTGCGGTTACCAGATCCCAATCGACATGGAATATTTCCTTGGAAATACTTTCGCCTTCAGTCGTCATCACTTCGACAGCATCACGTGTCAAGATCGCCATTTCGCCGTCGTTCAAAATGTACACATTGCGAGTATGCTCCAAAATTGCCGGAATATCCGAGCCAATGAAGTTTTCACCCTCGCCAACGCCGATAACCAGCGGGCTTGCAAAACGTACCGCTACCAGGCGGTCCGGTTCAAATTCAGTCAATACGCCAAGCGCGAACGCTCCACGCATACGTTTCACTGCGCGTTGTACCGCTTCAACGATATTGCCGTCATACTCGTCTGCGATCAGATGGGAAATGACCTCCGTGTCGGTCTCCGATACGAAAATATGTCCCTTCGTCACCAGCTCTTCCTTCAGGTTTAGGTAGTTCTCAACGATTCCGTTATGAACGACTGAGAACTTCGCCGTGTTGTCCGTATGCGGATGCGAGTTCACGTCTGATGGTTTACCATGCGTTGCCCAACGAGTGTGGCCAATGCCGACAGAGCCTTCAAGCGGCTCTTCGCGCAGCAAGCCTTCAAGATTCGCCAAACGACCCTTCGACTTTGTAATTTCAAGCCCGTTCTTCGTAAAGACAGCGATACCGGCAGAGTCATAACCCCGGTACTCCAGCTTCTTCAATCCTTCGAGCAAAATGTCCTGCGAGTCGCGTTTACCAATATATCCTACAATTCCACACATAATTTAATAGGCCTCCGATTAGGTTATTTTCCCGCCCAAACCGGATGCCTGCCAATGCGTGGCACAGGCAATATGAAGTTGTCACAAAGTAATCCCAATTATTGCGGAAAATGTAACCCCTCTGCCCATGCCCACCCATTGGTGGCATCTTGGACATACGGGAGAATGAATCATATACGAAGCCTGCCGCACGATTGTATGACCGGTCGCCCGGCCGTTTTACGTAACGGCTTTCGGTTGGCTTATAATACCGGAAGGTCCCCGCCGAATGTTTCGAACACCTTCACCTCGTCAGCTTCCCGTATGAACACCCGCTTCAAGCTCAATCTTCCAAGCTCTACAACGAATCATTCATCACGCAAGCTCTGGCGCTTAACTTGCTTAATTAACCTCGATCCTCGCTTTCCTTCTTGAATCACACTACCTATCATATTCATTTTCAACAAACTGTGCAACCACTGTGTGAAAATATCCACAAGTATCTTCCAAAATAAGGAGTCGAAAGCCAGCCTTCTACACGATCTGACAGGCTTTCGACAGCATCTTCACTATGTTTAACCTAGCTCACTTTTAACGACGTCAGCGATTTGATCCACATAAGCTTCGACTTGTTCTTTCTCAGGACCCTCCGCCATGACCCGGATCAATGACTCCGTGCCCGATGGACGAACAAGCACGCGGCCGTTGTCGCCTAGCTCAAGCTCTACGCGCTTTACGGCTTCTTCGATAGCCGTATTGCCTTGGTACAGGCTCTTGTCGGCTACACGCACGTTAACGAGCTTTTGCGGGTACTTGCGCATTAGCCCTTTCAGCTCGCTAAGCTTCTTGCCTGAAGCAGCAAGCGTATCCACCAACTGGAGAGCCGTAAGAATGCCATCGCCTGTCGTAATATGATCCAGGAAAATAACATGGCCGGATTGCTCGCCGCCCAAGTTAAAGCCGCCACGGCGCATTTCCTCCATCACGTAGCGGTCGCCTACAGCCGTTTGAGCGGTTTTCAGTCCGATACGCTCAGCGCCCTTGAAGAAGCCGATATTAGCCATCACCGTGGTCACGATCGTATCTTCCTTCAGCTTGCCTGCGCGTTTCATCGCATCGCCGATAATGCACAGAATGAAGTCTCCGTCCACTTCCTCGCCCTTCTCGTCAATGGCAATAAGACGATCGGCATCCCCGTCAAAAGAAAGTCCGAGGTCCGCGCCGTGCTGCAATACCTGCTCACGCAAATATTCCGGATGCGTCGAGCCTACGCCCGCATTGATATTCAAGCCGTCCGGCTCAGCGCCAACGGTAATAATATTCGCGCCAAGCTCGCGGAATACGGACGGAGCAAGCTCATACGCAGAGCCGTTCGCGCAGTCGAGCACGATTTTCAAAGCGCTGAACTCGCCTTTAATCGTTGTTTTCAAATAATCCAGGTAACGCTGCTTCGCGCCTTTATCGCTTGATACCGCTCCGATATCGCCGCCCTCTGGGCGTGGCAATTCATCCGTGTCGGCATCGATCAACTGCTCGATTTCGAGCTCGGTATCATCCGATAATTTAAAGCCATCGCCAGCGAAAAATTTAATGCCGTTATCCTCAACAGGATTGTGCGATGCCGAGATCATAACGCCAGCATCGGCGTTCAATTCGCGCGTAATGTAAGCAACCGCAGGTGTCGATACGACGCCAAGGCGAACAACACTTGCGCCAATAGACAGCAAGCCCGCGATTAGCGCGGACTCCAGCATTGGCCCCGAAATCCGTGTATCAAGCCCGATAACCACCTTTGGTTTTTTGGCTTGACGCGTCAAGACATAACCGCCGCAGCGGCCGATTTTGTAAGCTAGCTCCGGTGTAAGCTCGCGATTGGCTACGCCGCGCACACCGTCTGTTCCGAAATATTTCCCCATAATAGATAATGCTCCTTTGTTATATGCTGCAATCATTGTTTTTGGTTAGTTGTTCCTGTTCCGCATTCATTTGAATTACCCTTATGCTCCGCTAGTTGCATTGCCGCCACTGTTACCGTTACCGCTCCCGTCGGTGGTAGCAGGGGTTGGCGTAGGCGTCGGGGTTGGCGTTTCCTCTGTCGGAGTTCCCCCGACCTCCTCGGATTCTTCCCCATCGGTGCCGCCAGCGGCTTCCTCCGCTACAATTTCAATCGAAACCGTAAGCGTCTGCCCCTCTGCAAGCACCGTCTGTACGTAGGATGGCACATCCACCTGCAGCGTCACCTCATGAATGCCCGGCGCAAGCCCCTCTACGTTAGCAATGATGCTGATCGCCTCTGCCTTAAGTGCAGACAAGACCGACTCCGCACCGCTGACAGTTAAGTTAAACTTCCCGTCCGCAGGCGTGCGAACTGTCGCAGTCGTACCGCTCGCAAGCCCTTCAATGGCGATTGGCATGTCAGTGAAGGTTTTCGTAATATTCGGCGCCACGACTACCTCAAGCGTAACTTCGCCTGGATCAATCGACTTGATGCCGTCAATAGACTCAGTCTTCGCCTGTATGCTGCCGGACTGCTTCACCTTCGAGAGATCCAGCACGACCCCATCATAGACTTGAAGCCCGTCTAACGTCTTCTGATCGCCATATACGGTAACCTGATCGATCGTCGGCTTAACAGACACCAGACTTAATCCCTCCGGCAGCGTGCCCGTGTAGCGCACCTGAAGAGGCAGCTTCTTGAACGGAGGCGTAATCTTAACTTCTACATGTACGGTAGACGGAGAGATGATCGCGTTCGTCATTTCAATGCCATCTGTATCATATACGACAACTTTTGCTTTTTTGTTCACAATTGTTTTATCTGCGCCTTCGACGTCTACCTCAGTCGTGACAAGCCCAACTCGGCTCATATCATCCTTCGGCAGCGTAACCTGTACGCCATCTGTAGGCGAAACCACGCTTGCAGCTCCTAGAACATAGCCGTCTGCCGGCTTGCCTTCGGTTACGACCTGCAGCTCAAAAGGCTTGGTCAAAATCTCTTCAATTTGCACCGTTACCGTCCGTGGTGACATTTTTACCAGCAAAATCCCCTTAGGCAGGTCTACGGTAAGCGGCAATTCCTGAATGCCGGGCTTTACGCCCTTCAAGTCCACCTTCACGACATAATCATCGGTGGAGGAAGCCTTAAGCAGATCAGTAAGCCTGCCCTGCACGTCGAGCCGTACGACGGTAGGCTCCATGGCTGTGAGCACGTATTTTTTGGTATCGAGACCATCTGGCGTAATGACAGAGGCCTCAATCGTCTTGGTATCAATATTCGTAGTCATCGTCTGCGGCGACGTATCCGGATCAATATGTACAACCGCCCATAGCAGCAGCCCGACAATAATCGAAATAATTTTCAGAGAGGTAGGATGGCTTAGCCACTTATCCATCTTGGCCTCCTTTCCGCTTCCAAAGCGACGATATCGTCGCACGTTCCTTCGTGCGCCCGTTCGTCTTCGGAGTCAGCTCGTCAAAGAGCTTCGAGATCAAGGATTCCTCGTTGATATCCCGGACAATCATGCCTCCGAGTGACAGGGATACTTGTCCAGTTTCTTCCGACACGGTGACGGATATGGCATCCGTGACCTCACTCACGCCAATCGCCGCGCGGTGGCGCGTGCCCAGCTCCTTGCTGATAAAAGGATTTTCGGACAGCGGCAAATAGCAGCCTGCTGCCATAATCTGATTCGAGCGGATGATGACCGCACCGTCATGAAGCGGCGTGTTCGGCGTAAAAATATTAATGAGCAGCTCGGAGGTAATCCGCGATTCCATCCGAATGCCCGATTCGATGAGCTCGCTTAGGCCCGTTGTGCGCTCGAATACGATTAACGCTCCGATTTTGCGCTCTGCCATGAAACGGACAGCTTTAATCACGCCGTCTATTTGCTCATTAACGACATCCCGATCAAGCGAATATGACCTCGCAAACAACTTGCCCCGTCCGAGCTGCTCCAGTACTCTTCTCAGCTCCGGCTGAAAAATAATGAGCACGCTCACGATTCCGAACGTGAACATCTGGTTCATTAGCCACTTCAGCGTGTACAAATTAAACCAAGTGCTCAGCGCCCATACGGCAACTAGGATAAAGATTCCTTTCAGAAGCTGAACCGCCCGCGTCCCGCGCACAAGCAAAATCATTTTATAAATAATATAGCTGACTATGCCAACATCGATGATGTCCTTTAACCAGTCATGCCAAGTCGAATCCGAAAAATAACTCATATGCCAACCCCCAACAGCTGATCCCCTTATTCTGGTCTATACTGGTTTTCAACTTTATTATTTTCTAGATGTGGGATTGGAAATCCTTTTTTTCAAAAAAAAATAAAAAATGCCTCCCTGCAAGAGGGAGGCAGCCGACATTAACGAGCATTCCCGCCAAACGTTTGCGTCACTTTGTACCAGAACCAATCGAGCGCTTGATCGATGGTCCGGCTCTGCCCCGCGATATGGCCGGTGGAAGCCAGATTCAAGGTACCGTCTATAACAGTAACATTCCCATCTACTTCGCCTTTAACCTCGGCTGTTCCATTTTCTACCGTTAGGTTGCCAGTTAAATGGGCCCCCTCGGGTACAATTACGGTGTTGCCCTCTATAATGACCTGCTGAAGATCCTCGCCCGCGACGATCAGCTTGGTGTCCTCTTCCCACATGGTGAAGAAGCTTCCCAGCATTACGAGTACGAACACCGCAGCAGCAGTTACGCCCGGATAGCGGTAAATAAAGCGTACGATCCGGTTCCGCTGGTTGCTTCGTTTCTTCGGCAGCTGCTGCATAATGCGCTGCGTCAATTGCTCTGATGCTTTCAGGTCGTAATCCGCGGCAGGCTTAAGCGCTTCTAAAGTCTGGAACGCCGCGGCGTCCGTCTTCTGGAGCTGTTCAAACCGACTGCGGCAAGCCGGACAGGAAAGCAAATGAGATTTTAACGTAACGATATCTTCACGCGGCAGCTCGCCGTCCAAATAGTCATGCATCCATACGATGGCGACGTTGCAATTCATAGCAGCCAGTCCTTTCTTTCCATTGCTCGCGCATTAAGTTCTATTCTCGTTATTAGGATACGTTGCTCGCGAGGGGATGTTTCACTTTTTTTAAAAATGTCGCAACTCACCCTCCCAAGCCCAAAAAAGGTAACCATTTATCCCTGAAATAAGCCAATGTCCAAGGCAGACATGGCTTCACTAGTTTATGTTCAGTAAGAAATAAGGGTTATAGCTTGTGCTCCAGCTTCTTTCTCAGAAACTCCCTGCCGCGATGCACGCGGGTCTTGATCGTCGTCACAGGCATGTCCAGCACATCACCTATCTCCTGCAGCGACAAATCCTGCATGTAACGCAGCGTCATCACGCTCTTATACTTGGGCGGCAGCGAGGCAATCGCCGAATGAATGATCCGCTGGGTATCCGAGAGCAGCAGCTCCGATTCCGGCGTTCGGTTATCGCTCGGTATCATGGAATACCCGTCCAACCCTTCATGGTCGTTCGATTCGGCATCAAGCGAGTAAGTGGGCTTCCGCTTGCGCAGCCGATCAATACATAGGTTCGTAGCAATTCTGTAGATCCATGTCGAAAATTTTAACGTATCATCATACCGATCCAGATTTTTGTATACGCGAAGGAAGGTGTCCTGAACGACATCCTCCGCCTCCTGGCGGCTGTTTAACATTCGATATGCCATATGAAAGAGCTTATCCTGATAGAGGTCAACAAGCTCAGCAAATGCCTGCTGATCGCCTTTGAGCGCTAACTTCGCCAGGCGTGCTTCCAATACATTCACCTTAACTCCTCCAAACCTTCCGTTCGTTCAACTGACCGGTATGCCATAGACCATGCATGAGCCGCCGTCCAAAGCCGCTTACAATTACGGAAAATTGTACGCAAGCAACCGCCCGCCAAGCCTAAGGCCAGTAACCGCAGTGAGCGATGTGTCAGCCTTTATCTATGTAAATCTTTAATAGGATTATCTATGTATTTTCGTTGCCGAGGCATTCACCATATTCATCGTTAACGTCATCAATATTGCCCGGCTATCTTATATGGCAATAGAAAAATCGTAATCGACCTGAACTGAAAAAGCAAGGCAATTGAAAAGAAAATGCCATTTTGTTGCAGCATATCTCCCTGACGGGATGGTTAATTTACCACGTACAGCCCTGAACACAGTCGATAAAATGGACGATGCCGAGTTTATTTTCTGGCGTACGTTTCGAATGGCAACCATTTAGCCAATTATATACGTTTAATGCCCGCTCAGCAATCGACCTGAGGCTAGTTTCATGCTTCGACTTCCGGCTAGGCTGCATGGATTGTAGATGCCAAAAAAAGCTCAGGCACCTCGCGGCTCCCAAGCTTTTCTCTACACTTTGCTGACGCTAGAAATTATAGCGTATTTGTTTTCAATTGATCGAGCACCTTCGTAATGGTCGATGTCGGAATCGCGAACCCAATGCCCTGCGCTTCCGCGTTCACCGCTGTATTAATGCCAATTACTTCACCATGCTCGTTTAGAAGCGGTCCGCCAGAGTTGCCTGGGTTAATGGAAGCGTCAGTTTGCAGCAAATGCTCATATTCATGGTTACCTTGTTCATCCGCAATCGTAATTGGACGTTCCTTGGCACTTAGAACACCCATCGTCAGCGTTTGGTCGAACCCATATGGATTGCCGATCGCCATCACCCAATCTCCGATTTTGGTTTCATCAGAACTGCCAAGCTTGAGCGAAGGAAATGCTTTTCCGTCAGGGCTCTCTACCTTAAGTACGGCCAAATCGAGATCATAGCTAGAGCCAAGCACTTTAGCTGTCAACGGCTCGTCATAGCCTTGTACCGTCACCTTAACCTCTTTGGCATCTGCAATGACATGCTCATTCGTCAAAATATAACCGTCCTGCTCGAAGAAAAATCCGGTTCCCGAACCCACCAGCTCTAGCTCTGCAGCGCTTTGCTGCTGCTGTTGCTGTTCTTCCTGCTGACCTCCTCTGCCGGATTGCCCGCCACCAAAAAACTGCTGGAACCGCTGATCATCAAACATAGAGCTGGAACTAGCCGCTTCACCGTAGTTTTCAATTTTCACAACCGCCGGGCTTGTTGCGGCATACACAGATGCGATATCCTCGCTTGTGCTAAGTGACGCGGTTGATAAGCCCGCATCCTGCTGCGTCGTGTTGCTCACTACACTGGAGCCCGTACCCTGAACCGCCGCTGTCCCTCCGCTGAACAAATTATTTTTGTCCGCCATGTACGAGAAGCCTCCGATTACCATCGCGCCGATCAGAAACGATGCGAGCAGCGTTTTTGGCGAGCTTCCTCCGGGACGTTTCTTCTTACTCCTCTGCTCTTCATGAGGAGTATGCTCCGACTCTTGCTGGAGTCTCAGCTCCCTCTCATAGGTTGCTCTCAAATCGTTACTCGATTTGGTAGATTCATAGATATAAGTAGTGACCGATGGTGACTGGTTGTCCGTGGCGAATGTATGCGCAGCAGAGGTATGAGTGGCAGTTTGATTCGTATTCGAATGATTATTTGCATCATAGTTCGTATTATTGTTCATTTCGTTATTCATATCGTTGTTCGCATTCATGCGTTTGTTTTCCTCGTTCAATGTGATCATCCTCTCCAATGTAGGTGTCTGTTTCCCATGTACCTATCATGCAGGATGTACCTTAAACGAAACTTAAGCCGATTATAAATGAACATAAGAAAACAACGAAGTTATGTTTTTCTTCTTGTGGGGGATTCTATTATAGTAATCTATATTTTTGTGATCTCAAAAGCTTCATATTACCTCACAAGTTTAAGCCTATAGTCCATTGTTGCTACCCCGCCAGATTGGATCTACTTTTTAGACCTCTCTCTCCACAAACCCGCCCTTTACTGCCCGTTTGGAGCCACTCGGCCAGAATAGATCTACTTTTTAGATCTATTTCCACTAATTGGCTCATTTCCAATGATATAGATCTACTTTTTAGATCTATTCCTCCACAAACCAGCTTTTTACTGCCCATTTGGAGCCACTCGGCCATAATAGATCTATTTTTTAGACCTATTTCCACCAATTGGCTCATTTCCAATGATATAGATCTACTTTTTAGATCTATTCCTCCACAAACCAGCTTTTTACTGCCCATTTGGAGTCACTCGGCCATAATAGATCTATTTTTTAGACCTATTTCCACCAATTGGGGCGTTTTCGATCAAATAGATCTATTTATTAGATCTATTCCTCCACAAACCAGCCTTTCACTGCCCATTTGGAGCCACTCGGCCAGAATAGATCTATTTTTTAGACCTATTTCCACCAATTGGGGCGTTTCTGATCAAATAGATCTACTTTTTAGATCTACGTTTAACAAACCTTCTCCCGCACGCAGTAACTTCAGCCATGACTCCTACTATTTCATATGTCAAAACACCTTCCGCCTATACACTCCCCATACCTCACGCTTCCCACGTTTTCAACACTTTCAACACTTCCTACGATTCCAACATTGCCACTATGTGCGCCTTCCCACCAAATACCCTCACTATCTCCTGCAAACGCAAAAATAGCCAGTCAAGGCGCTGACGCCATGACTGACTATTTGGTAACCCTTGCCGCCGAAGCGGACAGTTAGATGAATTAGCCCGTATTCCGAAGTCCGGCAGCAATGCCGTTGATCGTAAGCAATACTTCGCGAAGCAGCTCTGGATCATCCTCTTCGTTATCGCGCAGCGCGCGAAGCTCGGTGAGCAGTTGCACTTGCATGTAGCTGAGCGGATCAACGTACGGATTGCGCAGTCGGATGGATTCCTGGATAACTGGAACGTTATCCAAAATTTCCGTTTGTCCCGTAATGCTTAGGATCAGGTCGGAAGTCAGCTTGTATTCCTGCTCGATTTGCTCAAAAATACGGTCGCGGATCGTTTTGTCCTTGATCATATCCGCGTATTCCTTCGCGATAACCAGATCTGCTTTAGCCAAAGCCATTTGCAGATTGTCGATGAGCGAGCGGAAGAACGGGAACTTCTCGTACATCGTACGAAGCGTATTCAGCTTGCCCTCGTCACCTTGAGCATACTCGTTCAGCGCCGTGCCCGCTGCATACCAAGCTGGCAGCAAGTAGCGGCTTTGCGTCCATGCGAACACCCATGGAATGGCACGCAAATCTTCGAAGCGATCGCTGTTTTTACGCTTAGACGGACGTGAGCCGATATTCAGCTCACCAACCTCAGGCAGCGGTGTCGATTCCTTAAAGTACGTGAGGAAATCCGGATCGCGGAAAATAAGATCCTGGTATTTCGTAAGCGCCGTCTCGGAAATCGAACGCGAAATCTCGTCCCACTCGGCTTCCGCTTGCGGAGCCTGCTCTGGGTATTTCGCCAAACGCGCAGACGTGATAAGCGCCCATGTCGCTTGCTCAAGGCTGCGGTAAGCGATGCCCTGCATCGAGTAGCGCGAGGAAAGAACCTCGCCTTGCTCGGTAATCTTAATGCCGCCACCAACCGTATGAGGCGGCTGTGCAAGTATGCTGCGGTTAAGCGGCATGCCGCCGCGGCCAAGCGCTCCGCCGCGACCGTGGAAGAACTTCAGCTTCACGTCGTACTCTTTGCCGGTAGCTGTGATTTCCTTAAGCGCTACGCGCAATTCCCAGTTCGCCGTCACCGCTCCGCCGTCTTTGTTGCTGTCGGAGTAACCCAGCATGATTTCATGCAGGTTGCCGCGTGCTTCAACCGCTTGGCGGTAAATTGGCATCTCAAACAGTTCCTTCATGATGGCAGGTGCCGCATGCAAATCGTCAATGGTCTCGAACAAAGGTACCGATTGCAGCGTACAGCGAATCGTGCCGTCAGCTTCCTTACGGAACAGGCCAACTTCCTTCGCAAACACCATGACTTCAAGCATGTCGCTTGCAGCCTGTGTCATGCTGATCAGGTAGCTGGAGATGCAATTGACGCCAAACTCCTGCTGCGCACGATAAATCGTATGGTAAACGTTCAAGCATTCACGCGTCGATTCCGTATAATCCAGGTGACCCGACGTAAGCGGTCTTGGATCATTAAGAAGACGGTGAAGCAGATCTGTTTTTTCTTCTTCGGAAAGTGCCGCGTAATCCGCAACCACATTCATTTTTGCCAAAATCTCGGCCATCGCATTTTCATGCTCTTGGCTGTGCTGACGAACATCAAGCGCCATCAGATGGAAACCGAACAGCTCCACTTGGCGAACAAGCTTCGCAAGCGCCGTATCTGCTACATAATCAGCGAAGTGATGGCGCAGGCTGCGGTCAATGACAAGCAGATCCGCACGCAGCTCATCCGGGTGATTGTAACGCATAGGTGAACCTTTAAGCGACTCATCACGCGTATTAGCCAGCTTCTCAAGCATAAAGCCAAGCTTGATCCGGTAAGGCTCCTTCGTGTTTCTCCACAGCTCGACGCATTTCAGCTCGACATGCTCTCGGTCCGAACGGATCGATTCCACAAGCTCATCTGAAACCTCAATCAGGTTCGTGCTGAAGCTTAGCAGATCCATTAGCTCTTCGAGCTTCTCTTCATACTTGCGGAGTGCCAGCTGGCGGTGAAGCGAGAGCGCCTCCCAAGTAACCTTTGACGTAACGGAAGGGTTACCGTCGCGGTCGCCGCCGATCCATGAGCCAAAGCGAAGGTAATCTGGCACATGCCAGTTTTCATCCGGATAATATTTGCTCAGGCAACGTTCAAGCTCTTCGTAAACGTTTGGAAGCACCTCAAACAACGTTTCGTCAAAATAATACAAACCGTTGCGAACCTCATCGATAACTGTAGGTTTGCGATCCCGCAGCTCGTCAGTTTGCCACAAAATAAGAACCTCATTCATGAGCTTCTCACGCAGCTTCTCGCGCTCACGGTAAGTTAATGTCGGATTATCAAGCTCCATCACATCAACGGCAATCCGTTTATGAATATCAAGCACCGCACGGCGAGTCGCTTCGGTCGGATGCGCAGTCATAACTAGCTCCAACGAAATGTTGCTCAAAATTTCCTGTACATCCGGCATGGAAATGCCGCGTTCCTTCAGGTCCTGCACAGCGCTCTCAATTGAGCCGCGTTGCACCGTCTCGCCTGCAGAAACCTCGTAATCACGTTTCCGTCTAATCCGGTGATTTTGCTCGGCAATGTTAACAAGCTGAAAGTAAATCGCAAACGCACGAATGACTTGATGCCGAATTTCTGGGCTTAGGGAAGAGATGTTGCCTTTGAATTGATCAAATATTTCCGGTACAAATTCAGCGCGAAGCGCCTTGCTTTGCTCACGGATCCGTTCCACGATATCCAGCAGCTCACGGCCGCCTTGATGAACGAGAACATCCCCGAGTATGTTACCTAAAAACCGGACATCGCGTCGCAGCAAATTGTTAGCCTGCTGCCGATTTGTCGTCAAAGTAGATGCAGATTGATCCGACATACTGTTCCTCCTAAATTTATGCGAAGCAGCAATTGCTCCGTAAGCATTTACTTGTTTTGGCAAGGCGAAAACCGCCTCGAAAGCTTGCACTTAAAACGTGAACGTTTTTTGACTTCTACCATCATACTACAAAATCCAACAGGGTTGAAGCCCTCCCGCCAATCCGTTAAAAATCAAATCAGCCGCGTAGCCGTGGGCAGCTTGCTCTCTTTCTTGCGCTCAGAATGAATCGATAACGATGCAAACGCAATCGGCTGTTGACGTCTTTTTGTGGCTACTGCCGATTGCGTGGCGAAATAGCAGACTATTTTACCCTATAAAATAACTAAATTCTGATAAAAAAAAAACCGAACCGCCTTTCAAGGAAAGACGGCTCGGTTCAAGGCTGCTGCTGCTTTTAAGCCATTAGTTGAATCAATTTCGCGAGCATTTTTGCTGCTTCTTCACGGGTGGCCGCGTCCTTCGGAGCAAAGTTGCTTGCGTTATTTGCTGCCGGTTTGCCGTTAATAATTCCCGCTTGCTGAACGATGGCAGCTGCTTCCTTCGCAAAAGCGCTAATCGCCGATTCATCCGCAAAAGCCTGTGCGCTTGCAGCAGTTGGTAATTTATAACTCATCACATCTGCGAATCTTACGATCATAGCAACCAACTGTTCCCTGCTGATTTTGGCCTGCGGCTCAAACTTCCCGCTTCCTGTGCCGCCGGTAATTCCATTCTCAGAAGCCCAAGCCACCGCTCCTGCGAAATAATCGGTTGCCTTCACATCCGCATAGCTTGAGGCCGTGTAGCTATCCAGTTGTACGCCTGCAATCCTAGCTAAAATGAGCGTAAAATCTGCTCTAGTAATATTGGCTTTCGGAGCAAACTTTCCATCTCCCATGCCACCGATAATGCTCCGGGAGGAAAGGTAAGCAATGGAATCCGCGGCGAAGCTAGCTGACGTATCGCTAAAGCGCACTTGATTGTAACCAATGCCATAAGTCGAGAAGTGGTTTACGGTAAAATACACCTGGCCTGTCAGCGCATCGTACACGCTATTAGGCACAACGACGGGCTGACCGTTGCTTGCCACATAATAAATGACAATGGCCAAACTGTCTTCATTTGCTTGCAGAGTGTAAGGAACGCTCAAACGGGCTTTGCCGCCCTGCAAGTCGGTCACAGCTTTGCTGCCCGCCGTCACATCAAAGGAATACGCAGGGTGGCTGCCGATAACTGCCTTGGCCGCCTCGCCAAGCGTCGACTTGTCGGCTTGTTTGACTTCGATCGACAATTCTTCTTTTCCTGTAGCTGCCGTCAGTGTCCCGATGGCTTTTGCATCAAAGGTAACAACGCCTAGCCCCGTATTGATGCTCAGTGCTTGCAAGCCGCTGGAAGCAAGCTGAGCGACAGCTTCCTTCTCGAATTGGATAGCAGCTGCAGCAGCCGCTTTATCCACGCTGGCTTTGAACTCCATGGCTAGCGGTTTGCCGCTGCCAGCCTTATTTAGAGCCGCAAGCGCAGCAGCCACTTGGCTCGACTTCACAGTTGCTGTCGATTTGCCACTGCTATCCGTAGCTGCTTCTAGAACCGTTACCGACTTCACCGTGTCGCCGTTCACAATCGTCGTATCCGTGTTGCCCGGAACTGGCGTTGGTGTTGGCGATGTAGGCGTTGTTGGGTTAGTTGGATTAGGTGTCGGATTAGGCGTAACAGCACCCTCGCTTACCGTTACCTTTGTCTCCGCCAAACCGTAACCATCTGCGCTGGTCGCCGTAATGACAGCCGTACCTGCAGATACCGCTGTCACGCTGCCATTTGCATCTACCTTCGCCACAGCCGAATTGGACGATGACCATACAGCGGTAGCGGAGCTGCCGCCCGCTGGCTCTACAATTGCATTCAGTTTAACTGCAGCTTCGCCCACTTTCATCGCTAGCGTAGCTTGATCAAGGATTACTTTTGATACATTCAGCTGGTACACCCCTACCTTGCCACCAACCTCATATGCAACAAGAAGCAGCGGCATTCCCGTTGGGCTAATGTTTGCCGGAATAAACTCCAGACCCTCAGGGCCCGTATCCGTGTCCATATTGTCCTTGCCTTGGCTATCTTTAAACACACGCGTATTCGTATAGTTGGCAAACTTGGCATTCGCCGGGTCGGTCACGTCGTAAGTCATAAAACCGCCGATTCTCTCAAGTCCCACAAACGCGAGCACTTTATTGCCTACTTGCCCAGTTTTGATATCTTCCGGCTCTGGGCCTTTCTTGCCGCTGCGGTCATCAAGCGCCGTCTTGCTGTTGCTCGTATTGAA
The DNA here is from genome assembly GCF_006345825.1 of Paenibacillus paridis. Lineage (GTDB taxonomy): Bacteria > Bacillota > Bacilli > Paenibacillales > Paenibacillaceae > Pristimantibacillus > Pristimantibacillus paridis. The sequence goes on from NZ_VCIX01000058.1 coordinate 26,378, forward strand.
ATATGCAGGCAAGCGTTTTGCAGTAATCGCCTCAAAATCGCTGCCACTATCGTACACCTGATCCATGGAGTCCGCGTTCCAGATGGAGAACGAGCGTCCTCCATACATATAAATGCTGTCATTGCCCATATCGCTGGCAACTTCTACACCGTCATAAGCCGTCTTGCCGTTTAGGAAAATGGCCGCCTCGGAAAGAGGGTCAAGGCTTCCTTTTATCGCTCCGATCGTCGTGCCGTTGGTACGGTTTGGCCACTCTGTTACATCACCCTCATTAGCCGTGAACAAGTACGTTTGGCCGTTAATCGTGTGAGATGCGATGCCGTCAGGCATATACATGCCTTTGAACGGCACATTTTCGAGCTTGATCGCGCCGTCTTTGACCAGATCAAGCGCATTGCGCGGATCGTTGTAATCTTTAAGGCCAAGCGCCTTCACAGCTATTACTTTGTTTGTCGCTATGTCGATCACCGCTATAGCGTTATTTTCCTGCAACGATACATAGGCGGTCTTATTGTCTTCCGACAAGGTAATATATTCCGGCTCCAAATCATAAAGAGCGTCAGCTTTCGATCCGCTCGATTTAATCTTGCCATCCGCCGGATCGGCTTGCCCGCGAATATGCACGCCATCTTCAATGACGGAAGGATCATCGAAGTACACTTGAACGGCCGTTTTCGTTTCCGTATTGACGATGGTTACGCTGCCCTTTGGATCGGTCGTCCCCAGGCGCGGCTCCGCTTCATCTGCAGTCAAAATATATTTGCCGTCCGGCGTAGATTTAATCATATCCGGCTGTACGCCTGTCGGGTACGTGGTCAGCAGATTTCCATCATAGTCCAGCACGAGTACTTTACCAGCTTTAAGCGGGTCAATTTCCTGTACCGTTACGGAAACCCGTTTAGTTGTCGTATTGATATCCACGCTAGTCAAATCCCCGTACAAGAAGCCTTCCGTCTCCGCAAGAGGCTTCACAATAATCGTTTTCTCTTTGACCAAGTTGCCATTTCCGCTTCCAAGGCCTACGATATCCAGGCTTGGAGGATTGCCGGATCCATTCACCAAATAAAATTTCCCGTTATCCTTGTTGAATTTGACGATCTCGGCCACGCCGCCGTCCTTATTGGACAAGCCCACCGAATACTCGCCGATCTTCGAAATGTTTAACGTATCGTTAAACTCCGCAGACGCCGGCTTTATGACCACGTCAGAGCCAGCATTAGCTACGGAAAGGCGAACCTCTCCACCAAAAATGCCGATCACGCCAGTTGCTTGGACCGTATCTCCGAGAGTAAGCTTAGGAAGCGCCCCATTAACATAAAGCAGCATATCGTTGTCGAGCTTAATCGTTTTTTTCGTTTCATCAACCGATACTGCTTTGCCTGTAGTCGTTACTCTTCTGCCATACATTTCAGCCGTCACCGAAGCCAGCTTGTCCGCCACCAGCATCGAGCCGTCAAACGTATCCTCGACCGTCAAGCTGTAGACATTATGGTTCAGCCTCGTTACCTGCGGCGTGCCTTTCACCCGCACTTCACCCTCACGCAAACCAGCCGTACCCGTCACGCGCACCTCAGCTCCTACCGGAATGGAAGGATCCATTCCCTCTACAGCAATCGCGCCTGTGAACGATTGAACGTAGCGCACAGCTTCCACTTGGCTGTTATCCGACTTCACAGGGGGTGTCGTTACCAAGCCTTCTAGGGTTACGTTTGTATCTGCTGTCAGCTTCTGAAGGGAACCGATCAGCTTGACGAAGCCCGGAACAACAACGGTCTCGCCTTCCGCTTTGCCCGCCTTTGTCGGAGAAGGATCCACAATCGCAAAGTCAGCCGCATTATTGTCCGAATCCTGGAAGTTAATCCGGCGCACGCCTTTAACTGCAGCAGGCAGCGAGGCTCCATTGCCTACGGGAGTGCCTTCATGAAGCATGGTTTTCACCGCACCGAAACCAACTGCATCTACAACGGCCGAAGTCGAGTAAGCCCCTTGGAAAAGCTCAACGGTTCCGTCCGTATCGGACATGCCGATCGATTGCTCTTTTGTGCTTGCATACGCATCGGCTTCGAAAGCCTCACCGTAATTTTTGTCGCTCGTATTTCCCCATGTCGCCTCAAGGCGAACTAGATAATAGTCATTAGGCAAGATTACGGCGTCATTGTCAAAATCAAAGCCTTGTACCGTCGTTGCCCCTTTATTGCTGTATCGCAAATGATAGCCTGCAAGCGAGATCGGTGACGCCGTAGGGTTGTACAGCTCTACGAAATCATAAAGATACGGCGCTGCAACCGGTGGCGTGTCCTTATTGATCTTCCCGCCCCCACCATACACTTCATTGATTAGTACATGATTGGCGGCCGTTATTTCCGCTTTAACGGTCAAGGCAAGCGTCTTGGAGATGCTAAGCGGTGTTCCGGCCGTACTGTCTGTTACCGTAATCGTGACTGATCCTTGGGATACAGCAGCTGTAGGCGTTCCGGAAATCTCACCATTCGTCTTTATGCTAAGTCCTGCTGGCAAGCCGGTTGCAGTAAACGTGTATGGCGCTGTTCCGCCCGCAGCCTGAAGTGCAGCCGAGTATGCCGAATCAACATAACCGTCGGCAAGCGACGTTGAGAGGAGTTCCAGAGGCTGAACCACGCCAGGTCCCCATGCGCCGTCCGTGCTGCTGCGCGGTACTGCTGCAAGCAGTGCCTCTCCCGTAACGGCTTCATAATCCACTTGCTTGAAATCCAATTTATTATTGTCCGTATCGGCAAAATTGCTCCGGCGAATCGACTTTTTCTTCGACGTGCCTTCGGATGAGCCCGTTGGGTAGGCGGTTTCATAACCGTCGATATCACTGCCGCTGTCATTGCTAGCCGTACCAATCATATCCACGTAGCCCTCTGGCTTCGTCAGGAATGGATTAACCTCGGTAAGCAAAGTCTGATTGCTCATCAGCACAACCTTTAGCCCCTTGTTATTAATAAAACGCTCCCAAGTTTGGTCCGCTTTTCCCGTAAGGTCCACCTTCGGGCTTGCCGCTCCTGTTGAAGCGCCCGTGATTAGAAAGGAGGAGTGAGCCTTAATCGTACCCGTCAGGTTAAGCTTCTCCCACGCCTTCGTAGCGCCAGTCTGCGCATTCGAGCCGCGATCTGCGTATTGCAGCGACCACCCGCTCAGATCAATATCGCTATTGGTCGGATTGTAAAGCTCAATAAAGCCGTGAGATACCAGTACACCTGAATCTACAGCTAGTCCGCCACCGTACACTTGATTAATGACCACATGCGGCACGCTGATGTCGTAGGCATTGTTGGCTGCGTATGGCGTCCCTATCGGCTTAAGGCTTTCAGCCATAACCGGCCCCCCGGCCAGCGTCATGCTTGCCGTAATTTCAGCGGCCAATAATAAAGAGATCAACCTTTTGCTATAAATCTTCAAGTCCGACTCACTCCCATTTCTAATAAGTTAGCCTAATTGTAAAGATTGATTATTTGGTGAATATCAATCTTCCGTTAAGCTTTCGTAAAGAGTGGACTGGTAGACATGCGCATCAGCAAGTTTAGCTACAGGGTTGTTTGAATTAACCGGTTAGTTCCGGTCAGCACATTGTTTACCAAAATAATAAAATACATCTCTTCGCTTATTCGGCTAAGCATAGGCAAACGACATTACGGTACAAACACCCAAACACAGAGACCTAAATTTGCATAATCTACATGGTAGTTTAAACATTGGGAGGTGAATGTTTAATGGGTGGATTTGTTGGTGGAGCGAATAACAGCATCGGCTTTATCCTTGTTCTCTTCATATTGTTGGTCATCATCTCTTGCAGCTGCGGTATTTGGGGCGGCGGTTACGGTGGCGTAGGCGGAGTAGGCGCAGGCGGATACGGTAAAGGCTACTAAACCATACGAAAACTCATGCCTCCATGCATGCAGGCTGCTAATGGTTCCTTAAAATAAAAAAACGAATGGGCTGCCCTTCCATGGATGAAAATCCATGGGAGGGGCAGCCCACTTTCAATTGTGTTAGCTCGAAAAGCTCCCACTTAGCACAACTGAAGCACCCATTCACATTTAGATGGAATTTCTCCCACTAAAATGGCCTCATTCACACGCATCATATATTTATAGGGAATTCTTCCCGTTAATCTAACCGTATTACTGGAATTTCGATTGAATACTCGGTATTAGCAGGAGAAATTCCAGCTAAACTTCAAGAAATGCTGATTTCCTTGGAATTATAGGGAAAAATTCCAGTTAAATCACTTGGTCAAGTTCGAATGACATCCATTAAAGATATCTGATAGATACAATAATCTATCTTACATCCATCCCACGCATAATTTAAAATGTTTAATATGGAACAACAAAAAAAAGCCTTGCTGCGCAAGGCTTTCGGGTTTAAATAGTTGGAGCGGGTGATGGGAATCGAACCCACGCTATTAGCTTGGAAGGCTAAAGTTCTACCATTGAACTACACCCGCAAAAAAAATGATTATGGTCGGGACGACACGATTTGAACATGCGACCCCCTGGTCCCAAACCAGGTGCTCTACCAAGCTGAGCTACGTCCCGAAGTGTAAATGAATTGCGTCTAATGTTGGGAAAATGGCGCGGCCTAAGAGATTCGAACTCCTGGCCTTTTGATTCGTAGTCAAACGCTCTATCCAGCTGAGCTAAGGCCGCACAATTTATGGAGCGGAAGACGGGAATCGAACCCGCGACCCTCGCCTTGGCAAGGCGATGCTCTACCGCTGAGCCACTTCCGCACGTTACTTTCGTTTGTCGTTCGTGATGTTTAACATCGCGGCGACAAGTAATAATATATCACCCCTGAAAACAAAATGCAACTGTTTTTCTAAAAAAGTTTTAAATTATTTTTCGAAGCGCTACCTACGCCTAAATCGCTTGCTTGAAAACCGTATAACGGCGCGGAAAAACAGCCTTTTTGCTCTCGTAAGACTTGTCGTTATTTCTACTGTCTCAAACGGAGACATTTGACATTCCCTCGTAAACTTCGACAGCCTACGCCTCAAATAAAAACTTGTCATATTTAGTCCGACGTTTGCATTCCATTCGACATATGGCTGATCTCCAACACTAACGTTCGACCATTCACACTTACTTCACATCCACCACTGCCCCCTGCAAGTCAGCTATCCTGTATTTGGGCAGGCTAGCTGCTCAATTCCGCTAACACCTGCCGCCTACCTGCACTTGTACAACGGAATGGACCTTAATAGAGCATCCAGAGCTCTTATGGGCCATTTTAAATGCAGGCATATAGGATAGACAAACAAAATAGTTCAATAAACAGGAAACTATTGTGAAAGTGCAGGATAGCTGACTTCTGACATAACCTCGAGAAAAGGATGAAGGGTTAGTGTGCCAATAAGCCAACCAACTGCACAACTGCGTAGTCGTCTTACTTGGGCTTTTAGGGCGAACAAGAGCGACAGCAAGCTTATCAAACAAAAAAGCAGCTGAGCAGAAGTTAAACTTCTGCTCAGCTGCTTTAAACAAGGACAGGAGCGAGTTACGCCCCTGCCGCTGTTAATGTTTTCTCTAGGCCAACACGGCTATTCATCACAACTTTATCGGCTGCTGGCTGCCCTGCGAGCGCATATGGCAAACAAAGAGGCACGCCTGTACGCGGATCCGGTACGATATCAGCTTCAATATTAAACACTTCACGCATAATATCCGGTGTCATTACTTCTGCTGGCGTTCCTTCACCAACGACAACGCCTGTCTTAATTGCGATCATGTGATGAGCATAGCGTGTCGCATGATTCAAATCATGCACGACCATGACCACCGTACGGTTGTTCGTTGCGTTCAGCTTTTGGAGCAAGTGCAGCACTTCAAGCTGATGCGCCATATCAAGGAACGTTGTTGGCTCATCCAAGAACAGAATGTCAGTCTCCTGTGCAAGCGACATCGCGATCCATGCCCGTTGACGCTGACCGCCTGACAAATGGTCAACCGGACGGTCCGCGAAATCAGTCATGCCCGTCGCTTCAATGGCCCATTGGACGATGCTGCGATCTTCCTTGGTCATCGAGCCGAAGCCCTTCTGGTATGGAAAACGTCCATACGATACGAGCTCAGCTACCGTCAGTCCGTCTGGTGCGGTCGGGTTTTGCGGCAAAATGGCCAGCTGCTTCGCCACTTCCTTCGTTGATTGCTTATGAATGGATTTACCGTCCAAAAGAACACTGCCTTGGGACGGGCTCATAATACGGGCCATCGTTTTCAAAATCGTAGATTTCCCCGAGCCATTGGCTCCTACAAGCGCCGTTATTTTCCCTTGAGGTATAGCAATGTTTAAGTTCTTGACGATAAGACGATCATCATAACCAATATCAAGACCCGAAGTCGTTAGACGAATCATTGGACATGCACGCTCCTTCCGCTGCCGAGGCAGACACCTTCTAAAATATATGTTTATTTCGTTTAGCAACGAAAAATGATAACGATTATCATTGACGACTTAATGATAATGTTTCTCACGGTAAAAGTCAATCTAAATCTATGTGACAAAATAAAGACCGCCCTGCATAAGGGCGGCAAAAACGCTGCTTACGTTACCATTTCAACTTTGTACCAAATACGAGCCCATTGCTTATCAGCCTGCCTGGCGTCGTAATCAGCTTGCCGTGCGCATACATGCCCGAAGAAGCTCCGCCATCCAAGTTCATCGCCTGCTCAGCACCTAGCTGCAGCATAATTTGTCCCCACTGCTTCATGGTTGCCTGAGGTACGGTCGCCAGGATGACGGTTCCGTCCTTTTTAACAAGAACGCCGCTTCTCGCTGCGGAGTCTGTTAAAATTTTGGAGCTGCTGAAGCCTTCGCCCGCTGGGTTGATCGCCAGCTTCCCGTCCTTCACTAGCCTTGGACCAGCGCCAACGGCTGTATGAACGCGCGACCAGGCAATCGGCGTATTGGACAAGTTTGTCATTTCCGTCTTATAGTCCACCAAAGTGCCGACCTTAAATCGTTCGGCAAGCTTCTCTTCCGAGCCTGTAAAGACGAGAACATATCCGTCTGCAGGAATGCTCACATTTTCTTTTTTGCTTATTTTGGTCACGACGCCTTTGCTGACGGTAACAGCCGTCCCAAGCGCAAAGCCGAGCTTAGCGCCCCGCTTCGGGGTAAACATAATCGCGGATGAACCGCCTGCTACGGGCGTACGGTTTATGAAATACACATACCAGTTATTCGGCGATTTGAACAAACCGTTCGTGCCGCCCAGCAGCTTCACACGCAGCGTATCCATGACCACCGTCCCATCCCATGTAAAACCGATCGCTGTTCCCGTATTGCCGATATGCTCCACATTGCCGTCTGCAATGAGGGTACCATACGGCTCGGGGATGCCGCCGTAGGCTTCGAAGTACGTGCCGTTGATGGCAGCGTCAGCATTGTAGGCTTTCGCAATCGAAGCAAGCGGCTGGACAACGCCAACCTTGCGGCTTGCCAGACCTGCGGTCATCGGAATTCCCTTAGGAATGACCACCGTTTGAACCGTGTAGGATTTGCCTGATATGCTGACCTTCTTCGCTTCATGCTTCACCTTTAGCTTAGAAGCCGAAGCAGTCACTTGGACAGGAAGCTTGAGCTGGCCCTTGTAGCCGCTCGCACTGACATCCACATAAAGATTTGCGGAGCCCGCCGCAATCGGGGTTACGATGCCCTTCTCCGTAATGCGAACGATCGCGGCATTGTCGGAGCGGAAGCTGAGGGCGACGGGATCGGACAGCTTCAGCTTGTCCGTGAGCAGGAGCCTTGTATCCAGCGGCAGCTTAAGCGTCGCCGCTGCGTAGGCAATCGCGACGGGGCGAACCGGCCCCGCTGCGATCAGCTTGCTGGCGGACGTATACGCAAAGCGTCCGCCGCCCATCGGCGTCACGCCGCTCGCGGGAACCGCGGCGTGCCCGCCGTAGGTGTACAAGATCGACTTGGCGGAGCCGTCGATCGCGTACACAGCGCCGGATCGGCCGCCGGCCAGCACGATGCCGGCGGCAGCATCCGGCGCCAGCGCCGCAGGGCCGAAGCCCCCGGCCCCGGCGGCGCTGATGCGCCATAGTTCCGCCCCGTCTGCGAGGCGGAACGCAGCAATGCCGTTGCCGCCAAGCTCAGCGGCAACGACAGCTCCCGCATCCCCGGGCAGAAGCACCGGGGATGTCCAGCCGCCTGCGGGCGCCGCCGCAAGCTCGCGCGTGAATCGGACTTTACCGTCCTCTTCATACGCAGCGACCGCTTTGCCCCCAAGCAGCAGAACACCGCCGCTAACCCGGTCGGCGGCTAGCTTAGCCCCAAGCAGCGGCTGTTCCAGAGCCGCTTCCCAGACTACAGCTCCGCCGCGCACCGCATACAGCGCGCCGTTGCTGCCAAGCGCATATACGCCGCTCTTGCCCGCGGCAAGCTCCTTCACGCTCACGCCCTCCGGAAGCAGCGCCGCCTGCTTCTCGCCCGCTTCATCTAACGACAGAATCGCATGCTGATACGCGAAATAAGGGAGCCCCTGCGCATCCGTTACGATTGCAGACGGCTGAAGATTTTCGGTCTTGCCTTTAAAATAAAAAATACCGGCCTGACCGCCGTTTCCCGCTTCATCGTATTGATAAAGCCGCGCGCTTTTGCCAGCAACGAATATTTTGCGTTTCCCGTTCAGCGCCGGAGCTGACAAATTCGTATAGGTATTGATGCGCTTCACTTCTTTGCCCGCACTGCTAACGATGGTCACCCAGCCGTTCGCGGCAGCGGTGAACAGGTTCCCGTTCGACAAAGCTAGCGCCGGATGAAGCGATCCTTCGGCTGCGTAACGCCAATATTCGATTTCCGCCTTATTGACCGTTGCGGTTGTGGCGCTAACCGCTTTGCCTTCCGCCGCTTTAACCGTGACGGTTTCATTTGCCGCGGCGGCAGCTGCCCCGCTTCCGGCATAACTTATACCCATAGACGCTATCAATAGCGCCGCTATTCCTTTTCTTCCCCATGCAATCCAATCTCGCTGCATCAAAGCTGCACTCCCTTATATATGCTTATTCCAAATAGTCCCAATGAACTATATCGACAAAGACATATTAAAAATGAAGAACAACTTGCAGCTTCAAATCAATTAAGTAAAATATGGATATAAAAGGGGCTTCGCTTTCCTTGCTCTACGTCTTCATTTATCTGCTGCCATTGACCCCGAAGCCCCCTATCAGCATCTTTATACTTAGCCCTATCTTATTCATTCTAGGAGGGCGTCAGAATATCAGGCAAAGCAGCTTCATTGGCATGACTACATTCAGTTGGTTTGCTTCCTGCAAATTCAACATTAATTGACGAGAGAGTTTCCATCTATGACAAGGTTAGGATTACGAGAGCAAAGCGAGGACTACACGTGAAATATCCGGCAGCGCCGAGCGCACCTCTACCGCCCCAAGCTCATAGGCTGCTTTAGGCATTCCGTATACGACCGAGGTTTTCTCGTCTTGTGCGATCGTTCGGGCTCCCTTGTTCCGCATAGCTAGCAAGCCACGGGCGCCGTCCTGTCCCATGCCTGTCAAAATAATGCCAATGCCCCGGTCGCCTGCTGCCCTCGCAGCCGATTCAAATAGTATGTCGACGGATGGACAATGGCCGCTCACCTTCTCCCCGCTTCGGCATTCCGCTCTCCAGCGATCCCCTGCCTTAACGAGCGTGACATGCTTGTCGCCCGGCGCAATGAGTACCGTGCCTTCCTGCACGTAGTCGCCATCTTCCGCTTCCTTTACGTTCATCGCGACGGCGAGGTTCAATCGCTCCGCGAACATACGGGAGAATACGGGCGGTATATGCTGTACGATGACCATGCCAGGCGCGTTTACGGGCAAACCCTTCAACAAGGTATGGATCGCTTCCGTTCCGCCGGTGGAAGCTCCCACGACGACGAGGCGATTCGCGCTCTTGATTGGCTGCGGCAGCCTATCACTGCGCAGAGCCAAGCTGGTTCTCTGAATAAGCTTCGCCTGTGAAGCGGCTTTAATGACACGGATGAGCTCCAGCAGGAACAGCTCCATCCGCTGGGGCGTTGCCATGCTTGGCTTCGCTACGAACTCGACAGCCCCCGCCTTTAGCGCGTCCAATGCCGCCTCGCTAACCGAGCTGACCGTAACGATGGGCAGCGGATATTGCGGAAGCAGCCGGCGGATAAATTCAATTCCGTTCATGCCCGGCATCTCAATATCGCAGGTAAGCACATCCGGCCTATATCCCAGAATTTTATCCCGCGCTTCGAAAGGGTCCTTCGCTGCGGCAACCACTTGGATCGCCGGATCCGAAGAGAGCCCCCTTGTCAGCACTTCCCGAAAGAGAAGAGAGTCGTCAATAACGAGCACCTTGATTGGATTGCGTACCGTTCGAATGGATCATCGACCTCCTTTACCTAGCGCTTGCGCCTATAGCTCTTTCCGGTATACCGAGGGCATTACATAGGTATAATCGGTTTTGTCCCGCTCCAGCGACTCTGAATGTCCAATAAACAAATAGCCCCCGGGCTCAGTCAGCTCATAAAACTTTCTGACTAGCTCCCGCTTCGTTTCCGTATCAAAATAGATCATGACATTCCGGCAGAAAATAACATGAAACCTGCGTTTGAACGGAAAGGTTGATTGCATTAAATTAAATTTCCGGAAAATGATTTCCTGCTTGATCCTATCCGCGACTGCTAGCTGCTCATCGTTTATTTTGCGGAAATAGCTGGTTCTCCACTGCGGAGGAACCTCCTTCAACGCCTCATTCGTATAAACGCCTCTTATCGCTGTGTCCAATACCTCGGCAGAGAGATCAGTAGCCAGCACCTGTGCATTCCAGCCGAGCTTTCTCGCTCCAAAATATTCATCAATCAGCATGGCTAACGTATAGGGCTCCTCTCCAGAAGAGCAGCCCGCACTCCAGGTACGTAAATCCAGATCACGAATAGAACAGCTCAAGCTCGGCAGCACCTTATCCCTAAAATAATAAAAATGATTTGCTTCCCTCATAAAGTAAGTATGATTCGTTGTAATTTTATCAGCGAGCACAAGATCGGACGCTCCGCTCCCATCGGCTGACACATAGGAAAAATATTGAGCAAAGCTAGAGAAGCCCTGTTCGAGCAAATGACGCTGGAGGCGGGCCGCCAACAGCGTCTTCTTCTCATGCTTTAAATTAATTCCGAACTTGTTCTTGATATAGCTGGCCAGCTTCCTGAATTCTTCGTCGGTAATCGCGATCATCGTTAATATTTCCCGAACTCGCGATCACTGAGAAGAATCGTACCGCTTCTTGCTGCGGCTGCTTCAGCCTGGTAGCTATCGGGATTATCCCTTTTGGTTCTTGCTTTACCAGACATGTTCTCCAGCATCCGCAGCATTTCCGCATCGAGCTGTTCATACTCCCTATAAGAGGCAGAGCGCGCCGCTTTGCGCAGCACGAACCGGCTAACCTGTTCCTTTAGCATCTCCGCTTGTCCAGTCAGCTCCTCCGAGGCCGCAGCGCTCTCCTCAGATGTCGCTGAATTCGTCTGGACAACCTGTGATACCTGCATGATGCCTTGGTTAATCTGGGCAACCCCGGTAGCTTGCTCGGTCGAGGCTTCGGAAATGCTGCTGACCAAATGAGCCACCTTAGCGACACCTTCTACAATCTGATCCAACGCTGCTGCTGTCTCGTTCGCTATCTTGGTTCCATCCTCGACCTTCCGGATCGAGCCTTCGATCATATCCGTTGTTTCCTTGGCTGCACTCGCAGAGCGAGCTGCCAAATTACGAACCTCTTCAGCTACAACGGCGAAGCCTCTTCCGTGCTGGCCAGCCCTAGCCGCCTCAACAGCCGCATTTAAAGCCAGTATGTTCGTCTGAAATGCAATTTCATCAATGACCTTAATGATTTTGGAAATACTGCCTGAGGACGTATTAATGTCTTCCATAGCATTTAACATCTGCCGCATACGTTCATTGCCTTGCTGTGCGTTTCCTCTTGCTTGTTCCGCCAGCACATTAGCCTGAACAGCATTCTCAGCGTTCAATTTGGTTTGCGCAGCAATTTCTTCTAGAGAAGCGGTAAGCTGTTCTACGGAACTCGCTTGCTCTGATGCCCCTTGCGAGAGAACGATACTCGACTCAGAGACCTGCCTCGCGCCTGTAGACACCTGCTCCGACGCGCTTTGTATATTGGACAACACTTCATTCATATTATCGGTCATCTTGCCAAAGGCGGCAGCCAGAACGCCGACCTCATCCTTCGTATCCACCTCAACGGTCAGATTCAAATCGCCATCCGCGATCCGGTCAGCCGATGCGACAAGCTTGCGAATCGGGCTGCTGATCATCCGTGAGATAAAGAGGCCAAGTAAAATCGCAGCAAGCATCGCAATGACTACGATGATCAGCATAGATAAAATCGTCGTTTTTGATGTATCGGAGTACACGATGGAACGACGGTTACCTTCCGTATTCTTTTCGTTAAACAAGTCATCGATCATCGTATCCACTTTTTCAGACACAACCGCTCCCGCATCAAGCTCCCGCAAGCCTTGCTCCAGCTGCCCTGCCTCTGCAAAGGCAACAATACGGTCCTGATACTGCCGGTACTCCTTAAGCGTATCCTTAAGCTGGCCAAATTTAATCCGGGCATCCTCGGTTTGAATGCTCTGCTCAAAGGTAGCAATTAGGCTATCGGTTTGCTTGACCAAAAGATTAATTTCATCCGTGTTCGCTTTATGCTGGGCCGTGTCAGAGCGAAGCAAGGAATCCCTGACAAGCGCTCGGATATTTTGAAAATTCATGCCGATCATGCCTAGCTCGCCAACCGACTTTCCAAACTGCTCATAAAGCTCGGAATAGTTTTTATCGATGCTTCTCAAATTCGTAATTCCTACGATACCTACAACACCAGCCATTAGTGCAACAACAATAAATGAAGAAGTAAGCTTCTTGCCAATTTTCATATCGTAAAACCATTTCATTCTCTTATTCCTCCATTTATTCAGCTAGTAATAACCGTTCCACTTCATGGTCGTGCAGCAGCTTGTCGCAATCGAGCAGCAGCATCACCGCAGTGCCTGATTTGCCAATCCCCTGAATATAACGGTTTAAGCCCCCGCCGGCTTCCGGTGGAGGTACAATATCTGCCGCTGGAACAGACAATACCTCCGAGACGCTGTCGACAATAAGACCGACCGACGTCTCTCTCATTTCGATGACAACAATACAGGTTCTGTCGTTGTATTCGAGGAATGGCTTCTTGAACCGCAAGCGCACATCCATGACCGGAATAATTTTACCCCGCAAATTAATAATGCCGCGAACAAAATCAGGAAGCTCGGGTACCTCCGTAATGGTCTGGATGCCTATGATTTCAATCACATGCTTAATCTCAATGCCGTACAGCTCGTTGCCTAGCGAAAAGGTCAGAAACTTATCCTTCTGGGCGTCCTCCTCATAGCTGCTGTCAAAGGCTGAGTGTCCTGTCATCCTAATCATCCCTTCATCTGTTATGGGCTAATGCTTGCATGCCTCGATTCCGATTCGTTCCCATCAGATCTGCTACGTCAAGAATTAGGCTAATACTCCCGTCGCCCAGCAGCGTGCAGCCCGCAAGCCCTTCCCTTTGAATCACCTGTTTAATGTAACGGGGCAGCGTTTTAACTACGACCTGCTGTTGGCCTAGCAGTTCGTCAACGAACAGGCAGAGGCTTTTGCCGTCCTGCTCCAACATGACGAATATGCCTGCTTCAAATGAGGTGAGGCCGTTATGGGAATGAAACCGTTCATGCAGACGCAAAATGGGATAGCAATGTCCTCGTACCATGATCATTTCGTTGCCATCGGGATCTGTAATGATGTCGGAAAGCTTTGGCTTAAACGACTCCTTGATTGAGGTGGTCGGCACCGTATAATTAGCAGTGCCCACTCTAACGTTCATGCCATCAATAATGGCTAGCGTTAATGGAATTTTCATGGTGATGCTCGTTCCAGCAAGCCATTTGCTCTCCACGGAGATAACGCCGCCAACACCTTCTATATTGCGGGAGACAACATCCATGCCGACCCCTCTGCCGCTAAATTCGGTAATTCTCTCTTTTGTAGAAAAACCCGGCAAAAAGATCATTCCGTATAGTTCTTTCTCGGTTAAATTGGCGTCCTGTTCTCCTAACAATCCGTTTTCTCTGGCTCTCGCTACGATCTGGTCTAGATTCAAACCCTTCCCATCATCCGCAACCACGATTTCAACGTAGCCTCCGGTATTTTTAGCCTCTAGTGTAATGCTGCCAGAACCGTTCTTCCCTGTTTTGACGCGCTCGTCCGTTGATTCTATTCCATGGTCCAGCGCATTTCTTACTAGATGCATCAGCGGGTCCGAAATTTGGTCAATGATATTTTTATCCAGCTCCGTATCCTCGCCAATAATGCGAATGTCGACATCTTTATTCAGCTTCTGGCACATATCGCGAGCTACTCTTCTCATTTTGTGAAAGGTAGAGACAAGCGGCACCATCCGTATAGACATGACGATGTCCTGCAGCTCGCCAGTTATTTTCCGCAGCTGTCCCGATGCTTTATGATAAGATGTACCATCTTCCAAATCACCCGAAGACTCCCTGCGCGAAACCATTGCCTCGGCAATGACCAACTCTCCAACCAGATCAAGCAGCTGATCCAGCTTGCTTACACTTACGCTGATAACAGCATTGCGTGAAGAACTCTCCAGCTTCCCTTGCATCTCGCGTTCTTCCGGCCAATCTGGCAGCTCTATAGATTCATCTGCCTCTTCCACTGCTATAACCACTTGCACCCCTATAGGCTCTGAATGCGATAAGTCCAACTGCTCAAGAAAAGCGGTCTCCATGAAAAAACCATGAACCTCCTGATAGCTTTTATCCGACTCAAAAAAGATATGAAACCCTTGTTTACGGATGGCTTCAATACTTTTCTCGTCCTCAAGAAGATCAGGCGGGTCATGGTGAAAGCTTCTCGATATGTCCTTTAAGCGGTGAATAACGTTAAACGCTCGAATATTTTCCATTTCACAGTCCTGTTGGAACCGAATATGCGCCTTATAGGCATTCATCCCGGAATCCTTCGCCTGCTTCAACTCGTCCAAATATTGTTTAATAGATGCAATAATGCTCGTTGCTGATTCCTCCGGATGATGTCCGAATGAAATTTTATTTATTTCCGCTTTAATGAAATCCCCGACTTTCAGAACAAGGTCGGAAAGTAAACGGTAATCGAGCTGCTGCTCAATGTTTTCTCTTATAAAATGAAACAAATCCTCAATCGCATGGGCAACCTCGGCTATCCCCATATATTGCATCATGGCCGCCGAACCTTTAAGAGTATGCATATGACGGAAAATTTCGTTCACGGCATGCGCTGAAAAAGAAGCAGCTTGCTCGCAATCGAGAATTGTCGTCTCCAGCTGTTCCAATAGCTGAGAGGATTCAAATAGATACATTTCCATGATCGGATCGCTTAAATCTCTGCCATTCATCATTATCCCTCTTTCTCATCTGCTAGGAGGAACTTATCTGTCGCGTATACAATAATGGAGATTTATATCTGAAACAAAGGAAGTAGCCATACAAACGAAGAATTATTTATGGTTGTAGATCTGCAAAAATGAACAACTTCATCATCATCCGATTAACGAGTTAATGGCTGCTAATCATAGGAAAGGACTGCATTGAACCTTTGCTTCACGAGGTTCTTTTTGCGCGTTTATGAAAATTCTACATTCTTCTCCATATGCAGAGCTTATTCGTCAAGATACGTGCTATTAGACAAATTATATTCGTAATTACGATTAATTGCAACATTTAATCGTAATTACGAATATGCGTTTAGAAAGTGTCTGCTTTTGTCAAAACTTACATTGACGCATAACTACTTAGGGGGTCTCTTCATGCATGATATTAAACAAAGACTTAAACAATTAAGACTGGATAAGGGACTTACCATGATGGAATTTGCCAAGCTAATTTCTGTATCTCCCGGCAATGTTGGCGACTGGGAAAGTGAAAGCAGAACCTCCATTCCTGGCGCAAAAGCTCTTATTTCCATTGCAACCACATTCCACGTTTCACTAGACTGGCTGCTGCTCGGCCAAACTACTTCCACTTCCATTCCTGCAAAGCAGCAAGCCAATGCTCAGCATGATGCTCCTCCTTCCCCTCTAACAGAGCTGTTTCAATCCCTTTCTGCTGAGGATCAGCTTCTAATGATCGGTCTTGCTACCAGGTTGGCCCATTTATCTAAAGTACCATGATGAACCTAAAACCTACTTACGCATCTTCGTTAATCTTGAAATCGCTCTATTCCTTTCCTATTCGCATACGACATTAAACCGCTGCAGATGAATGAAACACAAATAACCAGCAGATCAAATGATCTGCTGGGCGGCAATCTGGCAATACAATAAAAAAAGCTTCCAAGATCAAAAGATCCTGAAAGCTGTGTTTGAAAATATGGTGCGCGTAGAGGGACTTGAACCCCCACGGTCGCCCGCCAGATCCTAAGTCTGGTGCGTCTGCCAATTCCGCCATACGCGCATTAAGGTAAAACAACTGCTAGGTTGTAGGAGTTCCACCTACCTTGTTCAGTTGACATACTGAACGCTTCCCGATGAAGGGTGTTAAAGATGGTGCGCGTAGAGGGACTTGAACCCCCACGGTCGCCCGCTAGATCCTAAGTCTAGTGCGTCTGCCAATTCCGCCATACGCGCGCATGTGAGATAAAAAATGGTGAGTCATGTAGGATTCGAACCTANATAAAAAATGGTGAGTCATGTAGGATTCGAACCTACGACACCCTGATTAAAAGTCAGGTGCTCTACCAACTGAGCTAATGACTCATGCTATAAAATGGCTGGGGATTCAGGGATCGAACCTGAGAATGACGGAGTCAAAGTCCGTTGCCTTACCGCTTGGCTAATCCCCAGCAGCGATATGGTGGACGCTGACGGGATCGAACCGCCGACCCTCTGCTTGTAAGGCAGATGCTCTCCCAGCTGAGCTAAGCGTCCAAGTGTTGAGGCGCCCTTTGTGAAAAAGGTAATTGGTGACCCGTAGGGGACTCGAACCCCTGTTACCTCCGTGAAAGGGAGGTGTCTTAACCACTTGACCAACGGGCCATACTAAAATTGAAGCTTGTCCTTGCAGTTGAAAGTATTCTGGAGCTCTCAACCGGGATCGAACCGGTGACCTCATCCTTACCATGGATGCACTCTACCTACTGAGCTATGAGAGCATAATGGCTCCCCGAACAGGACTCGAACCTGTGACAACTCGATTAACAGTCGAGTGCTCTACCAACTGAGCTATCAGGGAACATTGCTATTTGCGTTGAATGTCTCCAAGAGCTTCAACTGCAAAAGAGGCACGGTTGAAAACCAGGGTATTACGCCCTGAAAACTGGATACGAAAGATTAGGCTTGCTGAAGCCTTGTTGCTGCTGTCTACCGGATGTATGGGCCCGAGTAAACGTGTTTAGGATAAGCCCTCGACCGATTAGTATTCGTCAGCTCCACACATTGCTGTGCTTCCACCCCGAACCTATCAACCTCGTCGT
>NZ_VCIX01000092.1 GCF_006345825.1 Paenibacillus paridis
AATATTGCTTTTCATACGCTTCATTCCCCCTCATCAATATTGTACCTTATTGCATATTGATGACTCCAATCCAATTAGGGGGCTTAAGAGAAACAGAGAAAATAGGTCTAGAAAATAGATCTATTCTAGCTTTGATGCTCCAAATGGGCTGGATATGGTTCAGTTTTAGAGAAATAGATATGGCATCCTTCTTTCAGAATCTCATTGAGCCTAAACAATGCTTTGCTCCATTAGCGATCAAAACACTGGATTCCACCTTAACGTTTTCATTTTCAATAGCCCCTAAATAACCGCCTTAGAAAAAATAATCCCGCTCGACCTTGCTAATTCTTAGGGCAAAGCTCTCGTACCATTCCGATTTGCCGCGCTCTTGCGCAACTTGATGAGCGGCATTTTCTTTCCAGTTTTTTATGGCTTCGAGGGAAGCCCAATAGGAAACGGTAATGCCTAATTGCTCGTCGCGGGCAGATTCAATGCCAAGGTAGCCCGCCTGACGGGACGCCAGCTCGACCATTTTGTCGGCCATTTGACCATAGCCTCGGTCTCCCTCGGTACGTTGTGAAGCAAAAATAACCGCATAGTAGGGGGGCTTGGGAGTATTTGCAATTCCGCTCATGCTGTATAGCGCCTCCAATGATTAAGATAATTTCATCAAACAATCGGGGCAAGCTTCAGCTGGAATACATTGCTGCTAGCTCGCCCCGATTGTTTGTTTATTATTATACCTTCTTATCCTCGCGAATCTCTTCATCCAGAGGAGGAATGTTTGCTGACGAGCCTCCGCCTGACGGAGTGTCGAACTCTCCCAGCGGGGCATGAATCCAGCGATGGAAATAGCCTTGATCGTACAGCGCCTTGATTAGGATCATGAGAATAGGCGAGAGAATGACGCCGGCCACGCCGAACAACGATAGCGAGACAATCATGAAGGCGAGCATCGTAAAGGCGGATACGCCAAGCGAATCGCCCGTGATTTTGGGTTCAAGTATTTGACGCGTCAGCACAACGACCAGAAATAACACGGAGAGCCAGATGGCGAGCGATACCTTGCCAACAATGATCAAATAAATAATCCAAGGAATGAAGATGGTGCCTACGCCAAGCAGCGGCAAAATATCAAAAATGGCGGATGCCACCGCGATGACGAAGGCATTCTCTACCTGAAGCAGCAGCAAAGAGATCAAGATAACGACGAAGGTGATACTGATCATTTTGGCCTGCGCCTTAATGTAGAGAGCAATGCCCTTGAACACGTTGTTGCGCAGGAAGAAGAACGCGGCTTTGAACGTATTCGGCGTTTTGTCCTCCGCCGTTTTCTTCCAGGTCGTAATTTCTATACTTAAGAAATAAGCTAATATAATCCCGACGACAAAGTTAAAGATAAAGGTTGAGAATGAAGAGACATAACCTACGATATTGTGCAGCACGGTTTGTCCAAACTTGACGAGCGTAGAGGAGGCTCCTTCAATGAGATCCTTAGACCGTTGAACGAGATCCAAATCAGCTGGCGTCGTTCCGAAGCGCTGTTGAACTTCTTCCGTGATATTGGCAATCTGCAAGGCAAGTAATTTCTGATATTTTGGGAAATTATTATAAAGCTCTGTCCCTTGTTTCGTTAGCAGGTAAGCAGCGCCGGAGAAGGCGGCAAGAATGAGCAGCGTGAACAAAAGAACAGATATGCCGGATGCGATCGATTTTTTCATTCCAAGCTTGTTCAACCGTTTTGCGAGCGGCTCGATGCACAAGAAAATAAGAAAGGAAAAAAATATAGGCGTTGCAATTCGGTACAAATAGCTGAAGGAAAACATAATTAAATAGACAGTTAATGCGATGAGGGCGATGTCAAAAGCAGTTCGCCAGTACTTTTTATAAAACGGCAGCATAGTCTTTCCCCTTCTTTTTCCATAATCATAATTCCATAAAGATTGTACTATAGTTTTTAAAAAGATGCCTATTTTTTATTGCGTTATGCTACAATTAAAGCTACTGTTGTTGTTTTGTACCGCTATCCATTCGTCGACTAAATCATATAACGGTGGGGAAAACAAAATGGAGAATTTACTCTTATGGGGATTATACGTGGCATCCTTCTATGCGTTTCTTCCAGGTCTCATCAGCCGTACATTTGGGTTTCGGGTATTTAAGAAGGGGCGCGTGGAGAAGGAGATCTCCCTTACCTTCGATGATGGTCCCGATCCTGTCTATACGCCCAAGCTGCTTGACCTGCTGGCCCGCTACAATGCGAAGGCAACGTTTTTTATCGTTGGCTCGCACGCAGAGGGTCAGGAAGAATTGCTGCGGAGGATGAAGGATGAAGGCCATAATCTTGGCATTCATAATTACGTTCATAAATCGAATTGGCTGATGCGCCCTCGAACGGTGAAACGTCAAATCGAGCGTACAGTTGCTATTATTGAACAAGCGACAGGCATACGGTCGACTTATTATCGGCCTCCCTGGGGAATCATAAACGTTTTTGATTACGGAAACCTAGGTTATTTGCAAATTGTATTATGGTCTGCGATGTTCGGAGATTGGCGAATTCGATTGGGCTCGGAACGCTTGAAGAAGCGGATGCTTAAGAAGCTCAGACCAGGTGAAGTCATGCTGCTGCATGATTGCGGAATGACCTTCGGGGCAGACAAGGATGCGCCGCAAAATATGCTGATTGCACTCGAAGCATATCTGGAAGAAGGAACGAAACGAGGTTTCCGGTTTGTCGGCATTGAGGAGATGATGAAGCTGACCGAAGCCGCCCGTGCCGCGCATTCCCCTTATTGGAAGAAAGCAATGGTAACGCTTTGGCTGCTATGGGAAAAAGCCT
Organism: Paenibacillus paridis; assembly: GCF_006345825.1. Classification (GTDB taxonomy): domain Bacteria; phylum Bacillota; class Bacilli; order Paenibacillales; family Paenibacillaceae; genus Pristimantibacillus; species Pristimantibacillus paridis. Next base: position 2,825 of record NZ_VCIX01000092.1, read on the forward strand.
TTCACGCCATGTTCCGTTTGAAAACGGTAGGTGATGTCAAGGATGCCGCATTCCATTATCGCGTAACAACCTACAACGGAGAAAATGTTGAATTCGCAAAGGGCGGACGAGTGGAAAAAGGCGACCGCGTTGCGGAGCTGCATTTTGACAACAAAAAATTGTCTTCGATTGCAGCCACTTCCAAATCCCCAGTTGCTACTGGCATACGCATGCTTCGTGAAGTAGAACAGGCGCTTCCGCTGCTTGCGAACCAGCTTGCTGCAGATCATGAAGCAAATGATATAAAAGCGGTATACGGCGTCACGATGATTCATCGCGGTGCTGATCGGCTGGGCTTTGAAATTTTTCAATTGCCTGAAGGATGGTTTGCTAGATCCACGCGTATTTATTTGCGCATTTTAATTCGAGTGCTGACGAACACGAAGCAGAATGCTAAGGGAAAGAAAAAAAGAGATACGATCTCGCCTCGTATGCTGCTCATGCCCGTCAATACGATTAGGCAATATGCGACGGTTCAGCTGAGCAAGGTGCAAGAGGAAGCAGAAAGATTAACCGATGCTGTAGAACGAACAATAAGCGCAGCAGCCGACGAAGCTGCGCAGCTAGGTACGAAAACAACAGCCATATGATGAGGTTTGATTTAACAGCTGTTCAAGACCAGTTCTTGAATAGCTGTTTTGTTTTGATTAGAGTAACGGAACCTGAGTAGTTGCGATGAAAAGGTTTTCCTTTTTGGCGTGAAAAAGTTATGATGATGACACCATGCTTGCGAGGAGGAAACTCATAATGGGAGAGCCAGCAACAGACGAGCTGCTCATCCGGAAAATTGCAAACCGCGATTCCGCTGCCTTAGAGCAGCTATATGACCGCTATGAGCGCCAAATTTACTCCTTTGTCTATCGGATCGTGAAGGACGCCATGGCGGCCGAAGAGGTCGTGCAGGAATTGTTCATTCGGGTATGGAATTCGGCAGAGCGCCTGGATACAGGCGAAGCAGCCGGGAAAATCAGCAGCTGGATGTTTACGATTGCGCGCAATTTATCTGTCGATTGGATAAGAAAACAAGGAAGAAAGCCTTTGGAAGCTTCTGAGGATGGTGTGCTGGAGAGAGTGGCCGCATCCAAGTCCACAGAGCAAGAGGTTGAACATAAAATGCTCGGCGAGCAAATGCAGGAAGCGCTTTGCGAGCTGAACGAGGAGCAGAAGCAGGTCGTTGACCTGATTTATTTTAAGGGATACACGCAGCAGGAAGTAAGCTTAAATCAGGACATACCGCTAGGAACCGTCAAGAGCAGGGTGCGGCTTGCTTTAAAACAGCTCCGAAAGCGATTTGAAACGACAAGGAAGGAGGGGGTATGGCCATGAGTCATTCGCGTAAAGGGATTTGTGAAGATGTTGAAATCTATATGCTGGGCGGCTTGGACCAAGAGGACAAGCTGGAATTTGAAGCGCATTTGCCAGAATGCGAAGAGTGCAGGCACATGCTGGAGGAGCTGTCCTCCGTGATCAATGTGCTGCCGTTAACGGTTGAGCCGGTACAGCCCCCTTCGGGAATGAAAGCAAGAATTCTTGCAGCAGTCGCGGAAGCCGACCGGGAGAAGCGTTCGGAGCAAAATGCTCGAAAAGTGAGTGCTTTGCCAGCTGACGGCTCAAAGGAAACTCCGCTTGAGCGTAAGCCAGCCGAGTTTGATTATTCCGACAGCCGATCCGGCAAACGAACGGATAACAAGCCGCAAGGGAAAAGATGGATAACGCCGACGATTGCCGCAGCGGCAGCCGTTCTGCTTCTCGTCTCTGGCGGATTGTATCAGAGGGTGAATCATTTGAATGGGGAAGCGGATACGCTGGCAGCGCAAGTGCAGGAGCTTCAGAGCCAGCTTGCTGCTATCGATCAGCCTCCTACGGGGACACAAGTCAATCATGTTGTAGCCTTATCTCCGACCATACCCGATATTGTCGCTCAAGGACTTGCAACCATCGTCATTGATGATAAAGGGATGCATTTGATCGTACAGGCAGAAAACCTGCCAAAGTTAACAAACGATGAGGCTTTTCAGGTGTGGCTGCTGAAGGAAGGAAAGCCGGTGAATGCCGGAACATTCCTGACGCAAGAGGGAACAGGTGCGCTGTATTATACGTTCGCGCCAGATGAATATGATCAAATTGCGATTACCCATGAGCCGGATGCTAAGGGGTTACAGCCACGTGGGGAGATCGTGCTTGCGGGCAGCTTGCTGCCCGCGTAGTTCAGTTTTAAGCTTTCAATTTCTGCAAAAAAAAAACGGCTTGCCCCCTCATACAGAGGAAGGCAAGCCGTTTTTGTTGCATACATACAAATTACATTTTCATAACGCCGCCAGTGCTGGCGGAAGTTACAAGATGTGCATAACGCGCGAGGTAGCCGCGTTTGATTTTAAGCTCGAAGCCTTTCCATTCGGAACGGCGTTTTGCGAACTCTTCCTCGCTGATCAGTAGATCCATCGTCCGGTTGTTCATGTCAATCTCAACGATATCGCCATCTTGTACGAACGCAATTGGTCCGCCTTCAGCTGCTTCTGGAGAAGCATGGCCGATGCTGATGCCGCGGGATGCGCCCGAGAAGCGTCCGTCGGTAACAAGTGCAACCTTGGCGCCAAGACCCATACCAACGATTTGAGAAGTTGGAGCGAGCATTTCCGGCATACCCGGGCCACCGCGTGGTCCTTCGTAACGGATGATGACAACATGGCCTTCTTTGATCTTGCCGTTCGCGATGCCGTGAAGCGCTTCGTCCTGGGAATCAAAGCAGATCGCTGGGCCTTTGTGATAGCCGCCAACTGACTTGTCTACTGCACCAGTCTTGATGATGGCGCCGTTAGGAGCAAGATTGCCGAACAATACAGCCAGACCGCCGCGCGCGGTGTGCGGATTGTCGATCGTGCGAATGATATCGGTATCTTGAATTTCGCAGCCTACCACATTTTCGCGAAGCGTTTTGCCGGTAACCGTAATGCAATCGCCGTGCAAAGCGCCTTCCTTCTTGAACAGCTCGTTCAGAACAGCGCTAACGCCGCCTGCATTGTGGACATCCTCGATATGGTAATCAGATGCAGGAGCGATTTTCGCAAGATGCGGTACGCGCTCAGCCACTTCGTTGATACGCTCAATTGGGTACTCGATGCCAGCTTCATGCGCGATTGCAAGCGTATGAAGAACCGTATTGGTAGAACCGCCCATCGCCATATCAAGCGCAAACGCGTTATCGATCGTATCTTTGGTTACGATATCGCGCGGTTTAATGCCAAGGTCGATGATTTTCATAAGCTGACGCGCTGCGTCTTTAACGAACTCTTTGCGTTCCGGAGATACGGCAAGGATTGTACCGTTACCAGGCATAGCTAGACCCATGCCTTCAGCCAAGCAGTTCATGGAGTTAGCCGTAAACATACCCGAACAAGATCCGCATGTCGGACAACCGAATTGTTCAAGCTCCATCAGTTGATCGTCATTAATTTTGCCGGCTTGGTGAGCGCCTACGCCTTCAAATACGCTGGAAAGCGAGATGGAACGGCCGTCAGATGTTTTGCCGGCCTTCATTGGGCCGCCGCTGACAAGCATGGTTGGGATGTTGACGCGAAGTGCGCCCATAATCATGCCCGGTGTAATTTTGTCGCAGTTTGGAATACAAACCATACCGTCGAACCAGTGTGCATTCACGACAGTCTCAATGGAATCCGCGATAATCTCGCGGCTTGCCAGTGAGTAGCGCATGCCGATATGTCCCATTGCGATCCCATCGTCAACGCCGATGGTATTGAATTCAAACGGCACGCCGCCTGCTTCGCGAATCGCTTCCTTAACGAGCTTGCCGAACTCCTGGAGATGAACGTGACCAGGTATAATATCAATATAAGAGTTACAAACCGCGATAAACGGCTTGTCGAAATCTTCCTCTTTCACGCCTGCGGCACGCAGCAAGCTGCGATGCGGTGCGCGGTCGAATCCTTTTTTGATCATGTCTGAACGCATTCTTTTGGCCGCCATGTAAGTGCCCCCTATGTGCATAATAAAATATAATACTCTCGATTTTAGCACAACGGACAAGCGTTGGCTATAACGTGAGGCCGTGGGACTTGTTCCAGCAATGGTTAAAAAAACATTAAGAATTACTTAAACATTATGATTTTACATGAAACGGCAGGACATGCCCTTGGATATTCATGTATAGTATGCTCAACGGACACAATGAAAAGAGCTGGTTAGGGACCAAGGAGGCCGATTTTTAATGGAAAGACGGGTATTAATTGTAGATGACGAGCGGGAGATCGCAGATCTGATTGAAATATATTTGAAAAACGAGGGGTTCATTACCGAAAAAGCTTATGACGGTATGGAAGCACTGCAGGCCTATGAGAAAAATCCTTTTGATTTGGTCATATTGGATATTATGATGCCGAACATGGACGGGCTAGAAGTGACGAGGCGGCTGAGAAAGGATCAATCCGTTCCGATCTTGATGCTTAGCGCCAAGGCGGAGGATATGGACAAAATTATGGGGCTGATGACCGGCGCTGACGATTACATGATCAAGCCGTTCAATCCGCTGGAGCTTATTGCCCGAATTCGTTCCTTGCTGCGCCGTTCTTATCAATACAGTGCGCAAGCAGAAAGCGGCGGCACCGCTAGGTCGGATAAAGAGCTGCGCCTTGGACCGCTGCGGATCGATAAGCTCAGCCATACGGCGGAGGTTGATGGCAAACCGCTGCATCTGACTTCGACGGAATTCGGTATTCTCCATTTGCTGGCTGGACAGCCGGGACGAGTCTTCAGCGCAGAAGATATTTTCCAGCAAGTATGGAAAGAAAAATATTTTGATTCCAATAATACGGTCATGGTCCATATTAGCAAGCTCAGGGACAAGCTGGAGAAGGAGCTCGGCGATAAAATGATCGTGACCGTGTGGGGGGTTGGCTATAAAATTGAAGGATAATTTGACGCGAAAGCTTGTTGTTCGATCGCTTGTTTATTTTTTTCTTAGCATCGTGCTTGCCATTGCTTCGTCGAGCGTGCTGCTGACGGCTGCTTTGTGGATCGTTAACCAGGTTGGAATGCTGAGAAACATCGTATATTCTGTTTTCTCCGGATATCATCAGGAAGCTGCCGTCGGATTTGGCATTATGCTGTTTATGGTTTATTTTACCGTGTTTCAGTGGAGCATCTTTCATTCCTTTGGAAAAATTAATACGACCATTGGCCAAATTGCCAATGGATCCTTGGCATTAAACCATAAAATCATCATGCGCAGCAGCAACCCGCTCAGCTCGATGGCTGCGAATGTCAATAATCTGGCTGGCCGTCTCGATGCTGCACTCGAAGAGGAGCGGAAGGCAGAGCAAACCAAAAACGAGCTGATTACGAATGTATCGCATGACCTGCGAACGCCGCTTACCTCCGTGCTTGGTTATTTGGGCCTGATCGAACAGGACCGTTACCGCGATGAGGTGGAGCTGCGGCATTATGTTCAGATTGCTTACGATAAATCACAGCGCTTGAATGTGCTGATTAACGATCTTTTTGAATACACCAGAATGCGCCACGATACGGCTGCTTTAAAGGTAACGAGCTTTAATCTTGTTGAAATGCTGGGCCAACTGCTCGTACAGTTTCGGCTGCCGCTGGAAGAAGCGGGCATGCACAGCAAGATGGTAACAAAGGAAACGTCTATTATGGTCAAGGCCGATTCAGCGAAGCTGGTTCGCGTATTTGAGAACCTTATCGCCAATGCGATGAATTATGGCAAGGACGGCAAACAGGTGATTGTAACCGTACAGCGCGAGCCAAATGCGGCTATTGTAGAGGTCATCAACTTCGGTGAGCCCATTCCAAGCACCGATTTGCCTTACATCTTTGACCGGTTTTATCGGGTGGACAAATCTCGTACACAGTGGTCGGGCGGGTCGGGCCTAGGACTTGCTATTGCAAAAAGCATGATTGAGAAGCATGGCGGCACGATTTCGGTATCGAGCGATATGGATCAAACGTCATTTCGGGTTTCTGTACCTATTATTCAGTAATAATTAAGACTTTCTTATGGTTTGGTTACGGTCTCCTTAAACTGCTGCTTCTATACTTGGTTGTATAGAAGAGAAGTGAGAGGGGACCGTTTCTTATGATGGAGAAAACATATGCGAGAAAAGCACCGCAGGCCTTGAAGTTTTTGTTGATTGCGGCAGGAGCCATAGCGGTTATCTTTTATCTGATTTCATTAAAAGGCAAGCCTGCGGTAACGGAATTGCAGCTGGATTCAAGCTCGGCTATTCTGATCGATTTGGAAACGGGCAGCGTGCTCTATGAGAAAAATGCGAACGAAGCGCTGCCGCCTGCAAGCATGTCGAAGCTGATGACAGAGCTGATTATTTTAGATATGGAAAGCTCTGGTCAAATTAACTGGAGAGATCCGGTGGTGACAAGCGCTTACGCCGCTGATGTACCGGGCTCGCAGATTGGATTTATGAAGGGTGAGACCTTTAGCGTCAAAGAACTATTCGAAGCAATGGCCGTACATTCCGCCAATGATGCCGCAGTGGCGCTCGCTGAGTATGTTGGCGGGAGTGAGGAGGATTTCGTCGTTATGATGAATCAGCGGGCGCAGAAGCTCGGTTTGACTGGCCAGACGATATTTGGCAATGCTACGGGGCTCAGCAAATCCGATTTGCAGCCGTTTGAATCTGCGGCAGCGGAGCGGGATACAATGATGACGGCCAAGGATACGGCTTCTTTAGCCGCCTATCTACTGAAGAAATATCCGGAAGTTCTTGATGTTTCCCGTCGCAGCAGCGTAAAGCTGGCTAACAGGCCTGAGAGGCTTCCTTCCACAAATCTGATGCTTAGCGGTATGCCATTTGCGTTTCCGGGCAATGATGGCTTGAAGACGGGCTATACGACGCAAGCGGGATATTGCTTTACCGGGACGGCTAAGCAGGAGGGACGGAGGCTGGTTACCGTTGTTATGGGAGCCGATACGCCGGAGAAGCGTTTTACGGAGACGGATAAATTGTTCCAGTATGGCTTCCAAACGGATGGTTTGCAAAGCTTTATCGGACATATTCAAAGCAAGCTAGGAATTCAAGTCGGATAGCATTTGGAAAAATAGGACAAAATAATTAGAGTGACGTCGAATTATGTCGATTAAACCCACCTATTTAATAGTGTTAGAAATATGTGAAATCTAGCATGATCCTCAAAAGATTATGCTAGATTTTTTGTTTTAAAATATAAGAATTAGCCAGGTTGTTAGCTTATAAAGGCTTATATTTCAACGTAAAAGCTACATCAACGTCTAAAGGACGCCGAGGCGTTTATAATTGATGTCATAAAATATAACGCGAACCGATTTACTTACGATAATTAGCTGTCTATAATGAAGATATGACAGATCAATGAGGTGAAGACATGCAGTTAACTGAACGTGAAAAAGAAAAGCTGCTGATTACGATCGCCGCAGATTTAGCTAGGCGGCGAATGAATCGCGGTGTGAAGCTCAATTATCCGGAAAGCGTTGCGCTGATTACCTCTGAAATTATGGAAGGCGCGCGAGATGGAATGACCGTAGCGCAGCTGATGGAATTCGGGACCCAAATTTTAAAGGCGGGACAGGTCATGCCTGGCATCCCTCAAATGATTCACGAGGTTCAAGTGGAAGCCACTTTTCCGGATGGGACGAAGCTGGTTACGATTCACGATCCGATTACAAGCTGACAAAAGGCAGCAAGACATAGACTAGCTTTAGCAGACAGGTCCTTACATAAGAGAGGAGCGCCATTTCGAATGATTCCAGGCGAATATCGAACAGTTGAAGGAGAGATTGAGTTAAACGCCGGACGCCAGACGCAGCAGCTTATCGTCGTTAATACTGGCGACCGTCCTGTGCAGGTAGGCTCTCATTTTCATTTTTTTGAAGTAAATCGGGCATTGAAATTCGATCGCGAGGCCGCTTATGGCATGCGGTTGCATATTGCAGCCGGAACGGCTGTCCGTTTTGAGCCGGGCGAGGAGAAGCCGGTGACGCTTGTTGAGCTTGGCGGAGCGAAGCTCTCCTATGGCTTGAACAATCTTAGCCAAGGAAAGGCAATAGCCGGGGCGATGCCGGAAGAGGTGAGAGCGCGCCTTAAAGCATGGGAGGGAGGCACGCAATGACGAGGATGGACAGGCGGAGTTATGCTGCGATGTTCGGCCCAACCACCGGCGATGCGGTTCGGCTGGCGGATACGGAGCTTTGGGCTCAGATCGAGCATGATTATACCGTATATGGCGATGAGTGCAAGTTTGGCGGGGGCAAAGTCATACGCGACGGAATGGGGCAATCAAGCGGTGCCCTTCGGGATGAGGGCGTGCTGGACACGCTCATTACGAATGCGGTCATCATTGACCACTCCGGTATTGTTAAGGCTGACATCGGCATTAAGGATGGGTTTATTGTCGGCATTGGCAAAGCGGGCAACCCGGACATCATGGACGGCGTTCATCCGAATATGATTGTAGGCGCAAGTACCGAGGTTATTGCGGGAGAAGGCAAAATCGTAACTGCAGGGGCGATCGACTCACATATTCATTTTATTTGTCCCCAGCAGATCGAGACGGCATTGTCTTCCGGCGTAACGACCATGATCGGCGGCGGTACGGGACCGGCTACGGGGACCAATGCAACGACAGTTACGCCAGGCGCATGGCATATGCGGCGGATGCTGGAGGCGGCAGAGCATTTTCCGATGAACATTGGTTATACGGGCAAGGGCAACGCTTCTTTCACTGCTCCGCTTATTGAGCAGATTGAAGCGGGGGCAATCGGGCTGAAGCTTCATGAGGATTGGGGAACGACGCCGGCTGCCATCGACGCGTGCTTGCAGGCGGCGGACCAATACGATGTTCAGGTAGCGATCCACAGCGATACGTTAAATGAAGCGGGCTTTGTGGAGGACACGCTTGCAGCCATTGGCGGACGCACGATTCATACGTATCACACGGAAGGGGCGGGCGGCGGCCACGCGCCTGATATTATTGTTGCTGCAGGCGAGCTGAACGTACTGCCGTCATCGACGAATCCTACGCGGCCATTCACGATTAATACGATAGAGGAGCATCTCGATATGCTGATGGTCTGCCATCATTTGGACAGCAGCATACCAGAGGATGTCGCCTTCGCTGATTCTCGAATCAGGCCGGAGACGATCGCTGCCGAAGATATTTTGCATGATATGGGCGTATTCAGCATGATCAGCTCGGATTCGCAGGCGATGGGCCGGGTGGGCGAGGTCATTATCCGGACCTGGCAGACCGCTGACAAAATGAAGAAGCAGCGTGGTCCGCTGCAGCCTGACAACGAGGAGAATGACAATTTCCGCATTAAGCGCTACATCGCGAAATACACAATTAATCCGGCAATAACCCATGGCGTATCGCATTTGGTAGGGTCGCTGGAGCCTGGCAAGTTTGCAGATCTCGTCATTTGGAGCCCGATGTTCTTTGGCGTGAAGCCGGACTTGGTCTTAAAGGGCGGCAGTATTGCCTTTGCGCAAATGGGTGACCCGAATGCATCGATTCCTACGCCGCAGCCGGTATTTGGCAGGCCCATGTTCGCTTCCTTCGGGAAACTGGTATTCAACAGCTCCATTACGTTCGTGTCCCAGGCGGCTTACGATCGAGGAATTGCGAAGGAGCTTGGGCTTCAGAAGCGAATTGAACCGGTCAAAGGCTGCCGGACCGTTACGAAAAAAGACATGATTCATAACGATGCAACGCCAAAGCTTGAGGTCGACGCAGAAACCTACCATGTGCTGGTGGACGGCGAGCATGTAACGTGCGAGCCTGCGGAGGTGCTGCCGATGGCGCAGCGTTATTTCTTGTTTTGACAACAGATCCTGCCTAAGCAGACAGGAGGTCACAGAGGATGAAGGAACAAATGAGATGGCTGGCGATGCAGCAGCTGCTTGATTCTGCTCTGCCGATCGGCGGCTTCTCCCACTCGTTCGGTTTGGAGACGCTGGTGCAGGACGGCAGGATGAACCGCTCCAGCCAGCTATATGCTTATGTGTCTGCCATGCTTCTGCAAAGCTGGGCAAGCTCGGATGCGATGGTCATCAAGGCCGTTTACCGAGATGCGCCCGCAGAAGACTGGGAGAGGCTATGGGCTGTCGAGCGATTGGTGCACGTACAGCGTACCGCTTCGGAAACGAGGAGCGGCGTGGAGAAGATGGGTAAGCGCCTGCTGCAGCTGGCATCTGCGATTCATCCCCAGTTGGACTGGGTGCCGCTTACGGAAGCGCATCGCAGCGGGAAATGCTTCGCCTCCCATCCGCTCGCCCATGGTTATGCTTGCTGGCAGCTCGGCGTATCGGAAGAACAGGCGATTCAGGGGTATTTTTACACTTGCATCGTGACCTGCATCAACAGCGCGCTGCGCCTGATGTCGATGGGACAGACAGAGGGGCAGTCGTTAATTGCGAGGCTGACCCCCCTAACGGAACAGGCGCTAGCGGTAGCAGCGGAGCTTGAGCCTGAGGAGGCCTATGCCAACATGCCGATGGCGGAGCTTGCCATGATGCGGCACGAGCGATTGTACTCGCGTTTATTTATGTCTTAACGATATAAAAACAATTAAATGGAGGAATGACAAATGTGCCAAGGACAAGGACATACGCATCAAGAATGGGAAAGCCCGGCAATCGATAGCTCAAGGCCAATTCGAATCGGGATTGGCGGACCGGTCGGTTCTGGAAAAACAGCGCTTGTCGAAAGATTGACGCGCGAGCTTCATGAGAAATTCAGCGTTGCGGTTATTACAAATGATATTTATACGAAGGAAGATGCGCGGATTTTGTTCAATACAGGCGTGCTGCCGGAAGAGCGCATTATTGGCGTAGAGACTGGCGGCTGCCCGCATACCGCGATTCGTGAGGATGCATCGATGAATTTCGAGGCGATAGAAGAGCTTGAGAGCCGTTTTGACCACTTGGACTTGATCTTCATCGAGAGTGGCGGCGATAATTTGGCTGCTGCATTTAGCCCGGAGCTGGTTGACCGGTTTATCTATATCATTGATGTTGCCCAAGGCGAGAAAATACCGCGAAAAGGCGGTCCTGGCATTATGCGCTCGGATTTGCTCGTTATAAACAAAATCGATCTTGCTCCGTATGTAGGCGCGAGCCTGGAGGTTATGGAGGCTGATACGTTGAAAATGCGCGGCGACCGGCCGTTTGTCTTTTCTAATTTGTTCGGCGGCGAAGGCGTAGATAAGATCGTAAGCTGGCTGACGCATGAAGTTGCGCATGCCCGGGGTACGGAGCACTCTCACGTGGTCCAGTTCACGAGTGTCACAGCTGATAACCGTCACACCGCTTCTTAATGGAACGCGTGCAGGCAGCAGTGAAGGCAGGCGCGGAGTACGGAGATAGGCGAAGCAGAAGTTCCGTGCTTCGTGCTTCCTTCGCGAGCCAGCAAGGACAGACCTTCGTCAGCCATAAATTTCATACCGCGCCTATCAAGATCGCCAAGGCTTTTCCGCTGAGCGGCCAGCTTGGCATTATCGTTATGGACGTGTCGCCAGGCTTGCTTGATGGAGATCGTTACGAGCTGGACTGGGTAGCGGAGCCATCATCTCATGTGATGATTACGAATCAGTCGTATACGAAGGTTCACCCGAGTACACCTGGCAGAGGTTCTTCCATGCGACAGACCTTTATTCTTGAAGAAGCTGCCGTAATCGAGCATATGCCTGAACCAATCATGTTATATAAGGACGCCGCGCTGCATAATGACACCTTAGTTCGCTTGCAGGCAGGCTCTGTGTGGCTGCAAGCCGATGTGTTGTGTCCCGGCAGGACTTTGCGAGGAGAGCGGTTCGATTACCGCTGCTATCGCAATTCACTCTCCGTGCATTATGGCGAAGAACTGATCTTCTCGCAGAGGCAGCGGATTGAGCCGGCCAAGCAAGCGCTGGCCGCGCCTGGCTGCTGGGACGAGATGACACATTGGGCCACCTTCTATATCTTCTCAGACCTTGTGAACAGCAATCACCTAGAGCAGCTTCAGAAGAAGCTGGATAGCTTTGCAGCGCCGGATGGTCATGCCGTTATTGCCGGAGCGTCGATGACTCAACGGTTCGGTATCGCGGTATCGGCAGCCTCCACGGCGGCTTGGCCGCTTCAGCAGCTAATGAAGGAGCTGTGGGCAGAGGCGCGGGCCGGGCTGCTGGGCAAACCGCCGCTTCGTTTTTTGCAAGGCTAAAGCAGGATATCCGAAGGCTATTACGGAGGGTCAACTAACAGCGGTTGGTTGGCCTATTCGTGTTTCATATGGCTGGGGCTGAAGGATTACTTATATAATATTAGTTAATCTTATAAATGAACGCTATAATAAGAAAAGACAAGATAGCAGAATGATAAGATAGGTTGGTGATCATCGATTGGAAGCTTCAAGTGCGGAAAGGCAGGATTTAATGAGGCGCCTGGACGAAGCCTTTCGTCAGGTTCGAAGACAAATCAATTCTGAATGGAACACCTATAACGTGCATGGACTAGGAATGACGCATGGAAGAATGCTCATTATATTGGCGCAGTCAGGCCCCCAGAAGGCTTCCGCGCTGGCCGAGCAGCTTCTAATTACTAGTGGAGGCGTTACGGGTATTGCTGACCGTTTAATTGAGCTGGGGTATGTGAAGCGGGAGCGTGGAGAGAAGGATCGGCGCGTGGTGATGCTTGAAATTACGGAAGAAGGGCTCAAAAACGTAAACCTCATAGAAACGGTGAAGTCCAAATTAATGCACAGGCTGTTTAGGGGCATGTCGATTGAGGATATGGAGCACGGCGTCCAGCTCTTTGAGCATATGAACAAAAATATGGAATCGGATGTTACAAATTCGTGACTATTTTCATATTTCATTATTATTGCATGTCTTTTTAGTGTAGAATAAACTAGAAATTTGTCGAATCGAAATAGGTTGACAAATTCCGATAAAACAACTAGGATTAAGAGGAATTAATACATTTAATTGTTTAGGGGAGATTACGATGAAGAAGGCAATTGCTTTGGCGGTATCGTTATTTCTGATGGTTGCGATTGTCGCGGCTTGCGGATCTAACAAAAATGATGCAGGAAACGCAGTGAATAACGGCGCTGCGACGAATAATACAGGCGATAAGGCGGAAAAGAAAAAAATCGCACTCGTGCTGCCTGAAAAAATCGGCGTAAACAAATTTTTCGTATTGATGGATGAAGGCTTCAAAAAAGCAGGCGCGGAATTTGGCGCTGAAGTGAAAACAATCGAATCAACAGATCCTGCCGGATTTGAACAAAATCTTCGTGCAACGGTTGCTGAAGATTATGACCTAATTATTACGGCAACGTTCCAGGCTGAGGATGCTCTTAAAAAAGTAGCTACTGAAAACCCGGACAAGCCATTCGCTATTATCGATACAGTCGTTGACCTGCCGAACGTACGCAGCGTTAACTTCCGCGAGCATGAAGCATCCTACCTAATGGGAGCACTCGCAGGCTTGGCGACAAAAACAAACATCGTTGGCGCTGTTGTTGCCATGGATGCTCCACTTCTTAGCAAATATACTTCTGGCTTCGAACAAGGCTTGAAGAGCACAAACCCGGACGCGCAGTTCCTTATCAACTATGTAGGCAGCTTCACGGATCCCGTTAAAGGCAAAGAGCTTGCCCTGCTTCAGCAAACTAAAGGAGCAGACTTTATTGCAGGCATGGCGGCAGTTGGCGACAACGGAGTATTCGAAGCAGCCAAAGAAAAAGGCTTCTATACTTCCGGCCAAGATACAGACCGTACAGATGAAGATCCGGAACACATCGTGCTTTCGCAATTGAAAGGTACGGATGCCGTAGCTTATGAAACAGTAAAAAGCTTTGTTGAAGGCACGTTCGCTTACGGCGTAGCAGATTACGGCTTGAAAGAGGATGGCGTTGGCTTGACTTTCGTTACTAGAGACAGCACATCTACGCTTAGCCCGTTCATCGGCCAAGAAAACGTGGATAAAGTTAAAGCTATCGCTGAAGATATCAAATCTGGTAAGATCGTAGTAGTAAACCCGTTAGCTCAATAGAATGACCTGCCGGCTGCTACTTTGCAGCCGGTTTGCTTGTTGCTTGGAAGCTTCCTCCTGTCTCGGGGGGAAGTGGTTTTTTTTGTTTTAAAGGCGATGAAAGGAGAGGAGCGTTGGTATGTTGCTGCAAATGGAGAGCATTACGAAGTCCTATGGGAGCGTAACCGCAAACAACCAGGTTCATTTTTCGCTGAAACGCGGCGAAATTCATGCGTTGGTAGGCGAAAACGGAGCTGGAAAAACGACATTAATGCGCATTTTATACGGCATGGAAAGCCCGACAAGCGGGGAAATTTTATTAGACGGCAAACCGGTTGCGTTTGCGAGCCCAGCGGATGCGATCAAGCATAAAATCGGGATGGTCCACCAGCATTTCATGCTGTTCCCAACCTTTACGATTGCAGAGAATATTGTAATCGGGCGCGAGCCCTCCAAAGGAGTGGGCTTTGACCGCAAGGCCGCGGCTGCGGAAACCGAGCGTCTCGGCAAGCTATACGGGATGCCGGTAGATCCTTGGAAGAAGGTTGCGGATTGCTCGATGGGCATGCAGCAGCGGGTTGAAATTTTGAAGGTGCTGTATCAGGGAGCGGAAGTCATTATTTTGGACGAGCCAACGGGTGTCTTGACGCCACTCGAGGTAAAAGAACTGCTGGTTGCCATTAAAGGGCTTGCTGCGCAAGGAAAAAGCTTTATCTTAATCAGTCACAAGCTTCAGGAAATTATGGAGGTTGCCGACCGTGTGACCGTCCTGCGCGATGGCAAATTGACAGGAACCGTCGAAGCGAAAGACACGAATGCAGAACATTTATCACGGCTTATGGTGGGCCGGGATTTGGTACATATATCACGCGATCAGATTAGCCGCGGCAAGCCGGTGCTTGAGGTTTCCAACGTGACGATCAGAGGCGTGAAAACAAAGCCGCTGCTCTCGGATGTCAGCTTGCATGTGAATGAAGGTGAGATTGTTGGCATTGCTGGGATATCCGGCAACGGGCAATCGGAGCTGATCCAAGCCATCTCAGGTTTAATGAAGCCGGAGGCCGGGACAGTCAAGCTGCTTGGAGAGAATATGACTGGGGCGTCGGTGGGCGCGATTCGCTCGCGCGGGCTTGCTCATATTCCTGAGGACCGCTATCAATGGGGCGTTGCGAAGGATGCGACGGTTACGGAGAACGGTCTAATGGGACATGCGGATAAGCATCAGAAATATGGCGTTTTAAACGGAAAAGGCATACGGCAAATGGTTGGAGAATGGGTGACGAGATTCGGGATCAAGACAGGCTCCTTATCGACTAGAGCCCAATATCTATCGGGCGGGAATTTGCAGAAGCTGATCGTAGCCCGCGAGCTTGCGCAAAAGACGCCGTTCATCATTGCGGCTGAACCGACGCGAGGCGTGGACGTTGGAGCAATGGAGATCATTCATGGCGAGCTCCTCAAAAAACGGGAAGAGCGCGGCGCCATTTTGCTCGTCTCCTCTGAGCTTACCGAAATATTGAAGTTGTCAGATCGGATTTTGGTCATGTACGAGGGGAAAATCGTAGGCGAGCTTGAAGCGGAATCGGCTACAGAGGAACAAATCAGTTTGTTAATGGCAGGAGGAAGAGCGGTTGGATAAGCTGGTACAATTCGGACGCGCGCTGCTGCAGCCGCTTTTGGCTATTATCGTAGGCCTTGCTGCCGGTGCAATTGCCATCTCCATTGTCGGCGGCTCCATCGTGGAGACTTACGGGGAGATGTGGAAGGGAGCTTTTGGCAGCTTTTATTTTTTCACGAATACGTTAAGCCGGGCAACGCCTATCATTTTGATCGGTCTCGGCGTGGCGCTTGCTTTCCGGGCCGGATTTTTTAATATGGGCTCAGAGGGCCAGATGGTGCTGGGCGCACTTAGCGCTGCCGTAACGGCTATTTATCTTCCAGGCCCAGCTTGGTTTAAGCTGATTGCTGCTATTATTGCCGGAATTATCTCCGGTGGGATATGGTCAGCCTTTGCAGGCTGGCTGGATGCCAGATTCCGCATGAATTTGCTTATCACGACTTTGCTTCTCAATTATATTGCGACCCTATTCGCAGGCTACATCGTATCGTATCCCCTTAAGGACAAGACCGGTTCTGCCGCAATGGCCCAAACGGTCATGCTTGACCAGAGCGTCTGGCTGCCAAAACTATTCAAGGGCATGAGCGTTCACGGAGGCTTTATTATTGCCGCGGTATGCGCAATCTTGCTGTTTCTATTTATGCGATATACAGTTAAAGGCTATGAAATCCGCATGTTAGGCGGCAATCCATTGTTCGCAAGCTATGGCGGCGTACAGCGCGGGAAAATGATGCTGATCAGCATGTTCGTCAGCGGAGGCTTCGCGGGCCTTGCCGGTACCGTCGAGGTGCTAGGCACACAATACCGCTTTATTGACGGGGCTTTGACGACGCCAGGTTATGCCTGGTCGGGCATCATGGCGACGCTGCTTGCAGGCTCCCATCCGCTCGGTACAGCCGTTGCTGCTATTTTAATTGCAGCTCTTCAGACCGGCGGCATGGGCATGGAGCGAAATACGGATGTGCCTCTGGAAGTATCCAGTATCATCCAAGCCGTACTGATTCTATTCGTATCGGCGAAGTTCACCTATTCGTTTATTAAACGCAAGAAGGCGGGGTCATAAGATGGACATTTTTCTGGATGCCTCGCTGTTTGCGACGACGCTCCGCATGGTCACGCCTATATTGCTCGCTGCGCTTGGCGGGGCGATCTGCGCGAGGGTTGGCTTGTTTAACGTAGGTTTGGAAGGCTTAGTCTTGATCGGAGCGTTCTCCGCGATCGTAGGGAACCACTTTACCGGCAATGTTTTTGCCGCGGTGATGTTCGCCATTGTATGCTCCCTCGTCTTTTCAATATTATTCGGTTTTATGAGCATTCAGCTTAAAGCGAACGTCATCGTTGTCGGGATTGCGCTCAACTTTCTGGCGCTCGGCTTAACGACCTTCTCGCTTCGTGCGATCTTTGATGTAAAAGGCGCATACTACAATAAGGATATGGTGGGCCTTCCAAAGTGGGATATTCCGGTGATAAAGGATATTCCATGGGTAGGCGATGTGCTGTCCGGCCATTCGCCGCTCGTCTATTTGTCTATTGTGCTCGTTATTTTACTTCAGCTATTCCTGTTTAAGACGGTGACAGGCTTCCGTTTGCTGGCTTCAGGCGAGAATCCGACCGCAGCCAAAAGCCTTGGCATCAAGGTCTCGCGTATCCAATACGGTGCAGTACTGATGTGCGGCGTATTATGCGGGCTTGCTGGCGCGCAGCTGTCGCTTGGCAATGTAACGATGTTCACAGAAGGCATGACCTCAGGACGCGGCTTTATTGCCCTCGTCGCTACGATGCTCGGACAATCGAATCCGCTCGGCGTTGCGGCTTCAAGCTTGCTGTTCGGCTTTATGGATGCGCTGAGTATCCGCCTTCAAGGCTTCGCGCTGCCTACGCATTTTACGATGATGCTTCCTTATATCGTAACGATTGCCGCAATGCTGTTCTTCAAGGATAAAGGCTACATGCAGGAAGCGCGCAAGTCGAATGAAAGCTCGCGTTAATAGGAATTGGATGAAGTAAAGGTAGAAGGTAAAGCAAAGCTGGAGGAGGCTGACATGATGCACAAAAAAGCAGATCGCCTAAAAAAGGTTACGTCGATCAAACAGGCGGCAATTTCACCAGAGCTAGCCCACCGGGTACCGCCCGGCCAGACGCTGACGGAACGGTTTCCGATTTTGCACGAGGGTGATGTTCCTCGGTATGATCTAAATAGCTGGTCGCTTCGCGTATTTGGCGAGGTAAATGAGGAGCGCACGTTCAGCTTCGAAGAGCTGCTTGCGCTTCCGCAAACGAAAACTCAATGCGACATTCACTGCGTCACCCGCTGGTCCAAGCTGGATACGGATTGGGAAGGCATCAAATTCAAAGATTTGCTGCCCTTGCTAGGCGTAAAGCCGGACGCGAAATACGTCATGATCCACGCGGACGAGGACTATGATACGAATGTTCCGCTGGAGGACCTGCTGCATGATAACGTCTTGCTAGCGCATCGCTATGATGGCGAGCCGTTGACCGACAAGCATGGCTGGCCGATGCGCCTGCTCGTACCGCATTTGTATTTTTGGAAAAGCGCAAAGTGGATTACGGGTATTGAATTTATGAAAGAGGACCGCGAAGGCTTCTGGGAGCGCAATGGCTTCCATAACTATGCCGATCCGTTTCTAGAACAACGCTTCAGCAGCGAGGATAACATGATGCCTGAAGATGAATGGATAACGAAGGAGTTTGATTAAACAAATGCTACCTATATTACAAGTGAATCCAGAAGATTTGCCGGCTTATGCCGTTGTGTGTGGTGACCCGCGCCGTGCAGAGATGATCGCCCAGAAGCTAACGGACATGAAGGAGCTTGCCTTTGCCCGCGAGTACCGGACATTCGTAGGAGAATATGAAGGAGTCAGGCTTGCGGTTGTCAGTCATGGCGTTGGCTCGCCAGGTGCTGCGGTATGCTTTGAGGAGCTCATCCGCGGCGGAGTGAAAACGCTGATTCGCGTAGGGACAGCAGGCTCGTATTCCGCGGATCACCCTGCTGGAAGCTTGGTTGTAAGCACAGCTGCGGTTCGTGCGGAGGGCCTAACGCATCAACTGGTGCCTGCGGGTTTCCCGGCGGTTGCGGACAGCGAGGTAACAGAAGCTCTGTATGCGGCAGCTCTTGAGAGCGAGGGCATTGTTAAGAAAGGAATTACCGTTACGCTTGACGTTTTCTTCTCAGGCGTTGTCGATATTCCTCATCGCCAATACAAGCAGGCGGGAGCCATTGCCGTAGAGATGGAGATTGCAGCTTTGTACGTGATCGCTACGCTTCGCGGAGCTCGTGCTGGTGCTATCTTAGCACTCGATGGTTATGCAGACGCGGACTTGGCCGGCGAGTACGACCCGCATACGGATGTTGTAGCCAAAGCGGTAGAACGAGAGATTGAGACGGCGCTGCGCGCTGTTGCAAGACTTGCATCGGTATAATCAAGTAAACCTGCTGGCAAGGGAGGAACATACCCGTGAACCGCACATTGTTTAAGCAAGAGTGGCTGAAGGGTGATTTGTACCCGCATGTTTTCGCTTATTATTTTAAGCAATGGTCCGATTATACGATGGCTTTCCATTCCCATGATACGATTGAGATTATGTATGTAATCACGGGGTCATGCGTCATTGAGCTTGAAACGACGGCCAAGGCCGCTGCTTGTGAACTGATACTCAAGAAAGGCGATTTTGTCATTCTTGATGCCACTGTTCCGCATCGGCTTACCGTTGATGAGCGCGGTCCGTGCCGCATGCTAAATGTTGAATTTGATTTCAAGGGGCGCCAGACGGCGTTTCCTTCCATACGTCAGCTTGCATTGGAGGACGAATTTGTGGCCAGATTGATCACAGAGCCGTCCTCTTATTTGCTTTTGCGTGATCCGAGCGAGGTCTATCAGGTGCTGAAAAGCTTGGTGCTTGAGCTGGACAATTGCGGAAAGCACATCAACATGAAAGCGGAGCTGTTGTTTGCGCAGTTGATTCTTGCCGTAGCGAGGCTTCATCACGAGACGGGAACGCAAGGCATTCATCCGGCTGAGCTTTATGTGAAGCAGGCAATCGAATATATCCACCACAACTATGACCGTGATATTCAGGTGAAGGACGTTGCGTCAGCGGTCAGTTTGCATCCAGGCTATTTGCACCGGGTATTTCGGGCGCAGCTTGGAAAAACGTTAACCGGTTATTTGACGGAGCTGAGGATGGAAAAAGCAAAAATGCTGCTGCGGGAGACCGATGTGGCGATTGCAGATATTTGTGATTATGTCGGCGTCGGGAGCCGGCAATACTTTCATGCGATGTTCAAAAAATATACGAATCAGACACCGATTGCTTACAGGAATGCTGTTGACTCTCCATCTTTGGGCAGTCGCGGCCTGAAACTCGAATAACAAAAGTGACGATTTCTGACAGTAGATCAGTCAGTTGGTCACAATTTTGATAACGCTTCCGATTGATCGTTGCTACAATGTAGAGGAGATGAAACGACTCTATAAAACGACAATCGGAGGCTGATTGGCATGTCTGCTTTTAAAATTGCATTTATCGGTGCGGGCTCCATCGGGTTTACGCGCGGCTTGCTTCGCGACCTGCTTGCAGTGCCTGAATTTCAAAACATTGAGGTTGCATTTACGGATATTAACGCCCATAACCTAGAGATGGTAACAGCGCTTTGCCAACGCGATATTCAGGAGAATGGCTTGTCGATTACTATCCAGTCGACAACGGATCGCCGCGAGGCATTGAAGAATGCCAAGTACGTAATCTGTACAATTCGCGTCGGCGGGCTTGAGGCTTTTGCAACGGATGTTGATATTCCCCTCAAATACGGCGTAGACCAATGCGTAGGCGATACGCTAAGCGCGGGCGGCATCATGTACGGCCAGCGCGGCATCGCTGAAATGATGAATATTTGCCGCGATATTCGCGAGGTTGCTGCTTCGGATGTGACCCTGCTCAACTACGCAAACCCAATGGCCATGATGACTTGGGCCTGCAATAAATATGGCGGCGTAAGAACAATCGGCTTGTGCCATGGCGTGCAGGGCGGCCATTGGCAAATCGCCGAGGCCTTTGGGCTGAAGCAAGAGGAAGTTGACATTATTTGCGCGGGTATTAACCATCAGACCTGGTATATTCAAATTAAGCATAACGGCGAGGATTTGACGGGCAAGCTGCTGGAGGCTTTCGAGAAGCACCCCGACTTTAGCCGCACGGAGAAAGTTCGTATTGATATGCTCCGCCGTTTTGGCTATTACAGTACGGAATCAAACGGTCATCTTAGCGAATACGTGCCATGGTACCGCAAACGTCCGGAGGAGATTAACGATTGGATTGATTTGAGCTCATGGATCAATGGAGAAACGGGCGGCTATTTGCGCGTATGTACAGAAGGCCGAAACTGGTTCGAGACTGATTTCCCTAACTGGATGAAGGACCCGGCTAATGAATTCAAGAGCGAACTTCGCAGCCATGAGCATGGCTCGTATATCATTGAAGGCTTGGAGACCGGCCGCGTTTACCGTGGGCATTTTAACGTCGAAAATAATGGCATTATTGCAAACCTGCCGAATGACGCTATTATTGAAGCGCCGGGCTATGTCGATCGCAACGGCATTTCGATGCCGACGGTAGGCGATCTGCCGCTTGGCGCGGCTGCCGTATGCAACGTAAGCATCTCGGTCCAGCGCCTTGCGGTAGAAGCAGCCATTCATGGCGATGACAAGCTGCTGCGCCAAGCCTTTATGATGGATCCTCTGGTAGGGGCAGTTTGCAATCCGAAGGAAATTTGGCAGATGGTAGATGAAATGCTAGTGGCGCAGGCGCAGTGGCTGCCGCAATATACGGATTCGATCGCAGCAGCCAAGAAACGTCTGACGGAAGGTCCTTTGCTTCCTACGCGTGATTATGAAGGAGCTGCTCGCCTCAAGGTAAAGACCGTTGAGGAGATGCAGAAGGACCGGGAAGCCGCGAACAAAAACGCGGGAGAATCGGATAAGGGCAAGGAGCGCGTTTAGCGCGGCGCGTATTTAAGTTCAATAGCTTCGAGCTGAGTTCCAGGCGGACTCCAAGCCGGCGGGCCGAATTTCTTCAGGTAGCCCAGCGTGTTCACATAGCCTTGCGCGGATTGCTCCTCATCCATCTTGCGGAAGATTTCCCAGCAGGCAATGACGTCGTTGAGCGCACGGTGGCCGCCGATCAACGGAATGCCATAGCGGTCAGACATATCCTTTAATGTATGAGGATATACATGCCGCGCGCGGCTTATGGTCAGCGTATCGATAAAGCTGTTCGAGAAGGAACGTCCCGCGATGCGTAGCAGGGAATGATGAAGGAAGCCAAGGTCGAAGGCTGCATTGTGGGCGATGAGAATGTTGTCACCGAGCAACCGGTTCAAAATCCGGAACGCTGTGTCTTCGTCCATGCCTGTTGCCGTCATTTCATCTGTAATGCCGGTCAGCTCCGTTATTTTAGCAGACAGCTTGCCGTCATAGCGGACGAGCGTACTGAATTCGCTTGCGATCTCGCCGTTAACGCAGCGGATGGCAGCCATCTCTATGACGCGGTCCTTCTTCGGATCAAGGCCGCTTGTTTCGAAATCGATGACAGTATAAGAATGAGAAGCCATTGATGATTCACCACTTTTTCTTGTAATAAGTTAAAATCTAATTTAAGTTTGATTCTAATATGATTCGACAAAAAAGGTCAAACCCCTTTAATCAGGTAATGGAAACGCTCGATGTACTGCTTATTTCAAAGCGGTTATCGGGCGTTTTTTTATATGGTATATATAGGGTTAGATAGCTATGCACCGTTTTCAAGTCGGGACTATGACCTTAATCAAGCGAACAAAGGATAAAAACAGCGAATAGGATTTGTTTGCTGCTTTAAATGCAAGCATAGCGGTTAATTTGAAGGAGAGAGCGCTTTCTTGCCGCGGGGATATCGGGATTTCCTATGATAGAATAAACACAGAGAGAAGATAACCCAGATGCTGGGCAACGGGAGAGTCAGTAAATGAGGATGAGGTCGGAATTTTGGAACAGATTTAATCTTTTCAAAAACAATGCGCTTCCTCTTGAGAGCAGACTGAGCAAGGTAGCTGTCACTGCTCTTATCATTCATTGCTGCTTTCAGTTTGGCGCTTCGATGTCAGGTTTGTTTTTGAATTTGTATTTATGGCGGTTGACGCAGGATTTAATGGTGAACGGCGTTTATAACATTATTGTGTTCATCCTGACACCGCCGGCATTTGCCCTTGGGGGATGGATTGCCAAGCGAAAGGACCGTATGGTCACCTACCGGCTTGGCATCGTGATGATCGCTATTTTCTATTTGATGGTTGTTATTGCCCAGGAGCATGTTGCCGAATATTACATATGGTTTGCAATATTTAACGGTATTGCTGCAGGTTTCTATTGGACCGGATATTTGGTCATTCAGTATGATGTATCGACGGAGGCGAACCGAATACGGTTTCTCGCGATCAATATGATCGCGTTTAATGCTTCCGGATTAGCGGGTCCTGCACTAGCGGGATTCATTATCCAGCGCAGCAACGGTCTGCAAGGCTATATTATTATTTTTACGCTGGCCTTTATTATGTTCCTGATCGCAGCGTTCGTAAGCTTCCGTATACCGATGATCGAATCCCATCACAAAGCATATCACTTGAAGCTAATGGGATTGGTTATGAACAAAAATCGGCGCTGGATGAAAGCATTATACAGCTTCTTTGTATTGGGACTATTCCAAGGAATTATGCTGTTCCTGCCCAACATCATGTTGTATCAGACCGTTGGGCGAGAGGACTGGGTAGGCTACTTAGGCGTGTTTTTCTCCTCCCTTACAGTCGCGACTGGTTATGTCATATCCCGGAAGGCGCAGAAGGAGCAGGTCCGCAAATATGTGCTGCTCTCGACGACGGGAGTCGTGATCGGCTCTGCGCTGCTGCTTTTCCAAGTGGAATTTTGGTCGGTCGCCGTGTTTATGATTTTGTTCTCGATTTGCAATCCGCTGGCGGTTAATACGCTGACGTCTTATTACTACCGGTTAATCGGCACGCTGCCCCTTAAAGGACAACTGCGCGTGGAATCGGTTGTGATGCGGGAGCTGTTTCTGAACGTTGGGAGGGTGCTCTCGATCAGCTTGCTTATTTTTCTAGCAAAGGATCTGGAATCGCTATGGATGCCGGTGGTACTCTTCGCTATGGCTGTGCTTCAATATGTATCCGTAGCGCTTATTAAAGAAAAACAGAACGTAGAGTCATAAAGTCAAAATGATGATGATAGACGCAAAAAACCTCAATCCCATTAGGATTGAGGTTTTTTGCTGCTACTTTTTATCTGTACTGTTGTCGTTGCTCTCGTGCTCTTCGGCCTCGCCTGCGAGCGGTTTGCTTCCATCCTGGTTTATGCGGGACTGGCGCATGTACGCTCCTTCCCTAATTTTAACAACTTCCCCTTGTATATCCGCTTGTTTATCATCCGTTCTTTCATTTCTTTGCGTGGTAAATTCAAATAAATTTTTTGATTTAATGGCTTTCGTCCGTTTGACGAAGTTCGAGTAGTGATTTCCGGAATCGTTGCTCATATCTTCACATCCTTATTTTGTTAGGCATTTGATTTCATATTGGAACGGTAGATTCAAATCTGTTGCAGTGGGTAGCTGCGGGGTCTAACGATCTACATCTCTAACTTTACACTAAACGAAGCGGAATGGCGATTCTGATCGCTGAATATTAAGGAAAACTTTAAGAAATCTTTATTGTTACCTTATGTATGCCCTAGGCTTTCTCTTTATAGTAAGAAGCATGGACGGCGTTCGGATAACGCTAAGACAGAAGGGGATGCAAAATATATGACGACAACACCTGTTATTGAAATCAAAAACCTATCCAAAATATACGGGGACAAAAGCACAAACCAGGTTTATGCCTTGAACAACATGACGTTTAAGATGCAGCAAGGAGAATTCATCGGCATCATGGGGGCGTCCGGCTCGGGGAAAACCACGCTGCTTAATGTGATTTCTACCCTGGATACGCCTTCGGAGGGGCATATTTCGCTCGCGGGTACGGATATTGCCCAAATGAACGCAAATGAGCTTTCGGATTTCCGTGCGCAGCGTTTGGGTTTTATTTTTCAAGATTTTAATTTGCTTGAACATTTGACCATCTATGAGAATATTGCTTTGCCGCTATCGCTGCAGGATATGCCGGCGGATGAGATCGAAACCAAAGTGAAGCAGGTTATGGAAAAGCTTAATATTACCGCGCTTGCCGAGCAATATCCAGCGACGGTCTCCGGAGGCCAGCGGCAGCGTACGGCAGCGGCGCGAGCGATTGTCCATAAGCCTGCGCTGCTGCTCGGTGACGAGCCTACAGGTTCGCTGGATTTGAAAAATGCGGTCAGTCTGCTGGAGACGATGAAGCGTTTGAATGAAGGGGACCGGATCTCCATTCTGATGGTGACCCATGATGCATTCAGCGCAAGCTACTGCAGCCGCATTCTGTTTATCCAAGACGGGGAGCTGGTCAAGGAGCTTCACCGAGCCAGCAGCAGAGAGTTGTTTTATAAGCAAATTTTGGATGTGCTTGGCGATTACGGCTCGGCCGCAGCGGCAGCAGGCGCTGCGAATGAAACCGGCCAAAGGCATGATTCGGAGAGGCAATGAGGTGAGGGGGATCCTATGCTAATTAAACTTGCGATTACGGGCATGAAGAGCAAAGTTAGGGACTATATTGTGCTGCTCGCAGGGCTTGTCATGTCCATATCGATTTTTTATATGTTTCAGACGATGGCTTGGAACCGCAGCTTTACGGAGGAAAACGCCGTTATTAATTCCATCCAGCTTGTATATGTAGTGGGATCGTTTCTTCTCTCGGCGATTACGCTATTTTACATTTTATATGCCAATGGTTTTTTGCTTTCGCTTCGCCAGCGTGAATTTGGGTTGTACATGGTCCTTGGCGCGCGCAAAAGCAAAATACGCTCGCTGATGTTCATCGAAACGGTTGTAGTTGGACTCCTTTCGCTGGCTGCGGGATTAGCGCTCGGTTTTGGGTTGTCTGCCCTTGTTGGGCGGCTGATGGCGGGACAGCTTGGTGTGAGCCTGACCGGTTACCAGGCGGTCTATGGACCGGCGATTCTATTTACGGTTTTGTTTTTTGTTATTCTTTTTGGTTTGTCTGCGCTCTGGAACCAACTAAAGCTGGCCCGGTTGCAGGTGCTTCAACTTATTCATGGACAATCGCAGGCAGAACGGCCATGGAAAAGCAGCGGTTGGAAGCGGGGGGGAGGCATCGCCGGGCTAATCGCTTTAGGATTAGGTTACTTTTCCTTGACCTTTATGGAGCAGCTGAGGGAAATCGGGTTGTTCACGGCAACAATCATGACGCCGCTGGGCACGTACTTTCTGTTTATGGCCATGCTGCCGCCATTTGTAGCCATGCTCAAAAAGAGAAACCGCTTGCGCGGCATAAAAGCCTTCACTTTTGGCCAATTGAGCTTTCGCATCAATGGTTTAACGAAGCTTCTGGCAACCGTAGCGATGCTGGTTGCTTTGGGAGCGGGCGCAATTGCGGGAGGGATGGCCTTCGTTAATGACGCAAAGATCAAAAGCCAGGGCTACAGCGTCTATGACACGATTGTAACTGACCCGTCTCCGGCAGAAGAGGAAGTGCTTGCTTCCATCCCATTTGCCGAGAAGTTTACTTACCGTTATAAAGTAGAGGGAGATAAGCTTTATTATGCCAGCGAAGATCTGGAGAAGCAGCGCCCGCTTATCGAAGCGAGTGATGACCGGGGAAAAGGAGGGCAGTTCATTCGAATGACCGAACCGCTGCCGCCTAGAACCGAAGAAGACGGATCTTCATTCAGCTCGGAATGGCAAAGCTTTATTTGGAAGATAACGCCTGATCCGCTGCTCGAATACCAGATTGTCGAAGAAGCAGCGTTCATAGCGATCCCTGTTAGAGAGCAAGCTGTAACGATTGGCAAAACAGATGATTTTCTTGCTCATCGCTCGGCGTGGGCAGAGCTTGACGAGCTGAAGTCAGGCAAAAATAAAGACGAATATATGACTTGGAGCAAATATCAATACTATCAGCATACGCTAGGCAGAGCGAGCGGAACCTTTTTTATGGGTTTTTTCCTCGGTATCGCGTTCTTGGCTATGATGGCAAGCTGCCTAATGTTTAAAGTGCTCTCCGGCGCGTCCAAGGATGTTCAGCGTTATCGCATGCTGAACAAAATCGGCGTTAGGAGAGAGAAGCTATCGCGCTCCATTTACCATGAGCTTTTCCTTGTGTTTTTGTTCCCGGGAATTGTAGGGCTCTTGCATGTGCTGGTCGGAATGAGGCTATTTGCATTTATTCTGGTTGAGCCGTATTACAAGCTTTGGATTCCGCTTGCCTTATTTGTTGCTATTTATTCCGCGTATTATCTTTTGACGGTGAAGCTCTATCAACAATTGGTGCTGCCAAGCCGCAAGTCTACTGTTGTATAAGCCATAAATGAAAAAAAAAGGTTCAGACTTAGGTCTGGACCTTATTTGTTGAATGCTTGCAGAGGCGGCTTATTAGGCGTATCAAACAGATATAGGTATCTCATTGCGAAACTAGGCTATGCCCCGATTGGAACGTGATAGCCTCCTTGAATTTTCTGAATTCTTGCAGGCAAGAATCAAATGGTAGGATGAATGATTTGTCATTTGAATTAACAGGAATGAATCCCGCTATTTTAAGGGATTTTAAGTTTTTTAGTCGTTTAGCTGGAATTTATCCTGTTAATTCCAGGTTATGTGGGTTAAATGTCGTGAAGCGGTTAGATTAACGGGACAAATTCCAGTTATTTCAGTTTCAAAGCCAATAAGACAATTTTAGCGGGAGAAATTCCATGTAATCATAACTATTTCGTTACTATTTAAAGCTCGATGTCTGTCATTTTACTAAATACTCGGTGTTGGGGTATTGCAGGATTCGATCAAGCACTGCCTCCCTGAGGGCATAAACTTTAAGCGCTGCCAATGGAATCCTTTAGCTACAGCATTTCTACTGAGCCGACAAATAGGAGCGCCCCCGATTGCAAATCCTGTATAGCAAAAAGGAAGGGGCGATTGACAGCCATTTCGAAGCTTTGGGTGGGCTCGGCGCTTCCTGCCTCCATGCCGATTTGGGTGACGGCTGCGGCTTCTGTCCCTTGCTCTGATACATCTATAACCGTCTTGTGGACAACTTGGCTAATAAAAAGCTTTTCGCCATCGCTCGTTTCGGCGAGTTCGCTGAAATCTGCTTGCTGCGAGTCAAAGGGTAAAGCCATGCCCATAGCGCTCATGGTGTCAGCCAAATTATAATGGCTTTCCAGCTTGAATTTGGGCAATGCAATCATGCCGGCCATTTGATCCATTCGCTTGGTCCAGAAATCAGGCTGCGCGAGCAGCTCCTTGGCTAGAATGGCTTTGTCTGTTTCTGGCTGCGGCAGGATAAGGAGCATGCCCATTTGGCCCTTGCCGTAAGGCAAACGGATAGCCTGATAGGTATCGGTTTCCTGATACTCATAATTGCCGCCTTGATGCATGAACGGCACTTGAGCGAGGCTGCCGTCTGCATTCGTAAAATCGTCTTTTTTGGTGTTTTCAGGCTTAAACGGCGTCTTCCAAGTCCCATCAAAGTAGAGGGCATTGATTAGCATGAGCTTCGTCAGCTTCGAAACCTGCTCATCTAGAATGGTAGGGATAAGCCCTTCTGTCTGCTGCTTAACCCAATCGTTAATTTCCTTGCGTACGGCGGGAGCAGCCAGTTCCCGTTCATGAAGCTGTGCAGCGTAGGCTTCCGATACACGGTCTAGATAAGGCTTGCGGAAGGGCCAGCCTTTCTGCAGCCAGAGGGAGTTGGCCATCGTTAGTTTTATGTCCGGTCCCGGCTGCAGAAGCAGTTCTCGCAGCTGCTTCTGCCCGCTATTAAGCGCCTCTTCGGACAAGCCTCCGATGTGCAGCGCTTTCGACATCTGTTCACGCGTCGCGCCTGCTGCTCCATTCACGGTCATGGCAAGTGCTTGCATGATGCTTACTGGAGAGAGAGTAACATTTTTTCCAGTGTCCTTTGCTATGAGTTCACTGGCGAGCTCAAGTCCGAATCTATTCGCTGCCTCCACAATATTCGGATTTGATTGCTCGGCGAGTTTGGCGCGTTCCTGTATGGTTATGGCCTTGTTCTCAGGCTGCCCGCATGAGGTTAATAACAGTATTGTAGTTAGGGCAAAAAGTAGTGATTTGCTGTGTTTCATATCGCTATCCCCCATTTTATGGAATCATTATCTATTCAAACGGTTTGCCGTCCGGAAAGGTTGCGGAGGGAAAGCAGCAGTAGAGCGTCATGCAGCTGTCTTTCATTTGAACAATGAATAGGGTGAATCTCAAAGTAAGAAAATGGTTCACTAAGGTATGAAATCCGTCCGCTAGCTCATGACGATATTCCCTCATTCGAGGACCGCTGTCCCTCCCGGCTAAGCGGCATATCCACGTACACTAAAGGGAGAAAGCACAGCCGCGGCAAGCCTAGCGTTAACAGCAGTAAGCGCTTACTGCGAAAGGCTGCGGCATATGCGGGGCAACCATTTCAAGCAGGGGGGATCACATGAAGACGGTCATCCGTCCACAAAGCTCATTGTCGCGCAGCAGCGGCAGCTACATTCCGGACCGTTATCGGCTGTTTCTATTCGCGCTTCCTTTTCTCGCACTCATTTTGGTGTTCAGCTATTTTCCGTTATACGGCTGGCTCTACGCCTTCTACAACTATCGTCCTGGTTTTTCATTATTCGATACGCAGTTCGTCGGCTTGCAATGGTTCCGCTCGATCGTATCCAATCCGACTCAAACACAGGAAGTGCTGCGGGTCATGCGAAATACGCTCGCCATTAGCGGACTCGGAATAATAACGTCGGTATGTCCCGTCATTTTCGCCATATTGCTAACGGAAATCAAAACGACCTGGTACAAAAAAACGGTACAAATTTTCACGACGCTCCCAAACTTCATCAGCTGGGTGCTCGTCTATGCAATTGCTTTCATGATGTTCTCCGTTGACAACGGCGTGGTGAACAAGGTAATGATTGGACTCGGTTTTCAGGACGGCGGAGTTAATTACCTAGCGTCCAGCGAGTTTATTTGGATCAAAATGACGCTTTGGGCGCTCTGGAAAGGGCTCGGCTGGGGAGCCATCATGTATATTGCGGCAATCGCCTCGATCGATCAGGAGCTGTACGATGCGGCCAAGGTCGATGGAGCAAACCGGTTTCGCATGATCTGGCATATTACCGTCCCGGGCATTCTGCCAACCTATTTCGTGCTGCTTCTGCTTTCCATTGCGAACCTTATCAATAACGGAATGGAGCAATACTTTGTCTTCCAAAATGCGCTGAACCGCGACACGATAGAGGTTCTCGATCTCTACGTCTATAATACCGGCTTGCTTGGCTTCAACTTCTCGTTCGCAACGGCCGTTAGTATGCTGAAGTCGATCATTAGCATTATTTTATTGTTTTTCGCCAACCGCTTGTCCAAGCTTGTCCGCGGCGAATCGATCATTTAATCGAAGGAGAGGAAGCGCATGCGCACGCTTAGGCAACAGCGGTACGGCGATTTGTTGTTCAATGCTCTGAATTATACGTTTTTTGCAATCTTTATGGTTCTCTGCCTGTTCCCGTTCTATTACTTATTCATCAATACGATCAGCAGCAATGATCTCAGCTCAAGAGGGCTCGTCACTTTTTATCCGAAGGTGATTCATTTTACGAACTATATTGAAGTGCTGCAAGTGAAAGGGCTCTCGCAGGCAGCCCTGATTTCGGTAGGAAGAACGGTCATCGGCACGCTACTTACCGTTGTAGCCTCGGCTTTTCTCGGTTTCCTATTTACGAAACAGAAGATGTGGGCCAGACGGTTTTGGTACCGCTTCGTCATTATTACGATGTATTTTAACGCCGGCATTATCCCTTGGTACATCATTATGATGAATCTGAATTTAACGAACAATTTCCTTGCTTATATTTTGCCGTTTATCGTCTCGCCTTTCTATGTCATTTTGGTTAAAACGTTTGTGGAATCGATTCCAGAGGTGCTTCAGGAGTCAGCGGAGATGGACGGAGCAGGGTATTTGACGGTTTTCTCTCGCATTATCTTCCCGCTTATTACGCCGATTGCAGCGACGATTGCGATTTTTGCAGCGGTTAGCCAGTGGAATTCGTTCGTGGATACCTTGTTTCTGATGACCGACAGCAAATATTACACGCTTCAGTTCGTGCTCTACAAATATTTGAACGAATCGACCTCTCTGGCCGCCATTATAAGAAATTCGCAGGGCTCGGGCGGTACGATCGATTTGACCAATATGCAGACGGCGACTTCTGTGCGAACGACGGTATCGATGATTGTTGTCCTTCCCATTTTATTCGTTTATCCGTTTTTCCAGCGTTATTTTGTGAAGGGCATTATGATTGGCGCGGTTAAAGGGTAAGCCGTCATGCCAAAGAGACGATCTCTGCTTGGAGCATGAAGGGAGGTGAGCGGAGGAAACGTCTGGAGGTAGGCAATTGTTCCAAAAAGGTATAACTGATTCAAAGCGAGTACGATTGAATGTGCATTTTTCTAAAAAAAGGGAGGCCACCGCATTGCTATCCATCCGTAAATCCTTGGTTGTCTTGTTGGCGCTCGTGCTAGTCGTAAGTACGGCAGCCTGTACGTCGAGCAGCAACAATAATAAGACGAAAAATCCTGATAGCGGTACCGTGACTAGCAAGCCTACGGAAGGTACGAAAGATCCGGAGCCCGAAGCGAAGGAAGAAATCACCCTAGACGTTTTCTCCATGCTCTCCAACTTCTCTGGCGAGCAGACCGGCTGGTTTGCAAAAGTAATCAAGGATAAATTCAACATTAAGCTGAACATTATCGCTTCAAATCTGGAGGGTGGCGGTGATACGAAATTTGCCACAATGATGGCTTCAGGCGATCTTGGCGACCTTGTCGTGTTCGGCGATGACGGAGAGAAATATTTGACTGCGATCGAAGCGGGCATGCTCGTCGATTGGACGAAGGACGGCTTGCTTGATGACAAAGGGAAAAATATTCTCAAATACGCGCCGAAAGCCATTGAAAAGAATAAAGCTAACTTTGGCAAAGGCTCCAGCGTATACGGCATCGGCTTCGATGTCGGCGACGATAAGCCAGGCCCATCGGAAGCAAAGGATTTGACGTATCACCCGAATCTGCGCTGGGATTTGTATGAGAAGCTGGGGCGTCCGGCGATCAAGACGATGGAGGACTATCTCCCCGTGCTGAAGCAAATGCAGGAGCTGGAGCCAAAAAGCGCAACCGGCCGTCCAACCTACGCCTTCTCGATGTGGGCGGATTGGGATGGCAATATGATGGTCGCTGCCAAGGCTTGGGCCGGTTTGCACGGTTTCGATGAAGGCGACGGATTTAACCCTGGCGGCTTCTCGCTCGTATCCGGCGACAAGGAAGAAATTCAAGGAGTGCTCGACGAGGACGGCTATTATCTTCGCGGCCTCAAGCTTTATTACGATGCGAATCAAATGGGGCTGGTCGACCCGGATTCGATCACGCAAAAATTCGATGACGTTGTAAATAAAATGAAAGACGGCCAGCTGCTCTTTACCTGGTTCCCTTGGCTTGATGATACCTACAACACAGCCGAGCATTTGGCGGAAGGCAAAGGCTTCGCACTCGTGCCATTCGAGGAGGAACGGACGTTCTCTTACGGTTACGATCCATATGGCGGCCAACGCGTCTGGGCGATTGGTTCCAAGGCAAAGCATCCTGACCGCGTGCTGGAATTGATCGATTGGCTTTACAGCCCAGAGGGCATGATGGTTTCCACGAATGGACCGGAAGGCTTAACCTGGGAATTGAAGGATGGCAAGCCGGTGCTAACCGATTTCGGCGTCCAAGCGCTTCCAGCCAATGATTCCCCTGTAGCGGCGGAATTTGGTGGCGGTTCGTATAAGGATGGCATGAATCAGCTGAATAATACTTCCTTTAAAAATACGAACATCAATCCAGATAACGGCGATCCGTACGATTACAACCTTTGGAAATCCGTGCTGGAGAAATCGCCATCCAAGCTGGAGCAAAGCTGGCGCGATGCGATGGGCGGAGCTTTGACGGCAAAGGAATATTTGGAGAAAAACAACCAGCTGTCGGTACTCAAAATGATTTTCACCGGTACGCCGCCTGAAATCAGAAGCCCGGAGCTGGAACAAAAGCGCGGGCAGGTCGCGGATGTAATCAAGCAATATTCCTGGAAAATGGTATTCGCCAAAAATGAAGCGGAGTTTACGAAGCTTCGTGGCGAAATGATCGATAAGGCGAAGGGGCTGGGCTACGATGAAGTGCTTGCCTTCGGTATCGAGCAAAATAAAAAGGTATTCGAATACCGGAAAAAGTAATTGGCCTGCCGCTGGATAACAGCAGGAGACGACCCGCCTATGTGCGGGTCTTTCTTTCTCCCGCTTGGTTTTCTCGTTGCACAATAGGAAAGCAAATTGTAAGATTAGGAAAATAGAAAGTTTTTTCCAATCGCTAAAGGACAGAGCATCGGCAAGGGAGCAGGTGGGCAGCATGGCTTTACAATCGGTCTCGCAAATGGGACATCGCACAAAATCGCTTAGGCGGACGCTTATCCTCTATCTCATGATCGGCTGCTTGCTGCCGCTGATGCTGGTCGGCGTTCTTACCTATTTCTCGATCTATTCCATTTTGGCGAACAAAATTCAAAGCGGAATCAGCGCAAGCCAGCTTCAAGAGGCCGTCAGTCTTGAAAACGCTATCAATAATCTTGATTTTGCATCCAAGCAGTTTGCGCTTGACGGCCAGATTGTCGAGGAGGTATCTACTTTTATTTTGGAGAAGCAGGTATCGGCAAAATCGCAAATGATGAGCTCCATTAATGAAAAAATCAATTTAGTCAATTTTACTAACCCTTATTTAGGGCTTACTGCTTATCTCATGCCAGAAGAGGAAGACCCGGTGCTGTTCTCCAATCTTAGCATGAATCCCGCTATGGACATCGATACGCTTCCGGCGTTTATTACTTACAATGGCGCTAACTATTCCGGCCCCCATAAGACGTTATACAGTACTAGCGAAAATATCGTGTTCTCGGAGCGCCGAATCGTACGCGTTCAAGGCGATAAGCAGGTCTATATTTATTTGGAAACGAACTATAATTTATTTCGGGATTTATTGAAACAGCAGTCTTATGGGATGAAGGTCGCCCATTTGCTCGTAAACGAGCAAGGGCGCGTGACGTACATGGAGGAGACGGCTTTGCCGGAATTTATCCATCAGGCAGCGGAAAGCGGCTCATCGCTTCCTTATGAGGAGCTTGAAGGCTATCATTTGTTCCGCTATACCAGCAAACAAGGCTGGACGCTAATCACGACGGTTAACAAGAGGGTGTACAACAGCGAGATCTATTCTTGGTTCAAAAAAATGATCATATTAGCGTTGTCTACGCTTTTGTTCGCAATATTGTTAGCCTGGATGATATGGAAGCGGGTGTACGGCCCGCTGCGCAAGGTTAATGTGGAAATTGTTCGGCTCGCTGAGAACCGAACAAGTCCGGTTACGTTTACTCATGTTGAGGAATTTGATTTTTTGCTAACCAACTTTCAAGAAATGAAGGATAAAATTAACGGGCTCATTACGGCCGTTACGGAAAACGAAAAACAAAAAAGCCAATTCGAAATTGAGAAGCTGCTCAGTCAAATTAATCCTCATTTTCTGCATAACACCCTAAACACGGTTCAGTGGCTGGCAAGGATGAACGGACAGAAGGAGATAGATAAGCTCGTCACCTTGTTAGTCAAGGTGCTTCATTATAATTTAGGCAAGCAAAGCCTGATTGTCACAGTCAACGAGGAGATTGAGGCCATGACCAATTATATGGAGCTGCAGCGCATTCGATACGATTATGAATTTGATTTTCAATTGGATGTGGATGAAACGATGCTTAGGGTTGCTGTACCCCGTTTTTTGCTACAGCCGCTCGTCGAGAATGCGATCTACCATGGCATGGGTGACCGAGCAGGGAAAATTGTGATACGGATTGCACCATTCAGCGCAGGCCAAATGCTGCTTTGCGTTGAGGATAATGGCTCGGGCATGGCGCCAGAGAGGATCAAGCAGCTGTTGTCGGGGGAGGGCGAGGCGAAGCGCACGGGCCTTGGAATAGGGCTCTCTTATGTAAACCGCATGCTGAAGCGTTTCTATTGCGATCAAATGGAGTTTCGTATCGATAGCGAGTTGGAGGAGGGTACACGGGTGTCAATCCTTATTCCGCAAAAATCAAAGGAGGACTTTGATGATTAAAGCGATCGTTGTAGATGACGAGCGGCTGGTGCGCAAGGGCTTTATTTCATTATTTGATTGGTCTTCTTTCGGTATCGCTATCGTCGGCGAGGCAGCGGATGGGCGTCATGCGCTGGAGCTGCTGAAGCAGACAGAGGCTGAGCTTGTGTTTACCGATATTACGATGCCGGGCATGTCCGGCTTCGAGCTGATTCAGCTCATTAGGCAATGTCATCCGCGCGTTCGTTCCGTCGTGCTCACCTGTCACCATGAATTCGACTATGTGCAAGAAGCGCTTCGTCTTGGGGCGATTGACTATATCGTCAAAACGTTGCTGGAGCCGGATAACGCAAACGACGTGATGCGCCGCATTGTGGATCGACTAGGCTGGGATCAGCATACGCAAAGGGACAATGCAAGGGGAGTGGAGAAGGAACGGATACCGGCAGATGCAGGCTTGCTATTGTATGCTTATTTGCCGGATGCGGACAGCAACGAGCTGTTTCGATTGTCGATCATTAAGCGCAATCCTTTGCTGGAGCTGACAGGCATGTGGTTGATTCCCTTGATCCATGCTGTTTCTGAGCAGGAGCTTCGGCGCGAGCTAGCCCTTACT
The DNA here is from genome assembly GCF_006345825.1 of Paenibacillus paridis. Taxonomy (GTDB): domain Bacteria; phylum Bacillota; class Bacilli; order Paenibacillales; family Paenibacillaceae; genus Pristimantibacillus; species Pristimantibacillus paridis. Next base: position 38,505 of record NZ_VCIX01000092.1, read on the forward strand.
CTGGGGAGAAGCTGGCGCTCGGTCAAGCTTACCGGTCTGCTGGATCAGCCTTTGGATGAGATCAAGCAAAAGCTCGAGCAGAGCATGCCTTTATATGTATTTTACAATTACAATTCAGCTTCGGCAGAAGGCGGAGCTTGTGTGGGATACGCGCAATTGGTTCAGCTCGCCCAGCTAAAGGCCAAGCAACCCTCGCTGGTGCCTTCGGATGGCTTGGAGTTGAAATGGACGTTATATTCAGCGGATTGGGAGCTTTTCCTGCGGCAGGTAGCGGAGCACTATGTTTTGCCGGATAAGCTTGCACAGTTCGGAGCAGAGCTCTGCACGGATTGGGGCAGGCTGCTGATGACCGAGAAGGATGTCACATATTTGCAAGGGGAAATAGACGGGCTGTTAAGCTGGGAGGATTGGAAAGTATGGCTCAGACGCTTCTCTGACACGGTGCAGCGCCGGATGCTGGAGCTCGGCTTCTCCAAAGAGGTCATGTATTGTTTGATTCGTGCGATCCTATTTATGAAGGCGGAGGCTAGCGTCAAGCTGAATCAGACGGATGTAGCCGATCATGTGAAGATGAGCCGCGGATATTTCAGCCGCTGCTTTGCAAAATTTGCGGGAGAACCTTTCGGTGCTATGCTAAGGCGAATGAGAATAGAACGGGCGAAGCAGCTGCTTATTGAATCGGAGCTTCCTGTTTATGAGATTTCCTATTTGGTAGGTTTCGAGGACGATAAATATTTCAGCAAGCTATTTCGGGAAAATGTCGGTCAGCTGCCCACGGAGTACCGCACGGCTGCGGCCAGGTCCACTCGCTGAGTTTTGAATCCATGAGGAGAAGGAGGGTCATTCATTGAAAAGATTAGGAGCCCTGCTGGCAAGCCTATTGCTCCTGTTGAGCGGATGCACCGGGAATGGCGATGCTCCTTCATCCTCAAAGGATAAAGAGCAGAGAAACAAGGCGGTGACGTCTGCAAAGGAGAACCATCCGCAGTCGGATGCTTACGGGAAATATGAGAAACCGGTAACGGTGAAAATAGGCTTTAAGGTGCCCGAATCTACACTGTCCGGAGGAAACACAAACGATAACAATCCGATCTCTCGTTATTTTGAAAGCATGACCAATATTAAAGTAGAGCATTCTTGGGAGGCAAAGGGCGAAGAAGCCTTTAAGCAAAAAGTGAATCTCGCTATTGCGAGCGGTGATTTGCCTGATGCGATGGTGGTGGACCGCGATCAGCTGAAGAAGCTGATGGCAAACGATATGATCGAGGATTTAAGTCAGGTGTTTCCGCAGTACGGCTCGGAGCTGGTCCAGGCGATATACGAATCGACAAATGGGCAAGCGCTTCAAGAAGCAACGTTTGATGGAAAGCTGTACGGACTATCGAACATAGCGATAAAAGCGGATTCGACCTCCTTGCTCTGGTATCGCCAGGATTGGCTGGATAAGCTAGGATTGTCCCCTCCAACAACGATTTCGGAGATCGAGAAGGTGGCGCTGGCATTCGTCCAACAGGACCCGGATGGAGACGGCAAAGCAAATACGGTTGGGCTCGCGGGAGATAAAACGATTCTTTATGGCCAGAAACCAAATATGAACGGATTTGAAGCGATTTTTCATTCCTTTTATTCTTTTCCTAAAAATTGGGTAAAGGGCACTGGCGGCGCGGTCATCTACGGGTCAATCATGCCGGAGACAAAGCAGGCGTTATCCCTTTTGGCGGATTGGTATAAGCGCGGAGTCATAGATCCCCAGTTCGTTCTCTATAAGGAGACGCAGGAACCGATTACGTCTAACAGAGCAGGCTTGTTTTTTGGCCCATGGTGGATGCCTTATTGGCCTTTATCTGATTCTGTTGCCCGGGATACGAAGGCGGAATGGCGCGCCATTGCGTCTCCTATTGGCGTGAATGGCCGTTTTGTGACGCATGCTGCTCCGGTAACGGACCGTTATTTGGTCGTGCGCAAAGGTTTTGAGCATCCGGAAGCGATCATAAAGCTGCTTAATATGTTTACGCGGCTGGAACGAAGACAAGATCCGAATGAGGAGCAGATCAAGATGATGGATGATTTTGCTGCTGAATCCGGCGTTCAATTGCGTCATTATTATCCGTTTGATTTGCTGCTCGATTATTCCAATGCAATTGAAACCCGCTATATGGATTTGCAAAAGGTGATGAGCGGTGAGATGAGTTCGGCAAGCCTCGATCCAGACACGCTGCAGCTTTATGAAATGACGGTATTTGAAAATGATAACCCAAAGAAGAACATGGATGCGTGGAAAGCGTCAAACGCTTATAAGTACGGAGCCAAAGCGCTTCGTTTGTCAGAGGCAGAGGAGGTGCACAGCGTCTTCTTTGGTTCGACGGCGACAATGGACGTAAAGTGGGCAGAGCTTGAAAAGCTTGAGAATGAAGTGTTTCTTCAAATCATTGTAGGCGATCAGCCCATTTCGGCCTTTGATGGTTTCGTCCAGCGATGGAAGGAGCTTGGGGGGGAGCAAATTACGAAGGAGGTAGCGGCTAGCGTAGCGAGGGAGTAGGGCGGAGCGAGTATGAATGGGGTTACGCGAAAATTTGGAAGTGAAAAGTAAAAAGTGGAAATCGTGATTTTAATGGAAATTTTCCCGCTAATTCAATGAAAATCAGGATTTCATGGCATATAGTTGGAATTTCTCCCGCTAATTCCAAAGAAATTGCTGAAAAAAGCGAAAATCGGATAAATTACCGGGACAAATTCCTGCTATTTCAGTTTCCAAGAGAATTACAATAATTTAGCGGGACAAATTCCTTTTATTTCAGCGAACATTATAAAAGTTTAAAAGATATCTCCTAAACCAAATAAAGGACAACTTCATTGATTTGTATTTTCAATATTAAAATAAACAAGGAAGCGGCAGCTAGGGCGAATGTAAGCCCGGACTGCCGCTTCCTTGTTTGCTTTTGCTTGTTAAAGCCGTTTGCGTTTGTAATAGACGACGAATGCGCAGGAGAGAAGCAGGATCGCGATGGCAATCCCGGCAGTTGCGGCTTCCTTTGGACTGCCTTGAGGCTGAGCGTTTGCAGTGCCTGGCCCGCCGAAGCCGCCGCCACCCATGCCGCCCATACCGCCGCCGAAGCCGCCTTGCCCATCCGGCGGTTGACCGCCGCCAAAACCACCCTGCATGCCGCCCCCTTGTTGGTTAGGCATTTGACCATCCGGTGGAGCCATGCCTCCGCCCTGTTGGTCAGGCATTTGCCCATCCGGCGGGGTGATGCCTCCATCTTCTTGTGGGGCTTGCCCATTAGGGACAGCAGTTCCAGCGGCCCCTTGCCCGCTCTCTGCCGTATTGCCATTTGGTGCAGAGCCAGCCGCTGGAGGCGTACCTTGACTGTCATTAACATCAGTGTCAACAGCGGTTTCGATGGCAGATGTATTTACGTTGCCGTTGAAATCAGCCTGCTTAGCCGTGGGAGATATGCCGCTGTTTGCTTTAGCTCCCGCGGAGGCTTGATCCGCTTGCTCGTCAACTGCCGCCGCAGCTGCTTGCGTGTTATCTGTCTTGGCAGCTGGCGCAGCGTTCGGAGCCGCTCCGTCGGTTGGTTGTGTATTTTGCCCGTTATTCGGTTGAGCGTTTTGTTGAGGATTTTGACGGTTGCCGCCGAAGCCGCCACCGCCCATACCGCCGCCACCTCTGCCGCCACCGCCGAAGCCGCTGCTTCCGCTGCCGGATCCGTCGCCGGAGGAAGGAATAGTGCCGGCAAGCTGCTGCGCAATCGAGCTGGTTTGCGTGGCGTTAAATGAAATGACCTGCGTCACGCCTTGCTCATACTGTTCATACGTGTAGAAGGATGACGGGTCTGCTTTCACGTAGGGGGAGATCAATTCCTTAATTTCCGCAATACGGGCTTGGAATGTCTCGTCAGCCAAATAACCCTCCAGCATATCGGTCACGATCTCATGGTATTTTTCTTTGTAGGCATCGACCTTGAGCAGCTTGTCGATGAGCGGACGGTCAGCTAACGTTCCTGTCGTTGGCTCATCGATTAACACCCCTGAGCCGCCAAAGCCGCCGAAGGACATATTATAATCCCATGGCAAAATATTAAATAAGCCGTCGTTCTCATACAAATAATAATTATGCTTTTTCTCAGACAGATAGCTGTCAAAATTACCGGCTACGGCGTTTAGCGCGATAAACTTTAATGCCTCATCCACGTCCAGCACACTTTCGTAATCGGTGCCGTTGTTAAGCTCATCGACCATATCGAGCAAAATATCATCATTGGATTTGTCTGATTTCAAATCAAGGCCAGTGTAGGCGTCGATCGTCTCAAGCCAGTTCAACTCACTGCCATTGCCGCCATTTGCTTTGTACAGCGCGCCATAGGCATTGCCAAAGTTTCGTTCGAGATAGGCGTCTCCTATTTGCTCAATGGCCAAATAAAATCCCCATAGCTCATCGTTGACATAGACGTTGACATACGAAAATTTTGGCGTAGGCAGGCCCATTTGCTCCGCCAGCTCATACGAGAGAAATTCGCGCATGTAGGAAGCATCGCTATAATTGTTGTTCAGATTGATTTTGCTGATGCCTTGAAGCGTTTGATTGACATATTCATCGAAGGAGATTTTAAAGCTGTATCGATCGGAATCCGTCATATTCACGACGCTGTTTAGGCTAAGATTGCCTTTTGTGCGAATGGCGACGTTGTCAAAGGTTTGGCCGTTGTATTCGACGGAGGCTTGCTTGTATTCCTCCGCGCTTGCATTGTCAAGCATATTTTGGAAATCGTCCTTGTCAATTGTAATTTTGACATCGACGACTTTATCCTTTGGAAACACTGTTTCATCAAGCTTCTGCTCATCTGCTGATTTCTCGCCTGCGCTCGCCGTTGTACCCGTGCTGGCGAGACCGAAGGAAGTACCGCCAATGGTACATCCCGTCAGTCCGAATATCAAGAGGATGGAGCAAAAGCAAAGCAATACAACTTGAGCTTTCGCTTTCATTAGAGCACCTCCTGAGTGTTAGGACACATAATCCCCGCTGTAGCTGATCAGCACAGCATTGCGAACGCCCGCCAGCTCGGTTAATTGATTGACAAACCGGCCGGTCTCGTCGCGAAGTCGAATTTCAAGCGTCATTTCAATGTTGCCTTGCGTTACTGTTTTTTGCTTCACGTTGTAGCGTTTCACGAGTGTGCCGATTTGCTTGTGAACGAGCTGTTCGGTTGCATCGCTATCGCAATTGACCACGAGCAGATATGGGGTTTCAACGGAACCGCCTTTGACGAAGAAGAAGAGGATCAGTCCAACAACGATTGAGCCGATAACTGCCAATGTATAAAATCCAGCGCCTGTTACGATGCCTGCAACCGCCGCCCAGAACAGGAAGATCAGATCGGTCGGGTCTTTGATTGGCGTTCTGAAACGGACGATGGACAAAGCGCCAACCATACCGAGCGAGAGCACGAGATTGGAGTTGATCGCGATAATAACCATCGCTGTAATCATGGTCATGCCAATCAGCGATACGTTGAAGCTCTTAGAATAAAGCACGCCGCTGAAAATTCGTTTATAAAGCAAGTAGATGAAGAAGCCTAGCAGGAATGCGACGCCTAACGTGACCAATATTTTGGAGATGCTGATGCTCGACGTAAAGTTATCCAGCACCGAGTTTTTTAATAGGTCGGCGAAGCTTGACGATGTTTCGGTCGCTGCGGCAGCTGTAGTTGTGGTTTCCATTTTTAATAATCCTCCCAAGGGTTAAATTTCAAATGTTTCCGGCAAATGACGTATTTCGAAGCGGATTGGCGATTTAAGCCTTCCAGCTGCAAGGCGATTTTGATATAAGCGGGAATATAGGCATCGTATTTGACCTCAAGAATGATCAGGTCGTTATCGAGCGCACGGATCGGCTCCAGGCTTTTGTCAAAAATATCGACGGCGTGCAATCCCGTTCGGAGTTCCTTGTCAAAGGTGATCCGCACATTGCCGTTTTCGCAAACATAGGGTTCACGGACATAGTCGACAATGACCTTCGGACGCAGCAGCTTATCTTTCATCTCATCATATATCTCATCGAGAAGCGGCTTTTTTTGCTCCTTCAGCACTTCATAATCGCCGGCCATGAGCCTGTCGAACATAGCTCTGGTAAGCGGTTCCTTCACCTTAGCAATGTAATCACGAAACTTAATTTTTTTCTCAAAATGAATGATATTATCCTGGCCGTTATAGATTCGGATCCGATATTTGCTGCGGTCACGAATGCCGCCCAGTTTCTCATGCAGCGCCTTGTTGTTGATATCATCAAAATACAAGCTTCGAATATGGTACTCGCCCGTAGGTCCCACATGCTTGTCCTGCTCCATCAGATCTTTGAGCCTCTGGCGTATAATGAAATATTGATGATAATTAACGAAAAATTTCAATTCATTTCGGTAGGTTAGATTTGTATTCATTTCACACCTCTTTTCTAGTTCAACGCCCCTTGTTGCTTACAGATGTTATTCTACTGGCCTTTACTTATTCTTAACTTAAGGCTGGCTGAAAGATTGCTGAATGCGCCAGCTGGGCGTTATTTGTTAAGATAGCATGAAGAGGAAGGGAGAGTGGCAGACTTGAAAATACGAAAAGACATGCTCGCCTTGCTAGTATGCTGCGCTTTATTAATTGTAGGAGCAGTAGGAATGGAATGGCTGAAAGCGGAAAAGGAGAAGAAGCCGATCGCCATCGTAACGACATTCAAAGATGACCCCAAGACCAGCCGTGCTTTCACATGGCATACTCAAAATGGGCAGGCAGCGGCTATCGTGCAGATTGTAGAAGGCGAGAACGCAGCAGACTGGGAGTCGGCTAAGGTCATGACCTTTACAGGGACGACAGAGGCGCTTGATTCGGAAGCAAATGTTGTGCAAGCTGCGCATAAAGCAGAAGCCACCGGGCTTGAGCCGGGAACGACCTACACCTACCGCGTAGGCAGCGGAAAGGAAAAAGAGTGGAGCGACAAGGCAACGTTTAAGACGGAGGCAGCCCAAGAGGAGGCTTTTACATTTATTAATGTGACGGATTCGCAGGGCATCACTGAGCAGGATTTTGAGCTCTGGGGAAATACAATGGATCAGGCGTTTGCGACGTTTCCTGACTCGGCATTCATTGTCCATAACGGTGATTTGACGGAGGAGCCGGCGGATGAGCAGGCATGGACGCATCTGTTCGCCAAAGCGAGCAAATGGGTGACGCGCATTCCGTTCATGCCTGTAACGGGCAATCATGACGAGGTAGACGGGGAGGCAGGCCACTTCGTTTCGCATTTCAATTTACCCGTGAACGGGGAAGAGGATTCGATTGAAGGCACCAATTATTCATTTGACTACGCTAACGTTCATTTTGTATTTTTGAATACGGAATCGAACATCAAGAAGCAGACGAAGTGGCTCAGAAGCGACCTTGAAAATTCGTCGCAGCCGTGGACAGTCGTCGCTGTTCACCAAGGCCCTTACGGCGGAAACACGAACAAAAAAGTGAAGGATTGGACGGAGCTGTTCGATGAGTTCAAGGTGGACCTTGTGCTTCAAGGGCATAACCATGAATATTCGCGTTCGTATCCGATTCGGGACGGCAAGGTTGTCGGCGACGGGGAGTCAGCCGTTAACAATCGGGAAGGCACAGTTTATGTGGTGACGAATGCGTCCGGCCAAAAGTTTAACGAGAAGAAGGAAGACCAATTTTATCATAAGGTCCATTTTCAAAATGAAAAGCAAATGTTTGCCGGCATTACCGTTGACGGAACGACGTTGACCTACCAGGCTTATGATGTGGATGGATTAATGCTGGATGAGTTTGTCCTGCAGCATGGATTGGAGTTGAAGCATAAGGTAGGGTAACCAGTATGCCGGAAGGGGATTTTTTTCATGGAACATTCGGATCGAACAAGCCTTGCTTTTTTGGGGGGCAATGGCCTATAATGGCGAAGGGAGATAATAGCATGTGCATGTATTTTTAAGAAGGAGGAGTTTATCATGGGTTTTGACATTGATCAGCGTTCGATTGGCTTTCTGCTTACAAGAACCAGCATTGCCAATAAGAAAGTGTTAAGCCGGGCACTCCTACCCTATGATATTACTCCAGAGCAATATGGCGTTCTTAGCCGTTTATTCCGAAAAGACGGGATATCACAGAAGCAGCTGTCGGAGCTGATTGTTCGCGATCAGACAAGCATTGGCAAGGTGCTGGACAAGCTGGAGCGGAAGGAGCTTATTGTTCGTCAGGATGATCCAACGGATCGTAGAGCTTTTTTACTTTATTTGACGACTAAGGGAAGAGAGCTGGCCGAACTGCTCGTTTCCCATGTTGAGGCCATTCACGCGAAGGCATCGGAAGGGATTGCGGAGGAAGACATTGATGTATTTGTGAAAGTCATCAATCAATTATATCGTAATCTGTCTTAATCTTTTTTTCGGCAAATAGGTGCATATGCATATATGTCATATGATACTATATAAATGATGTTGGAGGTTGGAGAAGTGAAGGTATTTCAACGTTTTTTAAAGGCGCCGACAACGCCGGTAGGTTTGGTGTTTGGTTTGGTTGTGCCACTCTTGTTTGTGATCTTTTGGATGACTGGATACAATGGGGCGACCGACCGGATAGACCAATTGCATGTTGCTCTTGTTGCGGAAGCGAGTACGCAAGGCGCGGATATTGCGGATCGCATCGCATCGACTGCTCCTTTTTATGCGGAAAGGTTCTCCTCGCTGGAGGAGGCGCAAGCGAAAATGAACGAAGGCGCACTTCATATGGTCATTAGCGTTCCAGCAGAACTGGCGCAGGATGTGCGAGAAGCTGGAAATGGTAAGCTGGTCTATTATGTAAACCAAGCGAATTCCGATGTAGCCAAAAGCATGATGGAAACCGTTGCCGAGCAGATTACCCGCGAAGTGAGCGGAAATCTGACCGGCGTAACCGAGCTTCCGGTGCAAGCTGAGATCATTAAGACGAATCCGGTCAGCAACTTCTCCACGTCAATGCTGCCGATGATTCTTGGATTTATCACCTACATTGCGGTAATGACCATGAACATTCAGCTGAATTTATCTTCTCTGAAGCTGCAAAGTGAATTCGGCAAGTGGGAAATTTTCTTCGCAAGGCAAAAGCTTTATGCACTCGCAGCTGTTTTGTTCCCGCTGATCATTACCGGAGCGGCGATGCTGTTTGTCGATGTCCATAGCTCTTTTCTTGCGATGTGGGCATTTCACATGCTTGTGTACCTGACTTGCATTTGCGTCACACAAATGGGATTCGCCCTCTTCGGACAAGCAGGGCCCTTATTTAACGTAGGTCTCGTTCCGCTGCAGCTGTTGACAGCCGGCAATATTATACCGGCGATTATGCTTACGGGTTTCTATCGCCAACTCGGACATTTTCTGCCAGCGCCTAATGCGATCCAAGGATACACGAAATTGATTTATGGCAGCGGCGGTTCCATTTCCATCTATGTGATCAACATGCTGCTCATTTCGGCAGTATGCTGGGGAATAACGGTGCTGGTGCTAGCATTGAAAGAGCGGCCTGCCAAGGTGGAGCTGTCGCAAACCACACCCCTTATCTAATCAGTTCCATACAAAAGAAAGGTAAAGCAAGAAATCGGCAGCTGCTGATTTCTTGCTTTTTTTTGGTGTTTTTTAAATAGTGCTATTAAACCATTAATCACGTATGTATACTTGGGATTATGGAAGTGACGGTGATGAAATGAAAAAACTAAAAATCAAACATAAGCTTTTTGTTTTTATTTTTCTCGGTGCGACGGTAACGAGCTTGCTTGGGTTATTGTTTGTCCATAAATCACAGATGCTGTATGAGCAGCTTATTTATAAGGAAACCTCAGATAAATTTTTCTTATTTTCACAGCGAATCGAAGAGAAGCTGAAAGCAATCGATAAACTGTCATTGACGATTATGACGAACCCTGATGTACAGCAGCATCTTAAAACGATAAAAGAAAGTAACGGCGGCTTTGAATCGTTTGAGGCGGCGAGCAAGCTAAAGCAAATGTTGTTGAAGTATCAGCAGACGGATACCTCAGCGGCTTCGATTCTGATTGTTGACGCTAACGGAGGCAAAAACAGCGTTGGCGTATTTCCTTCCCAAATCAATGATTTGCAACTGCAAGAGCTCGTGCAACAGGCTGCCCGCCATGAAGGAGCAAGCTCATGGGTCGGCGGCAGTTCGCAAGCGAACATTTTTATGGCTAACCGGGAGATTAGAGAGATTAATCAGCTTAGCTTGCAGCCGATCGGTACGCTTATCATTACCATTCCAGCAAGCGAGGCCGTTTATGCCACGCCTGCCGAAAAGTTGAAATATGGATCGTCGCTGTTGATCCAGACGGGGGAAGGCATTATTTATCAGGAGCTGAGCCCATCCGATCTACCTGCGCTTCCGACTGATCGAAGCGAGGAATATAGTGTGATCAGCTTGAAGGGGGTAAAGTACCTGGCGGCATACTTCAAGCTCGATTATACAGGTTGGACGTTCATCCATCTTATTCCGTATGGAGCGATATTCAAAAATGTCACGGTAATGAAAAGTATCTTAATCCTGCTGTACGTGCTGGTTTTATTTCAATTGCTTTGGCTCGGCTGGATTTTCTCCCGCACCATTACAAAATCGATTGAACAGCTTTCCCGTAAAATGCTTAGCGTGGAAAAGGGGGATTTCGGGATTTCAGCGAGCGGAGCAGAGCTTCAGCAGGATGAAATCGGGCTGCTCAACCGCAATTTTGATAGGATGACGGATCGGCTGAACACTCTAATCAATGAAAATTATATTAAGCAAATCAAGCTCAATGAAGCGAAGTACGATATGTTGAAAGCAAAGCTGAACCCTCATTTTTTGTACAATACGCTGGATTCAATTAACTGGATGGCTCGCATGAATGGGCAAATGGCGATCTCGGGCATGGTGAAGGCGCTCGGCAATATGCTTCGCATTACCGTTAATACGAAAGAAATGGTTACATTGGGAGAAGAGCTCGGCCATTTGCAAAACTACATAGCGATACAGCAGTTCCGTTTTGAGGAGCGATTGGTTTACGAAGTGAACTTGCCGCCTGATCTGCAGCATCTATTCATGCCGAGCATGCTGCTTCAGCCGATTGTAGAAAACTGCGTGAAATATGGGACAGATGCCGAGACGGGACATTGCAATATCTCGATTCGAGCGGAATTGAAAGATCGGAGGCTTGAAATATCTGTGCGTGACCAAGGACCAGGCTTTCCAATCGATAATCATTGGCAATCAGGAACAAAGGAGAAGCTGGCCGAGAGCACGGGGATAGGGCTGCGGAGCATAGACGAAAGGCTGAAGCTGCTTTACGGCGATAGCTTCGGTATCGTGCTGGAGGCAGCAGAAGGCAGAGGAATGATGGTGAGGCTTGCCATTCCCGTCATAAATCAGGAATATGCCAATCAAGGAGGAGAGACAGAGGATGAACGAATTCAGCGTATATTTGGCCGATGATGAGCGAATGATCCGTGAAGGCATTAAGCATTTGGTGCCGTGGGATATGCTCAACCTCCACTTTCTCGGAGCAGGCTCAGACGGAAGGGAAGCTTACAGCCAAATTACGGAGCTTAAGCCTGACATTGTGATCACGGATATCAAAATGCCGGGTATGGACGGCATTGAGCTGATTAGAAAAATCAAAGAGGAGCTCGGCGAGATCCATTTTATCGTGCTTTCCGGTTATGGGGAATTTGAGCTGGCTACACAAGCGATGAAGCATGGCGTAAAGCATTATTTGCTTAAACCTTGTGACGAAACCGAAATTATTGCAGTGCTTAAGCAAGTAGTACACGATTTGCAAGAAGACAAGAGCAAGCGCGAGCGTATTGAGGCAACGGACAAAATTCGTATTTTGAACATGCGTTCACTTGAGGAAATTCATCAATATCTTCAATACGAAGCTTTAGAGAATCCTGCGCAGCATGAAGCTGCATTCGGGAATGCGGGCAGGCTGCTCATCGACCGTATGCAGCAGATGGTACAGGAAAACCTTGGGAACGAGGAGCTCTCTTTGTTATGGCTTGCTCAAAACCATTTTTTTATGAATGCCGAATATTTGGGAAAGGTATTCCGCAAGCAAAGCAATAAGTCTATTGAAAAAAGGATGGAGACCGATGCGGAGTATGAAGATGATTGGCTTTTCGGCGGGAATGCTGCTCATTTTCGTACTATCCTCTTATGCATATTCACTTGATTTAAAGGACCAGAGCAAGCCGCTTAATGGCCTAGCTAACGAGCAAATCGTTACGTTAAGAATGACCTACTGGGCTGGCTCACAACTTACGATCGATAAAAACACTGCTGTCATCGAGCGTTTCGAGAAGGCTTATCCGTCGATAAAAGTTCAAGCCAGCTATTATTCAGGTGACGCTTATGACGAGCAATTGATGGTCATGGCAGCAGCGAATAACCTGCCTGATGTCGTGCGTATCGATTATGCCAACATGGCCAGGTACGCGAAAAAAAGCTTGTTGCTGCCTCTTGATGATTATATCTCTCGTCAAGTCATCGATCTCGAAGGTGTTCATCCGGTGCATAATGCAGGAGCCATGCTAAATGGCAAGCAGTATGGCCTTAACATCGGCAACAATGCGCTAGTTTTGTTTTATGACAAGGAACTGCTGAACCAAGCGGGAGTAGAGCCTCCTAGTCGCAATTATACATGGGAGCAATACGAGAGTGATCTTCGCGCTATTCGAGATCGTACCGGCCATTACGGGGATACGCATCTGACGCAGCATCATTTTCGGGTATGGCTGCGAGCCAATGCTGCAACCTTTTACAATGAAGACCAGAATGGTCTAGGTTACTGGGATGACCAGCTGTTTATCGATTTTTTTAATAAGCAGCTAAGTTGGCAGAAGGAAGGCTTACTTACGCCGCTAAGCACGGAGCTGGAAACCCGGAATTTGGAGGATGGCCCGTTTCCGAGGGGCCAGACAGCATTCGGAGGCTTTACCTATTGGAGCAACCAAATTGATATTGTGGAGAAGCAATTGGGCAAGCAGGTCGGGCTTGCCGCTTATCCCGGAGCGGGTATCCATGGGATGTACATCAAACCATCCTTTTTCCACTCGATAGCCAAATCTTCAAAGCACCCGGAAGAGGCTGCGTTATTCATCAATTATTATACAAATGATTTGGATGCAGCAACCGCTCTAAACGCTTATTTTGGCGTTCCTTACAACCCTAAGGTGATTGCCGGCTTGAAGGAGACATTCACGGTCACGCAGCAAAATGTGCTGGATTATTTATCGGATGTCGAAAGGTACGGAAGTTTCATTGACCCACCTGATCCCATTGCAGGGCCGGAGGTTAATCAGTTGTTTAAATCCATTAGCAATGAAATTTTGTTCGAGCGGATTACGCCTGAGGCTGGCGCAGCAAAGTTCCGAACGGAAACAAACGCCATTCTAAGCCGAAATTCGTTATGAGAAGGAGAGAGAGTTACGATGCGTTCGATTAAAAAACGGTATTCCGCTATTTTATTGCTCTTAGCTATTGGCTTAACGGCTTGCGGAGGGGGCAATACGAATAATGCCTCTACTAACGAAGCGAACAACACCCCAAAAACGAGTGCTTCCGAAACAAAGGAAGCTTCATCCACTGAGCCAGTAACGATCCGCGTAAGCTACTGGGCGGGAACCCAACTAACGATTGATGCCCATGACAACGTTGTAAAGCTGTTTGAAGCCGCTTATCCTAACATTAAAGTGCAATCCGAATATGCGACGGGTGCCGATTATACGGATAAAATTCTAGTGCAAGCGGCATCGAAGGATTTGGCAGATGTCGTACGCGTCGATTATTCGCAAATTAAAAACTATGTAAGCAAGGGTTTGCTTCAGCCGTTGGATGAGTACGTTGCGGATAAAACCATCGATTTGGAGGGAATTAACCCTCTCCATACTGATGTGGGCAAAGTGGACGACAAGCTATACGGCGTCAATATCGGCAACAACGCGCTCGTCCTATTTTATGATCCGGATAAGCTGAAGGAAGCAGGCGTTGAGGCGCCTGCTGCATCAGGTTATACATGGGAGCAATACGAGCAGGACTTGCAGACAGTTAAAGATAAGCTGGGCATTTACGGCGACACGCATTTTGGTCAATCCCAATATGAAATCTGGCTTCGCCAGCATGACGCTAAGCTTTACAATGACGCGCAGGATGGCCTTGGCTATGAGGACGACGGCTTGTTTACGGAGTTTTTTGAAACGCAGCTGCGGCTGCAAAAGAAAGAACTGCTCACGCCGGTAGCTGTTGAATCGGAGATTAAAGCACTTGAGGACGGTCCGTTCCCGAAAGGCAACTCTGCCTATGGCGGCTGGGGTTACTGGAGCGGCAGCCACAGCGCGGTCGTTGAGAAGCAGTTAAATAAGGTTGTTGGCTTCTCGTTGTTCCCAGGCCCAGGCAAAGGAGCTTACATTAAGCCATCCTTCTTCCACGGCATTTCAAGCAACTCGAAGCATCCTAAGGAAGCGGCTCAGTTTATCGAGTTCTACACAAACAATATTGAGGCAGCAAAATCGTTGGATGGTTATTTCGGCTTTCCCTATAATCCTAAAGTGCTTGCAGGCGTAGAATCAGAGTTTACAGATACGCAGAAGAGAGTACGCGCGTATTTGGATTTGGTTGAATCGCAAGGCAGTCCGATTGATCCGCCTGCTCCTGCAGCCGGAAGCGAAGTGAGCACCTCATTCAAAAACATCGCGTCGGAAATTTTCTATGAGAAACTGACGCCAGCTGAAGGCGCAAAGCGTTTCCGCCAGGAAGCAAATAAAGCATTGAAAAAGTAACTATGCATTCGCTATAGGCGGTGTCAGCGGCCTTCTCATCCATGGGATAGAAGGCCGCATTTATGAAGTATGCAGATGGATGAAAAGGAGTTAACCAGTGAAACGCACCTCTAAACAATGGCTGCGTAATCCCGACATGTATGCCGGATACGCATTTATATTTCCATGGCTGCTTGGCCTATTTGTTTTTTCGTTATTTCCGATTTTTTTCTCGTTGTATTTATCGTTTACGGACTATGATATTTTATCCGCGCCACAATGGATCGGGTTTGAAAATTTCAAGGAAATGTTCACAGATGACCCGCGCTTCGTGAAATCAGTGAAGGTGACGCTGCTTTACGTTGCAGTGGCTGTCCCGCTTCGCCTATGCTTTGCACTGGCTATTGCCGCTTTGCTTAATATGAAAATAAAAGGGGCTCGAGCTCTTCGTTCTCTGTATTATTTGCCAACGCTGATGGGCGGGAGCGTAGCTGTTATCGTGATGTGGGGTCAGCTCTTTGGCTTAAATGGAGCGTTCAATTCGTTCATGCGCTCGATTTTTGGAATTGAAATATCGATTTCTTGGATTACCGACCCTTCGACAGCGCTTGGCTCCCTGATTGTTTTGTCCGTATGGCAATTCGGATCGGCGATGCTGATCTTTCTTGCGGGCCTAAAGCAAATTCCAGCGAGTTTGCTGGAGGCTGCCTTGGTAGACGGAGCGTCAGCGGCCTATAGATTCCGCCGAATTACATTGCCGTTGCTTAGTCCGGTAATCTTCTTCAACCTAGTGATGGGAATCATCGGGGGTTTTAAAGTTTTCTCGGAGGGCATGATCTTAACCGGCGGCGGACCGCATGACCAGACGCTATTCTATGTCATTTATTTATATGAAAACTCATTCCGATTTCTGCATATGGGCTACGGCTCTGCTATGGCATGGGTGTTGTTGCTTGCAGTCAGCATACTGACGGCGCTCGTCTTCCGCTCTTCTTCACTGTGGGTGCATTACGAATCGAAAGGAGAGAGAGAGGCATGAATGCGACATCACAAAAGCGAGGGGGCAACCTCTGGCTAAGCGCGGCTGTGTGGGGATTTGCCATCGTTATGATTTATCCGCTGCTTTGGCTGCTATCGAGCTCGCTAAAGCATACGACAGAGGTGTACTCGCAGGCGCATAAGCTTATCCCTGCTCATTTTTACTGGGAAAACTATGTATCGGGTTTTAAAGGTTTTGCAGGTCATTCTTTTTTCTTGTTTTTTCAGAATTCACTATATGTAACTATATTTTCAGTGGTTGGCACCGTTATTGCTTCCACCATGGCGGCTTATGCTTTTGCTAGAATACGCTTTCCAGGTTCTGCTTTCTGGTTCGCGTGCATGATGCTGACATTGATGCTGCCAAGCGAGGTGCTTATTATTCCCCAGTATATGCTGTTTAACAAACTGAATTGGATTAACACGTTTTGGCCTTTGATTGTTCCATCTTTTGCAGGCGGAGCATTCTTTATCTTTTTGCTCGTGCAGTTCATGCGGGGCATTCCCGTTGAACTTGACGAATCGGCGCGAATCGATGGGTGCGGCCGTTTCCTGTTTTTTGCTAAAATCATGCTGCCATTAATCGTGCCAGCGATCGTAACAACGGCTGTTTTTAAATTTATATGGACATGGGATGATTATTTTGCTCCTCTTCTGTATCTTAACTCAGCGGAAATGGCCACCGTATCGCTAGCCATTAAAAGCATGGCTGATCCGACGATGGAGACAAATTGGGGGGCGCTGTTCGCGATGTCCGTATTGTCGCTGGTTCCGGTCGTGGCAGTGTTTATCGCCTTTCAGAGATATATTGTTGAAGGGATAAGTACGACAGGACTGAAGGGATAGCCTTAAAATGCCCAGTACGAAGTGCTACCGGGCATACATAGGCACAATGGTTATGCTGCGTAATATTTATTTTAATGCGGCGGGTTGTCCTCATTGTCCCTAGCGGGATGAATAGGAAGCAAAATGCGAAAGCTCGTTCCGATACCAGGCTCGCTGCTAACGGCAATGGTTCCTTCGTGTGCATCTACGATTGATTTCGTAATCGCAAGACCTAGCCCTGCGCCTCCGTTCTTGCGTGTTCGGGAGGACTCGCTCCGATAAAATCTTTCGAACAAATGCGGCAAATGTGCCGCGTCAATGCCAGCGCCGTTATCGGTGACGGCCAGCTCTGCAAACTTGTGCTCTTTAGCTAATGTAATCGTGATGGTACCGGCTTCAGAGTCGGTATGCTGCACGGCGTTAAGAAACAGATTAAGCAGCACCTGCTTCAGCTTGTCGGCATGGAAGAGGCCGGTAACCGGAGACGCAATGGTTATCTCCACTTTTCGGCGCCCCGCAAGCAGCTGCAGCTGCGGCTCCATTTCAAGGAGCAGTTCGTCCAGACGCGTATCAGTCAGCTGCAGCCGAGGGTCTTGATCTAGCTTAGCCAGCGACAATAAATCCTCGACGAGCTTATTGATGCGCCTCGATTCCAGCTGCATGCTGTTTAATGCCCGATTGAGCTGCTCGGGGCTCGCAGCTGCGCCGCGCAGCAAAACCTCCAGAAAACCATGGATGGAAGTGAGCGGCGTTCGTAGCTCATGAGAGGCATCGGCAACGAATCGGCGCATTTTCTCGGTCGTTTTGCGCTCGCTTTCGAAGGATACATCGAGTCGCTCAAGCATGCCGTTAAAAGCATCTGACAAGCGATCGATTTCCTCTTGGCCTTGACTCGCCGGGATTCGTTTAGTCAGATTCCCAGCATCGGTCTGCTGTGCGGCTAGCACGACGCGGGACAAGGGCCTTAACGTCCGGCGGAGCAGCGGCAAATAAAGGGCAAGGCCGGCAGCGAGCGCCAATACGGATAACCCGGCAAATATAGCTAGCTGTGTCAGAAGAAGCTGTTTTAGTGAATACGTTTCGGTACTCGCTTGGATGATGCCTTGCGAACTGCCTGGCGGGCCGGCGAGCCGAAAAACAACAAGCTGCTCGATTCCTTGCGTATTATTGATGATTTTGTAATCGGTTTTCTTATGTCCGCGAAGCTGGGCTTGAAGCTGCTTATATTCCTCCGTAGTGAGGATCGGAGCATTGGTCCCGTTATCCTTCGTCACCTCGGATAGGGTTCCGCTTGAATCAATGTAGAGGACCGATAATCCTGGCTGATAAAAGATAGGAGAATCACGTCTTCCTTTTTGCGGCCAATCCGAAGGTGCAGATTCGTCGGAATCCATAGCGTTATTATGTTTTGCCGGCGGCTCCGGGTTTTCTCCATTCGAAAACCAGTCCATCGGCATGGACATGATTTGCGCATTTAACGCCTCTGCTTTATTTTGATAGACAAAATCTTTCATGATGATATATTGCAGTACGCCAATGAGCAAGAATAATGCGGCTAAAATCAGTAAGGAGCGATTCAGCAGCTGGTACCGCAGCGATCGAGGGGCAAAAAGTCGGGCGAATGAATCTTTTCTCCATCTGCTCATGGAAAATCCATCCGATAACCCGATCCGCGAAGTGTGCGAATCAGCCGATGCTCCTTGTCATTTAATTTATCTCTAAGAGAACGGATGTACACCTCCACGATGTTTTCTTCCCCGCCAAAGTTATATCCCCAAACCTTGTCCAAAATAAGCGATTTGCTGAGTACGATACCATTGTTCATAATAATGAACCTCAGCAGCTCGTATTCGGTTGGCGACAATTCAAGCGCTTGATCTAAATAGAGAAGCTCCTTGCGGCGGTCATCCAGCCGGAACGGTCCATAGCTCGCCTCGCCAAGCAAATGGGGGAACTGGTTGCGAAGCCTTGCTCCAATGCGTGCAAGAAGCTCGCTGAAGCTAAAGGGCTTGACCAAATAGTCGTCAGCGCCAAGCGTCAGGCCTTTGACGCGGTCTTCAATCTCATCCTTGGCTGTCAGCATGATGACGGCGATGTTGTTTCCCGTCGCTCTCAAAGCTGCGCATACCTCAAATCCGTTTAATCCCGGCATCATGACGTCTAATATGACAACTTGAGGCTCGAAGGAGGCTGCTTCAACGAGTGCAGCTTCTCCGTCGTAAGCGACTCGGATATCAAAGCCTTCATTGATAAGCCCTAGTTCAAGAAACTGCACAATATTCGGTTCATCATCAACAAGCAATATTTTAATCCCTTTAAAGGATGCCATTTTCGTTCCTCCTTCATGTCTTTCATTCTATTATCGGCCTTTTGAACAAAAGATGCACCTTGTAACATGAGAATTCAGCTAACATTCAGCCTGGACTTGAATGGCTTATGGGAGATAGGCTATCCGTTTTTTTTGTTGTTTTTTTGGAATGAATTTTAAAAGTTGGGGATAGTAAAGGGGGAGCTTAAAACCTAAACCAAAAGGATGGTGTATTTTGCATGCAACAGGAGAAAGAAGTTTTGGATCCAAATGGAAAAAGAAGTAAGATAGGAAGACTTGCTGCAAGGTACATAGGCGTAGCGTTACTCGCTATTGCGCTCATGTTCAGCTTGCCTAACACAGGGCATGCGATTGGAAAAAACGCTAAGGGGCCCGATGTTTATGTTATTCAAGGAATGCTGAAATCGTTAGGCAGCTATTCCGGGCCAATTGACGGCTATTACGGTGCATCAACCGTTCGCGGAGTAAAATATTATCAGAAAAAGCATGGTCTGAAAGCAACGGGTGCCGTGGATGCTAAAACGCTACAATCCATTTCATATTCGTATTCTGAGCTGAAGGCATCTGCGAAATCACGCAGTCAAGCCAAAGCGAAGGGCAATGCGAAGGGCTTGGGCAAAGGTGCTGGTAATGGCGCTGGTGGCGGTGCAGGCGGCGGAGCTGGTGGCGGTGCAGGTGGCGGTGCAGGCGGCGGAGCTGGTGGCGGTGCAGGCGGCGGAGCTGGTGGCGGTGCAGGCGGCGGAGCTGGTGGCGGTGCAGGCGGCGGAGCAGGTGGCGGAGCAGGTGGCGGTGCAGGTGGCGGAGCAGGCGGCGGTGCAGGTGGCGGAGCAGGCGGCGGTGCAGGCGGCGGAGCAGGCGGCGGAGCAGGTGGCGGTGCAGGCGGCGGAGCAGGCGGCGGAGCAGGCGGCGGTGCAGGCGGCGGTGCAGGCGGCGCAGGCGAGAACCAAGGCAAAGGCGGAGGCTTTGGCGGTGGTCAAGGCGGAAACCAAAGCAAAGGCGGAGGAATCGGCGGTGGCCAAGGCGGAAACCAAAGCAAAGGCGGAGGAATCGGCGGTGGCCAAGGCGGGAACCAAAGCAAAGGCGGAGGAATTGGCGGAGGCCAAGGCGGCAATGGCAACATTGGCGGCGGACAATCCGGCAATCAGGCTCCAAACGGTGGACCGTCTGGCAATCAAAGCAAAGGCGGAAATTCTTCCGAGAATCAAGCTCCGAACAGCAGCCAGCAATAGGCTTCTTCAAGGATGATAAAACAGCCGATCAGGGTCAAGAGCCTGATCGGCTGTTTTTTTTATTTGTATATAGATACAACGATAATTACTCAAATGAAATGGGAGATGTCAGTTGAACAAAAAATAGTGCCCTACCATAAGCCATTCTCCTTTTCCCATTTTCGACGAAAATGACTAAATAAGTGCACTTCATTCTAAAAAAACCTACATACGCTGTTTTTTTTCGTATGCTACGATAATCCATAGTTGAAGAAATCGCTATATTTCAAATAGGAAAATCTGGCATCCACCAAGACAGAGAAAGGCTGATCTAAGCGTATGATAAACAATCCGATTTTAACGGGCTTTAATCCGGATGCATCATTTCTGAGGGTAGGCGAGGATTATTATATAGCGACCTCCACCTTTGAATGGTTTCCTGGCGTTCAACTTTATCATTCCAAGGATCTGGCGAATTGGGAGTTGATTCCTCATGCGCTTCAACGTACCTCTCAGCTGGATCTCAGAGGGAATCCAAGCTCAGGCGGCATTTGGGCGCCCGCGCTTTCTTACGATAACGGCATTTACTATTTGCTTTATACCGACGTTAAAGCACGCAAAGGCGTTTTCAAAGATTTGCATAATTATCTCGTTACATCGGAGGGCATGAACGGCCCGTGGTCCGAGCCCCTCTATCTGAATGGGAGCGGCTTCGACCCTTATTTGTACCATGACGAGGACGGTACCAAATGGCTTCTCAACATGCAATGGGATTTCAGGGATAACCACAGCAGGTTTGGGGGGATCTTGCTTCAACAATATGATCCCACGGAGCAGCGGCTTATCGGTTCGGTCAAAAAGATTTACGAAGGCACGGACATCGGCGTTACGGAAGGACCACAGCTATTCAAGCGAGGCGGCTATTACTATTTGCTTGTTGCCGAAGGTGGTACGGGCATCAATCATGCAGCTACGTTAGCACGCTCTAGGCATATTGACGGTCCCTACGAAACGGATCCTTCTTATCCGATGATGACGACGCGCGGCGCTCCCGAGTACCCGCTGCAAAATGCAGGGCATGGGATGATCGTTGAAACGCAAAAAGGCGAGTGGTACATGTCCCATATTTGCAGCCGCCCGTTTTCTGGGACGAAGCTGAATCCGCTCGGCCGCGAAACGTCGCTCCAGCGGCTCCGCTGGACAGAGGATGGTTGGCTGCGCCTCAGCCATGAAGGGAGACTGCCGGCTTTGGCTGCTCCTGCTCCGGATCTTGCTCCGCATCCGTATCCGGAACTGCCAGCCAAGGATGATTTTGAAGCTCCAGTGCTCGGTCTGCACTACCAGACGCTTCGCGTTCCTGCGGAAGATACGTGGCTTAGCTTAAGCGAACGTCCCGGCTATTTGCGGCTTCGCGGACGGGAGTCGCTTCATTCTTGGCATCACCAAAGCATGGTGGCACGCCGGCTGCAGCATTTCGACTGCACAGTTGAAACGCGCATGGATTATGAACCGGCGCATTTTATGCAGATGGCAGGCCTTGTCTTCTATTATGATGAGCAGGATTACTTTTATTTGCGAGTGACGCGTGACGGAGACAACGGACGCAAGCTTGGCGTAGTCTCCTCGAACAGCGGCAAATACTGCGAAGACAAAAACAGTGAGCTTTGCGTCAATGACTGGGCTACATTCTATTTGCGGGCCAGGGTTAGCGGACGGTCGCTTCAGTTTTCTGCTTCACCGGATGGCGAAGAGTGGGAGAATGTCGGCAGCGAGCTTGACATGGGTATGCTCTCAGATGAATACGGCGGCAAGCTTGGCTTCACGGGAGCCATGATCGGCTTATGTGCTCAGGACCTCAACGGTTCAAAAAAACATGCGGATTTTGATTATTTCACCTATCAGATTGGATAGTCATTTTAACTTATTTATGTTTACGATTGGTAGCAAACAAGGATACGCAAAGCAAAATAAATGAATAAGAAAGTGGGATCAAACCATGCTGCAGGCAAACGATCAACTCTGGTTAAGCAATGTCATAGATAAAATAACGACGAAGATGGACTGGGTAAGCGAGAAGTCGAGAAATAAAATACCGTATACAACGATTAACGGAGTGCATGACGACCGTAATGTGGATAACCCTTCAAACAATATTACGGATGGCATTAACTGGTGGACGAATGGTTTTTGGGGCGGCATGATGTGGCTGATGCACCATGAAACCGGCAATGAAAAGTATAAGGAGATTGCGAATATTTCAGAGGACATGCTGGATAAATGCTTTGAACAATATGACGGTCTGCACCACGATGTGGGATTTATGTGGCTCCCGACCAGCGTAGCCAATTATAAAGTAACGGGCCACGCGGAATCCAAAAAAAGAGCGATGCACGCTGCCAACCTGCTGGCAGGCCGCTTTAATCTGGCGGGCGGTTTTATCCGCGCGTGGAATGATCTCGGGGAGCAGGATACCCGGGGCTGGGCGATCATCGATTGTATGTTTAATATTCCGCTTCTTTATTGGGCGACAGAGGAGTCGGGGGATCCCCGATTTAAACAAATTGCGATGAAGCATGCGGATACCGCTATGACGGCCTTTGTAAGGCCGGATGGTTCCGTTAACCATATCGTTGAATTCGATCCTTTTATTGGCGGGGTGGTCAAAACGTTTGGCGGTCAAGGCTATGAAGAAGGCTCTTCGTGGACAAGGGGACAAACGTGGGCGTTGTATGGCTTTATGATGAGCTACATTCATACGGGCAAAGAGGAGTACTTAAATACGGCGAAGCGAATTGCCCATTATTTTATAGCTAATATCCCTGAAAGCGGCATTATTCCGATTGATTTTAGACAGCCGAAGGAGCCCGCCTACGAAGATTCGACAGCTGCGGCGATTGCGGCATGCGGATTGATTGAGATCGCCAAGGTGGTAGGCCAGCATGAGAAAGACGTTTATATTCAAGCGGCGTTGAAGCTGTTAAAGACATTGGATGAATCCCGCAGCGACTGGAGCCAACATTCCGACTGCATTTTAATTAACGGTTCGTCAGCGTACCATAATAAGGATCATCATACCGCGATTATTTATGGCGATTATTATTTCATGGAAGCTATTTTCAAGCTTAAAGGCAATGATTTATACCTTTGGTAGGCCATCCAAACAGCGGCAACCCGGAACAAGCGTTATATGTTCCGGGTTGCCGCTGTTTTTAATTAATAGATGACCAGAAATCAAGTTGCAAAAACGGTCATAATCAGCTGCACAGTCATAGGTAAAAGCGGCTGGGGCATCCTATTTTAAAGGGAAAAGATACCGTCAGCCAGACCGAGATCAAGCAAGCGGTTCATCGTTAACTTCTTAAATAAGCCGCATATCCGCCTTAAAAAACTTCATTTCACGTGTCGACTTTTGATGATAATCTTAGAACATGGAACGGGGTTGAACAAGGGTGGTGCGCACATCTTGCAGGTAGCTCCTCTAAAAAACGCAGATACTAAAGGGAGGTCCAAGTAAATGGCTAAAAAACCATTACTGAAATTCGCTTCAATTATTATGGCTTTATCCCTAGTTCTTACGGCATGCGGCGGAAACAACTCTAACAACGGCAATGCGGGAGCAAGCAACAGCCCGGACAACAAGGGTACGGCTACGGATGCCCCGAAGGAAGTCAACTTTACCATTGCTTATGCAACAGGAGATCCGTCAACGAAAAAAGCAATTGAAGCGACGATCGATGCTTTCACTGCAAAAAATCCGAATATCAAAATTACGAATTATAGTGAAACAACATCCGCCGCATACTTAGATTGGCTGAAAACAAAAGACGCTGTCGGCCAATTCCCAGATTTGGTCGAAATGCGCGACACGAAAGTGTTCGCAGACGCCGGCAAAATCGTGGAGCTGCCTGAGGATCTTCGCAGCTTGTTCAAAACATTGCCGGAATATAACGGGAAAATATATAACGCTCCAATATCCGGCGGCACACCTCAAGGGATCATCTACAGCAAGAAAGCGTATGCTGACGCTGGAATTACCGAGTTGCCCAAAACCTATGACGAGTTCCTTGCTATTCAGGAAAAATTGGCTGCTACCGGCATTTCACCGATTGTAGTCGGAGGCAAAGATATTTTCCATATGGGCTTCTGGACCAATTTCTTTATCATGAACGAGGTGTACTCGAAGGATCCGGATTGGAACTCGAAGCGTACAGCGAAAACAGCAAGCTTCACGGATGCAGGCATGGTACAAGCGATAACCGATTACAAAGATTTATTTAGCAAATATGTGGATAAAGGCTGGCTCTCCACGGCAGACAATCAAACGGCTTCCATTCTAGTATCAGGCAAAGCAGCCCAGCTGTTCTCCGGCCCTTGGATGTTCGGTCAAATTGCGGAAGCAGACCCGAACTTTGAATTTGGTTTCTATGCGATACCGAATCGCGAAGGGAAAACGGTTGTTCTAGGCCTTCCAGGCTTGGCAGGATGGTCTTTGTCAGCGGAAGCGGCAAAAGACGCAGACAAAGTAGAAGCGATGAAAGCGTTCATTAAATTCTTCTTTGATCCAGAGCAATATGCTCCATACCTAGCGACTGTTAATGGACTTCCATCCACAGCGATTGAAGTATCCTATGAAACAGGCGAGCAAATGAAAGAGGTGCTCCGCTTGATCAATGACGAGACGGTCATCAAATCGCTCGCTATCAATAACTGGTACGGGGAAAATGCCATTCCGCCGCAATTCCGTAACTGGTTCTATAAGCTTCTTCAAGAGCTGGTTCTGAAAAACGGCGATGTAACGGACTATATGAAGCAGGCAGACACCGAGTATGACAGCAATGTCAAAGCCAATTTGCAGCAATAAGCGGCTTAGGCCGGATGACAATCAAAGAGCGACCTCTGCCAACGCGGAGGTTCTCTTTTTATCAAACCTTAGCAGGAAGTAGGAGAGAGCCATGATTGCCAAGTCAAAGAAAAAGAAATGGACGAATTATGCAATTTGGTTTATATTGCCAGCCTTTATCGTATACACGGCTTTTGTCATCGTCCCTACTCTCAGCAGCGTGTATCTGAGCTTTACGGCTTGGAACGGAGTAAGCGAAAAGATTCCTTATATCGGGCTTGATAATTTTGTTGAAATTTTCAAAAGTCCCCGTGTGCACAATGCTTTAAAAAATACGTTGATTCTAGCGGTTTCATTAGTACTCTTAGAAAATATTGTCGCTTTGGGACTGGCCATATTGGTAGATCAGGTTCGCTGGTTCCGTAATTTGTTCCGCAGCATCTTCTATTTTCCGGTATTAATGTCGGGTATTATTATGGGTTTTATATGGATGATTATTCTGAATTATAACTTTGGCGTTTTGAATCAATTGTTGGAAATGACAGGTCTCGGTTTCCTGAAGACAGACTGGTTAGGCAATCCGGATTATGCGTTAATCTCGATTATTCTATCCACCGTCTGGAAGGCAGCCGGTTACTATATGGTGATTTACCTGGCAGGGCTTCAAGGCATTCCGCAGGAATTAAATGAAGCGGCCAGCATTGACGGTGCCAATCGCCTGCAGCAGTTCCGCCATATTACGTTCCCTTTGCTGGCTGGCGCTACGACCGTTTGCGTCATGTTATCGATGATTGGGTCGCTTAAAGTATTCGACCAAATCGCGGTTATGACAGACGGCGGTCCGGGATTTGCTACAGAAACGTTGACCTATATTATTTACAAGGTCGGCTTTGGCGAATTGAGACAAGGCTTTGGTACGGCGCTTGCTCTTGTTCTGTTCATCCTCACCCTGGTCATCTCCTTGGTTCAAATTAAAGTGCTCCGCAAAAGAGAGGTGCAGATGTAAGATGAAAAAAGAAATCAAGCCGATGGATGTTATTACATTTGTTATTACGCTGCTTATAGCGGTCGTGTTCGCCTTCCCGATTTATTTCAACATCATGTCCGCATTCAAAAGCAATGCAGAAATTATGAAGGATGCGATCTCATTTCCGAAGGAGCTTTATTTAGAGAGCTTTAAATACTTGCTGACGGAAACGAAATATCCCGAAGCGATGCTGAACAGCACCATTCTTACGGTAAGCTCAATCGCTGTGATGGTGCTCGTCATTCCAATGGCCGCTTATGCCATCGAGCGAACAAACTCGAAATGGACAAACGCCGCGTTTACTTATTTTCTCTTTGGCATGATGATTCCGTTTCAGGTTTACATGATTCCATTGTTTAAGCAGCTCAAGCTGATCGGGCTTTTCGGCACGCTTACGGGACCGGTTCTGCTTTATATTTCCGGATCGATCGGATTTGGGGTCTTGCTCTATACAAGCTTTCTGAAAGGGATCCCCCGGGAGATTGAGGAGTCGGCAGAGATCGATGGCTGCTCCAGAACCGGGATCTTCTGGAAAATCGTATTTCCGCTGCTCGGTCCGGTTACCGCGAGCATGGTCGTGCTGCAGGGACTCGGCATTTGGAATGACTTTCTGATGCCCATGATGGTACTGCCAGCAGGCCAAGCCAAAACGATGATCGTAGAGCTGTTCTACTACGTTGGGGAGTTTTCATCACGCTGGGATATGATTTTCGCCGGAACGACGATGTCGTTGATTCCAGTACTGATTGCCTTTCTATCCCTGCAGAAGTATTTCGTCAAAGGCGTTTCGTCTGGCGCGATTAAGGGATAAGACCGTAATGATACTAAACGCAATAACCGATCAGCCGGAAGCTCCTCTTGAGGAATTTCCGGCTGTATCTATTGCGTCTCAATCGTCATGCTTGAGTTGTCTCCGCCTTAGGTTATGATAAGATAAGTAAGGGAAGCGTTTGCTTAGGGGGAGCTTGCAGATGAAAATATGGCGGCTTAGATGGAACAGCGTATTCGTAAAATTTTCGGTAGCCTTTATTTTAGTGGGGCTCATTCCATTATTCGCGCTCAGCTACTTTTCCGTTCAAACCTTTACGGGGCATGTCGAGCGGTATACGAACGATAATTTGCGCCAGATGGTTCTCTACATCAGCTACAATCTGAATTCAGCCTTTAATAATTACAATGAGATTTCGATGCTGATGTACACCGGACGTTATGATGGGATGCAGGACAGCTTCGCAGACAATCAGACCCGCAACGTCAATGAATTGGAGCAAATCAACACCGTACCGATCGATGCTTTTCTTAAAATGATCATGTACAGCGACCGTTATATAGCAAGCGCTTATTTCGTCCGGGCGAAGGACGGCAAACTGTTCTATCAAACGAAAGAAAATAAAGTCATTATTTCCGAGAAGCTGCCCGTAGAGGACTGGATGAGCACGATGAAGGATGCTCCTACGGACTTGATGATTTATCCGACACATGAGGATTTTTATATATTTAATTCGCAGGACAAGGTCATTACGATTGGGCGGAACTTAATTGATACTTCAGGCACGTTGTTAAAGGAGCCCAAAATCGTAGGCACCTTGTTCTTTGATGTGGACGCCAAAGTCGCCGACCAGTTTTTGCGGGAATTGAATTTAGGGGAGCAGGATGAGCTTTACGTGCTTGACGGCAACGAACGAGCCTATTTCAGCAACAAAGAACTAGCCTCTATTCAAACCCCTATCTCTTCCGAAGCAGATAAGGGCAAGCTTATTTTGAGCGAGGATATTCCATTCTTAAAGGGACAACTGCTGGTTAAATTCGAGAACGAAGAAATTTATAAGCAGCTTGGGACGACCAGCACGGCTGTATATATAGCGATCGGCATTTGCTCGCTTGTACTAATCATCATGGGCACCTGGTTTTCAAGAAGGCTTGCGGCGCCGATTCGAGGGCTGATCAAGCAGATGACCAAGGTGGAATCCGGCAATTTGGAAATTCAGATCGAAGTGAAAAGCAATGATGAAATGGGGAGGCTCGCGCATGGCTTCAACCGGATGGTCGATCGGCTGCAGGCATTTATTAATGAGGCCTACGTCGCTGAGATCAAGCAAAAGCAAACCGAGCTTAATGCGCTGAAGAGCCAAATTAGGCCCCATTATTTGTACAATACGCTGGAGGTCATTCGGATGAATGCCGTTCACAGTGACGCGGATGAGGTAGCAGATATGATTCTCTCGTTATCGAATCAGTTGAAGTATGTTATTGATTATGGCGAGGACTGGGTCACGATCCAGCATGAGCTAGATCATCTGAAAGATTATTTCTATATCATTCAGGTGAGGTTTGAGAACCGGTTCGAGCTCCGCTGCGATATTTCTGACCATATCAACAGGGATTGGCCAATCCTAAAGCTTTCCCTGCAGCCGATTGTCGAGAACGCCATTCAACATGGACTTCGCCCAAAAGGTAAAGGCACCGTTCAAATCTCTATCGAGCGTATCGAGGATAAGCTGGCCGTTACGGTCTATGATGACGGGATTGGCATGGACAAGGAAGAGCTTGATCGCTTGAATGCCTTGCTGGAGGATGAGGCGGCTCCTTCCAAAAATGTCGGCATCAAAAACGTTCATGAACGAATCAAGTCGGTTTGCGGGGAAGGCTACGGCATTTCAATCAGCAGCCGTAGGCATGTGGGCACTTCGGTGCTGATGCTATTTCCGGTGAAGGAGGGGGTGCCGTATGATACGGCTCATTCTGGCAGATGATGAACCCATTATTATAAAAGGACTGCGAAAGCTAATCGATTGGGAATCGTTCGGCATGGAAATTGTCGGACAGGCGTATGACGGGAATGAACTGATGGCGCTGATCGAGGAGCGGAGTCCTGACTTAGTCATTAGCGACATTAGCATGCCTCACCGAACGGGAATCGACATCATTAAAGAAATTAAACAACGGGGATTGCCGGTTAACGTTATTTTTATAAGCGCTTATCAGGAGTTTTCTTATGCTAGGGACGCAGTGGCATTCGGGGCTATCGATTATTTAGTGAAGCCTGTCGTCAAGCAGCAGCTGGAGAGTGTGCTGGACAAAGCCATTTCCCTTATTGCCGAGCATAATGAGGAGCAGAAGCGCAAAGGGAAGCTGCAGCTTCTGGAGCGAAAGAGCCGGCATGAGGAGATGCAGGAAGCGCTAATCAGGCTAACGGAAGGGAGCTTGTCTCCGGGGGCAAAATCGTTTCAAGAAACGGAGGCGCAGCTTCTTGGCCCTCTCTATACAGCATTGATCGTGGAGGTTGAGCGGCAGAAGGAAGATTCGGACCGCTGGACGGACAAAGAAAACAAGCTGATCGAGTTTGCCATAGGGAACGTGCTACAGGAAACGATAACGGAAACGGCAATTGGGTATGCGTTCATGAAGGGAACGCAGCATGTGATTATTGCCAGCCACAAGGAGAAGGACGAGACGATTATGCTGGCCGAGGATACGCAAAGCAAAATCGAAACGTTTCTGAAGTTAAAGGTTTCGGTTGCACTGAGCCGGCCGGTAAGTGAGCTGGTGAAGCTTGCAGAAGCTTTTCGCGAGGCGGAGCACGCGATGGAAATGAAATATTTTCTCGGATTAAACCGCGTGTTGCGTTACGTGCCGCCCGTGCAGCCGCATTCCTTCGACAAGGAGCTTTATGATTTGCAGTGGGACGTTATACGCAGGATGACGGGCAAGCCATGGCCGGAGGTAGAAGCCGGACTTGGCATCTGGCTTGCTACGATTAAGAAAGAAACGTACGGCAACCGGCCGCTTGCGGTATCCACCTGCTTCTCATCGGTGTCTTTTATTATCCAAGAGCTCGCCAAATCAGGCGTGCGCCTATCAGAACGTGCCTTGGATAAGGGGGAGCTGCAGCAGCGGTTGGCATCCTTCGAGACCTTCGACCGGATGGGGACGGAAATTACAGGCGTATTCGAGAAAACATACTTGGAAATGGACGGTGACTCCGGCAACAAGGAGAAAATCGTATTGGCTAAAATCAAGCAATTCATTGATGAGCATTATAGCGAGGAAATTACGCTTGAATCGATGGCGAGCATGGCGTTCATGAATCCCTATTACTTCAGCAGCTTCTTTAAGAAGCATACCAAACAAAATTTCAAACAATACGTGACGGAGGTCCGGATGAAGCATGCCACAGATATGCTGAGTCTGACGGACTTGATGGTCTACGAGATTGCAGAGAAGGTGGGCTATAATAATGCCCGCCATTTCAGCGATATGTTCAAAAAGACATACGGCAAGCTGCCTAACGATTATCGGCAGGATAAGAAAAAAATATAGTCAAAATGTTTGTTATTATTATCTTAATTTTCCTATAAGTGCTGTTCCTGAAGGCTATATCCTGGGATCAGTGCTTTTTTTTGTATAAAAATGTATAGAATTTTGTATGAAAAAGGGAAGTTTATTGCATCGACCCCAATGATACACTTCGTTACATTTGAATTATTCTATGAAGTGGGGTGAGTGCATGATTAAAATTTTTTTTCGAGAAGACCAAGGACTTTTCCCACAATTGCAATGGGAAACTGCGGGTGGGCAGCAAGAGATTACCGTTAAACAGCCGATAATGGCTCGTTATTTAGATCAGACGACAGTCTCGATGAACTATCAGCATGTTCGTCAGCTGTCTGCCGAGGAATGGCAGGCTGAAGCTGAATGGACTCACGCAGGCTATGCCTATACGATTAGCGACCGCTGGGCAGCAGAGGCTAACGGGGTTACCCTGCATCGAAGTCTCAAAGCAGTTGAAACAGCGGCAGGAGCCAAGCCAAATGGATTGCAGCTTCAGCTTCGAGCAGGATTGACGGATTCGGGGGAATGGAGATTTTGCGCGCCTGCAACCCACTATTCGGAGCCCGGACCGCTGGCTTCGTTCACCGAGGCCAAATCCTATATGGATGACCGTCTAACGTATCCGGTTATTATAGGCTACCGCCCAGAAAGACTGGAATCTGTATCGTTTGGCCGGGTTAAGCTGCCGGAGGTGACGAATAAGCCGCGGCGGACGGCTGCTAAGGAGAATCGGTATTTGCAGGAAACGGAAGTCGGCTCACTTGGTTATGCGGTGGAAGGAGGAAAGGAGCTGTTTCTGGAAGCTTTCTGGCCCTATCATGAAGGCGACCGCAGCGTAGCGCTAAATGCGAGCCGAACGCCTGTATCCGCGTTTTATCCGCTTGAAGGGGAGTCGCTGGAGATGGAATTGGCTTATGACCTGCGGATAAGCAGTGCGGAAAATTTCGCAGACGCGGTGTATTCCACTTTCAAAACGTATGCCGAGCTGCAACAGACGAAGCCAGCAAGACTTCCCTTTACGCTTGTAAAATCAATGGAGTATCGCAATGTTTCCTTGCGCAACAGCTACCGGGAGCTTTCGAATGGAGTGGCGGGATTCTTTTTCCACTTTGATCCTAGACATGGATACTTATCCGAGCCTTCGGGCTTCGGTACATCGTTTAATAATATTCCTCATGAATCTTACACTCGCATTTTGGAATATGGGTTCACAGGGCGGCAAATCAATACGGCCTATTTGCTTGCCAAATCCGATGGTGGCGAATGGTTGGAGAAAGGAAGAAGGGTTACCCAGTTTTTCGTTGATCGGCTGGCCACCCCCTCGGGGTTCCTCTATTCCTTATTCGATATCGAGAAGGACAAGCCGTTTGCTTCCTTCGGCGAAGCGGGCGCTCCCAAGCTTCATTATATTTCCCATGGCGATATTCCGGGAAACTATTTGCGTACGATGGTTGAGCCAGCGTTCGACCTGCTGTTAAACTATCAGCTTTACTCATCGCAAAATAGCGAACAACCCTCATGGTGGGAAACAACCGAACGTTTTGCACGCTTCCTGCTGGATCATCAGAACGATGATGGCTCGTGGTACCGTGCATACGAACCGGATGCCAAACCGCTTAAAAATGCGGAAGGATTTGGCCATAACGAGTTTTCATCAAAATCGGCGAGCTCGATTCCCATTTTATATCTTATTGCCATGGGAAATGCTTCAGGCGAGCACGGGCGGCCATACCACGATGCCGCAAGAAGAGCAGGAGATTATGTTCTAACGACCTACGTGCCGCAGGATTGTTACTTGGGGGGCACGCTCGACAATCCGAACGTGATTGATAAAGAAGCTGCGCAATATACAATGGCAGCTTTATACGGCTTGTATAAACTGACGGGTGAGAAAAGATATTTGCAAGGCGCGGTCAGAGCAGGTAAAATATTTATCTCTTGGAATTATATTTGGAATGCTCCTCATTTTTCGGGCACAGAGCTTGCTAGAGTCCAATTTCAAACGGTTGGCATGGGCGGCATCAATTCCATATGGGGGGGCGGGGTTGTTGATATCTACTCGCTGTTCCACTTAGAAGAGCTGGACGGCTTAGGAGCAGAGGCAGGAGAACTGTTTTTCCGCTCCATGGCACAATGGATTGCGATTGGTACGCAGCAGCTGCTGTCTCATCCGGGAGACTTAATGGGCTTTACCGACTTAGGCATGCAGCCGGAAGGCTTTGGCATTTGCAACCAAGGCATTGACGAGGGGATGATTGCCAAAGGCGACATTTGGGGGACTTTAGGCTGGATTTATTCTGCTGGAATTTATGGATTAGGCAAATATTTGGACAATCGAAACGAGATCTGATTTGAATAGATTTTCGAACGAGATCAGACAGATTCTTGCATGTTTCCAAATCTAGCAATTTGTTACGCTAAAGAAGATAATGGAAATAGAGAAGAAGGGGAGGGATTTTTGCATGATGAAAAAATGGATAGGTGGAGCAGTGTCGTTATTGCTTTTACTGTGCCTTGTCATTTCAGGCTGTTCCAGCAAGAATAGCGAAGCGGCAGGGGGCGAGGCGGCATCCGATGAGAAACAAGTGGATCTGACGCTGCTCAGCAGCTGGAGCACGGATACGGAGCGCGGTAAAGCGCTGCAAACGGTAGTCGAGAATTTCAACAAGGAAAATGAGAACAAAATTAAAGTTACCGTGGATATTAACCCGGATTGGCCTGCGCTGCAGCAGAAAGTCAAAACGATGATTGCTGCGGGCCAGACGCCAGACATCTTTAACTATAATTTCAACCCTAATGATCTCTCACGCCAAAAGTCAGGCAAATTGCTGAATCTGACGGAGTATATGGATGACGCATGGAAGTCGCGTTTTACGGAGCAGGATTTGCAAGCCATGACTGTGGACGGGGAATTGACATCGATTCCGTTTGAGAAAGCGGGCATTCTGTTTTACTATAACAAGGATTTGTTCGCGAAAGCCGGAATCGAAGCATTCCCGACGACATGGGATGAATTTTTTGATGTTTGCGAGAAGCTGAAGGATGCGGGCATTACGCCAATCTCGCTCATGACTGCCGATGATGCATGGCATGCGACTAATGCATTCACGTACCTAGCAGCAAGCTTGGGAGGGACAAGCGTATTTGACGCTGGCAAGTCTCTCGACACGCCTGAAGTCGTGAAAGCGGCTGAATATATGAAGAAACTCTTTGGATACACGACAGCTGATGCGCTTGGCGGCAACTATTCGGTGAGCAGCAACAACTTCCTTACGGGCAGCACGGCTATGATTATTGATGGCCCATGGCTGATTGGATCTATTAGTGAAGAGCTCTCGCCTTCCATTGCAGTTGCGGCTAGCCCAACGTTTGGCGATGGCAAGGTACAGCCAGGGTTTACCGTGACGGACACGTACACGCCTTGGTCATCGGGCAAGAAGAACTCCAAGGAAAAAGAAGAGGCAGCGGTTGCCTTTCTGAAATACATGACATCGGAAGAAAGCTCCAAAATCTTTACACTGGAAGGCAGCATCCTGCTCTCCACTAAGCTTACTTTAACGGAAGAAGAAACTACGCAGGCGGGACCTATTTTAGGCCAATACATCAAGACAAACAGCGAAGCGCCTGAAAGCATTGTCAACCTTGTCCGCAACCTTAAGCCAGCAGCAGCATCCAAGCTGCCATCGCTTATTGAAGGCATGATGTTTGACCGCTATACGCCAGAACAATTTGTGAAACAGCTGCAAGAGGTTAATCAATAAGCTGATAGAGGGGAGGGAAACCTCTCCTCTGTTTTTGAAAGGGGCATGTGAACGATGACATCTAGGCAAATCTACCTCTATCTGGCTCCGGCCTTGCTGTTTACGGTTGTCTTTTTTATCTTTCCTCTTGCGTATGTATTATTCGTGAGCTTGCAGGAGTGGGATGGACTTAGCGGCATGAATTTTGTCGGCCTTGATAATTTTCGATACCTCTTCGAAGACGCTGCCTTCAAAACAGCAATGGTGAATACGATGTATTGGATTTTGGCGGGAACTTTGCTGCATACTCCGCTAGGCCTGCTGCTTGCACTCCTCTTATTTAGTAAGCCGAAAGGCTGGAAATGGCTGCGGACATTGTTTTTTTTGCCGAATGTCATCTCCACCACAGCGCTTGCCTTTCTATGGTATTTTGTCCTGCATGTCAGTCTGGGATTAGTCAACAACTCGCTCAAGGGTGTCGGCCTGGAAGCTTGGGCACGCCCCTGGCTTAGCGACCCCAGCACTTCAGTCTTCGCAAGCATGATTCCCTTTGTGTTATATATCGGTTTTACTATGGTTATTTTCTTAACGCAGATGTCGACGATTTCACCGGAGCTTTACGAGGCTGCTGAAATCGATGGAGCTACGAGAGCGCAGATGAATTGGCATATCACGGTGCCGCTGGTGAAAAGCGCAATTGGCATCAATATTATTTTCAATACGGCATTTTGCTTGCGGATGTTTGAGTATCCGCTCTTAATGACGGGCGGCGGTCCAGCCGATTCCTCTATGAATATGTCTTTATACATCTATCGTGAGATGATCTCGGCTAATCGCTATGGCATTTCCATGGCTGCCGGCCTAATGACGATTCTGATGGGGACGATTGCGATGGGCATTGTTTTTGGCAGCTTGCGCTTGTCGGAGTGGAGGCGGCCACGGTGAGAGGATTACGCTGGATATTTATTCTGTTGTTTATGATGATTACATTAGTCCCTTTTGTCTGGCTTATTCTGGCATCCTTCAAAACGAATCAGGAATTATTTTCGGCACCGTTTGCATTGCCGGATAAATGGATGATTGAAAATTATAAAACGGTCCTGACGAGCCATCCGATCCCGCGTTATTTTTTGAATTCCATCTTTATTGCAATGATATCGACCTTGATTGGTGTTGTACTAGCCACTTTAGTTTCGTATGCCTTTATG
Organism: Paenibacillus paridis; assembly: GCF_006345825.1. Classification (GTDB taxonomy): domain Bacteria; phylum Bacillota; class Bacilli; order Paenibacillales; family Paenibacillaceae; genus Pristimantibacillus; species Pristimantibacillus paridis. Next base: position 73,871 of record NZ_VCIX01000092.1, read on the forward strand.
TATTCTTTCAAATTTAAGGCAGGCTGGCTGCTAATCATTACCTTTGGAATATTTATTCCCACCAATGCGTTCATTGTTCCTTATTATTTTATTGTGAACTGGCTGGGATTTTACGATACGCTGCTTGGCGTAGCTCTTGTTTATGCCGGAGTTTCTTTGCCGCTAAGCATATTAATTGTCAAAACCTATATGGACTCTATTCAGAAAGAAATATTGGAAGCTTCTTTTATAGACGGAGCAAGCGTGCATCGCACCTTTATTAGCGTCATTCTGCCAATATCTTATCCGGGAATGACAACAGCAAGCATTTTTCTAATGATTACGGCTTGGAACGAGCTGCTATTTGCATCTCTGCTTACGCAAAGCGAGGGAACGCGTACTCTCCAGGTGGCTATTCGCTTCTTCTTATCGACATTTTCTGCTAATTATCCGGTTGCTTTTGCGGCGATGGTAATTGCAGTCATTCCAACTATTGTCATCTATTCGCTGCTAAGCGAGAAAATAATAGGTGGACTAACGGCAGGTGCCGTGAAATAATCGATTTGGAAGATAGCTTGAGGAGGATTTGCAGCATGAGGGTATTGATAGTCGACGATGAGGTTGTTATCCGAGACGGACTTCGTACATTAATAGACTGGAGTGAAGCTGGTTTTAATGAAGTGCTGGATGCCAGAAATGCATCGGACGCCATTAAAATTATTGAATATAAGAAGCCCGAAGTGGTACTGACGGACATTTTTATGCCAGGCATGTCGGGACTCGATTTTGCCAAAACGATTCGGGATCAATATCCGGACATTCGGTTTGTCATTCTGAGCGGGTATGAGAAATTCGAATATGCGAAGCGAGCGGTAGAAATAGGTGTCGCAAAATATTTGGTTAAGCCTATATTCCCGGAAGAATTAAAGGAAACGATTGAAGAGCTAAGGGATGAAATTCTGCTGGAGCATCAAGCGAAAAATTGGAATGAGATGGCCCAAATCCGCTTGGAGGAATATAAGCCTATTATTGCGGAAAAGTTTTGGAGCGACTTGCTCTCCGGCACATTGTCGTCCACCGGTATGATTGAGGGGCGAGCGGAGACTGCGGATATATCTCTTGCCTATTCTTCGTATACTTGCCTCGCAATCGAGATTTGCAATGTGGAGAGCCTGATGGAAAATGAAGGGGAGCGTGAGCTGTGGCTGAACCGCTTCTCTATTCGTAAGGTTATTGAGGAATTGAATACGGACAGCGTCGTTTATATTTACGATCATTCCGAAGCGGTGTTGCTTTGCGTGATGGCGGGTGCTGCCAGCACGGAAGTTTGGAAGAAAACAGCGGATATGATCAAGCGCACGCTTAAAATCGATATCAATATTGGCGTAGGCAGCTGCTGCCAAGACATTTCCGAGGTTTGGTCTTCTTCGCTGGAAGCTCTTGACAGCGTGAAGTATTTGGCTGTTTTGGAGCAGACAGGCTTTATTCGCTTTGAGGATATACCAGCATGGAAGAAGGATCATGTGGAATATCCTTATGATGAAGAGAAGCAATTGCTTGAAATTTTGCGCTACCGCGACCAAATTAATGAACAGGCAATGGACAATTTCATAGATATGGTCATGCAGCAAAATCCATCGCCGCAAATGCTGCGATTGACTTGCGTGCAGCTGCTTGGAGCGGTCTATCGGCTGGTTGACGAATATGGCATTGATTCGGTTCCGACCTTCAATCAAAGCGTATCTCGCCTAAACGCCCTGTCTTCTTATACGCGGATTCAAAAGGAATTTATCGCGCTGTTTACGGATATTATCGCTTGGAGAAGCACGCATCACGCCAGCTTTGTGAGCCAGTTGGTTGACGGAGCTGTGCAAATTATTACGAACCGCTATCATGATGCGAATCTAAGCGTAGCTTCTATCGCGCAAACGGTTTGCATTTCGCCTAACTATCTATCGCGTATTTTTCATCAACAGATGGGCAAAACCTGCGTAGAGTTCATGACTGAATGCCGTTTGGAAGAAGCGAAGAAGCTTCTTCAGTTAACTAACCATAAGAATTATGAAATTGCAGAGAAGGTTGGTTATGCCAACGCTCATTATTTTAGCTCTATGTTCAAGAAGAATGTCGGCTTGTCCCCGAGCGGATACCGCGAACGCCATCAGGAGACCGAAAGCTGATGCGGACGATCCGCTCGCAGATGATGCTGTTTTTTTCTTTGTTGATTCTCATTCCAATCATCATAAGCTGCACAAACCTGTATTACTCCCTGCAAAGCTATTTGAAGGAAAGTTATATGAGGCAGCAGGATCAATCGATTAACAACTTAGCCTCCGAACTCAACGATTGGCGATTTCAGCTGGAGGAGCTGTCTTTGCTGTTATTTGGCGATAAGCGAATTCAACAATTTCTATCTCATCCGAATACGGAACGCTCGGGAGAGCAGCTTGAGCGGGCGATCGAATTTAGGCAGGCTATGCAGACTTATGGTGGGACGCGAAAGGTTGAATACTCCATTTATATAGCCCGTATGAACGGTACGATTTATGGGGATGGACTCGTTTCAAAAATAGATAACTATATCAATTCCCGAATGGCTGAAGCAGCGAAATACAAAGGAACGGCAGTATGGGAATACGTGGACGAACTGGATACAGTCGTGTTGTACCGGCAAATTAACAATAATGAAGTGGATTTGAAAAATCCGATCGGTTATCTGTTTCTGTTCATTGACACTAGCGATCTGGAAAAAACGATAGCCAGATACAAAGTAGATAATTATCAGCAGTATGCGGTGTACAATAACGATAGAACATTTGAAATTCGAACGGATACGCAAAAGAATCGCATAATGGTTCATGATTGGAAGGACCTAGGCAACGAGCTTCTGCATAAGGCGTTTGAAAACAACGAAGATTACGTCACGTTTGTAGAGCCGCGTTCCGATTGGACAATCGTATCCTGGATATCAAAAAAAGATATTTTGCGGCCTGCACGCGATTTGTTTTTTGGCATTCTATTTATCGCTTTTGTGCTCATTTTGTTTTGCGTGTTTATGGTTCTATTTCTGTCCCATCGCATTACTAAGCCATTACATAAGGTCCAGCAGCAAATGAAGCTGATAGGGGAAGGGATTTTTTTGTTCAAAATGCCAGTGGTTCGAAATGATGAGGTAGGCGAACTCGCGACGGCCATGAATCGAATGTCCGATGAGATTTTAAGTCTTATTCAGAAGAACCGCGAGGAGGAGGCTAAACGCAGACTTCTTCAATTGCAGACGCTGGAATATCAGATTAACCCGCACTTCCTCTACAATACGCTTGATTCCGTTAACATGCTGGCACGCAAGCACAAGGATCCCATTATCGCCGACATCGTCACGTATCTCTCCCGCTTGTTCCGAATTGGCTTGAACCAGGGACGCGAATTAATTACGGTGAAGGAAGAGGTTCGCCATGTCACCTATTATTTGAAAATACAGGAAATCCGATTTGCCGGCCAACTATTCTGGGATGTGGATTTGGATGATCAGCTCGCTGAGGTCAAAATGATTAAATTTATTTTGCAGCCGCTTGTCGAGAATAGTATCAATCATGGAATACGCAGACGCGAGACGCCGGGGCATATACATATCCGTGTATCAAAGAATGAAGAGTGCTTTTTGCTCGAAGTGGAGGATGACGGCATTGGGATGTCTCCCGAGCAGCTGGATCGCATTCAGCAATCGCTTGAGGAGGATAATAGCAACGAGGAGCAGGATCATGGCTTTGGCCTGCGTAATGTTCATCAACGGCTGCAGCTGCATTACGGGCTTCCTTACGGGCTTCAATTCAAAAGCGTAGAAGGAAAAGGAACGACGGTAAGCGTAAAGTTGCCGATAAAATAGGCTTATGCGAAAATCGAATTGCCAAATCCCATAGAATGATATAACATGATATATTAATAGGGATTAATGAAATGGACGCAGAGAAGAGGGCCGCATATGAATGAAACGTCATCCAAACCCATGTATGAGAAAATATTTGAAGCGGTGAAAAATCAGATATTGACAAAGGTTTATGCTGTAGGCGAACGAATCCCTTCAGAGAAGGAATTGGCAGAAGACTATAAAGTCAGCCGAATCACGAGCAAGAAGGCCCTTGAGCTGCTGACGAATGAGCGGTTAATTGTAAGGAAGCCGGGGAGAGGATCTTTTGTAGCTGATCCCGATACCGATTTTGTGACTGTAAATGTGCCTGCTCAAGCTGTGCCGTCGGCGCTTGCTTCCGATATGACAACCATCGGGCTCGTTATTACCGATTTTGGCAACAGCTACGGCACGGGACTGATCTACGGCATGGAGGAGGCATCGAGAGAGCATGATTGCTTTCTCGTATTGCGCCGGTCATTTGGCGTACCGGCGAATGAAGAGCTGTCTATCCAGAAGCTGCTGCATTTAGGTGTGGATGGACTGATTGTTTTCCCGGCACAGGGTGAGTATTTTAATGAGGAAATTTTGAAGCTGGTGATCGGACGTTTTCCGCTTGTATTGATTGACAGGCATTTGAAAGGAGTCTCTGCCGCGTCCATTAGCACGGATAATGCAGCAGCAGCCCGGAAAGCGACTGCGTATTTGTTCGAGCTTGGCCATCGCCACATTTCCTTTCTTTCGCCGCCGCCTACCGATACGACTGCGGTTGAAGATCGAATTGAAGGCTTTATACAGGCGCATGCCGAACATGGCATTGCGGTAGACCGGGAGTTGTGGGTCAATGATCTCCTCTCGACCTTGCCTAATTCATTCAGCGGAAACAAGATCGAGCAGGATATCGAGAAGCTTATGGTTCATCTGCAAAGCCATCCTGAAATAACGGCGATGTTCGCAATTGAATATAACATCGCGCTGCTTGCCAAAGCGGCAGTCGAGCGATTGGGCTTGCGAATTCCCCAGGACATTTCCATTATCTGCTTCGACAGTCCGCCAACCGGCCTTGGCGGTGGATACGCTTTTACGCATATTAGGCAAAATGAAGAGGAGATGGGACGCCTCGCCGTCGGCCATGTCTTAAGCATTATGCAAGGGAAAACAGTGCCCAATAAAATGATGCTTGAAGCGGAACTAATTATCGGCGATTCAACGGACCATGCAAATAAGTGATACCCCTGATTTCGGGGTATTTTTTTTGTAGTTACAGTCACTATATTAGTATATCAGCTTGAAAAATGTCGAAATATAATTATATTGACATAAACACAGCATACTAATATACTAATCTCATGAAAGCGTTTGCTGTTTTCGTTTTGAAGCTGGAAGATGCCCGTTGGTTACTGGAGGGTCACCTCTATAACATAGCCAAGATAAATGATAAAAGGGAGGCACAGCAATGAAAATGAAAAAATGGTTGATGACGTTGACAGCAATGATGCTCGTAACTAGCCTTATCGCCGGGTGCGCTGGCAACAACGCGGGAGAGAAAAATAAGGGGAATTCGATGACGGAAGAAGGCACTTCCAAATCCGGTAAGCCGGTTGAGCTTACTTTTTGGGGAGATTGGGGGGGCGAGGGCCAAGCCCAGTTTGAAACCATGGTGGATGCTTTTAATAAATCGCAAACGAAAATCCGGGTCAAGTATGTATTGCAGCAGGATATGATTACGAAATTTCTAACCGCTGCGACCTCAGGCGGTTCGCCTGACGTACTCTTCTGGGATCGCTGGAGAACTTCGCTGTATGCTCCAAAAAATGTTCTCCATCCGATCGACGAATATATGGAGCGGGACGGCATCATGCGTGATGATTATTACGAGGAATCATTGAAGGAGCTTTCCCTCGGCGACAAGCTCTACGGCCTCCCTTTGACCGTGGATGCAAGAGCGCTTTTCTATAATAAAAAGCTACTTGCCGAAGCGGGCATAGAGCCTCCGAAGACCTGGGATGAGCTTGCGGACGCTGCAGCCAAGCTGACGAAATGGAACGGCAGCAAGCTTGAAGTAGCAGGCTTTTCACTAGGCGACGTTGGATTATTCAACATGTACTTGCAGCAGGCCGGGGGGCAAATGATCACAGAGGACGGTAAAACCAATTTCAACAATGAGCAAGGAAAACAGGTTTTGAACTATTGGGACCGTTTGCTTAACCAGGATAAGGTGTACAAGGTCGGGTTTGAGCAAGGCCTTGGGGAAGGACAGGACGCCTTCGTAACGGGGAAGCTTGCTATGCAGTTTACAGGACCTTGGATGCTCAGCACTTATAAAAAATACGGAAAAGATTTGGAATTCGGAATTGTGCCGCCGCCGGCAGGCCCGAATGGGGACAAAGGAAGCGTCATGGGCGGATTCGGCCTAGTTATACCAGAGGGCGCTAAGCATAAAGAGGAGTCATGGGAGTTTATCAAATGGTGGCTGGCGAATAAAGACAATGCATTGCTGTGGGCGAAAACTAGCTTGAACATTCCGGGCTACAAACCGGCGCTGGAGGACCCTTTCTTCAAGGATGATCCGCTCTGGCAGCCATTTATGGAAACGCTTGATTTTGCCAAGGTACGCCCTAAGCATCCGGGTTACTCTGTTATGGAAGGCGACGCGTTGACGCCAAACCTGCAGTTGTTCCAGCAAAACAAGCAAAGCATTGACGATACGCTGAAGAAAGCCCAGGAGCAGGGCGACAAGCTGCTGAAGGATAACAGCGAAGTGAAATAGATAACCGTAAACGTTTGAAAAAAAGAAAGGGAGCTGACCCTCCCTTTCTCCCATGAAGGGGGAGTTTCTATGGCTTCCGTTAGAAAGCTGGAGCGTCATCAAGCGAGAACCGCGTACTTATTTATTACTCCGACAATGCTGCTCTTTCTCGTATTTACCGTCATTCCGGTCTTTATGGCCCTCTATTTGAGCTTTACCAATTATGATGTGCTGAGCCGCAAGGATTGGGTTGGATTCGATAATTACCGCCGCTTGTTGGACGATAACCTGTTATGGCTGACATTCCGGAACGTATTTCTTTACGCGATTGTGTTTGTTCCCTTTAATATCATCATCTCGCTATCGCTTGGGATGCTGATGAACCGCGCTTGGCGGGGGGTAAAGCTGTTTCGCACCTTGAATTATTTGCCGACATTAACCTCTTCCGTAGCGGCTGCCACCGTATGGATTTGGCTGCTGCATCCGGAGTTTGGGCTTGTAAACGGCCTTCTTTCTTACGTTGGCATCACTGGACCCGCTTGGGTTGCCCAGACGGAGACGGCGATGATCTCGATCATCTTGGTGACGCTTTGGCAGTCCGTCGGCTCCAATATGATTATTTATTTGGCGGGTCTGCAAGGGGTTCCTGAATATTTGTATGAATCGGCGAGGCTTGACGGGGCAACGAAGCTCGATTGCTTTCGGTTTATCACTTGGCCGCAGCTCAGGCCCACGACGTTCCTCGTCAGCACGCTATCCATTATCGGGGCATTGCAGCTGTTTGATCAGGCATTCGTACTGACGCAGGGCGGACCGGCCAATGTGACCAAAACGCCGGTATACCTGATTTACCAGCAGGGCTTCAATCAATTGCAAATGGGCTATGCATCGGCGCAGGCGTTCGTTCTGGCCATCGCGATCCTCATTTTCTCGGTCATTAATATGAGAATGACTAAGGCTGAAGAGTCTGTGATATAGGGGGTAGAAACCAAATGGAAACGCTCGGAAACACCCCTTTGAAGAAGGGAATCAAGAAGACGGTCTATTATGTCGGATGTGCGCTCATTGCCATCGTCATGTTTTTGCCCTTTTACTGGAGCGTATTAACCTCGTTCAAACCAGACGAACAAATTTTTGCGATGCCGATCAAATGGCTGCCCACAGAGCTCACGTTTGAGCATTACAAAAAAGCTTTCACAACGGTGCCGTTCGGCTTGTATTTCTGGAATTCCTTTGTGCTTGCGGCGGCAGGCGTATTGTTCAATCTCTTCTTGGGCTCTCTTGCGGGCTATGCTTTTGCAAAGCTGAAGTTTAAGCTAAGCCAGCCATTGTTCCGCGTTTTGCTTGCAGCCATGATGATTCCGGGTATCGTCACGATGATCCCGAGCGTCTACGTTCTTCAGCATCTTCCGCTCTTTGGTGGAAACGATCTGCTCGGCGATGGCGGACATGGGCTAATGAACTCTTTTTGGGGCATTATTTTGCCCGGGGCCTCTGGAACGTTTGCTGTTTTTTTCATGCGGCAATTTTTCCTGACCCTGCCTACCGACATGCTGGAGATGGCACGTATCGAGGGCTGCGGAGAGTTTAACATTTTTCTGAAAATATATCTTCCGCTAACGAAGCCAGCTCTTGCGACATTGGGCATCTTTACTTTTCAAGCAGGCTGGAACAGCTTTTTGTGGCCGATGATCGTGCTGAACGATCCGGCGAAAGCAACGGTACAAATGGGTTTGCAGGCCTTTTCATACAACTTTCAGACTGATTTTGGCCCGATGATGGCAGGGGCTTTGGTGGCTATATTACCGATTCTCATTTTGTTTTTGCTGCTTCAGCGTTATTTTGTTCAAGGCATTGCTTTCAGTGGAATTAAAGGCTAAACCATATGCAACCTAAGGGGAGAAGGAAGATGAATCAGACGGCAATTGGAGCATGGGAGAAGCGGGCAGACGAGGCCCAGGCCGCGCTCGAACACTATTTTTGGAATGACTCGATCCGGATGTACAATATTGAAACGCCTTGTCCGGATGGCAGCTGCAATACGATTTTTCATTATTGGTGGATGGCGCATGCGGTTGATGTTCTGGTCGATGGATTGCTGCGTTCAGGAGACCCGCGTTATGTTGAAAGGCTTCGAGTCTTCTACGAGGGCATAATGGAGAGAAACGGCGGCGCTTTGCCAAATGAATTGTACGATGACATGGAATGGATGGCGCTTGCTTGGCTGCGTGCTTATGAGGCAACCGGAGACGAGACTTATAAAGAAGCGGTATTGGTATTATGGGAAGATATCCAAACAGGCTGGAATGGGCATATGGGCGGCGGGATTGCTTGGCAAAAAAGCCAGCTTGATTATAAGAATACGCCAGCGAATGCACCTGCTGCCATATTGGCTGCACGTCTATTCCGGGTTTTCAAAGAGCAGAGTTATCTGGATTGGGCTTTGAAAATTTATGAATGGCAAAAGGAGCATCTCGTAGATCCGGCTACCGGCTTTGTCTGGGACGGGCTGAACCGAAACGGCGACGGAGCCATCGATAAGGAGTGGAAGTTCACCTACTGCCAAGGGGTTTATATCGGCGCAGCGGTGGAGCTGTTTCAGGTGAGCGGAAAAACGGTTTATTTGGAGGATGCGGTCCGAACCTTTGACGCAGCTGTCCAGGAGCTTTCCGATTCGGTTACGGGAATGCTTCCGGATGAAGAAACGGGTGACGGCGGGCTATTCAAAGGAATCCTCATTCGTTATGCAGCCGAGCTCGATAAGGCGATTGGCGGAGCAAGCCGCGCTGCGCAGCTGCTTCAGACGAATGCCGAGCAGCTCTGGCTCAAAGGAAAAGCGGAAGACAAAACACTATTCAGTCCGAATTGGGCAGAGAAACCAGCGGGGGTTGTGACGTTGAGCGTGCAGTTGAGCGGAATTATGCTGCTTGAAAAAATGGCGGAGCAAGCCAAATGACAAGGCATACCCGAGTGGATGTTGTACAAGAGGCCTTGCTGCGCAATTATTGGAACGAAAACACCCGAATTATGAACCAATGGTATCCGCGTGAAGCGTGTAACCCAGAGGAAAATTATTATTACTGGTGGCAAGCGCATGTAATTGACGTTTGGGTGGACGCTCTGGAACGAACCGGTGACGGGCGTTACCGTGAGAACTTGAAAGCCATTTATGAAGGAATACGGGAGAGCAACGGAGGAGAGTTTCTTCATCCCTATTACGATGACATGGAATGGCTCGCTTTGGCGCTGCTCAGAGCCTATGATGCGACAGGCGAGGAAATGTATAAAGCCAGTGTCTTGGAGCTATGGGCCGATATCCAGACTGCTTGGAGCGGAGAGCTTGGCGGCGGCATGGGCTGGAACAAGGGCCAACGGGATTATAAGAACACGCCGGCCAATGCGCCGGCTGTCATATTGGCCGCCCGACTGTATCAGCGGTTTGGAATGCCTGCAGACCTGGAATGGGCACTGAAAATCTACAAATGGAACAAGGAAACGCTGGTAGATCCCGAATCCGGCTTCGTATGGGACGGAATCAACAGAATGGGCAATATGCAAATCGACTACGACTGGGCATTCACGTACTGCCAGGGTGTATTTATAGGGGCAGGAATTGAGCTGTATCGGTGTACTCATGAGGCTGTATTTCTTGCGGATGCAAAGCGCACAGCCTTAGCCTGCATGGAACGTTTATGCGATCCGGTGAGCCTGCTTCTGCCTGATGAGGGGATTGACGATACGGGGCTCTTTAAGGGAATCCTCATTCGTTATTTGGTTGAGCTGCTGCGGATAGCCCCTGAGATGACCGAGGTAAAGGCGGTTATTACGGCAAACGTAGCGATACTGCTCGAACAAGGCCTCGATCCCGAGAGCGGCTTATGCGCCCCTTCATGGGATAAGCTTCCGACGTTGCCGGTGCAGCTAAGTGTTCAGCTTAGCGGTTTAATGCTGCTGGAGGCAGCTGAAGCGCTTGCGTGATCAGCGGCTTAATGCGGGCTGGAGGCAGGATAAGCGGCTTAATCTTCGCGGCTGGCAAATTTGAGTTTTTATTAGCAGTCCTGAGATTTTACTAGCCGTCTTGCCATTTGACTAGCGATCCTTGTATTTTACTAGCATTCTTTGGCTTTTTATTGGAAGCACCTTGCTTGCAACGAGTTTAATGATAGTTTCCTTCATAGACAAAGGTACGACCTCCCAAGACTCACCCTATCTGATTTAGCGGTAATTTGTCCTGTTATTTTAATGGATTTCGACGTTTTGGCGTACTTAACAGGAATTTCTCCCTATAATTCAATTAAATAGAGCGAGAATGTAAGCTGAAGGTTGAATTAACGGGAGCAATTCCCGTTATTTGATCAAATCAGCGAATAACGAGCGTTTAACGGTAGAAATTCCTGCTAATCGGTATAATCATCAAGAGGAAATGCTGAAAAGGATAGAACAGCAGCTGGTTTTTTAAGTGGAGCGGCATGGATTGTTCGATTTAAGCATGCTCCTTATTCGTTATTTTGCTTGAACTTTTGACGCTTATGCAAAAGGTGCTTTTCTCCCCATTGATGCATCGTATCTAGTATTGGTTGCAAGCTTGACCCGTATTCAGTGATCGAATATTCAACTCTTGGAGGAACCACAGGGTATACGACGCGTTGTATAATATCCTCTTCTTCCAGCTCTCGAAGCTGGTTAGTCAGCATCTTTTGAGTAATGCCTGGGATCGAACGTTTCAGCTCACTGAACCGTTGGGTCCCATTTTTGATTAAGTATAATAAAATAATGGGCTTCCATTTCCCAACTAAAATGCTTAATGCATCTTCCACACGACAAAGTAATGGCTCTATATCAAGCTTGATTTCCTGCTCCATCGTTATTTCCTCCTTGGTATCCTTTTGCATACTATACCACTTCTAAGTGCATACTTCACTTTATTGCTATCATGGTTGATAATAACCTTATCAGGGAAGCGAATTGATCTGGAGGGTGGTTGATCCATATGGAAAAATATCGAATCGATCTTAGCAAAGGTCTTGAATTTGGACTTTATACCTTAGGCGACCATATCTCAAACCCCAATACGGGGAAACGTATTTCTGCTAAACAACGATTAAATGAAATTATAGAATTAGCTAAGTTAGCCGAGCAAGCTGGCATTGATTTCTTTAGTGTTGGTGAAAGCCATCAAAATTATTTTACTACTCAAGCCCATACTGTCGTATTGTCAGCGATTGCCCAAGCCACTCATAAAATTAAAATCGGAAGTTCATCGACCATTATTAGCACTTCAGATCCTGTACGTGTGTACGAGGATTTCGCGACCATCGATTTGATCTCTGATGGTCGCGCGGAGATTATCGCCGGCCGAGCGTCTCGTGTTGGGCTGTATAAGCTATTAGGTTACAATCTGCGTGATTATGAAGCCTTATTTGAAGAAAAATTTGAATTGCTGCTTAAAATCAATGAAGAAGAAATCGTGAATTGGAGCGGGAATTTCCGTGAACCATTAAATAATGCTGAGATTTTACCGCGACCTAAAAACGGAAAGATTCCCATATGGCGTGCGGTTGGCGGTACGCCTGCAAGTGCGATGAAAGCTGGCTATGCGGCTGTTCCCATGATGTTGGGTGCATTAGGAGGTCCTGTGAGTGTTTTTAAAAATACAATTGACGCGTATAGAGAGGTTGTCAAGAGTAAGGGAATTGACCCTGCTACTCTTCCCGTAGGCACAACGGGATTTTTCTTTGCAGCAGAAACCACTCAAGAAGCATTGAGAGAGATGTATCCTTATATTAATGAAGGAATGAAGCTGACTAACGGTCAAGGATTTCCAAAGCAGGCTTTTGCTCAAGGGGCAGATAAACGCAACGTTATCAATGTCGGCAGCCCTCAGGAAATCATTGAAAAAATATTGTATCAGCATGAGCAATTCGTCCATCAGCGATATCTTGCGCAAATGGATTTCGGCGGTGTTCCATTTGAGAAGCTAGCTAAAAATATTGAGCTGATCGGAACTGAAATTTTACCTGCGATCAAGAAATATACGGCCCATAAATAAGGAGGAAATGATTATGAAAATCGTCGGGATATCTGGCTCCATCGTCGGGTCTAAAACAAGAAGCGTGATGAACTACTTATCCAAGGAAATCGCGGACAAGTATCCAGAAGCGGAATTCATTCTTATTGACTTGGCAGAGTACAATTTACAGTTCAGCGACGGGCGAAATTACCTAGAGTATGAAGGTGATACAGGATATGTGACAAAAACCATTATGGAGGCGGATGCCATTGTCATTGGGACACCTATTTTTCAGGCTTCTATTCCAGCAACGCTAAAAAATATTTTTGATCTGCTGCCCATCAGCGCATTTCGTGACAAAGTGGCAAGTATGCTAGTAACGGCCGGATCATCGAAGCATTTTTTAGTAGCAGAGCAGCAGTTAAAGCCGATTTTGTCTTATATGAAAGCGCAAATGGTTCAAAGCTATGTTTTTATTGAGGAAAAAGATTTTCATCATAAGGAAATTGTGAATGATGATGTTCTTTTCAGAATCGAGCGTCTGGTGGAAGACACCATCTTGCTGACAGCTACTTATACAAAGCTCAGAGAACAAAAAGAGGCACAATATCTTTTTTAAAGCTTACTAACAAGTTCTGTACCTGAATAGAAGTACGGTCTCTCAAGAAATTGGGGAGGCCGTACTTTTTTATGTTCATAAAGGCAATGAACTACCACAAGCTGGGCTTATTGGACTTTTACTGGAAAATAAGATATGATTCTATCGATTCGTCTGATAGTTTACTAGTTTAGGTTCGAAAGGATGAGGGATAACGTGAGATTAAAGGCAAAAACGGCAATGCTTATTGGAATCCTGATGATGTTTGTGATCGGAACGTCTATGCAGGCGTTTGCGTATGACGCACAATTAAAACCCTATCGAGATGTACCCGCGAAGGATTGGGCAGCAGAATCGATTTACCGGTTAGTCGCTTTGGGCGTCGTATCCGGATATGAAGATGGCACTTATCGCCCTAATACAGAGCTTACAAGAGAAGCATTCGTGAAGCTGTTGGTGGAGTCTGTGAAGCCGGTCATCCGTGAAGAGAAGAAGAGCGCACCGGCAGATGTTGCGAAGGAGCGCTGGTCCTATGGCTTCATTAAGCAAGCCTACGATGCCGGATGGCTGGACTTGCTCCTGAAGGATGGCAAGTTTGCTCCTGGCGCAAGCATTAAGCGCGAGGAAGTCGCGGCATTGACAGCTTACGCGCTGCTGCAGGATAAGACAGCGGAGGAGAAGCAGCAGTGGCTGGATGCGGGCTGGCTGGATGCACGCAAGGCGGCAGCCTTTGGCGATACGGATCAAATCGACAAAGCGCTTGCTCCGTATGTGTTGAGGACTTATTCGGATGCCATTATGCAAGGGGACAACAAAGGATTATTCCTACCGAAAAAACCGTTGACGCGCCGCGAAGCTGCGGCCATTGTGGATCGGATGATCGGCTTCCGCAGCAGCGCTCATTCGTTAGAAATTTCAGCCTTTTATGCAGCTGGCGGACCATATAAGAAAAACGGGCGTTTTGCTTCCGCCGATGAGGTGATCTTCGATTGGGCTAAGCTCGATTATCAGGGCGAAGGCAAAGCAGCGGTCGCTTTAGCGCTGCCTAGCGACTGGAAGCAGACGCTTTCCGCCGCAGAGGCTAGCGGATCGACCAAGACGTTAATGATATTTGCGAATACGACGCTTCAGAAGCTGGGGCCGTTTCTGCTGGACGCTGAAGCCCGCCAAGCATTCGCCGACTCGCTTGGCGAAGTGATTGCCGATCCGTCGTACGGCTTCGAACGCGTCGCTATTGATTTTGAAGGGCTTGTGCCTGCAACGTACAAAGAGCCTTTGATAGAGCTGCTTCTTGCTGTGAAAGCTAAGCTGGGCAGCAAGGTGGCAATGACTGTCGCTGTACCGCCTTCCTATTACTACGCTGGTTACGACTACAAGCGGATTGGCGAGCTGGCTGATCGCGTAGTATTGATGGCTTATGAATTTACGCATGAAGAAAGCGGGCTGCCGTCTGCGCCATTGACGCTTGTAGGGGATTCTGTACGCGATGCGCTTGCTTACATTCCAGCCGACAAGCTGCTGCTAGGGTTATCGAAGCAGGCGAACCAATGGACGACGAAAGAAGATGGAACCAAGGAGTTTTTCCGTTCCCCGGCGATTGCCGCGGTTGAAGATAGAATCGATCAACCGGGAACGACTTCGGTAATGTCGCTGCCTTATTTTTTGAATCAAGTGACATTTAAGGATACACGAGGCTCCCATTTGCTCTGGTACGAGAACACGGCTAGCATGCAAGCCAAAATGCGTTTGGCCAAGGAGCTTGGTTTGCGCGGCGTTGCCATCTGGCAGCTGAATCAGTTGACTGATCAGGATTGGTCGATGATTTCATCTTATAATCAGTAAGTTTGTCACAATATGGGGTGAATCGATAGGCAACGGCGATCAGTTCGTGCTTCCGGCACCATTTCTCGGTTTCAATTCGCATTTTTCAGATCAAGGAATAGTTAGCTGGATTTCATCTTGTTAAATTAGCGTTATTTAATAAAAATATGAAATAGATGGAATTATTCCCGGCTAGTTTGCTAAGGTCGAGTAATATAACTCTATAAATCTGGTAAGCCTTATCAAGCGCATTCACTCAACGGCCATTAGAGCGGTTCTATTCGCAAGAAATGATGTTGTGAATATCTCTTCTGACTCGATTTAAAACTATAAGAGCCTCGCAACCGCTGCGAGGCTCTTAGTTTTATACCCGTATATCTTAGTTTCGTCCATCGTCAAGAAATGAGTGCGCTTTTATAATGAAATTGAAGATGGGCGGATGCGCTAACTGGAATAAGCAGCGCGGTATTCGGTAGGGGAAAGACTGGTTTCTTTGCGGAAAAATTTCGTGAAATGATTCGTTTCTTTAAAGCCGGTTTGATCGGCGATCTCCTTGATGCTGAAAGAGGTTGTCGTTAATAGCTGCTTAGCGCGTTCAGTTCGTTTGCGGCTGACATATTTTAGCGGCGGAATACCGAAATGTTTTTTGAAATAGGCGCTAAAATAGTTCGGGTGCAAATGGAGGGCTTCTGCCATTTGCTCGATGCTAATGCTTGTATGGAGTCGGCTGTCCACATACTGCTGGATGACGTTCAAGCGGTTGATTTCCTCAGTACGGTGTTGAAGCACTTGAATAGGCACCGCTTCAAGAAAACGGCTGACGATCTCTAGCAGCGCCGCCTTCTCGCGAAGCCGCGCTACGATGGTATTTTGCTCATGCCAAGCAATCATTTCCCGGAACAAATCAATCAGCCTGTCAGGATCTTCAGCGTCTAGGCACAGAGGAACGCCAATCCACTGGAACAGGTCGAAGGGGCCGGCCATAATGTTGAAGTGGCACCAATATTTTAAATAAGGACGATTGTTTAAAGTAGAGAAGGAAACCCTCGTACGTGCGGGAGCGAGAAATAATTGTCCGGGCTTCGGATAATAATCCTTGTCGCCGATTTGAATCCAGCCTTCCCCTTCACAAATGTAATACAGCTTATTGTATTCGGGAAAGGTATTGCTCTCGCTCCAATCGTGGGAGACTTGCGTTTTATGCGTAATCAGCAGTTGAAGCTGCAGCGATTGCAGCAAATCAGATAATGCGTGTTGTTCGCTTTTTTGAATCACCTGCGGGCACCGCCGTCCAAGTTTTTAGTAGCAATACTACTATGATAATGGATTGACCAAGCAAATAAAAGATCATTCATCGAAAAGGAGATTCGTCTATGAATCCGCAAACGGAAAACCGCTTATGGTACAAGCAGCCTGCACAAGTATGGGAAGAAGCTCTTCCAGTAGGCAACGGCAAGCTCGGAGGCATGGTATTCGGGAATCCTGTGCACGAGAGAATTGCGTTGAACGAGGATAGCGTATGGTACGGCGGTCCGCGTGACCGAAATAATCCGGATGCTTTGCCGCATTTGGACCAAATTCGAAGCCTGCTTAAAGAAGGGCGCTTGCAAGAAGCGCATTCCTTGTCCGCTATGGCCCTCTCGGGCGTTCCGGAAACCCAGCGTCATTATATGCCGCTTGGCGATTTACAGCTTTCTTTCCGTTACAAAGACAATAGTGAAGTGTATTCGTACGCGAGGGAACTGAATTTGAAAAATGGAATCGCGGCAGTGTCCTACAGAAAAGGGAGCACGGTCTATCAACGGGAAACCTTTGCAAGTTTCCCCGATGAGGCGCTTATTACTAGATTCACGGCAGATCGACCGGGAAGCATCAGCTTCACTGCCCGACTGGCACGTGGAGGGAACCGATATTATGATGAGCTGGTCAAAGCGGATGAGAATACGATCGTCATGCGTGGGATGTGCGGAGGGGCAGGCGGCTCTGACTTCCGAACGGCCTTGCGTGCGGTGGCTGACGGAGGAACGGTTACGATTATCGGCGAGCATCTTGTTGTAGAAGGCGCAGACAGCGTAACGCTCTTGCTGACAGCCGCGACGACGTTCCGTCAAGCGGATCCTGAGCTGTATGCCGTGAATAAGGGAGCAAACGCGGCATTAACGGAATACGAAACATTGAGGTCACGCCATATCAAAGATTTTAGCGCGCTTTCGGAGCGGGTGCATTTTCAATTATCATCAGCGGGTTCTAAGGATAACGAATGGCCGACGGATGAACGGCTGAAGCTTGTTCAAGAAGGCAAGGAAGACATTGGTTTGCTGGCATTGTATTATGAGTTTGGCCGATATTTGCTTATTTCGAGCAGTCGGCCGGGGTCGTTGCCAGCTAACCTGCAGGGCATCTGGAATGAGAAGATGCTGCCGCCTTGGGACAGTAAATATACGATTAATATCAATGCGCAAATGAACTACTGGCCAGCAGAATCCGGCAATTTGGCGGAATGCCATGAGCCGTTGTTTGAACTGATTGAGCGCATGCGTGAACCGGGCAGGGTGACGGCCAAGGCGATGTACGATTGCGGAGGATTTGTCGCCCATCACAATACCGATATTTGGGGGGATACAGCGCCGCAGGATATTTATTTGCCGGCCTCCTATTGGACAATGGGCGCTGCTTGGCTTTGCTTGCACCTGTGGGAGCATTACGAGTATGGGCTAGACCATGTATTCCTAGCGCGGATCTATCCGACCCTGAAGGAGTCGGCCCAATTTTTTGTTGATTTCCTCAAGGAAACGGATGAGGGCTATCTGGTAGGCAACCCCTCTGTGTCACCGGAAAATACGTATATTTTGCCAAATGGCGAATCCGGCACGCTCTGTATCGGGGCGTCCATGGACAGCCAAATTTTATATGAATTGTTTACGGCCTGCGCCGAAGCCTCAAAGATTCTGAACATTGATCCTGAAGAACAGCAGCAATGGGAGCGGTTGAGAGCACGGTTGCCAGAGCCTGCCATAGGCAAGCACGGTCAAATTCAAGAGTGGATGGAGGATTACGAGGAGGCAGAGCCTGGGCATCGCCATATCTCCCATCTGTTCGCGCTGCATCCCGGCAAGCGCTTCACGGTAAGAGGAACGCCGGAGTGGGCGGCTGCATCAAGAGTTACGCTTGAGCGCAGGCTCGCGAATGGCGGCGGTCATACGGGCTGGAGCCGAGCTTGGATTATAAACTTCTGGGCAAGGCTAGAGGATGGCGAGAAGGCGTACGAGAATGTGCAAGCGCTGCTTGGCCACTCTACGCTTCCGAATTTATTCGATAACCATCCGCCTTTCCAAATCGACGGGAACTTTGGCGGAGCGGCCGGGATTACGGAAATGCTGCTTCAAAGCCATGCCGGAAGCATTCATATGCTGCCCGCTTTGCCTGCGGCATGGACAGCTGGCGAAATGACAGGTTTGCGAGCAAGAGGCGGCTTTGAGGTGGATATCCGCTGGGCTGCCGGGAAGCTGGCTGAGGCGCGTATTCGTTCGAATGCAGCGAATAAATGCGTCGTACAAGCCGAGGGTTCGTTTGTTGTGACGAATAATGGTGTGGAGATAAAGGATCTGATTCAACAAAATGGGCTTCTTAGCTGGACGGCAATGGCTGGCAGTGAATATGTGATTACCGCAAAATCATAACGGCATTGCTGTCTGAGCGAACAGGGATGCTATCCAGTAAATTGGATAGCATCCCTGTTTTTTTCGAGCTTGTTGCTACAGTAGGAAGCATGCTTCGTTCATAGGTTTTTTTTCAAAATAATAAAGCTAGCGGATGACAGTTCTTTATGTTTTTGCTCAAGAATGCTCAACACCTGGTAATCAGCATAGGCCTCTAGATGCTGCATAATATCCCGATCTTGGATCGTTGGAACGACATTTGGCTCGTTGGCGCCCGTAATTCGTGTGTACAAAATGACGAAGCTCGCTTGGCACGAGAAAATGTCGTCTAATGTTTTGCGGAAATCGTTATTGTCAGTAATATGGTAGAGGACATCCAAACACACGACGAGCTCGCTCGATAAAAAACCATGGTTTACGAAATGTCGAGGATTATAGGGAAGAAAGCTTTTGGTGAGATCTCCGGCAAATCTTTGAGCACAGATGTCGATGGAGGAATTGGCAACGTCCAGGCCTAAGTATTGCCCATATTTCATGAGAGAAATTTGGTTTCCATCACCGCATCCGAATTCAATGACTTTCTGTATGCCATGTTCTTCTATAAAGTCATTTATAATTTCTGCTTTAAAGTCAGCCAGCACACCGTACGAACCGCTGCCTGACGTACCGCCTTGGGCATAATTGTTTTCCCAATAGGACTTATAATCAAATGGATTGTTATTTTTTTCGGTCATTTTGATCGTCCGCCTCCTCTAGAAGCTCATTTTTCTTATCAACCACCAGTATATGCCTATCGGCTACATTCAGAACCAGAAAAATGCAGGAAGGATTATTTCGTACATGTAAAGAAATGGTGTATGAATCAATTGTGTGTAAGGGGGCTAGGAATGAGGCGTAAAAAACCAAATGAACTTCTTTTTTCCATTCAATGAGGTCGTCATTAACTATGACTTTTCCAAGCACTTGAAGGACAGAGAATTAGTCGTTGAAATGGTTGATTCCGGGCAAATCAAACCGAAAATTTTGGGTATCGAGCCACAATAGATAATTGGATACGACCGCCTAAGGAATAGCCTATAACAGTAACTGACTGTCCCCATAAGTAAGTAGGAGGCGAAAAGAATGAACTACGTATTTAATAAAGAATGGTTAATTCTTAAATTTGAAGAAATCCGTAAACGGATTCTTAAAGCCGTTAACCAGTTGAATGAAGTACAGTTGAACTGGAGACCGGATGAAGTGAGCCACAGCATTGCTGTATTGATTTTTCATATAAATGGAAATATTCAAGAAAGAATCATAAAAGGTATTTTGCGGCAGAACTCAGATCATAACCGTGCGGATGAGCTGGTTAGCGCTTTTATTCCGAAGACTTTAATAGAACAAACGGTACAAGACGGATTTCAGTTTGTCATCGATACGATTCGTAGTCTTTCTGATGAGAAGCTTATGCAGACGCAACAGGTGAGAAGCAGGGAGAGAACGAACCTCGATATGCTGCATCAGTGCGCTGCCCATTATTCCGAGCATATGGGACAAATTTTTTATATCGCCAAGCAAATTTTAAAAGAAAACTACAGATCCACCTCGATATAACGAGGAGAAAAGAACGGCTGCGCATCAGAAACAATGCTCCATTGTTTCATACCCTGTAGTTATGGGATAATTACTTAGGTAAAGATCACCAGGAATGGAGCCCTAGCTATGAATAAATTCAGCATTAAGAAAAAGGCGGATCTCGCGCTGCTTTTTTCGGCTATCGGAATACTTGTCGCTTTTCCCTTTCACGATTCGTTTGCAGGAGGACTGCTGTTCTCGTTGTTCAGCGCGGCCACGATTGGCGGTTTGGCCGATTCCTTTGCCGTGAGCGCTTTATTCGGCAATCCTTTGAAGATCAAATGGCCGTTTTGGATGGGGACGAACATCATTTCCCGCAACCGCGAGCGCTTGATCGGCGAGCTAGTGAAGATGGTGCAAAACGAGTTGCTGACCATTCCGAATATTCGGGAGCGGCTTGACGAATACAATATCGCGGACGTTCTCGTCACCTATTTGAAGCAGCATGGCGGCGAAGCGGGGATTAATGATATTTTGCAGCAGGTAGCCGATGATGTCATTACGACGATTGATTTGCAGGAGCTGGCCAAAACCGTACAAACCTTCCTGCTGGAGCATGCCGACTCGATTCCGGTTGCGGATATTGCAGCGGATGTTGGCGATTGGACGATTAAGAATGGCTATGATGACCGAATCATCGAGTTTATTATTCCGGAGCTGATCAAAATCGTAAAGTCGGCTCCCTTTGGCTCTGTGATCAGTCAGATCGTCAACTCCGCCATCAAATCCTACGAAGGAGACCAATTTAGGCGCAAGCTGATTGACGCGACCGCCGGGCTGGAAGCTGCCAATATTAGCGGCAGGCTGCAGGAGTGGCTCGTCTCCTTTTTGGAGAAATTCCATTCCGAAGAGCATCCGCAGCGCCAGCAAATGAAGGCCTATATCATCCAGTTTGTTGCCAGGCTGCGTACGGATGAGCTGCTGCGCTCCAAAATTGAAGCGGGTAAGACCAAGCTTTTGGCTTCCGTGAAAGCGGATATTAAGCTGGATGTGTATATTCAGAAAGGACTCGAATCTTTGCGTCAGGCTGCAGCCGCCAATGCGGAAGGAGAGCTCGCAAGGTATCCATGGATTAAGAAGAAAATAAGCGAAGGCATCCATTATATAGAGGGAAACAGCGAGCTGCTCTCACGCCTAGATCAATACGTGAAGACCACTGTGCTGAAGTGGATGGAGCAGAAGCATTCCTATATTGGCAAAATGGTAAGCGACAAGCTCAGCAGCTTCTCTGAGCAGGAGCTTATCACGCTTGTGAAAGAGAAAGCCGGGCGTGATCTGCAATATATTCGAATTAACGGGATCGGCATCGGCGCGCTTATCGGCGTAGTGCTGCATTTGTTGACCTACTGGATTGGAGGGCAAGCATAAATGGCAATGAGAAAAAAAGCAAACCGCAGCTTGATTTTGTTGGCCGTCTTGTTCGTTATTGCCGCTTGCTGCTTATATGTTTTTCCAGATGAGTGGTGGACGCGCATGCTGCTGTATACGACAGAGGCTGGCCTAGTGGGCGCTTTAGCCGATTTGTTTGCCGTTACCGTCTTGTTCCGGCATCCATTTGGCTGGAAATGGATTCCCCATACCGCGATTATTCCCAAAAACCGCGACAAGCTGATTGAGGGCGTGGCCAATATGGTGGAGCAGCAGCTGTTAAGCAAGGATTTGCTGCAGGAGAAGGTCAAACAAATCTCGCTCGTTGAGATCGCGATTGCCTGGATCGACCGCCGGCCAAGCGGCATGCTTGCCGAGCAGGGCTGGACTCTGGTTTCAGGATTGCTTGCCAAGCTGGACATGAAAGGGCTAGCCGTTGTGCTGGATGATAAAGCACGCCAAAGCCTAGGGAAAATGAACTTATCCCCCTACGCGGGCAAAGGACTGAAGTGGGTGATGGAGCAAGGGAAATTCCAAAGCTGGGTCAGTCAGATCGTCGAGCTTGCGGCTGAGCGGGCATCGGACGAGGATATGAAGATTGTAATTCGCGAGCTGCTTGGCAAGGAAAAGGAAAAGTTTGTTAACCAGGGAAGCATCTTTTCCAAATGGCTCAAAAAAATGGCGGTCGAAATTGCCGAGTCAACCAATGCCCTAAATCTGGACGATGCAACGAATGTGCTGTTTAACGATTTGCAGCTCTTCATTCAAGATTTGCGCAATCCGCAGCACGAGCTTCGCGTTTTGCTTGAACAAATGGTGTACCAGCTGGCCGATAGCTTGCAAAGCCGCGAGGATGTCTCAGCCGCCGTGAATGAGTGGAGGGACGAGGTGATCGATAAGGTTTCTCTCCTGCCTTCCATTGAAGCCTTGCTCGGGAATTTCAGGCAGCTGCTGATTCAGGAGCCAGAACTAACGCTTGCTGTGCCGGATAAGCATTCCGTTCATCAGGCCGATATTAAAGAGCTGATCAATCAATTTATCGCTTCCTACTGGGAGTGGTTTAAGGCGAGTGAGGAGACGAAGGGCTGGCTGGAGCAATACGCCCAGAAGTTCGTTCATAAGATGATCGATACCGAGCATGCCATCATCGGCATTATCGTCCGCAAGACCCTGGACAGCTTTACCGAGCAGAAGCTGGTGCATTTTATCGAAAGCAAAGTAGAGACCGATTTGCAGCGCATTCGTTTGAATGGCGCGTATATCGGAGCCGCGCTAGGCGCAGCCTTCTACCTGCTTCTGTACGGCATCTATGAGCCTTTGCTTAAAATGCTGTAGCCTAAACTAAGTTTCTCTTATTGGTCGCTGCGCGAGTAGAACATTCTTTCAATTTAAGTAGAAGCCTTCATCATTAGCGTAACTAATGATGAAGGTTTTGTTTATTTATAAATAGCCCATAAAGTTTTCATTTACCCCCGTGCAATCCAAAATAGACTCAGGTAGTATGAAGATAAGCAAACGATAAAATCTAGGCATTCTATGATCATGCATGAGGGGAAGATGAGAGGATGCTGCGTGCTCTGATTGTGGACGATGAATTCGAAATCCGTGAAGGTTTGCGTAACCGCTTTCCTTGGGAAAGTTACGGAATTAATGAGGTGCTTGTGGCTGATGATGGGGATACGGCGCTCATGCTGGCGCTAGATATGCGGCCTGATCTGATCGTCACGGATATTAAAATGAACCGGATGTCGGGACTCGAATTTTTGCGTGGTTTAGCGGCTGTGCAGGATTACAAGCCGGAGGCCATCGTTGTCAGCGGTTATGATGATTTTGAACTGGTCAAGCAAGCGATGCAAATTGGTGTGCTGGATTATATATTGAAGCCGATTAACCTGGATGAGCTTGATCAAATTGTCCGTAAGATGACGGATAATATTCACAAGAAGCGAATGGATCAACAGAATGAACAACAGCTGCTCAATCAGGTGAAGTTCGCCATTCCAAAAATGCGAGAGGAACTGCTTCGGGAGATCGTAGAGCAGGAGTACGATCCGTCCCGGATAGCAAGAAGGCGCCATCGCTTGCAGACGCTGGATTTGGAGTGGATGGACTGTCAGCCGATGACGCTGGTTGTCGTGGAAGCCGATGATTTGAAAGCGATCGAGAACAAACATACGAAGGAAAAGGATTTAGTGCTGTTCGGCATTGGCAATGTCGTTAGCCAGACGCTGGAGGAGGAGTATCCGCATCCCTTTGCGCTGTGCATGGATAGCTGCAGCCGCTGGATCGTTATTTTTAGCTGTACCCGGCCGGAGCATGCGGAGTTGAGCCGCAGCATGGCACAGCTGTGCATCCAGCGCATCAATGATTTTGTGAAGGTGAAGGCAAGCGCGGGCATGCGCACGATACCGTGCACCTTCGAGCATCTGCATGAAATGTTCTCGGAAGCTACGACCGTTCTGGAGCAAAAGGCGGTTTATGGCGGCAACCGTTTATTTACGGAGCAAGGGCTATTCTATGAAGGGGACGGGGCGGAGTTGTCGCTTAGCGAGCCCGAGGAGGTGCTGGATCTCGTTAAATATGGAACGGACGAAGAGATTACCGCTGCGATGGACAGGTTTGTGGAAATGGTACAGGGCTGGCGCATGAGCCAGCTGCGGGACATTCAGCAAAAAATATTCGAATGGCTGTTCGAAGTATTTCGAAGGGCCGCGGCTGCGGGCATTCCGAACAAGCACTGGGGCAACAACCCAATTGCGGTATGGGAACAGTTGGAGCAATACGATACGCTGCAATCGCTGCGCGTGCAGACGGAAATATTTCTTCATGCGATCGCTGCCGATTTCCGCAAATTATCTGCATCGCCAAGTCAAATCGTATCGGAAGCTGAGAAAATATTGCATCGTGATTATGCGGAGAGCTTGACGCTTCAGAGTGTAGCGATGGCGGTGCATGTTACGCCCGTATGGCTGAGCAAGCTATTTAAGAAAGAGAAGCGCAAAACCTTTTTGGAATATTTGACGGAAATTCGCATCGAGAAAGCCAAGGAAATGCTAGGGGACATTAAATACAAGGTATATCAGATTTCATTTCAGGTGGGCTACAAGGACCCTGTCCATTTCTCGAAGCTATTTAAGAAGCAAGTAGGCTGCACGCCGAAGGAATACCGCAGGCAAAGAGGCATCGCGGAGGAATAAGAGCTAACAAGGCATAACCGACAAACGAACATCCCTCCGCATAGGAAGAGGCAGTCTCCAAGGTGATTATTGAACCCCCTTTGGCAGCTGCCTCTTTTTCGCTAAATATGGAAAGTGAATTTCAATTGTGGTTCACGTCAGCCAGATAATCCGACGGTTACTATTTTGAAGCCTTCTACCTGCAGCGTATGTTTAATTGGTTCGGAGCCTTCATCCTCCATGATATTGCTTACATATGTTTGGGAGGCGGTGTCTGGGTGAATGGCTAGGCTGGTTCCCGTAGCAGCGAGATTGTACCAGCGGGCCATCCGGTCGCCCCGTTCCTCATTGATCTTTAAGCTGGAGAACGCAAGCTGGTCGCCGCTCCATTTCAGGAATTCCTTTGTAAGAGGAAGCTCGCCATCGTGCAAGCCCGTTCCAACGGCTGTATGCGGAATCGGAAAACGATAGGCTTCACGGTAGGCTTCGAAGCGACCGGCAGCGCCGTCATAAGGAATCAGCATCCATTCGGCCTCGTTGGCGCCGAGGCACTGGGCTTCAGGCGTATGGAACACGCCCCAATCTCCAAGCTCACCGACAGAGCGAAGCAACGTGACGG
The DNA here is from genome assembly GCF_006345825.1 of Paenibacillus paridis. Classification (GTDB taxonomy): domain Bacteria; phylum Bacillota; class Bacilli; order Paenibacillales; family Paenibacillaceae; genus Pristimantibacillus; species Pristimantibacillus paridis. The sequence continues at coordinate 99,374 of NZ_VCIX01000092.1, forward strand.
CAATGGTGTTTCTGCCATCCTGAAGCACCTCATATTCGTTTAATCCTTTGCCTGCGACGGTTAAGCCTCTTTGCCCGTCGTGGAGGTCGATGAAGGACTGCATATGCTGGCAATTGCTCGGATTTTCCCATTCCTTGGTCGGTACATTTTGACGTTCGGCCACTTCAAAGATGGAGTCTGCAAAATGGGAGTCTGCTGCAGTATCCGTTGGCAGCAAGACGCGCACGCGATGATCCTTGGACTGGTTTTCTATGCGGGCATGTACATGAACGCCCTTGCTTTCGCGCTCTAGACTGAGGCGAGTAACGATGACCAAAGGTACAAGCGTGTCGGATCTGCCTGCTTTCCGCTGCCGGAATTCCAGCATCGTCCTAACTTCCTCGGCGAGCAGCTCATCGGCGCTTTCGGGAATCATAAGGCGATGAACGATTTCAATGGCAGCGCGGTATGGTGTATCCTCAATGATGCGAATGTCCGCGCGTGATCCTGAAGTGGTTAATGCGGCGTCCTCGACAGGCTGTTTGAAAATATATTCATTGCCGATATCGCCGACGTTTTCGTAATGTCCGAGATTGGCGAAGAGCTGGGTGCTTCTTTTATCATATAGCGCATAGCTTCCATCCTCGGCCACCGTTAGCTTGAGATATCGGTTTTCTAGCGTATGAGGAGCGGTCAGCAAGGAAGCTGCGCTTGCTGACGGCGCATGCTCTTCCACCTTGCTTGGAATCCATGCGAAGCTGCCATAGCCCATGGCAGGCAGGGCTCCGGTTTCGAAGGTCAACTGAATAACGCGCGCCATGTAAGGCTGACGGAACCTGTCATTAGGGAGCTCATAGCCGAAGCGAACGCCAAGATCTTTGGCGGTGCAGTCAAGCCTCACTCCTTCTGCATTGACCAAATAACCATGCGCATGCGTCCGATCCTGAACCAGTCCGGCGATGGCTACCGGATCTTCGCTTTGATCGAAGAAGCGATGCGACCATTCGACTTCAACGGTAATGACCGAAGAGCCCTCATAGCCGCTCGTATTGAAGACGATGAAGGGAGCAGCCGTCTCGCTAAGGGAAGAGAAGCTGCTGGTATTGACTTTGGCGCTTATGAATTTGGCGCTTTCCGAAGTTAGCGCCTTGCCGACCTCCATGCTCTTGGCAAAGCGTGTTTTCATTTCCTGGTACACCTCGTCGACGCTGCAGCCGCAAATGCTGTCATGAGGGTGATTTTGCATAAGCGTTTTCCAGGCATACTGCATAAGGCCATGCGGGTAAGGCTTGCCCAGTTGATGAGCGAGCGTCGAGATCGGCTCGGCCACCTTCTCCAGCAGCGTTTGGTTCTGCTGGTTCAGCTGCTTGATATAGACGCGGGCAGAAGCGGTATTGACGAGCGAGTACCATCCGTCGGTTTGCTGGCCGCGCAGCTCTCCCTTTGTATGGCTAAGCCTCGAAGACTGCTCTGCCTGCAGGGCGGATACGTAATCATCAAAGTTGGAATGAACGAACTCATAATCGGGATATAGCTCCCGCGCAACGCGAAGCGCTTCGGATAGATTCGTCTGAATGGGCTGGTGATCGCAGCCGTTCATAAGCAGAAGCTGCGAGGTGGAGGCGTATTGTTCTACTCGTGCCAGCCGGTGGTCCCAGTATGCTTTAGCTTTCGCGGGATCAACTGGAATTTCCATCCCGTTGTTGTACCAGTTGGCGAACAGAATGCCGAGAACGCTCGAGCCGTCCGGCGCTTCCCAAATGAGCTCGGAGTAGGGCGATTCCAGGCCGGAGGAATCCTCCACCCGGTTGTTGAATCCGGTTGCCTTCACGCCTCTTCCAAATACGGCGGTATCGATGCCCGCTTGCCTGAGCAGCTGCGCGGCCTGGCCCATATTGCCGAAGGAGTCCGGGAAATAGCCAAGCTTTGAGATGGGCCCGAATTTTTTGGCATCCCGATGCCCGATTTGCAAATTTCGGACATTAGCCTCGCTGCTAGTCAGAAATTCGTCCTGCAAAATATACCAAGGTCCCAAAGAGAGCTTGCCTTCATCGCATAGCTGCTGAATTTGGTCGCGCTTCTCCGGGTAAACCTGCAAATAATCGTCCAAAATAATCGTTTGTCCATCGAGATAAAAGCTGCGGAAATCCGGATCGGCTTCGAACGTAGCAAGCAGCGTGTCCATCGTTTCGATCAGCTTAACATGGTGGGCTTCGTAAGGCATATACCATTCTCTATCCCAATGGGTGTGGGAAATGACATGTACCACCCGTTTCGATGCAGTCATCGTGGTTCCTCTTTTCCTTGATAAGGTTTAGGTATTACGAGACTAGTTTATGGAATCTGCATCCTTCTCGCAATGAGAGAAAGATAAACTTTAAGGGGAATTATTGTCCCATTGCAGCGGAGAAAGCCAAACCCGTAGGAATGCTATAGCTATGACTTGGAAATAGCTATTGCAAGATGGAGGGATACAGCGTTAAAATCGAGGACAAGATTACTTTGCGGAGAGACTGTCCTAGTGGAGGGAAGGTGCATTTACGATGAATAAAGTATCCCTGCGGCTCGCCTCATCCTTCCGCAACCGGATGATTCTCATTTTTTTTATGATTATTATCGTTCCGTTTCTGTTGTTCGCCTATTACGCTCATATCAAATCGATTGAGGGCATTTCGAATACGAATACGAAGATGTCCATGAGCTATCTGCTCCAAGCGAGAAAAAACTTTGAGATTTACTTGAACAAGCTGAATGAATCGGTGAATGAGGTCATCGGAAACAAGAGCCTTCAGGATTTGCTCGCGAAGGAGCCTTTGGACCGGGCAGAAGAGGAAGCGTTTACAGTGAATTTGCTGACGGTGCTTTACCATGCTACGCCGGTTATTGATGCTTTCCGGGTGAAGGTGTATCCCATCAAACCGACGAACTACCCTTCCTATATGAGAACGATTGACGAATCGGTCCGCATTGGTGACCAATATTGGTTTCAGCGCTCCAAATCGACAGTCAGTCCCAATTGGTACCTGACGATGCCGCAGCATGGGAAATACGGGAAGCCGCTGATCTCCTACGTTAAGCGTTTCTCGGGGATTTACGATCAGAAGCTGCGGGGAATTATCGCTACGGATTTGTCGGAGGATTATTTGCGCCGGTATTTCTCGCCGTCCGACCAGCTTAAGGATCAGAAGATGCTGCTGGTAGGCGATAAAGGCATCGTACATTACGATTCGTCTATGAATGAGTGGACGGGCGATCCCTTTCCGTCGGCGTCATTCATCTCCTATATGAAGACCGGCGAGGACGGCGCCAAATCGATTACCGTTAATGGAGAAACCTATTTAGCGACCTACGTGAAGATGGCGGCGTACCCTTGGACCATCGTAAGCCTAACTCCGCTTCACGAGCTGACGGGCACGATCGACGAGATTAACCGGGTAATGTTTATTTTTCTAATTATTTATCTCGTTTGCTCCATCAGCGTGGTGCTGTATATTACCGTTTATTACACGCAGCCGATTGCCCATTTGGTGCGGCTGATGAGAAGATTGGAGGCTGATAATCTGCATTATTTGCTGCCTACGTCCTCGCGCAAGGATGAGGTGGGCTGGCTTTATCGAGGGGTAAGCAGTCTGGTGCAGCGTATTGAAGGGCTGGTGAAGGAGGCCGCGCGCTCGGAACGGAACAAAAAAGCGCTGGAGTTCCAGGTGCTAAGCCATCAGATTAATCCGCATTTTCTGTATAATACGCTAGAATCGATTCGCTGGAAGGCGGAAAACCATGGCCGCAGCGACATCAGCGAGATGGTATCGGCATTAGGGAATTTGCTCAGATTAAGCCTGAATCAAGGCAAGGAAATTACGACGCTGCGCAGGGAAATCGAGCAGGTTAAGGCTTATGTGTCTATTGAGCAGGCAAGAATGGGCCAGGTCGTCCGCATTTTATATTCCTGTGAGGAAGCAGCGCTGGATGCGCCATTTCTGCGACTTCTGCTGCAGCCGCTGGTGGAGAACGCCATTCAGCACAGCGTGCGGGACAATTTTAACAAGGGGAAAATCATGATCACGGCAAGAAAAGAAGAGGATGATCTCGTTATTGAGCTTGTGGATAATGGGAAAGGCATCCCGATTGCGGTTCTGGAGCAGCTGGAAAAGCGGGAAGAGCCGAGCGAGAAGGTTTCCCATGCGCGAAGAGGAGTCGGGCTTCGGAATGTGAATGACCGGCTCAAGCTTTATTTTGGGGAAGCCTATAAGCTCAAGATTGAAACCGGACCAGAAAGCGGCACAAAAATTACGCTGAGACATCCCATCCTGAAGGAAGGGCAGGATCTGGATTCGATTGGCAATGGGTGAAGTTCGAGTATTGAAGGAGGAATTACCTTGATAAACAAACGTACCAATACATTTGTTATAAGTATACTCCTGATGCTGATGCTCGTTCCCACCGCGTGTACGTATCAGGGAATGGGGAAGAAGGAACCGGAGCCCGTTCAGAATGATCCCGCTTTAGGTAAAGCCCCCGTTACCTTAAGGCTGCTGACCTGGGCAGATGTCAGGTATCAAGAGTTGTATGATAAATTCCATGAACGGTATCCTTGGATAACGATTGAACCGATTCTCGTTGAGGGCGGGGATGATGGGATTATGGATAAAATCGTTGCATTGGAGGCTGCCAGAACGCCGGCGGATTTGACGTGGGTCGTTGGAGATTTGCTGCGGTACGAGCAAGCCGGGCTGCTTGAAAATTTGAAGCCCTATATGGATAAGGACAAGTCCTTTCAGGAGAAGGTGCTGCCTGACGGCTTCTTCGATACGATGGCCTTTAATGGCCGCCGGCTGGCCGTCCCGTTCGTTGACGTGCCGATGTGGATTGTCGTGAATAAGGATTTGCTAGCGAAGCATGGCCTGGACATGCCGACGAATAACTGGACGTTCGATGATTTTCGCACGATAGCCAAGCAGGTAACCGATCCTTCAGCAGGCGAGTATGGCCTGACGACTAGCAGCGACTTTATTATGAGATTGCTCCCTATGAAATCCGCCGCAGATGGACACTCGGCTAATCTGGCGTACCTGAACGAGAGACTGACGCAGAGCGTGCTTGCTTCACCCAATGTGATGGAAGATGTGCGCTGGCTGTCGGAATTCGTCTCGAAGGACGGGTCCATGCTGTCTTGGGCCGATTCAGCGAAGCAGGGAGATGTCGTAAAGCAATTCATTAACGGCAAAACCGCCTTCGAGGTCGGCGGAGACTGGCTGTTGCCGAGCCTGCAGAGAGAAGCGAAGTTCGAGTGGGATGTTCTTCCGTTTCCGCGAGGCAAGGCAGGCCAATATTCCTTCCATATCTATGGACCGCTTGCCTTGTTGAGCGGCTCGCAGCATAAGGAAGAGGCTTACAAGTGGATTAGTTTTCAATTTGAAATGGAAGCGCAGAAATGGAAAATTGAGAATGGCGCCAATGCGTCCGTGATTGACCCGGAACTGACAGCCTATATCGATCAAGTGCCGTTATGGCAGGGAAAGAATATAGAGGCCGTCAAAATGACGAAGGACAACGGGCTTGTTTTGCCAGGGGCGACGATACCGGGCTTCTCCGAATACGATTGGATCAACGTCATTAACGACATTGTCTTTCAAGGGGATGACCTGAATCGCATCATTGCGAGTACGGAGGCATGGAACAAAAAAACGCTGGAATTGCGGGAGAAATGGAAGCGCAAGCGATAAACGAAGGAGGCCGTCCGCGCAAGGACGGCTTTTTTTTGCGGAAAAGGATGAATGAAGAGAGGAGGATAAAACAAAACAACAAAGGATAAGAATGGCTCATAGTAAGCCTGTATGGGCTCCATTAGAATAAAAGTATCACATTTGGGAAAGGGAAATCGATATGAAATCTAATGGAGTCATTCGGGAATTACTTAGAAATCGCACCCTGCTGCTTATGTTCCTGCCTGTGGCGACGCTCCTCTTTCTCTTTAATTATTTGCCGCTCGCCGGCCTTGTCATTGCCTTTAAGGATTTTGACTTCGCCAAAGGCATCTTTGGAAGCGATTGGATGGATCCACTGCTGAACAACTTTGACTATTTGTTCTCTTCCTCCACCGCATTCCGGGCCATGAGGAACACGATCCTGCTGAATGCACTGTTTATCACGGTAGGGCTATTGTTTGAAGTAGGTTTTGCCTTGCTGCTCAACGAGATCAGGAACAAATATTTTAAGCGAGTCACGCAGTCGCTGACCTTTCTGCCATTCTTCATCTCCTGGATCGTTGTAGGCGTGTTCGCTTACAATCTCATGAATTTCGAAAGCGGAGCAATCAATCGGGTATTAGAAACGATTGGCATGCAGCCGATCGACTTTTATAGCGAAGCGGGTTTGTGGCCGCTCATTCTCACGATTGCCGTGCGGTGGAAGGTGACGGGATATGGCACGATCATTTATCTGGCTGCCCTGACGTCCATCGATAATTCGTATTATGAGGCAGCATCCATTGACGGGGCCACCCGATGGCAGCAGATCCGCTATATCAGCATTCCGATGCTGCGGCCAACCATTATTATTTTGACCTTGCTTGCTGTCGGACGAATCATGAATGCGGATTTCGGCATGTTTTACGCCATGGTTGGCGATGCCTCTCTCTTGTTCCCAACGACTGACGTTATTGATACCTTCGTTTATCGCAGCTTGCGCAAGTCGGGAGATATCGGCATGGCATCTGCGGCGGGCTTCCTGCAATCGATCATTGCCTTCGTGCTTATTATCGGAAGCAACTATGCAGCTCGCAAAATAGACAAGGACTCCGCGATTTTCTAACTAACGTCATATCACATCAAGGGAGGACCATCCATATGGTAGCCAAAAAGTTTTCAATCTCACAGTTTATTATTATTGTAGCAATCTCCCTGTTCAGCTTGTCCTGCCTGTTCCCGTTTATTATGGTTATATCAGGCTCGCTCAGCACGGAGAAGGACATTATGGATTATGGCTACACGCTTTGGCCAAAGAGCATTACGTTTGATTCCTACCGCATTTTGTTTCTCGGATCCAACCGCATATTTGACGCTTACGGCGTCAGCCTGTTCGTGACGGTGGTCGGTACCGTACTGTCCCTGTTCGTCACGAGCATGGGCGCTTATGTCATGGCGAGGCGATCGTTCAAGTACCGGAACATCTTATCGATCTACGTTATTGTCACGATGCTGTTTAATGGCGGCTTGGTGCCATGGTACATCATTTGCGTTCGTTATTTGGATCTGAAGGATACGCTGTGGGCGCTTATTCTGCCTATGCTTGCGAATGCTTTCAATATGTTTCTCATTCGCAACTTTATGCTCTCCATACCCGAGGATATGAATGAATCGGCCAAAATGGACGGCGCAGGCGATTTCAAAATCTTCTATCGCTTGATTATGCCGCTGTCCTTGCCAGTGCTTGCTACCGTAGGGCTGTTCGTGGCCCTGAGCTACTGGAATGACTGGTTCCTTGGGCTTATGTTCGTCGATAAGCAGGAGCTTCAACCGCTGCAGCTGCTGCTGCGAACGCTGATCTCGAATGTCGAATTTTTGAAGAGTTCCAGCAACGCGTCAGCCATGCAGCGCATCTCGGCGCAAATTCCATCGGAATCGATCAAGATGGCGCTTACCGTTGTAACGATTGGGCCAATTATATTCTTGTATCCGTTCGTTCAGCGGTTTTTCGTAAAAGGATTGATGGTTGGCGCCGTAAAAGGATGACTACCTCGGCTTAAGCCGTGTAGCATATAAATCACATACTAAGGGGAGAGGTTCAGATGCAAAAAAGAAAAGCAAGATTGCCGCTGCTCATTGCCGTCATTATGTTATTCGGCGTTATATTAGCAGCATGCAGCTCGAACAACGGAAAAACGACAAACAATGGTTCTGCCACAAACGCACCTTCCAGTGAAACCGGAGAGAAGCCGGAAGAAGAGGTGACGCTCAAGTTTTATTTTGGTGGAGACAAGAAGGCGGCTACGGACGAGGTATGGTCCAAGGTTAGCGAATATGTCAAAGCGAAGGGCCTAAACGTCAAGTTTGATATTAACTTCATTCCGTTTGGCGATTTTAAAGAAAAGATGCTTGTTATGGCTGCTTCCGGCGATAGCTGGGATATGAACTTCGATGGCGACTGGCTGTCGTACAAGCAGATGGCTGCGAAGGGCTCCTATATGGCGTTAAATGATTTGCTGCCAGAGTTTGCGCCTAATCTTCATAAGAAATATGAAGAGCAAGGCACGCTTGCAGCTGCAACAGTGAATGGCAATATCGTGGGTCTTCCATGGACGATGAAGATGAATGAACGTAAGTTTACCGGCTGGCGCTCTGATTTGGTGGAAAAAGCGGGCCTTGATATTCCTGCTGGCTCGATCAAAACGATTGAGGACGTTGACCGCTTGCTTCGCGAGTTGAAAAAAGCATATCCAAACGAAAGAATTTCCCGGACGCCGCCCGTTTCCCTCATTATGATTCGTGATGAGTGGGTGGATCTGAACTTCCACGGCCTGGGCTTCTATTTGGCTGACGATAAAATTACGGTGCAAGCGGTTGAGCAGCAGCCATTCTACTTGGAAGCTGCCAAGCTGGCAAAGGTTTGGTATGACGACAACCTGATCAACAGAGATGCCATGATTGATAAATCCGATGAAGCGGCAGAATGGAGAAACGGCAAAAAGCTGTTTACGGTTACTTCACATGAATGGGTAAGCGCAAATCCTGGCTTCTCCGATCCTGCTTTCAAAATGGAATCCGCGGAGCTTTATCCGGACAAACGTTTCGTTAACCGTACGGCTCTTGCCAACGTGGTTGCCATCAACCGCAATTCGAAAAACCCGGAACGCGTGCTTCGTTTGCTGGATATGATCGAAACGGACAAAACGCTTTATGACCTTGTCCAATACGGTATCGAAGGCAAAACGTATGTGTTGAACGGCGAAACAGCGGAATATCCGGAAGGCATGGAAACGACGACGAGCAACTACATGGAGTGGGGCGGCCAATGGGCATTCTGGAAACCGCAATTCATGCGTCCGACAATGACTTACGGACCGGATTTCTGGGTAAAAGAAGCCGAATTCGCAAGCAAGCCTAACAACGTCAACTCGCCGATTGATGGTTTGTTTATCGCAGAAGACAATATGAAGAACGAAATCGCGAAACGCGACACGGCGAATGACGAATTGAACCGTCCGATTGAGTTCGGCGTAGTGAAGGATGTTGAGAAGGCTGTGGCTGATTATATCGAGACGCAGAAGAAGAACGGCCTCGATGTCATCATCGCGGAAACGCAAAGACAAATCGATGAATTTTTAGCTACCAAAAAATAAGCATGACTCGAGCGGGAAGCCAACCTGATGGAAAGAAGGAAGGCTTCTCCTTTTAAAACGTAATGTAAGCGAATACATTTCGTTTGGATGGTTATATGGCTAATCGATGGCCTGTTAATCAAAGCAGTCCTACACGAGCGTAAGCGGCAGTGCTCCTGTATCGTATGTACAACCAGCAGCCTTGAAACGCGAGCCTGGTCCTCCGGGACCAGGCTCTTTTTTTGCCCATATGATGAGGAATGGAGGAGGTGGTAGGATCGAGCGAAAAGAGCGGGCAGCAGCTGCGCAGAGGGCTTTGGAGGAGGATGTTACATAAAGAAGCTTTGGCCTGAAGAAGTCTTTCTAACCACTTCATTTGAGGAGGGCATTTATGTTGGCTAATGGAAAAAGACATTTATATCTGATTGTTTTTCTCGCAATCGCATTAATCTCCACACAGCTATCGTTTTATCCATCCAAGGTGTCGGCAGCTACCAATTTAGCATTAAACAAAAGCGTGACAGAGAGCAGCCATACGCAGAACTACGCGGCTTCAAATGCAACAGACGGCAGTACCAGTACCTATTGGGAAGGCGCGGCGGGCAGCTATCCGAACTGGCTCCGAGTCGACCTCGGCAGCAGCCAAACCGTGAATCAGCTTGTGCTGAAGCTTCCGTCTTCATGGGGCGCACGCACGCAGACATTATCCGTGCAAACCAGCAGCGACGATGCAAGCTATAGCACAGTCGCGGCGTCTGCCGCCTATGTTTTCAGCGCCGGCACAAATACGGCAATGATCAATTTTACCAACACGAATGCCCGCTATATTAAAGTAAATATTACAGCGAACACAGGCGCAACAGGCGGACAGATTGCCGAGCTGGAGGTGTATGGCCCGGCGGTCGCTCCGACACCGACACCTTCCGCATCGCCTTTGCCATCCGCGACGGCTGGGCCTGCTTCTTTCTCAGCCTTTGCTCAAACGCCAGCTTCGAGCTATAGCAGTCAATTTGGCATCCAACTGGAGGGGTCAAGCGAGGGCGGTCAAAATGTTGCCTACATCGACAATGGCGATTACATTGCGTTTAACAATGTCGATTTCGGCAGCGGGGCTTCCGCCGTATCGTTCCGGGTCGCCAGCCAAAACAGCGGCGGCAATATCGAAATTAGGCTAGGAAGCGCAACAGGCACGCTAGCTGGTACGTGCGCCGTTACGAGCACAGGCGGCTGGCAGTCATGGACTACCAAAAACTGTACGATCACTCCGGTAAGCGGAGTTCAGCAGCTGTTCCTGAAATTTACGGGAGGCGCGGGAAATTTGTTTAACATAAACTGGTTTAAGTTCTCGCCTGCAACGACGGGCGGAGATGTCGTCGGCAAAATTTTTGCCGGCTACCAAGGCTGGTTTACCGCAGGAGGGGACGGCTCGCCGCTTAACAATTGGACGCATTGGTCGAAGAATAACAACAACCTGACAGCTAATTCCAATGTGAACTTTGAAATGTATCCCGATTTAAGGGAATATACAAAGCTTTATCAAACGAACCTCGGCAATTTAGGAAACGGCCAGCCAGCGAAGCTGTTCTCCTCGTATGACCAGGAAACGGTTAATAAGCATTTTGAATGGATGCAGACCTATAATATCAACGGAGCAGCGCTGCAAAGGTTCGGAGCGGATGCGAACTATGCGCCGAATAACTGGAACCAGAACCGCGACAGCGTAGCTGTCAAAGTAAAGAATGCAGCAGAGTCGTACGGCCGTAAATTTTATGTGATGTACGACATTACGGACCTGAATGCGAGCCAATGGGTCAATGCCGTGAAGACGGACTTCACCAACAATGTAGTCGGAACGATGAATTTGACCTCCTCGTCCGCTTACGCGAAGCAAAATGGCAAGCCTGTCATTTGCATTTGGGGCATTGGTTTCACCGATCGTCCGGGAACGGCAGCCGAATCGGCAGAGCTGATCACTTGGTTTAAAAATCAAGGCTACTACGTCATCGGCGGCGTGCCTACGCACTGGCGCAACGGCAATGAGGATTCCAAGCCTGGCTTCCTTGATGTTTACAAGTCGCTGGATATGCTCTCGCCATGGTTTGTCGGCCGGTTCAGCCAGTTGTCAGGAGCAGACCACTATAAGACGAATCAATGGGAGCCGGACTTTGCTTTCACCCAAGCGAACGGAATCGTGTATCAGCCAGTCATCTGGCCGGGCTTCGCCTGGAAAAACATGAAAAACGGACCGGTCAACGAGATTCCGCGTCTGCATGGCGATTTTATGTGGCGGCAAGCTTATAATCTGAAGAGCATAGGCGTAAATACAGGCTATATTGCGATGTTTGATGAGTACGACGAGGCGACAGCTATTGCCAAAGCAGCAGAGAACAGCTCTATGATTCCAAACAATCAATATTTCCTCACCCTTGATGCCGACGGCGTCGCGGTGTCCTCTGATTTCTATTTGCGGCTGACCGGCGATATTAACCGACTGTTCAACAACGAGATTCCATTGACGGTTAATCACCCGACTAGCCATCAGTAATGCTGGTTTATCAAACAGAAAAAGGCGTTCCCCTAGCGGGATCGCCTTTTTGGCCTATATAATAGAAGTGTGGAGTAGGAGAGGAGAGAGAATGATGAGAGAAATTAAGCATATCATTTTTGATTTTGACGGGACGCTGGCGGACACCTGGCCGGTCATGTTCATGGCTTGCGCCGGCGTATTCGAAAGGCATGATAACCGCAAGATAACGATTGAAGATATTTACAAGGTCGCTGGACCGACAGAGCTCCAAATCATTGAGATGCATCTGAGCAATCGGGATAAAGTGGATGTGGCCGTAAGTGAATTTTTGGCCGATTATGAGCAGCACCATGAGGAGCTTGTCGAAGGCAATGTCGAGATTGCGGAGCTGCTTCAAGATTTACGCCAAGCGGGGCTTGGCATTGCGCTGTTTACAGGGAAATCTCGGCGCACGCTGGATATATCGCTGGCAAAGCTGGGATGGGAAATCACCTTTGACCAGATCGTTACTGGCGATGATGTGGCCAAGCGTAAGCCCTCTGCCGAAGGAATCGAACAGATTTTGAGCGGGCTGGGTTGGTCGCGCGAGCATACAGTATTCGTGGGCGACAGCAACGACGACATGCTCGCCGGACAAGAAGCGGGAATGCGGACCTTTGCGGCGCAGTGGATGTCCATCGTGCAGGACAAGCATTACCGTATCGAGCCGGAGCAGATTTTTGAACGCGTCGATGCGTTTAAAACGTTTGTTTTGGAGCAGGTCGCCGTCCGCTAAGGGTATAAATATTCGGTGAGCCGAATGGCGAGTTTAATTGTAAAGGGCAGTCCATGAGCAGATTAGCTGCTAGCGGACCTGCCTTTTGTTTTGTTTGAGAAGGTCTGAGCTGCTGTATTTATTTGTATGTTTTATCTGCATTTAAACTTTAATCTATATAAGTTGAACTAAAGACTTTCGTGTTGGTCGCTGCATGAGTAGATTTTTTTTTTAGGGCGCGGATGTTACCAGATTCTTTGATTGACTAAGATATGTAAAGGTAAAAATCCGGCTACAAAGGTGAACACTTCGTTTCTCCAAAACGATCTTCTTACTTCGCTTAAACTTCAATTTTTAGATCAACTTATATAGGTAAGCGAGCTTAAGCTACTATCGAAATGAGTTGCATACATCCGTTTGATGGGAGCTGATTTAGAATGGTTATGATTTAAAGGGAATTCCTCCCTCTAAAATAGCTTTCTTCGCTGAGTACATAAAATAAAGGGAATTGCTCCCGATAAATCATCTGATTTACGTCAATTTCGGCTTCATAACTAGAATTAAAGGGAAAAATTCCAACTAAATGTCTCGAAATCCCGAAAACTCTTAAAATAGCGGGAGTAATTCCAACTAAATACTTCGAAGTCCCAGAAATTTTTGAGAGAGCGATTTTTTGTAAATTGAAATTCTATTTATATAACTGGAAATGGTTGAAATCCGATGCGATCAACAACGTGTTTTATCATACTGTTTCAATCTACCTCTACATCTCCAACCCAACCCAACCCAACCCAACCCAACCCAACCCAACCCAACCCAACCCAACCCAACCCAACGCTCAATCACTGGCGTTGCATAAACCATAATGGACATTCTGCCTGATGGTTCTGCCAATCATTAAGCACAATTTAAATCTGATTGAAGATGGTTCGATTACATAGCGGCTTGTCTTGTGAGTGTTCGATTTGAATCATTCGCAGAATGTGCTTCATCTTCTTTTGGTGTGAGCCCACACGCACGATAATGTTTTCAATGACGCTGCTGTCTGCTTCGATTTCAAGAAATTCAACGTTGTCCAAGAAAGCTTTATTCTTCAGATTACTCCGAAAGATGCTGCGATATTGCCTTGGCATCATTAGTTGAAAGGGCACGCTGAATGTGGCGAAGTGAGGACTTGACTTTGGAGAAGCGATTTTTTGTACGAATATGAGTCTAGAATGCGCTGAAATTCAGGCCTGGCAGAGCAAAGCAGCAGTGAGTATCCGGTCGAATAATAGGGAGTTTCGTCGATGGGTGTCGGATGTGTTCTGGGCGCCGCGCCAATCCTGAAAAATGGCGCACATTCTGAAGAATTATATATTGAATAAGAAGGTGGACAACCCTAGAATCGTAAGAAAAAGGAGTTGTTGCGCTATGGACCCCATGCTGAAAGTAGACGGCAATACCTGGAGCAAAGCACAGTTTGAATCGCGGATGCGGATGATTGGAGAACTGGAGCTTTGCCGCTCGCCCGAAGGGCACCGTTACGCGATCCGGCTGCGCGATCCGGTAGACATCTTGGCTGCGGTAATCTATTTTCGCGAGCATCATGCCTCGGCTTTACTGCTGCATGGAGATACGCCGAACGATGAAGCTGCGGTGATGGCGGCGAACGCAGGCTGTCGGGCGTTGCTTCTAGACGCGCCATTGCAAGCGCTTTCTCTACAGTTTCCTGAACATGGGGAAAGGATACCTGTTCAAGGGGGGAGCCGCTCAACGTTCATTAGAACACCGGCAGCTAGTGAGCCGCAATTTGAGCCCTCGCTGCTGCAGTTCAGTTCAGGTACGACAGGCGATCCAAAGCTGATCAGCCGGACTTGGTCCGATATCGCATGGGAGACGGTAAGCTACAATAGCTCGCTTGCCGCTGCGGGCGGGGAACCCCCGCTTGTGCTTGTGCCGGTGTCCCATTCATACGGCCTAATTACTGGCGTGCTGGCCGCTTGGGCGAGAGATGATATCCCACACGTTGTTCACACCCGGAATCCAAAGGCCGCATTGCGACATATCCGTGATAACCCGGACAGCATCGTCTACGCGGTTCCTTTCTTATACGGACTCATGGATTCGCTTAGCAAAGGCGAGGTTCGTTACCGGAAGGCGATCAGCTCTGGCGCTCCGTTGACCGAAAGCATGCTGGAGAAGCTAAGGGCAACGGCGGGCGAGGTATGGCAGCAGTATGGCTGCTCCGAGATCGGCTGCATCTCCCTTAAGGCAGGACCGGAGCGTCCCGACGAGGCGGGGCGGCCGCTGGCTCATCTGCATGTCACGGCGGAGAGCCTACTGGAGGAGCATGGCGAAGGCGCAGTCTCATTCGAAGGTAACGCGAGTGAACTCGTGGCAAGAAACGGCACGCAGGTAGTGAGGACGGGCGATATAGGCGTCGTAACGGCAGGAGGCGAACTTCGGGTGCTGGGCAGGCTGGACGATCTGATCAACGTGTCGGGGCAGAAGGTTATGCCGAGCGAGGTAGAGAGGGCGATTGCCGGAATCGTTGGCGTGAAGGAGGTGGTCGTGTACGGAGCTGCGCACTCCGTGTGGGGAGAAACAGTCAAAGCAATGATCGTGGCCGACGGAAAGATCGGAGCGGAGGCGGTCCGGGCGGAGTGTTCGAAGCTGCTGCCCGGCTACAAGGTGCCGAGCGCCGTGCGGCTCGTGGATGAAATCCCGCGCAAGACGACGGGGAAAATAAGCAGAAGATGGCTTCGTAAATGGGAGGAGGAACAATAATGGAACGGATTCGCATTGTTGACGGGCTGCGCAAGATTATCGCGGAAGAGCTGGATGTCGCGGCGCCCGCTGAGCTAAATGAAATAGATAGGCTGAATGAGGACTTGAATCTGGATTCTATTATGATTTTGCAGCTTGCCGTGTACATCGAAGAGTATTTTGAAGTGGCCTTTCCCGAAGAGGATGTTGATCCAAGCGTGTTTGCGACGGTCGGCAGCTTGACGGATTTTGTTGTCGCCCTACAGATATCGGGAGCCGCTCTCCGATGAAGCAGGTGAATCTGGGGATTGCGGGCTTTGGTCGCATCGTCGAGCTGACCCATCTGCCGCTGCTGAGGAAAATGCCAGAATATCACCTTAGCGGCGTATTCGATCTGACGCCGCAAAGGCGGGAGCTGGCGGAGCGCAGAGGCTTGGCTGCTTGGGAGAAGCTCGACGAGCTTCTGGACGGCGGGGCGGATGCGGTACTGATTGCGACGCCTCCGCGCAGCCACTACGCGATCGCGTCAGAGGTGCTGCGCCGCGGCAAGCATGTGCTTATCGAGAAACCCGTGACCGTCAACGCGGAAGAAGCGATGCTGCTGCGGGAGCTGTCCCATAAGCATGGCGGGATCGTCACGGTGTTTCATAACAAACGTTTCGATCCCGCCATGGCGATCCTGAAGGAGGTGCTTCAGAGTGGCAAGCTCGGCAGGATTCAATTCGTTGAACGACGACATCATCAATTCGGCTCAGGCGCCTCGTTTGGCGTGCAGTCCTTCCGGCCTTCCTGGCGGGAGGAGAGCGCCTATGGCGGAGGGGCGCTGCTGGATTGGGGCGTTCACCTGATCGATCAGCTGCTTCATCTCAAGCTGGGCAGCCGAACAAGCATAACCGCGATGATCCATCGCCTACGCTTCGGAAAGGGAGATGCAGAGGATTGCGTAACGGCCCATATGGAGCTGGATAACGGCATTCTGCTTATGCTGAACATCCACTTCGGCTCCCATGCGGCTGATCCGCAGTGGATCGTTGGAGGGGAGTTCGGAACCCTTCGAATTACAGGGCAGGGCGAAGCTGTCCTGCAACTGGAGAACGGGCCGCCGAACCCGGTTCCCTCCGCGTATTCCGGCAAGAAGAGCTATCGGGGAGATATGGACGCGGTGCGCCATATTTATGGCTCGTTTGCTGCTAAGCTGTCCGGAGAGGGCGAGCTGGCGGTTACGTTGGAGGAGGCCATCGAGGGCATGATCGTCATGGACGAAATAAGAGCTTCTGCTGCACAGGGAGATTCAGGGCATTGCTTGGCTGCCGGAGTTGAGTCCCTGTCGCAGGGAGCAGTCTAACAAGGGGGAAGGCATGGGAATATTGTTTGCGGGACCGCAGTTGGAGTTCGAACAAATTAGAGAAGCGTGGTTTGCGGCAGTGGGACAGTTGGCCGCGAAGGGCGTCTTCGTCGGCGGGCAGCCGGTTACGGAATTCGAAGGGGCATTCGCCCGATATTCCGGAACGGCATACGCGGCTGGCGTCGGCAATGGAACGGATGCGCTGTTCCTGACGCTCAAGGCGCTTGGCATAGGGCCGGGGGATGAGGTAGTCACGGCTGCCAACACGTTCGTCGCGACAGTCGAGGCGATTCATCATACGGGAGCGACGCCGGTGCTTGTGGATTGCGACTTGGGAAGCTATCTCATCGATCCGGAGAGTCTGCTCGAGAAGCTAACCCCGCGCACGAAAGCCGTCATTCCCGTACATTTATACGGCCAGATGGTGGATATGTCGCCATGGATCTCGCTTTTGCGAGAGCGGGGGATCGCTGTCGTGGAGGACAGCGCCCAGGCTGCGGGAGCGAGACTGGGCGGCATGCCTGCCGGCAGCACGGGCGATGCGGGCTGCTTCAGCTTTTATCCGGACAAAAACTTGGGGGCGCTCGGCGACGGAGGAGCGATCGTCACCTCGGATGAGTCGCTGCTGTCGACCGTTCGCAAGCTGCGCAATCACGGCGGCGAGACGCGGTATACGCATGAAATACCGGGCTACAACAGCCGGCTGGATGCTTTGCAGGCGCTTGCGCTGAGCCTAAAGCTAGAACGGCTGGATGAGTGGTCAAAGCATCGAAGGCGGATAGCGGGGCTTTACGAACGCTATTTGGGTGAGCTTGGCGGAATCGTATTGCCTGCGCACCGTGGCGATGACAGCCATGTGTTCCATCTGTACGTGGTGAGATTGCCTGCGGAGGCAAGGGAGAACGCTCGGCGTCATTTGCAGAAGAAAGGCATTTTGACCGCGGTGCAATATCCGCTGCCAGTACACCTTCTGCCGGCGTTCCGCCATCTGGGCTACAAGCCGGGGGACTTTCCAATCGCGGAATTTTGTTCGGAGCGCATTCTGTCCCTGCCCATGCACATCGGCATGAATGAGGAAGCGGTGATTGAGGTGGCGGAAGGGCTAAAAGGGGCACTTGCTTTGCCTGCTTATCGGAGTTAACGGCCCGTTGTCAGGTGAAGGAGGAGCCGAATAGGAGCATAGGGAGTGTGAATAGTGATGGCAGGCATGGAACAGGAAGACGTGCGTGAGAGCATTATGAATGGCCTGAGGGAAGAGATTGCGGAGTTAATCGATGATTCCGTTCTTGCGGGAGGAATCGGTGAGAATGACCAGCTGGAGCAGGCTGGCGTGGATTCATTTGTCATGATTAATCTGATTCTTCGCGTGGAGCAGCGGTTCGGATTAACGCTATCGGGCGGGGAGCTGCGAACCGAGGTCGTCGGGACCTTGGGGGGACTGGCGGACAGCATATGCGCCAAACGAAAGACGGCTACGGCATGAGCGGACCGCCGATTCATTGCTTATTGGATTGTTTGGCGTATCTTGTGCGGAACCGAACGGATATGGACCCGCGGCCCATTTATCTAGGTGTCTGGAATGCTCCGTTTATTGCGGATGAAGACGGGTTCTCTTACTATTCGGAAGAAATCGATCCCGATCTCGACCTGCGGCGCTTCGAGCAGTTGTACGGGCCGTGCCTGACTCGTTGGCTGGAGCCAGAATGGGAGAAGGAACGGCAGATCGCGCAGCTGGAGGAGGAGATGGCGGGAGCGGGCGAAACGGTATCCGTTATTGTGCTCGTTGATCTATATTACATGCCGCATTCTGCGATCTGCTACGGACTGAAGCACATGCCGCATATGCTCATTGTGGAGCTTGGTCGGGACGGCGCTTTGCGGGCGGTAGATCCGTTCTTCGATTGGGAGGGGGAGATTACCCGCTCGGTGCTGTACGAAGCTTTTACCTGCGGGGGACTGAGCTCCGGCATTACGCTTCGCCTCGACAAAGCCTCGGAGCCGGGGCCGATCCTAGCGAGAGAGGCATTCCGTATGCATTTCGACATGGAGACGAGTCCGTTGATCATGGGTGTGGATAACTATTTACGCCACATCGAGAACGGTACCCCCAACTATACGGCGGCGAAGCTGTACGCCAGCATCGGGCAGGTAGGGGTGATTGCAAAGCGCTGGAAGGGACTCGGAGAAGTGGCTCGTTATTTTGCGGACACAGGCGGCGGGGATGGAGCGCCGGTTGTGGAGATGCTGGATCAGCTGCTTGTCAAATGGGAAAATATTGTGCTAGTCATCGTGAGGCTGGGAGTGCTTGGCAACCATGCCAAGCTGACCGACGCGCGGGCGAAGCTCGCCAAGCTGGCTGAGCTGGAACGCGACATTCGTGCTGCATTGTGGAAGCTATTCGAACGATGGGAGGCGGCGGGGCATGAGCGGGTCGGATAAGAAGCTCCGTATCGGTTATTCCGCCGGTTCGGCGAGAATGGTGAACGAGCGGGCAATTGATTCCAACTGGGTTCGCTATATGGGGCAGCATGCCGAGCTGGTGCCGATTCCTCCGCTCGCCTTATACCGCCTCTTCGGAGGCTCGGTTGAACGATTCGTGCGGGAGTGGCCGGAGTCGCTGCAGCGTATGTCGGACGGGCTTTTGGAGCTTTGCAATCACTATGACGTGAAGACCTTGTACCTAAACATTCCCGCGCTTGCCCCTTACCTGTTCATGGGGAGGGCAGCGGGCGGCCTCGATCTCGGATTTTTGTTAATCGCACATTCGGTGGCATCTGAGCATTGGCTGCGGCCATGGCTGGCCATTGCCCCGTTTCTGAGCGAACGGGATGTTCTGCTATGCTCTACGCCGAGCAGCAAAGCTGCTTTGTGCCAAATCTCTCCTCGTTACGAGCTGGCCAAGGTTATACCGCTGGCTATAGAACCAAGGGCCTGGAGTGAGGTAGAGGAGGCACTCGGACGAAGGAACGGGCGAAGGCTGCTGTCCATCGGACGGCTGGAGGACGTAAAAAACATCGAGCTGCTGCTGCGGATGTTCGCGGCCGTGCTGGACGTCTTGCCGGATGCCACTCTGACTGTTGCAGGGGAATACACCGGTAGGGATAGGGCACAAATCGAGGGCTATGAAACGGTCATTACTGAATTGGTTGTGA
The DNA here is from genome assembly GCF_006345825.1 of Paenibacillus paridis. GTDB lineage: Bacteria > Bacillota > Bacilli > Paenibacillales > Paenibacillaceae > Pristimantibacillus > Pristimantibacillus paridis. The sequence continues at coordinate 119,195 of NZ_VCIX01000092.1, forward strand.
GCCTTGAATTAGAGCGTCGTGTCAGCTTCGCAAAAGCCGTTGAAGGGGAAGCGAAGGAGTCTTTATTCTCGCAAGCCGATCTGCTCGTCAACGTCTCGACGGATCCCGGGGAGACGTTTGGTTATAACCTGCTGGAAGCGAAAGCGTGGGGAGTGCCCGCCGTGTGCGCGGGCTGGAATGGATTCCGAGACGTGATAACCGACGGGGAGGACGGTTTGCTCGTTCCTTGCGAATGGGATGGGCCTCACCCTGTCGTGGACGAGTGCCAGGCGTCGAAAGCGGTCCTGTCGCTGCTTATGAACGACGGCATGCGAATCCGAATGTCTCGGCAGGCTGCGGCATCGGCAAGAAGGTACGATAACCGGGATATATTCCCGGCAGTCGTGCGGGAAGCCGAGCAGGCCGCGGAAGCTGCAGTCAGCGAACCGGAACCGATAAACGTCGTCACGACGATGGGACAAAGCATGCCGCAGCAGGCGAAACTGTACCGATTGGAGCATTTGCAGCAGCTGCCATTCCATGGGCAGACACTGCTACGAATCGTAACATCTCCGTCGAAAACGCCGTTGTCGGAATGGATGCCGCTCGTCAAACCGATTGCAAGCCATTATGCGGGGAGGACCGCTTATGCAGAGCATTAGATTGTTTATGCGTCTAACGCCTTATGTCCGGATTCGTTGGCCGCTCACGGCGGCCGCATATGCTTGCGCCTTGTTGAGCTTAACCTGTCAACTTGCGCAGCCTTATCTGTTCTTGATGCTGATCGATCGGGTATTGACGGGGGGCGAACGGGAACTGCTCGCTCCGCTGCTGCTCGCTTCGGGGGGACTTGCGATTAGCTCCATGCTGCTTGGGACCGTGCAAGCCGCCATGTTCCGGTACTTGGGCATCCGGCATACGCTGGACCTGCGCGAAGTCATCCTGGCGCATCTACGCCGATTGCCGATGGCTGAGATCGAACGGCATGGCGCGGGCAAATATTCCGCGTTGATGGGCATGGACACCGCGACGATGGGCAATTTTTTGAACCATGTGGTCAAGGAGCTGCTCTCCCAGTGGTACACGCTGCTGTTTGCGCTCGCAGTCATATTCTATCTGGATTGGCAGCTTGCGCTCGCGGCACTCGCGGTTATCCCGATTCTGCTGGCTATTCCCCGGATGTTCCGTTCGCTTATTATGCGCCATACAGGGGCTGTCAGGGCACATAACGAGGAGATCGGCACGTATTTGTACGAAAGCATAGAGGGCTCTCGGGAGATTCGCATTCACGGGCTGGAACGATGGGAGCGGGAACGAAACGAAGCCCGCTACCGCAATCTGGTGGGAGCTAGCGTAAAGGATACGCTTTACCGGGTGCTGTCGGCTCATTCAGGCTCGCTCGCGGTAAGCGGCATCGTCGTATTGGTCTACGGCTTTGGCTCCGGCAGGGTAATGGACGGGACGATGACGATTGGCATGCTCGTCGCTTTGGTTCAATATTTAAACAATGCGCTTGCCCCCGTGCAGGCCATGAACCACTTTGTGGGGGAGCTCCAGGGCGGGGAAGTGGCCATGAAGCGAATCGAGGAATTTCTCTGCTCGCCAGAGGAGCCGATGCCCCGCGAAGGCGCTGCGGAAGAAGTGACGGGACAGCCTTGGCTGCCGACTGTCGAGGCTGAGGGTCTGACGGTTCTAGGCGGAGAACAGACGATATTGGACGGTGTCGACTTCGCTCTGAAGGAGGGGCAAACAGCTGCGTTCGTCGGACGAAGCGGCTCGGGCAAAAGCACATTGTTCCGCGCGATCCTCGGCTTCATGCCGGTAGAGACCGGCGTAATCCGGCTCGGAGGCGTGCCGCATACTGCATGGACAAGGGAATTTCTCAATCGTCGTATCGGAGCGGTGTTCCAAGAGAGCTTTCTGTTCGCGGGCAGCATTCGCGATAATATCGCGATCGGACGGCTGGATGCAACGGATGAGGAGATTTACGAGGCTGCCTGCAAGGCGGACTTAGGGTCCTGGATTGACAGCCAACCTGATGGGCTGGCTACGGCAGTAGGCCATCGAGGCGACGGGTTGTCGGGTGGACAGCGGCAGCGGGTTGCCATTGCCAGAGTATTCCTGCAACGGCCGGAGGTGCTAATCTTGGACGAGCCAACCTCCGCGCTTGATCGAGGGACGGAGGGACAGGTGCTGGAGGCTTTGGCTGAGCTGATGAAAGGGAAAACGACGCTAATCTCCACGCACAAGCTCCAAACCGTGGAAGGAGCGGACATGATCTATGTAATGGAAGCGGGGGAAATGACGGATAAGGGCAGCCATGCCGAGCTGTTAAAGCGCGGAAGCGCGCCTTACCTTGCGATGCTTAGCCGCCAAAGCCGTATCTCGGAATCGGAGGAGCTCGAAGGTGAGGCAGTGCCTTCGGATCTGCCGCTTGAGTTGTCTAAGAGGGAGATGCCGGCATGAGCGCGATACCGATTTCGTTTGCGAAGTGGCTGCTGGATACCGCCAGGCCGGATCGCGGCATGTTCTACGATCTCAATGGTGAACGCTGCTATATCAGCTTCGACGAGCTTTACCGGGAAGCGCTGCTTATGGCGCAGCGCCTTGGTAGCCTGAAGCTTCGTCCGCGGTTTATCGCGCCGATCTGGATGACGTCCTCCCCGGCTTGCTTCCGTGCGATCATGGCTGTTGCGCTGGCGGACGGTATACCGGTCCCGCTGCATGCCGCTTCCTCCATTGCGGAAATACCAGCGATACTGGGCGGGCTGGAGGCCGAGCTTTTCCTCTATAGCCCGTCGCTGCTCTCGGCTTCGCGACTGGCTGAAAGTTGGGAAGCGCTAGCGGGACACGTAGCACTGCTCATGGACGGCGAGACAGCTGAGGTATGTAATACGGAGATGCAAGACCTGGCGAGCGGGCTGCCAGAAAGAACGCGCCGTTATGTACCGCCGCATGATACAGCGTTTATCTTCATGAGCTCCGGCTCCACGGGTACGCCAAAGGGCATTATGCTGAGCCTTCGCAATGTTTGGTCCAACGTTCGATCCATTAGGCAAAGTCTGGAGCTAGGCGGAAGCGACAGTGTGCTCATTACGAAGTCGCCGGGCTATTGCTCGACGGTAACGGGCGAATGGCTGCTCGCGCTGGATGCGGGAATGAATATCGCTCTTGCGCCAGGCTTGACCCACCCGTTGCAGCTTATTTCGGCGATTCGAGAGCATCGGCCTACGTTTCTATGTACCGTGCCGGCTGTCATGCTGCCGCTTGCTAAATCCGTCAAGTGGCAGGCAGGCGATTTTCAAAGCTTGCGGAAGCTGATCGTTGTCGGTGCGGCAATGCCGCCCGATATGCTTCTGCTGATGCAGAGCAGGCTGCCAGCCACGGACATCATGCCATGCTACGGGCTGACAGAGGCATCGCCGCGCGTGACGTATTTGCCTTCGCGCTGGCTTACGGTCAAGCCTGGTTCGGCGGGGAAGGCCGTTCCCGGCGTTGAGCTCGCTATTTACCATAACGGACAGCATTGTCCGCCGGGCGAGACGGGGGAAGTCGTCGTCAGGGGCGATAACGTGATGCTGGGTTACTATAACGACGAGAAACGTACGGCGGAGGCGTTGACGCCGATTGGATTGCGGACGAAGGACGAGGGATGGCTTGATGAGGATGGCTGCCTGTATTTAACCGGCCGATCGGACTATGCGTTCAACGTAGCTGGGCACCTGCTTCATCCGGAAACGCTGGAGAATGTTCTGCTGTCGCATGCCGCTGTGGCCGAGGCTGCGGTGGCGGGCATGAAGGATGCAGCAACGGGAAGCCGACCCGTCGCATTTGTTGTCCTAGAAGAGGGGGGCTCTGCTTATAACGATGCCAAAGCCGTGACAGAGCTGCTCGAGTATTGCCGGGAACGGCTTCCTGCGGCGGGAAGACCCCGGGACATTATGATCGTTCCGGCGCTGCCCCGAACGAAGACGGGCAAGCTGGACCGAAGAGCCATTCAAGCAAAAGTAGAGGAGGGGTACGATGATCACGGAAGAAGAGAGATCTCCGTTGCAATTGACGGTCATTGACATTATGGCGGGGCTGTTGAGACGGCGGCCGGAGGATATTCGGTTGGAGCATTCGCTGCTAAACGATTTGTATTTGGATTCGCTGCATGTGCTGGAGCTGCTTACACTGCTGGAGCAGCGGTTCGGCTTCGAAACCGACGCCGAGGACCTGCAGCCGCATGTGTTCAGCACGGTGGAATCCGTAGTCGCGTTCGTTCGCGAGAAGGCGGCTTCATGACGGGAATTACGATGCCGGAACGACTGGAGCGAGCCGCGGCGACGGCGGCCGAGCAATATCCGTTTTATCGGCCGTTTCAAGGTGCCGGGACATCCTTCCGCGATCTGCCCGTCATGGACAAGGCGACGATCAACGCTAACCGGGAGCTGCTTGAGCTTCCCACCCAGGAATCGTTGATCGTCTCCCATACTTCGGGCAGCACGGGCACGCCGTTCCGTTGCATAAAGACTCGGGAGGAGCAGCGGGCGTTATGGCTCGCTATCCAGCGGAGCCGGCGGAGAGCCGGCGTGCCGACAAACGGCCGCATGCTGCTTCTGGGCAACGCCTTGCTCGCGGACCGCAGGATGGTTACGCTCTACGGCAACCGGATGATGCAGGAAAAACCGCATCTGATTCAGGGGCGCTGCTCCGGCCTATACGAGCTTGCCATGTATGTGGAAAGGAACGGATTGCCAATAGCTGACTCGCTCGTCGCCTTGCAGAACTGGGGTGAATATGCGCAGCCGGGACAACGCAAAGAAATTGAGCGCGTCTTCGGCGTGCCCATGCTGGACTATTACGGCATGGAGGAAATGTGGCTTATCGCCTTCGCGGGCATGGACGGGGTGCTTCGCATCGACGAATCGCTCGTATACGTGGAAGTGCTGGACCCCATCACGCTGCAGCCCGTCCCCGAAGACGAGACGGGGGAGCTGGTGGTGACTTCCTTCGTCATGAATAGCTTGCCCTTCCTGCGCTACAGGACGGGGGACATGGGGAGAATCAGGCGTGACGAAGCCCCCGGTGGGCCGAGCCTTACGCTGATGCCATTCCGGCAATCCTCCATCAAGCTTCCTGGCAGAGAGGTTCAGTCTGCCGTATTGCGTTATCTTGATGGGTTCTACAAGTGGCTGGCAACGGATCTTGGCGTCAGGCAATTCCAGCTCGTTCAGGAGTCGTATTACGAATTCCGCCTCCGTGTCGCCGGTAACCAAAGCAGCGGCGCGGAGCTGGAAGAAGCGGCGGACAAGCTGGCGAATTTGCTGAAAAAGGTGCTTTTGACAGACGAATTGCAGATCGCCGTGGAGCATGTAGAAGAGATTCAGCCCCATCCCGTCAGCGGGAAGTGCCATCCCTTTGTCAGCCATGTGTCTTGATTTGGTAATCTCGTTCAATCTAACTATGGGGGAGGAAGCAGAGGGACATGGTTACAGACGTTTATCGTCACGAAAGCCCGGCTGGGCTAGCCGCGCTGGAATGCACGGCATCATGCATCGTAGCGGCGCTTTCGCTTTCCGGCGAAGATCCACGCTATTTTCTGCTCGGCTACTGGCATATCGGATATTATGACGGCATGCTGATGTCCGTTCGGAACATGAAGTGGATTGATTTGCAGTTCGAATACGGAATCCGCTTCTACCTGACATCGGGGAGCGCCGAGGCGATCAGCTCGCTGCTCGATGAAGGCGGAATGGCAATCGTATTATGCAAAGCCTCCAAGCTGCGTTTTTTCCCGAGGTCCATGCTGGGCTTCGAGTCGGCCGGCTTCTACCATAGCGTTCTGCTCCATAGACGGGTTGGCGGAGAAGGGGAGGGCCGTTATGAGGTCGTGGACCCGGTAGCCGGCTACGCGGGAGAGATGACAGCGACGGAGCTCTTGGTAGCCAGCGTGAGGAGGAATGAGCTGGTGTATTGCAAGCTGGCTTGGGACGCTGCTTACAGACGGCCCTCTCGGGAGGTATCGCTGCGCAAGGAGTCGGCGGCGATTCTAAACGGTTATCGGAGGGAGGCGGGCAGAGCTTTCCAACTCTTCTGCGCCGATGTTACAGCCAGTGCCGATTGGGAAGAAGAACGGCGCAGAACGTGGGCGGAGCAGAACATGATCGCGCTCTCCGCTTTGATCCGGATGCGAGGTCTCGTATGGCAAAGCTATCGGGAGCTTGGATCATATTCGGAATGGGAAGCGGAAGAAGGCGCCCGAAGAGCGGAAGATGTGAAGCGGGGCTGGATGAACGTTAACCTGCTGCTGGCGAAGCTTGGGAAACGCCGGCCGGCCGGGGACCTACGGGAAGGACTGCTGCGCAAGCTGGAAGGAGCCCAGCTTGCAGAGCTGGAGCTTCTCGAATATTTGGCGGCGGGAGGCGGGGCTGAGTGATGAATATTCATTTATGCTCGATTTCGTTCCGGCATGAGCTGGTCTCATTCCCGGAGCTGCTGGACTTCGCGGCACTTAACGGCTTCGCGGGCATCGAGCTATGGGGCGCGCATGCCGCGGCCATGGCCCGCCGCATGCCGATGCAGGCGGCCCGTGCCGTACTCGGCATGCGGCGACGGGGGCTCAAGGTTGCCATGATCAGCGGCTATGTGCCATTGCTTGCCGAGCCGGAGGAGCTTTATGATGCCAGTGCTTGGCGTCAATGGAGAGATTTAATCGCGCTGGCACGAATGTTTGAAAGCGACAAGATCCGGATTTTTGCCGGGAATAAGTCTAGCAGCCAATCAGGGGAAGAGGACTGGCGGCTAGCGGTCGGCAGGCTGCGCGAAATGGCTAAACTGGCATGGAAACACGGCATTCGCACTGTCATCGAGACGCATCCCGGTACACTGGCAGACAATCTGGCGTCTACGCTGCGATTGATTAGGGAGGTTGATCATCCCATGCTGGGCGTGAACCTGGATTTTCTACATCTGTGGGAAGCGGGCGATGACATCGCGAGCGCGTATCAGCGACTGTCGCCTTGGACGATGCACTACCACTGCAAGAACGTACGGAGTCGTCGCGAGCTTGGCGTCTTCTCTCCGGACAACGTGTATGCCCCTGGAGGGGCGCGGGAAGGCATGGTTCCGCTGGCGGAAGGCGCGGTCGACTACGAAGCCATATTTTCGATGCTTCGAGACAAGGAGCCCTTAGCCTCCTTCTCGTTGGAATGGTTCGGAAGCGATCCCTACCGCTATTTGTCCGAAGAGATAGCTTGGATCAAGGCGCAACACGGCAGTCACGCATTCAATCCTGCGCCAAGCCGCTTAGGAGGATAACAGAGAGCACCATTTGGCTCATACATCCATCGTCCTCGTCCGATATCGTCTCCGGTATTCCATGGGCGTCATGCCAAGCCTGTTTTTGATCATGCCGGTGAAATTGCCGGGGTTGCGGATGCCGACGTGCTCGCAGATTTGTTTGACCGGAGTGTCCGTATTTTCCAAGTAATGGAGTGCTTTGCTAACCCGCAGCTCGTTCAGATGCCGGATAGGAGATACGCCGAAAATATGACTAAATTCCTGGCAGAAGTAATTAGGATGATATCCGATCGCGCCGGCGATCTCCTGAAGCGAGAGATCGGGATTGCCCAGATGCTTGCGCATATACCGGACGGCATAGACGATGGGCAGACTGCTTTTTTTGCGCTTATGGGCTTTGGACGGCTGGGCTGGGGACTCTCGCATTTCCTCCGCCTGAGGCAAAGCGGATTGGCTATCCGGCAGAAGAAAGCTCTCCATCAGCAAGGAGAACAGCAGGCTGCTGATATGAACGCGTGCGGCGCTATCCTCCGCAGCCATAGGCAGTTGATAAGCTTGGAGCTGCAATAATAGTTGCTTGCTGAGTGAATTGATGTGACCCTTCAGCGATGGTGGGAAGCTGTCTAATTCAAGCAGAGCAGGGAATTGGAAGCTGGCCGCCTGGAGAGCAGGCGATTCGTCAGAGGTGAGCCTGACGGTCTGCAGAGGCGCAACTAGAAGCGGCTGGCCAGGCGCAAGGATCTGCATGGAATGGCCGACATCGCATGCGAAGCTTTGCTGCGGCGACCACAGCAGTTGAAAACTGGAGCTTGTCCACTCATCCCGGGAGATATTTTGGAAGCGGTCGAAGCTTAGCGGAATCAACCGGGAAATCTGCCATTCTAACATGAATTATCCCCCTTAACCAGCATCATGAGGCCGGCGCTTAGCTGCGGATTCCGGATATAGCTATTATAGCTAAAAAGGGCGAGGCGGAGGAAACAAATAATAGACGGGAGTGTGTCCCATGTCCATTCATGCCGCGAGTAGCGATACGGTTCAATATTTAAAGAAAAAGATAGCGGAAATGACCGATAATCCGCTTCTGGAATTCGATGCGGATATCTATGCCCAGATTCGCGATATGGGCGTGGACTCGCTTCGAATGATTCAGCTGCTTGTCCACATTGAACAGCACTTTGATATCGCATTTGACGATGACGAGCTGATTATCGATTATTTCGCAACCATCGATCAGTTTGCCGCAAGCATTGCCAGAAAGATGGCCTCAGCTGTCTAGGCAAGAGGGGTTCGTTAGGACAATCCACAGAAGGAGGATGACGTCATGACAACGAAACGGCTGCCCATGCACGACCATGATTACAAGACGTATCCCAACATCGCCCATTTATTTTGCATAATTGGCAACCGGGAGGAGACGCTCCCGTGGGTGTACAACAACTTTATTCAACTCGTTTATTTCGGGTCGCTCCGCAAGATCGACTATACCAACAAACAGGACAGCTTCTTCGACCCGCTTTTGTTCGACTGTCCATGGCTGCAATTTCAATTCATGCACCGGGACACCGTAGCTTATAAATGGCAAGGAAGCATTGTCCAATTTGCGATCGAGGCCATCGATATGGGACAGTATGTATACTTTTTGGCCGACCAGTCGCATATTCGGGAATCCGATGCTTACGGCAGGCATGCGCACAATCATGACATGTTCATTTACGGCTACGATAAGGCAGCGGGCACGCTGCACATTGCGGACAATTTGCGAAGAGGGAGATACGTCGAGACGACCTGCTCCTTCGCAGAGATGGAGGCTGCTTACGCGGCAGCCGACCCGGACAGCGATTGGTTTGACCGGCGAGTGATGTCGGTGTCCTTTAAACCAAAAACATATTTTCAGTATGAAAGAAATACGGCCTTCGATTCGTTGTCCGCCGTGGATGCGATGGACCGTTATGTCAGGGGATGGAAGCCGCCCTCTTACCTATGTTTGGAAAATACGTACGGGATCAAGGTGTATGACCGTATTCAGGAATATTTGCAAGGGCTTGAGCAGGGGCGGGACGTGGTAGATATCCGCTTGCTGCATATTTTGTGGGAGCACAAAAAGCTCATGCACAGAAGGCTCCGCTTCATGCTTGAGCACGATTTCCTGCGGGACGCTTCGCTCGAATCGGCCTATGCCGAGGTGGAGAGAGGACATGGGATCGCGGTAGGCCTGCTGCTCAAGTATTCGGTTTGCGGAGACAAGAGGAGCATCGACAAGGTATCCTCCCTATTGTCCGATGGGGCAAGGCTGGAGAAGGAACTGTTGAACAAGGCCATAGCAGGGACGCGTCATCGTCCCATGTATGATAAGGGAGGTGCTTTTAATGGAGAAGATTCGGTTGTCCTGCATGGGCATACTGACCGCAAACCAAGCAGAATCGCTGATGTCCAAACTGGCATACAGCGTTGAGGGCATCCGGAGCTGCGAGTGGAATTCCGAAATGATGGAGGTTGTCATTGAGCCTGTAAGCTTGGAGTCCTGCAAGGAGATTGCAGCGACGGCAGAAGCGATGATCGCCGAGGAACGTGGAATCCGCACGCTTGGAAGCAGGACGATTAAGCAAACTCCCGCCAGATCCGATATGTCGGAAGGGTGCTTCGATGACGGGCGCGAGAAGGCACTGCAGCAAGCTTACGCGACGGACGGAAGCGTCAAGCGGGATTATGCGGTAAAGCTGATCGGGCTGCTCGATCGGTTGTTCGAAGAGATGGCCGTCCATAGGGGGGCGGCACTTCGCCGATACCCCTCCATGATTGGACTCGACACGCTGGAGAAATGTGGGTATATCCGCTCTTTCCCGCAAAATCTGTTCGTGGTTGGCGAGTTCCCCCATCGGTATGACACGCTCAGGCAGGTCAAAACGGCCGCGGACCCTGCATCGCTTGCAAGGCAAAGCCGGCATGCTTTGGCGCCTGCGGTATGCTTTCACTGCTATGCCGAGCTGTCGGGGCAAGTGCTGGACAGGCCTGTGCGGCTTACCGCGATGGGCAATTGCTTCCGTCACGAGGCGGAGTGGAGGGTGGGCAATCACCGGTTAACTGAATTCGGCATGAGGGAAGTCGTATTCATCGGCGACGCGGATTTCGTGGAGGAAGAACGGGGCAGGTGGATGCAGGGAATTTGGTCGTTGTTTATCGAGCTTGGCTTGCACGGAAGCTTGACGACGGCGAATGACCCTTTCTATTTCTCGGAAGACGCACTTAAAATCCAGCATCAGAAGATGGCTTCTATGAAATATGAATTGCTGGTGGAAACGCCGGCCCGCAGCACGTTCTCCATCGCCTCTTTTAACCATATGGGAGACTCGCTTTGCAAGCCGTTCGACGTCAAGGGGCCTACTGGTTTGCCGTGGTCATCGGGCTGCGTCGCTTTTGGCATAGACAGGTGGGCATACGCGCTTCTCGCGGAATACGGTGCATGGGATGAATGGCCGTCGGCCGTCAAGGATAGGCTTCATGGCCGTGCCATGATGCCGGTAGCACAAGGTTGACGGAATCATTTATTTGACAAAAGAAAACATTAAAGCCGATTAGGTAAGTATTCCTAGTCGGCTTTGGCATGTTTGGTGATTCTGCCGAGTAGTATTTTTCCGTCTCTTACTAGAGACGCTCAAGCTCGTTCATGAGTATATCTCGAATTACAATGAAACGAGTTTTAAAATTAGCTGGAAAATGTACCGTTAAAACAGAGGTTTTTAGCGAAAAAGAACCATTAGATGGAATTTGTCCTGTTAATTTGAGTAAATTTAATGCATTTACTGGAATTTTCATAGATTAACAGGAAGAAATCCTGCTAAATGAATTTTTGTTGTTGTACACAGCTAATTAGCAGGATGTTTTCCTTCTAATTTGGTTCGCACCATCACCAAACCCGCCTTCCACACGAATATTCGATCCCTACTTTATAGATGATGTATGATCGCTTGGCATGCAGCATACTCCATCCGATAGGCTATGCAGGAAAAGGAACTCACTTGGCCACAAGGAGTGGCGGATCGGAGGCCGCTGCATGGAGGCCTTGTATTTGATCGTAGATATTTCCAAGCTAACTGTTCTAAGCTATAGGAGTAGGAGCAGATAGGAGGCCGCTATATATAGGCCGTGTATTCGGCGGCAGATAGTTTCATGCTAACTAGCCTTAGCTAGGATACGATTCGCTGAAACACAAATAGCAGCTCTCAATTGACACAGATGATACAAATGGAATATAGTCATGGTATTCATAGCCGCAAGAAAGGAATGCCATGTCAAACTATCCGTATACCCGAATTAAGGAAGACATCAAGCAGCGTGTATTGGAAGGGGAGTGGCTGGCCGAGATGCGCCTGCCCTCCAGCCGCAATTTTGCGCTGGCTTACAATTCCAGCGTAAACACAGTGGAGAAAGCGATTAAGGAGCTGTGCGCGGAAGGGCTGCTTAAGCGGGACAACCGCAGAGGCACCTTTATTGAGAACGGCGTCGTGTCCCCGCTTGGCCAAAGCCGGTCAGGGCTGATTGCCGCATCGGTCATCGGTATTGAGAACCCGCTTTGGGCAACTGCGCTGCGGGGAATTGAGGATGTCATTCATCTGCATGGTTATCATCTCCTCAGCTACAGTGACGACCGCAGCCTGGATAAGCTGGAAGCCTTGGTTAAAGGGGCTGTGGCCAAAGGGGTGGATGGCGTTATCCTAAGCCCAATCATCGATAAGCACCATGAGGAGCGAAACCAGCGGCTTTACCGGCTACTGGCGAGCAGCAACGTGAAGGTTGTGTTCCTTGACCGGCATTTGTACAACAGCGACATTCCCTTTGTCACGAGCGATAACGTAGCGGGAGCCTACAATTTGACGAAAATGCTGATCGAAAAAGGACATCGACGAATTGCATTTATCCGCAACTCCGATCTCAGCACCTTTAACGAGCGGTTGCTCGGCGTTAAGCAAGCGTTCATTGATGCAGGCCTATCTTTTGACTCCGATCTGGATGTGCTGATTCCGACCGAGTTTGAAAACTTCGAAGAGGAGTTTGAAGTATTTGGCGACAAAATTGCGGCAAAGCTCGGCGAGGTGCCCTGCACGGCTATATTTGCCGCGAATGACCAAATTGCCGAAGCGGTAATATCGGCCTTAACGATGCTGGAGCTTCGTTTTCCCGAGGATCTTTCGCTAGTCACTTACGATGCGCTGAACCTGAACCGGAAGCTGAAGCTTAACGTTACGGGCGTAAACCAGCCCTTCTACGATATGGGGAGAACGGCAGCGAACCAGCTGATGAACCTGCTTGAAGGAAAGGAGCATCTATCGGTGCTCGGGCAAATCTGCAAGGCAGAGATCAATCTCGGCAGCTCCATTATGGAAATTAAGCATACCTAACGCATAATAAGACCCTTGTCTTCAATGGCAAGGGTCTTATTTGTTGTATCAACTGTATCATTAATATAATATTTATGATCATAGTATTGACACAGATAGAGATAGGATCTATCATAACGGTATGAAAGTAATACAGTAATTTCAACTCTGTATTATTTAATTTGATACAGATTGTTTCAAAGCTATCTTTAACGAAACATGCAGCATCTAACAAGATTGATTGTAAGCGTTATCGGCCATGCAGAGGGACGAGCGTTGACAATACAAACCAAAGGTCAAGGGGGATTTGACAAATGAACAAACGGTTCGGCAAGCTGGCCATTATTCTTTTAACGGTCATGCTGATTGGGATTGTGAGTACAGGCTGTGGAAGCAATTCGAACGACAAGGGTAACTCCTCTTCTGGGAATGAAAGCGCTGGCAGCAATGCGGGAACGTCTGGAAAAATCGAAAAGCTCATCTACTATGGTTTCTCAGAATGGGTGACGGACCCGAATTTCGCACCTGTGTTCGAAGAGCTGAAGGAAAGATTTGCGAAAGAAAACCCTGGCTTTGAGGTTGAATTCCAAAGCGATCCTTGGGGCACTTGGGAAACGAAATACAAGGTGATGTTCGCAAGCGGCAATGCCCCGGATGTGTTTATTGTAAACAATCCGGATTTCCCTACGTTTGCAAACTCGGGTTACTTGCTTGATCTGGGCGAGAAACTGAGCGAGGACGCGTTCAAGGATTTTTTCCCAGGCATTTTGTCCATGTATACATGGAACGGCAAGCCTATGGCGATGCCTTACACTACGGATGCCAGGATACTCTGGTACAACAAGGAACTGTTTAAGCAAGCGGGCCTTGATCCTATGAAGCCGCCCGCGACATGGTCGGAGCTGAAGGATTACGCTTTGAAGATTGCGGATGCTACCGACGCGGCAGGGTTCGGCATGGATCTGGGGCTGAAGGAGTTCCCGGCGCAAAGCCTATTCACCGCTTCTGGAAGCTCTATCATTCAAGTGGATGACAGCGGCGCTATTACTCCAAATGTAAATACATCAGAATTTAAAGATTATTTGCAATTGTTGAAGGATATGGGACCTGCTTATGAAGCTGACTACGCAACACTCGACCATTTGAAGGTGGCGACGCTGTTTGCCCAGCAGAAGGTAGGCATGGTGCTGGCAGGCACGTGGGTAACGGATCAGAATCCCGATTTGAAAAACGCAGACTTCTACGGCCAAGCATTGGTTCCGAAATACAACGAGGGCGCGGCTGACGGCTCCTTCGGTGGCGGCTTCGGCATTGCGGTGTCCGCGAAGAGCAAGCATCCTGAACAAGCGCTTAAGCTGGCTCAGCTGCTTACCTCGGTTGATTTCAATGCACGTACGATGAGCGATGTCCCAGCCAATAACGCATCGCTTGCCGTATCTAAGTTCGCAACGGATCCCGCTTACAAAATCTTTATGGATCAAATCAAGTTCGCTAGACAATCGCAGCCCAAAACGCTCTTTTACAAAGAGATTGACGCTGCAGTATATGATTCGGTAAACAAGGTTCTGCTGGGCGGCGAAGCTGCCGAAGCCGAAGCAGGCAAGCTTGAAGCGAAAATAAACGAAATTATAGCTCAAAAATAATGGATAGTGTGGGCAGGCGACGCTGCTGCGTCTGCCCGTCTCCCAATCGATGAACCCGGAGGCAACAAGATGATTCGTAAACGTTTTTTCCGAAATTCGGTTCCTTATATGTACCTGCTGCCCTCGGTGGTCATTATCGCAAGCCTGCTGACGTATCCGCTTCTTTACAATCTGTATGTCAGCGTGCACCGCTGGCAGCTGAGCCGGCCCGACAAGCCTTTTATTGGTTTCGATAACTTCACGTCCATTCTGTCGGATGAAGTGTTTCGAAGCGTGCTGTGGACGACGGTCATCTGGACCTTCATTGGCGTGACGCTCCAAATGTTGATTGGCTTACTTGGCGCTTTATATGTAGATGAGAGAAGAAGAAGCAAGGGGGCGCTTCGGTCGCTGCTCCTGCTGCCTTGGGTGCTGCCTGGCGTCGTTACGGCACTTATGTGGAGCTGGATGCTGCAGTCGGACATGGGCATTTTAAACGATCTGCTCAAAACGCTGCACTTGAGTAAAGAGAACATTTCCTGGCTGGGCTCCGACCAAATGGCCCTTGGGACATTAATTTTCGTGAATACGTGGAAGGCTTTCCCATTCTGGTTCCTCATGCTGCTTGCGGGGCTGCAGGACATTCCGAACGATCAGGTGGAGGCGGCAAAGATTGATGGCGCACGCTGGCTTGGCATCGTAAGCTTTATTAAGCTGCCGCATTTAAAGCCGATTATTGGCGCTACCGGCGTCATTACGACGATATGGACGCTCAATTATTTTGATTTGATTTGGGTAACGACCAAAGGCGGACCGATGGATTCGACCTCTACCTTGCCCATTTACACGTATCGCTTAGCGTTTGAATTTTTTGATTTTGGCAAATCGTCGGCCATGGCGCTGGTCAGCTTGGTTATTATCGGCATCGTTTGTTTGCCTTATATGCGATCGATGCTGAAGTCTATTAAGGAGTGACACAATTGAAAGGGATTCGTCTAGGAAGTCATATGCTATTATTTATTGCTATCGCAGCAGTCATCTTGTTTCCCTTGTACTGGCTGCTTGTCACCTCCGTCAAGCCGTCAGCTGAAATCTTTGCCGTACCGCCCACGTTGTTTCCAAACCAAATCAGCTGGGATCATTACCGCAGTGTATTTCGCTATTCTGAAATTCCCGTTTACTTTATGAATTCCGTTCTGATTACGGCGATTACGGTATTCATCGTGCTGGCGGTTGCCAGCCTAGCCGCTTACAGCATGACTCGCTATAAATTCAAAGGAAAGCTTACGTACTTTACTGTCATTTTATTTGCGCAGGTCATGCCGCTCACCACGCTTATCGTCCCTCTTTATATTCTGTGGGGCAAGCTGGAGCTGCTTAATTCCTATACAAGCATTATTTTGACCTACTGTGCCATCCTGCTCCCGATGGCGATTTGGCTGCTGACCGGCTATTTCAAAGGCATTCCAAAGGACATTGACGAAGCGGCGACCATCGATGGCTGCTCTTCATTCGGCATTCTCGTGCGCATGATTTTGCCGTTGGCACAGTCAGGGCTAGTGGCGGTAGGACTTACCGTGTGCATTACAGTGTGGCAGGAAATTATGATCGCGATGACGTTCGTCAGCTCCGATGCCATGAGAACCCTGCCTGCCGGAATCAATACCTTTATTACGAAGTCAGGGATTCAGTGGGGGCCGCTTACCGCCTCAGGCATTGTCACGACCCTGCCGGTGCTTATTATTTTCATCATCTTTCAGAAGGCGCTTGTCAAAGGGTTAACCGCAGGCGCGACCAAAGGCTAGCAATCACCAATTAGAAATGCGAGGAATTCATCATGCAACCGAAAGAATGGCTTTACCATATTGAAAAATGGCTAAAGGAGATGGAGCAATATCTCTACCGACACCTGCAAACCATTTCATTCGAATATATGCCCGTCAATCAATGGCTTTCCTATGAGGAAGCAATAAAAGGGAGTTATGCCCCGATCGCTTCAGGGACGCAGTGGGGGGAGAAGTGGCATTACGGCTGGTTCAAAACGACAGTTGAGCTTCCGGCCGCAGCTGCAGGTGAGCGTGTGGAGCTGCGGCTGGCGCTTGGCAGCGAAAGCACGATATATGTAAACGGCAGGCTGGCTGGCGCGCAGGACCATCAGCATCATACGCTTACGCTGACCAGAGAGGCTGTGATCGGGGATTGCTTTGAGATCGTAGTTGAAGCTTATGCGGGACATGACCGGGAGCTCCCTGTGTACAAAGCAGCAACAATTGAAGCTATACAGCAGGAGCTTTATCAATTTTTCATCGATTTGAAGGTGCTGTTTCAGCTTCGCGGAGCGCTCTCGCCAAACTCGCTTCGAGTGACAGAGATTGATCGAGGCTTGCTGAAGCTGATTTCTAAACTGGATTGGAGCGTAAACGAAGCGGGGCTCACGGCGTTGGCGCTGGAAGGAAGGGAGACCATGAAGCCTTTGCTCGAATGCGTCAACGGGTCGACGGTTCCCAAGCTGTTCATGATGGGACAATCCCATCTAGACATTGCGTGGCTGTGGCCGATCGAGGAAACGAAACGGAAAATTGCGAGAACGCTGTCGAATCAACTGAGTCTGCTGGAGGAATATCCGGAATATCGCTACACGCAAAGCCAGCCTTATTTGTTTCAACTAGCCAAGGATTTGTATCCTGAGTTATATGGGCGAATCAAGCGCTTCGTAGCAGAAGGCCGCATCATCCCCGAGGGGGGCATGTGGGTAGAGCCGGATACGAATATTCCAAGCGGAGAGAGCCTGATTCGGCAGTTTCTGCATGGCAAACGGTTTTTTCGCGAGGAGTTTGGCGTTGACAATGAAATGCTCTGGCTGCCAGACGTGTTTGGGTACTCCGGCAATCTGCCGCAAATTATGCGCAAGTGCGGGATTCAATATTTTGCTTCGGTAAAGATGTTCCAGACCTACGATAATATCAGTGATCCGTTTCCCTTTAATACGTTCACATGGGAGGGCATAGACGGCTCCTCGGTAGCCGTTCACTTAATGGATTATGGCCCTTTTCCTAATCCGGCAGACGTGAATTTTGCCGTCAAGCAGTGGGAGGAGAGAGTGCAGAAGGAAGGCATAGCCACTCGCCTCTCGCAATTCGGCTATGGCGACGGCGGCGGAGGGGCAAACCGTGATGATCTTGAGTTCCTTCGCCGGATGGCCAATCTGGAAGGGGTGCCGCAGACCGAGATCTCCTCGCCGATCGAATTTTTTGAGGATTTGAAGCGCCGCGGCATGCCGGAAGCCCGTTATGTCGGCGAGCTCTACTATCCTGCCCACCGGGGAACGCTTACTTCGCAAGCGAAGATGAAGCGCGGGAACCGCAAGGGAGAGCTGGCGCTAAGGGAAGCCGAGCTCTGGAGTGCTCTTGCCCAATTGCGCGGACGAAGCGCTTATCCGAAGCAAGGGCTGGATGACGCCTGGCGCAAACTGCTGCTGCTGCAATTCCATGATATTTTGCCAGGAAATTCCATTTCAAGGGTACATGAGGAGGCCGAACAGGATTTCGAAGAACTGCTGCTGTCAGCGGATAAGCTGGCGCATGCAGCCGCATCCGCTTTAACGGACGCCTCTCGCCTTGGCCTAACGGTCTTTAATTCGCTGCCATGGGAGCGAACCGTGCTTGTGGAGCTGCCTGAAGGATTCGTTGGAGCGAGAAAACTAGACGGTGAATCGCTTGCTCATCAATTTTATCAGGGCAAAACGGTAGCGAAAATATTGGTTCCCGGATTGAACCATCTCTCTTTGGTGCAGGATCAAACGGAGGCAGTTCCTGGAGAAGGCGTGAAGGCAACCGCTAGCTCACTTGAAAATGAATGGCTACGACTCACATTGAATGAGTTCGGCGAAATAACCAGCCTCTGGGACAAAGAAACGAATGAGGAATGGGCAGACGGGCTGTGCAATGAAATGCTGATGTACCGCGACCAGCCATCCAACTTCGACGCTTGGGAAATAGACCGCAGGTATGCCGAGTCGGCGATTCGCTTGCCAGAGCAGGCAGCCATACGCGTAACGGCCCAAGGACCCTTATTCGCGGAGCTTTACATAGAGCGCGTCATTAACCAATCCGTAGTTAGCCAAAGCGTTCGTCTGGAGGCAGGCAGCAGAAGGGTGGAGTTTCGCACGAGCGTGGACTGGAGAGAAAAGCATAAGCTGCTTAAAGTAGGCTTTGCAGTCAACGTTCATGCGGCTGAATCGCTGAACGAGATTCAGTTCGGCTATGTTAAACGGCCGAACCATTACTCCCGTCCGCATGATGCCGACCGCTACGAGGTTAATCAGCATAAATGGTCCTCATTGGTAGAAGGGGACAGGGTATTCTCTTTGCTTAATGACTGCAAATATGGGTTGAATGTGGCTGGCAAGCACATGAATTTAACGCTGCTTCGTTCGCCAACCTGGCCGGATGAACGCGCGGATGAGGGCAAGCACGAATTTACTTATGCGCTGCACGTATGGAACAAGGGTTTTATAAGCAATCCCGTCATCCGCGAAGCTTATGAATTGAATTGCCCTGTGCTGACGCTTCCCGGCCAAGCGGTGCCTGCGCCTTCGCTGCTCGCGTGCGACCGCGACAATATTATAATCGAATCGGTCAAGTTGGCCGAGGATGGCTCAGGCGATTGGATAGCTAGATTGTATGAAGCCAAAGGCGCGTCCACCCGCTGCTTGATTACGGCAGGCATTCCCATTCGCTCCGCGTGCGAAACGGATATGCTGGAGAAACAAGTTGTCGTCACGCTTGAACTCCGGCAAGCCTCTCAAGGGATTGCCTTGGCCTTCACGCCGTTTGAAGTGAAAACGGTCCGCTTCGGCTCAAAGTAGCCTGAGGAGCATCTCCTTGCGGCATCCGCTCCCAGCTGGGAGCGGACAACTGCTCGGCCATAAGTGCTCGCCCACAGGAAAGGAGGTGAGTAAGCTTTAGTTATTCCAATAATGTAAGCGCTTTATAATCAAAAAGAAGGAGTTGGTCATCATCATGAAGCTTTATCCAAGGAAATCGAAAAAGTGGAGGGTTACGGCATTGCTTGCTTCCGTGCTAAGCGTTTCAACCGTAGGTCTTCCGATTGGGCCAGAGCAAGCGAGCGCAGATAGCCTGACTGCAGCGCACGGGCAGCGAATCGCCGCTGCCTACCAAGGCGTATATACGTCTGCGCCAACCGGCAGCAATTTCTCCCGTACCCCCAATGCCCCGCTGCTGGGCAATGGCGATGTAGGTGTGGCTATGGTTGGCAATATTGACAATATGGTGATGGTGCTTGGCAAAAACGAGTTTTGGTCACTTGCCGAGGGACAAGTTAAAGCGATGGCAAGGCTGTCCGTGGCTGTTCCTTCCATGAACGGTGCTGCTTACCTTGCGGAGCAAAAGCTGGCAAGCGCTCAAGTTAACGGCACTTTTACCCTTGGCAGCAATATTGTGCGAACTGAAAGCTGGATGCAAGCGACAGACACCGTAAACAATCTGCTGCTTAACAAATTCACCTATACCGGCAGCGGCTCCAAAGCTGTGGCGATATCGCTGGCGAAAGGCAATGAGAACAGCTTTGCCAGCTCCACTGGGTCTTCGGGGGATGTGCTTTACCTGGATGTTAGAGGCGATGCGGCAGAAACGATTAGTGGGTACAGCACCCGTAAAGTGAGAATTGCAACTAGAGTGCTTGGGGCAACAGGCACCGTGAGCGGCAATACGCTAAATTTTACGATGACCCCCGGCAATACGTATACGCTGGCGACGAGCATTATGAGCAATGTGGACAGCAGCGCCTATCAAACGGCAGCGATTAACAATGTCGCTACCCAAACACAAGCGGGAATCGACGCGTTAAAGGCAACCCATCAGGAGTGGTGGAACAGCTTCTATGGCAAATCCTTTATTGAGATTCCGAACAAGACGGTGGAAAAATCATTTTATGCCTCGTTGTATTTGATGGGAAGCTCCTCAAGAGCCGGGGAAATGGCGCCTGGCTTATGGGGGAACTGGCTGGCGCGCAATGGGGAATGGAAGGGCGATTATCACCTGAATTACAACTATGAAGCCCCTTTCTACTTTACGCTGCCGACGAATCATATCGAGCTTGCCGAAAATTACGATAAGCCAGTGCTGGACTGGATTCCGAAAGGACAGGCGTTGGCGTCTGCGAACGGCTACAGCGGCGTGTTCTACCCCGTAGGATTAGGACCACTGCCAAACGGTTCAAGCGACGGAAATATCCATGGGCAAAAAACGAATGCAGCGTTCGCGGCAACGAACATGATCATGCGATATTACAATACGTATGATACGGCCTATGCGAGCAAGGTGTATCCTTACCTCAAGGAAGTGGCAGCTTTTTGGCAAAACTATTTGGTATGGGATGGCACGAAGTATAACATCGTGAATGATGCCCAGCATGAAGGGGATCCTTATCCGCAAACAAATGGAATCATGTCGCTCGGCTTGGTCCGTTATTTGCTCCAAGGCAGCATCGATATGAGCCTCATATTAAATCAGGATGCCGGACTGCGGACGACTTGGCAAAATCTATTAAACAATCTAAGCCCGTTCCCTACGTTTACTAGAAACGGCCAGACGGTTTTCCGGTACACAGAGGTGGGGCGGGATTGGAGCGGGGATAACGCCATAGGCATTCAGCATATTTATCCTGCGGGACAAATCGGATTATCGAGTAGCAGCGCGCTTCTTCAAACATCCAGAAACATGGTGGAGCAGCTCGGCAGCTGGAATGACGGAAACGGGACGAATACGTTTTATCCCGCAGCGGCTAGGGTCGGTTACAATCCGTCTACGATTTTGACACGCTTGACTTCATTTATTAATGGCTACAGCTATCCGAATCTGCATATCGCAACAAATGGCGGCGGAATCGAAAATTTCAACACGGTGCCTGCGGCTGTATCGGAGATGCTGCTGCAATCCTTCCAAGGGAAAATTAGACTATTCTCGAACTGGCCGGAAAACACGGACGCTAAATACGGCGACCTGAGAGCGGACGGCGCCTATCTTGTATCCAGCGAGAGAAGGAACAACCAAGTGCAATATGTGCGCATCATTAGCGAGAAAGGCCGCACAGCTGCAATCGTTAATCCATGGCCAGGCCAAACGGTACGTGTCTATAGGAACGGCGCTGACGCAGGTACCATGTCCGGCACTGAACTTACAGTTGCCACATCCGCGAACGAGACCGTTCACATTGCGCCGAACGGGACGGCTCTGAGCACAATTACCGCGATGATGAATCAAGCGCTTAGCGGCGGCGGGCCGATTGCGACAGGAAATTTGGCTCTTAACAAACCAACGGTGTCCAGTGACACCATCGGAGGAGCGGAAACGAAGGAGAAGGCGGTAGATGGCAATGCGGGAACCAAGTGGACCTCGCAGCCGCTTAGCTCATCTCCCGGTGACAAATGGCTCAGCGTCAATTTGGGAAGCCAAGCGTCCATAACCCGTTGGGTCGTTAAGCACGCCGGCTCAGGCGGAGAAGCCGCAGCCTACAACACCAAAAGCTTCAAGCTGCAAAAGAGCAATGATGGCTTGAACTGGACGGATGTTGATACCGTAACAGGCAATACGGCAGCCGTTACCGACCGCATTGTGGCTCCCTTTAGTGCAAGCTATGTCCGGTTGTATATTACGGCACCTGTTCAGGACAATGCGGGCTACTACCAAGTGCCTGGCGACAGGAGCAATGCCCGAATATACGAGTTGGAAATTTATAGTTCCTAGTCTAATCCATCGTTTCAAAGAGGCGTCTTCCATTAGGAGACCCTCTTTTTTTGTATATAAAGCAGCAAGGAGGGGACAATCGTAAGAGGAATATTTTGTTTATAAGGGGCAGCGGGTACATGGAATCTTATATGAAGGAGATTGAAAGAAGGCTGGGCGGGAACGACGATTTTTTCATCCTGCCGGATCATATGGGCGGCATTCCTTACGTTATGATGGGTTTTGTGACCTTGATTGATTTGACGAGGACGAAAATTGCGCTGCGCAAAAATAGGGAGAGCCTGTCGGAGACTATAAGCGATCTTACTGAGCTCATGGCGGTTTTCGGCGACATCAGAGAGTTTGATTTGGAAGAAACGGTAACCATGATTATGGGCGGAAAGCTCATCCTATTGTTTGGGGGACAGCGGCGTTATGTAGTCGTAGACCCCATTCCGATTGAATTGAGCCGAGCGGTGGAATCGCCTACGAACGAGAACGTCCTTCAAGGATCGATGAGCTCGTTCAACGAGGATATTGATACGAATATCGGCATTGTCAGAAAACAAAGCATATCTAAGCATGTGCGTGTAAAAACATTTTTAACAGGCAGTGAGCAGCTTAAAAAAATATCATTGCTCTACGATAATTGCCATGTCGAGCCGGATTTAGTGGACAAAATTATTAAACAAATTGAAAGCAGCAGCGATAACGATATTAATAATTTGCAGAACCTCTCCAAAACTATGGGTTTCTCCTCTTGGTCGATCATACCGAAATTTTATACGACGGAATTGCCGCAAGAGGCGGCGAATGCCTTAAAGAAGGGGAAGGTCATCCTGTTTGTTGACCGCTTGCCATTCGCGCTTATTTTGCCCAATCTGCTATGGGACATGTTCTCGCTTGATAATGATCGTAATTTCCCACTCCCCATCATGTACGCGATCCGAATATTGCGAGTGATCGGCGTACTGACTACACTGCTTGCTCCAGGTCTTTATGTGGCGCTTGTTGCGGTTAATCCCGAGGTGCTGCGAATCGAGCTGGCTCTGACGATTGCCCAAAGCCGCGAGGGCGTGCCTTATCCGGCGATCGTGGAAATTATATTTATGCTGATCATTTTGGAGCTTATTATCGAAGCGAGTACGCGGCTCCCCAAAAGCATCGGTCCAACGATTACGATGGTAGGGGGAATCATCTTGGGTCAAGCCGTCGTAACGGCAAGACTGGTTAGCAATCTGCTCATTATCGTGCTTGCCGCTACGACCATAGCAAATTCAACGGTGGTTGGATTCCAAAATTCGCTTTCGATCCGATTGTTCAAATATTTGCTCGTCATTCTGTGTTCGATTTACGGCGTGCTTGGCCTGCTTGCAGGCTTGGTCATACTCAGCGCCTACCTTGCAAGCATTAATACGTTTGGCATTTCATATTTGAATTTCAATATGAAAAAGGGTGAAACCGAAAATGGATAAAAGCAATCATGTTGTGCTGGTATACTGCCTGACGCAGCTCGGCTTTATGTTTTTCTTTTATCCGGGCAATATCATCTCCAGTGCGACGGAGGGTCACTGGATTCCCATCGTATTCGGCATGCTCGTTAATATACTGGTCGTCTGGGCTTATATGAAGGGGCTAAGCTATTTTCCCAAGCAGGACATCATCAGTATTTATTTGAGCGTGGGCAAGTGGGCAGCTTTTGTTTTTCTATGCCCTCTGGTTATTTTTTTGCTGTTGGTCAATATCATTACGGTGCGGGGATTCTCAGAAGTGATTTCCCTCGTTTTTTTGGAAAATACGCCTGTATGGGCGATCTCGGGCCTATTTATTTCTATATCCACGTATATGGCAATGAACGGTATAGGCGCTATTTTTCGGACGGGTGTGCTGCTCGCTTTCCTGTTTCTGCCGTTGATATTGTTTACCTTCATTATTTCCTTTCAAAATGTGGATTTCCATTATGTATTTCCGATCTTGACCAAAAATTTTTCTTTCCTGTGGAAACCTGGGTATTTACATAGTTTTTCTGCGTTTGCAGGAAGTTTTCTGTTTCTAGGCTTCATCACGCCTTATTTCACCTACAGCCGCTCCAAAATGATGCTGGCGCTTGCGGCACTCGTGCCCTTTTTTATCCTTTCCGTTTACTTGCCAATTCTTACGTTCGGACAGGCTACCGCATCTACTTTCAATTTCCCATTTGTTGTCCTGGTGAGCACGATACATATCAATTGGCTAATGTTTGATCGGGTCACGATGTTTTTACTGCTAAGTCTGATCACCTTCTCCATGTTATTTATTTCATTGCTGCTGTGGGAGGTCAGCCGGATTTTGAAGAGAGCCATGCCAAAAGCCAAGCCTAATTATCTCATGCTCATTGTATCGACACTGATTTTCGCGGCTTGCATGTCGATTTCGAGCTGGGAGGGCGTTCAAATGCTGTTCAATTGGAATATCAGCTTCCGTTTCTTTACGCTGTTTGCTATTCCGTTTTCCATTCTGATTATTGGTCTTCGCTCAGGAAGGAGGCAGAAGGATGAAAGTAGGTAAATCGATGCTTGCCCTAAGCCTTGTGGTTGCGTTATGCGGGTGCTGGGACAATACGGATATTAACCATCGCGTGCTGCCGGTTGTGATGGGCGTGTCGAAAAAGGATAGCGAGTATAAAATCTTTCTTCAAATCCCGGAGCCAATTCAAAATCGTACGTTAATTAAAATCGTTACCGGATCAGGCAGCACGATTAACCATGCAGTCGATAAAATCAGCGCCAATCTGGAGGATCATGTGGATCTGCTTCATGTGAAGCTTATCTTGCTCGATAAAAAATATGCTCAATCGGGGGTAGATGATTCGATTGCGGATTTTATGAGAGGACGGGACGTATCCCCAAAGACGCTTGTATCCATTTGCGATGAGGATATGGAGCAGTTTTTCATAAAAGTAAAGACGAAGATGGAGCCGAAGGGCACGACGTTATATGATTTCTTCGAAAAAAATGCAGGCTGGAACCCACAAATTGCTTTAACGCGGGTGTGGGAGGTCTATCGCAGCATTCACTCCTATACTCGGGATGTCGCCATACCGGTTATTCACTCGGGCACTTCAACCGTTGTACAGCATGAGGGCTCTGGCGTCATCAAAAACGGTAAAATGGTTGCGCAAATCGATTCGGACGAAACCTTGCTGTTTAATGCTTTTAACGGCGAGAGCACGCAGGGGAAAATTGAAGTCATGGATCACGCGAGCGTGCTCATCACAAGCAATTCCATTCGTCACAAAGGCACAATGCTCGATGGAAAGCCTTATTTGAAAAGCAAAATAAAATTAAAGGTCGTCATTCAGGAAACGAAGGGACATCCGACTAGCGATGAAATCAAGAAGGAGATTGAGGTGATGCTGAAAACTCGATTTGACCAAATGTTCGTCAAGCTGCAAGCGAGCGGGGCTGATATATTGGGTACAGGACAATATTTCCGCAATATCATACCGAGGACGCAGCTGAAGGATTGGCGCACGAAATATTATCCGAAGCTCAAGCTCGACTTTCAAGTGCAAGCGACTATCGAGAATACGGGCTTTACGAATTTGCAATAAAGGTTGAACAGGGCTTCGGTCATTTCGTTCAATTTTCTACGGTAAAGGAATGATTATTGGATAGCGATAAATAAATCAATTTCATTTGCAGCATGTTCCGGCTTATATCGTTCATCCCATATTTCAAAATCATAATCCTTTGGCGCATTGCCCGTTTCACTCATCCATTGGCTGTAAAGATAGTTGTAGGAGCTCGCTAGCTCGGATTCCGGCCCCTGATGCGTGTAGGCCGCATATTTATTTTCGGGGACCGTATGGCTGATCATACCGGAAGGAACCGTACCGGGCATATCCGCCTCATAGCCGATTATATTAATAAACTTGTCAACCTGTGGATTAAAATCCGCATTCATCGGATAGATTTGCATTAAAATGACGCGGTCACTTTTTCGGTGTTGAACTTCCTCTTTTCTTTTCATTAATGTACGGTAGCTTTGCTTGCCGACACCAGCTTCAAACTCAGCAATTGTTGCTTCAAGTTTGTATCCCACGAGATGAAACAAAGGCAATGTGATAATGTTGACTTCCATGTGATCTTCTCCCTTTCTTTAATCGTCCCATTCCAAAAATGAAGCACGGGATAGTCTAGCCTTTAGTATAGCAAACTATGAATCCGAAATCATGATAGGCGGCAAGCGATATCGATAGCTTCCAGCGCGAGAATGTGCTAGGAAGCATAAAGAGGCTAATCATAGGATAGAAAAGCCAAGGATGCCTCATATCGAACGCCGCGAGATAGGCTTAAACTATTCGTGACATAACAAAGGGATGGTGAAAGCATGGCGAAAATTACGGGAATCCAGTGTATCCGTACGCGAAAAAACGGAACCTGGACGATTGTGAAGGTACTTACGGATCAAGATGGTCTTTACGGGTTAGGCTCCGCTTCGGATATTTACAACCCGGAGGCTGTTGTACAGGTGATTGAGCAATTGCTGGCACCGCTGCTGATTGGCAAGGATGCTGCGAATATAGAAGACCTTTGGCAAACGATGTATATGAGCGGATACTGGCGAAACGGCGCGATTTTGCATACCGCAATCGGCGGCATTGATATGGCATTATGGGATATTAAGGGCAAGGAAGCCGGTTTGCCTGTGTATCAGCTGCTAGGAGGCGCGAGCCGCGCTGCCGTACCGTGTTACGGACATGCCGGGGGAGCCGATATCGGTGAACTGAAAGAAGATGTGCAGCGGTATATCGAGGAAGGCTATACCGTCATCCGTGTACAAATGGGCGGATATGGCGGCGGCGGATTCATTGATCATAGCAAGGCGAATCTTCCGGTAAACCCCTGGTCTCGGGGTCCGATCTTTGACGAACAAGCGTATTTGAATGCGATTCCGGACATGTTCGAGAAGCTGCGGGTAGCGTTTGGCATGGGAATCCAATTTACGCATGACGTTCATGAGCATCTCTCTCCAATTAATGCGGTACAGCTTGCCAAACGGGTTGAGCCTTACGGTTTGTTTTTTCTGGAGGATGCGCTTGCGCCGGAGCAGATTGGCTGGTATCGGCATTTGCGGCAGCAGAGCGCGACGCCGCAAGCGGTGGGTGAGCTGTTCGTGAATCCGCAGGAATGGACGGAGCTAGTCAAGGAGCGGTTGATCGATTTCATTCGGGTTCGCGTCTCCAAAGCGGGAGGCATAAGCGCCTGCCGCAAAATTGCAGCGCTGTGCGAGGCATTTGGCGTACGTACCGCATGGCAGGAAGGCGGGGAAAACGATCCCGTAAACCAAGCGGCCGCCGTTCATTTGGACATGGCGATTTGGAATTTCGGCATACAGGAAGTGAACCATTTCCGGCCGGAGGAGCTGGATGCTTTTGAAGGGCATATTGTCCGCAAGGGCGGTTATTTGTATCCCTCAACCAAGCCGGGACTCGGCATCGAGCTAGATGAACTCAAAGCGCAGCTGCTAATCGGCGAGAACTGGAATCGTGGTGCTTACCACAATCCCTATCACCTTGACCGGAAAGCAGACGGGACGCTTGTGCGTCCATAAAGAAACAGAAACGGAGGGACAACCCTATGCATACGATTGCAGTAACCGGCGGCAGCGGCAAGCTGGGCACGCAGCTCATCCACACCCTTCAGCAGCAGGGCTATCAGGTGGTGTCGCTGGACAATCAGCGCTCCACGCAGCTTCGCTGCAGGCAAGTGACCGTCGACTTGAATGATTTTGGCCAGGTGGTATCGGCTCTCCACGGCGCGGATGCCATCATTCATTTGGCGGCTATTCCAGCGCCGCTTGTCTATACGTATCCGCAAATATTTACTAATAATACAGCCGCAGGCTATCACATTTTGGAAGCGGCTTCGATCCTTGGCATTCGCAAGGTGGTGATGGGCTCAAGCGAGTCTTCCTATGGCTTTGCTTGGGCACCGACGCCTTTCTCGCCGGATTATTTGCCGCTCGATGAGGATCATCCGCAGCAGCCGCAGGAATGTTACGGCTTATCCAAGGTGGTCAATGAGCTGACAGCTGCCATGTTCGACCGGAGGAACGGCATGCAGGTCATTTCGCTGCGGTTCTCGATGATTACGAAGCCGGAGGATTATAAGCATCTGGCTGTGGGCAGGCCGGAAGCCTTTAAGAACATTTTATGGAGCTATATCGATATCCGCGATGCGGTGAGCGCATGCATTGCTTCGCTGCAGGTCGAGGATCGCGGGGCCATCTGTCTGAATATTACGAGCAGCGACACGTTATGCGATTGGGACACGGAGAAGCTGCTAAGCCATTTTTACCCCGAGGTTGCGGACTTGCGTGCGCCATTGCCGGGACGGACGGCTGTGGTCAGCAACCGGCTAGCGCAGGATGTGCTCGGCTGGATGCCGAAGCATTCTTGGTCGGACCGGGTAGAAGAGACGACTCCTTAAGTTGCTTTCGGCAAGAGTTCATGTCGTATGGAATCGTCAGGCTAATGAGAAAATGATAAGGATTTGGCTGTAATAGCCGCAGCCTATACTATGCTCGTATTTAGCCGAATCGCTCGTGCGAAATTGTAGGGAAATCAACATGAGGTGTCTTGCAGCCCCGGCGGCTGCAGACGCCTTTTTTTGTCAAGGCACATCGTTGAAATGAAAGTTGGACGGTTGACTAATGGGAGGAAGCCGTATAGGCGAAGGAGAGTGTCGATGAAATTATTCGTCAGGGCTTTAGAAATAGATGGAATTTCTCCCGTTAATATAGCGTTACTCACTTGGAAACGGATATAGCAGGAAAATCTCCCGTTAATATAGCCGTTTTGCTTGAATTTGTATTGAATCATAGGAATTAACAGGATAAATTCCTGCTAAATAACAATACAATCGAAAACCATTTAAATTAAAGGGATCAATTCCATCTAAATTAATTGGAGATAAATTTTATAGCATGATGCTGGAAGTGAATGGTGGAGAAACCGCGGAAGAGATAGCAGCTGTCATCCCCTGTCGAAGGAAATCGATAGCCATCCATTTCGTAAGCGCTTTCGGTGCATAGGGGGAGAGTGGATGGTTTTGCGTAGATAGAGGCTAAATATTGACTGCAAAAGAAAATATCGCCTCATATTTGCCGCAGGCCGGATGCGTTAACATTAATGGTAGCAAGAGGAAGAAAATACGTGATGAGAGGTGAACGAGGGTGGGAAGCATTACGTTCAGCCATGTCTACAAGCACTATAAAGGGGAGTCGCGTCCGGCGGTCAACGATTTCCACCTTTCCATTGAGGAGGGCGAATTTCTGGTACTCGTCGGTCCTTCTGGCTGCGGCAAATCCACTACGCTGAGGATGCTGGCCGGCTTGGAGGATATAACCGAAGGGGATTTGTATATTGATGAGAAATTCGTAAATTATGTTTCTCCTAAGGATCGGGATATCGCAATGGTATTTCAAAACTATGCATTGTACCCTAATCTAACTGTTTTTGAAAATATTGCACTGGGTCTAAAGCTTCGCAAGACGGCCAAGCATGACATTGAGCTCAGAGTCAACCGCGTGGCCAAAATACTCGAAATTTCTCATCTTCTTGAACGCAAGCCAAGCCAGCTCTCGGGCGGCCAAAAGCAGCGGGTTGCGCTAGGCAGGGCGATTGCCCGGGAGCCGCAAGTGTTCCTCATGGATGAGCCGTTGTCGAATCTGGATGCCAAGCTGAGAGCACAGACGAGGGCGGAGATCATCAAGCTGCAAAGCGATCTGAAGCGAACGATGGTTTATGTCACCCATGACCAGGTGGAAGCGATGACGATGGGAACCCGGATCGTCGTCATGAAGGATGGCGTCATCCAGCAGGTGGCACCGCCGCGCCAGCTTTATGATGAGCCAGCAAATCTGTTTGTCGCTGGCTTTATCGGGTCGCCACAAATGAATTTCTTGGAAGGCAGCCTGGTCAGGGAAGATGGCCGGTATTATTTTCTCAACAAAAGAATGAAGCTGCTCGTGCCGGAGCGGCATTATGAGCATTTTGCAGTGAAAACCGCATCTCTGCGCAACTGCGTGCTCGGCGTTCGTCCTGAGCATGTATGGCTAAAACGCGAGAATGAAGAAAAGGATGAGCCGGAGGACGGCTTCGTCCGCTGCGTCGTCGAAATGACGGAAGTGACCGGTGCTGACTCTTACGTCTACGTCAAGCTGGGCGAGAAGACAGTTATTGGCAGGACCGAGCCGGAGACGATGTATGAGAAAGAAGAGAAGCTGCTGATCGGCTTCAACATGAACAAGGTGCATTTCTTCGATGAGCAATCCGGCGTATCCTTGGCAGCCGGGGGAGAAGAAGGATGAAGAGGATGAGGATGCTGGGCATCGCGCTTCGTCTCCTGATTGCTGTGGCGCTTGTATTTGGAGGCATCCGGTGGTTGACGGCCAGTGACCCGATTCTGCATGCAACGTCCGTAAGCGCCGAGCAGCTGCTTGCCTTTGAGAGCAAGCCGGATCAGCTTCCCTACGCCAAGCTGATGTATCAATACCCGGAGATCAATGTAGCGAGCAGCGGCGCGAAGACGATCGAGATTAAGCCGACCGAGTACAGCGCGGCCGCGGAGGATGCTATTTTGGCTAGCAGCGAGGAAGGCGAGGCAGCACTGCGCTGGGGAAATGAGCAAGGCTGGGTAGAATGGACGTTTGAAGTGCCGACGGGCGGTTGGTATGAGCTCCATTTTGACTATAAGCCGTTAGAGGGAGGAAATGCTTCCGTTGTTCGCGGCGTGCAAATCGATGGGCGTTATCCGTTCGTCGAATCGGAGCGAATTGAGCTGGAGCGGCTGTGGAAGGATTCGAAGTATCCGTATGACAGCAATGAAATCGGCCAGCAAATCCGGCCAGCCCAGAAGGAGCTTGAAGGCTGGAGCGAGAAAGCCGCAGCGGTATTCTCGGCATCATCAGAGCCTGTGCTTTATCGGTTGGAGGAAGGCCAGCATAAGCTGAGGCTGGTTGGCGTAAGGGAATCAGTCGCCCTGCGCAAAATTGCATTCGTGCCGAAAGCCGAAATTCCAAGCTATGAAAATTACAAGCGCTTACATCCCGCTGTGGAAACACAGCCCGGCTGGTACAGCTTGATTGAAGCGGAGCAGTTCCAGCGCAAATCGAGCTTAGCGATCCAGACTGATTTTTGGTCGGAGCCTTATATTTCTCCGGACCCGAAAGGCCGAATTACTTACAACGTATTAGGCGGACAGCGCTGGAGGCTTCCCGGCGAGTGGGTGGAATGGGAGCTGTCGGTACCAGGGGACGGTTGGTATGAAATAGACTTGAAAACGTTCCAAAACTATCGGAACGGATTCGAGGCGTACCGCACGATCTCCATCGATGGCAAGACGCCTTTCCAAGAGCTGCTGCATTACGGCATACCTACGGAAAAGGAATTCAAAATAGGCGCGCTCGCGAATCAAGAAGGCGAATCCTATCTCTTTTATTTGGAGAAGGGCCCGCATACGCTGCGCATGACCTCGGACTCCTCGCTGGTACAGCCCGTTTATCTAGCATTGAAAGAGGCGCTTGACCAATTGGCGGATTTCGACCGTCATATTAGGCTGCTGACGGGCAATTACAGCAAATCGGGCTTCGATGCGAATACCGATTCGACTCGGACATGGGATATGCGGAAGCTTGAGCCCGACGTTGAGCAGAAGATGGCAGGCTTCATTGCTCATTTAACCGATATTCGCAACTATATTAACGGATTGAACAAAAAGGATTCGGATTTGTCCGAAGCGATCAAGGGCTCGGTTGCTATTTTGGAGAAGATGCTCGAAGACGTGAATGAAATTCCGAACAAAATTAACGATTTCTCAACGATTCAAAACAATATCGGGACTTGGATGGCTACGCTGACGCAGCAGCCTCTGCTGCTGGATTATATCGTGGTCCGTACGCCAGGCACCGAGACGAATTTGAAGACGGCGAGCACGCTGGCAAGAATTCCATATGCGGTCACGGATTTCGGCCGCACCTTCTATATGGACTATGACACGCGCAAGCATAACCGGAAGGAAGCGCTGACGATCTGGGTACAGCGCGGACGGGATTACGTTGAGCTGCTGCGCGAGATGGTCGATCAGGACTTCACGCCGCGAACGGGAATTGAAGTGAATATTAATCTCATGACCAATCCGAATATGCTGATTCTCGGCAACGCCGCTGGCGACGTGCCGGACATCGCGCTCGGAGTTGGAGAATCGACACCGGCGGACTTCGCGATGAGGGATGCTGCAGAGGAATTGTCGGGCTTCCCGGGCTTTGATGACGTATTCGATCGATTTATTCCGGGAGTGAGCCGGTCTCTCAGCTATGACGGCGGCATTTACGGCTTGCCGGAGGTGCAAAACTTTCAGATGCTGTTCTACCGGACGGATATTCTGGAGGGCCTGAACCTGAAAGTGCCGGATACCTGGGATGACATATTCGATATGCTCCCGACGCTTCAAGAGAATGGCATGACTATGAATTATCCGAAGAGCGATTTCTCGACCCTTTTCTTCCAGAACGGAGCAGAAGCTTATTCGCCGGAAGGCTTAAAGGGCACATTGGCGAGCGATGCCGGCCAGCAAGCGTTCAATCGCTGGACCGATCTGTACCGGAAATACAACTTGCCTATCGATATTCCGGCATTTTTCCAGCATTTCCGCGACGGTGACATCCCGATCGGGGTAGCCGATTTCAATACGTATGTGCAGCTGCTCGTAGCTGCGCCGGAAATTACGGGACATTGGAAAATCGCGCCGCTGCCAGGCGTCAAGCAAGCCAGCGGCGAGGTGGAGCGGTGGTCTCCGCAGGGGATATCCGCCGCCATGATCATGAAGAAAAGCGAGCGGAAGGACGACGCTTGGAAATTCCTTGAATGGTGGACCTCGGAAGAGGTGCAATCGCAATATGCGAAGGATATCGAGTCTTTCTACGGGATCGAGTTCAGGTGGAATACCGCCAACGTCGACGCGATGAAAGCACTAACCTGGCCAAGCGATGACCTGAAGGCGCTGCAGGAGCAAGCGCGCTGGGCCAAAAACATGCCTTATGTGCCCGGTTACTATTTCCTTACAAGGGAAATGGAGTTTGCCTGGAACCGAACTGTAATGGAAGGGATGCCGGCACAGGAATCGCTAGAGCAAGCGCAGCTTTCCTTACAGCGCGAGATGAACCGAAGACAACAAAACTTTGGGATTAAGGCGGACGATGATCTGCATATCCCGCAAATATCGAAACCTTATGAATGGGAGGAACCGCAGAGATGAACACGCAGATTTCTCCCAGCGTGGAGAGACCAAAGCCGAAATCGGCCATTCGTTTAAAATGGAACCAATTTTGGCGGGATATACGTCGAGACAGCTTCGTCTACCTGTTTCTCGCGCCGTTTCTCCTTTGCTTCCTTTTGTTTATCGTGATACCGGTCATTATGGCCGCAACGCTAGGTTTTACCTCTTACGACGGCTTTGGCTCATTGCATTTTATCGGCATAAGCAATTACATCAGCTTGTTTACACAGGATATTATCTTCCTGACAAAGGCCATTCCGAATACGTTCTTGTTCGCACTGATTGTAGGTCCCGGCGGCTATATTTTGGCTTTTTTGTTCGCCTGGCTCATTCATCAGCTGCCGATCCGTATCCGCGATTATTACACGCTGGCCTTTTATGCACCATCGATGGCCGGCGGCGTGGCGCTGTCGGTCGTCTGGATCGCAACGTTCAGCGGTGACCGCGTCGGCTATTTCAACAACTTCCTGCTTGGCATGGGCTGGATCGACAGTCCGGTCATTTGGCTGCAGGACCCGAAATACCTGCTCAAAATTATGATTGTCGTATCGCTATGGGTAAGCTTCAGCGTTGGATTTCTGGCGATGCTGGCGGGTCTGCAGACAGTCAACCGCGAGCTTTACGAAGCTGGCCGGATCGATGGCATTTCCAGCCGGCTGCAAGAGGTGTTCTATATTACAATTCCGTCGATGAAGCCGCAAATGCTCTTTAGCGCCGTCATGTCTATCGTTGGGACGCTGAAGGCGGGCGGCATTTCCACCCAATTGACGGGAATGGCGATAACCCCTTCTTACTCGGGGCATTTGATTATCAATCATATCGACGATTACGCTTTTATCCGTTTTGAGCTCGGGTACGCATCCTCGGTCTCGGTGATGCTGCTGATTATCAGCTACTTTGCCATGAGATTCGCTTACCGGCTGTTCGGATCAAAGGAGGAGCTGTAGAACCATGATTCGAAGACTTCGCAGAGTGACGCCGTTTCAAGTCATTCTAGTCACCGTGTTTACTGCGCTCGCAGCGTTTATGTCCCTGCCGATCATTTTTATTTTAAACCATGCGTTCAAGCCGCAGAACGAGCTATTTCTGTTTCCGCCGCGGTTTCTGGTGCAAAATCCGACGCTGCGCAATTTTGAGTCGCTGATCCTGCATGCCTCCAATGCAACGGTGCCGTTCACTCGTTACCTGTTCAACAGCTTGATCGTAGCGGGGCTGACGCTGGGCACGGTCATTATCGTCAGTACGATGGCTGGATATGTGCTTGCGAAATACCAGTTTCATTTTAAACAGCTAATTCTGTCTCTGATCACTTTATCCTTGATGTTTGCGCCGGAAACGGTGGGCATCCCCCGGTATCTAATCATTAGCGGACTTGGGATCAATAACACGTATTTCGGCCATATTCTGCCTGCGCTGGCCTCACCAATCGCCGTATTCATGCTGGTGGGCTTCATTTCGCAAATTCCAGGAGAGCTTCTCGAGGCTGCAAAGATGGATGGAGCAAGCCACTTTGGCATTTTTACGAAAATGGTTCTGCCCCTGTCGGTTCCCGCTATTGCGACGATATCGATCTTTACCTTTCAAGGCGTATGGGGAGACGTCGAGACCTCGACGCTGTTCATGCAAGAGGAAACGATGAGGACACTCGCCTTCTACGTCAACAGCCTGCTAAGCGGGCTGCAAAACAGCGTATCGGGCCAAAACGTAGCCGCAGCCGCCGGTTTGCTTATGTTCTTGCCCAACCTGATCATCTTCCTTCTCTTCCAACGCAGAGTACTAGAGACGATGGTCCATTCGGGAATCAAGTAATTCCAATCAGCAAAGGAAGTCGTAACGATGAAGAAATTTCTTACATTCCTGCTTCTAGCGGCGACCTTCATGCTTGCCGCACCGGAAGCGATTCATGCAGAGCTGCCTTATCGAACGTTTTATTATGACAGCAACCAGGCGACTTGGCTGCGCATTCAGCCGATTTATGCGCCAACGGAAACGAAAGGTACCCGTTTTGTCGAGCCGATTGATCTTCAGGTTGGTACGGATGACAAGGTGTATGTAGCGGATAAAGGGGCGAACAAGGTAATCGTTCTGGACAATGAGGGCGAGCTGCTTCTTACCATTGGCGAAGAGGAAGGTGAGAGTGCGCTGAGTGCGCCCGAGGGCCTATTCGTTACGCCGGAGGGGCTCATCTACGTCGCCGACTCGGGCAATCAGCGAATTGCAGTGTTCGGGTCAGACGGCTCATTTGTCCGGGAATACAAGAAGCCTGCCTCTACTTTTCTTGAGCAGCAGCACTTTGTTCCCGTCAAGCTGGTCGTGGATCGGCGCGGCGTGATGTACATCAGCTTGAATTCATCCTATCAAGGCCTGATCCGCATCAACGAGGATGGAGAATTCATGGGTTATTTCGGCGCCAACAAAGCGCAGCAAACCGTACTGAATTGGCTAAAGAAGCTCATTTTGAACAAGGAGCAGCTGGATAAGGAGCTGCCGAGCCTGCCGCGTCCCATAACGAACGTTTCGATTGATAACGACGGATTCATCTATACGGCAACGGCAGCGGGATTCGGGCAGGGAGCGATTCGTAAGCTGAATGCCGGAGGCGTGGACGCTTTCAAAAACAAAACGATCGTGAACGGCCACGGCATTGTTGATGTCACGAACGATACCAACAGCTTCCTGTACAACGTGGATATGGAATCCGGGCGCGTTAATATTTACGACAAAAACGGAGAAGCGCTGTTCGCTTTCGGTTTAATCGATAACGCTACGCAGCAATACGGCGTACTCGGGTTTCCGACGAGCATTGGCGTAGATTCGAAGTTTGGCGTCTGGATCTCCGACAGCCGCACGGGCACCATCCATAAATTTGAGCGTACGGAGTTCGGAAGCGACGTCATGAATGCTTTAGGCCTTTATATTGATGGCAAATACGAGCAGAGCAAGCCTTACTGGGACCGGGTTTACGCCCGGAATGACATGTATAATGGAACCTTTCAAGGCCTAGGAAAAGTGTATTTGCATGAAAACAATAATGATGACGCACTTTCCTTTCTGAAGACTGCCTTCGATACCAAAAGCTATTCCAAAGCTTTTTGGCAGGTAAGGCTCGACTTCCTGCAGCAGCATTTCTTGTGGATCGCAGCTTCGGTTGTAGCGCTTATTCTCTTGCTCAGCTATGGACCGCGGATAATCAGAAACCAGCTGACGCGCAAACCGCTGCCGGAATCGTGGCAGCGTCCGCTTGGCGATTTGCGGAATGTATGGTTCGTGATGCTGCATCCCTATCAAGGCTTTTACAAGCTAAAGGAAGCTAAAGTCTCGCCATGGATTATTATCCTGATTTTGGTCTCCGCCGTTGCCGTAAAGATTGCAACGATTTATTACACGGGATTTTTGTTCCACCCGGTGGAGCTCTCCCAAATCAATCTGCTAGGCAGCTTAGGCCTGTTCGTAGTTCCATGGATTACTTGGATCATTGCCAATTATCTGGTATGCAGCGTGAAGGATGGAGAAGGGAAATTTAGGGAAGTTATTCAGGGCAGCACGTATGCGCTTGCGCCGTACCTGTTCTTCTCCATTCCGACCTTGATTTTATCCAATCTCGTGACGCTGGATGAGCGGGTGATCGTCGATTCGCTGAATACGGTCATGTTTCTGTGGATGGGTGTCATGCTTATCGTGATGACGCAGGTCATTCATAATTTCGATTTTATGGAAACGCTCAAAAATATCGCGATTACGGTATTTACGATCGGCACGATCTGGCTGTTTGCCTTTCTCGTGTTTGGCCTTTCCTACAATTTGTATGATTTCTTCTATCAGCTTTACAAGGAGGTGACCTTCTATGGTTGAGCTCATCAAGCGCACTTCCCTTCGAGTAAAGCTCGCGGCAATCGCATTTTGCCTATTGTTAATCCTTGGACTGGTCTTCTTCCTGCAAAAGGATGAGCTGTCCCCGGCCAAAGCGCTTGAGCTAACCGGGATTGCCGAGCCGGTCGCCAGTCGGGCGCCTTTATACGAAGGTGAAGCTTGGAGCCCCGCGGCTGGACCGGATGGGTTCGCCGAGGCGGCGTCAAGCGAGGATTTTACGCTGTACGTAGACCCCGCAAGCACGCAGATCGTGTTAGAGGATAAGCGAACAGGGTACAAATGGCGCAGCAATCCAGCGGAGGAGCAGCTGGCTAGCGAGACGGTAAAGGGAGTGCTGCTCGCCAATTTGAAATCCCCGTTTGTCTTGACCTATGTCAGGACGCAGGGCAAGGACCAAACGATTCGCGAGGTCTTGAATGCGGGCGATCCCAAAATCGAAACGTCGATGATTCAAGCGAAAAACGGGCTTCAGGTCTCTTATGCCTTTCCTGAACGGCAGCTTAGCTTCTCGATTCAATACGAGCTAACGCCTAAAGGGCTTAAGGTTCGTATCCCGACGCAAGGGATTAAGGAAGAAGGAGAATATGCCATCTTTACGCTCGATCTGCTGCCTTATTTCGGGGCTGCCACCTCTGCGGAGGACGGCTATATCTTCGTACCGGACGGCCCTGGCGGCTTGATTCGCTTTGACAGCGAGCGGGCTGGCGTCTCGAGAGGCTACATTCATCAGGTGTATGGACTTGAATTGACGAACACAGGCAACTGGAGCCGATCCGGCGAACGGCGCGAAAACATTGCCTACCCTGTGTTCGGCATGAAGCACGGCAGCAACGGGTTTATGGCTGTTCTCACGGAGGGCGGCGGCTCGGCGAATATCGCGGCAATGCCGCCCGGACTGAAGTCGGGACTGTACAATGTGTATACGAATCAGATCTACCGTGAGGAATATTTGTACCGGATGAGCCGGCTGGCGGCACCGCTCAAAGCGGTGCAGAAGCAGCGGCTGGATACGGACCGCGAGGTGGAATACCGTTTTCTGAACGGGGAAGACGCGGGATATGTTGGGATGGCCAAGGCTTACCGTGAATATATGACGGAGACCGGCAAGCTGAAAGAACCGCTGAAGCCGGTAGAGCACACGCCTCTTTATCTGAAGATCATGGGCGGAAATTACACGGAGGCATTTAACAAAATCAAATACATTACCGCAACGACCTTTCCTCAGGCCAAAGAAATCGTTAACGGGCTGGTGGAGCAGGGCGTGCCTAACATCAAAGTCATTTACTATGGCTGGCAAAACCAAGGCGATTATGACCTGTACGACCGCTTCCCGATTGAAGAGTCACTGGGCGGCGAGGAAGCCGCGAAGGACTTCATATCCAGCATGAGCCAGAAGGGCATTGACGTGATGTTCGAGGATGATTTTGTCTGGATCGATTCGGAGAGCTCCGATCTCTCGGGCAAAACCAACGGCATTCGCGGCATTGACGAAACGGTATTCGTGGATGAGGGCTGGTTCATCAGCAAGCCTGCCCGCACCGTTGCAATGGCCTACGAAACCATTCAGAAGCTGAAGGACATCGGAGTATCCGGTCTCCTGTTCAACTGGATCGGCGAAATGGTCTTCCATGACTATGATCCAGACGGCATTGCAACTCGCTCGGATACGATTGCTGTATATGACGGCTTGCTCGCTTATGCGAAGAAGACGCTTGGCTCAAGCGCCGTATACCGCGGCAACGACTATACGGTTGGGCAAGCCGACTTTATTGCAGGCTTACCAGCCGAATCCAGCTACGACTTCATGGTCGATGAGACGGTTCCATTTTATCCGATTGCTCTGCACGGTTATGTGTCTTATGCGTTCGGGGACGGCAATCTCCGCAATGATGTTGAAACCGAGTTTCTGAAAGCGATCGAATATGGAGCGGTTCCTTCCTTCTTCCTGACGCACGAGGATTCGCGCGTGCTCAAGTACACGGGGGCGAATTTCTTATTCAGCAGCCAATATGAGAAGTGGACGGAGCGTATTTTGAAGGAATATAAGGATTTTGATGCTTTGTCTTCCGTGTTCGCACAGGAAATAATCAATCACGAGAAGTTGTCCAAAGATCGGTTCG
The DNA here is from genome assembly GCF_006345825.1 of Paenibacillus paridis. Lineage (GTDB taxonomy): Bacteria > Bacillota > Bacilli > Paenibacillales > Paenibacillaceae > Pristimantibacillus > Pristimantibacillus paridis. The sequence goes on from NZ_VCIX01000092.1 coordinate 158,514, forward strand.
CCACGGTATACGAGGACGGCACGCGCGTTATCGTCGATTACGGCAGCAAAACATTCGCAGTAGAGAAGGGGGAGGGCGCATAATGCAAGCAAAAGCGAGAGTGCGGGAAGCGCGCCTTTATCTCGGAAAGCGCTACGGAATGGGACTGCTGTTCATGCTACCTTGGATCATCGGATTTGCGATGTTCGTGCTGATTCCGATCAGCTGGTCGCTATTTATGTCCTTTAACAAGGTACAGGTCGCCGTTGGAGGTTTCAAATATGAATGGATCGGCATGCGGAATTACCGTGACGCCTTTCTAAAGGATAATGTTTTTCCGATCGAGCTGATTACGTATATTCAGGAAATGCTGCTGATGGTTCCGATTATCGTCATCTTCGCACTCCTCATTTCCTTAATGCTGAATCAAAAATTTCCTGGCCGATTCATTTACAGGGCGTTGTTCTTCTTGCCTGTCATCTTCGCTACCGGCCAGGTGCTCTCGGAGCTATTCCTGCAAGGGGCGGGAGATATTCCTTTCCTAGAGCAATATAACCTGTTGCCGCTAGTTGAGGAATATGTAGGCAAGCAGTTCGCCGAGACGGTCATGGCTGTCCTTGGCAAAGCGATTCTTATTTTGTGGTATTCGGGCGTGCAGATACTGATCTTTATCGCAGGCTTCCAGACGATCTCCCCGACCATTTACGAAGCGGTACGAATCGACGGCGCTTCCCCTTGGGATAGCTTCTGGAAAATAACCTTGCCGGCTTGCGTGCCGTTCATCAGCTTGAACGTGCTTTACACCATTATCGATCTGTTTACATTTCCGCTCAATCCCGTGCTTAAGCACATTAAGGACAACATGTTCAAGGTGGATACCGGTTACGGTTACGCCAGCGCGCTTGCGTGGATTTATTTTGGCTTAATCTTCGTGCTGATTGCCCTTGTATTATGGCTGTTCAACCGGAGCCTCAGGACAAGGAGGGTACACTGATGATTACTGCAATGAAGACGGAGCTGGCCAAGGCAAAGCGAAGCGTTAGTAACGTGTTATGGAGCCGAAGGTCCCAAAAAGTAAAAGTAATGGTTATGGGACGCAGCCTCTCCGATGGCCTGCTTGCCAAGCTCGTCATTTATCTGCTGCTCTCGATTGTGGCCTATCTTTACCTTCAGCCCATTTTGTATATGGTTAGCACCATGTTCAAGAACATGAGCGATCTGCTTGATCCTACGGTAAAGTGGATTCCGCGCGAGATTACCTGGGAGAACGTGACTAAGGCAATAAAGGGCTTGCAGTATCCGGAAGCGCTGAGGAACACGGCCCTGATCTCGGTTACCTGCTCGCTCGTTCAGGTCATTATTTGCGCAATGACCGGCTATGCGCTGGCCCGGCTGGCGCTGCCGTTCAAGGGGCTGTTTACGGCGCTTATTATTCTGACCTTCCTGATCCCGCCTCAGGTCATCATTATTCCGCTTTACGTTATTTTCAGCAAGCTGGGATTACTGAATTCTATTTTCGTTTTTCTCATTCCCGCCATATTCGGCCAGGGTCTGAAGGGCGCGCTGTTTATTCTTATCTTCAGGCAATTTTTTAAAGCGCAGCCGCCGAGTCTAGAGGAAGCTGCTAAGCTGGACGGGGCTAGTACGGCTAGACTGTTTTTTGGCATCATGCTGCCGCTGGCCCGCTCGGCTTGCCTAGTCGTCTTCCTGTTCTCCTTTATATGGTATTGGAACATGTATTACGAGCCATCGATGTTTCTCACCAAAGGCTTCACGCCGTTGTCCATCCGTCTCGACATGCTGGAGGAGGTACTCAATCCTTCCTTGCTTGGCAACACCCGTACCATCGTTAATCCGATTACCGAAAGCACCAAGATGGCGGCCGCTTTCCTGATCATTCTCCCGCCTATTCTCGTCTTTATGTTCCTGCAGCGCTGGTTCGTCAGCGGAATCGAAAGAACGGGAATTGTGGAGTAGCGCAAATGGATCGAGTTGGGGGAGGTGGGGCTTGGCAAGAGCTCATTCGAGATTGTGAAGGACGCAACAGTGGATGATGAGGGGAAGAGAAGAAAAGAGCTTTATGTACATCACAAAACGAAGCAGATGCTTACGAAGTAAGTTTTGCTCCACAACCTGCTCATAAATATGAGCCTAATGTGCTTCACAAAACGAAGCAGATGCTTACGAAGTGAGTTTTGCTCCACAATCTGCTCATAGAAATGAGCCTTATGTGCTTCACAAAACGAAGCAGATGCTTACGAAGTAAGTTTTGCTCCACAACCTGCTCATAGAAATGAGCCTAATGTGCTTCACAAAACTTTTGGGAGGTCCAATCATGAAAAATAAACGTGGGTTTACTTGGATGTTGTGTCTCGTATTGATGTTTTCTGTAATTCTTTCGGCATGCTCCGGCAACAATGGCGGCAGCAACACTCCGGCTAATACAAACAAAGCAACAGATCCGCCTAAGACAACGGATAATCAGCCGGCTCCTGAAGAGAAGCATGATCCCGTCACGCTGAAGCTGATCTCCTGGTCTGATTCGTATACCGAGCTTTATAAAAAGTTTAATGAAAAGTACCCTTGGATCACGATTGAGCAGATTCCGGTGAACAGCCAGCCGATTATGGAAATTATCGCTTCATTAGAAGCAGCGGGAACGCCTGCCGATTTGACTTGGATCGACAGCGATCTTATTACGTATGATCAAGCGGGCTTGGTGGAGGATCTGACTCCTTACATCGATAAGGACCCTACTTTCCAGGACGTTCAACTGCCTGAAGGCTTCTTCGACACCATGACGTACAAAGACAAAAAGCTAGCCGTACCTTTCGTTGACGTGCCAATGTGGATTCTGGTCAACAAGGATTTGCTTGCGAAGCATGGCGTGGAAATGCCGTCTAACGACTGGACATATGATGATTTCCGCGATGTCGCCAAGAAGATTACAGATCCAGAAGCGGGTGAGTATGGTCTAACGACTCAACCGGAATTCCAAATGCGCGTGCTTAGCACAAAAGCGATTGCTGACGGTCACGCAGCAAACATTCATTATATGAATGAGGATTTGACGCAAAGCTTGCTGAACACTCCTGACGTTATGAATGATGTTAGATGGTTGGCGGATTTTGTTTGGAAAGACGGCTCTATGCAAAGCAATGCGAAAGCCGCTGAGCAAGGTGATGTAACAAGAGAGTTTATTAACGGTAAAACGGGCTTCGCGATCGGCGGAGACTGGGTGCTGCCTGGCCTTAAAAAAGATGCGAAATTCGAATGGGATGTCTTGCCTTTCCCGCGCGGCAAAGTAAGCCAGCCTGGCTACAGCATCTACGGCCCGCTATCCATGTTGAGCGGTTCGAAGCATAAAGAGGAAGCTTTCCTCTGGATCAGCTTCCAGTTCTCGAAGGAAGCGCAAAAATGGAAAATCGATCAAGGCGCGAACGCTTCGGTTATCGATCCTGAATTGACGGCTTATTATGATGAAACGCCAATGTGGGAAGGCAAAAACAAAGAAGCGGTCAAAATCGCCAAGGAAAATGCAAAAATTCAACCGGGCGTGACGATTCCTGCATGGTCGGAATACAACTGGAACAACATTTTGAACGAAATTATTTTCGACGGTGCGGATATCAATAGACTTATTCCGGAAACTGAGAAGTGGAACAAACGGACGCTAGAGGTTCGCGAGTCTTTGAAATAAGGGCTTTCGCTTAAGAAAGGCAAGGCTTGAAACAATTCAAAATACCCTAATCGCAAGTAGCGGTTAGGGTGTTTTTTGTGCTAGAAAGAATGAACTTTAAGATCATAATAAATTCAGTGGCTGATCTGTCTTTTTCAGAGATACCTTTGTATGGAAATGTGAAATAGAAGGAATTTCTCCCGTTAAACGTACGGTATTCTCTAGTTAAATGAAGATAGTGGGAATTCCTCCCGTTAATCCTCCCGTTTCCCATCCCTTTCGTTATATGATCTGGAATTAAAGGGAAAAAATCCTGATAATTCCTCCGAAAATCCGAAATCTATTAGAATAACAGGACTAATTCCAGCTAATTCAAATAAGCGCGAAGTCAATTGCAAGATTGAAAAAGGTCGTTTGTAGGAAAGCCCTGCTCATGGAAGTAGAGGGATTTGGGAGCTTTACAGATATCGTTTGTTATTTTTTAAAATTCGTGTTGTATCGTTAATTTGTTGACTGTATCCATATTTATGTATTTTATATGGCGACAATGGCGCATTATTCCTTTTTTCTAGGGGTTCTTCGTTATTTGTGATTTAAATCACAGAACATTTTAGTTAAAATGGTTTAATCTAGATGAAATTACACTGGGGGATACAACAGATGAAAATGGGACTACGCTCGTTAACGAATAAATTTATGCTGGTCATGGCAGCTGCATTAGTCATAATCGTAAGTGTAATTCTGGTGTATGAGTGGAGAGCAACTCGAATCGCCGTAGAAGCGCAGCTTTTGGAAAAAGGCCGTAATTTGGCTTTGTCCTTGGCACACACGCTTGAATATGTGACGGAGCAGGATTTGAAGACAGGCGTGGTTCTTCAGGATGGAACAAAGTGGGACGGAGAGCAGCTGCGAACCGATCTGTTTAACGATCAGCTGACCGTCAATCCGGAAAGCGAGCAAGCGGCGCAAAAAAGGCTGAAGGATGCTGCGTATGCGGCAAAAGAAGCTGTTTTGTACAATGGAGAAAAGATACCGCTTTCGCAATACGAGCTGAAATATGACAGCGCTTATGACAAGTATACGGATGACCGCTGGCAGGGCATTATGGATAGCTTTTTAAATGAAGAAAATATTATTTACGCGATGGCGGCTGCGTATTCCGACAATCCGAGCTTTGCCGGCTATATCGCTACGCACAATGGGGTATACAGCCCGACGGATGAAGCATCCGCAGATGCTTGGGGAGACGTAGGCTTCCTCAGTCAGAATTTCCGGTCGAACCGGGTATTTAATGATCTTACTGGCTATAACGCGGTAATGAACACGAAAACGGATGATGTGTATTTGCAAAAATATGACCGGCTGATTGACGGGAAAACAGTGGAGACCTGGGATATTTCCTATCCGCTGATGATCGATGGGAAGCACTGGGGCGGTGTGCGCGTGGCTTTGTCCAAAGAAAAAGCGGATGCGCTTATTGCTTCTGAGAGAATGAAGGTGCTGCTCCAATTCGGCGGTCTGATGCTGGTCGTACTGGTTATTCTATTTCTGCTCTCGCAATTTATGGTTGGTCGGAAGCTGCGGACGATCGTGCGGGCTGCCGTCAATTTGAATTCAAGCGAGGCAGATCTTACTTACCGCATACAGAACAAGGGGAATGATGAGATTACGCAGCTAGGCATGGAGATCAATCGCTTTATTGAGCATATGCAGGAATTAATGCGGACGATTCGGAGCAATGCGGCTTCCGTATCTGAGTTTGCAGAGAGATTAAGCGTTGGTTCGCATAAGAGCAGAGAGCTATCCTCGCAGCTGGCTACGACCGTAAATGAGATGGCAACAGGAGCGGAAAATCAAGCGGGCGGAGCCGTAGAGGTCGCTCGTTCGATGGAGGATATGGCGACCAGCGTCGGCCGGATTGCCTACTCCTCCAACGTCATGGCGGAAGCCTCGAGCGACATGCTGGCTGCAGCAGAGCAGGGGCATGAAAAGGCGAACAGTGCCGTAGGACAGATGGAACGGCTGGGAGCAGCAACGGCTTCTATCTCGCGAGTGATCGGACAGCTGAATGAGCGTTCATCCGAGATTCAGGAAATGGCAGGCACGATAGCCTCGATTGCTAACCAAACCAATTTGCTCGCATTAAATGCTGCAATTGAGGCTGCGCATGCAGGTGAATATGGCCGTGGATTTGCGATTGTGTCGGGCGAGGTTAGGAAGCTTGCCGAGCAGGCTTCGGACCATGCCGGTCATATTGCCGAAACGATTAACGAGGTGCTTGCCCTGACGGCTGATGCCGTCGGCGCTGTAAGTACCGGAGAATCGGAGATGGAGCAGGGCATGAGCATCGTTCATGAATTGAAGGATTCATTCGATACGATCTGGAAGGAGTCCCGTCAGGTGGCTTCCCAAATCCAGGACGTGTCTGCCTCGACCGAGGAGATGGCCGCTGGAAGCGAGGAAGTTAGCGCATCTGTCGACACAATGGCCCAGGTAGCCAAGGACACCTCCGTTCACGCCGCCCAATCGGCCGCAGATACAGAGCGCCAGAACCAGCTTGCCGAGGAAACGCTGGCACTTGCTTCTTCGGTCAATGAGCTTTCCGAAGAGCTGAAGCGATCGATTGAGCGGTTTAGGATTTAATAGGTGGGAATAGAATTTAGAGACGTATGGCGAGTGAGAAGCTGCATGTGGTGAAAAAGCCCGTGTGGCTTTTTTCAGTATCTATAGGGTTAAAACATAGATTGTTATTGAATTGTAATATATCTGACTATCCCTTAATGAATTGTTGTGTTTTAGCTAGATTAGTATAGACAAAAGGAAGCAATTGCTTGTATGATCGTTAGTACAAATGAATATTATATAAGAAATTAGGTGCTCTAAACCTTTACTGGGTTCTAGAGCTTAATAGGGAAGCACGGTGCAAATCCGTCACGGTCCCGCCACTGTAAATGATGAGCGATTCGGCAAATAGCCACTGAATGACATAGTCATTTGGGAAGGCGCTGGGAAGCGATGATTCATAAGTCAGGAGACCTGCCAATTTCTTGCGTTTCTAATTCTTCGGGGTGGTGAGAAAGAGAAACAAAAAGCGAAGTGGGTTAAGCGTAATTTTTACGTTTGTTCACTTTTATTGATGTGTTCTGACATCAATGTAAACCTGTTATTTAAGCCGTCCTCCAAGGATGGCTTTTATTTTTTTACGACTAAATCATAGAGGAAAGAGGTTAATGATGAGAACAAAAATGATTTCGAAAAAGTGGTTGGCCTTCGTATTGAGCCTAACTGTATTTCTCTCTGCGGCAAGCTCGGCCTTCCTGCCTTCGGTAAAGGTAGAGGCAGCAGCTGGCAATCCGAATCTTGGTCCATTTACAATTTATGATGCACTGCCTGCTCCGGGGCAGTTCGTAAATGAGACTGGTTTCGGTGGGATAAACAATCTTAATGAAACTTGGGACAATAATAATTTAGGAAATGGTATATCTTTGGGAGGATTTGGCGGTTCAATCGTGTTTAAGACGAATGCTCCTGTCTTAAACAGTGCAGATCATCCATACGGCATTGATTTTACCGTATACGGCAATGCTTTCTCGGGTTTTGAGGAACCTGGCGCAGTTGCCGTCGCTCAGGATGATGGTACCGGGAAACCTGGCAAATGGTATAATATTGCAGGATCAGAGCATTATGAGGATTCCACGATTTGGGATTATCGCGCGACCTATACGAATCCTGATCCGGAATTTGCAAATGCAAACGGAATTAGTGTTCCTTGGGTAGATAATTTTGGAGCTGCTGGTGTGATTAAGGTCAATGCTTACCATAAGCATTCCTATTATCCAATTCCTGCAAATTATCCTTTATCTCAAACACCTTTTGATCATTTGCAGCACTCGTATTCAGGGGTAAAGCTTGCTGCACAAAAAAATGCATTTGGATATACTGATACACATTCGAACGGAAGCGCACCGTATAATCTTGCTGGAAACCCTTATATTGCAACTCCAGCAAAGGGCGATGGCATCGATATAAGCTGGGCGGTTGATGAGAATGGCTTGCCAGTTTCTCTAGACTCTATTGATTTTATAAAAGTAAATACAGCTGTACAGATTGATGGGGGGCCTTTTGGTGAGGTAAGCACGGAGGTAACATCGCTTCAAATTCATGAACCAAATGCTTCAGTAGCTATTACACCGAATTTGAATTCAATCACTTTGACAGGTCTTGAAAATGAATCAGGCTCCAAAAAAGTCACGATTCAAGACAATGTAAACGTATATGATAATATTAAAGTAAATGCGGATACGATCAAGGTAACAGCTAATGGAACAGCAGATCAAGTATTTGTAAATAATAAAAGAGGGACAGTGAACGAGCAGGTTGATAAAGTTTTAACCTTAAGTGAAACTAAACCTCGACTAGTACGCGTAATTGCTCAGCAAGGAGTGAATGAGCCAAGAATCTATTATTTAAGTATTCTTAAAGGCTCAGATAAGCTAGATGCGGATATCGAGCGCACAGCTCAATATGTGTTAAATGGGAATGTTAATTCTGAATGGCAAGCCGTAGGTATCGCACAGGCTGGCAAAAAGGTACCGGAATCTTACTATAATCAACTCATTAATAACTTGAATCAAGCCAGTGGTACGTTTAGCAAGGTAACGGATTATGCCCGTTACAGCATTGCGATATCGGCACTTGGCTATGATGCAAGCAGCTTTGAAGGCTATGATTTTATTAATAAGATCACTAACAATACAAGAATGATTAACCAAGGCGTCAATGGTCCGTTATATAGCCTTATCGCGTTAAACTCGGGCAATTATCAGGTGCCGGAAAACGCAGAATGGACGAAAGAGAAGCTGTTGGAGGAAATTCTTAAGTACCAGGGGTCTGATGGTGGATTTTCATTGGCTTTGAATAGTGCTAGCGATGCGGATATGACAGCAATGACGCTGATCGCTTTAGCTCCTTATACGGATCAATCTGAAATAAAAACAGCAGGGGAGAGAGCAGTAACTTGGCTTTCCACCAATCAAAAGCCTCACGGAGGTTATGGCGGGGAAAGCAGCGAGAGTGTATCTCAGGCCATTATTGGCCTTACATCCAACGGAATCGATCCTACGGGAGCTGCATTTACAAAGGATGGCATCAATCTTATTGATAAGCTGCTAAGCTTTGCGAAGCCTGATGGCGGATTTGCTCATCTTCTTTCAGGTTCAAGCAATGGAATGGCAACAGAACAAGCACTGCAGGCGTTAGAAGCCTATAACCTATTTGCTAATAAAGCAGGTAGATTGTATGAGTTTGCAGGGAAAACGATGCCGGGGGTTGCCTTCCCAACAGCAATAACCATCGATGTTGAAGGTCCACAAGCTTCTATCGCGGTGGGAAATGCTAATGGTACGTCTGCATTAAACGCTTTGGAGAGCTTTGCAACTTCAGAAGGAATTGCGCTGAATGTTGTTAATTCTGCTTACGGTAAGTATGTAAAAGGGATTGCTAATATTGAGGAAGCCACGTACGGAGGATATGACGGCTGGCAATATGCCGTTAAACGTAACGGTGAATGGATTCACCCTGGCGTAGGCATTGCTGATTTTGAGCTTCAATCTGCGGACCATCTGCTCGTATATTATGGAGATTTTAATACACAGCTTATAAACATGGCTGTTGTTACCCCAACTCTCCCAGTAACGGGACAAGACTTTTCTGTTCAGGTAAACAAAGAATCATGGGATTGGAATAATAATAAAACGATTGTAGTCCCGGCTGCAGGAGCTAAGGTTACTTTTGGAAGCAAATCGGCTATTGCAGATTCAAATGGCGTTGCTGTTTTCTATGGCGGACTTGCAACAGCGGGTACGCATAACGGCGTCATTACACAGTATGTGACGGATGGTTCGCCTGTAGTTGTTAGGCAAACTTTACCATTAACGGTTAACCAGGCAGATCCGAATGCCATCGGGGAATTCGTGACGCTTAAGGTCTTAGGCGACGATGTAAAAGGTACTATTTTAAGCTCGAAGACATATAAGCTGCAAGAGAATGATACGGCATACACTATTCTCAAACGTGAATTAGGGGATAAGGTCATTGCCAGCGGCTCGGGAGCTTCAGTTTATGTGTCAGCGATTGATGGACTCGCTGAGTTTGACCGTGGATCTAAAAGTGGTTGGTTAGTAGCGGTGAATGGTATTCTACCAGAGGTTAGCGCTGGAGCGTATACGCTGAAAGCCAATGACGTTGTAACTTGGAGATATACTCTAGACTATGAGCAAGATTACAATCACCCAGCACCGGTAGACAATGGACTGGTAGAGGTTTCAGTAGCAGTAGAGGGACCAGAGGGTGCTGTAACAGAAGGCAGCATAAAAGGTGCGACTGCGCTTGATGCGCTGCAAAGATTAACAACGGAAAAGAATAAACAACTATCCGTTGCCAGTTATTCGTATGGGTTAATGGTGGATACGATTAATCACATTGAATCTGGTAGTTACGGAGGATATGATGGTTGGCAATATGCGATAAAGCGCGATGGAAACTGGATTTATCCATTGGTTGGCATAGCAGAGTATGAGCTTAAAGCTTCGGATCATGTCCTAGTGTTTTATGGCAGTTCTAATACTGCGTTTGTCCACGAAACCGTAGTTACGCCAATTATCCCAACTGTTGGAGTAGAGTTTACGGTTACAGTCACCAAGGAAACTTTCGACTGGAATACAAATCTTGCGGTTGTTGCTCCTGCAGCAGGAGCAAAGGTTGAAATTGGCAACCAAATCGCGATTGCGGATGAGAACGGAATTGCAACTTTTAATTCTGGAATCGAAGCAGAAGGCACGTATACAGGCGTAGTTAGTCAATATCTGACAGAACGCACGCCGGAAGTTGTTCGGCAATCTTTTTCAATTATAGTTCAATCTGTACCTACAACGCCGGAGCCAACGCCGACAACGTCGCCAGAGCCAACGCCGACAACGTCGCCAGAGCCAACGCCGACAACGTCGCCAGAGCCAACGCCGACAACGTCGCCAGAGCCAACGCCGACAACGTCGCCAGAGCCAACGCCGACAACGTCGCCAGAGCCAACGCCGACAACGTCGCCAGAGCCAACGCCGACAACGTCGCCAGAGCCAACGCCGACAACGTCGCCAGAGCCAACGCCGACAACGTCGCCAGAGCCAACGCCGACAACGTCGCCAGAGCCAACGCCGACAACGTCGCCAGAGCCAACGCCGACAACGTCGCCAGAGCCAACGCCGACAACGTCGCCAGAGCCAACGCCGACAACGTCGCCAGAGCCAACGCCGACAACGTCGCCAGAGCCAACGCCGACAACGTCGCCAGAGCCAACGCCGACAACGTCGACAGAGCCAACGCCGACAACGTCGACAGAACCAACGCCGACAACGTCGACAGAACCAACGCCGACAACGACAGAGCCACCAATTACGATAAAGAACGCTACAATCAGCGTTACTGGAGATAGTCAGAAGGGAACCATTCTTCCAGCTAAGTCTGTTCAGCTTCTGGCAGGCGATACGGCTTATGCAGTGCTTAAACGAGAGTTAGGGTCCAAGGTAGTTTCCAGAGGCACGGGAGCTTCGCTGTATGTCGAGGAAATTGATGGCCTAGCGGAATTCGACCGTGGTCCACTAAGCGGTTGGATGTACTCTGTGAATGGCGTTTTCCCTGATATTAGTGCGGGAGAGTATGTGCTTCAACTAAATGATGTTTTGGCTTGGCGCTATACAACTGATTTAGGGAAGGATCTCGGAGCTCCAAATCCAACTGATCCAAGTGGAAATATTGATCCAAGTACTGATTTAGGTACTAATACAAATATTGTGGAAGCCGTTCTTAAGGAACTAAACAAGCTAACCTTACCGGCTAACAATACCAATTCTATTGGTAAAGTCGGCCAAACGACTTTTGTGTTGAATGCTGCAACGCCAATGAGCGCAGCCGAGCTTGCTGAGCTTGTTAAGCTGCTTGGGAAGTCGACTGTTAAGCTCAGTCAAAGCGTAAAACCAGATAGCGTAGCTACGATTCAGGATACTGATGCGAAGGTTAAGCTTATCGTGCCTGCAGGAGCTGTTAAGGAAACAACGGTAATCGAAGTGAATGAGCTTGCGTTGAAACGCATTGGCTTGGTATCTTCCATTTTCGAATTTACCCCTAACGGCACCGTATTCCAAAATCCGGTGTACATTCAGATCAAAGTCCCTGCTGATGCAAAAAATGCATCCAATCTGGCGCTTGTCTGGCTTGATGAGAAGACCGGGCAATGGATTCCAATTCCAGCGGTATTGGATCTGAAAAATGGGACGATTACAGGAAAAACGACTCATTTCACGAAGTATGCAGTGATCGACCGTAGCAAGCTGACCTTTGTGGATAACAGCCTCATTTCATCATGGGCGTACGATGCTGTCTATCGTGTGTTCGATGCAAATATTATGGTAGGAGTGAGCGGCTCCGAGCTTCGTTTTGAACCGAAGAAGCAAATGACGCGTGCTGAATTTGCTACGCTGCTCATTAACTTGCTAGGGGAAACACCTGCTACCGAAGCGAAGGCAGTCTTTAAGGATGTTGCGCCAGGCGCATGGTACTACGGAGCGATTATGCGAGCAAAAGAGCTAAACATTATTCAGGGCATGAGCGCAGATACGTTTAATCCAAATCAAGCGGTAACGAGAGAGCAAATGGCTATTATGATTGCCAAAGCGTTTAAGCTTGAAGGAAATAACGAAGCGCTGCCGTTTACAGATGCAAATAAAATTCAAGAGAGCGCCAAAGCATACGTTAATGCTGTATACACCAGCGGCATTATGCAGGGCTCAGGCGGAAGCTTTGATCCTAAAGCAGCGGTAACAAGAGAAATGGCTGCTGTAGTCGCAGATAAGCTGCAGAAGCTTTCAGTAAAATAAATTCAAAAAAGAACGAGAAGGCCCAGTGCCTCTCGTTCTTTTTTTGCCTTCATACGCAGTCCCACATGCATAGGAGCCAGGAACTATTTTCGTCCGAAAGAACGGTATTTAGCCAAATGTTCTTTATTAAGAATGACATCAATGGTATATTTAACAAGATAACCCATAAAGGCTGGACAAGCTTGGATGGATTTCGGCACAAAATAGGAGGCATAGAGTGAATATTTTAAAGCTGGTGTTGACGATGCTGCTTGGCTTGCAGCTTACGCTGCTGTCCGGGGAGCCTGCGATAGCGAGTGCAGGAGACACAAACGAAGAACCGCAAAAGGAATATGCGATTGAGTTGAGCCGATTCGGCATTTACAAGAATGGCACACATCCGGTGGAGACAACCAAAGGGATTAATAATGCCTTGAAATGGGCAGCCCAAAACGGCATAAAGAAAACGTCGCTGCCATCCGGCACTTACTTGATTGATAAGAATAGCCAAATTAACATGGTCAGCAACATGGTCTTTGAATTGCCGATGGATGCCGTTCTCCAGAAGGAAACCAATGCCAAAGAAAGCTACCATCTGATGTATTTGGGGTATGGGATCCATGATGTGACGCTGAGAGGCGGAACCTACAAGGGCGATAAAGCCACGCATGACTATTCCAAAAAAGAGAATAAGCATAGCTCAGGCACGCATGAAGGCGGTTATGGCATCATCACGCTAGGTGCTACGAACCTAACCATTGATGGCGTTCAAGCTACTAACTTTACAGGTGACGGGCTCATATTGGGCGGGCACGGAACGATGGTCAAGGACTTATACGAGAACCAATTTATTTCCGGGGCAATTGACGATAAAGGGAAAAATGTTTCCAATGCCAAAACGGTTAGAACGAAGGAACCGCTGAACTTTTCGCATGCGATCTTTAAGACGGAGCGCGAGTTTGAGTTCTCGAATGCAATCAAGCTGCCCGGCGTATTCGATATCTTCTTTTATAAGTCGAACGGCACGTTTATAAAGAAGCTGGCAAATGCAAGAGTGAGGGACATCATTCGAATTCCGGAGGGCGCGACGCAGTTCCATCTTGTATTTAATCAAGCGTCGAAGAAGCAGGCTTATATTGAATTTTGGAACCGTAAAGTTACGACCAATGTGCTTGTGCAAAATTCGGAGTTTGCCTACAATCGCAGACAGGGCATCACCGTGGGCGGGGCGGATAATGTGCTCATCACGAATAATAAATTTCATCATATGAAGGGGGCCATGCCTCAGGCCGGCATCGATCTGGAAGGCGGCTTCGGCGAAAATGGCAATCGCAACAGCAATATCACGATCAAGAGCAACCATTTTTACAACAATGCCTCTTATGATGTGATTTTGTATGATGGCAAGGATGCAGTCGTTGAGGATAACCATTTTGCTTCTAAGGGGGCCATTGGCCTGGCGATATCCGAGCCGTTTAAAGGCGCATTGGTCAAAAATAATCATTTTGACGGCTCGCGAATCTTTGCGGCGCATGATGCAACCTTTATCGGAAACCGAATGAATGACTCGTACACGACCTTAGAGGGACCGAATATTAAAATCGAGGACATGACGTTTACGGATTCCACATTTGCCCTCAGCGCCAAAACGGCTTTTGGCATTAGCGCATCCAATATTACGATCAATAACAATAAAAAGAGTGACTCCGGCCTTTCGATTTGGGGCAAGCCGGTTCATTTGAAGGACATTACGATTAACGGTGAAGGTACGCTTCGAGTCGTGACGGGCGGCGCGGCCGAAGGCTCTATTTTTGACCGATTAAAGGTCATCGGCTACAGCACAACGTATGGCGTTACGCTGCCGCCCGGCACTTACAACAACTGCGAGTTCATAGGAGCAACAGGAACCGGGAAATTCGGCTCAATCAGCGTTGCATCGGCGGGAAAATACGTGTTTGACGGCTGTTCCTTTGAATCTCCGGAACCGCTCAGCACGCTGCTGCTCGGCGAGCATCCGAAGCTGGATCTAACGATCAAAAACTCCACCTTCAAGCTGCTTGGCAATACGCAGGCGATTAGCGTGCAAGCAGCCAAAAACCTGCTAGTGGAGAATAATACGATTACCGCAGACAAGCTATCATCCGATAAAACGGAATTGATCCGCATTAACGATAACTGGAAGCGGAATGAAGCGCATGATGTGCTGAAAGCCGTGATTAGAGGCAATACGATTACAACGAATATTGCCGCCATCGGAATCGCTACTTTATATGCGGGTACGGGAGCCCCAGCGTATACGATCGAGAACAATACGCTTTATACAGCAAAGCTGCTGACCAAAAAAAATGATGTGCTCAAAAATAATTCGTTGAAAAGCTAGCCATACTGCCTCAGTCAGCCCTGACCATCGCCGGTCAGGGCTTTTTTTAATGCGTACTCCGCTGCAATGAATGGTGTGCATAGAAAAATGTCTGCTTTTTAACCATTTCAGTCTACTTTTTGAATGGCTTGTTCCGTCTCATTGCCTAATAATTGGAATGGTATCGCTTACAATGCTGGAGAGGAGGCAGCTGATCGTCTATCGGTTTTTTATGGAAAAGTTTGTCTACAATCAGATTTTCCGGGAGGTAAATAACGAAATGCGAAGGTTAGAGAACAGGAAGAAGAAGCCGCTTTTTTCGAAGCTTCTAAGTATTGTACTGGTCATGTCACTTGTTTTGCCGTTGAACCTGCCTGCTGCGCATGCGGCGGACACAGCTCTCGTTTCCGATAATTTTAGCGGTTACCCGGATGGCAAATTTGAAATTGGCGTTGGCAATAGCTGGACGAAGGAAGGGACTGCTCCCACTGTAAGCTTGGCTGAAGATACGGTGACGGGCTCAACATATTTAGCAATGAAACATGACGCGACCGGCTCTTCTTATTTCGGGCAACGGTTCGCCGCGCAAAATGGAGGTTTAATCATTGAGTTCGATGTGAATATGCCTTCGAGCAAGGGCGGTACGTTATGGGTCATGGACGGAAAGATCAATGCGACAAGCTCGGCAGCGTTGCGTTACCAGCTGGATGCAGGCGTGATCAAGCGCCACAATGCGGCGGCGGGCAACCAAATCAATTACGATACGACGCATTGGTACCGTTTTAAAATGGTATTCAATACTCCGCAGCAAAAATACACGACAACGATCACGGATTTGACGACGGATGAAACGGTCGTTTGGCCGGATGCTTTCTATAGCTCGCGCGAGAGAATCAGCAGCTTCGGTTTTTTTGTAAACGCGGGCGGAGGAGCTTTTAATCTAACGAATGTTCGCGTGACATCACTGGATTTGGCCTTAAGCAGCCTAGGCATCCATTCGGGTGGCGCTTCTCTGCCACTAGTCCCTCCATTCAATCCTAAAGTGGACAACTATACGGTGGAAATCCCTTACTCGGTATCGGAGCTGTCGGTTTATTCTGCTGCCAGCAACCCGGACGGCGTAACACTGAAAGTGGGGGATGCGGCGATTACAAGCGGAGATTCCTTGCCAGTAGCCATCATTGGAAACGAAACAAGCATCCGCGTATCGGCGACCTCCAAGGAATATACGGAAATTGCTAAAGCCTATACAGTAAAGGTAAACAGGCTCGCGAAGTCGCCCAACGTGAATTACCTGGCAGCAGAGGGGAGAGACGGAAAGATATTGCTGGGGTGGGAGCAGCCTGCGGACCCCGCCTATCTGGAAACTCGCATTTATTTAAAAAATGATGATTCGCTTGTACTCGTGGATACGGTTCCGAAAGGGAAATATATTTCAACCGTTAGTGGGCTCGTGAATGGTTCCGATTACAGCTTTGTGATCAAAGGAGCTTTCGCATACGAAGGTGAAGAAATATCGGAATCTGAAGGCGTCACGATAAGCGCCTCTCCACTGAAGCTTGCCGCGCGCCAAATGGAAAATCTGGATCGCGGCTTGGTAGCCGTCAAAGAAGCGAATCATGTATACGTGGGCTGGCGCTTGCTCGGTACCGATTCTTCCTCGATTGCATTCAACCTTTACCGTAACGGGGTTAAAGTCAATGCTAGTCCGATTACGGGCAGTACGAACTTTGAGGATGCAGCAGGTACGACAAATTCCACTTATTTTGTCCGGGCTGTTATAGACGGCGTGGAGCAGCGGCAATCGGAAACGGCAACCGTATGGGATATGAATTACTTGAATGTGCCGATCAAGAAGCCGGCAGACGGGATTACGCCAAGCGGCGAAGCTTACAGCTATCGTGCCAATGACGCGACTGTAGCCGATTTGGATGGCGATGGGGAATATGAAATTGTTTTGAAATGGGATCCGACCAACTCGAAGGATAACTCTCAAAGCGGGTATACGGGAAATGTGTATGTCGATGCTTATAAAATGGACGGCACGCAGCTGTGGCGGATCGATTTAGGCAAAAACATCCGCGCAGGTGCTCATTACCTGGACATTATGGTTTATGACCTAGATGGTGACGGCAAAGCGGAGGTCACCTTCCGCACGGCAGATGGCACCATTGATGGCGTAGGCACAGTCATTGGCGATGCCAATGCGGATTACCGTAATGCCAGCGGCTATATTTTGACCGGACCGGAGTTTCACACCGTGTTTGAAGGCGCCACAGGCAAAGCCCTGGCATCGGAGGCGTATGAGCCGGAACGTGGCAATGTTGGCGATTGGGGCGATACGTATGGCAACCGTGTAGACCGCTTTCTAGCTGCTATCGCTTATCTGGATGGCGAAAGGCCAAGCGTCATTATGCAGCGCGGTTATTATACTCGCATGGTATTGGTTGCTTACAACTGGAGAGACGGCAAGCTGACGAAGCTGTGGACATTCGATTCAAAGACCGCGGGCAACGAAAGCTATGCCGGACAAGGCAATCATCAGCTCAGCGTTGCGGATGTCGATGGAGATGGCCGGGATGAGATTATTACCGGCGCGACGGCGATTGATGATAATGGAACGGGACTATGGAACTCGCGGTTAGGCCATGGCGACGCTATGCACTTAGGCAATTTGAATCCTAACCGTTTAGGATTGGAACTCTTTGCTGTTCAAGAGGATACGGGCGTCAAATATTCATCCAACGTAAAGGATGCCCGCACCGGCCGGGTGCTATGGGGCCAGCTGCAGACGGGAATCGATACAGGGAGAGGCTTGTCAGCCGATATTGATCCGCGTTACGAAGGTGCGGAAGCTTGGTCCATCGATGGCGAATGGAACAGTGCAACGGGCAGCTTATTCGCGGCGACGGGTGAGAAAATCTCAAACCGTATCCCTTCCTCGAATTTTGCGATTTGGTGGGACGGGGATCTTAGCCGCGAGCTGCTTGATCATGAATGGCAGGGCGATCCATCCCGAGTAGGCATACCGAAAATCGACAAATGGGACTATGAGAACAATCAATTGGTTCCGTTAGTAAAGTTTGAGGGAACGTACTCCAATAACGATACGAAAGGAAACCCGGTGTTACAGGCGGATATTTTAGGCGACTGGCGTGAAGAGGTTGTTTTGCGCACAGAGGACAGCAGCGCGCTTCGCATCTATGCGACAACAGATGTGACGGAGCACCGCATCCCTACGCTCATGCATGATCCCGTATACCGATTGGGAGTCGCTTGGCAAAATACCGGCTACAATCAACCGCCGCATACGAGCTTCTTCCTAGGTACGGGAATGGAACCGCCTGAGCAGCCGAATATTCGCACCAATACGATTCAAGCCACAGGCTTGAGCCTATCGGCCGCTTCAAGCGAGGTCACAGTGAATCAACAGCTTCAGCTGCTTCCAGTCTTTACACCCGCAGCTACAACGAATCAATCCGTTAGTTGGTCAGTTTATAGTGAAGACGGAACGGCGACAACGTTAGCTAGCGTGAATGAAAATGGGCTGTTAACGGCTAATGCCGTTGGCAAAGTGAAGGTAGTTGCTGGAGCCTTGGATGGTACAGGGGTGAGCGCTACAACGGTGGTTACGATTAACTCTGCCACGACCGGCACACCTGGCGGAACGGGTGGCGCTGGAGTGACGCAGCCAGATAAAGTGGTGAGCAGCGGCAGTGTTACGCTCAGCGTAAATGTCGATGCCAGTGGCAAGGCAACGGCGGCAATCGATGAGGTGGATGTGGTTAAAGCCGTTGACACGGCAGCAGGCTCAAAGCTTGTGCTTGAGGCGAAGCCGAAGGCTGCTGCAACTGCTGTGCAGGTTGTATTGCCAGTACAAGCAATAAAAGCAGCGGTTAGCAAGACGATTGAGCAAGTCGAGATTCGTGTGGGATTGGCAGTCGTTACGCTTGATAAGGAGCTGATTGTATCAAAGCTTGGCGATGCCTCCTCGAAGCTGGAGCTTGTTGTCCGTTTGGTGGATAAAGCTGCATTATCTCCAGGTCAGAGGGACAAAATCGGCACGCATGAGGTTTATGACTTTGCGCTATTGGTAGACGGACAGCCTGTCGGTGACTTTAACGGGGGGTTGAAGGTAGCGCTTGATTATACGCTGGGTGCGGGAGAAAATCCGAATTTGGTTGTCGTTTATTTCCTGGGTGATAGTGACGAGCAGCAAATTTTGAAAAACGGCTCATACCAAGCTTCGACGGGCAAAGCCCTATTTAAACCGGCTCACTTTAGCAAGTACGCGGCCGCCCCGGCAGCTGCGGGCTTTACCGATATTGCACGATTGAGTTGGGCAAAGGATCGAATCGAATCGCTTGCCGCGAGAGGCATTGTAAATGGAGTAGGCAACGATACGTTTAAACCGGACCAGAAGGTGAGCAGAGCAGAGTTTCTAAAAATGCTAATGTTCGCATTTGATCTTGCAGATGAAGCAGCGGGAAGCGGACTAAGCGACGTAAAAGCAGGCAGCTGGTATTATGCTTCTGTTGCTGCAGCTGAAAAGCTTGGCATCGTGCAGGGCAAAGCGGACGGCAGCTTTGGCGTAAATGATCAGATCACGAGACAGGACATGGCCGTCATGGCTTATCGGGTTTCTGAGCTTCTCAAGCTGAAGCCAGGCAGCGGGGCTTCAACTGCCGCGTTTGCGGATCAAGCAGCTATTAGCAGCTATGCTCTTGAGGCCGTAGACGTTATGCAGGCGGCAAGCATCATTGAAGGGATGGGCAGCGGCGTTTTCGATCCGAAGGGCGCAGCAACGAGGGCACAGGCAGCGGTCATCATTCATAAGCTATTAGCTCTCTCTATTCAATAAGAGAAGTTCTAGCACCGTTATGCAATAAACGATAAACAGCCGAGCAGAGCTTCTATGCCTCTTCGGCTGTTTTTCTGTATTTAAAAAATAGGACAAAATCCTCTTTTGCATCATCTATCCATTATTAGTAAAATGAGTATAAAATCATTGGCTTGATAAGGAGAGGAAGCAGGTGAGAGATTGAACCGAGTTTTCATAAAACGATTTTGTATTGTAGTAGCCATTTTTTTCCTCTGGTTTATCATTCACACTGCTTTCGTAAGTATAGATGGATTGAATGATGAATTGAGACCGGTTGACTTAGCAGTAGTATTAGGAAATAAAGTAGAAGTGAATGGACAGCCTTCCGAGCGGTTAAAAGCAAGATTAGATACAGCCTTAGAACTCTATAACGGGGGCTATTTTAATTTTATCGTTGTAAGTGGCGGCATAGGTAAGGAAGGCTTCGATGAGGCAAAGGTTATGACATCTTACTTAATGGATAAGGGGATGCCGGAAGATCAAATTATTGAGGATAACAATGGTTACAACTCCTATATGACCGCCCAAAATACCAGCAAGATTATGGAGGAGCTGCAAGTAGACTCCGTTATGGTGATTACTCAATATTTTCATGTAGCCAGGACAAAATTAGCATTTAGAAAAATGGATATAAAAGAAGTGTACGCAGCTCATGCCAAAATCGTTGAGTTTAGAGATATTTACTCCATCATACGAGAATTTCCAGCCTATTATAAATATCTCCTTAAATAAGGATATTCATAAATGGAGTTCAAGATTCTCAGCCTATTTTTATTTAAAATAGGCTGAAGACTAGTGGTTATGGCTGCTTCGTCCATACCGTCATTAGATCGAATCATATCATACCTTATATCGATTAATGGGGGTGAATTAGGTTGAGCAAAATAGCCGCTACTAATAAGAAGAAAAATGGAAGAACACGACTACTTAGAAAGAATGGGGATATGACTTCCGTGCTCCAAATAAGATACTCCCATTCCCCTGCCAAAAAAGGGTGTATTAAAAAAACATATGGTCTCGGATCATCTAGTAGAAAAAGGCGTAATAAAAAGGTTGTTCGTTTCAATGAGCAACCCAATGATAGGGGCCAACATTCCGTACAGGGCCCATCAGGAGCACAAGGTCCAGAAGGTCCACAAGGACTCCAAGGCGAACGTGGACCTCAAGGGCTTCAAGGAGTTCGGGGACTTCAAGGGATTCAAGGGCTCCAAGGTGAACAAGGACCCCAAGGCGAGCCGGGAACAGTTATTGTTCCTGACATTATGATTTTGCCGACGAATCAACGGTTTTTTTATACTCTCGGCTCGGATGCTCAATCACTCTTGATTATCCCAGCTGCTGAGTTTACAAACGATGAAGGACAATTCATTCCTTCCTTTCCTGAAAATGTTCCGAATAGCTACAACAATGTTTATATCAATGGGTTATTGCAAGAAAGTGGACTATATATGTTAAATGAAAATGCGATCAGCATTCATCTTGGAAGCCAAACGATGTTTGCTGGTACACCCATTATTCTTGAAATGGTTACTTTCGCAGTTCAGATTATTATGTGAACCGTTCATTACCTCTTCAGAATTGCCTTGAACCCTTGTGCAGCAAGGGTTTTTTTCTATACTACGCTGAGACAATTTGTTGACAAGTTGTTCATGAAATGGTGATATCTCTGGGCTATATTTAATAATTGAAGGGAATTCAGAGAGGAGTAATGGGGAACGAGCAGATGATGGAAAGAGTAGGAGGTATAGAAAATCTATGAACGTATCTTTAAATGAAACAAAAGTGGTGCTTGTATTGCTTCTTTTATTAGTAATCATTACAGGATGCACCACAACAAAACCGGTATCTTCAAATGGAGTTGATTCTAATGGTAATCAGCCTCAAAATACGCCACCTGCAACCGAGAGCTTCAATGTAACACCACCTCCCGAAGTGACGGACAAACCATCCAATCCTCCGGCCAAGTATGATCCTGCCTGGCCGGATCGAACGGTGAAGTCGGCTAACGGGCATCTTGTGAATAGCTGCGTGCAGAATGAATTACGTGATAAAGCCACTACATTGACTACCAGTGATGGGGTGTATCTGTCAGCGCTTGTGCTTGGTAGCGGAACGAGAGGCGTTTTGCTTGCACACGAGCAAGGGTATAATATTTGCTCTTTTCTTGACATGGGAACGGAACTGGCGGAAAAAGGGTATCTAGTCGTTATTCCTGAATATCGCAATCACGGTGCCTCGCAGAAAACGAATGAGGATAATGAACCTATAGATCGTGACGCAGATGCAGCTTTAAGCGAACTTAAACGGCTAGGTGCAGAAAAAGTATTTTTGGCGGGAGCATCCTGTGGCGGTACAACGGCAATTATTGCAGGGGATCGCCAAGAGCTGCCTATTGAAGGGCTAATTATTCTTTCTTCTCCTGCACAATGCGGGCCCCATGATGCAATTCCAAGTGTTAAGGAGATTAAATCGCCCTCCCTATTTATTTTTTCACCTGGTGATTACGGAGGCGCGATTGAAAAGCATGTGCGTCAATTATATCAAGCATCTGGAGCAACGGATAAAGAGCTCATTGTGAATGATAGTGGATATCACGGAACGGATATGTACCATAAAGGGGAGCAGGGAGACCTATTAAAATCCCAACTCATTGAGTTTATTGTTCAGGCTTTTGAAAAATCATAGAAAAAGTAGTTGAAAATTTCCACGAATGAGAACTTCCTCTTTTTTAAATCTAGCATAAGCTAGTTGAGAGAGTGAGGTGATAGAAATGGCTATTTCAAAACCCTTTATGGCTGCTAGAAGGTTCAGTGCTACAGCAGGAGACGGGACAGGTGTAGGCGTCGCTTATAATATTCTTGCGACAGCGACTACAAATGACGCTGGTGTTGCTGCAACTGCTTTTCCAACGGAGCCTGCTTATTACAATCTATATATTAATGGATTGATTCAAACAGCAGATACTTCAACCGTAACAACAACTGCAATCACGATCCCAGGCGGCGATGCACTTGATGCCGGAACTCCAATTATTATCGAATTCGTAGTAAACTAATCGGATTGTCAACGTGATGCCGGCCATTCTTTTTATTGAATGGCCGGCATTGTCGTTTAATGAAGTACTTTTGTTGTTTTGGATACCGATTAGACGTAGGGGTGGGGTCATACGTTATAATAGAAAGAGGAGCACCTGTAGATATGGCTTGCTTCGTAATTTCTTCATTACATAAGGAACAGGATGAATGACCATGCTTCAACTATTCGGAAGAAGTATCCGTGACTTTCGCGATACCTATAAGAAACATCTTTTGTTTGAATATTTATTTATGCTGCTCACGAGCTTCGTTATTGTTCCGATTATTTCGTTTATTTTCAACCGAATCCTTAGGGTGGTTGGCTCTGGATCGGTATTGAATGGCGATGTATTCAAAATCGGGCTTAGCTATACCGGAGTAGCGGGCTTGCTTGCCATTTGCCTGGTCGCAATGTTTGTTTTATTTATTGAATTTGGCGTTGTCATTACGATTGCGCAGCAGCATTATTTTGGCAAGGATATTCTGATTGCCGATGCGCTTGTGACGACGCTCCGGCATACGCCGAAGCTGTTCGGTTTTGGTATTATCCAGCTATTGTTCTTCCTGCTGTTTCTGGTGCCGTTTATTGATTCGCCGTTATCAACCTCGTTATATGCTCAGTTTAATGCGCCGATCTTCTTCAATAGCCGAGTACTCAGCTCTTCGTACACGATGCTGGCCTTGTATGCGCTGCTGTTCCTGCTTGGCGTGTATCTGTTCCTGCGCTGGATATTTGTCTTGCATTTCATTATGATCGAGGGCAAATCGATCCGGATGGCGATCCGAAGCAGCCTTGTGCTGACGAAGGGCAAGCGCTTGTCGATTCTAATTCATTTGTTTTTGGTGAACGCAGTCATCTTCTCGCTTGGTTTCATGGTTATTTCCTCGGTTGCGTATTTGCCGTCATGGTTGAATATCAATGTGCTCAAAGCGATTACTGACCATTATTCGTTAACCTTGTCTACGGTGCTAACGTACATGTTCACCTTGATGCTCGTGCCTGTGAACGTTATTTTTCTGACGCGCCAATTTTATCATTACAGACGCCGCAAAGGGGAAAAGCCACAAAATCAATTGCGTATTTATAAGAGTTGGATCTTGGGAGCGATGGAGAGCCGGTTTTACGCTTTTATGGCGCGAAGAACCCGGAAGCGGGTCTTGTACGTATCCATTATTGCGGCATATTTGGCGCTGGCGCTGACGGTCAGCTATGCAGCGAACGATAACCTTGTGTATGCCAAATGGAGCGTTCTGATAGCCGCACACCGCGGCGATACGCAGGACGCGCCGGAAAACTCGATGCGTGCGGTCCGCAGTTCTATGGAGCAAGGAGCGAATGCCGTAGAAATTGATGTCCAGTTGACGAAAGACGGCGTTGTCGTGCTGCATCATGATTATAATTTGAAGCGATTGACCGGTAATGCCAAGCGGGTAAGCGAGTTGAATTATGCCGAGGTTGCAAGGCTTAGCATAGGCAGATACGTGAACGAAGAGGATGAAACGGAACAATTCGACCGCATTCCGATGCTGGCCGAGGTTCTCACAGAAGCTCAGGGAAAGACGAAGCTGATTATTGATCTGAAGCCGTATGGTCCCGGCGAGGACCTGGCCAAAGCGGTTGTGGCGCTTATCGAGCAGTTCGATATGGTCAAGGATTGTTATATTCAGTCGTTTGACCGCGAGACGCTTCAACAAATTAGGCTGCTTAACCCGGATATTCAGATCGGGCAAATTCTTTATTTTGCAGTAGGCGATCTTTCGCTCCTTGATGTTGATTTCTATACGATCGAGCAGGTGATGCTGACGAAGCAGCTGGTTGACCGCGCGCATAAGCTGGGCCGTGAGGTATGGGTGTGGACGGTCAATAGTGACCGTAATTTGAAAGAGGTGCTGAAATTCGAGATCGACGGCATCATTACCGATTACCCTTCACGGGTGCATAACATGGTTGAACTAAATGTGTAGCGGCCAAATGGAAGGGGCAAGCAGCGTGACACAAATTGAAAAATACGAACCCTTTATCCGGTCGCTTCCTTCTGGGCGCTTGTCTAAGGAACAACTTTTTGTAAAGGAGCTGCTTCTTGAAGAGGCTGGAGCGATGTCCATTTATTATGTACCGTATGAATATGTGAATGTGAAGGCGAAACTGATGATTATCGGCATTACGCCGGGTTTTACGCAAATGGAAGTCGCTATTCGGAGCGCACGGGACGATCTGCGGGAGGGCGTGCCAGCGGAGCAGATTGACGAGCGCGCCAAAGCGCTTGCCAGCTTCGCAGGCTCGATGAGAACCCATTTAATCGAAATGCTGAATCAGCTGGAGCTGCCTTTATGGCTTGGGCTTGGCAGCAGCCGGTCGCTATTTGAGGAGCGCCGGGATTTGCTGCACACGACCTCTGCGATTAGGTACCCGGTGTTTATCGATGGCAAAAACTATACCGGCCACAGCCCGCCTATTTTAAAGTCGGAGACATTATACCGCTATGCGGAAAGCATTTTCCTGCCGGAGCTGCTGGCTGTTAAGGATGCGCTGATTATCCCCCTTGGCAAGTCGGTAGCCGAGGTGGTGCAGCTTTTTGCAGACAAAGGTTGGATAGATTCGCAGCGGTGCTTGTTCCAAATGCCTCATCCTTCAGGAGCGAATGGTCACCGGAAAAAGCAATTT
The DNA here is from genome assembly GCF_006345825.1 of Paenibacillus paridis. Lineage (GTDB taxonomy): Bacteria > Bacillota > Bacilli > Paenibacillales > Paenibacillaceae > Pristimantibacillus > Pristimantibacillus paridis. The sequence continues at coordinate 184,058 of NZ_VCIX01000092.1, forward strand.
GAGCAGCATAAAGCGAACATGAAGCAGCAAATCAGGGATTGGTTCCAGAAGTAACAGCAGCATGAGAGCAGGGAGTGAGATGGGATGCATAGTAAAAAGGTTCGTTGGATTACTGGTTTCGCCGCATTTACCTGCCTTCTATGGGTATTTGGGCTTGGCTGGGCGGTGAAGGATTATTTGATCGGAACGACGAGTACAGCCACGGCACCATCCGTATCGGAGCAGCCTATTGCTGCAGTGGAGCAGGTAAAAATCGTTGCTTTGGGAGATTCCTTAACCAGAGGCACGGGGGATATTGAAGGCAAGGGTTACGTAGGTTATATCGGCGATATGCTAAAGCAAAAAGGAACGGATATTTCCTTAATTAATTTGGGCATTAAAGGGTTAACCTCCCCAGGGCTTGCCGAGCAGATGCAAGAGAAGGAAATAGGACGCCAGATTGGACAAGCCAACGTCATTCTGATGACAATCGGAGGCAATGATCTTTTCCTCGGCGGACAGACCTTGTCGGACGTGTCGGAAGCGAGCATTACCGGGCTTGAGGACGCTTTTCTGATTAACCTCAAAGCCATCATGACGAGCATACGCTCGGTAAATAAAGATGCCACTGTCTACTTGTTAGGCTTGTACAATCCATTTAGCGAGTTTGAGAATGGGGCGCTCTTGTCTGAAGTGGTTAGAGGCTGGAACTATAAAACGGCGGAGCAGCTGGCGGAGGACCCGGGGACGGTGTTCGTGCCGACCTATGATCTCTTCCAGAAAAATGTGAACGACTACTTGTTTACGGACCATTTTCACCCCAATGAAAAAGGATACCAGCTGATGGCGGAGCGGGTAGCGGCGCTTATTACCGGAGTGGGAGGGCAATCATGAGCGACATCACCTTATCGGTTCAAGGGCTCCGCAAGGTCATCGGCAAGCGGACCATTATAAAGGATTTGAGCTTTGAGCTCAAACGCGGCGAGGTATTTGGCTTTCTCGGGCCTAACGGCGCAGGCAAGACGACCACCATTCGGATGCTGGTGGGCTTGATTAAGCCTACATCAGGAACCATTCAAATTTGCGGGCTGGATATAGCGAAAAACTTCACGCGCGCAATGCGGCATTTGGGCTGTATCGTGGAAAATCCGGAGCTTTATCCATTCTTAACCGGCATGGAAAATTTACGCCATTTTGCCGTCATGATCAGCGGCATTACGCAGGCGCGCATAGATGAAGTCGTCCAGCTGGTAGGGATGCAGGAGCGGATGAATGATAAGGTCAGCACGTATTCGCTTGGCATGCGGCAGCGGCTGGGCATTGCACAGGCGCTGCTCGGCAAGCCGGATGTGCTGATCCTGGACGAGCCCACGAATGGACTTGACCCGTCAGGCATTCGGGAGATGCGTGCGTTTATTCGGTTTTTGGCAGAGGAAGAAGGGCTCACTGTGCTCGTATCCAGCCATTTGCTGCATGAGATTCAATTGATGTGCGATCGTGTAGCCATTATTTCGAAGGGTGAAATTATTAGGGTAGACTCGGTGCAGCAGCTGCTGTCGAGCGAAGAGCGGTTGGTATGGCGCTTGCTGCCGCATGAGCTGGGCAGGGCGGTGCTTAGCGAGCAGACGACCGTTCTGGATGAGACCGAGGAAACGGTCACGACAACGTATGCAGAGCTTCTAGTTGGGGAATGGAACCGGAAGCTGGTAGATGCGGGAGTCAGCGTGCTGGAGATGAACCGCAAGCTTCCGGCGCTTGAAGACTTGTTCCTTGAGCTGACAGGAGGTGAATCGATTGGTTAATCTCGTTCAGAATGAAATGACGAAGCTAGTCGGCAAACGCCGTTTTGTCATTATTTCAATCATTATTATTGCTTTGCTCTCGATGTTCTCCTATGCGCAGGTGAAGCAGGCCGAATCCATTAAGGAACGCCTTGGCACTGTCGATTGGCGCACCGAGCTGCAGCAGCAAATCGTCGATATGCAGAATAGACTGAGCAGTGCCGGGCAATGGCGCGAACAAATTCAGATCCAAATCAAGCAATCGCAATATTATTTGGACCATGACGTCAATCCTGCGGAGCCGGGCGCTCCTACCTTTATGAGAGGGTTTGTGCAAAATTCGGCGGAGCTGTTCCTGCCGCTGCTCATTATGATCATCGCGGTGGATCTGGTCTCCTCGGAGCGGAGCATGGGGACGATCAAGCTGCTGCTGACCCGGCCGGTAAGCCGATTCCGAATTTTGCTCAGCAAATATATCGCCTTGATTTTGTCCGTTTCCTTGGTCATTTTCCTATTCGGGATCTTGTCCTATATCATCTCGGTCATTATGTTTGGGAATCAAGGCTGGTCGGCGCCGGTACTGACCGGCTTCTCCACACAAGGGGATACGCTGGACATCTCGGCGGTTCGCCTCGTTTCGCAGTGGCAGTACATTATTCAGCAGTTCGGCCTTGCCTGGTTTATCTCTATCGTGGTCGGAACGCTGTCGTTTATGCTGTCTATTCTGATGCGGAGCAGCGCAGCGGGCATGGGCACCATGCTGGCCTGCTTGATCGCGGGTGCGATCCTTAGCAATATGGTCTCTTCATGGGACTCCGCCAAGTATTTGTTCATGGTCAATCTTGGCCTGATGGACTATGTTAGCGGCTCTGCGCCACCGATCGAAGGCATGACGCTGGGCTTCTCGCTTGCCGTGCTTGCAGCGTGGATGCTAGGTTCCCTCATTGTTTCCTTTACGGTGTTCACCAGAAAGGATGTATATTAGTCTAATCACTAAAGTGGACATGTCCTAAAACCAATCTCCTTCTCATATGTATGTAGTAGAAGAGGAGTGTGATGAGGATGGACAAAACGGTGCGAAGATATTATCAGCAAAAACAAAAGCAAAAAGAAATAGAGCAGGAGCTGTCAGAGCTGCGGAGCGACATTTTGGCTTATCTAGCTGCGCAGGAGGCGAGCGAGCTTGAAATTGGCAGCCACAAGGTAAAGATCGTCCTGCAGGAGCGCAAGGAATATGACGATAACAAGCTGTTCGAGGCGCTGCCTGATCCAGAGCTGTGGCGGCTGCTTTCCAAGCCCGACACCTCTAAAATCGCAAGCCTGGTTAAGCTGAACGTCATCACCGAGGACAGGCTGAAGGATACTTTTGCTACGAAAACCGTGCGGCTGCTTCAAGTAGATAAGAAATAGCGGAACCATTTTCGCTTACAGGCGTAAAGGAAACAAGGTGCTTTTGCCAACGGATGGCGAAGGCAGCTTGTTTTTTTTGAATAAAGGAAGCATTCCTAATTGTATATATTCTCTGCATTTCTCGGAATGAAACTCGCCGCTCTGCCAAAGGACGGCAACAGCCGATTCATCAAAATGTTCACAAGAGGGGGTACGGGATGGAGCAGAAATTACACCCAAACGTGATTAAGTATTGGCAGTTTTATCAAATGCTCTATATGGCCCGGAAAATAGGGATATGCGCGATACCGCTTGTCGTATATCTTATTTGGCTAAAGACATGGGATGTACTGCTATATGGCTCAATTGCTGCCATTGGCTATTATTTTGTCCGCGGCATGCTGTTTATTCTCATCGGCGTCAAGTACAAATATGAGAGGCGAAGCTACCGGTTAACGGAGGACGAGCTCGTCATTAACTGGGGAAATTTTTGGCGGGAGAGCTCCACCGTTATTCCGATCAGCCGGGTGCAATATGTGGATAAGGAGCAGGACCGGATTGGTAAAAGATTGGGCATTTCTGAGCTATGCATAACGACGGCTGGAGATGACAGCATCATTGTGGGTCTGCCTGAAGAGGATGCAGAAAAGCTAAGAAGGCAAATTATTCAGCTAGCGAAACGAGAGGATACGCATGTCTACTATGATTAATCGCCATCATCCGATCACGATTCTGAATCAGATGTACACCAGAATTCGCTATACGATTATTCCGCTGGCTATTTTTGCATATCGGGAGATCAAAGCCGAAAGTGGAGGACAGCCCTATTGGGTTTACTTGCTGGCTGGACTGATTGCAGCACTGTTTTGCGGATGGGCGGTTATCGGGTGGTACAAGAATACCTATCGCATGGATCAGGAAACGCTGCACTTGAAGGATGGCGTGTTAACGGAAGTGCAGAGGACAATCCCTTTGGCCAATATCAATAATGTAACGTTGGAGCAAAATGGACTGCATCGCTTATTGGGCATTGTGAAAATGAAGCTATATACGGCAGACAGCAATGCAAGCGCGGACGCCGAGCTTGTGTTGGTGATGAAGAAGGCGAATGCAATGGCTTCGCGTTTAAACAGAGATAGCCTTGTAAAGAAGCGTACGAATAAACTTAGCCGGAACATATCGTCCATGGAGATCTGGATGTTATCCATTAGCACGAACACCTTTTGGCTCGGGATTCCATTCGTTTCGACGATTATGCAATATGTATGGGCAAAGTTGTATCCTGATTCCAGTGAGCCGCAAGCGGGTTTAATGGATCTGTTCGAGCGAAGCTTATGGAGTGAGCTGAATGATGGCAAATTGCCTTTTGTTCTCTTGTACGTCCTCGGATTTTTGGCTGCAAGCGCCGTTTTGTCTTGGTTAATTTCATTGTTCCTGATGCAAATTCGTTACCATGGCTGGGAAATTTCGCGAGCGGACTCTTTCCTTCATATTCATTATGGCTGGTTTAATAAAAACGCAGCGCATATTAAAGTAGACAAGATTCAAGCCATTCGGGTTAAAAAGCTGATGCTTGGGCGCTTGTTTGGTTATTCATCCGTTTGGCTCGACTGTATCGGCTATGAAAGCGGACAACGGCAGAAAATGCTGCTTCCAGCGATCAAGGACAGTGAATTAACCGAAGCCGTCGCCGAGCTGCTGCCTGAATTCAACCTAACCAGCCCAGAGCAGCCGTTGCGAAAGGGAGCTATGCTTCATGGCATGATTGCACCTGTAATGGTGCTATTTGTTGCAATACTTATGGGAAGTTATTTTTCATTATGGACGCTTGCTGCTATGCCACTCTTCTTGATGATCTACCGCTACCAAAGATATGCACATCTCCATACGAAATGGAGCTTCAAGGGGAATTTATTTATTTTACGGCGCGCTGGGTTTAATGAAACGACGGTTTATCTAAAACGGCAGGCCACGGAGTCCATTCATTTATCCCATACGAGGCTGCAAGGCCGGCTCGGCATCAAAAGGTTGCGGATGGTCATCGATTCCCCTTCCCGCCCGAAGGAATATCGGATTGTCGGTATTTCGCAATCCGATTTCAATGAGATTTTGCGCTGGTACAAGAACGAGAAATGATGCGGTTATTTACAAGGATTTTTGAGACGCGAAAGCTTTTCACTTTTCATTATATAGAGAAACGTAAAAGAGCGAGGATTGCTCCTCGCCTTTCATAACCCTTGAGTCTACGGCATGTTATTTTGTTTTTGTTAAGCTGTCTACGACAAAGGTAAGCTGGGCTTCCAACGATATCGGGTCACTAAACACGAAGCCGCGGCTGTTCTCGCGATAAACATGATTATTCTGGACAGCGGGAAGGTTATCCCAGACATTCCCTTCGAAAACCGGAGCGGCATTCTCATCGCCTGTCCAACCGCTAATAAAGATATAATCTCCTGCGTATTCCGGCAACAGCTCAAGCGAGAGCTTGGCCCAGCCCTGGCCGCTGTCGATCGCTTCCTTCTGAATAATCGGCGGTGCTTTCAGACCGAACTCCCCATAAATGATATCGCCGCCTCTGCCAAAGCTGCCATAGGCATAAAATTCCTTGGCACTTCCCGAATCGAAGATCGAGACGGTGCGATCACCTACCGCTTGCTCCACGATCGGTTTGAATTCGGCGATTTTAGCATCCCACTCTGCAATCCATGCTTTAGCCTGCTCTTCTCTGCCGGTCATCTTGCCAAAATCCATTAATTGCTCCCGTAGAGGTATGCCGTAATCAACAGCGACGGTCGGGGCTATTTTGGACAGCTTCTCGATCGTTTCAGCGTCGTTCCAGACGACAATTAAATCTGGCTGCAGCTCCATTATTTTCTCGTAGGGTACATCGTTTCCGATGTTGGCAACATCGTCCAGCTTTCCTTCTGTATAGCTAGTAAAGGACTCATCACCGGTTCCGACAGGCTTTAGGCCAAGTGCTAGCAGATGCCCAGTGAAGGCTCCAGCCACCATTACGATTCTTTGTGGGTTTTTGGGGATTTGCACGTCGCCGTTTACAGCCGAATAGGTTACCATCTCCGAGCTGCCGGTTGTATTTCCAATGGCTGCGTTGCTGGAATTATTCTCTGCGCCTACGGTTGGGCTTTGCGTAGTGCCAGAGCCAGTCGCACCTTTCGTGTTCGTTGGTCCGGAGCATGCGCTAAGCAATAGGGTTAGGCAAAGCAGCAACGTAATTCCTACAGGCAATTTGCTTCTATACATCAGTAAATCTCCTTTTTCGCTATATTGATAATGATTATCATCTCTGATATCAATATAACGACGAATTCTGCGCGGAACAATAGATGATCCAAGCCTAATAATAGGACGATAAGAGCCTTTCGCTACTTGTACGGACTCATCTTTGAATTGCTTTGGCGTTACTCCGGTATGCTTTTTGAACATTCTGATGAAATAGGATACGTCTGCATAGCCTACGCTAGCTGAGATCTCTTGCAGAGATAAATCGGTTTGTTGCAGCAGCGCTCCTGCTTTGTTCATCCTAATGCGAATTAAGAAGTCGATGATACTTGCACCGGTTTCGCGTCGGAAATGCTTGGACAGATAAGGGACGCTGTAGTGGAAGGTGTGCGCGAGTGTTTCCCGTGTCAGCGGCTCGGCATAGTGCTCCTGCATATATCGAATAAGCTGAGAGGTAAGGTTTGGCCTGACTACGCTGACCTGCTGCTGATCCATTTGTCGAAGCAGCTCATATACAAATTGATAAAATAGGGTTTTGACATGGAGCCGCTCCAAACGTCCCTGTTCAAGCCATTCGCCCAGCATGCGCTCAGCCAGTTCGTAGAGGATGGCAGGGTGGAGCGGAATAAAACCGTACTGGAGGCGGAATGGCATTTGTCGATCCGTATGGCTAAGTGTATGCTGCACGCCAGATAGTGGTAAGGAGGCTTTATAGAAAATCAGGTAATAATGAAAGGATTCATCCGTAAGGATGATGTCAAGGCGGGTACCCTTGCCTCCATGAAGCATATAGAAACGCTTAGCAGCATGCTCATTTCCATCTAAATTCAGGGTTGCACTGCCATGCGTAACGTACAGAAAGGCGCTGGCAGGGAACAGGTAAGGGCGTACATACTCGCCGGCCTGTATGACGATATGCCGTACATCCATGATTTTGAGCGCTGCATCACTCCAGACCAGTATGTGCTCTTGTACATTCACAGTTGCTTTCAATGGAGAGTTGTCTTCCTTCCGTGGGCTGCGAAGCCAGCCTTTGATGTGGTGAGGTAATTATAAACGCTTGCCAAAAAATATGCGACAGTGAACCGTGGGTTAAGTTTATTTTGTCGCTTCGTTTAGAGTATAACAAACCTTAGATTCTGTATCTGATCTCGAAGCGACAAGTAAATAATATAGCTTTCCGCGTACATGCACATCTGGGCATCTACCCACATACATTAAAGAACAGACTTCAATGTTCGCCACAAACGGAGGGCCTACCCAGGCATCCGGGCAGTGGTAATACAACGTGGGGGTGTACGGTTCAATGCCTGGATTGTTCTCAGCGATAGCGCTATTCATTAAACAGCTTACCCTGCTCGTCTCTTATGTCAAAAACAATGCGTTTCCCCAGCCTCTTCAAGAGGAGGAAGAAGCCAAGCATCTGCAGCTCATGGCCGAAGGCAATCAGCGTTCCCGTAACTTGCTCATTGAGCATAATCTCCGCTTAGTCGCTCACATAGTGAAAAAATTCGACAATACCGGTGAGGATCTCGAGGATTTGATCTCGATCGGGACGATTGGATTGATCAAAGCCATTGAGAGCTTCCAGACCGGGAAAGGCACGAAGCTCGCGACGTTCGCGGCTCGCTGTATTGAGAATGAAATACTTATGCACTTAAGGTCGCTTAAGAAAACACGCAAGGACGTTTCTTTGCATGATCCGATCGGCACGGATAAGGAAGGCAACGAGATTACGTTGATCGATATCCTCGGTACGGAGGCCGATGATATTGTAGATAAGGTGCAGTTGAAAATTGAAAAGTCGAAGATATATAAGAATTTGGATATACTTGATGACCGCGAGAAGGAAGTAGTCATCGGGCGCTTCGGGCTGGAGCATGGCGGGGATGAGAGGACGCAGCGGGAGATTGCGAAGGAATTGGGGATTTCGCGGAGCTATGTGTCGCGGATTGAGAAAAGGGCGCTGATGAAGCTTTATCATGAGTTTTATAAGGTGAAGAGATAAGAATGAAAAATGATACAGGGCTGCTCCGTCAGGAGTGGCCTTTTGTTATGAGAACTCTATCTAAATCGAGTTAAAACGTACACCTCAATTTCATTTTTCCAAAGAGTCATACTATAACAGATATACAATTAAGAATAACGGTAGAACCTATAGGCGTGTTACTGTTTGTAATAGTTTCACATATACAAATATAGTATACTATTTCCATAACTATCTAATTGTTTATTACGGTAAAGGATAAGGTGCCATACAAATGCTAGAGCCAATTACACAAGAAGAAACGATAAGCTTTGTCCAGAAATATGAAGAAAAGTATTACGTTCAAGATAAGCCGAAACTAACCGAAAATCATAAAGAACGAATAATTGTCTATTTAGAAAAACAAATATCATTTGACGGTCTAGGAGAAACTTTAGCATTCCTATGATTTAAAGCAGCAGAAGCTCTTTATTGAGAAGGTTTACTTCCATCATAGATCAATACCTCATCAGCCATGGAAGATTATTACGCTGGTTGATCAGAGCCGGAGCATAATCGACAATGTAATCCATAATGCAGTTATGGCGTCTATCTTCTAAAAATTGCCCATGCTGCGTGATCAACTTGTCCTGTTCAATACACAGATTTTGGACGTTACTGATTATATGGGAGATCCCGTACAAGCACTGCTAAGCGTTCAGTTGAGTGGTGGAACAACTATCTGAAATGTGCTGGAATATGAATATGCGCATTTATCTGACCCATCGCGAACCATTGTCGCTGTATGAAGGCGGTTCCTACAAACGGATGTACAAATGGGCAAGAGCTATTAGGGAGACAAGGAGCCGCCTTATTATATTTCCTTCTTTAGATAGGGAGGTCGTGCCAGCCTACGAGAGACGCGCGGCCGAGATGTGGTCTTCGATAGGAGTCTTGGTTGGCGTAATGACACCAGATGAGTTAACGAAATGGCTCAAAGATATCATTTCCCGCAAGTATGGAAAGGGTGGCTACCTCAATTAACCGAGGACGAGATGAGTCGCCTGCACAAAATTAAGCCGCAGTTCTATGAGGCTGAACTAACTATGGAAGCTCTATCATTACTGAGATGATTCAGCAATTGGAATTGAGCAGAATGAACGTACAATTAGATAATGCCGCTGGTACTATGGCTTTCGTACGATTACAATCGTTTATCGATGCTGCTAGAAGTATTCGACAATTAAGCAAGTTGCGTGACTACTACGGATTGGTGTGATGAGCAAGTGGGCAAAAGTATATCGACGTTAAGCGGATTGGAACAGATGTTAATCGACATTGGTTTAGATGTAGAAATTGCTGCGGCTTGTACGCGTTATGTTGAAGAAGGTGGTATCTTTCCAGACCATGCGCCTATTATTCAATTCCCTCGGCAAAGTCGGCCGCAGGCAGTAGGGAAAATATGGTCTCACATCCGTAAGCTCCATCAGAAAGAGAAAGAACCAGATCTTATGGGTAGATTGCTCACGGTGATGCTGCATATTGGTCAGGAATCGTTCCTAGAAGCCAGTTGCGGTTATGTTGACGACGCATTGTGGCGCAGAGGCTGCTTAACACTGATGAGCAGCTATGAAATTCCACTGGCATTGTTATGGCAGTGGTTTCTTGATCACGAAGAATTATCCGGAAGAATGGAAAAACATAGATTTGCGTTCATTACTCATATTGCAGAACGTGAACCTGAACTCATTCATGCACAGTTACAACTCGAAGACAAGTTCAACCAGTTGATGATGACGGCACACTTGATGATCGCAGGGAACGCGGGCCATATTACGTCAATCGAATTCGAAAAAGAATTAATGGTATGGATCGAGAACGAAATGATGACAGACCGCCAAACAATCAAGATTGCTACAGAAGTGATGCAAGCCATTCAAAGCAATGCGTCAGTGGAAGATATTAAACAGTTAGCAAAAAAAGTGGAGTGGGGGTACAGTTATTTCAAAGATTGGCTACAGCAGGCTTTATATATAGCGGAAATAACCCAAGGGACAGTTCCTTTCTCTGAGTCCCTCCTTCGTATCTTTATTCTCCTAGATCCAATAGGTTTCTATTGGCAATATTCATCAGCAGTTAAGTACGACTGGGATAGGAGGATGCTCGAGGTTCCTAATTATTATGCAAAACATGGCGTGCCAAGAGAGTTATATATTAGGCAAATCACAAACAATTATAATAAAGTACAGCTTCGAGCAGAACTTGCTCGTGATCGTGTTGAATACGAACGGGCTATAGTAGCATCTTCCAAGCTAGAAACATTATACTTATGTCTCTTTCTATGGGAAGAAACGGAAGGTTATCCTTATCTGGATGTGGTAGAAGAGAATTTCTTGGATAATATAGAGGGAATTCTCGTTAGTGAGGAAGTACCTGCAGAAGACATGCTAGAGCTTATGGGATTTTTCCATGGTGCGCCAATAACAGAGAAGCTAAAGTCGAAGTGGCTGCAATACAGCGAGAGTAATAAAACATTCCGACCGTTGTTAACGGCAGCGGAACATTTATGGCCGCACTCCATTCTTTATAATCGTATCATTTGTTTTCTAGTTCATACGGATGTAAACACACTCATCTTTTTATGTAGCAGGACGATGAGGAATGGGCTCGATTTTGAGTTGTTCCTTCGAGCATACCAACAAGTTGGCGGTGAGTTGGTAGATTTAATTCCTTTCCTTCTTAAGACTGTTCAAATTGATTTGGTGGATACTGACAGTCATGCCTGGTCACAACAAACGATTCAGTATTTGAATGACAATAGGGGGCAGTTCGCGGAGTATTTCGCATATTATCTCACCACTCGTGAGACTATTCCTGGAGAAAAATGCTTTATCTTATCCGAGCTTATGCAATATGATACAGACCAATTTTCTAGCTTATCGGTACAGTATCTTGTAGACGACAGCAAGCTGGTTCGCGACAAGACGGTGAAGCTGCTCGCATCTAGTTCGCATCTGATTACATCAATTATACCGCTGCTTTTCCATAAGAAGCCAAATATGCGTGAAAGTGTCGTTAGGCTTGTTAGTGGATGGGATGATGATCAATCGATTCGAGCCTTACAGGAGCTGTACGCGCGTGAGAAGAACGCCAAAATCAAAGAGTTACTTTCAAACAAATTGCAAGGTAATTTGGAGTTAACTGCGAGTTCTCACATTGAGCCCGAATTATTATCGTCGCCACTCATTAATCTGATCTGGCTTGAGCCTTCTACACTGCCTACACTTCACAATTATGAGTCAGGGGACGAGAGTGAAGCCCATGTATGCCAAGCTATCATTAGTGCGTATGCCAATCAAGATGAAATCAGCCATAATTGGAAGGCACATGAGTTAGCTTCTCCACTGCGTGTGGATGATTTGGCTGAACTAGCCTACGAAGTTTTGAATCGCTGGCTAAATAAGGGCGCCGAGGCGAATAAAAAGTGGGTTTTAGCCTTCACTGCTGCCTTTGGCGATGAGCGTGTCGTCTCGGTGCTGCAAGAGCGCATTCAAGTATGGCCGCTGGAATCACGCGGAGCAATCGCCTGTGAAGCGGTAAGGGCACTTCTATTATCACCAATGGATTCAGCGCTCGTCTTCATTGATCAAATCTCAAGAAAATTCAAGTTTAAGCAGATTAAGCTGGCAGCAGCCGATGCCTTTACCCAAGCAGCTATCTTACGAGGGATTTCGACAGAAGAACTGGCAGACCTGGTTATACCGACTCTTGGTTTCGATGCACGAGGCTGCCAAACCATACATTATGGATCAAGGCAATTCAGGATTGAACTGCTACTCAGCCATGACTTGCGTATCACAGATAAGAACGGGAAAATATATAAAACCCTCCCTACTCCTAGTGAGTCGGATGATTCAGCGCTTGCTGAGGCTGCATATATGAAGTTCAAGCAGTTAAAAAAACAGCTAAAGACTATTCGCGAGTCGTTTCACATACGGCTGGAGCAGTCGCTTGTGACCAGAAGAAGGTGGTCGTATGCCGATTGGCATAAACTGTTTATCGACAATTCGATTCAGCATGGTTTTGCGGCCGGGCTCGTATGGGGAGTGTACACGGGTAATGAGCTTGCAGCAACGTTCCGTTACATCGAGGACGGTAGTTTTAGCACAATCGATGAGAACGAGATCAAACTTTTGGCAGATGATCTTATAGGACTGGTTCATCCCTTGGAAATTGGGAATGAAGAGAAGCAGCAATGGAAACAGCATATTGAGGATTATGAGGTCAAACAGCCTATCTTGCAATTAAATCGGACTACCTTTACCGCGGGAAGCAGAGACATCGAAGAAACGAATGTGATGGATTATGCAGGCGTAACGATTAATGGATTTTCTTTGCTTGGCGCAATGAACAAATTCGGTTGGTCTAAAGGCTCAGTCGTTGACGGTGGAAGTTACTATGAATACTTCAAGGAATTCGAAATGCAAGGAATCGGAGCTAATTTAACGTTTAGTGGCGTTTCAGTCGGAATGGAGGACGAGACGGTTACGATCTATGAGTTGGAATTCTATCGTTCAGGCACAGTTGCCCGTGGCAGTTACGTTTATAGAGATATCAAGGATGATGATAGAATTCGACCAATAGATATGCCGCGCTATTTGTTCAGCGAGCTCATGTATGAAATCGATTCAGCATTAGTTAAACGGATTGGGAAAGACGAGAACTGGCAGTTGAACCGTGATTAATGGTTTATTACTCAATCAAGTTCTGCCCTTTGCTGCGTGAGTTTTCCGGTTGCTTAATATAAGTATAATAGCCGTTTTTAGAGAAGTTATGAGCCTGGATCATATTCGCAATCCGATACTCGAAGCGGTATTCAAAAATAGACTTGAATATCATTATTTCAGATTTTTTGGGAAGTAGGCCGCTGGACTTTTAAAATCGACTAAATAATGCAGGAATACATATAAATTCAGCTGCCAATGGTGTCTGGCTTCCAGTAAAGAAAAAGTCGAAGATTGGTGCAGTTGATAAGTACTTTATAGTTAATACTGAAACTCGTGTGGATTGGACTGTTGCAGCTCATTAAAACATTCGCCTAAGAATGGGGATTATTTAAAAGATAGGCAAGAGGGATTGACTGATCGAGATGAGATATTACATGAAATAAATGAAGTTAGAAAATTATTGCTAGAAGGAATTATTAATCTTCGAAATCCATGATTATAGGAGAGCGAAAATGTGAAAATATGGATATTATTACCACTGGATAGCAATATGACGTTATTGTCCATAAAAGACAACATAACTACGAATGATTTCAAAGGTATACCTTTTGAGAATTGGAATGAAATTACACTTAAAGCAGGTAAGAAAGGCAAATCACAAGATTATGCCTACTTTGGAGGAGGAGCACCGGTTTTTAATAACCGGAGTCTGACAGCATTAAAGGATATATTGAATGGAAATGTGCAATTATTGGATTTGAGAGTGGAAAAGTATGATATGGAGTTTAAATTTGTTAACGTAACTAACGTAATTGATGCAATTGACTATTCAAAGTCAATTGCCAGACGGTCGCTTTATGGTAAGTTAACATCATTTGAAAAAATAAGCTTTATACCTAAATCAGTAGCAAATCAAAATATCTTTAAAATAGCGGAAAAACCTGTTTCATCAGTTTTTGTATCAGATAAGTTTAAGAATACGGTGGAGTCCGCAAAATTGAAAGGTTTTGACTTTATTGAAGTATGGGATTCTGAACGTACAGATGACATTATACAAGCAGAGTTAGAAAAATATAATCAATTACTAAGTGAAATCGATCGGATGAAAGGTGAAGAATTTGATTGGTCTGCTGCTGTGAAGAAAATAGATGAAAATAAAATAGTCGCAAGCGGTGGTTGGAAAATGCAAAAGGATAACAATGGAAAGCTTCAGATTGCACGGTTAAATTCTGATTGTAAATACAGTTGGATAAATTCTGATATCGCACCTCCAATTCTACTAGGGTTACTGTGGCATGAGACGGATTTTTAAATCCATAACTTGGGTACATAGTAAGAAACCATTACGTTGTCCCATTTTTTTCAGTCGTCATACTGCATACGATTAGAAGCGAGAGAGAAGAACCAAGACAGGACAAGGCTTCTGCAGATTTAATATCCTTAAGGTGGACAGTCTTTCCACTGCTGGGAGCTATGAGTTCAGGTTTGTTTTTACATCAGGTTGTGTACACATTGTCAAAAAATTCGACAATACCAGTGAGGATCTCGAGGATTTGATCTCGATCGGCACGATTGGATTGATCAAAGCGATCGAGATCTTCCAGACTGGAAAAGGTGCTAAGCTCGCGACGTTCGCGGCTCGCTGTATTGAGAACGAAATACTTATGCATCTGCGGTCGCTGAAGAAAACCCGGAAGGACGTTTCTTTGCATGACCCGATCGGCACGGATAAGGAAGGCAACGAGATTACGTTGATCGATATCCTCGGTACAGAGGCTGATGATATCGTAGATAAGGTGCAGCTGAAGATTGAGAAGAGCAAGATTTATAAAAATCTTGATATATTGGATGACCGCGAGAAGGAAGTTGTTATTGGTTGGTTTGGGTTGGAGCATGGCGGAGATGAGCGGACGCAGAGGGAGATTGCGAAGGAATTGGGGATTTCGCGGAGCTATGTGTCGCGGATTGAGAAAAGGGCGCTGATGAAGCTTTATCATGAGTTTTATAAGGCGAAGCGTTAGATAGATTTCGATCTAGACTGTTCTTTTAGAGCAGTCTATTTTTGTGTTTGAATGCTAATGCAGGTTGTGTCATCTTAGGACAAGTTCTGTGATGTAATTCAAATATAAGATTGCTGATCATAAATACTGAATGGCCGGAGGGAAGTTATGAATCGTATATAGGATTTATATTAGAAGAGACCAAACCTCTATGAAGAATTTGCTTGCGCATTTATATCTTCTTGATCACTTAATTGTTAATGATAATAGTGACTTAGATGGTGTGATTGTATTGGAAGCTTATGTCAACCATAACGTAATAAACTATATGTCCGAGACTATTCCTAATTGGGTGAAAGCGATAGAACAGCACTTACAATATGAAATAGATACTATTGAATGAATCAATCGATGTGACATCACAAAGGTTGGTTCATTTTTAATACCATGAATGATGCTTGAAATGACATCGAGTTGTGTACACAATGTCAAAAAATTCGATAACACTGGGGAAGATCTCGAAGACTTGATATCAATCGGCACCATCGGCATGGACAAAGAGGGAGATGAGATCACGTTAATCGACATTCTGGGCACGGAGTCCGACGACGTGGCTGATAAGGTGCAGCTCAAGATTGAGAAGAGCAAGATATATAAGTATTTAGACATATTGGATGATAGGGAGAAGGAAGTTGTTATTGGAAGGTTTGAGTCTTCGGGCGTGATGTGATGGGTCATAATAACCGCATCAACCTTCGGGCACAAGTGACCAAGTCACGATGATGCGCGGTCCTTTCTATTGGTGCTTACAATCTACCGTACAGGAACATATGGGCATCAGTCTGCTTTGCGTCGACTGGCTGAAATCACCGTTTTTGCGTAAATGTCATTTGAGCGACAACATGGTCATTCCAGCATTAGCGCTTCCTATCGCAATCAAGTAGCATGATTTATATACAGATATGGAAAATACTTGATGATAAATAAAAAGAGGAGGGCTTGAATGGAAGCTAAAGGCTTGATTCATGAGTTATTCGAACAGCAAGTCGAACGGACGCCGGACCGTGAAGCCGTTAGATTTCAGGGGGAATCCGTGACCTATGCGGAGCTAAACCGCCGCTCGGACGCGCTGGCTCAGCGGTTGCGGCGCAGCGGCATCGGACCCGACAAGCTCGTTGGGATTGGCATGGAGCGCTCAATCGAAATGGTAGTCGCCTTATATGCCGTATTGAAGGCCGGGGGCGCTTACGTGCCGCTCGACCCGGATTACCCCAAGGACAGGCTCGCTTACATGGTCAAGGACAGCCAGGTGGGGCTCGTGTTGACACAGCGCCAATTTAGCGGTCTTTTCGATGAGCTTGAGGGAGACGTATGGATTGCGGACGAGTTAGACTCGGTGCTGCAGGAAAACGGAAAAGGAAGTGATAACGGGACAGCTCGCACGCGGGACGGCCATTTGGCTTATATGTTTTACACCTCGGGATCGACGGGGCGGCCTAAAGGCGCGATGAATACCCATGCCGCCATCGTCAACCGGCTTCGTTGGCTTCAGAAAACATTCGTAATGGGGGAGAATGACAAGCTTTTGCAAAAATCGCCGTACAGCTTCGATGTATCGGTGTGGGAGTTTTATTGGCCGCATATGTGTGGCGCGTGTCTCGTTATTGCAAAGCCGAAGGGGCATCTGGATAACGCATATTTATGGGAGATAATCAAGAGTGAGCAGATTTCGTTTGTGCAATTTGTTCCTACTATGCTCCAAACGTTCCTGAGCGCGGATCAATGCGAGGATTTGCCGTTCCTCCGCCATGTGTTCCTATGCGGCGAGCCGTTGACCCCTACGCTGAACGAACGGTTCTGTTCTCTGATGTCGGCGCAGCTTCATAATTTGTACGGTCCGACGGAAGCCGCCGTTTTCGTTACCAATTGGACCAGCGACCGTCAGCCGGAACGGACTGTTATACCGATCGGCACAGCCATTGCCGAAAACGCCATGTACGTGCTGAACGACCGCTACGAACATGTCGCCCAGGGAGAAACGGGGGAGCTTTTCATTAGCGGAATTGGACTTGCGCGCGGCTATGCTGGCAGGCCCGATCTAACGGCTGAACGATTTGTTCCCAACCCGTACGGAGGGGAGCCAGGGGCGCGCATGTACCATACCGGGGACCTCGGGCGATGGCTTCAGGACGGCAATCTGGAATGTCTTGGACGTAACGACGACCAAGTTAAAGTGAGGGGCTTTCGCATCGAACTGGGAGAAATCTGCTCAGTGCTGGAGCAGCATGTCGGCGTCCGTCAAGCCGTGGCGGTTGTGCGCGAGGACCAGCCGGGAGACGAGCGCATATGCGCTTATTTTATACCGGATCATGTTTACTCGCCCTCGGTCAGCGAGCTCAGGGGCCATCTGCAGCAGACCCTCCCGGATTATATGATTCCATCGTATTTCGTTGAAATGGAGACGTTTCCCCTGACGCCAAGCGGGAAAACCGACCGGAAGCAATTGCCGAGCCCGACCCTGTCGCGGCTCATGATCGCTCATGCCTTCGTGCCGCCGGAAACGTTCATTCAGAAGGAGCTAGCCGTTATTTGGTCACAATTTTTCAGCTTCGATCAAATCGGAGTAGACGACGATTTTATCGACCTGGGCGGACATTCGCTCGTCGCGACGCAGATCTTGGTACGCTGCGGCGATGTATTCGGTGTTAAGGTGTCACTCAAGGACATGTTGACCCGGGGAACGACGATTCGGGCGCTTGCGTCTATCATTGAAACCGGCTTACTCGAGGATACCGACGATGCCGAACTGAACGCGATGCTGGGCGAGCTGGAGCATTTGTCCGAAAAGGAAATCGAGGAGCTGCTCAAGTGAGGGGCGGCAGAGTGACGGGAGGATAATATTTGTGGCAAATTTTGTTCTGAGCACGCACATGACCAATGGCGACGTATTGCCATTTCTAAGGCTGGCTTCGGCGCTTCGGAGGCGCGGGCACAAGGCGACGCTTGTTACGCATGGAGCGTTCAAGCCGCTCGCTGATAAGGCCGGCATCGCGTTCAGGGGCATCGACGAACCGGAGGAATATACCGAGATCATGAAGGACCTCTACATGATGGAGGACCCTTTGAACAAGCCAGATCTCTACGAAGCGTATCAACGAAAGTATTACTCCATGGAGAAGTTTCGGAAGGAATACGATATGTTGACCGAGCTGTGTCGGGAGGAGCATTCTGTCCTCATCTGCAAAGAAAGGGACGGCTTTGTCGCGATGATCGTATCCGAGATGATGGGGGTGCCTATCGTTACCGGTGTATTGGCTCCAAACTACGTGACGCAGCTCCATATTTGGGAGGAGCTTGGCCTCGACTTCGCCATATCGCTCATCAACAAGTTTCGCTGCGACTTGGGCTTGTCGCCTGTCGCCAACTGGACGTCATGGATGGGGGCCGTTAACAAAAACGTCGGCTTCTGGCACCAAAGCTTCGATGAGGCGGTGGAGGCGCCGACATGGGCGCTGAAGGTGGAAACCGTCGGATTCCCGCTGGCGGACGATACCGAATACGAACCATTGCCCGACGGCTTGCTGTCATTTATTGCGGCAGGCGAGCCCCCGCTGCTCATCACAGGCGGCACCGGCAAAATGATAAAGCCAAACTTTTACCACGCCGCGATCGAAGGCGTCAAAGCTTTCGGAGGGCGAGCGATACTCGTTACTAGGCACGAGGAATTCATTCAGGAAGAGCTTCCGGACCATATCGTCTGGTACAAAATATTGCCGCTGGCGGGCGTTTATCCGCTTGTCGGAGGCGTCATCCACCACGGCGGCATCGGTACGATTACGGGCGCGATGGCTTCGGCCGTTCCTCAGCTCGCGCTGGCGGCCGATACGGATAGGCCGGATAACGGAATGCGGATCAAGCATCTAGGCATCGGCAATTATTTGCCCCCGCTGCAGTGGCAGCCGGAGTTAATCGCAAACGCCATAAAAGGCATGCAATCCCCACTGGTAAAAGAGCGCTGCCGACAGTTGGCGAAGGTGCTGGAGGAGCACGATACGATGGAGGCGGCTTGCGCGGCCATGGAATCCGTTGTCGGGCGACCGGAATTCGCCATTGATTCCGCGGCATTGGAAAAAGACTATGACTCGTCGAGGCTCACCGCGGCATCCCGCGATGATAACGCGGTCGCCAGAAGCCGGGCTAAGGCGGCCGGCGGCCGTGAGATGTCGGCAAGCAAGCGTTCCTTGCTCGCGCAGCTCCTGGCTCAGCGCCAGCTTGGAAAAGCGCCGTTTTCCGCAAAGGGGGCGCTACATGAGTAAAATCATCGAGAGCCTGGAGCAAATGTCGAAGGAACGGCGCATCCTGCTCGCGCTGAAGGCCAAGCAGCAAAAGGCAAAGGCGGAAGCAGATTCGTCGGCCATTCCGAAGCTGCCCCGCGAGCCGGGACCGAACCGATTTCCGTTATCTTTTCCGCAGCACCGGATCATGTTTTTCGAAGAGCTTATGCCTGGCACCGACCGCTACAATTTCGCTAACGGCTATACGTTGATCGGCGAGTTGGACGTCGCGGCCTTGCATATGACCTTGAATGAAATCGTCAAGCGGCACGAAATCATGCGCGCCGTCATCGCCTACGAAAACGACGAATATGTACAGATCATTGCTCCGGAGCTGACGATCGATCTGCCGGTCGTTGTCATGGATGACGAAACCAAGGTTTACGAGCGGATGGAGAAAGAAGCAACGGTGCCGTACGATTTTCTGAACGGGCCGCTCGTCAAGGCTATGCTTTTTCGCATGGGGGCAAGCAAACACGTCCTCGTCTGGATGACGCATCATTTGATATACGACGGCTGGTCGGCGGACGTGTTCGACGAGGAGCTTGCGGCGATCTACCGCGGCATCACGACGGGCGAAACGCCAAATCTTCCGGAGCTGAGCATTCAATATCCGGATTTTGCTGTTTGGCAAAGGGAATGGATGAGGGGAAAGGAGCACGAGAACCAGCTGCGTTATTGGATGGAAAAGCTGACGCCTCCCCCGGCGACCTTGGACTTGCCGACCGACTATCCGCGGCCATCGATCCAGGTGGAGCGAAAAACAGGCTTTTTCAGCCTTCGACTGGCTGCGTCGTTCTCCGAGCGAATCCGGGAAAGGGGCAAAGGGCTCGGATGCACGCCGTTTGTTCTTTTGCTGGCCGTCTATAAGGTGTTGCTTGCAAGCTACAACGGAAAAAACGAAATTGTAGTGGGCACGCCCATGGCCAATCGCGGAAAGAGGGAAATCGAAAAGCTGGCCGGTTTTTTCGCCAATACGCTTGCCCTCCGTTCCTCCGTCGATATGACGGGAACCTTCCGCGACTTCATGCTCTCGGTGCGCGATACGGTTATGGAAGCCAACGACCATCAGGATTTGCCGTTCGACCGTATCGTGGAAGTGATGAATCCGGAGCGAGTCAACGGACATTCCCTGTTTTTCGACACGATGTTTCTATTCGAGCGCCACGGCCAGGCGATGGTGAATTTGCCCGGCCTGGAAATATTGCCGTTTGTGGGGGATCGGACGCGGGGCGGCGTGCTGGATTTGACGATGACGATATTCGAAAATATCCGGTCCGGCATGGAAGTTACGCTGACGTACAGACCCGACTTGTTCCGCGAGTCGACGATCTCTCGAATGGCGGAGCATTACGTGACGATCCTGGAGCGGGTTTTGGAAGACGCCGAGCTGCCGCTATATGCCGCCGCGGCATTGTCCGAGCCGGAAATGGAAAAGGTTCTGACTGAATGGAACGCCTCGCGGTCGCCGGTGTCCGATGCGCTGCCCCATCTCTTGGCGGAGCGCCAGGCGGAGTTGACGCCGGAAGCCGCCGCGGTTTACGGCGAAGGCGGAACGCTGACTTATCGCGAGCTGAATGAACGGGCTAATCGCCTGGCTCATTACCTGAGGGAACGGAAGGTGGGACGCAACGAGACGGTGGGGCTCTTTATGGAGCGCAACGCCGACATCATCGTTGGCATGCTCGGTATTCTAAAGGCGGGAGGCGCCTATGTGCCGCTGGATCCCAAATTGCCGGGCGAACGCTTGCGGCTGATCGCGCGGGAGGCGGAGGTGTCGGTCATTGTGACCGAAGAAGCCATGGCCGCATCCGCTTTTTGGATAGAGGATACGGAAGCCGCGCCTACGGGCTATGGGATTGTGTCGCTTGACGGGGAGCGGGACGCCATTGACCGCGAAGGGAGCCATAATCCGTCAATCATCGCGAGGCCGGACGACTTGATGTATGTGCTGTTCACTTCGGGATCAACGGGCAAGCCCAAAGGGGTGGCGGTAACACATCGCAACTACTCCAATTACCTCGAAGGGATTACGGGAAGGCTTGCTTTGGGGAAAGGCTTGCACTATGCCATCGTTAGCACGCTGGCGGCCGATCTCGGCACGCCGATGATCTGGTGCGCGTTTGCCACGGGAGGCGCTTTGCACGTCATCCCGTACGAGCGGGCTGCCGATCCCGACGCGTTTGCGGCTTATTGCGAAGCGAATCCGATCGACGTCATGAAGATCGTCCCGAGCCATATGGAGGCGCTGCTTGGCGTAGCGGTCCCCGCAGCCGTCGTGCCTCGCGAGGTTTTGATATTGGCGGGCGAAGCCTCGCATTGGGGAACCGTCGCCACGATTCGCCGCCTGCGGCCGGAGTGTCGGATTCAGAATCATTACGGTCCCACGGAAACGACCGTATCCGTTCTGGCTTACGATGTCCCTTATGAGGTGGGCGAGCAGGATCACCATGCGGTGCTTCCGCTGGGACGCCCGATTCCGAACGTGCCGGTATACGTGTTGAATGCTTATCTTCAGCCGGTGCCGCCAGGTGCCATCGGCGAATTGTACATCGGCGGAAGCGCCGTCACGAGGGGGTATTACGGCAGGCCGGACTTGACGGCGGAACGGTTTGTGCCGGACCACCTTACCGGCAGGTCCGGCGCCCTTATGTACCGGACTGGCGATCTTGTCCGCCACTTGCCAAGCGGGATTATCCAATTTATTGGGCGAATGGACCAGCAGGTCAAAATTCGCGGTTACCGGGTGGAGACGGGGGAAATCGAGCAGGCGCTGCTTCAGGCCGAAGGCGTGCGCGACGCCGTGGTGGTTGTGCGCGAGGACGAGCCAGGCGATAAACGGCTGGTTGCCTATTTGGTGCCCGCGCAGCGTTCGGCGGATGACCCCGAGCCAGGGGAAACGACGGGCACGCGGCTTGACGGAAGCATAATACGCAAGCAGCTCAAGAGTATTTTGCCCGAATACATGCTTCCGTCGGCCTTTGTTGAAATGGATCGCTTGCCGTTGAACGGCAACGGAAAGTTGGATCGTGCGCTGTTGCCTGCCCCAAGCGCCGACAACCGCGCAGGAGAAAGCCAATACGCGCCGCCGCAGACGAAGGAAGAGCGGGAAATCGCCGGGGTTTGGCAGGAGGTGCTCGGCTTGGAGGGAATAGGCGTCGATAACGACTTTTTTGATCTGGGCGGCGATTCGTTCAAGGCGATCAAGGTCGTGCGCAAGATGGGCAGCGCGTTCGGGGTCATGGACTTGTTTCAATACTCCACCGTGCGGGAGCTGGCCGAGCATCTGGCGTCCGGAACGAAGCGAGGCGACGACCTGCTCATTGAATTCAAGAAGGCCTCCACCATCGGAGGCAAAACGGTGACGCTGGTTTGCGTGCCGTATGGCGGGGGCAGCGCTATCACCTTTCAACCGCTTGCCAAGGCGCTGCCCGCTAACTTTGCGCTGCATGCGGTAGAACTACCTGGCCATGATTTCAGCCGACCTGAACAGCTCCAGGCGAGTCTGGAGGAGACGGCTTCCCGGATCGCCGAAGAAATCCGCAGCAAGGCGAAGGGAGAAGTGTATCTCTACGGACACTGCCTGGGCGGAGCGATGGTTTTGCGTACCGCGTTTATGCTGCAGGAGAGCGGTTACGATGTGAACGGCGTTTTTATGGCGGGTACTTTTCCCGGAGCTCGTCTACCATTCAAGCTGACGGAATGGTGGCATACTCTGTTCCCTCGCGAGAAGTGGACGTCCGACAAGTTCGCCCGCGACATGCTGCGCGCCTTCGGCGGGTTCGACGACGAAATCTCTACGGCTGAGCAAAAATTCGCGCTTCGCAACATGCGTCACGACGCGCGCGAAGCCGAGGACTATTACACGACACTGTTTGCGCTGCCGGAGAGGCCTAAGCTGAAGGCGCCAGTGTCGTGCATCGTGGGCAGTGCTGACCGGATGACCGAATTTTACGAGGAGCGGTACGAGGAATGGCGGGATTTCAGCCATGATGTGCGTTTGCATGTGGTGGAGCGTGCCGGCCACTACTTCCATAAGCATCAGGCCGATCACGTTGCCAAAATTATGTCGCAACAAATCCGCCGATGGGACGAAGAAAAGGAAGACGCGCCGATTCGGAGAACGGAGCGGCTTACGGACTCCGAGGGGCTGAGTGCCGCGGCCGCACCGGTTAGGGATCAAGCGGCGAAGGACGTGCAGCCAAGCGTCAAATCGTTTCTGCTGGTGACGCTGTGTCTGATCATCGCAACGATCGGCACGTCGCTGACCGGCTTCGCACTGGGGATTTGGGTATACGGTCGGACGGGCTCGATTGCGGATTACGCGACGATATCGCTGTACGCCATCTTGCCGACCTTGCTGCTGCTCCCCATTGCCGGTGCGGTAGTGGACCGTTACGACAGACGGAAGGTTATGCTTGCGGGCCAAATGCTGGCACTTTGTTCCGTTATTTTCATCGCCACGATGATTTATCTGGATGCGCTTTCGTTGTGGGCCATTTACTTGGCGGCGGGTCTGGGGTCTATTGCAAACGCCTTTACGATGCCGGCGTATCAGGCGGCCACTGCGCAGCTTATTCCTAAGAGGTATTTGGGACACGCCAACGGATTGGGACAGCTCGTCATGTCGCTGAACGGGATTATGGCTCCCGCGATGGGCGGAGCTTTGGTGGTTTTGGTCGGCTTGCAGCGCATCGTCTTGATCGATCTTGTGCTGTTGAGCGGATCCATTCTCATTTTGTCCCTGCTCCGTTTCCCGAACCTGATGTTCAAAAAACGGGAGGAGCCGATGATTAAGGAAATCATCGGGGGCTGGAAATACATCGTTAACCGTAAGAGCCTGGTCGCGATGGTTGTTTTTTTCATTGTCGTCAACTTCTTCATGAGCTTGTACAACGTTTTGACCACGCCCTTTCTCATGCAGTTCATGACAGCGGACAAGGTTGGTTTGGTCATCGCCTTTGAAGGAGCGGGACTTCTGATCGGTTCGATTCTGATGACGATTTGGGGCGGATTCGACCGAAGAGCGGACGGCATGGTTGGCTTCGTCATGCTGACGGGACTGTCGATCGCGGTCGTAGGCATCTATCCTTCGCTCGCTACGGCAGCCGTCGGGCTGTTTGGCTTTGGTATGGCGCTTGCGCTCATCAACACGCATTGGTTGGCGCTCATTCAGACAAAGGTCGGACTGGAGCTTCAGGGACGCGTTCTGGCCACGAATCAGGTCATGGCCTTTAGCATGAGACCGCTCAGTTTCCTTTTGGCAGGTCCGCTCGTCGCATCCGTATTCGCGCCTCTTGCGTCGTCGTTGCCAAGGGGCATTTCCGAAGCTGGATTGTTCGGCCCCGCCGGCGGAATGGGCTTGCTGATTACGGGGATAGGACTGATCTTGTTCATTTGGGCCGTAATGGGAATGAGTTATCCCCAGCTTCGCCACATGGAGACGATATTGCCGGATGCCGTGCCTGACGCGTTTATCATCCGGGACAAGGATCAATTGCAGAACCGTGCCGATCGTCAAATGGGCGTCGGAGCGTAAAAATAATGGAGGAGGTTAAGCGTATGGTCGATGGAACAATTGAAATGAAGCAAGAGTCTCATTACAAGGTCGTCGTCAACGAGGAGGAGCAATACGCCCTGTGGCCGCTCGCCATGGCGAACCCGGCTGGTTGGAGCGATGCAGGTAAAACCGGCACGAAGGAAGAGTGCATGACTTACGTCAATGAAGTCTGGAGCGATCTGACGCCGCGCAGCCTTCGGCTGACATGAGAACGACCCCGGCAATCTACGCGGTACGGATGAATCCCCAGAACACGCAGCAGGACTGCGAGCGCATAGCACGCTGGGCTTCGCTCGTGCCGGAGGACAGAGCGCTCCGCGTCTCCCAGTTCCATCATTGGCAGGATCAATGGCGATCGCTTGCCGGCGATATGTTGGTCCGGTATGTGCTGCGCGTTCAATTCGGGCTGGTTGCCGCAAGGCTTCAGTTTGTTAAAAACGCGTATAATAAGCCTTATCTCCGTGGAAACGAGGTGCAATTCAACATATCCCATTCCGGGGCATGGACGGTTGCGGCGTTTCATACGGAGTCCATCGGCATCGATATCGAGGTAATCGGAAAGGCGGATATGGAGCTTGCGCGCGCCATGTTCGCCACCAGCGAATACGAGGCATTGAGCAACCATTCCGCGGAAGGCCGGGACCGGCTGTTTTATCGGATCTGGACAGCCAAAGAAAGCTGTATAAAGGCGGTGGGCAAAGGTTTGTCGATCCCGCTGGACTCGTTCAGCGTAGTGCAGGAGGGAAGCGTCTCCCTTCCTGGCACGGTCGCCGAAGCGGCGGGAGCGGAAAATATGGGCGCGGAAGCCGTGGGGGCCTCAGCCCCTCCGATGCTTCGATCCGCCGTGAAAGGCCAAACGCCGGAGTTATGCGGCTGGCATTTACGACAGTTCGAGCTGGAACCGGACTATATGCTGACGGTGTGTTCCGCTACCGATTGCTGGCCTAGCCGTATATTTGTGGTGAATGCGGACAGATTGCATTAACAATTGACGGTCCAATTTGGCCGCAATGCTGACTATGCTGTATTTGATCTCTTCTGTCGAGCCCGCGACAACAACCTAATGCTCCGCGGATGGCGGGAGGACGGTCGGATACAGCAAGAGGTACAAAATCAGCAGGAGCAGGCGTACGTGGAGAAACGGTGGTGGAGACAACAGATCCTTTACAATTGGCTTTGTAGTGTCTCCTTCGTTTCTCGAGTAGCCTCAATGGTTGAAAATAGTGGTGCCGATGGAGAAATTGTAATGGAAGCTGATTGGAAGCGAATAAAACCATACACTTCTGCATTGCCAGAATGGAGACTAAGTATCGAGCGAACGCTTATAGCGAGAAATAAATAAAGGGAATAAACCGATCCAGCGCTCAGGCTGATATCGGTTTTTTACATGGGCTTGTGTCCATAATGTCAAAAAATTCGACAATACCGAGGAAGATTTAGAGGATCTAATCTCCATCGGCACGATTGGATTAATCAAAGCGATCGAGAGCTTTTAGACCGGGAAAGGCACGAAGCTCGCGACGTTCGCGGCTCGCTGTATTGAGAACGAAATACTTATGCATCTGCGTTCTTTGAAAAAGACGTGCAAGGACGTATCGCTGCACGATCCGATTGGCACGGAGGCTGATGATATCGTGGATAAGGTGCAGCTGAAGATTGAGAAGAGCAAGATTTAAAAAAATCTTGATATATTGGATGACCGTGAGAAGGAAGTTGTCATCGGACGCTTCGGGCTGGAGCATGGCGGGGATGAGCGGACGTAGCGGGAGATTGCGAAGGAGCTGGGGATTTCGCGCAGTTATGTTTCGCGGATTGAGAAGAGGGCGTTGATGAGGCTTTATCATGAGTTTTATAAGGCGAA
The DNA here is from genome assembly GCF_006345825.1 of Paenibacillus paridis. Lineage (GTDB taxonomy): Bacteria > Bacillota > Bacilli > Paenibacillales > Paenibacillaceae > Pristimantibacillus > Pristimantibacillus paridis. The sequence goes on from NZ_VCIX01000092.1 coordinate 210,895, forward strand.
GCGGTAAGACTGATTTAAGCTCATACAGAACATCCGATTTTATTGATTGTTTGTAATAGGGAAACGAGATCTTATTTCAATAAATGAAACCAAATGGCAGAGATGTCGTTTGGTTTTTTACTGTTTACTTACTCGATACATGTGCAGTGCTGTGTGTCGCTCGAAAGGAAGTAGTAGTTTGGAAACTCATTTACCTGTTTATTTAAGAAAAGTGTATTTAGCATTCGGGTTTCTGTGTTTGTGATGGCCAACCGAGTCGAACGAAAGAAGTGGAGGCTAAGGGGCCCCATCAGTGAGATGATTGTTCAGCGTATGGTTTATCTTATGGTTGGGCTGGTCCACGAAACTGACCAGGCCAATCCGGAGAGAAATGTTACGATTCAGGGAAAAGATATATTCTGGTTGCCGTTGATGTGGTGAAAGCGCGAACACTTTTTATATATGGCGCAATCTATCAATCTAAATTAGAAGTAATACTTGGTAGGCTTTTGACGAAGAAGAGTTAGCTGTCATGGGAGATAGTAGTTGCATCTGGATATTTGGACCAAGGCATCGTTGCATGTGACGACATTTGTAATTAGGGGGTAATGGCGTGAATGTAAAATCCGTGCAGCCGGTCAGTGATTATTTCAAAGCAATGCAGTAATTTAAGGACACTCGCGCTACGAAGGGTCAGTCGCATTTGGCATCTGTTCGAAATATACTCATGCTGGGCAAGAAGCTGCGCACCGATGATATGGACTACTTACAGCGACATGATTACAGTCTTTATGATCAAGTAATGAGCATCTCGATGGAACGCTAAGCGTATGAGGACGCATTGCAACATAGTCGGAGCAAAGCGGATGCAGATTGCCAGACAACTAAAGATGAGTGGTTCCGAGGAGCTGTTGATGCGTTTGAACACGATTAAAGAAGCCCATCGCTAGTTCATACGATCGAGCAAGTATGCCTCACTGAGGTCAGATGGGGCGTAACCGCCAGTATTGTAACGGATGATAAAACAAGCAATAAGAAGCGTGATTAAGCAGCGACCATATAGGAGCGAATCAGGCTTTCGAAGTTGAAGATATATGTTTTATATTGTGAAATGTTAGTGTTTGTAAAGAGCAGGTTGCTAACCTTAATCGACAGGAGGAGTGCGCGAATAAACGTTAGTGGAAGCAGTAACGGTTATTCTGAACAGGCTGACGCCAATGAAAAAGTAAGTTCTAAGGGCACACGAAACGAGCGCAAGCGGCTGTCGAATTCATTCATACGCTACATCAGCTTGTAGTAATCGAATGAGTGATATCAGTTCAGCTTCAGGGTACCCCTCGATGATTTTTCAATTGTTGTGTGTTTAGCAGCATCAGACCGGAGATTTTCTTTTTAAAATAGAAGGAGACCCTTCCGGTTGGATATTGTCCAGCCGGAAGGGCCCGCATTTTTCTGTTTACGCTTTTATTTAGCCAGATATTCCACGAACCTTGTAAAGATAGTAGCTACTTCGGCGCGGGTGCCGGTGGCTTTGGGGTCAAAGTAGTTGTCCGGCTTGCCTAATACAATGCCGATTCCCCGCAGCGCCTGAACGGCCTTCAACGCCCATAAGCTGATCTCACTTTCGTCCGCGAAGGACTTAGACTGGTTTTCAGGAATATCATAGCCCTTGTACTTCATGTAGTTGTACAGTATCATCAGCATCTGCTCGCGCGTCATCGGTGAATTGGGGTCAAACAGGTCTGCGTTTATGCCGTTGACTATGCCACTTTCGGCCGCCCACTCGACTGCCGCCGTGTACCACTGCCCGCCCGTCACGTCGCTAAAGCGGGAACTCGTGTAGCTGGAGCGATTTACGTTCTCAAGATTGGCCAGTACCTGCACAAACATCGCACGCGTCATTGAGGTGCCCGGTGAGAACGTCGTGGACGTCGTGCCGTTGAAAAGACCGTAGGTATAGGCTAAGTTTATGGAGCTGTAGAACCAGTTGTCCATGTTGACATCCCTGAAAGGATTGCCCGACATCACGAGGAAGCCCAGCGGGGTATTGTCATCGAACACAAGCTCCGTACCCTCATGGAGGTTCAACGACATGCTGTTGTCTAAGCCGACACTCGCGCCGCCCGGTCCTACCACAACCGCACCGCCGCTCTGTATCTTCGAGCCGCCGTGGACATCTACCTGGTTGCCGTTCGGCAGGTTCACATGCGCGTCTCCGCCGCCCACTGTGACCGTACCGTCACTCGCTATCGTCGAGCCGCCCGGAATGGTCACTGTGCTGTTGCCGCTGGGTAGTGTCACTTTGGCGCTCTTGTCCGCCGGAATGGTCACCTTACCGTTTGAGTCTATAGTTGTGCCTTCGGGTACCTCAATCTTCGTCCCTCCCTTGGTCGCAATCTCTCCGCCACCGGGCAGGGTGGTGTTGCCATTTTTGTCTGTGACCGCGGGCTTATCCTTCGGTGTGTTCACTGTGTAGGTCGGCTTCGACGATCCAGCGTCTGTCCCGGTGCCCGTATTGCTCGTATTGCCCGTATTGCCGTCAGAAGGATTGGGCACAATGGGAGTCGTCGTTGGCGTCGCCGTCGCACTCATCTCTGCGCTGTCGCCCTTCGCGCTTACCGCGATGACTTTAAAGTTGTAGTCTTGGCCGTTTGTCAGGCCCTTGAAGGTATATTCGGTAGTCGCTGCATCCAGTGTGACCGGCGTCACGTCGCCATACCATACCTTGTAGTCCAATATCGCGCTGCGACCGTCGTCAGGAACGTCAGGAGAAGTCCAACTTAATGTGACCTGTCCATCGCCCGCCGTCGCCCTGAAGTCGCCAGGAGTACCAGGAACGTTCATTTTTCTCTGCACGAACATCCAATCAAAGACGTCTGTGTAATCATTGTCCCAAGCCGACAAGTTAGAGGACTGCGCCGTTGGAGCTATGCTCCAAGTCCCCATAGTTATCTGGTTGTAAAGAACCGCCGCTTCAACTTCGTGTGCTACTTGATCACCCAGGACAGGTGTGTTGGCCTGATTCGGCCTCCAATTCGGCTGATCAAATTGATTGTAGGGCCACGTAAGAGGCTCATTGCTCTCAAAGCGCGACGCCCTCGCGTTGATCATTTTCGGCATATTGGTGTTTATGAAGGTATTGAGGTTAGTCTGGTATCCTCCAACGTTATGTTCATTTATAAACATCCAATAAGCCAGGTCGTTGTGCACGTGGTTGGCGTTCGCGCTCGGTGAGCCGCTTACCGGAGACATAGGTGCGGCGGCCGCGAAGAAGCCGGGATAGGCGTTAACTAAGCTGTTCGTATACTGGCCGCCCCATGAGAAGCCCGCCGCGTAAATACGGTTAGGGTCTACTGCGCCGCTGGCAACCAGGTCGTCTATAACCTTCTTAACATTGGGTGTGGAGGGAGTAGACGTGCCATTATAGGAAATATTCAGTATATGGCTGGCGTATTTGCCGGGATCTTCTTCCATTTTCTTCATCAGAGCGACTGCGCCGTTGGCGGATTTCATAGCCGCTTTTTGGTCTGTCGTAGCGCTTGTACCGCCGCGTCCCATGCCGTGGGTGTAGACATACAGCGGCAATCCTTGCAATACTTCACCGTTGTTATCCTTGTGAAGGTAGAGCGCGCGATTGACCGAATTGCCCGTGGGTGTTGTAAACTTGTCAAGGATCGGATTCACAACTTTTTCCTGTTCAAAAACCACGTAGCTAAGCGGACTCCCTTCTGTCAGTACGATCGCTCCGTTTTGGACGATGCTGTAAACCTGCTTTGTCGAGTTCATGCTGCCATCCAGCGTTATAGTGCCGCCGCCAGCTGAATAAAACTCAGACTCAACTACGATGTAACGGCCGCTTTCCAGTCCGGATTGATAATCCGGTGAATTGCTTACCGTCCCCAGATAGCCGCGCACTTTCGGTTGGTCATTGGCGTATACCCTTGTGATCTTGCGCGTCCCTGCAAAGGTCACCGAGGCGCCGTTCAGGGTCGTGTTCCTGGCCGACACGGTAAACAAGCCCAGATTAAGCTCGGAGCCTACCGCCGCTTTCCCTTCGCCCAAGTCAATGATGACAGCCGTCGTGTATTCGCCGCTGGCGAAGTTGTCATTCCATACGATAAAGGGAAGCAGCTCCGCGGCCGAATCATTTTTGAACGTCACGTGAATGGTATGGTCAGCGTTAACCTTTATAAAGGTATAATTGCCATCGGATAGAGTCGCGGCTTCGCCGTCTACCGTTACGGTATCCACAATTTTGCCATAGTCGGGGGTAACCGTAAATTCTTTGTCTGAGCCGCTAGCTATTCTCAGAACATCGCCTGTTGCGTTCGGCGTTATTCGGCCGCCCGATCCCGCCGTGGCGGTGATTGAGAATCTGGTGTCCACTTCATTGGCTAAAATGAGCTTCAGGCCGTTTGTATATGAATCAGCGCTGCTATAAGCCTTGTCCGGATCTCCGAAACTGGAAACGACTTCATAGCGGTCACCGCCCTTTTCCGTCGAGTTATTAATATAAACATCAAAGGTAAAATCGCCTTCCTTCAAGGTCAAGGTTCTTTTCGGTATTCTCATCTCAACGATATATCCTGTTTCTGTGATCTGAGTCCAAGCAGCTCTGCCCGGAGCGGACTGCCCTGAAAACACGCCCGTCGCACTGACACGCCACTGGTTTGCGCCTCCGGTTCCGGTGCCTACATAAAACTCCAGACTATCGTACTGGTGATCACCGCCGGCTCCCTGATAAAGATTGATGTCCTGCACAACCACGCGGGCATACAGGTAGTCGGAGTCCCAAAGGATCCTAGCTGTGCCAGTGGCATGGGGTTTGGAGTCGCCGGGCACAGTGCTTTTGTTGATGAGATGCTCCATTGTCAGGGCCCACAGTGGATCGTCTGACCCGAGTTCGGGAGTTCCAAAAATGGCGGTTGGCGTTTCATTCGCCACTGCGTTCTCAATGTTGTCAGTGGCGGAGGCAAAGCTGGCAGGTATTAGCGACGTTATAATTACCAAGCAACAGAGGAACGCGAGCATTTTGCTAAATCGTTTTGACATCTAATGATAATCCCCCTTAATTTTCGATCCGATGCGCCTACGGCTTACCCGCATCGTATTCATACCCTTGATACGCAAACGGTTTATGTTTACGCTTTCATTCTAGAGGGAAGCGTCTTTTATCACAATGTGCATGTTTTTACTTCAATTACCTTTTGTTGACTTATTTAAGCAACTCTTACTCCATTCCTCTACTCTCCGATAGCTTTCTTCCAGCGAAATATCCTCCTGACCAAAGTGTGTCATGACAGCGCATTAACGGGCATGCTTGATTACAATTTCATTCCCATCGGGATCAACAATAACCCATTTGCTAATGCCATCATCGATGTCCTCCACTGTACGTGAGACTGTGATACCGGCACCGCGGAGCCATACATACGCTGAATGAGCATCCTCGGCTTCGAATTGCAGACGAACCGTTGCAAGAAGGGTAGCGATAATCAAAACCAAACAAATATATTAATCCCATTTCCCTAGGAGAAGTTGTTAAACTATTTTAACGAATCAGAAAAACGTTCTTCATGCTAAATTTGCGACAAAAAAATTGCTAACGAATCTGCGCAACGCTATTCCCAAACAAAGAATTCAATTATGCTCATTTTCTAGTAAAAAGACGGCTCCTACTAACCTATTCCTATCGCTGGCAGCAATGAGAGCATAGTTAATTAATTACATCGGGTTATTACACATAGTCAAAAAATTCGACAATACCGGTGAGGATCTCGAGGACTTGATCTCGATCGGGACGATTGAATTGATCAAAGCGATCGAGAGCTTCCAGACCGGTAAAGGTACGAAGCTCGCGACGTTCGCGGCTCGCTGTATTGAGAATGAAATACTTATGCATCTGCGGTCGCTGAAGAAAACCCGGAAGGACGTTTCTTTGCATGACCGTGAGAAAGAAGTTGTTATCGAACGCTTCGGGCTGGAGCATGGCGGGGATGAGCGGACGCAGCGGGAAATTGCGAAGGAGCTTGGAATCTCGCGGAGTTATGTTTCGCGGATTGAGAAGAGGGCTTTGATAAAGCTTTATCATGAGTTTTATAAGGCGAAGCGTTGAGACTGGTTTAAGCTCATATAGAGCATCCGATTTTATTAACTGTTTGTAATAGGGAAACCAGATGTTATTTCAATAAATGAAACCAAATGGCAGAGATGTCGTTTGGTTTTTTACAGTTTACATACTCGACACATGTGGAATGCTGTGTGTCGCTCTTAAGGAAGTAGTGTTTTTAACCGCATTTACCTGTATATTGAAGCCCGAGTGTATCTAGCATTCGGGCTTCTGTGTTTGTGGTGGCTAAGGGTCCCCCAACGGTGTGATGATTGTTCTTCATATGTTTATGTAATGGTTGGGCTGGTCCACGAAACGGACCACGTCAATTCGGAGAGAAAGGTTAGGATTCAAGGGATAGGCTATATGCTGGTTGCCGTGGCGTATTGCAAGCGCGAACCTAAAGATTTCTTTACATTTCATATATGACTCAATCTACCATGATAAATTAGAAGTAATATTTATAGGTTTTTGACAAAGAAGAGTTAGCTGTCACGGGAGATAGCAGATGCAAACAGATATTTGGACCAAGGCATCGTTGCATGTGACGACACTTGTAATTAGGAGGTAATGGCGTGAATGTAAAATCTGTGCAGCCGGTCAGTGATTATTTCAAAGCGATGCAGCAATTCAAGGACGCACGCGCGACGAATGGTCAGTCGCATTTGGCATCTATTCGAAATATACTCATGCTGGGCAAGAAGCTGCGCACCGACGAAATGGACTACTTACAGCGATATGATCCCAGTCTATACGATCAAGCAAAGAGCCTCTCGATGGAACGCCAAGCATATGAGGACGCTTTGCAGCATAGTCGTAGCAAAGCAGATGCGAACTATTATAAAACGTTTAAGCTAATGCAGATTGCCGGGCAACTGAAGCAGAGTGGTTCCGAGGAGCTGCTGATGCGTACGAACTCGATTCAGGAAGCCCATCGCGAGTTCATGCGATCGAGCAAATATGCCTCACTGAGGTAAGATGGGGCATAACCGCCAGTATTGGAACGGATGATAAAACAGGCAATTAGAAGCTTGATTTAAGCAGCGACAACACAGGAGGAGTGCGCGAATAACCGTTAGTGGAAGCAGTAACGGTTATTTTGAGCAGGCTGAAGCAAATGAAAAAGTAGGTTCTAAGGGTACACGGTGACAGTACTGCTCAAGTTTACATTGAAGGAGATTCTTGCCGTATGCATGTGCAAGGTCTCCTTATTGTTTTTCTAGTAAAATAGTACTAATTAAGGGGGTAATCTGTTAAAATAACTGGAGAATGTTATAAATAGGATGCGACTGGAATGGGATATGGTTTTTACTGTGATAGCACTAACTTATTGATGAATGAATTACGTGAATTGTCATAGTAATTGGAAATCCAGAGGGGGAAATATGCTTTTCAGAATAGAGGACAGTGAAAATTCTAATGGGCAACATAGGGAATATTCAATCCGAAAAGAAAGACTTCCGCAATTAAAATTAGCTGAACTTGAAGGTTATCTTGCAGAGGAAATCCGTAAGGAAGTCAATAATTCAAAAAACAGAAGTTTGCTAAGTTATTCTAAGTCATTGGGTGTTTGTTTGCTGAAATACAACAAGTATGCAGATAACGAATTACACATTAATAAGTGTGAAGCCTATAATTTTGTGTATTACGACGATGTTAAAGCTAACAAATCTAAGTGTAAGCCTTTCAGTTTATTATGTGGATTGGATGATATAAAAATTAAGCACAAAAAGAGGGAAATTGTGCTTTTGAATTTTAAAATAGATGTTTCTAATAACAATTTACTGGATTCATATCTGAGGAAGAATACAGGAATCGGTCGAAAAAAAATGGCGTCTCCTGAAAAAGATAAAGAAGTATTACTTATGCAATCTCCTGAAGATATGGTTATTTCTACATATTCAGATTCAGTATACCTCTTATATGCACTATATTTAAAATATGGGATGGATGAATCAATACATATAAATATTATTAATATGATTTATAATTTGGAAGACTTTCGGTTTGAATTTTGTGGAGAGAGAGAACGGTATGCTTTACTAGAAATAGTTAATTATCTTTATATAAACGGTATATATGAAAAAGAAATGAGCGATAGGTTACTTCAAGATAGTCAGAGTTCAGAACATATGTCGATGTACTATGACTCTATTCTTCAGTTACATGGAATACAAAATGAAAGTTTTGAGGATTCATACATGTTAGAGGAGTATAATGATAATGTTATATCTGATGGGATATGGCATTTTTATGCGGAAAAACATTTGTAAAAAGAATCGCACGGGTAAACGAGAATAGGCTTTTGATTGTGGATGAAGTAATCTTATGAAGAGATGTAACTTTTAAACCGAAGATGAAGTCGAAAAGCCACATCAACAGGCATACTGTTCATGTGGCTTTTCATCGTATGAATTCATGTGGGCACTTAAGCTCAAATTCATAAAATCTTTAATGGACTGTTAGAACTAAATCTCAGTGCAGCGAAAAATGCGCTCAGGCCGTCTAATAAGGTGGAGGTGATAATTCAGTGAAGCCGGCCGGCTCGAATAACAAGGAAAATTTCTCGAAAGATCCCTCACAAGCTCTAGAGCAGCTGATGGAAAGCTATGGCTCGACGGTCATGCGCACCGCTTATTTTTATACCGGCGATCGGCATCTTGCCGAGGATATCAGTCAAGAGGTATTCCTTCGCGCTTATCGCAACTGGAACTCGTTTCGTGGAGATAGCTCGGTTAAAACTTGGTTGACGACGATCGCCATCAACGTTTGCCGGGACAAGATGGGCGTGCGGATGTTTACGGAACAGCCAACCGATCCCAGCAAGATGGAGCAGGGACGGACATTCAACGTGGAAGAAGAAGCGCTTAAAAGATTGCAGAAAAGCGAGATTTTGCAGCATACGCTGCGTCTGCCTCTGCCGTATCAAGAGGCTTTGTATTTATATTATTATCTGGACTTGGACACACGGGAAATTGCGAAAGCGACGTCGTCGCCCGAGGGTACCGTGAGGAACAGACTGCACCGGGCGCGCGAGGCGTTGGCTCGGGAAATGCGCAAGGAGGAGATTACCGATGACGGACATAGAGCGTAATTTACGACAACATTTACAAAAGGAGTCGGATAATATGTTGTTCTCTAAAATGGAATTGAGCGATAGCGTTAAACAGAAGATCAGGAAACAAGCCGCCGCGGAGCAGAGAAGCCGCCGCCGATTCGTTCTTCCGAAAGCCTGGATTGCAGGAGCGGCAGCGCTGGTCGCGGGAGTCGTCATAGTGACAGGATTGCCAATGCTGCAAGAGCCCGCCGCAGTACCGACGCCAACGGATCATTCGTCGGGAATCGTACTGCCCGGAAACGGAGGAGCCACAGGTTCGGAGTTGTCGCAATTAATTACCACTCCATTTGGAACGGCGGAGGCAGCGAAAACAGCTTTCGGTTCCGGTGTGCTTGTTCCTCAAATCGCCCCGGAAGGCTTCAAGCTGGCTGAGATCGTCGGCGTGGGAATGAAGGACCAACCGCTTAGAGATTTGAACTTCACATACGGCTCGGGTGATAAGACGGTGACGTTCAGCGCGAGCCGCATGCCGGTGGCGTCCCCGACGGACCTGTTCACACAGATCAAAGTGGGCGGAGTGGACGGCTTAATTTTCGAGCAAGCGGAGTTCACGGAGCTGTTCTGGGTGGTTGACGGCATACAGTATGGCGTGTCCGGTCCGATTTCGGGCGATGAGGCCATGAAGGTAGCCGAATCGGTTGAGCCTTGATGAGTTGATGCGTGTATATCGTGAATGAATTGAACGCCCACCTGTAGAGGTGGGTTTTTTCGTCAGTAAAGGATTTATTGGAGGGTATTATCAAGCTTTGGCTCCGTAGACTCCTTCAACCGTTATATAAGTTGGCTATGAACTTGGATATAAGTAAGGACAATGAAAAGGCGGCATTTTCATTGTTCTTTTTGTTTTATTGAGAAAAAATCATTATGCGGGAAGTGAGGGAAGCCGAACTGCACCTTTTAGTCTTGGGATCTCGCCAAGCACAAGCAATACAATTGACACTTATTAAACCTATGCTATCCTTAAAAGTAATCTCCCCACATCAATGTCTTATAGTTTAAGGCGCTCTCTCCACGCACTCAGCTCAACCTTCTTTTTTCATTATTGTTTCCACAATCCTTCTTGTTGAATTGAAAAGAAAGGAAGTAATCGCGTTATGAAGGGGTTCTCGAAGTATATAGGCGGGATTTCCATTAAAAACAAAATATTCATAGCGAATTTATTAATTATTGTCGTATTTATTTCCACTCAATCGTACTTTGCCAACACGATTTCACAGAAAGCCATTATTGAGAAAGAGATCAATAATTCATCGAGGGAGCTTCTGCTCATCAAAAACAACCTTCAAACCTTGATATCTACGATGGAAGATTATTCAAAAATACTGGCTAGCGATTATCGATTGCAGAACGTGCTGTATAACGATTTATTATTAAATAATGAGTTATATGCAAGTAAGCGTGTTGAAGGTTTAAATAATCTTTCGATGAAAAAAACCCTTTCTGAGACGATTAGCAATATTGTAGAGCCTAACACTAAAATCAAAGCGGTAAGCATCCTCACCTCGAATCATCACTGGGTGGACGTCGGGTTTGCCGATAACGTTTATGCGTCGCGCATATTCGGTGACGGTTATGGAGTGGAAGATCGTTTCTATTTACCTACTTGGACAGGCTTGATCAAGTTTGGATTCATGTATGAAGGTGAAGACAACGTATTTGCGGTTTCCAAAACGGTCATTCACAAAGATACCGGCAAAACGATAGGCAGAATTTTTTTGTACGTGAAAGAAACGACGATTGCTTCGATTTACGAGGAAGGGAAAAACAAGGGCGGCGAATTTTATATCGTCGATTCCGCGGGAACGATTATCTCTTCACAAAATAAAGCTTTGCTATACCAAGATTTCAAGGAGGCTGTCTCCATAAGCATTCCTGACAACAGTAAAGACGCAAGCTTTACCCAGAGCAGCGGAAGTCAAGAAATGTTGCTATTCACCCAACGCTTCGAACCGTTGAATTGGACAATTGTAAGCGCTATCCCGATGGATAATCTTTCTTCGGATCGGAAAGAAATCAATCAATTGATTCTCGGGATCGGCGCAGCATGCTTGCTACTCGCATTAATGGTGTCCTTCCTATTGTCCCGGTCAATTACTCGTCCCATCTTCCAGCTTGCCAAGACCATGAGAGAAATCCGGACGGGAAAGATGCAAGTCAGAAGCGCTTACCAATCCAAAGATGAGATCGGATATTTAAGCGAGGGCTTCAATAACTTAATGGATCGCATTGAGGCGCTTATGGCCGAAAACGTCGAGAAACAAAGGACAAAAGCCGAGATTGAATTTAAATTGCTGCAATCGCAAGTGAAGCCTCATTTTTTGTACAATACGGTTGAAACGATTATTTCGCTTATTAAGCTTGGCTTAGGGAAGCAAGCCATACAGGCATCCCAATACATGGCTAATTTCTATAAGATCTCGTTAAGCAATGGTAACGATATCATATCGATAGGCGAAGAGATGCGTTTAACGGAAAGCTATTTGGAAATTCAGCAGCTGCGTTATGTGGAGTATATGGAGTATACGATGGAAATTGAGAATGAAATTATGGCCTATTCGATACCGAAGTTAACATTGCAGCCGATCGTGGAGAATGCTATTTATCACGGTTTGAAGCTCAAAAAGGAAAAAGGAATCATACGCATTACAGGAAGGCGTAGCGGCAACAACGTGGAAATTGAAATTTACGATAACGGCGCTGGTATGCACAAGAATCAAACCACTGCGATAATGACAGGATCCAGCGTTTTTGATGAAGCTGGCGGATTTGGGATTAGAAGCGTTTCCAATCGAATTCGAATGCTGTACGGGGATAGATACGGACTGCAAGTTGAGAGCGAATACGGCGTTTATACGAAAATTATAATTGTACTGCCTCTTCGTCATCATTAGCTCCTGCTCGCATCCATGAGGCTGGCATTTCTATTATCCACAAGTTAAGGATGGAATAGAATAGGAGGAAAGACCATGTACAAAGTTCTTATCGTCGATGATGAATATTACTTCAGGCAAGCCTTGAAGATTTCGCTGCCATGGAGTGAGTTGGGCTTTCAAATCGCGGGGGAAGCAAAAAACGGGGCGGAAGCGTTGGAACTGATGACCGAGGTAGAGCCTGATGTCGTGCTGGTCGATATGAATATGCCAATTATGGATGGATTGGAGTTTATACACAAAGCCAAGGAGCGCGACCGGAGAACAAAATTTCTGGTGTTGTCAGGCCATAGTGAATTCGTATACGCCAGACAGGCCGTGCAATTAGGCGTTTTTAATTACGTGCTGAAACCTATTAACGAAGAAGAGCTCCAAAGCTCCTTACTAGATATAAAGGAACTGATACGAACGGAGCGTCTGGGTAAGCTAGAATTGGACGATTTAAGAAAACAGGCGAGCGAAGGCTTGTCTGTCATGAAGGAGCAAGTGCTGAACGGTTGGCTGCAAGGCAACATTATCTCTAGATCCAGTACCGAACGGGATCGATTAAATGATTTGGGGATAAAGTTGGAAGGGTTGCATTACCTGGCGATCGTCGTCGACCTGGATTCAAGCGATGAGAGGAATCATGAGGAGGGTATGCTAATTCGCAAAGCCAAGGTACAGGAAATCGCTCAAAATGATTTGCAAAGCGCTTTTCAGTGTGTCAGCTGTCATGATTATGATGCTCGTCTGGTTCTGATCATAGGCTCTCCTGACGGTGCCTTCAACAAGCTGGAAACGATTTGCGAACGGATTCGATGGAACGTAGAAAACGATTTAGCCTGTACGGTAACGATCGGCTTAGGGAACGGCTGCGAAACGGTTGAGTCGATTTCGGTTTCATATAAGGAAGCGTTAATCGCCTTGAAGCAACGGTTTGTATGGGGTGGCAACAAGGTGTTCGCACATTCCTTGATTGCGGAAACCGGGATGAAGGTCGGATTGTTCTCGGTGGAAAAAAGAAGCGGCTTGCTGATGTTCATGCGAATCGGGAACATATCCGAGACGGAAGAATGGCTCTCGCGTTTTTTTCATGATACTCGCGTCCAAAAAGCGTCTATGGAAATGCTGCTTCTCGCCGGAATCGAAATTGTATCCACATGCCTGGAGTTTTTGGCCGAAGCGTCGCAAAGCTTTGAAGATGTCTTCCGAAATACGACACAACCCGATATGATCCAACATGTTCAGCGGTTGAAAACCTTCAATGAGTTGGAGGACTGGATACGTGCTTTAATTTTAAAGGCCATGGATCATGTGCATAGTCGCAAAACCAATAGAGCCGTCAAAGTTATCGAGGAGGTCAAATCGTATATTTTGAGGCATTACGGCAACGAAGAACTGCGAATCGAAGATATCGCCAAGAGCGTTCATATGAATTACAATCATCTTTGCTTCGTATTTAAGAAAGAAACGACCCTTACGATCAATGACTACCTGACCGAAATACGGATGATTAAAGCAAAAGAGCTTTTTGATCAGGGAGAGAAGGTTATCCAAAACGTATCGAACCGGGTGGGATATGCGGACGCCAACTATTTCAGCAAATGCTTCAAAAAATATATGGGAATCACGCCTAGCAAATATGTGAATCAAATCCGATAGCCTATACTTCAATGCAGACGTTAGGGGAAAAGTGAAAACTTTGCCTCTAACGTCTATTTTTTTGCCGTTAATTTTACTGCTGGTCCGAGAATAATCTCTGTACTAAATTTGGTAAGATTCGTAAAATTAACTCAAGGTTGATACCGCTTTCAACATCTAAAATCAATCCGATATCCGCTTTGACAAATAGGGGAGGTAAACAATGAAAACGAAGTCAAAGGCAGCAGCTATGTTACTTATGGCAAGTACTTTACTGGTTTCATCAGCATGCAGCAGTGGGAATGAAACCAAGTCCAACGAGCCGTCCGACAATCCGTCGCCCTCGGCAACAAGCAAGGAGGATAACAAGAATACGACGGAGACGGACAGCAAGAAAATCAAGATGAGAGTCATCACGCTTACGACGGATGAGAATCGCAACAACATTATGGAAAAATTCATCAAACCGAATATTGCTTCAGCGCTTCCTAATCTTGAAGTCGAGTTTGAGCCCGGCGGCGGCGGCGAGGATATGGCAAACAAATTGAAGACGTTAAATGCATCAGGGGATATGCCGGACGTATTCTGGAATGATGCGGGCTACTTTACGCCGCTGAAGAGCACAGGCAGCATTCTGGATCTGACACCTTATATTTCCAAAGACGGATTCTTGGACAAATACGCGGTGCCGGATGCGTTAAAGCATGTCGATAACGGGATCTACAGCTTGTCTTCCGGTGCGGACACGTATTTCACCCCTGTCATCTTCTATCATAAAGATATGTTCGAGGAAGCCGGGGTTCAAGTGCCAACCACGTTCGATGAGCTAATTCAAATCTCGAAGACGCTCAAGAGCAAAGGCATGATACCGGCTGTGACTCCCGGCAAGGACGGGTGGGGACCGAAACTCTTTATGCTTCAGCAAATGATTCAAATCGGAGATCCGCAGGCGATGGCAGACCTTGTCAGCAACAAAACGGACTTTAACAATCCATCGGTCAAGGAAGGAGCAGCTCGCATCGAAACGCTAGTTAAAGAAGGCGTGTTCCCAGACGGTATTGCCAATATAGATTATGGTCCGGCCATGGAAATGTTTACGTCTAAAAAAGCGGCTATGTTATGGATGTTTACTTGGGAGCTGCCAAATCTCGCCAAAGACGAAACGGTTGATTTCTTCCCATTTCCAAGTGCCAGCGATAAGTATAGCCCTACAGAAAACGTACAGTTCTGGGGTTCTCCGATTAATGGTTATGCGGTAAACGGCAAAACCAAGAACCCGGAAGAGGCCGTCAAGCTTGCCGAATTTCTAGCCATGGCGGATGCGTTATACTTCGAATCTACCGGTGCTCCTATATCTTTGCAGACAGGTAACCAAGCAATGGATAGGAGCCCGCTTATGCAGAAGTTCGTTGACTGGTACAATCCGATTCCTAATAAAATCGCGTCATTTGCTCTTAATTCGCTAGATGCAAGGACGTCTGCCGAAATATCTACGCAAGGAGCGAATTTATTAACGGGCGAGTACGCAGCTGATGATTTTAATGTGGCGATGAACAAGATCTGGAACGAAAATACGTGGTTTGACAAGTAAAAGATGCAATAACAGCTAAATCCCCTGCGGATTTAATCCAAGGGGGTTTAGACACAACTTAAATGGTGGAGAGAGCGATGAACAAGTACTTTAGTACCAAAGTGTCCATATTTGTGTTTGCTTTCCCAGCATTGCTGCTGTTTACTTTATTTTGCGTATACCCTTTGCTGCCTGAGATTTGGATGAGCTTGCATAAGCATGACGGATTTAAAAACTTGGATTTTGTTGGTTTAAATAATTACAAAGAAGTCATGGCATCGCCATCCTTTTGGACCGCTCATAAGAATACGTATCTCATTGTAGCCATCTCCTTATTGCTGGGGCTGCCCCTATCCATGATGCTTTCGCTTTTTATAGATGCTCAAACACCAAAGTTTCGTCGATTTTTCAAGACGGTGGCGATGTTCCCCGCTATCTTGTCGGTTACGGTTGTTGCCCAGATTTGGCTGGCGTTCTACGAACCAAATTGGGGTTTATTTAACGAGATTCTCCATTCGTTAGGGCTCAGCTCATGGACGCATTCGTGGTTGACAGAAAAGAAAACGGTAATGCCCAGCATCGGAGTGACATTCCTGTGGCAATATATTGGACTGAACGCGTTGCTGTTTTATACAGGAATCAAGACCATACCCAAGAGTTATTATGAAGCGGCATTGATCGACGGAGCTAATTATATTCAAGTTTGCTTACGAATTACGATCCCCTTGCTGCAGAATGTAATCAAATACGTACTTATTCTGTCTACATTAGGCTCTATGGCATTTTATTCGCATGTACGAGTCATGACGGCAGGAGGCCCGGGAGATCTATCCAGGACGGTCATCTACCAGATGTATTATACGGCATTTGATACTTCCGAATTTGGCAAAGGTACTGCGATCGCCGTTATTTTTATTCTGGAATGCCTTTTGATCTCCTTTGTCATTCAAAGGTACGTTGCCAGAGAAAAACTGGAGTTTTAAGCTGGAGGGGAGCTTTCTGAAACTATTAAGTCGAGTGTTTTGGGTAGCCGTGGGATGCACGTTTCTGTTTCCCTTGTACTGGATGGTAACGATGTCGTTAAAGTCCAAAAGCGAAGCTTACGACAATCCTTTTGGGTTACCGACATCCTGGGACTGGCTGAACTTCAGCGAAGCGCTGTCCAAATATCATTTCTATACGTATTTCGAGAACAGCGTGATTTATACCACAGGCACAATCGTTATTACGCTGGCAACGGGCAGCATGCTTGCATATTGCCTCAGTCGCATGCAATGGAAATTCAATTCGGTGATGCTGTTTTATGTATCCATGGGACTAATTGTTCCAATCGAAGTAGTCGTTATTCCTTTATTCCAGCTGGTGAAATGGATGCATATCAAAAATAGTCATTTGGGTCTTATCTTGCCGTATTCCGGCTTCGCCATCGCTTCCTGCGTACTGATGCTGTATGCCTTTCTTCGTTCTTTGCCTAAGGAGCTGGAAGAAGCGGCATGCATAGATGGAGCGAATGTCTATCAAACGTACATTAAAATCATATTTCCAATCGTGATGCCAGCGCTCGTGACGCAATGCGTTCTTATATTCATTCGAATCTGGAACGAATTTCCGCTTGCTTTTATTATTGCTTCCAAGGATCAATTTCGGCCACTTACGGTCGGGTTGCTTGGATTCTTTATCAATGTGGGAGTTACGGATTGGGGGCTCATCGGCGCGAGTATGCTGCTGTCCAGCTTGCCTATGATCATCGTTTATTTAATAGGCAATGAAAAGATCGAAAATGCATTGACTGCAGGCGCTATTCTGAAATGAGGAATGAAAAGTGGGAGAAGGGACGGGCACCTGTAAAGGTGTCTTTTCTTCGTATATTCAGGTTTTCATAGTGCTCTATCTTTCTCTATTGTCCCGAGAATTTTCCTTGCGGCCCAATAATAGTCTCTGGGAATATTCGTACAGACTGGTATTATAAAAGCATTGATTGACAGCGCTTCCATTTTTGGAAATAGAGCTGCTCAGTCAAAGGCAATGTAAAGGCTAGCAGCCAGAATCCTGCACCAAGAACAAAGGACGGTCATGCAGGGGGGATGAAATAAAGTTCGGAATCCGCAAATGATTTTACTCATATCCAAGGAGGTTTTTTGAAAGTGAGAAAAAGAGCATTCATTTGGATGATGACTTTGGCAATGGTAGTTTCCATGCTACCATTTTTAGGGTCGGTAGTCGCAGCTAGCAGTGCGCTAGGTACAACCGCAGCTAGCAGTGCGCCAAGTGCAACGATCTATGTTGCTACAAATGGCAACGATAACACAGGTGACGGATCACAAGAAAAGCCGTACAAAACACTTGCCAAGGCAAAAGCAGTAGTCAGAACTCTGCCTAAGACCGGCGGTGATATCGTCGTTCAAATTGCGGATGGATATTATTCGCTTGATGAAACCCTCGTTTTTAACAAGGATGATTCCGGAAGTGCAAGCAGCACGATTCGCTATGAGGCTGCGCCGGGAGCGAAGCCGGTAATCAGCGCAGGTGAAATGCTGGAAAAAGGCGTATGGACAGAAGCTGTTGGCCTTACCCAGACTGGCGGTTTAACGGCGTATAAAACGACCCTCAAACGGAGCGATAAGTTGCGCGCAATTTATGTAAACGATAAGATTGCCAACATGACGCTGAGCTCGCAAATCGTTTCGGCCAACAGAACCGTCAACGGTACACCTACAGCCAGCTTTACCTCTGCCAATAACCCTTGGGCGTGGCAGAACGGCAGTAACATCCGGGCGGCTATCGTATTTGATGCCAGTGTAGGTCTGACGACGGCAACGAAAAATCCCCAAAACATCGAAGCCGAAAGCATGGGCGGCTCTACCGCCAGATGGTCGAGGCCTTTTGTCACCTTCGCGTCAATCGAACAGGCGCCGGCAGCCAGCAACAAGCCCGGCGGTGTCATGCTTAGGTTTCAAATGCCTTATGGGGCGATTTCGCAGTCTTTGAGTAATAACACGCAATACAATCCAGGTAACAATCAAGTCATCCGCAACGCTTTCGAGTTCTTCAACAAACGCGGAGATTTCTATTTCGACCAGGCGGAAAGCACGCTTTATTACATCCCGCTTGTAGGCGAGGATATCAATACCGCCGACGTGGTCATTCCAAGGCTCGAGAAGGTTCTCGACATAAAAGGGATTCCTGTAGGAGATCGGTTGAAGCCTGTGGAGGGCTCGGATGATGGACGTGTCAAAAACATAACCTTCAATGGGCTGAAGTTTGCCCATACCGACTACAAACTTTTTGAACTGACGGGTACCTATACACTTAGCGACGGATCCGGTCCGGTAACGACCAGTTCCCGCGGCTTCGCGTCCGTTCAGGGTTCTATCGTGAACACCGTTTATTTCCCAAGCAGCATTAACTGGCATGAGACTTTCTACCGAGGGTATGACATACCGCCGGCAGCGGTAATGATCAACGCGGCGAGAAACATTAAAGTGCTTAACGGCGAGATCGGGCTTACCGGATTTAATGGCATCCATGTGGAAAACGATGTCAAGGATATCGAAGTCACAGGCAACTATATCGCAGATACGCTTGCTTCCGGCGTTGTAATCGGACACCCGCATCATATCTATGAAAATGATGAGCCGATTAAGCATGAATCTAGTGTTTCGGTCTCTGGAACGCCAATAAGGAACTGGGCTGGCGTTGATAAGGAGAAATTTAAGACAGGTACGGAAGCCGTGCCGGAAAATATTTATATTACAAATAACTTTTTGTATAGGAACTGCTATGGATTCCCGGGGGCCAACTCTCTAACCTCTTTCTACACTACGAACATGCAGGTCCTGCACAACTACTTTTATGACTCTACTTACGGCGCCATGAGCATCGGCTGGGGCTGGGACGAATATGATGGGTTCGGCTTTACTGCCCAAGGGACCAACAAGACCGGCGGCCCTTACCATGGTACGCATGAAACGAGTCTCGCGAGGTCTCCGGTGCTCTCTACGACCTCTAGAAATAACAAAATAAACTATAACCGGGTAGAGGAAATTTGTACGATAGTTAACGACTCTGGAGCTATTTACTCACTGGGACGGCAGGGCGATCCAGGTAATTTGCCAGGCGGAGGAACATGGGACACCGTCAACGATTTGACCAATAATCCCGTCACCGACAAGAAAAGTAACTGGCATTCTGACAACTGGACGAATTTCACCGAGATGAACTACAACTTTCTTGACCCGAATCCAACGGGCAAACCCACGACCTCCAACAACTGGACGAACGGGTTCCATCCCGACGAAGGCAGCACGTTCATCAAGATGATAGGAAACGTTGTACAGTCAAAGCTCTCCCATGCCGTTGGACAGAGCCGTCTTTATGAGTTTAACAACTGGAAGCGCAAAAGCGATATGATTGCCGTCGAAGGTTACGTGGACGGGAATAACAACCAGAATGGCGGCCCTAGAATTACTTATGACAATTTCAAAAGCGAAGCCCGCATTTGGCCGGTTAAGGGCAACGAAATCGTTTTGAATTCGGGCCTTACCAACGAATACACTCATATGATCCCAAGAAGCCTTATTGCCGATACCGAATTTGAGCTGGCTTCCAACGTCATCGTGGGTGTAGGCGGTGAAAAGGTGAGCCGCAGGGGTTTGCTAAAAGCTGAAGACACGGTTTGGCTTGCGCCAGCGAACACAACGGTTTTTAAAGAAGGCATTACAATGACAAAAGCTGCCGGCAACGCAAAGTCGATCAACACTCCATCTGCCGCAGGACAATACAAACTATATATCGTATACGGAGACGGAAGAAAAACCGCCACTTCCAAGCATACGGCATACGTCGACACGAGTGAGTCGGCAACCAATGTGGAAAATGGGAAAAGCTACGAAGTTTCAGCGGTACGGCCTCTTAAACTGACTTTAAGCGATGAATACACCTTTACGCTGAACGGCAAACCCGTGTCGGATGGGTACGAAATCCGTACTGCAGGAAGCTGGACCTTGGTAGGCAGCACTTCAATGCCTGCAATAACCATTAACTTTACGACTACAGTATCGGTAGCCAATAAGCTGCTCCCGGCTGACGTGTCCGTAGCCCCCGGCGGGACAGTCAGGTTTGCGTACGATTTGGACGACGCGACAAAAAAAATATGGATTTCCTCGTCAAGCGGCGGACATTTTGATGGAGGCGACGATGAAACAGTGGCCTCCGGCGACGTGCTCGGCATGTCCGCGCCTGAGGTACCCGGTCCATACATTATTTATGTATTGGCGGAAGACGGCGAGGTATTAAGTCAGTCGCACGCAAGTGTTGTGGTTAGCGATACGATGCCTGTCGACCCAGCAGTCGACAAAACCCTGTTGACCGCCTTGCTTGAGGCTGCCAACAACAAGGACGTTACGATTTATACAAGCCATTCCTGGAACGTTTTTGCAAGCGCATTAAGTGAAGCCAAAACTGCCGCCTCAAATGGTGAGATCGGGCAGGCAGCAGCGGACCATTCCTATTACGCGCTTCGTAACGCAATCAAAACGCTTCAACTGTTACCAAGCGGAGTGGGGACAGCCGCTTACGGTACGCCTGTTCTTGGCGGCGCCGAGCTCGACCCACGCTGGAATACGACCGTTACGCTGCCGATCCTTAAGCATCTGACTATGGTGAACGGTCCAACGGACGGCTTCGCTAAAGTGCTATGGGACGATACTAATTTGTATGTTCTGGTGCGTGTAAAAGACCCAGTGCTGGACAGCAGCAGCAGCAGCGCGCATGAGAAGGACTCGGTCGAGATCTTTGTGGATGAGACCAACAGTAAACAAACCTCCTACGGCACAGGCATGGGACAATACCGGATCAACTATCTGAATGAGAAAAGCTTTAATCCAGACAGTGTCAGTGCAGGTGTTGAGTCTTTTGCCAAAGTCGTAGATGGCGGTTATTATATTGAAACCAAGATTCCCTTTAAAGCTGCTCTTCCTGCGGTTGATCATGTCATTGGATTTGATTTGCAGATCAATGACGCGAAAGCAGCTGGTGGCCGTCAGGACATTATCATGTGGCACGATGCAACCGGACAGTCTTATGCTAACGGCTCACAATGGGGTGTGGTTACACTGGTGAAGGAGTCTAAACTGGCAGTCTCTGGAGCGGCTGGAGCGACGTCCATCACGACAAAAGACGGCACGCTGCAAATGTTGGCGGGAGTGCCCGTTGTATGGT
This sequence comes from Paenibacillus paridis, assembly GCF_006345825.1. Classification (GTDB taxonomy): domain Bacteria; phylum Bacillota; class Bacilli; order Paenibacillales; family Paenibacillaceae; genus Pristimantibacillus; species Pristimantibacillus paridis. The sequence continues at coordinate 232,443 of NZ_VCIX01000092.1, forward strand.
CGGTGACCGCAGAAGACGGATCGGAGACAAATGCGGCAATCATTAGCGAAACAGGATTGCTGTCAGCCAAAAAGAACGGCGTCGTGAAAGTAACGGCGATAGCCAGCGGGTCCGGTATGAGCGGCAGCGCGCTGATCTCAATCAGCGGTCAAGAAGGCGCGTTGCTAAGCGGTGCGGAGACAGTTGAAGGCGGGAAAAACGTTGATATTGAATTCAGTTTGGAGCATTCTGGAACAGATATCAAAGCGCTAGATATTACGATTGATTATGATGCGGATAAGCTGGAATTTGGATCAATGGAATCGCTCCAGCAAGATTTTAAACTAGTCGGTGAAATGAATACGGATGGCAAGCTTAGAATCATCGCGACTTCTATTGGAAATACGAATATGACAAGCGGACTGATTAAGCTTAAGTTTAAAGCGGTTGCAACGGATCATTCGCAGATCGCCTCCATTCGTGTTACTCAGTTAACGGTTGCTAATAGCGCGGGCCAAGAGACAGATTGGGCTGGTGCAACTCACACAGTCAAAATTAATAAGCTGGATAAGTCGGGCTTGCTGCTTCTCATTGCGGAAGTGCAAGGCGCGCACGATGCAGCCATTGAAGGCGTATATCCTGGCCAGTATCCATCAGGCTCTAAAGCAACTCTGCAGGCAGCAATAGAAAACGCCAAAGTGGTTGCGTCGACTCAGGGAATAAGCCAGGCTGAAATTGAAGAGGCGATCATGAAATTGCACGCGGCTCTGCAAAGCTTTATTGATTCAAGGATTAAAGCAATCGAAGGAGATTACAATAACGACAATAGAGTAAGTGTGGGTGACCTTGCGATTGTGGCTTCGGCTTATGGTAAAAATGATCAAGATTCAAATTGGAATGAGTACAGAAAGTTGGATTTGAATGGTGACGGTCATATTGACATCGTTGATATCTCGATTCTGGCTCGTAAAATTTTGAATTAATTACGTGTAAAAATAAAGAATTGGTGGCCTTAGTTGAAGTAACTCTGAGCCGCCCTTTCTTTATTTTTGGCTTTATATTTGATAAATAGATGTACGGAATGCCAATTACAACATAGCGAGAAGTTATGAATCGCAAATAGTAGCTTGAACAAATCTTAAATCGCGAAAGGATGGGAATTCGCTTGAAATATCGAGTCGGAATGATGCTGCTAGCTGCTTGGCTCGCTCTTTCCTTGCTGCCAGCGTACGTAATGGCCAAGGACGCCACTTTCAACTTGTCAGTCTCCAAACATGTGTCCATTAACGGAAATCAAGTTGTGGTGACGGTGACGGGCTCGGATCTTACTGACGTATATGGCTTCGAAATCAATTTGAAGTACGATAATAACAAACTATTGTACAAAAAAAGCGCAAGCTTGCTGCAAGGGTTCTCCGTTCCGATCTCTCCTGAGGATGGCCTTGTCGTGTTCGCACATACGAAGGTGGGCAAGGTCGACGGCCTATCGGGAAAAGCTGAGCTCGCTGCAATTACGTTTGAAGTAATTGGTAATAATACGTTAAAGTCGACAGTAGAATTAACACGCGTGAAGCTGGTGAAAAGCGATCTTACTGATACTGTGCTCGAGCCAGGAACGAAAGCGAACATCGCAGTGCAAGTAGCGGGAAATTCCGGTACATTCAAGGATATTGCTCGCCACTGGGCCAAAGAAGGGATAGAACGTGCTGTCAACATGGGGTTTGTAAACGGTTACGGTGATGGAACTTTCCGTCCGGATTTGAAGATTACGCGTGCGGAGTTCGTTGTGATGACCGCGAGGGCGTTTGATTTCGAAGCGAAAAGCGGGATGTCGCTAAATTTCAGTGATGTAGATAAAATCCCTGTTTGGGCAAGGCCTTATATCGCGGAAGCGGAGCAAGCGGGCCTTATTAAAGGCTACGCGGACGGTAGCTTCCGACCGAACCAATGGATTAGCAGGTCCGAAATGGCTGTCCTAATCATGAGGCTGTACGACGGCGAGCTGAATCCGAACGCCAAGGTCTCATTTGCCGATAAGCAGCAGATTAAGCCATGGGCGCTGCCGTCCGTCGCGGCCGCCGCTGATTTGGGAATAATTAAAGGCAAAAACGGTAATCGTTTCGCTCCTGCGGATCCTGCTACTCGGGCTGAATCGACGATTATGCTGCTTCGTCTGCTTGATGTAAAAAAGTGATAATGGATATCCAAAAATTATTTGTTCTCGACATTCTTGTTTAGGGAATAAAAAAGCTTCAATGAATAATCGGAGGCGTGTTTTCATAAATGTGCTTCCTTTTTGTTACAATGTTGAAAAGTGAAATATGTTATGCTAGAATTACATTTAATAATCAAGGGGAGATGATGAGGATAATGTAATATTTCTTGCTTTTTTACGAATGATAAAACATAACCATAATTGTTTTATTTTTTGTTAAGTAAGAAATTTACTTATTCTTTTCACTCAAATATCATTATCAATTCCATTAAATGGGTTGGTATCTGTATTCGTTTATTTGAGCTACAAGAAAGGTAACCTTTCTTGTAGCTCTTTTTTTATTACCATAATGTTTTAAATAATGATGTGCTTATGTATCTTAGGAGGTTGAAATTGATGGTTGAGGTTGTAAATGTTCATGTGAGTCGTTCATTATCCGTTGGCACGGTTCACGATCAAACTAAACGGATGCCGGAGCATTATCCATCTATCGATAGATGCACGTAGCTATCCTAGCTGCAAGCTTCGTGGGTTTTAATATGGTTGGTTAGTGTATAGGTTAAGCACCAACAAGGGGTGCTATAGCTGTTTCTCCGGCTCAAGAGGAGAAAACACATGAAGTCAACTTCGAAATACGAAATGATTCAACACCTTTTAGCAGAATGGAAACAACCCGCATATCGGTTCCAACAAATTGCGGATGCGATCTTTAAGCAAAGAATTGGTGAATATGACCGAATGACCATTCTACCCAAGGGGATAAGAAATGAATTAATCAAGAACCTGGGCGAACACGTTTTGAACGTAACCCCTGTCATGCAAAAGGCATCCACACAAGTGAATAAAGTGCTTTTTGAGATTGAAGGCGGTGAGCACATAGAAGCAGTTCAACTAAGCTATAAGCGCGGCTGGAAATCGTACTGCATTTCTAGCCAGTGTGGATGTGGATATGGTTGCAGCTTCTGTGCTACAGGTACAATTGGACTTAAACGTAATCTGACTGCTGATGAAATTACCGATCAGTTGTTATACTTTCATTTAAATGGTGAAGCCTTGGATAGTGTTTCGTTTATGGGCATGGGAGAGGCTTTGGCCAATCCTAATATTTTCGACACGATTATGATTCTAACAGATCCACGAACCTTTGGTTTGGGGCATCGCAGAATTACGGTTTCTACCATCGGAATATTGCCAGGTATCGATCGCCTTGCAAAGGAGTTTCCACAGGTTAATCTAACCTTCTCCCTGCACTCTCCGTTCGACGAACAGCGGAGCGAGCTAATGCCAATTAACAATCGCTTTCCAGTTCATGATGTGTTGAACAAGTTGGATCAGCATATTCGTGATACAGGTAGGAAAGTATATATTGCGTATATTTTACTTCGAGGCGAAAACGATTCAAACGAACATGCGCAAGCCATTGCTGCTTTATTAAAGAACAGAGGTCCTTGGGAACATTTATATCACGTCAATTTGATTCCATACAATTCAACCGATGTGACGCCTGAAAGCTTTCATCAATCTGACAAAGAACGGGTTCAAAAGTTTGTTGCTATCTTGAAGACAGAGGGAATCAAAGTCACTGTACGCACTCAATTCGGTACTGACATTGATGCAGCATGCGGACAGCTATACGGACACAACAAGCTATAGAGGAGGCGGAACATGAGTACAGACACGGTTGTTACACATGATTTACTCCGTATAAGTCGGTTAGTATCCATTGAACTTATACGGAGTAAATAAGAATAAATGGGTATGTACCGACTTTTTATAAAGAAGAAGTAATGTTTTTATAAAAAGGAGGAACCTACCATGTCAATGATTCATGTACAAAACCTGACATTTTCATATCCTAGCAGCTTTGATCATATTTTTAAGGATGTTAATTTTCAAATAGATACGGATTGGAAGCTTGGATTTATTGGCCGTAATGGTCGAGGCAAGACGACTTTTTTCAATCTTTTATTAGGAAAATATGAATACAACGGAAAAATTATTTCTTCAGTAGAATTCAGTTATTTTCCATATCCAGTCTTGGATAAAAGCAGATTCACCTATGAAATATTGGAAGAGATAAGTCCTCAAGCAGAGGATTGGGAGTTTCTTCGAGAAATGTCCTATTTAGATGTCGATGCTGAAGTGATGTACCGACCATTTGCAACATTATCGAATGGGGAACAAACGAAGGTTTTACTGGCTGCACTTTTCTTGAATGAAGGGAAATTTTTATTAATTGATGAGCCAACCAATCACTTAGATATCCATGCGAGAAAGATGGTTTCTAACTATTTAAAAAGGAAAAAAGGCTTCATTTTAATTTCACATGATAGAAATTTTTTGGATGGTTGTGTTGACCATATCTTGTCAATAAACCGAACCAATATAGATGTTCAAAGTGGTAATTATTCTTCTTGGAAGCTGAATTTTGATAGACAGCAAGAGCATGAAGAAAAAACAAATGAGCGTCTACAAAAAGACATTGGAAGGCTGCAACAATCATCAAAGCGTTCCGCCAATTGGTCTAATCAAGTAGAAGCTTCCAAAAATGGTACAACAAATTCTGGTTCTAAATTGGACAAGGGGTATGTAGGACATAAAGCTGCAAAAATGATGAAACGTGCAAAAAACTTGGAATCAAGGCAAAATAAAGCCATAGAAGCAAAGTCAACGCTGCTGAAAAATGTGGAAAAAACGGAGTTATTACAGTTAGAGCCTTTAGAATACAAATCGAAAGAACTCATTCAGTTATCGGACGTGTCTGTTAGGTATGATGGTGAATTAGTTCATACGCCAATAAGTTTTAAAGTTGAAGCAGGAGACCGAGTGGTGCTTGACGGAAAGAATGGCAGCGGGAAAAGCAGTATTTTACAACTGATTCTAGGAAAGCCGCTCCAGCATACAGGTACCTTGAACGTTAGTTCAGGCCTTGTTATTTCTTATGTACAGCAAGATACCTCTCATTTAAAGGGGAAATTATCTGATTTTATTGAAGAAAATCAGATTGATGAACCGATATTTAAGTCCATTCTACGTAAGATGGACTTTGACCGTATCCAGTTTGAAAAAGATATATCCCACTATTCTGGTGGACAAAAGAAAAAACTGCTTATAGCTAAAAGTTTATGTGAAAAAGCTCATTTATATATTTGGGATGAGCCGCTAAATTTTATTGATGTTTATTCACGAATGCAAGTGGAAGAGCTTATTAAAAGCTTTAATCCAACCATGGTATTTGTTGAGCATGACCAGACATTCCAAGAGGAAGTTGCAACGAAAACGGTAGCCTTATAGTTAAACTTGGAGTAATGCATATTATGTTGCTTCATTAATATGAGGCCTAACTTCGTGTTATTTCCTTAAACTTAGCAAGTACTTTGAAAGAACAAGACAGCTGCCGACTTTTAATCGGCAGCTGTCTTTTATTCAACGATTGCTTGCTTGTGGTTTGGACGAAACTTATGAAAATTGGACATTAAAGAGAAGAACTAATGAAAACCAAAGGCTCAGAAAATAAAAGAAAAAACTTAATTCCACTTTGCATTAAAGTGAAAATCTGATAGGATATAAATTATAGTCTATAGATTTAGTAAGGATTAAAGGGAGGCACTTTTTTCATGGACAAATTGATGCTTGATTCCATAGATGAAACGACACATCTAGATCAACTCGAGGCTGAGGCGATTTATATTATTCGGGAAGTAGCGGCGGAAAGCGAAAATCCCGTGATGCTGTACTCGATCGGTAAGGATAGCTCTGTGATGCTGCATTTGGCGTTGAAAGCATTTTATCCGGAAAAGCCGCCGTTTGCTTTCATGCATATTGACACCACGTGGAAGTTCAAAGAGATGATTGAATTCCGCGACCGCAAGGCGAAAGAATTCGGAATTAACATGATTGTTCACTCCAATCAAGAAGGAATTGAGCAAGGAATCAACCCCTTCGATCATGGTTCCGCGTATACGGACATTATGAAAACCCAAGCTCTGAAGCAGGGCCTAGACAAGTACGGATTTACGGCTGCTTTTGGCGGCGGAAGACGTGATGAGGAAAAGTCACGTGCGAAGGAGCGGATTTTCTCATTCCGTAACAAAAATCATGCTTGGGATCCGAAAAATCAGCGGCCGGAAATGTGGAAGCTCTACAACACAAGAATTAATAAGGGCGAAAGCATCCGCGTATTCCCCATTTCCAACTGGACGGAAAAAGATATCTGGCAATACATTCGCAGAGAGAACATTGATATTGTGCCTCTCTATTTTGCGAAAGAAAGACCTGTCGTTAATCGCGATGGACAGATCATCATGGCGGATGATGAGCGGATGAAGCTTGAGCCAGGCGAGAAGATTGAAATGATGAGGATGAGATTTCGCACATTAGGCTGTTATCCGTTGACTGGCGGCGCCGAGTCAAATGCGGACACGCTGGATGCTATTATTGAAGAAACGCTTGGTGCGGTATCATCCGAACGGACAACAAGGGTTATCGACCAAGAAGAAGCGGGCAGCATGGAAAGACGTAAACGGGAGGGCTATTTCTAAGATGAAAAGTCTGCTTAAATTTATTACTTGCGGTAGTGTGGATGACGGAAAATCCACTTTGATTGGACATATGCTTTATGAGGCTAAGCTTTTGTTCGCCGACCAGGAGAGAGCATTGGAGCTCGACAGCAGGCTGGGCAGCCGTGGCGGGAAAATTGACTACTCCTTGCTTCTTGACGGGCTGATAGCCGAACGTGAGCAGGGAATTACGATTGATGTGGCATTTCGGTATTTTACGACGGATCACCGTTCGTTCATTGTAGCGGATACGCCGGGGCACGAAGAATATACACGCAACATGGCCGTAGGCGCATCATTTGCGGATCTTGCCGTTATTCTGGTGGATGCAACCAAAGGGATTATTACTCAAACGAAGCGCCATACCCGGATTTGCGCCCTCATGGGGATTAAGCATCTGGTCTTGGCGGTAAACAAAATGGATTTGGTGGGCTTTGATACAAAGAAATTTGATGAAATCAAAAAAGAATTCTCTCGCCTCACCACAGAATTCCGGTTTGAAAGCATTCAGGTGATCCCTGTTTCTGCAACCGAAGGGGATAACATTACAAAGAAATCGCCTAATACGCCATGGTACGAGGGTCTTGCTTTGCTGCCCTATTTGGAAGGTGTTGATGTTCATTCGAACGATGACGTTAAGCCGTTTATGATGCCCATTCAGCGGGTATGCCGACCGGACCACACATTCCGCGGATTTCAAGGCCAGATTGAAGCCGGCAGTATCGCAGTTGGCGATGAGCTGACAACTCTGCCTAGCCGTGAGAAGGCGAAGGTGAAACGCATCTTTGTCACCGATCAAGATAGGAATTCGGCTCATGCCGGGCAGCCTGTCACAATTCAATTGGATCGGGAAGTCGACGTTTCACGAGGCTGCGTGTTTACGAAGGACAATCAGCTCCAAGAGGCGGACAGCTTTAGCGCCACGATTCTTTGGATGGATGATTCTGTCCTGACGCCGGGAAAAGATGTTCTGGTGAAGGTAGGTACAAAGGTTCTTCCTGGTACGGTCACGAAAATTAATCATAAAATCGATATTAATACAGGAAATACCATTACAGCCGATCATGTGGTTAAGAATGAAGTGGCTAAATGTGAATTTTCATTATCGGATGGTATTGTTTTTGATACGTTTGAAAAAAATAAAAGCATCGGCGGATTTATTCTCATCGATCGTGTAACGAATATGACATCCGCTTGCGGCGTCATTATCGAAGCTCTTCAAAGCACGGACAATGCCGACCGGATCGATATGGAAATTACAAGAGATGTTCGTGCCCAGCAAAAAGGACAGCAGCCATTAACGCTTTGGCTTACTGGTTCAGTTGCGGACAACTCGGCTGTTGCGAAGGAAATCGAAAAACGATTGGTAGCGAGAGGCTATCATACGATGTTAATCGACAACAGCTTAGGCGAATCTGTGCGGCAAATCGCGGGTTATGCCACTTTGCTAAACAATGCGGGACTTATTGCATTGGTACTGCCTGGTACGACGAACGGCAACGACCAAGCCATTGCACAAGAAATCATCGGCCAAGCCTTTTTGCCAATCGATATAGCTGTTAACAGCAAGTCGATCGAAGAAGCGGCCAATGCTGCCGTGAAAATGGTTGTGAAGGCTCTCATTCAAGTTTAGTTATATGTTAAATTCGGTCAGGACATGAAGATAAGCATAGAATGCTTCCTATAAAAGCGTATATAAGAAGGGGCTTTCCAGAAAGTCAGTAAAAGCTGACTGCTGGAAGCCCCTTTTCATATGTAGACTTAAAGTCTTTTTTGCTCAATACAACCTCCATGCTTAATGGTCAGAATCTCGCGTATCGAGATTTGCAGAAGCTAGCCGGAACAATGGTGGAGTAGATAAACCTAATCAGGAAGTAAACAACGGGTAAGCATGTAAAGAGTTGCACATTGTTGCCCAAGTAAAGAGCGAATATACTGAAAAAGTATACAAATAGGGGCTCCTAAATTGATATTGATTACGAAAATCGGAGGTAAGGGTATGAAAGTGCAAAAAAAGCCACGCAACGGAATGAGAGCGCTTACGATTCTCCTAATCACAGCATTCACGATTACGGCTTGCTCGGACGGTAACAGCAAGTCAGGCAACGAAACGAAACCCACAGCTACCAGCAACACTGACAACGGAGGCAATAAGGAAACGGACAAAGGGGTTGTTGACGGCCCGTTCGGAAAGTACGATCCGCCAATCGAAGTATCGTTCGTTAGACATCTGAGCGATGTTGTCGAGAATAACGTGCTCGGTGTATTGAAAGATGAAACGCTAGAGGATAACCGATGGACACGCGTGTATGAAAAAGAGCTTGGTATTAAAATTGTCAACGATTGGGTGGTCAAGGGAGATATTTCGTCGGATCAATATTTGCAAAAAATCAATGTGACTTTGGCGTCGGGAGACCTTCCAGACTTTATTCCGGTAAATGCGACGCAGCTTAAGCAGCTTGCGGATTCCGATCAGATTGAAGACGTGACGAAGCTATTTGAGGATTATGCTTCCCCTGCCCTTAAGGAAGCATTGCTGTCAGAGGGCTCCAGTCCCTTTGATGCGGTAACGCTAAACGGAAAGCTGATGGCGATCCCAATGGTGGAATCCTCCATTGAACGTTCTATGTTCATCTGGATCCGCACAGATTGGATGACGAAGCTCGGCTTGCAGCCTCCGAAAACAATGGCCGACGTGCTTGCAATATCCAAGGCATTCACGGAGCAGGATCCTGACGGCAATGGCAAACCGGATACGTTCGGACTTGGTTTTACTAAGAATCTATGGGGCGGCACGATGGGTCTAGATGGCTTTATGGCCGGCTACAACGCTTTTCCGAACATTTGGGTGGAGGATGCTTCAGGAAGCCTTGTGTTTGGTAGCGTTCAGCCTGAAGTGAAGACGGCGCTTCAAGCACTGCAGACTATGTCTAAAAGCGGTCAAGTGGATCCTGAATTCGGTATTAAGGATGGAGGAAAAGTATCCGAGCTGATTGCCGGAGGCAAGATTGGTATGCAATACGGTGAGCAATGGAATTCTATCTATCCACTCCAATTGAACAAAAACAATGATCCGAATGCACAATGGCAAGCGTTTCCAATTGTTACGGAATCCGGTGACACAGCCAAGATTCCTCTTAAATTCAGCACGGCCCGGTTCTACGCGGTGAAAAAGGGAGTCAAGCATCCAGAAGCTCTCATAAAGCTGTTCAACATGCATTTGGAGAAAATCTGGGGCGAAACAGGCGATTTCGGTTATTATTTCGCACCTCCTGAAGCCGAGAGTGTATGGCAGCTATCACCAGTAACCCCTTATCCACTGAAGAAAAACGTAGAAGCCTTCCGCGCGCTTGATGCGGCTCGCAAGGCAGGCGACATGTCTACGCTAACAGGCGAAGCGAAAACCATTCAGGAGAAAATGGATTCGTATTATTCAGGCTCGACAGAAGGGTTCGCTGTATGGGGCTGGGAGCGTATCTACAGTGAGGAAGGTTCGATGGGCATAACGGACCAATATGATAAAAACAATCAGTTTCTTCATGAAAAATTTGTAGGAGCGCCTACGCCGACGATGGTGGAGCGCAAATCGACGCTTGAGAAGCTACAGAATGAAGTGTTCGTCAAAATTATCCTAGGAGCTCCTATCGAAACCTTTGACAAGTTCGTAGAGGATTGGAAGAAGCTTGGCGGAGATCAAATAACTAAAGAAGTTAATGAATGGTATGCATCTTCGAAATAAAAGACTGGCAAGCCGGTGAAGGAACGGAAAAGAGTAGAGGCAGGAATCTAGCGCACCTCTACTCCTCCTGTTTCATGACCGGATAGGAGGGACAACAACGAATGGGAGCCAAGATCAGGAGAGAGCTGCCGCTGCACTTGATGATCGTGCCGGGGTTAATCTTTATTATTTTATTTTCATATGTACCTATGTCAGGAATCGTGATTGCTTTTCAAAAGTTTATACCCGCCAAGGGCCTGTTTGGTGATCAGCAATGGATCGGGTGGGACAACTTCGCTTATGTCATGCAATTGCCGAGTTTCACGCAAGTGTTGTTGAATACATTGTTAATTTCTAGCTTCAAGCTTATTTTAGGACTGATGGTGCCGATCGTGTTCTCTATTTTGCTTAACGAAGTTAAGAACGCGGCGATGAAACGTACAGTTCAAACGACCATTTATTTGCCTTATTTCCTTTCATGGGTCGTGCTTGGCGGTATTCTGATCGATATCCTCTCGCCGTCAGGCGGTATCGTGAATGAACTGTTAGTATCAATCGGGTTGCCCAAAATCTTTTTTCTTGGGGATAACAATTGGTTTCCAGTGACACTGATCGGATCAGATGTGTGGAAAAATTTCGGGTATGGGACGATTGTGTATTTGGCAGCAATTACAGGCATCGATCCCGGATTGTACGAGGCGGCGACGATCGACGGCGCCAACCGATGGCGTAAAGTTTGGCATATTACGCTACCGGGAATGAGAATGGTTATCGTGTTATTGTCTGTGCTGAGCCTAGGACAGCTATTGAATGCCGGTTTTGATCAAGTGTTTAATCTATATAGCCCCCAGGTATATGAAAGCGGGGATATTCTAGACACCTTTGTCTACCGGATCGGTTTACTTGATGCGCAATATGGCGTGGCAACGGCGGTCGGCTTCTTTAAATCGATTGTTTCGTTGGTTCTGATCTCGGCTTCGTATTTCTTTGCCTATCATTTTGCTAAATATCGGATCTTCTAGGAGGCGAGAAGCCATGGGCCTATCAAATAAAACAAAGACAAATCAAACTAGAAAGCTCCAGTGGTTTCCGATCGTCAATACGATCGTTCTACTGTTTGTAGCGATACTCTGTATATTTCCGCTTATTCATATTATTGCAGTCTCATTTAGTGCCAGCTCTGCTGCGGCAGCCGGGTACGTTAAGCTCTGGCCGGTTGATTTCACGCTGGCTTCCTACGAATACACCGCAAGCCGAGGGGAATTTTGGCAGTCTATGTGGGTTTCCATTAAGCGGCTGGGGATTGGAACGCCGTTAAACTTGTTGCTGACAATTTTGGTTGCTTACCCGCTGTCGAAGGAATCGCATGCTCTTCGATTCCGACTCATCTATGCTTGGGCATTTTTTCTAACAATGCTATTCAACGGTGGATTGATCCCGTGGTACGTTACGCTTAAGGAATACGGGCTGCTCAATTCGATCTGGGCGCTGGTACTGCCAGGAGCTGTGCCGGTATTCAGCATCATTTTGCTACTCAATTTCTTCAGGGAGGTTCCGAAGGAGCTAGAGGAAGCAGCGCTCATTGATGGCGCGGGCCAATGGACGACATTATGGAAAATATACGTTCCCATTTCAAAGCCTGCCCTTGCAACCCTAGCGTTGTTCGCTATGGTAGAGCATTGGAACAGCTGGTTTGATGGGTTGATTCTCATGGGGAATCCTAGCAATTATCCATTGCAAAGTTACATTCAAACGATCGTCATTCAGCAGAATCTGTCCAATGTGTCGAGGGACGAACTTCTGGCCTTAGCCCAAATCTCCGATAGGACGCTGAAGGCCTCACAAATCTTTTTAGGCTCATTGCCAATCATTATGGCGTATCCGTTCTTGCAGAAATATTTCGTAAAGGGCATCGTATTAGGAAGCGTAAAGGGATGAATTGGAAAATAGGTAAAAGACAGGTGTGGAAAGATCGGATATAATGAAAGAAAATGGTGGGGGAGACATTGTTGTTCAAAAGCCATGGTATTTCACTCGGAAATTCGATTTTTCTGCGACTTCTGATTACTTTTATGCTTATTATGCTTCCTCTGTTGTCACTCGGCGTGTATATCTACAACTGGATCGTCCAGACAGCCCGTGAGGATATTTCCAAGACAGCCGTATCGCAAATCGCCTATTATCTCTCAGACATGGAGAAAGAAATCGAGCGGATGAAGCTGCTGCAATACAGCCTTTTGGAAGATGAGGACCTAAATGAATTAGCACTAACCTGGGAAACAATGGATACGATTAGTCGCACGGAGCACATCAATAGTTTATTAAAACGGATTTACACGATTCAGAATAGCAGCATTTACATTCAGGATGTGAGTGTTCATATCGCTCCCATTAGAAAGACGTTATCCGTAGACGGGGTGCATAATTTCGACGAAGAGCGTTTCCTCGGTATTCGCTCCGTTTTCGGGCGCGGTTCACAAATTATTGAGTTTAATGGGAACCTTTTCTTGAGTGCGCTCAAGGTTGGGCGGAGCAAGGAGGCGGAACCGCTTTTTACGGTTGAAATCGCCTTAGACAGCAAGGTACTTCAAGAGGAACTGAATCAGTTTAACTTGTACGCAGACAGTGGAACGATGCTGGTGCATGGAACAAACGGCGTTGTCATCACTAATGGTGTTAACGCTTTCCCTAAGCAAGATATGAAGAGTTTTCTGCTGAAATCGAATGAAGTCATAGACAGGTATACAGATACCGTTGATTTATCGAATATGCGGTATTACTACGTGTACGCAGCTTCTGAGAAGCTAGACTTTTCGCTATATCGATTCATACCGGGAAGGGTATTTCAGGAGCCGCTTGACCGCTTCTATACCTGGGCTTGGTTGTTTCTGACCCTATCGTTAGCCATTATAGCCATCTATGCTTTATCTACCTATAAATTTATTCATAAACCGCTATTGACCTTCGTGAAGAGCTTTCGAAGAATGGAGAATGGGGATCTGGATGTCTATATTAGCCATGCCTCGAAGGATGAGTTCCGTTATTTGTACGGCAGATTCAATCAAATGGTTGCAAACCTTCGTGCCTTGATTGATCAGGTATATAAGCAGAAGATATTGGCCCAGAGGGCAGAGCTTAAGCAACTGCAATCCCAGATCAATCCCCATTTTTTGTATAACAGCTTTTTTATTTTGAACACGCTAGCAAAGACGGGAGATACTGAGCGAATCGAGCAATTTACGACGCTGCTCGGCGAATACTTTCAATTCGTGACGCGTAACGCATCGGACAACGTGCCGCTCAAGCAGGAGATCAAGCATGCGCGCATGTATACCGAGATTCAGGAGCTGCGCTTTTCCAGACGCATCAAGGTAGACTTTCAGCCGCTGCCTGCTGATTGGGACGTTCTGCTCGTTCCGAGGCTGATCGTGCAACCTATTATTGAGAACGCTTTCGAACATAGCCTTGAGAAGAAGGCTCGTGATGGCTTAATCGTAGTTCGCTTTGAGAGTGATGCGGAGGAAGTTCGAATTATTATCGAGGATAACGGAGACCGCCTAACCGCCGAGGACTTGACGAGAATGACAAGGTCGCTCGGCGAGGAGGATGAAGAAGGAGAAATTACTGGCATGGTCAACATCCATCGCCGCATCCAAATGACATTAGGTGGGGGCGGTCTGTCCGTCGCCCGAAGCGGGCTGGGGGGCTTACAGGCAACCCTGAGATTGCGGACGGTGAAAGGAGTGAATGGAGATCAGGCTATTAATCGTAGATGACGAAGAAATCATAACCGACGGACTATACGAGATCCTTAGCAAGCTGCCACTGGACTTGGACTTGTACAAGGCGTACTCTGGCGAAGAAGCGCTGGTTTGGCTGCGGAGAACACGGTTCGACATCGTTCTCTCTGATATTGCCATGCCCGAAATGGACGGTTTAGCCTTAATGGACGTGATTCGTTATAATTGGCCGCATTGCAAGCTTATCTTTCTCACTGGCCATCATGATCTTGAGTCGATGTACCACGCTATACAATGGCCGGGTGTTCGCTATCTGCTCAAGAGCGAAGGGTATAATAAACTAATTGAAGCTGTCGGCCAAGCCGCATCCGAGATCGAAGAAGAACTCAGGACAGCCGACCTTTTACGGCAGTCGAAGGATAGCCAGAATGCTCTGGAGACGCTTGCTACTGGAAATTACATGCGCCATCTTCTGTTTGAGGAAGGTGCCGACGAGACGATGGAGGACAACTTCAGGAGACTAAATATCCGTTTCAACCCCGCTCTTCCCGTTCTGATTTCCCTCGGCAGTTTATCTTTCGCGGAAGAGAAACGTCGCTCTTATGCAGATCGCCAAGAGTCGGCCTTGACGGTCAAGCTTATGGCGGATTCCTATCTGAACGAGAAAACAAGGAGCCTAGGCGTTATCGATCGTTATGGTGATCTCGTCTGGCTTGTCCAGCCAATGCCGTCCCATGAACTCGAGGATGGCGTGTTTGAGAGAACGGTGAAGTTCCTGGAGGGTACGCTAGAATTAATTCAGGACGCATGCCGAGAGTCGCTGTCGATTAAAGTGTCGGTAACGATGGCGACTGAACCTGTGTTATGGCCAGAGCTTCCGGAAGCTTATGACAGGCTGCGTGAACGTCAGCATTTGCGGGCAGGGGATGGAACTCGCATGGTTCAATCCGTACAACTTCATAAAGAAGAATCATCCAGCAGTCTGCGCTGGCGGTTCCCTGGTGAGAAGGTGGAGACGCTGGCTGCGTACTTGGAGGGCGGCAGGCGTACGGAGTTTCTGTGTTTGTTCGATGAGCTCACTATGGATGCTATGGTCGGCAAGGTGCCCTTGGCCTATGCGACGGAGCTGTATTATTCGATTGCACTGGCAATGCTGTCTTACACGAACCGCTGGGGCGATCGGGAGAAGACTCCATCTGGAAACTTGATGCAGTTGGAGGCCCATCCCTCTTGGCACGCGCGTTTCGGCGTCTTGAAGTCGACTGCGGAAGACCTATTCGCTCAACGGTCGAACGGAGAGCACAGCCGTGCAGCGACGGCTATTGATAAGATCTGCGCTTATATCGGAGACAATATTGACGAGGATTTGTCTCTTGTCCGGCTTGCTGACGAAATACATCTCAATCCCTCTTATTTGTCCCGGCTGTTTAAGCAAGAAAGGGGCAGGAAGCTGTCGGAATATATTGAGGATGTCAGGTTCGCGAAGGCTAAAGAGCTGCTAAAGAACACTGATTGCAAAATTTCAGAGATCGGTATAAAAGTGGGATATGAGGCCGCTCATTCGTTCACTCGCGTATTTAGAAAGTGGGCAGGTATGTCGCCTCAGGAGTTCAGGGAACAAGCAGGATTACGAAGACAGGTCTCCAACTAAGTTTTTGAAAGAAAACCGAATATGAAGCTAGTTGTTCGTATGGGCTATTTGCTGTCTCGGCAAATGACGGCGAACTAGATGATGAACGGCGCGGAGCAGTGACTGATGCCTTTGATTGCAGAAATGAAGAAGTATCTCCTTCAGCAGAAAGCGCTTGAAAGCAGCGCCGGAGGACAAAGGAAATTCAGAAACGGTGGCCGTGCAAAGGCCAGCGCAGCGGGCTAGGGTTTGATCGAAGCGGTAAAAGAAAACGGACTGTATCCGTTCCGGCACCTCAAGTATCTATTCGAGCAATTACAGCAGCTCCCGAATTTCCACGCTTCGGGAACGCTGGAGCCGGATTAGCCCTGGTCCTCTTCATTACCAGAAAGTCGCTTGCCTAAATACTTATCCATCCTAAATGGGCTTCCATCTGACTACATTGTGGGGCCTATTTGACGCTCACCAATAAACTAACTATTTATCGATTCCAAGTGAGTTCACGATTTGGTTGTGATTTTATTCTTGGTAAGCGTTAAATACAACCCACCTGTTTATTCTTATTCATTCATGAGAAAATAGAGTCAACCTTATGAACAGGCGGCTGTCTCTTATGATCACGAAAGAATGAAGGCTGCAAGGATGGGAAACGCGTAATGCAAATTACACAAGCATCAGTCTTCGAATGGCTGCTTGGTGCCAAACCCATCACACTAAGAAAGAAACACTTAAATACTGGCTCGTTCGTTACCGTCTGCCTCATCAGCACTCCCAATGTTTCTATCGCCAGCAATAGTTGAAACCTGTCAATTCACAGATATTTTGCGAATAAGGTAGCTCCTACTACACGAGAGAATAGTTCCTTCTATATAGCCTGTCTGTACATAAGAGCGATCCTGATTGGAGTCGATTCTTCGTGTATAGACAGGCTATAGTGCTTTGAGCCGATTGAAGGTCAGCTAATGGTGGATGTTGAAGAAATACGGTCTAATATTCTTAGAATCAAGGTAACGGATTCGGCCCGAGTCGTATAACCACCAGGAGCAAACTTGTTATTGTTTCTTCCCTTAATTATGCCTATGTCCGAGGCTGTTGCAATAGCTGGGTAAGCCCAATCTGGAATTTGGTCTGCATCATCATAGGCGAGCTTAGGACTCGAATCCATCTTGTCTTCGTACCCTAATACGCGCATCAGCATGACGGTGATCTCGGAACGAGTAATCGATCGTGACGGTCTGAACGTCGCGTCTTCGTATCCGTTCACAAATCCGGCAGCTACCGCTTGCGAAACATGGGATTTCGCATACTCGGGAATATGCCCATAGTCCTTAAAAGTTTGTGCCAGGTCTGAATGAGAAGACAGAGCGAGCGCTTTCGAAAGCATCGTAGTGAATTGAGCGCGAGTGACTTCGTTCTGTGGAGCGAATCTGCCATCTGGATATCCGTTGATCCAGCCCATCTCTGTTGCCCTTACAATGTCTTTCTCTGCCCAGTGGCCTTTAATGTCAGAATAGTTAACCAAATTCTTCATAGGAATGTTGATCTTTAACAACAAGCCGGGTTCTGCAGTTGTGCTGCCACCCGTGCTGTCAACCAGTTTGACACGCGCTAATTGAATGGCGGCATCGCTCTGACGCATGGCTTCGAA
Source organism: Paenibacillus paridis (assembly GCF_006345825.1). Lineage (GTDB taxonomy): Bacteria > Bacillota > Bacilli > Paenibacillales > Paenibacillaceae > Pristimantibacillus > Pristimantibacillus paridis. The sequence goes on from NZ_VCIX01000092.1 coordinate 249,932, forward strand.
TCGCAACGAAGCGAAGCGCACATGTCCACTCTCTCCCTTGATATGGCCGACCTTTGTGTGCGCGAATGTAATTTTTCCGTTCTCGACGATCGGAGGGACCGTGAAGCCTTCCCAAGTAGTGGATGCTTGACGGAATTTTAAGACCTTCGGATCGTAGGATAGACGTAGCTCGTATCCATAAACGTCCTTCGCGCTATGGCCTTCAATATTGACCACTACTTCATTGCCAATTTTTGAATAAATGATGGAACTGCTTAGTGAATAAGTGGTTTTGTTCTCAGCGTCGGCGTATGTCATGATCGGCAACATTGCAAATAGCAGCAGCGTGGACAGCAACAGCCGAAATATTCGAATCTTCAAACGAATCGTCTCCCTTGTTCATAGAAATCGGAATGAATTGGCGAGGGACAGGTCCAAGGGTATCGACCATATTTGGCGATACCCTTGGGCTGTATAATAACAATTATTTATTCAGGATGAGACGTGCTAGAGCTGAAAGATCCTCAATGTCGATTGTGCTATCATTATTGATGTCGTATTTCTTCACTTGATTCCAATCTGGACTATCTGAGGATTTGCCGTAGGCTTTAGCAACCAGTGCGAGATCACCAACGCTTACTTTGCCGTCACCGTTGTTGTCACCCGGTATTACTGGTTTGCGAATCTCAACCGTATGCGTATCTCCGTCAACTTCGACTTCTACACCTTCGTCGTCGGCAAGCACGAGAAGCGTGACTTCAATATTCGACACTCCGGCTGTTTCCTTGGCTTTGAAGCTTAGCTTAATGAGATCCTTGTTTGGATTATTTGCGCTGTCATTTAAATGAATGCTGAGAATTCGTATAATTCCTTCTTGCTCATCCGTATCCACAATTTTAAAGTTTTCGGAATCCAACGATATGGGCTGTCCGGTAAGCTCTAGCTTATCGGCGTCATATTGGATCGTAACGTCTTGCGCATACACGTTCTTTTTCACGTGTTGCAGACCATAGGTGACATCGAATTGTTGACCTGGTTGCACCAATACTGGGCCTGACAGAGTTGCGGAAGCGGAGACAACTGTCACCTTAGCAGTCGTCTTCTTAACAATACCTTTAATCGTACCCTCTACCTCAAATACTCCTGGCGCGTTAAAAAGCTGCGGGTCAATTGCATCCCAAACAACGGGACGGTCTTCAGTAGTAATTCCTGTAGCGCTGTGATTGACACCTACAGCCAACGTTTCAGGCAGCTCAGGAGCAACTCCAGGTTGTGTAGTAACCTCTACATTCGCTATTTCTCTAATTTTGCTTTGGGAGAATAACCAGTCGATAAGCATGCCGCGCTCTGGATGTACGTATTCGTTATAGACCGGAAGCCATACGGAATGTCCATCGAATCTGTGTCCATTATAAGGAGGATCTAACAATTGGTTAAAAGGAATGATAGTTAACAGGGAGTCGTTCCAATAAGGCGAGTAGGTTTTGTCCGTGTTCACTACAGAGTTGTACAAGAAATCTTCTGCATCGACAAAAGTCCACAACGGCAAATTAGCTACAGCCTTAGCATTTTCCACGGTGTTAGGTCCACCTGCAGGACACAAAGGTGCAGCCGCAGCAGCGAAGTCAGGGAATGTCCGCAGGAAGGTCCATGTGGAGCCTCCGCCCATCGAGAATCCGGTAACATAGACTCGGTTCGGATCAACCTTGCCGGCTTCAATCATTTCATCGATGACAGCTTTCACTTTGTGAATGCTTTGGACAGTTGTTGCATTTCGTGGTGCTAGAACATGAGTAGGATACTTGGCCTGATTCTCAGGGTTGGCCCATATAGTACCGCCGTTACTGAATCGGATAGGCGTATAGATATCATTGCCCTGTCCGCCGCCATGGAAGAATACGACCAACGGCAGCGGCTCTTCAGCATCCTCGTTATAGAAGTAACTGTAATCCAGACCTTCGTGGTTTGCATATTTGTATTTGTCTAGGACAGGGCTGACAGCACCGGTCTGGTTGAATGCGGGTACAATGGAGGAACCGTCTACATATTCAAGTTTGTTTCCGTTATATGTGATCGTATATTTCAGATCGAGGGTGTAGCCTCCATCAATCGTTGTACCGCCGTCGCCCCAACCAACGTCAGCAAAATCAACGATTATATACTGTCCGGTATCGGAAGGAGTACCGGTATCATTTACTTGGCTAGTATAAACATCTGTGACCACGCGTGGGCCGTCATAAACAACATAATCAGCGTTGACCTTTCTAGTAGCTTTCACATGTACTTTAAAGTCTGCTACAGACAATTTGGATTGGCTTACAATGTTGCCTGCGTCAATAATGACAGCATCCGTACGCTCTTCAAAAGCAAAGTTCACATTTTTAAGAATAAACGGTAAAGTGGTATCCGTTGTTGATTCCGAGGCGAAAGCTGAAGGTATGCTGATAACCATTGCTAAGAGAAATACATAAACCGTAATGAATCTTTTCTTAAACATTTTATTGCTCCCTTCAAGACTAATGTTTTAGAAAGCCCCTAATTAATGAAACATATAGTAAGTAATCTCATTCCCCCTTTCTTCTAGTAGTACTTGTGTAAGTTTCAGGAGCACTGTTTGTATACGCTTTCATTATATAAACTACTCAATTGAACGACAATGTGCATCTTTTTACATGCTTACCCGTTGTTTACTAAATTGTGTTTTTTATTTTAAATAATTCCATATAAAGAGATGACATCATGAGCGAACGTTATGCAGTATCACTAGCGTTAATGTTTAGCTAATCGATTATGTTCTTGTTCGCTGTCGATCATGCGATGCTCGACTTGGCTTTTTCTTGAGTTGCCTAATCCACCTATGGCGAAGATTCTACCATTAATGAAATGGACAATCTTAAATATCATGAAATGACGCAGCTACTATTTCAATAGATATCTGATTATGTATATGTAGGTCGCTTCTCGGTAAGTTACCGTAGAGGGATCGCCATTTTTTTATCGTACAAACGCTGTCCTGTAAAAAGCGGTTATAATCTTAATAAAGCAGTGTTATGCATGACGAAGTTGTTACTTTTAGTGTACAGTAGAATGAAGATAAGCGTGGATATCAACAACTGTTTTTAGGTAAGTTGGATGAGGATTTCATTATTATCAATGTCTTATCGATTAGCCTTAAACAATATTACAACCGTGGTTGCCTACTATAGAGGAAGCATTGCATAAGCCGTCCATCTTTTGGTACAGACATGATTCTGCATTTCTTGAGTCTCACGTGCAGCTGAATGATATAAAGCAGGAACTCGAAAATAATTGAACGATCCAGTTGGAGGTAATAGGATGTCAAACTCGGTTGAATTAGTGAAACCATCAGTTGAATACAAGGATGAGTATATGTCGTTTTATAAAGATTGGAAGTCAAGTGAGCAGGATATTACCCCGTGGGTTGTAGAGAAGGATCCTTCTGACTTTAACGCCATGATTGATTTTTTGTACTCCGAAGATACAGAAGAAAAGATAACAAATCTTGGTTTTGTCCCCCATTCTACGTATTGGCTTATAGACAAATATTCAAAGAAAGTCATTGGTGCAGTAAATATTAGACACAAACTCAATGCAAAGCTCCATGATTGTGGTGGACATATTGGTTACGGAATACGCCCATCAGAAAGAAGAAAAGGCTATGCATTTATACTATTAGCATTAACGCTTGAAATAACAAAAAATATGGGTTTAAACAAAGTACTTCTCGTTTGTGATAATGGCAATATTGCGTCAGAAAAAACTATAATAAAAAACGGCGGACAATTTGAATCGGAGTTTATAGAGGAAAGCGGGAACGTTGTAAGACGGTTCTGGATACAGTTATAGCTTTTTTTTGTAAAATATTCATTGATTTCAAATCTATGCATCGTATCATCAACTAAAGAAATTGTAGTGGAATTTCATGAATACTTCAAAAAAATGAAATCTTAGCTGCTCGTTATATTAAGCTACTGAAGGAAGGACATATCATGGGAATCCTTATATTCATAGTAATTATTGCTACTTATATTACATTAATTCAAATCAAATTCCTTCATAAATATAAGAAGCTCATAAATAGAATAACAGCATTTGCATTGAGTTTCTGGTTCGTAATTTTGATTGTACTTGGAATTATTTCAGGAAGAGCTAAATCGAGCTTTTCTGAAATTAGAGAGAACTACCCGATCTATATCATTGTGTTTGTGGTGGCCATAACACTCCAATGGTTGCTTAATCGAAAGAAGCGATAATTGGTATATTCGGCTTAGAGCATAGCAGAAGCATTTTTCATATTTTCACTAAAAATATTAGTTAATATGTGGGGGTAAATCTATAAATTGTTAAGTTGTTTTGTATGCGCTTACATTCTATAATTTAGCTATTCAAGGCCTAAGTGGTCTTGGAATGATACTTGAAAGAAAAATTTTTCGAAGATAGGAGGAACGGATTTTACGTTATGAAACAGGGCAATTTACGTAATAAAAGGTAATATGAAAGTTGCATGTGGGCAAGCAGTGACAACTACAAAAATTTTAGGAGGTAATTTATGTTTAAGTTTAAAAAGAAAGTCGTTACGCTAGTGATTGCAGCCTCAATGGGTCTTTCCAGCTTGTTTGCAGTATCCGCAAGTGCAGCGACAGATTACTGGCAAAATTGGACCGATGGTGGCGGAACAGTAAATGCTACGAATGGATCTGGTGGGAATTACAGTGTTAGCTGGTCAAACACCGGAAATTTTGTTGTGGGTAAAGGCTGGAATACCGGATCGCCAACTAGAACAATTAACTATAATGCCGGCGTCTGGGCGCCGTCTGGCAATGGGTATTTGACTCTTTATGGATGGACAAGAAACTCACTCATAGAATATTACGTTGTTGATAGCTGGGGAACTTACAGACCGACAGGAACATTTAAAGGAACGGTCTCCAGTGATGGAGGAACCTATGATATTTATACGACTCAACGAGTCAACGCGCCTTCCATTGACGGAACAAAAACGTTCACTCAGTTCTGGAGTGTTCGCCAATCTAAGAGAGCGACAGGCAGTAACGTCGCTATTACTTTTAGCAACCACGTAAGTGCATGGCAGAGTAAAGGAATGAACCTGGGGAGCAGTTGGTCCTACCAGGTGTTAGCGACAGAAGGATATCAAAGCAGTGGCAGCTCTAACGTTACAGTGTGGTAACAGGTCATCTGTAAGCAGGGCAACGGATACGCGCCCGATGAATCTAGTGTGTAGAGAAAGTGTTTAACCGTTTGACATTGTTGGGCACATGGAGGACCGTTTCCCGAAAGGTGAACGGTTCTCCATGTTGCTAGAGGCGAATTGTAGTCCATCTTGGTCTATCATTTTTCCTTAAAGTTTAAAGGAGATATCACAATGAGAAAAATCATCGTTTTTTTTATCCTAGCAATCATGGTTGTTGTCAGCGCTTGTTCGGAGGAAAAGGCTGATCAAACGTTGGATCATATGCCTGATAACTTCGTCTTGGTCAAGGGCGGACCGTTTATGAACAAGAAGTCCAACTACTATGAGGAAAAAGTAGCCTTATCGAACTTCTATATTAGCAAATATGAAGTAACTCAAAAAGAGTGGATGGAGATCATGGGGAGTAACCCCTCACAATTTAAAGGCGACGATTTGCCAGTAGAAATGGTGAGTTGGTATGACGTTGTGGAGTATTGTAATCAAAGAAGTATAAAAGAGGGCTTAACACCGTATTACACTATAGACAAGAATAAAAAGGATCCGAAAAATACAAGTGAAAACGATCATTTAAAATGGACGGTAACGATCAATGCAGGAGCTAATGGTTATCGATTGCCGACAGAAGCAGAGTGGCAATATGCAGCAGGTGGCGGTCAGAAGAGCAAGAGTTACATTTACAGCGGAAGCAATCATGCAGATGATGTCGCATGGTATTGGAAAAACGCTGGAGATAAAATGTTATCAGGAGAATGGAACTGGCCTTTGGTAGAAAACAACCATAACCAAACAAAATCTATCGGTGCCAAGAAGCCCAACGAGTTAGGCCTTTACGACATGTCAGGCAATGTAAGGGAATGGTGCTGGAATGGGTATGGAGACTCGGAAAGCAATAGTAACTCTACCCGGGTTGTGAAGGGCGGAGGCTGGTTAGGCGATGTTGGCGTGTTATCTTATCTGAGCAATTTTGAGGCGAATGGTATGGGGCCCGATCAAGGCTTTCGTGTGAGTCGCGACGAATAAAGGATAAACCCCGAAATTAGTTTTGAGTCTACGTTGCTTAACAGAGCAATCTAGATGAAGAATTCCAACGAATAAACTCATAAATGGATTCGAGAATCCATGCATGTCTAAAGAGTTCAGATGACTGCTATGCAGCCATTTGAGCTCTTTTTGTCTTCACTAACTCCAATCAGACCAGCGATTGTGCAATTTTCGAATACAACGGCAGGAATCGCAGCCCATTCCCCCGGCAAGAAAGTCATTTTTCCAAGGTAAAGACAGTTTTCATAATATACATTCAGGACTCGATTATCTACAGTAAGGGTATCGCAAACGCAATCATCACAGTCACTCCAACAAGAAGGGGCAGGTACATGAGAACATTTAAAAAGAATTTCAGTTTAACCTTATTAGCTTTACCAGGTATCGCGCTTTTGTTTATTTTTGACTATGTACCACTTTACGGGTTATTGCTTCCCTTCAAAGATTACAAATATGATCTTGGGATTTGGAATAGCCCGTGGGTAGGCTTTGACAATTTTCAGTTTCTATTTAAGGGCGATGTCATACAACGCGTGCTGAGAAACACACTGCTCTATAACCTGACGTTCATTGCGTTAGGTACGATGATTTCCGTCACATTTGCACTGATGCTTCGGGAGATCAGCAAGCGATTTGTGAAGGTTTACCAAACCGTTTTGTTCATTCCTTATTTTATTTCATGGGTAGTAGCAGGGTTTGCCTTCCGCGCACTCCTCGATATGGAATATGGCGTTCTGAATAAGGGATTGGAGATGTTTGGAATTGGGCCGGTTATGTGGTATAACGAGCCGAAATATTGGCCTTTTATTCTCATCATCGGAGCGGTATGGAAAGGACTTGGGTACGGAGCAGTCATCTATTATGCGGCGCTGATGGGCGTGGACTCGGAGTATTATGAAGCGGCCAGAATAGACGGGGCAGGCAAGCTGCGGCAGGCGATTTCCATCTCGATTCCGATCATTAAACCGATTATTATTATGATGGTTATTTTACAGATTGGTAAAATTTTCTATAGCGATTTTGGATTATTTTATAACGTTACCCTGAATTCGTCTTCTCTGTATTCAACGACGGATGTGATCGACACCTTTGTTTATCGATCTTTAGTCGATATGGGCGATATTGGCATGGCTGGAGCAGCTGGATTCTTCCAATCTACGGTCGGTTTCACCTTGGTCATATTGACAAATTATATCGTGAGAAAAATTAATCGTGAAAATTCATTATTTTAAGGAGAATGTCTCATGATGGCACCTCGGTTATCTAACACCCGCTCACCCTCTAAGCTCAGTACATGGATTATTCATGGTATTTTTATCGTTGTATGTATCGCTTGCTTGTATCCCTTTCTAGTTATTATAGGAACCTCCTTTCAAAATGAAACGGATATCCTCTTGTCAGGGTATTCGATTCTGCCGAAGCAGTTCGATTTGACGGCATATCAAGTTATTCTTCATAATCCTGGTGTCTTGCTCAATGCGTATGTGGTGACGATATTCACAACGCTAGTGGGGACTGTGGCAGGGCTGTGGATTACAACAAGCTTTGCCTTCACCATTTCGAGGAAAGATTATGCCTACCGCAAACAGCTTTCATTTTTTGTGTTCTTTACGATGCTGTTTCAGGGCGGTCTGGTTCCTTCCTATATTTTGATGGTCAGCTGGCTTGATTTGAAAAATAACCTCTTGGCCCTCATTCTCCCTTTCCTTATCACAGGCTGGCATGTGTTGTTAATGAGGGGCTTCTTGCAAACGCTTCCTGATGCTCTATTTGAATCAGCCAAAATAGACGGAGCCACCGAGTTTACCATTTTTACACGCATTGTGCTTCCCCTTAGTAAACCAGCATTGGCGACACTCGGCTTATTCCTGGTTTTGCAGTATTGGAATGACTGGTGGCTGACTCTGTTGTACATTGATCATGAGGATAAGATGAAGCTGCAATATTTACTCATTCGTGTGCTGCGCAACATGGAGTTCTTGAATAGTGCGGAAGCGATACAATACGGTCTGGTTAAGCCAGGACAGCAAGTGCCGAGTTTAAGCGCGCGGATGGCGATGTGTATTCTTGCCGCAGGACCGATGCTGGTCATCTTTCCTTTCTTTCAGCGTTATTTCGTGCAAGGCTTGACGGTCGGATCTGTAAAAGGTTAGTGAAAAAAGGGTTTTCCAGCGCATGGTTCTTCCTCATGTGTCTGTTATATATAAAAAAACATCATATTTTAAGGGAGGCATGTTTGTGAGTATGGGAAATAAAAAAACAAAGAAAATGGTAAGCAGCATGATTATGTTGGGGATGGTTGGTACAGTGGTTCTTAGCGGGTGCAGCTCGGGTAACAATAATGCCCCCAATGCCACGAATGCAGCTACTGCAGAACCGAAGACGACTGAAACCGTCGAGAAAGCGAAAGAGCTAGTCAATGTTAGTTGGTATATGCGGAAACCGATTGATACGATGAAGGATCAGGAAGCGATTGAAGCGGAAGCGAACAAAACGATTAATAAAGCTGTAAACGCAAATTTGAACTTTACCTTTATTGACGCAGCAAGCTGGGAAGACAAAATGAAATTGATGTCTGCCTCCGGTGAAGTATACGATCTTGTATTCACTGCGAACTGGACGAATCCAATTGATTCGAACGTGCAGAAGGGCGCATTCCTGCCTCTGGATGATCTTTTGAAGCAATATGGACAGGATATCCTCGCTAAAGTGGATGAGCGTGCTTGGAAAGCCGTCACGTATAATGGCAAGATTATGGCGGTCCCATCGCAGTCACCTTTTACCACGCCGCAAGGCATTGTATTCAAAAAAGATTTGGTAGAGAAGTACAATGTGGATTATAAGCAAATCAAAAATTTGCAGGATCTTGAGCCATATTTAGAAACGATTAAGAAAAATGAGCCTACGATAACGCCACTGCTTGTGACGAAAACCGTATCTGCAGCTGGTGACTTTATTGCTGACCATACCATTGTAACCAAAGGGATTCGATATGATGAACTAGCAAACAAGCTCGTATTTGAAATTGATATTCCCCAATACGTCAACAATTATCGGACTATGCATGACTATTATCAGAAAGGGTATGTAGCCAAGGATGCCGGAGTTAAAACGGACTTCACGGCTGAAGCTAAGTCTGGGAAATATGCGGTCATGCGTGATTCAGGCGGTTATTCGGAGGATGGTTCGAAATCGACAGCCCTTTTTGGTTTCCCGACGGTGGAGTCGCTTGTCTATTATCCAATCATATCCACAAGTAATATGGTGGGAGCTGCAACGGCCATCAGCAAGACGTCAAAAAATCCAGAAAAAGCAATGGAGCTGCTTAATCTCGTCTGGAAAGATAAAGAGCTGTCCAACACGCTTGCTTTTGGCCTAGAAGGAAAGAACTATACGGTTAAATCTGGTGCCGGCACGGATGATATCTCCATAGATGCGAAGAGCGGAGCCGAACAAACCTGGGCAATTTGGCATAACTGGCTTGGGCCTCTCTGGGATCAGTGGGATTCCAGCTGGAATTCCAAGGCATCTCTTGAGTTAATGCAAAAAAATAATAATGAAGCAAAAACTTCGTCAATCCTCGGGTTTCTGTTCAATGGGGAAGCCGTCAAATCGGAAACGGTTCAAGTAAATGCGGTATATGCGGAAATGCTTCCTATTCTAATCACAGGCTCAATGCCAGATTATGATAAGTTTTTGGGAGAAATGAAGCAACGTTTGAATGAAGCGGGCTTGGAGAAAATTAAAGCCGAAGCTCAGAAGCAGCTCGACGCGTGGAAAGCACAAAACCAGTAATAAAAACTTGGAACCGGGCTACTTGTAACTCGGTTCCAATTTTTATGTATAGCAAGAGAAAGGGGGAATGCTTGGGATTCAGATTTACCGAATGGATGCAAGAAAAATCGAGTAGGAGCGTGATCATTTATGATCAAGAGGAAATGGGCCGTAGGGGAGATCATTTTTGCCTGTATGCTAATGCTTCTGTTTTATGTTGTACAATCGACTATCGCGAAAGCGGAGGATGTCCCCGTACAGAGCGGTTATCTGGTTGACGAGAGTTTTTCTTTTCCCAACAACGAGACGATGGATGTCTTGCCTTCTGGCTGGGATGTCCGCAAAGCGGGGGGGAGTCTGTCCTCTTCGTACCTGAATTGGTTCAAAATGAGTGATACCAATAATACGTTGCCAGTATCTATGCGCAGAGCGTTTATCGAGCAAAATGAAGGCGCTATCACGATGGAATACCGGTTCAAGCTATCTTCGATCATGGATGGCGTCAAATGGCAGCTGAGCAGTAACGATACAGAGGCTGTCAGCATTGTGACGCGTAATGGAGAGCTTAGTCTAGAAACCGCTAACGGAGATATTCAGACTTTGCAAACCTATACTGCAGGTACGGAGTATGGCGTTAAAGTCATTGCCAATATAAATACAAATTCAGCGGATGTGTTTATTAATGGTGTTCAAAAAGCCGCAAATGCAAGCTTCAAGCATGCAGTAACCAGTCTCGATCATGTGATGATCCAAACAGGCGCGTCTTCGAAAGGCGATATGTTCATCGCTCCTATTAAAATCTACAAGGGTTATGCAGTCAATGAGAGGTTCATTTCCCTCATGCCGGGTAACCTGCCTGAAGACTGGCAGACCGTAGCTGCTGGAGGAACGATTGCGGTTGAGGAAATGAAAAGCTCTGTGCGACCCGATGTGTTCAGTCTCAAACTGAACTCAACTGGGGCGACTGGTGAGATGAGCCTTAAGAAAAGCGTGCCGCCTACTTCGGCGAATACGGTTTTTGAATACAAGCTTTTAATTCCGCAAAAGCAAGACGGATATTCGGCAGAGCTTGTAAGCGGCAGCACGACCGTTATGAAGCTAGTAACCGAAAGCGGCAAGCTCTCCTACATTAATGATGTAGGTCAGCCTGTACCCTTTTATGATTATATGGCTAATCTTTGGTATGCAGTGAAGGTGAAGGTGAATTTGGATGATGCTGCAGCTGATATTTACGTAAATGGGAAACTGCAAGCGCAGGGAGTTCCGCTTACAGCCAGTTCGGCAAGCTTGGACGGGATTGTATTTAAGACAGCTGCAGCAGCACAAGGATTGATATGGCTGGATGATATTCTGCTATATGAAGATGTACCGCTTCCAGCGGATTATGTGCCTGCTCCGAACTCTGTGATCTCTACTGATCAGGCTGTTGGCATTCAAGGCTGTCCGATTTGGAGGGAAGGAAATCATCTTGGATGGGATACGATTACGCCTTACCCGGAGCGAGAGCCTTACTTGGGCTATTATGACGAGGGAAATCCAGAGACGGCGGATTGGGAAATTAAATGGATGGTTGAGCACGGCATTGATTACCAAGTCTCTTGCTGGTTTAGACCGACTTTCGGAGATGGCGTACCGATTAAAGAGCCTTATTTGCATAACTCGCTTCATGATGGGTTTTTCAATGCCAAATATAGCAATCAAACGAAGTTCGCCATTATGTGGGAAAACGGTGCATCCAAAGCGAAGGATAGCGAAGACTTCCGTACGAATATCGTGCCATACTGGATCGAATATTATTTCAAGGATCCGCGTTATATGGTGATAGATAATAAACCAGTCTTATCGATCTATAGCCTTAACGCTCTCAAACGGGATTTCGGAGGCAGCACGCAAAGCTTGGAGCTTGTAAAAGCCGAGATGGATTACTTAAGAAACGCTGTTAAAGCGCTAGGGTTCGACGACCTTATACTCTTGATCACCACTTCAGCGTCGGACCCCATATCCTTAAGCGATAGAAAGCAGGCAGGATTCGATGCGGTCTATGCGTATTCCTGGGACAGTATGGGCGGGCATGCAGAGGTGCAGAAATCTTATATGACTGCCCAGCGTGATACAGGCATCATTGATGCGCTCCCGATGATCAGTATGGGAAGAGACGATTTGGCATGGGGAGGCCAAGAAGGTTATTACGCGACGCCTTCGGAGTTCCAAGCTGTTGCACAGTGGGCAAAGGATACGTTACAGCCATCGATGCCAGCAGGTAGCTTAGGCAAGAAAATGGTAATGCTTGATAATTGGAACGAGCTTGGAGAGGGACATTTCATTATGCCTGCAGGTTTAGCAGGCTTTGGTTATCTTGATGCCATCAGGAACGTATTCACAAGCAGTACGGCGCATTCGGATATACAGCCAACGCAGGCTCAGAAGGACAGATTAAACAGCTTGCATCCGCGAGGGAGAGTATTGACATTAAAGACTCCAGCGCCACCAGCTGTTACGGACGAGTACGGGTTATTCTGGGGGTTCGACACGGATGGCGATTCAGAAGGCTGGAGTTTGGAGAAGCAGGTCATCAATGATGAGGTTAGTGAAGGCGCTTTCTCAGGAACAGCGATTGACATTGATCCTGGCATTAGGTCGGTAGACCACTTAAATATTCAGGCCTCTGACCATCCCTATTTGAAAATTAGAATGAAGAGCAATAAAAACTCCTCAGCTCAAGTGTTCTTTATTACCAATGAGGATGATAAATGGGATGAACGCAAATCCGTAAGCTTTTTCGTGGAACAGAACGAAACGGGCTATACCGATTATGTGGTCGATATGTGGAAGAATGCCAAATGGGACGGAGTTATTCGTAAGATCCGTTTTGATCCAATGAAGGTTATTGGAGACTTTAGTATTGATTCTATTGGAATGGTATACTCGCCTGATACAGGTATTCATGTGAAAGTTGACGGTATGAAAGCCCAGTTCTATGAGAAACCGGCTCTGGTTAATCAGACGGTCATGGTTCCAGCAGGGGAAATGCTGAAGCTGATCGGTGCCAGTACGGAATGGGAGCAATCGACACAAACCCTAATTGGCGTGAAAGACGATCACATCTATAGACTTAAGGTTGGTCAACTGACAGCCTATCAAGACAATCAAAGTATCGTAATGGAGCGTGCTCCGGTATTGCAGCCTTCAGGTGAGCTGATGATTCCAGCTGCTTTCTTCAACCAAGCCTTCGGATATATTGTGAATTGGGACTCCGATGCAGAGCTTTTAGATCTGTATACCGCCTCAAAGGTTTGGGAGTTTAACACTCTGGAGGGTTGGACGACTAACAATCAAGTGACGGGAGGCCAGGCAACGAGCGGAATCTATCATGCAACCTCAACGGGCAATGAACCTGAGCTGATCTCGCCAGATAACATTAACTTTCCTGCGTCCATAGTTAAGAGGATTAAAATAAAGCTTAGGAATGGCACAAGCGGCAATGAAGCGAATGTTTATTTCAGGACTTCCGAATCCTCGGAATGGAATCTGCTAAATAAGCTGACGACCTATGTATTGCCTAATGATCCGAGCATCAGGGAGTATGTATGGGACCCGAGTAACCATTCGGCTTGGACCGGAACAATCAAACAAATCAAAGTGGTTCCAACAAATGCAGTAGGAGACTTTGGTATTGATGCCATCACGCTGGACACAGCGGCAAGCGTAGCCGTAAAGGGGAATAACCTGGTTTCGAATCCAAGTATGGAAGCGGATGTTGTTCCAATCGGATGGGAGACGATAAGAGCGCGAAGCACGGAGCAGTATCATAGCGGAGAATACTCTTTACAAGTTACGAAGACAAACCAATACGGAAGCGTTCAGTTTCCAGTGAATGTCGAGAAAGGGAAGGAATATGAGTATTCCGCATGGGTGAGGATGCAAGCTAATCCGAGTCCTGGGAAAATAATTAGGTTGTGTCTTGCCTATAACGTAGATGGCGTGTCAAATCAGCTCTGTCCTTTCTCGAGCCCAGCACTGAGCAGTACGGAATGGAAACAGGTTAGCGGCATCTATACCATCAATGCAACTGGAAACGTCACGAATGTCAGGATGTATCTATTTACAGATGTGCCGGCTGAGAATGATGTGTACTATTTGGATGATGTAGAAGCTAGGCCAGTTACCTATAAAGAAACCCCTGCTTGGCTATATGTGACGGATATGAGCTTGAACAAGAGCTCCGTGTCGATGATGGAAGGTAAAACGGAAACGTTGCATCCTGTCATCCAGCCAGGTGATGCGTTTAACAAAGCGGTAGTCTGGCACTCCGATCATCCGGAAGTGGCTTCTGTAGATGGATATGGAAACGTGCATGGAAGAAGCCTGGGAGTCGCTCAGATTACGGCAATATCTGTTGATAGCGGTAAAACGGCCACCAGCACAGTAACCGTCGTCGAAAGAACAAACGAAACGGTAACGTTAACGGTGAAGCCCGATGGAACAGGTGATTTTCTCTCGCCGAAGCTGGCGAACGAGAGCATTATGGATAGCAGCTCTGAGAAGCAGTATGTAATTTTGATATATCCCGGCGTGTATACCGATAAGAATTGGGTGGTTAAGCCTTATGTGACTCTTCGTGGCACAGATAGGGATCTTGTTTGGCTAAAGGGAGAGAACAGCGCATCGGCTAAAAATAGTGAAATTACGGAAGAATCGACCTTGTGGCTGAAAGGCACAGCCAATCTAGAGAACCTGACGATTACGGCCAAAAACATGAGATATCCGCTTCACAGCGAGGATAGCGGGAAAAATAAAGATGCTGTCCATATTGTACGAAATGTTCATATTGAGCATTATGGAAATCTGGAAGCGGTCGACTACCGGAAGAGCTGGGTGGCTGCGAATCCTGGGGTTACGCCTGAAGCGGATCTTGATCCAGCTCAGGTGTGGGGAGGCATTAGCGGTAACGGATCCCATGCGTGGGGTTATGGTTCAGGAAGCGGTGTATCTGAAACTTTCTATGACAGCACCTTTGTTTCCAAGGCTACAGGCTGGTACGTGCACAATCGGGAGGATTTCACGGAACCACAGATCAATGTCATCAATAACAGCAAAATTGTGTCAACGGTAACGTCAAACCCGATTACGATCCAGTCCTTAGGAAGCGGAACCCAGGATGAAGTTATCTTCAATAACAGTGAATTTGTGGGAACATATATGTTACAGAATGACGCCCCTTGGATTTCACAAAAGCCTGAGAACCAGTATGCCAATCACGCGGACTATAACGTGACTTTCAATAACAGTTCGCCGATCGGTTATGCAGATGGTCACAGAGGAAGAGCACTGGCGCTGTTCAGCAGCTCCACGGGCAGCAGCTCCAATGTTAAGGTTAGCGGGAATGCAGTGGAGGATATTTTGGGCACTTATATCACTCGTGATGGGGGAGGAGGCCTGAAGGGTTACTTATACGGTTATTGGGATATCTCGGGCATTAAAGTAGGCATCAGTTCCAACATCCAAGTGAATAATACGCTTGGAAGAAGGCTCGGGGATCTTACAGTCAATCCCAAAACGTTGCAGGTGCTCTTTGAGAACGGCACGACCAAAACGATCCTGTTTAATGAAAATTATACGGAGAAAACCAATGCATATATCATCGATATCATAAATAGCGCATTGGGCACTTCAGGCTATGCGGCAGAATATAACGTCACTGCGGGCGAGTACTATCCGCAGGTGCCGGATAAACAAATGACGCTGCTGAATCAAACACAAGTTGGCATTCCTAGATTTGCAGCTGTTGCATTTGACGCCGATAATACGACATTGCGATTAATGACACCTGCTGATTCTGCTGAGAGCTTCATAGGCATTACGCTAGAGCCCATTGCACCAGGGCAGTCTGGTAGAGTATTGACGGAAGGAATTATGAGAAAGGACCAGCTCTATGGATTTGCTGGAAGCGTCGGTGTAGGAACTAAAATCTCGATTGGAACCCAGGCTGGCAGCTTGCTTGGGAATGCGAACAAACCTGCGCTATTAACAGGCGTTCTGACGGATTGGGCTTATTTCAAAGGGAATACGAGTTGGATTGAAGTAACTGGGGTTAGCCTGAACAAAACCTCACTAAGCCTCACCTTGGGTCAGTCCGAAGCGCTTGCCGTGACGGTAATGCCGGCGGATGCGAGCAAAGCGGTAACTTGGAGCTCCGATCATCCTAATGTGGCTTCGGTTGATGCGACAGGGACAGTTCGTGCCCACAGTGCCGGTACAGCTACAATTACAGTTACGTCAGCAAAAGGCGGGAAATCAGCATCGGCTGTCGTTACGGTGCTTGCTCCTTTAGTTGGCGACAACTTAATCAACGATTCGAGCATGGAGGGGACATCACCGCTATATTCCGGATGGGAAATTGTAAGAACGCTCAGTTCGCTTGAGGCTCACAGCGGAAGCCAGTCTTTAAAGATTTCCAAGACAAACCCTTTTGGCAGCATCAACTTTCCTGCTAATATTCAGAAAGAAAAGGAGTACTATTATTCGGCATGGGTGAAATTGGCTCCAGAATCCACAGCAGGCGCGGTGCTGCGGATCGGATTGACTTATAGGTTAGATGGTGTAACGAAGCAAAAAATAATTTTTACAACTCAACCATTAAGTTCCTCGTCTTGGACGCGATTAGAAGGCCTTTATACTCTTCAAGAGACAGGTACGGTTACGAATATGGCGATGTACATGTTCACAGATTTACCTTCAGCACTCGATACCTATTATCTGGACGATGTAGAAGTTCGGCCGGTCCTCACGGATACGATGCCTCCACAAACAACAGCGTCGTTATCGCCTGCTGCGCCGGATGGACCTAACGGCTCCTATGTGAACCCGGTCATCGTCACACTGGCAAGCGCGGACAGTTTGTCGGGTGTAGCGAAGACGGAGTACAGTCTAGATAACGGAACAACATGGCAGCTGTACACATCATCCGTTACGTTCGATGAACAAGGTGCTGTTGATTTTATTTATAGATCAACGGATCGATCAGGAAACGTTGAGCCTTCCCAGCAAATTGCTTTTACGCTGGCTACGTCATCCGTGAGCGTTCAGCTTCAAGACAGCAATGGCAGTCCGCTTAGCGGGGGCATCGTGACCTATTATGATGGGGGCTGGAAAAGCTTTGGTGTGACGGGCGCCGATGGCAGAGCAAGTAAGAGACTTCCTGCAAAAAGCTATACGTTTAGTATGAGTTATGAAGGGACTTCTAAGGAGCTAGTTCAACATACAGGAGCTAACCGTACGGTTAGCTTTCAGACGGTCAAAGTTAAGGCACAGCTGAAGGATAGCCAAGGCAATCCGTTGGATAGCGGAAGTGTAAGTTATTATACAGGAAGCTGGCGGGTGATGGGCAGTATCGCTGGCGGTGAAGCCAGCAAGGAGCTGCTGCCTGGTTCCTATACCTTCGGCATGACCTATGAAGGGACGTATAGGGAGAAAGTACAGCATGTAGGCAACGACCCTGAGGTTGCCTTCCAGACGGTCAAAGTTAAGGCACAACTAAAGGATAGCCAAGGCAATCCGATGGACAGCGGAAGCGTGAGTTATTATGCGGGAAGCTGGCGGACAATGGGCCATACAAGTGGCGGCGAAGCTAGCAAAGAGCTGCTGCCGGGTTCCTATACCTTTAGCATGACCTATGAAGGGACGTATAGGGAGAAAGTACAGCATGTAGGCAATGACCCTGAGGTTGCCTTTCAGACGGTCAAGGTCAAGGTACAGCTGAAGGATAGCCAGGGCAATCTATTGGACGGCGGCAGCGCGAGCTACTATGCGGGAAGCTGGCAGACGGTGGGAACTACAGCCGGAGGCGAGATCAGCAAGGAATTATTGCCGGGTACGTATACGTTTGGCATGACCTATGGAGGCATCTATAAAGAAGCCATAGCCGAGATTACAACAAATTCAACAGTCGTATTTGAGATTTAACCTTATTCGGGAGAACAAAACGAAGGTCTGCGGATCTTCGTTTTGTTTACTACCTAAATCCATATCATTGGCTCATTGTTTTTTACTAAAGGGAGGGAAATAGAGATGACGACTATTCATGCCATCGTATTTGAAGATACAAACAAGGTGGGCTTTGGTACATTTACATTACCTGAGATGAATGACAATCAAATGCTTGTAAAGACACACTATACCTTTGTTTCAAGCGGAACGGAAACACGCGTCCTAGGTGGCCATTATGGCGCTTCTGACAAATTCCCATTAATCCCTGGGTATGCGGCTGTCGGTGAGGTAGTCCAGATAGGCGTGAATGTAAAGGGTTATCGTGTTGGCGACTTTTTGAGCTATAATCCGCAGACGGGTCCGAAGGGCATTTATTCGCAATGGGGAGGGCAGGCGAGCATGCATCTGGTTGGAGGGGAGGATAAGCCTGTTCTGTTGCCGAAAGGCGCCGATCCCTTGAATTATGTCGTTAGCCAAGTGGCGGCGATCAGCTTGCGAGGCGTTATGGCAGCGCAGCCACAGCGGGATGAATGTGCGGTGGTCATCGGGCAGGGCGTCATTGGAGCTTTCTCCGCGGGTCTTCTAGCTAGCCAAGGATGCCGGGTTATTGCTGTTGATTTATCGGAATCTAGACTTAACCGTTCCTTGAGTTATGGGGTTCACGCTTGTGTTCAGGCTTCTGACCCAGATGCTTTAGAGCGTATACTTGCCTATTGTGATGGCGGTGCAAACATTGTTATTGAAGCTTCAGGCTCCTCGCAGGGCGTCACGCTTGCTCATAAGCTGATTCGTAAAACGCCAAATGTGTTTCGTGATCCGAAAACGTATTATGTGAACCCGATTTCTGGCATTGTCGGGCATTGGCCGCGCATTGTCTATCAAGGCACGTACATCGAGAAGCTAAGCCTTGATCCAAGGGCTGATTTGAATTCGGAAGGCGTTCTCCTTCTCATGCCTGGAGATCGGGGGAATGAAGATCGGTTGAATGCTGTGGAGGCCATCCGGACTAGAATGATTGATCCTAGGGTTTATATTGATCGTGTTGTCCCTTATACCGAAGCAGCATCAGCGTACGAACAATTGCGGTTACATCCGAATGATGTCTTCTCCGTCGTATTTGATTGGATTTCATAACGATATAAGGAAAGGCCGAGCATTTAACAGATTGATCTGTTAACATGTTCGGCCTTTCCTTTTTATTAATCGTGGGCAACCAGCTCTCTATTCATCGGTATTTTGCCTGTGATCGCCTGCAGCAGGTAGTTGGCGGTACTGTCGATATCTCCATAGGTATTCACGATGGTGTCGATCGAAGCTTCGTATTCCTTATGAACGAAAGAGTGGAAGTGGGAAACAAAAATAATCGGCGTATCAAATTTGGTCCAGCCGCCCATCATGTTTCTTGCTACTTCGTCATGCAGCCGAACGACATTCAGCCCGTAGCTCAGGCGGCTGCCGATGGAGCAAAGGATTACATCGTACGATTTGTCGGCAACGGCCTTAAACAGGGCGTCGGGACCCGGATCGATCCATTGGTCCACCGAATCGGAGTAGCGGCCAATCTCCTGTTTCATCTTTTCAAATAATTCCCCATAACGCTCGTAATTGTTCATAATGACAACATGCAGAACTTTTGTCTCCGATAGAAGAGGATAGGGGATCAAATTTGCACGATCTCTAACGAGCGTAATGCTTTGTTTCATGACGTTTTCTGCCAATGCCGCGTGAGCCGCTTTATCGGGTAACCGCTTTGTGGGGGCAGATGGCATGTCTTGGAAAAGGCTGAATTGCTCCTTGAGCGACACAATTCTGCATGCCCGGTCTCGGAGTGTCTCAAGGGTTAAGCTGCCGCCATGGAATCGATTCTCCATCTCGATATAGAAACGCTCGTCCATTCTGGGAAACAGCAGCATGTCGCAGCCATTGGTAAGTGCCGCCGCACATGCATCATAGTAGTTCATAAAGCCGACAACTCCGCCCATTTCAATCGCGTCCGACACGACTAGCCCCTCGAACCCCAGATCATTTCTAAGCAAATCAATCAGTAGCTTTTTTGATACTGTTGCAGGTGGGTACAGCCCACGATCATCCGGCTCGTCAAAGGCAGGGAACCCAATATGCCCTGGCATGATCGTCATAGCCCCCTGATTGATCAATGTTTGAAAAACGTGTCCTGGCCCGTTTCTCCACGCCTCTACATCCAGTGGAAGGACCGGTGTCGTCAGATGCTGATCCCAGGAAGAATAGCCGTCACCAGGAAAGTGCTTAATCGTAGCCATCATGCCGTGATCCTGCAATCCTGTCATATAAGCCCCGGCTATTTTAATGGCTTGCTCGGGATTCTGCCCTGCGCTTCGTATGCTGACCACCGGACTGTCAGGATCTACAGCGAGGTCAGCCACCGGCGAGAATGTCCAGTTGTAGCCAAGCTCTCCGGCTTCTACCGCAGTACTTGTACCAACCTCATAGGCTAGCTCTGCCGAATTTGTCTGGCTAAGTCCCATCATATAAGGAAACTTTGTCGCGCCTAGTATCATATTGCCGGGACCGCATTCGAGATCGCTAACAATAAAAGGAGGAATGCTGCAAGCGCTTTTAAAACGTTCGATAATGTGCTGCAGTTCTATCCTGTCCATGGGATGAAAGAACATTGCTCCGAACTCTTCCAGTCGCTCCTTGCCAACCATACCATAGGTTGGGCAGCATACTTGGTTCAATAATTGTCGGAATGAAAGGGTTCCAACTAAGCTTTTGGCCGTTTCCGATTGGGTTATTGTGTACTTCATCGACAGGTCTCCTTCGTTTGTTGTAGGCTTTTAGCATTCATAGTCAGATAAACTAGGAATCTCATTCGTTTTTTGGGATTTTCAACTGTTTGACATTGTGTTTTAACGCATATTCTTTAGGCGTTATGCCAAAATGCTTTTTAAATAAGCTAAAGAAATAGGTTTCGTTTAGCACGCCTACTTTCTCTACAATCTCACGTACGCTATTTTCATTTTCAGATAGGTATTCTGCTGCTTTGGCCAGCCTTGTTTCATTTATATAGTCGGCAACGGATACATGCATAGCATCTTTAAAGAGATTCGCTAGACGCCTTTGGGATATTTTCATAATAGAGGCAATGGATGCTAAACAAAGAGACGGATCTTGGAAATGGGTCTCGATATACTCGGCTACCGTTTCTACAACGTAATGATTTACTTTGTTTGTTGTACCCTCTGACTTCGTGAGCAAGGATTCTTTAATCGCACCAAAGATCGTTTCGTGGATACTGTTTAAGGTCTCTTTCTCCATGAGCTGAAGCGAAAAGCTCGACAGGTCAATAAGAAGAGAAGGCGTTGTATCATCAGGGCTGGATTCTAACGTCTTCTTGGTCGTTTCCAAAAGCCGAAAGGTTGAAGCAAGCGCATTATAGTAGTTGAGCTGGCCAATATCGGCGAACAGCCGTCCCATAGCGTCCTCAATGTCATCTAAGCTGCGTTTACGAAGAGCCTCTTGTAAGCGGGTTTCCAGATTTTTGGCATATCCTGTTTTTTGATTATGTTCATTGAGCAGCAAGCTCTCGGTATCCAGAATAGAATGATGGCCATAGATAAAGCGGTATACGGTTTGATCAAGTGCTTTATTATAGAGGTTATGCAACGAGTCAATCGAATTCGATATCGGACTGATTGACGCAGTAAACGTAATTTTATAAAACTGGCAAACAAATTGTTGCGCTTCTTGAATGAATGTTGTTAAGCCGGTTTCAAAGTGCTCATGCCCATGAGGAATGCTAAGGATGAGAACGACGTGATCATCCTTCAAATCAAGGCCTTCATTAATATAGGCCCTTGAAATCCATTCCGAGGTGATGTTAATCATGGCGTATCGAATCGTTTCCTTATCCTTGGAAGAAAAGCTTCGCTGAAAATCTTTATAGTTGTCTATTTTGAGCAGTAAAACCGCATAGGACTGATCTAAGGGCAAGCTTATTTTCATTTCAAGAAAAATGCTTTCCAGCTCGGCGGTATCCATATTTAAATTTTCTGTCAGTATGCGGTTTAACCAATAGTGCTTCATCACATCTCCGTATTGGTAAATCTGTTTGTCATAAAGGTTTAATTTTTCCATGGATTGCTTATAGACATAATCCAAATAGGAGATTTCGTCGCCTTTTCCTCTTTGCTCGAAGGTATGCAGGCGTCCAGAAGAAATGGTTTGCACTAAATTGCCAATAGGGCCATAGATTTTACGTGAAATGCTGACGGAAATGACAATCGCCATCACAAGAAAAATGAGTGTAATAAAGATGATACTTGTCTTAAAGCCTTGAATATATCCATACACTTCCAAGGTTGGTTGAATCTTCAACAACGTCATATTAATGCTATCGAGATAGAGGTAGCTTATTAAATACTGCGTGTCCATGTATTTGCTTTTAAACGAGCTGTCAGCTTCTAAAGATGAAGCATTTTTGGTGTGATTTAAAACCTCGTTCTTCAACCACTTTAATTTATCCGCATTTTCTTGGTTTTCATCCACATCGGTATAGTCACCGTGCTGATCCAGGAGATAGATGTTATTTCCTTGCTGGCGATCAACCCTATTAATTTGCTTAATATTGCCAAGCAGCCATTCGGGTTTGACATTGATAACGACAGCACCGTCCGGCTTTTCGCTGTTCATTGCGGTTTCATACATAAAATAGGAAAGAACACGTTCACTTCGGTTCGTTTCATTTACTACTTTTTGGATATCGCGAAAGATAGGTTTTAATTTCGGCAGCAGTTGATCGGAATTGTATAACGCTAACAATTGTGGATCATTGAAGAAAATGGGAGAGCCTGCATTGTAAAATTGGTCAAGGTTGCGATTATACACACTGATGGAGTGGATGTAGGGATAAGAGGAGGTTAACGAGTTAACGACATTGTTCAGGCGTGTGATGACGTCAACGATATTTTCCTGCTCCGCGTACATGATGGAAGTAATGTCATTATTTATATAGAGGGACTGCGTGAGCCGGCTCATCGTTTCATTCATGATGTTCGTATTGTATTTGACTTGAAGCAGTATTTTTTTACTATTGTCTGATTCCTTCTTGATCATTAAGTTTTGCGCATTTAAATAAATGATGACAGATAGAATGCCAACGATGCAAAGAACGGATGCGCTGATCCACAAGACGATTTTAAAAAGAAAGCTTTTGGATGCGAATAAAGTAGTTAGTTTCATTAATGGTCTTTGCTCCTCCCATGCCTTGTAGAAGTGAGAATAGCTTATCTAAAAGCAAAAGTAAATCTAATTTGCGTATCTCATAGTTACGAACATAAATCGTATAGTTCTCAGACGGAAAATATTTGGATCCCATGAGGACCTGCACGATCGCCTCCCTACATTTATTAGAGGTTTCGACGCAATTTAAAGTATACATTCTAGCAGGTGTTAGTTACTTTTAAACTAACGGTTTGGCTGCTGCCCAGGGGGCTCGCCATACTCGAAATTCACGTGGAGATGAATGCAAAATGGAAACAATACAGTTTCGAGGACGTTTGACTCAAGTTCAAAGCAAGCTGCAAACGGGACAATTAACGTTGGGTTTCATTGGTGGATCTATTACGGAAGATGGCAGCTTAATGCCGAATTGGCCGGAGCCAGTCGCGCGTTGGTTTGTAGAAACGTTTCCTCACGCACGCATCAAAGTGGAGAATGCCGCGATAGGTGCGACAGGCAGCGATTTGGCTGTTTTCCGTGCGGAGCGGGATGTAATCAACCATCAATGTGATCTGATTTTTGTTGAATTTGCCGTCAATGACTACATGACGCCTTCTGAACATCGGATGAGAGCGAGAGAGGGATTAATCCGCAAGCTGCTGGCTGACGGACGAAGCGAGCTCGTATTCGTCTATACCTACTGTCAGAAAATGTACGAGGACATGTCCGAGGGGAAGATTCCCGCCAGTATCGCTGAATTTGAAGAGTTAGCGGAGCATTATGGCATCAGCACGGTATGGGCCGGACTGCATGCCTGGCAGGAAGTGAAGGTGGGCCGTATGACTTGGGATGAGTGGCTGCCAGATGGGCTGCATCCTAAACATCGAGGCAGTCTGAGTTATGGACAGTGCGTCATTGCTTATTTGAAAAAGGAATTGCAAACGGATTTCAATATGGTAAGTGCCAAAATCGCTAAACCGCTCGCAACGCCGCTTAATGTTAATCATTGGGGGCAAGCGGATACGCTCTCATTGGATGAGGTTCAGCTGGAAGGGCCATGGTTGACTAGACGCGCTAGGGCACACCTGCCTTGGGTGGATCACATGCTGTGCACTTCTGCGGTCGGCTCGAAGCTATCCTTCTCGTTTACGGGTAAGGGACTTGCGCTAGCCTTCGATTTTGGCAAAAAGTCAGCGGAATTCATCTATAAGCTGGACGGCGGCCCTGCGATCACTTCTTGTCGCGAACGGCCTAATTGGTGTGCAGACGGAGGCTGGTTCCAAATCTATTGGATCGCGAATGAGCTGGAGGAAGGGCAGCATCATATAGAACTGGAGGTCGTGCACGGCAATAGAGCGGACTGTACAGGCACGAATTTTCATTTGGCATTAATCGGAATAGTGCGATAGGGCTGGTCTCAGAGTCCGCGAAAATAAAATTAGAAGAAAAACAAGATAAGGGAGATGAAGAGGAAATGAGTCGTTTATTCCAAAAAGCAAAAGCGCGTGTGGGCGTAATCACAGTGGGGCACGAGCCGTATTGGGCACAATTTCCGGGATTAAAAGAGGAGCTTGAGGGCTATGGCCGTGAATTTGAGGAAATGCTTCGCGGGCAAGACGTTGAGGTGGTGTCGGGGGGCTTCGTTGATGGCGTAGATAAGTCTTTCGCAGCATCGTCTTATTTGAAGACCCAAGACGTTGATTTCCTATTTTGCTTCTTGAGCACCTATGTGACTTCATCGACAGCGGCTACTCCGATCCTGAATTTGTCTGTTCCAACGGTACTTGTCGCATTGCAGCCAAGAAAGCGTCTGGACTATAGCAATACGACAACTTATATGCAGTTAGTTAACGATAATATTTGTTCCCTTCCTGAAATAGGCGGTGTACTCGTGCGAGCGGGAAAACCTGCGGCGGGAATGATTGTAGGAACGCTCTATGACGATGAACGTGCGATGAAGGAATTAAAAGACTGGTGCCTGGTCGCTAATGCGCGAAGAGCATTCAAACATGCCAAAATCGGCTATATGGGACATACCTACGAGGGTATGTATGATATGAACTCCGATCCGACAGCTTTTACGGCTTCCTTTGGTTCGCATGTGCAAATGCTCGAAATGTGTGATTTGGCCAAGCTCGTCAATGGTGTAACATCCAAGGAAACGGCTGCTAAATTGGACGAAATTAATAGCGTTTTCAAAATATCCGATCCCTTTATCGATCCGGTGACCAGACCGATCAAGCAGGAGGATCTCGATTGGTCAGCCAAAGTCGCAGTTGGGCTTGATAAGCTGATAGCAGAAAATGGGCTAACTGGCCTTGCCTATTATTACCGGGGTCTCGACAATAATGAATATGAACGGATCGGATCCAATATGGTACTCGGTAACTCGTTGTTGACAGGCAAAGGAGTTCCGCTTGCCGGAGAAGCCGATTTGAAGACATGCGCAGCGATGTTGATTATGGACCGTCTGGATGCAGGAGGTTCATTCGCGGAGCTGCATCCTTGTGACTTCGTCGACGATATTGTCCTCGTCGGGCATGATGGGCCTCATAATATTAAGATTAGCGACGGCCAGCCGATCATCCGCGGATTGGATCTGTTTCACGGTAAAAGCGGATCTGGCATCGGCGTTGAGTTCAGCATCAAATCAGGGCCTGTTACGCTGCTCAGCATTTCACAAACGGCTAACGGCAAATACAAAATGATCGCCACGGAAGGCGAATCCATTAAGGGGGAAATCCCGCAGACCGGAAATACCAATACACGCTGTAAGTTTGATTACAGTGTTTCAGAATTCGTGGAAAAATGGTGCTCAGCAGGTCCTACGCATCACTTTGCGCTTGGCGTGGGGCATGTGGGTTCGAAGATCCGTAAGGTTGCCAAGGTGCTGGGCATCGAGGTGGAAATCATATGACAACAATTGTAAAACCAAAGAATGCCTTGCAAAGAGTCACACTGGAAATGAGCCTGAAGCCTTTCAAGAGTATGGCACCAGAGGCCATCGAGTCTGTATGTGCGGAGGCCATCCGCCAGTGGCTTCCACTGATCGGTATGGCGGACAGCTGTTCCATGCTGCTGTGGGTCGCCGATGGAAGCGAGATTTTAGTCTGGGATGGCAATTTGCAGCGTGAGATTGAATGGGCCCGCTATATCGGATACGCCAATGAGCAATTTTTCAGCCACCTTACAGAGGGCACTGATCCGCGAATCGCCCAGCCTTACCTCAGCGAAACAGCAAAAATCACCTACGGCGATTTGCAATTCATCATCGCTTCCTTCAAAAGAATTGCAGCGGAGCGTTATGGCATTCGGATGGAGGTAGGAGCGACTTTTGACGCTGGACCTGAATTTGCCTACTCCGATTTCAAATATAAGCATCACCCGGAAATCAACCTTGCTGAAGTGAACGGGCAATTCATCTCGTTGAAAGCGGATTACACGGTTGTATGCGGTTGGTCAAAGCTGAAAGAAGATCATGTGGATTATGCAGCTTATCCTGGCGGCATTCCCGAAGGTACGCCATTTGGCGAGTTTCTGGGGCGACAGTGTGCAAGTTTTTTGCCGGCATTAGGCTTTGATTATATTTGGTTTTCCAACGGATTTGCGCTTTCGTACTTTCCATGGACATATCTAGGAGCTAATTACGATGGCAAGCAGCTTGGCATGGTTCAATACGAAGAGCTATCGACCAAGACGCTGTCGTTCTGGGAAATATTCAAGCAAGAATGCCCGGATTATCGAACAGAAGTCAGAGGGACCAACTACGGTACAGGCATGGACCTAGCCAAAGACTGTATTCCCTTACTGGATCTGTACGAGAGAAGCTATGTTGAATTCCCGCCGCCAAACTCGCCTTGGGGAGCCCTTAACTATGATTTCGGGTTGGAGCTGACGGGTTATATGTCACGTATAGCCATGCTCCCGAGTCAGACCTACTTATTCCGTTTTTATGCTAATGATCCTTGGTTCTGGCAAAATCCCTGGTGGGATTTGTACGATCGGGAGCCGCATGATATTTATTGCCCGCTCACCGTTGCTCGAGTTAACACGGAGGGGGAGTTAGAGAGCCCAGGAGTCGTACAAATTTTGACCATCGATTCGGAAAAGGGTGAGCTGGATGAAAATATCCCGATGGAGGTTATTCCTCATATTAAGAAGGCCTTCAAAGATGCGCCCGACCAGCCGGGAATCTTAACGTGGTTGTACCCATTTCGAGAGCTGCATGAAGCAATGGCTGAATCAGACGAGCATTCGAGCGACGCTTTCTTCCATGATTGGTTTGTGCGCAATGCCATTAACCAAGGCTTGCCGCTGAATACGGTTGTTAGCACGGATGACTTTTTCGCAATGAATGATGAAGCCATCCATAAGCTTCAAGATACGATTTTATTTACAGCGGCTTTTTGGATCAAAGGGGAGAAAGCGCTGAGAATCATCGATTATGTCCGTAACGGAGGCAAGATCATTTTCTATGGTAGGGTCGAAGATCCGGATTTGCGCAAACTGTTGAATCTTGCGTGCGAGGATGAGCTTGAAGGTGACTTTTCCGTTAACCTTACTTTGCCAAGAGATACGATCAAGAACGGGGAGCACGTAAGCGGAGACGGAAATCATAAATTGTACCATCACTCGCACATTTCAGGCGGTGGGTTAAGCGATGTTGTGGACGACCTGACTGATCGCAATACACTCGTGCATGTAAGCGTGAATCAGTTAGGGGTGGACCGCGTATTTACGCTAACAAGAGCTTTGCCTGAATGGAATGGAGGCCAAGCCGGGTGGGTACGCGGATCGCTGCCTTTCCAGCCTGCAGGCGTAACGCATTTGCCGGTTCGGCAGGAGAAGGAATTTGTGGATTCCTCCTTATATGTGCGCTATCTCCTGCAACCATTTGGTTATTCTTTGTACCAATCAAAGGATGATGCAGCTTCCGAATCGGCATTGCTGTTCATCACAAGGAATGATAACGCCTTTATCCTTACCGGCTGCAAGCAGGATACGTCTGTGGGACTTCAGCTTCAATTCCCTGATGGTGCTCCACTGATCGTCGGACAGACGGCTATGATTGGGGAAGGAACGGCCTCCTATGCACTTGACCGAACGTTTCATGATGAATGCCGCTTGTTTGTTAAGCAAAAGCAAATAACTCGGATAACATGCAGAGAAAATCAGCCTGTTCCAACACCGAAGAAACGCAATCGCACGCTCCGTACGATAAGCATTTACAATCTGATTGAGGCCGACGTGACCATTTATCCACCTCTTGCCGAGCTGCAAGCGGGCAATGTGGAAGTGAAGCTCGGCGAACAAGCTATGGATTTAACCGGTAAGGCAATCGGAAATTGTATACGGCTAACTCAAATTAGCGGAAATATTGATATTTCATGGTAAATCGTCTCGTTGCTACAAAAAATCCGTCATGTGAGAGGCTGGTGAGAATGGATGAATACATCAAGGGAAAATGAGGAAGAGGTACTGGATCAAAATATGAAAATAGCTGTGGATACGAGCAGCGACTGGACATGGCATTCGCCTCTAAGTGAGCCCTTTCGAATAACAGGGCTGCCTTGGCTTGAACAAGATGGGGTATATCGAAGATTGCCACTTAAGCCAAGTCATCCCATTCGCTCAGAGGTAGATCGGCTTGCGAATTATACGACGGGCGTGCAAATTCGTTTCCAGACAGACTCACCGAAGCTTTATGTAAGAGTCGTTTTGGCTGATCGAGCGACCATGTACCAAATGCCTGCCACTGGTCAATGTGGACTTGATTGCTATTTCGGTACAACAGGAAACCAACTTTATGTCAATACCACTCGCTTTGATCAATCGAAAGAGGAATACGAATCCGTTCTCTATGAATCCCTGCCCAGGGAAATGCGGGATATTACACTTAATCTGCCGTTATATCAAGGGGTGAAAGAGGTTTGGATCGGTCTTGATCCTTCTTCATCGGTAGCTGCATTTCCTGGGTTTGCCAGCAGCAAGAAGGTTCTTATTTATGGAACCTCCATCACTCACGGAGCTTGTGCCTCGAGGCCTGGTATGGCTTATTCGAACATACTAAGCCGGAAATTCCCGATTGAAATGGTGAATTTGGGTTTCTCAGGCAATGCGCAGGGGGAGCCGGAGCTTGCCCATTTGATCAGTCAAATCGAAGCGCCTGCTTTGCTTGTTCTGGATTATGAAGCGAATACGCCTAGTACTGAACGACTGAAGGAATCATTGCCTGAATTTATTCGAATTTATCGTTCCAGCCATCCCGAAGTTCCTATTCTCGTCATCACACAGATCCGATTGCCGATGGAAGCTTTTGACGAATCCAAGCTTCGCCTGCGGGAAGAACGCAAACAGCTTCAATTGGCAACCGTTGAACGATTGCGGCAGGAAGGGGATGCTAATCTCCACTTCTTTGACGGTGCAGAGTTGTTAGGCTCCGATTATCAGGAATGCACGACAGATGGCGTTCATCCTTCTGATTTAGGCTATTTCCGTATCGCGGAAACACTTAGCCCGATTATTGCTAAATTGATTTTCGAACAGCGTTAGCTGCGAGCTATGAGCTGAACAGGATACAATCCGGCCAACCTATGGCGGTTTGCATGTAGTAAAGTCCACACCCCTTGATCAGGGATGTGGACTTTTTTGCGGCTGCAATTCTGATCGATATGCAGTTGGGGTAACGCTTACGTGTTTTTCGAACTTGCCGCTAAAATAGGCGGGGTCGTTGTAGCCCACCTTTTTGGAGATCTGAGCGATTTTCAAATCGGTTCGACTCAATAGACGCTTAGCCTCCTCTATGCGAACTTGATGGAGGTACTCATTGAAGTGAGTCCCCTTCTTTCGCCGGAAGAACTGCCCCAAATAGGCATGATTCATATAAAATTTAGCGGCAATATCCTTTAAGGTCATGTTTTCGTGGTAATGGCTGTTTACGTATTGCTCAATCTGATTAATGATTCCGAAATTCCGTTGTACCCGGAGGTTGATTAATATTTTTGACCTTACCTTTGTGGCAAGAAGAGTAATCTGAGCCGATATAAGAAGCGATTTGAATCGATGATCTTTTAGATACGCTTTTTTTTTTGATTTAAACATAAAAGGAGTAAACACCAGCCGATTTCGATCGTCAAAAAAAATATTTTTTCAGTGTGAAAAATAATAGGCTCTTCAATTGTATTACTAATGTAAGGACGGCATCAGGAAACTTTGAGATAGCCTGGTTAATCCGAACAACCAATAAAAGGCGTGAATCTTAACCAATAACTCTATGAGGTGATAGAAATGAAAACAAAATTTAAACTGATTACTCTTTCCGCTGCTACCGCATTATCATTAACTTTTGTCGGCCAAAGTTTCGCAGCTGCTAACCCGTTCTCGGATATAACGAATATCGCGGCAAAGGATAAAATTGTTGCGTTACAAGAACAAGGCTTAGTCCGTGGTATTTCGGACGACTTATTTGCCCCGAATAACACCATCACAGCGGCGCAAGGTGTTCAGCTGATTGTGAATGCTGCGAATCTGAACTTGGATCTAGTCAGATTCCTTGTCGAACCTAAAGCTACGGATTATTTCAAAAACGCTAACAACGATGCTTGGTATGCTAATGCTTTAATTACGGCAAGCGTTAATGGGATCGTACTGCCAGCCGATCTGGATCTTAACCAGAAATGGACACGAGAAGAATTTACTTACCAGCTTATGAGCACGTTTGAGTCACATAGTAATTTGCCAATGATTAAGCTTGTTCCCGTTCAGATTAATGATAGCACGGAACTAACCGTTGATTATGATGGAGCCATTCAGCGTGCACTTGCTTATAACGTAGTGAAATTAGATGAACAAGGGAAATTCCATCCTAAAGCTGAAATCACTCGTGCGGAAGCAGCGGAACAAATCTACAATGTGCTTGAATACATTAAGGCACATCCTGCACCATCGCCACAACCGGATCTGGATTCAGAAACAAACGCAAAAAGATCACCTGGGTCAACAAGCCCGCAAATACCAGGAACGAAATAGGATCTGTACAATCTGTATTCTCTCAAGAATTTAGATAAACTATTTGTTTACTAAATACAAAACAAGAATAGTATGAAATATCATATGTGCGTTAAGAGACCGTATACACTACAAAGCGGTCTCTTTTTGTTGTGTCAATAAGAAAAACGATTAACTTGCGTTTCATTTTTTGACTAAATTTCTTTATTCTTAATAACTCTTGTATTTTAAGGAACCAGAAAAGAAATCTCTTTATTTTACTGAGTTTTTGAATGAAGTGATAAAGTGCTTGAAGGGAGATATGGCACTGTGATAATATGATTTTATTATCTAAACGTTTAAATTATGGTGATAGGAGTGAGAACTTGATACGGCTTCATAATGATACTTTTGAAATAAACCTGTCTCCACACGGCACGGTGGAATCCCTCATATTGACCGATGATCCGGAAAGGATGAACTGGGTCATCGATGCGCAATATGTAAAGGACGCCGGGTACTCGGATGAGGATAAACGGTTTGGACATTGGAGCGCTACAATTGATGATGAACGGATTGAAAGCATTAACTTGCAGCCGCAAATGGAAGTAATGGATGATCAATCAGCTAGTGTTACTTTTTTACACACTAAATTTAATGTTCGATATGAGTATCTGCTTCATTCTAATGGTGAATGGAAGTGGATGATTCATTGTTCAAATCCGACTAATGCCCCTATCGTTGTAAAAGGGTTCCATAGCTGGTTTTCCCTTGCGTATATTATGTTCCGCGATCATGATGTTTTGAGGAATATGCAACATTCTTGCGCGGTGTTCCCTCATGTAGGAGGGGATTTCTCCAAATATGCTGCTATGCGGAGAAGCAATAAGGCTCCTCATCTTGCCATATACAGTACGGGCGAACGAGTCAGTGCGTTTGGTACGTATTGCAGTTATGTCAACCGTTTTTTAGAACAGGTCTCGCCGTCATTGGACGGAATGCTGTACCATCGATTATCGTTTATTGAGGATGGAAGCTCGATGGAGCAGTCTGCAGACAGCGATTGGATTTATGGTGGAGATTACTCGCCAGTTACGCTTGAGCCTGGAGACGAAAGAACATGGTCATTTGTTTTCGCTCCATTTAATCAACAAGAGGATTTTTATAACCAGGCGATCAAGTACGGGCATCCGCATTGGACCTATTCGCCCGTGACGACTACGGAAGGAAAGTTTTTTGCCGAATTGATAGTGCCAGAGAATGATACTTTGCATTCGGTTAAGCTTATAAGCGTAACAGACGAAGGCGGCACGGTTAAGGAAATTGATATCTCAAACGAGTTTAAAATGATTTTCGATGAAAAATCTAAACGTTTACGTGCGGTGCTGCCACTTAAGTCAGCTGGCGAGATTAAAATAGTAGCTAAACTCGTTAGCGGAAAATATGATGTTTTGGTAGGAAATGTCCTTGAACCGATCGATAGGATACTCGAGGAGAGGGCAGCATGGTTATGTAACCATAGTTTTAATACAGCCCAAGAAACCCGGCCCTATGCATGTTTGCCTTTATCGAACCAAGGTGAATCGCTTGGCAAATTATCTTTTATCCTGATGAAAAATCTTCTATCCGCTCCCGTGCCGGAACAAGTCAGAAAAGTTGAAATGGCTGCGTTCCATGATCTAAAACAGCATTGGTTTGAGGATGGAGATTTTACGATCCCAAAACCGCTATATGGTTCTTTTTACCGTATGTATGATTTTGATTATATCGGTCACGTATATTATCTATTGTCACAATTTGATAAATCGCTTTTGTATCATGAAAATCCAGATACCTATTTATGTTGGGCTGCTGAGGTCATGTGTATGCGGCTGGACCCGGATTGTCACCAAAATAAACGCGAAAAAGAGGAAGCACGGCTTGTAGGCGTATTTATTTTATATATTGGTGACTTGTTAGAGAAGTTGAAAAAGAGTAAGTTCATTTATTGGTATGAGAAGCTTGAATTGCTATGGTTAGCATTCGTAAAAGGGCTAAAACAAGGTTCGCAAGGGTACCAAGGAGCCGTGACGGAGCATTTCTATGATAATGCAGGATTTGGGCTTACTTGCGAAGCGTTGTGCCTAGCCAAGTTAACGGATGAAGCGGAACTGTATGCCCCATTAATTATTGCGAATATCGGATTTAGTAACGATTATAGAGCGAACGCTCCGGATCGCTGGTGGGAGGCCTTATCTTTTATGACTCACTCATTATGGGGGGGATTAGTAGCAGGCGCTGCCCGATCGACTTATGAAACCATTGGAGATACGCGATTGCTGGAAGCGGGTTATCGAGCGACGATGGCTGTTTTTAATTGTTACGACTGGAATGTGTATTCGACAACTCGCAAACTAAAGCCAGGGGAAGCAGCTTCTACGTACAGCATTGCAGCGCCTAATTTAAATATGCCTGAAATTTCCAGAAATCGATTTGGGCAATCTATATTTAAGAAATCGAGCGATCCCTTATTCAGCAGCCTGTTTTCTACGATCGAGGGTGATGATTGGGATATGGGCGAAGAACTCGTTGCCTATATGCTTGGTTTTGGTTCGACGACATATCTTTATACGGATGAAGACGGCGGGCTAAGATGCGTAAATGGTTTTATTGAGCCGAGAGAAAAGGGATGGGAGATTACAAGTTATGCTGCTTATCCAACTAAATATGTCATGTTGGAGAAAGGGCTTGCGTTCGTTTCAAATGCAGGAGAAACTGTGAGGAGCGTATTATTTAGGAATGGTGCATTTGAAAGTGCAGAAATGAAAAGATAACCAGAGCTATCTTGGACAAAAAAACGAAAGCCGGCAGCTCTGTGCCGGCTTTCGTTTTTTTTAAATACGATAAAGTATTCTAAGGATGACGACAGCCATTTCACTTCGTTCTATTCAATTAGAAATCCGAAAATCTTTTTTTTCGAAAGTTTGCTGGAGAACTGCCTTGTTTATTGGTAAAAACGGAGGAAAAATAGGCAGGCGTGCTAAATCCTAATTCGTCGGCTATTCGAGCAATCGACCAGTCGGTTTGGAGCAGCAGTTTTTTGGCATGTTCGAACCGATATTGCAGCAAATAATCCATGGGGGTGACTCCATAAACTTTTAACATGCATTTGGCCAAGTAGTTGGGATGATAATTAAATTCGGCCTTAAGCACGGAATTCGTGATTTTTGAGGTATAGTTTTGACGAATGAATAATTCAATTTTTTCAGCGAGATGTATAGCAGTTGAATTTATTGAATTTGTTGAATCGTAGTTTATATTTTGCATGAAGGTCTGGAAGGCCGTTTGTTTCCTCCAATTGCGAAGCGAACGAGGATCCTTATCCAAGGAATAAAATTGGGTAAGGTCATTCATGGATTGGCTCGACAGCTTTAATTTCTTGGGTATAAAAATCGAGTTAACCTCGCAATGGTTGAGGTATGCTTGCTGTTTATGTTTTTCAAATAAAGCAATCTGATTGTCATAGCAATCGCTGATGTTGTTCATTTCATCCCAAGCTCCGAAGGTTTGGAAATGAATCCACGTAATTTCCGTCTCTTCTTCGCAAGGGGCTGTACCGAAATGATGCGCATCGGGCCTTAAAATAATGGCTTCATCTTTGTTAATTACCCACTCATTATCATTTTCTCCGATGAACAATGTACCCCTGGTGACGATAATAATATCGAATACGCTAATGGAATAACGGCTGACATGTCTCTCGCGCGGCAAGAAAGTATGCTTCCCACTGTCGATAAAATAAGGAACAGGTGGAGTTACAAAATGCATGATGATATCAGACATAACGATCCCCTCTACTTTACCCAGGAATAGTGATATTTTCAATTTGGTTATAAATTGATTTCGTTAGCGTGATATTCATGTTTTTACAATGGTGAAATAACATAAGATAGCAAAAAAATTTAAACGTTTCACAGTATTATGTTTTGTGTTGATAAAATTGACCGATCGTTGAGCATATCAAAGACTTTTATATCAAAATAACACATTACTCAAGACTTTTCAAACAGAAAAATAGAGGTTGGAATTTCATAAATAGAGGTTGGAAAAATCGTTTTTCAATGGAAAAGATGGATGATACAATGAAGTAAGCGTTTTCTATTCGCTTGAAGAGAATGCGGTTTATCCTAATATAGGAAATCAATATGGTTAAACGATTAATCAAAAGTCTTGAATGCCTTCAAAGGGAGGTGCTAAATCGAATGTCGGTTATGAAGCCGTTGGTCGCTGGTTGTAATATCAAAAAAACAGGTTGAAATATCTTATTGCGTTTCATGATTGCTTATGGCACAATCTGGTTGTAAATACTGCTAAACGTTTAACTTGCTGCTTGAATACTTTAGCGATCAAGTTGAATGATTAGACATACAAACGAAAGCTAATTTTGAAGGGAGTGCGGGGGCAATGAAAACAGGCAAGAAAATTGGGGTAGGCCTTATCTTAGCTGCATTTGCAATGAGTGCCATCGGATGTTCAAACAACGGAGGCAACACAGCTTCACCGGGAACAGATGCTACGAACACACCGGCGGGTTCCAAGACGGAAAAGGTTAAGATCGTTTACTCGATGTGGGGGAGCGCGGAAGAAGGAAGCACGACGCAGGCGGTGGCGGACAAGTTCAACGCTTCGCAGGACCGAATCGAGGTAGAAGTGCAAGCGATTCCATGGGAGAACTACATGACAAAATTGAATACGCTTGCAACGGCGGGCCAATTGCCGGATACAGGGATGCTGCAGGAAGGCGGCGTCATCCAGTGGTCGGGCGAAGGGATGCTGAATGATGTAAGCGCGATGTATGAGGGAAGCGACAGCAAGCCGCTGGACAGCCTGGCCTACAAACATGAAGGAAATACCGTTGCTTATGCGGCTGCCAATGAAATTCTCCTGCTCTATTACAACAAAGAAATGTTCGATAAAGCGAATGTGCCCTACCCTCCAGCTGCACTGGATCAAGCATGGACTTGGGATGCTTTCGTAGAGACGGCTAAGAAACTAACGCTTGACAAGAACGGCAAGCATTCTGGCGAGGAAGGCTTTGATTCGCAGAGTATCGTTCAGTACGGCACATCCGTCGAGAATCTTTCGTGGCAGCTCGAAACCTGGGCGCTCAGCAACGGCGGGGGCTTCTATTCCGAAGACGGTACGGAGGTTAGAATCGGAGAAGAGGCTAGCGTCGAAGCGATTCAGAAAGTTGCCGATCTGTACTTAAAGGATCATGTCGCCCCATTGTCCGTCGGACAGACCGATGACGGCATCCAGCGCACGATCATTGCCGGGACTGTCGCTATGGCAACGAATGGTCAATGGAACATCGGAACAAGCTTGAATACGGCCAAAGAAGAGGGGCTGAGCTATGGCGTAGCCGTATTGCCTTACATGAAGGATAAGGTCACCCTCAATACAGGCGGCGCCAATGTTGTATTCTCCCAGACCAAACATCCGGAAGAAGCGATGGAATGGCTGAAATGGTACAACTCCGAAGAAAACAACTGGGCGCTGATTTCATCGGGCATTTGGATGCCGACGCTAGACAAGTGGTATAAGGATGAGACGTTTACTCGCAAATGGGTAGAAAATCCTAACTTCCCACCGTATGAGGAATACAAATCGGCAGTAGTCGACTATGCGCAATCCGACGCTGCAAGGCCGGCTGCGTGGTTCTATACGAACTATACAACAGACTTTAACACGTTACTCGGGTCGGTTCTAGGCGATGTCTGGACGGGTAAGACTACCGCGAAGGAAGCAATTACGAAAAATCTCGATGCTTTGAAAGCAGCCCATGCAGGCAGTAAATAATAGATAGAAGGGATGACCGCTAGCGTTGCAACGGTGGCGGTCATCCTTTATTCATAAGGAGTGGGGCAAGATATGGAAACCGTTAATAAACTGCCTAAGCGCCGTTCCCGATTTTATTCAAGCGAGGCGCGCGTTGCTTATATTTGTTTGATCCCAGCTTTTCTAGGTCTAATCTTTCTGACGTATTTACCTCTTCTCGGTGTGCTCGGAATTAGTCTCACGAATTGGACGGGGCTGAAACCCCCGGAGTTCATTGGATTCGAGAATTATATCAAACTATTTACTTCCGATCCTTATATCAAGGACTCTATTATTACGACGATCTATTTTGCAGTATTATCTGTAATCGGAAGCATGATCTATTCCCTTTTTATTGCAATGATGCTGAACCGTAAAATTCCAGCGAGAAGTTTTTTTAGAGCTGTTTTTTATATCCCGTATGTTTTGCCGGCCGTAGCGATCTATGTCGGATGGTCTTGGCTTTACGAGGGCAATTTCGGGTTTTTCAACTATCTTCTCTCCGAGATCGGGTTGAATAAAATTCACTTTATCGCGGATTCCAGCTACGTCGTCCCTTCTCTCTCGTTGATTTCGGTTTGGCTTTCGGGAAATTTGATCGTTATCTTTTTGGCGGGGCTTCAGAATGTTCCGAGTGTATACCATGAAGCTGCCGAAATGGATGGCGCTAACGGCTGGCAACGATTCCGGCATATCACCTTGCCATGTATGACGCCGATTATTTTCTACAACCTGTTGATGAGCTTGATCGCCAACCTTCAGGTCGTGACGCCGGCGCTTGCCTTAACGAATGGCGGTCCAGGAAATTCTACAAGGTTCTTGACTTATCTAATGTATGATCAAGCATTCGTAAATTACAAGATCGGATATGCTTGCGCCACTACCTTGATTATATTTGCTATACTTTCCGTTTTTACAATTATTTTGTTCAAGACGTCCAACCGGTGGATTTACAATGAAGGAGGCGATGACAAATGAGCGAAATAGCATATGGCAGACTAGGGAGCAAGAAACGAAGAACCAGAATGATGAACATCATAACGGTAGTCGCCGTCGTTTTTTTTGCCATTTTAGCAATCTTCCCGATTTGGTGGATTTTCCGCACGTCTCTTATGACGAATGCCGAGATCTACAGATATCCGCCAGCCCTAACTCCGGACAAATGGTTGTTTTCCAATTATGAGAAAACGTTAGAGATCTTCAAATTTTGGAAGTACTTGTGGAACACGATGGTCATTATTGTTCCTTCCTGCTTGGCTGGGACATTCACAGCAACTTTATGTGGATACGCTTTTGCGAGGCTGCGGTTTCGAGGCAAAAACTTGATCTGGGCACTTTGCATCGGTTCCATGCTGCTGCCTGCTATGGTTACGCTTATTCCGCTGTATATCGGCTGGACGCGAGGCCTCGGAGTGAGCGACAGCTATTGGCCGTTAATTCTGCCTTACTTTTGCGGCGGCGGCGCGTTTAATATTTTTTTAATTCGCCAGTTTATTATGTCTATTCCGAGAGAGCTCGATCAAGCTGCAACGATTGACGGTGCCGGATACTTCCGCATCTTGTTCAGTATCATCATGCCAGCGATCCGACCGGCGATGATCGTCGTCGCATTGTTTATTTTCATCGGGCTATGGAATGATTTGCTCCAGCAGATGATTTATATTAATTCAAGCGATAAATATACGATTGCACTGGGACTAACCAACTTTAGAGGCCAACTGAAAAGCGACTGGTCGATGACGATGGCCGCAACATGCTTGTCCTTTGCACCAGGCGTCATTTTCTATCTCATTGGTCAAAGGTATTTTGTAGAGGGCATCACGCTTACCGGATTAAAAAATTAATTCTGCCTTGGATTACTAAGCCATCAGGAGGTTGTTATGAAAACGATTACAAAAAGGCTTATGTCAATGACGATCGCGTTTATGTTGCTATTTCAGATTTTGCAGTTTAATTCAAGCGCGTTAACCAAGCTGGCTGCAGCTGCGGATGGCATTTCCAATGCCAGCCTGTCTGCGAAAATTGGCGATCTGGGACAGATAGAAGAGTTGTTTATCAAAAATAACCCAGTAAATCGAAACGGGGCTCCTATCAATTTTGTTTTGCCTAATAACACGTCTCCGCAGAACAACGTTCAGCATCAATGGATGGGCGAAATGATTTTTTCTTACCGGACCGGCGATAATGAACAATTCCCTGTGAACAGGGATGGCTTCGTAGAGGTAGATACCAACAAAACGCTTGCAGCCGGCGGTTCAACAACCTATTCCAATATTAATCCCACTAACCAATATTTCGAGAGAACGGTATCCACGGAGGGCAAGAAAGTAGAGGTTAACTTTATCGGCCAGGATCTAAACTCCGCAACGAATCGGGCGATGAAGGGTTTTGACGTGAAGTCTGTGTTCGACATGGAGACGAATGACGGCTCCATGCTATGGGAAATAACTTTGAAAAACAAAAGCGGAAAATATATGGAATTCGGCGATATCGGCTTGCCGATGCCTTGGAATACTAAATACCGATCGGTATCGGATACGTATGACAATCGTTTAACGATGCATAACTTTGCCGGGGCAGACAGTGGGTATTCCTATGCTATCAGGACTAGCGGAGAAGGAAATTACATGCTGTTTACCCCGGTGACGGAGAGCGGCGCGCGCATTGAATATGTGGATTACTGGATGCAGGAAGCGGGCGAACTGCGTGCTGGACAGACCTTCACCAACTGGACAGGCGACAGCGGCGGTTGGTTTCCTGGGCTGAACGTGCTCTATATCCACTCCAAGGATATACAGAAAACCGGCCGCGGATATTTTACCGATGCCTCCAGCCTAGTACTCGGTCCGAATGAGGAGAAAACCTATCAGTTTAAATTTTCGGCGATACGCGCAGGCGATAACACGCCGCAGGAGAGTGCCCAAAGTCCTAATAACGCTTCCACTTCCGTGGAAGAGCGCGAGAAAAACCTTCGCTCCATTTTGTACCAATCGGGCATGATTGACGCTGTAGCGGTGCCGGGCTTTCAAACGGCCATTAATATGCCGACGAAGCTGGCTCTGCACTATGATGACAGCAAAATTAAAGTAACGTCGATTGGTATTCAATCCGTTCACGAGAATGATCCTTATGATGAAGCGCATATCCCGAATATCAAGCCTGGCAGTCAGAGAAGCGACATGGTTAATAACTCTCGCACAGGGCGCGGGCTTGCTGGCGGCAACCCGGGCTACACCGAGGCTTATCAATTTTTGGAGACTAAGATTGTCAATGGCGAACAGCACCACATCTATTCACTCCAATTTGATGATCTAGGCAATAACAGCGTCCGTGTGGAGTATGAGCTGAAGGTTGGCGATGAATGGGTCAATAAATTTACGCAATACGAATTCAATGTAATGGCCGAGCTTGACGAAACGATGAGAACCCATACCGAATTTATGGTAGAGAAGACGCAGGACAAGGACCCGCAAAGTCCGACCTACGGCAACTACTTTGACTGGTATCTCAAGGACGGTCTCGACCGAAACATAAGCCATTGGGGCGATGACTGGGGTCATGATAATATCAACTCCATAACGATGAAGAACTATTTGGACCCGAGTCCGGATGAAATTCAATCGATAGAAAATTATCTTATTGATTTTATGTGGGAACGCTTTATGAAGCATACGCAGGACAGCTTTACTGTTGCGAACTGGCTGAGAGATTCTGGTTCGTATACGGATAAAGATAAGCCTTATACACGAGAATTCTCCGAAGTCATGGCAGCTACCGGCTATTTCAACATGTATCGGATCCAAAAGGCATATCCCCATCTGATCGAGTACCGCGAATCGCCGCAGTATTATTTGGAAAAGGCTTATGGCATCTACTACAATCGAATTTCCAGCGGAGCAACTGGATTCTATGGCGAACAGCAGATTCCGGATATGATTGAGGCGTTGAAAGAAGAGGGCATGCAGACGGAGTTTGAAAATCTGAAGAAAAAGTTCGCCTTAGACAAAGGACGGAGCATGACATTAGCAGCTTATCCTTACGGCTCAGAATTTGAATATGACAATACCGGCGAAGAAGGAGCCTATGCAGCAGCCAAGGCGATGCGAACGTACTATCCACAGGACGGACAAGCAGCAGCGGCTAAGAAAAGCATGGAGATGGCGGACTGGAAGACTCGTGCCATGCGCGGGATCCAGCCCACTTGGTATCACTATTCCGTACCGGTATTCCGCGGCGGCGAGGGCTGGTGGAACTTCCAATATACGACGTCTCTGGCGGGATATATTATGGATGACTGGATTCGTTATCAGGATGACGGCAGAACAGCCGCTCAGACCGCTACCGCGCAGCAGCGCAAC
Source organism: Paenibacillus paridis (assembly GCF_006345825.1). Taxonomy (GTDB): domain Bacteria; phylum Bacillota; class Bacilli; order Paenibacillales; family Paenibacillaceae; genus Pristimantibacillus; species Pristimantibacillus paridis. The sequence continues at coordinate 291,344 of NZ_VCIX01000092.1, forward strand.
TATGCGGCCAAGATTTCAAACTTTAACGCCATAAACATGGGGCAGATTTCTGCACAGTCTGTAGGCAGCACCTCTTGGAGATATTCCATGTATAAGGGCGGAACCGGTACCAAAGACGTGTACGATGGCGGTTCCCGCGTAATGAACAATGGTTGGAACGATTTTTCCGGTGAAGCCGACGAGGGCATTTACGGCTCGCTGCTGAGTATTAGTTCGGACATTGTTACCGATCCGGTGTTTGGGCTATTCGGATATGGGGCACTCGTTACTGACAATGGCAGCAGCTACGGAATTACTCCGAAGGACGGTTTCGGCAAGCGAATTAACTTAATCGACGAAAAAATATATATGGTCTCTCAAAATGAAAAAATCGATAGCGCGGAAATTCAAAAAGACGGCAGGCTATTTCAATTGACGCTCTCGAATCTGGATAAAAAAGAGCATGCTTCGAGAATTGCTATTGACGGAGCGGGTTTGGAAAATGGCTATTATGCCATTAAGCTGAATAACGAAGCAGCAGGGCAGTTCTATGTACGAAACAATAAGGGCCTTGCTCGGTTCCAAATGAACAGCGACCCTACAGCGCAGTTGACCATCGAAAAGCTAGACTCGGGCGAGAATGAAGCTCCGCAGGTTACGGCAGAGACAGCAACGCAAAATCCGCAGGCGCTGATTCCATTTATGCTAAACGGTATTGTGAGCGACGATGGCGCACCGGACGGCACGCTGACTTACCAGTGGGAAGTAATCGGCACACCGCAAGGCGGAAAGCTTAGCTTTGCTTATCCGAAGGCAAGCATTACACAGGCTGTCGGTTCAAAAGAAGGCTCTTATACAGTAAGGCTGAGCGCTAATGACGGGCAGCTCATCGGTTCTGATGAACTAACCTTCCAGTTGGCTGCTCCGCCGGAGAAACAGCCTCCGCAAATTAGCGAAGTAACAGCCGTTCAGGACGGAACGAATGAAAGCATTGTGGTCTTATCCGGTACGGCAATTCCGGATCCGATTCACAGCGCGGAATTTGAGCCCGATATGACATACGATTGGGCAGTCAAAGAGAAGCCGAATGGCGCAGGCGAGATTACGATTGTCGCAGGAGATAAAGCAACCGCATATGCGCGTATAAGCAAGGCGGGTACCTATGTATTCACGCTGACTGCTGCCGACGAAGGCAAGACGGCAAGCAAGGATATTACGATTGTAATAGAAGCAGATCCCGAGGATGCTTACCGGGCAATTAATACGGTAACACGCAAGGGAACGGCTCCGTCTCTTCCGCCAATCATGAAGATTTTGTTCGATGACGGGTATAGAGAGAGCGCGATTGTATGGAGCGATATCGATCCAGTCAACTACGAGGCAACTGGCAGCTTCGAAGCAATCGGTAAAGTGGCAGACAGCGATCTAGAGGTTCGCGCCACTGTGTATGTCGTGAGCGTACCGCTTCAAAACGCTGCGCTGACAGCAAAAGCCTCTGCCAGTTTCTCCGGCGGTGATGGGTATCCCGAGGCGATGAATAACGGTGTTGAGCCGAAAAATTCAAGAGATTTCTCGCCCTCTCGCACGGCTCCGAACAGCGCATGGCATAACTGGGGAAGAGAAGGAGATCCGGCATGGGTCACGTATGAATGGCTTCAACCATTCCTGGCTTCATCGATGGATGTATACGTTTTCCAAGACGGTGGCGGAAACTTCCGACCAAAGGATATGCAGCTCAAGCTTCGCGACGAGAATGGGATATGGTATACGCCAAGAGCGATTAACGGACTTGGAAATGAGCTGGACAAGTACAACACAACCACCTTCGAGCCTGCCTATATTACAGGCGTCCGTATAGACATGAGGCCGACTGCAAACGGAAGCGGCATTCTGGAATGGAAGGTAAACGGCTATACGGGAACGGTGGATAAGTCGGAGTTAATTAGCGTTAATAACTATGTTAATGCCTTGAACGCTTCAAACTTTATCGATCAAGGCCTTGCGCCAATCGATGCGGCAAAGGCAAATGCGTCAGCGGTCATTCAAAAAATGGATGCGACAGAAGAGGAAGTTGCCCAGGCGCTCGGTAAGCTGCTGACAGACCTGAAGCTGCTCCGTCCGCGCGATAACAATATGGCGTTTTTGGCTCGCGTATCCGCTAGCTATACCTCTCCTTGGGAGAGCGTAGCAGCTGTCAATGACGGTAGAAAAGCAGAAGCGAACATTCCGCATTGGGGAACTTGGGGGAATGCAGGAGCTGCAGAATGGGTGCAATATGAATGGCCGCAAGGCGTCACAATCAATAGCTCGAACTTGGTGCTATGGTCAGATGCAGGCGGCATACTAGCACCTACAAAGTACGAATATTCCTACATTCCATTAAATAGTACGACAAATGAATGGTTGACGGCGAAAACCATTACCGAAGGTATCACCTTGGTGAATAATACGCCGGTGGGCTCTTCCAATCCGGTTAATTTCGATTCGGGACTGCAAGTGAAAGCGCTGCGAGTTACGATGACAAAGCAATCAGCGGGGAGCGGGGTTGGCGTTGGCTTATGGGAATGGGAAGTGCTTAAGTCGAATGCCATTCAGGAGCAGGAAGCACCGACAACACCGACTGCGGTGTCGCCGACATCTGTCCATAGCAACGACGGCAAGATTATAGGCGTGACATCGGCAATGGAGTACCGGAAGGAAGGAGTGGAAGAGTATACCGCGATTACTGGCGTTGAAATTACAGGCCTGAGCGCCGGCAACTATTTTGTTCGGTATATGAAAACCGCCAACCTCAATGCTAGCCCGGATAAGGAAGTTGTCATTCCGGAAGGGCAGAAGCAGAATCAGCCAGCGCCGGAACCTAGCGAATGGACGATCACAAATGCGAATTCTGATACCCAAACAAACGGGAAGATAGAAGGCGTCCAGGGTACGATGGAATACCGGAAGCTGGGCGATGATAGCTACGTGCCTGTCAATGGCACAAGTATTGAAAATCTGGAGCCTGGCAGCTATCAAATCCGATACGCAGCGACAGATGAATTACATGCAAGCCAGCCGGTAACCGTGGAGATTCATGATGAAGCGAAGGCAGATCGGGATGCGCCTAACGCGGATGAGCTGGTCGTTACAGCGGCTACAACAGCAGGCGGAAACGATGGGAAAATCGAAAACGTAACTGCCGATATGGAATATCGGAAGGCAGATGGCGGCGCATACACGGCCGTTAGCGGAAGCAGCATCGACAACCTTGTAGCAGGCCGTTATGAAATTCGGTATGCGGAGACAGCTACCGACAATCCAAGCCCTGCAATTATCGTAATTGTTCCTGACGGAAGCAAGCAGGGTCAGAATCCGCCATCCGGCACAGTGGTCAAAGGTATCGACGTCAGCGTGAGCGGCGCTAGGGACGGGAAGATCATAGGCGTGGATTCCGCGATGGAATACCAGAAGCAGGGGGCTGATTCTAGCGACTGGACTGCTATTACAGGCATAGAGATGACAGGTCTTGACGCAGGAACCTATTATGTCAGATATAAGGGAACCTCAGCTTACCTTGCAAGTGATGCTCTAACGGTCACTATAAGCACTCCTTACACGCCTTCACCGACGTCAACGCCTACACAGCCTACAATAACTAATAAGGTTGTAGGAGATACGATCAAGGTTGTGACGCCAAAGGTGGATAAAGAGACTGGCCTAGCAAGATCGGAATTCATTAATCAGGAAGACATCCGCAAAGCGTTGGAAAACGCGAAAGCAGACAGCAATGGCGTGCGCACCGTAAGGGTGGAATTACCGAAAGCAGAGGGAGCAAGCGCATATGTCGTCGAGCTTCCCAAAACCGCATTAACTTCGGATAAAGCCGATGTACAGGTAGAGATTGTGACAGAATTTGGAACAATTATTGTGCCTGCAAACGGGTTGAAGCTTGCAGCAACGGATGCGAAGAGCGTAGAGGTGACGATTGGGAATGCTGACAAGTCCCTGTTTGATTCTGAAACGCAAGGAGCCATAGGCAGCAGACCTATCATTAAATGGGGAGTCAGCATCGACGGAGCGGCAGGAGAAGCAAATCGCTTGAAAGCACCGGTAGAAATTAGAATACCCTATACAGCTACTGCTGATGAACTGGATGATTTAGATTACCTTGTTGTTTGGCATATCGATGCAAATGGAAAGCCTGTGCAAATAAGAAATGTTAAATACGATGCTGCAGGGAAAGCCATGGTATTCACAACGAGTGAAGCGGGCCATTATGCAGTTGCCTACAGCAAGAAAAGCTTCGACGACGTCACCAAGAATTTATGGTACACAAAAGCAGTCGAAATGATGGCGTCCAAGCGATTGATTGACGGCACATCGGCTACTAACTTTAGTCCTAGCAACAAAGTGACAAGAGCTGAATATTTGGCGTGGCTGGTAAGAACGATGGAGCTTACAGCGGAATTTGACACGAACTTCAGTGATGTCGAGGAATCGAGCAAGTACTATGACGAGATCGGAATAGCCAAAGCTCTCGGCATATCCGTAGGCTACAAAGGCAAGTTCAATTCCGAAGCCGAATTGACAAGACAGGATATGGCTATGTTGACGATTAGTGCATTGCAAGCAGCAAACAAAACCTTGCTGAACGGTACAATAGAAGAACTCGGCAAGTTTGCGGATGCAAAAGAATTAGCAGCTTATGCAGCAGAGGATGTAGCTGCAATGGTTAAGATGGGCTTCGTTAACGGACGAGGCAATAATGTCCTGAGTCCTAAAGGTTCGACAACCAGAGCAGAGGCTGCACAAATATTATTTAACATTTATTCGCATCAATGGTCATCATCGCAATAAGCGCCTACAATGAAAATGGTACGGAAAAACATGACGTTTTTCCGTACTATTTTTTTATTTACTGCAGCTTTAGAAGCTGTATGAAGTTAGCTCATTACCTACTTTGAATTGGTTTTGCAAGTTTATTTAGGAAATGCTGTGCTTTCAATAAAATGGACTAGTCTATGAGCAAATTCTTCAGGTTGATCCTCTTGTACATAGGTTAGCGCGTTTTCAACGATCACAAATCGTGCATCAGGAAAAATGCCGTACACTCTTCTTCCTAATCCAATCGGAAATAACTTCGTATCATCAGCTCCCCAAATCACTAAGACGGGTTTATTAAAGAAGGAAAGCTTCTCAGCTGCTTGATTGGTGTCATGTATGGACCAGCCCTTTACGACCTTGGTAAAGTCAGCACGGACCCCTTTGTTATGAATGAAATGACGTATATATAATTCATATAGATCTTCCTTTGAAAGAGTATGGGATAATAAGCCTAGCACCATTGACGTTTTTAATAATGGTTTAAATCTAAACAATTGAGCCATTAGAAAGGTGAATCCAGGAATGTTGACACCGGTTTTTAGAAGTGAAAACTGTTTTGGCGGAAACACTTCGAAAGCATCCGTGTTACAAAGGACTAACCTAGATACTTTTTCAGGATATGACACAGTGAACATTTGCGCGTAAGCTCCACCTGTATCATTTCCTACAAGAATAATATCGTTCAGGCCTAACACATCCAAGAATTGATTGATTAAAGCTGCTATGCCTGTCGGTGTTAAATCGCTGAAAGGATTCAGAGGAATGGAATGACCACCTAAAGGTAAATCAGGAACAATGCAACGATAATCTTTAGAAATCGTTTGAACCGCTTTCCTCCAAGTGTTTCCATTACTCAGCGCACCGTGTAAGAACACGATTACCTGACCTGTCCCTTGATCTGTATACCTGATAATACCGGCGTTTACAATGGCTTCTTTCATGTGACGGCCTCCTCTTTTGATTTATCCAATACTCCTATGGAGTTTAACATACTTTGGGTATGTTTAACATACCTGAAGTATGTAAGGAGCGGAGACTGCTTTCTAATTCGAAAATTAAACGATATAATAGAGGGATGAACCTAAAAACACGTAGGCAAGATGATGCCGAACATACAAAAAAAGCTTTGCTTAAACGTGCACAGCACTTATTTGCAGAGGATGGATACGCTAAAACCTCTATTGATGAAATTGTTAGACAAGAACAATTAACGAAAGGAGCACTATATTATCATTTTAAGGATAAAAAAAACCTATTTGAACATGTAGTAGATGGTCTTTTGGAAGAAATGGTAAAACAAGTATCGACTGCTATTGACACTGAAAGTGATCCGTGGGAAAGAACCTTAATAGCCATTGAAACCTATTTAGAAGGTTGCCTTAATCACGATTATCGGCGCATTGTCATTCAGGAAGCGCCTGTTATCCTTGGCTGGACAAAATGGAGAGAAAAAGAAAAACTTAGTGTTCGTGGTTTATCGACTGTGCTCATAAAGGAGCTTATGGAGTCTAAGTATATTAAGGACCAACCGATAGATTTGTTGGCATATATCATTTTTGGAGCAATAACTGAAGCAGCGATCGGCATTGCTCATTCAGATGACCCCCATGCAGCGCGTAAACAAGCAAAGGACATTTTAGAAAAGTTGGTTAAAGCACTCTAGTTTATTCCGGCGAAGATTTCGATTTGAACCGATGGGCAGGAGGTAAGGCAAGTTGAACTTATTAAGGTGATAACGAGCTAGACGAGATACTCGATAGTTTGCTACAATATATAAGAACGATGTTCTATATTATAAAACTAATGAAAGGGGGATATCTTCATGCCGATCATTCAATCACTCGACCGGGCACTTACTATTCTAGATTTGTTTGACGAGCATAATCGAGTGTTGAAAATAACCGAGATTAGTTCCAGGGTCGGCTTGCATAAAAGTACCGTGCACTCCCTGCTAAAGACGCTTCAACTTCATCGCTACATTGAACAGGATGAGAACGGGCTGTACCGGCTTGGCATGCGTCTGCTGGAGAAGGGGCAGCTGCTATTGCAGAGCTTTGACATTCGGGAGATCGCAAGAGGACCGATGGACGCGCTGTCAGGGAAGACGGGACAGACCGTTCATCTTGTCATTCGGGACGGTGCGGAGGGCGTCTACATTGATAAAGTCGAGGGCAGCAAAGCAGCGATCCGATATTCCCGGATTGGCCGGCGTGTACCTCTGCACAGCAGCGCAGTCGGTAAAGTACTAGCAGCTTACATGCCTGAGGCCGAGCTAGAGCGACTGTTGGAGGGGTACGACTATTCCATTCATACGCCTCAGACGATCTCAACCCAGTCAGCTTTTCAAGGAGAGCTGATATCGGTACGGAACGCCGGCGTCGCCTACGACCGGGAAGAGAATGAAGCAGGTGTTCGCTGTGCCGCGGCACCAGTGTACGATCACAACGGCCACATGCTGGCAGCGATTAGCATCTCAACGATGACGTCAACTGTCAGAGATGAGGAATTGGCGGCATTCGTCTTGCTTTTGCAGGAAACGGCAGAACAGATCTCCCGCGGACTCGGCCACCGTCCAAGCTAACGAGACGGTATGTATAAAGATCCTGGCCGGGTCTTCATTTGTCCTAATATGAGAACATAGTTTTATAATATAAAACAACTTAACTGGAGGCCATGCCATTATGCGTATATTTCGATACCTAGAAAACTTGCGTCCCTATTTGGGGGTTATAACCGAAGGCGGAGACACTTACCGGCTAGATGCGCCGGATATCATGTCACTCGTTGCAGATGCCCGCATCTCCGGATTGTCAACCGCTGCTTATGTGGAGCGCATGCTCGGCAGTCTCTCAGCCATCACAGCTCCGGCAGAATCGCTGAATTTGACGACGCCGCTGGACGCACCGGAGGTATGGGCGGCAGGAGTCACCTATCAGCGCAGCCGTGAGGCGCGGAATTACGAGGCGACGGAGGGGCGGCTCGATGCTGACACGTTTTATGACAAGGTGTACGATGCCGAACGGCCGGAGTTGTTCATGAAATCCACAGCGGCCCGTACCGTTGGACCTGGCGAGTCGGTATGCCTGAGGAGCGACTCCACGTGGCAGGTGCCGGAGGCAGAGCTTGGGCTTGTCCTGGACAGTTCCGGTGCAATTATCGGTTATACGGCCGGCAATGACATGAGCTGCCGCGACATCGAGGGCGAAAATCCTCTTTACTTGCCGCAGGCAAAAATTTGGAAGCGTTCTTGCTCGATTGGACCGTTCGTTCGGTTGGCAGAAACGGTTGCTGATCCGTATGCGCTCTCGATTGCTTGCCGCATTTACCGGGACGGAGCGCTAGTTGTGGAAGAAACGGCTCATACGGGGCTATTAAAGCGCAAACTGGAGGATCTTGTCAGCTTCCTGAAACGGGATAACGAGCTGTTCGACGGTACGGTGCTGCTGACAGGAACCTGCCTTGTGCCGCCGAACCAGTTCACGCTGGCCTCTGGCGACCGGATCGAAATTGAAATTCAAGGCATCGGAACACTGGTGAATACAGTCATTTGCGCTGATGAGCTGGACACGGCTCCTATTCATGCATAAGGGGAGAAAATAATGACAAATAGCGAAAACACAACGAATCTGAATGTTCCTGAAATTGATAACTATATTGGAGGCGAATGGAAATCGCCGCTCACGGGAAGGCGCAAGCCGGGCTTTAATCCGGCCCGCAGCAGTGAGACGGTTAGCTTAACGCCCGAATCCGGCTACGAGGATCTAAGCATTGCGGTTGAATCCGCCGAAGCGGCTCGGAAAGCTTGGCAAAAGCTGGCGGGTGCGCAGCGCGGAGCGCTCCTCTTCAAGGCGGCTGATCTGCTGGAGAGCCGTATGAATGAGATCGGCCATGCGATGACCCGAGAGATGGGCAAGACGCTTGGCGAGGCGAAGGGCGAGACGGCTCGTGGCGCGGCTATTTTACGTTATTATGCCGGCGAGGGAATGCGTTCGGTCGGCGACGTGATTCCGGCAACTGATGCGGAAGCGCTGATGTTCACGACCCGTGCGCCGCTTGGCGTCGTCGGTGTCATTTCCCCTTGGAATTTTCCTGTTGCAATTCCTATATGGAAAATGGCTCCTGCACTGGTGTTTGGCAATACCGTCGTCTGGAAGCCGGCGGCTGAAACGGCCCTCACCGCATCACTGGTCATGGATTGCTTCCACGAAGCCGGTTTTCCGGCGGGGGTTGTGAACATGGTCATCGGAGACGGTGCCGTTATTGGACAGGGAATTGCCGAGCATCCGGGCATTCACGGCGTAACCTTTACGGGCTCTGACACAGTCGGCAAGCGTGTCGGCCAGACAGCGCTGGCACGCGGGGCGAAGTACCAGCTGGAGATGGGCGGTAAAAATCCGATCATCATCGCAGCTGATGCCGATCTGGATCTAGCGGTTGATGCTACAATTAGCGGAGGGCTTCGCTCCACCGGCCAGAAGTGTACTGCAACGAGCCGGGTTATCGTCGTCAGTGACGTTTACGAGACGTTTAGGGCGAAATTGCTCGAGAAGGTAACAAAGCTTCAGGTGGGCGACGGCTTGAACCCGGAGACGTGGCTTGGCCCGTGCGCTAGCCGGAAGCAGTATGAAACTGTGCTTGATTACATTCGCAAGGGTAAGGAAGAAGGAGCAGAGCTGCTGTTCGGCGGCGAGCGACTGGACGATCCGGCGTTAGCGGACGGCTATTTCATCACTCCGGCCGTATTCGACAAGGTGACTTCGTCGATGGCCATTGCTCGGGAGGAAATTTTTGGGCCGGTGCTGGCGTTAATTGAGGCACGCGACCTGGATGAGGCAATTGAACTCGCGAACGATACAAAATATGGACTCAGCGCCTCCCTTTATACGAGCAATTTGGGTTATGCATTAAAGTTCATTCAGGAAACAGATGCAGGTCTCGTTCGGGTTAACGCCGAGACTGCTGGCGTGGAGCTGCAGGCACCGTTCGGCGGCATGAAGGGCTCTAGCTCCCACTCTCGCGAGCAGGGGCAGGCGGCCATCGAGTTTTACACATCTGTGAAAACGGTATTTATGAAGCCTTAACCAGAAGGGGACACGCGCGATGGAGGATCTGTTAAAACATGTTATGGGCCCGGACGGCGCGGACTATTTCGAGGTGGCTACACATGCTCCGGGGCCATCCGGCAAGCTCCCGCTAACTCCGGAGCTTTTACTGAACGCGCCTAGTGGCGACCTGTTCGGCTGGAGCCAGAATGTCGGCATGGGATGGCGGACGGATCGCTTGCTGGGCAGGGAGGTTCTCATTATGGGGACGCTTGGCGGCATCCGTAACGAGGACGGGACACCTGCCGCGCTAGGCTACCACACTGGCCACTGGGAAATCGGCCTATTAATGAAGGCGGCGGCGAAAGAAATTACCGAGGCGGGCGGCATACCTTTCGCAGCTCATGTTAGCGATCCGTGCGACGGACGCTCGCAGGGCACATCGGGCATGTTTGATTCTTTGCCTTACCGCAACGATGCGGCAATGGTGATGCGTCGACTGATCCGCTCGCTGCCTACCCGAGCAGCTGTTGTTGGAGTCGCGACCTGCGACAAAGGCTTGCCTGCGATGATGCTGGCGCTTGCCGGAATGAAAGGTTTGCCTGGGGTTATTGTGCCTGGCGGCGTTACACTGCCGCCGACAAATGGCGAGGATGCCGGCAAAATTCAGACGATTGGCGCACGATATGCTAACGGCGAGCTGTCGTTGGAGGAGGCTGCCGATCTCGGTTGCCGAGCTTGCGCGACGCCGGGCGGAGGCTGCCAGTTCCTCGGAACGGCGGGAACGGCGCAGGTCGTAGCGGAGGCACTCGGGCTGACCGTGCCTCATGCCGCGCTGGCTCCCTCGGGTCAGCCGGTCTGGACAGAGATGGCGCGTCAATCCGCGCGTGCGGCTATGGCGCTTGCCAGAAAGGGCCTTACACTGGGTGACCTGCTTACAGACGCGTCTATTCAAAACGCAATGGCGGTTCATGCTGCCTTCGGCGGCTCGACGAACCTGCTGCTGCATATTCCTGCGATTGCTCATGCTGCAGGGCTCAAGGTGCCAAATGCCAGCGACTGGGCGGCAGTTAACCGCAAGGTTCCCCGGCTGGTCAGTGTGCTGCCGAATGGCCCTGTTCCACATCCGACAGTTCGTGTGTTTCTTGCCGGCGGTGTACCGGAGGTTATGCTTCATCTGCGACGGCTCGGCGTGCTCGATGTAAGCGTGCTCACCGCAGCAGGTGTGACATTAAATGAGACGCTGGACTGGTGGGAGACCTCTGAGCGTCGGCAAAGCATGCGAAACTATCTTGCAGAGCAAGAAGGGATCGACCCCGATACGGTTATCTACAGCCCGGAACAGGCGCGGATCGCTGGCTTGGCGCCGACGGTTACGTTCCCGTCTGGAAATATCGCGCCGGAAGGCTCCGTCATAAAGTCAACGGCTATCGATGCGTCGGTTCTTGACGTCGATGGTGTATTCCGGCATGTCGGACGGGTCAAGGTATACACGACCGAGCGCGACGCCATTCGCGCCATTAAGACCGGAGGCATCTCCGCTGGCGACATATTGGCACTGATCGGGCGCGGCCCAACAGGGACCGGGATGGAAGAGACGTACCAGTTGACATCAGCGCTGAAGCATTTGACCTTCGGCAAGCAGGTGTCGCTTCTGACCGACGCCAGGTTCTCTGGCGTGTCGACTGGCGCCTGTATCGGACATATCGGGCCGGAAGCACTTGCAGGCGGTCCCGTTGGGCGCTTGCGTGATGGAGACTGGGTAGATATCCGTATCGACACACGCAAGTTAGAGGGCTCCATCGATATGGTCGGCTGCGGCGAACTGCCGGACACTCCTGAGGCGGGAGCAACGATCCTTTCCTCAAGAACGCCGCATCCCTCGCTTGCGGAAGACCCTGATCTTCCGGATGATACCCGTCTTTGGGCCGCGCTGCAATCAGCGAGCGGCGGAACCTGGAAAGGCTGTGTGTATGATACAGACCGCATTATTCAGACGCTGGAGGCAGGCAAGCGTATGCTTGCTCTGGAAGCTGGCGCTGGAGAAGGCTGATTCATCAGGACTTGACAGAGGTATTGCGTCAAGGGGATAAGGGTTGGGACAAGTAACGTTGATGAATGGGCCTGCTCGCTTGAGCGGGCCCAATTACAGAATAGGGGAGATACAAATGTCAAAGAACCCTATTATTTGGGGGGATTACCCGGATCTCGACGTCATACGGGTTGGCGATACGTACTACATGGTCAGCACTACCATGCATATGATGCCGGGCTGCGTCATCTTGCGCTCGTATGATTTGCTGCATTGGGAAACGGCAACGCATGTATTCGATGTTCTAGAGAATACGCCTGCACAGCGGCTAGAAAACGGACAGCAAATTTATGGCCAAGGGATGTGGGCTGCATCTCTGCGCCATCATAATGGGAAATTTTATGTTGTCTTTGCGGCAAATGATACACGCAAGACTTATTTGTACTCAGCTGAGGAGATCAACGGGCCTTGGACTAAGCAATATATTGAAGGCTTTTATCACGATTGCTCGTTGCTGTTTGACGATGACGGTCGCGTGTATTTAATCTACGGAAATGCAGAGATCATGCTCACGGAACTAAAGGACGATCTTTCCGGTCCCAAGCCTGGCGGTCTAGAACGTGTGATCGTAAGAGATACCCCGCCGTATAATTTGGGTTATGAGGGGGCGCACTTTTACAAGATCAGTGGCAAATATTATGCCTTCTTCATTCACATATCGCCAGCGTACGGCCGTAGAACCCAAGCTTGTTATGTATCGGATTCGCTGGAGGGTGAATTTGTTGGCGGCGAGGTCTTCAATGACGATAGGGGGTACTTCAATTCTGGAGTCGCGCAAGGCGGGATCGTTGATACGCCGGAAGGACAATGGTATGCCCTATTATTTCAAGACCATGGAGCTGTGGGCAGGGTTCCGGTTATCGTTCCATTGGAGTTTGTGGATGGTTTCCCAATTTTTGCGAAGGAGACGCCCAAAACGATTGACATCCCAAGCACAAGACCTGGCTACATGTACAAATCTCTGATTGGAAGTGATGATTTCCGCTATGAGCCGGATTCAAACGGGAAGGTTCAATTGAAAGATTTTTGGCAATGGAATCATATTCCTAATGAAACGCTTTGGTCGGTGACCGAAAAACCAGGAAGCTACCGAGTGCGCTCCGGAACTATAAGTCCTAACCTGACATTTGCGATCAACACGCTCACACAACGCGCAATAGGTCCTGCTTGCGAAGCAGTGGTTACCCTTGATGGAAGCAAGCTGAACAATGGCGATTATGCGGGGTTATGTTTCTTAATCGGCACGTACGCCTACATAGCCATGACCCAAGAAGAGGGGCAATTATATCTGGTACTGATGGCTAGAAAAAGCGAAGATACATCTTTATTCGGAAGCATGGTGGATGACGAGCCTGGGACAGAGTATGCCAGGGTTCCCATCTACGGAACTAAGGTCATGCTTAAAGCGTACGGCAACTTTATGAATAATACGGATACATGCACGTTCAGCTACCGGGAGGGTGAGGAATGGAAGCAGCTCGGTAATCCCCATCAAATGGTATACAAGCTTGATCATTTTATGGGATGCCGGATCGGGCTGTTTTTATTCTCTACAGATAGGTTTGGAGGAATGGCCGAGTTTTCGAAGTTCCAGTATAATGTATTATCGTAATTTGCTTCATAATCAGAAGCCGAATTAAATAACATGATCCTCTTACAGTGAACAGAGTCAATAATATACACCAATGGTAAAAAGGTTGATTTGCAATGATGCCCTTTCAGCTTCCCGGTTGGAAGCGAAAGGGCTAAAAAGGTTACCTTCTTGTTGGTTGAAGCTTTCTTATCCTTATGAATCATTGCAAGGAACCTGCATGTTCCTCTCCACATGATCCTGTTGTCATTAACCTTTCACACCGCCAACGACCATTCCTTTGACAAAATACTTTTGTAGAAACGGATAGACCATAATAATTGGCACACTGGCTACGATCGTCATCGTTGCGCGAACCGATGTTGGCGTAACCGTCGTTACATTTCCCTGCGCATTAGCAAAGGCATCAGCGGCCGAGCCGCCGGAACTTGTCGTAGCGCTTGAAGTGGACAACACCTTCATTAGTTCGTACTGCAAGGTACTTAGGTTAGGCCGTGAAGAGTTGTACAAGAATACGTCAAACCAGGAGTTCCACTGGGAAACCGCTACGAATAGTGACACTGTAGCAAGAGCTGGTATAGTAAGCGGAAGCACAATGCGAGCAAAGGTAATGAAGTCTCCGGCACCATCCATTTTGGCTGACTCCATGATGCCCTCCGGCAAACCTTCAATGAAGGAGCGGATAACAATCATATTGAACACGCCGATAATGCCGGGGATAATGTATACCCAGAAGCTATTCAGCATCCCAAGCTCTTTGTTTAGCAGGTAGGTCGGAATCAAGCCGCCGCTGAAATACATCGTAAAAATAAAGGTCATAGATACAAATTTTTTCAATGCATATTCAGGACGGCTTATGGTATAGGCCAGCATCGCCGTACAAAAGACGGAGATGATCGTCCCGATAATCGTCCGAGCCGCGGAGATAAAGGTCGCATAAAACACATTGGATTCGTTAAACACATATTCAAAGTTTCTCAGCGTCCATTCGCGTGGCCAAATATAAATGCTGCCTCGAATCGAATCATTCGCATCGTTAAACGACAAAGCAAACATGTTCAAGAAGGGATAAAGGGTCAAAATAACCAGAATAATCATAAAAATAATGTTGCATACATCGAATATTTTATCGCCTATTGAAGAATTTCGAGCTGTTTTGGTATGTTCCATAGCCTTTGCCTCCTTTCATTTAGTACAATCTGCTTTCGCCCATTCGTTTGGCGAGGTTGTTGGCTGCGATGAGGAAGATGAAGCTGACGACGGTTTTAAACATACCGGCTGCGGTCGCCAATCCAAAGTTATTCATTTGCATCCCGTATTTCAAGACGAAAATATCCAGATTTTCCGAAAACTCCACATTGATACCGTTGCCAAGCAAGTACTGCGCTTCGAACCCGGACTCCAGAATGTGGCCTAAATTCATAATGAGCAGGATGACAATGACCGGCTTCATGCCCGGCAGCGTAACATGCCACATCCGTTGAAGGCGCGAGGCGCCATCCATTTCAGCCGCTTCATATTGTGTCGGATCAATCGTTGTAATGGCGGCCAAATAAATGATAGTGTTCCAGCCGACATTTTTCCATACTTCCGTTACGCCGAGAATCCCCCAGAAATATTCGCCAACTCCCAACCATAAAATAGGATGATCGATGAGCTGCAATCGGAGCAGCAATACATTGACGATCCCCTCCGGTGCGAGTGCGGTTTGCACGATATTTGCAGCGACTACCCATGAGATAAAATGCGGCAAGTAGCTGATTGTCTGTACCGTTCGCTTAAAGTAAACCTTACGCAATTCATTCAGCAGCAGTGCCAGCACGATGGCCGTTGCAAATCCCAGTACTAGATTAATAGAGCTCATAACGAGCGTATTGCGTAGGACGAGATAAAACTGTTGTTCCTGAAACAATGATTTGAAGTTATCTAAACCGATCCAGGTCTGGTCAAAAAGATCCTTTGCCAATTTGAATTTTTGAAAAGCGATCGTCCATCCCCAGAGCGGAATATATTTAAATAGAATAACCCAGACGAGAAAAGGCAATGACATCAGCATAAGCATTTTCTGTTTGGATAATGTTTTGAATAAGGTTTTCAGGCGCGAATCTTCAGAAGTCGATCCTGCCAGCTGTACTGCATGTTTCTCCACCCGATCCGTCTCCCTTCCGGCAAAAACTGTCTCTCTTGAGCAAGCTTAGAAGGGAAAAGTGAAGCGGCTTCACTTTTCCCGGTTTTTTATGATCATTCAAATGCTGCTGTCTACCAATTTCCTTCGATACGATCCTTTACTTTGGCGGTAACAAATTTTTCAAATCCAGCAGAACCTAGCTTATTAAACTCTGCGATGTATTCATTCCAAATGGACTCAAAGGCGGTTTCAGAAGCGAACACCATTTTTGGATAGTATTTCTGCTGTAGATCGCCTGCTTTCTGATTGAAGATCTGTTCAGGTGATCCTTGTTCTTTCTCGATACTCCATGCAGGGTACCAAGCGCGTTCTACCGGTTCGGAGTAAAAGCCGGAGAAGGTCTTCAGACCGTAGGCTTTAAGCAGGGCTAGATCGCCCTCCGTGTAATTGACCGCCGCTACCTCTGGCTGGCTGGTAGGCACATGAGCATTACCATCCTCGTACACCGAGTTGTTGCCATAACGCGGCCACTCATAATCGAAGTACGCCCAGCCATATGTGCGTCTGAATTCATTGTCGTTGCGGTTGGCTAATTGCTCCTTGCTCATGATGAAACGACCTTCTTCATTAACGGAATAGGTGACATCCTTCTCGCCCCATTGAATGAGCTTCTGGTTTTCTTCGGTCAACATGTTATCCCAATATTTAATGATTCGTTCCGGGTCCTCAGCGCTCACGGTAATTCCTAGCCCGCGGTTGTTGACGAAGGAAGGAGGATCAATATAGGCGTCTGTGATGCTTTCATCAAAGACAATAGGTAGCGCCACATAACGAAGGTCGTCATTGCCCGCCGCTTTCAGATTGTTGGTAGCATCGCCAATCTGCCAAGCATAGTTGACATATCCCAGCACGCGGCCGGACGTTAGTTTAGCCAAGTACTGGTCTTTATTTGCAGTAAAGGTTTCTGGATCAAGCAAGCTTTTCCGGTTCATTGCATTTAATGAGGTAAGCCAGCGCTTCTCATATTCACTAGCCATATAAAGCTTGGCTTCATGAGTCTGCATGTCGACCAGGACGTTGCCGTCGTTCGGATATCCGGCTAGATGCATCGGCTGGTTGGTGATGGTGAAAAACTCGCCTGGAGTGCCTGCGAACGTAAGGAAGCCAATCGTGCCTTTTCCGTCTACAGAAGGGTATTTGGCTTGATACTGCTCGATCAGATCAAAATATTGATCAAGCGTTTTCACTTCGGGATAACCAAATTCTTTCAGTACACGTCGTTGCATCCAAAATGTACTGGACGCGTCCGGCTCCATCAAATAGCCGTTTACGTTGGCTGTGAAAGGAAGAATATAGATGTTGCCGTCCTCATTCGTGATTTTGTCCATATAATCGCCGTACACACGCTTGATGTTAGGACCATACTTCTCAATCAGGTCGTTAAGCGGGATGAACGCGCCTGCGTCGAGAAGCTTAGAAAGCTCGCCTACTGGAGAGATGACATCGGGATAATCGCCGCCGGCGATCATGACACCAGACTTTGTGCTTGCATCTCCTACGACATACTCCATTTTCCAATCGACGCCTGTCTGACCTTGGAGAATTTTGCCGATGGTCGTGTTGCTGGCAATCACATCTTTATTCGTACCGAAGGCGAAGTAATCGTAGGTTACCGGGTCTGTACTTACCTCACCACTTGTTCCTTCTGTTGCTTTGTTTCCGCCTGTTTGCTTGTTTCCTCCTGGATCATTATTTGAGCAGCCAGCAAGGAGGATTGTCATAGCCGTTAGAACAGCTAGGCTAGATTGCAGCCATTTTTTGTTGCGCATTGCCGTATCCCCTTTCTCTATCAAAGTATTGTAAGCACTTTCAGTATAGAAGATCGTGTTTGTGATTGTTATATATCAAACCTTAGATTGGTCTTTGAATAATTAAGTACTTCGTGCTCGGAGGTTATTATTGTTTATCCAGCGGTAGACGCAGCATGATCCGTGATCCTCCCCCTGGACTACTGTCAATCGTGAAGGTGAACGATTCGCCGTAGCATATTTTCAAGCGAGTTATGACATTTTTCATTCCGATGGAATCGCCCATGATCGCTTCCTCATGGAGGTAATGATTAAGCTCGCTGATCTTCTCTTGATCCATGCCCACCCCGTTGTCTGCAATAAGGAAGACAACCTGTCCTAGTTCTTGCGCAATCTGAATCGTAATATAACCGATGCCTGGCACGTTCTCGATGCCATGAATGCTTGCATTTTCTACAAACGGCAAAAAGGTCATCTTCGGAATTTCAATATCCAGCAGGGATTGATCCACTTCGATATGAAACTCCAGTTTCGTGTCGAAACGGTACTTCTGAATTTCTAGAAAGCTTTCCATCAATTCAAGTTCCTCGCGAATCGTAACGAAGCTACGTTTCCAAATAATGGATTTACGGAAAATTTTCGCCATGTTCTGAATCGTCTTGGCCGTTTGTAACTCACCCTTCATCTGACTCCGCATTCGGATCGTCTCCAGCGCATTGAATAAAAAGTGAGGGTTGATCTGACTGTGCAGCGCATGCAGCTGGGCTTGTCTTTGGCTTAGCTCCAGCTCTTTTTTCTGTATTTCAGTTACATACACATCATTGATCAGATTCTCAATCCGCTCGCTCATTCGGTTGAATTCCACTGCAAGCTCGCCGACCTCATCTCGTTCCCGATAATAAGGAATACGTTCGAAATTTTTGCCTTTGACGGACTTCATGTGTTTCAAGATTTTTTGAATGCGTGTATGGATCGAGCGGGAAACAATCACAATCACGATCGTAGGCACAAGGAAGTTAATCCCTGCAAACCAAAGGATAAATTGCCCTGATTGTCTGACATCATACAATATTTTCTCTTCATCCATGACCCCGTAGATTGTCCAGTCTCCCAAATAGCGATTATTGTGATATTGCTTGCTAATGATGATAGCTTTATTCGGTACAGGTATTTCCTTGAGACTTAGTGTTCGTCCTGTTGCGATCAGATCACTGGGTTGACCGCTGGACAGTCGGCCGTAACGGGCCTGAGAAGACGGGTCCAGAAAGTAAAAATCCCCCTTAAAGCTGGATAAATCTAGAATTTGACTAATATAACTCATGTTTAAGTCGATTTTCATTACATGCTCATAGGTCTCGATTCGTTGATCGGATAGCTTTTGAATAACGCTGATACTGTCGGATGTCACGTACAAATAGGGATACGTGTTATTGGAGTTTTTGATTTGGTGATACCAATCGCTGTTCCGCATCTCATCCTCGAGCCTGATAATATGGCTCGAGGCCAGGATCGTCGGATTGTCACTCATAATCACAACGGAGCTGATGGTTTTGTACTCCTTGTCGGCTCGATTAAACAGATTTGAAATGCTATTCAGCGATTCCACATAGTGGTCATGAGAGGCATGGACGGTGTTTAAATGATTGTTGAGCTGCTTGTTAATCGAATACAGATAGGAAGTACCCGCTGCATCTTCAATGACTGCGCCTAATTCGCCTTTCAATTGATTTATCGCTTGTTCCGCATCTGCCGTTTTCTGATTTTTGATGTTAATGGTTGTCACATGATAGAACATTACGTTAGTCAGTACGATCGGTAAGAAAACGCATACAATATAGATGAAAATCAGCTTGTTACGGAGCTTCAAATGATGAAACCGATATTTAAACACGGGGGGACCTCCTTAATTTTTACCGATAATCTTATTGCGATAATCCGTTGGCGTCATGTTTTCCAGCTTTTCAAACTGTGCGGCAAAATAATCGGCATTTTGAAAGCCTACGAGTTCCGCGATTTCGTACATGCGTTTTTTCGTTTGCCGCAGCAGCCGCTTTGCCTCCTCGATGCGAAGCGAGAGCACATACTCATTGAAATAAACGCCGTAATTTTTGCGAAACAGCTGACCGAGGTAGACCGAATTCATATGAAAATCGGAAGCAATCCCCTTTAAATAGATGTTTTCTTTGTAGTGGCTGTCGATATATTTTTTTACTTTTTCAATACTGCCCTCGTTCTTTTCGCCTCGCTTTTTCGCCATGTAGGTAGCCGCTTCTTCTATAAACTGCAAGAAAACATGCCTGATCTGCTGCAAATTGCGGTATTTCAACTGCCAATTAAGCAATTCGTCCAACCATTGCAGCTCTTTTTCGTTTCCTCCCAGTTGTCGGATGATATTGATGATAGCAATCATAATTCGCCTTATCGTATTCGTAACGGCACCTGATGCGAAATGCCGTTCCTGAAAGGCAATGAAAATAGCGTCAATTGCGGATTGGTAACCTTCTTTTTGATTGGCTTCAATCTCATAGATGAGCTTGCTGTGCAGTTGTTCATCCACATCAAAGTAATATAAGGGAAGCTCCTGCAGCTCCGAAGCTATAAAGATGCCGTTAAAGCCGGCAGCAAAACGATAATTCAAGCATTCCTCGGCACTGATTCCGGATTGAGCGATTTGTTTTAAATGGCTTGTTGAATGACCTATAAACAAAGCTATCGTCGTTGCAAGCTCCGTCTCCAGCGTTTCAAGCAGCTTGGTGTAGTTCGTCCGCTCTGCATTGTTTTGCTCGTCCAGCCAAAACTGAGGCACAATAAAGCCATATTGATTGTACGCGCGTACATGAATGAGCAGAGCTTGCCCCTCATGATGGAAATAGTGCTGGAGTGCCGTTTGCAGTGCTGGAAAATAGTCAATTGCCCCTTGAGGTTGCCTATCCTGTATTTCTGCGATGATATACGTGTACGAAGAGCTGAGCGGAAGCTCCAGCGCATGAGCAATCCGCGCCATCACTTGCTCGTCTGGTTCGGTCTGCAGCAAGCTTTCGATGACAGTTTCGATAAGCGGCTTTTCTCTCGTTATGGACAAGAGCTGTTTTTGGTTCAGCGTATTGGCTATTTTTTTTAAGGTGGAAGTAAACTCCTGTTCATCAACCGGCTTCAGGATATAATCCGACACATTGTAACGGAAGGCTTGCTGAGCATAAGAGAAATCGGGATACCCGCTTAAAATAACAAACAGAGGCTGATGCTCGCCTTCTGCTTTCACCCTTTGAATTAGCTCCAGACCGTCCAATACAGGCATGCGTATATCCACAATGACTAAGTCTGGAGTCAGATGGTTGATAAGATCCAATGCTTGTTTCCCGTTTTCCGCTTCGCCGCAGATTTCAAATTGCAGCGTTGACCAATCCATTAGACTTATTAACCCTTTGCGCACAAAAATTTCATCATCTACGATTAGCACTTTATACATGATTATTCCTCCTTTAAGATACGAGCTAATGACAGTGGTTGGTTCGGGAACAAAGCATTCCTTGCTGGCGATTGAAAGTTGAAAGCGCAATTTCCTTATATTTCTTGTATTGCTTAGAGAAGTAGCGAAGCTGCTGAAAGCCGTTAGATATAAGCAAAATGAAGATCAATGGTATTTTATCATATCAATTTCGTGGTAATTGTAAGGAATTATATAATGTAAGAGAATAGAATGCCAAGCGTAAAATTTAAGCAACTGCCAGAAACTCTGTAAATCGAGACGAATGCAGGGAATGTTCGGATTGTTCTAAAGAACGAAAAATTTGGTCTTCGAAGAGGCTTTCAGGATGGAATCGAGGGTCGTACAGGGTATTATTTATCAAAGATTAAAGCTAAAGGAGAAGGTAATGAATAAATGTAAAGAAGGTGCCCAAAAAGCCATTGGCTTTTTGGGCACCTTCTTACATTGCTTGCTTCTAGTTAATCTGTACCAGTTGCCATTGTTGATTGAGATCGCCGCGGTAAACGTTTTGCTGAATATTCGCGCCATCAGCCGTGGAGGAGCCGGTCACCTCTACCGCTTTGTTGCTATTTACATTCAAGATGCTCCAATAACCGTTACTGAGCTTGATCAAGCGGAACTGCTGCGCGGTATTGGAGAGATCCTGCATAAGCTGAATCGCTTCACCGTTGTTTTTTGTTCCGTTACGAACATCCATGACTTTGTTATCGGATGAGCTTACGCTTCGCAACTTATAATAGTTGTTATAGGTGCCTTGATCCGTAACGATCCAGCGCTGAGCTGTCGCATTATTGTCTGCCCGCTGTTGAAGCTGCAGCGAGTTTGTATTCTGGCCGCCTGGAACCTCGAGTATTTTACCCGAAGCACGGTTGACAAGCTTGTAAGTTGCGCCATTCGTGACCCCATTCCAAATCCCATTCCAAGGATTAAATTGCGCACGTTCATAGTACCATTCAAATATAAATCGGGCCATGCCGTCCCGGGCTGTATTGCCATCATACATCAAACCGCCTGTCGGATCTGCGAATGAGCTTCTCGTGCCAGGGTTTAACAAGAATCCATTCATATGGACGGCAATGCTCACATTGCCTGCTGCCGTGAAGATCGCCTTGGTGTTTTTGCCGAAGCCTGCGTTCGAGCCATTAAACAGATCCCAATAGGCAGAGTCTCCAGGCTGGGTCTTGAACCAGGTGGTCTCCGTAATATTAATGGGATAACTATCGGCGCAAGGCTTAATATTGGTGTCCCATTGCTGCTGCAAAGTATTGTAATCATCATAAGCGCCGTAACCGGGGTACCAGTGTACGGAATAACCTACATTGTTCAGTGGATCTGTCAGCGGATAGGCTGCGCATAGCTGATAGTATTGATCCCAACCAAGACCTGATGCCCAGATGACGTTATCCGCGCCTTTGCCGCGAATGGTGGAGATCATGGAGTTTTGGAAATTTTTGAGCGAGTTCCAGTATGCAACGAAATTGGATTGGGAGGGGTGGCCGCCCCAAACCCCGCTGACATCAGATAGTACGGGCTCGTTAATAAGCTCGAACATGACATTGTCTGCACTCTTGATGTCAGGTTGATCAGCAAGGTAACCCCAAATCTGATTAAACTTAGCGAGGTTGGCAGGAGTTGTTGCCTGGTTGTCGCTTAAAGTGAAATCTAGGCCAAGGGTGACATACAGGCCTTTGGTCTTGGCATAGTTGATATAAGGAATGATGACGTTCTGAGTAACGGCCTGCAGGCCGGCAAAATTGTACGTGCCTGCGGCAACGTCACCCATGTCCTCCCGATCAATGAATAGACGCACCTGATTCATATACCATCCATGGCTATTCCCGTATTTGGCCGAGGTGCTCGTAAAGGTATCCGTGATATCCTTCAAATATGCCAAGATTGCCGCATGTCGATTACCGCCATTTTGATTCAGGTAGTAATTGCTGTTCTGGTACGTCCAGTAAGCGCCAGATGGCTGGTGCCACCCGCTTAGCAACACGGGCTGGCCGCTGCTGTTGACCAATTGCTTGCCGTTAACATGGAGTTTGGACATCGGCATGCCTACCCACGCTTCTGCTTTCTTGCCGCTCAGCAGCAATGGCGAAATCACTAGCGCCATAAGCAGGAGAAGCTTCATTGCCAAACTGACTTTCCTTTTCATCATTAATACTCATCTCCTTTTTTGTTTTATATATGTGAATTCATGGTAGTACAAGGGAAGCGGGAAGAGATTGTTGTATGCAAATTAAATTGTATGCGCTTACAAAATTGAGTTTACTATTTGGGAGATACCGACGACAACCTGTCTAATTATGGTTCTGGAGCCCTCCTAACTCTTACTTTACGGAACCGGCGAGTAGTAGAATTTAACAGGTTGTTTGTTCAGGTTGGAAAGTTTATACTCTGTGGCAGTTAAGTCGTTGTAAACAGAAAGGAGAAGGAAATAGAATGAGTCCAACTAACTATAATTGGTTAAGGCACGCTGTTCCGAAGGGGTATGACCAGTATAGGGAAAATATTGCTCGCGGCAAAATGGAGACGGTTGAATATTTCTCAAATGCAGTGGGATGCAAGCGCAAAACGATGATTTACATCCCTCCAGGTTACCCGGATGGTCAAGGGGAATATAACGTTCTATATTTATTGCATGGTATCGGGGGGGACGAGGAGGAATGGTACAAACATGCGAGGCCGCAAGTAATTCTTGATAATTTGTATGCAGACAACAAGCTTGCGCGCATGATCGTGGTCCTGCCTAACGGCCGTGCTATGCAGAATGACCGGGCGGAAGGCGATTTATTTGATGCGGGCAAATTAAAGGCATTCGAGCATTTCGAATCCGATTTAATTCATGATCTCATCCCTTATGTGGAATCGAACTATTCGGTGCTGACTAGGAGAGAGAACCGTGCGCTAGCCGGTTTATCGATGGGAGGAGGGCAATCGCTAAATATCGGATTAGGCAATCTTAATCATTTTGCATGGATTGGCGGTTTTTCCTCTGCGCCAAACACGAAGGAGCCCGAGCTGCTTGTCCCGAATCCGAAAGATGCGTCGGCTAAGCTGAGTTTGCTCTGGTTGTCATGCGGACTTCTGGACAATCTTAAGTATGTCAGCGACCGGACGCATGCCTATTTGGAGATGAACCATGTGCCCCATATTTGGTACGAGGAGAGCGGCGGCCACGATTGGCCGGTTTGGAAAAACGATTTATACCATTTTTCCCAACTCATTTTTAAATAACCTGTCTAGCGATTGATTCCTCAGAGGTAAATGAGTGAGATAAAAACCATGATATCATGGCAATTTGAATTCTTAACAACCGGAGCATCACCTTATCGAGGTGATGCTTTTGTGATGTTTTATTCCCCTTTTGTTCGCGCTCAAAGGGAGGTAGGTCATGTATCGGTTGTCTCCATGGTGAAATCTGTGCTTAGAAGCGTATCTGGAAATTAGGCTAAGAGGTAACTTTCTAATAAATGAGATCACCTGGGATAGAGAATCGCTAATTCCAACTTCATTATAATAAATCTATCCTATTTCAATAGAGTGAGGTTAACTGCTATGTCCATTCCAACATCAGTAAGCGATTCAACTGAGCCAGCACGTTCACAGCGACAGAGGGGCTATGCCCGTTTGCTGCGAAACATTGTGAAATACCGCGTGCTGCTGCTTATGCTGCTGCCAACAAGCATCGTTTTTTTCATTAATTGTTATATCCCCATGTTTGGCGTTTTCATTGCTTTCAAGAATATTAACTACGTCGACGGAATTTTGGGCAGTCCGTGGGCGGGGCTCGACAATTTCCGTTTTCTCTTCGCTACTTCCGATGCGTGGCGAGTAACAATTAATACGGTTGCCTACAATGTTGTCTTTATTGTGACCGGTCTTCTTCTCTCCGTTGCGATTGCCATTGCCGTAAACGAGGTTCGTGCCAAGCTGGCATCGCGACTCTATCAGACGGTGATGATCATGCCGAATTTTTTGTCCATGGTTGTCGTCAGCTATATCGTATACGCCTTTTTACACCCTGAATACGGTTTTCTGGTCAAATACGTGTTGCCGTTGTTCGGACACTCTTCGGTTAATGCTTATATGCACCCGGAGGCTTGGCCTTATATTCTGTGGTTGACGAAAATGTGGCACTCCGTTGGCATTGGCAGCGTCATTTACTTGGCGGCAATAACTGGAATCAGCGAGGAGCTGTACGAAGCAGCGGTCATGGACGGAGCCAGCAAATGGCAGCAGATCATCCGAATTACGATTCCGCTCCTGACTCCCGTGATGGTCATTCTGACGATATTAAATTTGGGGGGCCTATTCCGCTCTGACTTCGGGTTATTTTATCATGTTACGCTCGATTCCGGCGCGCTGCGCTCCACGACGGATGTCATCGATACGTATGTTTATAGAGGCCTGATTCAGCTCAATGACTTGGGAATGGCCTCCGCAGCGAATTTCTACCAATCGGTAGTTGGATTTTTCCTTGTCATCGGAGCAAATAGTCTGGCTCGCAAGCTTAATCGCGACACGGCACTTTTCTAGAATGGAGAATCAATATGAACAAAGCAACGAACGTTAAACCGTATCAGAAGGTATCTAAGCTAGCCGCGATAGTGCTTCATACTATTTTTATCGTTTTCAGTCTCGCTTGCATCTTGCCGATCTTGCTGATCGTCGCCATCTCATTTTCAAATGAAAAGCTCCTTACGCTAAAGGGCTACAAGTTCTGGCCTGACGAAATCGATGGATCTGCATACCACCATCTATTTGCCAATTCGTCGACACTTATGAAAGCCTATGGGGTTAGCTTATTTGTAACCTTTATTGGTACCTTGCTGGCGGTATTGTTAATTGCATTATATGCGTACCCGATCTTTCGCAAGGATTTTCCGTTTAAGAAAATATTTAATATCTATCTTCTGATTACGATGCTGTTCTCTGGAGGGCTTGTCCCTTTCTATCTGTTGTACGTCAACTATCTGGATCTGAAGGACACGTATACCGCGCTTATCCTTCCAGGCCTTTCGAACGCATTTTATATCTTCATTGCCCGTACATTCTTCCAGCAAACCATACCGGAAGAGATGATTGAATCGGGTAAGCTGGACGGAGCCTCGGAGTGGCGAATTTTTTTTCAGCTCGTTCTTCCTATTTCGCTTCCAGTACTGGCAACAATCGGATTGTTTACGACGCTAATGTATTGGAACGATTGGTTCAATTCCTTGTTGTTCATTAATGACAGCGAAAAGTTCTCGTTGCAGTACGTCATGATTCAAATGATTCGCCAAGCGGAGTTTTTCAAAAATCAATTAGCGGGCAGCGGAGTAGCTCTGCTAGTGCAGCAATCAGTACCGACAGAAAGCTTACGGATGGCGATGGTAGTCGTCTCCATTGGTCCCATTCTGTTTGTCTATCCTTTCTTTCAGAAGTACTTTACCAAGGGACTTACCATTGGAGCCATCAAAGGTTAATTCGTCTAGCTCTGGCTTAACGGCCGGTTAGAATATATGAAAATTTATAGGGGGTTAAAGAAATGAAGGTAACGAAAGGTTTGGGCAAAACGCTTGTTGGGCTAACGGCGGCCATGCTTGTCATGTCAGGCTGCAGCACAAATTCAGGATCATCCGGTTCACCTAATGCAGAACCGCTGTCAACAAGCAAGCCATCCGAGGAAATCGGATCAAGCACAAGCAATCCCGATACATCGACCTACCGCAAGCTCAAAGTCTATACGGTAGGCAATTTTCCACAAAACGACTCCAAGGCAGTTGTTGCAGAAATCAATAAATACTTGAAAGAGAAAATTAATGCGGAGATCGACTTCCAAGGACTGCCCTGGTCCTCCTGGTCTGAGAAGATGGCGCTGGCCTATCAGTCCGGAGAGCAAGTAGACTTGACTTTTGCTCCGAACTGGGCAGATTTTTCCAACAATGTAACCAAAGGGGCGTTTCTCCCGCTAGATGATTTGCTAACCGAATACGGGCAAGGAATAATGGAGACTTTAGATCCTCGTTTTCTCGATGGGGGCAGAGTAAATGGGAAAATTTACGCGATCCCAACTAACAAAGAAATCGGCGAGAGCCACACGATTATGTTTCGGAAAGATCTTATTGATAAATACGGATTTGATATCAACTCTATCCAAACACTGGAAGACCTAGAGCCGTGGCTTCAAACCATTAAGGATAAGGAACCCGGCCTTGCACCTATCTGGCTCTCAGGCAGTGGTTCTGATACGCTGAGCTACTTCGACAAAACAAAGCCGAGCATGGAAGAAAACTTCCGTTACGAGCTGGTGGCCGGAGCGCCTGCCGGTATTGTATTGGATACTAAGACAGATAAGATGATCATCAGCACGTTGGAATCCGATGCGACTATTTATAGGTTGAGGCTCTACAGCGAATGGTTCAAAAAGGGATTCATCAATCAGGATGCCGCGACGACCAAAACGAGCGCCGAAGATGCATTTAAGGCCGGCAAAACGTGGATGAAATTCGGTTCCGATAAACCGGATTCTGACAAGGAAGATTCCAGCGCGACGGGTATCGAACTAGTCAAGCTGAAGGGGAATGATCCTGAAATCAGTACAGCAAGCGTCAGCAACTCCATGATGGCAATCGGCCGCACATCTGTCGATCCGGAGCGCACAATGATGCTTCTAAACCTTCTTCATACCGACAAAAATCTGGTCAACCTGATCGATTTCGGTGTGGAAGGACGGCAATATGTCAAGGTAGAGGGCAAGGATAATTTCATTAAGCTGCAAGATGGCGTCTCTACCCGTGCGGATACGGGGTGGGCTCCGGGTATTGAGTGGATGTTTGGGAATCAGACGCTCACTTATTTGTGGGAAGGCGAAAGCCCTGACAAATGGGAGAAGTTCAAAGCCTATAACGAAAAAGCTCATAAAGTAAAATCGTTTGGCTTCAGCTTCAACACGGACGCTGTCAAAACAGAGGTGTCCGTCGTCAGCAATATTATTAAGGAGTATCGTCCGCTGCTTGAAACGGGAAGTTTGGATGCCGACAAGGTACTGGCAGAATACAATGAAAAGCTAAAGGCCAACGGTATTGAGAAGATCCGAACCGAAGCTCAGAAACAGTACGATGAGTGGAAGGCAAATCAACCATAAGCAGGCAGGGGAAGGACCGAATCGGTCTTTCCCCTTTCGTGCCGCATGGGTACTAATAAACTAGGCAAAGGAGAGGAAATGTGAGACTTTCGTTGCAATTTAAAGTAAGCGCTCTCGTCCTGTTATTAGTAGCGCCACTTTTTTTCTTCCTTTATTACACCAATATCTACTCTACAAATATCGTTCGCGAGAAAGTAGCAAAATCCGCGTCGGATACGTTGACCCTTCACTTAGGCGCTCTTGATGAGCTGCTGGAGCAGACCAGTACTTATTTGCTGCGAACGGCAAACGAAAGCATGCTGCTTGAGCTATATTCGGAAAGCGACCCGGAAAGTGTTAACTATTATTTATCGATCAGAAAATTAATGGATCAGTGGTATAGCGACGTTAGCTACTACTCAATTATTCGCAGTGTGTTCGTATATCATCTTAGCCGGGACGAGTTATTTCTAAGCAGTCAGAAGGAGTATTACGAGGAGAAGGAGGCTATTCGCAACGGACTGTCTTCCCGGCTGAAGAAATTCAAGCTTCCGACATCCTTGAAGTGGGAAATCATTAATGTCGGCGGCCAGCCAGTCCTATTTAAGGCATTACCTGATAAAAGCGGAAGGCTGCTGGTCGGCGTGCTGGTTAGCATTGACTCCTTAGCCCAGCCTCTCATCCGTTTGGAGTCAGTAGAGAGCGACGAGAAGATTGGCATTATTTCCAAAGAGGGTCATCTATTGTGGGGGCAATTCTCCAATGAGGATCTTGTCCGCATCCGCAGGCATTTGAACGATCAATCGAATCACACGAGCGCTTCTATTCAACTTAGTGACGGCAGCAGCTATTTGTTCGTAGGCAAACCGTCTCTTTTCTCAGATCTCAATGTGTTCATTTTATTGGACGAAAAATTGCTGCTCGACGAGCTGCCTCTGTTTCAACGAGTAATTAAGGTTATTCCGATAGCTGTTGTCGTCATTCTAGTTATTCTGTTCTTTCTATTAAGCAGGCTAGTATTTAAGCCCATTCAGCAGTTGGCAAGCGGGATGCGTATACTGGGCAAGGGACAATTGGATTTTCGTTTAAAGGAAGAGAAATCTAAGGAGTTTCAACTGATTACACAACAGTTCAATCGAATGGCTGAACAAATCGGGGATTTAAAGATCTACGTATATGAAGAGCAA
Organism: Paenibacillus paridis; assembly: GCF_006345825.1. Classification (GTDB taxonomy): domain Bacteria; phylum Bacillota; class Bacilli; order Paenibacillales; family Paenibacillaceae; genus Pristimantibacillus; species Pristimantibacillus paridis. The sequence goes on from NZ_VCIX01000092.1 coordinate 320,638, forward strand.
ATGAAAGTGCAGCAAGCCGAGCTTAAGCATCTTCAGGCTCAGATTAATCCTCATTTTTTCATGAATTCCTTAAATATTGTTTTCCATCTAGTAGAGCTTCAGAAGTATTCGTTGATTAAGAAGATGATCAGCCACCTGGTCTCCTATTTCAGGTTCATCATGAGCACCAACGATGCGTGGATTGCGCTTGTCAGTGAATTTAATCATATCCGAAACTACATGGAAATCCAAATGGTTATGTACCCGGGCAAACTTAGTTTTCACGAACGGCTGCCCAAGGAACTTGAGAGCGTCCTAGTGCCGCCATTGCTTGTACAACCATTCGTGGAGAATGCCATTAAGCATGGATTTATTAATAATGCAAAGCATTTTGAAGTCAGCATCACGGTAAGTGAAGAAACTAGTGACGATGGGCATTTATATATGGCTGTTCAAATTTGCGATACCGGACCGGGATTCTCCGAGCAGCAGCTGGTCATGCTTAACCTCGGATTATATGAAAAAGAGCCGACAGACCGTCAATTGGGGATATGGAATGTGCGCAGACGCTTAATTATGTTCTATGATGAACGCGCGAAAATAACCTTCCGCAATGATCCTCGGGGCGGCGGAATGGTGAATATCAAATTGCCTATGCAGAGGAGGCTTTGATCATGGGGATGTACAGAATCTTAATTGTTGATGACCAATACTTTGCCTTACTTGGTTTGCAGCAAGGTGTGAATTGGAGCGTGCTGGGCGTTACGCACATTAGCTTGGCGGAGAACGTGGAACAAGCGTTGAAGGTTCTGAGAAGCACTACTGTCGATTTGCTAATTTGCGATATCGAAATGCCGGGCAGCAGTGGTTTGGACTTGTTGGCCTGGGTGGAGCAGCACTCGCCGGACACTTTCACGATTATGCTTACTTGTCATGCAGACTTTGAGTACGCGCAGCGCGCCATCCATCATGGGGCGTTCCATTATTTGCTGAAGCCCGTCGATTATGAGCAATTGAAAAAAGTGGCGGGTGATGCTCTTGCAGAGGCAGGCAAGCAAAAAGAACAAAAAAAGTTTGAAACTCTGTTGCAGGATTATCGAAGGAAATGGGAGCATCAGCTGCCTATATTGGTGGAACGCTTCTGGCAGGACATGATTAGTCAACGGGCATCACTGCTCCTAGATTCGTTGCAAAGGTCCGCACAAACTTGTGGCTTGTCTATCAAGCCTGGTGATCGATATATTCTGGTTCTCCTTGGACTCGAGCAATGGAAAGATAATCTAAGCGCGCGGGATGAAGCCATTATGGAGTACGCGCTTCGCAATTTAGCCGGGGAACTGCTTCTGCTAGAGCTGGAAGGTGTCGTATTTCAGGATCATACGGGTCTCAATCTAGCGATCATATATGCGAAGAATGAAGAGATTTCGATTAGCGACGTGCTTAATTACAATTGCCGTCAATTTCTGAACGAGTGTGAACGGCTCCTTCATTGCTCCTTATCCATTTATATCAGCCCGACAGTATTATTACCGGAGATCGTTAGCGCCTACAGTTATGTGACGGAGAGAGAGCAGCACAACATAACCCGCTCCCGGCAAGTGTTCATGCCTGTCTCTACTCCTTTTGAAAAAACCATGGATCAATTGCATGCAGCAGCTCCTCTAAGCTTGTTTGCGGAGTGGTCGACGATCATGGAACTTGGCGAGCTAGAGGAGTTGGATCGCCGCGTTAAGCAATGGTTTTGGAATAGTGAAGGAAATACATGGACGAAGGAATCCCATCATCAATTTATCCATGGTATTCTCTTCATTATTCACAGCCTATTGGCCCAAAAGGGTTTGTCGATCCACAAGTCGGCAGAGTTAAAGAGCTTGACAGATAAGGAAAGCTATCCGAAACACTCAGATGCCCTTCAAGATTGGACGCGATGCTGCCTGAGGGCAACCATACGACTTCTCACGGTAAGCAACAAAGTATCTTCTGCTGTGGTTACCAAGATTAGACATTACATTCGTTCACGATTGGATCAGGAGATTACCCGGGAAGATTTGGCTGCCCATGTCTATTTGAACCCGGCGTATTTATCCAGACTGTTCAAGAAGGAGACGGGGTTATCTTTGTCGGATGCCATGATTCAGGAACGGATCCTTGAGGCCAAACGATTGCTGGAAGAAACCGAATATAAGATTACAGACATTGCAGAGCTTGTAGGTTATACCAGCTTAGGAAGTTTTTCGAACTTGTTCAAAAGAGTTGTCAGTGTAACGCCACAGCAATATCGGGCACGGAAAAAACGAGATTAATTGATCACTTTGTGAAAGACCCTAGTATGGCTGTATTTTCTGAAAAATGAAGCGTGATTCTTCACTATACGAAGATTAGTTTTTCGAAGCATAATTGCAATCTGGAGTTGCAAAGGATGCACGGTCTATTCAATTTGCATTTGCTTTAGGTTCTATTTTTAATGTGATACCATTGACGTGTATTTATATATTTTTTAGTTGGAGGTGAAAATCGATTGCTCGATATTGAAAAAATTGGAATGAATATATCGAAACTACGGAGAGGTTTACAGTTGACGCAGGTGGAAATTTCAACATTAGTAGGGGTTAGTCATCAAGCCGTTTCTAAGTGGGAAAACGGGGGATGTTTGCCTGATATTGAAGTCTTATTAAGGCTTGGAAAGATTTTTAATCAATCCGTTGAAGAGCTTCTTCTGAGTGAGGGGGTGACAGATCATGTATTTCCTGGTGGAAAAGTCGAACATCTTTACGAAACTTCGGACCTATCTGGTGTATGGACAAAAGTTTTAGATGAAATTAGAAAAAAGATTTCTCTTTCCAGCTTCAATACATGGTTAAGAAATACGAATGCAGAGTACGTAGATGAAACGTTCTTTATCTATAGCCCGAACAACTTCATGTCAGAATGGCTATACCATCGATATTCCTCGCTCATAATTAAAACGCTTGAGGAAATTACGGGTGAGACGGACTTCAAGCTGGAATTTCGATCTAGGGATACAAACGATAGAGGAAACGGATTTTTCCAAGTGGAACCTCTTAAAACTTAGAAAAGAGGTAGGTTTTAAACTAAGGGGGAATTTTTGTTTAATGAAGCTGTGGCAGTCTTAGACTATATTTTCTAGTCCAAGGCTGCCATAGCATTTTACTCTACGATACGTACGCTTACGAACGGCAAATAGTTATCCGCCCGCTCCCTGATACTTGTTTGCGCCATACATCCAAAAGCGGTAGCCTAGTCCATAAATCAGCGGACCCGCGAGCGGGACCAGCCACTTGGCCCAATGCGGAATTAGCGATGTTTCGTACGACAAAAGAAAGGCTGCAGGATAGAAATTGACAAAAGCGAGTGGAACCCCAACGGTCAAGAGCAGCTGAACCACGGTTCCGAATATGGGAAGAGGATAGGATATGAATTCCTTTAATTGGAAAAACAATGAAAACAAGTATCCTGTCCTCACCCATACGAAGGTGGTCGCGCCAATAGCAGTGAGCAATCCAGCATGAATCATTGCACCGCTGATTAAAGCAAGCAGCAAATAGACATAATCTGTCCATGACCACTGTAAATTTAATTGAGCGATAGCCCAAATTAATACAGTTCCGGAAATACTGATATGGGCGACGTATGCTAGGTTAAAACCGCGACTAATCAGGTATAAGTAGGGGTTGACAGGTTTAATGAGCAGCGTATCGAAGGTGCCTTCCCGAACTTGACCTTCCAGACCCGACATCTGCACGAAAGAAAAGGATGCGCCAAGCGCATATGTAAATAATCCAATGCTATAAAGCAAAGCAATTTCAGGCCAGTTCCAGCCAGCAATCGAGTTGAATTGCTTCATGAACAGCCAGATGACAATATAGTCGCCTGCATAGGAAATGATTTGAGCGAAGGCAGAAAGTACAAAATCAGCTCGGTATTCCATTTTCTCTTTCAATAATAATCGAACCAGCTTACTGAAGAGTAATAAAGTCATAGTACGCCTCCTTTCTTATTAGCCTCCTTGAACGATTAATCGCCGAACGGCTTTGCCCCACAGCCAGTGGGCAACAACAAGCAACAAGATGATCCATATCAAGCCTAACGCGATGGTTCTCCATAATTCTGCCTCGTTCTGATTGCCGAGATAAATCGCCGCAGGTACATAGCCTAGATATTGGAATGGCAACAACTTGGCGACCGCTGCCCAGGAAGGGGAATAGAACCACAAGGGCAGAAACGAACCGCTGAAAATGGTAATTAAGCCGCCGAGCGTCCAACTGAGAGCAAAATGGCTTAAGAACCAGAAGGCAAGAAGAGAAACAAGATAACCAAGTAGAAAAGAAAGAATTAAAGCCATTAGCAGAGCCCCTAGAAAAGCAATGAAATGTATCGTTGAAGCTGGAGGAAGCATTCCGAACAAAATCCATGCAAGAATCAGAGAGGGGATAACTGTGAAAATGAACTGATAAAGCGATTGTCCAAGCCCATCAAAAAGCAGATATAAAGGATAGGAGAGCGGTTTGATTAGCTCTGATGCAATACTGCCGGATTTAAGACTGCCGTCAACCTTACTGCTAACCCGGTTTAGCAAAAGAGCAAAAAGGAGGGTGTTTAGTATACTATATGTAATCATTTGCTCGACTGTCGTACTGGCTGAACCGCCGTTACCGATAACGGCCCTCCAAATCTCGACTTGGATGAGTATTGCAAAATAGTTTCCGAGCAGACGAAGCCATACTTCGGAACGAAATGCTAACTGGTTAACAAAGGCCTTTAACGTAAACATGAAATAGGTCGACATTGTCTGCTCCTTTTCATCCGATTTTGCTAATCGGTTGTTCCTCACTAGCTAGTTGAAGATACAGCTTGCGTATGACGGATTCGATATCCAGACTTTCAATAGAGGCGTCTTCTACAGGGTATTGGGAGGCAATCCGGCTGACGTGTTCAAATACGGTTGATTCACCTCGCGGTACTAAAAAGGTTTTGCGTATTCCCTCGTCCTGAAGCAACGTAATGCCAGGGATATCGAGCAGCCCGGGATCAACTCGGAAATCGATGATAACTTTCCTTTCACTTCCCAGCTTAGCTCGTAAATCTTCTACAGAGCCATCGTAGACTAGGCTTCCTTTGTTAACGACAAGCATACGTGGGCAAATTTCTTCAATATCTTTCATGTCATGGGTAGTTAATACAATAGTAACTTTACGCTCCCGATTTACAGTGCGAAGGAAGCGCCGAATTTGATCCTTGGCCATCACATCTAGACCGATCGTTGGTTCATCGAGAAATAGTATTTTGGGCTCATGAAGCAGCGCCATGGCGATCTCAACTCGCATACGTTGCCCCAAGCTAAGCTGTCTTACAGGCTTCTGCACAAATTCATGAACGGAGAGCAGGCTCATGCAAAGCTCCAGATTTTTACGAAATGCAGAATCCGGTATTTTATAGATGTATTTGTGAAGATCAAAGGAATCTGTGACGGGAAGGTCCCACCATAATTGACTTCGTTGTCCAAAAACGACCCCGATTTGCTGTGCATTCGCTTTTCTTGCTTCATGCGGTACTACGCCGAGTACTTTAATGTCTCCATTCGTTGGGACCAGGATGCCTGTCATCATTTTAATCATTGTAGATTTACCTGCACCATTTGGCCCCAGATAACCAACGGCTTCTCCTTCGTTGATCGTAAATGACATATTGTTAACAGCATCTTCTTCTGTATATTGCCTTGTAAAAAGACTTCTAACGGACCCGATCAGTCCAGGAAATCGTCGGTATTGCCGATACGTCTTAGTGATTCCGTTAACGGCTATTATACTCACATCGTCACCTGCCTTTAGAATTTATCGCTACGTCGATAATTTACAATTTAACCATCTTAAGGGAAATTGGGGGTAAATACAATAGATTGTAAAATAATCTATGATTTGATGGGTAAATGATCAGCTAATTGACAGGTTGTTTCCAATTTCACTATGTAGTAAATTTTGAGTTACTAATTATTGGGGGAAGAAAAGACCTTGGAGAAGATAAATCTTATATTCCAACAAATTAAACTCAATCTAGCCAACAACTTATTTGTGTTCAAATTGGCGTGGAGTATGCATCCACAGAGAGTGGTGGCGGACTTTGCAGTTCAAGCCGTAAGACAGTTTGGTTATGTATTCTTTTCCGTATATTTCATGAAATACATCATTGAATCGATATCAATCGAAAGGGAGTTTCAACAAGTTGTCTATTTCATAATTATGACACTGATGTTGATATTCGTTTTAATTTTACTGGACAATTGGTATGAATACCGCTTCAGACCCTTAAGTGATCTCAAGCTGTATGAGAAGCTGTATCTTATTCTTTTTCGGAAGGCTGCATCCGTAGAATTGAAATGCTTTGAGGATCATGAATTTTATAATAAATATACAAAAGCGATTCAAGAGGCCGACCAAAGAGTCAGCGCTGTTCTTGAAAATCTCTCCAGAGTGATCTTCGTCTCGCTCGCAACGATTAGTATATTTACCGTAATGTACGCCATTGACCCGTGGGTCGTATGGTTTGCTTTATTGCCGATTGTGGGGAACTTTTATTTTGGGAAGAAGCTTAACCGAATTCAGTTCCAGCAAAATAATGAGCGGGTACCCTACCAACGAAAAATGGACTATGTCAACCGGGTCATCTATTTATCCCACTTTGCCAAGGAAATCCGACTGTCCCGCATATTTTCAGTTCTGAGAAACACTTATATAGAAGGCTATGACGGTGCAATTTCGGTCGTTCATAAGTACCGTCTCAAAGCAGGCGTTGTTTCCTTTTTTAAGATATTTACAACCTTCACCCTCATATTTCAAGGGGTTTTGTTGTATGGAGCTTATTTGGCTATTGTCAAACAGTCCATTTCTATTAGTTCCTTTGTTGTTCTGGGAAGCGCAATGGTCGGTGGTGCGTGGTCACTCATCCGTCTGTCTGATAGCTTTGTAGAGATTAATAAAAACGGAATTTACATTGAAAATTTAAAAACCTTTTTAAGCTACGTTTCCGAAATTGAGGAGCATGCAGAACCAGTTAAAGCAATGGTGCCGCCAATAAAGCAATTAACCTTTCGACATGTTCACTTTACTTATGATGGGGAAACGGAGGCCTCTATTCGTAAGATTACGCTGGAAGTGAATAAGAATGAGAAGATAGCTCTAGTTGGCCATAATGGCGCAGGCAAATCAACGTTAATCAAGCTTATGATGCGATTGTACGATCCTACTGAGGGCGAAATATTATGGAATGGTCAAAATATTAAAGAGTTTGATCTCCGGTCATACCGCTCAATGCATGGAACCATATTCCAGGATTTCAAAATTTTTTCGATGACGATTGCAGAGAACGTGCTTATGCGCGATATGGAAACGGAAGCGGACCGCAGGCTAGTCATAGATGCGCTCAAGAAAAGCAGAATTTATGACAAGATAGCCTCGTTGCCCGAAGGAATAGATACGATGCTTACGAAGGAGTTTGATGAACATGGAGTTGTCTTATCCGGCGGCGAGTATCAGAAGATTGCAATAGCGCGCATTTTTGCACAACAGGCTGAAATCCTTGTGCTTGATGAGCCTACGAGCGCGCTGGATCCGATTGCGGAATATGAAATTTTTGAAAGTATGATGGAAGCCTGCAAGGATAAAGCCGTTGTTATTATTTCTCATCGCATGTCATCAGCTATGCTGGCAGATCGTATTTATTTTATGGAGGATGGCGAAATTCGAGAGTTTGGTTCGCACATGGAATTGATGCAACGGAAAGGGAAATATGCGGAGCTATTCTTAAAGCAAGCAGAAAAGTATGTTGATCAAGAAGAGTTGGCAGGAGTGGTGAATCTGCATGAAGCCTAATAAGCATAGCTTTACTCGGGTCCTTAAGAATAATTGGTTTATTATGAAATATGGGCTGCGCTATTCCCGCAACTATATCATTTTTACATGCTTGTATGCATGCTTGCAGGAAATCGAAATTTTTATCGAACATGTCCTTTTGATTAAGTTTGTATTCGACAGCGTTCAATCTGGAACTTCCTTCTCTACCGTTGCCTTCTATATCGGCCTTACGGTTTTGTTTATCGCACTCTGCTTTGTGCTTGACAGCATCTATTATCAGAGCGTGGAACCGAAAGGAAAAGAATTGCTGTATCAAAAGCTGCGGATGGATCTCTACGAAAAAGCGATTAGCACCGATTTGGCCAACTATGATGATCCTGTTTATTATAATGATTATGTGTGGAGCGCCAATGATGCCCATAATCGAATTGATGCTACGATAAACAACATTAGAAAATTGTGCCGATCCGTCACGGTGATTATAACCTCTATAAGCTTTTTCTTGTTCGTTGACAAGCTTGGTTTGCTATTTGTGCTCGCGTCTTTCATTCTAACTCTAATTGTCAGCATGATCACCAATAAAATCAGGTACAAAATGAGAATGGAGCTAAACGAAAAGGATCGTAAACGAATCTATTTGAAACGGTTGTTTTATTTGGCTGATTATGCGAAGGAATTAAGACTTTATTCCATCAAGGAGAAATTTTTTAGAGATTTCAGCCATACGCATAAAGAAATGCACGGAATTATTCAAAAGCGTTCGAAAAAGCAGTTCTGGTTAAATTTCACCTCAGAGTATTTCTTCAACGAGTTGATTTTGAGTGGCATGTACGTGACTTATGTTGTCTTTATGTCGTTAGTGAAAGGAACGCTAAGCTATGGAAGCGCAGTTACATTGTTGAATTCATCCTGGCGTCTAAAAGGCAACATGCAATATATGACGACGCTCATCAGTGAGATGCAAGAGAACAGCTTATATATCGAGAAGTTAAGAAGCTTTCTGGGGCAAAACAACGCTCTGAAGGAAGCGGAAGATCCTCTCCCTGTGCCGGATAAGTTTGCTGGATTAATGATAAGAGAGCTATCGTTCCAATATGGTCATTCCGGGCCGCGAATTTTAAATAACGTCAACTTAAACATCAAGCCTGGAGAAAAAATTGCAATCGTAGGTTACAATGGTGCGGGGAAAACAACCTTAACGAAACTGATCATGCGTCTATATGATGCAAGCTCGGGAGACATTCGCTTAAATGGAATACAAATTGATCAGTTTAAGCTGGATGATTACCGTATGAAGATTAGCTCGGTTTTTCAGGATCACCAGTTGTTCGCTGCTACGCTTTCCCAAAATGTCGTCATGAATCAATATACATCCAGCGATACATCTCTGGTAAGAGAAGCGCTGGAGAAAAGCGGTTTTGGCAACAAGCTGCAGTCCTTCCGATTGGGGACCGATACGTCCGTTACCAAGGAGTTTGATGACGCTGGAATTGAGCTATCTGGCGGAGAGGCACAGAAGGTGGCGATTGCAAGAGTATTCGCGAAGCCGACTCTTCTCATCCTATTAGACGAGCCTTCCAGCGCATTGGATCCTATGAGTGAATACCATTTGAATCAAGTGATGCTGGAGAAGGCAGAAGATCGACCTATCATTTTTATTTCACACCGCTTATCGACGACCAGAATGGCGGATCGTATTCTCATGATGGAAAATGGTCAAATTATTGAGCAAGGCTCACACGAAGAGCTTATGAAAATGGATGGGAAGTACGCTCAAATGTTTAACCTTCAGGCCTCGCGATACCGCGTGGTTGTAGGAGCTTGAACATCATGAAAGCAGAGGTGGCTTGTTTAGTAGAATGAAGAGAAATAACCTGGGACAACTTTATTGAATGTATCGAACTTTAAGTTAGCCAAGCGCTTAAGCTGGGAGAGGAGTAATAGGTTTGCATGAAAACACGCCAGCACTGGCGTGTTTTTGCATGCTATCGGTAATCGCTTTTTGATTTACGACTTCTTATTGTGGAACAAGTAAAGATTAGACAGCATTATAAAAAATAGACCCTTGATTTTTTAGTGATTAATCATGGACAATAATAATCATGCATAATTAACTCGTTATCGAGAAATGGGGTAGTCATCTTGCAGAAGCGAATACGGAACAAGTCTGCGCTCGTGCTCACTGCATTCTTGTTTATGCAGACGCTTATAGCGTGCGAGAATGATACAACGGCAGAGAAGCTGGATACTGGTGGTGCGGAACAATCCCTGTATTCAGATTTAGGCTTGACCAAATATAATCCTCCGATCGAAATTTCGCTCGTACGTGAAATAGACGAAGATTTTAGTGATTTAATTACCCATTTTCCGGGGGAAACACTTGAAAATAATCGATGGACGCAGCTCTATGAGGAGGTGCTTGGTATTCGGGTTAAGTACCAATGGACTGCGAAGAGGGATCTTTATCAGCAAAAACTAGGATCTGCGTTAGCATCGGGCAACATCCCCGATATCGTTAGAGTGGATGCACAGCAGCTGCGGCAATTGGCGAACGAAGATCTCATGCAGGATTTAACCAGTGTGTATGAGCAGTATGCAGCGCCGTTCACCAAGGATGTGCTGAACCAGGAAGGAACAGGGCCGTTTGAAGCGGCAACGATTGACGGGAAGCTGATGGCGATACCGGAAACGTCGGCATCCATTGAAGGTGCCCAATATTTATGGATACGGACCGATTGGCTGGATAGGCTGGGTTTAAAGCCGCCAGAGACGATGAATGAGTTGCTTGCGATTTCGAAAGCGTTTACAGAAAATGATCCTGACGGGAACGGCAAGGACGATACTTACGGGCTGGCGCTAACGCAGTATTTGTGGGACCCCGTTATGGGAGCTTTGAACTTTATGGCTGGATATGGCGCGTACCCAAATATTTGGTTGGAGGATGGGAAGGGCAGGCTCATGAATGGAGCCGTTCAGCCGGAAGTGAAAAAGGCGCTCGCCGTTCTTCAACAGATGTACCTCGATGGGCAAATTGATCCGGAATTTGCGCTGAAGGACGGTCGCAAAGAGAAGGCGATGATTACGGAAGGGAAAATCGGCATCATGTACGGTGAACAATGGGGATCATTTATGGTTCAAGCGAACTACGAGAAAGATGAGGAAGCGGACTGGCAGCCTTTTCCTATTGTGTCGGATAGCGGTCAGAAGCCCAAAGTACCGCTTCGCTTTGCGACTACGCAGTTTCTAGCCGTCAAAAAAGGGGTAGAGCACCCCGAAGCGATCGTGAAAATGATCAATTTGCATCTAGAGAAAAATTGGGGCGTTACAGCGGAATATGAAACTTACTACAGCACTCCGTATCCAGCATGGCAGCTCTCGCCTTTTACTCCCGCGCCATTGCTTAAAAACTACGAGGCTTTTCTGCAGCTGGATGAATTCCGAACTACGGGAGACGAAGCGGTGCTGCATGATGAGGCTAAAGCGATCAAAAAAAATATCGATGCGTATTTGACTAAAAACAACGTAACCGGCTGGGGGTGGGAACGTACTTACGGGCCCAAGGGGGCGTTCTCCATCTTCAGGGATTATGAAAAAAACAATCAGCTGCTCTACGAGAAGTTTGTCGGCGTTCCGACGCAAGCGATTATCGAGAAGCAATCCATATTAGACGATTTGAAGCATAAAACATATATGAACATTATTCTTGGACGGCCTATCGAGGAATTTGACCGTTTCGTTGAAGAATGGCATCGATTAGGCGGATCGCAGATGACGGCAGAGGTAAACGAGTGGTATACGAAGAAGGGTGGTTCATCCTAGATAAGAATGGGGGTCGTACTTGTCGATTCTTATGCTTTTTGGTCCCATGTCTTCTCCATGGATAATGCTGCTTGCGAGGAGTTGTGTAAGATTGCTAAAGATACCCGTCAATTCCATGCGCCATGCCTTGTTTTTAAGGCTTGTCATCATGCATCTTGTCGTTATTTTGCCTATTATCTTACTTGGCGTTTATTTATATAACTGGAGCTACACCAACGCGAGCGAGGACATTTCCAGAAACACCTTGGCACAGCTGTCATCGTATCTTGAGGACATGAACCGCGAGGTGGAATGGCTGGAGGTTCAGCAATTCGATATGCTGCAGGAAGGAGAGCTTACGAAAGTCGCGGTAACGTGGGATATGATGGACAGCGTCGAGAAGAAGGAGAGCATGGATTACTTGGTTCATCGGCTGACCTCCATTAAGAACAGCAGCGCTTTTATGAAGGATATATACGTTCATATTCCCTCTATAGGAAAAACGCTCTCATTTAGTAATGCGGTTCATGATCTTGAACAAGAAAGGTATGAACAAATTCGTGCCGTGTCGGAAAGAAACGGGGCGAAGCGTCTCATCAGGCAGGGCGACTCGCTTCATCTAAGCGCTTCCAAATTCGGAGGAAGGAAGGGGGAAGAACCGCTTTACATCGTGCAGATCGAGCTTGACATGGCGAAGCTGAAGGAATCGTTGAATCAAATGAACGTTTATGCCGAGAGTGGTAGTTTCCTAATCGCCGAAAAGGCGGATTTTGCGCTGCTGGGCAACGAAAAGTCTAGCGATATTTTGGACAAATACTTGCTAACATCGCGTTTTTCTGAAGAACGTTCTCTTTTATTGAAAGTAAATGGACAAACGTATCATGTCGACAAAGCAGATTCACCAGAATTAGGGCTTTCTGTCGTCACGTATTTACCAGAGGAGACGGTCAAGAGGCCGCTTAATAAGTTTAATTATTGGGCTTGGCTGTTCACAGCTACGTCGATTCTTGCGATTGTCGTTTATTCTCTCTCGACATACAGCCTCGTTCATCGGCCATTGCTGCTGCTTGTTCAGAGCTTCCGCAGAATGGAAGGCGGCACGCTAGACATTAAGATTAATCACGAAAAGAAGGATGAATTCGGTTATTTGTATGATCGTTTCAATCACATGCTAAACAAACTGCAAGCGCTGATTGATCAGGACTTTAAGCAAAAGCTGATGATGCAGAAAGCGGAATTGAAGCAGCTGCAGTCCCAAATTAATCCCCATTTTCTGTACAATAGCTTCTTTATCCTTAATTCACTCGCAAAAACGGGCGATACGGACCGTATTGAGCTATTTACGAATATGCTTGGCGAATATTTCAGATTCATTACGCGCAATGGGGAGGATAACGTTTACCTTTCGGAGGAAATCAAGCATGCAAGGATGTATACCGAGATCCAGAAGCTTCGGTTCTCCAGACGCATAAGTGTACAATTCGACGAGCTGCCGAAGGAAATGGAGCGTATACGCGTACCAAGGCTTATCGTTCAGCCGATTATTGAGAACGCCTACGAGCATAGTCTAGAGAATATGACGGAGGATGGATTTCTCCGTATCTTCTTTGCACGGAATGAGCACGAGTCGGTCATTGTCGTCGAGGATAACGGTAATCGGATCGACGATGCTATAATCGACGCTTTAAACGGTCAAATGGAAAATAACGGGGAAGTACTTGAAATGACAGGAATCATCAATATCCACCGTCGTATTATACTGACCTATGGAGAAGGAAGCGGATTGTTTCTGTCCAGAAGTGAGCTAGGTGGTTTGCGGGTCGAAATTCGCATTAATTCAAAGGAGGCGGAGGGGGATGCACCGGCTGCTAATCGTCGATGACGAGGAGATAATAACCGACGGACTTTATGAGGTGTTGAGCAAGCTCATACCGGATCAATTGGACGTTTGCAAGGCGTATTCGGCTAAGGAAGCTCTGGAATGGATGTCACGAACGCGTATCGATATCGTATTGACCGATATTGCTATGCCGGGTAAAAATGGACTGGAATTGTCGGAGGAAATATTGAAGTATTGGCCAAGATGCAAGGTTATTTTTCTTACGGGGCATAGCGAATTTGATTTTGCTTACCGGGCATTTCAAATGCCGGATGTCCGTTACTTGCTGAAGACTGAAGGATATGAGAAAGTGACGGAAGCTGTACAGGCTACCTTGCTCGATATTCAGCGAAGCACGGTTGAGATCATGCTGCTGGAGCAATCGCGTGAGCAGAAGTATGCATACGAGTTCATGGCGCAAGGCGATTATATGAGGCAACTGCTGCAAGAGAGTGATGCACTCTGTTTGGAGCAGAAGGAGGTCATTGCGGAGTTTGGCCATTTGAATATCGGACTGGACCCAACGAAAACCGTCATGCTCGTACTGGCAAGGTTATCCTACCCATCAGGTCTAACGTATACGGAAAGAAGCAAGCTGCTTGCTTCAGCCAGGGCAATCTGGGATTCGTTGTTGAAGGATCATGTGGAGAGCATTGGCATTGTTGATCGGCATGGCGACCTGATGTGGTTTATACAGTCTGGAAGTGATGGCTGCGATAAACCAGCCGTTGACTTTGGTTGTTATATCGAGGGAGTGCTTGAGCTTATTCAAGAAGCCTGTCTTGCCTCTCTCAAGTTGGAAATTACGCTGACAATAAGCGGAGCGAGCTGCGATTGGACGGCCGTTACCCCGCAATATGAAAGACTTCGCCGACTGCAGCAACTGAGAATCGGAACCGGTATTTGCATGATGCTAAGGGATCATGACGAGAATATGGATGGCATTTCGGGCAAAGAAGCATTCGTACCGAGCCGAAAAGCAGAGATTATGGCCGCACATTTGGAGGCTGGACGCTCGGAAGAGTTTTATACCAATTGGGAGCAATTGTCGAGTATGGCGCTGGTTCACAATGTGCAAGCGCAGCGAGCCATTGAAGCTTATTATTCGGTTGCACTAATGCTCTATTCGTGCTTAAACAAGTTGGGGCTGCAAAGCCGTTTGGACGATCACGGAAAGCTGATGCGATTAGATGACCATGCCTCAATGAAGGAGGGGTTCGAGTATTTGAAGCAAACCGCGGAAGCGATATTCCAATACAAGCAGAGCGACGAGCGGGATAGAGCTTCGCAAATCATTGATCGCATTTGCCAGTATGTCGATGATCATCTCAGGGAGGATCTTTCTTTGGTACGGCTTGCGGAAATCCACTACTTCAATCCGTCCTATCTGTCGCGCTTCTTCAAGCAGGAACGGGGAATAAATTTATCTGAATACATCGACACCTGCAGAGCAAGAATAGCGAAAAAACTGCTGCATGACAACGATCTGAAGGTACGAGAGGTTGCTATGTCAGTTGGGTATGAAGCAGCGCATTCGTTCAGGCGTTTCTTCAAGAAAGTGACCGGCATGACGCCCCAAGAGTATCGTGATTCCCTTAACTTATAGGCGGGTGACCATAAATAAGGTAATTGAGGCATGGAATAAGAGGCTGGGCAATGACGCTGTTCGCAAGCGTGAGAATAGTTGAAAAATGAAAAAAGCGGCAATCGTATCCTTATGTTAGCAAAGGAGACGATTGCCGCTTCTTTCATTAAAAGAGAAGTAAAGATCGGTTGTACACGATAAAGAAGTTATATTTAATAAATACGGTAGTTACCGCTTAATGCCAGCAGACTGAAGAAATACAAGCAATTATCATAATAACGCCGATCACCGGTACGCAACGGCGTGTCCCAGAACAAGCGGACAAAATAGTCGTTATTGGGACCGTCTGCTGCGAGAGATGCCATTGCATTTGTGGCAAGAAGGCCGATCGGATGCAGCGCCAGTTCCTCGAAGGGTTCGCCGTCAATCGTATAGCGACGATAGTCGGCAACATCAAGGTTACGGAAGAATGCCTGGATGCGATTACTCTGATTGATTTGCCATGGGTCTTTGCGGAACCATTCGTAGTCAAGTCCAATATTCGCTGCTACGCGGTAAGCGTCACTGAAGAAATGCCTATAGTCGCCGTGCCGCTGGGGTACCGCGGGCGTACCGTCATAGTTCGCGTATTCAGGCGATAGTCCCGTCACGGGGTGGCAGGCGGTATGCAGGTAAGCGCGGCTCGCATCGGCAGCTTCTCTCCAGAACGGCCGGTCCTGTTCATCGGAATAAATAGCGAATAACTCATAGAAGTGCGGGAGATGGTAGGAGGGATCGCTAAAGGGAGCTTCAGGTATGAATTTAATCAGCTTTGTTGCCGGATCCCACATCGGGTCGCCTTCGCCGTTCTCACCCTGATGGATGCATGCGCGCAAAATGATTTTGGCTTGCTCGGAATAATTGAACGGCGCCGCCTCGTCCCCCCAACGATTCGAGGCGAAAATCAAGGCCATGGCGAAAAACTCTTCCCCGTCGGGTGCGGGACCCTGTGAGATGCGAGTGCCGTCCGGTTTGCAATGCCACGCAAAGTAATGCTTGTAGCGGCCTTCTTTATGCTGCATGAACGTCTTCGCATAGTTCCACAGTCTGTCGAATTCATCCTTTTTGTTCATTTGTACTGCCATCATCATGCCGTAAGACATGCCTTCGGAGCGCACGTCTAGATTGCCGGTATCGAGGAGATAGCCTTTGTCATCGCCCAGTGGGTAATAGATTCGAATCTCAGGGTCGCCATAGAACAGCTCGTTCCAAGCCTGCGTCAGCTTGCTTTCAATTTCCAGATGGGAATATCCTAGTTCCTTGAATAAATTCTTGTAGTTGCCTGTATGGAAAGCACCTTGACTTGCGTCTGACACTGTCGTAGCCTCCAGTATACTTTTTCTACTATCATAACATGGTCGATGCCTAAGGAATTAAAGCGTTTACTTTTAAAAATATAGCATTTTCCAATGTTCGAAGGGAGAGCGATGCCTCATATCTAGCGTTACTGCCTGATTTGTTTAATCCTTAACGTTATTTCATCAAGTAGGCGAGCCTAGGGGCTTAAATGCTTATCTCGCTTTGTAAACGTACTCATCTGAATAAAAACTAGAACTTGGCAGGTTGTACCTTATCGGGGTTAACCTTACTATGTTCAATAGTAGGGAAAGAGGTGAAAGCTTGAAAACAAGCAACAAGCGCTATGGACTCATTGCCGCCCTTGCAGTGATCGCCACAGCGATATTCTTTCTCAGCCAATTGCAGGATAATCGGAACGAATCGGAGCAACGGCCGCCTGTGAAGTTGTCCGCTTATCTGAACGAAAAGACGATTGAGTTGAGCAAGAAGAAGAATAGCACCTATGAAGTGGAATTACTTATGGATGATTTTCCGATCGGGACGCAGGTGGCACATATTCGAGCCTTGCTTCACATGCCAGCTGCCTTTGAAGTCGGTTCCATTGTTCTGAATCCCAATAACGTTTCGGCGGCAACCGTTGACTTTCAGCCAGCCGAGGAAGGGCTGGAGCTTTGGATCAGGAATGACAACGGTTCCGAGGTTTTGTTCAAAAACCTTGACGGCAGCAAAAGGCTTGCTACCATTACATTAAAACAAAAACGGGAGTTGATTGTGAAAATGAAAGAAGAATTGAAGGTAAACAGTCTGGAAATATTGGAGCCTAATCAGAATAAAACGAAATATGACGTGAACGGGGCAGCCACGGAGCTTAGCTATGAGCCGCCGGCCAGCGCAGTTGGAAAGCTCCCTCAGAACGGCAATCCAATTTTATCCCATAAATTTGGCGCAGATCCGTATGCTCTCGTATATAATGACCGCGTTTATATTTACAGCACTTACGATGTACTTGAGTATGACACCGCCGGCGAGGTGAAGGACAACTCTTTCGGATCAATCATTCGGCTGTCGATCGTTTCTTCCTCGGATTTAATGAACTGGACGGATCATGGTTTCGTAGTTGCTGCTGGTCCCGAAGGAGCGGCAAAGTGGGCGACACAATCCTGGGCACCGGCAGCGGCGCATAAGGTGTTTGACGGCAAGGATAAGTTCTTCCTTTACTTCGCGAACAACGCAAGCGGCATTGGCGTACTGACGAGCGACAGCCCGACGGGTCCGTGGATCGATCCAATCGGCAAGCCGCTAATTGCGAGATCGGCGCCAGCCGCAGAAGGAGTCACATGGTTGTTCGATCCGGCTGTGCTGGTCGATGACGACGGCAAGGGCTACATTTACTTCGGCGGGGGGATCCCGGAGGGCAAGGAAGCGAGACCGGATACGGCTCGCGTTATGCAGCTAGGAGACGATATGATCAGCGTTGTCGGCGAATCCGCTGTCATTCCGGCACCATTCATGTTTGAGGATGCTGGGATCAACAAAGTAGACGGCACTTATTATTTTACGTATTGCTCCAATTTCTACGACGGCACTCGTCCAGAGGGAAGCCCGCATGCAGGAGAAATCGCCTACATGACAAGCGACCATCCGATGGGACCTTGGACATACCAAACGACTATTCTGAAAAATCCCGGCCATTTCTTCGGCGTGGGCGGCAATAATCACCATGCGATGTTCCAATTCCAGAAGGAATGGTACATTGCGTATCACGCGCAAACATTGTCTAAGGCGATGGGTGTGCCGAAAGGCTACCGATCGACACATTTGAACAAAGTGAGCCTCGTCGCGGACGGATCGATTCAAGAAATCGAAGCTGACTTGAAAGGTGTGCCGCAGCTCGATAAGCTTAATCCGTTCTCGCGAGTGGAAGCAGGTACGTTTGCTTGGAGCGCAGGCATTGATGTGATACCGCATAAGATGGACGAGATCGGAACGACGGTTGAAGAGGTGGCAGTCGGAGCTATTCACAATGGCGATTGGACGGCCGTGTCCAGTGTGGACTTCGGGGCAGGTGCCTCTACGTTCACAGCATTCATAGCGGGCGGAAGCGAAGCCGCCGTTATAGAGCTTCGTTTGGACAGTACGGACGGCACTTTGCTGGGTTCACTTTCTATTCCGGAGGGAGATGGATCGGCAGGCTGGATTGAAGCAAAAACAGCGGTCGAAGGCGCGGAAGGCGTTCACGATCTGTATTTTATGTTTAAAGGCAAGGCTGACACGGAGTTGTTCACATTCCGTGCATGGCAGTTCGCCAAATAGTTGAAAAGTGTATCGTTAATGAAATTCATCTCGCTGTCTTGAAATGAAAAAGACTTACAGCCTCGTTGCTGTGAGTCTTTTTCATTGATATGAAGCTGAGATTTTCATGCCATCAGAGTGGCTGGAACGATGAAATAAGAAGCGTTTGTTATCACTTTTTGGGTTTAATTTATAGTTCTCATCGTTAATTTAAGTTAACAGCTATCATTTATAGGGTAAACGAACAAGAAATGAACAGGTACTTCTAAAGAAATGAAAGCGTTAAAATAAATAGTAATAACGAGGAAATTGAGGAGGTTAGCGATGTTGGCGAAGGTAGAATTGCCGGGAGAAGCGTTTGGCGGGATGATTTTGAAGGCGGTTGGCCTTAAGCGCGTATTCGGTAGAGGCGCTGCCGCCGTCACCGCGTTGTCAGACGTCCATTTGGAGATACCAGCCGGATCTATGGTGGCGCTTAAGGGCAGGTCAGGCTCTGGCAAAACGACTTTGTTGAATATGCTTAGCGCGCTTGACGAGCCGACGGAGGGGCAGGTGTTTTTCCGAGATAAAGAAATTACGCGAATGCCTGGCAAAGAGAGAAGTGCTCTGAGACGCAAAGAAATTGGTCTCGTTTTTCAATCCTTTGGACTTATTCCGCTCATGAATGCTTACGAGAACGTAGAATTTGGCCTGCGCGTTGCGGGTACTTCGTTTAAAGGCAATCGCGAGGCGGCGGAACATGCATTGGAGCAGGTTGGGATGAAGGAAAGAATGAAGCACCGGCCAGCCGAGCTTTCTGGAGGAGAGCAGCAGCGCGTAGCGATTGCAAGAGCAATCGCCCACAAGCCTGTGCTGCTTATCGCGGACGAACCTACGGCAGAGCTTGATAGCCGAATGGGTATTCAAGTGATGCGGGTATTCCGTGAACTTGTTCATCGTTCCGGGATGACGGTTGTTCTGACCACCCATGACCCAGGCATTATGGAGCTTGTTGATCATGTCATTTCATTGGAGGATGGAAGAATTGTATCCCAAACGAATATCGAATAAGGAGAGCGGGCAGCTGCTTTCAGGCTTGCGCCGATTGGTAGTTGCGCTGGCAGCGATGCTGGCATTGTCTGGATGCGGCCTTCTCCCCGCAGAGCAGGCTGCGTTGCAGCCGCCGCTTGTACAGCCAGCACAGGAGCAATTGGATATCGTAGAGGCAAGCCGTGGATCGATTCAGACGTATCTTAAAGGTACGGCCCGTTTTGTTTCCTCAAGTGCGGAGAACCTGTCATTCAAGGAATCGGGAGGCCGGCTCAAAGCAATTAAGGTGAGCCTCGGCCAGGAGGTTAAAGCTGGCGATCTGCTTGTAGAGCAGGAAACGGGCGATCTTGAACTTCAAGTAAGCCTTCAGCGGCTTAGCTTGGAACGAGCGGAGCTGTTGTTCAAGCAAGCGTACCTTGACGAAGCATCCTCCACTGACTTGCGATTGCGCGAAATCGATCTTGAACGCGAGAGAATGTCGCTTCAGTCGATGGAGACGCGACTTGAAAAATCACGTCTATATGCGACCCTATCAGGAACGGTGACATTTGTGGAGACCTTGAATGCAGGGGACTTTGTGAACGCCTATCAGGAGATCGTATCGATCGCAGATACGTCCAGAATTCAGCTTACATATGTAGCTGCGGATAAGAAGGATGTACAGCCAGTTGAAACAGGCATGCCAGTTCATTTGAAATATAAGGGAAAAGCGTACACAGGGAAAGTGCTGCAATCGCCTTCTACTGTGCCGATCGGAACGGATGCTTCCAAAGCAGAGCGCAACGCTGTAACGATCTACATGAGTATGGACAAGGCCCCGGCAGGCATTCAAATCGGCGATAGCGCTGAGTTGACGATTGAGCTTCAGAAGCGCGAGAAGGCTATCATTCTGCCACGCTCGGCCATTCGTTCTTACATGGGCCGCTATTACGTGCAGGTGTCGGAAGGTGAACGGCGTAAGGAGGTCGACATAGAGGTGGGGCTGTTAACGCCGACAGAAGCCGAAATCATTAAGGGACTCGAGGAAGGTCAGAAGGTCATCTTGAATAACTAACTAACAATGAAGGCCGGGTACGGCAATGTATCCGGCGCAAGGATGGGGTGTGCGTATGGCCTTATGGACGATGATCCTTCGAAAGATGGCAAACAACAAGTGGCTGCAGTTGAACCTTTGGATCGGTCTTACCGTGTGCGTGGCTTTGTTTAGCTCCATGCCGCTTTACTCCGAAGCCATCTTGCAGCGGACGCTGCAGAAGGAGCTTCAATCGGTGCAGCTTCAGAAAGGCGTGTACCCGGGATATATTCGCATCGGCACGACAGTATCCTCGTCGTCCGTGGACGAGAAGACGATAGAGGCCATTAAGCGGGCTGACCGATTCGTGCAATCGATACCGGGGAGGGCGGAATTGGAGGCTTTATCCGCTTATCATCAACGTTTCACACAGCGCATGAAGGTATACGGAGCGGATGCTACGGACCAGGAGAAGCAGTCGCAAAAGGCGACGGGCAGCATCAAGTCGCTATCTGGACTTGAGAAGCGCGTTCGCTTGATCGACGGTGTGATGCCCGCCGTACGCACGGATGGTATTTACGAGGCTCTCGTTACGCAGAAGTTCCTCATCGCTACGAAGCGTGATCTTGGAGATGAATTGATTGCGGAAGCGCCGGACAAAAAGAAGTTTCGTGTGATCGCGGTCGGAATCCTGGAGACAGATCCGACTGCCGATCCTTATTTGCCTTACCTTTCTTCACAGGACAGCGATGGCTTTATTATTCCTTTTGATCAATTCGAGAATGATTTTATCCTCGGAGGCAAGACGAAGCTCGCGAGCCTCGATTGGCGCATGGCACTTAATTACGAGCAAATAACGATCGATTCGATTGATGCATTTGTAAAGGCCGATAAGGATATCAGGCGATACTTCCGAGGTCGAATCGGGGTTGACGAGGTCAACATCCCTGCCATATCGACAATAGGTGCCTATCAAGGCAAGCAAGAGAAGCTTGATGTGATGATGCTTTCACTTTACTCACCAGTCATGCTGATGCTCGCCTTCTATCTCTATATGGCCGCCAATCTCATTATTGAACGGCAGAAGACGGAGATTTCCGTTCTGCGCAGCAGAGGGGCAAGTCGCCTGCAAATTATGATGGCCTACACATTCGAGAGCCTGTTTCTTGGTGTTAGCGCACTTGCGGTTGGTCCTTTTCTTGGCATTCTGTTCACGAAAGTATTAGGCGCCTCGAACGGTTTTCTAGAGTTTGTTGATCGTTCAGCATTAGAGGTGAGTCTGACCAGCAGCGCTTACTTGATGTCGGGGGCAGCGGTAGTGGCTGCATTGGTTTTAACTCTCATACCGGCTTTCATGGCGACTAGAGTCAGCATCGTCAGTCATAAGCAACAGAATGCCCGCCATAACAAGATGACGTTCTGGCATAAGACCGGCCTTGACTTTATCCTCGTCGGAGTAGCCATGTATTTGCTCTATAATTTCAACAAACGGCAAGAGGATTTACAACGGTTAGGACTGGACTCGGATGCTTTCCAGCTCGATCCGCTGCTGTTTTTGATGCCTTCGCTATTCGCTCTAGGGGGTGGCTTGCTGCTGCTGCGGATCTATCCGTGGTTCATACGGTTAATCTATTGGATTGGGCGCAGATGGTGGTCGCCAGCGCTGTATAACACGCTAATTCAGATTAGCCGATCATCGGGCCAATATCAGACGATCAAGCTGTTCCTGATTATAACCGTTGCGACAGGACTCTTTAGTGCAAATGCGGCACGAACCATAAACGACAACATGGAGAGCAAGATTGAGTACGCTATTGGAGCTGATATGTCGATCATGACGCGCTGGGAAAGTGATGCACGTCCCTCAACCTATATGTCGTCAGCTTCTCAAGCATTAAGCGAACCGAAACCGCCGAGCTCGGGCCGGGTTAATTACATTGAGCCGCCGTTTCAGGCGTTCGAAGAGCTGGAAGGCATTGAGGCGAGCGCTAAAGTATTTAAGAAAGAGAATGCGCGCTTTGTCACACCTGCCAGTGGTGCAAGCGGTGCAACGACGCTCTTTGGCATTGACACGTTGAATTTTGGTCAGACGACATGGATGAAGGAGGGGCTGCTAGACTATCCCATTAACAGCTACCTGAATCTCCTTGCTCCGAATACGAAGGCAGTTCTAATCTCTCGCTCAATTGCGAAGAAGACAAAAGCAAAGCCAGGCGACACCATCAGCTTGTCCTGGGACGGTCTAGATCAGGCGCAATTCGTCATCTATGGCATTATCGACTATTGGCCAAGCTGGAATCCGCTTCCAACTAATGACATGGATAATGAAAAAGCAGTTCAACCGAACTTGATTGTTGGCCATCTCGGCACGATTCAGAAGCGACTTGCTGTAGAGCCATACGAAGTATGGCTGAAACTGAAGGAAGGCGTTCCAAGCCAATCTGTCTACGACCAGCTGGCGGAGAAGAAGCTGCGAATCATTCAGCTTCAGGACGCAACGCAAGAGCTGATTGAATCAAAAAACGATCCGTTTAGACTTGCAATCAATGGCGTGATGACGCTCGGCTTCGTTATCTCCATGCTCATCAGCTTCTTCGGCTTCCTACTGTTCTGGGTGCTCACGCTCTCAGGCAGAACGCTTCAATATGGCGTGCTTGGAGCAATGGGGATTCGGTTCGGGCAAATTATCGGCATGCTCGTAAGCGAGCAATTGCTGACTTCGGGAGCTGCGGTTGTTCTTGGCGTTTTCATCGGTAATACCATCAGCAAGCTATTCGTACCGCTCTTTGAGATGTCATTCTCAACAAAGGACCAAGTGCCTCCGTTTGAAATGGTGCAGCAGCTTAGCGACTATTTGCAGGTGTACAGCATCGTTGGCATTACACTGACCTTGGGTTTGCTTATTCTCGGCTACCGCTTGTCGAGAATCCGGATTGCACAAGCACTCAAGCTTGGGGAGGAGTAAACGATGATTAGAAGTGAAGGACTCGTCAAAATTTACAAAATGGCGGATCTTGAGGTGTTCGCTCTGCAAGGTCTGGATCTGCTGGTCGAGGCAGGCGAGCTAATGGCGATTATCGGCAATTCAGGCAGCGGAAAGTCGACGCTCCTGAACATGCTTGGGGGGCTTGACAAGCCGTCGGCCGGCAAGCTTTATGTGGACGGCAAAGACCTGCTGAAGTTCGGTGAAAAGGAACTGGTAGCCTATAAGCGCGATACGGTCGGTTTTGTATGGCAGAACAATGCGCGTAATCTCATCCCCTATTTAACAGCGCTGGCTAATGTGGAGCTTCCGATGCTGCTTCGCGGCAAGCGCAGGCGGGCGCGTGCAATGGAGCTGCTGGAGGCAGTGGGGCTTGGCCACCGAATGCAGAACAGGCTGAGCGAGCTGTCTGGCGGCGAGCAGCAACGGGTGGCGATCGCGATCGCGCTTGCTAATGATCCGAAGCTGCTGCTTGCGGACGAGCCGACAGGATCACTCGATACAAGCACATCGAATCAAGTGCTTGATTTGTTCCGAACGCTAAATCGATCGATTGGCATTACGATCGTAATTGTAACGCATGATCCGGAACTCGCACGCAAGGTGGACCGGGTTGTCCAAATTCGGGATGGCAAAACGTCAGCGGAGATGATTCGTAAAGTCTCGTACACGGATGAGCTGGCTATGCTGGATGCGGAAAGCGCCTTGCTGGAGTCGGAGAGCCACACAGAATATGCGGTGCTGGATAAAGCGGGGCGATTACAAATTCCTTCTGGTTTCCTAGACACGGAAGGATTCAAAGAAATCAACAAGGTGCGGGTGGAGATGGAGGATGGCCGCATCGTCCTCTATCCGCGTGAGGACAACACGGAAAGGTAATGAAGGAATGGAAGCTGACCATGTCATCGATCCATTCATCTTGAAGCGAATGACGTGAGGGACAACCTTCCATTGCGAAAAGTAAAAACCTCATTCCCGCTATTAGGCGAGGATGAGGTTTTTTTAAATATATGAGTGTAAAAGTTTGTTAGCGTATAAAGGACGCCGAAGGTGTTCTTTGCTTGAAATATAGGAAAGCTGTCAAGCGATAGTGTAAGCGGTTACGCAATAATGGAAAACATTTTACGATATTCGTTAGCACTTACACCGGTATACAATTTGAACTTTTTATAGAACCAATCCATCTCCGTATATCCGATCTCATTCGCGATTTCGTACACCTTCAGATCCGTATTCTCAAGCAGCAGCTTTGCTTTCTCCATACGCTGTTGCAGCAAATATTCATTGAAGGTCATATTTTCCTGATACTTGAATTTTTGACCTAAATACGAGCAATTGAAATGCAGATTGTTGGAAATTTGCTTCAAGGTAATATTTTGATGGAGCGATTCATCGACATATTCCTTGACGCGCTCAATGATATTCGGCTGAGGCTGAGCCTCGTTTTCCATAGGTGTCCATGATAGCGCTTTATTATTATTATTGATTATGCAATCAAGCTCGCCTTTGACAGTCAGAAGACATGAAGTCAGTTCGACAGAAGTAACGGGGTCCGGCAAATAATCGTTTACTTGGTAATAGAGCGCCTTTCGGGCAAGCTGGAAATCGTTGCTTCCGCCTATTAGAACCAGTGGTACACGGCTCTTTCGGCGAATGTAATCACAAAGAAACAAGGCATCATGGTGAGAGCCGTTCATGCCGACCAGGATGAGCGAAAAATAGTTTCGATCTAGAAATTCAATAGCGTCCGCAGAGCTGTTCGCGTAAGCGTCCAATTCAAATCCGATTCCATTCCACTCGGGCATACGTTGTAGCATCTCTATCGAAGATGTAGAGTCGTAGTCGACAAGCAGCACTTTATACATGATGGTTACCTCCTAATTGCATTTGCTGGATCTTATACGGCTATCGCCGTTCTTGGCTGTAAAAGATAAAGTTTCGATGTGAAATATAAGGAAAGTTAATCAATAGATGATTTACATTCTTATTGTTGTATGTTGGGAGTTCCCTGACAGGAGAACGTCTACGTTTTTATTATGTAAATTGGGGGCGATAGATACAATGTGCTTTTCTTTGCATTGCGATCACATTTTTACTTCTTGAGAAAAAACAGGTTTGCGAAGAAAGTAAATGATTTCCAAACTAGAATGTGAAGGGTAATAGATCTGATATTTAACAGGTTGTTGCTTGCCTTATGAAAGCGCTACACTTTCGGTGTAGTTCAATATGTTAAGGGGGATTCGCAATGAAGATTCGTAAATTAATGGTTTTGTTATGCGCATTCGTTCTCGTTCTTTCTGCATGCAGCAGCGGTTCGGGCAACAGCAAGAACAACGGAACAAACAGCGGCTCTAATAACGGGGCAGGCAATTCAGGGACTGAGACCACCGCTCCGGAAGGCAACGGAGAGGAAGAGTTAAAGGGCTCGCCCGAGTTAGAATTCGACATGGGCGGCAGAACGATTAAAGTCGTTTCTTGGTGGGATATGGCGATTAAGGAAGATAATCCGGACAACATCCAACGCAAGAAAAACCTTGATGAGCTGATGAAGAAGCATAACTTTAAAATGGAATATGTAGCGGTTGACTTTGGTGAATATCAACAAAAAGTAACAGCATCCCTACTAGCGGGAGAGCCGCTTGGCGATATCGTCCGTTTGGGAAGAAACTATACGATTCCAACATTGGTTAAGCAAGATTTGCTGTGGCCGCTCGACGAGTATACGAAAAACACAAAAGTGTTCAATCAGAAGGCTACGAGTGAATTTTTTAATTATGAGGGTAAAGGCTATGCGTTCACAGAAGACAATAACAACCTGATCCAAGGTATTTTCTACAATCGGACGCTCTTGAATCAGCTTGGCATCAAGGCGCTTCAAGATTATGTGAACGAGGACAATTGGAATTGGGATACTTTCGTTCAAGCAGCGAAAGAGGCCAATAAAGATACAAACAACGACGGCAAGCTGGATACATGGGGACTTGCTAATTCTCAAGTTATCGAGCATGCGATGTATTCGAACGGAGCTCATCTGACAAAAGGTAACAAACAAAATCTCGATGACCCCGCTACGCAAGAAGCATTGAACTTCTTATCGAAATTGGCAACGGAGCAAGTTTACAGACCGACGGAGGGCGGAGACTGGACGGAGCCTGGTCAGTTTTTCCGTCAAGGAAATACCCTTATGATTGCGGGCGCCATTTATGATTTGAACGGCTTTAAAACGGATATGCCGGACGCGGATATTGGCTTTGTGCCATTCCCGAAAGGTCCAAGCGAAACGGAATATCATTCCGGTGAAGGTGCTTACCAAGCACTTACGATTCCAAAGGCAGTGGAGAATCCCGAGCAGCTCATTTACATTTGGGAAAAAATCAACGATATCGATTCTGAATACGATTATCCGGGTCAGGCGTCCCTTGAAAGCAGTTTTTCAAACGAGGATGACATTAACAATGCCAAGCAAGTTGGAGCGGGCATGATCGTATTCGACCACGGCACTTACGGCGATGCCTTGAAGTTCTGGGATTTCGTAGGTGAGATCAACAGCGGCGTTTCGGTATCTACCGTTGTCGAGAAGTATAAACCAGTATTCCAAGCGGCGATTGATGCGGTATATGGTTCTTAACATGTTATAACGTGTGAGAGGCAGTCCTCATTTTAGAACTATTCTAATGGGGACTGTTGTTGAATTTAACTTCTTACTGCAGGAGGGAGAAAAGTTGAACTTCAGAAAGAAGAACTACATCGCAATTGTACTCGTTCTTACCGTTCTGGCAACTTCTATATGGGCTTTCTACCCTTCAGACTCGAAGGATAGCAGACGCGTCATGGCTATGGGTGATTTCGACGCCGTTACAGCATCAGCAGGAGAAGACAGCTATGATGCGTATTTGACTACGCATAACAACGCTGGGCGACCAGACGAGGTCATTCGAATAGAGGGCGAGAGCTTCTCGGGAACGACTGGAGAAGGGTTCGACATTGCGAACGATCTGGAAGGATTGAACGGTAAAGCGGTTGTATCAACGGAGAGTGGCTCCATTTCATGGGATGTACTGGTTAAACAAGCGGGACTGTACAACATCAGAATTCATTATTTGCCGATCGAGGGAAAAAGCTCTGCGATCGAAAGGCAGTTTGCCATTAACGGAAAAGTCCCTTTCAAGGGGGCGGATATTTTATTATTCGATCGAATTTGGGGAAATCGACAAGACGAAATTGAGCGTGACGATCGCGGCAATGAAATCAGGCCAAGGCAGGTAGAAAAACAGGCATGGCAAATCGGAATTTTCACGGATCGAAATGGATATTATGATGAGCCTTACTCCTTTTACTTTGAGAGCGGGCAGCAATCGTTTTCCTTGACGGCTTTAAGGGAACCGATGGCGATTGATTATATTGAGTTGTATCAAGAACCAGTCTTGTTTCCATATGAGGATAAGAAAAAAGAGTATGAGGCGGAAGGAATTAAGCCGGTACCGAATCAGTACATTGAAATCCAAGCGGAGGACGCGGTCGCCAAATCATCGCCTACGTTATATCCGCTGGCGGACCGGTCGAGTCCGACGGTCATTCCTTACAATGTATCCAAGCTTCGAATCAATACGATCGGCGGTACGAACTGGAAGCTTCCGGGTCAGTGGATCGAGTGGGAGTTTGAGACTGCCGAAGACGGCTTATACCAGATCGCGCTGAAGCAAAAACAGGATACGCTGCGCGGCATATACGCCACTCGAAGCTTGACGATTGACGGAGAGACTCCTTTCAAGGAAATGAAGCGTTTACGTTTTAATTTCAACATGGATTGGGAAATGAACGTACTGGGTGATGGAGAAGAACCCTATTTGTTCCACTTTTCCAAGGGAAAGCATCGCATTCGAATGGAAGTTTCACTCGGCGAAATCGCCCCGCTCATTCGAACGATTGAATCCAGCGTACTGCAGCTTAATGATATGTATCGCAAAATATTGATGATTACATCCAATAAGCCCGATCCGTTCCGTGATTATCAATTAAGCAAGCGGATACCGGATATGGTTAAGACATTCGAAGAGCAAGCCGTGATCATACAGAACGTAGCCGATTATTTAGAGAAATCGACAGGGGAACGGAGCGACAAAGTAGCTGTTCTCCATACAATGGTTGGTCAATTAAAGGAAATGATTAAAAACCCGGAAACGGTTGGCAATCGCTTAACCGCATTTAAAACGAATGTCGGGGGTTTAGGCACATGGATTCTTACGGTTCGGGAGCAACCGATTAAGCTTGATTATCTCGTTGTGTCCTCGCCGGACAAGAAGCTTCCGAAAGCGGGAGCGACGATCTTACAGAAGATCAAGCATGAGCTGGGTGCATACTTTGCTTCTTACACCGAGGACTATGACAGCATCGGCAATACGAAAAATGAACAGGACCGTAAAATTACGGTGTGGATCACTACGGGCCGGGATCAAGCGCAGGTGCTTAAGAGCTTAATCGACGATTCCTTTACGCCGGAGTCGAATATCGCGATAGATTTAAGGCTTGTACCGGGGAACATTTTGCTTCCGGCGACACTGGCCGACGAGGGGCCTGACGTTGCTATGCAAATTGGCGAGGATGTTCCCGTGAACTACGCGATGAGGGATGCGGCGACAGACCTGACTCAGTTTGCTGATTTCAACGAGGTAGCTTCGCGTTTTCATGACAGCGGACTTACGCCTTACAAGTACGATCAAGGCGTGTATGCACTGCCTGAGCAGCAGTCATTCCCCATGCTGTTTTATCGGAAGGACATTCTTGAGGAGCTAGGACTCGCGCCGCCGAAGACCTGGCAGGATATTTACAACATGATTTCTGTCCTTCAGAAGCACAATATGGAGTTTTGGCTGCCGATCGAGGCTACGAACGCAAGTCTCGTACCGAATGCGACCTTCTCCATGCTGTTATATCAGAATGGCGGCGAATTCTATCGTGATGACGATAAGAAGAGTGCGCTTGATATGGATATTTCCATGGAAATGTTCAAGAAGTGGACGCAATTTTATACAAACTACAAATTCCCGGTCCTGGCAGACTTTCCGAACCGATTCCGTACTGGCGAGATGCCAATCGGAATTGCGGATTATACAACGTATAACATGCTGACGGTGCTCGCGCCTGAGATTAAAGGGTTGTGGGAGTTTACACTCGTACCTGGTACAGAGCAAGATAACGGAACCGTTAATCATGCGGTAGCCAGTCATACGACTGGCGTTATGATGATGGAGAATGCCGATAACAAGGAAGCGTCCTGGGAATTTATGAAATGGTGGACTAGCAAGGACACGCAAATCGCTTACGGCAGAGAAATGGAAGGGTTAATGGGCGAAGCCGCACGTTATCCAACGGCTAACGTAGAGGCACTTGCAGAATTGCCTTGGCCGGTTAAGGATTACAACAATCTGTCCAGCCAGTGGGAGTGGGTTGAAGGCATACCTCAAGTGCCGGGCGGTTATTTCACCGGCCGACATCTCGACAACGCCTTCCGCAGAGTCGTCAACGCAAACGAGAACGCTAGGGAAGCGCTTAACGATTATGTGCTGTACATTAACGATGAAATTGAAATCAAGCGGAAAGAATTTAATTTACCGTAATTGTTTGGGGGTGGAGTTCAATGCAAGCCGAAACAACCAGTCAAGCCGTACCTAATCTTATCCATCCGAAGAAAAAGTCGAAGTTGTCCCATGTATGGACGGAGCTGAAGAAAAATAAGCATTATTATCTTTTGATGAGCCCGTACATGCTTATTTTCTTTACCTTTACGGTCATTCCCGTCGTATTCTCGCTCATACTTAGCTTCTTTTACTTTAACATGCTCGAATTTCCGCGGTTTGTCGGATGGCAGAACTACTCCAGATTATTTCTGAACGACGATATCTTTATGATTGCATTGAAAAACACATTCATCTTCGCAATCATTACCGGTCCGGTCAGCTATATCGCCTGCTTTTTCTTTGCATGGGTCATTAACGAGCTATCGCCCAAAATAAGGGCGGTTATGACTTTAATCTTTTATGCGCCGGCGATTTCCGGCAATGTATTTTTTATTTGGCTGATTGTATTTTCGGGAGACCGTTACGGCTATATGAACGGATTTTTGATTAAATATGGATTTATTTTGGAACCGATCCAATGGCTGACGAATGAAAAATACATTCTGATGATCGTCATGATTGTACAGCTGTGGCTCAGCTTAGGCACTAGTTTCCTTGCCTTTATCGCAGGACTGCAAACGATTGATCGGACGCTGGTAGAAGCGGGAGTCGTAGACGGAATAAAAAACCGCTGGCAGGAATTATGGTTCATCACTCTGCCTTCCATGAGGCCGCAGTTGCTGTTTGGCGCCGTTTTGCAAATTACGGGTTCTCTTGCGGTGGCTGATATTACGATCGCACTCGCAGGTTTCCCGAGCGTTAACTACGCGGCACATACGGTTGTTACCCATTTGATGGACTACGGGACGATTCGTTTCGAAATGGGTTACGCTTCGGCGATTGCGACTGTGCTGTTCGGTATTATGATCGGGACTAACAAATTGACGCAAAAATTGCTCAGAAAGGTAGGTGAGTAACGTTGGTCGTTAAAATGATGACCGCATTTCGGACGACGAAGCGTCTGAACCGTTCGTTTACGGTTAGCTTCATATTGTTCGCGTTTCTCGCCCTGTTCGGAGCGTTTATGGTGCTGCCCCTGATTTATGCAGTGAACAACGCCTTCAAGCCGCTGGACGAATTGTTTATTTTCCCACCGCGCTTTTTCGTGAATAATCCGACATTGGACAACTTTTATGATTTAGTTGCCTTGATGGGCAATTCATGGGTTCCGTTGTCGCGTTACATTGCGAATACATTGCTTATTACGCTCGTCGGAACGGTAGGACATATTTTGCTGGCTTCCGCTGCGGCGTACCCGCTCGCTAAATATCAGTTCCTCGGCTCGAAGACGCTGTTCTCGATCGTTGTTCTTTCGCTGATGTTCTCTGCTCATGTTACAGCGATTCCAAACTATATGGTGATGTCTTGGCTTGGCTGGATCAATACGCATGCGTCTATTATCGTTCCTTCGCTCGCATTTCCATTAGGCTTGTTTCTAATGAAGCAATTCATGGAGCAGCTTCCGACAGCTTTGCTGGAAGCCGCCAAGATTGATGGAGCGAGCGAGTACCGGATCTATTGGAGCATCGTGATGCCGAACGTAAAACCGGCTTGGCTCACGCTTATGATTTTGCAGTTTCCTATGCTTTGGGGAACAGACGGAGGCAGCTTCATCTATAGTGAGAACCTGAAGACGCTGCATTACGCGCTGGGTCAGATTACGCTCGGTGGTATTGCGCGCGCTGGCGTCGGAGCGGCTGTCGCGCTCATCTTGATGGTTGTTCCGATTACGCTCTTCATCATCTCGCAGAGCAGCGTCATCCAGACGATGGCGACTTCCGGGATGAAAGAGTAGAAGGGAGATTTGCACGATGTTGAAGATGAAGACCAGACTAAGAGCTTATCTCCTTGCGGCCATATGCTGCTTAATCGGCATAAGCACAGGAGGATCGCTAGCTTATGCTGCGGGCGGCGACTCTTACAACTATTCCGTCTGGGGAGATACGGTCGTATCTCCTTCCGCATACGAGGCTACGACTCTAATGACCGGCACCTCGCTGGGTATAGGCGCGTTTAAAGATCCAAGCGATCTGCATGTAACGGCGGACAATGAAATTTATATACTCGATTCCGGCAATAATCGGATAGTTGTTCTAGACAACAATTATCGTCAGAAGGCAATGATCAATAGCTTCAATAACGACGGAGCTGCCGATACGTTTCTGAATCCTCAAGGGATCTTTATAACGGAGCAGAAGCATGTGCTGATTGCCGATACGGGAAAGAAGCGAGTCGTTCATCTGGATGAACAAGGCCAGCTGGTGCAAATCGTGGAGAAGCCTGAATCCGATCTGCTGCCGGGCAACTTCGACTTTCAACCGGTGCGGGTCGTCATGGACAAAGCGCAGCGCATCTATGTCATGGCGGTAGGTGTGTTCGACGGGCTGATGGAATTTAGCGCGGAGGGCGCATTCACTTCTTACATCGGTGCGAACCGTGTCTGGGTGGATCCGGTGGAGCTGTTCTGGAAGCGGCTGTCGACGAAGGCGCAGCGCAGCCAAATGGTCATGTTCACGCCAACGGAGTTTACCAATATGGACATTAATGATGAAGGCTTCATTTACGCGACCAGCGGAGATTCGGGTGACACCATCCGCAAGCTGAACGCGCAAGGAAACGATATCTTACGAAGAACCGGTTTATACGATCCGCAGGGTGACATTAACTATATGCGTGATCTTGGTCCCTCCAGGCTTATTGATGTCGATATTACGGACAGTGAAATTTATTCGGTTCTTGACTCGAAGAGAGGCCGGATCTTCACGTATAACGGAGACGGGCAGTTCATGTACGTGTTCGGCGGCATGGGCAATCGGATCGGCGAGTTCAACACGCCTGTTGCCATTGAACGGGTTGGGGACGATTTCCTCGTTCTGGACAAAGCATTTGGTGAATTGACGTTGTTCCAGACGACGGAGTACGGCCGAACGTTGAACGAAGCCGTCAGAAGCTATTACCGAGGCGAGGAAGACAAGGCGCTTCAGCTGTATAAGCAGACGATTAATATGAACACAAATCTGGATTTCGCTTATTCCGGTATCGGCAAGGCGATTCTAAGGCAGGGCGACTATAAGGAAGCGATGCGTTACTTCAAGCAAAGCCTAGATCAACCCAATTATTCCAAGGCGTTTCTCCTTTACCGCAAAGAAGTGTTAAGAGAAAACTTCAGCACCGTGATGACGGTTGTCATCGGAATAGCCGCCGTTACCCTGATTATCAGGACTTATCGGAAGAAGCAGGCTAGAAAGAGGGGCGTTTCGTTTGAATAAAGAGTTCATTAAATTTCCGTTATATGTCATCATGCATCCCTTTAACGGTTATTGGGAGCTGAAATACGAACAGAATAAGAAGCTGAACTTGATCTTGTCGTTTGGGATTCTGCTGATGCTGATCTTGACTAACGTACTTAGCAGTCAGTACAGCGGTTTTTTAGTGAACATCTACAATCCTAAATACATGAACAGCTTAATGGAGATCACTTATGTTCTCGTGCCCGTCTTATTCTGGTGTGTAGCGAACTGGTCGCTTACAACCCTAATGGATGGTGAAGGGAAATTCGTTGATATCTTCACATCCACCTGTTTCGCACTGCTGCCATTGGTGATTATCAACTTCCCATGGATTTGGCTAAGTAATGTCATTTCTATGCAGGAGACCACGTTTTATTATTTCTTCAACAGCTTTGCTGCTCTTTGGTCGCTCTACCTTCTATTTGTTGGAAATATGACCGTTCATCAATTTACGCCAAGCAAGACCATCGTAACGATGATGCTTTCGCTGATTGCCATCGGGTTCATGGCGTTTCTCTGCTTATTGTTTTTTAGTTTGATTCAACAAATTGTTACTTTCATCACGATCTTATATCAAGAAATCACCTTGAGGAATTAGGAAAGGAGGAACGTTAGATGCGTATGGCCAGAAATGCCATCTTGTCCGCGTTTCTCGCAACCGGACTGCTGGTCGCCGGCTGCTCCAGCTCGGGTAACGCAAACCAAGCGGCAGACATGCAGCAGTTAGAGGCGTCATTCGTGCAAGGAAAGGCAATTAACGCTTCGTTTACGGATGCGCGTCTTGCTGATATGAAGGGAATCGCCGAGAATGAGCGGCTCAGGCTGTTCATCAACGAGGAGACGGGCGCCATTGCTGTGCTTAACAAAAGCGGCGGCGAAGTATGGCATAGCAATCCCCTCGAAGCGGAGGCAGATCCTATCGCGACCGGAGTGAACAAGGGTTTGCTGTCCTCGCAAATGAAAATAGATTACTATAACAGCTTTGGACAGGTCAATTCTATCAATACGTTCCTGGACAGTGTTGCGTACAAGCAGGTTAAGTACGAAACAATGGATAGCGGAGTCAAAGTAACCTATAAATTTGGTAAGGCGGAGAGAACCGCCATGGATCTGCCACTCATGTTAAGCGAGGCTCGTTTTGAGGAATTGACGGGCAAGCTTGATAAGGCAGGTCAGCGCGCCTTCCGTATTGGGTATACCAAAAATGAGGATAAGGGGATCTACACACGGAATGATCAAGCGCTGAACGGTCTTCAGCTTGATCGCGTATTCAAAGCATTCGAGGATGCCGGCTATACGCAAGAGGATTTGGAGAAGGATATGGCTGAACTGAACTTCTCGCAGGATTCGCCTGCACCGAGAATTTTCCTCGCTAGCATTGAGTATAAGCTCGAAGCGGAGAGTCTTGTAGTGAAGGTGCCGTCCAAGGAAATTCAGTCTCCTAGCGAGTATCCGGTCAGCAACGTTTCCATGCTGGGCTTCTTTGGTGCAGCGGGGAGCGAGGAGAATGGCTCGATCTTCGTTCCGGACGGCTCCGGCGCGCTCATCTCCTTCAACAATGGCAAGACGAAGTATCCTGCTTACCAGCAGTCGGTATATGGTAATGACCAGGCAATGGAGAGAGTCGAGAACGCGATTAACGAACAAACCGTCAGGCTGCCGGTATTCGGCATGATCAGGGAAGGCAACGCATTCCTTGGCATTATTGAAGAAGGAGCGCCTGTTGCGACGATCAATGCGGATATCAGCGGCAAATTGAACAGCTACAATTATGTTTATCCGACCTTCAATGTTACGAACAAAGGGGAGCTTACGCTTCAAGCGAACGGATCGGAGCGCACGCTGCCGAAGTTCCAAGAGCAGCCGATGAAAAGTGATTTTACAGTGCGTTATGTCTTCCTTACGGGCAAGTCAGCGTCGTATCAAGGCATGGCCGAGTATTATCGTCAATATTTGGAGAGCCAGGGCGGTTTGCCGGTGTCGAAGAAGGGAAGCGCGGATAGTGAGCTTCCGTTCTACGTTCAGGTGGTGGGAAGCATTTCGAAACAGAAGCATTTCGCCGGCATCCCTTACAAGACGCTTGAGCCTCTTACTACGTTCAAGCAGGCGGAGGAAATGATTAGCGAAATGCAGAAGCTCGGCATCGCTAATATTAAGCTTCGATATGCCGGCTGGTTTAACGGCGGATTCGATCATAAAGTACCCGAGGAACTATCGGTAGACAGGTCGATTGGCGGTGCCAAAGGCTTGCGCAGCTTGGCGTTGTTCGCAAAGGAGCAGGGCGTAGACCTCTATCCTGACGTCGCTATTCTGAGCGCGCACACGGATAAGGGCTTCAACGAGAAGGAGGATGCGTCGCGTTCTCTGCGAGGCGTGCCTTCGTCATTTTATCCACTTGACCTTGCTCTAGGGCGACGAGACCGCACGAAGTTTCCATCCTACGTCGTATCGCCAAGACGTGTCGGTACGTATGTGGATGCAATTTTAAAGGACATGGAAGGCTTTAAAACGGACGGGATCTCACTTCGTGATATGGCCGACAAGTTGAATAGCGATTTCCGCAAAAACAAACTAATCGACCGTACAGAGTCGGAGGGTATTTCTACTCAGGCGTTGAACAACATTCGTGAAGCCAATTTAAAAATTTTGGCCGAGGGCGGCAATGCTTACGCACTGCCTTATTTATCAGATATTACGGACGCACCTTTAACGAATAGTCGCTATAAGCTCGAGGACCAAGAGATTCCATTTTTCCAAATGGTGATTCGCGGCAATATCGATTACACGGGTTCTCCCTATAATTTGACTAGCTACACGAATGTAAGACAGTACATTCTGAAATGTCTCGAGTACGGCTCTGGTGTATATTTCGAATGGATCCACGAGCCGAATTATAAGGTTAAGGATACGGAATTCAGCAAGCTATATGCGGTCAATTATGACCAGTGGCTGGAGCAGGCTGCACATATTTATACTGAAGTGAACGGCGTACTGAGTAAAGTTCAGAATGAGCGTATCGTTGCGCACGAGAAGCTAGCCGAAGGTCTGTTCAAAACCGTCTATGCAAACGGGACGTACGTCATCGTTAACTACAATGCGACGAATATAACAGTAAACGGGATGACGATAGAGGCCGAGGGTTATGTGACGGGTGGTGAGCAATCATGAGAACGATAACGAAGCGTGTATTCCGATCAAGAACGTACAACGAGCAGAAGGCGTTGTGGGGCTTTCTTTACGTGCTGCCTTGGCTGCTTGGATTTCTATTTTTCTTTCTTATTCCTTTATTAAGTTCGCTGCAATACAGCTTCAGCTCTATTAAGGCTAATGCGAACGGGATGACAATGAAATACATTGGATTCGCGAACTATGTTGAAGCTCTCACCGTCAATACGAGCTTTAATCGAACGTTGACGGAGTCGGTGGTGAACATGGTCGTAAACGTTCCCCTTATCGTTATTTTTAGCTTGTTTCTGGCTGTGCTGCTGAATCAAAAGTTCGTCGGGAGAGCACTCGCAAGATCGATTTTTTTCCTTCCAGTTATACTGGCTTCCGGCGTCATTGCGACTTTGGAGGCATCAAGCTTAGTGCAAGCCATCAACGAACAAAATGCGAACGGTGGCGTATTTTCGAGCGGGACGTTAGAGCTGGCAAACATTATGGTGAGATCCGGAGTAAATCAAGATATTGTCTTGTACCTGATGGATGCGGTCGAGAGGATTTATCAGATCGTCAGTCAATCCGGCGTGCAAATTCTTATTTTCCTAGCGGGCATTCAGACCATCTCGCCGCAGCTGTATGAGGCTTCCAAAATCGAAGGAGCGACCGGGTATGAGGCATTTTGGAAAATTACGTTTCCGATGGTTAGTCCACTCATACTTGTAAACGTCATTTATACGATTATCGACTCCTTCTCCAGGAACAATATGACGACGCTAATCAAAGAAACCGGATTTACCACCTTTAATTTCGGGCTTAGCTCGGCGATGGCGTGGATCTACTTCCTGGTCATTATGATCATTCTATTAGTTAGTACGTACTTCATATCCAAACGGGTCTTCTACCAGGAATAGAAGGAGAGTGAGAACGTTGATATTGGCCCGATTGTTATCATTGGAGAGCTGGAAGCGAGGACTGTGGACGATCATTCGGCTTGTGCTGATCATCGGATTGTCGTTCGTTATCTTGTACCCCATTATTCAAAAGATTTCGACGGCGATTAAAGACAAGGCGGACCTATATTCGCCAATCGTCGTGTTCATTCCAGAGCACTTTACGCTCGACAATTTCAAGCAAGCGATCTCTATTATGGATTATTGGGAAACGCTATTAAATACGTTTGTGCTATCTAGCATGACGACAATCATGACCGCCGCTTCCTGTGCGTTCGCAGGTTATGCGTTCGCCAGATTAAAGTTCAAAGGAAGTAATTTGCTGTTCGGTGGCGTTATACTAACCATCTTGGTTCCGCCTACGACCATTCTCATTCCGATCTATATGAACTTGAAGGACTTTACGCTTCTAGGTTTGATCCCGTTGTTAACCGGAGGAAAGTCCTTGAATCTGCTGGATTCTTACTGGCCATTCATTCTAACTTCCCTTACAGCGAACTCGCTGAAGGCAGGGCTGTACATCTTTATCTTCCGGCAGTTTTTCCGCGGTATTCCGAAGGAGGTGGAGGAAGCGGCATACATTGATGGGGCGGGCATTGGCTCGACGTTCCTTCGCATCATGCTGCCCAATGCAATTCCGTCCATCGTTACCGTATTGCTCTTCTCCTTTGTGTGGCAGTGGAATGATAGCTTCTTCACGACAACCTATCTGACGTCGAGCAAAGTAATGTCCACGCAGTTGTCATCCCTTCCTTACAACTTGCAAATCTTGCTTGAAGGCGGCGCAACGACCAATAAAGACCCGTTTTTTATGAGCATGGTGCAGGATACCGGTATTTTACTTGCGATCTTGCCGCTCGTTATTCTGTATTTATTTGTTCAAAGGTATTTTGTCGAAAGTATCGAGCGTACCGGAATCGTCGGTTAAGGGAACTTCTGACGCATGTATAGCGCCTTGCGGGGCCAGCCACTTGGCCTGCTGCCCGCAAGGCGCTTATTGCTGCTTAGAGGTTTGGTGTGCAAACAAGCTTACGAATGAAAGTTGAAAGACGAAAGGCGGTCAAACGAAATGAGTCAAAAAAGAAACAAGCTAATATACAGCATAATAGCTGCTGTCACCTTAATCGCAGTTGTTGCTGTACTTATCTTCAATAAGTATCAAGCGGAAACCGCGAATGAAGCGGCGTTGCTTCAGACGGAAGCACCTGTGGGCAACATGAATACCGAAGATACCCAGCCTTTAAGCACTCTCGAAGCGAGTGCGGCTCCGGCTCCAACCTTGAAGCCAACTCCTACGCCAGAACCATCAGTCGAGCAGGATATTCCCTCGCTTGCGGAGACATTCGCTGATTACTTCAAGGTCGGAGCTGCCATTGAGCCGGCCCAGATGGCGGGCCTAAAGGCAGAGATGCTTAAGAAGCACGTGAATTGGCTAGTTGCGGAGAACGTGATGAAGCCCGATGCGATCCAACCTACGGAAGGCAATTTCAATTGGGGGAATACGGATCGAATCGTAGCGTTTGCGAAAGAAAACAACATGGAAGTGCGCTTCCATACCCTGCTTTGGCATAGTCAGGTTGGTGCTTGGTTCTTTAAGGATGCTGAAGGAAAGCCAATGATTGAGGAGATAGACGAGGCTAAGCGCGAAGCGAACAAGAAGCTGCTGCTGCAGCGTGTCGATACGCATGTCCGCACAATTGTCGAACGATACAAGGACGATATTCAATCATGGGACGTCGTCAATGAAGTCATAGAAACAGCCGATCCGGATGGGATGCGGGCTAGCGAATGGTATAAGATAACGGGTACAGACTTTATCGAGACGGCATTCCGAGCGGCACGCGAAGCGGGCGGAGCCGAGGCAAAACTGTACATTAATGATTACGGTACGGACAATCCGGCGAAGCGAGACCGATTGTATGAGCTTGTGAAGGAAATGCTGAACAAAGGCGTGCCGATTGATGGTGTCGGTCATCAGACGCATATTGATCTATTCGGACCGACGGTGAATTCGATTATCGAATCGATGAAGAAGTTCGCTGAGCTAGGTCTGGATAATCTCGTAACAGAGCTGGATATGAGTCTCTACGCATGGAACGATCGCAGCGATGTTGGCAGCGACATCCCGGATGACCTGCTGCAGAAGCAGGCGGATAGATATCGCGAGCTGTTTGAGGCTTTTAGAGACAATAAGGACATTCTTAGCGGCGTTGTATTTTGGGGGATTGCGGACGACCATACGTGGTTGAACAGCTTCCCGGTGACGCGTACCAACGCGCCATTCCTCTTCGACAAGCAGCTTCATGCGAAGCCGGCATTCTGGGCCGTCGTCGATCCATCTGGGCAAGTACGACCATAAACGTATAAAAAAGTACCGCCTATAATTTGCGTGGGAAACCCTATAGATAGACGGGTTGTTGCCCTAACGCATACAGGCTAGACTGGTTGGATGATGGATTAATCCAGACCTAAATAGAGGAGATAGCGATGAACAAAACGACAATAACGAATCCAGTCATCTGGGGGGACGTTCCAGATCCGAGTGTAATTCGTGTAGAATCGACCTTCTATATGATCAGCACAAGCATGCATTCCATGCCGGGCTGCCCGATTATGAAGTCCGAGAATCTGCAGGATTGGGAGCTTGTTAATTACGTATACGAGACGTTTGAGGATAATGACGCGCACAATTTGCTGGATGGTAAAGGCATTTACGGCAAAGGGTCATGGGCTGCCAGCTTACGCTATCGCGACGGCATCTTTTATGTGTGTTTCTCGAGTTTGGATATGAATCAGTTCTATGTATATACGACCGCGGATATCGAGAATGGGAAATGGAAACGTAACGTTATTCAAGGACTTCACCATGATCCGAGCATGCTGTTCGACGACGATGGCCGTGTGTTTGTCTTCCATGGCAATGGCGATATTCGAATTACAGAGCTGTCAGAGAATGCAACTGCTCTAAAGCCTGACGGTATCAATCAGTTGCTGCTCGAGACCGAACGAGAAGGGATTATGCTTCGTGCCGAGGGCTGCCATGCCTACAAAATCAATGGTTATTATTATTTATTTTTCATCGATTGGCCAAATGCAGGCAATAAGCGCCGCAGACAGCTATGCTATCGTTCACGTGATCTGCTTGGTCCATACGAGCGCAAGCTAGTACTCGATGATCAAATGGATTATCGGAACAATGGCATCGCACAAGGTGGCATTTTTGATACGTCAGAAGGGGATTGGTATGCGGTACTGTTCCAGGATCACGGGGCCGTTGGCCGTATTCCATGCGTTCTGCCGGTCATTTGGGATAATGACTGGCCAGTTTTGGGGCAACAAGGCAAAGTGCCGAAGACGTTTGAAGTGAAGCTCCCCAGCTCGGAGTTAAAGCCGCTTGTCATCAGTGATGAGTTCGATTATGGGGAGAACCGCCTAGCGCTTCATTGGCAATGGAATCATAATCCCGACCATAGTAAATGGTCGGTCACGGAGCGACCGGGCTGCTTGCGCCTAACGACGGGACCTACCACGAATAGCGTAGAATTTGCCCGCAATACGTTAACACAACGTACTGTAGGTCCGGCATGTGTCGGTACAACGGTTATGGACATCAAGGCTATGAAACGAGGTGACCGTGCAGGATTGGTCTTGCTGCAATATGCTTTCGGCTCCGTCGGTATTCAGGTCGACGACAATGACAACCGTTACGTTGCCATGTGCGTCAATGGCAGAGTGGACGGCGGTCAAGGGGAAATCACAGTTGAACGCGTAAAATATGAGGGTGACCAAGTCTACTTGCAAATAGAGTGTCAGTTCGATAATGGCGATCGCGAGGATATTGCCTGCTTCCGCTATTCATCGGACGGCGTGAATTGGCATGCAATCGGCGATCCGTTTCGTATGCAATACAGGCTCGAGCATTTTATGGGCTACCGATTCGGGCTGTTCAATTACGCCATGAAGCAAGCTGGCGGTTTCGTTGATTTCGATTACTTCCGCTATGTGAATCTGATTTAATTATTTACGCAACAATAAGGTTCCTCTGGACGGGAACGGGTGGCCAGTATCCGGAAGCACCGCATATTTATCGTTTCGGAAGCTGGTATTACTTGATGATTGCCGAAGGCGGCACCGAATACGGCCATATGGAAACGATCGCTAGATACGAACGTCCGTATGGACCTTTCGTAAGCTGTCCGCACCATCCGATCTTAACCCATCGCAGCCAGTCGAAGACCATTCATGCAATGGGACATGCAACTCGTTCAAACGCCGGATGGGGAATGGTGGGCTGTATTTCTCGGCATCAGGCCGCATGGATATCCGAATAAACACTATCTCGGCAGAGAGACATTTCTTTCTCCCGTCACATGGACGGAAGAGAGGTGGCCGCTTAAATAGAAGCCCTTCGAGCCTACGGTAAAACCGGGCAGAAGGGCTTTTATGAAGTAGGGTTATTATTACTACAGAAGTATAGGAGTAACAAGGTATTCTTAGCGTATAGTTAGTTGAAATTGACTATTGTACATAGCCGAACCCCAATATCGTAAATCGTTTGCTCTCATGTTCTGCAGCCATCCTGATTTCCACTGTATGCGCTCTCGATTGCTGCTCCTGATACAAAATAAGGGCGTGGCAACGTGTCCACTTGACGGTTTGAGACTCCGCTACCTTTACAAGCTTTCCGTCAACCCAAATATCAGCGTTACCGAAATCGTTGCTACCGGAATTTTTGAAAATGAGAATCAGGCTTTTGCAGTGAATCGAAATGGTGAAGCTGTCGCTGCCGGATTCGGATGTATGCATCCAGTTGTTGGGGAATTGGGCTGTGCCATAGGGTTGATCGTCCAGCTCTGCCAGTTGAAGTTCGGTGTCGGACGCGTAGAAGCTACCTTCCGTAATCTTTGCTATACTAGAGCCATTGACCCTATCCAGCAAACGAACGTCGGCGAAATCGTTGCCGAGCACCGGCGGTTTGTTGAGGGCGATATCCTCTTGATTCAGTGCGCATCGATCAGTCTCCTTGAATAGCCAACTGAGGCAGTCGGCCATAACGCGGTGTCCCGCATTGGTTGGATGATAGATATCGCTAAAAAATTGCGACTTGGAAATGACATTGCCTTCATCCTTTGACTTTGAAAATTGGTTAGACACCGCATCCTTTACGCTCACCATGGGAAGTTCATAATGCCAGCCGACGGGAGAAAGTCGATCCTGCAGATTCCAATCGTTTTCGAATACGCTGAACAGCAGTATGACGGCAGGTGCATTGGCGGCATTTAAAATTTTGAGTACAAGACTTTCGTAGCAAATGCCTTTTGTCTCGTCGTCGGCGTCATTGACGGCAAACTCCACGACGACGATGTCAGGCTGAACCGTTCCGTTTCTAAGGACATCCCGCTCATAGCGAATCATGCCCAGTTCAGAAGGCGTGCCTCCTAAGCCAGCTTTAATAAAGTGAATCTGATTTCCTCCGTTTTTACCATACATTTCTTTGAAAGCGGTAAATGTTTGATAGGCGTAACAGGACGTATGGAGCGGTTCTGCTCCGGCTCCATGAGTAATGGAGCCGCCTATGAAAGCAAGCGTAATCTTATCGCCTCTCTTGGCCTTTTCCATGGCGGCTTTCAATCGCTTATTGTTTCCCTTGTCGAGCAGCGATTGGGTGATCATTTGGTGATAAGATTCCGAGTTCATCTCAACGCCTTTCTCGGTAGCGTCTAAGGATAGATCGTCTGTCATCGTTATTCCCCTTTCTTAGGCTCAATTTGTCTATCTTAGTACAAACCGGCCGAACAGCAAACCTGTCAAAGCATAGTTAATGAAAAAATGAAGTACGGGCTTCCGCAATAGAAAAAAATCTTTGTATATAGTCTATAACTATAAATAAAATAGTTTTAATATATTTAACTTATAAATAAAAAAATGCCATACTATCCCTAACACAAATGTTGGGGGATGGAATTATGGGTTCTGAGCAAGTTTGGCAATCCGATCATTATGACAGCAAGCTGGGGTTTGTATCTGAATTTGGCAAGGATGTTGTGCGGCTTCTGAATCCGATTAAGGGTGAACGAATCTTCGACTTGGGCTGTGG
Organism: Paenibacillus paridis; assembly: GCF_006345825.1. Classification (GTDB taxonomy): domain Bacteria; phylum Bacillota; class Bacilli; order Paenibacillales; family Paenibacillaceae; genus Pristimantibacillus; species Pristimantibacillus paridis. The sequence continues at coordinate 364,577 of NZ_VCIX01000092.1, forward strand.
AACAGGAGATCTGGCGCACGAAATAAGTCAGGCCGGCGCATATGTGACTGGGATGGATTTATCAGAGCCTATGATTAAGCAGGCGCAGTGCAAATATCCTGAAATTAAATTTCTTGTCGGCAATGGCGAACAATTCACCTTAGATGACAAGTTCGATGCCGTCTTTTCTAACGCAGCTCTGCATTGGATGAAGAGTCCGCAATCGGTACTGGCTGGCGTGTGGAATCATTTAAATCCTGGTGGCAGATTTGTTGCAGAGTTTGGCGGGAAAGGAAATGTGCAGACCATTGTTCAAACTATTGGTGAGGTGCTGCGCGCGGACTATGGTCTGAATGACGCCAAGCTGAATCCATGGTATTTCCCAAGCATTGCTGAGTACAGCACATTGTTGGAGCAGCAAGGTTTCCGCGTCACTTATGCGGCTCATTTCGATCGACCAACGAAGATGGTAGACAATGAACAAGGCTTGCAGCATTGGCTTAAGGCTTTTGCTGACCATTTCTTCACAGCACTCTCCGAAGCCGAGCGGCATGACGCTTGTTCAAGGATAGCAGTGAAAGCCCGAGATGAATTGTTCCATGACGGCTCATGGTATGCGGATTATAAACGGTTAAGAGTAATGGCGATTAAGCCGAAATAGAGCTAGTCTGCCTGTTGCATCCGATTAGAAAATTTATATTTGGTCATTACTTAATATAAGGAATTTAGGTACAATGAAAGAATGCTACAAAAAACAGAGAGGAGCAAGCCGGGCAAAATGACACCAACCGATGAGCGTAACAAAAAGCATTGGAAACGAGATATTATTATCTTTTTGAGTAGTCAGACCCTATCGTTATTCGGTTCCTCACTCGTTCAATATGCGATTATGTGGTACATTACGCTGACTACCAAATCGGGCATGATGATGACATTATTTATTGTCTGCGGGTTTATTCCAACCTTTCTACTATCACCATTTGCAGGCGTGTGGGCAGACCGCTTTAATCGGAAGCATCTCATATGGATAGCCGATGCTATGATTGCCATGGTCACGCTGCTGCTCGCAATCACTTTTTTGCTGGGCTATGACGAAATTTGGTTGTTGTTTGTCATCGCTGCTGTTCGCGCGCTTGGAGCGGGCATTCAGACGCCAGCAGTTGGAGCAATCATACCGCAAATCGTCCCAGAGGATAAGCTGACGAGGGTAAATGGAATAAACGGTAGCCTGCAAGCGCTCATGATGTTTGTTGCACCGATTGTAAGTGCGACGTTACTTACCATGGCAACCATTGAAGTCATTTTCTTTATTGACGTTGTTACAGCGGCGATAGCTATCTTTACACTATTAACCTTTCTGAAGATTCCCTTGCATAAAAAGGCGTCGGATACACAAACAACGAGCTATTTGGATGATTTTAAACAGGGCTTAAGCTACATTAAAAATCACAGCTTTCTCAAAACCTTCTTTATTTTTTTCGCTTTCTTCTTTGTATTGATGGCTCCAGCTGCATTTCTAACACCTTTGCAGGTGACACGAAGCTTTGGAGAAGATTATTGGCGATTGACCGCTATTGAAATTGCTTTCTCCATCGGGATGATGGCTGGCGGAGCCATTATTGCCTCATGGGGCGGCTTCCGTAACAAAGTACATACGATGACCATTGCTAACCTGATTATGGGCGTTTGTACCATCATTCTAGGGATTGCCCCTCTATTTTGGATTTACTTAGCGGCGATGGCTGTATTCGGCGTGGCTGTGCCCGTCTTTAATACACCAACGACTGTCTTGCTGCAAGAGAAGGTGGACCCCGATTACATGGGTCGTATATTCGGAGTCTTCGGTATGATATCGACTTCGATGATGCCAATCGGGATGCTGATATTCGGTCCGCTTTCGGATGTGGTTGAGATTGAAGGACTACTGATCGGGACAGGCTTGCTTATGGTCATCCTCTCATTTGTTTTCATTCGTAACAAACGTTTGGTTGAAGCCGGAATGCCGGTAACAAAAGATGCCTCACAAAATTAGTTTGCTGACAAAATAGGTGGCAGTAGAGCGGGATTTATCATGACAGCGCGAATGTGGCGGATTCGGCGTCTCTAATTGAAAATATAGTAAAGGGTAAAGGGCGACAGGCTATGATCCTGTTTGCCCTTTTTTTGTGCGTCTAGTCTGGTGCTGCTAGGAGACGCCAGAAAAATGTAATGGATCAGCCCATTGCTTATTCAGTACATGAGACTTTTCATTTCCAATTTCGTATACATAGGATATTGCATTTATGAAATGAACGGAGGAACAGCCATTGCGTTTAATTCTAGACCATATTAAGAAGCAGTTTGAGGATAAACAGGTGCTTCAAGGAGCGGGATTTACCTTTGAGAAAGGGAAGATATACGGACTGCTAGGGCGTAACGGGGCGGGAAAGACGACACTGTTCGACTGCTTGAGCGGAGAGAAGAACATGGATGGCGGACAGGTGCTGCTGGAGGAGAATGGACGCACACGTAAAATAAGTGAGCAGGATGTTGGATATGTGTATTCACTTCCGATTCTACCCGAATTTCTGACGGGTTTTGAGTTTGTGAAGTTTTTCATGGATATTAATCGGAATAAGCTCCAGATGGAAAAGTCGATTGACGAGTATTTTGACATGATGAGCATGACGGCGGAGGATCGCCACAAGTTGATTAAAGGCTATTCACATGGGATGAAGAATAAGCTGCAGATGCTGCTATTTCTCATTACGAAGCCTCCGGTCATCCTGCTCGATGAGCCGCTTACCTCCTTTGATGTCATTGTTGCACTGGAGATGAAGAACATGCTCAAAGAGATGAAGAGCGATCATATTCTCATATTCTCCACACATATTTTGCAATTAGCGTCTGATTTATGTGATGAACTAGTCGTATTGAACAAAGGCAAGCTGTCCTCCGTACCGTCAGAGCTGTTGCAAAGCGCGGAATTTGAGCAATCCGTCATTAACCTGCTGAAGGATGAGTCGCATGCTGAGAACACTTAGTACACTGCTGGCTATCCGTACCTCTATCACAGCCAATCTGCTCATCTATTACATTCAGAAGCTGCCTTTCATCGGAAAGCTAGTCAAGAACAGCCTTTATGCTAATTTGGATCTTAAAAAAGGCGTTGCTATTATTGCACTGCTGCTGACCCAGCTATGGGGATTTTTTCTGCGATTTGTTTACGTCGGATTACTTATTTTTATTCCCGTAATGGGCTTAGGAGAGGAGATGACACAGCAGTTTCGGCTATCGCAGTTTATACATATTTTCATCATCATCAGCTTTATTGTAGCAGCCGTCAGCAGTGCGTCTGTACTTGAACCGAAGCGGGAGAAATACTTAGCTGTCAAAATGATGAGGTTGTCTCCTAGAAGATATATGCAGGTATCGCTCGTTTACCGGTATGTGACTTTTTTTGTCTATTTGGTACCTGCCATGCTTGTGTTTGGTACTCTTCTCGGAGCCTCTGTTTTAGAAGCGCTTCTCTTCACGTTATTGCTTACGCTATGGCGGATTGCGGCAGAGTACGCACATCTTATGCTTTTTGAGAAAACAGGCATGGTGCTTATTAAACAAACTGCTTTTGTATGGTGCGTTATCCTCATAGGATATGCTGCTGCGTATTTGCCGCTCCTGCTTGGCAAGGCTCTATTAACGGAAGCGCTTCTTATGAGTTTGCCAGTCTGCATTGTAATCATAGCGGGAGGCTTATTCGCAGTCATTCAACTGGCCCGTTATCCCAAATATATGGAAGCTGTCGATGCGGCCAGTAAGCGGGATGATCCTCTGCTGAATTTAGGCCGAATGATGACAGATGCACAGAAGAAGAGCGTAAAGTCGAAGGATAGTGATGACGACTTAACCCTAAGCCAGAAGCATAAGGTTGATGGAAAAGAAGGACATGCCTATCTGAACGAGATATTCTTTCTCAGACATAGAAGCCTGGTAAATGGTCCTATGAATAAACGGTTAATGATCATTGGTGCTGCCTTAGCAGCCGGTGTTATCCTTATGCTTCTATTCCAAGGGCAGCTATTTGGGATGCAATGGAGCTTGGGATTGCTCTTCCCCTTCCTGCCGTTAATGATGTATTTCATGTCGACAGGCGAGAATCTTTGCAAAGCGATGTTCTACAATTGCGATCTTAGTCTGATGAGGTATAGCTTCTATCGCAGCGCAGCCTATCAGCACTTTCTCATTCGACTTGGGCGAATGCTTAGCTTGAATCTGCGGATTGCTGCTGCTTTTGGAGTGTCATTGTCAGCTGTCACAGCTGCTGCCGGAGGAGAGTGGCTGAATAGAGAGCTGCTTTTATTTTGGGTCTGTGTGATGGCGATGGCTATCTTTTATACCGTGCATCATTTGTTTATGTACTATATTCTTCAACCGTATTCGACGGAGCTTAATATGAAAAATCCGCTTTATTTTGTGCTAAGTATGGCTGTGTCGTCTATGAGTGGAGTTAGTATTGTGCTGAGGCCACAAGCTGATTCATTCACGGCAATTACGGTTGTCGCAGCTCTAGCCTATGTAGTCGTTGCTCTTATTCTAGTGAAGAAGTACGGGCCGAGAACGTTCCGGGTGAAATAACGGTTAGGATGAACATTCACGAATGATTCATAGCTTGTCGTACTGCGGACGGATTGGCTACTCACATGCTGATACAAATGAACCAAACGTTGTGACATCACAATGGATGGTTCATTTTTATTGCCAATCTTTATTCGCGATTCCATACGGGCTGTGCTTGATTAGTTTTTTTAAATGTTGAGGCTAAAATACCACCAAAACACATAGCAGTTTCAAAGATAAGCACATGTTAATGGAGCTGGACGGAATGATAGGATAATGATGTTACGAGGGGGATTCAATCACAGGGGGTTATGAATTTGAGGAAAATGATCTGGAAACGAGTTTTCTTAGTTGTGATGGTAGCGATGCTGTTGACGATGGGCTGGCCTTCGGGAACGAATATTTCGTATGCTCAAGCAGATGAAAGCACGATTTTTTTTGATAATTTTGAAGATGAAGAAGCTGCGGCCTGGACTCCTGAGAGCGGCTCCTGGGCTACCGTTAATCGTACGGGAGTAACTCTATTCACTGATGAATTCGAGAATGAAGGCGCCAAAGGGTGGACACCTAATGGTGGCGAGTGGTCTAGCGAACAAGGCGACTCTTCTAACGTCTATCAACAGAGTTCCAGCAACGGGGGAGCAGAGCTAATTGCAGGGAGCAATGCTTGGACAGATTACTCCTTTGAAGCGGATGTGAAGCTGATCAGCGGGGCTGGAGCGATGCTGGAGTTTCGGCATCAGGATAACCAGAATTTTTATTATTTGTATATGAGTGAATCGTACATCAGGTTAATGAAACAAAACGGCAGCGCTCAGGATTGGTTACAGGCCTACGATGGTCCTTCTCTTAATGTCTCGAAATTCGTGCATCTGCAAATCGATGTGATAGGGAACCAAATCCGTGTGTATAAAGACGGTGATTTGGTTATCGAGACTGCGGATGAGAACAGTTATATTCCATCGGGGAAGGTAGCGCTTGCCACATGGGCCTCTACGGCGCAATTCGATCATGTTGCCGTGACAGATCTGTCTGCTAATCGAGTTTATTCGCAAACGGAGAGCAGCGGCGGTATTTCTCATGCAGGCCATAGCGCTTGGGCTAATTATTCCGTACAAGCCCAAGTGATGCCGACAGCCATAAGCGAGGATGGAACGGTTGGCTTAAGCCTGAGATATCAGGATAGCCTGAACAGATATGATTTGCAGTATACCGAAGCTGGGAAAATTCAGATTGTCAAAGTATTGGACGGAGTTTTGACAACGCTTACAGAAACGGTGTTCAGTATGGAAGAGGGTAAGGCCTACACATTTAAAGGTGTAGCAGGAGGGAAAACCATCGACTTTTATATTAACGGCGATAAACTGTTGTCCACGGAAGACACCTCTATTGCAGCCGGAAAGATTGCGTTGAAGATGTCGAGGGCAACGGCGGACTTTGATCATGTCGAGGTTCAGAAGATAGTGGCGCCTAATCATTCGGAGGGTCACACCGCTTATTATGTTAGTTCCAGCACTGGCGATGATGCGAACGATGGCTTAAGCGCTGAACGCGCATGGAAAACGCTTAATAAAATCAATATTTCGGCTTTTAGCGCAGGGGATTCCATTCTCTTAAAATCCGGCGACGCATGGAATGAACCGCTGGTTCTGAGCGGCTCCGGCTCGAAGGAGCATCCGATTACGGTTTCTTCATACGGCTCAGGCGCTAAGCCTGTCATCTCGTGGAATGCTCCATACGGCGGAAGTGTGGTTACTGGACATAATTTAAGCCACTGGACGATTAAGGGATTGGCCGTTAATATCCTAACCTCCTCAACGTTATCGTGGAGCAATATTACTGCAGGAATTAACGTTATTTATGATCATGCCCAGCAGTACGAAAATCTTCGAATTGAAGAGAATACCGTATACAGCGCTAATTACAACAGTAATAGCAATGGCATTATGATTACGGCATTGATTCCGGGATCCGACATCAAAGAGGTTGTAACGGATGTTTCGATCATCAACAATGAGGTCTATCATGTGGGTTGGTATGGAATAACCACAGCCGGATGGGATACCGCGAAAAACGAGGATTTGCGGTCCCAGATGCTGTTTGGAAACTTTAACATCCGCGGGAATTACGTCCATCATACGGCCAGCCAAGGAATTGTCCTGCAAAATGCCCATCATTCCGTTATCGAAAGAAATGTTGTTCATGACGGAGGGCTCGGCGTGGACACTTGGGGACCAGGCGGCTTGTGGATCATCGCCTCCCGAGATTCGGTCATTAAATTCAACGAGGTTTATAACATGAAGGACGCCGGATCGGGTTATGACGGATCAGGGGTTAACGTGGATTGGTACTGTGACAATATTACCGTTCAGTATAATTACGCGCACGATAACAAAGGTAACGGCATAACGACAATGAGTAACTACGGAACAAAAATATGGAATAACAAAGTCAGAGGCAATCAAGGGCAGCAGTCGAACGGAAAGGGTCAAATCGCGCTCGGGAATTTCACGGGCAGACCCGATCTCTCATCGGGCGAGCATGATCTGGATGTCGCCAATAATATGATTATTGTAGATATAGAGAACACAGCGGGGGTCAACAGCGCTTCTAATCCCCATGGAACGTGGACGGGAAATAAGATTTATGATAATCACATTGCGGTTGCCAGAGGAATAACGAACTTTACTATTTTCGATATTGCAACAAACACGAACTTTGATGTTATTGATCATAATAATGTTGCTAACGAAGCGCTAGCCTTCAGCTCGATTTATCATGGAACAATCTATACAAGTCTTGGATCATGGCAACAGGGTACAGGGTTTGACGGCAATACAAGAGTGCTGCCGCTTGATGAATCGATTCCTTCGACGGTAAATCAAGTTACCGCGACGCTTAACGATTATCCTGAGCTATCCTGGGCAGAGGGAGAAGATCAAGGGAACGGGATCCTGCACTATAACATCTATCGAAGCGAAGACGCGGCGTTTTCGCCGGCTTATTCCAATATGGTGGGAGAATCCGCTACGGCAAATTTTATTGACAGGGAAGAAGCACAGCCAAACACGACGTATTATTACAAGGTAGAAGCGGAGGATCGGAGCGGAAATGTAGGGGCTGCTTCTGAGGCTGTCCATCTAACTACCGGACCGACCGTCCCGGAAACCGAGCAACCGAAAATGGTTGATTTCGCAACCTTTCGCGATGGTCACCAATTAAATGTGGCTGATTTACAGACCATGCCTTATATCGCGGGAATACAACCCATTCAAAAAGTTGAGCTGTACGTGGATGATAAATTAATACAGGAAATGACGGCATCGCCATATGCCTATACCGTAAAGGGCTTAAGCAACGGAGAGCATTCTCTGCAATACAAGGTTTACGATACGACGGGAACTGTCACCGAGTCGAGAAGGATTAAAGTAAACAAACAAGTAAGTGCCTTGCGCAGCTTATTCACGCCATCGAGCCCGACGATTGACGGCTCCATTCAAGAATGGGGTTCTCCTGAGTTTGTCATGAATCAGAGAGACCAGGTGAGGAATATTGAAAGCACCTTCACTGATCAATGGTCTCTGCAAAGGTTAAATGCTTTAGGCCATACCAGGTGGGATGAAGACAATTTGTATATCGCAATCAAGGTTACGGAAGACGTACACCGTTTGCCGATCTTGAATGCGGCCGATTTGTGGAAAGGCTCCAGCATTCAAATCGCTATCGATCCCGAAAGAGGATCGGTTCCGGGAAGCAAGGGATATTCAGAATTCGCCTTCGGATTAACCGATGACGGCCAGGCTGTCGGGTATCGTTACAATGCCATTGCCGGCAAAACAACAGGTGAGTTTACAGCAGGGCAGATGGCGATTTCCAGAGACGAGGCAACGAAGTCTACGAGTTACGAACTGAGTATTCCTTGGGGCGAAATCCTCCCGGGAGGAGTTTCAGTTAACGACGGCTCCGCCTTGGGAATCTCTGTACTTGCCAATTATAGCGACGGAAGCTTCGTCAACTCGGGCAATGGAGATGCCAGAAACGGATGGATTGAATACAACAGCGGCATCGGAGCGGGAAAAGCCCCGATTCAATATGGGTATTTGATTCTTGGCAAACAGAGATTTATTGCTCCAACGATTAGTGCGATAGCCGGAAACGGAGAGGCGCAATTGAGTTGGAGCGCGATATCCGGAGCGACAGGCTATTACATTAAATACGGGACAGCCAGCGGAGTGTATTCGAGCAAGATTGATGCGGGAAGCGCGACCCATTATACGGTATCGGGGCTTACCAAGGGAACGACCTATTACTTTATTGCGGAAGCCTATGACGCATATGGCGAAAGCGGTCATTCCAACGAAGCAGCGATCACCGCATTGGGCGAGAAAGCGGATGGAGAAGGCAATGGAAGTTCTGGAGGCCAAGTCGGCATCGTCCGCTCCAAGGTAGAGATTAAGGACGGGGCGGCTCAAGTGAAGCTAGAGGAAGGCCAATCGAGAGCTGTCGTCCTCTTATCGGGAGTTGGGAATTATCCGCTTCAAGTGTACCGTGGTAAAGTGTCGATGACCATAAGCCAAGAGAAGCTGGATAGTCTCAGAGAATATTCAGGCATTGACGCGGGTTCTTATATTGAAATAACCATCAGCCCTACCAATGATGCGGCTATCGTAAACGCACCGCTCAGCGGCAGCAAAGCAATGATGAAAATCGCAGGTGAAGCTTATGTTTTCGATGTCAAACTTAAGTCCTCCGATCATCGCGAAATTGCAACCGGCATAGTCTCAGGCGGCATGACGCTATCTCTGCCTTACGATCCTAATCAAGTCGATCAGGAGCTTCTCGGTATTTACGATTACGATAAGGCGAAGCTGCAATGGAGATATGTCGGCGGCGAAATCGATGAGGCGATGAATCAAGTTAAGGTGACGCTGCAGCATTCTGGCGTGTATTCGGTTATGGAATACAACAAAGCTTTCAGCGACGTGAAAGAAGGTCACTGGGCGAAGCGGGTGCTTCAAATATTAGCAGCAAAGCATATGGTCAATGGTGTGGATGAATCGCGATTTAACCCTGAAGGAACAACGACCAGAGCAGAATTCGTAACCTTACTTGCTAATGCTTTAAACCTGGAGACGGGCATTACAAAGCAACCGTTCGACGACGTCAAAGCGGATGCATGGTATGCGGATAGCATAGCCGCAGCCATTCAAGCCGGAATCGTTACAGGGGTAAGCGCAGATCAGTTTGCCCCAGACCAATTCATCAGCCGTGCGGAAATGGTTGTGATGATCGTACGTTCGGCCGGCATTCAACCGAAGCCAGAGGCGACAGTCGGCTACGTAGATGCGCATGATATTCCGAGATGGGCTCTACCCTACATTGACGCTGCCGAAGAAGCGAACTTGGTTCGTGGAAGAGGAAGCAACCTGTTTGCGCCTCAGAGCAAGGCGACGCGGGCGGAGGCGGCCCAACTCGTATACAATCTACTGATTAAATAAAGGGGAGATGGCAGATGTTGCTGCAAGAAGGACAGAAAATGATTTTTATTGGCGACAGCATTACGGATTGCGGCAGAAAGGATGATCCTGAACATATTGGAGGCGGATATGTACGCATCGTTCGGGATTACTTATCAATCGTACGTCCGGAAATCACTTTGCAGGTAGTGAACCAAGGGATAAGCGGCGAGACGATATTGGATCTAAAGGCACGGTGGAAGGAAGACGTCATCGAGATAAAGCCCGACTGGCTGACCATATCAATTGGCATAAATGATGAATGGAAAAACGTCAGCTGCGATGATTTTAGGGATACCTACCGGGAATTATTGAATGAAACGAAAAGCAAGACGGGGTCCTCCTTGATCGTAATGGAAACGACAATCCTATCCGAAGATTCGAACGATGGGAAAAATGAGCGCCTTCTTCCCTATAATCAAATCATAAGAGAGGTCGCTGCGGAATTCGAAGCCATTCTCGTGCCTCAGTATCAGTCTTTTACGGCATACTTAAGGGAGCAACGCGGGAAAACGCTAACCGTGGATCAAGTTCACATGAATTCGACAGGGAATTTATTCATGGCGGTTAACTGGTTGAAGGCATGCGGGTTCACATGCTGAAAACGCATAAAAGCACATCTGGATTCACCTTAAAACACATAGACAAAAAGATGGCATTGTGACAATATAGAGTCGTTAGCGCTTGTCCGAACAGCTGGGAAATTGTTGTTACCATCATAGGTCTCGGAGGATCTCATGCTAAAAGAACTGGTATCCTATACTAGAAAGTATAGATTAAGATTTCGCATGATCCTCACGAATATTTGCATTGCCGTTTTGCCCATTCTCCTTCTAGGGACAGTGGGCTATTTTTCTTATATTAATATTCTCAAAAAGAACGCGCTCGATAATATTAATATTTTCGTGACACAAACGAACAATCGTTTCGACGAATATTTTTACCGAATGGACCAGCTCTCAAAGTCGATTTTCTTTAACAAGAACGTTCAGGCCATTATGCTCGAAAATAAGTCCTGGCAGGAATCCGATATATTGTTAAGAAATTTAAACTCGTACTTGTCACTTGAACCTGCCCTGAACGCTATCGGCATGATTAGTTTGAAAGACTTCCGCTTAGTATCCACCGGAGAACTGCTTATGCAACCGATGGTGGCTTATTTGGAGGAGATGCAAAATACGAATAGGCTAAGCAATAAGCTGCAGATCTCGCCTCCATTCTTAAAAGACCAAGGCATACTGGCTTTCAGAAAGGTGAAATCCGTTCTTCCATACCAATATCTGCAGGAAATTTACATAGGCGTTTTGTTATTGGATACGGAATGGATACAGCAAATATTACGCTCAGCGGATTTGGCGGATAAAGCAGAGCTTTATATTATGAACGAGAACGGCGATCTCATTGGCTCTTCGACTCATAATCCCGATTTTGAACAACATTATGCCCAGGCTAAAATGAATGTGGATTACCAAGTTGTCGATTTTCAAATGAACGGAATCAATTATTTGTACCAATCCCTCCCGATCGAAAGCTTGGGCTGGAAGTTCGTGGCATTAATTAATGAAGATAAGCTGGTGGGAAAAGCATCGATCATTCAGTATATCGTGATTTCGGCTATAGCGATCATGGTCTTAATCGTCATCTGGGCAGCGGCTTCTTTTAATATTCGCTTGACCCATCCCATCACTAAGATGGCGGATATTTTCGATAGCGCAGCGAGCGGAGATTTGGATGCCCGGTTGAGATTCGGCTATAAGAATGAAATTACGATCATACAGGACCACTATAACAATATGATGAATGAAATTAAGAAGCTTACGGATAATCTGCTGCAATCCCAGCAGCAGCTGTATGAAACGGAAATGGAGAAACGAATGTTTCAATTGAATGGTCTCCAGAGCCAGATTAATTCTCATTTTCTGTATAACGTTCTTCACTCTATTAGAGGCATGGCCTTGTCCAACGCACGGAGGGAGGTAGCCGTCGCTATTGACAATCTCGTCTCTTATTTCCGCTATATTACGCGTACGGATGAATTTGTTCTTCTGCACAAAGAGCTTGAGCATCTGGAGCGCTACATTGATATTCAAAAAATAAGATTTGGGGAGCGGCTGCAGTTTAAAGTAATCATGGATCAGGGTCTCGGAGCCCGTTCGATCGTGAAGCTCATTCTCCAGCCGCTTGTTGAGAACGCTTTATTTCATGGTCTCGAAGGAAAGACAGGGCGATGGATCATTCATATCCATGCGACTGTGGATGAGGAGAATCACTTGCTGATCAAGGTGATGGATAACGGAATCGGCATGAGCGAGGAACGCTTGATGCGCATGCAGCAGGATTTTGACAATAGGAATAAGAGCTCAGCCGAAACCGCAGGACTGGGTCAAGGAATCGGGCTTGTCAATATTCATAAAAGAATTCAAATCTATTACGGGAAGCCCTATGGTCTATCCATCAAGAGCTGGAGAGATAGGGGAACGGTTGTGACGGTTAGCGTTCCACTTAAAGCGAAAGGGTGAGTAAACTTTGCATAAGCTGATCCTCGTGGATGACGAGCCGTGGATATTGAAGGATATGGAACAAATTGTGGATTGGGAAACGCTCGGCTTCCAAATTGTAGCGAAAGTAAATGACGTACAAATGGCTGAAAGCCTGTTGAAGCGCAAATCGATTGATGTCGTGATCAGTGATATTCGCATGCCTGGGAAAAGCGGCTTGGATTTATTGTCTTTCGTAAACCGTGTGTCTCCCCATACGCTAGTGGTGTTCATGAGCGCATACAGTGAATTTAGCTACGCAAAAAAAGCGCTGGAGCTAGGCTGCTTTGCCTATCTGCTCAAACCGGTCAACGAGCAAGAATTGCGGGATACGTTATCGAATTGCAGCAAGCGGTTAGCTGAACGTGATCGGGACAAACGCGCATTGCAAACTTACCACAATTCCATGCTGTTTCTGGAAATGATCGAGAAGGGGTTAACCGTACAGCAAGTGGCTCAGTTAAAAGGTTTGAATGTTGAAATGGGCAGCGATGCGGGATATGCCTTTGCCATCGTGAAAAGCAAAACAGCCATATCGGAGCAAGAATTGCTGAATTCGGATCGATTGCTGCATGAACATGGCGTTACTTTTTTTCGTGCCATGGCAAGTCCGCTCAAATGGACGTATTTATTAAGCCATTCCGAATTGGATACGACTACGCTTAAGGCTTTATATAAACGCGTACTAACCATGGCAGCAGAGCTTCAATGGGATGTAGGAGTAAGCCTCTCGAACGACTTCGACAGTCAAATCGCGAAATACTACAACCAAGCAAATATGATGGCTGACACCTCGACCTTAAACCGCAGGATAGGCGTTTACCGCTATAGGCCGAGAGTAAACGCGGCATTGCCGTCTATCATGGAGCGGATAGGCAAAGCAACAAAGCTTGAGCATCTGGAAGCGGCGTTATTTGATGTGCATAAAGGAATGGCCAAAGATCGCATTCATTTAAATGGGCTTGTTGAAATTTATAATTTCTTTGTTGTGGTAATCAAGAACTTCTCCTTGTCGACACACTCTTTCGCCGAGGACTCTATTACCGTCCAGGATCTGGTCCTACACTATGGTAATCCCCATGATTTGCTTATACAGATGAGAATGTTCATTGACGAGCATAAGAAGAAGCCGTCGGAGTTAACGACCTTTCCCATTGTTGACGAGATCATCAAGGATATTGAACGGCGGTATGCGCACAAAATTTCTCTCAAAGAATTTGCCCAGCAGTACTTTATTAGCCCAAATTATCTGAGTCATCTCTTCAAACAGGAGAAGGGGCAAAGCTTTATCCATTTCCTCATTCAGAAAAGGCTGGATGCAGCTGTTGAGCTATTGAAAGAGGACATATCTCTATATGATGTCGGAAAACTAGTCGGCTATGAGGATTATGCCCATTTCAGCAAGCTATTCAAGAAACATCTGGGTCAGTCGCCGCTAGAGTACAAACAGCGCTTCGATCATAAAAACAACGTACACAAGAAACCACAACCCAATCTCTTTGATTAACACATAGAAATGCCATCGAGCCCGTGTCACAATGAGAACCATCAATCAAGAATAGAGGGTGAATGAAAAGTGACAAGGGCCTATGGTGTCGAGAAGGATACGACGGAAGTGCTGAGTTGGATTAGCTTATGCGAAAATGGGATTTATTTGGAGATTCAGATTGCCGAAGACGGAGATGTCCGTCTGGTTCATTTATCTCCTTTCCCAGCGAATGAAGAGGTACGAGGAACCGAGGAGGAACGGGGAACGCGCCGAATCGTCGAACTGCAAGTGACAGGCGAGGATCGGAACGATCATCATGCCTCCAAATATACGGGCACCATGCCGGGAGGGAGATTGAAGTACGATAGCCACAGAGATTTCTATAACGAAAGCGGAAGAAAACTCGAAGTGGTTATGGAAGACAGGGGAATGCGTGTAACGGTACACTATCAATTTTACAACGATATCCCTGTCATCCGAGCTTGGACGGAGGTCGTCAATCAGAGTGTGAATCCCATTCCAATGGAATACGTTTCTTCGTTTACAGTTACGGGGATCGCGGGCGGAGGCAGCGGAACATGGGAAGCCAAAAGCCGTCTTCATATTGCACATAATGCATGGCACGGAGAGCTGCAGTGGAGAAGTTACAGGCTACCCGAGCTAGGTTTAACGAAAGTAAATGACTTTTCGATCAAAAGACTTTCATACAGCAATTCGGGAACCTGGTCTTCCGCCGATCTTCATCCAATGGGTGGATATGAAAATAGGGAGACGGGAATGGCCCTGTGTTGGCAAATCGAGCATAACGGTTCTTGGCATTGGGAGATGAGCGATAAGGCGAATGGTCAGCTCTATTTGCAATTAAGCGGCCCTACGGAGAACGAAAGCCATTGGTGGAAAAACGTCGCGCCAGGCGAAGCCTTTATCTCCGTTCCTGCAGCGATTGCGATTGTCAATGGAGGGTTCGAACAGGGAATCGTGGAATTGACGCGTTATCGGCGAGAAATCCGTCGTTGGAACGAGGACAATGAAGGGCTTCCGGTTGTTTTCAACGATTACATGAATTGTTTATTCGCTGATCCAACGACCGAGAAGATTTTACCCTTAGTCGATGCGGCTGCTTTGGCGGGTTGCGAATATTATTGCATCGATGCTGGCTGGTATGCGGATGGCGAATGGTGGAGCAATGTAGGGCTTTGGCAACCGTCACCAAGACGTTTTCCAGGCGGATTGCAGGAGGTGCTTGACTATATCCGGGCGAAAGGCTTAATCCCGGGACTTTGGCTGGAACTTGAAGTTATGGGCATTCATTGCCCCTTGGCGCAGCAAGTGCCGGATGAATGGTTTTTCATGCGACATGGCAAGCGGGTAATGGATCACGGCAGGTATCAATTGGATTATCGACATCCCGAGGTCATTCAATATGCAGATGAAGTGATTGACCGTCTAGTGACGGAGTACAAGGTCGGTTATATCAAAATGGACTATAACATTAATGCGGGGATCGGTACAGAGGTTAACGCCGATAGCTTCGGCGATGGCTTGCTTCAGCATAACCGTGCCTACCTGCGCTGGCTTGATAGCGTATTTGCCCGTTATCCGGATTTGGTCATCGAGAATTGCGGGAGCGGCGGTTTGCGTATGGATTATGCTTTGCTCGCCAGGCACAGCGTGCAGTCGATTAGCGATCAAACGGATTACCGCAAATTTGCGGCGATATCAGCTGCTGCTCCTACGGCGCTTACTCCAGAGCAATCCGCTGCTTGGTCATATCCGCTGAAGGACGGAGACCGGGAAGAGGTCATCTTTAACATGGTGAACGGCATGTTAATGCGAATTCATCAGAGCGGGCACTTGTCGGAAATTGCAACGGATCGTTTTGAATTGATTCGTGAAGGGATTGCTTATTACAAGAGTATCCGGGCTTCCATTCCGAAGGCTCTTCCTTTTTGGCCGATTGGCTTGCCTAAGCATGGCGATCATTGGCTTAGCCTTGGACTTAGATGCGGTGAGAAGGCTTATGTGGCGGTATGGAGAATGGAAGGCGGAGCGAGTGAAGCGAGATTTCCGATTCCGGGTTGTGACGGCAAGAAAGTAACGGTTCGCTGTGGGTTTCCCCAAAATGAGAGCGTTAGTTGCAGCTGGAATCAGCTTGAAAATGCGTTAGTTGTTACACTTCCATCGGAATTTACGGCTCGCCTGTTTGAACTGCACATTGAGGAGGAGTAGCCAATGGCCAAAAAGTGTGTCTTTGTTGCATGGATATTCGTTATAGCTATGATTGTCTTCGTTTATAATGACAGGGCTTACGCAGCGGGTACGACCTATTATGTAAGCAGTTCAACGGGCAATGATTATAATAACGGGACGAGCGCAGGCACTCCTTGGCAAACTTTGGCTAAAATTTCTAACGTTACGTTTAATCCTGGCGATAAACTATTATTGAAATCAGGCGATACTTGGAACGAGAGCGTTTCCTTGAACGGTTCGGGAACGGCTCTGCTTCCGATCCAAATGACCGCCTATGGCAGCGGGAGCAAACCCATCATTCGATCTTCGGCCCCGGCTGTGGTGAGCCTAACGAATGTGAGCGGATGGACCATATCGGGATTGGATATCGAGTGTACCACGACGAATGCGCTAACTAGCCCAACTATAACGAACAGAGCGATCGTCATTACTTATAATGCGGAAGGGACCTGGTCCAATATCACAATAGAGGGGAACCGGGTTCGTGGTTCTGGAATCAACAGCAATTCGGAGGGCATTCTGATTACGGCGGTTTATCCGACAAACAAACATAGCGAAGTCGCACGAAATATCGTTATTAGCCATAATGAAATCTATATGCTCGGTTGGAGAGCGATCGGAGTTGCCGGTTGGGATAGCACGTTATCGGACAATCTTAAAAGCTCCGCGTTATTTCGTAATGTTAAGGTTCACAGCAACGTGGCATACCAGCTTGGAAACCAAGGGATCGTCATCGGGAATTCCAATCATAGCACGATAAAATGGAACCTCGTACATGATGCCGGACAATATGCCGGAACAGGGGTCACCTGGGGACCGGGCGGAATTTGGCCAGTCGCAAGCTCCTACGTAGATGTCATGTTTAACGAGGTCTACAATATGTCCGACAGCAACACGGGGCATGATGCTTCCGGATTAAACATTGATTGGTCTAATGAATATGTCAGCGTTCAATATAATTACGTTCATGCTAATAAAGGCAACGGCGTGACGACGATGGCGAACATTAATTCGAGAATCACTGACAATAAAGTGAAGGGCAACCGCGGAGAAACCTCGATCGGAACGGGCCAAATCGCATTAAGCGATTTTACGGCGGATACGGGCAGATATTCCGGCTTAAAAAATCTCGTTGTCGCCAATAATTTAATCGTAGTGGATCAAGCGAATACGAGTGCGTTAAGCAGCAAAGATGTGTCACCCGGGGACGCTTGGTCGGGAGATTCGTTCCAGAATAATCGGATCGTTATGGCGAACGGAATTTCGGGAACTTCAGCTTATAAAATCGGGTTAAGCGCACCGCTTGATCTTGTCAATGACAATCGATTCTATCAGGCAAGCGGAACAGCATTTCAAGCTGAAAGGTTTGGGGTCAGCTACAGCACCATAGCGGCATGGAGAAGCGCCTCCGGATTCGATTTAGGCAGCACCATCTCCGCATTGGATACTGTGGCGCCAGGCAATCCGGCCGGGGGATCAGCAGCTTGGAATAGCGGAAGCTTAGGCATATTGTTATCTTGGACGGCAGCTTCTGATACAGGTTCAGGAGTTAATCACTTCAATATTTACCGCTCAACGACTCCAAGCTTTACGCCTGCCTACAGCAATATGGTTGGAGAATCAACGACCGCAAGCTTTACCGACCGGCAAGAGCTTCAAAGCGGTACAACTTATTATTATTTGATTGAAGCCGAAGACAACAATGGAAATGTTAGCTCAGGCAAAACGTCGGCAGGCGCGACCAGCGGAACCATTCCGGCATCCACAAGAAAGTATGAAGCGGTTAAGGAAGTCGGGGCGATCTCACAGGGGCCGGTTTGGTACTATCACAAATGGAATGGCACGACGTATGCGCCATTGGCAAATTACTACGCGCCATGGAGAATGTGGCGGGACGGGGCGACTTTCTTAAGCGTAGGGGAAAATCTGCAATCGCCAGATGGCAGCGATTCGGTAAGAACATGGTTAGCGCCAGAGGACGGCGAAATTACGCTCTCGTCAAACGAAGCCATTCACCTGTTGAACACGGGGGCGGGAGCAGATGGCGTAAACGTTAAAATTTTGAAAAACAACGCGCAAATTTGGCCGGCGAGCGGCTGGCAGCAGGTCATCTACGGAACGGCAGTATCTGCCCCCATAATAACGCTTGATGTGATTAAGGGTGATGCGATACGTTTTGTTGCGAATCAGAATACGAACAATTTGTACGATACGGTTTATTGGAATCCTATCGTAAGCTATAGTTCCATTTACTTATTATCCGAAAATTTCGAGAGCTCCGCAGGAAGATGGACCGTGCAATCGGGCAGCTGGTCGGTCGTGACGGATAGCGGCAGTAAGAAATACAAGCAGACGGACTATTCAGGGAGCCTTGCAACGGCAGGGATCGACTCGTGGAGCAACTATACGTTAGCTAGCGATATTCTATTAAGCAATGCCGCGGGAAGTGGCGGTTTCGCGAATCTGGTATTTCGTCTAACGGATGCAAATCATAAATATTTTGTTTATATCAGCAATATGCATGGGATTGCGATCAAGAAAACGATAGCGGGAACCCAGACGGTGCTCGCGTCGAAAGCCTATACGATTAATGTCGGGACGGCTTATCGCGTATCAGTTGAAGCTGTCGGCAATCGAATAGACATGTATGTGGACGGCGTTCTGCAATTAAGCACAACAGATCCTGCTTTTACGTTCAGCAAGGGGAAGGTGGGGTTAGAAACGTATAATGCGACTGTGCTATACGATAACGTGATACTTATGGAGCAATAGGGATGCAGGACGCCTCGATCACCGATCGGGGCATTTTTTTGTATAAGCGTTCTTATAACATCGTAACAAACTACAACCAATGTTCAATACTCAGCACATATGAAGGGAAAGCCGTCTATGGCACAATCAATATAGCAAGAGAGTTATAACAGGCGTAGATAGAGAGAGGAGGCAGGTGAGTGGAGCGAGTAAAGAATGACGATACAGCCGTGAGCATGCCTGAAATCTCAATCCGTGCTCCGGAATGGAGTGGATATACGAGAGTTAGCGTCGCTGATTTCGGCGCTAGATCCGAGGAAGGGTATTGTAACGGAAACGCCTTTCAGAATGCCATTGATTATTGCAAACGGGAACGATCGTCCGAGCTTGTCGTTCCTTTGGGAATATATCGATTTTATAATGGCAACCATCCCGTATTTGAAGGGATGCACGATTTTCAGTTCGATGGCGGGGGCTCTGAATTCATCTTTTCTACGGTGGAAGCCTTTGTTACTATAACCAATTGCGTTCGGATCCAATTCAAAAATTTCACTGTCGATTGGGACTGGGAAAACGGGCAATTGGCAAGCATCGGACAAGTGCGGGAAGTGGCCGCAAACCGTACGTATTTCGATCTCCATTTTCCAGAGTATGCGCAAGCGCCGGACGATCTGAACATACGGACCTTAAACGCGATGAATCCGCTGACCTTATCAGCAGGTTGCGAGTTAGGTCGGGAATTCCATGAAAACCATTTCCGGAACATAAGTCGCCAGGATCTTAATACGTTCCGAATCGCATTATCCAATCCCGAGGATTTTCGCTTTCTGACTCCAGGGCAAGCTTACATCGTTCGTCATTACGTTTATGATGCGAACGCTTTCGAACTTAAAAGCAATCAGCATTTGCAAATCGAGCATGTAACGATCTATTCCGCGCCAGGGCATGCTTTCGTGGCGTCAGGGGATCAACGGCATTGGGCGCTGCGGCATTGCAGAATTGTAAAACGGCCAGGCACGACGCGTTGTATTTCCGTCACGGCAGATGGCTGCCATATTAGTAATTCTCTAGGTTACTTTAGGATTGAGAACTGCGATTTCAGCTACAACGGCGATGATTGCCTGAACATTCACGATAATTCAGTCCAGGGTTTCAAGCGAATCGACGATCGGACCGTAAGCCTAAATCGTGTGCTAGCATGGCGTAATCCCTTTGCGATAGGGGACGATATCGAGTTCCGCAACGAAGATTTGTCTCCTTCCCGGATCATGAAGCGTATTGCTGGCGTGGAGTGGAATAAAGAGCATAACACCTGCACGCTTGCCTTTGAACAACCGATCCCTGCGGAGGTTTCGGAAAGCGCAATCCTTTTTAACCGGAGATACGATTCCGGCAATTATATCGTTCGCCATAATTTCTTCCACCATAACCGCGCAAGAGGGATATTGCTGCATTCCGGCAATGGCTTGGTGGAGAATAACCATTTCTTCATGAATCAAGGGCCAGCGATCCAGATCGAGTGCGGTTCCGAGTCTCGCTGGTCGGAAGGATTTGGAGTAAGCAATCTGCGTATCCGCAATAATCTCATTGACAGCTGCGATGTGAATCACTGGAACATGGCCGTTATTTATATGGGGGTATATCTTGCCAGCGGGAGAACGCAATATCCGATCTTTGACCGGGTGTGGATCGAGAATAATACCATTATCAATTGCCCGCAGCAAGCGGTTTATGCTTCATCCTGCAGCAGGGTATATATCCGCCATAATGCCATTTTGAATTCGAATGCGGGGAGGCTCAAAGCGGCTGCCGATGGAGACGAGAATGGCGTGCTCCACCCTGAATATTATCAGGGAAGTTTAATGGCAAGCCATTGTAACAAGGTTTGGATCGAGAACAATAGAAGATTGTGCACGGTTGCTACAACAGAGGATCGTATTTATATTGATGATGCAACTAGCACGAATGTGAATGTGCTTCATAACATCGGATTCCATCAAGACGACAGCCGGTTCAGGCTGCAGAAGAAAACGGGTGAGCGATAATATGGCGACAATTGGGGCAAGTGCCGGAACGGGTAAGGATGTGCGCAGAAGAATAGTCAAATATAAAATGCTGTATCTCATGCTGCTGCCCGCCGTTGCGTTTTTAATTATATTTAGTTACATCCCCATGTACGGTGCATCGATCGCATTTAAAGAATTTTGGATTACGAAAGGCATTTTAGGCAGTCCATGGGTAGGGTTCAAGCACTTCGAACAAATCTTCGCGACCGATAAGTTTTGGCAGGTTTTTACCAACACGATTGAAATCAATATCATGCGACTCGTATTTGGATTTCCTGCTCCGATTATTCTGGCTATTCTTTTGAACGAAGTCAGGCACAGGATCTTCAAACGGTCGATTCAAACGATTATTTATTTGCCCCACTTCATCTCGTGGGTAACGATCTCGGGCATCTTGTTCGCGCTGCTGTCGAACGAGGGCCTGGTCAATAGCATTGTTGTTCTGTTTGGCGGAGATCCGGTTAATTTCTTGACAAGCAACAGCATGTTTCGGCCGCTATTGGTCATTTCTGGCACTTGGAAGGAAGTCGGATGGGGAACGATTATTTTCCTGGCGGCATTGTCCGGTGTCAATCCGGATTTGTACGAGGCATCCGTGATCGATGGCGCCAACCGCTGGAAGCAGATTGTTCACATTACGCTGCCAAGCTTGCTGCCGATCATATCCATTTTGTTAATATTAAATTTTGGCAGCATGATGAGCGGTGGTTTTGACCAAGTGTTTAATATGTACAACCCCATGGTATATGAAAGCGGCGATGTTATCGATACCTACGTTTACCGGATCGGGCTGACGCAAGGGCAGTATAGCATGGCAACCGCAATCGGGTTATTCCTAAACGTTATCAATTTTGTACTTCTTATCGCTGTAAACAGCGCGGCTAAAAAAATGAACGGACATGGCATTTACTGAGGTGATTGAATAATGGTGCGATCTACGAGCGTTTCTGGCAAAATATTTGATATACTTAACATCGGTTTCTTAGTTTTCATGGCTTGCATTATGCTTTACCCGTTCTGGCATGTGCTTGTGGGATCCGTACTGCCGTATGAGGAAGCCGTGAAGACGAGCTTTAATATCCTTCCGCGAAGCATTTCCTTTGAAGCTTATGAATACGTTTTCTCGAAAAATACGATTCTGATGTCGGTTGTAGTTTCCGTATTCGTTACGGTGATTGGTACGCTATACCAGCTACTGATTACGTCGATTGCGGCATATCCGTTGACGAAACAAGATCTTCCGGGCAGAACGGCTATCTTTCTCTTTATTATATTCACGATGTTTTTTGGCGGGGGGCTCATTCCTTACTACTTGCTAATCAAGAGTCTTGGGATGGTAAATAGTTTGGCCGTTATGATCATTCCGGCAGCTTTAAGCACGTATAACTTGATCGTGCTCAAAACATTTTTTCAAAATATCCCCATTGATCTGGAGGAATCGGCAAAGATCGACGGGGCTGGTTATATCAGAGTGTTCTTCCAGATCATCATCCCCTTATCGTTCCCGGCGCTCGCAACAATCGCATTATTTATCGCCGTGGGCCAATGGAACAATTGGTATGTTCCGATGCTGTTTCTTAACGACAAGGAACTATGGCCATTAGCGATGGTGTTAAGGGACGTACTGATTAATAACAATATGGAATTGACCCGCAGCGGCAGCTTCGTAAGCAAAGATTTTATGCTGGGGGACACCATTAAGAATGCGATTGTGATGGTTTCCGTTATTCCTATCATCATTGTTTATCCTTTCATTCAGAAGCACTTTGTGAAAGGGGTGATGATTGGATCAATCAAGAGTTGACAGTCAGATCACTAGCATACATTCATTTTTCATTAAAGGGGAGCAGTGAACAACATGTTGATTGGAAAGAAAAGCCTCATTTTATGTCTTGCAATGGTGTTGTTATTCGTTGGGGTGATTGCAGGATGCGGAAATAATAATGATAAAAGCGAAGCGGGTGAGTCTGCGCCTACTGGAAGCCCTGGTTCTGAACCAGTCGTTGAAAATGCAAAGCCTGTTGAATTATCCGTATTTAGTTGGATGTTTGAAGGGGCTGACGCACAGGATTCCCAAATCTATAAGCATTTGCAGGAAAAGCTCAACATTCGCTTGAAGCTGATTACGGCTTCATGGAATGACTGGGAAGAGAAACTGAACGTGATGATTGCTTCCGGAGAGATGCCCGATGTATTTGTCTCCTATGGCATTGACCGACCGGTTCAATACCGTCAGTGGATTAAAGAGGGCATGCTCCTGCCGCTTTCGGATTACTCTGAGCAGTATCCGAATATGAAAGCGTCGCTAGCGAACTTTGAGCATTTAGCTAAAACGACCGACAACAAGCATTATGCGCTTCCTATATTCAATGAATCCGGCAGCGGCAAGATGGCGGTCAGCGGACACAATATTCTAATTCGCAAGGATTGGCTGGATAAGCTAAATCTGGAAATGCCAAAGACGATCGATGAGTTCTATGCGGTAGCCAAGGCATTGACCGAGGGTGACCCAGACGGCAATAACAAGAAGGATACGTACGGTTATTCCTCCAGTGCCGGAGGGATTTGGTGGCAATATCCGCTGTTCAACGCTTTCGACACGAGCACCGATAGGTGGGAGAAGAAAGATGGGCAATGGGCGCCGGAGGCCATTTCCGATGAAACGAGAGACGGGCTTGTTTTTCTAAACCAGCTTTACAATGAAAAAATTCTTGATCCTGAGTTTATGTTGAATACGGACGACCAGAAAATCGAGAAATTTATTACGGGCAAAGTCGGCATTATGATTCATAACGCAAACGCGACCTTCTATAATGATTTTTATGATAAGTTCAAGCAGGCATATCCCGATGCCGATCCGAAGTCGATTTTCACATGGGTAGGCACCTTAGAAGGGAAAACAGGCGCTCAGCGAATGGATGGCTTCAATAACTTCTGGGCAGAAACGTCGGTTAATGCCAATATTTCGGACGAGAAAAAGAAAAAATCATTGGAACTGCTGGACTACCTGCTCTCAAGTGAAGGGCAGCAGCTGATGATGAACGGCATTGAAGGGGTCCACTACAGCAAAGACGGAGATAAAATCACCCCCCTCATGACGGATGAAGAAAAGGGCAAAGACAAAGCCTTTTCATTAAAAGCATTGGTTTCATGGAATTCAGACTTCCTCGCCGACAGTACGCCTAATAAAGAAGACATTGTCGCAATGGCAAAATCGACAGGAGACTTCGCCGTTCCGAATCCGTTAGCCTACTTAAACATCAGTCCAGAGGAACTCGATCCGAGTATTCCAAGCCAGCTGAATGATTTGGTAAATGAAAAATTCGTAAAAATAATTGTGGAATCCAAGGACGTTTCTGCGGATTTCGCTTCCTTCAAGGAAGAGTGGTTGTCTAAAGGCGGTACGAAAGTGATTGAAGCAACGAATAAGCAAGCGCAAGCGGAAGGTCGCTAAATCCGCGAGAAAGCACATTTAGGGTAGGAAGAGACCTTGCTGGAGCCAAGATTATCAGCAAGGTCTCTTTAATCGGGCGTAGGTTGCCTATTTCAGAGCGAAGAATTGAGGTGGTTGCAATGACAAAGTATGAGGACTTTCAGCCAGGCGAATTGTGGTTGGATACGAAAGGAAAACCTATTCAGGCGCATGGCGGCAGCATATTATTCGATAACGGGATGTATTACTGGTATGGAGAAAATAAAGACGGCCCAAACAGGATAAGCCAGATTGGTATTCAGCGCGTGGACGTCATTGGCATATCCTGCTACTCTTCCAGCGATTTATATAACTGGACATTCGAAGGCATTGTGTTGCCTGCGGTTTCCGATGATCCGAATCACGACCTTCATCCGTCCAAAGTAGCAGAGCGGCCAAAGGTACTGAGGAACGATCGGACTGGCAAATATATTATGTGGCTTCATATGGATAGCGAGGACTATACGCTGGCCAAAACCGGTGTGGCCATAAGCGACCATCCGGCAGGACCGTTTGCCTATGCGGGAAGCAAACGTCCGAACGACGTGGATAGCCGCGATATGACAGTATTTAAAGACGACGATGGAACGGCGTATTTACTTCATTCGTCTGACTGGAATAAAACTCTGGTCATATCGAGGTTAACGGATGATTATACCGATTTGAATGGCGAGTTTACGAAAGTGTTCATCGATCAGTCTCGGGAAGCTCCGGCGGTGTTTAAACATGCGGGGAGATATTACTTGCTTTCCTCGGGTTGTACGGGGTGGTATCCCAATGCGACTCTCGTTGCGGAGTCGAATCGGATGATGGGGCGGTGGGAGCTCAAAGATAATCCGTTAAGCGGGCTGCATGCTCGGAAATCGTTTTATGCGCAGAGCACATATGTTTTTCCTGTCCAAGGCTTAGAGAACAGCTTTATCTTTATGGCTGACCGATGGCTGCCGGAGGAGCTTGCGAATTCTAGATACGTTTGGCTTCCTATCACTTTTACGGACGATGGGATAGAAATCAAGTGGGCGGATCGCTGGGATTTAAATACGTTTCGAAAATGAATATATAACACAAGGCCGTTCCTCATTAAGAGGAGCGGCCTTGTGTCATTGGGCTGAATTAAAAAGGGATTATTTTCGACATGTTTGACTTTTGTTTGTTTTTTGTTTGATTAAAGCTTGAAACGAAAGGAGTATTGTCATTATAATGATAATAATAACTAAGCACTGTTCTGGATATCGTGCAGGAACTGGAGGCCGACTATGTCGACCGGATTAAATGATCGCCAAAAACAGATTATTAATTTATTGCGTAAAGACGGAGAAGTGAAGATTGCTGAATTAAAGGATTTTTTCTCTGTTACGGATATGACGTTAAGAAGAGATCTAGAGAAACTCGAACAAACCGGCTTATTGAAGCGCACTTACGGTGGAGCCATATTGTCCTCCAAGGAAGTTGCTCTTCCTGAACGTTCGATTGTGAATATGGACGAAAAAGAACAGATCGGGCAAGCAGCTGCCCGGCTAATTGCACCGGGAGAATCCGTATTTATTGACAGCGGCTCAACCACACTGCAAATCATACGTTATCTTCCCGTTCAGGCCCCCATTACTGTGGTTACCAATGCTATTCATGTGGCAGCTGAACTCGCTGAAAAGAATATTTCAACCGTAGTCATTGGAGGTGTATTGGTTAATACGACAAACGCTATGGCAGGTACAGCAGCGATTGAAGCAATCTCCAAGCTGGCTTTCGATAAAGTATTCCTAGGTACGACAGGCTTGAGTCTTCTGCATGGGTTTAGTAATTCGAATATGCTTGAGGCCGAAATCAAACGGATATCCATTCTGAGGGCAAAAGAATCGTATATCGTTATGGATCATACCAAATTTGGTCAGAGCGCATTGTTTTCCTATTCAGCCCTGGAGGACATTACTGCCATTATTACGGATCAGAAACCAGATGAGAAGTGGGAGAACGCGTTAGAAGGCGCGGAAACCAGAGTGATTATTCCATGACATGGATGAACCGGACTGAAATAAGCTGGTGCTTGTAGATAATCCTCGTCAGCTTGTTTTTATATTTATCATGCTCAAGCTGACCGATCTTCTATGGTTGCTCGATCAAATACCGCGTACATCCCCAACCTCTTCGACTCCGCAAGCATGATCCATTATTTTTCCTACGCCCTTCCCACTAAACCATAAGAAAGTGCCCCCTATCCTTCATCGAATTTAGCCGCTATTGCTTTCGATAAAGGATGAGGGGGCTTTGTATGATGCAGCTTTATAGATCTGATGTAAATTTTCAATCAATATATGGAAGCAATAGCGCTGGAGAGTGCCTTGTACTTCTCATAGCGTTCCGCATAGAGGGATTGATTTGGTTGATTCGGATAAAACATACGTACGGGCTTGACTAGGACATGGACGGCTTCTTCATAAGAGCGGTACACGCCGGACGCGCAGCCCGCTAAAATAATGTTGCCTAATGTTCCAGCTTCGCCAACGTCTAATTTTTCGATAGGGCAATTCATAATATCAGCTTTGATCTGAAGCCATAGATCAGATTTGGCACCGCCACCGACCGCCCGCAGGGAACGTATCGGTATACCTGCTTCTTCGAGGCACTCTAGGTTGTAGCGCATCTCATAAGTCACTCCTTCCATAAGCGCGCGATACAGATGGGTGGAATCGGTATCAAACGTGAGGCCATGGATCGTTCCTTTTGCTTCGGGATTCATATAAGGCGTACCAGAACCTGCAAAATGCGGAATAACGAGTAAATCGGAAGGCTCGGACGCAGCGCTTGAACTCAAGTAATCATATACGGAAATGCCTAATTTGCGAGCTTCAGCTTCAGCGGTTTGTCCAAACTTATCTCGATACCAGCGAAGGAGCGACCCGCCCGTGAAGTTAAACGCATACGTCAAGTAAAGCCCTTCGATAACGTGAGGAGCACAATTGAATTGATGCTCCAGCATCTTTGGCCCTAAGATCGGGGAGCGATAAGCAGGTGTAATGCATTCGACTGTTCCGATGCCGTCCACGGCTTGGTTGTCTGAGAGTATGCCTGCTCCGAGAGCGGCACAAGCCTGATCATGACCGCCAGCAATGACGAGCGTAGTGGACTGAATGCCAAGAGCTTGCCAAATGTCGCGGCGTACTTCGCCAATCGGTTGTCCGGATGGAATGAGATCTGGAAACTTCTCCATCTCAATCTCCGCAGCTTCGAACATAATGGAATCCCAGGCTTTACTTGAGATATTCAAGGCCATGGTGCGAGAAGCAAGGGTGTAATCGGTTACACAAATCCCCGTTAGCACAAATGCAATGTAATCTCCGAACATCATAAACTTCCATACCCGATCATAAAGCTCCGGTTGGTTTTGCTTGATCCACATGACTTTAGGCAGGGAAAACATAGGGTGTAACGGCACTCCGGTAATTTCCATCGTCCGTTTCTTGCCTATTCTCTGCTCTAAGATCACGGCTTGTTCCAAGCCTCGTGGATCCATATACAAGATGGCATTGCCTAGCACATTGCCTTCTTGGTCTACCGGAACGACGCTCTCGCCCAGAGAGGAAATGCTGAGCGCACGAACGTTGACGCCTGGTACCGCCAATATAACGTCAGCGATCACTCGTCTTACCGATTCCCAAACGCGTTGCGGATTCAATTCAAAAGCTCCTAGCTTCGGTTGTTCCAGCGGATACTCCATATAAGCTGATGAGAGAAGCGATCCTCCTTCATCAAAGAGTGAAGCTTTGCATCCTGTTGTTCCAACATCGAGTCCCATTAATGACAACGTTGATCCCTCCAATTTCGAGTATATGTTCATTATAAACAATTTTATCTGTTTTGTAATTAAAATGTTGATTTTATTTTCGTTTAAAACTATAATTATGTTCATACCGAACATTATTATGTGAGATGTGTGAATGGAAAGGGGAATCCATATGACTAGAGTTGCAATGAAAGAAATGCTGCAAGATGCCTCGCGAAGAGGGTATGCCGTACCTTGTTTTAACGCTATCAACCTAGATATGATCCGCGGAATTATACAAGCGGCCGAAGAAGAGCAATCGCCTGTCATCCTGTGCCATGCGGAGATTCACTTTAAGTATACGCCATTAGAGATAATTGCTCCCATTATGGTAGAAGCGATGGAGCGGGCTACAGTACCTGTCAGCATTCTCTTGGATCATGGGAAAAGTTTCTCAGCTGTCACGAAAGCCATGCACCTCGGCTTCAACGCTATCATGTTCGATGGTTCCGAATATGAGTATGAGGAGAATGTCCTTCGAACATCGGAGGTGGTTAAAATGGCCAAAACGCTCGGCGTTTCCGTTGAAGGCGAACTGGGATACGTTACGCGTCCCAAGAGCGGAGGAGCAGAAGGGGAGGATGATGACTCTATCATCGATGACACCTCCCTTTATACGGATCCGAAGCAAGCGCGAGAGTTTGTCGAGCGCACAGGCATCGACGCGCTTGCTGCCGCCTTCGGTACGGTACATGGCGTATATCTGAAGAAGCCTAAGCTTGATTTGAGCCGCTTGGAGCAAATTCGCAATTCTGCGGGAGTTCCGGTCGTCATGCATGGAGGATCTGGGCTTTCCGTTGAAGATTTTAATAACACGATTGAGAAAGGCGTCGCCAAGATCAATTACTACACAGGGATGGCGCTCAAAGTGATGGATCAAGCGAAGACTAGGCTCGTTCGGGAAGAAGAAAGCACATTCTACCATGAATTTATGATGGATGCCATTCAGGATTTCAAGGAAGATGCCAGTCAAATCATGCGCACGTTCCGCAGCAATCATAAAGCGTAATGATAGGAAAGGAGCAAGAAGAAGGTGAGGCTGTATGGAAAAGAGTGGACTCGTCGGGAGCTGGAGGCAAGAGTAGGGCGAATCGAACAAATCGGCGGCATTGAGCGATTCATAAGAAACGAGGGGCCTGAAGCTGGGTTAAATACAATTCGGATCCGAACCGGTTCTGGTTTATCCTACTATGTGACGCCAGACAAGGGAATGGATATCTCGCTTGCAGAGATGCATGGCGTTCCGGTCAGCTGGTCAGCTGGTAATGGTGAGCCTCATCCAGCCTATTACGATCAACGCGAGGCCGAATGGCTAAGAAGTGCATCCGGAGGTTTGCTGATGACCTGCGGACTGTCGCAGGTAGGGGCGCCGGGTAAAGATAGCGCAGGGGCATACGGCCTGCATGGGCGCATTCACCATACGCCGGGCCGCCAGATTTCCAGCTGGGCGGAATGGGAGGGCGATGAGTATGTAATGAAGCTCCGCGGTGTTATGGAGGAGACCTCCATTTTCGGAGAGCGTATACGCCTGACCAGAATGATTATGAGTCGTATGGGAGACAACCGGATTACCATTCAGGATACCATTGAGAATGCAGGATTCCTTCCGGTGCCCCATATGATGCTCTATCATTTTAACTTTGGATTTCCGCTTATGGCTGAAGACACGACGGTTACCCTACCTGAGGGAAATAGCTTTCCACGGGATCAAGACATGGATATAAGCAGAATGGGGGATTGGCAAGCGCCCGACCCCCAGCACAAGGAGCAAGTCTATTACCATGAGCCGAAGAAGGGAAGCGAGCTTATCCGTGCGCGTATTCACAGTCCTTCTTTCCCCGTGAACCATGAATGTACCTCTTCCAAGGGGCTCATAGTTGAACTGGAATGGGACGCGGCGGTGCTTCCCAAGCTGGTGCAATGGCGCATGCCGGGTGCGGGTGAGCATGTACTTGGGCTTGAGCCCTCCAATTGCTGGACGAAGGGCAGGTCCGCAGAACAAGAAAGCGGCTCGCTTCGAATAGTACAGCCTGGAGAATTTATTCAATATCGGCTTGATTTAAAATTTATAAATCATTTATAGGAGGAATTTACATGCTGCAGGCAAAGCCTTACGTATTCTGGTTCATAACGGGAAGTCAGGGACTATACGGTGATGACGTTCTATTAAAAGTAGAAGAAAATTCAAAGGTGATGGTCGACGCTCTAGACAAAGACCCTGTTATCCCGTATTCGATTCAATTCAAGACGGTTGTCACTACCCCCGAAGCTATACGACGAGTGTGCTTGGAGGCCAATTCAGACGAGAGCTGTGCAGGAATCGTGACATGGATGCATACGTTCTCGCCAGCGAAGATGTGGATCTCGGGGCTAACGCAATTACGCAAGCCGCTGCTTCACCTCCATACGCAATTTAATGTCGATATTCCTTGGGACAGCATCGACATGGACTTCATGAACCTTAATCAAGCCGCACATGGCGATCGCGAATTCGGATTTATAGGTGCACGGCTCGGCATTGCCCGCAAAATCATCGCAGGACATTGGCAAGAGGTGAAGGTACGTGAAAGAATTAGCTCTTGGATGAGAACATCAGCTGCGTATACGGAGAGCCAGACAATGAAGATCGCACGGTTCGGAGATAACATGCGTTATGTTGCTGTAACTGAAGGGGATAAGGTCGAAGGGCAAATTCGGTTCGGGTGGTCCGTTAACGGTTATCCTGCTGGCGATTTGGCCGAACGTGTGAACGATGTGTCGAATGCTCAAGTGAAGGAATTAATGGCGGAGTACCAGGAGCTGTATGACTTTACGGAAGGCGGGCGACTCGAAGGTTCGGTGCGGGAGGCCATTGGGGAGCAGGCCCGGATTGAGATTGGTTTGAAAGCCTTTCTACAAGAAGGCGGCTACAGTGCGTTTGTTACAAGCTTTCAGGATTTGCACGGGTTGAAGCAGTTGCCTGGACTGGCCGCTCAACGCCTAATGGCTGCGGGATACGGTTTCGGCGGGGAAGGTGACTGGAAGACAGCTGCATTAGTCCGGATGATGAAGATTATGGCCGAGAACAAAGGCACTTCATTTATGGAGGATTACACCTACCATATGCAAGCAGGTAATCAAATGGTGCTCGGAGCCCATATGCTGGAGATTTGTCCAACACTCGCAGCAAATAAGCCGAAAATTGAAGTCCATCCCTTGTTCGTTGGCGGTAAGGGGGATCCGGCTCGGCTCATTTTTAACGGGGCTAGCGGTAAAGGAATTAATGCAACAGTCGTCGATCTGGGGGACCGCTTCCGCTTGATCGTTAATGAAGTGACCGCAGTTGAGAATGAAAAGGAAATGCCGAACTTGCCGGTAGCAAGTATCATGTGGAAGCCCGAACCTTCTCTCACGGACGCAGCTGAAGCATGGATTCTCGCCGGTGGTGCCCATCATTTCGGATTCTCCTTCCATGTAAGCAGCGAACAAATGAAGGATTGGGCTCGAATGGCAGGTGTTGAATGCATTACCATTAATTCCTCTACCACCATGGCTTCACTTGAGAATGAGATACGCTGGAATGATTTATATTACCGGTTAAACCATAAATAAAAAACCTCTTAGGACGAGAATTAAAAACGTAGATTAGGCCATTGCATTTCAAGCCTAATGTATGTTTCTCGTCCTTTTTGCTTGGGTAGGTTATGAATTTGAAGCTGAAACGTGAAAGTAGGTTTCTGGCAATCGGGTACCATTTCTTGCTGACCCGCGTAAACTTGCTTATACTAAAGGGTACACTGGATTATGGGATACCGAACAGAAAAGAGGGAATGAATGCCTACGATATTGGTTGCTGATGACGATGAAAACATTCGCGAACTCGTCTGTTTGTTTTTGAAAAACGATGGCTTTGAAACGGTTGAGGCGGTTGATGGCAAGCAAGCGCTGGCTGTCTATGCAGCAAAGCCTGTTGATCTTGTCGTATTGGATATTATGATGCCGATCATGGATGGTTGGACGTTGTGCAAGGAGCTCAGACGCGCCAACCCGGATCTTCCGCTGCTTATGCTGACGGCTAGAGGCGAGACTTGGGAGAAAGTAAAGGGCTTCGAGCTTGGAACAGACGACTATTTAACTAAACCATTTGATCCATTGGAGCTGACCGCCCGTATCAGGGCATTGCTGAAACGATATCGGATTGGTACAACGCAAACCATTCAGTTCGGCAACATCGTGCTGGATCGGCAAACCTATAAGGTAATGGTTGGGAAGGAATCGCTCACATTACCGCTCAAGGAATTTGAATTATTGTATAAGCTCGCCGGGACACCGGGACAGGTCTATACGCGTGAGCAACTGATCGATCAAATTTGGGGGATCGATTATGCCGGAGATGATCGAACGATAGATGTACATATTAAGCGCCTGCGCGAACGGTTCGCAAGTACATCCGATTTTCGTATTGAGACGGTACGGGGGCTTGGGTACAGGCTTGAGGCACACGAATGATCAAATCCTTATATATACGTGTCATAGTTACTTTTCTAACCGCAGTCTTAGCGGGGATCATCATTGCTTTTACGATTACTTTTTTGATTTATCAAGAAAGGCTGAACGAAAATTTACAAACAACCTTGCTTCATTATGGCCAGGATATCGCTCGAATTTACGAGACGGTATCGTTACAAGAAGCTGATTTAATCGTAAGCGGCATGAATCAGGTCAACTCCTACAACATTCGAATCTATGATGAAACGGGACAGATCCAATATTTCGGAGCGCTTCAAGGGCAAAAGCCTACTATCCTGTCAATGGCCGATGTGAAAAAAGTAATGGCTGGCGAAGTTATTCAAGTCGATCCAAGCATTACTTCCCAAAGTCTCTTAGGTTTGCCGATGAAAACGGAATCGGGAACGAAAGCATTGTTTATTGAGTCGCTTACTTCCCCGAAAACAAACTTTACAATCAAATGGCTACATACCTTTTTTATATATTTTCTCTCGATTGGGAGCTTATTGATTTTGGTTGCTTCCCTATTTCTGGTAAGACCAATCAAAAAACTGACAGAAGCAACTAGGCGAATAGCTAGTGGAGACTTTAACATCAAGCTGAATATTAAGCAAACAGGCGAACTGGGCACGCTGGCTCAAAGCTTCGAGCAAATGATGGTTGATCTTCGGCAGCTTGAACAGATGCGCAGAGATTTTGTATCCAATGTGTCCCATGAGGTTCAGTCGCCGCTGACTTCAATATCAGGATATGCTATGGCTCTCAAGCAAGTAAACATTCCGGATAAAGAGCGTAGCCGTTATCTGGATATTATCATTTCCGAAGCTACGCGAATGTCTAAAATGAGCGATAGCTTGCTAAAGCTAAGCCTGCTTGAGTCACAATCGCAGCAAATGCAGCTGACGTCATTCAGGCTAGATGAACAGATAAGACGAGTCATCGTCGCTATTCAGCCGCAATGGTCCGCTCGCAATATCCAGTTTGAACTCAATCTGAAGGCAGCAATGCTCATTGGGGATTATGATCAGCTTAATCAGGTTTGGACGAACATACTCGGCAACAGCATTAAATTTTCCGAGGATGGCGGCAGGATTTCGGTAAGCATGAAGCAAGATATCAAATACTTAACCGTTCGAATAACCGACTCCGGCATCGGCATTTCCTTAGAGGACCAGAAGCATATCTTCGAGCGTTTTTTTAAGGCGGATCGCTCCCATAGCCGTAAATATGACGGCAGCGGCATGGGACTTGCCATTGTTAAACAAATCGTATCGCTTCATCAAGGCGATATCCGTGTGGAAAGTGAACCGGGCATGGGGACGACCTTCATCGTTACCTTGCCTACTACAATGGCTACCGATTAAATCCCCTTTTTTCATACTGCGGTTTCATTTGCAAGCTTCCTTGCAGGTGATGCTGCAGTATTTTTTTTGCCTGTTCATATTCCGTTCATACTGACGTTTTAAAGAGTACATATTCGTCAATTATGATTTCTTTAAAGGCTTATAGCCAATAAATAGGTAATGTTAGGAGTAGATGTGAATGAAACGAAGTGAGGCAATAAAACGGAAGAAGGATTTGACTGCAGATAGGAAACCAGCTTCTATGATGAAAAAAATTGTTATTATTTTAATGAAAGCAGTAGCGGTATTAGCTATATTGGCCGCCGTATTTTTAGCTATAGTATTCATCGTTGATAAGGTCGCTACCAAATCGGAGCAGGCAAAAATACAATCCTATGGTCAGTTTGTGCTTGTTGACGGGAAAAGGATGAATGCCGTAATTCAAGGAACAGGGGAAGAAACCATCGTGCTCTTGCCTGGCTTCGGAACGGCGGCACCAGGACTTGATTTCAAGCCGCTCGTTGAAGAGTTATCGCCATACTACAAAGTAGTCGTGATAGAGCCTTTCGGTTATGGATTAAGCGATCAAACCAAAAAGGAACGTACTACTGAAAATATTGTAAGTGAAATTCATCAAGCGCTGCAAAGCCTGCAAATTGACCGCTATATCCTAATGGGTCACTCCATTTCAGGCATTTACGGGTTAGATTATGTAAACAAATATGAAAACGAAGTGACTGCATTTGTAGGGCTCGATAGCAGTGTACCTACACTAAGCGAACAGAAGGTTGATTCTTCGACTTTAGGAGCTTTAAGCCTACTCAAAAAAATAGGCTTCACTAGAATGTATGTGAAATTGGGTGAAGACCCGTATAGCGCACTACCCTATGATGCTGAAACAAAAGAACAAATGAGAATGCTTGGCCTTAAAAACATGCTTAACCCAAACCAGCTAAATGAAATTGAAATGATGCCTACTAACTTTAAAGCAGCTGAAAGCTTAACATTCCCTAAAAATCTTCCCGTTGTTTTCTTTATTCAAGCGAATCATCCCGTAGCAGACAGATGGCTACCGGAGCATGAAGCGCAAATAAAAGATTCTGTATATGGTAAAATGATAACATTTGAAGCCAATCATTATTTGTATCGTACAGAAGCAAAAGAAATCGCAGAAAACTTCCGGGTGTTTATGGAAGAAATTAATGAAGAAGCTGTTGCAATAACTGATGAAGGAGAATAAGGGATGACGATCATAGACAAATTAGCAACTTCGCTCAATCGCAAAGACGAAGCCCCTAATCAGGATCTGGCGAAATCGATTGCCGAACAAAATGACAAAGGAGCCGTGAAAGAACTTGTAGATCATTTGAGTAACAAAGACAAGAACATTCAAAGCGATTGCATTAAGGTTCTGTATGAAATTGGAGACCTTAAGCCGGCTTTACTAGTTGAATACAGCAAAGAGTTCGTAACGCTGCTTGATCATGGGAACAATCGCCTTGTTTGGGGGGCTATGACAGCACTTGATGCGATCACACTTGAGAATCCGATAATCATTTATTCAGCACTTGAAAAAATTGTTGAAGCTAGCAACAAAGGCTCGGTTATCGCTAAAGATCACGGAGTAAATATGCTGATTAAACTCTGTTCTGTCAAAGAATATGCGGCTCATGCATTTACATTACTCATCGAGCAGCTTAAGAGCTGTCCGACAAATCAACTTCCAATGTATGCAGAGAATGCAATATCCGTCATTAACGATACAAACAAAGAACTTTTTCTAAATACGCTCTCCTCACGGCTCGACGATATTGAGAAGGACACCAAACGAAAACGAGTGGAGAAACTGATTAAGAAATTAAGTTGAGTTTATCATTTAGATTCACCAAGAAATTAGCCTTGCTCGTACTAGCTATTGATTCTATCGCGGAAATTGCGAACAAGCTTAACGTCACTTAAGCCGCAGTCAAGAAGCATCTCGGCAGAATCTATAAGAAAGCCGGCGTTGCGAGGAAAACGCAATTGCTGAAGAAGCTGATGGAACTCTAGTTCTATCAGCTTCTTACGTTGTTGCTTGGGCGACGAGCACCATGATAGTATTTTGATTAATGGAAGGTTATTAAATAGTTAAAAGAAACAATTTAAGCAGTCCATATATTAATCCTAATAATTGAATTCAACTAGAGGTGAAATGGATGCTGCAAATTAACCGTGATGACAAACGCCCAATATGGCAACAACTGCTTGACCAAGCTATTCATAATATTACAACCGGCAAATGGTCACCAGGCGAATTGCTGCTTCCTACTCGTGAACTTGCACGATTAGTTGGTGTCTCCCGTTCAACGATACAAATTGTTTATGAGGAATTATTCAGTCGTGGCTACACAGTTACTTCTAGGCGCGGGGGAACAAGGGTAAGTGACTGGACCAGCAAAATAAGTTTTACAAAGGATGCCATGCCTCAAGGGCCGATTACCCCCGAGTTGCCATCGTTAAACGACGCAGTCAGCCAATTGCAGAGCTGGTTTAGAGGAAAAGAATATAAAAATGTTGAGATCGATTTCAGTCCGCACGAGCCTTATTTGGATCAGCATTTTCAAAAAAACTGGAGACATTCATTTTTGCAAGCCTCCAAAGAAACGGACCTAGACAGTTGGGCCTACGGCAACGCGTATGGCTTCACCCCGCTGCGTGAACAGATTAGGCGTTATCTGTCACTCGAGCGAGGCGTCCACGTGCAAATTGACCAAATCATTTTAACTTCTGGTGCACAACATAGTCTTGATTTGATTGCTCAAGCACTATTAAACGAAGGCGAAACGGTTTCAGTGGAAGATCCCGGCTTCCCAGCCGCTTGGATGGCTATGAAATATCGGCGGATGAACGTTGTTCCTGTCCCTATAGACGAATACGGAATACAGGTAGACCACATTCATCCACAATCAAAACTCGTCTATGTTACGCCTTCACATCAGTGTGCAGTGGGGGTGATCATGTCTGAACCCCGCAGGCAGCAATTGCTGCACATGGCCGCCGAACATCAATTTTGGATAATTGAAGATGATTACGATAGCGAGTTTCGATATCGTGGCGACCCGTTACCCACGTTGTTCAGCCAGCAATCCCAGAACACATTGTATATGATGAGTTTTTCGAAGATGGTTGCTCCTGGTATTCGAATATCTGCAATTATTGGACCCCAAAAAGCTATTGGCCAGCTTGCTCAAGTTCATGAGCTAACCTATCGTCACCTTCCGATTATGGAGCAATTGACGCTGGCACACTTTATTGAGCATGGATATTTCATGCGCCATATGAGAAGAGTCAGAAACATATATCGGCGCAGACATGAAGCCATGACGAAAGCTATCATGTCGACTAGCTTAGGAGAACGTTTCAAGCTAAGCGGCGTAGAAACGGGATTGCATATGCTTCTTGAAGCTGAAGAATCGTTTGACGAAGAAGCTTTTATGAACCGCGCGCTGGAAAATGGAATCCGTGTGTATCCGCTTAGCAATTATTGTTTGAATAGTAAGCGAAAAGGGTGGGTATTAGGCTTTGCTAAAGTAGATGAGTCAGCGATAGAAGTAGGTATTTTCCGTCTTGCGAAGATGCTTCTATAATTCGAGAAGCTCCTTCACTCTTGTTTCACGTCTACTTTCTGCTAGCGAATTTATTTCGAATGCTTG
The DNA here is from genome assembly GCF_006345825.1 of Paenibacillus paridis. GTDB lineage: Bacteria > Bacillota > Bacilli > Paenibacillales > Paenibacillaceae > Pristimantibacillus > Pristimantibacillus paridis. Next base: position 402,576 of record NZ_VCIX01000092.1, read on the forward strand.
TACATTTTTTCTTCCTCAATCGGATTTTCTTTCGCCGTTATATGATGGGGCTCAATTCGGTACACTTGAACAGAAGTATTGTAAACAGCAGACCTGTATTTGTCTACATGTTGTTTGGACAATGGGCGGTTATAATAACCTGGCACATATTTTTGGAGCATTTCCTGCAGCATGTATGTGGCTTCGTCTAGATCAACGATGAGCTCGGCCTTGCCAAAAATCATAACACTCATATAAGCAGTATCCGTTTTTGCCGGAACGGGATCGGTAATGGTTCCATATTCTTCACAAACCGTAAAACAGACCTCTGGATTCGCACTTATGATCTGATTACGTCTCCCACCTGCGGCTCCATGAAAGTAAAGCTTCTCATTTGCCCAGACAAAATTGAACGGAACAACATATGGCAACTGGCCATCAACCATACCAAGATGGCCAATTCGCGCTTTACCCAGGAAAGCTTCAATTTTGTTTCTATCCAACACTTCTCTACTCTTATATCGAACCATATTCATTCTCGACCACTCCTATACTATTGAATTGACGCAAGTATACCAATCATTGGATTGAATTAGTACGTCCATAAATGGGTAGTTCGAGCAGTCCATAATTCCGATTCTAGTTAATTCTAATCAGCCTCATGACTATAAATGAGGCACGACTCCAACCAAGTGCATGAATGGACTGAGGTTCATGAGACAGCGCTCTGTTTTCATTAAATTAATATTGCCCCCGTAAAGGATAAGACTGCCTCATTGGAACTTTATTGCAACACTCGTATGATAAGATAAGTCCCCAATATACAGATTGTGTTCCGGGAAATGATTACAGGGTTATAAGAAGCAGTGAGATTACGTTATTTGCACGTACGCTTATCGCTCTTGGAATCCTATTATTTTTTTGAACTTGTGAAAACGCTAACATGGAGTCGGTTGTAGACGGGTGCGCTTTTACAAGATTGATCATATGGCATAGTAGAGGTGATGCGGCGACGGGCATAGAAGCGGGAATGTGTGGTCAGGCCACACAGGAGTGTCTCAGATCAAGATGAAAGCAGCATAGCTGCGGGCAATTCAGAATTACTTTGTTTTGTGCACTACATAAAATCATAGAAAGTTTTGAATTTGCTATTGAAGCGATGAAGGGTTTAAAGATTTAGGGGAGATCTTCAAAACCTGAAAATATGATGTATGGAGGAAATTTGAGAATGATAAAAAGACGGTTATTAGCATTTTTACTTGTGACGTCAATGCTATTTACTTTGGCTTCTCCGCTTATGACAGTCAGCGCGGCATGGGGAGATGCCGTATCTCTTCTGACCGTAAATGCAGGTACGGATGGTAATACGGCGACAAACGCCGATGCGCCGGACGGGCAGAAAGCGTGGAGTTTAAACACCGGAACCTCTAAGGGCGGTGGCCCATGGGATAACCTCTTCACGCCGAGCGTGGCGCCTCTCAAAGATGTATCCGCTTATAAAGACGGCTACTTCGCTTTCGAGATGTATATTCCAAATGCGAGCTTTAAAAATATGCAAGGCAATAACTGGCTCGTCATCGTAAGCGACAGCAATCCCGCTGCGGATAAGTTTAACGCAGATTCACGCCTTCAACTTGATGTAAGCGGGGTCACAAATGGAGCGGTGGGGACATGGGCAACGGTCTATACGAAATTATCGACGTCAAGCGCCGTAGCCGGGAATTTCAATGACGCCTGGCTAGACCAAGTAACCAGACTGGCCATGCATTTGCAATGGGATACTAATGTTCCTAGCACTGACGTTTTCATAAAAAACCCTCGTTTCCAAAAAAGTGCGTTAGGCGTTCCAGTTTCACCGTCAGCGGTTCCCGCACTTGACGTAGCTGCAAAAACAGTAACTGCGAACGCTCCGGCTAGCGGGCAAGCTGTGGAATTCGCAATAAGCGAAGATGGGAACGCTCCTGCAGCCGGCTGGGTGGATGGAAGTAAAAACGGTAATGTTTATACTTATCAATTTGCCACATTGCCTTCCGCACAGACTTACTATGTATTCGCGCGCTCGAAAGCAGACAGCAGTTATAGCTTCATCGGCGCATCTTCAAGAATTACAGTAACGTCTATTGATGAACAAACATTGGTAAATGAGGCGGCGGCGTCTCTGACATGGGATTCGATTAAAGGCAGCAATACTTCGAATACCGATGTGAAATCACAACTTAATCTTCCTACGGCAATAGGCACAACTAACGTAGCCTGGTCTTCGGACAATGCGGCAATTAGCAATACTGGAGGCGTAAATCGTTTATTAAATAGAGAAGTAGACAAAACCGTCGTACTCACGGCGACAATAACCAAGGGCAATGCAAGTGCTACGCAAACGTTTACCGTGACGGTGAAAGCCGTACCGGCGGAGGTCAACGCCCGGGCTGCGACGTATTTTCCTAATATAGAAGAAGGGACGAATAACGCTATTGCCCCAGACGGAAATAACGCGGTTAAGCTGGGAGCCGGAAAAATAGGCGCCGGCGTTGAACGGCTGTGGGATGCCCGTTTTATTAATAGCAGCGGCAATCAGGATTTATCAGCTTACGCCAATCAATATTTTGTTTTTGATATGTATGTTACGCATTCTGACCTTTTAAAGCTCAGTGGAAATAACTGGATCGCTATGGCAAGTGGCGGTAACAATCTTGACACCAATTCGCGTCTTAACCTTAATGTTAACGAAATCAAAAATGGAAAGGTTAATGAATGGATTACGGTTTATGCGCAATTATCAGCAGCCAATTCACCGAATGGTTTCAATCCCGTTCACTTGGATACGGTACAAGCGGGGAGATTGCAAATGCAATGGTCTTCCGTGCCGCAAGGCGACATCTATATCAAGAACCCGCGTTTTCAGAATAACGTGGATTCGCCGAAACCCATTCCCACGGCTGTTGAGACAACGGGCAACGTTACGTTATCCTCAGCAGCGCCTGCGAACGGCCAGGCTGTGCAGTTCGCGATCAACACTACCGGTGACGCTCCGGCAGCCGGCGATTGGACGACGGGTACTCTTAATGCAGGCACGTATTCTTCGGCATTTGCAAAACCAACAGGCAGCACCTATTATACATTCGCTCGTACAGCTCAAAATACGCAATATCCTTTTGCAGGAACGCATACAAGAGTTAAAGTGGTGCATCTTGATGACAATCAAGCCGTATCGGACGCAGCAAATAAGCTGACATGGGATACAATCAGGAATTCGAATGCTATTCAATCCGAAGTAAGAACAGGGTTGACACTTCATGCAACCGGTGCGAACGATACGGCTATTGCATGGACTGCTGAACCGGCAGGTATCATTGATCCCGCAACGGGCAGCGTAACTCGCGACCCTGACGTAGGAAAAGCCGTAACCCTTACAGCAACAATCACCAAAGGGAATGCGGCACCTGCTCGTGTGAATTTTAATCTGACAGTAGCCAGTACGAGCAACGAGCTTGCTGAAGTGTTCATTGACTTCAATGATCCTGAATCATTTGATGCCGTTGATGCCATTGGAAGCGGTCTCGGGGACGGTGGAGATCCGGCTGGACCGTTTCAAGGACTTCAAGGCAACGGCATTGGCATCAGCCTTATCGGAGATGGCGGTACCGCAGTGGATGTAGTCACTCAAAGCGGAGTAGACGCTGTGAAGGTTGGCAACTTTATGTACGTCATTGTAGACGACCTTAAACTTAAGCAAGCAAACAAGGCCGAATTAGCGGTCACATACTGGAGACCGAGCGCAACGGGCGGTATTCCGTTACAGTATAACACCATATATCCCGGCAGTTTCTCTGGATTTGAAGCGTATAGATCAGCAAGCCTTCCGGCGACAGGAAGCGGGAACGCTTGGGTGACTTCAAAGGTTGTGCTTAACGGAGCTAATTTTGCGATAGGAGCACAAAATCAGGGAGCACATTTCCGTATCGGTGCAGCCGGAGCAATCATACAGAGCATACGGATAACCGAAATTCCTCCAACGGATGAAGAAGCGGTCAAACTTGTTTCGGACGCGTTGACTTGGGATGCTGTCAAGGGCACGAATACCAGACAGGATCTGGTTGAAACCAATTTGACTCTTGCTAAGGCGGGATCGGCGAATACGAACATTGTGTGGACATCTACCCATAACACGGTCATAAACAGCAACACTGGCGCAGTAGATCGCCAAGGAGTGAATACAGCCGTAACCCTCACGGCGACAGTAAGCAAAGGAACGGCAACACCGGTGGTTAAAACATTTAATATTGTCGTTCGCGGCACAGGTACCGGAACGGACGAGGATGCGGTAAACAATATGCTAAATAAACTGACTTGGAATTTAATCAAAGGCGTGAATGCTTCTGAGGCTAACGTCACGACGAACTTAGTTCTTCCGTCCATGGGTGAGAATATGACGGATATTACATGGACGACATCCGCGGCCAATCTTATAACTGCTGCAGGCGCGATTCCGACAAACCGACCGGACGGCGGCGGTGAGGTAACGCTCACGGCGACGGTAAAAAGAGGCCCGGTAGCCGCTCCTGTAACCATGACTAAAGCATTTGTGCTCACGGTTCCGGATCGATATGATTATGCAAAACATATGAGAACGGCAATTGTTCAGGCTCACGATGCAAAAGATTGGGCGATATCGGACTTTAACGTACTCGCTTTCGGTGCGAAATCAGCAGAGATGGCAGAAGCGGAAGGCTTAGTTAATTTCGATAACAGAGAGGCTTTCCAAGCGGCGATTGATGCGGCTTATAATGACGGCGGCGGCGTAGTCTATGTCCCAGCGGGAACCTTTGCGTTCTACACGGAAACTACCGGCACAATAAGCGTGCAAAGCACGACAGGCAGTACAAACTACGAATATAAACAGGTTTTAAATTTGCGGGCAGGCGTACAGCTCCGCGGCGAATGGGATAACCCGGATGCAGACGGTTACGACGGTAAAATCGACGGAACCATTCTAGCAGTCTATGCCGGACATAATTCCGCCAATTATGACACGTATGTTGACTCTGACGAGAGAGAAAATCAGACAGGCGGCAAAAAAGTAGCTAACGTATCAGATCGATTCATAGACATGGAACAAGGCACAGGCGTAACGAACCTTTCAGTCTGGTATCCAAATCAAGATATTCATGCTACAACCACGGTTGAAAAGAGGAACGCAGATGGCCAGAAGACAGGGGAATTTGAGGATATCAAAGGAATTCCATATCCATGGACGTTCTATCAGAGAACCGGAAACAGCGTTACGCTGGATAACGTTACTCTTGTAAACGCTTGGGGTGGATTCATCTCCCTGCCAAGTGAAATGCATTACGTTGTGAACAGCAATATGACGGCTCTCTACAAGGGCATCGTGGTTCACACGTGTACAGACATCGGACGTATTGAGAACGTGGACATGAACCCGAAATACTGGGCGAATTCAGGACTTGAAGGCGCACCGTCTCTTACGGACGCGAGAGCATACACAAGAGCGAACGCTACCGGATTCATGATGCACCGATCAGACTGGGAATATGTCTCGGGATTGAATATTTCTGGGTATAAGACGGGAATGTGGATCGGAAGAGAACCTGGCGGCGATGAAGCTCCGAACGCGCAGTTCTACGGATTGAAAATCGAAGACAGTCAAACGGGTATATATATTGACAACGTTAACGGTTTCGGTCTGCTGCTCTCGAACTCGGAATTCGGAGGCGACACGGCAGTATACTTCAACGAACGTTTCGACACTTCTGTTCAATTCAATGGAGTTGCATTCAAAGGTCCAATCGTAAGCAACGCCAGAGGCGGAGTGATATCCTTTGAGGATAGTACTTTCGACGAATATGACGATTATGCGCTGAACTTTCTGGGCCGAGGCAACGCATTAGTCAGTCAGAGCAACTTCAAACAAGCAGACAAACATGCACATTTGGGAACAAACTTCGGTACATTCAAATCGGTGAATTCCGGTTATAACCTTAACATCGAGAGCACTAACCTTGCCGCTCACATCGATAACCTTGAACTTGATGTTAAGGCTGACGGCACTAACACCGTGGTACAAATCGTGAATGATGTTGATTATCTATTTGAACCTATTCCGAAAGATGTAAAAACAGATATTAATGTACACCCGAGACCAACATCAAGCGCAGTGCTTAGACTTGACTTCCCGCGCTCGTTAACAGGCAACGCACCAACCGTGGATATTTCTGCAAAGTTGCAGGATGCTCTCAACTATATTAAAGCTAATCACGGCGGCGGCACGATCTATTTACCGGGTGGAAGATATAGGCTGAATAGTCCTGTCATCGTTCCGGAGGGTGTCGAACTTAGAGGAACATGGGACGTACAGCATCATACTCAAGGTGGCGGCACGGCGATCTTTACAGCGTACACCGGCGGGGCTGAGGGAGAAAACGGAAATTCCCTCATACAGCTTAAGGCAAACGCAGGCCTCAGAGGACTTAATATTACGCAATCGAATATAACCAGCGTCAACCTCGACAATCCCAACCAAACGCTAAAAGCTCCGTTTTTAGTGCAGGGACAAGGCGCAGGCGTATATGCAATCAACTTAACGATCCCGATAGGGGATAAAGGCATAGACTTGGCTTCCTATAAAACCGATGGCCACTATGTCGACTATTTAGGCGGCACGCTCCTCAGAGCAGGCATCTGGGTCGGAGGAGGCGCGGAAGGCGGATTTATTAGAAATATGCAATTCAATCCGCATTACGCTTTGAGGCTTCCAGGAGGCCAAGGATATTCGGCACCTACCGGCGATTTGTACGGATTCGTACAAAGGTACATGAGTGCGCTCAAATTCGCGGATGTGGAAGACCAGACGATTTTCAACAATTTCGTTTTCGGCTCGGTATACGGCATTCACTTCCTGAAAAGAGACTTGGGGAACGGCGAATTCGCATACCCGGGAAAAATGACGATGATTGGCCACGGTTCGGACGGAACCACGTATGCTCTTTATGTGGAAGACGCGGACGAACATACCAAAATCATTGCAATCAACTCGGAATTGGTGAATACGAACATCACGACGGAGCCAAACAGGGCGTATGTCAGAATGGGCGATGCAGCGAATACCGCAAAAATCGACCAAGACGCAGAACTTGTTCTGTACAACAGCGCATTCTGGGGAAGCCCGACCGTAGCAGGTGCGATCGTAAATAATGGTATCGTTCGTTTACAGCAAGCCAACTTCACTCAGCTGCCCGGCAACAATCCGGGAATAGATGTCCAAGGCGGTAAGGCGCATGTATACACTTCCTATTTCCAGCCGTCCAAGAATGGCCAGAATAATAACGTATATGCCATGCTGCGCGAGGGCGGCACATCGGTAGAACTTAGCAACAATTATTACGCATCCGGGTTGAGAAACAGTACCCCACCAGGCAATCCGTACGGCATTTACGGCTCGGATTTATTGGCGGAACCGTTTGTATTTAACCTAACCAAAAACGGAGATAAACAACAATTCACCGTTAAGTATAATGTTGGAGGAAGAGCCTCTGCACCCGGAACATTAACGATTGTTTCTCCGGCTGCCTATGCTAAAGATCTCACTCCCATTTCATTTGACGCGCTTGAGGCAGGCGAATCCGTAACCGTAGATTTACCGTATTATGCTGCAGGTCTGATCACATTCAAGCTTCAACTCGAAGACGGAAAAGCATACACTTATACGGCAAAATTTGACGCAGCTTACGCTGAAAAGGTAAGTTCTGCAGGCGCAGAAAATCCGGCAAAGAGTGCCGCAACTCCGGCATTTGTCATGGACACAAAAGATTATGTCACTTCGGGAACGTGGGATGGTCCTCAAGACCTTAGCGTTGGATCACATTTCGCGTGGGACGACGGCAATTTATACGCGTACATTGTCGTTACAGACGACGTACACTTCAATAGCCAGGCCGGAGGAAATATATGGAGAGAGGATAATTTGCAGTTAGGCATTGATATGCGCAATCCTGCAACCGACAGTGTCACGCGGAATGAATTAGGATTTGCGCTCACCAACGACAAGGAAGTTATCAAATGGGCTTGGACTCGTCCTACAGGCGCCAATGCACCAACTGCTCCGACATCGGATATAGAGGCAAAGATTACGAGAGATGAAGATACGAAAACGACGATTTACGATTTAAAGATTCCGTTTAATACCGTTCATAATAATCCTGCATCGGTGCTCACGAACGGAAGAATCGGAATATCAATCATGCTCAACGAATCTGACAGCTCGCGTGAATCAGACAGCACCAGATCCACGTTTGAAGTTGAAAGCGGACAATTGAAAAATTCAAATTCATTTACAGACGTTTATCTGTTAGGCGCAGGCAAATACAATGAAATGATTGAAGCATCGGCAAGGGCTGCCGTTTCAAAGGCACTCGCGTCTGGTTCGGCTGCCGATATCGCTATGGCTCGCAATTTTGTTACCATTATGGCAGACGGCGAGGTTAAGACGGATCTTCTTAACCAAATCAAACCTATTGTTCAGGATAGCGAAATCAGCCCAGCTGCTGCTGAATTCGATTTGAACCCTAGCAAGCAGCAAGCAGTTGCAATAAAGCTGGAGCTTAAAGGAAATACGCTGACAGCCATTAAGAACGGCAGTGTGCTGCTGCAGGCGGGAACCGATTATGTTGTAAATAGCGATCAGATCTCGATTACGACGGCTTACTTGGCGAAATTGCCAAAAGGGACTGTGCAGCTAACATTTGAGTTTAGCGCAGGCCAGCCGCAGGTGCTGACGATTACAGTAGTTGATACGACGCCTGACAACAACGGCGGTAACAACGGCGGTAATAATGGAGGCAACAACGGAGGCAACACTGGAGGCAACAACGGCGGTAACAACGGAGGCAACACTGGCGGAAATGAAGAGAACCCGATTGTACTGAAGGATATTGCCGGGCACTGGGCAGAAGCTGCGATTCGTAAAGCAGTAACCAAAGGCTTTGTGGTTGGCTATAAGGATCAAACCTTCAAGCCAAATGCGGCAGTAACACGTGCGGAGTTTGCAGTGATGTTATCCCGCGCATTGCCTGTACAAGGCGATGGAGAGCAGCATGCTTTTAAAGATGAAACTAACATTGCTCCATGGGCAAAAGAAGCGCTTGAGCAGGCAGTATCAGCGGGAATTTTAAGCGGCTATGCGGATGGGACGCTGCGTCCGAATAGCGGTTTGACGCGCGCCGAGCTTGCGGTTATGATTGCTCGTGCTTTGAAGCTGGAAGACCAAAAGGACAAAGCGGCGAACTTTACTGACCATGCAAAACTGCCAGAGTGGGCCACGGGCGCAATTGGCGCAGTAGCTGCAAAAGGGATTATGCAAGGCAAGGAAGGCGGCAAGTTTGACTTCAATGCAGTGGCTACCAGAGCGGAAGTCATAACAATTCTGCTCCGTATTTTGGAGCTGGATGAGAAATAAGAAGACCGTCCAGCAGGATTGTAGCTAGCGGGTCGTAGAGCTTTAATCAGTGAGGATGTCAGCGGCGATTAGCCAAGGCTGGCATCCTTTTTATTTGCCTTTGTACGTTCAGGCATTGAAGCGCTGCTGTTTATTGGAAAGTATTAATTGACTTTAGTCGAATAGATATTTAAAATTTTTAATGTGAAAAATATTTACATGTCGTGAAGTTTAAGAAACGAAACTGGGAAATGAGGATTAAAATGAAGAAAGAGAATAAACAGACTGTAGTATGGGGCGCGGTGCTGCGAGGACTCATTGTTATCATCGGCGCTTTTATTACGGCCTACGGCTTGGAAGCTGTATTAATTCCGAACAATGTATCCGACGGCGGCGTGACGGGCCTCAGCATCGTAGGGTCGAAGCTGTTCGGGTTGCCTTTGGGACTTCTCATTGCGATTCTGAATATTCCGTTCGTCTATTTAGGGTATAAGCAGATCGGAAAAAGCTTCGCGATCTATTCCGTGATCGGCATTGCTTCACTGGCCGTGGGTACCGTCGTCATGCACCATATTACTCCGATCGTAGAAGGAGATACGCTCCTCGTTACCGTTGTCGGAGGCATCATTATCGGTTTGGGAATGGGTCTTGCTCTAAGGAACGGGGGCGCGCTGGATGGCATTGATATGTTGGCGGTATTGCTTTCCCGGAAGCTTCCTTTCGGCACAAGCGATCTGATCTTATTCCTAAATGTATTTGTATTTATTGTCGTCTCGACCGTATTTGGCTTGCAGGGCGCGATATTATCGGGTATTGCTTATTTTATAGCTTCCAAGGTGATACATATCGTCGAGGAAGGCTTGAGCGGAGCTAAAACGTTCAAAATCATTACCAAACATCCGGAAATGATGATTGAAACCATTCGCGATCGCTTGGGTCGCGGCGCTACGTACAGTGTGGTGCAAGGCGGATATTCGAATGAGCATTTCAAAGAAATTACTTGCGTCATTAACCGATTGGAAGAGCGGAAAATGAAAGAAATTATTCGTGAAATTGACGAAAATGCTTTCATTATGGTGTATGAGGTTGCAGAAGTAAAGGGAGGAAGCTTTAAGAAGAAAGACATTCACTAAACGATTTCAATGTTTCATTTCGGACATGCCCTAAGTGAAATAGACGAAACACCACGCCAATCGTTGGCGTGGTGTTTCGTGTTTCAGGGGCTCGTCAGGGGACTTACCTCGGAAGGATATCATTATCTTCTACAAGTGATACTTGCGGATCAAATAAGTAGGCGTACAACTCCAGGCGTGGCAATAACTATTGATGATAGGATTGCCGTAAGGAGAAAAGGATTTATCATTGGGATTGTACAGTTCCCAGAACGTATCGGCCCCGTCCTTAATCATTTCACCCCAATAAGCTTTCATTTGCGTAACAGCGACGGTAGTTTCACCAACAAGAATAAGAGCTTCAACGAGATGATGGTACAGGTAAGGAGTCGTTACTCTGACAGCGGGGTTCATTTCCAATAAACGGTTAAGAAGCTCTTTATTTTTTTGCGGCTCCCATACTTCGGCGAGTACCATCCAAATTTGGCTTGCCCATGAGACTTGAAGGTCCACGCCGCTTACGAAGAAGCCGGCATCCTGATCCCATAGATGTTTTTTGGCCGAATTTATAGTGAGGCTAAGCTGCTGCTCTAACATATCGAGGGCATTACTGCTCATAATTTCGGCTATTTTTATGGCTCTTCTAAGAGCGTAAATTAGCACGCCCTGCGTTGGCGCCTGCTTGTTCAGCTCCTGATTCCAATCGATAAAGGAATACCAGGAATTTGCATCGCGAATGAGATGGTTCTCATCCAAATGAGCTAAGGCAATCTCGATCTGCCTAAGAGCTAATGGCCATAGCTCTGTCAACGTTTGCAGGTCCTGTGTGGCTGCATAATAGTCATATAAGGTAGTGACAAAGAAAATGGAATAGTCAAGAAGATACGTATCATCGGCGATCAGATCAGCAAATGTGAATACATTGGCTGTAATCTGCCCTTTATCATTAGGGACGGCGGCAAACAAATACAGGTTGCGTTTGACTAAATCGTAATTTTTGAAGGTTTCATAGTTAGCCAAAGCTTGGAGGCGAAGATCACCTAGCCATAGGCGGCGGTCACGCTTAGGACCATCCTCGAACACGAGCTGCATGCAGTCCTGCAATGTTTTGATGCTAACCTCATCAATTTTCTTGATGAGCTCGTCGGGGTGCTCCAATGGCGTGACCTTGCTGATATCCGCGGAAGTGACGGTACGGCATGCGATCTTGTCGAAGGAGACACGATATTTCTGGGAAGCAGCGAGCACTTCGAACTTCACATAACGGAAACTGTAACGTCGAGGCAGGGATAAAACTCCTGGCAGTATATCGATGTGGAACACTTCTTCTTGGAGCCAGGAGCTGCTGATCCAGCCTTCATAGGAGCTGAAGGGCTCCGCCATCTCTATCGGCATTTCGCCGAAGGTGATTTTAAGATGAAGCGGCGCATCCGGCGGGCTGCCCACTGGACTGATGTGGATGTGGTCCAAATATCCGACAAGATGAGTTCCAAAATCCAGAATGAATTGATCGCCTTTGCCAAAGCTTTTATCGCTCAGTCCTTCGGCGGGCTCCAAGACGTCCGCTCTCCATTCATGTACGACAGAAGCATCAGATATAACATCTATAAGATGGACAGGATATACCTCCGTACTGATTAGCTCCGGCTTTAACTGCTCCGCTTTTGCAATAAAATCTTCGTTTCTAATAATGGTATGATCCTTAATCACTTGAATGTTCGACACGTAGGTTTCCCCTCTCAGAAAATGATCTCGCTATAACCAGCATGTAGGTGTGGTATTTCTGTTTTCATGTTAGCACCAGGCCTATCTGAAAAGAAAGCGTATCTAAAATTCTGCAACTATAGCTGCAATTTAGCGCCTTATGTCTTTGGTTTTGATGAAATACAATAGGGACATTCAGTTAACCCGTTTGGAGGAATAACACAATGAAGGCGCAGCACATGAATTCAAATACAAGTATTCCGGTACCAAGCTCTTTCCCTAAAAAGAGAAGAAGTAAATTCCTGAAAAAGCTTGTGAACCAGCGTTACTTGCAAGCGATGGCGTTACTTGGCGTAGCTTGGATGGTCATATTCAACTATATTCCTATTTATGGAATTATTATTGCTTTTAAAGAGTTCAATATTGTAAAGCCGATCTCGGAGGCACCCTGGGTCGGTATGGAGCACTTCAAAGCCTTTATGGAAGATGACAATTTAAAATATGTGATCAAGAACACATTGGGCATGAGTTTCCTCAAACTTGCCATTGGCTTTCCGCTTCCCATACTGTTCGCCTTATTTTTAAATGAAATTCGATCCATACGCTTCAAGCGATCCATTCAAACGATTTCATATTTACCTCACTTTTTGTCATGGGTCATCTTAGGCGGCATCATGACGACTTGGCTAGCCGACGTGGGAATTATCAACGATGTGCTCATGTGGCTTCATCTCATAAAGGAGCCTATCGTCTTTTTGGCCGAGCCTACATACTTTTGGGGTCTTGCCATCCTCTCGGATATTTGGAAGGAGCTGGGGTGGTCGGCAATTATCTATTTGGCAGCTATTGCTGGGATTTCACCCGAACTGTATGAAGCGGCAACGATAGACGGAGCCGGAAGATTTCAAAAAATGTTTTATCTTACGCTGCCATCCATTAAAGGAACCATATCCATTCTGTTCATTTTGGCAGTCAGTGGAGTCCTGAACTCGAACTTTGACCAAATCATGGTACTTAAAAATCAGCTTAACGAATCTGCCAGCAATGTAATCGATGTGTATGTGTACCAAGTTGGCCTCCAACAGGCACGTTATTCTTATTCGACAGCTGTTGGCCTGATCAAATCCATTATTGCATTGATTTTGCTATTGACAGCAAATTTTGTATCCAAACGCTTGAACAATACATCTTTATTCTAGAGCAGGAGAGTGCGGTATGTTTTCATTAAAACGAAAAACCTATGGTGAACGTCTATTCGATTATATCAATATCTTGCTAATGCTCTTTGTTTGTTTTGCGACTCTTTATCCGATCTGGTATGTATTGGTCAATTCCTTGAATGAGGGGACCGATGCGATGCGAGGGGGGATATACTGGTGGCCAAGAATATTTAGCTTCGGCAATTATCAAGCGGTATTCGATAACTCGGGTATTATGACGGCCATGGGAGTCACGGTAGCCAAGACACTGCTCGGTACGATTACGCATGTATTATTTACCGCTATGGTTGCCTATGCTTTGTCCCAAAAAGACTTAATTGGCGGTCGAGTTTATCTGTTAATCGGCACGATGACCTTGTTTTTCAGCGGTGGGCTGATTCCTTCTTTTCTCTTGATCCGGGACTTGGGCCTATTCGACAGCTTTTGGGTTTATATTATCCCAGCGATGTTTAGTTTCTTTAACTTGATCATATTCATGACTTTTTTTCGGGAAATCCCTGATGCTCTGGAAGAGGCGGCTAAGATTGATGGAGCCAATGATTTTGTCATTTTCATAAGAGTCGTGCTTCCGGTATCGATGCCGGTGCTCGCTACCATTGCGTTGTTCCAAGGCGTGTTTCAGTGGAATGATTACTTCGCTGGTATGATTTTTATTAACAACCCTGATTTGCAACCTATTCAAACGTACCTATATCGCATCATTGCGCAATCCAGCTCCAATCAAATGGCAGCCGATGCAGGCATCGTGAACAAGACAGTCACGTCTCAATCTATAAAATTAGCGACGATGGTAATTACCACAATGCCAATCGTAGCAGCATATCCGTTTCTGCAAAAATACTTTGTACAAGGCATGATGATTGGTTCGGTAAAAGGATAACGGTTACATTTCTTGTTTAACGACAAGATGGTAATATATAAATTACGAATGATAAGGGGATTGAAAGATGAGAAAAGTTCAAAAGTACTTATTCGTCGCATTTACTTTGCTGCTATGTTTCAGTATCGTTGCTTGTTCATCCAACAACAAGAACAACAGTAACAGCAACGATGCAGTCAATGGAAATGTGGATGCTTCAAAGGCAGACCCGAATGTGCCCGGTTGGAAAGGGAACACCGAACCAATTAAGTTTGACTGGTACATTAATTTCTCATGGTTTGGGGCTAAATGGGGCGAAGACCTGACAAGCCAATATATTACGAAGAAAACGGGAGTAAGCGTTAATTTCATCGTACCCCCGGGCAATGAAAACGAAAAGTTGAATACGATGATTGCCTCGGGTGATCTGCCTGACTTCATTACGATTGACGTGTCCAACGATGCAGTCAAGAAAATGATTGAAGGAGAGTTGGTGCTGCCGCTTAACCAGTTGGCTGACCAATATGATCCGTACTTCTACAACGTAGCCGATCCAGCCAAGATGGCATGGCTGAAGCATGACGACGGAAATTTATACGGCTATCCCAATGCGTCTTCTTCTTCCGAGGACTTCAAGAAATATGGTCAAAACTTCACTTCTGCCCAAACCTTCCTTGTCAAAAAAGACATGTATGAAGCAATCGGCAGCCCTGACATGAGAACGCCGGAAGGCTTCCTGAACGCGCTGAAAGCAGCAAAGGAGAAGTTTCCCGAGGTAAACGGACAGCCGCTTATTCCACTGGGACTCCAAGAGTTTACTGATATCGGAAACAATGCATTGGGTGATCATCTCATGAACTTCTTGGCGCTGCCAAGAGAGAAAGACGGTAAAGTGTATGACCGTACGAGTGACCCTGATTACGTAACATGGCTCAAAACTTTCCGGAAAGCAAACGAATTGGGCCTTTTGTCCAAAGATATTTATATTGATAAACGCCCTCAAATGGAAGAGAAAATTGCGCAAGGACGCTATTTCGCGATGCTTTATCAACGGACGGATATGTCAGCGCAAAATGCAACATTGTACCAGCAAGACCCGAATAGTGTATATATCGCGGTAGACGGGCCGGCAAACCTTAATTTGGATCAGCCTACGCTCTCCGGCCCGGGGATTGGCGGCTGGACGCTAACGATGATCTCTAAAAAGGTAAAAGACAAGGAAAGAGCGATGCAATTCTTGTCTTACTTGATCAGCGAAGAAGGGCAAAAGGATGCTTCTTTAGGAGAAAAAGGGGTAACCTATGATTCCATTGACGGTAAAGACCAATTGAAGCCTGAAGTTGTAGAGCTAATGAATAAAGATGGTGCTGCTTCTGGGAAAAAATATGGAGTCAGCTATCAATATTGGATGCTGATGGATACGAATATGAGAATGCAATGGGATCCGATGGCTGTAGAGCCGGGTAAACAGGTGGAGGATTGGACGAAAGGGAAAACGGTAAGCTTCAGCCTCTATGACGGTATTAATCCGACAGGCACCTCCGAAGAAGGAATCATTGCAAATAAGGT
This sequence comes from Paenibacillus paridis, assembly GCF_006345825.1. GTDB lineage: Bacteria > Bacillota > Bacilli > Paenibacillales > Paenibacillaceae > Pristimantibacillus > Pristimantibacillus paridis. The sequence continues at coordinate 418,470 of NZ_VCIX01000092.1, forward strand.
TAACCAAGCGTGGGGCAAGGCTCTTCCCAAGCTGATGTTTGCAAAAACGGACGTTGAATTCGATAAAATCTTTGCTGAGTACATCGATTTCCGGAAGGCTGCGGGATATGATAAAGTAGAAGCTTATCAAAATGCCCAAATGGAAAAAAACAAAGAAAAAATGAAAGAATTGAATCAATAAGTGTGATCAGGGAGTGCCGGAAACCGAAAGGTTTCCGGCTGCTTCATGTTATGATAACGGCTCGGCGGACGGAAGGTGAATGAGAACCATGTGGCGGTTTTTTACCCTATTCGATAGGCTAAAACATGCATTTGATAGCCTATCCATTCAAATGAAGCTGATTGGAGCATATATCCTTATTATCCTTGTTCCAGTCATTATTCTCTCCAATTATTTATTTAACGAATTTTATGAAAATACGATAAAAGATATCATAAAAGAAAACCAATTTGTGATGGAAAGCGAAAAACAGGAGATTTTGAACAAGATGGATATCATGGAAAGAACAGCTCAGCTAACGATATCCGATGACAAATTACTCGAATACGCAAGTACGCAAAGAGAGCTGCCTTCCCCTGAATTAATGGAGTTCGAATCAACTTCTTATTCTTATCTTCAACGAGTGTTGTTCAATAACCCAGACATTGCTAATATCCATTTTTTTGTGAGAAATCAATTCCTCAATGAAATATGGCCTGTGATTTATAAAGAGGCGCGGGTAACGGAAAGATCTTGGTACAAAGCTGCGTTAGAGGAACAGGAAGATGTGACATGGAAAATATTGGTCGATGAAAAAGATGTGTTGGATCGCAGTCCTGTGGAAAGCAAACAGTCAAACTCCTATTTCTCTTTTATTAGGAAAATCAATTATCCTTCAAACCGCTATTTGGGGATTGTAAAAGTAGATATGAAAATCGAGGATTTTTTCAATAGAGCATATACTAATGTGCCTGACCGGCCATCCTGGTTTTTTATTTTGGACAAGCAAGACCGCCTATACACCAACATGACGACTGCAATATCCGAATTTGAGCAAAGCAATAGGATCGCAAAGGTTAGAACGCAACAAAAAGAAGGAGTCTCTTCCTTTCTATCCTCAGATGATGAATCGGATTCATTATATGTAATCGGGCATATCGACAAACTGAATGTTGATATTGTTAATGTCATTTCCTTGCAAGCGACCTATTCGAAGATTGATCATACGAGAAATACGGTCATCCTGGTTGTCGTTGTTCTGCTTATTCTTCTGGCGATTACCACGTTCTTTATGCAGTCAATGGTTTTGAAGAAGCTTCATATTTTGCGCGACTCCATGAAAAAGGTGCGAAAAGGCGACTTCAATGTAGACATCCAGGTCAAAGGCGGGGATGAAGTCGGTGAATTGGCCCATCATTTCAGACAAATGCTGAAGAAGATCAACGAGCTGATTGTGGAGGCAGTCGACCGGGGTGCTGCTACAAAAGAAGCGGAGCTACAGTCGTTACGCAACCAAATTGATGCCCATTTCTTGTATAACACGCTGGAGAATTTGAAGATGCTCGCGGAGATCGAGAGTCAATATCGGATATCCGACGCCTTAACCTCGCTTGGAAGTATTATGCGCTACAACTTGAAATGGACGCATGACCGAGTTCAAATGCGGCATGAAATTAAACATATTGAGCATTATATCTCCATCATGAATATCCGTTACGACGGAAAACTGCAGCTTGAGATGGAAATACCGGATACGTATATGGATCATGAATTGTTGAAAATGTCGCTGCAGCCCATCGTCGAGAATGCGTTAAAGCACGGCATATATTTGGAACTTATGAAAAAAGGCATGCTCATCATACACATTCGTGCATTCGTTCTCGAAGAATCGTTTTATGTGGAAGTATCCGACAACGGGATCGGGATATCGGAGGATAAACTCCGTAAGCTTCATGAAAGACTGGTCACAGATGATGTGAAATTTACCGCGCAGATCCGAGAGGATAAGGCGATGGAACAGGTAAGCAGCGGCATTGGGCTTCGAAATGTACATCAACGGATTCAAATGTATTACGGTTATGAAAATGGATTGCGTATCGTGAGCGAACAGGGGAGATACACCAAAGTGATCATCAAGATGCCCTTATGATGAATAAAGGAGAGAACGGTTTCATGAGAAAACTGCTTATCGTTGATGATGAAAAGAACATTCGAGTTGGTTTAAAAGCCATGATTGAACGAGAGTATAAAGACAGTTACGAGATTTTATTGGCAACTGATGGCTTTGAAGCGCTTCAAATGGTGCAAACGATGGAGATTGATATTATGCTAACCGATATCAGCATGCCGGAGATGGATGGGATTCAGTTAATTAAGCTGCTCGAGGAATGTCCAAAGAAACCTATTATCGTCATTGTTAGCGGTTATGACGATTTTTCATATGCAAAGGCAGCTATTCATTATGATGTGAAGGAATATTTATTGAAGCCTGTGTTACGGGAAGAGCTTAGCGATACGATTGAACGAATAGAAGAAGAACTGCAGCGCAGGGAAGAAGTATCTGTAGCGTTAACTTCTTCGACGCAGCAATTGGAAGAATACAAGGAAAGCCAGCTGTTTTATTTTTGCACGAACCCTTTATTGGAATCGGAGGAAATAAGGGGAAAACTGTATCCTCTTGGCCTTGATTGGCTTGACTCCGGCTTCCGGATCATCATTATCAAATATGCGGGAGATTTGCAGGCCCTCGGGACCAATGTATTCAAAGCGCAAGTGGAGGGGTTATTGGAGAAAGCAAAGCCTTCACTGGGATTTCAAATGGCCCGTTTTTTCGATCGCAGCGGCCGTGCGGTCGTCCTCACAGAAGGCGAACTATTATTTAAGCGCCTGACGGATAGGTTAGCATTATCTGAATTCAATTATGTTCTTGCTGTGAGCGGCTTCCATTTAAGCATAGAAAGCCTTCATCCTGCCTATGAGGAAGCAACTCACGCTATGAAATATACATTCCTTCGATCAACCCCAGGAATGGAGCTGTTTGAAGATATTAAGGAAAGAAACTGCGATTTTGACGTTCCGGTCAGCAAGATAAAAATCATCGCGAATATGCTTGGCGCAGGCCGAGAGAAAGAACTTATAAAGCTGCTGCATGAAGTATTGGATCTCAATGAAATTGTTAGCTTTGATATCCATTATCTCGAAGAGATTAGCAAAAATCTCAATGAATTTGTATTTGATTATGTCTTTCATCTTTACGGCAAAGAATCTGTTGATATTTTAAAACGTTATAAAGCGGTAGGGAATTTATATAATTTTGCCTATTTTCAAGATTACTATCGTGAAGTGGAAGGCCTTCTCATGTTGGTCAATGAGTATATCAAAACACTCAAATCGGCAAAAATTGATAATAAGGAAATAAAAGAAGCACTGCAATATATTCATGAAAATTATAACAAAAATATTAGTATGACGATCATATCGAACATGGTTTCTTTTAATTACTATTATTTTAGTCAAGCCTTTCGGGAGTATACGGGAGAAAACTTCGTAAATTACATTAAAAAATATCGGATTGGTAAAGCAAAGCAACTGCTGGAAACAACCAATGATAAAATTTATGAAATCGCTGCAAATGTTGGCTTCGAAAATACTAAAAATTTCAATCGGGTGTTTAAGGACATCGAAGGGATTAGTCCTATGGAATACCGAAACCAGAAGAGAATATTAATGGGTAATTAGGTTGAAGGCATGAATGCAAGGTGATATTTTTAAAAAAAGATCCAATGCCTCTAAATGCATTGGATCTTTTTGTATCTTAAATCAATTTTGAACTTTGAAGAAAACGTTCGATAAGGACTGCCGTCTCGGCACGCGTAAGTATGCCTTTCGGGGCGAGAAGAGTAGGAGTTCTTCCTGAAATAATGCCAGACTCCAAACCGTCAGCAATGCTGCTTATTGCCCAAGCAGAAATCTCATGCTGATCGGCAAACGGCTGAATCGTCTCATGGGAAGTGCCAGTCGAAGCTTCGGATTTCAGCCCTGTTAAGGTCATTGCCTTCCGAATCATCAGCATCGCTTGTTCACGAGTCATTTGGTCATCCGGTCGGAAGGAGCCGTCAGTAAACCCGTTAATCAAGTTATACTCGTAAGCCGTTTGAACGGCGCTGCTGTACCAATCGGATACTTCCACATCCGTAAAGGTGGTTTCTTTGCTTGATTGCTTCATGCCCAGTGCTCGTACCATCAACGCTACAAACTCCGCGCGTGTGATGGTATGATTCGGGTTATACCTGTTGCCGCCTTCTCCATTGATAATCATTCGGGCACCCATATTGTTTACGGATTCTTTTGCCCAGTGATTCTCCATATCAACAAATTCTATAGGCTTTGAAACTAAAGCGTAGGTACTGTTAGATAAGCTATTCAGAACAGCGACGAGCTTTCCGTTCATAGAGGCGATCTTAGTCGGGATATGACGAACCGATCCGTTCATTTCCACAACGACCCCTGTTGAAATTTGGCTTGGATCGATCCCTTCTGGAATGTTGAAAGATCGTTCCACAAACCGGCTATACGTTGTAATTTCCTCTTTATGCTCTCCGTACGTAGCGAACACATGGAAATCGAGTGGAGGAGCAAGCAGTTTAAATGAACCGTCTTTTGCTGCTTGTTCAACAACATGAATCATGTCCGTTGAAGGAACCGCGATCTCTAGCCTAATTTTAATATCCTGTAGTAATGCATGTCTGCTGAATCGGGCTAGAACATCGTCAATTCGGATATGCTTTGCTGGCAGGGTTAATGCAGCAAGCGGGGTTCTAATTTCTAAAATGGCCTGCTTTTCTTCCATTAGTTTAAGCAATATTGCACTTAGTTGACCCGCAATGACAACACTGTCAATTACAACCGGTATAGAGACGAGAAGGCCTTCTTCTCCGGCCTTAAGTTTTTCTGAAAGAACTGCTTCGTTTAAAACGATCGTAGTTATTTGTTTTCCGTTGATAGTTTCAGTCGTCGCCTTTCCAGCGTTAATCGATTTTCCATTGACCAGGATGGTTGCATCATCTATTTGAGCATTTGCGTTAGTTGGCGGTGAAAGCACTTCGGGTGTTATTCCGCTAACGACCAAATCAAGAATCGTTTCACTTGCACCAGACATATAGCCGGCCGAAAGAGCAATGCCATTTTCTTTAGTTCCATTTTCATAATGAAAGAGTTGAGCTGCTTGCTTCTTTGCTGTGTCATTCAGAGAAATGGTAATCGTATCGGTTGCAACATTCAGGTGTTTAACCTTGGAGGAGTCAAGAACAAGAATGCTATCCGTTCCTTTAATGGCAATTTTGCTCCAATTCAGCTCCGTTGAATCGTAATTTCTGCCAGAAAACTTCAATGCTCCGGCTTCACCATCATAAGAAGCGTGATAGGTGACGGGCATACGTTCCACGTAGTAAAGCTTATAGCCGGATTTTTGTGCTTCTCCTTTCTTCACGCCTTCGCCTAACCCGTTAATGATATGATTTGTCCCCCCGTTGGCTCCCAAAGAAACGATAGCTGCATGTTTTACTGTTGAACCATCGGGTACCTCGATCGCATTTTCCACTTCAACCCATTCCGGGTTCTTGACGAACACATCATAAACGCCTAGCGCTACCGCATAATGAGATTTGACATGGTCAGAGACCTTATAGGATGCAAAGCCTTTAACTGTGCCGTCCTGGCTCATATAATCAGCTTGAGATGGCGGGTCATATGGAATTTCGCTCTGATAAAAATAGGTTTTTCCATTCTCGCCGTTCCATAGAGTCTGGTATTCCTGAAAATGTTCTACAAACAGCCCGTAGATCGTCACGTCGTCCCCGTTCACGATGACGCCATTTTTAGCAACGTTTTTTGTCCACCCCGTGCTGTTTGAATTCATTCCATGATCGGCACGCCACAGCCAGAAGTGGTCGCCGATTACATCACTGCTGTTAATTTCAACGGAAACCTCCGCTTTGCCGTCAACGGCTCCTCCAATGCGAGTAAATACATCCGCCAAAAGCGTCGGATTTGCGCTATGGTCTGCTGATGCATCTTCCGGTCCGACTTGAAGCAAATGCTCGGAACCGGCTTCACCTGCATCGATTAATATGCCTGCCAGCGTAACGCCATCTACATCGGCAATCTGGATGGCGTCGTTTCCGCTTGTCGGGACGATTGTCGCCATTCCTATTCCTAAAACAACCGTATTCGCTTTGTTTACTTGAAGCGGTTTATCGATCTTGTATATTCCTGGCGTTAGAAGCAGATGTTTGCCTTGAGATAGCGCTGCGTTAATCGTATCTGCCGTATCCACGTCTGCTCTTAATACATAGAAATCATCGATGGATATCGATGTACCAACGCCAGGATTGCCTTCCGACCAAGACACGCCAGTTGAATTTTTTCGGATGCCTGGAACGAACACTTCATACTCGCCGTTATTGCTGTTCATATAGAGAAACGGCTTTTCTCTAACGACCGGCGTTTGATTTTCAACGGTATAGGAGGCATAAGAAGTCGTATGCCAGTCGGTTGATTCGGTTGGAGCGTTTTCCACGCCTACAAAGAGCATATTCCAAACCCCTCCGAACCAGCTCTCGGTCATCGTATTATTCCGAAGGAAATATTGTTGCTGGGAAAAAGAACCCGTCTGGCCCGTAATAAAGCTGTCTGCCAAGAATCCGCCGCTAGCATACTTTTGGTTATCGTCAAATTGCAATTTCCCATTTACATAAAGCCTTCTAGCGGGTGCTGCCTGTGATGCCGCCCACATCACTTCGTTGGCAGGGTTCCCCGCGTTAATCCCGATGTTCTCGACGGAGCGCCAAAAATTCGTCAATGAGTTATATTCCGAAGCAGCTACTTGAATCTTCGGAACAATGGTTTCAAGAGGGGTAGCGCCCAGACCATAAACAGACGTATAATAGCCGACATCGATGGGATCAATATTATAGTTCCCCGGTTTAAATAAGTAAGCGTACCGATCAGTGTTAAATTCAGCCAAAGCCATCGGTTTCATTTTGGCAGCCGTTTCGGCTGTCATGCGATTAATCATTGCCTGATCGTCTGTCTGGCTATAGATGGTCATCGTATCGCCAAAAAGCTTCCCTTCCAACGAGACATCCTCGGAAAAATCCGATCTATCGCCATTCTCTTTGACAAAACGAACCTTGTAATAGTAACGGTATTTTTCCCCGGCAACGGGATCGTTAAACGATGGGGTTTCTGAATTCCCAATTAACGTATAGTGGCTATATTTTCCTGTCGCCCGATAGATTTCATAGCCGGAGGCGCTATCCACTGCTGACCATGAAAGCGAAATGATATCATCGGCTTCGTTAATGATCAGATCGGCAACGGCCAGTTTGGTTTTCATCGACAGTACGTCACTAAACTCGGATTCGCCTATTGAGTTGACTGCTTTGATTTTGTAGTAATACGTTACGTCTTGCATTAATTCATGATCTGTAAATTGGGTGGCCCCCGTAGTCGAGCCTATTTTCAAATATTCTCCGTCTTCTACGTCAGAACGGTAGATATCAAAATGGGTGTAATTGTTGTTTTGAGCCGACCATTGGAACGAGAGGGAGTGTTCTTGACTATCCACCGTCTTCAAATCAATAGGTACATGGGGCACGATATTTAAATTCTCCTTATACAAATGTATTTCCGATACGGACCATGGTGTTGCGCCGGGCTCTTGATCAGCCCCGTTCGTCAAGGCTTGAAGCCATATGCTGCGCGCGGTGATAGATTCTTCTAGTTCAATCGTAATCGTATCCCCTGATAGGCTATAGTCTGTATACTCACCAATCGTACGTTTAGACTGAGGAACATCAGGAGGCGAAGACAAAGCCGTAGTGGAATATTCCAACCTGAAGCGATAAGGCATTTCTCCGTTAGCAGTTGATTTTAGTTGTATTTTCTTGAAGGTTTCCTCCTGATCCAAACCAATCATGATTAAATCTCCATGCGTGTAGACTTGTCCTGTCGCAAGTGGGGAGTTGTGACCCTCAGCTTGAAGGTTCCCATTGACCAGTTTTTTAGCCATATTTTCGTTCCAATCAAAATACCAGCTGCCCCAGACGAAATCGCCGTAGTAGACATCGCCCGAAACCGTGCTAATTTCTGCGTATTCTGTCGATGCGGATACCGTTGTTAGCTGACCGATGCTTGTCAGCAGCGAGAAACACAGGCAGATCGCCAACGTTAATGCCAACTTCTTTTTCAAAAAAATTCCCCCTTCACAATCGTTGTATAAAGTTTGTCTTACTCATCAGCTACGGGAACCCCGTGAGTATGTGTAGCCAACATTATTGTATCCGCTTTCAAATCGCTAATATAGGTACTATATTTAAGGTATAGTGTTGTTATTTAAGATGTAGCGGAGAGTTTTCCATCAAACAGCATTTATGAGAGGCTAGCAAGAAGTGATCTGGACTCGCAACTGGATTATTCACGAAAGCGACATAGATTTTTGACAAAATGATGAGGGTTTGCTGAGGAACGGCATATAAATGCTGCTATATGGTAACCTATAGAAGTGAAATTACGGAGAGGAAGTGCCACCGTCATGCAAAACTATAGCAATACGATTAGTATCGAACGAATTCCCACCTCGGTCACGAAGGTACTTTTCGAAACGATAAAGATTGGTATTATTAAGTCGAATCTCATCGCGATGATCGCAGGGTTTAGCATGGCGATGTTCGTTCATGGCATATCTTTCTTCGATAAGATCGGCAATATTGTGTTGGCTTTGATTGGATCTGCCATGGTAATCGGTGCAGCCGGCATCTTCAATAATTTATACGATCGCGATATCGACAGCAAGATGGACCGGACAAAAAATAGGCCGACGGTATCCGGAATCGTTGATCTCAGGAGCGGGCTATTCATGGGGATCTGGATCGCGTTTGGCGGACTTTTCGCTTTGTTTATTGCTTCTCCGCTTTCTGCTCTCTTTGGATTTTTAGGGCTTTTCCTTTATGTCGTGCCTTATACGATGTGGACGAAACGTAAAACCATATATAATACGGAGGTAGGAAGCTTATCAGGTGCAATGCCCCCGCTGATCGGTTGGGCTGCAATCTCCCCTGACGTTTTGCATTCAGGCGCCATTGCATTGTTCCTGTTAATGGTCATTTGGCAGATGCCGCATTTTTACGCGATAGCCATTCGCCGTATGGAGGAATATCGGGCGGCTAACATCCCGATGCTGCCGGTCGTTAAGGGAATTCGGAGAACGTACCTGCAGATGAACGTGTATCTGGTTGCCTTGTTCTTGTGCAGCTTCTTGTTCTGGTCTTTTAATCCGTATATCGCCGTGGCGAATGCTCTATTGAGCTTGGGATGGTTAATCTTGAGCATTAACGGATATCGTCGGAAACAAGAAGGCAAATGGGCTCGATCGATGTTCATCTTCTCATTGAACCATATTACGGTTCTGCTGTTGATGATTGTCGCTTACTCCATAGGTGCCCCATTGTTATAATGGCAGTGACTTGACGAATGACAATAAAGATCCAAAGCCACAAAGTGGATACGATCCCCTTCAAGCCAGTACTCAAAAATCTTCATGCGTTTATGGAGGTTCGAGTGACGCTTTGAGGGGATTTTTTGTTAGCGGCTAAAAAGGTGCCAATAAACAGTAGCTATTCCATAGAAAAAACAACCAGTCTAGTCTACAATTGTTATATTGTGAAATGATTACTGCTCAGCTGCTTTTATGGGAAGCTGAGCTAAAATGAAAGCGCTATCGGTTAAATTAGAGTAGGGGAGAGTGTTAGGTCATGAGCAAGCCGCTTCGGCTGGATCCACTTTTTAATGATCATATGGTTATTCAACGGGATAAAAGTTTTTTAGTCTGGGGAACCGGGACAGATGGAGATCAAGTAACCGTGACTTGTCGCGGTGTAAGCGGATGTGCAGAGGTGCGTGAAGGCCAATGGAGTGTAACTTTTCCAGCTATGGGAGTTGGAGAAGCGTGTGAGTTGGTCGTGGATACGGCTGGAAGCACGATTACGCTGGTGGATGTTGTTTTTGGAGACGTTTGGCTGGCAGGCGGACAATCCAATATGGAGTGGCCTTTGAAAAGTAGCGATCAAGCTGAACAGGCGATAGCTGCTGCGAATATGCCTTTATTGCGTTATTATGAGGTGCCCAAGCTAGCTTATGAGCAAGAAGGCGTTCATCTGCCAAGCCTATGGAAAACATGTACGCCAGAAACGGCAGGGGACATTTCTGCGGTCGCCTATTATTATGCGAGAGGGCTGATCGATTCAGAGCAAGTGCCCATCGGGATTATCGGCTGCAATTGGGGCGGAACCTCCGCTTCTTGCTGGGTGTCGGAAGAAGTATTAGAAGCAGATGAGGAGCTTTCCATCTATACCAAGGAATTTGCTCAGGAAATGCAAGGCTTTGATTGGCAGCAATTTGAGCAAGCAACTAGAAAATATAATGAGGATGTCGACCAATATAATCGCAAAACCAAAGAAGGATATAAAGGGGATGAACTTGGGGCTTATCCATGGCCGCCGCCATACAGTCCGCACAGCTTTATGCGTCCTTGTGGTTTATATGAAACGATGCTGTGCAAAGTCTTTGGTTATGCGATCAAAGGCGTGATTTATTATCAGGGCGAAAGTGATGTCAATCGTTCGGAAATGTACAGTCACTTGCTAGAGGTTCTTATCCTAGAGTGGCGCAGACAATGGAAGGATCCAGAGCTTCCGTTTTTATTTGTGCAACTTCCGATTTTCGACAATAATAATCCCTTTGGGGAAGAGTGGCCTCTGCTCAGAGAGGCACAGCAGCTAACGGCCGATCGTGTTCCGTTCACGGCAATGGCTGTATTATTGGATTGCGGGGAGCCGGAAGACATTCATCCCGTGGACAAGAAGCCGGTCGGCGAGCGTTTAGCTTTGCTCGCCTTAGATAAAGTATACGGCAGAGCGGTTAAGAGCTCCGGACCTGTTTATCGTGAGATTACCATTGAGGATGGCCATGCTGTGGTGCATTTTGATCATGCAGAAACAGGGCTAATGATTCGCGAAGGGAATCGATTAGCTGGTTTTGAGGTAGCTGCTGAGGAAGGAAAGTTCCTGCCAGCAGAGGCTGAAATTCATGGGAGTACAGTAAGGGTCCAATGCGATCAAGTTGGCCTGCCGCGGTTCGTACGATATGGGTGGGCAAATGTCACCAACGCAAACCTGATGGGTGCGGAGGGTCTGCCGGCTGCTCCGTTTCGGACATTAAGATAACTTAAGCGAATGAATTGACTTTCAACGTATGATGGTACTAGCATGGTATCATAAAGCTCAGTGTCAATTGAGGGGGAAGTGGTTGAGCTGATCGGGAGGTCAATGGATTAGGATGAGAAGAACCATTGTTATATCAGATATTCATGGGTATTATGAGACGTTTAAGGCATTACTCCATCTGGTTCAGTATAACGCTATCCATGATCGGCTTGTTTTGCTGGGTGACTATGTAGATGGCGGGCCATCGTCTCTAAAAGTGGTGCAGCATATAAGAGCATTGGCTAAACTAAGCGGGGTAAAGGCAATTGGCGGCAACCATGACGATATGTTTTTAAATTGGCTGGATGATCGGGATTATATCTTTTCTCCATACTCAACCGCACGGAATGGAGGGAGGCAAACGATTCGTTCATTCTGTCCTTGGTATGAAGAGGAGTCTGATGATGAGAGGGCACGAATTTTTATAAAGCAGAAATATGCGCAAGAAGTTCATTTCCTTCGAAATTTAAAGTATTTCATAGAGGATGATCATCATATCTATGTGCATGCTGGCATCGATCCTAAATTATCGCATTGGAGCCACACGTCTACCAAGGATTTTCGCTGGATTAGGGGTGAATTTCATGCCCATGACGGGATATTGCCAATCTTTAAAAAGATTGTATTTGGACATGAAGTAACGGCTAAGCTGCATCATTCGAAAGAATTTCATCCTTGGTTCGGGAAACAATTGATCGGCATAGATGGCGGCATCAAATTCGGATATCAGTTAAATGCTTTAATCATTAGTGATGATTTGAAATATACTTATGCCAGTATGGAGAGCAAGGATTAAGTGTTGGATTGAAGGATATCGATTAGCAAAGGCAACCGATCAGACTGATCCGTTGCCTTTTGCTTTGCGCATAGGGAGTAAGTCTTGTGCTGAAATTTATGATATTCTATCAGAAGCAGGAATGAGAAAGAAAGGTGTTTACAAGTTATGAAGATGAGATTTCCACAGATAAATACAACGGAAGAAATGGCTGAGGTTGCTCAATTAGCGGCAGAAATATGGCGCGAATACTATGTATCGATTATTACCATTGAACAGATTGAATATATGATTGGCAAATTCCAATCGGTTTCAGCGATAGCGGATCAAATCCATCATCAAGGTTACGAATATTACTTTATCCATAATAATGAATCTGTGGTTGGGTATTTGTCGGTAAAACAAGAAGAGAATAAGCTATTTCTGAGCAAGTTTTATATAAGCAAGGAGCACCGAGGACAAGGTTATGCGAGCCAAGCGTCGGCATTCCTTGAGCAGCTGTGCAAAGACCGGAATTTAAGTCATATTTGGTTGACGGTCAATCGTTATAACACATCTACGATTAAGGTGTATGAGAAAAAAGGTTTCCAGACCGTAAGAGAACAAATGGCGGATATCGGGAATGGATTCGTTATGGATGATTTTATTATGGAAAAAGAAATTCTGGTTTCAGAAATAAATCTATAATTTCAATTTAAAAATAGCGGCGGCCTAGGACTATTGTTTACGTTCCTGGCAGCCGCTTTTTTTATTGTGGGGGCCGTACTTCTGTGGTAAAGTGGCTTGCGCTTTTAACCCTGACACACAGTTGTCAGGGTAGCCATTGTATGATGGATACATAAGTAGACCTTAGAACCCGGAGGTAATTGAAATGACAAATCATTGTTCGAGGCTTTATGACTACCATGTATGGGCAAATAAAATAATTTTTAATCGACTGAAGGAACTTCCGCCACACCTATACAATCAAGAAATTCAAAGCGTGTTTTCTTCGGTGTCTAAGGTCATGGCACATATATACAAGGTGGATTGCGGTTGGCTGGACATCCTAATGGGCAAAAGCATGAAGGAAGCGATGGAAGCATCTTTTCAAATCGAGGCGGATGCAGAATCTAGAAGCCTTGAGGAATTGGAAGCAATGTATGACGAATTATCCGCGAGATTCAAAGCATGCATAAATGAGCATCCTGATCTTGAGAAAGAGGTTATTTTGGATAATCCTTATGCTGGCATTTTGAACACCAGATATTCAGAATTTATTATTCAAGTTGTGAATCATGGCACGTACCACAGAGGAAATCTGTCTGCTATGCTTCGTCAACTAGGCCACTCCTCTGTCATGACAGAGTATGGGCTTTTTATGTACCATGATGAATCAAGGCTTAGAATGTCAGCTGTTTCTGCCTATTAGGACAAATATAGCTTGCTGGCAAATCGTCAAATCAAATCATGATATAATGGATTTATTCCATTACAAAAGGGAGATGTTGGATATGTTTAGACAAATCGCGGATTTTGTAACAGCTTTGCAGAATGAGTCAGCAGCAACGCTGCGGACACTGGAGATGCTTACGGATGAGTCCCTTGGACAACAGATAACGAGCGACCACCGAACGCTGGGGCGCCTTGCTTGGCATCTTGTACAGACGCTGCACGAGATGCCAACCCGGACTGGCTTGTCTTTTGAAGGGCCAGGCGAAGATTCGTCGGTTCCAGCTTCGGCAGCGGATATCGCAGAGGCTTATAAGCGGACTTCGCAAGCACTTCTTAATGCTGTACAGTCCAGCTGGAAGGATGAGAATTTGCTCGACATGAGCGAAATGTACGGTGATCAATGGCCGAACGGCGTGACGCTGGATGCCCTCATCAAGCATGAAATACATCATCGCGGTCAAATGACGGTTCTGATGCGACAGGCCGGCCTTCGTGTGCCAGATATTTATGGCCCGACCATAGAGCAGTGGGCGGAGTTCGGCGCACCGGCTCCCGTAATATAGAATAAGCGTAAATCCCGCTTTGGCCGATGGGCTGAAGCGGGATTTTGAGCATTATTGAGCATTCGAAGTTTTTTCTCGCTGAATCTTGTTTAGCCCGATGTCGATGGGATTTTCTACACCTCTTTTTGCTAATCTGCCTATTTTCTTCATCCATTTATTCAAGGGCCTATTTTGGTTAGTTGTTCTTTGTGTGGTTTTCCGGCAAAGAGTTGTCTCCAGGATATATGTATTCTAAAATACCAATTAACCAAACATCCTATGTTTGATAAATAGATGAAATCAGGTCTGAGGCATGCTGCAGAAAACAAATCGGCTGACGCTGGTCGAGCAAGTCGCATTGCAAATGGAAAGACAGATCGAATCCGGCAAGTGGGCTGTCGGGATGCGTGGTACCAGCTAAGCCGGAGTTGATGGTCGAGCTGAATGTTAGCCGCAATACATTGAGGGAAGCCATTCGGGCGTTGATCCATGCGGGACTCTTGAAGACGAAGCAGGGGGACGGACCGTATGTCTGCTCTTCGAGTGCGCTGGGAGCGGTACTGCAAAAACGCATCATGCGCTCCGATACGCTGCAGACGTTGGAAGTCCGGCATGCGCTCGAACGCGAGGGAGCACATCTAGCCGCACAGCGCAGAACGGACGACGAGGCACGCGAGCTTCTTCTCCGGCTGGAACGCTGGGAGGGGGCGGTAGCTCGAGGTGACATGGACGGCGTGGTTACGGAGGATATCCTTCTTCACCAAGGCATCATCGCAGCGTCACATAATGAAATCTTGATCGAGTTATACAACCATATTGCGGACGCGTCACAAGATTCGATTACAAGTGTGACTCGTTATGAAACCGACGCGGACTTCTTGGAGTTGCACCGACAACTGGTCGAAGCGATTGTCGATCAAGACGCCGATCGCGCTGTGGCAACGGTTCACCGTTATATTGCGAAATCGAAAGCCGTTCTTGAGGTAAGTGGAGGCGAGCAGGCATGATCGTACCAAGCGATACGAAAGCAACGATCGCGAAGAAGTCGTTGTCGTTGGGGTGGCCGATCATTCTCGGCATCGTCCTGATCGCGCTGACCATGCGGTCGCCTCTAACGTCGGTAGGCCCATTGGTCGGCTCGATTCGCGAATCCCTCGGACTGTCTAATGCTGCGGCAGGTCTGCTCACTACGCTGCCGTTGCTTGCTTTCGCGCTGCTCTCACCGTTCGCACCGATTTTGGCACGACGCTTCGGGGTGGAGCGCACCTTGCTTTATGCGTTGGTTTTACTCGTGGCAGGTATCGGGATCCGTTCGTTGACGGCAACCGCTTCCTTATTTGCAGGCACAGCTTTGATTGGACTGGCGATAGCGTTGTGCAACGTGCTCCTTCCAAGTCTCGTCAAACGGAATTTTGCTCATCAAGTCGGCCTCATGACCGGCGTGTATTCCGTGTCGATGAACTTATGCGGAGCGATCGCATCCGGTGTCAGTATTCCGGTCGCCCGCGACCTCGGTTTCGGCTGGAACGGCGCGCTTGGCATCTGGGGCATACTCGTGCTGTTGGCCGCGCTATTCTGGTTGCCTCAAGCTCGGGCGAGCCGGACGTCAGCCGGGGCAGTGGCGAGCGGTGCCGCGAAGCGCCGAAGTCTGTGGCGTTCGCCACTGGCATGTATGGTTACGATTTTTATGGGGATGCAGTCTCTCTTGTTCTATGTGTTGATCGCTTGGCTGCCTGAAATCATGATAAGCCGGGGCTTGAATGAAGACAGCGGAGGTTGGATACTGTCGCTGTTTCAGATTGCTGCTCTGCCTGTAGCGTTCATTGTGCCGATTGTGGCGGGACGCATGAAGAACCAACGTTTGTTGGTCATCATCATGACGGTTTTGTTGTTTGTTTCATTGGGAGGTCTTTATTTCGGAGGAAATGCGTTCATTTCATTGTGTATTGTTTTGCTCGGAATAGGAGGGGGATGTGCGTTCAGCTTGGCCATGATCTTTTTAAGCTTGCGAACGAAAGATGCCTTTGATTCCGCTTCTCTGTCCGGCATGTCGCAATCGGTTGGCTATTTGCTGGCGGCAACCGGACCGATCTTATTCGGTTTGTTTCATGACCTCACAGTAAGCTGGAACCCACCGCTGTTGCTGCTGCTTGTTGTTAGCGCTCTGATGCTTCTGTCCGGCGGGGGCGCCTCGAGAAATCGCACGGTATAAGGCATAAGAATGCAATTCGTTCTAATCCAAAATGAATGGCCACGTTTTTATAGCGTGGCTGTTTTTTTATTTTCGAATAGTTAAATACAGGCCGTACTTTTCTTGAAATAATCGGGAGTTGGTGAAGACTGATATTGGCTTAAATTTGCAAAAGTCGGTTTTATCTACCAATTGTATTGTTTTGACGGACTGACATCGTCTTCTCTGCATGTTAATTTGAATGAGTCAGGCAAAGCATGAACGGCGGAGGGATGAAACAATGAGAAAGATGAATCCGGTAGCAGTCTCAAATGCGTTCATTGAAGATCAGTTTTGGAGCCCTAGACAGGAGCTTGTGAAGGATATTGTCGTGCCTTATCAATGGGAAGCGCTTAATGATCTGATTGAAGGTGCGGAGAAGAGCGGTACGATCGCAAACTTTCGTGCAGCTGCGGAGGGCAAAATCGGCGGGCATCATGGCTTCGTGTTCCAGGATAGCGATTTGGCCAAATGGCTGGAGACAGTTGGCTTCGTGCTGCAGCAGAACCGGGACGAGGAATTGGAGAAGCTGGCCAACGCAGCCATCGAGCTGATTGGCAGTGCGCAAATGGAAAACGGTTACATCGGCACGTATTACCAGCTTCAGAAACCCGGTGAGCAATGGGAGAACGTAAGGGACGACCATGAAATGTACAATGCTGGCCATTTCATAGAAGCCGCGGTCGCTTATTATGAAGCGACAGGAAACAGAAAAATACTTGATATTATGTGCAAATTCGGCGATCACATCGTCGAGACGTTTGGGGCTCGCGATGGGCAACTCCCGGGTTACTGCGGTCATCCGGAAATTGAGCTTGCGCTTGTCAAACTTTATAAGTTGACTGGCAATAAGTCATATCTGGCAACGTCCCGTTTTTTTGTGGAGGAACGGGGACGGGATCCGAAATATTTCGATATTGAGCTGGAGAAACGGCTGGCTGACGGCCGGAAGGAGCGCGTTGACCGGCGGCCAATGGACTATTTCCAATCGCATGCGCCGATCCGTGAACAGCGGACGGCGGACGGACACGCCGTGCGCGCCGTGTATTTGTTCGCTGGTGCAACGGACATCGCAGACGAGTACGGCGATGAATCGCTATTGGCTGCGATCAAGTCCCTGTGGGATAACGTCGTGCAGCGAAGAATGTATGTTACGGGAGGCATTGGCTCTTCCGATTATTACGAAGCATTCTCCTTTGACTATGATTTGCCGAGCGATCGCGCTTATGCCGAAACCTGCGCAGCGATCGGTTTTCTGAACTGGGGGCAGCGCCTGCTCCAGATTGAGGGGGATTCGCGCTACGCCGACGTAATCGAGCGAATCCTTTACAATGGTCTGCTTAGCGGCATTTCGCTGGACGGAAGAAGCTATTTTTACGTTAATCCACTTGAGGTTTGGCCCGTCGTCAGTGGTCGAAGGGATGATATTCCGAGCGCGAGAACGCGTAGGCAGCCTTGGTTCGGCTGCGCGTGCTGCCCGCCGAATATCGCGCGATTCATTGCTTCCTTGAGCAGTTACATTTACTCCGTGAACGAGGATGAGCTGTATGTGCATCAGTATATTGGCAGCCGCACGGAGCAGACATTTAAAGGCAGCAAGATCACCGTTCGCCAACAGACGGAGTATCCTTGGACGGGGAACGTCGTGCTTGAGACATCCGGCGGTTCGGCAGACTTCACGCTTGCGCTTCGGCTTCCCTCATGGTCAAAACGCACGGTCATTCGGTTGAACGGTGTTGAAATCGAAACTTCTGGAATTACCGAGAAGGGATACGTCAAAATCCATCGAGTATGGAACGAAGGCGACGTCGTTGAGCTGGAGCTGGACATGAGCGTCGCTTTGGTACGGGCGCATCCCGAGCTTCGGGAAGCAAGCGGCAAAACGGCCGTCCAACGTGGCCCTGTTCTCTACTGCTTGGAGGAGGCGGATAACGGCGCTAACCTTCGAGATGTACAGCTGTCCTCGGACGCGGCATTTGAAGGGGCGTTCGTACCGGATCTGCTGGAAGGTGTTTATGTTATTGAGTCGAAGGATGCCTGGAGAACAGCATATGACGAGGTGTCCAATGATTTGTACACGACGAAACGTTATGCCAAGCAGCAAGCGAAAGTCATTTTTGTGCCTTATTATGCGTGGGCCAACCGCGAGGATGGAGAAATGCTGGTTTGGATACGAGAACGAGAGCACGGATACGAATAAATAGCCTTCAACCTGAAAGGAAGGCGGACGTTGGATGAAAATATGGCGGGGGAACGTTTGGAAAATCCGTACGATACGGGGCAAATTTCTAATGCTTACCTTACTGCTTACGGTCGTGCCGATGTTCGTCCTTACTTTTACTTTCCACCGCATTGCTGTACATTCCCTTGTCGGTAAAGCGGAGGAGCGTGCCACGCAATCGAGGCAAATGAGCGAAAGCTTCTTGAACCGCACCATTGCCGATCTTCACGATTTGACTAACGCCATTTTAGGCAACCCCGAAGTACAAGCGATTTTGCAACTGCGCCCGAAGGACGATTACGACTATCTTCGCAACGTGGATCGGGTGAATAAAATTATTCGAGCACAAACGCAGACGAAATCCTACATTATTTCCACACTTATATACGCCCCCGGAGGTGGCGAGCATCAGTCGTTCTATCAAGGCAACGATTCGATCCGCTTCGGGGGTCTCCCTACTGAACTAGAAGCCCTCATTTACTATGATCGGCTGCGAAGCGACAATCGCGTCATGTGGCATGACGGTTCCCCCTTTCAAGGCATAGGAGAAGATGCAACTGACAAAGAGCATTTATATGTCGGCAAGCTGCTGCGGCAGACGGATGGAAATTACGAAGACCTTGGATTTCTAATGCTGGAAATCGAGAAGGTGCATTTTTTTAGCGGCATATCTGTCCTGAATCCGAATGAGAAGGAGCAGTTCTGGATCGTGGACGGCCGAGGAAACCCGGTATATCAAATGCCGGAAGGCGCGAGGGCGGATGATCGCGCCCTGCGTGAAGTGGCGGAACGCGCTAAAGCTTCTCCGACCAAGGATAAAGGCTGGACAAGCTGGAACGGCAAACGAACGATGGTCTCCTACGCTCCGCTCGCGGCGAATCAATGGACACTGCTGCATTTGGTGGATGCGGATGAGTTATTTAAGGATGCCAATCAGATCGGCCGATGGACGATGGAAATCTTTCTTGTGGTGTTCGTGATCGGCTGGATCGTCAGTTATCGGGTGAGCGATACGATCAGGCGACCGCTTCGCCGTCTGCGCCGCTTGATGGGAACGACGACGGGAAAGGCTCCCGTTCTCCCTTCCTTCGACCCGCTGGATGAAGTGGGGCAAATCGGGGACCGGTTCGAGCGAATGATGCAGGAAAATGAGGAGCTGCACGACAAGGTTTACGAGGCGCTGCTGTCACGGAAGGAAGCGGAGTTTCGGGCTCTGCAGGCGCAGATCAATCCCCATTTTCTCTATAATACGTTGGAATCGCTTAACGGGCTGGCGCTAACGAACGGACAGAACGAGATGTCAGAGGTCATTGGAGCGCTCGGCAAATTTTTCAGAATTGCGCTAAGCCAGGGCAGCGAGGAAATTCGTGTCGCCAATGAGGCGGAGCATGCCGGCGCTTACGTGCGCGTCCAGCAATTTCGCTTCAAGGACAGGTTGGAATGGATTTCGGAGATCGACGAGGATATTGTTCACTGCCGCGTGCCAAAGCTCATTTTCCAGCCAATCGTAGAGAATGCAATCTATCATGGTGCAAAGCGGAGGAAGGACGTCGTCTATTTAATGCTGACGGGCGTTCGGGAGGAACGGCGACTGCGTTTCTCGATCAGTGACGATGGGAACGGCATCTCAGGGCAAAGGCTTGAGGAGATTCGCGGCACGCTGGCCGGACAGCAGGAGAATGTCGGCGCGATCGGATTCGGTCTAAGAAATGTACATGAACGGCTTCAACATTATGGGTCTGAATACGGGGTTCAAATCGATAGCGAGCTCGGAAAATATACGACGGTTACTTTGTTCGTTCCAATTCGTGAGGAGTAGTCCTAGAAGGGGGATACGATGCGTAGATTGCTGATCGTTGATGACGAACACCACATTCGCGAAGGCTTGAAGCATTTGATTGCGCAGATGGAGCTTCCCGTTCAGGTGGCGGGAGCTGCCGAAGACGGGGAAACGGCGATTCGCCTATACGAGGAGCTTAAACCGGACATTGTCCTGCTTGATATCAACCTGCCTGACTTCAGCGGTCTGGAAGTGGCGCGCCGAATCCGGGCAATAGATGATGAGACGCAGCTGCTGTTTCTGACAGGCTATAATTCGATGGCGTTCATTCGAGAGGCGATTACGCTCGAAACCGTCGATTATATGCTGAAGCCGATTACGAAGGAAGAGCTTGCGTCCGGCCTGCTTCGTGCGGAGGAGCGCCTGTCGAGGCGCGGACGTTTCGACGAAAGCGGCGATATCAGGCGGAGCCGGGAGCGCTGCCGCATGCAGGAATATGCGCTGTTGGATTTGCTGCTGCAGCGGCGGTCGTGGGGGGACGCCATCGAGGCGCTCCGCGCCGCCCATGCACCGCTTGCGGAAGCGAAGCCGCCTTTCACGGTGCTGTGCTGCGAGATGGATGTCATACCGCCACGGCTGTCCACGACCGAGGATCGCCAGCTTTACGGCGTTGCGTTTGCCAATCTTTCAGTGGAAGCGGCGCAGCATAGTGCTGCAGCATACGGGGCAGCCACCTCACCTGATCGGATGCTCATCGTACTTTCTGCCGCCGGCAAGGAGAGGGTAACCGAGGCGGCCAAAAGCGTTCGGTCCGCCGTCCAATCGTATATGGACGTGTCGATTACGATTGGCGCGAGCCGGCTGGTACAGGAACTGAAATTACTGCCGGAGGCCTACAGGGAAGCTGTTCATGCTGCCGAGCACAAGGGCTGGGTGGGAGATGGGCAGATCATTCCTTATGAAAGCGTGCAAATCGCGGCATTGAACAATCGTACCCTGCTCGAAAAGGAACTAATTCTGCTGTCCGAGATTCGTGCGGGAAACGATGGCGCTGTTGCAGCCATCCTGCCGGAATGGACGGCGCAGTTCGCCGGCCTGCCTTCGCGTCAAGTGAAGCTTATGGCGACGCAGCTCGTGCTGTATGTCATGCGCGTCGTTCAGGATTTTCCGCTGCCCGACCGGTCCGGGCGCTTCTGCCGCGATCCGCTTCTCGAAATGTCACGGATGACAAGCGGAAGCGAGATTGTGGCCTTCATCTCCGATTACTTCGAGAAGGTCGGGCAATGGATTCGTGAATCGCGGGAGTTTGCCGTTCCGAAAATGTTCGAGGACGCGCGTCATTGGATCCGCGAGCATTTGCATAAGGATGCTAGCCTGAACGGTCTCGCGGACTATTTGCACTTAAGCCCGAAGTACGTCAGCTCGCGCTTCAAACAGGTGACCGGCGAGTGCTTCGCCGACTTCCTGTCCCGCGTCCGTTTCGAGAGAGCAAGGGAGCTGCTGCTCGATCCGGGGCAGAAGGTGTCGGCGATTGCGGAGGCGGTCGGCTATACCGATACCAATTATTTCAGTATTGCTTTCAAGAAGAATATGGGCCTTACGCCTTCGGAATTTCGCAAACGGTATCTCTGATCAACAGAGATATCGATTTTGTTTGTATGGGCCCGAAACAATCAAACCAAAACAAAGAGGACATGGAGCAACCTTATATAGGCAGCCGCCGAAAAGCCGGATAATAGATTCGTAAGATATATTTCCATATGGAGAGGGGATCCCTACATGATGGTAATAAGCAGACGAAAGTGGTGTTTCCTATTGTTGGCAGTCCTGCTTGCTGCCCTTGCAGCTTGCAGCTCGAACGGCGGCAATAACGAGGCAACGTCGTCCCCAAGCGGTTCGCAGGAGCCGGCGGAAACGAGCGAAGCGCCAAAGGAAACGGTCAAGCTGAAGTTCATGTACTGGGGCAGCACGGACGAGAAGAAAGCGATGGAGCAGATGATCAAATCGTTTAATGAATCCCATCCGCACATCCAGGTGACGGGCGAGCATGTTCCGGGTGATTACAACACGAAGATGAACACGTTAATGGCGGCCAACGAGCTGCCGGACGTCGCATACTTGGGAGATGGCTTGACGAACAAATGGGGAAGCGAAGGCAAGCTGCTTGATTTCAGCCAATATTACGACAGTTACCCTGAGCTACAGAATAAGCTGAAAGCCTCTTATTTATTTACGGAGCCAGGAAAAGCGGTTGCCAACTTTACCGCGCTCGAAATCATGGTGCTCTACTACAACAAAGACATTTTCTCGGAAGCAGGCGTCCCTCTCCCGCCTTCCGATCCAGCGAAAGCCTTGACTTGGGATGAGTTTGTCTCCGTCGCGAAGAAACTGACGAAGGACAACAAAGGACGGAATGCGGAAGATCCCGACTTCGATGAGAAGAACATTGACACCTACGGCTTCTCGTTCGGCACTGACCGCGGTACGTACGGTCCGCTGCTCGAGAGTAATGGTGCGGGCATTTTGGACGAATCGGGCAAAAGCTATGCGCTTAATGAGCCGGAATCCGTAGAAGTGTTCCAAAAGCTGCAGGATTTAATTTACGTTCATCACGTCTCCCCAAATCTTATTCAGCAGCAAAACATGCCGGATAACCATGTTCGTCTTCAAACGCGAAAAGTCGCGATGGTGCTCGACGGTACGTGGGCTCTGCTCGACTTGACGAACAACAAGAAATTGAATTATGGCATTGGCGTATTGCCGAAGCTAAAGGAGCCGAAGACGGTCATTCTGGCCGGTACGACGGTCGTCTTCAATTCGACGAAGCATCCTGCCGAAGCGCTGGAGTTTTATTTGTACCATAACAATCCGGATCAGGTCGATCTGTACCGAACGGGCCTTTGGATGCCGACGGAGGAGAAATATTATACAGAGGAAGCAGCCATTAAGCAGTGGACCGACAATCCGGCGCATCCACCGGAATTTTTACAGGCAGGCATTGAATATACGAAAGGCTATGCGGTTAAGTCCCCATCGACGGCGATCAAAAATTGGCCGGAAATCAACAGTAAGCTTACGCCAGGACTCGATCTGATCTGGACGAACAAGAAGACGGCTCAACAAGCGCTCGACGAGCTGAAGCCGCAGATTGAGCCCCTCATTCAAGGGGAATATCCGAACGAATAATCGGCATTCATTCAGACGCTGGGTGGAGGGTGCGGCTGCGACCGCCGCCTCTCCGCCCCTGATTGCCCCGAAGTCGAAAGGAGGGAGCGACTATGAGAAGCAATAAATCTGGATTGCTCAAGATGGAACGCCGCTGGGGCATACTGCTCGCGCTTCCGGTCACGCTCGGATTGATGCTCTTCGCCATCGGACCAATCATTGCTTCCTTTGCCTTTAGCTTGACCGATTGGCAAATCGGCGGTCAATCCTCATTTGTTGGCTTGAACAACTACGAAACGATATTAACGAAGGATCCGGTATTTACGAAGTCGCTGTTCGTCACGATTTATTATGTGCTCGCCACGGTTCCGGTGGCTATTATCGCGGCATTCGGGCTGGCGATGCTCCTTAATCGCAAGGTAAAAGGGTTATCTATTTTTCGCACAATCTTTTTCTTGCCGTCCATCGTCCCCCGAATTGCCAGCACGATGCTTTGGCTTTGGCTGTTCAACCCCGATTTCGGCTTGCTCAACTCGATGCTTGAATATGTGGGTTTGCCTGGCAGCCAGTGGATTTATGCTGAGGAAACAGCGATTCCATCGATAGCGCTCATGAGCGTGTGGGGAGTCGGCAATTATATGATTATTTTTTTGGCCGGGCTGCAATCGGTTCCCTCGCATCTGTACGAGGCAGTCGAAGTGGACGGGGGAGGCGCTTGGCGTAAATTTTACCATGTCACTTTGCCCTCGATGACGCCGACGATTTTCTTCAACATGGTCATGATGCAGATTGGGGCTTTCCAAAGCTTTGACAGTGTGTACGTCATGACGCAGGGCGGACCTAATAATGCCACCTTGCTTTATGTTGTTTATTTGTACCGTGTTGCCTTCACGGAAACGAAAATCGGATATGCGTCAGCCTTGTCTTGGATTTTGTTCATCATTATCGTCGTCCTGACGCTCATCACGTTCAGGACTTCGCGCAAATGGGTGTATTACGAAGGGGGAGGAAAGTAGTGAGCAGGACGAATCCCCGTTTTACCACTTATATTACGCTTATGTTGCTTAGTTTTCTGATGATTTTGCCTCTCATATGGCTGGTCAGAAGCTCCTTGATGGATAATGCGCAAATTTTCATTTTCCCGCCGGAGTGGGTTCCGAGTCCATTTCGTTGGAGCAATTATCCGGAGGCGCTCACGGCCGTTCCGTTCAGCCGCTTCTTCCTGAACACGATGACGCTAGAATTGTTAACGGTCAGCGGCGTTCTCGTAACGACGATCATCTCCGCTTATACGTTCGCAAGGCTGAGATGGCCGGGACGAAATATCGTGTTCGGCGTGCTGATGGCAACCGGCATGCTGCCCGGGGCAGCAACGCTGATCCCGATGTTCGTGCTATGGCGGGAAGTGGGAGCGCTGGATTCGTTCGTTCCGCTCGCACTTCCCTCCTGGTTCGGTGCAGGCGTCTATACCGGGCAAGGGGTATTCGCGATTTTTTTGATGCGCCAATTTTACTTATCGATTCCTCGAGAGCTTGACGAGGCGGCTTACATGGACGGGGCAGGTCCTTTAACCGTGTTATGGCGGGTCATCCTTCCGCTCTCGAAGCCCGCTTTGCTCGTCATTACCGTCTTTTCGTTCAATGACGTGTGGAATCAATTTCTGGAGCCTACGTTGTATCTCAGCTCGGAGTCCAATTTTA
Organism: Paenibacillus paridis; assembly: GCF_006345825.1. Lineage (GTDB taxonomy): Bacteria > Bacillota > Bacilli > Paenibacillales > Paenibacillaceae > Pristimantibacillus > Pristimantibacillus paridis. Next base: position 443,618 of record NZ_VCIX01000092.1, read on the forward strand.
CGATGGCGCTTGGCCTGGCATCCTTCAAAGGCCTTTACAATGCGCAGTGGGGGTATCTGATGGCCGCATCCGCTACAATGGTCGCTCCGATTATATTGCTTTTCTTCCTTGCGCAGCGCTACTTTATCGAAGGAATTACGCTTACGGGAATTAAAGGCTAAGGGAGGATATCGGATGATGAATGCAAGGCTCTCACGGCTGCGGTCGGTGCTGAAAGAGAGGCGGCTCGAAGCACTTCTTATAACACATGGTCCGAATCGTCAATACATTACTGGTTTTACCGGTACTTCCGGATATGCGGTCGTAACTGGCGAGCACGCTCTTTTGCTAACGGATTTTCGCTACCTATCGCAAGCCGCGGAGCAGTCGGCATCCTTCAAAGTGGAACGGCATGGGGATCAGCCTTTCACGTCGATCGCGGAGCATGTCCGCAAGCTAGGCGTTCGAGAGCTAGCCGTCGAGGCAAATCGGTTGAGCCTGGCGCAGGCAGGGTTGCTGAAAGAGAACTTAACCGGCATGGTATGCGTGCCGACCGAAGAGATTGTGGAGAAGCTTCGCAATGTTAAGGACGAAACCGAAATCATGTCGCTACGGGAAGCGGCCCGTATTGCGGATGAGGCATTTTTTCAAATCGTGCCGCTCATCCGTCCCGGCACGACCGAGAGAAGAATTGCGGCGGAGTTGGAATACCGTATCCGGCTGCTCGGCGCGGAATGCGGATGGCCGGGATTCATCGTCGCCTCGGGGCATCGGTCGGCGCTGCCGCACGGCGTGGCGAGCGGGAAGGAAATCGGGCATGACGAATTCGTGACGCTCGATTTCGGTGCAATCGTGAACGGCTACATGTCGGATGTGACGAGAACGGTATTCGTGGGCAAGCCGGACGCGGGGCAACGCGAAATATATGAAGCGGTGCTTGCCGCGAACGAAGAGGCGATTCGAGGCTTGCGTCCCGGCATGGACGGCAAGCAGGGAGATGCGCTCGGTCGAGATGTCATTGCGGCGCGGGGCTACGGCCAATATTTCGGACATGGCCTCGGTCATGGCATCGGGTTGGAAATTCACGAGCAGCTTCGCCTATCGCGGCAAAGCGATTCCGTTTTAGAGCCGGGCAACGTGCTGACCGTTGAGCCGGGCATATACATTCCGAATATGCAGGGCGTTCGCATTGAGGACGACGTGCTCGTAACTCCCCATGGTGTGGAAGTGCTAACAACAAGCCCCAAAGCGCTGATCGCGCTCTAAATTGAACGGCTCGCGCCGTCATATTGAGGAGGAAGCTAATATGAAGTTATTTTCTGGCGTTTATGTCGCAATCGTTACCCCTTTTGATGAGAAGCTGAATGTGGACGTTTTACGTCTTGGCGAGCACGTGGACTGGTTGATCCGTGAAGGCGTAGACGGCATCGTTCCGACCGGCTCGGTCGGGGAGTATGCCACTTTGTCGGCGGAAGAGCGAAGGACGGTAGTCGAGACCGCAATTGCTGCGGCGGCAGGGCGGGTGCCTGTCATCGTCGGAACGGCCGCTGCCTCTACGGGAATGGCCGTCCAATGGGCGGAGCATGCCAAGCAAGCCGGTGCAGCGGGCATTATGGCGCTGCCGCCGATTAGCTACCGCCCGTCCGAAGCGGAAGTGGTCCATCACTACGAATCGCTATCTAAGGTAGGGCTGCCAATTGTCGTTTACAATAACCCGCATGATTATCCGACAGACATGAAACCCGCTTTTCTGCAAAAGTTGTCCACCATCGAGAACGTTGTTGCCGTTAAGGAATTCTCGGGCGATATCCGAAGGGTGCATGATATTCAGAGATTGACCGATCTGCAAATCATGATCGGCGTGGATGATTTGGCTATGGAGGGCGGATTGTTCGGCGTAGCGGGCTGGATCGCCGGTCTTACGAATGTATTGCCGTCAGAGAGCGTCCGTATGTTCAAGCTTGCTCAGCAGGGTCGGTTGGAAGAGGCGATAGCGATTTATCGCAGACTGCTCCCATTATTCCATTGGGATGCAAACCCGCGGCTCGTGCAGGCGATCAAATACAGCATGGAATTGGCCGGCCGGCCGATGGGCTTGACTCGTCCGCCACGGCTGCCGCTAACGGAGGCGGAACAAAACGACATTAGGGAGGCGTATGCGTACGCGACGAGCAAATAAGCGAAATTCAGAAGGGAGGAAGCGGCATGGAATCAAGGAACTGGATCGGCGGTGAGTGGAGCAAGCCGAAAGCGGGCACGCTCGAAATCCGCAATCCTTCCGATTTAGCAGAAACGGTGGGGTACGTTCACTTATCGGGCAAGGAGGATTTGTTGGCGGCGGTCGCTGCGGCGAGGAGCGCGCAGCCGAAGTGGGCGGCGATGACGGGAGCTGCAAGAGGGGAATGCCTTTATCGTATGGCTGGTTTGCTTGAGTCTCAAGGAGCGGAGCTTGCGAATCTAGCCAGCGGCGAAATGGGCAAGCCGATTGCCGAGATGCGCGGGGAGGTGGCGCGAGGTGTCCAATTGCTTCGCTATTACGCAGCGGAGGGCGTCCGCGCGAACGGCCAGATGATCCCATCTGCGTTCGTGAACGTGAAGCAATATGCGGTTCGCGTCCCGCTCGGAGTGGCTGCAGTCATAACGCCTTGGAACTTCCCGGTAGCCATTCCGATTTGGAAGATCGCACCCGCATTAATATGCGGCAATACGGTCGTGTGGAAGCCCGCAGAGAATGGCTGTCTCACCGCGGTTAAATTAGCAGAAATATTTGCGGAAGCCAGCTTGCCTGCGGGTGCCCTTAACTTAATTATTGGCAAAGGAAGTGTCGTTGGAGAGGCGCTGCTGGAGGAAGCGAAGATTGACGCGATTAGCTTTACCGGTTCCTCGGCAACGGGCTTGCGGGTTGCCGCGGCCAGCGCTGCGCGGAATTTGAAATATCAGACGGAGATGGGCGGCAAGAATGCCGCTGTCGTCCTGCGCGACGCCGATCTTGATGCGGCCGTTGCAGCCGTTGTTAGCGGCGCCTTTCGTTCGGCTGGCCAGAAATGCACGGCGACGAGCCGGGTAATCGTTGAACGGGCCGTTTACGATGAGTTTGCGTCCAAATCCGCCGAGGCGATCGTCAAGCTGCGCATAGCGAATGCGAAATGCGAAGGAGCGTATCTCGGACCGGTCGCCTCGTTGGAGCAATTCAAGACGGTGAACCAGTACATGGAGACCGCGCTTGCGGAGGCTCGGACCGTTGCTGTCGGCTCTAAGGCTGACGGAGAGTCCGAAGGTTATTATATCTCCCCGATGCTTGTGGAGGGAGTAGGGGCCGATCATCGTCTCGTTCAAGAGGAAGTGTTCGGACCCTTGGCCGTGATGCTCCCCGCCGATGACCTTGACGAAGCGATCGGACTTGTCAATCGGACGGTCTTCGGTCTTAGCGCCTCGGTATTTACAAGAGACCTGAACAACGCGTTCCGGTTTCTGGACGAAGCGGAAGCGGGCATGGTGCGCGTGAATCAGGAGACGGGAGGCGTCGAATATCAGGCGCCTTTCGGCGGGATGAAAGATTCCAGTTCCCATAGCAGAGAGCAAGGCCAATCCGCTCTCGACTTCTATACCCATCTGAGAACATGCGCGATTCAATACCGTTAGCGCGTGATGAATGGAGCGTGAGTAATGATAATGTCGAGCTCGACGATGAATTTGCACTTGTTGCCGCAGCTGCGCTGCGCGCTTGCGCCAGAGCTGCGGCAATCGCTCATGCTGCTGCAGATGACGACAGCTGACCTACTCTCTTATTTGCGGGAGATTGAACAGGACAATCCGTTGGTTCAGCTCGAGGAGGCTGATTGGTTTTCATATGGAAGCAAGCACTTAGGCGGTGTCCGCAATCGGATGGGTGGTACCGATTCGGTGGTATTCCCCGGGAAGAGCGAAACGCTGGAACAAGCGCTGCTTGCCCAGATCAGACTTGCCGACGCCCCGAGATTGGCGAAGCGGGCTGCCGCTTTTTTGGCAGGCAATTTGGATGAATCCGGCTATTTGGCCATCGGGCTCGAAGAGGCAGCGAATTATACGGGGCTTGCGATAGGTGTCGTAGAAGCGGGACTTGGGCTTCTTCATACGCTGGAGCCTGCAGGCGTCGGAGCCGCATCGCTGATGGAATGCTTGCTGCTGCAGGTGTCCCGTGACAGCTGCGCGCCTTGTTCTGTTAGGGAGCTTATTCAGCGGCATCTCGGCGATGTGGCCAAGGGGCGCTTAAAGGTCATTGGCAAATCGCTCGGATTAGGGAGGGAGGAAACCGCGCTTGCCGTTAAGTATTTGCGGGGGCTCCATCCCCGTCCAGGTCTGTTCTACGGCGGTTCGGCCATTTCGTACACGATCGCGGAGATCAAGCTGCGAAGAGTCGAAGGCGGCACCGGGTTCGCGGTTCGCGAAACGGCTCCGTTCCGCGTGCGCTTTCATGCATCTGCGCTTGATGGGGAAGCGGGCTCTCGGGAATGGCGCGAATGGATCGCGGTTAAGAGAAAAGAAGCCGCCGGATTGGACGGGATGCTGGGTTTCCGGAAGAGCGCATTAACTGCAGTGACCACCGCTATCGCTGGGCAGCAGCAGCGTTTTCTGGAAGAAGGAGAGGGAGCGATACGGCCTCTTAAGCTGGAGCAAATCGCCAGCGAAACGGGGTTCCATGTCTCGACCGTAAGCCGGGCCGTACGGGGAAAGTATGTAGACACTCCGTTCGGCGTGCTTCCGATGAACAGGTTTTTCTCCACTGGATTGGATTGTAACAGCGGAGAAGCGTTATCCGCCCGTGCGGTGAAGCACCGCATCCGTGGGCTAATCTCCAGCGAGAACAAGGAGCGCCCGCTCACGGATGCGCATCTTACCGCATTGCTTCGCGAGGAAGGAGTGACCATCACCAGACGCACTGTTGCGAAATATCGGGAAGAGGAACGTATTCTGCCGTCGACTTTCCGAGCTATAACGCTGTGAGCAGACCCAACTTATGAAGGGGGAGATGCCCATGTAATAGCAGGAAAGTAGTGGGAGGAATGCTTCGAATTTAATAATGGAAGAGGAGGCTCAAGGAATGGAACAACGTGCAAAACAAAGCGACCGGAGCTTTACGTTCACCGCAGTTGTGTCTGCCCTATTGGTCGGCGCGCTTCTTGTTATGATGCTCTTCGCGGGTCCGCCGAGGCCCGTTCATGCCGCTGCGAACTACGCCGAGGTTGTCGATATTTTTGGCCGGACCGTGAATGATAACGGCATTGAGCTTGTAGACTGGCAGGGCTACCTGGCCAATCCGTACATCAAGCTGACAGTTAAGCCGCCGACGAGCGCGGTGTTTCCTGTTACGATCAATTTGACGACCCAAGGCACCTCGCGCCTGATGATGAACAGGCCGAGTACCATGTCAGCGACAGGCGCAGCCAAAACGTTGACGTTCGCTAATGCCGCGGCAACTCAGGATTTCAACTTGGCTATCCACCCTGACCGTGTCGGCGGAAACGGAGAGATCGAGAATTATACGCTGACTTTGCAGGTGGTTCAAGGAAACAATGCGACCAGCACTCAATCTGTGGCTATTCGGGTACTCGATCAGGATGACAATGCCGAACCGACGATGCCGCTCAAATTCGATTACCGCTTCGATACGATCACGAACATCTTCGGCGATGCCGGCGTGAAAGCAGCTACGGAGCAGGCAATCAAGGACTGGTTCTATTTCTTCGACGAAGCTCCTTATGATACAGTAGCTTCCGGCGCTGAGCAGATGTGGCTTCCTGGAGACAATTGGCAAAACTCCATTTCGGTCACGAACAATGCCGCGTATAACGGGATGTGGATTTTCCTGCGCGGAATCAACGATCCGTACTCGACCGGATTTCCAGCGATTAATGGCAATTATCACAAGCGAGCAGGCGTTCAAGTACCGGGACCCATTCCGCGTTCACTTGCAACGATATTGGATTTCTATACTGGGTTTACGCCCTTTACCTCGCTGAACGATGAAGATTATTATTTGACGCAGATGCCTGGAGCTTCTTGCACCTCCAACTGCCAGACCGATTTGCTCGGCTTGATTGCTCATGAATTCGGGCATGCAGTAGCCTTCCATAGCGACTGGCCGGGGATGGCAGCGTATGTCGCAAGCGGCGGAGCCAACGATCCCGAAGTTATCGCATATCAAGGCAACGCGGTGCCGCTCGATACCAGCTACCACATTCCGGAAGCCAATTCTCAGAATTGGGATCGGCTGAGCGGGCAAAGCGGTGGGCGCAGCCATATGTTCCACCCGAAGAGATGGATGATGACGAAGTTATCCTTGCTGATCGCAGAAAACGCGGGTTGGAAGCTGAAGAAAAGCCTGACTCCCTTCCTTGCGCCATCTATCGTTACGACATCGTTGCCAGGGGGCACGAAGGGCGCGGCTTATTCGCAGAAGCTCGCAGCGAAAGGCGGCGTGCCGTTCTACGATTGGAATGTAACAAGCGGATCGCTTCCGCCTGGGCTAACCTTGGATCGCTTCAAGGGAACAGTTAGCGGAACAATTTCAAGCAGTGCACCGCAGAACAGCTATACGTTCACGGTGCAATTACGGGACTACGACGAGCTTAGCGTATCGGTCACGAAGACGTTTACAATCAGCTTGAATGGTACCCAGCCGCCGACTGACCTTGTTGCGCAATACCCATTCAATGAAACGAGCGGCACAACAGCGGCCGATGCTTCCGGCAATGGCTTGCACGCGACACTAAGCGGCGGCGTAACATGGGCCGCTGGCCATGCGGCCAATGCCGCTCTCTTTAATGGAACGACTGGATACGGCAGCTTGCCTAGCGGAATCGTCAGTGGACTGAACGATTTTACGATTGCGACTTGGGTCAAAGTGGACAATACATCGAACTGGACTCGAATATTCGATTTCGGGACCGGATCTACGTCGAATATGTTTCTGACGCCGCGACCGGGCGGAGCGGGACTGCGATTCGCCATTACGACGAGCGGCAGCGCCGGGGAGCAAAGATTATCAACGACTGCGGCGTTTCCGACCGGGGTATGGAAGCATGTTGCGATAACGTTGAACGGGACGACGGGAACGATGTACGTGGACGGTGTGTCCGTAGCGACGAATACGGCTATGACGCTCAAGCCTTCGAGTCTCGGCAATACGACGCAAAACTATTTAGGACGCTCGCAATATGCCGGTGACGCTTACCTGAATGGCGGAATTGACGATTTCCGCATCTACAACCGGTCTCTGAGCGGATCGGAAATTACAGCCCTTTTCAATAGCTGACCATTGTGTTGACAAAAAGCCGCCTTTTGGGTTGAAAAACCTAGAGGCGGCTTATTTGCATGAACGCTATACGGTTTCAGTTTGATACAATTTCGCACGGCTGCGAGCGATGTCGGGATGAAATTGAATAAGTGCCTCTTGTCTTATCCGCTTGACTTGCTTCATGGCATCTTTGATTTCGGCCTCATCGGGAGCATTTTCGGCTGCGGCGCTGAACGCAATCGATAAGCCGGCTACCCTTCCTTGCGCAATGGCGACTTTGGCGCTCTCTACACCTGTGATGTTGCCTGCGACGTACAGGCCAGGAACCGGCGTTTGCATGTTCTCGCCATGCACCGGAACATGCCCGCCTAGCTCCGGCACGTAGCGGAAAGGGCAGCCGGCGACGGCAGCCAGCTCCGCAAGCGGGTATAACCCGCCAGCGATGCAGACGAAGTCGGCTTCCATGAAGCGCTCGCTGCCGGCGATCGGTTCTCCGCGCGGTGTCACGTCGGCCACGAGCACGCCCTCTACGGCATCCCGTCCGACAATCTCGATCGCGCAGCGGCGAAGCTGAAGCGGCACGCCCATCATTCTTATTCCTTGCTTCGGATATAGGTTCAACGCAATATTGCGCGTCATGCTGCTCTGTAGAAGCTTCGCGCCGTATTTGAGCATCGCGTTGGGCGCTAAATCCGCGAATCGCACAAGCGATTCAAGCACGGCTTCAGGGTCGGAGGACGAGCCGCTTAGCGCATTTCCCGGTGGGAGAACGATCGCAGCTAAGTCGATGCCAGCCAAGCGCAGCTCAGACACGATGGCCATGGCGAGCACATTCATGCCGATGACGACGCCACGCTTGCCAACGCGGACGCGCTGCACATTCGTCATCACCTGCGCAGCTCCTATCGACATGACGCCGGGAAGCGTCCATCCCGGCAGTGGGTTTGCCGATTCGGCGGCGCCGGTAGCAAGCAGGACATAGGGAGAACGATAACGGCCCTGGTTGGTCCATAACGTCCAACCGTTATCGCGCGTCCTCTCTAAACCGGTCACGGAAACGCCTGTTTCTATAACGGCTCCTGCTTCCTGGGCACCAAGCACGAGCAGCTGGGCCTCCCTGATGCCGTTCCACCAGGCACCTCCCGGCTCCTGATGCAGCTGGCCGAGCAGACGTCCGCCCGGTTTCATGAATTCGTCTAACAGCAGTACCTTTAATCCGGCTTGTGCGGCAGAGCAAGCGGCCGCTAGGCCAGCTGGTCCCGCACCGACGACAATAAGGTCGCAGTTGGTGTTCATAGGGAGAGACTCCTATCTGATTTTGTTGCCTGTCGAAACGGCGTTGGAAGGACGGTTCCGGAACGGATATCCATGCCTGCCTTCACCGGAGTCAAGCAGGCCCGAATGCCGGATTTTGCGCCAATCGTCACCCGGCATTCCATGCAATGCCCAATGTTGCAGTAAATGCCTCTTGGCGACCCGTGCTCCTCATGCAGCCTCAGCGTCCGTATGCCGCTAGCAAGCAGCGCGGCGGCAATACTCTCGCCTTCGCGCGCCGTATAATGACTCCCGTCAAAGGAAAAGGAGACGGTCGCAGCGGGCGGCAGAGGGCCGAGAACGGGATGATGTTCGATTCTGCCGTAGCTCAAGACGAATGCCCCCATTCGGCGAAAGACATCGGACGCACCGGCGGCTGGACCTTCAGCGGGAACTCAGAGGCAGATTCACCCTCTGGCGGGGCAGTCAACCGATCCAGCAGCGGCCGGCATGTACGGCCGCCGCATATTCCCATGCCGGCACGCGTCCGCAGTTTGGTTTCGCGCGCTGAGCAGCCTTGTTTGCTGATGGTCTCGCGAATTTGCTCCAACGTGACCTCCTCGCATCTGCAAACGATAATCGATGCTTCTTTCATGTATACGGCCTCCTTATTATTCGGACTGGATACTTTACCAAGATGCAAAATTCATGCCATCCAATGATGCTCTAAGAAAAATTTGGTGAATGTAGATGGTGTGGCATCGATTTTGCAGCAGCTAGTAAGGAGAAGGGATGTTGCTGTCCCAATCCGTTCAATAAGGTGGGATTCCGTTTGAGGATGCTGTACAGAAACAGAAGGAGCATGCTGCAGGAAAAGCTGGAGAAGAGGGCTGTCGGGACGGCGCTTGTGCTTTCGCCGGCATCGATCGCGTATTTGACTGGATTCCGATCGGATCCGATGGAACGATTTATGGCGCTATGGATAAAGGCGGATGGTACGACGATATTGTATGTCCCCGAATTGGATGAAGCGAAGGCATCTACAGTGCAAGGGATTGACAGGCTGGTGCCCATTCCGGACGGCAAGCCGGCGACCGAAGCGTTATGGGAAACTTGCGGAGGAGAGCCGAAGCGGTGCGGAATCGAAAAAGAAACGCTGACGTTGAAAACGGCTGAGCAGTTGGCGGAGCTATGGCCCGGTACGGAATTCGTCGATATAGGCGCGGACATTGGGCAGATGCGCGGCCGCAAGACGCGGGCTGAGGCGGACTTTGTTAAAGCGGCGGCCGGCTATGCGGATGCCGCCCTCGAAGGGGCATTAGGTTTCTTTCGCAGAGGCATGAAGGAAAGGGAGCTTGCGGAGGAAATCGATAGGCAGATTGTGCTGGCGGGAGGAGCTGGCCCCGCATTCAAGACGACCGTGCTCGGCGGCGAACGTTCTGCGCTGCCCCATGGGGATACCGGAGATTACGCGATCGTCGAGGGGGATATTTTGCTCATTGATATGGGGGTGGTTCATGAAGGTTATTTATCGGACATGACCCGGACATTCCTTGTCGGTCAAGGGACAGCTGAGCAAGAGCGGATGTACGAAACGGTCTTCGAGGCCAATCGGAGGGCGATTGACGCGCTGCAGACTGGAGTGACGCTAGCATCGGTCGACGAAGCGGCAAGATCATGGATTCGAAGCTGTGGCTACGGAGAAAGGTTTCCTCATCGCGTCGGCCACGGCCTGGGCACGGAAATCCATGAGCCACCTTCCGTACATGGCTGGAACGAACAATTGGTTGTCACGGGAATGCTGCTGACGATTGAGCCGGGCATTTACATCCCCGGCTTCGGCGGGATTCGAATCGAAGATGATTTATATGTGAACGAGGAAGGCTTGGTAGAGCAGTTAACCGGTTTTTCGAAACAATTAAGGCGTCTTTAGTTTGGGGAATCGTTGCCGAACAGCGTGCCGATGCGTTTATAGAGCGTCATCCGCGAAATGCCGAGAAGCTGGGCGGCCGCTTGCTTATTGCCGCTTGTTTCCTTAAGCGCAGACTCGATAAAACGCCGTTCGTAATTCGCAAGCCAATCGGATAAAACGCCTTGCCTCGGCAACGAGGGACTTTGTTCAGCCTGCTGATTGGAGAGAGGCGACCCCTGTGCGGCGCTGCGAAGCACAGCGGGAGGGAGATGCTCGGCCATCGGCGATTCGCTTGCAGACAACACGCATAGGCGCTCGATTGCATTGCGGAGCTCACGTATGTTGCCTGGCCATGGATGCTGAGCAAGCAGAGCATGCAGTCCGCTGTCTAATGGTTTTGCGCAGCCGAACCGGCTCGCAAACGCCTCGGCAAGGAGAGGGATATCCTCAGAACGGCGCCGCAGGGGCGGGATGTCCAGCTCAAGAACGCTTAACCGGTAATATAGATCTTCCCTAAACTTTCCTTGCTCCACAAGCAGAGCCAGATTACGATTTGTTGCGGCGATGAAGCGGCAGTCCGAGTGGAGAGTACGCGTACCTCCGACCGGATAATATTCGCGGTCCTCGAGAATGCGCAGCAGCTTCGTTTGCAACTCGGGAGGCAGCTCTCCGATTTCGTCCAGAAACAGTGTGCCGCTTCGAGCGAGCTCGATCTTGCCAGGTTTGCCCCGCGGATCTGCTCCGGAGAACGCGCCTTTCTCGTAGCCGAAAAGCTCGCTTTCGGCAAGGCTGGCCATCAAGGCGCCGCAATTGACGGCAACGAATGGAGAACCAGCCGTTTCGCGAAGCGCATGAATTCCTCTTGCGAACAATTCTTTGCCGACTCCGCTCTCGCCCGTTAGCGTTACGGTGGCGGTAGTATGCGTGAGCTTGCGGGCCAATGCGATAACGGAGAGCAATGCTGGGCTTTCTCCGATCAGATCATGGAATGGATCGGACGGATGATATGCGGAAGCTGTTGGCTGCAACGAGAGGTCCCTCCCTTGAAAAGTGTATCTTAATTATTACACTGTCAATAGAAAGTGTAAATATATGTATCGGAAGGTGAAGCTCATGACCATGAAGCGGCATGCGGACGTGCTTGTCTTAGGAGGAGGTATTATTGGGGCCTCCGTGTCTTATTTTGCAGCTAAGGCAGGGTTGTCCGTCGCCTTGCTTGAACGCGGCGAGATTGCGCAAGGGACGTCGTCGCGGTGCGACGGGAATATTCTCGTCATAGACAAAGAGCCTGGATTCGATAGCCTAATGTCGATCGAAAGCCAGCGCATCGTTGCGGAGCTGACCCGGGAACTGGAGCAGCCGTTCGAATATCGGGCTCCCGGAAGCGTGTTCGTATGCGAGACGGAAGCGGAACTGGAAGCGGCGCGAAGTTGGGTAGCTCGGCAAGCAGAGCTGGGTCTGCCGTTTCGGATGCTCGACCGGTATGAGATACGCCAGGAGTCTCGTTATTTCGCAGACGATCTGCCCGGCGGCCTGGAATGCGGTTCCGACTCGACGGTGAATCCTTATTTGCTGACTTATGCGCTTGCCGATGGCGCGAGGCGACTCGGGACGGAAATAAGCTTGGGCACGACGGTGCAAAACATAGCCAAACTGAGTGGGAACGGTTATGTCGTCGAAACGGATCAAGGCACTTGGGTCGCGGGAAAGGTTGTCAACGCTGCGGGCTGCTGGGCGCCGATGATCGGAGGGATGCTCGGCCTAGACGTTCCGATTATTCCGCGTAAGGGCCATCTCATGGTTGCTTCAAGGCAGCAGCCGGTCGGCAGGCGAAAGGTGATGGAGTTCGGCTATTTGATGTCCAAATTCGGAGGCTCCCGTCAAGTTGATCGCTTGACCGAACAATATGGAGTGGCGCTCGTCTTTGAACCGACCGAAAGCCAAAACTTTCTAATCGGCTCCAGCCGGGAATTCGCCCGTTTCGATACGGATGTACGGCCAGACGTAATCGCCTGCATGGCCAGACGGCTGCTCCGTTTTTATCCCGCGCTGTCCGATTTTCAAATCATACGCACCTATACCGGCTTGCGTCCTTGGACGCCCGATCATTTGCCGATCGTATCCGAGGTCGAAGATATGCCTGGTTTCTATATAGCGGCTGGACATGAAGGGGACGGCATTAGCCTTGCTGCCGTAACCGGCAAGCTGATGGGGGAATTGCTTACGGATGCCAAGGCGACATGCATCCCTACAGAACCTTTGAGCTTCGGTCGATTCAATAAAAGAGAAGGGAATGGCGGCCATGAACGCGACGCGCGTGTATCGCACCATTGATACCCATACGGGAGGCAATCCGACCCGAACCATTATTAGCGGAATGCCAAAGCTTGAAGGGACGACGATGGCGGAAAAGATGCTCGATATGAAACGAAATCATGACAGCATTCGGCGGCTGCTGATGAACGAGCCCCGCGGGCATGAGGTGATGTCGGGCGCATGCCTGGTGCCGCCCTGCCATGAGGAAGCGGACGTGGGCGTCATATATATTGAAACGGGCGGCTACTTGCCGATGTGCGGGCACGATACGATCGGTTTTTGTACCGCATTGGTCGAATGCGGACTTGTACCGGTAGAGGAGCCAATAACAGTGATTAAGTTGGATACGCCAGCGGGACTCGTTCGTGCGGAGGTGACAGTTAAGGATGGAACCGCTCTTCAGGTAGCGTTCCGGAATATTCCGGCATTCCTGCATAGCGTGAGCCGCGTGAATGTTCAAGGGCTCGGAGACGTAGCCTGCGAGATTGCTTATGGCGGAAATTTCTTCGCAATAATAGACGCTCGCAGATGCGGACTGCAGCTTGAGCCCTCGAACGCGGCGGCTATCGTTAGGCAAGCGGTTCAGATTCGACAAGCGATCAATAAGTGCTTGGTCGTCGAGCATCCGGAATCCCCGTTTATACGAGGGGTGACGCATATCGAGTTCTACGGCGATGCCCGCGATCCAGAGGCGGATTTACGCAATGCGGTCGTCGTGCCCCCAGGAGGCATCGACCGTTCGCCTTGCGGTACGGGCACATCGGCTAAGCTGGCAGCGCTGTTCGCGCAGGGCAAGATCGGTCTTGGCGAGACGTTCGTGTACGAAAGCATCGTCGGCTCGCTGTTCAGAGGCAGGGTGGTGGAGCAGACGATGATCGCCATGCACCCGGCGGTGGTTACGGAAATTGCCGGAACTGCGCGGATGATGGGCATGCATACTTTTTATTCCAATCCGGAAGACCCGTTGAACGAAGGTTATTTGTTCGTACCTCCAAACGATCATTGAAAGGAGAATTTGCACTTATGAAATTCCGTAGAATGGCGAAATCGCTGGATATTCATGTCGCTGGCTGGCCGCTTCGTGTTCTGTTCGATACTCTAGAGCACCGCGAGAAAGAGATGCTGTCGGAAAAAGCTTTGCGGTTATGGCACGGGGACCAGTCGCCGCTGCGCTGGCTGCAGCATGAGCCGAGAGGGCATGCTGCCATGCGAATCGGTGTGGTGACGTCATCGCGAGAAGGGGATTACGGCTTGATGATATTTGACTCGGCAGGTCCATGCCCGGCGGATGGAATGGATGCGCTAGCTGCTGCAGCGGCTTTGACGGAAACCGGATTGCTGGCAAATGCCGACGAAATCGTGTTTGAGACGGAGAGCGGATCGATTGCGGTCGGCTTAGCGGATGAGGAAAAAAGGCGGTCTGCGGTTTGCCGTCTGGCGTTGTCCGAGCTCGCTTCATACACGATTGTTCGCGCTACTGATGCCGGTATATCGCTTCAAGCACACAATGCATATGTGATTGAAGGATATATAGGAAGCTGCGAAGCAGAAGGCAGATCATTGGTGCTGGAAGAGGAGCGGAACGGCAACGAATGGGTGGTCGCGGCTATCGGCCGCGATGGTTGTTTGCTGCGCGCTCCGGACACGGTTACAGTAGGAGTGATGCTTGCTAATGTGTTTAGGGAGGAGGGGAATCTACATGTTCCCCATCGCTTCTTCGGACTTGCAGGCGGGTTAGTAGAATGCACGGTCTTATCCGCGGAGGATCTTGTGGAAGGGAATGAAGAAATCGTCTGGGCTTTGACCGCCTGCGCTAGATTGGTCGCGTCTTGCGAATTCGTCCTTGATCCGCAGGATGCGATAGGCGAAGGGTTTCTGTTGAGATGACCGTTCATTCGACGTTCATATGCTTCAGGTAGTAAGCATTGCGATAGCCCGTTGGCGTAAGATGCTCATGCTTGCGAAATAAGCGAATAAAATATTTTTCGTCCGGAATGCCGACGTCGTGCGCGATCTGCTTTACTGTTCGTTTGGTTCCCATCAACAGCGACTTCGCCTTGTACATTTTTTGCGCCAAAATATACTCGTGCAGGTTTCTGCCCAAAAAGCGCTTGAACAGCCTAGACAGATAATCCCGGTTGTATCCGTATTTGTCGGCGATAATGGAAGCCGTAAGCGGCTCCGCCGTATGGATGCGAATCCATTCTACGATTTCCGCGACTAGCGGATCAGGCGGTATGGGGGAACCGGCGGCGTGGCCCGAATCCGCCTGCTCGGCTAGCTCCAAAAACAACGAAGTCATTCGGTAGTGCAGAGCGGAGTAGTGGATGAGTTTGGAATTGGCCAGATGCTGGAGCTGGTGGAACAGGATATCAATTTTGTCGGAATGGCCGCAGCGGAAGAATAGCGGCAAATAGGCGTATTCGCTTTTGGCCGCCTGCTGTTCTTCGGCTTCCCGCTGGCTTCTATCCTCCAGCCACTCGTCCTCTCCGCAAATTCGCGCGTTCCCGGGACATCGGAAATGGACCCAGTAAAACGTAAGCTCTCCTTCGCTCGGCTGGTAGCCAAAATGTGTTTCGCCCGGCAGCAGAAGCAGTACGTTTCCCGGTCCGACATCAAAACGCTCGTTCTGCTGTTGAATATACTGCGTTCCCTTGACACCGACAATGATTTCGAAGCTGTCGATCACGCGGCGGGAATGCGTCCAAGAGCGAAGCGAATGCAAATGTCCGGCTGAAATAAACTGTAACGGCTGGCGAATATCCGTTCTCAGAAACCGCAAGTAGGATCACTCCTTCCGGATGGTTGGAAGCTGTTACGATCAAGGATGCTTGTCATATACTTATTCGACAGTGATTACTTGAAATTCCTTCCAAGTAGAAGGCTTTGCCTTACTCCTTTATTTCGCTCACGCCAGATTCTGTTTATGAATAGCATGAAATAACGGTTCGTAACCATTTGATCATGAAAGAAGCGAATGCCTTAGGCATTAGCTTCTTTTTTTTTGCAGCTTCTTACGATTCGTCGCCAATCCTATGGATGCTTCGGAATTGCAGGGGGGTCATTTTCTCAAGCTGACGGAAGCATGAACTGAAGTAGCTGGATTGAGAAAAGCCTGTTTCCAGCGCGATTTGCTTTATGGACAGCTCGGTAGAGGCAAGCAGGCGTTTGGCTTGGATAAGGCGAGATTCCAGTAAAAAATCCGAAAAGGATTTTCCGATCGTCTGGCCGAATTTGCGGCTAAAATAATGGGTACTATAACCAGCGAGAGCTGCTGCTTTTTCGATAGAGAATGACTCTTGGCTATGGGTTCGTACGTAATTGGCGACAGCTCTGATTTTGTTGGAAGCATGATTAATGGGAACATTAAGCCGATCAGAGGTAGTCTGCAGTCTTGCTAAAAGTTCGTACAAGGCAGAAGCTACGGCGTATTCATCATCGATCTGATAGGTTCTGCCCAGTGACAGCAATTTTTGAATTAAACTCTCGATGGGAGATAAGTTAGATAAGGCAAACAACCAAGGCTCATCAAGGCCTCTGCCATCTAAAAGCTCCTCTAGCCGCTCGCCATAAAAATGAACCCACCGGATGCTCCAGGGTTCATTTGCATCGGAGAAATACCGTTGTCTCATGCCAGGGCCGTATAAAAAACCTTGACCTTTCAATACTTCATACCGTTTGCCTTCAGTAAGAAGATACCCTTTTCCATCCAACACAATATGTAAATTATAATTGCGGTGCAGATTAAATTCTTTGGTTTGGAATTCACGATTGACAATATGATCGGGATAGCCGCTTATCCCGCCGATGTAATCCGGAAAGCACACATGTCTTGTGAATAATGGCGTTGGCAGAAAGATATGCTCATTCATAGTTGGCTCCTTAAAACGCAATATATTAAACGTTATTTGTATTAACACTATCATTTAGATGATTTCAAACATATGAATGACAATATTTTAATATAGGTCGCATGTTTTTGTCATTTATATGTATAGGCTCTTCCTTTAAAATAAAGGTTACACGTTCCTTTAATTATTGTCATGTAGAACATAAAAATAGGCCATGAGGAGAGATGGATGATGCAACAATTATACTATGGTGTGGCTTACTACGACGAATATATGCCGTATGAGCGGCTTGAGGAAGACATTCGAATGATGAAGGCTGCCGGCATTAATCTCGTCCGTATTGCGGAATCCACCTGGAGTACCCATGAACCGCAAAATGGCGTCTTCGACTTTACCAGTGTTGACCGTGTGCTTGATGCTATGCATAAAGCGGATATTCACGTTATCGTCGGAACGCCGACCTACGCCGTGCCGACATGGATGGTTAAAGAGCATCCAGAGGTGCTCGCCGAGACACCGAACGGGCCGGGGCGATATGGGGCGAGACAGATTATGGATATCATTAATCCGTCTTACCTTTTCTATGCGGAGAGGATCATTCGCAAGTTGATTAGCCGAGTATGCAGCCATCCTGCTGTTATTGGTTTTCAAGTGGATAACGAAACTAAACATTATGAGACGAGCGGCCCTAATGTACAGCTTCGGTTCATTAAATATATGAAAGATAAATTCGGTACGCTAGAGCGGCTCAATCAGGAATTCGGACTCGATTACTGGAGTAACCGAATAAATAGTTGGGAGGATTTCCCTTCCATGGTTGGCACCATTAATGGCAGTCTTGGCGCAGAGTTTTCCCGATTCCAGCGTCAGCTAGTTACCGAGTTTCTAGCTTGGCAAGTTGCCATTGTCAATGAGTATAAGCGCCCTAATCAGTTTGTAACTCATAACTTCGATTTTGATTGGCGGGGCCATTCGTTTGGTGTTCAGAAGGATGTCGATCACTTTGAAGCAGCAAAGGCACTTGATATTGCGGGAGTCGATATTTACCATCCTTCGCAAGATGAGCTGACAGGCAAGGAAATTTCATTTGGTGGAGATTCTACGCGTTCTCTAAAAGGGGAAAACTACTTCGTGCTTGAGACGCAAGCGCAGGCTTTTCCGAATTGGACGCCTTACCCTGGCCAGCTTCGGCTTCAGGCCTTTAGCCATCTGGCTTCAGGAGCGAATATGGTTGAATACTGGCACTGGCACTCGATTCATAATTCCATTGAAACGTATTGGAAGGGCTTGCTCAGCCATGATATGGGGACGAATCCCACTTATGAAGAAGCGGTAACGATTGGACGAGATTTTAAGCGGTTATCTGCTAATCTTATTAACTTAAAAAAGGAAAACAAAGCTGCGATGCTTGTCAGCAATGAGGCATTAACCGCAATGGAATGGTTTAAGCTGCCGGGGGGCGAAGTCCGTTATAATGATATTGTTCGAGTACTCTATGATCAGTTATATGAGATGAACATTGGTTGTGACCTGCTGAATCCAAGCGCTGTTGAGCGGTTTGGGAATTATGACCTGATCGTTGTACCGGCACTTTATGCGGCTTCGGACGAGCTTCTTGAGAAGCTGAATCAATACGTGGAAAATGGCGGCCATGTCGTTTATACGTTCAAGAGCGGGTTCGCTAATGAACAGCTTAAGGTCCGTACGGGTATGCAGCCAGCCATAATAGACAAGGCATGTGGCATCCAGTATAGCCAATTTGTACAACCGAATAAGGTTTCGCTGAAGGAAAATCCTTTTGGCGTTACAGAGGAGTCTAACCGCGTTGATGTCTGGATGGAGCTTCTTACGCCAACAACGGCGGAAGTGCTGGCCTGGTATGAACATCCTCACTGGGGGACTTATGCAGCCATTACAGAAAACCAATACGGTCGTGGTACGGCTACTTATATCGGCTACATGCCAAGTCCGGAGGTTGCAGGGAAAGTATTGGAGAGAGCCTGCAACGCAGCAGGCCTGACTGGTCCAGACCAAGAGCTTTGTTTTCCGTTGATCGTCAAGAGCGGAGTTAATGAGGCAGGAAGGACCATTCGTTATTACTTTAACTATTCGAGTCGTCCAACGTCTTTCTCATACCCCCATGGCAATGGGATTGAGCTTTTGTCTGAGAGAAACATCATCGCTGGCGAGCAAATTGAGCTGGAAAGCTGGGGTTTCGTTATTGTTGAGGAGAGCGTTTCAACGTTAAAATAAGCAGTAGGCAGACGCTGAGTATGAATTGCAATAAAGCAACAAGCCGTATGAAAGAGGTCAGTTACACGCTGCGTGTATCTGGCCTTTTTAAGTGTGATCAGGATGAAAAATATTTCAAGTTTTATGCTGCGAAACACTTAAAAAACCTTGCAGAAATTGGGCAGGTTATTGTATCCTACCATGGTCGCTATAATACATGATGACGTAGGTTGAATATGACTAAGCATAGCGTGGCAATTGCTGTACGTTAAAGAAATGGGGCGTGTTTCTATTGAATATTAAACGGTTTTGCGAAGGCATTATGCTTGAACCTGCTGCTGCGCAGCAATTGTATGCGTACCGTATGGAAGAAGAAACGTATGAAGCCTATAAACAACATTTTTATGCGGACTACGGATCCTTCTTTGAAAGCGTGAAGCAAACGACGAGCTATCGAAAATTGCTGCTCTATTTATTTGTCAGGTTTGGGGTAGATGCCTATGAGGAATACCAAATACGCGGGATCAGCGATGAAATCTACTTTGATACCTTCTCGGACATCCACATTTGGTGTAAGGTCTGCAGGCATGATTTTGGCGAATACGGAATTGAAGAATATAACTGGCTGCAGGAGCATGTTCAGCTTCGCTTGTTCCGACTCGGAAGGCTGCAATTCCAGCCCATTGCCTTTGACCGTGACTTAGTCGTAAACGGCCGAAAAATAGCTAAAAACCAAATCGTGTTTAATATACATATCCCATCTGGAGAACCGCTAACGACCCAAGGCGTGGAGAAGTCGTTTGAGCTAGCGAGAGCTTTTTTTAGAGGGATATCTCCGGTGTATATTTGTCATTCATGGCTGCTTTACCCAAAGCTGGGTGAGGTTTTGAGCGCTGGTTCGAATATTTTGCAATTTCAAAAATACTTCCATATTTATGAAATAGACATTGAATCAAGGGAAGCCGAGCAAAGAATTTTCAATAAGGTAAATGATAATCCATCCGAATATGAGGAGCAGACAAGATTGCAGCGCAGCGCTAAAGCTTATCTGGAAGCGGGCCATCGACTCGGAAGCGGGTATGGTATCGTGCTGTAATGGCAAAATTCGACTTTCTTTCGTCCGCCTCGGATATTTGGTTCGAGTAGAGTTATGATATCGTCCCCGTGCCGTACAGCTTTCTGTACGTTTCTGGCGTCATGCCTTCCTTCCGGCGGAATGTGGCTACGAAATGGCTAGCATCGCGGAAACCGACTGCTTCGCCAATTCGGCGTACCGTCCAATCTGGCCGAGAAGGAAGCCATTCCTTCGCTTTTCGAATCCTCAGTTGAATCAAGTAAGCATAGGCCGTCTGGCCAAACAGCTCCCGAAACTTCTCGTTCAACTGCCTCTCGCCGATATCAACCAAGGAGGCCATCTCGGTAAGTCCGATTCCGGGATCTGCGAATGCAGCTTCAAGCCAGTCTAGCAAAATTTGAATGCGCTCCAGCCGTTTCGATATGGATGGCCGGTTGTCCGTCCGCGCATCCGTTCGCAGCAGCGTGAGAAATTGGTACAAATCCGATGAAAATTGCCATCCCGACGGATCGCCTCCAGATTCGGCGAGTGCCAGTATGTCTGCTAATTTTTTCGATATTCGCTCATGGCCGGCTTCCCATTGGAAGCGTTCTGCGGCGTTCCAACCAAAGGACTGGACGAGGCTCGCTGCCAAGCTCCCGTGAAACGTAATAAACCCCGTATGCCAAGAGCCATTTTTTGCTTCGTAACGATGTGGCGTTCCTGTGGCTAGCAGTACCCCTGTGCATTTAGTCATCTTCCAGGTGTGGCCGTTAACGGATAGCTCTCCTTCGCCTGCAATTGTCTGGAGCCAATGGAAATAGGGGTAGCCCTTCGGTCGATCCATCATCTCTTGCTCGGGACTCACTCCGATCGATTCGAGCTGCAGCGGCAGCAATTCGGCTGGCGAAGCGGGCACGATACGTTTTTTCATCATAAACCTCCATATTCTTATATGTGATTTCTGTATTTTTATATGGGACCGCGTAAAATTAAGCATTACAATGAAGATGTATATTGCTTTTTTATCATATAAATCAATGAGCGGCAAGATGATTCGTACGTGGAGATCGAATGGTTAGCAGGACGGCTGCTTCTTTCAAGGTTGTGAATTTGAAAAGTGGGGATGATCAAAATGAAAATTAGCGCAAACGAAAACGATTTGAAACAAATCGTCGGGCGAGTGGCGGAGTATACGTTCGGCATGGATCTTACTTGGGATTGGCCGGGCGGAGTTGCCTACTATGGCGTGAGCCGGGCTTACGAAGTGACGGGGGAGCAAGCCTATCTGGATCGAATGATCGCTTGGGTGGACGAATATATCGAGGCGGGACTTCCGGTTTGGACGGTCAATACCTGCGCGATGGGTCATATGCTGCTTACCTTGTACGAGCAGACGAAGGACGAGCGGTATGCGGAGCTTATTTTCAGCAAGATTGATTACCTAGAGAACAAAGCACTGCGCTTCGGGGACCGGGTGCTTCAGCATACCGTGTCAGCCAAAAACGATTTTCCGGAACAATGCTGGGCGGATACGTTGTTTATGGCGGCGTATTTTATGCTGCGCACGGGCATTATGTTTGACAAAAAACATCTCGTAGAAGATGCTTTGCATCAATTTTTTTGGCATATCAATTACTTGCAGGACGAGAACGACGGGCTATGGTATCACGGCTACAATCATATCAAGAAGGATCACATGTCCGGTATGTATTGGGCAAGAGCTAATGCGTGGGCGGCCTATACGATGTCCAGAGCGGCTCGAATTCTTCCCGAAGCCTATTTGTATCCTCCGATGATGCACATATGGAGTTCATTGCGCGATCAGTTGGGTGCGATCAAAAAGCTGCAGAAGGAAGATGGTCTATGGGGAACCGTCCTTGACTATCCGGAAGCCTACGGCGAAGTATCCGCTACGGCAGGCATTGCGGCGGCTATGGTCACGCAAGGAAATCCTCTGCATGGGAAGTATGTGCAAAAGGCGCTTGGAGGCGTGCTCGAAAATATCGCAGACAACGGCCGCGTAAGGAACGTATCCGGAGGCACCGCCGTCATGAATGACATCGCCGGCTACCTCGGCATTGACCGGAAATGGGCTCAAGGCTGGGGGCAGGGGCTTGGGCTTGCGTTTCTGGCCTCGGTGATCGATGAAATTAAACAAAAGCCGGCTGAGGCTTGAAAATAGGATTGTTTATGTGGCCGAAGGGAAGAAGCAAACTATACCTGAATCGATAGACGAAGCCAGCCCTGCGCGCTATGCAGGGCTGGCTGCCGTTTAAAAATGACCCGAGCTTTGTAGCTTAAAGTGCCGTCTTCCTCACCTGTTCAATTTCTGGCGGTTACGATACTGCTTCGGTGTCATTCCCGCATGTTTCTTGAAAGCTTTGACAAAATGTGCTTGATCGTAGAAGGTAAGCCGCTCGCCGATTCTCGATATCATGTCATTGGAATGGTCAAGCAATCTCTTGGCCTCCTCGATTCGTTCTCGCTGGACGTAGCTCATCAGAGTTAGACCGGTTTCCTTCTTGAACAATTGGGACAAATAATGAGGATTAAGTCCAGCTACTTCAGCTAATAGTTCTAAGGTTATTTCCTCGAAAAGATGAAGGTAGATATACTCCTTGCTTTTCTGCACCGGTTTAGAATGGTTATTGTTTCGGCATTGGTTGACCCGTTCGGCAAAATCCGCAATCGCAGTGAAAACGGCCGATTCTATCGCGCCTAATTCATTTAATTCCTCGATATGTTGAACATGCAGGTCGCTCAGCGTCATGGCGAGCTCTTGATACACCCCGCCTTCGATTGCTACATGGCTGCTTAAGGCAATTCCGCTAATTGCAAGATTTTTGACGCTGCGAATATGACTGCGTTTCGACTGAACCCCGACGGGGGTATTCCCGCTGGCGACTTTCGCCAATTGTTTCATTAACTCGTTTTTGTCCCCGCGCCTAATAAGGTCCAGCATTTGATTCACCCCAACGATTCCATCATGAAAAATAGAATACTCCCGCCGATCGGCCAGCTCCAGCTCATTCTTCTGTTGTCGATGGGCTAGCCCGAATTGCATAGTTGATTGGAGTACGTCTGTAATGTCGAGCGCTTCTTGATTCAGGGTCCAATTGGCTAAAACACAAACATGCAGGAAACGAAAACGATCGACAAACGGAAGGCTTTCGATATATTCCGCCCATTTAGGCCGATCCTGAACCGGGACTCCATGCTCGATAAACCAATCGCGGTTCAATTCATTGGAATTCCGTCTGGTGGCCGGGCCGATGACGATGACAGCCAAACATTGGCCATTGCGCTTCACAGGCACTACGGCAAACTGCTCCAAATCATTGATTTCGTAAATAATCGGACGGTTAAGTTTCGTACCCTTCGCGGCGGCAGAACGGATGAGATCAGTCGAATCCGTAAACGTAGGATGAGTGGCCGTATCGACGCTCCAGAAGTATTCCTGATGATTGTCGATATTCCACTTGCAGAAAACGGGCATTTGCAAGCTTTCATGAACGCATTTGCACATATAGTCCAGTTGGGTTAAATCTCCTGCATAATCCATTCAAATATCCTCTTTTCGTACAATTAATATACGTAACATACCATACTTGGCGATTAGTATGTGCCATAATTCAAATGTAAATGCTTACATCTGTACATCTTGGAGGGGGAGTTTTATGGCATCTGCAGAGGGAATTGGACAAGAGGTTAACGATGAAGGCGAGCGGCCGAGGCTTAAATTAGGCGAAAAGCTTGGGCTAGTTATCGGCAATGCGCCGAATACGTTTCATTACCAAATCATTCAAATGTATTTATTGTTTTTCTACACCGATTTTATGAAAATCAGCCCGGCTTTTATTGCGGCTTTGTTCCTCTTCACTCGAATCGTGGATGCATTGTTAGTTCCGTTTTTTGGTGCAATGCTGGATAAGGTTAGCACGCCATGGGGGAAATATACGCCTTGGTTTCTCATTCTGGGCGTTCCTTTCGCCATCTCGGGATGGTTAACCTTCACGGTTCCCGACTTAAGCGAATCCGGGAAGATGGTTTATGCCGTCGTGACCTACGTGATCTATAGTCTGTTCTCTTCCGTCATCACGATTCCGAGCCAAGCCGTGATTCCGGCCGTAACGAAGAGAATTGAGGAGCGAATCACAATCGCTCAGCTTGGTTTCCTGTTTATTCTCTTCGGGGCTCTAATTGTACAAGTTGGCACAGTGCCTTTGTACAAGGCATTGGGCGGTGGAGATGATGGCAAAGGCTTCTCCCTCCTAATGGCATCGGCGGCGGTCATAACGATCGCGATATCCGCCTATCAATCGGTACGAGTGAAGGAACGTTATATCGTAGCCGCCAAAAAAGACAAGAAGTCGCCTTCGTACAAACAAATGTTAGCGGCTACTTTCTCTAACAAATACGCCATTATTTTATATGTTTATTTGTTCTCAAATGCGATATCGTCGGGCATTCGTTCGGGGGTCCAGATCCATTTTTACAAATACTTCTTTAACAATGAAGGCCTAATGGCGATTATTGGCATCGTTATCTTAATACCTACACTGGTTGGTGTAGCCTTCAGCCAAAGGGTGATCCGGCGTTTTGGGCTTAGAAATACGGTGCTCTCAGGCGTAATCGTTAACCTGATTACATGCCCGCTCTTTCTGTTTATGCCGCCTAATACTACTGGCATTTTGATGCTTATTGCGGTATCCGTGATTACCGGCTTAATTGGCGGGTTCGCAAGTCCGGCTCAGGGAGCGATGATGCCCGCTGCAATTGATTATACCGAATGGAAGAGCGGGTTGAACTTGAACGGTTTCATGAGCTCGTTCAACGGCTTTATTCAAACCTTTGCAACGGCGTTATCCGGAGCAATTGCCGCAGGAGCGCTGACAATAATCGGCTATATTCCGGGCGTGGAACAAAGTGAGGGAACGTTGTTCGGTCTTAAAGTATTGGTCGGGGTTCTCCCTGCCGTGTTTGGCGTATTCGCCATCTGTATGATTTGGTTTGATCTAACGGAAGAGAAGCAGTCCCATATTTCAAAAGAACTTGCGGAAAGAAGGAGAAATGCCTAATGTCGACTCACGAGACTAATCAAGAAAACAACATTAATCCGTTATATGATGGTCAACAGGATCCCCAATTCCAAAACCCTTATGTGGATATTGACGAATGGAGATCGGAGCCCGTGCATCATCGTTACATTCATGGAGGATTCATTGGCACCGAAACGCGGTTTTCGTTTTATTTTCCGCTTGAAGTGAACTATAAGGGACGTTTCTTTCAGCCGGTTTACCCTGTACAAGGGAGCGAGAACGCGGCCCAGTTCCAGACTGAAGGCATCGATAACAAAATCGGCTTTGCTATAACTACCGGTTCTTATCTAGTAGAAACCAATATGGGCGGCGCATCCCCCGACGTTACGCTCGTCTATCGGTCAAGCGCTGCGGTGGCAAAATATTCTCGTGAGAAAGCGGCAGAGCTATTTGGGCCCCATCGTCCCTATGGTTACATTTACGGCGGGAGCGGCGGCGGATTTAAAACGATCAGCTTCTTGGAAAATACGACGGGCATCTGGGACGGCGCCGTGCCTTTCGTCATTGGAACGCCGATGGCAATTCCCAACGTGTTTACGGCTCGTGTCCATGCCATGAGAATGCTCAAAGATAAATTTCCAGGCGTGATTGACGCGCTTGAGCCTGGAGGCAGCGGGGATATGTATGCCGGGTTGAACGACGAAGAACGACAAGCCCTTGAAGAAGTAACCCGTATGGGTTTTCCGCCCAAGGCATGGTTTGCTTACCAAGAGATAGGCGATGGCGCCCTTACCGTTTTGACGCCTGCGGTAATGAATATGGATGCCAGCTATTTTGAAGATTTTTGGACCATACCCGGATATCTTGGAGCCGATTCCGAGAGCGTGGCATCGAAGGCCCGTCTTCAATTTAAAACGATCATTACGGAAGTCGTGCGGCCGCGCAAACAAGGGAATTCGGATTCCTCGTCAGCGAACAATATGGGAGTTGACGAGGCTTGGAAAATGCTGACGGAAGCGAAAGACAACATTCCTTATTTAAAAGTCGAGAGTGTGCCAGAAGAGGGAGCTTATCTGGATGGCGCCTTCATCCGAGTAGTTAGCGGGGAGGCTGCTGGTCTGAAAATCCCACTCGGACGGATCGATGCAAACGTGGTCACGATCGGGTCGGCTTTCGGTTTTTTCGCGTCGGTTCAAAGCCTGGAAATCTTGAAAGCAGGCGATGAGATCGTGATTGACAACTCGGATTACCTCGCCATTCAAACCTATCACCGGCATCAGGTTCCGACCAGCGATTATGCCGTATGGGATCAATTCCGGGATGAGCATGGTGAGCCGTTGTATCCTCAGCGTCCATTCTTGGTTGGCCCGGCCGTTGCTTTCGGAGGCGCAGGCTCCGTTCAAAGCGGGCGGTTCCAAGGGAAGATGATCGTCGTGCAGACGCTAATGGACGAAAGTGCATTCCCTTGGCAAGCCGACTGGTATCGGAGCAAAGTAAAAGAACAGCTAGGCGAGAACTTGGATGATAGCTTCAGACTCTGGTATGTGGATCACGCTTTGCACGCCGATACAAGCTCGAATGGCGCGCTCGACCAGCTTCATATTGTTACGTATGTACCTGCGCTGCATCAGGCGCTTCTGGATCTGAGCGATTGGGTGGAGAGAGGCATCGCGCCTCCAGCCAGCACTAGCTATGAAGTTATAGAAGGGCAGGTTATTGTTCCGTCCGGCGCGGCAGACCGAAAAGGAATTCAACCCGTCATCGCTCTCACAGCTAATGGCAGTGTGCGCGCAGAAGCTTCCGTGGGAGAAGAAGTTCATTTCAAAGGCATGATTGAAGTTCCGCCTAATACGGGAGGAATTGCGGCTGCAGAATGGGATTTTGAAGGGAAGGCTGATTTTCCGGTAAAAGCAGCGATTCGCCATTTAAATGAACAGGGATCGCAAGCCGTAGTTGAGGAGAAGCACGTTTTCTCCAAGCCGGGTACGTATTTTGTCGTATTACGGGCAGCGTCAAATAGGAGCAAAAGCAGCGGCGTCTATACGCAAGTGCCAAACCTATGCCGCGTACGGGTCGTCGTGAAGTAGATGAGCTAAATGCAAAGCATAGACCGTTTCGTGTGGGCACGTCCTGCATGAACGGTCTTTTTTGCTTCACGCCTATCGAACAGCAGTAGGGCACTCGTCTACATCATTGACCGTACGAATATATTGGAAGAGAGGGCTGGATGCAGATTGAGGGAGGAATAGTGCAAATGGAGAGATTTTCTACTGCTGCAAATATACATACTGGTAGCATGGCAAGCACGCAAAAGGTGGATGGCTTTATCGATTTTATCCGTGAAGTAAATGAACTTCTACAAAAAGAAGAGGATTTATCGCCTGCTAATCAACAGGTGACAACCATGATTGCGCGCCTTTCCCAGCAATTGCGTGCCTATTATACTCCTGAGGAAATCAAGGCCGTTCTTAGGCATGAATACATGGTTACGAACCAGCTAATGTTGCAGGATAAGCTGTCACAAGCCGAATTTCAAGTAGAGCTGGCGGATTCCCAGCTGATTTGCGGGGCGGAGGATTTCATTCTGGATATCGTTGCGCGGCTGCCTTACTGGAATATATATATGGCCTTGGTTAGCGAAGAGCTGTCCACGCTGCGTCAGATGAACCGGCAAGCTGGCCAGATGGAGAAGTTACCAATCGTATTTATTGGCAGCGGGCCGATGCCGCTCAGTCCGATTATTTTACATCTATTTGGTGAAGTTGAGGTTATTTGCCTTGAGATTGACCCAGCGGCTTATGAGGCGTCCTGCTCCTTCCTCGAAAAAGTAGGCTTAAAGTCAAAGGTGAGGGTTATTCTAGTGAACGGAGCATCGTTTGATTATAGCTCTTATAGCCAGATCTTTGTGGCTAGTCTCGTGAGGAATAAACGAGCAGTGCTTGAGCAAATTAGTCGTACATCCGTAGACCCTCTAGTGGCTGTTCGCACAGCAGAGGGGATGAGGCAGATCATGTATGAAGCGATTGATGAATTACAGTTGAATAAGCAGGGTTGGCGGATTTTAGGACGGACATC
Source organism: Paenibacillus paridis (assembly GCF_006345825.1). Taxonomy (GTDB): domain Bacteria; phylum Bacillota; class Bacilli; order Paenibacillales; family Paenibacillaceae; genus Pristimantibacillus; species Pristimantibacillus paridis. The sequence goes on from NZ_VCIX01000092.1 coordinate 471,609, forward strand.
GCCTGATGGCAATCTGGTTATCAATTCGACGTTATTTCTGAATCGCCTTAGCGGTTCTGCCATATCGGGATCATAAAGGCAATGCTTTTGCTGAATGATTGATAAAGAGCCTCTTCCTAGGAAGAGGCTCTTTGAGGTGGACGGATATCCTGAAGAAGCGAAACTCTTTGGAAATTGTTTCTAACTGAGATGCGGAGTAGATTATCTAATCGTAGGTTTAGTGAAAATATCAGCGTTGGATCGTGAGGGAAAATGCAAACGGTACGGCAAGTATTTTATCGGTGCGTTCCCGAGGAGAAAAATGAAGTTCGCTAAGCGGGTAAGTATAAAAATATTAAAGATAGCAAAATGTTAGGTGTACTAGACAAAATAAATTCATTCCGATTATTATAATCCTTATATATTGAAGTTCTATTAAAAAGGTTTATTTATAAATTGTTGTCATTATGTTGGAAATAGTGATGGATACAATAGGGAAGGGAGCGATGGCTGCGATGCAGGAATACGATTATGAGTTTGCTGATTTCATTTACTATACGCCGGGGGATCTGGATAAGGAAGGTCGGATATGGCCAGTTAGGGCCGGCCGCTGTTTGGCCAAGCCCAACTACAAAGTGGGACCGAAGAGAATCGAGTGTTACAGTCTTCATTTTGTGCTGGAGGGAAAGGTTCGTTTGCAGTACGAAGGCATGGAGGTGTTACTGCAGAAGGACGATGTGTTTTGTTTATTTCCAGGCCGAAAATATGCATATTCTATACTCCCCTCCGACAGCCCGCTGCAAATGAGCTGGTTGGCGGTGGACGGCGATCGGGCAATACCGCTGCTAGAGCTTGCGGGATTAACACGTGAAAATCCGTTTTGCAGAAAGGCGCTCACCTCTCGCGTTAAGGCTTCAGCAGAGCGAGTTATCCATGCGCTGGCAAATGTTCAGCGCTGGAGCCCGGCAACCGCACTGGAGTTGCAAAGTTTGATTTGCGCCTTGTTCGCGGGGTTGATTCCAAAGACGGCACCTGCTCAAGCAGCTGAGTTTGCCGGATGGATTTATGAAGCTATGAAATACATGGAATTGCATGCCTCAGAGGGAATAACGGTTCAGCAGGTAGCAGATTTCGCAGGCGTACACCGTTCCTACTTTACCCAAGTGTTTACAAGCCAAGCAGGCATGCCGCCAATGAAGTACTTGCAGCAGATCCGCATGGACAAGGCAAAGAAGCTGCTTATGGATACGAACGCGTCAGTTACGGAGATCGCATTGTCTCTAGGTTATCCCAACCTGTACTCGTTCACTAGAGCGTTTAAGATATATTTTAAAGAATCCCCCGTAACCTTAAGGAAGACGAGCGACTAGCCTGGAGCGGGCACGCAATATTTGAAAACGATTTCATTGTTGTATATCTTGCGTTTCACAAAGGAGATTTCTAGGCATGAAGCTGTCCACCCTTCGACGATGGATTTCGCCCCGTTTAAGCATCCAGGGAAAGATTTTCATTGCATTCAGTTTAGTTGCGCTGCTTTCCATTTTCTCCATTTCGGGCATTGTCTATTTGAACATGCGCGAGACGATAAAGGATAACGCGGTCACTTCGGTATCGGATAGCATTCGCCAAGCGGACGAATCTCTTAATATTATGTTGGAGGAGATCGATCGGCTAAATACTGTGGTAGTGACCAACAAAAACACAGTCATTGATACGCTGCTTAGCACCTCTGAGGAGATTAGCTATGAATGGTTTCTAGAGCAGAAGCGAATTGATGAATTTCTATCGGTGCTAATCGATTATAAGCCCTATATTTCTAGAATTGCTGTCGTCGGGTTGAACGGAAAGGTTTTTTTCTCCGGCAGTCCTTGGCTGGACCGGACAATTCTTCAGTCATCCACGATGGATTATTTGTTGGGGAATGGATCGAGGCATGCCTACTTGAAGCAGACAGGCGTGTCGGGTGCTATTACTGTAGGCAGAGAAATTCGTTATAACCGCGAGACGATCGGCGTTGTCATGGTGGATCTGAACTATGATTTTATCAAGAAAACGTATGGAGTAAAGCCGACCGCCGACAGCATGCTGTATGTACTTGATAAGGAGGATGGCTTCGTCTATCAGACCGAATCGGCCCCGTCATTCGCGCCTTCTATTGAGAAGATTGTTAGTATCAGGCAGGAATTCAGGGGACCAGACGATGCGGCAGAGATGGTCATAGCGGGAAGAACCTATACCGTGGTTAGACGTGTATCCGACTATACGGGCTGGACAACGCTGGCGCTTATCCCGATGGACTCGCTGCTTAGCGAATCTGTGAATCTCCGCAAGCTGATGGCAGAAGTATCATTGGTTGTTTTGGTCGTCGCGTTAGTTTGCTCACTGCAGGTATCCTCACGGATCACCATAAATATCCGCCGCTTGAAATCCATGATGATGCGGGTGAAGGATGGTAATCTAACGTTTCCCATGAAGGAAATTAAAACAAAAGACGAGGTAGGTCAGCTGTATCACGTTTTTGTCGGCATGGTGGAGGAGCTGCAGCGGTTGCTGGAAGGGATTCGAATCAGCGAGAAGGAGAAGCGTGAGGCGGAATTGACGGCACTTCAAGCGCAAATCCGACCGCATTTTCTATACAACTCACTAAATACGATTAAATATTTGGCTAAGCTGAACGGGGTTCCCAATATCGAGGAGGTATCCGGATCGTTAATCGAGCTGATGCGCGGGGTTCTAGGCAACTCCAACGAATATCTTACGGTTCGTGAGGAATTGGACTATGTAAGAAGCTATATCTCCATCGTGAAATATAAGTACATGCAGCCGATCCCGGTGTATGAGGAGATTGAAGATGAAGCCCTGCTGGAATGCCAGGTTCCCAAGCTTATGCTTCAGCCAATCGTAGAGAACGCGGTCATTCATGGGATCGGCTCGCTCGAGGAGGGGGGAGCGGTCATTATCCGCATTTGGGAAGAGAATCACGATCTGAAGATCGAAGTGACGGACAATGGGAAAGGCATGACTCCGGAACAGATGGAATTGCTGCTCGGAGAGAATGGCAATGGGGAGGCACCTTCGCGCTTTAGCGGCATGGGGGTTCGCAATGTACATGAACGAATCGTACGCATGAATGGTGAACCTTACGGCGTAACCCTTTATAGCGAGCTGGGACTTTATACGAAGGTTGTTATTACGATTCCTGTTATTAGCCATAGGGGAAAATCCAAACAAGAGGTGATCTAAGTTATGTTTCAAGTGATGCTGGTTGACGACGAGGCGCTGGTTCGCAACAACTTATGGACGCTAGTGGATTTCCGAAAGCATGGCTTCGAAATTTGCGGCGAGGCACATAACGGAGTGATGGCTTTGGCAATGATTGAACAGTCGCCACCGGATATCGCCATTATTGACGTAGATATGCCCGAGATGAACGGCGTGGAGCTTAACCGTATGATCAAAGAACGGTTTCCCACGATTAAGACGATCATGTTAAGCAGCTTCGATGATTACGATTATGTGCGGGATTGCTTGAAGAACGGCTCCGTCGATTATTTGCTGAAGCACCGGTTGGACGGCGCAACGCTTATTGCAATGTTGAACAAAGCCGTTCTGGAGCTGCGGCAGGAGGATCGGATGTTAAAGGAGCGCAACGACCAGAAGGAAATGGCGGAATGGATGAATCCCGTGCTAATTCGTAATTATATTGCCGATCTGGTAAGGGGAAAGCCGCAGGCCCCTCAGCATTTCGAAGCCTTCGTACGGAAGAATGGTTTATACCCCCAGACGGTGAGCTACGCTGCCGCTTCCCTTCAGATTGTTTCTTTCCTGCTGCTGACGCAAGCCAGCAGCGACGTACAGACGAATAGGCTCGTTCAGCAGGCTGTGGAGATTATGCAGCAGAGTCTGGGCGATATTCAAGAACGCACGGCCGCGTACCTTGAGAACGGGCGTCTGGTCGTCGTCTTTTCATTCAAGGAGCGAAGCGAGCTTGCTGCTTCTAGTGAGGCTGAACGTTTGATGAGCAAGCTTCGCCATGCGTTGGAGCTATTCCTGAATTTAAAATGCGAGTACGCCGTTGGGCATTTATGCAGCAGCTTGTCCCATCTTGGGGCGAGCTACGCTTCAGCTGAGCGATCGCTTGACTCTTCTCCCGCTGCAGAACCGGCAAATCATGCCATGGCAGGGGGAAGCGGCATAAACGGCCAGCGCGTCTCGTTAACCATCGAGGAGCAGAAACAGCTGCTCCTTACGATAGAAACGCTGGATAAAGACGGCATGCAGCGATTGATTTTATCCGTATTCAACTCCATTAAGGGGCAGCCTGTCCACTCCCATTCAGTACAGATGATCATTGGCGAGCTGCTGCATATCGCGGATAAAGTGTTGAAGAAATGGCTGCCCCAGCTCGACGCTGCGCTGGACAGGCTTCCACCGCGGAGTGAGCTAGGCAGGCTTGGAAGCGTCGGAGAGATGGAACGTTGGCTGCAAGCTTTCTATGCCAACCTATTGAGCCTGCTCAAGGAGAAACATGCAGTGGGACCGTATTCGCGGCATGTATCCCAAGCGATCGGATTTATATTGGAAAGGTATGCTGTCTGCGTCACGCTTGAGCTGGCAGCAGGCGCCATTGGGCTGAATCCATCGTACTTAAGCAGATTATTCAAAGAAGAGACGAAGTCGACATTCTCGGAATATTTGAATCGGGTCCGAATCGATGCGGCGTGCAACCTGCTTGAGAGCGGTCAATACTCAATCAAGCAAATCAGCAGCCAAACGGGCTTTTCTTCCTACAATTATTTTTTCAGAGTGTTCAAGGAAATAACCGGCGTGACGCCTCAGGTTTATTTGAATAACTTGGGATCGGGAAAGTTAAGAAAAGTCGTAAAATATGTGGAGTAAATAGTCATATTATTATAACTTCGCAGAAAAACTGGTGAATTATAATGAGTGAACACCGGCGGTAAACGTTTACAAAATACGGTGAATAGAACATTGGGGGTCATAGATTGATGCATAGGCACTGGGGAAGAAACGCGTTAACTACGGTGATCGTTTCCGGTCTGATTCTAGCTGGCTGCAGCAACGATGGAGGCTCGGAGACAAAGGCTTCGCCCATATCTGAAAGCGCTATTAAAGCGGAAGGATTCCCAATCGTAGACGAACCAATCCAGCTCAAGATGTTCACGCGCATCGCACCTGTTAACGGCCCGTTCAAGGACATGCCGGTATTTCAGGATTATGAGAAATTAACGAATATCCAAGTTGAATTTACCGAAGCCCCTACGGATGGTTTTGCGGAGAAAAAAAATCTGCTGTTTGCGTCCAATGAGCTTCCCGACGCTTTGTACCGGTCGGGCCTAACGCCGCTCGAAACGATTCGATATGGTTCGGGCGGCCAACTGATCCCGCTCGAGGGCTTAATCGAGCAATACGCTCCCAATTTGAAAGGCTTGATGGAGCAATATCCGGAAATCCGCTCCGCCATTACGACCCCGGAAGGGCATATTTACGCGATACCCGGTATCGTAACGCTGGGCTCGGCACGCACGGACAAGAGATGGATCAACAAAGCTTGGTTAGAGAAGCTGAACCTTGAAGAGCCAAAGACGACGGATGAGCTTTATCAAGTGCTGCTTGCCTTCCGCGATGGGGACCCAAACGGCAACGGAAAGCACGATGAAGTTCCGATGACTGCGCGTTTAGGGATGCCTATCGTACAAATGATGACCGGATCGTTTGGTCTGGATCTGCAATTGGGCTATAACATTAACATCGAGGACGATAAAGTGCATATCTGGAGCGGCGACGAGCGGTACAAAGAACTTCTGATGTACTTAAACAAGCTGTATAAGGAGAAGCTTCTGGATCAAGAGATATTCTCGCATACCGAAGCCCAATTTCTGGCAAAGCAGGGCACGGGCAATACGGGCATGTTCTTCGACCAAACGAACAACAACTTCATGCCGATCGCTGATCAATATATTGGCACGGCGCCGCCAGTTGGCCCGCATGGTGACCAGATGCAAAGTCCGGCCTCACCGGTTCCGCGGGATTACGGCGCCTTCGCAATCACGTCCGTGAACAAAAATCCGGAAGCGACGATGCGCTGGGTCGACTTTTTCTACAGCGACGAAGGCTCCACCCTGCTGCGCTTTGGAAGAGAGGGCGAGCATTATGAGCTGAAGGACGGCATGCCGTATTACAAAGATGATTTTCTGGCCGTAACCGGCGCACAGGGGAAAATGACACCATATGCAGGCGGCGGAGCGCCTCACTTGATCAGTGACAAAGTAGCTTCTTTCATCAATCCGCCGCAAGTTCAAGAGGCATACGCGAAGCTGGAGCCATACATGCCGAAGATCCGTTATGCTGCTCCGATGTTCGATGAAGAGACCGCTCAGAAGGTTAACATCTTACGCAACGACATAGACAAATATATTGATGAGCAGAGCACGAAGTTTATCGTTGGCGCGCTCAGCTTCGATAAGTGGGACACATTCCAGGATACTTTGAAAAAAATGAAGCTCGATGAGCTGGAGCGGATTTATCAAGAAGCATACGACAAAATGGAGAAATAATACCGATTCAACATCGATAAGGAGTGAATGCTCATGAAGAGCGCGCAAGAAGGTGCAGCCGCTCTGTACCATAGCCAGCCAAAGGGCAGATCAAGCCTGCTGAGGAATATAGCAAAGAGTTATGATCTATACCTCATGCTGCTGCTGCCGATTGCTTGGTATTTGATCTTTCACTACGGTCCGCTGTACGGATTGCAAATCGCATTCAAAAATTTCAATCCGGCAAAGGGGATTCTCGGTAGCCCTTGGGAAGGGTTCGGTCATTTCGAAAGGTTTTTCGACTCGTATTACTTCTGGAGGCTGCTATGGAACACCGTGTCCATCAACTTGTTCTCGCTAATCATCGCATTTCCGATTCCCATTATGCTGGCGCTTCTGGTCAATGAAATTCGGAGCAAATCCTTCAGCAAGTGGCTGCAAAACATTACGTATATTCCCCATTTCATTTCGGTTGTCGTGATCGTAGGTATATTAAATGTATTTCTCTCACCGAATGGGCCGATTAATATGCTGATTGAGGCTTTCGGCGGCACATCGATCCGCTTTCTAGAGACAGCGGGCTGGTTCAAAACGATCTTCATCAGCTCGAATATTTGGCAGAACATGGGCTGGCAATCGATTATCTACATTGCGGCGCTAAGCGGGGTGAATCCGCAGCTATACGAAGCGGCCAAGATGGATGGGGCGTCGAGGCTCAGGCGCATATGGCATGTATCGCTGCCGGGCATAGCATCGGTCGTCGTGATCCTGCTCATTCTGGATGTTGGCCATTTCATGAACGTCGGTTTTGAGAAAATTTTGCTCATGCAAAATAACTTGAATCTGGAATCAAGCGACGTGATCTCTACGTTTGTCTATACGACAGGCATATTAAAGGGAGAATACAGCTACACCGCTGCTATTGGATTATTCAATTCGGTCATCAACCTCATCTTGCTGCTAATGGTGAATCGGTTTGCGCGCAAGACGTCGGAAACGAGCTTATGGTAATGGAGGGAACACAGGCATGTCGAAGCAGATGGCCATAAAGAAAACGTCGGATGAACGGATATTTGATGCTGTTGTGTACGCGATTGCTGCTGTTATTATCATCATTGTGCTGTACCCGCTGCTCTTTATCGTCAGCGCTTCCTTTAGCGATCCGGCCAAAGTGCTGAACGGCGAAGTGTGGCTGCTGCCGAAGGGCGTGTCATTGGACGCGTACACCAACATTTTGCATAACGATAAAATCTGGGTAGGATACCGTAACACCATCATATATACCGTTGTCGGTACGGTTATCAACATCATCATGACGATTCTTGCGGCTTATCCATTGTCTCGCCCAGATCTTCCTGGACGCGGCGCCATTATGGTGTTAATTACGCTTACTATGTTTTTAAGCGGAGGGTTGATCCCTACCTATTTGCTGGTGAAAGAATTGGGAATGGTCAACACCATGTGGGCGCTGATCGTTCCAGGAGCGATTGCCACTTACAATTTGATCGTTATGAGGACGTATTTTCAGTCCAGTATCCCATGGGAGCTGCAGGAGGCTGCCCATATGGACGGCTGCTCCAACTGGAGACTGCTATTCAGCATTATTTTGCCATTATCCAAACCGATATTGGCTGTCATGCTTCTCTTTTATGCGGTAGGTCATTGGAATTCGTTCTTCCCTGCGCTGATCTATATCCGTGACGAAGCGCTGCACCCTCTCCAGCTTGTGCTGCGCGAAATTCTCATGATCAGCCAATCAGCAGCCATCGAGGGTGGCAGCGTCGGGCTGGAAGATCAAATTTTGCTATCGGAGAGCATTAAGTTCGCGGTCATTATCGTCTCGACTTTGCCGGTATTGATTATGTATCCATTCGTGCAGCGGCATTTCGTCAAGGGCGTTATGATCGGATCGATTAAAGGTTAGCGCAGCTACCCTATGACAAATCAGTTGGAGGCTCATTTTGAAAACTAACGCAAAGATTACGATTGATTGCAGCCATGCAAGTCAGCATACGGTTAACCCTTACTTGTTCGGACATTTCGTTGAAGATATTCGGGATCATATGGAAGCGATGCTCGCGTACCCGCTTAAGGATATGGATTTTGAAAGCAAGGCTGGATCGAAGAAGGAAATTTCCGGAAGCTGGTACGCCTATACGAACGGGCGGAACACGAAGTATGCGCTGGAGGCGCCTGCACCGAAGCATTCGGGCCGCACCCAACGTATCCTTCTTCGCAGTGATGATGAGGCCTTTGCGGGAGTTGCACAAAAAATAGCGCTTAAGGGACCAACGGATTTTGTGGTCAAGCTTGTCGCTCGTTCCTCCATCGAGTTAAAGTTTATCATTGTCGAAGCGGTGGATCGCCGCACGGAAGAGCTCCTTGGACAAGTCCGGATCGAGCTCGAAAGTCACAACTGGCGTGAGCATAAGGCGATGCTGTCGATTTCCCGAGCATGCGCTGACGCTGAGCTTCGCGCATACATTCCAGCCGATCACCCAAGGTGGGCCGATCATGTGTCAACAGGCATGCTTTGGATCGACCATTTGTCTATATTGCCGGTGGATTCCATCGCCAGGGTGAAACGTGAAGTTATCGATATGACACGGGAACTGAATGCGGGGATGATGAGGCTCGCCGGTAACTACATCAGCGCCTACCATTGGGAGCATGGTATAGGCCCTGTTCTTGAGCGACCCGTCATGTACAACGAAGCGTGGGGAGGCTGGACCAGCAAATATTTTGGAACGGATGAATTTATTCGGTTTTGCCGGGAGCTACAGGTGGAGCCGCTCATCTGTGTAAACGACGGATCAGGGACACCCGAGGAGGCTGCTCAGTGGATTGAATATTGCAACGGCAGCGTCGATACGCCGATGGGGGCGAAACGTGCAGCGAATGGGAATCCTGAGCCGTACAATGTCCGCTATTGGGAGATTGGCAACGAGGTATGGGGCCAGTGGCAGGTGGGTACTTGCCCCGCGGATCAATTCGCTAAGCGCACGGTTTCATTTGCCCAAGCGATGAAGGCGGCTGATCCCTCAATTCTTCTTCTGGCCTGCGGCCACTTCGAGCAGGAATGGAACAAGACTGTCCTCGACTTGGCTGGCGAGCATTTCGATTATCTTACGTTGCACTTTTATCATGGCTACGGGCCCTTCGGCATGGACCGGAATACGCCTGCGGAGGATCGCTATAAAGCGATTGCTGCATTTCCGGAGTTTACCCGTCACTACATTACAAAAACAACAGAGCAAATTCTTGCGAATGCGAAGCACAGCCATGTGAAGCTGGCGATTACCGAATACAACACGATGTATTATCCAAACACGATTCGCAAAGGCCTGCCGAACGAGCATACTTTAGGCGCGGCCGTAGCCAATGCTGCTAACCTGAATGAAATGATACGCTGCAGCGATATGGTTCATATCGGCAGCTTCTCTGATCTTGTGAACGGCTGGCTCGGCGGCTGCATTCGCGTTGGCGATTATTATGCCGATCAATATTGCGGCAAGGAGCCCGGCTGGAGCGGCTTGCCCCTAACCATATACGGCACGCCAACTTATGAAGTGCTGAAGCTTTACGCGAATCGAGATGTACGGCATCTGGTTCCCGCCACGGCAGCGTGCGGAAGCTTTGCAGTTCCTTCACTTAAGGAGACCCCTTTATCCCTGGACGCGCTGCCTGATCTTGATATTGTCGCAGGCACGAACAGCGATCACACCTCCGTCACTGCATTTATCGTGAATCGCAGCTTGCACGAGGTGAAAGCGACGCTTGACCTTCAACACTTCGAGGCTGCGGAAGAAACGGTTTTATATGAAATTACGGGAGATACCTACGACGATATCAATTCTGTGTTTGAGCCAGAACGGATCATTGGCAAGAAAAAAGTCGTCCCTGCCGAACAATGGCAGCGAGGCTACCCACTGCGCCCAACATCCGTTTATGTACTGGAAATGTTGGCAAAGCATCAGACATAGGAGGCACAGCATGACAACTAAGGCATATAGCAAGGACTATCCCAGACCGCAATTTGTACGCGACCATTGGTTATGCTTAAACGGCGAATGGAGCTTTCGATTCGATGACCGCGGCTTAGGGGAGAAAGAGAAGTGGCACAAGGAATTCGAAGAAACCCACAAAATAAACGTGCCCTTTACGTATGAAACCAAAGCGAGCGGAATCGGAGTCGAACAATTCCATCCGCAAGTATGGTACAGCAAAGCTGTTCATATTTCGAAGGAGGCTGAAGGCAAACGGGTCATCCTGCATTTTCAAGCGGTGGATTATGAAGCTAAAGTGTGGGTAAACGGAACGTTAGCCGGCCAGCATCAGGGAGGCTATGCGGCTTTCTCGTTTGATATTACCCCGTACCTCGCATTCGGAGCAGAAAATCAAGTGACAGTAAAGGTTGTAGATAGCAATAGCTGCTATCAGCCCCGAGGCAAGCAGCGTTGGATCGAAGACAATTTCGAATGCTTCTATGTCCAGACCACCGGGATTTGGCAGACGGTCTGGATGGAATATGTGGAGGAACAGCGGCTTGACGCCGTTAAGATCACGCCTGATTTCGACCGTTCCAGCGTCCGGTTTGATTACGAGGTACAAGGGGTGGAGGAAGGTACTGCAGGAGACCTACGGCTGGAGGCTATCGTTACGTTCAAAGGCAAACCTGTAAAGAAGGTTAGTCTAGCCATTGATCGCCCGTGCCTGAGCGTTGAGGTTGATCTGCTGCATGAGGCGAACGGGCCGTGGAAAAAAAGCTTCTGGTCGCCGCAGCATCCAAACCTATACGACGTGGAATTTGTGCTGTATGCGAAGGATCAGGTCGTGGATAGAGTGTTCTCCTATTTCGGCATGCGGAAGATTTCCATTAAGAATGGAGAGGTGCTGCTGAATAATGTGCCGATCTATCAGCGATTGATTCTGGATCAGGGGTATTGGGCCGACAGCCATCTGACTCCACCAAGCGAGGAAGCTTTAATTGAAGATATCGATTATATTTTAGCGATGGGTTACAACGGTGTGCGCAAGCATATGAAGATCGAAGATGCTCGCTTTCTCTATTGGTGCGACGTGAAAGGGCTGCTTGTGTGGTCGGAGATGGCGGCAACCTTCGAGTATCATGACCGTGCAGTTGAGGCATTCACGAAGGAATGGCTAGAGATAGTCAGGCAGCAATATAATCATCCAAGTATAATTACTTGGGTACCGTTTAACGAATCGTGGGGCGTTCCGTCTATTTTGCGCGATAAGCGGCAGCAGAAGTTTACGGAGGGCATCTATCATCTGACGAAAGCCATTGATCCTTACCGTCCGGTCATAACGAACGATGGCTGGGAACATACGGTGTCTGACATTATAACGCTGCATGATTACGTCGCATCGGGCGATGACTTTCTAAAGCGTTATGCCGATAAGGAAGCGATTTTGAACAATGAAAAGACTTGCAATCAGTGGAAATATGCATTTGCCGAAGGGTATAAATACCGAGGTCAGCCAATCATCATCAGCGAATTTGGAGGCATCGCGTTTAAGTCGGACAAAGGCTGGGGTTATGGCGACCAAGTAGCTTCGGAAGAGGATTTCATTAAGCGATTCAAAGGCATTGTCCAAGCGATCAAGGATGTTGGGTATATTAGCGGTTACTGCTATACGCAGCTTACGGATGTCCAGCAGGAAATCAATGGGCTTCTGACTGAGGACCGCAAGCCGAAAATTCCTTTGGCTACCATTAAATCAATAAATTTAGCCTGATTGGAAAGATTGATCGAAGTCAAGATTATATCGCGCTTCCTTTGCTATAGAGACCGATGAATACTTGCACCAGTTAATCCACTCGCCGAGAAACCCAAGTCTACTTGAAGACAGCGGGTTTCTCTTTTTTTGTAAGCTATACGCAAGGACCTTATGATTTTCGGTAAAAGCTTGGCGACTGCCCGTGGTAGCTTTTAAAGGCATGGGTAAAGGAGTATACGTCTGAATACCCGAGAGACAGGGCAATATGCGAAATCGGCAGAGCCGTTGTCAGCACGATTTGCATAGCGTCTGCCATAATTAGATTCGTTAGGTAACGATGTGGCCGAATACCGGTCTTCTGCTGAAAGACATTTGAAAAATGCGAGCGGTGAATCCCGACATGATCGGCCATATCTGCCACGCTTATACCGTCTTTATAATATAAATGAATGTAGTCGATGCTTGTAGCGACCCAATCATCGGTAGGTGAGGACGCTTTTATCGGTTTAGCCAATTGAATGATCTGATTGAGTATCGAGTAAAATTTTTGCGTCAATGAGAAGTCATCCTGTTTCACGAGCTGCTTCCATTCGGTTGCAAATTGGAAAAAGGATTGCTCAAGCTCTTGGTTGAAAAAATTTTTGATATAGGGATGTTTGAGCGTAAGCCCAAGGCGGCGGGTGACGAGCGGCATTTGTTTACCTTCAGCAGCAACCCAAAACATTTTTAGCGCAGGTTCGGCATGAGGCGTAATGTAATATTCATGAATGCTATGAGGGAATAAGACGAACAGGTCGCCTCGCGTAAGCATAATTTCTTCCTGATTCATGCGCAGTGTAACCTGGCCTGCAAGAACAAAATGCAAGCTATGATAGGCAATAAATCGCGGCCCGATATGGTAATTTGGTTTTGCCTCGTTATAGCCGATACGGATAGGTATCACTCCGTTATGCTTTTCTAATGCATTGGGAGTATGAAACAAATGTTCCGCATATTCATGGGTGAACTCTATCATTCAGACGACCTCTTCCGAAGTTAAAGTTGATGAAAGTTACTATCATTTTAACATCGTCAGCCAGGAGTGAATAGTAAATCGTTAGATGAGAAAAAGGCCTCAAGCCTTCCAATCGGCGCCACGAGCTAAAGGGTACCGGTTTGGTTACTGACTTGAGGCACTGCTTAGAATAGGTTAAGCGTGACAAATTCGGGGCATGGGCATCGATTCTTTACCGAGTTCAGCCCAGGCATATTTTAGCAGAAGCTCTGCTTTTAGACTGGCATAATCAGGGTTATCCCACAAGTTATGAAGCTCGCTTTGGTCCTCTTGCAGGTCGAAAATTTCACCGTACGTCTGGTTATAATAAATCGTAATTTTATATCGTTTATCTACGTACGTTTTCTGATGGATGGTGGTCGCCTCATGCCGGAATTCACAAATCGCATGGTCTCTTGCCTGCTCAGACCTGCCGAGCCATACGTCCTTCTGGTCTACTCCTGTCATGGCGTGAGGAATAGGCAGATTTGAGAACGACAGGAAGGTAGGGGCTAGATCGACTAGGGATTGAAATGACGAAGAGGTCTTGCCAGCCGCAACGTGTCCCGGGTACCTCACGATGAAAGGCAGCTTTATCAAATCCTCATAGTGGAAGCCGCCCTTAGCCTGCAAGCCGTGCTGTCCAAAGAAATGGCCATGATCGGTTGTAAAGACGACTAGCGTATTCTCAGCTAAACCGAGCTGGTCTAATTGATCAAGGATCGTTCCAATATATTTATCCATCATGCTGACCATGCCATAATATACAGCAACCAGCTTTTTCCTGTCCGTTTCCGTCAGCCTGAATTTGCTGCCATACTCATAGTAATGATGGGAGCGGTAACCGTGAATGTCGAAGCCGCTCTCCCGCAAGAACGAGAAGTCTGGCGACTCTTCCTGAGTCATTCGGAAATGCGGCGGATTATGATCGTGTTCGCCCGGAACCACGGAAGGGATGCTTAGCTGGTCAGGGTCATACATCTTGTCCCATGGCTCAGGAACCAGGTATTCAGGGTGAGGGTCAAAAAAGCTGGACCACATAAAAAAGCTGTCGTCCTTCTGTTTATATTGTTCCAATAACAGATTCGTTCGTTCGGCGATCCAGGTGTTGTAGTGGTATTTCTCAGGAATTGGCCATTTGTAAGTTTGGTTAGGATCCATAGTGCCTGTTGGAGGCAAGAAATAATCTCGCCAATTGGTGCACCCTTTATCCTCCAGCCATGCTGCATAGTGCTGCCCGACATGCGCTTCATTGGTATGGTTTCTTGCAAGCTCAACATGAGAGAAGCCGTAAAAAGAATCATGGTGGGTTCTCCAGTAATCCAAATCCTGAAGCAAGGGATACGATTCGAGCGATGGATATTGTTCTGTTGAGCGCAGGGGCTGAAAATGTGCTTTGCCAACCAAAGCGGTTTGGTATCCGGCTTGCTGGAAGTCCTCTCCAATGGTATGCCGGTCCTCGAGCAGCTTTGTTCCTAGCGTCCAGGCGCCGTGCTGGCTGGGATACATGCCGGTAATTATAGATGCGCGGCTCGGTGTACAAGTAGGATTAGGGCAATAAGCGCGGCTGAACGTTGTGCCTTCGCGAACCAGTCGGTCCAGATTTGGAGTGTGAATTTCATGATTAAATGCGCCGATCGTATTCCAATGCTGCTGGTCGCTCGTAATGAGTAGAATATTTGGCTTTTTCATAGAAACAGCTCCTTTCTGCTTCCCATTATAGACAATAAGAATAGGAAGAAGGATGCCACAATGTGTTATCCGTATTTGTTAATTTGTAAGATAGGATGAAATAAATGTTTTTATCAAAATGGCGTTAAGGTGTACTATTAATGGGTGAATTCTGCTTGCTGCGACTGGAAGACAATTAGAGGAAGGTAGTGTTACAAAGTGAATCGTTCTCCATCGAGTTCTCCTCGATTAATTGCTTTATTCTGGAGCTTTCTGAAACTTGCGCCTATTTCATTTGGAGGTGGATACGCCACGTTTCCTGCGCTTGAACGGGAGATTGTTGCGAGCAGGAAATGGATGAACGAAGAGGAGTTGCAAGAAACACTTTCTCTTGCTGCTGCAGCTCCTGGAGGAGTAGCCGTTAATGCCTCATTCTTGATCGGATACCGACTTGGCGGGTTGAAGGGCGCGGCCGCATCCGCATCCGGTGCGATTATACCGACCTGTCTTGTCGTCATCGTACTCTTTCTGCTCTATCACAGGTTTAGTGACAGCCTGAAGGTGAAGGGGGCATTAAGAGGCATTGGCTGGGGAATTGTTGCTATGATCCTTTTTACCGTATTTAGGCTGGGGAAGGCATCCATTCGTGATACCCTTACGTTAGCCATTGCAATGATAAGCCTTATCCTTCTATTTTTGGAGGTACATCCAATTTGGCTTATCACGGGAGGAGCTGCTGTAAGCGTCCTTGCAACACTTGGTGGGGTTAAACGTGCAAAAAGCTTGCAGGCAGGGCAATCCAAGGCGGATGTCGACAATTCTTATATGTATTTCATTTAGGCAATTTCATCTGGGAGGGAAATTCATGGCAGGGTTATTTTGGTTTTTTCTGCAAATGGGCTTCGTTTCGTTTGGCGGGGGATACGCGTTGATCCCATTAATTGAGCGGGAGACGGAACGCCAAGCCTGGATGAGTAATGACATGCTCGTAGACGTGATCGCTGTGGCTGGGATGTCTCCGGGTCCCATTGCCGTTAATTTGGGCATGCTGGTTGGATATCAAACCTACGGGGTGATTGGTGCCATGATTAGTGTGCTGGGCTTACTGCTGCCCTCCATGGTAATGATTGCCGGATTGATTTACTTTATCACCAGGGATCATAAAAACTACTTGAAGCGCTGCATGTATGGCATACAGCCTGTTGTAGCAGCCCTTATCCTTTTTGCTGCTTACCAGCTCTGTGCGGCCCATTTATCCGCCAGCATGCCTATTAAAGAAGTACTGCCGGCCATTCTGATTGTAGCGGTATGCTTCTATATGCTATTTCGTTTACGGTTACATCCGTTTGCAATCCTCTTATTCTCAGGGATTTGTGGAGCGGCATTTTATGCTTAATCGGAAAATCGGACTTGAACGGGAGAGGGGGAGAAGAATGAAACCAATCAAAACCTGCTGTACGGCTGGCAGAGAACAAGTAGAAACTGGAACTATTCAACGATTAGCCGGATTCCCGGCTCAGACGTTACGAACTAAAGCGCGGGGAGCTAGCGAACTGGTCCGGATCGATGGTGGAACTTTTCGAATGGGGACGAGTTCACCGAACGGTTTCGCGGCGGACGGGGAAGGGCCGGACCGCGACGTGCATGTGGATTCCTTCCTCATCTCGCCGTATGCGGTAACGAACAGTGAATTTGGCTCCTTTGTTAAGGAGACAGGGTATGTGACAGAAGCCGAACGGTTCGGTTGGTCCTTTGTCTTCCATTTGCTGGCCTCCGATTATACGCGAGAGCGGGTTAGGCAGGTCCCGCAGCAAGCGCCATGGTGGCTTGCTGTGGACGGGGCCCATTGGGCAAGGCCGGAAGGACCGGATTCAACCGTTGATGAACGGCATGACCATCCTGTTGTTCATATCACTTGGCATGATGCGATGGCATACTGCGCTTGGGCGGGGACACGATTACCGACAGAGGCCGAATGGGAATATGCCGCGAGAGGCGGCCTCGCAGAGAGGACCTATCCTTGGGGGGATTTGCTGAAACCGGAAGGCAAGCATAGGTGCAACATCTGGCAAGGGAAGTTCCCGGTGAAGAACAATGCAAGCGACGGTTATGTAGGCACGGCTCCGGTTCATGCCTATGAGCCTAATGGATACGGATTGTTTAACGTATCGGGAAACGTATGGGAATGGTGCGCAGACTGGTTCAGTCCCGATTACCATCAGCTGACGTCCACGGAAAATCCTTGCTTCACGGAGAGGTCCGACGTTCGAGCTATGCGTGGCGGCTCCTATCTCTGTCACCGTTCGTATTGCAACCGTTACCGCGTTGCAGCCAGAAGCGGCAACACGCCAGACAGTTCTACCGGAAATTGCGGTTTCCGCGTGGCGGCAGACGTTTTGGACGGATAACATGGCAAATGATATGGAAATCACGAGGCAGGATCCTAAGCGGGCGATATTCCAAAAAAGACTACTCTCCTTAGGAATAAAGGCGAGTAGTCTTTTTTTTGTTAAAGGCTTAGACAAGGTTGGAAATAATGGCGATGCGTCGTCGTCAAGCTTCTTTGACCACGGTTAATTTCACACTGGCTTTGCTTTCTTCTACAGAAGGCTGATCCGCACGTTTGATGAAGAAGGAAAGCAGCATCCCGATGACACCAATTCCTACAATAACGAGATAGGCATCGTTAATACCGTGAATGGAAGCGGCAGTTACCATTTGAGCTTGTGTGGTTCCTTCAGCCCCGCCTGACGTCATCAAATCTTTCATATGAGTTGTCGTACGGCTCGTCATAATAGTGACGAGCAGCGAGGTGCCTACAGCCCCTGCAACTTGCTTGATGGTATTGGAGATAGCTGTGCCATGCGCGTTAAGTCTAGCCGGCAGCTGATTCAAACCAGCTGTAGTGATTGGCATGAGGAGCATGGCCATACCGAAGCGACGGCCTGTAGACATGAGAACCAGGTAGGCATAGCTGGTTGTGTCTGTTAAGTTAATAAAGCCTAAAGTCGTGATGATCGTAATTGCCATACCAATGACGGACAGCCATTTGGCTCCGAACTTATCGAACAGCTTTCCTGTGATTGGCATCATAATCCCCATAAGCAATGAGCCTGGGAACATCAATAATCCGGATTCCAGCGCGGTAAAGCCGCGGGCGTTTTGCAAATAGAGCGGAAGCAGCATCATATCCGCGTACATGACCATGGTCACTGCGATATTAATGACAGTGGTAAGAGAGAACATGCTGTATTTGAAAGCACGGAGATCCAGAAGTGGACTATCCAATTTCAGCTGCCTCCAAGTAAATAGAACAAGCGAAAGGATACCCACAGATATAAACGTAATAACCTCAGCGCTTGACCAGCCTAAGCTGCCTGCTCGGCTAAAGCCGTACATCACGGCTCCGAATCCGACAGTGGAGAGGATAACGCTCAAAATATCAATTTTCGCATGAATTCTCTCCGACACATTCCTTAGATAAATAAACCCGCAAATGATTACAATAACGACTAACGGAATCATGCCGTAAAACATCGTTTCCCATTTGTAATTCTCCAGTATATAACCGGCAAGCGTTGGTCCTATGGCTGGGGCGAATATAATTGCGAACCCAACCATGCCCATCGCGGCTCCCCGCTTATTGGGAGGAAAGAGCGTTAATATAACGGTCATAAGCAGTGGCATAATGATGCCGGCGCCGGCTGCCTGAATCAAACGACCGGTTAACAAGACAGGAAAGCTTGACGCGAGCGCGGATACAATCGTACCTGCCAAGAAAATAAACATGGACGTTTGAAATAGCTCACGCGTGGTAAATCGCTGCATCAAATAGGCTGTTATTGGAATCAAGACACCATTTACCAACATATAACCTGTGGTCAACCACTGAGCCGTTGCAGCCGAAATGTTAAAATCGACCATTAATTCCGGTGTAGCAACGCTCATGACGGTTTGATTCAGCGTCGCAAGAAAGGCACCCAAGATCATAATGAACAAGATCGGTCCCTTTTTTATCGAACTGCTGTTTTCTGCTAAACTTTTACTCACCCTACTCCATCCTTTCAATTCTTCTCTGTGTACTTAATTTACACTGTGTTATATAATGAACAATGTATAAATTAGATTATAGGCAGAATTGATCGGTTTACAAGCGACATTATTTGCGAATAGTGTAAAGTACTTTACAACTAAAGTATTATTGTTGTTTAACTTGAAGATGTTCTACGATATTGTAAAAAGTGTAGTCTGGAGTTTGAAAGGAGACGGATATGGAGAATGGAACGACTCGAACAGATCCACGGATCGTGCGTACGCGACAATTGCTTAGAGACGCTTTTATTGAACTGCTGCAGGAAATCGATATCGAGAAAATTTCGGTAAATCGCCTGGCAGAACGGGCGACCATCAACCGTGTTACTTTTTATCTGCATTATCGGGATATTCCGGATATGCTGGAGAAGATGGCAGATGATATGATTGAGGACATTCAGCAGGTGTTGGACAACACCCCGCGTCATCTGAATCCGGATTCGAAAGAAGAAGAAGCATGGCCGATGCTCGTGAATTTGCTTGAGCATCTTTCCAAGCATGCGAAGTTTTACAAAGTTATCCTCGCGACGCATCGAACGACGATCTTTTCTGACCGGCTGTTAAAGCTGCTTACGGGACTTGTTACCGAACGAATAGAAAGAAGAGATATCGAATTACACCGTTCAACTTTAAATATTCAGAAGGACATTGCCATTTGGTATGGTTCTTCGGCATTGATCGGTACGATCATTGCATGGCTTCGCAATGATATGCCCTATACGCCGCTATTTCTCGCCAAACAATTTGTATTGCTTCGGTCAACATCAGCCAAAACGATAAATCTCAATAAGTAGGAGGGCTTTAGCATGCAGGCAGTGGCCTTTCACCGCGATCATAGATTGCCTTTCTTGGAAGCCAAGCAATGCAAAAGAAGTGATCTTGCTTATCATAAGCATTTTCACGCGGAATATTCGATTGGATTGATTGATAAAGGCGCAACGGATGCTTGGTGCGATGGAAAGCTGCTTCAGGTGGAAGAGGGCAAACTGATCAGTTTTCCACCCTCCATGCTGCATGCTTGTCAGCCTCAAGACGATACGTCCTGGGAATATAAGATGCTGTATATTAAGCCTGAATGGTTTCAAGACCTTAAGCGGCGAGAGATCGACCAGCTGTATATCCCATATTTATTGGAAGAGGGTAAAAATAAAATATGCCGTTTGCAATTCAACCGTACGATGGGGGCGATTGCCAGTAAAGGCACGCCGCTTGAGATTGAAACGGCTTTAATCGATCTAGTACTAACCCTTGTTAGCCAGAATAGCTCCGATCTTGAGCATGAAGCTTCAAGTCAGCAGGATCAGAAGTATGTCAAAGGCATCAAAGAATATTTGCATGAGCATTTTGCCGAGCAAGTTACGTTAGAGAGTTTGGAGCTCGAAACAGGCATCAGCAGGTTTCATCTCGTTAGGCTATTTAAGAAACGGAACCATCTTCCTCCACATGCTTATCAAGTTCTGCTAAGAATCAATCATGCTAAGACAGAACTGGCGAAGCACAGACCCATTGCCGATATTGCGGCAGAGGCAGGCTTTTATGACCAAAGCCACTTTGCGAAGGCCTTCTTTAAAATAGTCGGGACGACCCCGCAAAAATATGCGTTATCGATTTGAAATTGAGCAATATTTTACAATACCGATTCCTCTCCTCCTTGTAAACTAGGCTTACTTGAAAGAAGGAGAGATTAAGTTATGCATCTGGAATCTGATTTGGAAACACAATTTACTGCTGCACTTAAATCCATCGCTCGCCGTAACGATTTGAAGTCCTATGTGGAGAACACACCGCAGCTAAAGGGGATGCTTCAGCTAGCGGCAGCGCGGTATGTGGCAGGTGAAGTGCGCCAGGATGGACTTGAAGCAGCACGGAAGCTTGCTGCTAAAGGTTACGCGACATCCCTTGAGTATATTGGGGAAAATACAACCGATGGATCTGAATGTGAGGCTGCAGCTGAGGAACTGCTCGGTTTGATCCAGGAAGTTGGCCAGAACGGGGCGACGGGACGAGTATCCTTCGATTTGTCGCATATCGGACTTCTGCTGGATACCGAGCTTGCTTACTCCCATCTAATGAAGCTTGCTGAGCAAGCACAGAAGGTTGATGTTGAGCTATTCATTAGTATGGAAGAGTCCGCCAAGACGGAGCGCATACTCTCTGCCTACAAACGAGCGGCTTCCGTCTATTCGAATATAGGCATCACCTTACAAGCACAGCTAAAAAGAACACCGGAGGATTTGGCTGCGCTACATGGCACGCCGAGTCGAATCCGTTTGGTTAAAGGGGCTTATCAGGAACTCGATGACTGTATGATACCTCGTTCTGCCGAGCTGAATCGCCGATATGTACAGCTTGTTGAAAGCACCATTCATCAAGGGCACCGCGTTTCGATCGCCACTCACGATGAGTTTATTCTAGATGAGCTTCTTGATCAGAAAGGGTTGTTGAACTCAGTAGCGGAATTCGAAATGCTGTACGGCATTCGCCCGGACCTTAGCAGCAGGCTGAAGGCGGCCGGGTATCCGGTACGAATTTATCTGACCTATGGGCATGAATGGTATTTATATTTATGTCATCGCATTGCGGAGTACCCTCCAAATCTGTTGCAAGCGGTAATCGACATTGTGAGTGATGTGGGAGTAGAGTCTGTTCAAGCTTATATTTGATTTTCTGCTATATAGTACGAACGTGAATTATTGCCGACCTGCTAAAACCTTAGCTAAAAACCTCTCTCGATTGGAATTAGCGGGAATTTGTCCCGTTATTTTAATGGATTTCGAGATTTCAGGGTAATTAGTGGGAATTTCTCCCGTTAATTCTAGCGTTTATGGAGAAAATAACGTCAATCGGGTGAATAAACAGGAGAAATTCCCTTTATTTCACTTGAAAAGCAAATAACGAGAGTTAAATGGGAGAAATTCCAGCTATTCAAGCTGAAGAGGAGTGAAGATTAAGCGAAGCGAGAAGATCGTTTTGGAGACGCGGAGTGTTCGACTTGCAGCCGAATTCGTACCTTTACATACCTAAGTCATTCTAAGAATCTGCTATAACCGCAACCCTAAAGAATGATTTACTCACGCAGCGGCCCAAAACGTGGAATTTCAGTTTCACATCTATAATTCATCCATTCGATAATCTCCATCCTCTAAAATGGATGATAGCAATCGAGTTTGCGATCAACTTCAGCTTGTTATATAGAGAGGTCATTTGTTTAACTGTGCCCAAAACAACAAGTACACCTTGATATGTTCATTATGACGCTTTGGAAATAGGTTAACATACGAAGCATCCTCTTTTTGTTGCTTAACGTACAAAAGCGCTTTCATTTGCTGATTGAGAATGTTTTTGGTGTTGCTCTATACTATAGAGGCATAAACGGACCGGCTTGTCACAGGTGGTTGATGGTAGACGAACCGATAACCGATTACGGCTAATCTATATGGATTAATGAGCGCATAAACAGATATCGTCAATCAGAAAGGATGAATGAAATGGGTAGATTGTCAGGTAAAGTGGCTATTATTACAGGGGCAGCTAGCGGTATGGGACTTGCTGGAGCGCAGTTATTTGCCAAAGAAGGTGCAAAGGTCGTTGCAACGGATGTTGTGAAAGAAGCGCTGCAAGAGCGGGTGAATGCCATTGTTGCTGATGGAGGAGACGCGATAGCTTTGAAGCTCGACGTATCCAGCCCCGAATCGTGGACAGCGGTGATAGAAGCAACGATTGCGAAATACGGGAAAATCGATATTCTCATCAATAATGCAGGGATTCACATTGCCAAAGGCGTGCTGGAAGCCGAGCTAGCGGATTGGGAAAAGGTCATGTCGATTAACAGCACGGGCGTATGGCTGGGCATGAAGTCCGTTATTCCCTATATGCAGCAAAATGGTCAGGGCTCGATTGTGAATACTTCATCTATAGCAGCAATCATCGGCGGTATCGCAGATGCTCAGGGCGCCGCTTATAGCGCATCCAAAGGATCTGTCCGTTCGCTTACTAAACATACGGCGCAGTGGTTCGCCAAAGACAACATTCGCGTCAACTCGGTCCATCCGGGTGCGGTGTTCACGGGAATGGTAGAGAAAGCGGGAATCAAATCCCAGGTTGAAATGGGCGAGCATTACAAGAATTTGGCTCCTCTTCCTCCTCACGCCGGCGAATCGATCGATATTGCGTATGCATACTTGTTCCTAGCTTCGGATGAATCCAAGTTTATCACAGGCATCGAGCTGCCTGTTGACGGCGGCTGGATCAGCAACTAAATAACCTAATCCCATGAGAAAGGGTCTGGCGCATGCCAGGCTCTTTCTTCTTGTGCGTTTGCAGGAGAAGTCTGATTTAAGATGGATGTTGTTTGGGGGTTATCCTGAGTTTAGATTTGAATGATACATTTCATTGGAGCGGTTCATGCGCGTTAGTTCGAGCAATTGCTCCGCCATATAAGTAGAGCTATATTTAAATTTGCCCTGCACCCATTCTGTAATCAGACCGAGAACCGCATTAGCCTGGTAGCAGGCAAGCAGTTCCTTGTCGATCATGGGATTAGGAGAGGTGTTTGTTACATCGTCCAAATACAAGCTTTTCAGTGTTTGATATACCGTATTTCGGAAATCCTGTAGTATATTCGTGCTTACTAATAAGGTATAGACGGTGGCGTAAGCATGTACATGGTCAAAAATTTTGATGGCAGACGCGCTCAGGCTCTGGATATCGAAATCCTGATGCTGCAGATAAGGATACCGGTAGGCTTGAATCAGATCCGTTAATACGTCAGCTAATAGATCCTCAAGCAGTTCTTCCTTGTAAGTATAGTGTTTATAAAAGGTACCGCGATTCAAATCAGCTGATTTCACGATATCCGTGATCGAAATATCAGAAAATGGTTTGCGCGGCATCCACTCGAGCAAAGCCTGCTTTAGGGCTGTTCTCGATTTATAGACTCTGCGATCGACAGAGAGTGATTTTAGCATGGATATCCTCCTTTATTTTTGAAGTAGGATGAAGGTGCAGAGGAGACATAAAGAAATCATCAGCAACTCTGTCCTTATTATACTACGTGAAGAATAGGGAGGATACCACGCTAAGGGTGGGTGATCGAAAAGGTAAGCTATCGGGATGATTTTTCGTGTGAGGAAAGTACATGATAAAGCAGCAGGGAAAACAATTTCCGCATCGACCGAATGCCAATTTTGTTCATGATATTGGCCAGATGGTTTTTGACCGTTTTTTCACTGATCACACATTTCTCGGAAATTTCCCGATTAGACAAGCCATGTACAACAGATAGGATGAGAATTTCAGTCTCGCGCTGCGTAAGGCGATAAAGGGTGGAAAATCCTTGCAGGGCAGGGTCCAATCTTGGAATTAGAAAATCATGCAATGCTTCAGTGTCTATGCCCTTATGATTCATGAATTGCCTACTATGGGATGTTTTTTTGTCTTCATATGAGAGCTTCACCTACTCATGCTTACTATCAAGGAGTAATCGAATGGAGAAAAATATACTTGAAATTAAGAGGAAACAGCCTAATACGTTCCATAAGATCAATAACATTTTTACAAGTCTCCCTTGAAGTTTTATTTCATCTGCAGAAATTAATTCTTTTGATACCTAAGACACAAGGGGTGGTTTGATTAGGGTGGTTCGAAATACTTAGATTATCCGATATTCTTTATTATAAATAACGAAAATGGCTTATTCTAGATGAAGAAGCGCACTTGAAATCAGGCTCTTTCGTCATTTTTCGACTTTTTAGCCTTGTTCGTATGACTAAAGTCATGTTTATGGTAAAATACGGTGTAAATCTATCATTCCGTGCGAGGGCATAACTATGGATGTACAATTAAATAATAAAATGACTCATCTCTTATATGTTATTGTCATCGGTGCGACGGTCTGCCTAATGTTCCATGCAGCTAAGCTATCAGCGTGGCTTGTCTTGTTGTTATTCGGATATGTATCAGTTGTCTTCATTCGGGATTACATCATGAAGGTCAATCTGGAGGGAATGGCCGGGCTCCTTTTTTTATCTTTTCAATTAGCATTGGCGACTGTCCTATCGATCGGATCAGAAAGCTTTTTTGCCCAAATCTACATTTTGGTGCTTGTTGGAGAATTTAGTTTTCATCGCAGCAGAATCCATTCGATTATCTTTACGATGATGAGCTATATTAGTTGTGTACTGGGCCTTTATATTTATCGTCAGTTCCCGCCCTTTAATGAGATCGTTTATATTTTGCCTCGGATCATCGAGTACTTTGCCATTTTTGGGGTAAGCCAACTCGCGAAAATTGCTTTTCAGCAAAAAAATCAGTTAGCTAGAGACAATGAGCAGTTGCGAATCGCCTCCATCGCGTTAGAAAAGAAAACACAATTACAAGAACGGACTAGAATCTCCCGAGAAATTCATGATTCGGTTGGCCATACGCTAACCTCAGCATTAACCGGCCTGCAAACAGCGGCGCATGCCATCGAGAAAAATCATTATTCCATTGCGAAAGAGATGATCGAACGAACGAAAGAATATATTATGAGCGGATTGGACGATGTTCGAAGCTCGGTGCATTTATTGCATGAAAATAGTTTGGATGAGCCGTTTATCCCCGAGCTTATCAAGTTGATCAACGATACTATGAAGCAGACAAGAGTGGAAATCGCTTGCGAAATAGACCCCAATTTGCCTGATCTGCTGCCCATGATCGAGTTGACGATTTACCGGGCTTTACAAGAGGGACTGACTAATGGCATACGTCACGGCTCCAGCACCTATTTTCACTTTCTGTTGACTTATCGAGAGGAGTGCATCAGATTTAGTTTATCCAATAATGGCAAACCTCCAGCTGCATTTGTTCCGGGATTTGGTTTGAAGGCTATGAGTGAACGAGTAAAGGAAATTGGCGGAGAGTTAGCGATTTTGAACAAGGGCTCTTCCGAAGGTGTAACGCTGGACATTAGCATACCTTTTCAGCTGGAAAAGACAGAACGGAGTGAGCAAATTGTCTAAAAGAACCATTTTAATTGCCGATGATCAGCCTTTGATTCGAGACGGTTTGGCCGCCATTTTGAATATGGAGGACGAATATACGGTCGTGGCTACCACGGGAGACGGATTGGCAACGATTGCGCAAGTGCGATTGCACCAGCCAGAGCTTGTTTTGATGGACATCCATATGCCGAAGCTTGATGGCTTGGAAGCAACCAAACGCATCAAATCGGAATTTCCGGATATCAAAGTGCTGATTCTGACAACCTTCGAGGATGAAGAGTACATATGGGATGCGATCCGTCACGGAGCTAGCGGTTTTTTGGTCAAGGGGGTAGAGACGAAGACACTTTTCTCCACGGTTCAGGACTGTTTAGAGGGGAGAATTAATTATCCCAATCGCATTCAGTCCCGTCTTGTTCAAGCTCTTCATTCCTCAGAGCAGTATGAACAACGATCATCCCACGTAACATTCGAACAAGGCTCGGAGCAACGGACGGACGACAAGCTGGATAGCTTGTCCATACAGGAACGAAACATTGTTAGCAAACTGAAACAAGGAAAGTCTAATCAAGCGATCGCCTCTGAATTGTTCTTAACGACCGGTACCGTAAAAAATTATTTAAGCACGATTTACAAAAAATTGAACGTTTCTAGCAGAACCGAAGCTATCGCATATCTTCATGATGCTATTCCCTAATCCTTTCAATGAATCATGGACAGGTGACAAGCCTATCCTTTTATTGTAAAGGATTTTTTTTGCGCGATTTCGCCGCCCTCGTTTATATTCCGTTTAAAAACGCGAGTTAGGATGACTACATCATCTGATAATGGAGGAATTGCAATGGATCTGGTTTACAAGAAGAGAAAAGAGCCGAACAATGGCGATTTGGCAGTTGAAGCGAGCGGGCTCGTCAAAACGTTCGGTCATTTTAAAGCGGTAGACGGTGTGGATTTGAACGTGCGGGCCGGTACGATTTACGGGGTGCTTGGACCAAATGGAGCGGGCAAGACTACAACGATCAGAATGCTGGCGACCTTACTGCGAGCGGATGCAGGCTCAGCACGGATTTTTGGGCATGATGTGGTGAAGGAGTCGCAAATCGTACGTCAATTAATTGGAGTAACTGGACAGTATGCCTCGGTAGACGAATCGCTTAGCGCTACAGAAAATCTGATTATTTTCTCAAGACTGCTGGGACTGGGACGTGCAGAAGCTCGGCGAAAGGCTGGAGAGCTGCTTGAGGAATTCGGTTTGACGGAGGCAGCGAAGCGGCCGCTCAAAAACTTCTCCGGCGGCATGCGCCGCAGGCTGGATCTGGCGGCGAGCCTGATTGCGCAGCCACCGCTGCTTTTCCTGGATGAACCGACAACGGGGCTGGACCCGCGAACGCGTGCACAAATGTGGGATACGATTCGCCGGCTTGTAAAAACGGGATCGACCGTGCTGCTAACGACGCAGTACCTCGAAGAAGCAGATCAATTGGCAGACCGGATCGCAGTCATCGATCATGGACGGGTCGTGGCTGAAGGCACGCTGGATGAGCTGAAAGCTTCTGTGGGCACCTCTTCGTTGCAATTAAAAGTGACCCGTGAAGAGGATTTCGTTATCGCCCGTAGGACGGTGGAGCAGGTGCTTGGCATTCAGTTAATGGTGTCGCATGATGCAGGGAAGATAACTGCGCCGCTTGTCAATGTCGACCGGGTCACGGATGTGCTTAACGCACTTCGCGAAGCGGGGGTCCACTTAGCCGAGATGAGTGTGCAGAAGCCGACTCTTGATGAGGTGTTTCTTACGATTACAGGCCATGGCGTTACGGAAGATTCGGCAGTGGCTTCCACTGAAACGAAGAAAGCGGAGGTGGCAGGAGTATGAGCACAACTTCAATGAAATCAGGCGCCGCTCGCGAGCTGAAAAACCATACGAGCTTGGGTCAGACGATACGGAATTCACTAACTATGGCCTATCGAGGTTTACTGAAAATACGCCGGACGCCGGAGCAGCTATTTGACGTCACGCTTCAGCCGATTATTTTCACATTGATGTTTACGTACATCTTCGGCGGAGCGATCTCCGGCGATGTGGCTAGTTATTTGCCCGTTATTATTCCGGGGATCCTCGTGCAGACGGTCATTACCACTTCGATTGTCACTGGGGTACAGCTGCGTGAAGATATGGATAAAGGCGTATTTGACCGCTTCAAGTCACTGCCTATCGCGCGTATTGCTCCGCTCGCGGGAGCTTTGCTTGCCGATACCGTTCGGTATACGATAGCGACGGCTCTGACATTTACGATGGGTTATATCATGGGTTACCGGCCCGAGGGCGGCCTGGAGCATGTCGCTCTTGCAGGCATCTTAGTCATTGTATGCGCTTGGGCGATTAGTTGGATCTTTGCTTTCTTTGGTGTAATTGCACGCACGGCTTCAAGCGTTCAGGGCATATCGATGCTCGTGCTTTTCCCGCTAACATTTCTCTCCAACGCGTTCGTGCCAGTGGACACGATGCCTAAATGGCTGCAATGGTTTGTTGACATTAATCCCGTCTCGCATCTTGTAACGGCGGTTCGCGATCTTGCTAACGCAGGTACAGTAGGGTGGGATCTTGGCATCTCGCTGATCGGTGCGGCGGTCATTGTGGCGATCTTTGCACCCATCACGGTACGCGCTTATATGCGCCGGACGTAGCATTGCTATTAACAGACGAACGTTTATATTCAGAAAAAAAGCTGATCTACGGAGTGAAATCCGGAGATCAGCTTTTTTGAATGGGGAGGAAACAGGCTTCAGTGGCTTTGGATTTAGTGGATAGATTGGTGATACCAGTGATCATTTTTTAATGATATACTTCCTATTGAAAACCGGCTTGTGAAAAGTAGAATCATATGGCTTTAAACATGAAGGCGCTCCCATGGAGCAAATGAAAATATCGGCATTCGGGGGATGGTAGCATGAGGCGAAATAAAAATTGGTTTTCAGATTTAAGTATTCGTTATAAGCTGTTTGCCTCGTATGTGCTTGTCATCATGATTCCATTTATGCTTCTTCTCATTATCCATATTAACTTAACCCAGCGCGAGAACAAAGAAACCGCGGTATATGCCTCACATAAGATGCTTGACGAGTCGAAATCCTATTTGGAGTACAAGGCACAGGCAATAACGGAAGTGCTTAATTTTATTGGGTTCAATTCGCTAGTACAAGTGGGAGTTACAGCCGATTCTTTGCAATACGAGGATGTTAACCTCTGGCATCAAGATGCGCTCCAATTGTCGCGTCTAATAAACCAATTCCGTTATAACGATGATATCGATACCATTCAAATTTATATGAGGCAGGGTCTTGCGGGAGCGACCGAGAGTTCCGAGTTTTTGGATATTAGTAAGGTGGAGTTTATGACGTGGTTTCAGGATTTCTCCGCCTCGAAATCGGTTTTTGCATGGCTTCCTTCAACGTTATTGGACGAGGAAGCGGACCCAAGTGAGCTGACGGTTCTGCGCAAAGTGCCGAATGCCCACAACATTCAACAGTTTGACGGCATCGTGAGGGCACGTGTGAAACCGAGTGCCATGCAATCCGTGTTGGATCATGCCATTTTGTTTCCCCATGCAGCTTCACTCTTGTTCAATGATCGAGGGGATGATCTAAGCCAATCCGAGCAGTTTCCCTATGAGGCTGATTTGGTGAAAGATCTGCGTGATTTGTTTTTTCAAACGGATCATGGAGACAACTATTTCGAAGACAACTATCGGATGGATGGGAAACGATATCTATTGGGCATAATGGCCATTCCGAATACCGATATGAAATTAGCGCTAATTGTTCCACACTCAGATATATCGCTTTCCAGCACGAAAGCTCGCAATCGGATTGTCACAATCTTTCTGTTAGTTGTGCCCTTCATGCTTCCATTGTCATTTTTTGTAGCGGCAACGGCAACGAAGCGAATTCGGCGTCTGATCGTTCATGTCCGTAAAGTGAAGCATGGTCAATTCCAAATTGCACTACTTCCCGCGAGTGAAGATGAGATAGGCGAGTTAACGCATAACTTCAATGTAATGGTACAAAATATTTCGGGCTTAATGGATGAAACGTACACGTTAGGCCGAGAAGTGAAAAATAAGGAGCTGTTGGCGCTGCAGGCCCAGATTAACCCTCACTTCTTGTATAATACGCTTGAACTTATTAATGTTATGGCAATCGAGTCAGGGTCCAAAGATATAAAGCAGGTGGTAGATGAATTGGCCATATTTTATAAGCTAAGTCTATCTAACGGCAAAGAATTTGTGACGCTTGAGAGTGAACTGCAGCATATCGAAGCTTATGTTCGGATACAAAATATGAGATTCGGAAATCCCATTCGATTGGAGCTCGAAGTTTCGCGGGAGCTGTTCTTGTGTGAGCTTCCAAAAATTCTTTTGCAGCCTCTCGTGGAAAATGCGATTTTGCACGGAATTTTGGAGAAGGAAAACGAAGAGGGCACGATACGAGTATCCGCATGGACGGAGAAAGGCGATGTTATCCTTGAAGTGATGGATGATGGCGTCGGTATGGATGAAGGAAAACAGAGTGCTATATTAACAGGACAAAACGTAAGCACTAAAGGCGGGGGTTATGGAGTGCGAAATATCAATGAACGTTTGCAGCTGTCATATGGACCCTTGTACGGTTTGAAATATGAGAGCACACTCGGCCAAGGCACAAAGGTGCTTCTGCGAGTCCCACTAAGGAAAATATAGCACTATTCGGATGAGGTAAAGGTGAACAAAGGCAGAAGGAATAAGGAGGAATTGCGTTGGCTTTCGTAAAAAGAAGCATGTTTTTTTTGAGCATGCTTGCGCTCATCTTGACAGCATGTTCCAATCATAATCCTCAGTCGGACTTCAAAGCGGGCACCCAGAAATACGCAACAGAAGTGAAAATTACAGGATATTTAATCGGTGAAGCTCCGAAAGGTATGCCCAGTGTGCTGCGAGCGCTTAATCATAAGCTGAAACAGGACATCAATGCGACTATCGAGTTGAATTATATCGGATGGGGAGACCTCGCGACGAAATATCCTTTTGTGCTGTCTTCTGGAAAAGAGATCGATTTTATTTTCGCGGCAGATTGGGCTTATTATATTTCGGAAGCAGCGAAAGGGGCTTTCCTGCCGCTCGATCCGGATTTGCTTAGAAAGCATATGCCTATGCATATGGAGAATATGCCGCAAGAAGCTTTACAGGCAGCTTACGTGAATGGCGTACCTTATATGATTCCAACCTCCACGCCTGACAGGAAAGTCAGTATGGCTCTTTTCCGTAAAGATGTCATGGAACAGGCGGGTATGACCGAGATTACGAAGTTTTCTGAAATCGAGCCTTATTTGTCAGCGGCAAAAAAGATGAGTCCGGACATGATCCCCCTTCATTTGGATTCACAATTCGAACTGCCTTTTCCGTATTTGTATCTAATGTCTGAGAAACTAGCCATGAGAGGAGCCCCTATTGACTCTGGAGATCCTATGTCACAAGGAATAACAGCAGACAATGAGGACCCCGCTGGTAAAATAATCAGTATGATAGATGAACCTGTTCTCAGCATTCAGAAGTTTGCGGCTAGGATAATGAAAGACTGGTACGATAAAGGTTATGTTAATCGCAATCCATTCTCGAACAAAGTGCGCTCCAAAGATATTTTCTGTGAGGGGCTGACAGGTGTTGCATTTGGTAATTCTAATGATATGGTTTCCGTGTTTGATGCTTGTGAGCGGAGGGGGATCGATGTCTATCCATTTCCGTTATTGTTTCCATCTGGTAAGGTTACACAGACAAGCTGGCTGAACAACGGTGTTGCGATTGCTGCTAATTCTAAAAATCCGGAGCGTACAATGGAAGCTCTTGATTTAATAATGGAAGATCCCGATTATGTGAATCTGGCTTACTATGGCATGGAAGGAACACACTATAAATTGACAGCTGAAGGAGCAATTGCGCATCTTGAATCATCGCTGTCTGGTGAAAACAGCTACCCTGTGGATGCTTCCGGCTTTTGGTTCGTAAATAAAGATCGTTTAAAGCCGATGTCGACGTGGACAGATTCTTACATCAAGCTTCAAGAGCAGATTAATGATTATTTAGAGCCAACCACCTATTTAGGCTTCTCGTTTAATCCGAGGGAGGTGAAAGCAGAAGTTGCTGCGATAAAGGCGGCTTCGACTCTTTATGCTCAGCCTATCTACATTGGTGCAGTGGATGATATAGACGCCTCATTCGAATTGTTAAAGGGCAAGTTGCAAGCTGCGGGTATTGATAAAGTAAAGCGGGAGGTTGAGAAGCAAGCGGCGGAATTTCTGGCGAGCCAATAAGCATATCTATTCTCATCCATTGAAGCCTGCCTGGCGTATTTCGTCAGAGCAGGCTTCTTTTTTTGAAAATATAGGAAGCATACCACTTCGCTATCCCTTCTCTACATTTCTCGGAATGTACCGCGCTGGCCCGCTAATCTACGGCGATAGTCGTTTCACCTTGGTTATGACTAATTTTTAATTAGCGTCCAATCATCCACTTTCACCCAATTATTCGCATTCGCAACCGAGTAAACCCCTATTTGGGCCGAACCGTTCGTTATCAAGATATTGGAGATCGTTGTCTGCGTCTAACTGCCGCTCCCTATGCTCCATGTTCCCGCTGCAGCATCCAAATTAAATTGACTTACTGATCCATTGGTAGCCCCATTAATTACATTTCCCTCGAAGGTCCAATTAACTAAATCTGTCGAGGAATAGCAGGTAACCGAATTAATGCTTGTGTCGCTGTTTTTGGAGGCTGGATTATTATAGTAGGTTACAGCGCCGTTATATTTAACCCCATACCAGTAATACGTATTTCCTACCTTTTGTATGAAGATCCGGTAACCGGTTTTCATTTGCAACATCCTCTCAAATTGGGATCGTGGTGTTTCTAAAGTTTTCAAAGATTATCATAACTTTTGATCGTATCGAGAGATTCTTGAATTTATTAGGATAGAGAGGTAGACATCAGCAGAATGAAACGAAACGGAAGGTGATGAAGTTGAACACGAACGTCCAAAAGGGAGATTTGACGAAGCCTCTTCAAAAGAAAAAAACGTGGGGCCTTATCAAAGATTTAAGCACCAACAGGGTGCTGTATCTCATGTTTGCGCCAATAGCGATCTATTTTATTGTTTTTTCCTATATCCCGATGACGGGGATCGTCATGGCATTTCAGTCTTATACCGTCAAAGGTGGACTATTCTCAAGTCCTTGGGTAGGACTCGATAACTTCCAATATTTCTTTAACTCAGGGAAGGCTTGGATCGTTACACGAAATACGATCGTTTATAACATCATTTTTCTTGGCTGCTACACGCTTTTCTCGATTGCAGCGGCGGTGTTTATCTCTGAGATTCAGAAGAAGTGGTACAAAAAATTATCTCAGACCTTAATGTTTTTGCCTTATTTTATTTCATGGGTAACCGTATCGGCATTTGTATACAATTTCTTGAATTATGAATATGGCATTGTAAATAAAATTTTAGAGCATTTCCACATGGAAGCGCTAGATATCTATTCGAACTCAGGCTAT
Organism: Paenibacillus paridis; assembly: GCF_006345825.1. Taxonomy (GTDB): domain Bacteria; phylum Bacillota; class Bacilli; order Paenibacillales; family Paenibacillaceae; genus Pristimantibacillus; species Pristimantibacillus paridis. The sequence continues at coordinate 505,249 of NZ_VCIX01000092.1, forward strand.
TGGTATGTGATACTTCCGTTCATGTACGTATGGAAGTGGGTAGGCTACGGCAGCGTACTCTACTTGGCGGCAATCGTAGGCATCGATCAGGAAATCTATGAGGCTGCTACCATCGACGGCGCTACCCGATTCCAGAAGATTACCCGAATCACGCTTCCGCTGCTTAAGCCTACTATGGTCATTTTGCTTCTGCTTGGCTTGGGACGGATTATGCGAGGAGAATTTGATATGTTCTATCAATTGATCGGCAACAACGGTCTTCTTATGGATGCTACGGATATCATTGATACACTCGCTTTCCGATCGTTGATGGGGACGGCAGACTTTGGGATGGCTTCTTCTGTAGGCTTATACCAATCGGTACTTACGTTAATTATTATTTTGACAGCGAATTGGCTCGTCCGCAAATATGACAGAGATCAGGCATTGTTTTAAACGTTCAATTCTAATGACAAGAAGGTGATGGTTATGAGCAGTCTTAGTGTCAAAAGTAAAAAAGATTCTTCTCCGGTGTACACGACTATTGCGTATGCCGTGGTTACGATTATTGCACTCGTATGTGTACTTCCCTTTATCGTATTGCTTGCCGGTGCCTTTTCGTCAGAAAGCTCGGTTTTAAAGGATGGTTATTGGTTTTGGCCGCGGGAGTTTTCGCTTGAAGCGTTCCAATTTATCTTTCGTTTCCCTGAGGATGTCCTGTCCGCCTATAAAGTTTCCATTCTCATCACGATAATTGGAACGGTCGTATCTCTGTTTATCTCAACGATGGCTGCCTACGTGCTCTGCAGGAAGGAGCTCAGATATCGGAATGCACTGTCATTTTTTCTGTTCTTCACAACGTTGTTTAGCGGAGGCTTAGCCCCTTACTACATCTGGCTAAGCCGGTATTTACATTTATCGAACACGTATTATGTGCTTATTCTAGGACCGATGTTCAATGTCATGTACATCTTGATTTTACGCAGTTTCATCAAAGGTTCTGTCCCAGAGCCGTTGATTGAATCCGGGAAAATAGATGGGGCCGGAGATTTGCGCATATTCCTTCAGCTTGTTATCCCTTTGTCTAAGCCAGCACTCGCTTCCATTGGTGTTTTCACAGCTCTGGCTTATTGGAATGACTGGTGGACAGCGATGATGTTCACAAGCAAGGACCAGCTGATTCCGCTGCAATATCTTCTCTATAAGATGCTCTCAGCCATTAATTTATCTGCTGCGATGTCTGAACATGTGTCCAGTGTCAGCACTCCGAAAGAGACATTTAAGCTGGCAATGACCGTCATTGCTACGGGGCCGATCGTAATGGTTTTCCCTTTCGTACAACGGTATTTCGTTAGCGGAATCACGATTGGTGCAGTCAAAGGTTGATATAGGTTCCGAGTCAAACGGAATGTATATAAATAAAGCTTGAACAAAATAAGGGGAGGTTTTTTAGATGAAAGCATTCAGAAAAAGCAGTCTTTCTGTTTTAGTTCTTGTGGTGATGTTCGTACTTGTACTTGCTGCCTGCAGCGGGAATAATGCCAAAGACACCTCAAGTAATACGCCAGCCAGCACTAATGGATCGACGGAGCCCGCATTAACCGATGAAGGCAAACCGGATAACTCCAAAGAAGTGAAGATCGTTGGTTATGTGCTCGGTGAAGCTCCGAAAGGCATGCCGGATGTGTTAGCCGCTTTGAATGAAAAGCTTAAAAAAGATATTAATGCTACGGTTGAGCTGAATTACATCGGCTGGGGAGATGTAGGCTCCAAATATCCGCTTGTGCTTGCTTCCGGACAAGACGTTGACTTCGTATTCGCGGCAGACTGGAATTTTTACGTATCGGAGGCTAACAAAGGCTCATTCCTGCCTCTGGAAGAGAATATGCTGAAGTCATTTATGCCTAAATATTACGCTAAGCAAGATCCGGCTGCCTATAAAGCTGCTGAAGTCAACGGAAAGCAATACATGATTCCGACAACAACTCCTGACCGCAAAGTAGGTGTGGTCGTCCTTCGCCAAGATATTCTAGATCAAGTTGGATTAACGAATCCTACCAAAATGTCAGAATTAGAGCCCTATTTTGCAGCCATCAAAAAAGACTACCCAGATATGACACCGCTTAACTTGGATTCACAATATGATCTGCCAGCACCATTTGGCGCATTGGTTCAAGAGAAATTTGCCTATCCAGGTGCACCGCATGATTCTGGAGATCCATCAGGCGTAGGTGTCTATACGGATCAGGAAGATGCAAGCGGCAAAATCCTCAGTATTACGGATGAACCGATCCAAGGCTCATTCAAATATGCAGCTGAAACGATGAAAAAATGGTATGACGCAGGTTATGTGAACAAGAACCCATATTCCAACAAAATCCGCTCCAAAGACAATTTCTGTGAAGGAAAGTCAGGCGTAGCTTTCGCCAACTCCATTGATGTCCAATCGATGCTTGCAAGCTGCCAAGACAAAGGAATCGAGACATACATTATGCCAGTACTTTCACCATCAGGCCATGCACCTTCAAACAGCTGGTTGAACAACGGAGTAGCCATTGCCGCTAATTCGAAAAACCCGGATCGTGCATTGCAAGCGCTTGACCTTATAATGCAGGATGAATCTTATGTTTACTTGATGTACTACGGGATTGAAGGGAAAAACTATGCGATTACGGCTGACGACAAATTGACGCTTCCAGAGGGCGTTACGTCGGAGAATAATAGTTACCCAGCAGATGCTGCTGGTTTCTGGTTCGTAGATAAAGACTTGTTCAAACCGAATGCCGATTGGACGGACGCCTATGTGGAGCTGAACAAACAAATCAAAGATTATCTTCTTCCCGCCACCTATCTCGGCTTTACGTTCAACTCGGAAAGTGTTAAATCCGAAATCGCAAATTTGAAAAACGTATCCTCCCAGTATTTCCTTCCGATAGCAATCGGAGCGGTTAAGGATGTTAACCAGTCATTTGATACGCTGGTATCCAAGATGAATGCAGCTGGTATCGATAAGGTGAAAAATGAAGTAGAAACACAAGCAGCAGCATTTTTGGCTAACAAAGGTTAGTATAGTAGACAAACAGCCGTTCCCTTCTCAAGGGCGCGGCTTTTTATCTAAATGCAGTCTAGGCATTTAAATGGATGAGGTCAGAGTTGTAAGCGGAGAAGATACCTCGACAGATGCGCAATTCATCGGTAATAATGAAAGAAAATGCCAGACGGTTGGAAGTCTTACAGCAAGGGGGTCGCAGCAAATGAAATTATTGATCGTGGATGACGAGGAAAGAACGAGAGAGATGTTGAAAAAATATATTCCTTGGGAAGAGTTAGGCATCCATCAGGTGTTCACTGCCCGTAATGGCTTAATGGCTTTGGACACGGCAAGAGAAGTGCGGCCGGATATTGTGCTATGTGATGTTCGGATGCCCAAGATGAACGGCATTGAGTTTGCCCAGCAATATCAAGCCATTGATCCGACTTCGATTTTCATATTTTTGAGTGGATTTTCGGATAAGGAATATTTGAAAGCGGCTATTCATTTGAAAGCCTTGAATTATATCGAGAAACCGGTCAATTTGGATGAAGTTAAATCTGTGATTTTAACGGCTATTCAATTAAAATGCGAAGAACGCAAGAAAAAATCCGAGGATGAGCAATTGAAGGCAGGATTTGATCATGGCTTGCCTTTCTTAAGGCAAGAGATGGTGCGCAAGCTTATTGCTGTCCCCACATCTGTACACGTTCGACCTGCTTTGCAAAGCACAGAAACGTTTTTATTGCCTTCGCAAGGCCCGTATACCGTGCTTTCCGCCTTATTGTATTGGAGTCCCGCCTATCTTCCTGAAGATCCGGCTCTAGTGCAGGAACAGTTGTTATTTACGTTGAATACGGTGCCGCAATTACGTGGATACCGCGCGTTGTTCGGCTTTGATTCCAATCATTTTTTAATAATTATAATGTCAGGGGCGTACCGGAGTTCGTTTCGTGACAATCGAGAGATTATTGATTCACTTTATGCAGAGTTGAAAGCGATTGCTGGGCATAACATCGAAGTAAGGCTCGGCATTGGAGAGGTTGTACATGAGCTGGATGATATTCCGATTTCTTATCAATCCGCTCGCAAAGCCGGTTTTATGCAATTTTACGTCGAGGGTTTAAAACCTATATTTTCCAATGATGTGAACGCGGTTCATACCCCGTTTGAAACCAATTGGGAAGATGTACGCATCACGAGAGATGAGCTTCGAAAAGGCAATCTGGATGCGGTCAAACAATCCCTTGATAAATTAACGGAACGCGCGAGAGAGCATGTGGACATTGATATCGTACGTGTCAAGGATACGTACTTCCAGTTTCTACTTGCTATTTTGGAAGTTGCTGTACAACAAGGTTTGAAAGAGCTGACACACGATACGGAAAGGCGATATATTTGGAAAGAGATCGACAGAATTTCGAATTTGGAAAATCTGAGAAGATATCTGCTATCTTTTTTGCAGCTCTTCTATGAGATAAAATCCGGCCATACGGAGCAAGGCTTGAGCAAAATGAGGGAAATTATTCGTTATATTCATTCCCATTTTCATGAGAATGGTTTTAACATTCAACAAATTGCAGATCATGTTAATCTCAGTGAAACCTATTTATGCTCCTATTTCAAGAAGCAGCGTGGCGAGACGATTAAAGAATTCATTACTCAAACAAGAGTGGAGAAAGCGAAGCAGCTGCTTTTGGATCGAGAGGTTAAACTATACGAGGTGGCAGTTCGACTAGGTTTTACGGATGCAAATTATTTTTCGACCTTTTTTAAACGGTATACGGGAGTCTCTCCCTCGGAATATCGTGAAAGAACGCAGAGCTAATGAAGCTCTCCATAATTGACCGATGCGTAGGTTGGTGGAAGAGGTTAGGGGCAAAGCTGCCCCACTCTATCCAGTACTTGCATGTTAACGATTGATCTGTTCCCCATTGAACACTTGGAGATCCATTGGCGCAGCTAGGTAAGCGTGCGCTTTCTGGACGAAGGCAGTGAAGTGTGCGCTGGTATTATGAGCGGTGGTTGCCTCCACGTCTTTCCACAATTCGACCATCGTATAGCGATGGTCCTTCTCCGTATCTTTCAGGAGAGCATAGCTAATATTTCCTTCTTCGGCACGCGAAGCCGGAATGAGCAGATTAACAGCCTCCAGAAAAGCATGCTCTTGCTCAGGTTTTACTGCGAGTCCTGCATGAATAATAATCATGGCTATTCACCGTCCTTATTCGTTTAATTATTTCCAAGTGGTAACGGTCTCGACAGGCAAGCGGTAGGAGGGATGCCCTTCATTCACTTGCTTGCCAATGGAGATCAGCATGACGGGCACGTAACGCTCTTTGTCTAGGCCAAAGGCTTCGGCGATTTGAGCTTTCTCAAAGCCTCCGATTGGATTCGTATCGTAGCCATGGGCACGAGCGACAAGCATCAGCTGCATGGAGACAAGTCCTGCGTCGATAAGGATGACATCGCGCAAATCCGCTTTCGAAATATTTTGATAGTAAGGGGTGAAAGCCTTGAATTGCATATCCTTTACTTCTTGAGGCATATAGCCGAGCTCTACCGATTTGCCGAAAATCTCTTCCGCGTATTGAAAGTTATCCATATCGCCAAACACGGCAATTACAGCTGCTGAAGTGCTTACTTGATTCTGATTGAACCTGGCAAGCGGGGCAAGCGCAGCTTTGCCTTCCTCACTTTCAATCACAACGAAGCGCCAAGGCTGCATGTTAACGGAAGAAGGGGCAGCGGTGGCCTCTGCCAAAATTTCAGTTAATTCCTCGCGGCTGATTTTGACGCTGGAATCATAATATTTAACGGAACGACGCCCAAATACAATTTCATTAAAATCGTTTGTTTTCTGATATTTACTCATGATGTAGAAATACTCCTTTTTGTATTATGCTAAAAGACAGCTGATTTTAGCAGAATTAGATATTATTTTGCATGCGGCTAAGCAGTTCATCAAGCAGATGAAGTTCTTCTTCAGTGAAATCCTTCATCATTTTGTTGACGAAATTAGCTTTCTCCACTTTATAACCGATAATTCTTTCCCGACCCTCCGGGGTAAGGCGAACGAAGGTGATCCGGTTGTCATCCGGGTTTTTGCGCCTGGATACCATGCCGTCCGCTTCGAGCTGTTTGAGGTGGCGCGTAATGGCGGCACTGTCAATATTAATGAGCTTTTGCAAGGTGGTTTGGTTGATTTCATCCGCCTCATAAAGCTCGCACAAGAGCTCAAAACGTGATGAACTGATCCCCGTACAACGTTCAAATTTAGGGCTGACCTTATTGTTAAGCCCTTGGAGCAAATAAAGAATCCGCTCTTGCTTCGATTTAAAACGTGTGATGAGCAGTTCCTCCCTTCCTTAACCGTTGACCCGTCAATGATTGATGTCTCAAACAATATAACATTTCTTTTTTAGATTTTCAAGTGCACAAAAAAAACGTTATTTTTTTTGTAATCCGAAATGTGTCTTATTCGTTAGACGCGGTTCGTTTTTCGAAAGGCGGATGGACTGGTTTGTAATGCTTTGGTGAATACCCGGCTTAAATAAAATCCGTTGCTGTAGCCGCAGGCAACCGCGATTTTCTCAAGGGGCAAGTCGGTATCCATTAGCAGCTCTTTGACTTTCTCAAGGCGAAGCTGGGCTAAGTAGTGCGAAGGATTCATGCCTTCGCTCTTGCTGAATCTACGGCTTAGCTGCACGGAGCTGATTCCAAGCTCGGCGGCAAGCTCGAGCATGCTTAGTTCTCCAAAGCCGTTCTGCTCAATGAACAGCTTGGCTTGTTCAATTAGCGGGTCTATGGGCGGGACCGCTTTATCGGAGGTGGGAGCTTCAGACGACTGGCAGTAGCGCCAAATATCGCTTAACGCATGGTTTTGCCAGTGGCGCTTCAGATTAATTTCCTTTTCAGGATGCTCCTTTAAGAACCTTAGATTATCGGCAAGCCGCTCCCTTTGGCTAATAGTTAGCTTATAGGAGGATGCAGCCAGGCGAAGCCGAACCGATTCCTCCTCCTCCGTTTGTTTTCCTTGCTCATCCGAGACCGAACGGAAAGAAAATCCAATGAAATGAAACGAAAGCGTGTGCATGACGCTGCGGTGGAAGCTGAGCTCCGGCGGACATACAATTACGTCGCCCATATTCGCTGTTCCTTCAGCTTCCCCAATCCGATAGGAGAAGCTGCCGCCCTCCACAGCAAAGAGCACCCAATGCTCATAAATATCTACGTTGAATTGAAACTTTGTTTTGTGGTCCCAATAGATATGGTGCGATAGCAGGGGGATTAGACCGCTGCTTGAAAGGTTCATTTGCCTCAGCCTCCTGAGTGAAATAAAGTATATGCTCTTATGATAGCGCAGTGCATGTTAAATAACGACCCCCTCGTATAAGATGAAGATAAAATCATGCTTGGAGGCGATCGTTATGAAGCTTGAACTCGTGAAATCCGATATAACCGTCATTGGCGGGGGCTTGGCCGGCGTATGTGCGGCCGTTGCTGCTGCGCGTCTGGGACAGACCGTATCACTCATCAACAACAGAGGCGTTCTTGGGGGCAACTCCAGCAGTGAGGTTCGGGTATGGGTATGCGGCGCGACGGCGCATGGCACGCAGCGGTATGCACGGGAAACCGGCATTATGGGTGAAATGTTCGTCGAGAACCAGTACCGAAATCCAGATGGTAACCCCTATTTATGGGATCTTGTCGTACTCGAAACCGTTCGCGCGGAGAAAAATATCCAATTGTTTCTCAACACAGATGTGCATGAAGTGGAAGCCAGCGGACAGGAGGATGATCGAGTCATTCATTCGGTAACGGGATGGATGATGGGCTCGGAGCGAAAGATTCGTTTTGAAAGCGATATGTTTATCGATTGTACCGGGGATGGACTCGTAGGTTTTCTTGCCGGCGCAAAATACCGGATTGGCCGAGAAGCTAGGGATGAGTACAACGAGGAATGGGCCCCGGAGATTGCGGATGACATTACGCTAGGGAGCACGCTTCTATTCTATACGAAGGAATCCGACCGCCCAGTGAAATACATTCCTCCAAGCTTTGCGAAGGACATCACGAAAACGACGATTCCCATGAAGCGGGTGATCCGCAGCGGCGACTCGGGCTGCCATTATTGGTGGATTGAATGGGGCGGCGAAACCGATACGGTTCATAACAATGAATCTATACGCGATGAGCTCTGGTCGGTCATTTATGGCATTTGGGATTATATCAAAAATTCGGGTAGCTTTGAGGCAGACAACATGACGCTGGAATGGGTAGGCTCGCTTCCTGGCAAGCGGGAATACCGCCGTTTTCAGGGGGATTACATGCTAAATCAAAACGATATTATCGCACAGGAGCCCTTTGGCGACCGGATTGCCTTCGGAGGCTGGTCCATCGATCTTCATCCGCCGCAAGGCATGTATTCGACCGAGAGCGGATCGAAGCATTTGTATCCGGACGGCATCTACCATATCCCTTTCCGCAGCCTTTATTCGAGCAATGTAAGCAATCTGATGTTCGCGGGCCGTGACATTAGCGCAACCCACGTTGCCTTTGGCACAACAAGGGTTATGGCAACTTGTGCCGTTATGGGAGAAGCAGCCGGCAGCGGCGCCGCTTTGGCGCTGCAGAAAGGAGTCTCGCCGCGGTTACTGCACCGGGATTACATGAAAGATTTGCAGCAGCTTATGCTGCGCCAAGATGCATCGATTATCGGAATCGCAGGTGATGACCCGCGGGACCTTGCAAAAACAGCCGAAATCACGGCATCCAGTACGCTGAATGCGATTGCCGTTGCAAGCCCGTCCGATAGCCATTCGCTCCATAAGGATGTAGGCGTTTTATTTCCCGTTAATCCCTCTCTGGAAACGGTAGATCTGCTGCTGGATGCTGAACAGGACACGCTGCTTGAGGTGGAGCTGTGGCATACGGGCAAAGGAGAAAATTATGTGCCTAAGCAGCAGGTAGCCGTTGCTTCTGCGACTGTAGCCAAAGGCAGCCGGCAGTGGGTGAAGCTTGGACTGCCCTGGCAGCCGGATGAACCTTGCAACGCTTTTGTCATTATAAAGGCTAATGAAGCGATAAGGCTCCACACGACGGATAGGCCGCTGACTGGCGTATTGTGCTTTGAGAAGGGGCCAAAGCCGGTCGTATCCTCACTGTTGGAAGATCAACAGCCCGATCAGCCGGTCGTACAATGGAGCATGCGCGCTTGGAACCGTCAGCTGGCATGCATGCAAATTACGCCAGCCACAGAGGCATACTCACCGATACAAGTGATTGATGGTTATGTTCGTCCCTATGCGGGGCCGCATCTTTGGGTGTCCGAGGAAATGAGCAAGGGCAATCCGGAATGGATCCAGCTAGCATGGGAGGAAGAGCAAAAAATAGCAGAAATTCATCTCACCTTTAACGATGATGTTAACGAGGATTTAATCAACCTGCACCATCATCGTACAGTTTTCGAAACGATTCCAGAGCTGGTGCGCACCTACCGTATAGAGGCGCTCATTGGGGAGGAGTGGATCGTTGTAGCGGAGCAGAGCGATAACTACAAGCGCAAAAGGGTTCATAAGCTTAAGGAAGAAATGGTATCCAAACAAATTAGAGTTTGGATCGAAGGTACAAACGGCGGCTTGCGTGCGGAGGTTGCCGAAATCCGAGTTTATGCACTATAATTAGCTAAACATAATGATAACGCTTTCAAATTATTCCGATTTGCAGTGAGGAATCAGGGATTTGAAAGGAGAGAAGCTTATGGCCATGAAGCCGCTTCGCGTATTGATCGTTGATGATGAGATCCCTCTGAGACAGGAACTGCGGATATTCCCGTGGGAGAATTGTGATGCCGTATTAGCTGGCGAAGCTAGCAATGGAGCGGAAGCTTTGCAGCTATGCGAAGCTTGTGCGCCCGATGTTGTTATCACGGATATTACCATGCCGGTTATGGACGGAATTACGCTCATTCGGGAATTAAGAAAACGATACCCAAAGGTTCAAATGATATTGCTCACCTGTCACAGCGATTTTCATTATGTGCAAGAAGCTCTTCGGCTTGGAGCGCTCGAATACATTCTGAAGGTATCGATGGAAGAGGATGAGCTAAAGCAAGCGCTCGACAAAGTAAGAGCTGCGATGATGAAGGAGAGGATTGCCCAGGAAAGTGAAAAAAGGGAGCAAAGAATGCTGCAAGCGGCATTATTCGGCAAACTGCTTCATGGGCAAACGGTAGAGAGCTCCGATTGGCATCCGATGGGGCTGGACGGGGAAAAATCGGCTCTATTGGTTCGTTTGATGATAAACATTTCCCATTCCGCCTACCTCTCCGTCAAGCAGCCTATCCAGCAGCTGCTTGCCGAAATGGAAAGAAACGATCCTAGTTGGCTGACTTGGCTGACGTTGCGGGAAAAAGAGTATTTTATTCTGATCGACGCGGGGCAGCCATCCGAGTTAGTCTTGCAATCGCTTGGGATAGCCGTGCAAGCGATGAATGATTTGATTTTCCGGGATTGCCCGCTGATGGATCAGCACTCTGCCGTTCATGCCATAGTGAGCCATCCTTTTAAGACCAAGGAGGAGCTTGCGAGTTCGCTTGCGCATTCGACGGAATGGAAAGACGCTCTATTTTATGATTATGCCATGGAAAGCCAAGTGTTCATCGATCATCCGCTGCTCTTAACGGACATGACTGATAAGAAGGCCAAGGAAATGAACGAGCTGCTTAGAAAAGCGAGCTGGTCCACATCGGCGTTAAGAGAGTGTTTGCACGGCGAGTTTATCCAATGGTGCTCGATACACCGCATCAAGCCTGAACAGCTAAAAGAGAGGATGCTCAATTGGCAGGTGGACTGGCTGAAAGTACAGGAAGGCGAAGAGCTTGACGGCTCCGGCATCGCACAATTAATGGAGGCGCAAACGCTGTCTCAGTTGGTCGCCTGCGTCATCCGTGCGATCAACGCTGTCGAGCAGGGACGAACGCGCTCGCGCGTAGAGATCCGCTCTGCTGTGCAATGGATCAAGGACCATATGCAAGAGCAGATTTCGCTGCCCCATATTGCCGACCAGGTCGGTCTTAGCCCGCATTATGTCAGCAAATTGTTCAGGGAAGAGACGGGGAGTACGGTCAATCAATATATTACGCGGCTGCGAATGGAGAAAGCGGTGGAGCTGCTGAAGCATACGAATAAGAAAGTGTATGAGATAGCGGAGGAGGTCGGCATCCCGAGCTATCGCTATTTTACCGTTACGTTTCGGAATTGGACCGGGGTATCGCCGACGGATTATAAAAGGCATAGTTAAGGGCTAGAGACCGGGCGCGGGGGAATGGGAAATATGACGAAGCTGTTTCATTGGTATGCCAGCCTTGGTCTTGCCACCAAGCAGTTCATCTATTTATTTATCGTGACGCTCCTGCTGTTTCTTGGGCTCGCTTGGCGCAATCTTCATGAGGCGGAGAGCTTGCTGCAGAATCAGTTGACCCGCGATGCGGAGCTGCTTGTAAGCCGGACGAATCAATATATTGATGCGAGCTTGGATAATGTAGAAAATATGCTGCTGCTGCTCTCGACCCGCGCGGACTTGCTAGAGAAGGGAAACGAGGAGGAAGCGATCGATACGCTGCGCAAATTTGCCGATTATAACAATTCGATCGCAAAAACCCTGTACATGATTCGCGCCGACGGCAGCGTGTATTCAAGCTCCCAGGTGTATTTTGAAATCATCGGAAATCCCCGTCTGCAGGAGCTCTATGCGCTTGCGCTGCAAAATTATGGGTCCATTAATGTCAGCGAGCCTTATTATTCGCCAATGTCCGGGCATACGCTTGCCTATGTCTTGCCGATTACGGGAGCAAACAAACAGGTGCTTGGCGTTATGGTCGTCGAGTTGAATCTGGATTTGCTCACGGAGCGGATCGCTCCGATGATCTATCAATCCTATGTTCTGTTTACGAAGGACGGAAACGTCATTAATCGTCTGGATTCCCGCGATAAGCTGCTTCCCTTCGAGCAGGCATCCTTTCCCCCGCAGCTTCAGGACGGCTTCCGAAAGCAGCTCGTCACGTTGAAAATCGGAGTGAATCGCATAGAAGGCCATTCCCTAAACCCGCTGGTGGCGGTAAAATCGGCGAAAAATCGTTTGGGCTGGTCTCTCGCGGCCTTTATTGAAGAAGATTATTTCTATCAGGACTTGCAGAAGCTGAATAACAACTACAGGACAGCGAGCATTGTATGGATTATCGTGCTGCTGCTCAGCGCGTACCTGCTCAGCCGCTCCTTCACGCATCCGATTCGCAGGTTTGTTGAGAAAATGGATCGACTTAACGATCTCCAGGTTGTGGCAAAGCTGCCGGTCACGCGGCGGGATGAGATCGGCCGGCTGACGCAAAGCTACAATGCGATGCTAGAGCGGATTCAAAGCCTGCTGCAAAAGACGAAATCGGCGGAGGAGCAGAAAAAGGAATACGAGCTAAAGATGCTGCGAAGCCAAATCGCGCCGCATTTTCTGTATAACACGCTTGCTTGCATCAGCAGTCTGGCGAAGCAGCAGCGGATTGACGAGGTGCGCGATACCATACGGTCTCTAGTGAAGCTGCTCAGCTTCAGCTTTGACAAGCAGTCGGAGTACGTCTCTTTAGACGAAGAATTGGAAGGGCTGCGCATGTATATGCACATTCAACAGGTGCGTTATGGCGAGCAGTATCGTTATGCGCTGGAGATCGATCCGTCGGTGATGCATTACCGGATTCTTAAGCTTACTCTGCAGCCGCTCGTAGAAAATGCCCTGTTTCATGGCATAACGCCCAATCACGGCGGCCTCATTACGATTAAAGCAGGCGTCGAGAAGAGCATGCTGCGGCTGTATGTCCGCGATGACGGGATAGGAATCCCCAGGGAACAAAGAGGCAAGCTGCTGCAGGATCACCCCGGGCAGGATCGCTCGGCGTACCGTTTCACAGGCATTGGCCTGCGCAATGTACATGAACGGATACGAATTCATCATGGTGAGCCTTACGGCTTGCGAATTGGAAGCGCAATGGGCAGAGGAACCGTTATTCGAGTGGATATGCCTTTACTTACCGAAAGCGATGAACGTTTGGGCATTTGGAGCTAAGCTTATAGTAAACATGAAGAGGCTGTCCTGCGGGACAGCCTCTTCGCGTATGCGAATGGAAACGAAGGTAGGGGGAAATGCCTGATTAAGTTCCTCCAATATCTGTACATTATTTACGTTTTTGTGTATATCGGCACTTCATCCCAGTGATTATACTTATCTTATTGGAAGCGCATTCAAATAAGGAGGGATACGATGGAAGCCGATCACAGCCTTACGCCCCCCCCTCGGATAGGACCTACTCCGAAGATGAAACTGCAGACGATGCTTAGAGCGATCTGGAGCTTCCGGGCCTTTTACATCATGCTCTTGCCTGGTGTAATCTATTTCATTATCTTTCGGTATTTTCCGATGTATGGGGTCATCATCGCGTTTAAAAACTTTGCAATTCTAGAGGGCATTACTGGAAGCTCGTGGGTTAATCCATGGTATAAGCACTTTCAGGATTTCTATCAATCGCCCTATTTTGGCCAGCTGCTGTCGAATACGTTATTAATCAGCGTATACAAGCTGGTCTGGGGTACGCTGCCTCCGATTCTGCTGGCGCTGCTGCTGAATGAATGCCGTGTACGGTGGTTGAAGTCAATCGTGCAGACGCTCACGTATATGCCGCATTTTTTATCCTGGGTCATTATTTTCGGCATTCTACTGACGTTATTCTCACAAAACGGAGGATTGATTAATCGCTGGATCGTAGAAGCGGGGGGAACCTCCATACCCTTCCTCACTTCGACCGATTATTTCCGAAGCATTCTCGTCGGCTCGGAGGTTTGGCAAAATCTCGGCTGGGGAGCCATCATCTACTTGGCCGCAATGGCAGGCATTGATCCTACTCTTTATGAAGCGGCAAAAGTGGACGGAGCCAGTCGGCTGCGCATGATATGGCATATTACGCTGCCGGGGATCCGAAGCATTATTATTTTGCTGTTCATTCTCAAGCTCGGCCATTTGCTGGATGCCGGCTTTGATCAGATTTACATTTTGTACAACATACAGGTGTATCCCGTTGCCGATATTCTAGACACCTGGGTGTATCGCACGGGGCTGCAGCAATTGAATTTCAGTTTGGCGTCGGCTGTCGGATTATTCAAGTCCATCATTGGGCTCATCCTTGTATTAGGTGCTAACCGTATGGCGAAGAAGTGGGGTGAAGGGATATGGTAAAAAGCCTCGATGATAAAATTTTTAATTCTGTCGTGTATGTTATTCTGGGATTATGCGGCCTGGCTGCCATATTGCCAATCTTGTACGTGGTAGCCGTGTCGATTACCCCTTTCGGTGAAGTGCTGCGCAATGGAGGATTTATTCTGTTCCCAAGAGAAATCACCTTTACAGCCTACCGAACGCTGCTGACGGAGTCGAATATTCCGAAAGCGTTCCAAATTACGGTTCTTATCACGGTGATTGGTACGGCCGTGAATCTCATATTGACAGCCCTGATGGCGTATCCGCTTAGCCGTAAAAACCTGCCTGCTAGAAACTTTTTTCTCATGATGATCGTGTTCACTCTGCTATTCAGCGGAGGAATCATTCCGACCTATCTGGTTGTTAAATCCCTGGGGCTGCTCGACTCGATTTGGGCTATGATTTTGCCTAACGCGGTATGGAGCTTTAATGTGCTCATTATGAAGAGCTTTTTTGAAGGGCTGCCGGAGGAGCTGTTCGAATCCGCTAGGATGGATGGCGCCAAGGAATTTCGAATACTGCTTCAAATCGTAACGCCGCTCTCGGTTCCAGTTTTGCTAACGGTTGGTTTGTTTTATTTGGTCGGGCACTGGAACGAATTTTTTCAGGCGATTTTTTATGTGACCGACCGCACGCTGTATCCGCTTCAGGTTGTCGTCAGGGAAATCCTGATGCAAAGCCAGCAGCCGCTTGAAAATGCCGAGAACATGATGCCGACCCAGACCATGCAGATGGCATCCGTGATGATTGCCAGTTTGCCGGTTATCGTCATCTATCCGTTTCTTCAGAAGCATTTCACGAAAGGCATGCTGCTCGGATCGATTAAAGGTTGACCAAGGCTGCATAGATTACTGGCCAGCTATGCGGACTTGTACCATAGCAAGAGTGATGAAAGGGGATAAGAAGATGAGAAAAATAATATCTTTATTGCTAACCGTTTCTATGCTTGGAGCGCTGCTTACCGCTTGTTCGGGAGGAGATGGCAATAAGAACGTGGGCGGTGACCCGAGCAATACGGCCAAGCCTAACACAGAAACAGCGCAGCCGAGCAGCAAGCCGGTGAAGATCGAAATTATTGAAACGGGAAACAACCTGCCTTCCCCGGATAAGGATGTCATTAAGCAGGAGCTCGACAAAGCACTGAACATTGACCTTAACCTAACGGTGTATCCGTCGGCTGACGATTACAGCAATCAATTGAGTGTCCGAATGGCCTCGGGAAATTTTCCGGATCTGTTCATGGTCGACCGCCAGCAGCTGATAGAGTTTTCCAAACAGGGGCTGCTCCTCGATTTAACGCCATACATGGATAAGCTGGACCAAACGGTAGCTTTCATTGGCGAAGACAGCGTCAAGAAGGGGATGGTTGACGGAAAGGTATACGCGATTTCCAAATCACCGCAAATCCCTTACAACACCTATTGGATTCGCAAGGACTGGCTGGAGAAATTGCAGCTTCAAGTACCTAAGACCGTGGAAGAATTATCAACGGTGGCAGAAGCCTTTACGAAGAACGATCCGGACGGGAACGGCAAGCCGGATACCATCGGTTTGACCGGCGGCAAGATTGGGGCATTCTCGCCTGTATTCGGCGCATTTGGCGTCGGCATGCCCGGAAACTTTTATGAGAAGGATGGGGCAGTCATCAACGGTCTGTATGACCCGGCGATGAAGGAGGCACTGGAATTTATCAAAAATATGATCGCTACAGGATCTGTTGACCCCGAGTTGCTGGCCAATAGCGGACTTCAGCATCAAGAAAAGGCGATTAAAGGGCAGGCAGGCATCGTTTATCTTGATTGGCCCAATATGACCAAAGAACAGTTCGTGGAGCAAATTAAAACGGTTAATCCCAATGCGGAATGGCTGCAGATGACTGCGCCGTCAGGCAAAGGGGGTCAGTACGACGGATCATGGGATATTGGCGCGGCGCCAGGCCGCTTCGCCATTCCGAAGGCACTGGAGAAAGATCCGGAGAAGCTGCAGCGAGTATTCGATTTGCTGAATTACATTTCCAATCCGGATGGCGGCTCGCTGTTGGTTCAATTCGGGGTCCAGGATACGCACTTCACGCTTGATAACGGCAAACCGAAGATGACAGACAAAGCAGGCGATGTCGGTTATTCCTGGCTGTACCAATTCACCGGCAGACCTGAAATGGAGTATTTGCAAGCCAAATTCTCCGCTCAGTCAGAAGCGATTGCCTTTGCGAGCGAACAGCCGCGTATCGAGATACTGAACGGATTCATTGATAATCCTCAGGGCTTTAATCCAGCTGATGCGGACCGTTATATAGAGGAAGAGCTTGCGAAATTTATTTATAATAAACGCCCGTTAAGCCAATATGACGACTTTATTAAGACGCTGGAGACATCTATGAACTATAAGACGTTTATGGATAGCGCGGTAGAGCAGCTTAAGGCATTGGGTTACGGCAGTTAATTGCAGTTAAATATATGAGGATACTGACAAGCCGACCGCTAATTTGATGGTCGGCTTGTTTGATTTTAGGCAGCAAACCATTACACGCGATACGTTTTTCTATAGGCGGAGGGGTTGATGCCGAACATTTTTTTGAAGCTTTTGCTCAAATGATGCTCATCCGTAAAGCCGCAGTGCTCGGCGATTTGGCTAAGGGTTAGCGAGGAATGGACCAGCAGCTGCTTAACTTTGTCCATTCGGAGGGTAGCGGCGTAGGTGCTTGGCGCCATGCGGAACTCTTGCTTGAAAAGCCTGGTGAGTTGAACCTGGCTTAAACCTAGCTCAGCTGCGATGGTTTTTAGGGATAACCCGAATTCCGCCTGCTGCTGAAGCCTATGCACGGCTTGCTGAAGCAGAGGGTCCTCACTGAACAGTGGAGTAGTCTGCTGGCCCGATAGTTCAATTTGCAGGAGGTAAAGCAAATCTTTCAGGAGATGTTTTTTGTACTCGCGGCCAAGGGCCGGATTCAAGTAACGGGCTTCGCGCAATTGAGAGAGGATGGAATGAAACCTCCTGTTGTTCATCAATCGAAGTTTCCTGGTCGGAGGGAAATCAGCTGCGTGCGATGAAGTGAAGCTTGTATCAGAATCGGATAGCCATTGGAATCCCAGAAGATGAAAGGATAAAAGGCTTGTTTTCCGATAAAAAGTCAGATCAGGCGGACACAGCACCATATCGTCTTTAACCGCCCGCCCGCTTTGGCCGCCCATCCTGTAGTCAAAGCTGCCATCTTCAACAATAAACAAGGCCCAGTGGTCATAAGTGTCATGTGTCTTCTGGAAATGCAAGGCATCCTTCACATAAACATGGTAATGCAGATCGGGCTCGCAGAATCGGGTCAGCTCCATAAAAGTCAGCTCCATCAGTGAAATTATATACAAGTAATTTAAGTTTTTCTTACATTATAACATGTTTGAACGTTAGATATAATTAAATTAAATACAAGAAGGAGGTATGATGCATGAAGACAACCGACCTAAATATTCCGGAATTGATGAAGCAATTTAATGAGGAAGGGTATTTGCTGCTACCGGGCGTTTTATCGCAAGAAAAGGTGGACCGGCTGAATGCCGCCATCGATGAAGTCATTGCGAGCGAGCCTGAAACGCTTGCCCACAATATCTATAACAGCGTTGAGCGTCATCCTGAAATCGCTTCACTCATCGATCAGCCGGAGATTTTGCCGCTTATCGTTAATTTGCTGGGACATAACATCCAACTGCATATCTCGCACTTGACGATTAGGAAGCCGAATCCTAGCGAGGCGCAGACGGCTTCGCACAGCTTTATCGATTGGCATCAAGATGGACCGCATCCGCAGTTTCCCGTTATTGCTGGCCTGACGGCAACCTATTACATTAAAACCTGCTATATTCTAAGCGACATGTCGGAACCGGATCGAGGCAATACGAAGGTGATACCGGGCAGCCATAAACGGCCTTACAATCCTAACAATAAAGATGTACGGCAGCAAGTGAACGGTGAAGTGCAGGTTTGCGGGAAACCGGGGGACGTATTCCTATTTGCGCAAAATCTATGGCATGCCGGTTCTCCGAATCGGTCCGAATTTACAAGACGGCAGCTGTTTCTGGGCTACAGCCCGATTTGGATGCGTCCAATCGATTACCACACAGCATCGGCGAGCCTCTTGAAGGATGCTGATCCGATCCGTCGTCAATTGCTAGGGCAAATCAGCGATAATCATTTTAAGTATTATGTTCCAGAGGATTCGATGGTACCTCTTAAATCGCTGCGAATTACCGAAGCTTAAGCAGGCAATGTAGCCCTTTATTTTACGCGATATCGTTGTCTAATCATTGTGCGAGAAACGGTTACCCTCCTCTAGCTGAGGACGGCGTAGCCGTTTCTTCGTATGCCATTTGAAAAATTTCATGTAAAATAAGTTTAAACATAGGTAAAGCAGAATTACTATATTTCGATTGAAGATGCAGAAGGAGGGATTGTTTTGCCAAAGGAACATCCAACGATATTGGTCTACTATAATGAACCTGAGAAATACGCCGAGCTGCTGAGGGAGCATGGCTATTCAACGATAAGAGTGGCTCGGACACCAGAGGAAGCAGCGGTGCAGCTAGCGGGAGCAGAAGTTATTTTATGCTGGAATTTTCCTGAGACTTTGTTGTTCACGCCGGAGGCTTCATCGGTAAAATGGATTCAATCGATCGGTGCGGGCGTTGATCATTTGGTAACCAAAATTCCGGAGCACATCACGGTAACCCGAATTGTCGATCAATTCGGCGCCATGATGGCTGAATATAGTTTGGGCTATATGTTGTTTCATAATAAAGGGATGGCCCGGCTGCTTGCGTCTCAGCATAATCGCAAATGGGAACCATTCCGTGCGGATACTTTGGAAGGTAAGGTGCTCGGCATAGCCGGCCTTGGCTCGATTGGTTCGGAAATTGCGGAAAGGGCTCTAGCGTTCAATATGGTCGTGCACGGACTTAGCCGAGGAGCCGATAAAGCGGGTCGGGTTGATGTTCATTTTCTGGCTTCGGAATGGAAGGCCTTTGTGAAGGAGTTGGATTATCTGGTGCTCACGCTGCCGTTAACCGCAGATACTCATCATACCATTGACCGCGAGCTATTAATGGAGATGAAACCGGAGGCTTGTCTCATTAACATCGGCCGGGGAGGGCTGATTGTTGAAGAGGAGCTGGTTGAAACGCTTCAAGTTAGACCAAGCTTCACAGCAGTACTCGATGTATTTGAAAAGGAGCCTCTTGCCGAAGACAGTCCGCTCTGGACACTTCCGAATGTCATCATCACACCTCATGTGTCGGGCCAAAGCAGGTTTGCGGAGGTAGGAAGGTACTTTGTAGAGAACCTTGCATTATATGCCGAAGGGGCTGCCTTGAAAGGGACGGTAAATCAAAGTAGAGGCTATTAACTGGGCAATCGCGCTGCTTGCGACCTATTTCAGGGAAGCCGTACGAATATTCTTCTATTGAAACAGAAGCTTCTTACAAGTTCTATGAACTCATAAGAAGCTTCTACTGTTTCTAGCAGGCCTAAAGATTACCGATGTGAGGACGGTTTACGCTTTGCTGTACTGCGCTTTGCAGCGGATGCCGCTGTACGTGCCGTTTTCCTTATTTTTTTGTGTCTTGGTTTCGTTTTTTTGACAGGCACGCTGCTTACGAACGCTTTGGGACCGAGGAAAGAACTGACCATGCTGAACGCCGGCCGCATTTGCTGGAAAAATCCAAAAACCTTTTGTACTTTACCCATCATGGACATGATGCCGTCGAATCCGCCAAGCCGCGTAACCATTGATTCTTGTCTGTTCGAAACGGGTTCGACCATGGTCTCTTCGGTACTCGCCTCCTCCACAGCCATCTCGCTTTCAGCTGGAAGAATGGCATCGGTGCGGGCCTTTATCCGTTTTTTCACTCCGAATCACCTCCTATACGCTATGATAAATACCGGAAGTATTCTCTATGAACATTTGCGACGCTGTATCTCTATAAGATATTCCGAGCCGCATCTATCGGTATAGTTAATCATCCAAAAAGATTCTCCTTATCCAACTATTTTCTCCCGCAGCTTCATTCCAAATCTCATAGTCAAACGCTACAATAAAATAGATGGTTGTAACGTACTACAGCTAAGGGGATGATCGTATGCTTGCCTTGAAAATGGAAATTTTGGTCGTTGACGATGAACCCAAGCAGCGGCGCGGCTTGGCGGCGATGGTTCGCTCGCTGCGCCCGGATTATAAAGTGCATGAAGCGAAAAATGGGAAGGAAGCGCTGGAGCTTGCCCAGAACCGCAGGCTGGATATCGTATTTACGGATATTCAGATGCCGCTGGTCAATGGAATAGAATTTTTGAGAGCCCTCAACGATAAGGGAACGCCAATTCCGAAGGTTGTTTTTGTAAGCGTATTCCATGAGTTCGAATATGCGCAGCAGGCGCTTCGTTTGGGGGCAAGGGACTACCTAGTTAAGCCTGTCATTTCAGAAAATCTGGAACCGATTCTATCGGATATGGAGAAACAGTTCAAACGCGAGAGCAGTCTTCAATCGGAGAAAAAGAGCTTGGACGAGCAGCTCGCCCATACAAAACCGGTATATATGGACCTTCTGCTGTACAAATGGATGACACAGGACTTGCAGCCTGCGGAGTGGAGCGACGTAAGACGCCATTTCCCCTTGAATGGACATGGAACCGTGCTCATCCTTCAATCAAATTCAAGCGGCCAGACGGAAGAAGAGCTGGAATGGAAGAGTATGCTGAAGCGGGCGATTACTCAGACGAATACGAAGTGCGCGGAGCTTATTGTCGCTGCTCCCGAGCATGAGAAGGAGCTTCTTTACGTCATTGCATTTTGGAGTCCTAACCGCTCGGGTACTGAATGCCTGGACGTGCTGCGCAAGACGCTGACCCAGCTAGGAAATGTTTATAGCCGTTCCATTAGCGTAGCAGTAGGGAAGGAGTCGGCGTCTATTGAAACCGATATACGGCTATGCTGCGAGAGCGCCAAAACAGCGCTGCAATACCTTTACTATTTTCCGGAAGGGACATGGTTAAACACGCATGAACTGCAAAGCTTGCTAAAAAATGAGACAAGCTTGCTGCTTGCGACGAAAGATGCCGACATTCTAGAGAAAGCCGTATCCGAGAATCAGCTGGAACTTGCCATTTCTACACTTACTTCCCTATTGCATAAAATGGCAGCTGCCTATCCGACTCCCTTCCGGTTGAAGTGCAATGTGACGCAGCTGCTTTTAACTTGCATGAAACGGATCGAGCTGGTGATGGATGAAGAAGGCTACCGGCAGCTCGGCAGCCGGATCGATCAAGAGCTGTATGCTACAGACACTTTCCAGAAAACGCTGGATACCGCAGCTTTGCTGCTTGCCGATATGATTAAGCAAATGAAAAATGACAAGTCCTCACGAAGCGAAATGATTATGCAAAAGTGCAGGGAGTTCGTTGAAAACCATCTGCATGAGGATCTGGGACTGGAAATGGTGGCGCAGCGTTTTTTCTATAACCCTTCTTATTTCAGCATTTTGTTTAAAAATAACTTTGGGCTTTCCTTTACCGATTTTCTCGTGAAAACACGAATGCAGAAGGCACGCAGCCTATTGCTGCAATCGGAGCAGAAGGTCGTTGATATCGCAAGGCAGGTCGGTTACAAAGACATTAAATATTTTAACAAGGTTTTCAAAAAAATGTTTTTGTACTCGCCCGAAGAATTCCGAAGAATGTTCTCATCCTGATTAAAACGAGGCTAAAGCGATGCGCATCCTAAGAAAAATGGCGGGTATGGCTGCCAACGCAAAATTTCGTATCAAGCTGTTAGTTTCCTATTTTTTGCTGGTCAGCTTTATTATTTTGGCGCTTGGTTTTGCTTATTACCAGATCAGTGCCCGTAATATGCTGGCTAATGTGAAGGAAAGCTTGGGCAATGTTGTCATTAATAACAATCAACTGCTAGATGAGAAGCTGCAGTACATCCGCGACAAAAGCGAAATGCTTCCGATCGACAATGAATTGTATCAGGTCATTACCGAAGCGGACGAGGCAGATAATGAGTCCTTGTTGAAGGCAGACCGGCGCATTACGCAAATCTTGTTCAAATATTTTGGCGGAGACACGGATATTTATGCGTCATTCATATTGACGCCTCCCTATAATTTCGGCAATACAGCGAGAATGTTCGTGATGCCCGAGGCTTTTTTTGCGTCCGCTTTATATAGGAAGGCTGTAGCAGGCAAAGGGGATCTGGTATGGGTACCGACCTATCGATTTGCTGAAACGCTGGGTGAGAAAGAAATGTCAGGGCTGGACTTTGAGTTCAGCAAGCTGGTATCGGCAGTCAAACAGCTCAATCTTACCTTTATCGATGAGAAGGGCATCTTTCATGCACTGCCCCAAACGATGCAAAAGCCTGTACTCATGATCAATTTGACGCCTGATTACGTGGGGAAATTATTCGCGGATTATGCGCGGCAAAGCGAATTCCGCCATTTATCGTACGGCATTTTGGATGAAGGAGGGGCGGTCATCATTGGCTCCGATCCAGGCCGCGAAGCAAGCGAGGAGCCGCCATCCTGGCTGGGCGAAGCAAAGGCGATGAAATACGGCAGCATTCAGAGAACCATTGACGGAGCAAAGATGGTGGTCAGCTTTAGCCGGATGGAAAGCACGGGATGGATTTCCTATATTAAAATTCCTGTGAAAGATGCGCTGCAGGATTTAAATGCGCTGCGCAGATATTCCACCTTTTTCTTTATCCTCATGCTGGTTGTCTCTATTCTTCTTGCCTATGGAATGTCGGTATTTATTACAAAGCCGATCAGCCGAATGAAGAAAGCGATGAAGCTAATGGAGCGCGGCAACTTTCATATTCATATCTCCGAGCAGGGGCGGGACGAGTTTGGCCACTTGATCCGGACGTTCAACCATATGAATGACCGCATTCAGACGCTGATTGAAGAAAACTACGCTTCGCGCTTAAGGGAAAAGGATGCGGAGCTGATGGCGCTTAATCTCCAGCTTAACCCTCATTTTCTCTATAATACGCTTACGACGCTTTATTGGATTGCGATAGAGAATAATCAGAAGGAGATGAGCCTGATTATTCACCATTTAGCGGATATGCTGCAGACCTCGACGCGGAACAAGAAGGAGACATGGCCGCTGCGGACGGATTTGGACTGGTTGAATAAGTACATTTATATTATGTCCAGCCGATTCGAGGAGCTGTTCCGCGTTGAAATGGATGTTGAGGAGGGGCTAATGGATAGGGAAGTGCCTAAGCTGTTCTTGCAGCCGTTTGTTGAAAATGCGATTATTCACGGGTTTGCCGAGAAGGAGCAGGGCGGAATAATCGAGATCAAAGGCTGGTCTGAGGGCGAAATGGTCTTCTTCACCGTTGCGGATAACGGCAGAGGGATCGAGAAAGAGCAGATCGATCAACTACGGTCGGGCAAGATAGGCTCGACCGGCATGCCGAATGTAGAGAAACGGATCAAGCTGCTGTATGGCAGCCAATATGGGCTGGCTGTCCATTCCAATGAAGGCAGCGGGACGACCCTTGTTATTCGAATGGGGAGGTTTCCCGGCAAGCAGGACAAAACGGAGGTTCAATGATCAAGGAAAGGAGGGAGCGAAGTGTGAAGAAAAATAGGAACGCAGTATTGGTCATGCTGTGGCTAGTCTTGCTGCTGATGATTGCGGGTTGCCGCGAGCCTGACCTCGCATCGCCTAACACCGCAGTGAATCAGGAACCCGAGTCTCGCGGTAAGGAGAAAGTGGTCTTGACCTACGCATCCTGGGGTTCTCCCAATGAGAGGCAGGCCAAGGAGCGCATGATTAAAGCTTTTATGGAGAAATACCCTTGGATTACGATACGGTATATGTATGAGCCGGGCGACTATACGACCAAGCTTACGACCATGTATGCAAGCAACAAAGCGCCAGATGTATTCATACTCTACAAGCATACTGCGCTGCAATGGGCCGAGCAAGGCAAGCTTTATAATTTGCAAAGCTTTCTGGCCTCCGATGCGGAAATTAATGAAAGCTCCCTCATTTCGAATTCAATCATGTACTGGGATCAGAATAAAGTAGCGGGAGTCAAGGTCGCCGAGGAATCGTTTGCGCTTTATTATAATGCTGATCTGTTTCGGGAAGCAGGCGTAGAGCTTCCTCCGTCCAAAGCGGCAGACGCTTGGACTTGGGAGCAATTTGTGCTGACGGCAAAAAAGCTGACGATCGACCGCAATGGCCATAATGCGCTTCATCCGGAGTTCGATGCCAGTCATATTACGCAATTTGGCGTACGCTTCAATACATGGATGTGGCATTTAATGGTGCCATCCAATAATACAAGCATTATCTCTCCGGATGGAAGCCGGATGAATTTGGACGATCCGGCTGTTATTGATGCCGTTCAAAGACTGGCTGACTTGATTTATGTTCATCATGTCGCACCATCGCCGGTGCAGGAGAAAAATCTTCCTCAGCCCGCCTTGGCTATGCAAAGCAGAAAGGTGGCCATGAACCTCGATGGGCAATGGGTCCAGCTTGATCTTGGCGCAGCGGGCGTTAACTATGGCGTGGGTGTCCTCCCGAAGCTGAAGACGAGTAAGACGATTCAGTTCGGCGAACCTTTGGTTATGTCATCCACAACGAAACATCCGAATGAAGCGTGGCTCTTTTATAAGTGGCAGCTGGATGCTCAGAATTCTCTCGATTTACATGCCAGCGGGCTGTGGATGCCGATCTTGAATGATTATTATTCGAAACCTGACCTTATCGCGCAGTGGGCAGAGGTAAAGCCGGGCCATCCTGACGGCTATAGCGATGCGGTGATGAGGCAGACGATTGAGAATGGCGTTAATTCATATGATTATTATCTCAAAAACAATGAAAATATTTCGGCGATTTTGCATCCCGTGCTTGATCAGGTTTGGCTGGGCAAGACCAGTGTCAAGGAAGCCTTTGAAAGCGTCTCGGCTAAGATCGATGCCACATTTCAAGGAACGTATCCGCAATAACCAACGCAGTGGGCCTACGGCATAGCCGAGGCCTTTTTTTTTTGGTTTGGCTGGGTTCACCCAGCTTGGTATGCGCCTATTCGGGTACCTAATGATTATCACCGAAATCCAATGATTTTCCGTATTGTCCGTGATGTAAACGCTTGCTAACATAAAGGCTGTCAAGAGCTGCAGCGAAAGACAAGCTAGCCTGATCCGGTACAGGGGGGCAGCGATCGAATGAGGTCACACTTATTTGTAAGCGATATCAGAATAGAAAAGGGAGGCGCTTTACCATGAAAAAAACGTTGAGCCTTGTTCTGACAGCATGTTTGTTAACGTTATTGCTTGCAGCCTGCAGCAATAACGGCGGTAATCAGGAACCGCAGAAGACAGGAGAAGATAAAGAAAATCCCGGCGGCGCGAAGGTAAAGCTAACCGCGATTATAACAAAGCACCCGTTGACGAAGCCGCTAGCAGAGATGGAATGGCTTCAAAAGGCAGAGGAAGCTGCAGGCGTGGACATTGAATGGCAAGAAATTACGGCGGACTGGGAGCAGAAGAAAGGGACCATGCTGGCGAGCGGCGATACGGCAGATTTATTCGTAGGGCCGAACGTCATTACGGATGCCGATTTTGCCCAATTTCAAGGCCTCTTCCAGGATTTGACCGAGCTGCTGCCGGAAGCGCCGAATGTGCAGAAGATGTTCGATGAAAAACCGGAAACGAAAATCATTGCGACGCAGCCGGACGGCAAAATATACGGCTTGCCCAAATACCAGCGGTTTTGGCCAGCGTCCGCTTCAAGGCAATATATTAACCAAACCTGGCTTGATCAGCTTGGCCTGAGCATGCCAACCAACTGGGATGAGCTCTACGATGTGTTGGTCGCCTTCAAAGAAAAGGATGCGAATGGCAACGGCGATCCGAATGATGAAATTCCGATGGATTGGCCAGGCGGAATCGGCGGCTTCTTCAACCCCGCAGTGCTGCTCGGCGGCCTTGGCATCACCTTATCGGACGGTAGCGGACAAGGTTACTTCGTGGAAGACGGCAAAGTGAAAAACTTCCTAACCGATGAACGCTATAAGAAAATGGTTGTTTTCCTTAACAAGCTTTACAAAGCCGGACTGATTAACCCGGAAGTATTCACCCATGATTATACGAAGTTCCAATCGGTTGCTCGCGGCGAGGGAGACCTAGCGAAGGTCGGCTTTACGTGGGGATGGGTAGCCTCGGACCGTTTCGGTGAGCAGCTAGCGCCGCAATATACGTCCATGTCCCCTCTCAAAGAATCAGCTGGTTATTCCGGCAAAATCTCCTGGAGCTACGACTTTGCTACGTTGAATTATGGGGTTAACCAGATCGTCATGTCAGCCAAAACGAAAAACAAGGAAGCGGCGATGCGCTTTATTAATGAACTTTATAAGCAGGAAGTAAGCATGCAGGTGCTCTTCGGCTCTCTTGGGACGAATATCAAGGATAACGGCGATGGCAGCTATGCCGTTCTACCGCCTGCGGATGAGAAGATGGACCCCGGCACCTGGAAGTGGACATCCACTTGGGCAGATAACGGGCCGATGTACCTGCCAGATGCGCTTGATTTGACGCTGGGCAAGGATATGCAGGAGGTGCTTGTGCAATCAGAGCCGCTTAGCGACGCCTTAGCGGTCGATACAGCATCGGATGTTTTCCCGGCCATGTTCATTAAGTACACAACAGCCGACAACAACACGATGAGCCTGAACAATACGAATGTGATGAATCTCGCTAACACGAATTTTGCCAAATGGGTAACCAAAGGCGCAGTAGAGGCCCAGTGGGATGAATATGTGAAGCAAAGCAAAAAAGCCGGCCTGGATCAAAATATCGAAATCATGCAGAAATATTACGATGACTATATGAGCAAAAAATAACTAGAAGCAAGGCAAGAAGCTATGCCGCTCTAATGCAGGGCATAGCTTCTTTTGTTCAAAGAAACGAAGGGGGAAACAGCTTATGGGCTCTCGTTCTATCTTCAGCACCTTCAAACGGGATTATCAGCTATGGATTATGGTCTTTCCGGCGATCGCCGTCATTCTTATTTTTAATTATATTCCGATGTACGGCATTCAATTGGCATTTCGGGACTTTGATTTCAGCAAAGGGCTTACCGGCGGCGAATGGCGAGGCCTCTTTTATTTCAAGCAGTTTTGGGAGAGCTTCCTGTTTACCGATTTGATGAGGAATACGTTTATGATCAGCTTCACCTCGATTATTATCGGTTTTCCTGCACCGATCCTGTTGGCGCTGGTGCTTAATCAGATTCGCAGAAAAAAAATGAAGCAGCTGATGCAGACGACGGTTTATTTGCCTCACTTTATTTCGATTATTGTACTGGTGGGTATGATGAATGTCCTGCTGTCGCCGGAAACAGGCATTGTCGGATATTTCATGAAGTCCGTCGGTTTTGGAGATATCAATTTACTGGCGTCGACCTCAACCTTTATTCCGGTCAATATCATTTCGGAGATTTGGCAGCATTGCGGCTGGAACAGCATTATTTATTTGGCGGCGCTGTCGACCGTCGATCCGCAGCTATATGATTCGGCCAAAATGGACGGGGCAAGCCGGTGGCAAACGATACGCTATATCGATTTTCCGGCACTCATTCCAACGATCGTTATTTTGTTTATTTTAAGCATGGGCAACATTCTCAGCACGGGCTTCGAGAAAATTTTTCTCATGCAAAATTCATTGAATCTGCCTGTATCCGAGGTAATCGCCACCTATGTGTACAAGATCGGTATCGTATCCAACCAATTCAGCTATGCTTCAGCCATCGGCCTATTCAACACGCTTATTAATTTTATTTTCTTATTTGCCATGAATGCCATTTCCAAAAAAGCTTCCAACACGAGTTTATTCTAACGGGCTGCCTAAGGGAGGACTGCTTGTGATCCGCGAACGTTTAAATGGTAGTGAAATTTTGTTTAGGGTTGTTTTGTCTGTCATGTGCGTCCTCATTTTTTTGTCTATTATTTATCCGCTTTATTTTATCGTGATTGCTTCCATAAGCGATTCCACCCTTGTATCCACCGGGAAAGTACTGTTTATGCCCAAAAACATCAGTTTTTTTGGCTATAATCAAATTTTTCAAGATGGCCGCATTTGGAATGGCTATCGCAATACTGTCTTTTATACGCTCGCGGGAACTTTTGTGAATCTATTAATTACTCTGCCCGCTGCTTATGTGCTGTCCAGGCGCGAATTCCGTGCCAGACGGCTGATCATGATTGTTTTTGTCATTACGATGTTCTTTAACGGCGGCTTGATTCCGACTTATTTGCTAATGAAAGACCTTCATTTGACCAATACGATGTGGATGTTTATTTTACCGTTTTGCGTAAACGTATTTTATCTCATTATTGCGCGAACCTTTTTTGAATCGTCCTTGCCCTCGGAGCTGTATGAAGCGGCCGCGATCGACGGCTGCTCGCATTTCGGATTTTTTGTCCGCATTGCGCTACCGTTATCCAAAGCGCTGATCTCCGTCATCGGATTATATTATTTAGTTGGCCATTGGAATGATTTTTTCACGGGGCTGATCTATATTCGCGACAATAAGCTGCAGCCGCTGCAAATCGTCCTCAGAGATATTTTATTATCGAACCAGGTCTTTCAAAATGGGGCAGGCACGGGCGGTGCAGCCGGAGGGTATGCGCAAAAATACGCGGATCAGATCAAATACGGCGTCATTATCGTATCTACGCTGCCGATTCTAGTCATCTATCCGTTCCTGCAGAAATATTTTGAGAAAGGGGTATTAATCGGTTCGGTAAAGGGTTGAGTGATCCTGAAAAATACAGGCGATCGGAGCAGGAGGTTTATAAGACATAGGTCTTATAAGCCTTTTTTTTGTTGCGATTCAAACACGGAGGGGTTAGGAAAAAAATCCGTTGTATTTCGCTTTGGCCTATGGTAAAGTCGGAAAGAAATTTAACATCTTTAATAAGTGACATCCCATTATTCCGTAATGAGCGATGACTGAAGGGATTTCTCACCATGAACAATGATTTAAAAGCGAAGCCGAAAATCAGCAAGGCCTATGCGATGCAGCTGGCGACCATCTTCCTCGGGTTTATCATTTTCGGCATTTCAGAGAACATTAAAGGCCCGGCGATTCCGCGAATTCAATTCGATTTTCATTTGGATGAGATGCAGCTTGGCACGCTATTGTCGCTCAATGCGCTTGGTTACTTAATCGCCTGCTCCTTTACGGCTGTGCTTACGCATAAGCTTGGCATTAAAGCGGTAAGTCTGATGGCATTCGGCTTGATGCTGATCTCAGGCATCCTCATATTTTTCTCTCATAGCTATCCTGTGTTTTCCTCTTCCTATTTCTTAATGTATATCGGCAATGGAATGCTGGAAATCGGTTTGGCTATTCTCGGTGCGCGAATTTTCGTAAAAAATACAGGTACGATGATGAACTTATCGCATTTTTTCTACGGACTAAGCTCTACGGTCGCGCCAATGATTGCATCGGGCTTGATGAGCGTAAGCTTGTTTGGCCATATGCTGGATTGGCGAGGGATGTATCTCGTTATGCTCTCCTTGTCTATCCTGCCCATGATTCCAGCTTTTTTGAGCCGGTTTCCGGGCGATGACCTGGCCATGGAGGACCGGATTCCGCTCAAAAGCCTGGTACGTGATCCCGCTTTGTGGCTGCTGGTGCTGATCCTTTCATTCGGGGTAGTTTCCGAGCTGGCTGTCGGCGGATGGCTGGTCAATTTTTTGGAGAAAGCCTATAAGTGGGATAGCGTTTCCGCGTCCGGCATGCTGTCCATTTTCTTTCTGTGCTTCTCGGCAGCGAGGCTGCTGCTCGGACCCGTAACGGATAAAATCGGCTTTAACCTCTCGCTTATTATTTTTGCGGCGGTGTCTGCTGTCTGTACCTTCATTGCCATACTTGGCGGAGAATCGGCAGCTTTCTTATTTGCAGCAGCAGGTATCGGGATTGCGCCTATTTATCCGACGGTTATGGCGTTTATCGCGAAGAGATATCCACGAGGAAGCGACACGGCGATTACGTTTACCGTTACGCTGATGGGGATTGGCAGCGTCATTGGCAATTATTTGATCGGGGCGATTATGAAAGTAGTCCGTAATAGCTACGGAGCGGATACGGAGCTGGGATTGCTGCGCGGATTGCAGGCGGGTTATGGCTTTATTGGGCTGTGCGCTTTGATATGCGCGATATCGGGCTGCTTCCTTTACCGTTACCTGAAGGCGCGCAATGAGCTGATCTAGGAAACGGAAGAAGAGCCATCAATCTAAGGATACGAATGATGGCTCTTCTTGCGCGCAAGGATAGAAATTATTGCGGATTCATCAGTTGTTGGAGCGCAAGCTGCTGGAGCCCATGAAGGTAGTCAAGCTCAAAATCGCTGATGACAAGCTGCGGAATATGAGCTTCCGGAACATAGCTGGCGCAGCATTGTTTTATGAGGAGAAGCTCGTCGGGCTCGACATCCCCGCTGCAAAAGATGACGGCATGCGGATTGATAATCGCAACGAACGCGGCAACCAAGCGGCTCATAGCGTCAATGATGGCGGGAGGTTGCCCGTTCTCTGGGCCTGCTGCCTCGAACTTTGCAGCATGGCGGCTGCGCTGGACAGCCTCCAAAAAGTTGTATTGGTCATATTGAGGCACAAAGCTGACCTCTCCCGAGAAAAAGGTGCTTCCCCGCAAAATATCCCCGTTTAGAAATATGCCGGCACCGGGACCGTTTTTCCCTAAATAGACATAAGCAATAGTCTCGTGTAAGGCTCTCCCACTCCGGCTATGATAGCCGAGTACGGCAGCATTCATATCATTTTCGGCTTCCAGGACAATGGAAAAGCGCTTCTCATACAGAGATTTTAAATCCAATTGCGCGAACTTATCATACGAAGGGATGAAAAAAATGCTCCCGTTCCTTACCGAGCCGGGAACGCCAATGGCGACCGCATGAATGCCCGGCTTACTCGCCATGACTGCTTGCAGCTGCAGTGTGAGCGCTTCAGGGCCTTCCTCTAGCACGCTAGGTTGCTTGAATCGCTCGATCGTTTCGCCGACGTAATTGATGACCGAATAGACGCTTTCCTCATTTTCCAAATAAAGTGCCAGCCCTAGCCGAAACTCCTTATGTAGTGCGTATCTTGCTGGGCGCCGGCCTCCGCTGGATTGATCGATGCCTGTCAGGATGACCTCGCCGCTTTGCTCCATTTGCTCTATGGCTTTGCTGACGGTTGGGAAGCTGATCTCCGTCTGCTGGCTAATTTCCACCTTTGTTGCATCCCCAAGCTCAAGCAGCGTATGCCGAATTTGGCCATGAATGGCTTGATTCATTTTTTTGGGCGCTATAAATGGTTCTCTCATTTGGTTCACCCCAGGTCATGTTTGCATACGGATTGCCGTCCGCATAGGCGGGTTATCGATTTATCGCCATCATATATCATTTAGGTATGCCGAGCAACCTTGGGCCGCCCGCTGCCAAAGGGTTGAATTGGTTCTATAGGCGGTTTATTTTCGTTACCGTTGTGTTTATATTAATTAGGTAGCATATTCCATTTCATAGGCGCAAGGCGACCTAACTAACTGAAAAGAGGTTGTATATTTGAATCCAGACCTGTTAAAGCAGCTTAATCTATGGCATCAGAAAGACCAGTATAACCGGATTATAGCAACAATCGAGGAAATACCTGCGGCGGAACGCGACTATGAGCTTGTTTGCCAGCTGGGCAGAGCATTAAATAACGAGGACCGGTATGAGGAAGCCATTGCTGCTTTTCGGTCGGTCGAGGAGCAGGGTGCCACGGACTCGCTTTGGTATTACAGGCTGGGTTATGCTTATTATTATAGCAAAAAATATAAGGATGCGGTCGCTGTCCTTGAGCAAGCGTTAAAGCTGCAGCCGGGGGATTCAGATTGCCAAAGGCTGCTGAACTGGAGCAGTAGTAAGCTGAAGGAATCGGATCAAATAGAAAATTTGGCAGACCAGACAACTGCTGTACGGGCCGATGACGACGAGTTGGCTCCCTTTACACTGGTATCGCATGACAACGGCAGCGTTTCGCTCATTTTGTCAGTGGGTGGCTACAAAAACGATATTTTCGAAGCAAGGGCTGAGGAAGGCTTTGAAGGAAACGGATATGATTGGGCTTCGCTGGCTGCTGTTTTTCTAGAAGAAAAAATGCCGGAGCTCGCAGCGACCATTCATTTTGACCCGGAGGCGGGTATGTTCGCTGCCTACACCAGCGATAAGGAAGCGATGGCAAACTTTGCGAAAGGATTTAAACAGGCCTGCGAAAATAATGCGCTCATCCATGATTTGTTTTCGAGAGCAGAGCTGGATTGATTAAGCGCGACATGCTGTGCAATATTACCAACTGAAATATGAACAAAAAGAAAATGAAAAATGATACCACATCTAGTATAATTAATATCATTAGTCATTTCATATAAGTTGGTGCTGAGCTTGCTAATGTCGCTTGATATGAATACGGTATTTATTTTAATCGTGCTCGGTCATTTGTTTTCGGTCGTATTGATAAGCGCTTATTGGCGTACGCATACTAAGGATCGGACATTGAATATTTTTCTGCTGGCGAAAGTGCTGCAAGGCATGGCATGGCTGTTTATTATTATGCGCAGCGGAGTGCCGGACGTAATCACGGTGACGATTGCGAACTCTCTCCTTTTTGCCGGTTTTTCTCTCGAAGCGGTTTCTTTGCTCAAGCTTCAGCAGGTTTTTCAGAGATCAACTAAAATCGTCTATATTGTGCTGACCGCTGTCATCGCCATTAGCTTTCATTTGGTTGTCATCATCCACAACGTAGAAAATGTTAGAGTCGCCGTTGCTTCATTGGGAACGGCCAGCCTGATGGTATGGCCCGCTTACAAACTGCTTCGGTTCAGGCAAAGTTCGTTAATGATGAAAATTATCGGATTATTGTACGCTACGGCCATCCTTAGCCTGATTGGCAGAGCTTGCATTGCTTTGAATTTTCAAGAGACTATCGGTTTGTATAAACCCGGCATTTATCAAAATCTAGCTTTTTTATCTTTATTTCTTATTATGTTTATTGGCAATACAGGTTTTGTATTGCTGCTGAAAGAGAAAGTTGATCACGAATTGCTGCGTCTTGCCCATTACGATGACCTGACCGGCATTTTGAATCGGCGCACCTTTGTTATGCATGCGAACCAATCTATTACGCAGCATGCCAAAACAAAGGACCCCCTTACGTTGGTGTTATTCGATATCGATCATTTTAAGCAAATAAACGATACGCATGGCCATCATGCGGGGGACCGCGCCCTTCAGCAGCTTACGGAGCAAATTCGTCTCCAGTTGCGAGGGGCCGATTCCTTCGGTCGGTATGGGGGAGATGAATTCGCAATCTTACTGCCCGGCACGGATGAAGCGGAATCTGACAGATTGGTGGAACGTTTTAGAAATGCGATTGCGCAAACGAGCATTCCTGAGATTCCAGGGAAGTTATCTATCAGCCTTGGAGTCGTTACGTTGGTCCCGGATCGCGAGACCAGCCTTGAATCGTTATACAAGCTATGCGATCGGGCATTATATGACGCGAAGGAGAAAGGGCGCGACGGAGCGGTTCGCACTTGCGTGGCGTAGGCTGAGCATGAGAGCGTACTGACTATGCCTTTTTCAATTAGGTTCCTGGCTATCCAATAGCGAGGAGCTTTTTTTATTTTAGCCGCTGCGCTCGAATGGATGAAGCTGAGTGTTTGCAAGTGGGTTCAACCGTTTTGCTACTTTGGGAGGCAGCTTGCCAAAATGGCATTCGGTCTTCATAATGAGGGAAAACCTATACGATGGCTAAATGAGGAATATTAATGAAAATTACAATATACGATGTAGCCCGAGAGGCTGGAGTGTCCATAGCTGCTGTATCCCAGGTCATTAACGGCAAAGGGAAAATTAGCGAGCAGCGCAGGCATGAAATTTTTCAGGTAATGGAGCGCTTGAATTACCAGCCAAGCGTCATCGCCTCCGCACTTACCGGCAAGAAGACATTTACGATTGGGTTGCTTGTCCCGGACATCTCCAACCCGTTCTTTGCGGAAATCGCACGCGCGGTAGAGGATCAAAGCCATCATCTCGGCTACAGCCTCTTTATATGCAGCACAGACAATAAGAAGGAACGCGCGGAGAGATACCTGTCGCTGATGCAGCAGAAACGCGTGGACGGCATGATTATCGGAACCGGAATCGCTAACAAAAGCACACTAGCCAGTTTAGTTAAAAGCAAGGTTCCTGTGGTTGTAATTGCCCGTGAGGCGAAGCTGGCCGCCAAAACAGTCATCATTGACGATTTTTGCGGCGGAGGGATGGCGGCGAGCCATTTGCTTGAGCAAAACCATGTCCGTGTTGGCGTATTGGCAGAAAATGAAGAGGTCAGCAGCAGCAGGGAACGGATCAGAGGGTTCCTGTCCATTTGGGAGCAAGCTGGGCTGCAGGTGGAGCCGGGCTTGATCCGCGCCTGTGGCGATGAACTGGTTCGCGATGGGAAGACGCAAGCGGGCGAGTTGCTTCGCTCGCCGAATCCGCCTACGGCATTGTTTTGCTGCAACGACCTGCTCGCAATCGGAGCGCTGCAGGCCGCGAAGGAGCTGGGCGTCCGGGTGCCGGAGCAGGTATCCATTATCGGCTTCGACAATACCATTCTTGCAGAGGTAACGGATCCTCCGCTTACAACCGTTGCGCAGCCAACGAAGGAAATGGGCCAGCTGGCCGTAGATTCGCTGGTTGCGATGCTGGAGGATGGCGATCGGGATGATAAGCGGATCGTGCTTCAGCCAGAGCTTGTCGTAAGGCAGTCGACTGCAATGAGACAGTAGAGTAGGCGTGCCTCGGGGACAGCGGTATGGAAGGGCGGGCGTTGGGGAGGTTTTTCTCGTCACCCCCTTGAGCAATACGTCCCTTGAAAAAGGGCTTATCGAGTAGGGGCTAACCTTTGCTATTGAAAATAACTTCGTTTAACGGTAATTTATTCCGTTAATTTCAACGATTTTCTTCCGTCTCGGCTGATATGGTCGAATTAGAGGGAGGATTTCCTGTTATTTGCTTAAAAGAAAAGAAAACGCTTCAATTAGCGGTAATTTATCCCGTTAAACGGGATTTCATTGGAGAGTAATAGGAATTAACGGGAATTTGTCCCGTAAATTTCAACGATTCTCTGCTTTCTCGGTTGATGTGGTCGAATTAGAGGGAGGATTTCCTGTTAATTGCTTAAAAGAGCAGAAAACGCTTCAATTAGCGGTAATTTATCCCGTTAAACGGGATTTCATTGGAGAGTAATAGGAATTAACGGGAATTCGTCCCGTTAATTTCAACGATTCTCTTCTTTCTCGGCTGATGTGGTCGAATTAGAGGGAGAATTTCCTGTTAATTGCTTAAAAGAGCGGAAAACCCTTTATTTAGCAGGAGAAATTCCTGATAAATCAAATAGAGAGAAGTCACCAATAGTGTGGCTTTTTTCTTGTTTTATTATTAGTCAAAAGCTGTTATTCCATATTGCTATTAGGTTTCAATCGGGTGCAATGATTTCTGTTAGTGGACTATTTCGCTATACGTTCATGTACAGGAGTTGGCTTACGATGAATGCTCCTCTTTAAAACACTTTTTGATTATTGCATAAAAACTGACTATTTGCTCCACCTGCGTAGTATGGATCAACAAATTGAATTCCGTCATCTTCCCAAAACAAACTTCGTTCATGTCAAATGTGCTTGGCAGATCATATTTCAAAGTTTTATTACCGCCGCATGGGCATGCAAATTCCCACGAACCCACGAACCCACGAACCCACGAACCCACGAACCCACGAACCCACGAACCCACGAACCCACGAACCCACGAACCCACGAACCCACGAACCCACGAACCCACGAACCCACGAACCCACGAACCCACGAACCCACGAACCCACGAACCCACGAACCCACGAACCCACGAACCCACGAACCCACGAACCCACGAACCCACGAACCCACGAACCCACGAACCCACGAACCCACGAACCCACGAACCCACGAACCCACGAACCCACGAACCCACGAACCCACGAACCCACGAACCCACGAACCCACGAACCCACGAACCCACGAACCCACGAACCCACGAACCCACGAACCCACGAACCCACGAACCCACGAACCCACGAACCCACGAACCCACGAACCCACGAACCCACGAACCCACGAACCCACGAACCCACGAACCCACGAACCCACGAACCCACGAACCCACGAACCCACGAACCCACGAACCCACGAACCCACGAACCCACGAACCCACGAACCCACGAACCCACGAACCCACGAACCCACGAACCCACGAACCCACGAACCCACGAACCCACGAACCCACGAACCCACGAACCCACGAACCCACGAACCCACGAACCCACGAACCCACGAACCCACGAACCCACGAACCCACGAACCCACGAACCCACGAACCCACGAACCCACGAACCCACGAACCCACGAACCCACCACTCCACCACCAACAAACATTCACTTCCTATGGTTACAACAAACCGTTTCTGAAATAAACGATTGGGACATATACATATACATATGCCTATACAGTACTTAGATTGATTGTTAGATATCAGTACTTCAAAAGATCGTTATAGGATTACGATATTTCAATACGCCGGGGAATGGACAGCAACTTTTAGGGCAAGACGTGAGGAGGATCATGTTTGCAGCGTTTAAAAAAATAAAAAGATTGCCGGAGCTGAACTTTTGGTGTATATTAAGGTCAATTAAGCGCTTTACCTTGTTAAGTTAAGCGCTATACCGATTTGTGGAGGGAGCATCATATGAACAAGATACGGTTAACGATGGCACAGGCATTGCTGCGTTTTCTTGATAATCAATATGTATCGGTTGATGGCAAGGAAACCAAATTCGTGCAGGGCATCATGGGCATTTTCGGGCATGGCAACGTTACGGGGCTGGGTGAAGCGATTGAGAGAAGCCCAGGAGAGCTGACCTTTATTCAAGGCAAGAACGAGCAGGGGATGGTCCATGCTGCAACCGCTTACGCCAAGCAGAGGAACCGTCTTCAAATTTATGCTTGCACATCCTCCATTGGACCTGGCGCTTTAAATATGGTAACGGCTGCAGCAACGGCTACAGTCAACCGAATTCCGGTCCTGCTGCTGCCTGGCGATAATTTTGCATCAAGGCAGCCTGACCCTGTTCTTCAACAGCTTGAGGTTGTATCTGATTATACGGTTTCTGCCGTTGATGCTTTTAAGCCCGTGAGCAAGTTCTGGGATCGTATCGTACGTCCGGAGCAGCTCATGCAAGCTGCTTCGCAAGCGATGCGCGTGCTGACGGATCCAGCAGAAACAGGAGCAGTTACGCTGGCTTTGCCACAGGATGTACAGGCAGAAGCTTACGATTACCCGGCGGCATTTTTTGAGAAAAAAGTACATTTCATCGATCGCCGTTTGCCTACGCCGGAATCACTGCAGCGTGCAGTGGATTTGATCGCGAAGAAGCGCAAACCGCTTATTATTGCAGGCGGAGGCGTGCTTTACTCCAGTGCATCGAAGGAGCTGGCAGAGTTCGCAGAAGCATTCGGAATTCCGGTAGCGGAGACGCAGGCAGGAAAAAGCTCGCTGCCTTGGAATCATCCGCTTAATGTCGGCGCGGTTGGCGTGACAGGAACGCTTGCCGCGAATCGGTTGGCTGCCGAGGCCGATCTCATTATTGGAATAGGCACGCGTTATTCTGATTTTACTACCTCTTCTAAATCTGCATTCCGCAGCGAAGACGTGCAATTCGTGAACCTGAACGTAAGCAGCTTCGATTCATTCAAGCTTGATGGCGTTGCCGTTACTTGCGATGCCCAAGCCGGCTTGCAAGGACTGCGTTACGCGCTTGCTGAATTGAGCTATCACTCCGGTTATGGCGACAATGAAGTCGCGGAGCTTAAGCAGCAATGGGATGCAGAGGTTGACCGGCTTTACGCCGCAGAGCATGAGGATGGGCTGGCGCAGACAAGAGCGCTTGGCGTCATCAACGAAACCCTCGGCGATTCGGATATTATTGTCTGTGCCGCAGGCAGTCTGCCAGGCGATTTGCACCGGGTGTGGCGCTCGGTTGAGCCGAAAACGTACCATATGGAATACGGCTTCTCATGTATGGGTTATGAGGTTAGCGGTGCGTTTGGCGCTGCACTTGCTGAGCCCGATAAGGATGTATATGCGATTCTCGGCGATGGCAGTTATCTGATGCTGCATTCGGAGCTTGTGACGAGCATTCAAGAAGGCCGCAAATTCACGGTGCTTCTGCTTGATAATCACGGTTATCAGTGTATTCACAATTTGCAAAGGGGCCATGGCAGCGACGGCTTCGGCAATGAATTCCGTTTCCGTACAGAAAAAACTGGCGGATTGAAAGGCCAGTATATGCCGATTGATTTCTCGGCGCATGCGCGCAGCATGGGCGCTGCAACCTTTAAAGCGACAACGGCGGAAGAGCTAAGAGAGGCATTGCTGCTTGCCAAGGACGAGAAGGGCACGACGCTCATCGAGATTCCGGTCGTTCCAGGCACGAATACCTCTGGTTATGAATCCTGGTGGAACGTCGGTGTTCCCGAGGTTTCCGTAAGCGATAAGGTTGCCCGGGCACATAAGGAAATGAAACAAAATATTGATGCAGTCAAACTTATCTAATCGAGTAGAGGAGAAATTACCGATGAGCCAATTCCCTTTCAAGCTCGGCATACACCCGATTAATTGGGTCGGTGAAGATGTGAAGGAGCACGGAGAAGACACAACCTTCGAGCAAATCGTAGATGATATTCAAGCGCTTGGCTTGACAGGAACGGAAATGGGAAGGAAATACCCAGCAAATCCGGCAGTACTGAAAGAAGAGCTCGCAAAGCGCGGCATCAGCCTCTCTTCCCAGTGGAAAACCGTCTTGTTCTCGGACCCGGCTTACAAGGAATCCGAGCTTGCCGATTACCGTGAGCATGCCAAGTTCTTGCAAAGCATGGGCAGCAAGGTGATTAGCACCTGTGAAGGCGGGGGCTCGCTGCATTTCGATGCGCGGCGCACGCCGAATGAGACGGAAGTGCTGCGTCTGGACGAAGCGGGCTGGAGAAGCCTCGCCGACGGGTTAAATGCGGCTGGTGCCATCGCCCAGGAATACGGCCTCAAGCTGACGTACCACCATCATGGAGGCACCGTCATCGAAAGCCCAGAAGAGATCGACCGGCTTATGGAGCTGACTGATCCATCGCTAGTCTATCTGCTGTTTGATACCGGCCATGCCTATTATGGCGGCGCTGATCCACTTGAGGTACTCCGCAAGCATTACGACCGTATTGCCTATGTCCATTTGAAGGACATTCGGCCGGAGGTGCTGGATCGCTCGCGCGCAGAGCAAGCTGACTTTGTCACTTGTATCCGCAACGGAGTATTTACAGTTCCTGGTGACGGCTGTATCGATTTTGAACCGATAATCAAGGAATTAGTTACCCGCGGCTACGATGGCTGGGCGATGCTTGAAGGCGAACAGGACCCTGCCGCGCATCCCGCTTACGAATACGCGAAGCAATCATTGCTTTATTTGAATTCCCTGAAGACAACGTAAAGGAGGATGCAGCATGCAGCAAGTGACTTTTCCAAGCGGCAAACCGCTTGATTTTGTAGCTATCGGGCGCCTATGCATCGACTTGAATGCAAACGAGATTAACCGTCCAATGGAAGAAACGATGACGTTTACGAAGTACGTCGGAGGCTCGCCGGCGAACATTGCGATTGGCATGTCCCGTCTCGGGCAGAAAACGGCTTTTATCGGGAAAATCGCCAATGACCAGATGGGCCGTTTTATCTCTACTTATTTGCAGAGAGAAGGCATCGATACGTCGAGCGTATCCGTAGACGACACTGGAGCCGTAACCGGCCTTGCTTTTACCGAAATTAAGAGCCCGTCCGAATGCAGCATTCTCATGTACCGCGACAACGTGGCTGATTTGCTGCTGAAGCCCGAAGAGGTAAGCGAGGAAATAATCGCACAAGCGAAAATGCTGCTCATCTCCGGTACGGCTTTGGCGCAAAGCCCTTCGAGAGAGGCTGTTTTCCAAGCACTTGAATACGCGAAGAAGCATGGCGCAGTGATTGCATTTGATCTTGATTACCGGCCATATACGTGGAAATCGGCGGAGGAAACGGCCGTGTATTACAACTTGGCTGCCGAGAAATGCGATATTCTGATCGGAACGCGTGAAGAATTCGACCAAATGGAAATGTTCGAGAACAATCCTACGCACGATGACCGCGTGACTGCGACCAAGTGGTTCAGCTATTCAGCTAAGATTGCGATCATCAAGCACGGCAAGGAAGGCTCGATTGCTTATACGAAGGATGGCTCGGAGCATCGTGCCAAGAGCTACCCCGCCAAGGTCATCAAAACCTTTGGTGCCGGCGATTCTTACGCGGCCGGTTTTCTGTACGGCGTCATGCAGGGCTGGACACTAGAGAAAAGTATGGAATACGGCAGCGCGGCGGCATGTATCGTCATCTCAAGCCATAGCTGCTCGGACGCTATGCCAACTACGGAACAAGTAAACGATTATATAAAGCGCTGCGAACGCGGTGAAATTACTGCTTCATAAGCCGAGAGGAGAGCGACAAAATGGTAAACACATTAAAAAATTATATCGGCGGAGAATGGGTGGAGGCTTCGACGACAGAGGTAGAGGCAGTCGTCAATCCGGCGACGGAAGAGACGCTTGCGAACGTACCTTTATCAACGAAAGAGGATGTCGACAAAGCGGTCCTTGCAGCCAAACAAGCCTTCCAAAGCTGGAGCAAAACACCGGTACCGAAACGTGCGCGCGTATTGTTCAAATATCAGCAGCTGCTTGTTGACCACTGGGAAGAGCTTGCGCAGCTAATTACGAAAGAGAACGGAAAAAGCTACAGCGAAGCTTACGGCGAGGTGCTTCGCGGCATCGAGTGCGTAGAGTTTGCGGCAGGAGCGCCAAACCTGATGATGGGCAAGCAATTGCCGGACATCGCTTCCAACATCGAATCAGGCATGTACCGCTATCCGATTGGCGTCATCGGCGGCATTACGCCATTCAACTTCCCGATGATGGTGCCTTGCTGGATGTTCCCGCTAGCTATCGCTTGCGGCAATACCTTTGTATTGAAACCATCGGAGCGTACGCCGCTACTCGCTCAGCGCTTGGCAGAGCTGTTTGCCGAAGCTGGTTTGCCTGCCGGCGTGCTTAACGTCGTACACGGAGCACGCGATGTTGTAAACGGAATTTTGGAGCATAAAGATATCGCTGGGGTATCCTTCGTCGGCTCGCAGCCGGTTGCCGAGTATGTATACAAAACAGGTACGGCAAACGGCAAGCGCGTGCAAGCGCTGGCTGGCGCAAAAAATCATTCTATCGTGCTTCCGGATGCGGATCTAGACCTTACCGTGAAAGAAATCGTTAATGCTGCTTTCGGCTCGGCCGGCGAGCGCTGCATGGCTTGCGCGGTTGTGGTAGCGGTTGGCGAAGTTGGCGATACGCTCGTAAGCAAGCTAACGGACGCTGCTAACAAAATCACCATCGGCAACGGCATGGAGGAGAATGTATTCCTTGGACCGGTCATTCGCGGCGGGGCTAAAGAAAGAACGCTCCATTATATCGAAACAGGCGAGAACGAAGGCGCCTTACTTGTTCGCGACGGACGCAAGGACGCAGCAACTGACGGAGAAGGTTACTTTGTTGGACCAACGATTTTCGATAACGTAGAAAGCGGCATGAAAATTTGGCAAGATGAGATTTTTGCACCAGTACTTGCGATTGTACGCGTTGCAACGCTGGAGGATGCCATTGCCCTTGCGAACAAATCCGACTTCGCTAACGGTGCTTGCCTATTCACGTCGAACGGCAGCAGCGTTCGCCAATTCCGCGAGACAATCGACGCAGGCATGCTTGGCATTAACCTAGGCGTACCGGCGCCAATGGCATTCTTCCCGTTCTCGGGGTGGAAAAAATCGTTCTACGGCGATCTTCATGCCAACGGAACCGATGGCGTAGAGTTTTATACTCGCAAGAAAATGGTGACGGCTCGGTGGTAACCCTTGTATCGATGAAGGAAATGCTGCTGCGGGGAGCCGAAGAAGGTTATGCCGTCGGCCAGTTCAACCTGAACAACCTGGAGTTTACGCAAGCGATTTTGCAAGCGGCAGAGGAGGAGCAGGCGCCGGTTATTCTCGGCGTCAGCGAAGCCTACATCCCGTATATGGGCGGGCTTGAATTCATTACGGGCATGGTGAAATCGTTGGTTCAGCATTACGGCATTACCGTACCGGTCGCGCTCCATCTGGATCACGGCTCTACGTATGACGTGTGCATTCGCGCGCTGCGTGCCGGATTTACCTCCGTCATGATCGATGCCTCCCACCACTCGCTGGAGGAGAACATCGATATTACGGGCAGAGTCACGGACGCTGCGCATGTGCTTGGCGCAAGCGTGGAAGCAGAGCTTGGCCGTATTGTTGGCCGTGAGGATGACCTTGTCGTTGACGACGCGGAGGGCATGTATGCCGTTCCGGAGGAATGCCTCCGCCTTGTCCGCGAGACGGGCATTGACTGCCTGGCTCCTGCGCTTGGCTCGGTTCACGGGCCTTATCGCGGCCAGCCGAAGCTTGGTTATGCAAGAATGGGCGAGATCCGGCAACTGACCGGACTCCCGCTTGTTCTGCATGGCGGGAGCGGATTGCCGGATGATGAGATTCGGCAGGCGATCAAGCTTGGCACTGCAAAAATAAATGTAAATACGGATAATCAAGCCGCTTTCACGCAGGCGATCCGGGGCTTCCTTGCGGAGCATCCGGACGCTTATGATCCGCGCAACTATTTAATTCCGGCGCGGCAGGCGATTCAGGAATCCGTGAAAGCGAAAATCCGGTTGTTCGGCAGTTCAGGCAAAGCGAAGCGGGAGGTATAAGGATATGACAAAAAAAATTACGATTGGCATTATCGGAGCGGGGCGCATTGGCAAAATTCACGCCGACAATCTGCTTCGTCTGCCTCAAGTACAAATTACAGCGGTGAGCGATCTGTTTGCAGGTCCTGAGCTTAGCGCATGGGCCGCTGAACGCGGCATTTCGAAGGTGACGAAGGACAGCTCTGAAATTATAAATGATCCAGCCATTGACGCGATCTTCATCTGCTCTTCGACCGATACGCATGTTCCGTTGATTAAACAGGCAGCGCAGGCGGGCAAGCATGTATTCTGCGAGAAGCCGCTTAGCATGGACATTAAGCGGACCGAGGAAGCCGTAGCGGCTGCGGAAGCAGCTGGCATCAAGCTGCAAATCGGCTTTAACCGCCGTTTTGACCATAACTTCAAGCGTGTACGCGAGCATGTGCTGATCGGTTCAGTAGGCACGCCGCATATCGTGAAAATTACTTCACGCGATCCGAATCCTCCGCATGAAGAGTACATTAAAGTTTCCGGCGGCATCTTTATGGATATGATGATCCATGATTTCGACATGGCACGTTTCCTGACTGGCAGCGAAGTGACAGAGGTTTACGCGCAGGGCGGCGTTCTGATCGATCCGGTCTTCGGTAAATATGGCGACGTGGATACAGCCATCGTCACCCTTCGTTTTGCCAACGGTGCGCTTGGCGTCATTGACAACAGCCGCCAGGCGGCTTACGGTTACGACCAGCGCGTTGAAGTTTTTGGCTCCAAAGGCAGCGTTGCAGTCAGCAATGATCACCCGAACACGGCAGAGGTAAGCTCGGCTGAAGGCGTGACGCGTGACAAACCGCTGCATTTCTTCTTGGAGCGCTACAACGAGGCTTATATCGATGAAACTAGACAATTCGTAGATTGTCTCAGCAACGGACAGCCTCTTCCGGTCACTGGCGAGGATGGCGTGAAGGCAGAAACGATCGCGTTGGCCGCCAAGCTTTCCTATCAGCTCGGGCGCCCCGTTCAAATAAGCGAAGCAGTTCAGTTGAAGCAAGAAGCAGAAGGGGCGGGTAGCCATGTCTAAGCTAATCGTCAAGCCAACAACCCCGAACGAAGAAGGCATTGTGCTAGCGGTATCGCCCGAATCAGCCGGCTGGGAATATGTCGGGTTCGAGGTAGCGAAGCTGGAAGCTGGACAAACGTTGAAGCGCAGTACCGATGGCCTTGAATATTGTCTCGTTCTGCTTTCCGGCCTTGCTGATGTGTCGACACAGGAGGAGAGCTGGACAAGTGTGGGCGAGCGGATGAGCGTGTTCGAGAAGAAGCCGCCTTACGCTATCTACGTTCCGAATGCTGATCACTTCGAGGTTACGGCGACAACAGCTTTAGAGCTTGCTATTTGCAGCGCACCAGGCAAAGGGAATTTCAAAGCCCGGCTTATCGCGCCTTCGGCTGCTGCTTCAGAGCTGCGTGGATATGGCAATCTGGAGCGTCAAATTTACAATATACTGCCTGAAAGCGAGCCGGCGGACAGCCTGCTTGTCGTTGAAGTGATTACGCCGGAGGGCCACTGGTCCAGTTATCCGCCGCATAAGCACGATCAGGACAATATGCCTCAGGAGTCGCTGCTAGAAGAAACGTACTATTACAAAATCCAGCCGGAGCAA
The DNA here is from genome assembly GCF_006345825.1 of Paenibacillus paridis. Classification (GTDB taxonomy): domain Bacteria; phylum Bacillota; class Bacilli; order Paenibacillales; family Paenibacillaceae; genus Pristimantibacillus; species Pristimantibacillus paridis. Next base: position 550,230 of record NZ_VCIX01000092.1, read on the forward strand.
GGCTTCGCCGTTCAACGAATCTATACGGACAGCCGTTCTCTCGATGAGACGCTGATCGTAAAGAATGGCGAAACGGTGCTTGTGCCGGAAGGCTACCATCCGGTAGCAGCGCCTCCGGGCTACGAGGTTTATTACTTAAACGTCATGGCAGGACCGACGCGGGCTTGGAAATTCGTGAATGACGAGGTACATGCATGGATTATGACGAAGCCGAGCGACCGGGTCTAATGCCCGTGCAGCTGTTATTGCCGATAGGCAATCGGCCATAAAGTACTGTCATACAGTCATAACGTTAACTAGGGAAAGGCGGAGAGCGGGCAAACGCTCCCGCCTTTTATTGAAATATAAGCTCTTTACAAGTTTGTTAGCTTATAAAGAGGATATCTCGTATCATGTCCAGTATCAATTACAGATACATTTTCGTTAATCAGGTCCATTGCCGCGCGTCACCCGCGATAGTAAGATACAGGTATAGCTGAACGGGGGCCAGCGATAACAATCACTGATCATGGAGAGGGGATCTGTACGATGCTAGCAAAAAAATCCGAACGATTAAAGCCGCTTACGGACGCTCAGCTTGAGCAGTATAAGCGGGATGGATTTATTATTATCAAACAAGGGTGCAGCTCCGATTTAATTGATGCTTTTAACAGACACATCTTTGAGATTCGTTCAGCACCGCTAAGCGAGATGCCCGAATGGGCACGCACCTCGGAGAAGGCTCGTTTTTCGACAAGATTGTTCAATCCGCACCAGCATGACAGCTTTTCTAGGCAAATGATGAAGCTTCCAATTGTACGAGGCACATTAGCCCAGCTGATGGAGCGGGAAGCGGTGTGCGTGCAAAGCATGTTTTTCTATAAGGAACCCGGCTCACATGGCCAGGCTGCACATCAGGATTATTATTATATTAAAAATGATCCGATGACAATGGTGGCTGCTTGGATTGCAACGGAAGACAAGGTGGATGAGCAAAACGGCTGTTTATGGGTCATTCCGGGCACGCATAAGCTTGGGCTGCTACCGCATGGCAAGGTTAAAAATCTCGAGGAGCATGAAGAGTGGACGGATGAGACCGAGGGCGTGGATTTGACGCAGCAAATTCCGGTCATTATGGAGAAAGGCGATATTTTATTTTTCCATGAGCTGCTCATTCATTCCTCCAACCGCAACCGAAGCACAGATCGCTGGCGCCGCTCTTACGTATGCCATTATATCCGTGAGGATTCGGCCGTTACGCTTCGTGAAGATTTGCGCGAGAAATATTCGTTGGTTTAAACAGCGCAAGGCCCCGGTTAGCTCAGTTTAGAACGCAGGAAAAAGCGGCAAGCTTCAGGCTATTGCAAGATGGCCCAAGCGAGGTCGCAATTTCCATTGTCATCCACCGCTCTAAATTGTTAGAATAGGAACACGAAACTCGTCGATTTCCGTAAGCGCTTACAGATATATGGAGCAGCATCTTGTGAAATGGGGATGAAAATAATGAGCAAAACGTGGTACTACCGCCTGCTCTTCTCTTATATGCCAGTATTTTTCCTAATGATTTCCTTTTTATTTTTTATCTTTTTTCAAATGCTGACGGAGCGCGCCCAGCAGGATACCGCCCATATTTACGCCAGCGTGAACAATCAAATCGTCCAGAGCGTAGAACAGCCGCTGCAGTCGATTGACCATATGATGGTAACCATTCAGACGCGGAACAGCAATTCCTCCGAATTCAATATGCTCGATTATTTTGACCAGGAGGGGCCGCCGTCCGTTTTTTTTACGTTTCAGATGACCAAGGAATTCAATAATATGAGACAGCTTTACCAAAGCATTCATTCGATTTACTTAGTTCGGGAGCGGGACGGCTATGTACTGAGCTCAAACACGGTTTCGCCAATGGAGCAGTTCTCAGATCGGGCGTTCGTCGAAGAACTGCAGCAGGATAACTACTCGTACCACTGGACGAATGAACGAAGGTTTAAGGAGTTTCAAGCCTCGCGAGAGGAGCCGGTTGTATCGCTTGCGCGCAAATATTTGACAAGCCGCGGCGAGAGCGGCTTGATGATCATCAATGTCAGGACTAGTTCGCTTGAAGGGCTGGTCTCGCAAAAAATGGATCAAACGACCAGCTACGTTACGATAACCGGCAAGGATCATGAGCCGATCTTCGCTACGGAAAAAGGGGAGGCAGCGAGCCGAAGGGCGATTTCTACCGTCGTGTCCGATTACACGGGCTGGACTTACGAGAGCGGATTGGAGAAAGGCAGCGGCTTTACGATCCTGCAAACCTTCTCGAATGTATGGATCATGCTGGCCGTAATCGTTGCGATATTGGGGCTGCTCTCGATTGTTTATATGACGCATAGAAATTATCGGCCGCTGCGCGCGCTGATTTCCAAGCTGGATAAAATCTCGCAAGCATCGGGTGAGCAAAGCGAGGCAGAACGAAATGAGTTTCATTATATCGAATCGACGGTAGACTCGCTTGTCCAGCGCTTTAATTTGTTCAAATCCCAATCCGACCTGAATAGCGGCTATCGCAAAAAATCAATTTTCCTCGAGGTGATGAGCGGCTCAAGATCGCTTGCCGCTGCGGAATGGGATACGGAGATGGAGCGGCACGGCTTTGCAGGCAGCTTCAGCAAGGCAGTTGTTATCGTCATTTCTGTCGATAAATATTCCGATGTCCTATCACGCTACAGGGAGCAGGATATGATCTTGTTTCGGTTCATCATCCAAAATATGTATATGGAGCTGGTTCAGAAATACAGCTTGTCGAGCTGGAGCGAATGGATGAACGATAAGGAAATGTGCGGCTTCGTCTATGTGCAGGAGGAGCATGCGGAGCTGTTAATGGACAACCTCCTTAAGCTGTCCGAGAGCGCGCATCAATGGATCAGGTCCAATCTGCCTTTTACGGTCACGATAGGCATCGGGCAAATGACGGATTCCGTGGCGCAGCTCAAGACCTCTTACAAAAAAGCGATGGAGGCCGTCAATTTCAGGCTGGTATTTGGCAATAATCGGACGATTGGCTACTGGGAGACCGAAACGGGAGCAACCTTCGAGCTGTACAACCAGCTGGAGCAGATTCGCAGCCTAATTTACGCATTCCGACTAATGGAGCCGGAATGGCGCCTTAAGTACGGTTCGCTGTTCGAGCAGTTCAGGCAAAATAAGCTCAAGCGCGAGGATATGGTTAATTTGCTCAATTATTTTGTTTTTTATTTATTTGAGCATGTGCAGGGCACCATTCTTAACGATGAGATGATCGACACGAACAAAGCGATCATGAAAGACGTGATCGATCAATTCGAGACGCTGGAGGATGTGCAGGAAGAAATTCTGGGCGTAATGGAGAAGCTGGAATATGCCCTTGAGCAAAAAACGGGCAAAGGCGGCGTCGCCGAAATTGCCGTTAAGATGAAGCAGTACATCGACGAGAATGTTTCCAATCCGGATTTATCGCTTATCCATCTCAGCCAGCAATTCGATATTCCTTCGAAAAATGTAAGCTCGTTATTTAAAGAACAATTCGATATCAAATTTATCGATTTTCTGATTCACCGAAGAGTAGAGCTCGCGAAGCAGCTGCTGCAAGAGAAGGATTTGAGCGTTCAGGAAATTGGGCGAGCTGTCGGGTATTTGAATCCGGTATCCTTCAACCGCGTATTTAAGCGTGTCGTTGGCATGCCTCCCGGCGATTACCGCAAGGAAAAGCTCGGTTAATCAAGGAAAAAGGTTAATCCAGCAGTCGGATCGCGCCGTAATGGCGCGGTCCGATTTTTGTATACCGCCGGATTCTTGTCAATTGCCTGGTGATTCGGTTGTGGGGTATAGTTGCCCCAACAAAACAATCCATAGTCACAAGGAGGCGTTGCAAGGTGTCCAACATGACCCCTATATCTGCCGCAGCCGGCATGCCGGCAGAGCCGCTTCGGCGAACGGTCCGAAGCGAGATAGCCAGAAAGATGCGCCGTCATTGGCAGCTGTATCTGCTGATTCTGCTGCCGCTGCTCTATTTCATTTTATTTAAATATGTTCCGATCCTAGGCGTGCAAATCGCATTCAAGGATTTGAGCGCGAAGGCGGGCATCTGGGGCAGCCCTTGGGTGGGGTTCAAGCATTTTGAAGCTTTTTTCAACCACCCTAATTTTTGGCTCCTCATTAAGAACACCCTGTTTCTAAGCTTGTATACGCTTGCAGTCGGGTTTCCCGCTCCAATTATACTCGCACTCATGATTAACGAGCTAAGGAACGGCATGTTCAAACGAACCGTCCAAATGGTTACCTATGCGCCATACTTCATTTCTACCGTTGTCATGGTATCGATGATCCTGCTATTTCTGGCGCCGCGAATTGGCGTGATCGACCATATTCGGACTGCGCTTGGGTTTGATTCCGTTAATTTTATCGGCGAGCCCTCCATGTTCAAAACGATCTTCGTATTATCGGATGTATGGCAATACATGGGGTACAGCGCCATCATTTATATCGCCGCCCTGGCTGGCGTCAATCCGCAGCTGTATGAGGCATCCAAGCTTGACGGCGCGAGCCGGCTGCAGAAAATCATCCATATCGACCTGCCAAGCATTATGCCTATTATGGTGCTGCTGCTGGTGCTGAATATGGGGCAGCTGCTCAATATCGGCTTTGAGAAGGTGTATCTGCTGCAAAATCCGCTGAACACCAGCGCCTCGGAAATCATTTCTACCTATGTCTATAAGGTTGGTCTGGTGCAAGCGAATTACAGCTTCTCCGCCGCCGTCGGTTTGTTTAATTCGTTGATTAACTTGCTATTAATACTGCTTGCCAACTTCGGGGCAAGACGCGCTACAGGATCGGGGTTGTTCTAACATGGCAAAATCGAATGCGATTAAGGAGCCGTTGTCGGACAAGGTATTGCTCACCTTCATTTACATCGTGCTGATAATCATATTGGCGGCGGTGCTTTATCCGCTAATCTACATCGTGAGCTCTTCCTTGAGCTCGCCGCAGGCGGTTGTATCCGGACGAGTATGGCTGTTCCCGGTCGAGCTCTCGCTGAAAGGCTATACGGCTGTTCTTAGCAATCCGCGGATTTGGTCAGGCTATTCCAACTCCATCTTCTATATGTGTGTTGGCACGTTGATAAGTGTCTTCCTTACTTTTGCGTTAGCTTATCCGCTATCGAAGAAAACCTTCTATGGGCGATCGACGATTATGTATCTGATTATCGTAACCATGATTTTTAGCGGCGGCTTGATTCCTTATTATTTGACGGTAAAAAGCCTTGGGATGATCGATACGCGCTGGGCGCTGCTGCTGCCTCAGGCCATAGCGGTTTGGCAGGTCTTCATTGCCAAAACCTTCTTTCAAGAGTCGATCCCGGATGAATTGAACGAAGCGGCTGAAATGGATGGCTGCAGCGATCTTCGGTTCCTTTGGTCGATAGTTCTGCCGCTTTCGAAACCGGTCGTAGCCGTATTGGCGCTTATGTATGCGGTTACCGCATGGAATGCGTACTTCGATGCGCTAATTTTTCTGAAAAACGTCAATCTCTATCCGCTTCAACTCATTTTGCGAGAGATTTTGATTCAGAATTCCGTCGACAATTCGATGATGGTAGACGTACGAACAATGGAAGCCAGACAAGGAATGAAGGATTTGCTGAAGTTTTCGCTCATCGTCGTTTCGAGTTTGCCTGTCCTCATCATATATCCATTTGTTCAGAAGCATTTTGTAAAGGGGGTCATGATCGGTTCACTGAAAGGTTAATCTAAACAGATCATTGGTGGAGAGTAGCAATAGGGCATTATCCATAACGAATCTGAAGGGGTGTCTGACATGAAAAAATCTTGGAAAATGGTAGCTGGCATCGTGCTTGCCGCAACGCTGCTTGTGAGCGCTTGCTCGAATAACAATAATTCTGCAGGTTCAAGTACGGACGGGGCCGTTAACGGCGGAGAATCGCAAACGCCGGTCAAGCTCTCTGCATTCATTAATCAATCGCCTAACCTTGCTAGCCTAGACAATCCGTTCACGAAGCTGGTTGAAGAGAAAACGAACGTCAAATTGTCGTTCACGGTCGGCCCTCCGAACGATAATAACGACAAGCGCAACGTGCTTATGGCAAGCGGCGACTACCCGGAAATTTTTCTAAGCGGCAACTTTACGCCTGCGGAGCAAATGAAGTTCGGCAAGCAGGGCGTATTCCTGCCGCTCAACGATCTTATTGAGCAATACGCGCCGAATATTAAAAAAATCTTCGAAGAGCGTCCGGATTTGAAAACCGCGATTACTTCCTCTGACGGCAATATTTACGGCATGCCTCAGGTAAATGAGTGCTATCACTGCTGGTATGCGCAGAAGCTGTGGATCAACCAAAAGTGGCTCGACAAGCTAGGCTTGGATATGCCGACAACGACGGAGGAATATGCCGAAGTGCTGCGCGCATTCAAAACGAAGGATCCGAACGGCAATGGCATTGCGGATGAAGTGCCGCTAAGCGGCGCATTGTACACTTGGCACGGTGACATTACAGGATTCCTGATGAATCCGTTCATTTACAACAACGGGGATGGTCAATCCTTCTCCTATATCCGAGTGAAGGACGGGCAAGTGCAGCTTTCGGCTAATCAGCCGGAATGGAAGGATGGGCTAGCCTATCTGGCTTCGCTTTACAAAGAGGGCTTGATCGATCCGCAGGCATTTACGCAAAATCAAGAGGGCTTGCAGCAGCTTGGCAACAATGTAGGCGAAACGATACTCGGCTCCTTTGCGATTGGCCACGTACAGATGGCAGTAGCCGCAACCGATGAGCGCAATCAGGATTATGTAGCCGTTCCGCCGCTTAAAGGCCCGAATGGCGTTCAATTATCCGGCTATTACAAATCGGTCGGCAACCAAGGCCGTTTTGTCATCACAGACAAAGCCAGTGAAGAACAGCAAATCGCAGCGATTAAGATGCTGGACTATCTGTGGACAGAAGAAGGAACAAGAGGACAGGTATTCTCGGTGGAAGGGCATTCCTGGAGCAAGGCAAGCGCCGATCAGCTTAACGTGAACGGCAAGCCAGCCAGCTACCAAGTGGACCCGTCCTACCGCAGCGAAACCATCCATACGGATGGCTGGGACCAAGCGGGTCCGGACTTCCGTCCGCGGGACCGCTTCGAATCGGAAGCCGTATCCCAAGACATGCTGTCGCCGGAAGGCTACGAGCTGCGCTTGGTCACGGAGACGAATAAGTATGAAGGGTTCGAGCCGAAAGAGGATGAAATGTTCCCGACGGATATTTTCATCAGCGCGGAGGATGGGGAGAAAGCCGCCCAATACAAAGCGACAGTGGAGGATTACGTTCGTTCGAACATGCTGCAATTCATTACGGGGCATAAAGATATCCAGAAGGATTGGGACAGCTATGTGCAAGGCTTCGGCGGCTTGAAGTTGAGCGATTACTTGAAAATTTTGCAAAGCGCATACGATGCGAACCTGAACAAAATGAAATAAGATCCTATTGATGGCGTAAACGGCAGCCTGCGGCGCAAGCGCTGCAGGCTGCTCATTTTAGAACGAAGGAAGTGAGACGATGAAGCAGCAGCTCCCGTACATTCAAAATCCTATTTTGCGCGGCTTTAATCCGGATCCGTCGATCGTAAGGGTCGGCAACGACTTCTACGTGGCGACTTCTACCTTTCAATGGTTTCCAGGCGTGCAAATTCATCATTCCCGCGACTTGATTCATTGGCAGCTGCTCACGCGTCCGCTGGATCGATTAAGCCAGCTCAATATGCTGGGCAACCCGGATTCCGGGGGCGTATGGGCTCCTTGCCTGACTTACGACAATCATTTGTTTTATCTGGTCTACACCGATGTAAAAAGCCATGCAGGCGCTTACAAGGATACGCACAACTATGTCGTTACCGCTCCCGACATTAAGGGTCCATGGTCGGATCCGGTTTATTTGAACAGCAGCGGATTTGATCCGTCGCTATTTCATGACGAAGACGGAAAGAAATGGCTCGTGAACATGCAATGGGATTACCGGAAAGACCGTGACCCGTTTAATGGCATCTATTTGCAGGAATATTCCGAGGAGGAGCAGCGACTGGTCGGGCCATCCTATTTGATTTATCAAGGGTCCGAGCTAGGGCTGACGGAAGGTCCTCATTTATATAAGAAGGATGGCTATTACTATCTGATGGTTGCCGAGGGCGGCACCAGCTACGAGCATGCAGTTACGTTAGCTCGGTCCAAGGCGCTTACCGGACCCTATGAAACGGATCCTTCGGGAGCAATGCTCTCCGCACGCCATAATCCGGAAGCCATGCTGCAGAAGGCCGGGCATGCCAGCTTGGTGCACACGCAGAGCGACGAGTGGTATATCGTTCATCTTTGCGGACGTCCGCTTGCGACAGAAGACAGGCGCTGCAATCTGGGCAGGGAAACGGCCATTCAGCGCTGCGAATGGTCGGACGAAGGCTGGCTCAGGCTCGCGGGAGGCGGAAATACCCCGCTTAATGAGATTCAGGCACCTGCGCTTCCTTGGCATCCCTTCCCTGCACCATCTCCTACGGATCATTTCGAAGGGGGAACGCTTGACATTCAGTGGCAGTCACTGCGCCAGCCGATGACGGAGCAGTGGCTGACGTTGACGGAGCGGCCGGGATATTTGCGCTTGAGAGGCATGGAATCTCCCAATTCGCGCTTTAGGCACAGCTTGATCGGCCGCCGCCAGCAAGCGTTCCGCTGCGAGGCGGAGACCGCTCTCGAGTTCGAGCCCGGCACCTATCAGCAGATGGCAGGCTTAACCTATTATTATAACTCTCAAAACTATTATTACCTTCGATTGGGTTATGACGAGAAGGCGGGCACGAACCTTGCGATTCTTGCCAATGATCATGGCGTTTATCACGAGCATACTGGGGAGCCAGTCCCGGTCCCTTCGGGCGCACGCGTTTATTTGCGGCTTGTCATTCAGGATCGTTGGCTGCAATTTTATTATTCCTTGAACGGCAGCGAATGGTTTGCGATAGGTCCCGAGCTTGACGCTAGTAAAATATCGGATGAGTATGCGACTCATTTAGTAGATGGCTATTTTACGGATTGGGGCTTTACAGGCGCCTTTATCGGCTTATGCGCGCATGATTTATCGGGCGGGCGCAGGGCCGCCGATTTTGATTATTTCCGCTATGAAGAGAAGGAGTGAAGCAAGATGGCATTATCCAATGATTCATTAATAGGAAAGCATCTCGTATTCGTCTGCGGCGAGGATGAATATGAATCGGAGAAAACGATGCCGATTCTAGCAAAGGAAGCATCGAGGAAACATGGAGCTAAAGTAACGGTGCTTACCGCTGGCCCAGATCCTGCGAATCCGACAAGCATTGCAGGGCTTGAAGCGCTCGAAACGGCGGATTTGGCCGTGTTTTACATTCGCTTCCGCCAGCTGCCGGAGGAGCAGTTCCGCTATATTCGGGAGTATCTGGATACAGGCAAGCCGGTGATTGGCTTGCGGACGAGTACGCATGCCTTTCAGTATCCGGAAGGACATCCGTTACAAGAATGGAATGACGGCTTTGGCATAGATGTGCTGGGCGCCCCGTGGATTCGCCATTTCGGCCATTCCTCAACGACTAGCGTTTCCGTGGCTTGGGCCGCGGGAGAGCATCCGATTCTGAGAGGCATTCCTACTCATTTCGAATGCCGATCCTGGCTCTATCAGGTGCTACCGTATCCGCTAGAAGGAACGATTCCGCTGCTGAACGGGGCGACGATTAATCCCGAGGATAATGGATGGTCCTATACGAGCGACACCCCTCGCGTGCATCCGGTAGCTTGGACCCGGACACACGGGGGCGGTGGACGGGTGTTCACGACGACGATGGGACATCCCGAGGATTTTGAACTGGAAGCGTTCAGGCGATTGCTGCTTAACGGCATGCATTGGGCAGTCGGAGCAGAGCATTTAATAGAAGGAGGATCGAAATGATGAAACTAGCAGCGATTACAGGCGAGAAGAAAGCAGAGCTGATCGAGCGGGATCGGCCCGCATTGCAGGAGGGGTGGGCGCTCGTTAAGGTCCATGCCGCACCGATGTGCGCGGAGTATAAAAGCTTCGTCCATGGCGACCATTCGGATTGCTTGGGCCATGAGGCGGCAGGCGAAGTCGTTGAGGTAGCGCCGGGCAGCAAGGTGAAGGTTGGCGACCGAGTAGTGGTCATGCCCCAGTATCCATGCGGAGAGTGCGATCTGTGTATCGCAGGCGACTTCATCTATTGCGAGCACAACCAGAATCATTATGAGCCTACGATGACGCAATATTTGTCGAAGCCTTCTTGGCTGCTTGCTCCGATTCCGGATGGCGTCTCCTATGAGAAAGCTTCGTTAGCCTGCTGCGGCCTTGGGCCGTCGCATGGGGCCTTCTCTACGATGGGAGTGAATGCTTTCTCAACGGTATTGATTACAGGACTTGGTCCAGTCGGTCTTGGCGCGATCGTCAATGCGAGGTTTCGCGGTGCAACCGTTATAGCAGTAGAAATGAACCCTTACCGCGTGGAGCTGGCGAAGCGGATGGGCGTCCAGCATATCATCGATCCGCGGGACCCGGAGGCCGTCAGCCAGATTAAAGCGTTGACCGGCGGAAAAGGGCCGGATTTCGGGCTTGATTGCTCAGGTGTGGTAGCTGCACACCGCCTTCAGATTGACGCGGTCAAGCGCAAAGGCAAGATCGCTTTCGTTGGGGAATGCTTCTCTGAGACACCGATCAAGGTGAGCGACGATCTGCTGCGCAAAGGCATTCACCTGATCGGCTCTTGGCACTACAACTTAAATGAATTTCCGCATTTGATGAAGGTGATTGAGCAATCTCCGCTTGCCGAGCTGCTCATTACGCATACCTTTCCGATGAGCCGAATCCAGGAAGCGTTCGAAGTGTCCGCTTCACAGCAAAGCGGCAAAATCATATTGAAACCATGGGAGTGATCCGGTCATGAAGGTTGGCATGAATCTGTTGTTGTGGACGGATAAGCCAGATCCCATCAAGCATCTGCATTTGCTGCAGGACATTAAGAAATGGGGCTTTGACGGCGTTGAGCTGGCCGTCGATAACATGGACGCTGCGGATGCGAAGGCATTTGGCCTGATTTTGAAGGAGCTGGGGCTTGGAAGCACGGGCATTGCAGCACTTGACGCAGCTGTGGCAGATCCCGCAAGTAGCGACGAGGCGTTAAGAGGACATGCGCTTGAGATTCTGAAGCAAGCAATAAAGAATACACAAATGATTGGCGCTGAGGTGTTGTGCGGCCCCTTGTTTCAAGGGCTTGGGCGCTTCAGCGGGCAAGGCCCGCAGCCCGAGGAATGGGGCTATGCGGTGGAAACGCTGCGCGCCGCGGGCGAGTATGCCGCGGAGCTCGGCATCAAGCTTGCGCTTGAGCCCATCAACCGATTCGAAATGTACCTTGCCAATACGCTGGAGGATGGCGCCCGGTTCGTGGAAGCGGTTGGGCTCTCGAACGTAGGACTGCTCGCCGATACCCATCATGGCAATATCGAAGAGCTGAATGTTCCCGAGGCGTGGCGGAAAGCGGCAAAGCATATTGTTCATGTTCACATCTCGGAGAATAACCGCGGGGTTCCGGGCAGCGGCCATGCGGTGCCTAAGGAAATATTCGACGTGCTGCATGGCATTGGCTATGACGGCTGGTTAACGATTGAAGCTTTCGGCCAACAGGTTCCAGGCCTTATCTCACGGCTGCATCTGTGGCGCGATTACGCTGAGCATCCCGACGATGCGGCACGTCTAGGCGTTCAATATATTAGAAGCCATTTGGCTTAACGAGAGGAGAAATTCACCCATGCCTTTGATTCAGACCAATGGAATTGAGCTGTTTTATGCGGAGCGGGGAGAAGGAGAACCGCTTGTGCTGCTAATGGGGCTAGGAGCCGACGGCAGCCTATGGGAGGAACATGTGCGCGCCTATGAACGGCATTTCCGCTGCATTCTAGTCGATAACCGCGGCGCGGGCGGCTCCTCCCAGCCCATTGGGCCCTATACGACAAAAATAATGGCAGCCGATACGCTCGGCCTGCTTGATGCGCTCGGAATCGAGCGTGCCCATTTCTCCGGCATCTCTATGGGAAGCGCGATTGCCCAGGAAGCGGCATTATCGGCTCCTGACCGAGTGATCAGCCTAACGCTGAATTGCTCCTGGTCGATGTGCGATGCGTATACGAAACGCGTTTTCGAAACGCTCGGCAATGCCTATTCGCTTATGGAGGCGGACGATTTCCAGAAACTGCTGCAGCTTATCATTTATACGCCAGCCTACCATGAGCAGCATTTGTCGGTGCTGGAAACCGCGCAGCAGGCAGCGCTCGCCCATCCCACGCCGATGACGATTCATGCATTCCTGTCACAGTGCGAGGCGTGCATTTCCCATCATACGACGGGAAGGCTCGGAGCGATTACAGCGCCGACGCTCATTACGGTGGGAGATAAGGATATCTTCACGCCGCTGCCTTTGTCGCTAGCTATCGCGGAGGAAATTACGCACGCCGAGAAGCACGTCTTTGTAGGCAGCGGCCACACGCATCACTGGGACCGGCTTGAGGAGTTCAACCGAGTTACGCTCGACTTTATGCTGCGCCACAGGGAAGCCATCCAAGCGAGGAGAGAAGAAGATGAAGCCTAAAATTTCAATCGGATCATGGGCGTTTGCATTCGGTCCTTTTGCAGAAGACCCATGGTCATTTACGCGAATTTTGCAGTATGCCGAGCAGTCCGGTTATGACGGGGTAGAAATGAACGGCTTTGCTCCCCACCCGACACCGGATCTTTATCCAACGGCTGCCAGCCGTCAAGCACTGCTGGAGGAAATCCGGTCTTACGGGCTTGGCATTTCCGGTTATGCGCCGGACTTTACATCAGCGCCGCCGGACCGAAGCGAACCAGCGGTTTATTTGAAACTGATGGAAGGCTATATCGATTTCTGTACTGACCTCGGCATCGATACGATTCGAGTGGATACGGTCAGCCCTCCAGAACAATTGCCAGAGGATGCGTACGAGGACCGTTTTAAAACGCTGGCTTTGACGTGGCGAGCTTCCGCGGAAATGGCTGCGACCAAGAACATGCGCATCGTTTGGGAGTTTGAACCGGGCTTCTGGCTGAATAAGCCTTCTGAAGTGAAGCGGCTCGTGGAAGCGGTCAACCATCCTGCCTTTCTAGTGCTGTTCGATACGAGCCACGCCTATATGAGCGGGGTTGTTGGCGCACGCCAAACGGGCGAGAAGGAGCTGTTATCCGGCGGGATAGTGGAATATGCGAGGCTGTTGGAAGGCCATATCGGACATTTCCATCTGATTGATTCGGATGGGACGCTGCATGATGAAGAAACCAGCACGCATGCTGCTTTTGGAGCGGGAGAAATTGACTTCCAAGCTCTACTGAAGGAGCTAAAGCCGGTGGTGTCAGGCATGGAATGGTGGTGCGTCGATTTCTGCTTCAACGCAGAGGTGGAAGAGTGGGGCCGCCAGGCGGTTCCATTTATACGCAAGGCCATGAAGGAGGCGGAATAAGGCATGGCAATCTCCATTGGTTTCCAAACCTATACGTGGCAAATGTCTTATGAGAAATATGGCGACCAATTGGATCATATTCTCGCGGCGGTAAAGGAAGCGGGCGGTACCGGAATCGAACCGGAGGTGTGCATGCTGGGGCGTTATACGGATGCCCCGGTCGCCTTGCGGGAAGCGCTGGATGGCCAAGGACTTCGCCTTGGCGCGCTTTGCCTTGCTTTGGCGTGGCAGCATCAAGAAGAGACAGCAGAGGAGCGGGCGGAAGCGGATCGCGTGATCGCATATTTGAAGCATTTTCCGAATACGGTACTGACCTTGGTACAGCTTCCGGGCAAGGATCGCAGCGATCTCGTGCGCCGGCAGGCGAATGCGCTGGCTAACATTAATGCGGTTGCGCGCCGCGCTTCAGAACAAGGGATTGCTTGCGCTTATCACCCCAATTCGCCGAGCGGCTCGCTCTTTCGCTTGGAGGAAGATTATAAGGTGCTGCTGAATGGCTTGGATTCGCGGTATTGCGGCTATGTGCCGGATACTGGGCATATTGCCAAAGGCGGCATGGACGTCGAGGCGATCTTCCGGACGTACCGGACGATGATTACGCATGTTCATTTTAAGGATATGAGAGTGTCTGACAGCTCGTGGACGGCACTTGGCCAAGGCTCCATTGACCATGTAGGCATCATGCGGTATCTGAACGAAACCGGTTATGGCGGTTGGGTGATGGTGGAGGAGGAATCCAAGGGCGCCGAAGCGGACCCGGATGGAGTCACCTTGCAAAACGGGATATATATTCGCGAGGTGCTCGAACCATTAGGGAAATAGCCGTTTCGCAGTGCAATTGCTGGGCAAACGACCGTTTTTTTTATCAATCGAACAATTAAAGGAGTGCGAATCATGAAACAGCGTATTTATCTCGTTGGCGCAGGAGCCATTGCCGGCTACCACGTGGAGGCCATTGCCAGACTAACGGAATCTGGGCTTGAGCAGCCTACCGTATTCGTAACCGACGTCAATCTGAGCGCGTTGGCAGCGTTTGTGGAGAGGTATCCTTGGGTGATCCCAGCCGAGCAGCTGACTTCGATGCTGGAAGAGCCCGCAGGGGAAAATGATATTGTGATCGTTGCGACGCCCCCGCTTACGCATGCTGACATCACCTGCCGCGCCTTGCGATCCGGACGGCATGTCTTATGCGAGAAACCTCTTGCCATGAACAGGGAAGAGGCGGAACTTATGCTCCGAACAGCCACGGAGACGGGAAAAATGCTGGGCTGCTGCAGCTCGAGGTTCGCAGGCCTGCAAATAACAGATGAAGTCAAGGCTAAGCTTGGCAAGGGTGAGCTTGGCAAGCTGTATCAGGTGCAGTGGATACAGAGGAGGAAAAGATCGCGTACAGGAATCGAGTACCAGCCGACAAGCCGCTGGTTCTTAAACCGTGCGGTAAGCGGCGGGGGGACTTTGATGGACTGGGGGCCGTATGACATGGCGGGCATGACGGAAGTTCTCCAGCCCGTAAAGGTGGAGGTGCTTCATGCCTGGATGTCGAACCCGGTGACGGGACATCCCCTTGAGGCTGAAATCACGAGCGACGTGGAGCAGCATGTCGGCGCACTGTTGAATTTCCATTTGGCCGATGGCAGCGCGGTTCCGGTTCATTACGAGCGGGCGGCATGCTGCCACGGCGAGGAACGTAGCCTAACCGAAGTCGAAGGAACGGCGGGAGCCCTGCAATGGGATTGGCTCTGCCTGGACGGAAGCGGCGAGCTGGCCGAGTATTATGATGAGGCTGGCGAACCCGCAGAAGGCCGCAGCAGCATTACGAATGCCCCGCTTGGGATGATGGATAAGCCCATCGTTTATTTCTTGCAAGCGGTAGCTGGACAGGCAACGCACGCGATCGTAAACGAGCAGGCTGTATTCAATTTCAGCATTCTGGCTGCTATCTACGAGAGCATTCAGACCGGGGAGAAGCGAGTCGTTACGAAGGAGGGGGCCTAATGAAAAACGTCTATGCCATGGATACTTTTTTCTATAACAGCTTAGGCCATTATCCGTTTGCAGTGCGCTGCGAAATGCTCTCGGAGCTCGGTTATGATGCAGCCTATTTGACCCTTTGGGATGAGCAGGCATGGAAGGATCTGGCGTTGCTTCCGGGCGTGAAGGACACCTACGGGCTAGAGGTTGCGGCTGTATATGCCGTCCTTGACGTTACTTTGCCGAAGGAGCATCCGGACGCGGCTAGAATCGTTGCCATGCTGGAGCAATTGGAGGGCTGCAGCCGGGTGGAGCTTGCGTTAACGATGGGTGACAATCAATACGCACCGTCGGACTCGGCAGGGGACGCTTTGGCACTGGAATGGCTGTCGTATTTGCTTCTTATTGCGGAGCGAAGGAGCATAAAAATCTCGCTCTACCATCATGTCTTCTTCTGGTTGGAGCGCTGGGAGGATGCGCATCGGCTCATCAACCAGCTTCGCCATTCTTTGCTGGGCATAACCTTTAGCTCTTTCCATTGGTATGCGATCGATGGAGCGAGGCTGGATGAAGCGCTGTCCGCTTGTGTCCCTTATCTACATGCGGTCAATGTTTGCGGAAGCCGAAAGCTGCCTCCCGGCGGCTTGCCGGCCTCTATTGAAAGCATTGACCAAGGCGAGCTAGATGTGTTCAGCTTTATGGCTGCGCTGAAGAAGCATGGTTATGACGGATGCATTGGCTTCCAAGGTTACGGAATGGGCGGAGATCCCTTTCATCATTTAGAGAAGAACATTCAGGCACTCAGCAAGATTGAGCAGCGCCTCGTGAAGCATCCGAGCTGGTCGTTGCTATAAGCAGGCTATTATAAGCTTTTATATGTTTTAGCGAATAAAGAGTCTTATATTTCTACGAGAAACGGATTCGCTTTTCTTAATAAAGGAAGCCGAAGCCGTTTCTTCTTGTTTTTTGTATGGATAAGAAAAGAGGGTATGAGAATGAATATAAGAAACGCGGTTAATGATGGTACTTTTGCCGCACCTAGGCTGGAGCTGCAGCAATCCTGGTGGGCTATGGGGCAGCTTGGAGAGCATGGCAAGGAATGGACGATGGAGCAGAAATTCGAAAAAATCGCAGAAGCGGGCTATGCGGCGATTAGCGCCGCCGTGCCGCCGCCGGAAGAAAGGCAGGAGTGGCATCGCCTGCTGGATCGTTATAAGCTTGGGTTTAACGCTATTGCTTTCCCGTCGAGGGTGGAAGATATCGTACGGAGCATGGAGGAAGCGAGCCAATTTGGTTCTGTGCAATATATGAATTTGCAGGTCATGGACGGATTCGTCATTGATCAGCAGGCGACCGAGCTGCTGTCCGGTTTGCTGTCGAGAGCGAAGGAGGCTGGCATGCCGACCTTTATTGAGACGCACCGCGGGACTCTCACGCAGGACCTTATCCGAACGGCTGCCTATGTTCGCGAGCTCCCGGAGCTTCGCTTGATGATTGATTTGTCCCATTACGTCGTAGCGGGTGAGCTGAACGGCTCGCTTGCGCGCGCGGAGGAATATTTTGCTGTGCTGCTGGAGCGCACCGCGGGCATTCATGCCCGCGTATCGAACGGCGAGCAAGTCCAAATTGATGTCGGGCCCGAAGGCGATCATCCGATGCTGCCGCATTTTGAACGCTGGTGGCGCACAGGAATGAGAAGCTGGCTTCGGCAAGCACAGCCTGGCGACGTATTGCCCTTTGTAACAGAGCTAGGTCCTCCAGGCTATTATGCGATTACCCAAAGGTCAGCTGAGGGGAACGAAATGGAAATTTCGGATCGCTGGCAGCAGGCGTTATTGTTCAAGCGATTGGCTGAGGCGCAGTGGCAGCAGGCGCTTAGCGAGGAGGAATAAAGCGAGGGTAACAGCAGACACACAAAAGGCTGAACAGACATGGCTTCTCTGTTCAGCCTTTTGCATAGGTGGATATATGTTAGAAGTAACGGCAAACGGTGAGCCCGTCCGATTTAGGACCGAAGCAGCGCTTTTAATTTAAGCTCCGGTTGTGTTAGGACTTCCGCGTCGAGAACCGCCTGAGAGGCAATAATCATTTCGGCTAGCCGTATATCCTTGGCTATGCCGGGACCGCCGATGCCGCTAGCTGCCGCGAGTCTATTCTCAGCCGTTAAATGGAAGTACAGGTCGCCTTTGTCGCCGAGGCTGCGATGAACGGTCGTTGTGCCGGCATCGGGCAAGCCAGCGACTTGCAGAGTCAGGTCGTATTGGTCTGACCAGAACCAAGGGACTGCCGCATAAGCAGCCGCAGCACCAAGCATGCTTCCTGCGGCATGCGTGCCTTGGTCCTGGGCGTTGCGCCAAGCCTCTAGGCGAATTCGCCTGCCGCCATAAAGCGGATGAGGGAAGGAGCAGCAATCGCCGGCTGCAAAAATATCCGGATCGCTCGTTGCCAACCTCTCATCAACGAGAATGCCGTTCTCGACGGCTAGTCCGCTCTCGGAAGCTAGGGCTGTTTCGGGAATGGCTCCTATCCCTGCCACGATCGTATCGCACGCTAATGAATCGCCGTTACCGAAGCGGATGAGGTACTCTTCCCTGCTGCTCGACATTCCGGCAATCGCGCTGCCAAGCTTGAACTGTACGCCAGCCGATTGATGGCGAGCAGCGACAATGCCAGCAATTGCTTCGGGAACGCCTCTCATCAGAATGCGCGGACCTGCTTCGATAACGGTAACTGCACAGCCGCGTGCTCTTGCACTGGCTGCCACTTCAAGGCCGATAAAGCCCCCGCCAATGACGGCTATTCTTTTTCCAGGCTGCAAATGTTCGCGAAGTGAGACGGCATCGCCATAGGTACGAAGATAAAACACGCCAGTCCATGCTAGCGGGCTGTCGGACCCGGGCTGGGGGCTAGCAAGCTTTCTGGGCTGAGCGCCGGTTGCGAGCAGAAGGCGCTCATAAGTAAGGCTGCTGCCATCGTTTAACGTAATCCTATGGTTCCTCGTATCGATGGCAACGGCTTTGCATGCTTTCCGCAGCTCGATGCGCTGTTCTGCCGCGTGCTCTGCAAGGAGGATTGAGGCAGGAGAAGGTTGATCTTCCTCCTGCAGCATTTGCTTGGATAAGGGGGGGCGCTCGTAGGGCGCATGCGCTTCTTCGCCGATAAGCGTAATCCTGCCCGCCCAGCCCAAGCTGCGGAGCTCAGCGGCGGCGCGTGCGCCCGTTTCGCCGGCTCCAATGATGATCATGCCGTGGTCTGACAAATCGACGCCTCCTTAATTGATTCGGATCCAGATATGACCGGATTCCTGTTTGAGCGGATAGGTTTTGAGCGCTTGGCAGACGGGAGCACGCTTGGCTTCACCTGTCGTGTAATCGAACCGTCCGTTATGCTTCGGGCATTCAATATAATTGCCCATAACGAGGCCGTCCGCCAAATGGAATTTCTCATGCGTGCAGTAGCCGTCCGTGGCAAAATATTCATTTTTCGCGGAACGGTAAATCGCAAAGGTCCGATCTTCATAGTCGAATCGGATGACATCCTCTTCCTCAATATCTTCTTCTTCACAGGCGGCAATCCAGCCTTCGTATGCCATACGGGCACCTCTTTTCTTAGGATGGTTTGTATTCGATACCGCTTCCGTTTTCATTGCTTGGGCCATAGGCGTAAGGGCGGGCCGTCGCTGGAAGCGTTCTTAAAATGGTATAGGAAGGGTCTTTACGCTGCCGATTGAGTGCCGAGAATACCTCTTTAAGCGCCGCTCCAAGGCTCGGCGATGGCTTGGGACAATCATGCTTCATTTCCTCATGCAGCTTAGGCAGGGCATGATACGGGACCATCGGGAACATGTGGTGTTCGATATGGTAATTCATGTTCCAATACAAGAAACGAAGAACCGGATTCATATAGGTGGTACGAGTATTGAGGCGATGGTCCAGCACATCCTCGTAGAGCCCGAGATGCTGGGACAGGCCGGTCATGAGCACAAGGAAGCTTCCGAAGAAGGAAGGCAGGACAATAAACATCGCTGGAAGAATGCTGCCTTTATAGATACACGCTGTAATGACAAGGAGAAAAATCAGCATGTATACTCGGGATTCCATACAGGTTTTGCGTATTTCCGAGGAAGGAATATATTCCTTCTCCTCAGCGTCGAGCTTGCCAAAGCAATGCAGGAGCATTCGTTTTAAATCCTTCGGCCCGCCATACAGCTTGAAAAATTCCATTACGATGACATACCAGACCGGCGGGCGCGGGGCAACGATTTCCGGATCCCTGCCTACGATAATCGTGTCGGTATGGTGCCTGGAATGGCTCCATCTCCAAGGCGTAGCCGGCCTCAAAATCATAAACGAAGCAATTTGGTAGACGGCTTCGTTCATCCAGGACGTTTTGAATGCGGTGCCATGTCCGCATTCATGCCAGCGCGAATCGGCGGGTGAAGCGTAAAGCACCCCATATAGAGCAAATGCCGGGAGGGCCCACCAGGTTCCCCAAGAGAAGTAAGCCAAAAAGCCGGCAGCGGCAAGCGCAGCGAACCAAATAATCGTATCCCGGATGGCGGGGCCATCCTTGCGCTTCATCAGCTCCTTCAGCTTGGAGCGGGGGATGGGGGTGAGGTACCATTCTGCTGCGACCAGCCCCTTTTGCTGTGCCAATTCGCTCTCGGGCCCGGTCAAGCTATAGTCCCGTTTATGTCTTGTTGTGGTCGGCAAGAGCTCTTCCTCCTTCATTAGATGTTTATATGGATCGTACACAATCCGGAAGAGCTAAACAATGCGTGCAATTGATGTTTTTTTATCTGTAATTGATATTATAAAGAAATATAGAATATAGGTATTTTTAGGGTGAAATAAATTGTAGGAAAGCAGGCTCTCCTGTATATGGGGGATGGTTAAGCGGTTAACTTTATCGTTTTCTCACGATTTGGATAATTAAAAGAGAAATAGCTATCAAAGATCAGTGAAAAAGGAAGGGGAGATGTGGGGTGTAAAATCATCTGAATGTGTCTATTGGTGGCGTCAAAAAATAGCATGGTCAGCATGTAAAAACAGCAGCCCAGGAATGGCGTATTCCCAAGGGCTGCTGCTTGCTTTATGATTTTCGCATGCCGCTCCAAGATAAGCGTCTAATTTCCGATGCGGTTCTTCCGGTTATTTGCTTGATCATTCTGGCAAAATGATGCGAGGTTTTAAAGCCGCAACGGTGGGCGATCTCTGTGACGTTTAGGCCTGTGCTGGTTAACAGCTCGACCGCCCGATCAATGCGATAGCTCCATAAATAAGCAATTGGCGTCGTTTGCTCATACTGTTTAAACAGCCTGACCAGATGCTCAGGAGATAAGCCGACGCGGGCCGCTAGCTCAGCTAGCGTCAATTCGTCCATGTAATGCTCATAGATTTGGGATAATACCTGATAAATGGCCGGATGCTTCTCTTTCTCAAGCAGCGCTCTTCTGGATTCCGTAGGATAAAGATATAACGCGGCTAATCCAAGGCTAATCATAGCGGGATCGTCTACTGAAGCGTAGCGCTGCATGTTCAGCATCAGATCGAGCAGCCGGTTCATTTCTTCCGTAAGCGGCAGGTATTCTGGAAGTTGGCCAAGGAGCTGGGTTGCCTCTTCGGGTAGCTTGTTAATATGTACGGCAATCCAGCGATGCCAAGTCTCCTCGGATCTGGAGAACGTAAAGTTTTCTTCGCAGCCGGGTTTGAGCAGCACAACATGGCCCGGGCCGATGCTGACCATTCTCCCGTTAATTTCAACGTTCATCTCTCCAGTGTAGAGCATAACTAGCTGAACATCCTGCTGAATGCGAGGGCCGAGTCGACCTCCTGGCGGATACACGATTGAGCCGGCGGTAGCATGGCCAATGTCCTGAATAGAGAGGTTGAGCGGTAGGCTGGACATCGTATTCACCTCAAGGAATCATAATAAGGAACTAGCCGCATTATATCAATGATAGGCACAAAATCGCAACATAAAGCCATTGCCACCGCAGGAGCTGCGCAGTATGCTGGTGTAAAAGGCAAAGGAGCCGCATCTATGACTGATTACGATAGCTTTCAAAATTATACTTCACCGACATATGGGACGATCTTTGCCGGACATTTTAATGAATCGGACCGATATATGACTACTCGTCCTGCGGGAATGACGGATTGGCTCCTTGCCTATACGCTAGAGGGCAACGGCTACTTTCGAACTCCGGCGGGAGAAGAGAGCTGCTCCGCAGGTGATCTTGTGCTGCTGCGCAGCGGCGTGCCTCACCAATACGGGACAGTAGCAGGCAGCCACTGGAATTTCATCTGGGCACATTTTCCGGGCATGATTGAAACTAATTATTTGCCTGAACAAGAGCTTATTATTCAGAGTGTCGGTAAAGCCCAAATGCAGAAGCGGGTTTATCAGGCGCTAAAAAATATTATCCAAGATTCGCGGGAACAGCGGTCCTTCTGGCTGCCGATATGCGAGAATGAAATTCGCGGCATCTTATTGCTAATGGCAGAGCGGGGCAGGCGCAAAGGCGATCCACGAGTAGAGGAAACCTTGCATTATTTGTCCAAGCATATGAGAGAAACCATTCGAATTGAGGACATTGCCGAATCCGTCGGGTTATCGAGTTCCAGATTGTCGCATTTATTCAAGGAAGAAACGGGCTCGACGATTGTGGAGACGGTCAATGCGATGCGAATCCGGCAGGCTGCCTTGCACATTCGGAACTTTGGCCGGACAGCCTCCGAATCCGCCTATGACGTCGGGTTTCACAACTATAACCATTTTGCCGCGTTATTCCGGCAGCAGATGGGCATGAGCCCTAGGGAATACGCCAAGCTTCCGATTAGCTAAATAGCAGGGGGTGCCCAACCGAAGGATGAGCTTAAGCGTTACTAACCGCGCCGGCTGTAGATCTCTTCCAATCCTCATGCGCAGCCTGTACACGCGACCAAAGCTCATCTTTCTCCGCGCTGCTGTAGTTCAGCAATTTCTCTCCAAAATGATCAGCCAGCGCTTCTAGCCACAAGGATTTTGTATGGAGCTCCGTCTTGTGAACGCCGTTCTGATCATATTTCTTCAACACACAGCCACGAATCTCTGCGCCTTCAGCGGCGCTTCTATTCCGAATCAGAAACAGATCAAACCAAGGGGACTCGGGTGCCCGGCTATAAAAGTCGTGCTTCGGCTTGAATTCCTCCAAATCCGCTACAGCCTTGGGATCAAAATCCACTCCCGTGAAGGAAGCCTTCGGATCATGCTCCAGCCGCCAACCCCCTTCGGCAATGCCGGAAGCCGTTACTTTGTAAACGAACGGGGCTTGCGTGTACTCGCCATATTGAAGCGGGAGCGGTTCAAACGGCATATCTCCGAGACCGGCATCGATAATCCAGGTTTCTTCCTCCAGTTGTTCATTAAGCAGTCTGACGGTAAGCCCGAGATGGAACGAGTTAATGCGCGGCTCTGCTCCCAATGGCTGGACCCCGGCGCGATGCAGCGAAACTTTATATCCGAGTGATCGGAGAAGTATGCTAAACGCTCCGTTAAGGTGGAAACAGTAACCGCTTCGGCCGCCCAGAACAAGCGCGATGGATTGACTATAGTCAATGGATGCCGGTTTGCGGGCAAAGATGTCAATCGTTTGCCACGAGAGTGTTTGAATGTGGGCCTTATGAAGCTCGAATAAATAAGCCTTCGATGGAGCTTTGATTTCGGCGATTCCGATTCTAACGAGATAAGCTTTGATTTCATCCTTGGACATGATGTACATAACGAGCACCTCTTTTTATAAAGATATGAATGTATAAGTATGTTAGGTTATATAGGGTTTATATTTCACCGTTAAAGCTACTTTAGCGTCTTAAAGGACGCCGAAGGCGTTTTTGCTTGTCAAAAATGAATTGGGTTTCTTGTTATCATCGTATAGGAGATGAGCGCGGGCCACAATGAATAAAAGTGTCATCTGTACCGATACAGATATACTTTACCTCATTTTAATGCATGCTAGCCAAGTCTAGAGGCATATACATCCTTGAAGAACGTTATGAGGGGAGACCGCATGGAAAATAATCAGATTCGCTATTATAAGCCTTTTGTTGGCCCATTTGATCCCTGTCCGCCTATCCGCCTGAAGAGCTTCAGCACCCCGCCGCAATTATTTATCCCCTTTCAGCCTCCGAATCTGCCGCAGTTCTCGCCCATTGAAGCGCTTAAGTACGGAACGCTCTGGCCTTCGTTATTTAGTCCTTATGATTCGAAAAATACGAGACAGGAAGCGGGTGATTAACGATGTCCGCTGTGTTAAACGAGGACTATTACAAGCTGCTTCATGAGCTTCAGGCGATTGATTTTGTTCTGGTTGAATTAAATTTATATTTGGATACCCACCCGAATGACACCAATGCCATACAGCAATATAATCATTGCGCGGAGATCAGGCACCAGATTGCTTACCAATATGAGACAAAATATGGCCCTTTGAAGCATTTTGGCCAAAGCCTGTCGGGTGTACCGTGGTCTTGGAATGAGTCGCCTTGGCCTTGGCAGGTATGATGACGGAGCTGGCTCTGGCTGCTGAATACGGTGGAGGAGGTGTCGTGCATGTGGGTGTATGAGAAAAAGCTGCAATATCCCGTACGCGTCAGCAAATGCGATCCTTTAATGGCAAAATTCCTTATGGAGCAGTATGGCGGCGCCGACGGCGAGCTTGCTGCGGCGCTTCGCTATTTAAACCAGCGCTATACGATTCCAGATAAAGTTATTGGACTACTTACGGATATCGGAACAGAGGAATTTGCTCACCTAGAGATGATCGCCACCATGATCTACAAGCTGACAAAGGATGCAACACCTGAGCAATTAAAAAAAGCCGGGCTTGGCGCACATTACGTCGCCCACGACAGCGCTTTGTTCTATGAGAACGCAGGCGGCGTTCCGTGGACGGCTGCGTATATTCAAGCCAAAGGCGATCCGATTGCGGATCTGTATGAGGATATTGCAGCGGAGGAGAAAGCTCGCGCTACATATCAGTGGTTGATTGACCTGACAGACGATGTGGATTTGCAGGACAGCTTGAAGTTCCTGCGGGAGCGCGAGATCGTGCATTCGCTGCGGTTTCGGGAAGCGGTGGAAATCCTTAAGGAAAAACGGGATGAGAAGATCTTTTATTAGAGGGAACCTCTCTGCAGGGTGCTGCGGGGAGGTTTTTTTGTTTATTCATGTTATTAAGCTCCCTCGGTACAATACATTTTTCTCACGAATGCTCGCTTAGTCGCATGATTTCTCCGATAGATAAATCGTTATTCGGAAAGAAGAGAAATGAAAAGTATTTTTAACTTCCGGGGAACACCTAGATCGTGCATCTATATACCTCGCTAACCTGTTTGGTGGTATTCTCAAGGTTAGCGGAAATAGAGTAGCATTTTTTAATTAAGAACAAATGTTCTCGTTTTTCTTTTCTTTTGAGCAAATATTTTGTATGATAAAAGAGTAGTGAATGATAGAGGAAATCACCGCGGCCAAATGATGCTGCTATTACGTCAAGCAGGCTTATCAGTAACGCCTATGATGGATCCAACAAAATAAATGCAATAACGAAAAGATGTCTTCCTTGGTAGTGACTCCTTAAAGTTAGAGTTTTTATTATACGGCTGATTGGTTGGCTTGAGTTCGATATTGCATGGGACTCAAGCCAGCCAATAAAAAGTACAAGAAACATCCTCAGCAAGTACGTGAAATAAATTTTCCTCCACGCCTTCTTTTTTTTCCTCCAGCCTCCCACTGTAATATAATAAAAAACTAAACTAGAGGTAGGTGAGAACAAACATGATTCAATTAACAAACCGCCAGGCACGGCAATTTCTGTTGTTGAAGCATGGGCTTTTGGGCAAATATAAATTTAGCGGGAAGCAGGGCGTATTGGATTTTGCTCGGCAGGTCAACTGTATTCAATACGACCCCATCGATGTTTGCGGAAAAAACGCCGAATTGGTGCTACAGTCGCGAATTAAGGGGTTTACCAAGGGAATGCTCGCCGAGTTGCTTTATGAAGATAGAAGTCTTGTCGATTATCCCGACAAGAACCTGGCCATTATCCCTGTCGAGGATTGGCCGTATTTTGAGCGATACAGGCAAGCCGCAAGGCAACATGCCGAACGCTATCCCGAAATGGAAGCGTTGACAGCGCAAGTACGGGCTCATATCCAAAATCACGGTGCGCTAAGTTCGAATGATTTAAAATTGGATGGAGATTTCTCTTGGCAATCGGTCATCCATTGGAGCGGTGGAAACAATTCATCTCGATCGGTGCTGGAACAGATGTATTCGACGGGTGAGTTGATTATCCATCATAAAAAAGGAACGCGTAAATATTACGATATCGCCAAGAATTACATACAGCCAAATCTACTGAATGCATCAGAGCCGTTGGAGGATGAGCTTGAGCATCATAAGTGGCGGGTACTTCGTCGAATTAGCTCTGTTGGTCTCTTATGGAATCGTGCGTCAGATGCATGGCTGAACATATGGGGGTTGAAAGCAGCACAGCGTAACGAAGTTTTCCGCCAGCTATTAAACGAAGCTTGCATTGTTGCTGTTGCCGTGGAACAGATGAAGGATATGCTGTACTGCCTCGCGGAGGATTTACCGCTTATTGAAGCCGTTCTGCAAAATCAGGAGCCGAAATTGCGTTGCGAGCTTATTGCCCCGCTAGATAATTTCATATGGGACAGAAAACTTATCAACGAATTGTTTGACTTCGATTACACCTGGGAGATTTACACTCCTGCAATCAAACGAAAATTCGGCTATTATGTACTGCCTCTATTATATGGAGAGAGCTTCATTGGGCGAGCCGAGATCATTGCGGAGCGAAAAACTGGAACTCTCGTTGTTAAAAACATCTGGTACGAGAACGGTGTGAAGCAAACAACACAATTGCGAACAGCCTTGAACAGTTGTTTCCAAAAGTTTGCGTTATTCAACGGGTGTGAGACGATTTCGGCAGATTCTATGAACTGATATTTCTTGTAATTGTATAGAGATAATAAAGTTGTTTAATTCGTTGCCGAATCTTCAACTTTTGCCCCTTAACCTGATCGGCTGCCTCGTTATGCTAACTGGCACTAGAGCGTGGCGGAATGTTGTTTGAATGAAGTGTGCTTTATCGTAGAAACGGGCGGTTATCCTCCACGGTAGGATATGTTAAATATGGTCATGATTATGCAGTGTAGCAACCATAATATTTTCAAAGGGGAGAATGAGGTATGGTTAATTATCTTTTTAAACAATTACGATTTGTTCGAGGTAATACAATAAAACTGGTTGACGGGATTAGCGAGGAAGAGACACGCACTGTACCAAGAGGTTTTAACAACAATATTCTGTGGAATCTGGGGCACATTCTTCTTGTTCATGAGAAGTTTTCTTTTGCGTTAACGAATGAAAAGATGGATTTGCCTAAGCATATTGCAGAATTGTTTGCTCCTGGGACTAAGCCGGAAAGCTGGGGAACGCAAGTCCCTAGCTTGGATGAAATTGCTGTTTTACTATCTAAGCAAATCGATCGGATTAAGCAAATCTTGGAGCACAGGCTAGAAGACAATCTAGAGAAGCCATTTGTTACTTCGGCTGGTCTTGAACTATTGACCGTTAAGGAGTGTCTTAGTTTTTGTTTGTATCATGAAGGCATGCATTTTGCAACGATTAAAGCCATTAAACAGCAAATGTAGAATCATGAGACTCCGATCAATATAATAAGTTTCGCCAGAGCACGTCAAAATCGCTCAACCATGGAACAAAGGACATTCAACTAACGGAGAACGATAGTTCAAGCTCAATAAGGTTTGAAATAAGAGTTAGTCCCTCTGTAACTTTCCACTTGAAAGAATAGAAAGAGGACGATTTTCCGTTCAAGTAACGAATGGAAAATCGTCTTATTTGCAATACTTTATATGAAGCAGCTTTCAGGGCTTATTCTTTAACTGCGCTGCGTTTTGGGTGAAACCAGAATAGCACGACTACCAGGGAAGCTGCGATAAATATTGCTGAACCCATTAGGGCTGCAGAAGTAGCGTGAGCAAATTGCTGCTTTAAAGGTAATGCTGCTGATCTGTTAGCTGCTTCAAAGACAGTAATAAGAACTGCTATACCCAACGAACTTCCTGTTTGATGGGCAACGTTGATAAGACCAGAAGCTGCGCCTGAATCACGTGAATCTACGCTAGATAGTCCAATCGTTGTAAATGGAAGAAAAACCATTCCAGAGCCGATACCCATGACCATCAACGGCAGAAATATTTGTGGGAAAAAATGTGTATCTATTGATAACTGGCTTAGCCAGCTAGTACCCATTACCGCAATTATTAGACCGACGACCAGCACCCTTATATTTCCAACCCGCGATATTAGCCATGGCATAAGATACATCATCCCAAATTGAACAGCTGTGAAAGGCAGAAATGCCAGCCCGGATTCAAAGGAAGTGAAACCAAGCACGTTCTGCAAAAATTGCGGTATAAAGAAAAATACAGAAAAATTGCCGCATACAAGCAAGAATCTCCCGAGGTAGGCACCCGACCGTTGGCGGCTAGCAAACAGACGCAACGGTGTAATCGGTTGTTTCGCGCGAGCCTCGATAAACACGAATGCCACTAACAATACAACTCCAATGATAAGTGAAAGTATGGTCTCCATTTTTGCCCATCCATTAGCTGCTGCCTGAACAAAACCATATACCAGTGCGGTTATTCCAAATACGGAAGTCAATGCTCCCATTAAATCAAAATGCCCTGTATTTTTCTCCGTTTCCGGCAAAAAACGTGGAACCATGAAGAGTAGAGCAATTCCAATAGGGACGTTAAGAAACATTCCTACCCGCCACGAAACTAGATCGGTTAGAATTCCGCCAAGAATGAGGCCGATACTGCCGCCTGCTCCTGCTACAGCACTGTATAACGCGATTGCTTTGGTGCGTTCTTTCGGTTCCACAAAGGTCACCGACAATAATGCGAGTGTGGAGGGGGTCGCAATCGCTGCAGCAAGGCCTTGCCATGCACGGGCAATGAACAAAAATTCAGCTGATTGTGCTATACCAACCAATATAGAGGCCAATGTAAACAAAGCAATCCCAATGCTAAACATTCTCCTTCGTCCCCAAATATCCCCCGCCCGTGCACCAAGCAGCATGAGTCCGCCAAAAGCTAGTATATAGGCATTTTGCACCCAGCTTAAATGGGCTGTAGTCAGATTAAGGGTGCGGCCAATCTCAGGCAAAGCCGTTACCATGATGGAAGCGTCGAGTACAACCATAAGCTGGCATGCAATGATAATGGTTAATATGATTTGTTTAGACTTACTGATAATAATCATCCTTTCCATTGAGGTTCAAGTTGTTGATAAGGATCATAGCATACATATTATTTAGAGTATACACTTTTTATCTATTTTGTCTATTTTGTTTTTGTTGTCTTTTTGTTGTAAAATTACGTATAATGAGTAAAAGCGTTTGCAGGAGGTTATCCAATGAATATGATCCTTGAGAGCCAGCAGGATAAAGCAAGACATAAATTGCTTAAAAAAATAATTTCATCTGTCATGAAGGATGGTTTCCAGCATTTGCGCATGGATGACATTGCCAAGAACATGGTCGTAAGCAGAGCTACCATGTACAAGTACTTTTCTTCAAAAGAAGAGGTGATTGAAGGTGTTGTACGCATTATTATAGATTATTTGGAAAAGATGGAAGGTCAGACGAAGGAAGACGACGAAAAAGTGTTCGGAATCTGGTTTCAGAAATTATTTGAACAGTCAGTTAATCTTGTTGGCAAAATTACAGATGTTTTTCTTAAGGATCTTCAAGCGGTTTACCCCGATTTATACGATAATCTGAAAAGCACTTTGAATAAACGTGAAAAAATGACCTTAGAATTTTACCAAGACGGAAAAGAAAAAGGCATTTTTAATATGATAAATGAAAAATTTATTTTGCTTCAGGACGATATACTGCTCAGAGAAATTATTGATATAAAGTATTTGCTTTATAATCAGATGTCCATTGAACAAGTTCTCTATGACTACTATCAGTTTAAAAAAATTCAGTTATTCAAAGCGGAAAAGCTGTCCATCGTTGACGATTCAAATATTAATCCGGTCATAGAACATCTTGTTGAGAAATTTAACCGTACGCTGTAATCCAAACAATATATGGTAGAATATGAGAATGTCTTTGCTGGGAATACATCTTTTCAGATCGGGGAGGACCTACTGATACTGCTTCCGAATTGCGAGAGTGGATAAAACTTACAAAGAAATTCAAGAATATTAATCACTTTCAAGAGGTTTGCGAAAATTGTGAGCATAAACAAGGGTAATTGTACCCTTGAAGGCGGAAAAAAAACGGGATGAGAAGATTTTTTATTAGGGGAACCTCTCAGCAGGATGCTGCTGTTTTTTTGTATGCCTACTCATGTTATTAAGCTATCGGCAGAATAGTCACCTAGACTTAAGAATTTAGCATAGGAGTGTAGTCCACCTAATTGTATGGAAAAGAGTCTAGATAAACAGTATACTAGCAATAATTGTTTTTTGTTGAGGTGAATATCAAATGAATGAAATCGATGAATCAAAACAGCTTGTTTTACAAATCGGCGGAGCCTTGAAAAAGTACAGAAAAGAAAAAAACATGAGCTTAGACGAATTAGCGGAATTAACGGGTGTAAGCAAACTTACTCTGGGGAATATCGAACGTGGTGATACAAATCCAACTTTGGCGATTATATGGAAAATTTCAAAAGGCATGTCTTTACCGCTATTGGCTTTGTTGAAATCAGAAGACCCTGTTAGTTTGTATCGGGCAGGCGAAGGACTGCGGTTTTCTAACGATCAAAAAAATTGGATTATTGAACCAGTCTTTAAAAACACAAGCAACGATATTGAAATGTGTCGGGCTTACTTACAGCCGAATAGCTCTTATCACCCTGAAGGTCATCATGCGGATACAACTGAAATTGCGACAGTCATGACTGGTTCCATTGAAATTCAAGTCAATGGAGAGGTTTACACATTGAATCAATATGATACGATCAGTTTTCGTGCTGATTGTCCTCACTCTTATACCAATCACACGAATAGCGAAACAGTGCTCCATATATCCTTAAAGTATGGTTTCTGAAAATAGGAAATTTAACTCAATTCATACAACTCCGAATTCCATGACGGGAATTAAGAGTTGTATTTTTGTTTTCAATCGATTTAAAGTATATTATACAATACTAATTGTAAATAATAATATACTATAATATACTTTTGTTATTCGCGCGAATGTTGTTTTATAGTTTTCAATCAGTAGGAAACAAATTAGACGTATAAATGCAGGAAGGTGAAATGAAGAATGTCGAACAAACAAATTAAAAAAGCCGTACCATCTTCTATAGGACTGATCATTCTCGGCATAATTGTTATTGCAGCTAATTTACGTGCTCCCTTAACCTCAGTCGGTCCTTTAGTGAGTTTCATAAGGGATAACGTTCGTATTTCAAATACATTAGCCGGCCTGATAACAACGCTACCTTTGCTTGCCTTTGCTTTATTATCGCCACTAGTGCCCAAATTAGGACGAAGGTATGGTGTTGAACGAATCATTTTGATTGCCCTAATCTTTCTGACTGTTGGCATTGTAATACGTTCTTTATCTGGCACAGCTAATCTGTATATTGGGACAGCAATTCTTGGATTCGCAATTGCCATATGTAATGTATTATTGCCAAGTTTAATCAAAAGGGATTTCCCAAATAAAATTGGGTCCATGACAGGGATTTACTCCATTTCAATGAGTTTATTTGGAGCAATCGCATCGGGAATCAGTGTACCGCTAGCCGTGAACGCAGGTCTAAAATGGCAGGGAGCATTGGGTATATGGGGGATTCTAAGCTTTGTATCGATTCTCTGTTGGCTACCCCAATTAAGAAATCAAACGAAGCAAACAACCACGATCAGTCAACAGATAGCCAGCAACGAAGTGAATGTTTGGCAATCCCCTCTTGCCTGGCAAGTAACCTTGTTTATGGGTATACAGTCCATGATTTTCTATGTGTTGATCGCATGGTTGCCTGAAATTTTAAAGCAGCAAGGAATTGACTCCAACCAATCAGGATGGTACCTCTCGATCATGCAGCTAGCTCTGCTTCCATTTACTTTTATTGTGCCTGTTATTGCTGGACGCATGTCTAGCCAACGTTTGTTAGTGGTCATCATAACCATTTTACTTTTGACGGGTACGCTCGGACTTCTATATGGAAGCTCCAATATAATTCTGTTATGGATCATAATACTCGGAATTGGTGGAGGCTGTGCCTTTAGCTTGTCTATGATGTTTTTCGGTTTACGTACTGAAAATGCGCATCAAGCAGCGGAACTGTCTGGCATGGCGCAATCGATCGGATATCTTCTTGCCGCAATTGGTCCTATCCTTATAGGATTTCTGCATGATTTGACAAATAGTTGGAATCTACCACTTTTCATTCTGCTTGGCGCTTCGGTCTTGCTCTTTATAGTCGGTATAGGCGCAGGAAGAAATCGTTCTATAGGTAGCCGAAATAGTTACGAACGGCTGCAGAAAAGAAGATGAGTAGGTTTGACTATTAGAGTGTCCAATGGAATTGGTGGACCTTACATTTTCTGTTCGATCTTAGAATTTCACCAGAAGATCAATCGTAAGCCGGATAGAATGGGGCGAGAGCCGTCTAAATGGGCATCCGGTGAGCATACAGGAACAGAAGGGGCGAGTTTTCGCTCCTTTTTTATTGATCTGCTGCACGCTGCTCCACGCACCTCCGCAGGCTTTCACTCCCATGTCTCGGCGGGACTATGCCCTTTTTGTTTAATGCAAACCGGTACTGCGTGCAATCTTGAAATCCTGCGAATAAGCCAATTTTTGTGCGGAGCGTGAAGCGATTAAGCACCTGTTTCATAGGCATAGCTCGATTCGGTTCGTAAGCTTTACCGCTGAGAGCTATGGAAACCAGAATGCGAGCCATCTTGCCGCAAAGCTTCATCACTGAGCGCATTGGCTTCATGCCTTTCGTCTTTACATTCACTTCGTGCTGTCGTTTAAACGTTTCATCGTTCATACACAATGTCGACTCAACGGTGGATCTGGTTCTTGACGCTGACGAGACGATGGACGATGGTCTCTCGATTTGGTTTGAGCTTTAAAATTCAAGATAGAGCGACCTCCTTAAGGTGGCTAAAGGGCTATGACCCGTAACTAACCCATCGTGCCGGAGTCGCTCGTTCTAATGCAAAGCGCATAATTAACGCTCTACAGGAATCCTGACGGGCAGGATAACGTAACCTTTTGTCGCAAACAGCGTCTAAATTATTACATATCGATGATTTAAAACCGAGGTGAGCTAATAATAGAATGAAAAAAAGAATTTTGCTTTTTATTGGTATTATGGCGTTCGTCGCAATTATCGGCGTTATTACATTGCATAATTTTGCTAAAAACCTAGGCGAAAGTTACAATCAAATAGGTTAATGGGAAACGAGGGCTCGCGTTGAATAAAACCAACGCGAGCCTTTTATTACGTAAGAGATGAATAGAAGAATACTCTGCTTATAAAGGAAGCCATATCCACATTATGTTGTTGATAAGCAAGAATGACGGTATCAGTGATATGGATAGCGAAATGGCGATGTACGAAATTTACTGTTCATTTAAGAAAAATTTTAGGTTTGACCTCATTTCATTTTTAATAATATTCTTTATTCTTTTAGCATAGTCGTTTTTGCAGGCGCTTGGCGGATACGAGATTTCAGTAATAATCAGGATAGTGTAAATATTACAAATCACAATGTAACAGGAAAAGAAGGGGGAAGGGCAAATAATTGCGAAAATGGGCACGCTGAAAGCAACTGGGATAAATAAGATGACAAGGGTCTATATAAACAACATGAAACAAAGAAGGAGTAGTATGCTGAGCGCACTAATCCTCCGAGCTCTGCTTGTCATTTATATATTTATGCTGATCAAAATTATCTTATTGAAGTTTCACTCCTTGGATCTTGGTTTTCTTTGGGGCCGCCTGCTTGCCGGACTGCAGCAGTCCAGCTTGCTTTCGCAGAGGCTGGATACAGGCAATTTGGTTCCATTTCGGGAAATTTCCAGATCGCTTCATTCGTTAGGCTACAACGATTTTGTAAATCTACTTGGCAATGTGACGATCTTTATGCCGCTCGGCATTTTGTTGGGAATAATGTTCAATGATAAGAGGAATTCCTGGATGAGAATTTTAATCGGTTCATCCTTTCTAAGCCTGGGCTTGGAGACGGCCCAGCTCCTGTTTATGATTGGCCAATTCGACGTCGATGACATATTGCTTAATTCCTTGGGAGGACTTTTAGGCTTCTTGATATACCGATCAGCCATCATCACCTTCCGCCGTTTATTAAATGAAAAGAAAATTTGAAATCGCAAGCCAGACTCGGTAATGCTAGTTCTAAAAAGGAGCGAATACTATGAAATCAATCAATATTTTAATTGCGGATGACGAGGCGGAAATCGCTGATCTGGTCGAGCTGCATCTGGTCAAAGAGGGTTACCGTTGCCTGAAAGCGGCTGAAGGACAAGAGGCCCTAAACGTAATCAGGACGCAGTCCGTGGATTTGGCTATATTGGATATCATGATGCCCAAAATCGACGGGTACGAGTTGACTCGGCTCATTCGCGAGCAGTATCACCTGCCTATTATTTTTCTAAGCGCCAAGGCGACAGACCTGGATAAGATCACCGGTCTGGTTCGCGGTGCTGATGATTATATAACCAAACCGTTTAATCCTATGGAGCTGGTAGCACGAGTGAACGCCCAACTGAGGCGCTTTATTCAACTTAACCCGTCAATGGCCGCTCCAGCCAATACGTCTGTTCTGGAGGTCGGAGGACTCGTAATCTATCCCGAGCAGCGAACGGTGTTCTTTTACGGCAACCCGGTAGAGCTTACTCTTAAAGAGTTCGATATATTGGTGCTGCTCTCTAGCCATCCAAAGAAGGTATTCAGCTCGGAGCATATTTTTCAACAAGTGTGGGGCGAGGCCTATTATGAAGGCGGAGGAAATACCGTGATGGTGCATATTCGAACGTTACGTAAGAAGCTAGGGGATGACCAGAATAAGAACAACAAGCTAATCAAGACTGTCTGGGGAGTAGGTTATACGTTCAATGGCTAAACCCAATTTTCGAAGCTTCCGATTCCAAATGATTCGCTTGTTCGGGCTCAGCATGCTGCTCTCCGCCGCTACTACCTTTCTGATTTATTTGGGTCTGCAGCAGTATTACTTTACGCTGCTGCGCGATAATCCAATGTTTCAAGTTCGCGAATTCATGCGAGATATTGGCGATATTAACGCGTTCCTGATCCTTTTTTTTCCCATTTCGTTTTTTTACTTCTATTTGTTAACCAGGCGTTATGTTGCTTATTTCCGAGAGATCTCTCGGGGGATACACCATTTGGCCGGAGGAAATTTCTCTTATCGGGTCCATATCCCGTCCAATGATGAAATCGGGGATATTGCTAGGGACACCAACTCGGCTAGCGAAAAGCTGAAGCAAGCGGTGGAACGGGGCGATTTTGCCGAGAACAGCAAGGAAAAGCTTGTACTTAACCTTGCCCATGATTTGAGGACCCCGCTGACTTCTGTCATCGGGTATTTGGATTTTATTCTTCAAGGCAAAGATTTGACGGCTGATCAAATGAAGCATTACACGACGATTGCCTTCACGAAATCGAAGCGGCTCGAAAAGCTGATCGATGAGCTGTTCGAAATTACGCGGATGAATTACGGCAAGCTGAATATCTTCCAGACGCCGCTTGATCTGGGCGAGCTGCTGACTCAATTAAGTGAAGAGTTGTATCCGTTATTCGAAAAAAACGGGCTGACCGCTCGCCTTGCCATCGATCATCATTTAATTGTTTCTGGTGAAGGTGATCTGCTCGCACGCGTATTCGAGAATCTGTTGTCTAATGCCATTCGTTACGGCAAAGACGGAGAATATATAGATATTCACGGCAGACAGGAGGGGGGAGAAGTCGTCATTACAGTCACCAATTACGGCGGCAGCTTCATCCCGCCAGACGAGTCGCCTCATGTGTTTGACATGTTCTTTACTGGGGATCTTGCGCGAACCCAGCAGGAAGGGAGCACAGGACTGGGCTTGTTTATCGCCAAGAACATTGTAGAACAGCACGAAGGTGCCATATCAGTGCAAAGCGATCTCATTCGTACCGAATTCGAGGTGCGCTTGCCTTACTTGGCATCATCCAAAGAGACAACCGCGTTTTAGGAAAAGTTAAGATTTATCCCACTTCTTACTTTAACATTCAGGCCTATGCTTAGAGAATCAACGGCAGGAGGACTGAAGATGAAGAAGTGGTTTTTTTTGTGTGCTCCGCGGGGCTGGGCTCGGTGGCTGCGCAGGGACACGGCAGTGGCGTGGATGTTTCTGGCGCCGAGTGTAGTTGGCTTTGCCGTGTTTTATCTGATTCCATTTGCTATGGGGGTGATGTATTCGTTCATGAGCAGCTCGTCAGGGGGAAGAATTGCGGACCTTTCGAATTACCGGGAGCTGCTTTCCAGCTATTCCTTCCGAAAGGCGGCGTATAACACCTTTTATTTTAGCGTAGTGAGCGTTCCGCTTATGCTGGCATTGTCCCTCGGGCTGGCGTTATTGCTGAATCGGCAAATTTACTTCAGAAAATGGTTGCGAACCTCTTATGTATTGCCGCTTGTTGTTCCGGTTGCCTCTGTTATCATCATCTGGCAAATGATCTTTGACTGGAACGGGGCATTGAACTACGTGTTTAGTTGGTTCGGCATCGATCGACTGGATTGGATGAAGACGAATGCAGCCCGGAATGTGGTCATAGCGGTATATCTATGGAAAAATGTCGGGTACAATGTCATCTTGTTCCTGGCGGGTCTTCAGCAAATTCCGAAGGATTATTATGAAACAGCCCAACTTGAGGGGGCCGGTCGCTTACGCCAGTTTTTTGGAATTACGCTGGTCTATCTGACTACAACAACGTTTTTCGTGGTCATTATGTCGATCATAAATTCTTTCAAAGTATTTCGGGAGACCTATTTGCTGGCTGGTGATTACCCACACGATAGCATCTACATGCTGCAGCATTACATGAACAACATGTTCGTGTCATTGGACATTCAGAAGCTTACGGCGGCAGCTGTCTTGATGGTCTGTGGCATACTGACGGTCGTCCTCGGGATGTTCGGGCTGGAGCGTCGATATCGCCAGTTTATGGAATAGGGGGAAGACTTTTGAGACTTATTACCACCATACATAAAGTTCTATTAACGGCGTTAATGGGGTTAATTGGAGTTCTGCTGCTGTTCCCAATCGTCATTACCTTCACCAATTCGCTGATGACCGAACAGGAACTAAATATCAACTATGGGGAGATTGGGAAGCTAACGGCCGCAACGTCAACGGATGCCGATACATTTGTCAATTTAAAATGGTTGCCGGATCAAGTAAGCCTGAGTCAATACGGTGAGCTGCTGGTGCATTCTCCTAACTATTTGCTTCTATTTTGGAACTCAGTCGGTTATGTCGTGCCTATTATTATTGGACAGATGGTTGTCGCGGCGCTGGCAGCCTATGCGTTTGCGAAGCTGAATTTCTTCAGCCGCGATTCCTTGTTTCTCCTGTATCTGCTGACGATGCTAATGCCTTTTCAGGTTACGCTGGTTCCGAACTATATCATGGCGGATAAGCTAGGTTTGCTAAACAGCTCTGGAGCTGTTATTCTTCCGGGTGTCTTTGCTGCGTTTGGTGTATTTATGCTGCGCCAGTTCATGCTGCATATTCCGTATGCCTATATTGAGGCTGCCAAAATAGACGGGGCAAGCCATTTTAAGATATTTCTAACGGTTATCCTTCCGATGGTCAAGCCTGGGCTTGCCGCACTGGTGATTTTGTTATTTGTTGATTATTGGAACATGGTCGAGCAGCCGTTAATTTTTATAAACGATCCGTTCAAGCTGCCTTTATCGGTATTTCTGTCTAGATTAAGCGGAGAATGGGGGACGATTTTTGCAGCTTCCATGCTATATATGTCTCCGATGGTGCTGTTGTTCCTGTACGCAGAGACGTTTTTCATTGAAGGTGTTCAATTGTCTGGTATCAAGGGGTAGAGGAGAAGGCAATGGCTATGGAGCTATCGAAGGACCAGGTTGATCTTAAGCGAAAAAAATGGATTTCCATTATGCTGCTGCTGTTTTTCGGATTGTTGCTGTTTTTCACGCTATTCAGCAATACGTTACAGTCGGTTACTTTGCCTAAGGTAAGGACCGAGGAGGCGATGAGCGGAGGAATTGATTATAAGCTGGAAGCCAGCGGCATATTGCGACCTGTTAAACAGGAGGAACTGCCAAATCCCGCCGATTGGAAAGTTAGACAAGTTCTTGTGAAGAAAGGGGAGGCGGTTAAGAAAGGCAATATTCTCGTTCGATATGACAGCACTTCCGCGGAAAGGGATCTGGAAGATGAGATTGCGCAGCTGCAGAAGCTGACCATCGAACAGGAAGGAGTGCAAGACCAATTCAAATTGTCGATAGTCGAAGGGGATGAGTCCACTACAGTGAAAGTTAGACGCCAACTGAAATTGCTCAATATCGATATAGCGGTGCAACAGCGGAAAATCAACGGGCTTCGGGAACAGTTGACACGGCAGAGAAATCTGGTCGCCCCTTTTGACGGGCTTGTAATGGAATTGAACGCAGTAGAAGGACTTGCTTCCAACGGAAAGCCGGATATCGTGATCTCGAATCGCAATTTAGGATTTTGGCTGGAAATCCTTGCAGACAAAGAGCTTGTCGATAGCTTCGGTCTTGTACTCAAGGAGCCTATCCATCTAAAAACCATAACGGAGGGGGAACAGCCTGCTCGCTCACTGGAGGGCACAATCGATGATATCGCCGATGCGGAGTCACGTATCACAGACTTGCCAGAAAGTAGAGGCGGAGCGACGGCAACGATTCGGCAGAAGCAGTTGCGTATCCATGTGGAAGATGCCACCCTGAAAGGGGGGGAGCAGGTTTCAGTCAAGTTGGAGCGGACTTCGTCAAAAAAGGGGTGGCTGATTCCGAACGAGGCGGTTCATCGTGAAGGTGAGATGCGGTTTATATTCAAGGTGGAGCTGCAGCCGGGGGCTTTGGGCAATGTGTTTTTGGCCCGCAAGATCCCAATTGAGGTAAGAGAGTCGTCAGAATGGATGACGATGATTCCGGTAGACCGGCTGTATGAAGGGGATTTGATTATTATGGAAAGCAGCGAACCACTGCAGGACGGAAATCGGATTCGTCTACAATAAAAACAAAGATGAGAGGTAGGAAGCTATGAATAAAAAGATAGGTAAAACCATAATTTGGGCAATTATGATATCAGTGGTTATGACTGCTTGCAGTACTGGAGGAGGCGGGGGCGAGAGGGCAGTAACGGAAGATGGAAAAAACGTCCTTAGACTGTCCATTATGCAGTCCACGCCTTTCTATGAAGCGTTGGAGAAAAAATTCGAGGCTAGATATACGGATATCGATCTGCAGATTCAGGCCTATAAGCAGGCTGGGGAAGAGGTGAAATTCGGGGATTTTGAGGAGTACCGGAAATCAATGAATACGGCTTTATTATCCGGAAAAGGGTCGGATATTATTGAATTGACAGACGATTTGCCCGCAGACGAGTATGTCGAGAAGGGATTTCTTCTGAATATGGAAGATTTAATGAAGCAAGACCAAACTTTGATGCAAGACAATATATACATGAATGTATTGAAGGCCATCCAGCCAAAGGGCGGAACGTATGCGATTCCCTCCGGATATTACCTTAGAGCGTTCATTGGGGATGGCGAATTGTTGAAGAAAGCCGATATCAATGAGCAGACATGGACCTGGCAGGATTTAACGGGCATTGTGAAGCAACTGACGCAGGGAAAGGGCGGTTTGTATGCAATGGCTGATTATACGCCGGATATGCTAACTCAGGAAATGACAATAGACAGTTACAGTCAATATGTGGATAAAGAGGGTAAAAAAGCAAAGTTTGATACCCCAAAATTTGTGGCATTATTGAAACAAGTGAAGAACATGTTTGATGAAGGGGTGATGACCGCAGAGCCCGCAGAGCGTGACAAGCAATTGTTCTATTCTGCTGTATTGCGTGAGCCGGCCGACGTAATTAATGTAACGCATAGTGTGTTTGATCATCCTCTGCTGCTTCAAAAACCTCACAGCGCAGAGCAGTCCGGCAGTATGCGAATCATCCCGTCCTATAAATTTGCGATTCAGGCGAAAACGCTACTGCAGCAGGAGGCATGGAAGCTTCTCAGTTTCATCTTGTCTGAAGAGGGACAATCGATACCGGATCGCGAAGGATTTTCGCTGCTTAAATCGGTGAATGAACAGAAGCTAGACGAGATCAAACAACAAATCCAGGCGGGTACATACCAACTGCTTGACGGTAAGTCTGTCCAAGTGGAGGATGAGGAGTTTACTCGGTTTACGCAGCTATTGGATAGGGTGGACCATTACTCCATTATCGACGGACAAGTGATAGCTATCGTTGGGGGGGAGGCCCTTGCTTACTTTAGCGGTCAGAAGTCCGCGGAGGAAGCCGCCGGGCTAATCCAAAACCGGACCACGCTCTTTTTGAACGAGTAAAGAATATATTATAGCAATGGTTTAGAGGACAGTTGGCGGTACATTCGTAATTTCTGTATGCGTTTATATGCTTATCTTGATGCAACCCAAAACAAACATTGATTTCAATAAGTTTTCGAGTTTATGCAGAAGCGAATAGCCCACAAAGTGCCGACATTATTCAAAGTGCGATAAGCTCAATTTAACAATCAGCGACTGTTTAGGACTATGTTTTTTGTCCTGGGGAGTCGCTGTTTCAAATTCTAGGTTCTCATAAATTATTTTCTGGTGAAATCTGCAGGAAACCGAAGGTACAATTGTCGCAATTTCGAGTTCAAGTTTCCTACATCTTTTGAGACTGGATATATTATGCCTTATTAGACGCTCTAGACTCATCTAGTGGATTTAGTTAGTAAGTCTTTCCGATTGCTATGATGCAAATATGATGCAATTTTAAAGTATAATTATTAATGATGCAGACAAGAAAATAGATGTAAATTCAAGGTTCGTTATGATTATGAATGAAAAATATAAACCCAACAAAGTTGAAGTTTTTAGAAAGGAAGACATTCCAACAACCTGTAAAAGAGGGACGTTTGGAATATGGTGAAATTCGAATGATTACTATACTTATTGTTGAAGATGAAAAAAACATATCCGAATTAATTAAAATAAATCTTATTGAATCCGGATACAATTGTATTTGTGCCTCAGATGGAGGACAGGCTGCAGAACTGATTGAGCAAAACAGCTACGACTTGATTTTACTTGATATTATGCTGCCTATAATCAACGGATATGAGCTTCTTGAATATATCAAACCACGGGATATTCCCGTTATTTTTATTACAGCGAAAGCGGGCCTGGAGGAGAGGGTGAAAGGACTTAAACTAGGGGCAGATGACTATTTGGTTAAACCCTTTGAAATCATAGAACTGCTTGCCCGTGTGGAGAGTGTTTTACGTCGTAATAAAAAAAGTAATCGTTATTTGGAGATTGCTGATATATCTATCGATACCTTTTCGCGTATTATTACAAAGGGAGAGGACATGATTACTCTGACATTAAAAGAG
The DNA here is from genome assembly GCF_006345825.1 of Paenibacillus paridis. Lineage (GTDB taxonomy): Bacteria > Bacillota > Bacilli > Paenibacillales > Paenibacillaceae > Pristimantibacillus > Pristimantibacillus paridis. The sequence goes on from NZ_VCIX01000092.1 coordinate 591,518, forward strand.
TATGAGTTGTTATTACTCTTTGTGCGAAGTAAAAACATCGCACTTTTCCGAGAACAAATCTATGAGAAAATATGGGGCGATGATTATATGGGAGACAGCAGAACCGTTGACTTGCACGTTCAGAGGATGCGAAAAAAGATGGGCTGGGAAGATAAAATAATTGCAGTCTACAAAATTGGCTACCGATTAGTGGTGGATCAATGAAGCTCTTTTGGAAGTTTTTTTTCAGCACAAGCATTATTACATTGTTTATGTTTAGCTTAGGTAGTTCAATCATGATAAATACTATCTTTCAATCTGCTTTAAAGCATGAAGTAGGTTATTCTTTCAAAGAAAATGATATTCTGAGGGCATCTTTGGACAAAGAACTTTCGAAAACATACCAAGGTGCCGGCGCATTTTATAGTGATGAAGTTGCTTTGAAGCTAGAGGAGAGCCAGCAGCAAGATGCCTTGATAAAAAGCACGTTAGAGAAAATTACCGTGATTACTTCCAACGGGACCGTCCCGTTCCGGATCAGCTATAGTAATTATCAAACCCTTCATACAACTGGAGCTCCAGTATTTGATAATGAATTAATAAAAAAGCTGGATAGTAACACCCAAGGTTATGAAGTGCTGCCGTTAGGCGATGATCAATATTTCATCAGGGTTGCCTGTACTATTGTGTCTGGCGGAGAGACTTTTTATTTGGAAACCTATAGGGATATAACCTCTTTATTTAAAAGCAGGGAAAATCAATATCAAGTTTTTTTCGGCTTGATTATGGGTATGATTGGCTTGAGCTTTATTCTAGTATCGTTTGTTGCCTACTGGCTGACGAAACCTATCAAGAATCTTGCCAAAGCAACCAAGAGCATTGCTGAAGGGGATTTCATACTTCCTTCTTTCCGAAACAGTAATGATGAAATTGGTATGCTTGCCAAGGCTTTCACCCAAATGTCCAAGAGCTTGAAGCATATGGTTACGGAGTTGGAGGGTACTGCACAGCGCCAAGAAAATTTTATTGCAAGCTTTGCACACGAGTTAAAGACGCCTATGACTTCTATCATTGGTTACGCAGATATGCTTCGTTCGAGAAAAGTTGAGCAAGAGCAAATGATCTGTACGCCAATCATATTTTTCAAGAAGGAAGACGAGTGGAAGCCCTCTCCTTTAAATTAATGGATTTGATTGTACTAAAAAAACAACAGTTCAAAATGAAAATAGTTCCCGCATCTCACTTATTTGAATCCGTCAAAACTGTGATTTCACCTATTCTTAGGCGTGAAGGAATAGAATTGATAATGGAGGCGGATGAGTCGGATTTGTTAATAGAGACCGATTTAATGATCACTGTTTGCCTCAATCTTCTAGATAATGCGAGAAAATCCATAGAGAGCAAGGGTTATATTCGTTTTATGGGCGAAATAGAAAAAGAAAGATATAAAATAACGATTGCGGACAATGGGAAGGGGATGGAGCCGGAAGAGTTATCCAGAATCACAGAAGCATTTTATATGACGGACCAATCGCGCTCAAGAGCAAAGGGCGGTGTTGGGCTCGGACTAACGATATGTTCACAAATTATAGAAATTCACCATGCCGAAATGGATTTTGAAAGCGTTCCTGGTCATGGAACTTCCGTAAATATCGTTCTTAAAGGAGGGGGCGAATGAAAACATTTAAAAGCAAGACTATATTCCTTTTACTGATTTTATTAATGGCATTTTCTGCACTATTTCCGTTACTGCTTTCCAAGGCCAATGATCAACGGGTGTTGGGGCAAATGCATATACACAAAGTTGAATTACTAGAAAACAACCATCCCACTCCATATAGTATGATAGACAAAATGCGCCTTCTCTATGATAAACATGTTAAGTCTAAAGACATTGTTGTTGTTCAGAACGCACATTTATCAGAAGTTGACTTGAAAAATCTCAATGGACAATGCTTGGCAGAAATACAGAAACTGAGTGAAAAAAAGCTGCTTCCTGATTTGGAAGACGATTTTACAAGTAATGGATGTGAGGGGTCTTCGTTTACCCTCTTCGATACGACGAGGCCTGATTTGGTCGTTAATTTATATGCAATCATAATGTATGATGACCAGTACCGAATCTCTTTTACGATGGACGCGGATACTAATAAAATATATGAGTTGAATATGAAATCGGCAGTCAAGCCTCTAATCATAGATATCGACAATTCATATTTATATTGGAAAAATTATATAGGGCTTTCCCTAGAGCAATCAAATGATTTACTTTCCGTTGAGCGATCAGATGAAGTTGGAGAAGTATCCGAAGGCAGTGATACGTTTGGAATATCAGGTAAGGATTATCTCGTCGATGACAGAACATTTGAAATGGGGCCGGTTGTCGTACATGATTATACCGATGGCAACAAAATGGTTTCTTATAAATTTTTCCTTGCAAATGACAAAAAAGAATTTACCATCTCCTTGTCTTTTCAATAAAACGAAAAAATGATGCTAAAATGATGGAATTATGATGAGTCTTGGATGCATTCACTTGGTAATCTAATCGTACAGAACGGCCGTATCTGTAGCTGAAATATTATGTATCTAATTAAATCGCTTAAAGGAGATTATTGAATGAAAAGAGTATTGATTGCATCCACAATTATAGGTTCACTATTGATTACTTCAGCTGCAGCATTTGCATCGACAACAGATTTGAGAATGACCGCTGTAACTGGAGAATCTCAGCCTGCAAAAAAAGGTACTGAAGCAATCCAGCCTGCAAATCAAAACAGACAAAATGGTATTGAATATACCAAAGAGATTTCATACCTCGACGATGGCAGCGTGGGTGCTGTTGTAGAAACGTGGGTAGATCCTGTAACTCATGATAAAAGGATAGACATGTTGGCCAAAGAAAAGGATGGAACAATCCATCCAATAAGCCAGTATTTAAAAGACAACGGAACTAAATGGGTAGAGGTTTCAAGAAATAAAAGCGGAAAGGCTGTAAGCGGAAAATACATCAAACTAACAGAAGAAGAAACAATGAGTGCAGACACATGGAAATCCTTTGCTGAAAGAAAAGCCGAGTTTGCCAAAACAGGCTGGAAAAATGAAGGCCTTCTAGAATCTCAAGATGGGAAGCAGCTAGTTAAGCTCTCTGGTGAGGATATGTTGGAAGACGATAGACAGCCGGAAGGAAGTAAAGTCGTCATACACCAATATGTACAGATCGAAAAAGATCTAGGACTGCCAGTAAAATTGGAGGCTTACACTGAATTCGAAGGAATCAGAGAAAAACGTTATTCAATTACTTATGAGAATAAATATGTTGATGATAAAAATTTGTTTGATACAACAGGGATTCCTATGAAGGAGCATAAAAAATTACAGTGGATTCATGGAGTTGAATATTAATTGATCTTACCGTTTCAACGGCATAAGGATATTAATGCTCTAATTGACGTGAAGTAGAAAAAGCTCTAGGCCGCAAGCTGACGCCGGTATTGTACCGGTTTCAGCTTGTTTGGTGTTCGATCTCAATAAACTTCTTATCGTACCACGATTGGAGACTCTCCAAGATGCTTTATACCTTAAGAGTCAATCGATTACTTTGATCAAATTTGTTATATTTGCTTAATCATGTTATAAGCGAATTGGCAGGATAGTTCAAAAATGTGCACTTCTTCCCTGTCATATGCCTCGTCCGACATTTGTTTTTGATCATATTCTGATGTGTAGGAAATGAATTGAAATATAGGGAGGAGTGTAACGTAAATGGCTGTTCATGCTAAAAAAAGATGCCGGAAATCGAGGCGGCATCACGTGGTTCGGGGTTGTACGCCCCCTTCGAGCCGTCTCACTCTAACGATTCGACAAATTCAAGAGCAGATTCTATCTCTAACACAATCCCAGCTTCAATTCCAAGCTCAAATACAATCACAATTGCAAGCACAGTCCCAAGCTCAGCTCCAATTCCAATTGCAAGTGCAAGAGCAACTTCAGCAACAGGCGCAATCCCAGCTGCAGGCCCAGCAACAATTTGAAGCCCAAACCCAAGCTCAAGCTCAATTTGCTATCCAAGCCCAACACCAGTGGAATTTACAAACGCAAGCCGCAATTCAGAGCCAAAACGAAAAGATCATTCTGAACGTTGGCAGTATGCCGCCACCACCTCCGCCTTGGGGGGAAGAAGTTCCGACGTAACAGCATCAGCAATAAACCCGAGAGTTGCGGCACTTGGGTTTATTGCTGACATCAATCGTAATTCAGCTAACGAGTGAGCGGGACAAGTTCTTTAATAAGCAGATAACATGGCTAAAACCATTAACGGTCACGAAGTAACGGTATGCAGCCGTCCAAGGTTATCGATTTGCGAGTGCACACCCTTTAGCCATCTCTGATACATAGAAATTACTGGCTGTTTGAGAATACTCTCTTCAATCATTATTTTAACGAACTGCCACAATAATTCTATTACCGTAAGGTAATTGGGGTTATTGTTTTTTTATTATAAAATCTGTACAATTCATGATAATATTTCAAGAGATTTTCTGGGGGGACTTCATGAAGCTTAACTTCGTATTAGAACGCTATAGACAACTTACTTTTAAAAATAGAATTATCACGATATTCACGCTCATTATTCTAGTTCCGTTTATTTGTCTAGGACTCGCATCACTATTTACGATTAACTCCATCCTTGTTAATAAGGTTGAAGGTTCTATCCAGAGCAACTTAAGGCAAGACGTATTAACGATGGAGAACACGTTAAATAACTTAAACCATGTTTTGCAACAAATTACATTTGGAGTCGGAACAAACAAATTACTTGAGCAGCTGCAGAATACAACAGAGCCGTTTGAGCGTATAAGGCTTCGGAATGAGGTGAAGAGCGAGTTGAATGTGATCACCTTTTCAAACCCCAATATAGGTTTAACGATGTATTACTTCAAGAATACGAATGAGTATGATTTTGAAAATTTCCCAGTCAGAGATCCTTTTAAACCGGAACAGCTGCCAGTTATGGCGGTATATCCTGAGATTACTTATTTCGGTCCGCACAAGAGCAATAATCGATCGATTAATCAGTTAGTCTTTAGTACAATGCGAAAAGTAAATTGGCTGGATCAAGATGTTTATTTGTACATAGAGACAGGGTTTAATGCCACTGCCAAATTATTTGATTCCGATAATCCGTACAATCAGTCACGACGGCTGCTTATCCTTGATAACGAAGGGAAAATTACATTTAGCCAAGACCCAGAGCAATTCCCACTAAACAGTAATTTTCCGACGGGGAATTCAGAAATCGTATCAGGCTCATACGGACAATATATTTGGCATAAGGAAACGAGCAATCAAGGCTGGAGCATTGTATCCATATTGCCAAAAGAGGTGTTGAACCAGGAAAAAAACCAATGGTATCTTCAAATAACCGTTTATTTCTTAATATTTGAGCTTGCGGCAGTCATTCTCGCTTTATTGTTGTCAAGAATGGTATACAAGCCGCTGGAGAAATTCAATATGGAAATTAAAACACTAGTGCAGTCCAACTCCAAGGAGAATACGGACTTAACCAATATCCCTGAATTCGATTTTTTGCTGTTTAAAATTAGAGCCATGAGAAAAAAGATTTGGGAGCTATACGAAGAAATTGAACAGAAAGAGAAGCGTAGAGCGAACTTAGAGGTTGAAAAGCTATTGTATCAGATTAATCCACATTTTCTAATGAATACGCTGGACACGGTTCACTGGCTTGCGATGATCAATGGTCAGAAGGAGATTGACAAGTTGGTGCTTTCTTTAAACAAGCTCCTGCAATATAATCTAGGCAAGTCAGGCGAGGCCACTACGATTGGCGGGGAAATCGATGCGCTAAAAGAATATTTGCAGCTTCAAAAAATCAGATACGATTTTCAATTCGATGTGGACATTGATGTCGATGACGATGCGATGATGTTGTCGATTCCAAGGTTTATTTTACAGCCTTTAGTTGAGAATGCGCTTTACCATGGAGTAAGTGATGATGGATATATTCATGTGGATATTCGCTTAAATGATGAGCTTGAAATTACGATAGAAGATAACGGAGCTGGGATGCTGCCTGAAAAAATCGATCAATTACTAAATGATGATTCTATGGACAGCCAAAAAGTAGGGATGGGAATCGGAATGAAATATGTCAAACGTATACTGGAAGCAAATTATGGAGAGCAAGCAACGTTTCATATTAAGAGCGTGGTTGGAAAAGGGACCGTTGTTTCTATGAGCTTGCCTGTGCTAAGAGGTGAACAGCATTTATGATAAAGGTATTGATTGTAGATGATGAGAAAATCGTTCGTAAGGGATTAGTGAGCTTTATGCCCTGGCAGGAGTTTGGAATGGAAGTGGTAGGGGAGGCCAATAATGGGGAGAACGCCCTGCAGTTCTTGGAGACGAACAAGGTAGATTTATTGCTTACAGATCTGTCCATGCCAGTGATGTCTGGCATTGAATTGATGAAGGAAGTAAGAAGAATTCATCCGAATATCCAAATTGTTGTACTGACCCTACATCAAGACTTCGAATATGTGCAGGAGGCACTTCGGCTTGGAGCAATTGATTATATCGCTAAGACACAACTAGAAAAGGAACAATTCCAAGATGTATTGGGTAGAATTTCATCATTATTTGATTCGAAAAAATCCTCAGGATACAACAGTCAACGGGACGAAATGGACCAAATTGATGAATTGTACGTGATCTATACCTTGAATCAACAAAGCGACGACTCGGCAATGGGTATCACATTGCCCAAAGGCGCTATAGATTTGGATGTTGGAGTATGGGGAATGACGTATTTGCCACCTGAATCCTTTTCTTCGAGTTCTGATTACGCCATAATTTGCTTTCGTCATTTGAAGGAGCTGGATCGGAAATCAATTGTACAACTTACCCGGGTTTATCGAAGGAACGAATTTTTTTATGATTACCATCCCGGACATTCTATTCCGTTCATTCAAAGTCGCTTACTGATTACATTAGGGGAGAATGGCGGTTACGACTTAAATAAGCTGAAGCAGAAATGGCTTTCATCAGAGTGGATCTACGAGGAGCAAGCTTTTGAGGCTATGCTACAGGAACTAAAAGCGATTAAGCTTCCGCCAATTAGATTAACTAGACTATTCTTTTCCTTGTCGGATGAGTGGAACAGATTGTATGAGCAAATATTGCTTGATCCCATTGTTATGGATGATTCATTCGCCTATTTCATTCAATTTGAAGGCTGGTTACGGAACGTAAGGGAAACCATCCACCAAGCTAATAGTAAGCCCCAATACTCGAAGGAAATTCAGAATAGCATTGCTAAGGCGACTAATATGGCTCAGTTAATGATGAATCAATCTCTATCGTCAGGAGAAATGGCACAGATCGTCAATATGAGCAGCAGCTATTTCAGCCAATGCTTCAAACAAATCGTAGGTAAAACCTATACGGATTATTTGAGGGATATTCGTCTGGAAAGAGCCAAGCATTATTTGATAAACACGACTAAAACCATACAGTGGATTGCCGAACAAGTAGGCTATAATGATGAAAAGTATTTTAGCCGCTTATTTAGGGAGCATATAGGCATTCTTCCAAGTGACTATAGACAGACTAACAAACAGATATGACAGGTTCTATTTGTAATTTGTTGCAGGCTAGGTAGAAATTCGTCCGAAAACAAGGTAGACAGTTTTCGGGCGTCTTTTTTATTCTCATCGTATATTCGACCTATTCCCCTTGTATCCTCTAACACGCACCACACTTGCGAGGTATTATAATCAAGTTGTAGCAAAGAACATTCATTTAAATATGCAGTAGGGGGAAAGAAAATGAAAAAGAATTTCAAAACCTTGGCGGTCGGGCTGGTTGTTGCGCTAAGTTTGAGCGCATGTGCTAATAACACGCCAAGCGATAACCCAAGCAGCAATTTAGGAAGCAATTCAGGAAGCAACTTAGCGACAGACGTGGCAGTAAATCCATTTGAGAAATTTCCAGAGCCGATTGAAGTAGCGATAGGCAGAGGTATTGATCCCACGTACAAGTACGAAGGTGAGGATACAGCAGAGAATAACCTGTATACGCGTTGGCTGAAGGATTCTTATAACATTGTGATTAAGCACGAGTGGGAAGCATCAGTTGCCGATTATGGCCAGAAGGTAAGCTTAGCCATTGGTAGCAATGATTTGCCTGATGCTATGCTAGTTAACGAAACGCAGCTAAGACAAATGGTTAAAGCCGACCAGTTGGCGGATTTGACGGAAGTATACAATAAGTTTGGCACAGATCGACTGAAGCAAATCTATGAATCTAATCCAGGATTGCTTGAAGGGGTTACCTTTGACGGCAAATTGTATGCGCTGCCTGAAACAACATTGCCTTCAGCACCATTGACGTGGATTCGTAAGGATTGGCTTGATAAGTTAGGCCTGGAAGCTCCAAAGACTTTAGAGGATCTTGAGAAAATCGCAAAGGCGTTTATCGATAACAAGATGGGTGGAGACAAAACGTTAGGAATTGTCGGTACCCAGCAAGGCGGTTCACTTTATTCCACATTCCTTACTTCAGGCGATCATTTCATGAACTTCTCGCCGGTGTTCTTCTCCAATAATGCTTATCCTGGCATCTGGGTAAAAGACAAGGATGGTAATGCAGTGTATGGTTCCACTACTGCTGAGACTAGAGAATCTTTGACCAAGCTGCGGGATTGGTATGCGAGCGGCATTTTGGATAAAGAGATTGGTTTGAGAAAGAGTACGCAAGAGGTCATAACTAGCGGTCAAGCAGGCATTTTCTTCGGTCCATGGTGGACACCGTACAACCTCACGGATTCAATCAAAAACGATCCAAATGCTAACTGGAGACCTTATATTGCTCCGGTGGATGATGCAGGCAAATTTAACTCTAACCAAGCGACAGGAAGCTCGTACATCGTTGTGAAGAAAAACTATAAGCATCCAGAAGCAGTCATTAAAATGATCAATATCCATGTTTCGGAGAAAGAAGAGAGCTATAAAACAGCAGTAGGCAAAGAATTGACTTCTCAGGAAATTCCTTTATTCCTGATCATGGGTCTTGGCGATCAATTGGAATACGCCGTGAAATCCACGCAAAAGGTTCTTACTGGCGAAATGAAATTGGAAGATGTGGACAAACTCAATTATGGGTTTGCTTACGAGCTTGCTTCCCATGTTAAGAATGTGAAAACGGAGCCGTTTGACAACTATGATATTCAATATTGGGATCAACAAAAAGATCCAGACTTCTTCACTCATCTTTACTCGCATTTGAATGGCGGTTCAACATTTGTCGATGCCGATATTAATTATGTGAAGAGCCTTGCAACAGCACAGACCAAAACCATGCAAACCAAATGGACCAACTTAAAGAAAATCGAAGATGAAACCTTCTTGAAAATCATTATGGGCAGTGCCCCGATTGAAGAGTTTGATGCTTTCGTTGAAAAGTGGAACGAACAGGGCGGAGACCAAATCACTAAAGAAGTGAATGAGTTGAAATAAAGTAGAATGATCAAGGCGGGTGGATCGTTCACCCGCCTTGATTATCCTTTTAAGGAGATAGAGATATGCTTAACCGAGGTATTTATAAACATTACTATTTGATGCTCCTGCCCGGATTGCTGTGGCTAGCCTTTTTTAATTTACTTCCCATGTACGGTGTGTTGATGGCGTTCAAGGATTTCAATCCAGGCTTAGGCATATTGAAGTCAGAATGGATTGGCTTGGAAAATTTTAAGTATATGTTCGAACTAGATGATAGTAAACAAGTATTCCAAAATACAATATTCATTGCGTTGTTAAAAATGATTGGCAACTTGATCTTTCCTCTACTATTCGCGCTCATGTTAAATGAAGTGAAAAACAGGCTGTTTACCAGATCTGTTCAAACCATCGTGTATTTGCCGCATTTTTTATCCTGGGTTATCGTGGCAGGAATCATGCTGGATATCCTATCTTACTCAGGACCGATTAACCAGATTCTTTCTTTATTTGGCGTAGAGCCGACCCTGTTTTTTGCTAATGCTCCTATTTTTCCTTGGATTGTTGTTTTTAGCGATGTCTGGAAGGAATTTGGTTTCGCAGCTATTATTTATTTTGCAGCATTAACATCCATTAACCCTGAAATGTACGAAGCAGCAGCCATAGACGGAGCTTCCCAGTTTAAAAGGTTGACGAGTATTACCCTCCCTAGTATATTGCCGGTTGCGGTTTTGCTTGGCACATTAAGCTTAGGAAATATTCTGAATGCTGGGTTCGATCAAATATTCAATCTTTATAATCCATCGGTATATTCAACAGGCGATATCATCGATACCTGGGTATATAGAGCCGGCTTGCTTGATATGCAATATGGTCTCGCGACTGCTGTTGGTCTCCTTAAATCAGTTGTCGGGCTCGTACTCATTTCAGTATCCTATGGGCTTGCTTATCGGTTTGCAAATTACAGAATTTTTTAACAGAAAGATGTGATGATCATGGTAGAAGAACGTTCGGTTCTATCCAGGCTATTCAATGGTTTCAATATATTCTTGCTCGTTATAATCACGCTGCTTTGTATACTGCCTGTTTGGTATACACTTGTTATTTCGTTGAGCGACAGAGGAGCTGTAGCTGCCGGTGAAGTTTTTATTTGGCCGCAAGGCTTTACTTTAGGATCTTACGAAACCATCATTGATGATGGCCAGTTTTTTAAATCGTTTTTCATATCCGTGCAGCGTGTCGTATATAGTGCCATTATTACTTTTTTCATCGTGCTATTGATGGCCTATCCGCTGTCCAAAACATCAAAAGAGTTCAAACCGAGAAATATCATCATGTGGCTTCTCATTTTTTGTATGCTGTTCGGAGGCGGATTGGTCCCATGGTATATGACCATGAAATCTCTTGGTTTAATTAATACGATCTGGGGACTCGTGCTTGGAGGCGGGCTGCCTGTTTTTAATGTCATATTGGTGATGAATTTCTTTAGAAACTTGCCGAAGGAAATGGAAGAATCCGCTTTGATTGATGGCGCAGGACCATGGCGAATCCTGTTTGGTATCTTTTTGCCGCTATCTACGCCAGTATTGGCAACTATTTTAGTATTTACAATCGTAGGGCATTGGAATGAGTTTTTTCAAGCACTTGTGCTCATGACTAAAAATGAAAATTACCCTTTGCAATCTTATATACGCCAAGTCACTCTTGTCATTGACCCGTCCAAAGTGGACGCAGAATCGGCAAAGCGACTGACAAGCTTATCAAATCAAACGTTAAATGCCGCTAAAATATTCATTTCTATGCTCCCACTGTTAATTATCTATCCATTTTTCCAAAAATATTTTGTAAAAGGAATAACGCTTGGTTCTGTTAAGGGTTGAATTTAATCGATTGGAGAAGAAATGATGCAAACTAGCGAAACGATACATCCAGACAAGAGCGATATAAATACAATTATAGAGAGTAATTGGAGAATGGGTTCTATTCAATCGGTTCATTGTGAGAAGCAGGGGGTTTACTTATTCCGGAGTGAAAATGCTACGTTATTACTGCAACCGGTCAATGACTATGTTGTTCGCGTAAAGCTGCTGATAGACCATGTATTTGATTTGGGTACGACTATTGCTGTACAAGAGGATGCTTTTACTCCTGTTGAAGCTCAACTGGAAGAAACTCCATTGGAGTATAAGCTTATACTGCCCGCTATAACCGTTGTCTTAGGCAAGTCGGATGCACGTATGGATTTCTATAACGCTGATGGCCATTTGATCTCGAGAGAAGAAGAATTATCGAGAACGGGTCGTGGCGTGTTTAGTTGCACAAAACAAATGGAGCCTGATTCGCATATCTATGGTCTAGGGGAGAAAACGAGCTTTTTGGATAAAAAAGGTGAGAAATATGACATGTGGAACTCCGATGTCTACGATCCCCATGTGCCCGAAATTGAATGTTTATATGTATCCATTCCGTTCTTAATTCATTTTCGCTACGATAAGCCTGCTTACGGTATTTTTCTAGACAATCCGGGCCGTTCATCGTTCGATATGCGCTCTAGTGAAAAATCGTACAAGTTCCAGGTACACGCTGGGACGATTGATTATTATTTTGTGTACGGTCCAGAGCTTAAGGATGTTGTGAAAAGATATAGCGATTTGACGGGCAGGATGGATATCCCGCCTGCATGGGCAATCGGCTATCATCAATCCCGTTACAGCTATATGGATCAACAAGAAGTCATGACGCTGGCTAGAAACTTCCAAGATAAAAATATTCCTTGCGATGTCATTTATTTAGATATTCATTACATGGATGAATACCGTGTGTTTACATTTGATCCAGTGCGTTTCCCAAATCCTCGCAAGATGATAAATGAACTGAAGGAAATGGGAATTAAAATTGTTCCCATTGTTGATCCTGGTGTGAAGAAGGACCCCGAATATTTACCTTATCAAGAAGGTATCAAAAACGATTATTTCTGCAAAAAACTTGAAGGTGATTTATTCATCGGAAATGTTTGGCCAGGAGCGAGCGCATTTCCTGATTTCACCGAACAAGAAGTACGTTCATGGTGGGGTGAACAACATCGTTACTATACTGAAATGGGAATTCACGGAGTCTGGAATGACATGAATGAACCCGCAGTTTTTAACGCTACAAAAACAATGGATCTTGATGTTGTACATCGCAATGACGGTAATCCGAAAACGCATCGTGAGGTTCATAATCTATATGGAATGCTTATGTCTATGGCAACGCAGCAAGGATTGAAGGAACAGCTTAACGGAGAGCGGCCATTTGTGCTGACTCGTGCAGGCTATGCCGGCATACAAAAGTATGCAGCCACTTGGACTGGCGATAATCGCAGCTTCTGGGAACATCTTGCAATGGCTATTCCGATGGTGCTAAATCTTGGTCTATCCGGTCAGCCTTTTTCAGGCCCTGACATCGGTGGTTTTGCCCACAATTCATCTCCGGAGCTGTTGGCACGTTGGACACAAGCAGGGGTATTCTTCCCTTACTGCCGAAATCATAGTGTTCTTGAATCTGTCCGTCAAGAACCTTGGGTATTTGGGTCGCAAATTGAAGAAATATGCCGTAAATACATTCGCTTGCGTTATCAACTCATGCCTTATTTGTATACACAGTTTTATGAGGCGCATAAAACAGGACTACCCATTATGCGTCCATTAATAATGGAATATCCTAATGACCGTTCTGTGTATAATTTATGTGATCAGTTTATGGTGGGCAACAGCTTGCTTGTAGCGCCGGTGCTTCGTCCAAGTACAGAATATCGTTCGGTTTATTTGCCGGAGGGAGACTGGATTGATTATTGGAGCGGAGAACGCTTTACTGGGGGACGCCATATTTTGGCGCATGCTCCACTTGATGTGTTACCGCTTTATATTAAGGCAGGAACAATTCTTCCCGAGCTCACTGATCATAACTGGAAGCCAGTAATGAATGAACTGTCAAATATAACGCTAAATATTTTTTCTGGCGTAGTAGGAAGCGAATCATATGGTCAGTGGTACGAAGATGATGCTAGGACTTATGCCTATGAGAAAGGTGCCTATAACCTATTAGAGTTTACTGCGGAATTTAATCAAGATTCGATAACGTTAAAGCTCGCTTATCTATCAAAAGGATTGCCAAATGAGCGTAATTGGCTTGATTTAAATGTGAAGTTGTTGAATTTTGTTCCAAAAAGCATAGGAATCATCACATCTAACGGAAAAATCAGTCTTGGGGATTTTGGCGGTACTTGGTCATACGATACAGAGATTCAGGAGATTAAGCTGCAAGTGGCAAATCATTTTATGGATATGGAGTTAGTTATAGAATGATGATAAATTCCTATTGCATCTTAAGGAGCCTGAAATGGCAGTTACAATCAAATCTATTGCAGAACTCGCTGGTACTTCAATAGCAACCGTGTCGAGAGTCATGTCCAATGATTCAAGAATAAGCGAGAAAACTCGTTCAAAGGTATTGAAGATTATAGATCAACAGGGATATCTTCCAAATTTATTTGCAAGAGGGTTATCATCAAAGATTAGTTATAACATTGGTGTCCTGCTTCCTAATCCAGCTAAAAATTTGCACTCCAATTCTATGAAAGCTTTACGGGGAATCGTATCGCAAGCACAGCACGTTGGATATAATGTACTGCTCATTACAGGAAATAGCGAGCAAGATGCTTTACAAGCAATAGAATCTCGATACAAAGGAAGAAGCATGGATGGCCTTATCCTTCTTTATTCTATGGATAGAGATCATGTTATATCTTTTTTAAATTTGAATGGAATTCCCTATGTTCTCATGGGCAGAAATATGGAGCACGCAGATAGCTATACCGTCGATTATGATCAGTTTCAAGCCGGATGGGATGCTGCACATTTCCTAGTTCATCAAAACCACCGGAATATTACTATTCTTCAGAGACCTGTTCATGACGAAATACAGTTAGATCGAATGAGAGGATACCAATTGGCTTTACGGAATTTGTGTATAGAATTGAATCCAAACTCGTGCATGGTTGTCGAAACGGATGAGGAAGATATTATGGTGTGGACGTTGATGAATACGCCTGAAAGACCTACTGCAATCCTTGTTCCCGATGATGTCACAGCATTGAAAGTGATTAGTGCTTTGGCAAAATTAGAGTTGAAGGTGCCTGAAGATGTTAGCATTGTTAGTTTTAGCGAGGATAATAGGGGAGAATTAGCATCTCCATCGTTGACAACTGTTACTATGGATTCTTTTCATCATGGTAACGAAGCTGCTTCATTGCTATTTCAATTGCTGAAGGGGACAAAGATCGACTCGAAACGCAAAATTTTACCACATGGAATGACGGTTAGAGAATCAACAAGGAAAATAGATTAACTATTCATTAGGGTCAATAAAACCTTCCCGAAGATTTTGGGAAGGTTTTTCGGTTCATTACCAAATGGCCGCATTAAGCTATAAAAAAGCTATTGCATACGTTTGAGGATTTAATCTCAAAAGTACACAATAGCTATTTATGAAATCGTTATACGCGCAATCTCAGAAGAGCTTCTAATTTCTAAAATCAAACGAGACTTGATTATTGCTTGCGCTGACTGTATATGTGCGATTAGCCCCCGACTCCCAAACGACATTGTTGGCAGCATCCCTTTTTATTGCTTTATACTCAAACGTTGTGCCGACTGGCAAGTTGACGGTGAAACCCCAATGCGGATAACTGGCCGTGTTGCCTGGACCAAACGCTTGACTAACATTCCAGTTGCCTAGTCCGGGGATATTGCCGATCAAGTATACATTCTGCCCCATGACCGTTGTAGCATTTCTCACGGTAAACGCTACATTAACGGATTGCGTCGAAGTCGAGTCGTTATTAAGCACTGCCACCGTGCCACCGGTGATATTTCCGGTAATTCTGCCATTGGCTACCGTAAATGTACCGCCGCCTGTTGCTTTATTCGTATAGACACCGTTAGCTAGATTCGTTGGCTGATTAATTGCCGCATTGCCGCCCAAATTAACAATGACCATTCCTTTATTGCCACGTTCAATCAGCATAATCTCATTGCCTTGATACCGTAAATACTCACCTTGACCTGCCATCGCATTGTGGAATTTGTTAACAGCCACTACATCTGGATCTTTCCACAAATTATTGCCCGCTGTTCCTAAAGTCGTAGCAAATTTGCCGGTACCTGCCGGACGATTAAAAAACAACGGAACCGTTTGGGCTCTTGCCGCAATAATAGCCCAACCCATTTTAATTTGCCACTCGTTCATATTCGTTGATTCATCTCCAAGGTTCGCATACGTATCATGCGATTCCACCCAAGTCACTAGCTTGGAAGGTGCGACGTTGGCCGCATTATAATTATAGGCTAGATTTACATTTTTGGCGTTATTAAAACCGACGGCGTGGCGCACGCTTTCACCGTAATTAGAAGCCGTTACATTCATATAATTGGCATATTGCGCAAATGCATCCGCACCTCCTTGCAGCACTTCACCATATATATACTGGTTGGAATTATTGCTCAATGAGCCTAACACGCGTGTCCAGAAATTTGAAGCTCCATATGGATCGGTCGGCAGCTCAATGTGTTTGGCAGCATCAAATCGGAATCCATCTGCGCCAAGTGAAATCGCATCGTTCAAAAATGCGATAATTTTATCTTGCAGTTCTTGATTGCTCGTGTTCAAATCCGGCAAGCCAATACCAAGCTGGGTAACTTGCCTACGATCATTCCAGTTGGTAATTCCGCTTAGTTCATGCCAAAAAGATGGATTGTTGCGAATGGAAGGATCAACGTTGTATGCCGGTACGTATTGCACCGACGAATCTATACCCGCGTTGCCTGTATGATTGGCAACAACATCGACGATTATGTTGATGCCATAATTCTCTGCTTCTGCACATAATTGTCTAAACTGCTCTCTTGTTCCCAACTGTGCGTTGCCAATATTGAAATTTATTGGTTGATACAACATCCACCAGATGCTTCCAGTCATCGTGTTTTCTTTATTTCCCTGAATCGGAGAGGTTTGAATTGTTTTAAAGCCCGCTGCAGCAATTTCTGGCAAGCGGCTCCGAATGGTATTAAACGACCAGTTCCACGCATGCAGAATTACGCCATCTTTTGTTGCGGATGGTAAGCCGTTATCCGCTGCTTCTGCCACTTGCCAACTTAGAAAATTGGAATTGTTTGCGCTTTCAAAACTAACTGCGAACGGTTGCGTTAATAACACGAAAAACAGAATAACACTTAAAATCCTCTTTGCTGTTTTGTTCATTTTCAACTCTCCTTCTTTCGTTTAGATTGGGTTAACGATGAATAATTGTGTCTACGGCCAATGACTACATAAATATACCACTGCTAAAATGATTTCAAGTTAGAGAACGTTTGTGAGTGTAGACGATTTTTATACACAAAAAAAAATCGTTCCGAAAATTATCTATCTTCTTTTCATCCGAATACCTAACTCAATCCATGCTCATACCTGTTCTTAAGCGGTTTATTCGTGAAATCAACCAATGGAAGGACTACCTTTGGTTTGAGGTGGAAGATTTGACTTGCTTTGAAACTGTGTAAACCAATTGCTAGCAAAATCTAAAAATAACTGTTTGTCTGGTGAAAGGGGCAATGTTTTTTTCCAAGCAAGTACTAAATGGCGTTTTGGATGTGTAGTGAACGGAATTAAATGAACATGCCTAGTTACATTTAACATCCAGGAGATATAGGGAACAAGAGAGAGTCCCATATTTGCTTCTACCATGGAACGGAGGGAGGATACCGCATTTGCTTCAAAAATAATAGTAGGATGAAACCCATGTTCTTCACAGATATGTTCTGTGAATATGCGAAGCTGGTTTCCTGTATCATAGGAAATGAATTTTTCGTTGTGAAGATCAGCAAGGTCAATTTCTTTCTTTTGTGCCCATTTACTGTTGTGTGGAGCTGCAAGCACGATCTCATCTTCCATTAATATGCGGTAGTTGTAGATGGTCTCATCAATGGGAAGCTGAAAAAAGGTGAAATCACCTTCATGACAGATAACCGATTCTCCTTGATAATATACAATTTTACTGTTCGAATAGGCCCTTTCAAATGCAGAAACTAGATCCATTATAAAATGAATCCCACTTTGAATATAAATGCCAATAGTCTTTAATTCCGAGTATTTCAATTCATCAACAGCATCATCGATATTGGTTAGAGCAATATCAACCTTTGTTAAGAACAATTTCCCGTTTTCATTTAAAAATATTTTCTTTCCATTTCGGTTAAATAAATCGCAACCTAGCTCTTTTTCTAGTTTACGTATGGTCGTACTTACTGCAGACTGGGGAATCATATAATGTTCAGCGGTTTTTGTGAAATTCTCCAGTTGCGCAGCTGTTCGAAAGTAGCGAAGTTGTAATAATTCCATAAGAAATATGCCCCCTTATATATCTTTAAATATATATGAATATATATAATTTGATTATTCTCAGCAACCATTTTTTTGAAATATAATCATTCTATGCACTATTTTAGTGAAAAAATAAAAAGTTCGGGTGCCGTTTTGTACCTTGAGCGAATGGAAAAGGAATGAATATCATGATGAAGAAAAGATTTATCCGGGAAATGATTGCTATGGTTTTGATTGTAGTACTTCTTGGTATGAGTTTCTTGGAAGCGGTTGCAGCGGAAGCGATAAATGAAACGGTAATAATGGATGCAATTCCGAATGCCGTAGATTCTCAGGACGATACCGTAAAAGTTTTAATGGTGGGAAACAGTTTGACTAGGTATAACAGTGTGGCAGACAAATTAGAACTGCTGTTTAAGTATGCAGGAAAACAAGCAATTGTAGATACACAGACTCAGATGGGCGCGTCGTTAATCGATCAGGCAGAAATACTAGCGACCAGTACACGGGAGGCTATCGTGTACGGTGATTACGATTATATAGTGCTTCAGGAAAAGTCATCCGGATTCACTGAGCCTTTATTAAGACAGGGAGTAGATGCGATTGATCCATGGATTCAGGAGGCAGAATCACATCCACAGCTTGTTTTGTATATGCCTTGGGCCAATGAAGACGTGTTTAAAACAATGCAAACCACTTTTACAAATGCATACGTTGCGGTTGCAAAAGACTATGGTGCATTATTGGCACCTAGCGGGGAGGCCTATTACGACCTGTATTTTAACGAAGGCAAAGACTGGTATCGGAATGGCGATAATGTTCATGGCAATGATCTTGCTTCCTTGATATCAGCAAGTACACTTTATTACGCAATATCCGGACAAGAACAACCCGTTCTCCAGATTAGAGAAGAAGATCAGTCCACGGTGAAGGCACTGGTGGAAAGTTCTGACTATAGAAATTATCCAGTTAATTATGATCGTGATTTAGTGAATTTAATAGAACGAAAGGCATATGCGTTTACAAATACTTATCGTAATCTGTATAATGTGCCGGATTTATCAGGACGTGGCATTGATGCAACAGTTAATCTTGCAAAACAAAAACAGGGTAGTGCATCCTCCAATGCAAGAGGAGCTACTCGTGGAATTGGGGCACGCAATGTAGCCAATCTTACTGACGGAAGTTATTCTTCTTTCATAACATTACATGAAGAAGATACGGACCCATGGTTTGCTGTGGACTTGGGTGTACAGACAGCCTTCAATCAACTTAATCTTTATTGGGGGGCCACTGGTGAGTATGCAGATTCTTACAGAGCAAAGTTTACAATTGAAGGTACGAATGATCCTAGCGCCGGATATAAGGTGATTGCGTCAGGACAAAGTACAAGCACTGCTAATCAGGAGATTCGATTTTCCAGTGTTGAATATCAATATGTTCGTGTTCATGTAGCAGAAAAAAGTGGAGCCTATGCTAGTTTGTATGAAATGGAGATTTATCATTTGCCCGGTCAAGGTGGCAACGACGACCCCGCTGCCGATTTCGAAGTAAGTGTTGGCGATTATTTACAGGTTCAGGTTGGCGACGGCCTTACGAACATGAGTCTGTATGAACAGGGCATGTATGAAGCAGCGGTAGCATTTCCCCAGGGGGTAAAAGATTATAAGATTCTAAGCAATGGCGAATCTATCTATAAAGGAGCAATAACAGAAAGTAAGGTTGCTCAGAATATTATTATCCGTTTATTTGCAACAGATGACAAAGTGGTGACAGGACAGGATGTGCATAAGGATGTGAACGGTAATCCGGTACAGGACATCAAGAAAGTGGCGAACTGGACGGGTAATTTCTTTAATCGAACCGGTATAGAAGAATTTAAAGCGTTTGGCGGTTGGGATCAAGCCAGTCCGTTATCTACTCTTCCTTATCTTGGTGGTGGAATTTTCGCAAGAGAATTAACCTATACTGTACCAAAATTATCTGTGTCGTATGATTACAAGATTAATTTTGACCGTACATGGAATAATGGCGAGATTCCTTCTGCTAATCGGAAAGTTGTTTTTCCGGCATCAGAAAAGGAAACGGATACGTTTGTTTTATGGGTGAATTCGGTAAGAGGAGATATATTCGACTCCCTCACGGATGGAAGCACCACATTTAAGATTAAAGGTAATGATGAATATAGGAATACAATCGGTATCGCTAAAGTTGAGTTATCTTTAAGCAAAGAAGGAAACGAGACATTATATCGGATGGTACAAACGGGGAAAGATGCTTATATGGCTACAGCATTTATAGAACCGGGTACTTACACATGGGCTGATAAGATCGATAATAAGGACGGTACATTAAGTGGCGACTTTACAGTGGATAAGAACACGGCGGTGACATTTTACTATCGTGTAAATAAAGCTAACTATGTCCTGCTCAATACTGTGAATAATGCCGATGGGTTCTATGAGGCAACTATAGATGATCCGGACATTGCGAGCGTAGAAGCGGCGGCGGCAGCCCTCGAAGTGGGTTACGCTGCAGGCAACAATGCAGATAATGTCACACAAAACGTAACATTGCCAACAAAAGGATTAGGAGATGTCACCGTTACATGGTCAAGTGACAGCCCTGAAGTCATTCGCACAAATGGCGCTGTTGTTCGTCCATTAGCAGGTGCGGCAGACGCGACGGTTACCTTGATTGCAACATTAACGAAAGGTAAAGTGACGGATACGAAAATCTTTACGGTAATCGTTAGGTCGATGAAAATCGAGGTTATACCTGTTGAAACGATTCATGTTAGCGGAAATGATACCATTACAACAAAAGGCGGTACACTTCAATTAACAGCAGAGGTACTGCCGGCAGATGCAACGAACAAAACAATCATCTGGTCTGCCCGGAATGGAACAGGAAGCGCAACGATCGATGAGTCGGGTCTGTTAACTGCGGTAAGCGATGGTACCGTAACGGTGACAGCGACGGCAGCAGATGGTTCGGGAATCGTGGGAACGAAGTCGATTGCGATTAGCGGCCAGACAACAAGCAATCCAGAGCCAACGAATCCGCCTAGCCATCCAGGACCATCGACATCAGCGCCAACAGGCGTCATTAAGGATGGAGACAAAGCGATTGTGGAGTTTGGCAGCGGCATCACATCGAAGTCCATTCCCATGCAGGATATCGGCGGACTATCCCTGCAGGTGAAAGCCATGAATGCGGTTCTAACGATTCAAGCGGATGCGTTGAAGCAATGGCTGACTGCGGCGGGGAATCCATCCGGGGCAAGTATTGAAGTAACCGTTGTGCCAGTGACTGCTGGTGATCTTGCGAATGCTCCAGCCCAAGGCGGTCAAGCGCGTATAGAAGTTGCTAGCGTAATCTACGACATCACGGTTAAGCTGAAGCACAACAACCAAGTCACTGACATCAGCAATGTAGATGACGGAGTTGAGATATCTTTGCCTTATAACAAGGGTGCTGATGAAGACCTACTGGGCATTTATTATTTCAATGAAGTAAGCAAAGAATGGGAATACGTAGGGGGCAGCGTAGATGCAGCCAAGAATACCGTGACGGTTGCGCCTCAGCATCTGAGCAAATATGCGGTGCTGGAATACTCGAAGTCATTCACGGATGTTCCTTCGAACCACTGGGTTGCTCGGACGCTGGAGGTGTTGGCAGCGAAGCATATTATTAACGGCACAAGCGATACACTCTTCACACCAAATGGACATACAACTCGCGCTGAATTCGCATCCTTGCTGGTGCGAGCTTTAGGCTTGACGACTTCTGCAAGCTCAGTTCCGTTCGACGATGTTCAAGCAAGTCAATGGTATGCAAAGGAAGTTGCCATTGCTTATGAAGCGGGGCTTGTCTTGGGAGTATCGGATAACAAATTCGATCCAAACGCGAGAATCACCCGTGAACAAATGGCGGTACTGCTCGTTCGCGCTTATGAGTACAAGAACCATGCAATTGCAGCGACTGGTCACGAAACAGCCGGTTTCGAGGATGGCTCAAGCATCTCTTCATGGGCAGTAGGAGGAGTGAATAAAGCCATGGCCGCAGGACTTCTGCAAGGCAAAGGAAACGGAATCTTCGATTCTGCGTCCGACGCCAATCGCGCCGAAACCGCGCAAGCTATCATGAACTTGATTAAGAAGCGGGAGTAGAACGGGGATTAAGAGCCTATCAATCCGCTAGTGCGGGTTGAGGGGCTCTTTTTTTGTAAAGATGCAGGTGTGAAACAACAAAGTGAGTCCACATGTATTCAAATACAACGGGACTTTTGGAATTTAGGTGGATCTATATTTGCGTTCAATCGAAGAACGAATAAACCGCTTAAGAACAGGTATGAGTACGGGTTGAGTTAGATAATCGGCTAAAAAGAAGATAGATAATTTTCGGAACGAATTATTTTTTTGCATAATAATCGTCTACACTCGCAATCGATCTCTATCTTGAAATCATTTAAGCAGTGCTATATTTAAGGAGGAACTATATTCACCTAGGGTTGTATGTAAGAGTCGGTGAAGAATGGGGAGAATCAAGATGCTGTACAAGTAATCGAATATCCCTCTTTGAATACGGTTACATGGGGTTATTTTATACGAAGGCGGTGATGTGCATAGCACAGTATTTAAATAAATGTCTAAATTTATCGTGAAATCGAGTTCTGTGAAACTACCTTTTTACAAATCGTTTTATCATTATCATTTTATCAATAAGGGGATTGAACATTTCTATGAAGCAAACAAAACAACTGAACCGAAAACGTTTCCTTAGCCTGCTTCTCACTCTGGTGCTGCTAGCATCGGTATTTGCCATGCCGACAGCCCAGGCCCAATCTTTCACGGCAGCCGCTTCCCCAACTAGCAGTCCTGTCCCGGATCGCATACGTGATGGGGTTATACTGCACGCCTTTGACTGGAATTTAAGTGTCATAGAGAAAAACCTACAGGCTATCGCTGACGCCGGGTACACGGCGATCCAGACTTCGCCTATCATGGGCAGCGCGTCTGGGAGCAACTGGTATTTTGCCTATCAGCCCAGCAACATGCTCGCTGGCGGCAAAGGCAACAGATACGGTGACAGGGACGCGTTTGTCAGCCTGACTACCGCCGCTAATGCACTTGGCATCAAGGTCATCGTCGACGTAGTGCCTAACCACATGGGCAGCACCGGCAACTCAGATGCCCCGTGGAATGACAACACCTATTTCCACAATGTGAGCGGCAGCGTAGGTTATAATGACCGTTTTCTTCTAACCCAGCCGAACATGATCAGCGGGCTGAGGGATCTGAACACGCACTCCAAGTTTGTTCAAGATTCCTACATTGCTTACTTGAAGGACATGATCGACGCTGGCGCGAGCGGCTTCCGCTATGACGCCATCAAGCACATCGAGCTTGACGACGACGTGCCTTCCCCGGCGAGTATTGCCGCAGGCTACCCTGAAGGGGAGTTCAAAAGCGATTATGTGAAAAATGTGACTGGCGCCGCGAAAGCCTACTTTGAGGAGAAGGGCAAAGAGAACTTCCAGTACGGCGAGGTGCTGCAAGGGGGAGACCCTAAGAACGACAGGATGAAAGGTTATGCCAAGTATATCGACATGACTGCTTCCAAGTACGGGCATGATGTGCGTGGCGTCCTTGAGGTAGGGGACATCGGTCGTCTCGACAAATGGGCGGATTACGCGGCCGAAGGCCTGACGGCCGACCAACTGGTACCCTGGGTGGAATCCCACGACACCTACAACAACGAAGGAGAGTCTCTGAGCTTCAGCCCGAAGCAGATCAGACAGGGCTGGGCCATGATTGCCGCTCGCAAGGACGTTTCCCCCCTCTTCTTTGCCCGTAATGTCAACGCCGACGGGAGCCAGAGAACCAGCGTACTGACAGCAGACAACGTAGACAATAACCGGCCGCAGTGGAGCCATCCCGAAGTGGTGGCTGTCAATAAGTTCCACAACGCTATGGCGGGAAGGGACGAGAATCTGGTAAGCCTCGGTAACAATGCCGTCCTGATCGAGCGCGGTACAATCGCGGAAGGCGGCGGCGCGGTGCTGGTCAACACTAGTACAATGGCTCGTGTTCTGGGCAGTGTACCGGTTAATTTCTTGAAGGATGGCTACTATGTGAACGCACTGGATTCATCCAACGTCTTTACAGTAGCTAGCGGCAGGATCAGTGGAACCATCCCTGGCAACCCTGCAAAAGCCAACAACACTGATACTGGCAGCAACGCTGGACTTGTGGTTCTTATGAAGAAAGAGGACGCATCCTCCTCCGTTCTGGCCGCGTTGCCGAGCGATGACGATGTGCTCGCCGGCAACAGCTTTACCGGCAATCAGCTCAAGCTTAGGATGTCAGCTGTCAATGTGACGAGTGCCAGCTACGCTATTAATAACGGCGATGCTGTGAGCTTTGCTCATAATGACATCATCACTGTGAAAGGCAACTACAACGAGCCGATTACCGTTACGTTGGTGGGCCGGGCAGTCGAAGGGAATTGGATCACCAAAGCGTTTACCTACACAAGAGTCGAACCTGTAGGAGCGGTCACTCCCCCGGTCGCAGAGCCAACACATGTCAATGTATATTTGTCGATCAATCGTAATGCGAACTTCCAAGCCTGGGGTACCCACACCTTCGGAATTAGGACCTACACGTACAACCCTGAGTTGTTCGGCGGATGGCCTGGCGGTACGATGACGAGATTGAAATACAATGGTGTCGACACGCATTGGTACAAGATTAGTATGCCTCGCGCAGCCGTAGGCGGAATTATATTTAATACCCAAAACAACTCGGGCGCTGGACAACAAACCGGTCAACCCGCGATTACCGCTTCAATGCTGAATAATGAGCAATTATATTTCTATGGTACTGGAGCTTCAGGCTATGCTATTAACACTGGCGCCAACTGGGACACGGCCTTTGCCACAGGCAACAATATCGGATTCGCAGGCAGCAGCGTATTCCCTCCGGGGCGTAATGGCGTGATTTTCAACACGTCGGGCGGCAGCTCGGTCGTCAATCAGTATGTTCGTGAAGGGGAAAAAGCGACTCGGCCGACAACCGACCCGACTCGCAGCGGTTATCTTTTCGATGGAAAATGGTATACCGATTCGGCTTTCACGCAGGAGTATAGTTTCAACACTCCTGTGGTCAACACTCTTGGCGACGGTCATATTTACGCAATGACTCTCTACGCCGGATGGATCCAGCTGGAAGCCGACAAATTCCTGGTCCAGTTCAACTCTCAGGGCGGCAGTTCGGTCATGTCCATCCCTAACGTGGCTGTAGGCAGCAAAATCACTGCGCCACAACAGCCGATCAGGAACGGTTATGCTTTCGCGGGATGGTACAAGGATTCGGCCTACACTGATGCGTGGAGCTTTGGCTCTGATACTGTGACGGCGGCAACAACGCTCTTCGCCAAATGGGAGGCTGTATCTTACACGATCACCTATAAGGACGGTAGCGAATCAGCCGTTATGCCGGGCAGCGAACAGGTCACCTATAGCTTTGAAACGCCTACGTTTAACCTGGCCGAGCCGAGCTCCAAGGAGGGGTATAGCTTTAACGGCTGGTATACCAACTCGGAATTCCTGCCGAGCTCTAAGCGTATCAACGTTGCAGTCAACTCTGTCGGCAATTTGACTTTGTACGCCCGCTTTACGGCGAATGCCTACAGTATTATACTGGATCCTCAAAGTGGGTCAGGCGGTACGGAAAGTATTTCGGTCAACTATGGCGGCAAACTGCCGCTAGGAATTACTAGTCCTGAAAAGGAAGGATATTCTTTCCAAGGCTTCTACGCAAACACTGGCGGAAAGGGCCAACAGTATTACAACGGTAGCGGCGTCAGAGTATTTGAGGGCAACTGGTCGACAGTGTCCGTCAGCAACTTCTACGCTCATTGGATTCTCAAGGATAATCCGGACATTGCCGCTGTAGCGGCGGCAGCAGCAGCCCTCGAAGTGGGTTACGCTACGGGCAATAATGCAGCTAATGTCACACAAAACGTGACGCTGCCAACAACAGGATTAGATGATGTCACCGTTTCATGGACAATTGACAATCCTGGGATCATTCGTACAAATGGCGAAGTTATTCGTCCATTAGCAGGTGAGGCTGACGCCATTGTTACCTTGACTGCAACATTAATCAAGGGTGAAATAACGGATACGAAAATCTTTACAGTAATCGTCAAATCGATGGAAATCGAGGCTATACCGGTTGAAACAATCCATGTTAGCGGTAATGATGAGATCACAACAAAAGGCGGTACACTTCAACTAACAGCAGAGGTGCTGCCGGCAGATGCAACGAACAAAACAATTATCTGGTCTGTCCGGAATGGAACAGGAAGCGCAGCGATCAATGAGTCGGGTCTGTTAACTGCGGTAAGCGACGGCACCGTAATGGTGACGGCGACGGCAGCTGATGGTTCGGAAATCGTGGGAACGAAGGAGATTGCGATTAGCGGCCAGACGCAGACCAACCCGGATAAACCAATTGAAAGTATCACAATTAGCGGTAATGATGAGATCACAACAAAAGGCGGAACACTTCAATTAACAGCAGAGGTGCTGCCGGCAGATGCAACGAACAAAACGATCATCTGGTCTGCCCGGAATGGAACAGGAAGCGCAACGATCGATGAGTCGGGTCTGTTAACTGCGGTAAGCGACGGCACCGTAACGGTGGCGGCGACGGCAGCAGATGGTTCGGGGATCGTGGGAACGAAGTCGATTGCGATTAGCGGCCAGACAACAAGCAATCCAGAGCCAACGAATCCGCCTAGCCATCCAGGACCATCGACACCAGCGCCAACAGGCGTCATTAAGGATGGAGACAAAGCAATTGTGGAGTTTGGCAGCGGCATCACATCAAAGTCCATTCCCATGCAGGATATCGGCGGACTATCCCTGCAGGTGAAAGCCATGAATGCGGTTCTAACGATTCAAGCGGATGCGTTGAAGCAATGGCTGACTGCGGCGGGGAATCCATCCGGGGCAAGTATTGAAGTAACCGTTGTGCCAGTGGCTGCTAGTGATCTTGCGAATGCTCCAGCCCAAGGCGGTCAAGCGCGTATAGAAGTTGCTAGCGTAATCTACGACATCACGGTTAAGCTGAAGCACAACAACCAAGTCACCGACATCAGCAATGTAGATGGCGGAGTTGAACTATCCTTGCCTTATAACAATGGTGCTGATGAAGACCTACTGGGCATTTATTATTTCAATGAAGTAAACAAAGAGTGGGAATACGTAGGGGGCAGCGTAAATGCAGCCAAGAATACCGTGACGGTTGCGCTTCAGCATCTGAGCAAATATGCGGTGCTGGAATACTCGAAGTCATTCACGGATGTTCCTTCGAACCACTGGGTTGCTCGGACGCTGGAGGTGTTGGCAGCGAAGCATATTATTAACGGAACAAGCGATACACTCTTCACACCAAATGGACATACAACTCGCGCTGAATTCACATCCTTGCTGGTGCGAGCTTTAGGCTTGACGAATGCTGCAAGCTCAGTTCCGTTCGACGATGTTCAAGCGAGTCAATGGTATGCGAAGGAAGTTGCCATTGCTTATGAAGCGGGGCTTGTCTTGGGAGTATCGGATAACAAATTCGATCCAAACGCGAAAATCACCCGTGAACAAATGGCGGTACTGCTCGTTCGCGCTTATGAGTACAAGAACCATGCAATTGCAGCGACTGGTCAAGAAACAGCCGGTTTCAAGGATGGCTCAAGCATCTCTTCATGGGCAGTAGATGGAGTGAATAAAGCCATGGCCGCAGGACTTCTGCAAGGCAAAGGAAACGGAATCTTCGATTCTGCAATCGACGCCAATCGCGCCGAAACTGCGCAAGCCATCTTGAACTTGTTCAATAAGCTATAAGCTGGAATAGGATTGGAAAATTAAAAAGCTAAAGCATCAAAAGCACTTTCTAATCAGGCTACTTGCCTGATTAGAAGTGCTTTTTTTCATTTATGGCTACCTTTCTTCAGAAATTCTTTAGAAAAATCCTCATTAGGAGCTTAGATTTAATTGGTATTCTTCATCTATGATTTCGAGATGAGGAGGGTCACCATGATTAGTGAGACTATTATGCAATTAATTGATCAATATGGATATTTTATGTTTTTCGTTGCCCTTTCCCTAGGCCCTTTCGGTATTCCTGTGCCAAACGAAATAACGATACTAACTGGCGCGTTTTTGAGCAGCAGGGGTACTTTAGATCCTTGGATTACTTATTCAGTTATCTTATCGGGACTGCTGATCGCGATAACCGTATCTTATTTTCTAGGAAAAATCTTTGGAAATCATTTCAATGAAAAATTATGCAGAAATCGTCACTTTCAAAAGGCTCAAACCATCTTAAAGCGGCACGGGAACTGGGCAATGGTGCTTGGATTTTTTTTGCCTATAGTCAGGTACATCATGCCTATGCTTGTGGGTCTTGGAAATGTGAAGTTTAAAACGTTTGCTCTCATATCCTATTCCAGCGCTTTAATGTGGACTGCGACTTTTTTTGTTATCGGAATTTTTACCGAGAAAATCTTCTGAATGATCGTTCGTGAATGAAATCATTCGAATTATGCAAATTAAAATGAGGTGTAATCAGTGAGTAAACATCATTATATACAGTTTCTGCAAAGTTTTATTCAACAGCCCAAACAGGTAGGCAGCATAGTTCCGAGTTCGCGGTTTTTGGCAGGCAAAATGGTGAATGCTATTTCATGGGACAAAGTACGTACTGTGGCGGAGCTTGGCTCGGGTACAGGAGCCATCACATGTGCAATCGCGAAACACTCTCCAAAAAACACCAAAGTTTTCTTGTTTGAAATGGATGAAACGATGAGGCGGAATTTGGAAAAAAACTATCCTCACTTCAACTGCCATTCTAACGCCTGTCAATTAGTCGAAATTATACATCGTGAGGGCATAAGACAATTAGATTGTATTATTAGCGGTTTGCCTTTTTTTAATTTTAAACAAGACATTAGAGAAACATTGCTTGACCAAGTTTATCAAGCATTAAAACCCGGAGGGCTGTTCGTTGCCTTTCAATATTCCCTTCAGATGAAAAAAAGCTTATCCGAAAAGTTCGTTGTAGAGAGCATTGGACTTGTCCCCTTCAATGTTCCGCCAGCTTTCGTATATACTTGTCGTAAAGTGCTCAAAGATAACCTTAAAACAGGGAGTGATTAGAAATGAATACAGTCCTTGTTGTAGACGATGATTCAGAGATTCGAGATATTTTGCATGTATATCTTCGCAATGAAGGGTATTTGGTATGTGAAGCGGCAAATGGCTTAGAAGCGCTGCAGGCAATTCAAACAAACTCAGTCCAATTGGTCATATTGGATGTTATGATGCCGAAATTAGATGGTATTCACGCTTGTCTTAAAATAAGGGAGTTCTCAGACGTTCCGATCATTATGCTTTCGGCTAAACAGGAGGACATGGACAAGATTACTGGCCTTATGATAGGTGCAGACGATTATATGATTAAGCCTTTTAATCCCATGGAATTACTCGCAAGAGTCAAGGCTCAATTACGGAGAAGTTTGATGATAAGTAAACAAGATATCCAAACGGTTATCCATATCAAAGACCTCATGATCGACAAAGGCAAACATTCCGTAAAGTTGAGGGGAAACGATATCTCGCTAACTCCAATTGAGTTTGACATTTTAGCATTGTTGGCAAGTCACCTTGGGCAAGTATTTAGCTCGGAAAAAATTTATGAAAGCGTATGGAAAGAACCTTATGGTTATTCAGATAATACAGTAATGGTACATATCCGTAATTTAAGAGAGAAGATAGAGGAAGTTCCAAGAGCGCCTCAATATATTAAAACCGTATGGGGAGTTGGTTATAAAATTGATTAAATGGGTTAATAAAAGAACAAGTAAAATTCAGATTAATATCATTATGAATTCTGTATTTAGTTTCTTTATTGCCATTATCCTCTCACAGGGAGCTCAATATAGTGTTTACCTTATTAATCGGGATTGGAGTAATATGATGGGACATCTAACGATTCCGATATTTACAGGTTTCTTTGTTTTAACCTTTTTTGTTTTGACACAACGGATAGTCGCTGACCTAATTACATTGGAGCGAGGGCTTCAAATTATTGCTACAGGAGATTTAGATTACCGGGTTTCACTTCATCGAAAAGATGAACTCGGCAGGGTTGCGTTGAACATCAATTTGATGGCAGAGCGTCTGCAGCAACAGATGAATAAGGAACGGGAAGCAGAAAAATCCAAAATGGAATGGATCACGGGTATATCACATGACTTGCGAACGCCTCTTACCAGTATCATTGGTTATATTGAGCTTTTACGAAATAATTTATTTCAATCAAAAGATGAATATAAGCGATTTCTTCAAAACACATATAATAAAGCGGTCCACTTAAAGAGCATGCTGGATGATTTGTTTGAGTACACCAGGCTTTCTTCAAATGAAACTAGCTTAGAGCTTAAACATGTGGATGTAAATAAGCTTCTTGAGCAATTGCTTTTTGAATTTGAGCCGATTGCACATGAAAACACAATAAGTATTGTGAAAAAAATTGAGAGTTCCCCTCTATTCACATTTGTGGACAGTGAAAAAATCGCCAGAGCCATTGATAATTTGCTTATGAATGCCCTTAAATACTCATCCAAGCCAGGAACCGTTAGCATTAACCTAAACTCGAACGAATCAAACATTATGATTACGATCGAAAATAAAGGCAAACCACTCACACTGGAACAAGAAATGAAGTTGTTTGACCGTTTTTATAAAGTGGACCATGCTCGGAGTACAGAAGGCATTCAGACTGGGGCAGGATTAGGACTTTCTATAGCTAGAAACATCATTGAGTTACATGGAGGTTCTTTAAAGCTCCATCATCATGATGGGAATTTTGAATTTTGCTTGACGCTACCATTGATATTAGAGAGCAAACCACTTGCCAGTAAGAATATGCTCTGGAAAACACCTTTATAAAAATATGGTAATTCAAAGAGCGCTGATCTGGCTTTTTTGGCCTATGTACTTTTGCAGATAGCAGATTGCGTCCGGGAACGCCGACAATTGCTAAGATGGGAAATGGTCATTATTATGGAGGAAGTGAAGTCGTACCTACTTTCAATATTAGGGGGATGTATCGAGTGTCTGCTGTTGTTCTTAGCTAGTTAATTGCATTAGGTTTATTTCATTTAAATTGCAGAAATCCACTTACTTAGGTGGTTTATTTCTTCATGAAATAAATGAGATAACCCAGCATTAGTTAAGAACATGGGACATCGACTACTTTTAGTTGACTGCGGAACCTTACTCTCATGCACGGTTTTTTTACATTATTCCTTAATTGTCAAAACTCATTTGTTTTGACATTCGATTGATTCGGAATATTATGTTATCCGCTAGTCATTTCCTTACGAGGGCAGAAGGTGAACGATATGTTCATTTTCTGCCCTTTTTTAATTTGTAAACTTAGGGGGAAGTGAGTGATTAGTTTGAAATCGTATTCGACAAAGTTGACGAAAACGTAAAACAGCAAGTGGGAGCAAGGGTTGTCGAGCAGCTTCTATTTGAGTGTTATGTACGGCTCGGCAAGCTTTAGTGTTTCAATGGGTAAATAATAAATAGAATGGTAGGTAAATTAAATTGGAACATAATATGATCATAATTGCTCAAGGTTTAGCCGAAGTACTTCAACGCGGAAAGGTACGTCATTTAGAGAAAGGCTATATGACAGATGCTGAACGTGGGTGGTCCGGTGCGGAAGTACGTCGTTTAGAGGTTACTTACGAAAATGGACAAAAGGAGAGCATGATATTTAAAGAAGCTGCTCTAAAAGAACGAATGGCGATGAAAACGTTAACTGATCAAGGCCATCGCAACACGCCCGCCGCTTTTTCACTGGACATTGTAACAGACGAGCCTAGATGGATGGCGATAGAAGATTTGGGAAGTGTTAAGTCTCCTCCGCCTGGCGTAGATTGGTCGCCAAGGGTTGTGGAAGCATTAGCCAGAATCCATACACGTAATATGCAAAGAGGCCAGGATATGCTGTGGCTTCCCCATGCCGACGCTCAGTATTGGGAGAAATATTTGATTACGCTAGTGTCCGTGGACCATTTTGAAACGCTTATGGACCAAAATCCCGAATTTTGCAGGGAATTTGGTGCGTATCTGCCGTCACTGCGTGACAAATCCAGCGCATTTGCACGTGATATGGCGGCTTTGTACGTTGAGAAAGAAAGTCTGACTCTCACGCATGGAGATTTGCAGTCCGTAGATGGTTCCCATATACATTATTATAATGGAAAACCTTATTTTATTGATTTCGGGTGGTGCTATTATGCGCCTTTTTATATTGACCTGGCCAGTTATTTTAACCTTGAGGAGGCCAAGCTTTATTACAACGAATTAATTGCTAACGGCGTATCACTTCGCTATGACGATTTTTATGAAAGAATAAGGGCATCATTTCGTTATAGTGGGTTGATATACTTGTGTCCCAGTATTAGGCAGTGGTCTCTCGGGCCTACTGAACTAACGGGTAAACGATTGCTACAGATGTTGAAAATTGTACTTACAGGTGAATTCCCTGAGCGTAGAATTGATTACTCTAGCGAGCTTTTTTCCAAACTGCTCAAGGAACATAAGAACGGTACACTTCATAAGCTCAACGGGAATATCTTTTGAACCGAAACGCAGAGATTCTGAAGCTTTTCCGGCAGGGGATGAATGTGGATCAACTTGCGAGTGCCTACTGCCTATCCCTTGACAGTACTAAGAAAATTGTTTATAGAGCAAAAGCATAACAAAGGGCTCGCGTTGGATAAACCAACGCGAGCTTTTTGTTAGGTAAGAAATGAATAGAAGAATACTCTGCCTTTAAAGGAAGCCATATCCGCTTTATACTGTTGCTAGGCAAGAATGATGGTATCAGTGATAGGGATGATTGAAAAAAAACGAAACCGGAGGGGTTGCAAAATGGATCTTATTAATCATGAAGTGAAAAAGTTAAATGTGACCGTTCGACTATGTGGTGTGGGAACACAAGATCAATCGTTATGGGGTGTTTGAGAATGATGATACCCGCACCTTAGTCGAACAGAATCGTGTATTCGATATTTGGTGGGAACATCCGAACGTGCTATTCCCGTATCTTATCACAGTGGACGATATACCTGCGGGTCTTGCTTTTGTGGCAATTGCACCGTTCACACCCTGTCCTCATGATATCAATTATTTCATGAATGAGTTCTTCCTATTACGGAATTATCGAGGAAAGGGCATTGGAGACGAAGCGGTGCGTCAGATGATCAAAAAGATGCGAGGGAAATGGGAAGTGCAAACCAATCCCACCGGTCGAAACGAACGTGCACAACGTTTCTGGCGTAGGACACTTAACACATGTACTAACCGAAAATACTCCGAAGAGCTTGGTCATCATCCTGTAGTTGGTGAACAGCTAGTCTTTCGCTTCAGCACGAGTTCTGATCAAGGTGAATAAATTAGAGAGACTATGATTGGAATCAGAAAATATAGAAGATGAGACCTTTGCCCTTGGCTACAGTTTGGCCGTAGAAACGCCGGATTTCAATGAAATTCTGAAGCATGTAGGCAAAGAGCTCGTCCTCATCCCTGTCTGAAACAGTGTCTGGATCAAGAGGATACACCTCGTCCTTGACCATGGCCGGGAAATTATACCGCAAGCGGAGCTGCTCTTCATCCAGTTCAGATATAGCCTGAAGAGCTTCTGCAACTTGCTCTGCGCGTAAGGAAAACGCTCCAAATGAGCCGAAATCGATGCCCTTGTCTGACGTTAGCGGAACAACATAGCCAAGAGGGGGCTCTCCATCGGAAATATCTCCACAAAGCAAGTAGTGAATCGCTTCCCAGGATCTATCAATATCCAGTCCGGGATAATCGTCTATTTTCAAACTCTTCAACGCTAGGTCGCCTGCTGCGATTTGCTGCACCAGGTTGTCATCCATAGCAAAGTAATATCCACGCATTCCCATGTTGCCATCCTTCTTTCCACTTTTAGTAGTCACTATACTGCCCTATCAAAATGTTACATTTGGTAATTATGTATTTCAAGGAACATTATACCTATGTTGCCATCAGGACTTTTTTCATTGATTGTAAATGTATAGATCAAATGAGACATATCATTCTATTTGTCGAAGGCAAAGCGAATGCAAGAAGTAATAGCAACATGTGAATGTCAGATCGAGTGACTGGCCGGAGCCACAGCCAAGGACCTGACGCAGTTGTTTTGATCGGTTGAGAGAGACGAGAAAACCCCAGAGCATCGATTACAAGATAGATATAAAAATCAGTCGTGTTATTCACGGCTGATTTTGCTGTTTATCAGTACGTTTCATCAGAACGATATGATAAGCTGTGTCGTTGAAAAAAATTCAATGGGGGGAACTTGATTCCATTGAAGAATTGCTGACGACATTAAATATATTCAAACTCTTGTTTTTTGCAAGCGAGTGTTTTATATTGACATAACAGTAGGTCAAAAATAAAAGAGGTGGACAGACAAGATGACTCCACGCACGAAGGAACAAAACGAAGAGATCCGGCTGCGACGTCTGGCGCAAATCCGAACAGTCGCTGCCGATGTATTTTTGAATAAAGGGCCTTTGCTTGAAATCCGCGATGTGGCCGCGCAGGCAGGACTCGGATATGGCACGGTATACCATTATTACAGCAATAAGGGCGATTTGCTTCACGATCTATTATGGGACGCTTTAGTACGGGCCGGTGGGTGGCTGGAGTCCCCGCGCGCTTTGAGCTTGGAGGCGGCGGTGGCAGGTGAGAATAACGGCTTGGTTGTTGCAGCGAATTCAGGGAACTTGGCTGCCGCAGATTCCCGACAGGGCAGTCGTGATGCAACTGCTGCCGCAGAGCTAAGTCCCATCGCTGTTGCCTTCGTCCGACTGCTGCAGCTATGGGCGGAAGACCCTGCTTTGTTTCTGCTGTGTAAGCAAGCTGGTGATGGCTTTGCTTCTCTGCCTGAAGCGCGGTCAAATCCGCTCACGGCGGCCTATCGCAGGGAGGTGCTCGCGCCACTTGTCGCGCTGCTGGAATCCGGGCGTAAGGCGGACGAATCTGCCGTTTCTGGCGGAAACGCGGCGGAGCCGCTACAGCACGCAGAAATGCTGCTGGCAGCCTTGGTTGGCTGCGCTTCGATTTCACTGCGCCGCGGTAGGTTGCACGAGGAGGCAAGGGATATCGTCCGGTTTTTAAAATTATAGAATGGATAAGGAGCGAATATATAAAAGATGATTATCATAAAATCACCTAGGGAAATCGAAGAGATGAAGCCAGCGGGCCAAATCGTTGCGGACTGCTACCGCGAGGTAACCAAACTGATCGAGCCTGGCATCACTACTCAGGAAATCAATGATTTTGTTGCGAGACACATCACCAAGCTGGGCGGTAAGCAGTTTACGAAAGGGTACAACGGTTTTCCCGCTGAAACCTGCACTTCAGTCAACGACGTTGTGGCCCATGGCATTCCTTCTAACCAGGCGCTTATGGACGGCGATTTGCTGAAGCTTGACATTGTCGTGGAGTACGGCGGATGGTTTGGCGATTCGTGCTACTGCTATGCGGTGGGAAATATCCGGCCGGAGGCTCAAAAATTAATGAAGGTGGCAAAGGAATGCTTAGATCTGGGAATCTCCCGGGCTCTTCCCGGGGGTAGACTCGGCGACATAACGTCGGCAATTCAACAGCATGCGGAAGCGAACGGTTTTTCGGTCGTACGTGATCTGCTGGCGCATGGGATCGGGCGGAGCCTTCATGAAGAGCCGAGCTACGAGCATATCGGTGTAGCCGGCAAAGGCATTCGGTTAAAGGAAGGCATGGTGTTTACGATTGAACCGATGATTAACGAAGGTACGTTCCGTATCACGATCGATGACGATGAGTGGACGGCAAGAACAGCCGACGGCAAGTTGTCGGCGCAATTTGAGCATACGATTGCAATTACTTCGGAAGGACCGCTGATATTAACTGCCCAGTAAAAATATCGGCGAAGGGGCGGGGATGTTCACATTTGTCATCTGTATGGAAACTGGCCCCTATGTCACACATTTCAATAGCCTATTAGAAGGAGCAACTGCCACGGTAGTTGCTTTTTATTGTTTATTAAGCTAATGGCAAACTCGAGCTTAACATTCACGAAGACGGAGCTTCTGGGAAGAGTAGCGCTTAACCATATTGTTCCATCAGATATGCTAGAATAGACGTAACTTTATAAAGTGGAGAATTGAGGTCATGTCGAACGTATCGAACGAGAAAAGAATTGCTTCTGCTTCGAGAGTCAGCAAGTCATCGTCACAAACTATTTTTAAGGCATTCGTGGACCCGGACGCTTTGGTTTCGTGGCTTCCACCGAAGGATATGAATGGTCATATCTCCGAATTCGACGTTCGGGACGGTGGGGCTTATCAAATATGATTATAAAGTAGACCCTAGCAGCCATTTCCGCTGACAGCACGGTTACTATTGTTTTCGAGAACGTCCCTGAAGGAATACGGAAGGAAGATCACGATATTGGGTTGAGGTCTTCCCTAGAGAATCTCGCCGTCTATATAGAAGGACAGACAAATATAATGAACGTCTAATAAGAATCATTAGTAAAATCGGTATGTAAGGAAGGAGAAAACATGGAGATATCTAATGAGATATTAAATTCATTTTTTATCAGTGATTTATCGGGGAATATTCTTTTTTATCCTTTTTTGAATCCGTTAATTATTGATTTTTTTCCATTAATTTCCCCCTGTAGAATATGCAGAAGCCAAATTGGTTTGTGATTGTATTGCATGGCAAGGAAGTAAAGCCTCTGTGAAAGAGCTGCTTCCAAGCGATGATCTACATTTTCCTTTCCAAGGATATAGAAGCGACTTTGCAGTAGAAGATGATTTAGTATCTGGCAGGATAACTTAACGTTATTTATACGAATTGTGGTAGAATGTCTTTGCGTTGGAGGCGATGATATTGAAAATTTATCAAACGATATCATATTCGGTCATAATGTTGTTTTCATATCTAATTTTATTGGGGGGTTGCAGCAATGAACCTAAACTTGAAGAGAAGATAGCTTATATTTCAAAAGTGAAAAATCCCCAGGACTCAAAGACATTCAATGATTTACATTTCGGAATTTTAAATGATTTCAATATAAAATTAACGGAAGCTGATAAGAGTTGGGTAACTCTATGGGTAGAAGGTTATATAAATGGAGAAAAGACTATCCCTTTCCGATTAAAACAATTTACTTATGGTGAACATCGCACCAATAAAGTTGCAGAAGGTCCATTGGGGTTTGGCATTATTAATTCTCAATTAGAAGATGATACTTCGTTATTTTGGTATTCTTACGAGATGTCTGAACCGCCTCAAATAATAGAAAATATCCTAAATTCAGAAGGCGTAGGTAAAACAACTCGATATTTTGCAATCGGTGACGATGAAGTAGGTTTAGCATCAGGTGAAACGAAAGTACTTGGAGTTTATCGACAGTTGGTAAATCCGTACAAAGTGTACGATTACCAAGATATAAATCAAATAGGACAAATGATAAATGAGGATAAAACTGTCTTATTATTACTTAAGATTTCAGTAGAGAAAAAGGACTAAATCCTTATCTATTCTAACGGGTACGACCTTGAAGATACACTCGTTCTTCAGGAGTTCGCTGAAGTGTAAACAGTATTCCTTAAGTTCCTAACGGGCAGTATCTTTCCTATATTTATTAAATTTAAAAAAGTTTTGCAAAGTAGCTTTTCTGAGGTGATACAAAACAATGAGCTTAAACCATTATGAGGAAAAACAAAAGAGGATAATCTTCTCTTTATAGCTTCCTTAAAGAGCGATTTTGATACTAATAAAACTGGATGGGAAAAACCGGAAGAAATCCTTTTTAAAGGGGATGAAGGCGTGGCTTGAGGACACAGGGATTAGTCATGAGCCAGATTGGAGCACTTTCGCAATTACTCTCTCTGCCGAAAGATCCTGGGAGTGACGATTATACATTAATTCCAATTATAAACCTATGGAAAACTATAGTTAAACAAACAAGGAACAGTTTGTTGTAGCTGATTTTCGTAATTTGAAAGAAGACGTTAAAGGAGAGTTTTCAATTGTAAGGTCAGCTGACAATGCTATTCCCCATCTACTTACCGATGAGGATCTAGCAGCGGCTTGCCTTAATATGCATGCAAAGCTATCTGAAGGCGGTTTACTGTTAATTACTATTAGGGATAATGACCATCACGTAACGCTTAAAGGAGCATGTGACCAAGTCATGCGTGTTCAATGATGGCAAATGAGTCGTTTTTTAAATGTGGCATTGGTCGAATGATGACAGAACCTACATTGTAAATCATTTCATCTTGAATGAATGTGAGGGGAAATGGAATACAAGCGTTCAACGAACAACTTTCAGAGCTTTGCTCAGAGACGAATTCAGTCAGATATTAAGCGCGACCGGCTTTGACAATATTAAATGGCATATGCCAGCAGAGTCTGGATATTATCAACTAATTGTTACTTCCAAAAAAGGGAAGTTGAAGATTGTTCAGTGAACGTGCACGATAGAGAAGGAGTTGCCTCTCGGCAACTTGTAGATTTGTTACTTGTAAAGTTCGATAAGTCAATGAGCATGAAGGACTGATAAGTATGAACGATAATATTCAAATACTATACCTCAAACACTTTTTTGCGACGTACGCAAAACAAGTTACACTTTATGAAATTTACGATCATATGTCTTATCAAGATAAGACAAAGTTAAAAATAGAAATTCAATCAGTGATAAATAAGCTTGATAATAATCATTGGGAAGTTTCTCATGGTTTAAAATACATTCATAATTATTTTGGTAAGAAAGAAGCCAATAAATTAATCGAACAGATATTTGTTAGACTGACAGGCGTAGGAATATAAATTAGCTTGAGCTAACGAGGAATAGATAGTTCTGCAAGAGTAGGTTGCTGCGGTAACTGCTCTTGTTCTCATTCAGCTTATAGGCAGCATTGTTCAATCACATCGACAATACTTTAAATATGGAGAATAGCAATATTCTTGAACATGAATCAAGATGGGTGAGAAAATGAAAATAATAAAAGTAGTGGTACCTATTATTATGCTTGGAGCTTGTGTTTCAATAATAACTTTAGGATTATATAAGTTCTATAGTTATAAGCCTGTTAATGAAAATGAATTGGTTGCCATCTTAGGGACTTATAAGAGTAGTAGCTACCAATTCGCAAGTAAAAGTACATATGAACTTAATCTCAAATTAAAGGAATATAATACAACGTTTAATATATGGTCAGTTTCTTTAAGGGCAATAAATAAAGAGGTTTTCAACGAACTGACCTATGGTGAGAAGATCAATATACAGATACTTGCCTCGGATTTAAAATATCTCAATCATTCTAGTAAACAAATTGCAGTTTACGGAGTTGCTTCAAATGAAAATACATATTTGAAATTAAAGGATGTAAATGACCAAGAAAAGAAAAATGCTCAATTGGGCATTATTATGGCGATTATTTTTACTGTTATATTGATATTTCTGATCATCTTTATCTGTTTGATGCTT
Source organism: Paenibacillus paridis (assembly GCF_006345825.1). Lineage (GTDB taxonomy): Bacteria > Bacillota > Bacilli > Paenibacillales > Paenibacillaceae > Pristimantibacillus > Pristimantibacillus paridis. The sequence continues at coordinate 631,092 of NZ_VCIX01000092.1, forward strand.
AAAAGGCTTAAGAGAATAGAATCAGATAAAACTGTCCTTACGTACAGACATACGCAAAGTTAATGATTCAATATGGATTGGAGGGGATTTCGGTAGTGGATAACATAATGAATTTAGAACTCAACAAACAATTTGCACGGAAGATAGGGATCATGATTGAATCAGGACTTATTTGGCATAAACACTATTTCTTATTTTGTGATGAGCTGATTGAAAAGTTAGATAAACCACCTTACTGGATTATTGAACTTGCAATAGCTAAGTATATTGGTGATGCAATAGAAGTAGTAAATACGTATGCTTTTTCTGAGCCATTCGAAAATTTCTCCAATTCTTTATGTGATTTATATATAGGCTGTTTGTATATAAGGTATGAAAGAAGGCAGCTTTCTTGGGCATCTTTTCTAACCAAATCTGATGACTTTGCAGATGGTTCAGGATATTTTGCTTTAAAAAAAGACGCTGATTACTTTTATTCTATGTTAAATGATTATGAGGATAATGAATATTCAATCGATTTGGAAAATAAACAAGCAGAGAGGGTTAAACAAGAGTTTCAGAATGAAATAAGTGAGGTGCGAAATATGTATATCCCATTTATTGGATATTTTCGTGAATTTGTATCCACACAAAGTAACAAACAGAAATGAGCTTGTTAACGGACTAACTAGCTGCCGACGAAGTTCTTTAGGCGTGTGAGCGCACGAGCGTTTGTGAGAAATACCATTTCTGGGATGGAGGTTCTCGACTATCGTTAAGCATTTTTTCTGGTGAATCAACAAATAGTGAGCCTTCTTGTGAATCGATTATAGCTCTGCGTTAACTGGGAACGATTATTGAATAAAATTCATGCTTAGGCAACTGCTACGATTGCCTGCTGCTTATGACTGGGAGGTTCGAAATGAAGGTCAAACGAATCGTCGCTAATATATATACGAAGGATCTCGACGCTGCTAAATGCTTCTACCAAGATGTGCTCGGCCTAGATGTAATGATGGATCATGGGTGGATTAAAACTTATGGTTTAAACGAGGAAATGAGCATTCAAATTAGTTTTGCCTCACAAGGTGGCTCAGATGCGCCTACACCTGATCTATCGATTGAAGTCGATGATGTCGATGCTGCATTTGAAGGCATGAAGAAAGCTGGGTTTCTGATAGAATATGGGCCTGTTAATGAGCCTTGGGGCGTCCGAAGATTCTATGTCCGCGACCCGTTCGGTAAGCTTATCAACATTCTTGCTCATGAATATTGATAAACTAACATTACGATGCTCTAGACAATGGTTAGTAAGGATTTATAAATTAACTATTGCTCAACTTTAATAAGAAAAGAGAACACTCGAGCCAATTCGTGGTATAGAATTTAATTATCAGTGACAGAGGAGTGCACGATTAAACAAGCCAATATAGGAGGTGTTCAAACGTGTTTGAGACGGTAATAACACGCAAACTCAACATAAAATATCCGATCTTTCAAGCGCCGATGGCAGGTGGGCCATCGACACCTGCCTTAGTAGCAGCAGTGTCAAATGCAGGCGGGCTGGGTAACCTAGGAGCCGGTTATTTAACTCCTGAACAAATCCGAATCGCGATCAAACAAACGAGAGAATTGACCGACCAGCCTTTCGGAGTTAATTTGTTTGTCTTTAACCAGCCAGAAGAATCAGAAGAAACAAATGAGGCCATGTCAAAACACCTCAATTTCTACCGAAATGAGCTTGGCATTCCGCAAAATCCATCGCTTCAAAAGCTTTCAGAATCGTTTGACGAGCAGGTACATGTCGTACTGGAAGAGCGTGTCCCTGTTTTTAGTTTCACGTTTGGCATACCTTCACAGGATAGGATTCAATCCATGAAGCAACGCGGAACGTTTGTAATAGGAACGGCCACAACCGTTGATGAAGCTATCCGATTGGAAGCATCCGGCGTAGAGGCCATTGTGGCTCAGGGCAGTGAAGCAGGCGGACACAGAGGGACATTCCTGAAGGATGCATCAAATTCTCTCATAGGATTGATGGCTCTTGTTCCCCAGATGGCCGATCATGTTTCGATTCCAGTGATTGCATCAGGGGGGATTATGGATGGACGGGGGCTTGTAGCCAGCCTCGCATTAGGAGCAGCAGCCGTGCAAATGGGCACAGCCTTCTTGGCTAGTACGGAAAGCGGCGCACACCCAGCATACAAACAAAAAATTCTTTCAGCAAACGAAGACACCACTGAAATTACATCTGTCTATTCGGGCAAAGCAGCACGAGGCATTCAGACACAATTTATGCGCGACATGTGTTTGTACGTTGGGGAAATTCCCTCATACCCTATTCAGCACATCATGACCCGGGATATTAGACAGGCTTCAGCAAAGGCGAATAACCCCGAGTTTATGTCACTTTGGGCAGGGCAGGGATTGAGGATGGCCGAAGAGCAATCTGCCGCTACCATTATCAAACAAACCATCGAGCAAGCAGATGCATTGGTCAAAAATAGGTTTAATTAAACTTTTATAAATTACATTTATATCTATTTCAATGAAAGTAAACCTCCCTGCAGCGAAGCATCGCTGCAGGGAGGTTTTTTGCTGTGCCTGCTTATGTTGTTGAAGTCACGAGAAGGGAGATGAATGGTATGATGTTCGAATGCGTTCGGTGGATATGATTTGGATTGGCATGCACCGTTCGATAGCCTGTTTTTTTGGCGATATGGACAATTTTTACAAAATAATAGTTGCAATAACAACCTATTCGGTGTATCTTGAAATTAGTTGCAATAACATTCTATTTAAGGTGGGATTAGATGAGCGAGCATTGGAGGCAGAATGACAAAGGCGCAGAGGAATCGCATGGTCAATACGTCTCCGCCATATACCGTCACATGCAAGTGTTGATCTCAGCTGAGCTGGCACCATATCGAATTGGAAGCGGACAGTATATTTTTCTAATGGCGATTGCCTTTCAGCAACCAATTACACAGAAGGAGCTAAGCGAGAAGCTCCTCATTGACAAAACGACTGCCGCCAAAGCCATTACCAAGCTGGAAGCAGAAGGTTATGTCCGTAGGGAAACCGATCCGACCGACAACCGCTATCATTTGCTCTATTTAACGGATTCTGGGCGTGAGGTTGCTCCTAAGGTACAGGAAGCGCTGGCCCGCGTCAAAAACAAAACGAAGAAAGGCATGACTGATGAAGAGTACGACTTGTTCGTCCGTTTGCTGAAAATCGTGCTTCGTAACCTGACCAAGCACGAGGAGACGCAAGAGGAGTAGAAATGGCAGACAGACTCGTCAACTAAAATTGAAAGGTGAGATGAAAGATGATTAATGAGGCATTCACCTATGAGAAGAAGCGCAATCAAGTATTTGGGCTAGAGATGGCCTATGTAGAGGAAGGAAGCGGTGACCCGATTGTCTTTCTGCACGGCAACCCAACATCCTCCTATCTTTGGCGCAACATTATTCCTTATGCCCAGAAGTTTGGCCGCTGCATCGCGCCTGATCTCATTGGAATGGGTGATTCCGCAAAGCTTCCAGTCAGCGGGCCTCAAGCGTACACCTTTGCCGAGCATAGCCGCTATCTTGACGAACTGCTCGATCAGCTTGGCGTTAGTGAGCGCGTCACTTTCGTCCTGCACGACTGGGGAGCGGCACTCGGTTTCGATTGGAGCAGGCGCCATCCCGACGCGGTCAAAGGTATTGTTTACACGGAAGCGATTATCAAAACGAGCAGCTGGAGCGAGATTTCAGAGCAAGGGCGAAAGATCTTTCAGGCTTTGCAATCTCCAGAAGGAGAACGAATGGTACTGGAGCAAAACTCCTTCCTTAATGTCAATCTTCCCATAAATATTATACGTGAGTTGACGGAGGAAGAGGTTGCGCAGTATCACCGACCCTTTATTGAGCCAGGCGAGGGGCGCCGTCCAATGTTATCCTGGGCACGACAGCTTCCATTCGACAGCAATTCAGAGGTGACTGACATTATCCATGCGTATGGAAATTGGTTAGCGCAAAGTTTTATTCCAAAGCTATTCATCCTTGCAGAGCATGGAAGAACTCCACAATCCCACATCGATTTCTGCCGAACATGGCCATTGCAGACCGAAGTTACGGTGCCTGGCTACCATTATCCCCAAGAAGACGCACCCGATCAAGTTGGCGAAGCACTCGCCTTATGGCTGAAAAATTTGAATTAACCGTATGTTTAACGGATTTATAGGCTGGACAAACGATGCCTCTCTAAGCTATCGCTTCAGAAAAAGATGCCAAAGGGTTGACTTAAACCATGGTTTAACACGTATGCTATACCTGTCGACAGACAAAACAGCATGCGGAGGCCTTCAGATGAAGCATTATTCCATAAGCGAAGCTTCGGCTAAGCTAACTATTCCGGAGTCCACGATTCGATATTATGAGAAAAAGGGACTGCTGCCGCTAATCGAGCGCGACGAGGCCGGGAGGCGGTTATTTTCAGATGATCAAATCATGTTCCTTCAGATTATCATTTATTTAAAAAACACGAACATGCCCATAAGCCGGATTAAGCAATATGTGGACTGGGTCGTCGAAGGAGACGGCACTATCGATCTCCGACTGGATTTGTTCATAAAGCACAAGCAGACCGTACTGGATGACATGGCGTTGATGACGGAAGCCTTGAAGGCAATGGATAAGAAAATTGAACGTTATACGAATCGGATTCAGTCTAGTAAACAGGGGAAAGAGGAGAAATGATGAAACTTTCGGGAAATACGATCCTGATTACGGGCGGGAGCACGGGTATTGGATTGGCCTTTGCGGAGCGCTTCATCCAAGCCGGAAATACGGTCATTATTTGCGGGCGACGCGAAAGTGCGCTTCAAACGGCGAAGGAAAAGTTCCCTAGCCTTATCACTCGCGTAAGCGATTTGAATCAGGAAAGCGAACGCATCGCTTTGTTCGATTGGGTAACCGCTGACTTTCCGGAAGTCAACGTCCTGGTTAATAATGCGGGCACTCAGCAACGATTCAACGTGCTAACGGCGGAGGTAAGGAATGATTGGAATTATTACCATAATGAAATCGCGACCAACCTGGATGCGCCAATCCATCTTTCCATGCTGTTTGCTTCCTTTTTTGCTGGCCAGAAAGAAGCAGCTATTCTTAACGTGACATCAGGACTGGCGTTCACTCCATTCGCGATCGCTCCTATCTATTCGGCAACCAAAGCGGCGCTTCATTCCTTCTCGATGAGTTTAAGACACCAGTTGTCGGACACTTCGGTAGAGGTCATTGAAGTGGCTCCTCCGGCCGTCAATACGGATTTAGGTGGATCGGGGCTTCATGTTCACGGAGAACCGCTGAATGCATTCGTCGTCGGGATTTTCGAAGGACTAGCAGCAGGCAAACCGGAGATTGGATATGGCACGTCCGAGCAGCGCCTGCGCATGTCCCGAGATGAAATTGACTTGTACACAGCAAACATGTATCAAGCCACAAGAAACTTCATTGAATAACCGCAGAAATTCGAAGCTGCTGGCACGCCAGAGTAACACATCCGCTTCACCTACAATATGATGAGTCTAGAAATCTAAAGAGGTGAGCCAATGGCAGTCGTAAAAGCCAGGAAACAGGATATTGATATGTTGGCAAGGTTGCTTCGAGCTGAAGCGGAGACCGAAGGCGAAATGGGCATGCTCCTTGTTGGAAATGTGGGCATTAACCGAATAAGAGGGAATTGCTCTGATTTTAAAGATATCCGGACCATTCCCCAAATGATCAACCAAGAGCATGCGTTCGAAGCGTTGCAGCATAGTTTGTACTATCAAAACGCAAGAGAGAGAGAACGCCGCCTGGCGCAACGGGCTGTGAATGGGGAGCGGAATTGGCCAGCCAAATTCTCCCTATGGTATTTCCGTCCAGGTTCGTTCGATAATCCTGGACCATGTCCGCCAACTTGGTATGATCAGCCGTTCGCGGGACGATGGAAAAAGCACTGTTTTTATGAACCGACCGGGCAAGAATGTGAAAATATCTATAATACGTAACGGAGATCGCTAGTTCAATACAAACAGATTAAAACCTCTCATTAGAAGAAAGCCTAGATTTATTAGGTCTAATGGGTGGTTTTTTTGTATTTAAAAATGTTAGTTCATTTTGCAATTTTTCCAAACCTTCTCCAGTATGCTCGAAACGGAAGAACCTCTCTTGTTTAGAATTTGTACAGAATGAAATGGTATAATTGGAAATCTGCGAATTATTATATATTTTTACTTATTGTTGACTACAACCAGGAGGAGAAATTATGCGCGTAGAACATTCACACAATGAATCATTTTTTAAAAAGTTTTTATTGGTTATTATTTCATTTATTTTAGTGCTAACAGCTGCACCGATTACGCCCGTGCTGGCGGATTCCGAGCCGGGTTCCGAGCCGGATTCGTTGCCAATCTATGTGGGCTGGCAAACATTTGCACACACCGGTCCTACTGCCGTTGTGTCTAATGATATGTCCAGAGTACTGAACTTTCCGGTTATCCCGGGCAAGAATAACGCTGCCACAACAGCGGGCGGGCGATTGCGAGTTGTGCCGGTAACGAACGGTTCGAGCGGCATCGTCGTTCGAACAAATAAGATTAAGCTTGACGGCGGATTTAGTACTTATTTTGTCATGCATTTGAATGGAAGCACCTCAATGAATGATACTGGCTTCCCTGGACCTGCTGATGGATTAACCTTTATCATTCAGGATAACCCTACTCCTGTTTTAGGCGGGGTAGGCGAAGGAGTAGGCTATGCCGGTATTCCAAATTCCGTAGGTGTAGAGTTCGATACGTGGACCAACGTCGGACCTCATCTAGGGATTCAGTACAACGACCCTAATCCACCTTATCGTCTCTCAAATCGCTATCATCCGGTAACTAATCCAAACGGCCCTACTGCCGATCATGTGGCTATTGTCATGAATGGCAATAATAATCACCCACAGGGCAGTGGTGACGTTATTGATAATTTGCAAGGCGCTAATTTCCGGTTATATGATTATGCGGCACGCAATGATTACGTTCATGTTTGGGTTGATTATAACGAAAATGGAACACTTACCACAACCTATGGTCTAAGTGATAATCGAGCCAATGCGAATAACAGATCGATATCCCGTAATGTCGGCATGTCCCTTATGAACAAAGAGGTCTATGTAGGCTTTGGAGCGAGTACAGGTGGGGCCAACTCCCATCATGATATTCTGGCATGGTATTTCAAAAACTCCTACGTTGAGGGCGGACTAAAACCCGACGGAAATTATAAACAAGGACCAAGTGCAGTCACAATCAATAAAGTATTCTCTACGGATATTCGAGATCTGACGGGGATTGATATCAAGGTCAACGGAATTAGCAAAAGTGATAACTTGCCTAATGAAAAGGTTAATCTCTATGTTAATAACCAATTAATTGATGGAGAATACAGCACAAATAGTGAAGGCGTACTTGTATATACCTTCAATGAATCAAGTCATTTGCAAGCCGGCAACAACACCATTACGGTAGTTACCCGCAACGGAGGTACTTCCGCACAGACTACGGCGGTTAAGACCGCGACGCCTGTGGCAGGCAATATTGAATTAGCGTATACGACTAAAGGCATTGTGACGATTGATGGCGTTCCGAATGGAGTTGCCGTAACCCTATACGACGACAATCATGAAGTCATTGCAACTTCGCCAGTGGCAACGAACGGAAAGGTTCGTTTCAATTTGACAGACGCCAGTAAGGATATTCTAGCTGACGCTAGCCAAATTAATATTTCATATGTTAAGAATGGTGAAGTAGCCAGCAACTTAACGGCAGTAACTCCAATTGTGCGGAGTAGTGCACCAGAAGAAGTGAACATTGTCACGAATGTACCCAAAAACACAGTAACCGTTAAAGACGTCCCACCGGGCTCTACTGTAAAAGTATACGGCGACGATGACGAGCTCATCGGTACGGCAACTAACAACGGCGATGAAGAAACAGACGTTGTAGTCACTATTGAATCGCCAACCGAGCTTCAAGAAGGTGACAGCATTGAAGTGACGATTACTGAAGAAGACGGCAAGACGGAAAGCGAACGGGTAACAAGCATAGCGAAGCTGGAAAGCGACCCGCTGAATGAGGAAGATATTAAAACAAACGCAACGGACCATACAGTAACGATTAAAGACGTGCCTCCAGGGGCAACCATTAACCTGTATAACCAGAATGGCGATGTTATTGGAACGGCTACTAACACTGGATCGAATGCGGATATCGTCATTGAAATTAAAGCACCGCATACGCTTGAAACAGGCGAAATCATTAAAGCTACCATTACCGAGACAGGGAAACTGGAAAGTACTCCAGTACCTAGTGAAGCAAAGCAAGGCAGCGTACTTGACGCAAATCACGTGAAGACAAACGCAACAAACCAGACCGTAACCGTCAAAGATGTACCGCCAGGTGCAACCATTAACGTATATGACAAAAATGGCGATGTTATCGGTACGGCTACTAATACAGGCTCCACGAATACAGCCGTTGTAGTTACAATTGAAGCTACTCCAGCACTTGTTGAAGGCGATATTGTAGAAGTAACGGTCACAGAAAATGGTCATTTAGAAAGTAAACCGGTGGTGAGCGAAGCGAAAACAGAAAGCTCGCAGCTTGAGAACGACAATGTGAAAACAAACGCAACAAACAATACCGTAACGGTCAAGGACGTGCCTCCAGGGGCAACCATCAACGTATATGACAAGAACGGCGAGGTTATTGGTACAGTCACAAACACAGGTCCTTCCATTACAACCGTTATAGTTAACATTGAAGCTCCTCATATACTTAATGAGGGAGATTTGGTTAAGGTTGGAGTGACGGAAACTGGGAAGCTGGAAAGCCCTCCGATTTCAAGCCAAGCAAAATCGGAAAGCGATTCACTAGACAATTCAACAGTTAAACCTAGTGTAACAACAGGCAGTGTCAAGGTAGTAGAGGTGCCAGCAGGCGCTACGATTATCGTATACGACGAGAATGGTACAGAGCTGAAAAGAGCAGCAAATACCGGAGCAGAGACAGGCACCGTTGTCATCGAAGGACTTGACCTTGAACCGGGAACTAAAATTCAAGTGACAATAACCGAAGAAGGCCGATATGAAAGCAAGCCTTTGCCTGTAACTGTCGAATTCACGACAGATGAAGCCATTGATGATGCGCTTCGGGCCTTGCAAATCGGTTACCAAGCAAACGATACATGGGAGAGCGTTACACTTCCTGTACTCATTGTAACAACAGGGGCCAATGAAACGACCGTCGAGTGGGCTTCCAGCAAGCCGAATGCGATTGAAATTTCATTGCCGGAAAATGGAACGGTTAAGACACTTGTTCATCGTCATGCAAAGGATGAAAGTGTTATACTCACCGCTTCTGTTTCTAAAAACGGCGTAACGAAAACCCGCACATTCCTGTTAATTGTCAAAGCTGAGAACATAACTAAGACTACAATCGAGAATTATCGACAAGTCCCTGTTGTTGGCGGCTCAGATGACGAGGTGAGTGAGCCGGTTGGCATTAATCGTGTTATGTTATCAAACGGAGTGAAAATTGACAAAGCCATTTTCGATCCGGCAGCAGCAGCAAGGTTTGTTAATGATTCTAGAACTAAAAACGGTGTTTCAACCGTATATGTTGATGAGGTTTCGGGAGATGAACCCGGTGAAATTGCTGTCGAGATTCCTGGACAATCGGTAAGACTATTAAACAACAACCAAAATATGCTGGATATACGCACAGAATATGCAACATTATCCATTCCAGCAGATGCGCTTAACCAGATGGCAGACCGGTATCTTGACTTGTTTTTCCGCTTAATTCCTGTCAAAGATGCTGGTCATCAAACGGAGTTAAATACCAGCATTTTGAATGAAACAGTTGTCAGAACGGCGGCTGGAGGCCGAAATGTTGAAGTAATCGGTTCCTCGTTGGAAATTGAAACAAACTATCGCGATTACACAACCACACTGTTCTTACCTTTTGCAAAGAACGGAATTACAGTGCCTGCAAGCAACGTGGACAGCTTCCTGAATTCACTTCGGGTGTTTGTAGAGCATAGCGATGGAGAAAAGGTTGTAATGAACCCAACCGTTGTATTTAACGGTGTCACTCCAATTGGGCTAGAAATTAAAATTGATAAGTTTAGTGTTTTCTCAGTCATTCAGTTGAAAGACTTTCCGTCTAGCGGAGTGGTGGTTACGCCAGTCAAGCCTGTGACAGAACAAGTGAAAAAGACAACGATTGATCCAAAAGCGGGAACTCTTCTCCTTGATCTAGTTGATAGCAGCAGTAAAGTGGACAAGTCAGGCTTTACAGTGAAAATTGGCGGGAAGGCAGCGGAGATACAAGAGGTTAAAATTGACGGGAATCAAGTTACAATTCAACTGAAGAATCCGATCCCAGTTGGTTATCAAGCAGCTGTATCTTATACGCCTGGCAGCGGTTGGACAGGCACACTGCAGCCATTCACCGACCTAATCATTGCAAATCCTGGCCATCATATTGCTTATATTAAAGGATTCCCTGATGGCACATTCCGCCCGAATAATACCATTACGCGAGCAGAAATGTCGGCTATCCTAGCCCGCAACAAAAACCTATCTAATGTGTATGAATACCAGAAGCTGTACCCGGATGTTGCGAAAGGCTACTGGGCCGCAGCTAACATTGAGCAGCTGCAAGATATTGGATTAATGATCGGTGATAAGCAGGGTAACTTCCGGCCAAACGACCGCATTACGAGAGCAGAAATGGCAATGATTGCGGCCAAATGGTTAAATGCTGATCTTGACGCACCATTCACAAATACATTTGCAGACGTATCCGATCAGCATTGGGCTGCATCCGCCGTTGCGGCCGTAAATAAAGCCGGGGTTATGATCGGTTTTGAAGACGGCTCGTTCGGTCTAAAGGAATATGTAACGCGTGCTCAAGCTGTTACGATTATGAACCGTTTACTAGGAAGAGGCCCGCTTACAGGCGTGCCAACACCGACATGGCCGGATGCGACTTCTGCTCACTGGGCATTTGAGCATATTGAAGAAGCTTCGCAGGATCACTACTATACGTATCTTCCGGATGGAAAAGAGCTCTTATTCAAGCAATAGCACCCAAGCTGGTGCAACTGAAGTAGTCACACATGATCAAAAGCCAAGAAAAATGCCAGGTACCTACTGCCATTTTTCTTGGCTTCTTTTTTTACTATATATACGATATGCACCTATCCTGCCTTCTAGCGCATGATAGGTTCCCTAGTGCACTAAACTGTCCAAATCCGGCTGCAATTTGTTTCGCAGAACATACAACATGGTAGATCCAACAAGAAATGCGACGGCATCAGCGATAACGAGCGACCAGACTACCCCCTGGAAGCCATTCATTCGATTCGCGATATATAACACAGGAATCAGAGTGATTCCTTGAATAACTGACATAATAAACGCAGCGGTTCCTTGTGCGGTTGCTTGGAAAATCCCTGTAAACAACGAGGTCATTCCAGTAATGAACAAAGATAAGAACGTCACATGTAGAATATAACTGCCCATTTCAATTAATTGCGGATCATTCGTAAATAAACCGATTAAGTGGTCGGAAATCAGATAAACGATAATGCCGAACACAACGGCTAAAGCCAAAACCACTTTGATCGTGAAGGATATAGTCTGCTTCATTCGTAATTTATTTGCTGTAAAGGAGAAGGCAATCATCGGCACGACTCCCTCGCATAAGCCCATCAGAATGCACTCAGGAAATTGCAACAAACGTGACGAGATTCCGAACCCCGCTATGGCCTGCTCTCCATATTCGACAAGAAAATGGTTAAAGATAAGCGACATGGCACCCATGAAGATACTCATCACAAAGACGGGAACTCCAATTTTGAAAACATTGCTCAGAATTTCCTTGGTAGCCTTGAACCATTTGATTGAGATCGTTAATAATTGGCTCTTATATTGAATATGAAAGGCGTAGTATATGCTAGCAACCAAATTAGAAATGACCGTAGCAGACGCAACGCCGATTACGTCCCAATGGAAAACGAAGATCACTAACGCATCTAGAATAATATTTACAGCAACACTGAGAATCATACCGATCATCGACGTGTTTGCTGCACCTTCCGAGCGCACGATATTTTCCAGTGTAAAGAATAATACGACGATTGGCGAGCCAATAACCATAATCGTGACATAGTCCTTAGTAAATCCGAAGGAGTCCGGCGTTGCCCCCAGGCCTTGAACGATTGGGCCGATCAACGGGAGACTTACGCCCATCACGATAAGACCGATAGCTAAACTGCTGTAAAAGGCGAATGAAGATACATGCTTTACATCATCATATTTTTTCTCACCCAGCAAGCGGGAGATGAATGCGCCGCTGCCGATGCCAATTAAATTGCCTAATGCCATAATGGCCGCGAATAACGGCAAGGTGAGTGCGAGTGCGGTTAACATGGCGGTATTGTGGAGCGTGCCAAGGAAATAAGCATTCAAGATGGAGTATATGACGCTCATTGACATGCCTAGCATCATTGGTACAGCAAAGTGAGTAACGGCTTTTGGGACCGATGCTTTTTCAAAGAAATGGAGGTTTTCTGCATCCATGCGGATCACTACTTTCTCAATTGTTTTTGAACTTCAATCTAACGGTGTTAGTTTGTATCTTACAGTGTTAGATGATATCATGAACCTATAAACCTGTAAAGGATAATCTTACACTGTTAGATAAAAGGGCGGATACCGATGAAAAAAAAGCAGCCTCAGATTTCGGAGGATAAGATTTTGGAAACCTCGTGGGAGCTTCTAGGAGAGGAAGGCATCGAGAAATTCAGCATGAGACGATTGGCCGACCGGCTGGGAATTCAGGCTCCTTCTCTATACTGGTATTTCAAGAGCAAGCAAAATCTCTACCAGCGTCTCGCGAACCAAGTATCAAAAATTATTTTGGAAGAGTTTTACTCTGAGGGGGATTGGAAGGAGCAACTGGAGGAGTTTGCGGTAACGGTACGGAATGTGCTCAGCCGATATCCCTGCTCCACTCAACTCATGATGCTGACGCTGCCTCTCGAACCGGACTTGATCCGGTTTACCAACCGAATGCTGCTTTGCATGGAAGCGACACCGCTTGAGCAGGAGCAGAAATTACAAGCGGTTCTTACGCTGGTGAACTATGTCTTTTACTTCGTTTTGGACAAATATCACCATCAGCGCATTTTCTCTGCTATGCTGAAGGAACAAGGAGCGCTTCGGGACGGGGACATGATCGGACTTTTGGACTCCATGAGCGAGACGGATGCGGGACTGTTCCGAGGGATGTACAAAAACGGACTGTTTAATCTAATTGGGACCGATGGAGCGTTTGAGTTCGGCTTGAAACTGATATTGCAGGGAATTGAGCAGGAGATAAAGAAACAAATTAAATAGTAACCTCATTTTGTATATAAAATACTGCTATCAGCAGGATTTAGCAATTTGCCAAGGAATAGTTGCTTTCCTTAGACTGCGATATTTGTAAGCGTGGGGCGAAAGTGCTTTAGTCTTTTAGGGGGTGTGTTTTATGAATAAAGATTTAAAATCCGACTTCATTGCTATTATTTTAGTCGTGTTGATTATTGGCGGCATCACCTTTAAAACCTATCTGCCTGACGCATTCGCTAGGAAGCCCGCTCTAACATTATCGCTTGAAGACGCAGGCAAGCGGTTAGAACGAATTATTACGTATAACGGATCGTACATTACTCGCTTGGACAGCCATGCTCTTGAACCAGACGTTTATGAAGCATTAGCCCATACGGTAAATGATTATGGGGCTTCAAATGATATTTTATTTGTAGCCGAACTAGTAGAAAAATATAATGAAGGTGGGAGCGTTGAGTATTTACGTGATGCGTTAGAGATAGTAAACGATATAAGAGAGCGAAATTTATAAATAAGCCGCTAAATTACGCAGTTTTGTATGATTACGATACAAAAAATAGGTCATGAAATTTTGCTTAATCTCAAATAAAATCTTTGTATGAAGCCTCTCGGCAGAATGCTGCAGGGAGGCTTCTTTCGTTTATACGCCTAATGATAAGGAAAAACATCTGAAAAATTATTCTGTTTTTATGAACCCGAACCACTAAGCAAACTCCCTTTAAACAATATGTGGATGGTTCGAATCAAGAGAACGGTTAAAACGATGCTTACAAAAGCTAGAATTATCGCTGCAATGATGATTAACAGCCAAGAATGCACAAATATAGCGTATTTTAAAGCGGCATTGCTGAGTGCAGCCATTGGAAAGCCTACAGCCCACCAAGAGGCGCTAAACCGAATTGATTTTTTGAAAATTTTGAAGAACAAGATGATGAACAAAAATAGTCCAAAGTAAAACAAGATGGAGGCGAACGAATCGATTCGCTGCTCGAAATTCGTATAGCCCAGAAAACCGACCTCAAACGGTGCAATCATGATCATTATGGATGGCGTTAATCCTGCAGGCAGTGGTGCCTGATGAATCAATCTAGACAAAATTAAAGTAAGGAAAATTAAAGCAATAATTCCTCCTATCGCGAGGGACAACAGATTTATTTCATGAACCCAAGGGAATGGAATCGTTCCGCTGGTAACAGCAATATTAAGGGTACCAACCACTGGAATGAGCAACGCCGGAAGCACGTTATGTGGATCGAGGCTTCCGTTCAACAAACGAGTTACGATGACCAAACTAAGCACTAAAGTGAGCACAGTTCCGAGGACCCAAATCAACTGGCCTGATTTCGGACTATAGGGAGCTATAATGGAGGATAGCAGCAAAATGGAAATCGTAATCGTGCCAAAAAAGTTACCTATAACCGGATGCGCAAATTCATCTTTTACTACTTGTGGATACAGAACCCATTTTGAAAGATAGCCTAAGCTTAAGGAAAAAAATACCAGAACGGCAACGATTCCAATGATATCGGCAATGGCGTGGGAAGTGCCAAATAAATTGCTTGCTTGTCTCCAAGCCAATGACAGACCTGAAATCCCCATAACTGACGCAAAGAGACTAACGGGAAGAAAGCGAACAGAACCGATGCTTTTTTGTTTTTGTACGGCAGACATGGTGTGCATGGATAATCACTGCTTTCTACTTTCGGATGCCTCATTATATGAAATCCTGAATTATAGATCAATATTCTCATTTCTATGAGGATGATAGATGAAACCTATAGTTTTGCGATAAGAAGCAAGCGAGATCACTCGTTATCACCCGAAAATAATGAAGGCAAGCTGCCTCTTCTGAAAAATAAAATATTTTGTTTCAACTTTTTGTATTTATTTTTTTTGTGAATATCGTCATAATGGATTCAATATTAATGACAAGCATACATACACTTATTATTGTTGTAAATGCAACGAAAAGCTGATGGGTAGGTGATTGAATGAAGGAAATACTCCGTGAGGTTGGAATGATCGCGAGGGCATTGGATTCCATTAGTAACATAGAGTTTAAGGAAATCGATCTTACAAAAGGACAGTATTTATATCTCGTTCGTATATACGAAAATCCGGGAATTATACAAGAAAAAGTAGCTGAGATGATAAAGGTTGACCGAACAACAGCATCACGTGCGATTCAAAAGCTTGAAATCCAAGGCTTTATTGAAAAGAGAGACGATGAAACGAACAAAAAAATTAAAAGGCTTTTTACAACTGAAAATGGCAAACAAGCGTACTCTTTTCTGAAGAGAGAAGGGGAGCACACAGACTCAATTGCTTTAGCGGGATTTTCTGAAAAAGATACAGAGAAATTATTTCACCTTCTGCAAAGGGTTAGAAAAAATATTGAGGTTGAGTGGGATTTCGTAAAGAAGGGAAATAAAAGACAGTATTGAATATGGAAAAAGCTTTATATTATGTAGCCAAAATAAAAGCGAGAGTGAAAATATGAATATAAGAGCAGCAAATCAATCAGACTATCCTGAATTAAGAATGGTCTATCTAGAATCTCGACGTAAAAGTTTTCATTGGGCAGTTGCAGAAGAAATGGCTTTAGAAGATTTTAATAAACATACGGTAGAAGAATATATCATTTTAGCAGAGAAAGATAATCACATCCTTGGATTTGCATCATTGTACTTGCCAGATGATTTTATACATCATCTATTTGTTCATCCAGACTTCTTAGGCAAGGATGTTGGTGGTCAATTGGTTAACGCCTCCATAGAAAAAATGAATAAACCAATCAGATTGAAATGTATATCCAAAAATCAAAAAGCAATGAAATTTTATGAATATAATGGTTGGAAGAAAGTTGTTGAAGAAGGTGCTCCACAAGAAAGATACTGGGTTATGGTATATGAATAAATTATTTTAAAGAAGAAGGTAATTTGACTCCAATTAATTTGCCGGGCGTCTGTATGATGAGGTATCCATCTTCTTTATGTAGATGATCATATTGACGCGCGCCTGTTTTTACTCGGAAGAGCGGTTTGCCTGAATCAAAATCGATCGCGTGCAGGATGCCATCGGTTTGTGCAAGATAGACACCTTTCCCATAGACCACCGTCTTAGCTGACGGGTTATCCCCAGTCCAGTTCATCTGTTGTCCGTTTACCGTTTTTATACTGAATAGCATCCCATTCTGCCAATTACCGAATAATATCCGACCGCGGTGAACTTTCTGAAGAGGGTATGAATTAAGATCATAGGTAGGCTCACTATAGGTCTGTAGAGGTTTGCCTTCCGGTTTATAATTTTTAAAATCATACCTTGCTATACTGCCATTCTGATGGATATAAAAATCATTTCCATCCAAGTAGAATGGTATATGAGTTCTATATTCATCTCTCGAACCTGCAATGACATCCCAGTTGTAAACACGACTGCCTTTTAGTTCGCCTGTTTTCACGTTAATGACGGAAATTGTAATGCTGCGCTCGGTATCATTAACCTCCTCTGATTGATTATTTTCTTTAACGAAGTACGCCAGCCCAGCTTCGATCTTGATCGGGAAGTCATGGTTAATCATTCCCCACAGCTTTTTTCCCGTTTTCTTGTCGATGGCATTCAGTTGCTGAGTGGTATTTGTTTCTTCATTTATGGAGATAGTTTGAAATAGAACGTCTCCTGCATCCATGATTCCTAAGCTGGTGTAATACGTTGCCTGGGGAGCGGTGTTCATCCATAGCTGCTTTCCGGTCTTCACATCGATTGCGATGGTATAATTATTTATCAGGGCATACAACGTTTCTCCGAAAACTTTGATATAATTCAGATTTTCAATCCTGATGCTTGACTGCCAAAGCTTTTTTTCGTTTGAAGCAGAAAGGGCATAGAGGCTCCCGTCACTTAAAGTCCCATAAACATTCCCTTCCTGATAGATAAACATAGGATATACATCATCTTTAAATGTCCAAATCGTTTTTCCTGTGTGAGCGTTCAGGGCGATCAATTTCTTATCTCTTAACGTGAAAATCTTACCCTCGCCCGTCATTGTAGAGTTAGCAGTAAGATAATATTTATCCCAATTATCAACTGTGTCGGACCAAGTTGGCTGGACAAATGGTGTCTGAATTCCTGGGTTCCCTATACCGAAAGATATAACCGGTTTCTCGGCATACACCTGACTAATTCCAATCTGATCGACAGTTTGTCCGATTTGAATGGAAATGAGCAAGGCAGAAGCTAAAAGTATTGTTCGAAGCATTAATTTTCTTTGCATGGATGAACCTCCTCTATTTTCCATATATTCACTTTACCTCATTATAAACGTAATCCCTCAGAAAATGTTGCCTCAATTGAAACTTGAAACCTAGCATAGGATTTAATCGTTTATGGAGATAAGAAATAAATTGATCATAGGCCATCACATAGAAGTACATGGAGAACAAGTACACAATCATGTAAAGTATTATTTACAAGCAAAATTAAAAGAGTAGTTCTCTAACCCTCCGAGCAATCGGAGGTTCTTTGCTTAATGGTGTGGCATGGTCGTAGATTGCCTTTATTTCAATAAATATAAAAATTTCATTTGTATAAGATATTTTCAAAATTTCGTTCGTGTTATATGTAGGAGGTGAATACATGGACAATCATGATTTAACGCGCACGGATAGTAAGTTTGCAGAAGTTTACGAGCGGAATATGGATATGGTTTACAGATTGTGTTTCGTCCTTTTGAAAAATACGGCTGATGCCGATGATGCAGTTCAATCGGTATTTTTGAAGCTATTCAAGCACAACAAAACTTTTTATGAACGTGAGCATGAAAAAGCATGGCTTATTGTGACGACCAAAAACACGTGTAAAGACGTATTAAAAAGCTGGTGGAGATCGCGCCGGGTTGATATAGACGCCTTGCCGGAAAAAACATACTGGGATCACGATGAGCAGCAGAGAGATATCCTGGAGAAATTGCTTAGGCTTCCCGAAAAATATAGAACGGTTTTATACCTTTATTATGTTGAGGATTATTCTGTAAAAGAAATAGCAAAACTATTGGATCGAAAAGAGAGCACATTGCAAACACAATTATCAAAAGGACGTTCACGCCTGAAGATTGAATTGGGAGGGAAATATAGGGATGGAAAACCGATTCAAGGAAGCATTTGAAACCATCAAACCAAATCAGGAACATAAGGACAAATTATGGCATGATTTGAAGTTAAAGATTGAATCCGAAACAATAGAGAAAAGAAGACCGTTGACCTGGAGGAATGTAAAATCTGCGATGCTGGCAGCAGCGGTCATGATCTGTTTGTTGACGACAACTGCTTTTGCAGCCAGCTATATGGGGCTGGATTTGAAGTTTTTGAACTTTCTAAACCCAGCGGATAGCGAGCAAAAACTCTATTTGGAAAACGGCGCTCATGCGGTGAACAAGCAAGCGGCAAACGAGAATGGAACCCTTGAAGTCAAACAAATTATCGGTGATAGTCATTTGATTTATATCTTAATGGATTTCACCGCACCGGAAGGTATCGTTCTGGATGCAAAACGCTATCGTTTTGAGTCATACTTAAGTTTTGATAAACGTAGTTCATATAGCGGTTCCATCGGTTTTGACTTATTGGACGACGACAATCCAATTGATAATAAAATTAGTCTAATGATGAGCTATCTTACGTCGACTAAAGACATCGCAGGAAGTCCTGTTACATTGCTGGTTAGTAATTTAGAGGCGGCAGATTTTTATCCCGATGTATATAAAAAAATTAATTCTGGCTCATGGAAAATGAATTTCAATTTGGATTATAAGGATATTTCAACCACGTATCCGATAAATCAGGGTATAGAATTGTATAACTACGAAGGATCATTATCATCCATCTCCATCTCGCCGATTTCCGTAACCATAAAAATAGAAAGTCCGTATACCAAAGAAATTTCTGAGGCGGCAAACCTCTCCTCGCGAGAAATAGGATTAAATGAGTATGAGGACAGTTATCCGATCACCATTCATTATAAAGATGGAACTTCGGAAACAACGGCTGTGTTTAAGGGGATGACCTCAGGAGATCTAATCACTAACACGATAACGATCGTAAAACCATTTACCCCCATTATCAATGATAAAGAAATAAAATCGGTTGAGTTCTTTGGTACGATTTTTCCCATGAATTAAAATGATCTTGATATGAAGACTTTAACCCTTTGCTATTAGGTTAACGGGGGGAAAGTATGTTGAAACATGGGAGAGCTTGCTACGGTAGCTGCTCCCGTTTTATTTATTAAGCCAATCGGGATGCATTACAAATAATGATTCCTGTTTAGTGCAGCCAATGGTAATATTTATTTAATATTTAGTGTGGGAGTTTGGAGAATAGGATGATTAATTGAGCTAACAAATACATAGAAAATGGAGGGGGAAATGAGTTTATTAGCCATGCTGAAACAATATCGCTTAAAAGCTAACGGGGCGTTTTCTTAGATAAAATTATGAAATTAATATGGAGCAGTAGTTACATCTACTACGAAAAGAGTTGATTTATGTGAAAGGCTTCGTTATTCGAGGAAAACTTGGGTGTTATTTACAAATTACTTTAGATGAATTATTTGGTTTTCCGAAAACGACAAGCCATTTTGGTGGTTACGATGTTAAAGGAACCGTAGAGATAAAAAGTGGAAGCTATTTTGTAATGGGAGAATTATGGTTTTCAACTGGAGAAATTTACTTGTTCTATAATCAACTAGTCCAGTGTTACAAGGATTTAGAAGGAGTAGCCAAATTTTGTTCTTCAGAAACTAATCTTGAATTTGAGATTAAATTCAGAAATCGAGGGCAGGTTTTCATACAGGGTGCTTACAAGGAATTTGAAAGTCTGGATAATGAGCTTAAGTTTGAAATTGAAAGTAATCAAAGCTTTTATTTAGAGACGCTTGAAGGATTGCGAGAGATCGTAAATCTTTATGGTGACCTAAAAGGTGTGAATGATAGTAATTCATCATTTGGTTGAAGAGCAGCCTAACACATATGTTAATGTTTAACCGAGGCATAACGGGGTGAAATCATCGAATTAATAAAAGAAATAAAAGGAATTGAAGAAAGGCAGTGGATTAGATGGGGACCGATATTCATGTATATATCGAGCAGAGAATAAATAAAGATCAGACTGAATGGATTAGTGTAGATGAATGGCTATATACCCCTTACTTAGGGGGAGTAGGCGTTCAAAAACATTTATGGGAAGATAGAAATTATCTATTATTTGCGATACTAGCAGATGTGAGAAATAGATATAATATCCATCCCATATCGTTACCAAAGGGACTTCCTGACAATGCAAGCCCAGAAGTGAAAAATCAAAGCGACATAGAAAACGAGGACGCACATACAAGAAGTTGGTTAACTCTAAAAGAACTCCTCGAATATGATTGGATGCAAAAAATGGAGGATGACAATAACGAAATGTTTTCTCTTGAAGCGCTGGTTATCCCATTTGTTAATGAATTTATCCCGCGTTTAAGTGAAATAGGCGAGCCTGAGAATGTCCGGATGGTCTTTTGGTTTGATAATTGAGGGTGTTTGTGAATATTCGCCTTCTGCTAATGCAGTATCCAAGGAAGCTAATGCTTGCGCTACTCCATGGGGCCATCATAATGCTCCAGCAGCCACTGAACCGCTTCATAGCCTAAAAGTCCACTTACACCTCTAACCAAAACCGTTTCTTTTGTTGTACTCATGATTTATTCCTCCTGAAAAAAAATTACAACCACTACCGCTTTCAACAATAACAAAACGCTACTGGCAACGGCTTGTCAGTAGCGTTTTAAGTCTTTTACCCAAAGTCTCCGTGCTCCTTAATTAACCATTGTTCAATCTTCGCAACCGATAAGCGTTCATTGCCGATTCGCGAAGCTCCTCGAGAATGGTGTAATTTGCCCAAGCGCCTGCCACTGCCCCAATCCCCGGTACCATCTGCAGCATTTTCCGAAAGTCGATTGCATCCCTGTATTCCTTCTGGAACGTCTCCCAGTCCATGCTCTTGGAATACTCGGTATTCGAAGCCCACTGCTCCTTCTCCGTATCCCACTGCTTAATGACGTTCAACAGTGCGGCACGCTGCTTTGGTCCAGAGAACGCCATTTGAAACACCTTAAGGATGAAAACACGCTCGGAAAAATGCTTCGTGTCGAAGCCGTAGACATGAGCCAGTTCGAATAAAAATTTCATCTTGATCGCGATGAGCGCAGGGAAGTCCACGATATTAAGCACGATGCCTCCCGCTCCAGTCCCTGCGCCTTCGGCGGTTGCGATTTTTTGGTATAAGGAAAACAACCGTTTGGCTTCTTGATCGGCGATTTCTAGTGAAAGGGTTTGTTGTACCGGTCTCTTAGGCGTATATTCTGATCCGAACAGCGCTGTAAGCACAATTGACTTTATGGTGGTCGTAATGACGTCGTGCATCTTGGGCGGAATTAAGTCGTTAATTCGCTTACCTATCGACTTTGATGTTCTCTCCAACCATCCGGGTGGCTTAAAAAAACTATGCTCCCAATCGACGATTTCATCGTACACTTTCTGTTCGTAATTCATTGCCAATCGCTCCTCCAAAAGGTTTGGCTATATTGTACCGGAGAACTTAGCGATTTAGAACGGACTGCAGCAGGTGGCGGAACAAGACCAAAGTCGTGGACGCTTCAAAATTCTAACCTGTGAAGGGAATGCTTAATTTTAAGCGTTGCGTATCTTTTGTTAGCTATGAATCGTTTTCTATATGTTTGAGAGGGGAATTTGATCGACAGCTTAGGTTCCATGAGGCATTGGCGATGGAGTTAACGAATACGAACAGCGGGATGTATTATTTTTCTACGACGAATGTATTTGATGGGAATTTCTCAAAACCGCATATGGAAACGGACTTGTCTATTTCTAATTCGGATTAATGAAGAAATTATTTCTTATCTATTGGATACATAAGAAGAACGCAAGTATGATTTTACGATAGGGAGGTTTGAATTTATGGAAATAGCTAAGGGAGTAGCGATGCTTCAACTGGATTTTCATGGGAATAGGATTCACCCAACGCTTTTGTGGGATGATGAAACGGCCGTATTAATTGACACAGGATTTCCAGGGCAAATGGAAGATTTGCGTGTCGCCATACAACAAGCTGGAGTGTCGATCAACAAACTACATGCCGTGATTTTGACGCATCAGGATATGGATCATATCGGGTGCCTTCCGGAAATCTTGAAGTTGCCCAGCCAACGCGTTAACGTATATGCTCACGAACTGGATAAGCCTTATATTCAAGGGGAGATGCCGCTCATAAAAGACGCTCACATGGAGAATCCACCGAAGGGTAAGGTAGATGAAACTTTGATCGACGGGCAGGTGCTTCCGGTTTGCGGCGGGATTCGCGTCATTCACACTCCTGGGCATACTCTCGGACACATCAGCCTTTATTTAGAGCGAAGCAAGATTCTCATTGCCGGGGATTCGATGTACAGTGTAGATGGGAAGTTGGGTGGCGTTCATGCTCCAACCACAATAGATATGCAAGCGGCACGCCAATCTCTGAAAAAATTCACAGCTCTTGAACTTGCAGCGGTTGTCTGTTACCACGGAGGATTAAGCAGTATAAATATAAATGAGCAGATACAAGCACTTGCTAAGCTTTGATACCATTAACCAGTCGCAACTTTCCTACAAGCAATGCCGTCTTATTATTATCTGTTAAATAAAGGAATGATATCATGCTTAAAGTGACCGCGGCTTCCATCCTATTGGCAAGCTTCATCCTCCTGTCTGCATGCGCAGCAGAGGGGAGTACACGAGTAAATGAAACTACTATTGGCGTAAACACATCTGAGCAGGAGGATATCTCACAGTTTGAATCGGGCATGTTCATCGATTTGAAAGCTTACGAAGATCAGTTGGCTGACAGGCAGATGCCAGTGCTTACTGCACTTAAAAATAATCTCGTAGCATTGGTTGAGCATAGCCATAACAATTATAAAGCCGGCTTTGTGACTGAAAATCTGGCCGAAGCTATGAAGTATTATTACGGAGAGCAATTCCATTATCGGTTTACAGAAATTGAAAGCATAATTCCGAATCCGAAAAACGACCATTTGCATATTACTGTGCTCGGACAACGTTTAGATACGACTGCCCAGACGATAGAAGATGTTAAAATGATGTACGCTATTGGACAAAACGATCAGGGAGATTGGGTTATTTATACGATCGATTGATTGTGAGACTTTGTCATCATCGTACAACGGACGGACCGACCGCACAATGCCCCCTAAGCAGATCCCCATGGAATTAACTGTTCACTCCGCTTTTTTAATTCATCCAAAATTGAAAGAAATCGCACGTCTCTCTCATTTCAACGATGTTGGCCAACCTCTATAATGGCAATAACCGAGGTTGGTCAGACAAAACGTGAGAAAGAGGTGCAGCCATGAAGTCTTATGCGAATATAACGGGATATTTATTTATATCCCCGTTTTTGTTCGGCTTTTTTTTGTTAACGCTATATCCGGCACTGCAATCATTGTATTTTTCGTTTACCGATTATTCGCTACTGGAGGCAGGGAGCTGGGTAGGGACAGACAATTACACGAGAATGTTTACGGCCGATCCCAATTTTGCAAAATCGCTGGGGATTACGTTCACGTATGTCATTTTCGCCGTTCCCCTCAAGCTGCTGTTTGCTTTGCTCGTAGCAATCGTACTCAATAAGCAGATCAAAGGGATGTCTTTCTACCGCACCATCATGTATTTGCCTTCCCTTATCGGAGGAAGCATCGCAGTTGCCGTGTTATGGAAAAATATATTTGGAGCAGAAGGCTTCATCAGCAAGCTGCTTGCCTTGATTGGCATTGAAAATATGAGTCTGGTGACGAATCCGGATACCGCGCTTAGCACGCTCGTTCTGCTACAGGCATGGCAGTTCGGTTCGGCAATGATTATTTTTCTGGCAGGATTGAAACAAATACCAAAGGAATTATATGAAGCATCCGCCGTGGACGGGGCAAGCAAGGTTAGACAGTTTTTCAGTGTGACGCTTACGATGCTCTCGCCGGTCATTTTGTTTAATCTGATTCTTGGACTCATTGGCTCGTTCCAAATGTTTACGCAGGCTTTTATTATTACAAAAGGCGGCCCGTTAAAATCGACGTATATGTACGCGCTCTATTTATACGAGAAGGCATTTGGCGCTTTCCAAATGGGCTACGCTTCTGCCCTTGCCTGGGTTCTTCTGCTTATCATCGCAGCGGCTACCGCGCTTAACTTTGCCATTTCGAAGTATTGGGTCTTCTATGAGAGCGAAGGGGGCAAATGAACATGTCGAGCTTGAAGCGGATGAAAAATCGGAATCTCCCAACGCATATTATTCTAATCCTTGTTTGCGTGGTTATGATTTATCCTATCGTATGGTGGCTGGGCGCCTCGCTGAAAACCAATGCGGAAATGAGCCTGCCGGGTATCTTCCCGAACGATCCGCAGTGGAGCAATTATGTGAAGGGCTGGACGGCAATTCCGGATTATTCGTTTACCCGTTTCTTTACGAACACCTTTATTATTGAGCTGTTCAGCGTGGCGGGCTCCGTTGCTTCTGCGAGCTTGGTCGCCTTTGGCTTCGCCAGAATATCGTTTAAGTACAGCAAGCTTTGGTTTGCCCTACTGATGCTGACGATGATGATCCCTTCGCAGGTGATTGTGATTCCGCAGTATGTGATGTTTTTTAATTTGGATTGGATCAATACGTATTTGCCGATTATTGTGCCCCATTTCTTCGGGGGAGGCGGCTTCTTCGTCTTCTTGCTCGTCCAATTCATTCGCAGCATTCCGCGGGAGCTTGATGAATCGGCCAAAATCGACGGCTGTACGACGTTCGGCATTTATTACCGGATCATCATGCCGCTGGTTAAGCCGGCGCTTGTCACCGTAGCCATTTATTCCTTTCTATGGACATGGGACGATTTTTTCCAACAGCTGCTGTATATCAACAGTGTGGAGAAATTCACGGTAGGACTGGCCCTCCGTTTATTTATGGATTCGCAGTCGACGGTGGAATGGGGACAAATGCTGTCCATGTCGCTGCTCTCCATCATTCCTTCGGTTATTGTGTTCTTTTTGGCACAGAAGCAATTTATTGAAGGCATTGCCACGACTGGGCTAAAGGGGTAATACTATATAGATTCGATTTAAAAGTGCAATGGACAGAGAGTCGCTTTTTTCCGTATGCTCGATGATGTATTAACGTCAGGAGGCTACGGACCAGAAAAAGCGATTTCTTTTGTCCATTTTGTCATCTTGTTAAAGCTATGCTTATGGCCGGTTGGGCCGGCGCGGGAGGTCATTTTTTTTATGTTACGAAATCCATTCAAAACGTACCGCATGAGCAGCTTGTATATGCTTACGTTCGGCAGCTTTTTGGTTCTGTTTCTTATTCTGCTTATGGGCGTAAGCTACCAAGTTACCACTGCTTATATGTCCAAGCAGGTATCCGTCTATCAGCAGGAGCTGCTGGACGAGGTTGGCAAGCGGATCGATGCGAAGATGACATCCGTGGAGCAGGTGGCATTGTCGATTACCAGAAATGAAGCGCTACTAAGTTATTTGAAAAACAAGCAAGCCGATATGTACAGTCGCAAATTGGCGCAGCAAGAGTTAGGGTATTATTTGTCCAATATTGTGTACAGCTGGAATGATGTGCTTAGCTCCGTCCATGTATATATGCACGATCCGCTGCCATCAGTCGGATTGCCGGCCGCCTTCGAGGAGATGGGCGATTTGCCGCAGGAGCCGTGGTATGCGCTCGTCAATCAAAGCGATTATGCATGGATCGGTGAACGGGAGGTTGCGGCTTCGGATCAGAATAAGCAAGTGATCAGCTTTGCGCAAAAGATTTATTCCGACACCAATCAGTTTATCGGCGTGTTAGTCCTTGGCGTGAAGCCGCAGGCGGTGGTGGATTCGCTGCTTAATGAAAGCAACCAGAGCCGCGGCATCAAGCGCGTGCTGATGGGCAACGGCCAGCAGATGATTACGAATGCAGGCTTCATGGAGGAAGACAGGTCATGGCTGCAGGACATGCTCCAGGCTTACTATACGAAACCGAGTGATTTAAACGGGAGGAAGGTTGAACGGGGCGAACGTTATTTTGTCACCGAGTCGGGGGATCGAAATGCCCAGTGGCAGGTCATTCAATTCACGCCGATGAAGGGGATTTCCGAAGATAGCTCCAGAATCGCTTTGATGCTGGGAGCGATTGGTGTTGCAGCTATCCTAATCGCCTATGGCTTCACATTTCTCTTTTCCCGGCAGTTTATGAAGCCGATTATGACATTGAAACAGGGAATGGACCGTTTTTCGGTCGATCGCCTGAAATCAGAAATGCCGCGCGATTACACGAATGAGTTCGGCATCTTGTTCCGCGGCTATGATGCTTTAACCGAACGGGTGACCGAGCTGTATGCTCATCAGGAGCTGCAATTTATCAAGCAGAAGGAATTGGACGTCAAAGCGCTTCAAGCGATGATTAATCCTCATTTCTTGTACAATACGCTGGATCAAATCAATTGGATGGCCATAGAGGCGAATCAGCCGAAAATCAGCGAAGTCTTGGAGCTGGTGGGCAAAATGTTCCGAATCGGCTTGTCGAACGGCGATACGATCGTAACGGTAAGGGAGGAGCTTGCTTACATAGGAAGCTACCTGCAGATTCAGCAAATTCGGATGGAGCCCTTCAAGCTCGATGTGGCTATCGAGGTGCCTCCAGAGCTCGAATCCTATGCCATGCCTAAGGTGCTGCTTCAGCCGATCGTCGAAAATGCAGTCATGCACGGTTTTCACGGACGCGAAAGCGGAGCTGTGCATATTCGGGTAGTCGAGCATAAAGAAGGAATCGCGTTTGTTGTTCAAGATAATGGAAACGGATTTCAGCCTAAGCAAGACCATTGGCCGCAGCATCAGAAGACGATCGGCGGTTACGGTATCCGGAACGTAGAGGAACGCATTGAGGCATTGTTTGGGGTCCCCTATGGCATTCAAGTGGCAAGCGAGCCTGGGGAAGGCGCGGCAGTTACGGTCCTCATTCCCAAGCGGGATCGAACCAGCTACTATCGTTAATTCTTTTAATCGTCCTAGGAGGAATGAGCATGTGGAGAGCAGTTATTATTGAAGATGAGCAAAAGATCATCCAGATTATGCGCGGAATCGCAATTTGGGAGGAGCTTGGCATAGAGGTGGTCGGCGACGCGCAAAACGGCGAAGCCGGCTTGGCGCTCATTTTGGCGGAGCAACCGGATATCGTGATTACGGATATTTACATGCCGGTTATGAATGGGCTAGCCATGATCGAACAGCTTCGCGAGCAGCAATTCGCAGGAAAAATCATTGTGCTGTCAGGTTATTCAGATTTTGAATATGCCAGACAGGCGCTTCGTCTCCAGGTGGATGATTATTTGAATAAGCCGATCTCGTTAACGACGATGAAGGAGGTATTGTCCAAATCGATCGCAGACCTGGAGATGCTCATGAATGAACAGCAGCAGAACGAGAAATTAAAGGAAAAGCTGACGGTTTATGAGCCCTATGTCCAAAGAAAGTGGATGAATTATGTTGTGACAGGCAGCCGCGATGCCGATTTTGGCGGTATTGAAGAGATGAATCGAAAGTTTAGCGCTTGGCCGCACAAGGGGCATCTTGTCCTTGTTTTTGAGATGGTAAGGACGGAGCGAATAAGCAAGCTCTCGATCGTTGACCATAATTTATTTTATTTTGCGCTGAGCAATATTATTGAGGAGCTCGCTGCCGAGAGCTGGCCGGAATCGGAACTTGTCGAGCTGTACAGCCATCATTGCGCGCTGCTGCTGCATGCAAACGGCGATATTGCCGGGGAAATAGCGGAATCCAAGGCTGTTAACCTTGCCGAGCGTATCGCTCATGCCGTCTATTCTTTCTTGAAAATCGAAATCATCGTGGGCATTGGCGGCGTCAAGCAAGAATGGCGTGAGATCGCTACCTCTACGGAGGAAGCCTTTAACGCGATTTATTTCAAAAACCGTCGCTTAAGCACGGAACATAAGGTGTATATGCTCCCGGAGTCGTTTGCCAAGGAGGAATACCAGCCTTACCAGCAGCTCAAGCAAGGCATCTATCCGTTCAAAATGTATCAGGAGCTGTCGGAGGCAGTCTCGCATGCTCAAATTGAACAAGCGATTGCCATCATTCAGCGATTCATCATTCAGCAGGACGGCATGAACAACATACCGACTGCTTATTTTCGCCACTTTTGTACCGAGCTGTGGGGGATTATCGCACATGCTTTATCGCAGGCAGGCATCGCCCAAGAGCAGCTTCAAACCAACGATGAGGCTTATGCGGCGATCGAATCGATGAACACGGTCAAAGAAATGGAGCTATGGCTGATCGGCCAGCTGCAGCAGATCGGGACGCAATTTCATGCCAATACGAATGTAAAGCATCTACAAGCTGTCGAATTTATCATCAAATACGTGCATGAGAACTATGAAAAAGAGCTGACGTTAACGGATATCGCGAACGAGATCGGCATGTCGCGCAGCTATTTGAGCCATATTTTCAAAAAAACGACCGACGACACGTTCAATACTTATTTAACCAAGGTACGGATGGAAAAGGCGAAGGCGCTCATTGTAGAAGGCAAGCTTCTAATCTATGAGGTAGCGGACCGAGTGGGATACAAGAACGTCCCTTATTTCAGCACTTTATTTAAAAAACATACGGGAATGAACCCGACGCAGCTGTTTGAAACGTATAATTCCGCATTTTCGTCAAATAGTGAAAATAATCGGACATCCCCCTCGTATCCAGCCCAATAGCGCTATGTTACCATTCGATTGTATCCATTCAAACATCTAAGGAGGGGCTTAAAAGATGAAAACGAAAAGATGGCTGACGGTCGTATTGGCAGCGGCTTTGGCGGTTTCGCTGGCGGCTTGCGGCGGGAAAAATGAGAATGCCGCCGGGGAAGCCACAGGAGCAGGAGAAAATCAGGATATCAAATTAAGAGTCATGTGGTGGGGTTCGCAAACTCGTCACGACGCAACGCTCAAAGCAATCAAGCTGTACGAGGAGCAGAACCCGAACGTGAAGATTGTATCGGAATATTCGGGCTGGGACGGCTATTGGGACAAGCTTGCAACGCTGTCTGCCGCTCGGAATATGCCAGATATCTTCCAAATGGACGCCTCTTATCTAGGCGATTATGCTACACGCAGCCAGCTGCTGGATTGGAGCGGCGCAGATTTGTCCAAGCTCGATGCCAAGTTGCTTGAAACAGGAGCGATAGAAGGCAAGCAGGTGGCGCTTCCGGCAGGAAGAAACAGTTATGGCCTTGTATATAACAAAGCACTCTTCGCGCAATATGGGATTGAGGAGCCGAAGGAAGGCTGGAGCTGGGATGATTTCTTTGCGATGGCCCGTGACGCGCGCTCGAAATTGCCGGACGGCGTCTATCTCTCAAGGGACTTCTCCGCAGGTGAGCTTGAATACCGAGCTTATCAGCATGCCCAAGGCAAAGGCCCTTTCTATGTCGACAACAAATTGAATATGGATAAGGACACCTGGATGGAATGGTCCGGCATTTGGAGCGAGAGCCGCAAAAACAAGCTCGTTGCACCGGCTGAGCAAACCATTTCAGACGTGGAGCTAGACACGCAGTTTGATTCTCTTGTGAAAGGCTCGGTGCTCATGAAAGGAACCCATTCCTCGCAGATTGCTGCCTATGACAGCCTATTGCCAGGCAAGCTTGGCGTGACGGCTTTCCCTTCTGGCAAGGAAGCAGGTGGCTGGCTTAAGCCAACCTTTTACTGGTCGATCAGCGCGGGTACGAAGCAGGCCGAAGAATCCAAGAAGTTTGTCCTGTGGCTGCTCAACGATCCGGAAGCCGGGAAAATTTTGAAGACGGAGCGGGGTACTCCGGTATCCGATGAAGTCATGGCTGCCATTGAGCCGGATCTGACTGATGCGGATAAGCTTGGCCAGCAGATGCTAGAGAAAATCGCGAAGAACGCTCAGCCGTTTACGGCGCAGCCGCCGGGCTATAATGATTTTGGGCGGGACATGAACAATACGATTCAAAGCGTGATATTTAACAAAATGACGCCAGAGAAGGCATTTGAAACGATACAGAAGCTCGCTGCCGATACGGAGGCCAGCTTGAAATAGAGAGGAGTTTATTGAATTGAAGCTACCGCAATCGGTACACAGCTGGCTAACCGAGGCTGAAGAAAAGCTGGGGCATCGCCCCAAGCTTCTAGCCATGTTTAAGCAATGCTATCCGAACACGCTCAGCACGACGACCAAGCTGCTTGACGATGGCACAACCTTTGTTATTACAGGCGACATACCGGCGATGTGGCTCAGAGACTCCAGCGCGCAGGTTAAGCATTACCTAAGCCTATCGAAGGAAGACGCTGAGCTTCAGCGTATTATCGAAGGGCTGATTGCACGGCAAATGCAAAGCATCCTCATGGACCCTTATGCGAATGCTTTCAATGACAAGGATGGCAGGACGCAGGGGCATAAGGACAAGACCGAGCTTAGCCCGTGGGTTTGGGAGCGCAAATATGAGCTGGATTCCCTATGTTATCCGATTGAGCTCAGTTATTTGTATTGGAAAGCGACTGGCAGCACGAAGGCGTTCGATTATAGTTTTGAAGCGGCTGTGCGTGCCATTCTCCGGTTAATGCGAACCGAGCAGCGGCATGGCGAAGCGTCCAGTTACCGTTTTGAGCGAGTGGATGGTCCGAAGACGGATACGCTAGTGAATAACGGGCTTGGAACGCCGGTCAATTATACAGGGATGACCTGGAGCGGTTTCCGCCCAAGCGATGACGCTTGCACGTTCGGCTATTTGATTCCGGCGAATATGTTTGCCGTCGTTGTGCTAGGGTATGTGAAGGAAATCGCTGATGAGGTGTTTGGCGATGCTGATCTGGCGAGAATGGCCGAGGATTTGAGAGGGGAAATTGATCATGGCATTCAGACGTACGGGATCGTTGAACATCCGGTGTATGGGAAGATGTATGCGTATGAGACGGACGGATTTGGAAATCACAACCTGATGGACGATGCGAATGTTCCTAGCCTATTATCGATTCCTTATTTGGGCTATGCAGCCAAGGATGATCCGATTTATCTGAATACGCGCAAATTTGTCTTGAGTAAGGATAATCCTTATTACTATAACGGCACGTATGCAGCGGGCATCGGCAGTCCGCATACGCCTCCCAATTATGTATGGCCAATCAGCTTGACCATGCAGGCACTGACGAGCACGAATGATGCAGAAGTGGAATTATTGGTGGAGATGCTGCTTTCCACGGATGCGGGGACAGGCTTTATGCACGAAGGGGTTGACGTGAATGACCCTGAGCAATTTACGCGACCGTGGTTTGCATGGGCAAACAGCTTGTTTGGAGATTTAATTAGCCGACTGCTGCGCGATGGCAAGCTCTAAAGAAGGAGATCTGACATGAAATTTACGATTTTCGACCAGCCTGCAGCCGTGTTTATGGAAACCGAAAGCTGGGAGAGGCTGGAGCGGTCCAGTCTAAATGAATGGAGCGGCAGATCGGCTGTCATCTATGCGCAGCCGGACGACACTCACCCGGAATTGAAACTGTCGCTTGAAGCGAGCGATGAAGCAGTCAAGACGGTTCGCATTCGCTGGAATAGTCCAATTCAGACGCCGGTTACGCTGCTAAACGACCACTGGGAACGGGGCTACGGTGACCTAGGTTGGATAGGGCTTCAGCCGGAGCGGGTGCTTCCTTGGTATGTCCTTATGAAAGATGGATCAGCTACGAATGGCTTTGGTGTCAAGACCGGACCGGGCGCAATGTGTTATTGGCAGGTGGATTCGAGCGGCGTAACGCTGACTCTTGATGTGAGCTGCGGGAATCTTGGCGTTCAATTAGGTGCGCGCCGGCTCGAGATGGCTGTCCTGACAGAGCGAAGGGGAACGGATACGGAGTCGCCGTTTGAAGCTGCGCAGCAGTTTTGCCAGCAATTATGTGAGCGGCCGTTAATGCCCAAGTTTCCTGTATATGGCGGCAACAATTGGTATTATGCTTATGGCAAAAGCACCGCTGCACGCATTTTGGAGGACTCGCGATTTATTTCGATGCTTGCGGGAGAACAAACGAATCGTCCCTTTATGGTCATTGATGATTGCTGGCAGCAAGGTGCTGGCGTTACGGGGAACGGCGGACCATGGATTGGCAACCGCGATTTTCCGGATATGGCCGGGTTGGCCGCTCAAATGAAGCAAGAGGGAGTTAGGCCCGGCATATGGCTTCGGCCGCTACTGACGCATGAGAATGTGCCGGAGCATTGGATTCGCTATACGAAGGAAGGGCATTTCCTCGATCCGAGCGTGCCTGAGGTGCTGGACTACGTAGCTGAGTTTATCGGCCGGATGAATGAATGGGGCTATGAGCTGATTAAGCATGACTTTACGACGTACGACCTCTTTGGCGGGTGGGGCATGGACATGAAAAGCCGCATAAATAAGCTTCCATACACCTTCGCTGATCGTACAAGAACAAGTGCGGAAATTATTGCGGCTTTGTATGGAACTATAGCGGCTGCATCGAAGGACAGCTTAATTATAGGCTGCAATACGATCGGCCATTTGGCGGCAGGGAAGTTTGAAATCCAGAGAACCGGCGATGATACGAGTGGCCGTTCATGGGAGCGTACAAGAAGAATGGGCATCAACACGCTTGCTTTCCGGATGCCGCAGCATGGCGCCTTCTTCAGCCACGACGCCGATTGTGTGGGCATTACGCCGTACATGCCTTGGGAGCTGAATAAGCAGTGGCTGGATTTGCTGGCCAAGAGCGGAACGCCGTTGTTCGTTTCGGCGGACCCTAACGATTTGAACGCCGAGCAAGTCGCTGCGCTTAAAGCTGCATTTGCAGCAGCGGCTTTGCCCCAGAAAGTGGCGGAGCCCCTGGATTGGATGTTCAACCACTGTCCAGCAAGATGGAGGACAGCAGATGGCGACGAAACCTATGAGTGGACCGGCGGAGATCGTCTCCCGTTGTCAGATGAAGAAAATCATTGGTGGGTTTAGTTTAAAATTGCTTGAAGTAAAAGGGGGATGGGGATGGATGTAAGCAACCGGCAGGATCTGATCGATTGGCAATACCGGAAATCGGCTCCGGATGCGGACGATGCCTCCCATTCCCACAGCAATTGCGAGCTCTTTTATTTCCATAGCGGCAAGTCAGACTATTGGGTAGGCAACCATCGATATGAGCTGCAGCCCGGAGATCTGTTGATGATGCAAGGCATGACTTTGCATCGGCCGGATAGGAGCGCGCTTGCTCCTTATGTCCGGACGGTGCTTCATTTCGAACCCCGGATCATTCAATCGATGGTGGAAGGGCAAGCGGAAGAAGTGCCTTGGCCCGAGGTGCTCCGGCCTTTCTATGAGCTTCAGCATTGCCGGGTGCGGCTGAATCGAGTGCAGCGCTCCGAGACTGAGCGAATGTTAGCTGCCATGCAGAGGCATGGTGCGCGTGGCGATTTTGTCGGCCGCAGCCGGTTTCAGCTGGGCATGATGGACCTGCTGTACTGGGTTTATGATCTGTGCAGTCCATTCATCGTATCAGAGAAACAATGCTCTGAGCCGGAGCGTCATGTGCAGAGCGTCATCTCTTATATTGAAAGGTTTTATATGGAGGAGATCTCGCTGGATTTGCTGCAGGACAAGCTGCATTTAAATAAGTTTTATATGAGCAAGCTGTTTAAGGAACAGACGGGCATTACCATTATGAAGTATTTGTATAACCGCCGCGTGAATCAAGCGAAGGTGCTTTTTCTGGAGCAAAGGCAAATATCCGTAACGGAGACCTGCTACAGCGTAGGCTTCAAGCATGCCTCGCATTTCACGAAGGTATTCAAGCAGGTGTCAGGCATGACGCCGGAGCATTATAGGAAGCATTCGCATGGACGCTGATCATGAGGCGGGGCGCAGGCGTTCCACCCTTGCGGGGAGGGAACGCTTTTTTCTTACTTAGCAGGAGAGGAAGTATATGATGACAATACTGCGGAGGCATGACAGCAGATTTGAAAAAACAGGAGCGAATATTGAGCCGGCGCTGCTGGCACTCTCTAATCGTTACGTTGCGGAGCATCCGGCAGAGCCTTACGTTTACCGTGCTTTTAATCGTGAGGGCATTCAGCGTGCGGAAGATTTTCGATACCGCTTCAACCTGGATGAACGTTTCCCTAATGCGCGGACAGGACAGCATAGTTATGCATGGGGGAAAGTATGGAGTGACGCTGCAGATATGGAGCTGAATTGGTCCGTAACTGCATTTTGCCCGATGGAGATTTTCGTAAATGGCATTAGCGTCTTTCGATCGTTGCCGCATGAAGAGAATGAGAGGCTAACAAAGGGATGCCGTGCCGTGCTCGGCCATGGCTGGAATGATGTAGTCCTGAAATTCACTAAAACCCTCGCAGGGTTTGGCGGTGCATTCGGTACGTCCAATACGAAATGGGTCATTTACCATTCGGTTATTTCCTCGAATGAGCGGGACGGGCAGGAAGGCTGGCTGTACAGCGAGCCGCTTCAGCAGCCATTGCCTATGGATCAACTGCCAAGAGCTGGCCAATCCGAGAGGGGAGACAAGCTGAAATGGCACCCTAAGCTGGAGTGGCAGGCAGCGGAGCTGTCTGCATCGCCGATGACGCGCTTGTTCGGTGCTGCAGCCGCGCGGACGGGCTTCGCATGGACGCGGTTTCATCATCCGATCATTGCTGGCAGCTGCCGAATTAAGGGATTAACCGCTAGCGGCGTAACTATATTTATCGATGGGCAGAAGGTTTACCATTCGGATCAGCCGGGCGAGTTTGATGTGCCTGTTGCATTGACTTTTGGCGAGCATAACCTCATCCTCAAGCAAAAGGCGATGAGTGAATGGGGAGTAGAGGCAGCAGTTTGGATCGATGATCGAATCTTGCCTTTATCAAGCCCCCTTGCGGTTAATGGTGGCTTTGGCAACTGGCTGTATTTAGGTCCGTTCGATGAAATCCATGTTCCTAAGATTGACCAGCTGACTGAGCTTTATCTTCCTTACGAAGACGGTGTACTGGGAACCTATTGGAGAATGGACGCACCTGGCACATGGGTTCGGCCTTATATGGAAGCACCGTTATTCGGCAAATGGAACTATCCACTAGGCGTTACGCTGTATGGTCTGCTGGAAGCAGGAAGAACGCTTGGACGCGATGACCTTGTTCAGTATGTGAACGCACATGTGGGTCAGAGTACATCCTGGTACACGTATATGAAATGGGACCAACAGCAGTATGGTTCTCCAGGCATATTACACCCTATAGCTCATATCGACAGCCTTGACGATTGTGGTTCCTTTGGCTCCGTGATGCTGGAGGCTTTCAAGGGGAATATCCAATTGCCTGGCGCAGAGCCGTTTGCTCATGAAATCGGACACTATATGGCGCATGTACAAGAGAGGCTGCATGACGGAGCCTTCTACCGCGAGCATCCTCATGGCGCCCATACGATATGGGCAGATGATTTGTATATGGCGGTGCCTTTCCTTTGCCGATATTATCAGTTAACGGGGGAGGAGTCTTATATCAGCGATGCGGCTAATCAATTTCTCTTGTACAAAAAATATTTGTTTATGCCCAAGACCGGTTTAATGTCCCATGTTTATGATTTTAAGCAGAATATGGCGACCGAAGTGCCTTGGGGACGCGGAAACGGCTGGGTGCTATTTTCCCTGTCGGAGCTGTTGACTGTTCTGCCCGCCGAACACCCGAAACGGGGAGAGCTTCTCGGCATGTTTCAAACATTAAGCGCCAGCTACCTTGCCTATCAGAGTGAGGAAGGGCTATGGCGCCAGGTTATGGATGATACGGATGCCTATTTGGAAACATCCTGTACGGCTATGTTTATCTATGCTTATGCCAGAGGCGTGCGCAGCGGCTGGCTTACAGAGGAGTCAATCTACACGGAAAGCGCGTACCTCGCGTGGGAAGGCCTAACACGGCACAGTATCGATGCAAAAGGAAACTTACACGGCGTCTGCCGAGGCTCGGGTTATTCCTTCTCCAGCTATTATTATATGTACGACCTGCATACGCAGCTTAACGATACGCACGGCATTGGCATTGTATTGTTAGCTGGGGTAGAAATGCTTCGACTGCAGGCATGGCTGCAAGAAAAAGAAAATCAGCTGATGAAAATTTGATTTAACTAAATTAGCAGTTATAAGCGATCGGTAAGCTGAATGGAGAATGTCAGATGGTCATTGACTAGCATGGCATTCTCCCTTTTTTAAGGATGCCGTAAGATTAACTTTTAACAGGAAGGGCATAATTATGATTTCACCAATGACGCTGCTCTATGTAAAAAGGACAAACCAATATTTAATTATGGACTTGTCGGTCCTTAATGGTGTATAGTATCTCCCAAGGACTTATATCTTAAATTTATGCGAAAGAGGTGATACTATTTGGCTAGACCACGCGTCTTTGATGAATCTTTGGTATTGAATCAAGCGATGAACGTTTTTTGGATTCATGGCTATGAAGCGACTTCGCTCAAAATGCTTCTTGAAGCAACGGGCCTTAGCAAAAGCAGCTTTTATGATTCTTTTGGCAGCAAACATGAGCTTTTTCTGCAAACCTTCAGGCTGTACCATAAGAACCGCATGGATATTTTAAATAAATACCTCTCCAGTGTTGAAAATCAATATCAAGGCATCGCAGATTTTTTTAACTCGAATGTGGACCGAGCTGCTGACAAAGTCGCCTTATCCGGCTGTTTGAGCGTCAACGAAGCCATCGAGCTAGCTCCGCATGACGAGAAATTTCGCGAGCTCGTGGAAGAAGATTTTCAAACGGTAGAGGATGCTTTTTTTGAAGCGATTAGGAAAGGAAAGCAACAAGGTTCCATCACTTCAAAGGATGATGAACGCGTGTTGGCACGTTTTTTGGTAGTGAGCTTGCACGGTTTACATGTGATGGCCAAAGCAGAAAGCAATCAACAGCGTATTATTGACGCGATTTCTATTGTCTTAAAAGCGCTTCTGTAAGTTGGTTTAATTATAAAGAGATAGGCAACCATATTTTTTTGATAGTTTCGGACCTTTTGGTCCAAATCCTAATGATACTGGGTTTGGAAAAATAACGCTATATCGGAGGGTAAACGATGAAAGTTGAAGTGTGGTCTGATATCGCATGCCCGTTTTGTTATATTGGCAAACGTAATTTAGAAGGAGCATTGGAACAATTCGCTCACCGTGATGCTATCGAAGTTGTATATCGCAGCTTTGAGCTCTATCCTGATGCGCCGCTTGAGATCGATCAAAGCTTCGTAAATGAAGCCTTGGAGAAGCAAGGCATGACGACCGAGCAACTGCAAGCGAAAAAACGCAAAATGACAGAGCTTGGCCGTACGGTAGGCATTGATTATCAATGGGAACAGCAGGTTCAAACGAATATGTTTGATGCGCACCGGCTGACACACTTTGCCGCTCAATTTGGAAAACAAGTGGAAATGACCGAGCGCTTGTTCAAAGGGTATTTTTCCGAAGGCAAACATCTTGGCAATCACGAGATGCTGGCCGGCATGGCGGATGACATCGGATTGGACCGCTCTGCAGCACTTGCTGCGATGAAGAGCAAGGAATTTGTATCAGAGGTGCGAGAGGACGAACAGATGGCTGGGCAGATGGGCGTACGCGGTGTGCCATTTTTCGTGATTGACCGTAAATACGCGATCTCGGGCGCCCAACCGGTCGAAGTATTCCTTCAAACCTTGGAGAAAGCTTACCGCTAAGCTTCTAATCTTCTGGAGCCGTTTGTTTCTGGTATGGACATAAAATTTTTTTGACAATTAAGGACCGATAGGTCCGTAATTGGTGAACAGATATAAAATAACATTTATGAAAAGAGGCCAATCCAAATGAAACAACAATATCAACCAATCTTCCAATCCTTTGTGCTGCCATCTGGCGTCGAGCTTAAAAACAGGGTGCTTATGGCCCCAATGACGAATTCCTCCTCAAATGAAAAGGGGGAGGTAACACCAGAGGAGCTGGCTTATTACCGGGCGCGGTCAGGCGGCGTTGGAGCCGTGATTACGGCATGCGCTAACGTATTGCCAGGAGGGCAAGTGTTCAAAACGGCAATTGGAGCAGATCAGGATACCCAAATTCCGGGCTTGAAAAAATTAGCGGAAACCATCAAAGTAGATGGCGCGAAAGCTATTTTACAGCTATTTCATGCAGGAAGAATTGGGGATCCTGAACATTCGGAGGATGGAGAGCTCTTGAGCGCCAGTGCAGTTGCTGCCGAACGGGATGGAGCTGCCATTCCTAGAGAAATGACGGAGACTGAAATTCAGCGTATGATCGAAGCTTTCGGAGAGGCAACGCGAAGGGCGATTGAGGCAGGATTTGATGGCATAGAGATCCATGGCGCGAACGGTTATCTTGTACAACAGTTCCTTTCCCCGCATTCCAATCGAAGAACGGATCAATGGGGAGGCACGCCTGAGAAAAGAATGGCATTCCCGCTTGCGGTAATCAACAGCGTGAAAAAAGCGATTGCCGCTTACGCCAAAACCCCCTTCGTGATCGGTTACCGATTCTCGCCAGAAGAAAAAGAAGAGACGGGGTACGACGTAGCGTATATGCTTCAATTCGTTGACGTACTTGCTGAACAGAACCTGGATTACCTTCATGTCTCCCTTAGGGAATTTTGGCAAGGCTCCTTTAGAGAAGAACAAGATACGGAGCCTACAATTGCGCTAGTTCAAAATCTTGTAGGATCACGCGTTCCGGTCATGGGGGTTGGCGGTCTTTCTTCCCCTCAAGAGGTTGTCGCTGCTCTGGATACCGGTGTTCCATTACTCTCCCTAGGCCATGCGTTAGTTATGGAGCCGCAATGGGTCGAGAAGGTTGCGAATGGCGAAGAAGCGGAGATTAGAACAACACTGCCTAGAGCAGACCAACGTGAGTTGGCCATTCCTGATCGATTTATGAAGGATTTAGGAAAGTTTCCGGGCTGGTTCCCAATCGTTTAAATCTTCGAAGAAAGCATTATACAAAATAAGCTTATCATTAGAATGGAGGGAAAGAGATGACTGATAAATCAATACCCGCAGCAGCGGAAGCGCCATTTTCCATACGCACAATTCTCGGACCCCTAGTTGCCATTATTATTGGAATATTCATGGTTATTTTAGATGGTACGGCCATTAACGTTGCCCTGCCCAAGCTTCAGGAAGAATTTGAGCTATTGAATTTGTCCTTGGTGCAATGGACAGTGATTGGCTATGCGCTTGCACAGGCCGCCGTAATTCCTCTGGCTGGCTGGTTATCGGATCGATTCGGAGCCAAGAAAGTATTCTTGATCTCCGTAGCGCTATTTACAATCGGTTCATTGCTTTGCGCTTTAGCCATTAACGTAGAAACACTGATTGCTTTCCGAATTGTTCAAGGGTTAGGCGGAGGCGTAGTCGTTCCTATTGCAATGGCGTTCATCTATCGTTTATCCCCGCCTGGCAAAGTGGGAACCGTTATGGGGATGCTGGGCATTCCCATCTTGCTTGGACCTGCACTTGGTCCTGTAGTAGCAGGCTGGTTAGTGGAGTATCATAGTTGGCAGTGGATTTTTCTTATTAATTTGCCAATCGGCGTATTGGCTATTTGGATCGGAATCCG
The DNA here is from genome assembly GCF_006345825.1 of Paenibacillus paridis. Classification (GTDB taxonomy): domain Bacteria; phylum Bacillota; class Bacilli; order Paenibacillales; family Paenibacillaceae; genus Pristimantibacillus; species Pristimantibacillus paridis. The sequence goes on from NZ_VCIX01000092.1 coordinate 671,313, forward strand.
AAAGCTTCCTAACATTGAACGCCAAGCGGTTGCTTCGTTGGATTTGCTTGGGATGATCCTTGGGCCGATCGCATTTGCCGCGCTTGTTTTTGGGGTTTCGCACGGAGGAATCGATCCCATCTCAGGCCAATCTACGTGGACGGATCCAGAAGCGCTCATTGGGATGGGCGTAGGCATTGCAGCCTTGATTTTATTCGTATTGGTAGAGTTAAGACACAAAAGCCCGCTGTTAGAGCTGCGAATTTTCCGTTCCAGCAATTTTACGATCGGAATTATCCTGCAATGGATTGCCCAAATTGCGATGTTTGGCACCATGTTCCTTGTTCCGTTGTTTCTGCAGCAGGCGCATGGGTACAGTCCTCTAGAGACGGGATTGATTATGCTTCCACAAGCGCTGACCTCCGCTTTATTTTTGCCCATTGGAGGGAAATTATTTGACCGATTCGGGGTGCGGCCGCTTGTCATCGCCGGAATGGCATTGACGAGCGTAGCTACCTTGCTGCTGTCCAATATTTCCGGTGACTCGGGAGTTGGGGCGGTCATCCTGCCGCTTGCCTTGCTAGGAGCAGGCATGGGATTGTTCCTGCTGCCGTTGAATAATCACCTTATACAAGCTGCACCGCAAAACTTGGTGGGACGCGTAACCTCGCTTACAAATGCTGCGCAGCAGGTGATGATGTCATTTGCCATCGCTATTCTGATGACCATTTCCACGACGAAGATGCTGAATCTGATGATTACGGATGGCAAGCAGAAGCCAGACGTGGATCTCTATGCATCGTCATTTGGCTATACGTTCTTAATTGTGCTTGGCATTGCAATCGTGGGAGGCCTGCTTGGTTTATTTCTGAAGAAACCCGCGAAAGTGGAAGGCGCTGAAGAAGTTCAAATGATGATTGGCCATTAAATGTAGATAGCAAGAAAAGGCGGCCTGATTATACAAATACCGGAGGTGCAGGTCATGAAAGTGGAGATTTGGTCGGATTATGCTTGTCCGTTTTGCTATATAGGAAAAAGCAAGTTTGAGCTCGCTTTAGAGCGTTTTGCCCATAAAGAAAAAATTGAGACGGTATTTCACAGCTTCGAGCTTGATCCCAGAGCAGATCCTCATTCGGGAAAAAGCACATACCGCATGCTGGCAGACCGCTATGGGATGAGTATGGAGAAGGCGAAGCAGGCAACCCTTAGTGTCACGGAGCAAGCTGCCGCCGCTGGTTTAGCGTTCCATTTTGACAAGACGGTACCAACCAACACATTCGATGCGCACCGGGTCGTGCATTTGGCTGCGAAACAAGGCAAAGACAAGCAGATGGCCGAACGGTTGTTCAAGGCTTATTTCACAGATGGCGAGAACATTGGCGACCGTGATCACTTGTCTTCTCTAGCTGCCGAAGTTGGGCTTGATGCGGCAAAGGTAGTAGAAATGCTGGAATCCTCCACATTCAAAGAGTCGGTTCGAGAAGAAGAGCAGAGGGGAAGCGCACTGGGCATTCAAGGGGTTCCTTTCTATTTAATCAACGGCAAGTATGCCGTTTCCGGCGCACAATCGCCAGAGGTATTTCTCGAAATGCTGACCAAGGCTTGGGATGATAAGCATCCAGCCATCATCCAAGTGAATGACGAAGATGCGGATGCCATATGCAGAGATGGATCTTGCACGCTAGACGTCCCAAAATCCTAATCGATAGGAAGGACTTTGATTCCTCGTTTCAACCTACACCACAGAAGCCCCGATCTCCTGAGATCGGGGCTTCTGTGTGCGAATTAAAGGAAGGCATGATGTTTTTGCCACATAGAACCATAGCGTAATCCTCACAATTTCTGCAATAATGTACTATAGACATTTCATAATAAGATGTAGGCTGTGAGAAGAGCTTGAAAGGAGTTTTCTCATGGATGTTACATCTTTTTTGATTTATTGCACGATAGCTACATTTACGCCCGGGCCTACCAATATCGTCATTTTATCCACGGTGCATCATGCAGGTGCCAAGAAGGCAATGAACTATACGTTTGGAGCAACCATTGGTTTTGCCTTATTGCTTGTTATTTCAGCATTGTTAAATACGATCCTCATGGCGATTCTGCCGAAAATAATTTTAGTGATGCAGATGATTGGAAGCGGCTATATGCTTTACCTTGCTTACCAAATTTATAAACGGGATGCATCCAAGACAGCTTTAAACCAAACGGCGACCTTTCTATCAGGCTTTCTTATGCAGTTTTTAAATCCAAAGGTCGTGTTGTTTACGTTGACTGTCATTCCAGCCTTTATCATGCCCAGCCATGACTCAAATACGGGGATTGCTTTGGGGATTATATCCATCACGCTAATAGGTTTTTTGGCGTTTATGACATGGGTTCTTTTTGGGGCGGTCTTCAAAGCCTTTATACACAAATACAATAAGACCTTTAATCGATTGATGGCGTTATCTCTCGCTTACGCTGCAATCGTGATTTGGATGTAGAAAAGCGATGAAGAGGTGGATGGAATGAACAAATTTATTTATCGAAAATCGGCTGGAATTACGGCGCTGTCGGCAAGCATGACTGATTTTTCATATAAAAAGCACGCCCACCAGGAGTATGCCATGGGAGTAACATTACGGGGGATACAAGAGTATCATTTGGATGGCAGTTTACAGCTATCCTATGAGAATGGCGTGATGCTGTTTAATCCCGAGCAGGCCCATGACGGAATGGCACATGATCAGACAGGCTTGGATTATGTCATGATTTATATAGAGCCGCAATTGCTGTTGGAGGTTATGGAGAAAAAGGATATCGTACGTTTTCCAAAGCCTATTGTGTATGACGATCGACTTAGACAAGGGATAGTTCGCCTCTCCCATGCCATATTAAGCGGACAAGACGAGGCCTTGTGCAGTGAATGGTTTGTATCGCTTGCAGATCGCCTTGTCCAAACGGAGCTTTCCTCTGATAATAAGACGGATAATGCTCTGTTAAACAAAGCAAAGGATAGGATTCATGCGAATTTGGAACAGGTACTGAAACTTGACGAGATTTGCAACGAGCTTCATTTGTCCAAGTTTAAGTTTATTCGATTCTTCAAGGCACATACCGGAATTTCGCCTTATCAATATTTTCTAAACTGCAAAATCGAACGCGCAAAGCAGCTAATCGAAAAAAATAAAGATATTTATGCTGCAGTCGCTGCATGTGGTTTTGTTGATTTAACTCATTTAAATAAACATTTTAAAAGCGTTTATGGGACAACAGCGTTTGAGTATATGCTACATATGCATTGAGGAGCAAATAGAAAAAAGCGCAAAAAATCGGATACAGCATGATTGATTTTATCTCCCTCCGCAATCTCCTAGGGACAGAGAAACTTCCCTGTGGCTTGGTTGTGGAGATTTTTTTTCGCAAAATGAACTTTAAAAGCCTCTGCAAGCTCTTATCTATGAAAGGGATGAGAACATGAATATAAGCCGTCTTGTCAAACAAGCCCAAAAAGGCAACAAGGAAGCTTTATTACAACTAATTCTAGCCGATCAGGACGCTTATTATCGCCTCGCTTACCGTTATATGAGAAATGAGCATGACGCGATGGATGCGATGGAAGATATGATTGTTACGCTTTATGAGAAGCTGGATCAATTGCAAAAGGCAGAAGCCTTCTACAGCTGGAGCAAAACGATTCTTGTCAACCGCTGCAAAACATTGCTTCGCAAGCAGGAACGATTTCTTCCGTTGGGAGACGAGGAGGAGCCGTCGCTTGCTGCCATAACTGACGATAATCCTTATCGCCATATGGAGTCTGAGATGGACATGGAGGTGCTGCTCTCGCATCTGAATGAACGGCAGCGGGAAGCGATTGAGCTTCGTTATCTGCATGATCTGCCGTACCAGTCGATCGCGGACATGACCGGAGCGCCGGTTGGCACAATCAAATCAAGAATTTCGCAAGGCATTCAAAAATTGAAAACGATGATCGGAGGTGATCGTTATGACAACGATCGAGCAGAAATTACTGGAGCACAAACAGAACTTAACTATCGTCCAGGCACCAGCAGAACTTGAGGGCCGGCTGCGAAAGGCGCTGGGACATGTCGGAGCCCAAAAAAGAAACGGAAACCGAGCGAAAATATGGACAGCTTCAGCTGCCGCTGCTCTTCTTCTGGTCGTTGGAACTTATCAATACCCTGCTTTTGCGTATTACGGAGGAAAGCTGTTCAATAAAATCGAGCTAAGCTCTCTGAGCTTCTCCGAAGTCGCGGAGAATGGCTACGGACAAACCGTCAACAAAAGCGAGACGCTAGATGATGGCACTGTCATTACGATTAACGGGGTTATCGCAGACGATAACGCTTTGCTCATGTACTATAGCATTGATCGACAGTCAGGCTCCGTATTTGCGGACAATGGATCGCTTCGCTACGGCGTCGGTCAAATGAAAGGGTTTTTGACGGATTCAGACCCGAGAGAGGGAAGCGGCAATCATAACGATGACGAGACGCGGTTCGAGGGCGTATATAAATTTGAGACGGTCAGCCCATTCTCGCGAACCCTAACGGTTACGTTCAGCGAGTGGTTAGCAAGCGGAGAAAAGGCATCCTATCCGATCTCCTTCAAATACGAAGCCAATAAAGCGATGAAAAGCATACTGAAAGAAGACATTTCAAAATCCGTTTCAGTCGATGAGGGAAAAGTCTACTATGACTCAATTACGGCTTCGCCAACCTCTACCATCGTGAAGGGGCATTTTGAAATGGATGATCAGGGATATCCGAGATTTCCAGGCAGCACAAAGCTATATGTGAATGGATCAGAAGTGAAATCATGGGGAATGCAGTCGGATCGTTCGGCGCATAAAGGCATGCTGGGCTTCGAGCTTGAATTTGATGTGCTTCCGACAGACGGGGTGAAAACCATTGAGCTCGTACTCGAAAATTTCACAGGATACCAGAAAATAGAAGAACCTATTTCCCTTGCTTCACCATCGGACTTATCTTTTAAGATTGGAGATGAGAAGCTATGGATTCGCAGCGTAACAAAAACCGAAACAGGGTATGATATCGTTATCGCGAGAAAACAATTTACAATCTTGGACACAGAACATTTATCCGTTCAAGCAGGTGAGCGTGTCGTTCCCGTAGCATCGATTTCCCCATCGCGTCCATGGGATTTGAAAAACGGCAATATCATGTGGGAGCAAACGTATTCGTTTAACGCCGTCGAGGAGCCCGAGAGCCTATTGGCGGAAGGATTTCGCTATATTAAAACCTACGACAAGACGATAACTATCCCAGTAGCGGTAAAAAAATAGAATCATCTGTTTGTAAATAACAAGACTAAGGCTGCCATTGAAAGGCAGCCTTAGTCATTCTCGAAATGAAGCATTGCCAGCTAATCCGCAATATTCCGGGTATAGTATTCAATAATGTCTTTGCGGCGAATAATGCCAAGGAAGACACGGTCCGCATCTACGACTGGAACGAAGTTCTGGTCAGCCGCCAGCGCCAGCATATCATCCAAATCGGCGTTAATCTCGACGCATTCGACCTTCATCCGTTTTTTGATGGAGATCACTGGAATTTCGTGCATGTTATCAAAGCTTAGGCCTGGTGTTGACTTTAGCTTCCATAACAAATCTCCTTCGGATAACGTTCCAAAATATAAACCGTTGTCGTCCAAGATCGGAATGGCGGTATAGTGGCTTGCCTCCAATTTATCCATGACTTCTTTCATATGAGAAGATGTCGTGAGGTAAGAGACCTCATTCTTGGGATATAGAAATGATTTGATATCCATTGAATCACGCTCCTTTGGTATATTAAAGCATATTTCGGCGCGTGGCGCATGTGGAAGTGACTGGCATGAAGCTTTACAATATCGATATAATGCTGTAAGGCTCGATACCCTAACCATCATATAAACCATTAAGGGTGAATTGAAGCGATAATTTGTAGCAAACGTAGGGAATTACTGCTCGACTGCTTTCATCAGCTCGTATATTTTGCGCGCCGTATTGACGTTCCGAACCGTTACACGTTGATAGAGCTTAGTGCCAATAATTTTGCTCATGCCGCTTTTTCCTGCATGCTCTTTGTCAAATGACCAAAGGATAGCGCCGTTGACGTAAATCACGCGATCAATATCGGGTTTGATGATCAGTTTCTCAATTACAGACTCCTCATTAACATCATCCCATAAATAAAGCACGTCGCTTTTCATGCTTGGATCATTTATCCAGTGAGCGGGAAGGGCATCCATGATCGTCTGAACGGCATCTAACGAACGAATCATTACTTTAATGGGTAAGCCAAAGTCACGGAGAATGGCCTCTTCAAGCAATTCGGAGAGCTGCTCTGTTGATCTGGTATCATCCGTAAAAATTATGTTTCCCGTATTGATGTAGGTTATGACCTGATTCAAACCAGCTTTTTCAAAAGTAACTTTGAGCTGTTTCATGTCTATTTTATTGTTGCCGCCAACGTTAATTCCTCTCAATAATGCAACATAAACCATCGTCATTCCTCCAGCTATAAAATGAAATTCTCTTCTGCTTTTTTCATTCATTCTTGTTTATTCAATGATACTAAAGACGTTAGGTACTTTCTAGTCTAATTACAATCCTGATTTCAATGGCATGATTGCTTTACACACCAGTAATGGTTTGGAAAAGGGAGGGATTGCGGAAACGTTTTCGCAACTATTCTCGCATAAAGGATGCTTATTCGAAGCAGTATGTTGTCTGTGGTTTTTTTAAAAAAGAGAGATAAGGATCAGGGATAAGGGTGATTATGTGAGGAAACCTACAAAAACAGAGGATTAAATCACAATATTTTTAGTTTTATGTTAGTTATAGTTACGTTGTTTCACGGATAATTATTCGGATTCAATATGTAATCGCTTTAAAATAACGCGACCGTGTCATGTTTTAAAAATGGAAACGCTTTATTTATTATTTTTTTAAAAATAACTATTGAAATCTGATTCCGCTTGTACTAATATGAAGTTAGAAATTGCGTAAACGGTTTAGCAACTCAATCTAAAGGTTAAGCGGATATCGTTTATGATGAAATGATTAAAGATGAGAAAACGTTATGACAAAGAATACTTAAAGGATTGGAGGTAGCTATGACAGGCAAGGAAATCACAATAAAAGACGTAGCCAAGCACGCAAACGTATCTGTAGCTACGGTATCCCGAGTGATGAACGGGCGGGACCGTGTAAGTGATGCGACGCGAAAGAAAATATTAAAGATCATCGAAGAGCTAAACTTCGTGCCCAATACTATGGCCGCATCTATGGTTAACAAAAAGACCAATATGCTTTCCGTCGTTGTGCCGGAGATTCAGAATCCTTTTTACACCGCTGTTATTGGAGGCATGGTAGAGGTAGCCAAAAATGCAGGCTTCTTCACGCTTGTCGTCTCTACAAATGAGGATGAGGCAGAAGAGGCAGAGTTTTTTGAAAGCTTTCTCGGAAAAAACGTAGATGGCATTATTTTGATCGGCACGCACAAGGATGCAGAATTTTATCGCAATATCCGTAAACCAACCATTATGGTGGATCGCTATATTAATGATTGCGGGCATGATGGCGTCTTGATCGATAATTTTCGCGGGGCTTACGAGGCGACCAAACATTTTGTGGAATATGGGCATGAACGAATTGCCATTATAGATGGAGCGCATCATTTTAATGACGGCAAGGATCGTTATTGGGGCTATCATCAGGCCATGCATGAAAGTGGGCTGATCCCTGATCCTAAGCTTCATAAGCAGGGGAGCTGGCTGGAGGAGGACGGCTATCGGTTTACGGTGGAGCTTATGCAATCCGAACAGCCGCCTACCGCCATTTTTGCAGCCAACAATGTTATCTGTACTGGGGCAATAAAAGCGTTTCGGGATTTGAATCTCCGCATCGGAGAGGATATTTCATTGATCGGTTTCGATGAAAATGAGCTTGCTCAGTTTGTACAGCCTAGAGTTACGGTTGTTGGCAGACCAACAAGAGAAATGGGAATCCAAGCGGCTGAAATGCTCATCCAAAAGATCAAGGAAGCGCCGAAAGAGCAGACGAAGCTGAAAAAAATGATATTAGATGTTGAATTGATGAAATTCGGCTCGGTAAAGAAGCTGAACTAATCATACGGGAGGACAGCTATGGCGAATATATTGGTCGTCGGCAGCATGAATATGGATATTGTCACGAAGGTCGAGCGTCATCCTTTTCCTGGAGAAACTATTCAAGGCAATGCAACTACCTTTTACATTGGGGGCAAGGGTGCAAATCAGGCGGTTGCCGCCTCACGCTCCGGGGCATTCGTAACGATGGCCGGAGCGCTAGGTACAGATTCCTTCGGAATGGATATAAGCAAGCGTTTGGCGGAAGCCCAAATTGAGCTTGGTTGTGTGGTGAGGAAACCGGTGATGACAGGCATTGCATTGATCACGATTGATCAAGCAGGCGAGAATAACATCATTTTATCTGCTGGCGCTAATGAGGCTTATGGCGAAGCAGATGTGGATAAACTAGAGCTATTGGAATACGATATCATTTTATTGCAAAATGAAATATCTAGTGCTGCGATTACAAGAGTGCTGGACCGAGCAGCCGAGGCTAACATTCCAGTATTCATGAACCCGGCACCGATTGCCGGCTTTGACGCCGATCAGCTAAGGAAGGTGAGCTTCTTGATTCTAAATGAGCTGGAAGCGGAAGAACTGAGCGGTATCCGGATCCAGGACATCAACGGGGCACGACAAGCGGCGAAACAAATGCTTGAAGAAGGCATTCCTCATCTTATTATTACGCTCGGCAGCAAGGGTTCGCTCTATATGGACCAAGCTGGCATGCATGTTGAAATGCCCGCCTTCACGGTAGCTGTCGTGGATACAACAGCAGCAGGCGATACGTTCATCGGAGCTTTCGCTGCAAAATATGCAGAGGGAGTAGAGATCAAGGAAAGCCTGCATTATGCGACAGCAGCTTCGGCACTTGCCGTATCAGCGGCCGGTGCACAAAGCTCGATTCCGACTGAAGAACAGGTAAGCGCATTTCTGGCAAGTGTAAAATTTTAGTCCGATAAGGCTCTTATTTCGTATCATATACGGGGTTTCTTTCTTTGAAAGGAATCCCTATAGCTCAAGACTTTGATTCATTAACGCTGAGTCTTATTAAAGTTGTCTAAAAAGGGCTGTAGCAAGTCAAGATGAAGAGGAGGTCCAAAGATGAGGCATCCGGTTTTGACAATGGAAGGAATCAGCAAGGAGTTTCCAGGAGTAAAAGCACTGTCCGATGTCAACTTTGAACTGTATCCAGGTGAGGTTCATGCACTCATGGGGGAGAACGGAGCGGGGAAATCTACGCTAATGAAGGTTTTATCTGGCGTCTATTCAGCGACCCAGGGAAAGATCAAGCTGAAGGGCAAGGAAGTGACCTTCGGCAACCCACTAGATGCCCAGCGGCAAGGAGTATCGATTATCCATCAGGAATTCAACTTATTCTCTAATTTATCTGCTGCGGAAAATATATTTATCGATCGGCCTGAGATGACAAGCAGGTTTGGACGAATACAGTGGTCAAAAATGTTTGACGAGGCGCAGCGTCTGGTTGATTCCATTGGAGGCGGCGAAATCGATGTCCGCAAGGAGGTTCGCCATCTTGGGGTTCATAGCCAGCAAGTTATCGAGATTGCCAAAGCGCTCTCCTTTCAAGCCGATGTATTGATTATGGATGAGCCATCGGCCGCTTTGCCAGAAAACGAAGTGAAGAAAATGTTTGAGGTCGTCAACCGCTTGCGGGCACAAGGCGTAGCCATCGTGTATGTATCCCATCGCATGAAGGAAATTTTCGAGATTGCGGATAAGGTGACGGTCCTGCGGGATGGCACCAAGATCGATACCCGAAGCATCGATGAGGTAACCGAGCAGAGCCTCATTCAAATGATGGTTGGCAAAGAGGTTAACCAGCTGTATCCGGTACGCAAGCAAGAGCATGGGGAAAAGGTTGTGCTGCAGGTGAATCAACTGTCGCTTGATTCCACTCACCGTATCTCCTTCGAACTGCGAAGGGGAGAAATTCTAGGCTTGTTCGGTGTTCCGGGCTCCGGCTCGCATACCATTGCAGAGCGCCTATTCGGATTGAAGCGGGGAACGGGTGAAATTATTATCAACGGCACCTCAGTTAGAATCAATAGTCCTAACGAAGCCAAAGCCAAACGGATAGCTTACGTCCCGCCAGATCGTCATCGACAGGGCATTATTAAACCGATGTCGATTCGGCAAAATTTGTCGCTCCCCATACTTCCCGAGCTTTCCAAGGGTATCGTAATGGATCGTGCCCGGATCGAGCAAATGAGCGGCGAGTATATGGAGAAGCTTCGGATTAAAGCGCCTAGCGATCAGCAGAGCGTAGACTTTCTGAGCGGGGGCAATCAGCAGAAGGTTGTCATCGGCAAATGGCTTGCAGCCAAACCGGAAATTCTAATCCTGGAAGAGCCGACGCGAGGCGTTGATGTCGGGGCGAAGGCAGAGATTTACAACATTATTCATCAACTCGCGGAGGAAGGGCTGAGCATCTTGCTGATTTCTTCCGAAATGCCGGAGGTCATTGGACTGAGTGACCGCATCTTGGTGCTATACAAGGGTGAGGTCGTGCATGAATTCGCACATGGCGAGGCTGATCAGGAGCAATTGCTGCAGCGAGCTTCACATCCACGCCTAGAAGGAGGCACTGTATGAAACGCCTATTGAATGTGCATGAAGCGCCTATCATTGTATTTACGATTCTTGTCATTGTGTTGTTTTCGATTATTTCGCCCGATTTTTTTCAATTTGATAATATTCGGCTGATTCTCGACCAGAATATCTCCATGTTTATTGTAGCGATTGGAATGACCATGGTTATCCTTTTGGGAGGGATGGATTTATCGGTTGGCTCTGTTCTGGCAGTAACAGCAACCTCTGTCGGGCTGTTTCTCAGCCATGGCATCCATCCGTGGATTGCAGCTTTCATGGGAATCGTTATAGGGGTTCTGTGCGGGATGGTCAATGGTTATTTTATAGCGGTGAGGAAGATTCCGGACATTATTGTTACGTTAGCCACCATGTATATTTTCAGAGGTATTGCGGTTGGCATTAGCGGAGGAACCTGGATGACCAACTTTCCGGATGGGTTTCGCTACTTCGGACAAGGTACGCTGCTTGGCCTATCCTTTCCTTTGTTAACAGCCATTCTTCTTATTGGTATCTTCATCTACTTGCTTAAATTCACTCGGATGGGCAGACGAATCTACGCGATTGGAGGGAATGGCTCCGCAGCCAAGCTTGCGGGTATTAGCGTGGCGAAATCCAAGTTTATGGTGTACGTACTAACAGGCTTGCTAGTTGGGGTGGCCTCGGTCATTTTTGCCTCCAAGGTAGGCAGCGTGCAAGCCTCAACAGCGGGAAACAGTTTATCATTTGAAGTGATGGCAGCGGTTCTGATCGGCGGCGGAAGCATATTTGGCGGTATCGGTACCGTAGCGGGAACGATGCTGGGCGTACTCTTTATGGGCATTATTAAAAACGGACTGATTATCTCTAAGGTGTCTCCGTTCTGGGTAGATGCTACGACCGGTTTTCTGATTATTCTGGCAATTGTTATTAATACGCTGCAGCGCATCCGTCAAAACAAAGGCAAAGAGGGTGATTTGGTATGAGTGCATGGACAAGCCAGTTCTCGCTCAAGTCAAATAAACTAGTGGTTCAGTTGGTTTTGCTGATCTTTATTCTCGTTCTGTTCAGCATCTTGTCTCCCTACTTTCTGTCCGTCACGAACTTCATGAACGTGTTGAACCAGATGGTCGAGGTGGGCCTGATCGCGATCCCTATGACGATGATTATTATATCCGGCGCCATGGATCTCTCGGTCGGCTCGATTCTAGCATTTTCCGCCGTATGCATGGGCGTTGCATTCGAGCGTGGCATTAATATTTGGGTCAGCATGGGGATTGGCTTGCTGGCAGGAGTATTATGCGGAGCAGTTAACGGCTATTTAATTGCGAGGCACCGGATGCAGGCGATCGTCGTCACCATCGGGATGCTGGTCATGCTTCGAGGTCTCGTTTACGTCATTAATGAAGGCAGGCCGATCAGCGGCTTCCCGGATTCCTTTTACTTTTTGGGTCAGCAGTATATCGGAGGAGTACCGTTTAACGCAATATTCCTTGTGGTGATGTTCCTGATAGCCAGCTTTGTCATGAAGAAAACAAGATTCAGCACCTATGTGTATGGGATTGGGAATAATGAAGAAGTCGTCCACTATTCCGGCATTTCAGTGGTACGCATCAGATTCATTCTCTTTATGCTTAGCGGTTTATTTTCGGCTTTGGCGGGTGTATTCCTGATGTCTCGTCTAGCAAGTGCAGAGGCGACTTCGGGTACCAATATAGAGCTAGATGTTATCACAGCTACTTTGATAGGAGGCACGCATATTTTTGGGGGAAGGGGGAGTCTTGCAGGGACCTTTGTTGGGCTGCTGATCATTGTGTTTTTGCGAAATGGCTTGAATTTGCTCGGCGTTTCAGTGCTTTACCAAGCGGTTATCCTAGGTGCGCTGCTTCTGCTTGCTGTAGGAAACAAAAAATTCAATGGAGTGTGAAACCTATGAAAAAACTAGCTTTGGCGTTACTAACGGGTGTATTGGCTTTGAATTTGGCGGCTTGCGGAAATACGAGTAGTAATGCCGGTGGCGATAACAATGGCGGATCTTCCTCATCGGGCAAAAGAACGTACTTTATGAATCCAAAGTCGATCGGTCCAGCCTACTGGGCAGCAGCAGAGAAGGGAGCCAAAAAAGCTGAGAAGGATTTGAACGTAAGTGTGCTGTTCAACGCTCCGACTGAAGCGGATTCTGCCAAGCAAATTAATATGATTCAAGATATGCTGACACGCAAGGTGAGCGGAATCGGCGTATCGCCTAACGATGCGAAAGCCGTAGGGCCAGTATTCAAGAAGGCGGCCAGTCAAGATGTCAAAATTGTTACGTGGGACAGCGATGCTCCAGAGACCGACCGTCAATATTATGTAGCGCCTGGAACAGATCAAGAGGTTGGAGAACTGCTTGCCAAAACGATTGGCGAAGAGATTGGCGGTAAAGGGCAGGTAGCGTTCATGGTAGCCGGACTGGGCTCCCAAAACCAGATTGCCAAATCCGATGCGGCAAAAGCTTATTTTGCGGCTAACTATCCCGAGGTGGAGGTCGTTACGACCGTTGCTAGCGACGATGATCAACAGAAGGCGTATGCCAATGCGCAAAACCTGATCAAAACATACCCCGATTTGAAAGGGATTATCGGATTTGCAGGCGGTGAACCGCCGGCAGCTGCAGAGGTTGTAGAACAAGCCGTGAAGGCAGGTACTTTAGAGAAAAACCAGATTGCCATAACAGGTATTGCCGTACCAAGTGTAGTGAAAAATTACATCAAAAATGGCACCATCAAAACAGATATTATTTGGGATCCAGGCAAGCTTGCCTATGTTACAGTTTATCTTTTGGATCAATTGGCGCAGGGCAAAGAGATTACGGATGGCATGGAAATTCCGTCGGTAGGCACGATCAAGGTTGATGGGCAAAATGTATTTATCGGAACGCTGGAAGTCACCAATGAAAATGTAGACAGCTTTGATTTCTAATTATCCCCTTTCTAGGAGGCAGTTTAAATGGAACATAAGGTGCTTATCGAAGATTTGACGGAGAAGGCCTTTGCGCCCTATGGCAAAGTGATTGATTTGCCGGCGAGTGAGCCTTCCAAAGCCGGAGACGGATGGGATTGTTGGAGCTATATTGAAATGTTGGATGTTACAGAGCCTATCGGTTTCGGACTCGTGGTCACCAAGCGGCGTGAATTCGTCGTAACGGCAATGGAGAGGCATGTTAGTCGGGAAGAATTGCTGCTTACCTTTGACCGTGAGATTGTACAGCCCGTAGCAAAATGTATCGACATTGAAGATCCGGAGGAGCATCCTGATTCCTCTACCGTCAAGTGTTTCAGAATTAAGCCTGGACAAGCCATCGTAATCAACCGGGGGGTCTGGCATAGTCCAGCCTACCCGGCTTCCGAAGATGCCAGGTATCTGTTTGGGATCGAGAAGAAGAAGGATAAGTTTGGGGATGAAATGATTAATCCGTGGGTTAATTTTGCCGGCGGACGTACCGTTCGATTCGAATAAGAGAGCAGGCATAACTACTGCGAAGAAGGAGCATCAGCTATGAACCAAGAACAGCAAGTGATGAAGTGGATCGAAAGCCATCAAGATGAAATCATTCAATTTTTACAGCAGCTCATTCAAATTCCAAGCGTTAACCCTTGGTTCTTCGATGAACCAGCCCCCTCCAAAGAAAAAGAGCTGCAAGAGTTTCTTGCCGGTAAGCTGGCGGGCCTAGGCGCCGATATCGAGATGTGGGAGCCGGTTGCCGATGAATTGAAGCAATACGAAGGCATGGCGGGTTATTATCCGGGGAGAGATTTCTCAGGCCGGCCCAATCTGGCAGCAACGTTCGGCCAAGGAACGGCTGGCAAGTCCCTGCTTTTGTTCGGTCATATTGATGTCGTAATGGCAGGCACAAAATGGACGGTCGATCCGTTCGAAGGCAAGATTATCGATGGGAAAATGTATGGCCGAGGCACTGTCGATATGAAAGGCGGCGTCGCGGCGATGATTATGGCTGTCGAGGCGATTCTGCGCAGCGGCTTTAAATTGAAAGGGCCCGTCGTTGTAGGAACCGTGGTCGATGAGGAAGCCGGAGGCATGGGCGCGCTTGATTTCATTCACCATGGCTACCGGGCGGATGCGTGTATACTGACAGAGCCAACCTCGCTAACTATCGCCCCGCTGTGCAGAGGTATTTTATGGGGGAAAATTAGGATCCAAGGCCGCAGTGGTCATATTGAAATGCCGCAAGCGGATTATCAGGATGGCGGAGCGGTAGATGCGATTAAAAAAGCGAGATATATTTTGGAGCATTTGGACCGCTTAAATGAAGAATGGGCAGAAAGCAAGACGCATCCTTATTTGTCTATTCCTTGCCAGGTGCATGTAGCGCAATTAAACGCCGGGGAGTATCCAACCTCCTTCGCGAATGAAGCGGAAATCGTATTTAATGCCCAGTACTTGCCGTCCGAACGCGATGAGAAGCTGGTAGGCGGCAATGTGAAGAAGGAATTGACCGACTTTCTAAGGAAGGTGGCCGAATCCGATCCGTGGCTAAGCGAGCATATGCCGGAAATCGTATGGATGGTGGATGCAGACTGTGCAGAGACCGATGTCTCCCATCCATTCGTTCAGACTTGTGTACAATCTCTGAAGGCGATTGGAGAAGAGGGGAAAATTGAAGGTCTCGGCTTCCATACCGATATGGGCTGGCCGGTGAACGTAGGCATTCCGACCGTCAACTTTGGTCCGGGCGACCCTAGCCTCGCCCATCACAGCGATGAGTTTACGCCGGTAGATGAAGTGATTCAGGCGGTCAAGATGATTGCCAAAACGATTGTTGATTGGTGTGAAATTGAAGAAGCCTAAGGCTGGACAAAATGGTCGAAACGACCTTGCGATATAAATATACGGAGGTGCTTAATCAATGAAGATCTTATTTATTGGAGAATCCTGGATCGTGCATATGATTCATACGAAAGGTTATGACAGCTTTACCTCAACTAAATATGAGGAGGGAGCGACGTATTTGTTGTCCTGTTTGCGTGAGCAGGGCATCGATGTCACCTACATGCCAGCGCATGAGGTGCAGGTACGCTTTCCGCAATCATTGGAAGAGCTCAAAGCCTATGATGCGATCGTGCTTAGCGATGTAGGCGCGAATACGTTCCTGCTGCAAAACCCTACCTTTTATCAGATGCAAATTATTCCAAATGCTCTTGAGCTAATGAAGCAATATGTTGCTGAAGGCGGCGGTTTACTAATGGTTGGCGGCTACCTGACCTTCATGGGTATTGAAGGAAAAGCGAATTATAAAAATACGGTTTTGGCAGAAGTTCTGCCGGTTGTCATGACGGATCATGATGATCGCGTTGAAATGCCAAGCGGCTTCTCGCCAGCTGTCTCGAAGTCCCATCCACTAGTAGATGATTTAGGAGAATGGCCAAGGCTTCTGGGCTATAATAAGCTCTCAGCCAAGTCGGATGCAGAGGAACTGCTAAGCCATGGTGGCGATGCCATTCTGACCGTGGGAACCTATGGCAAAGGAAAGACGGCGGCTTTTGCAAGTGATTGCTCTCCGCACTGGGGTTCGCTGGAATTTATGAATTGGGAGCATTATTCGGCGTTTTGGTCTAATCTCATGAAATATTTAAAATAAACGAAGCAATCCTTTATCCGAATGAGTATAACGATAGCGCCTGCTGGCTCCAAGCCAGCAGGCGTTATTTTTATAGCTGCAAGCTGCTGCCTTTATTTTCTAATAAGCGCATAGGGCAAAAACGATTGGAGCATATTAATTTAAACTACAGTTAACCAAATAAAGGAATGAATCCGAATGGTACAAAGGGGACAACTAGAACATCATTTCGATTATATTCTAAGTGGAAATGCGACCGAGGATTTAATGAATTTCAAAACTATTTTCAATCATTGCATCGATATCAAATATCGCGAATTTTATATTAATGACGTAAAAAAGGGCTCGTTAATTTTTTTGAACGGAATGGTCAACACCAAAACCATCGATTTAGATATCATGAAACAGTTAATGGATTGCGAAGAAAATCTATTTAAGGAACCCGAACTTCTGGCAGAAGATATCAAAAATATTGTTCATAATAAATTGATATATTCTTCGCAAATGTGCTGGGTGGAGCTGTTTCAAGAAATTGTAGAGCATATTTTATCGGGGAACGTTGCATTGCTGTTAGATGGGCTGAAAGAAGTCTTGGTTATTAGCGCTAAAGACTGGGACAAAAGAGCGATCGATGAGCCGGCAACGGAAGCCGTTATTCGCGGACCAAGAGAAGGCTTCCAAGAAACGCTCAGTACGAATATTAGTTTAATTCGCCGAAGGTTAAAAACTTCGCTACTTAAGATGGAAGAGATGAAAGTAGGCAAGCTATCCAACACCGAAATTGTGATTACATACTTAGAAGGAATTGTTAATGAAAATTTAATTTTAGAGGTGAAGAACCGACTAGAACGAATTGAAATCGATGCCGTTTTGGAAAGTGGTTATATTGAAGAATTAATCGAAGACCATTCCTTTTCGCTTTTCCCGCAAGTGTTAATTACTGAGAGACCTGATCGCGTGGTTGGTAATTTATTAGAAGGCAAGGTCGGAATCATTATAGACAACACCCCGTTCGTCATCATTGTGCCGGGCACCTTTTTTCAACTGCTGCAATCCCCGGAAGATTATTACCAAAGGTATTTTGTTGCATCTTCCATTCGGTTTTTACGTTTGCTTTCAGTCGTTCTATCTTTGCTTCTTCCATCGCTCTATATTGCTTTAACTACGTATCATCAGGAAATGATACCGACAATGCTGTTAATTAGTATAGCCGCTGCCCGAGAAACGGTTCCGTTCCCCGCATTTGTTGAAGCTTTTGTTATGGAAGTCGCTTTTGAAAGCCTAAGAGAAGCAGGGGTGCGTCTTCCGCGTCCCGTTGGACAGGCTGTGAGTATAGTTGGGGGACTCGTGATTGGACAGGCGGCTGTTGAAGCGGGCATTGTCTCCTCTCCCCTTGTTATCGTCGTCTCTATGACGGGGATTGCGTCATTTATTTTTCCAAGTTTCCAGCTAGGGCTTGCTTTCCGTTTTCTTCGTTTTCCGATGATGATCGCAGCGGCAACATTCGGACTTTACGGCATATTAATGATGGTTTTGCTGTTATTAATGCATATGCTCAGCATACGCTCTTTCGGTGTGCCTTATTTGACGCCGCTGGCTCCTTTGCGGATTAGCGGCCTTAAGGATGTACTCGTTCGTGTAAGCTGGCTTAAACAGTCATCCAATAAAAGCGAGAAGAACAAACAACAAATGGGCAAGCCTTTCATCCGCCATCGTCAGGGGAAATATAAATAAGATTGTTTGCATCTGAAAAGGAAGGTCTTGATGAGAAAACAAGTTATTTTGTTGTTTACTGTCATAGCAATGTTTGGTATGACTGGCTGCTGGAGCCGAGTGGAATTAAATGATGTGGCCATCGTCACTGCAACAGCTTTAGATTTGGCAGACCGTAATAAAATCCAAGTGAGTATACAAGTTCTGCGGATTAATATGAATAACGCTTCAGGCGGCAATGCAACTGTATTGTTTTCTGAAGAGGGAGAGTCTATCCTGGATGCTTATCGTATCATTCAGAAAAAAATACCGCGTCATCTTAACTTCGCACATAATCGTGTGATCATAGTCGGTGATAAATTAGCACGTTCGGGAATGTCTGATGTTATTGAATTTTTTTCGAGATACAGGGATGCTCGTGGCAATAGTTATTTGCTGGCAACCAAAGGCAAGGCAGCTGACTTATTGAAGATCGGACCAAGCTTCGAGAAATTTACGGCAGAAGAAATCAGGGAAGAGCAAAAGGCTAAGGTCATTGATAACGTAAGTCTGCGAGAATTCGCTTATCGATTACTTGAAGGAGGCATAGAACCGATAGCATCACAGATTCAAAGCGTGCCTTCAAGCGACAAAGCGCTTACTTCATCAAATAATGATAAAAAAAAACAGAATAACGAGTGGTCACTTGCCCTTGTCGGAGTAGGTGTCTTTCGTAAAGATCACTTAATTGGATGGATGAACGCAGAAGAAGCCGAATGCTTATTGTGGTTTAGAAATAAGGTAAAGGGTTCCGTTATAACGACGATGCTCACGGGGGATAAGCGAGAGTCGGGCAAATTAAGTGTTCAAATCATGAAATCTAAAACGACAATCAAACCTAAATTACAGGAAGAGAAAGTAAGTTTTGATGTGAGAGTAGAAATGATCGGCGACTTATATGAAAATACGACCAAACTGAGTACAAACAGCCTTAAAAACTTGGAGACCATTCAACTTGCTGTGGAAGCGGAAATTCAAAGCAGAATTAAGTCCACAGTGAAAAAACTACAATTAAAATATAAATCAGACATCGTTGGGTTTGGACGTATGCTTCATCGGGAACACAAAAAAGAATGGAACGAGAGATTTGAAAAACGATGGGAACAAGAATTCCCTCATGTCAAAGTAAACGTTACAGCACATTTTAAAATTATTGGAACAGGGCGCATTAACGATTCTTTAACCTGGGAAGAAAGAGATTTTAAAAAATAAGCAGTCTAAACTAGCATGAAGAATAGGATTAGGAATATGGAGATCATTTCTCGTCACCAACTGCTAACAATATCAATCATTTACCAAATCGGTACCACCATCATATTCGGTTTCGCAGCAGGTGCAGGCAGAGACTCTTGGCTTGCTGTTTTGATATCCACTTTTTTTGGTACCGTTTTGGTATGGATGTATACAAGAATAACGCATTTAAATCCAGGTTTAACCTTCATTGAGTGTTATCCGGCACAATTTGGGAAAGTGATCGGTACTCCAATTGCATGGCTTCATCCTCTTTTATTTTTGTATATCGCAGGGCGAATCGTAGCTGATATTAAAAGCCTGGTTCCAACGACTATTTTACCGGGCACTCCTCCGTGGGTCATTCTTCTATTCTTTATGGTCGTGATTTCCTATGGGCTTTTTTTAGGCATTGAGGTGATGGGGAAGCTTGCTGAAATCATTTTACCGATTATTTTATTGATCTTCTTAATAGAAGTCATTTTGATTATTAGTTCAGGAGTAGTCCATCTTGAAAACTTAACGCCTATACTGGATAAAGGGTGGGGGCGCATTTGGTCTGTCGTTTGGCCGCTAGGTATCATACAATCCTTTGGCGAGTCACTTGCATTGGCTCTCGTCTGGACTTTAATGAATGAGCGGGCGCGAGTAGGGAGAACGATGATCCTCTCCTCACTGTTCGCTGGTCTGTTCATAGCCTTTACCGATGCAATGGCTGTTGTTGTTTTCGGAGAAGAAATATTTAAACGTGCCACATACCCGTTGTATGCATTGGTACAAGCAATATCCGTAAGTGATTTTATCGCACAGCTTGACGCAACAGGCGTTATTTATTTTTGTTTTATGGCTTTCTTGAAAACTTATATTTATCTGTTTGCAACGATTCGTAGTATTCAAAAACTGACCTACGCACGAAGAAGCCGCGTTTTCATTTTTCCAGTCGTCAGTATTGCTTTCGTGTTGGGCATGACGATGGCACCTAATGTGGTTGAACATATTGCCGTTGTTCAGAAAGTGATTCCGTATGATCCCCTCTATTTATCGCTTATGATGGTATTTCCATTTTTGTTGTTTTGCGTCTCATGGATTCGCCAAAAAAATAAAACACAGCAGAATTAATGTAAATCGAGATTGGAGGGTTTATCATGGGTGATTACATATTGCCCTGGCAATCCAGTGTGATGTTAAAACATCCATGGGTGCTATCAGCATTTTTTTTGATTATCGCGATCCTTTTATCGTTCCTTACATGGTTTAGGAGAACGCGCCATGAACAAGAGGAAGATTCAAGCGGGAATCAAGACAGAAACATGGAATGAAATCATATGGTTGATAAGATCTGTGACCGAATGGGTGTAGTATAATGAAAGGAAACAGTTAAGAAAGGCAGATTAATCAACATGCCATCCATGAGTAAACTATTCATTATAGGTCTAACGGTTGCAGCTGTGTTTATTTTGATAGGGCAATGGCGTACCCCTTCCACTTCAGACGTCAACTCTATCTACTATGTAGACTCTAGTGGTAATGACGAAAACGCGGGCACCAAAAAATATCCTTGGAAAACTCTACAGCATGCAGCAGACGCCGCAAAACCGGGCAGTACGGTGTATGTGCGAGGAGGCGTCTACAAGCAGAAGCTCAAGATTACTCGATCTGGCTCTGCCGGTGGTCGTTCAATCACCTTCGCAAGCTTTCCGGGAGAAACGGCAATCATAGATGGAAGGGGGCTTTCTGTCTCAGAGCAGCAAGGTCTTATTGAGATTGAATCTGCCAGCTATATTACGATTCAAGGGTTTGAAATCCGTAATTTTATAGCAACGCAACATGAACAATTGCCTATTGGCATTTATGTTCACGGCTCAGGCGGCTATATTAAGTTACTGAATAACAAAGTGCATGATATTCAAAATACGGCTGAACCGATCGGCAGCGAATTACGTGGACGAGACGCCCACGGTATCGCTGTTTATGGTTCGGATGCGCCAGCCTCCCTGCGCCATATAACGATAGATGGCAATGAGCTTTACAACCTAGTGCTTGGTTCAAGTGAGTCGCTTGTAATAAATGGAAATGTGGATACTTTTTCCGTGACAAACAATCTCATTCATGATGCTGACAATATTGGTATCGATCTCATTGGTTTCGAAGGCGTTTCGCCGCATCGGACCTACGATCAAGTGAGAAACGGATTAGTCAGCGGAAATCGTGTGTATAACATCACTTCCAACTTTAACCCTTCTTACGGTAAGTCACTTCCAAACCATAGCAATGCTGCTGGCGGCATTTATATTGATGGAGGCAGAGACAGCGTTATTGAGCGTAATTATAGTTACAACAATGATATTGGCATTGAAATTGCGAGCGAGCATGCAGGGAAGGCGACAAGGGATATTACCGTCCGAAGTAACATCGTCTACAGCAATCGGTATACGGGAATCGCAATGGGCGGCTACGATAGCGAGCGAGGCGCAACGGTAAATTGCAAGATCATTAACAATACGTTGTATCAAAATAACACGCTGAGTGACGGTAGCGGTCAAATTTTGCTACAGTACGATACCAAAAATAATATCATCGCAAATAATATCATATTTGCAGATTCATCGAATGTTTTTATCTATAACGAACAGAAGAAAAATTCGGGAAATAAGATAGACTATAATCTCTATTACGCTCCCGCAGGCGCAGCGAAAGCAAGATGGGTTTGGAAGAATAAGGAGTATGTAGGATTCGCCGCGTACCAGGCCAGCACGGGGAATGATAGCCACTCTATCTTTGCCGATCCCCGATTTGTGGATCAAGCCGTCAATGACTTTCATCTTAAAGCTGCATCTCCAGCAATCGATGCGGGTAGTCCATACCCCTGGA
The DNA here is from genome assembly GCF_006345825.1 of Paenibacillus paridis. GTDB lineage: Bacteria > Bacillota > Bacilli > Paenibacillales > Paenibacillaceae > Pristimantibacillus > Pristimantibacillus paridis. The sequence goes on from NZ_VCIX01000092.1 coordinate 693,472, forward strand.
TCATCAAATCCTTGGACATTGACGGTCAAGCAAGACTACAGGGCGAATCAATAAACATAGGGGCGGTTGAGTAATTTATTGCTCGCTCTAGCTTTTTAAGCCAGCCTTAAAAAGCAATTGGAAAATAAATGATAAATTGGTATATTAGAATTACTGTGTTGATGTGAACATAACGGAGGGATTAACTATGAGACTAGCGGAAGCGCTTGTCATGCGAGCGGACTGCCAACGGAAGGTGGCTCAGATTAAGCAGCGCCTTGGCAGAGTTATAAAGGTTCAAGAAGGAGAGAAGCCTTCGGAATCGCCAACCGAGCTATTGGATGAATTGAAGCGGACGCTCGATGATTTGGCCGTCTGGGTGAAGAAGATTAATAAGACAAACGCTTTAAGTGCGTTTGATGATAGCATAAGCTTGGCAGAAGCGCTGTCGGAACGTGACCGTATCATGCAGCATCGGAATATTTTGAATGAGATGCTTAGTGAAGCTTCCATTAGGCAGGAACGATACAGTCGGCAAGAAGTGAAATTTTACACCACCATTGAGATCCCTGTTCTTCAGAAAGAGGTTGACGAGCTGTCAAGGAAATACCGTGAGCTCGACTTTAAGATTCAGGAGAAAAATTGGAGCACGGTTTTGCTGGAAAGTTAAACAAGTCGGTAACCCAAATCATATAAGCGAGCACAACCCCCCAACGGGTAGTTGGACCTTGATGTAAATGCCGGGCCATATTTACAAAACATAACGAATTAGCCCAATAATGTAACAAGAGTGCGCTTTAGCATGTAACAAGGCTGTATGTTGTTTAATGTAACTACCGCGTGCTGGTGTATGGTTTAGGTGAGGGTGGGTTCGGGGACTTGTTCAAATCTTTTGCGGAGACAGTTAGCTTGTTGCTAACCTGTCTCTTTTTTATATAATGCCTATTGGAAGTGGTGATCTGGATCATGGGGATGGATTTCGTTTGTTACATAGGACATCAGTTGAGCAAAAATGATCTAATCCAGATGTCTGAGCAGTTAAATAAAGGTAGCTTTAAGTACATATCAGCCTTCATAGAAGATCTGTTAAAGTATAACCCTGATGATGTAAATCAGAAGTGGGAAGCGAACACGGAGGTTCTAGGAGATGAACTATGCCTTTACGGACCTTGCTGCCTCAAATTTACCTTCTCTGAACAGGTATGCAAGATCGATCATTTTACTCGGTGGCTTACTTTTATATTAAACGATTCAGAAACTGATTTTAGAGGTCATTTGAGAAATGTAGCGTATGAGTTAACTCGATATTTCCATTCGACTTTTGCTATCTATGTTCCTGATAGTGGAGTGAAGGAATCAGCTATTATGGATTTTTTCTGGGATGATGAAAATAAAAGCATTGATTATATGAAGGAATGGCTGCTAACAAATTGCGGTGAACCCAAACGCGAAATTGAAGATATTTTTCAAGATGGAGGTGATTATTGGGAATCGGATGGATATTTCATTGATTACTTTAAAGATTATACCGAATAGAGTGATACAGATGGGAAAGGAGATGAGACCAATTGCAAGCCATACGATCGAAGCTAGATCAATATCTGAATAAATATCTGGAATTGTGGGACTTTTACGGAGTTATTCAAGTTACCCAAAAAAGCGAAGTGCTCTTTGAAAAAGCGTACGGTTATGCAAGTATCGAATTTGGGCTCGAAAATGATATGAATTCATGCTTCTCCATCGCATCCATGTCCAAACAGTTTACTGCGTTTGCAATTATGCTCCTATATGAACAGAAATTACTGGATATCGATCAATCTGCACAATTATATCTTCCTGCAAATATGAAGATTGACGAATCGATCACGGTCCATCATTTATTATCGCACACTTCAGGGTTATATAATTTTTATCAGTTCGAGGATGATTTTTTTGCTGGATACAACAGAATGGAATATTCACGAAATGAATTTTTTCAGCGGTACATAAACAAAAAGCCGACAAAGCCGGCTGGCGTCACCTATGACTATAACAACTCAAACTATAATTTGCTTGCTTGGATCATTGAACAGGTCTCAGAAGAAAAATATGCAACTTTCATACGAAACCATATATTTTTGCCCTTAGCTATGATGAATAGTGAAGTGGACGACAGCTGTAAAATTATTAATAACAAATCAAGCAATTATGTGAAAGATTATGATTCCAACATCAAAAGTCCCTATTATAATGAGAAATTCAGCATTGGCGCAGGCGCGATTATCTCAAACTGCGATGATTTGTACAAATGGTATCGCTGTTTGCGGGATCGGAACATCCTGTCGCCAAAAACGTACGCTAGGTTTTTCAAAGAGAATAAAAACAACTACTGCTATGGACTGGAGCATTACCATACTTACGGGACAGATAGCTATTCTCATGGAGGAGACCACCTTGGGGTGAGCACGTATATGCAGCATTATTACGATGAAGACATTTGTATCATTATTCTCTCTAATAATGAAGCAGTCAATCAGTATAGGGTTGGCAAAGCGATTTCAGATATTTTACATCAATTTGATATAGAGGCTCCGACTAAACATGAGGAGTTTCCAATCAGCGAAAACAAGCTTAAAGAATATTGTGGAACTTACTTGAAAGATAAAATAGAAGTTGAATTTAGTAAGGGTAAGTTATATTTTACGAGATTCGCTGGCAATCTTCATATTGAGATTTATCCGGTGGGCGAAGGGCGGTTCGTTCGTAGATTTTTTGACCAGATCCATCCGTACACGATAGCAAAGAATGAAAATGGTGAGATGACGTTTTTGGGGCATACAAAGCATAGCGGTGTGTAAAGTTGATTTAAGATATTCATTGCCTATAACCTCTACATTTCAAGTGATATGCTTTATTTATCAGATGCGCAGCTGATGTCACGATGACTTGAAAATGGAAAAGGAGATAAAAAGATGAACAAGGACCATATCATTAAATCGTTGCTTTCGGAGAAGGTACGGATGACTCCGAATGGATTTGTTGCAGATCAATTGAGCCCAGCACAGTTTGAAGATGTTCATGAGTTATTTTTTGACCATCTATTAGAAATTAGCTCGTCAGATATTGCGGGAGTAGAGGGATATGGTGAATTCGATGAGAATTGTAAAACGGAATATGAAAGCTGCAGAGAGTATCTGATCGGTACCTTTGCAGAAGATAAAGAAGGCTATTGGTATAATTGGAAAGAGCTATTCGAAACGACGGTTCTCAAGCGCGATTTTTTTGAAAAATATTTCAAGGAAATGGAAGACAGAATTCGTTATTGTGAAGGGCAACGTTTTTTGGTTTACAATAATACGTTTTTTGTCAATATGATTACAGACGGAACGAGCAACGTTGGCTTCCCTGATTGGAGCAGATCCGGCATAGGCGACTTTCTGTTGGATTTTGCCATTATGGACTTAAATAAGCCTTACTTAAACGTACCGGAATTGTTGGTGGAGTATTGCAAGAAAAGGGATATCATCATTCCGGATTTTAAAGAAAGGTACTTATGTATGGCTTATTATAAAGGGATTGATACACTGCGCTGGCATGCGTCAATTGACGATACGGAATCTTGCTTGTCTATCATGAAATCAATCGGTGAACTGAAAGATCGACTATATGCGATATAGATGGTGATGGTATGAAATATGAAAATGCCAGCGATGTGTTGCCCGAGGAACTGTTGAAGCAAATTCAGAAATACGCCGCAGGAAAACTTCTTTATATTCCTTCCGGTGATGAAAAAAAGGCATGGGGAGAAACCACCGGTTACCGGAATCAATTGCAGAGGCGAAACGTAATGATTCGCAATATGTACAATCACGGGAGGACGGTTTCGGAGCTTGCGGATGAATACTTCTTATCCCTTGATTCCATTAAGAAAATCATCTATTCAAGGAAAAATGAAAAGCATTTAACGTATGCTCCGGTATTAGCATCCGCTGTACAATATGCCAATGCCGGAATGTTCGAGGAATGGATTCAATGCTATCTGCTGCTTACCCGAAAGGCATCTCCTATTCTAGATGAGTTCATGAAGGAAGATCATTTATATTTTGGCATCGTAAAGTTCCCATTGCGTCTTATTCAGTGTAAGGGTATCGATAGTGGAGCCAACCATTTAGTTGAAGCTGATGAACCAATATCCGCGCTCCCGCCGCTACTCATTCAATATGAAGAAGGCAAATTTGATTGTATCGTACAAAACGAGCTATTGGCCAAGTTAAAACAACGAAAAGTAAACGCGTATCCAACCATCATTGTTTTGAAAGGCAATGCCGATTACAAAAGATTTATGAAATATTATGGCACTGTTTTATTTTTTGTCGATAAAGTTTGATTTTTAGCAACGATCATTCAGACTAATCAAAACATGAAAATCAAGAAAAGCTAATTTCTCTTTTTCCACAGACATTCCGCCGTTATGATGAGTAAAAGATATTCAATGGATTGAATGTATTTGAAAAGTCGAATCGGAAAATTAAAGGAATTGTGGGAGACAAATATCAATGAAATCTATAACACAGCTACTGCATTTTGGTTATCATCAGGCAATGAGCTGCATCTTTCCTGTAGCTATCTTTGGAACTTTAGCTCTCTCTAGCCAAATTGAAATACCTTTCATTCCTCGTTACGATGCCATTCTAATTATCTTGCTTGGAGTACAATACCTCATGTACAAGAGCGGTTTAGAAACAAGGGATGAGATTAAAGTCATCTGTATCTTTCATCTTATTGGTTTGGTGCTGGAAATTTATAAGGTAGGGATGGAATCTTGGTCATATCCTGAGCTCGGGTATTCGAAAGTGCTGGGTGTCCCGCTTTATAGTGGATTTATGTATGCAAGCGTAGCAAGCTTTATGTGTCAAGTGTGGCGGAGACTACGGATGGATATAACCGGCTGGCCTGGACTTATTCCATCGTCGCTGTTAGGTGGAGCCATCTATTTGAATTTTTTCACGCATCATTATATTCCCGATTATCGCTGGTGGCTGACGGCGCTTGTATTTATTGTCTTTTGGAAAACAAAGATCATCTATAGGGTAAGGATGATCACTTATCGAATGCCCTTAACGCTAGCTTTTATCATTGTTGGTTTCTTCATCTGGTTAGCGGAGAATATAGCAACTTTCTTTGATGCTTGGAAATACCCTGACCAGCACCAGACCTGGCATTTGGTTGGTTTTAGTAAGATCAGCTCTTGGTTCCTGCTGGTCATCATCAGCGTCATCATCGTTGCTCAGCTGAAACATGTGAAAGCTGGCCGAGTAACGAATGATACTTAAGTAGGGGATATTTGATTAGAGAAACCTTTTTATACCATTTACGTCTAGGAGGTAGAGGCTTTGTAGGAGGTGGTTATTGTAAAAAAATATTTACTTGTCTTCGTTTCGGCATCTCTTTTATTATTTATTCTTGGATGTAATGAGAAGAGCCAGGATGCTAGTCTAACCAACAACGAGGTTCTAATTGATCTAGTTTGTATAGCACATACGGGCACTAATGAATGCTCAGATCGGAAATTTAGTGATCTCGAATCATTTGAATTATTTAAAACGGCAGCAGATCGTGCAGTGAAAATGCAGGGTATTCTTAATTATGCAGCAGAATATACGTTGAGCATTACATTTCAGAATCAAATAACAAAAAAATATCATCTTTCTTTAGGTACGGATAGAGAGATGAAGGGGTTATTGGTGGATCTTGCAAATACCCATGAGGGCTATGAAATTCCTATAACAGAAGCCAACAAATTAAGGGATTTGATGAAAGGTTAAAATCCAAGAAGCAAGACGGGCTGCTCGCGAGGGCAGTCTTTTTTTTGCGTTCCCACATGGAGGGCCAATTCAGGTGACGGTGTAACCAGGATAAAAATCTAGCCGTTTCAGCTTCAATTCCGATGATTATTATGTACCCGTTCGCACAGAAGTTTTTTGTCAAAGGCGTTCTTGTAAGGTCGGTCAAAGGCTAGCTTATCCGTTAAGATAGGAGTTGCGTTTCGGGTAATCGATATTTACGTCGATATTCGGTAGGCGTCAAGTGCACGCTCTTTTTAAATTGTCTCATAAAGTGAACCTCGTTATCGTATCCGCAGAGCTCAGCGATCGTTTTAATATCATGCGTGGAATTTTCTAATTGATGCAGCGCGAATTCGAGTCGATTATGAATGACGTCATTAATGACGGATACGCCAAATATCTCTTTATACAGCTGTTGAAAATGCGATCGGCTCATATTCATGCTTGCCGCAAGCTCATCGATTGAATATGAAGTTGAAGGTGTATTATAGATCACATTGCGAAGATTAATAAATTGATCATAGTGCTTGCTGATATGATGATTGTTGTCGATGCGGCTGTGCATTTCGCTTAATTTCATAAACAGACATCGTATGGTAGCATCCATAATCTCGCGCATGTAAGGGCCGTTATGGACATGTTCGCTTTGCAGCTCGCTTACTTTTCTGGAAATATAAAAGGGATCATAAGCTGTCATAACCGTATTGAGCGGCAGTTGGAGCTGCTGGCAAAGCTCTTCAATTTCGTCGGAATCGAAGTGGAACCAATCATGAACCATCGGTTCCTCGACAGCCTCATAGTATTGTTTGCTGCCTTTGCCAAACAGGATGTAGCTATTTTGCTCTGTGATCTTTAATTTTCCTTGTGATTCAATTTCCATTTTACTGCGGAAAAGTAGAAATAAATAGTCTCCTGAGCCTTCTGGGCGGTCGACGATAAATCCTTCTTTATGTGTGACATTATAGCCACATCTCTTGATTTGAATCAATGTAATCCCTCCAATAACATTTGGACAATAAATCAGTTAATACCTATCATATATCATTTACGATTGCACAATAAAGTTGGAAAATAAGGTAGTGTACTAATCTTATTATGGATAATATTTCAGCTATAAGGATGAGTGAAATCAATGGCAGCAAATTCGGAACAGTATGCGGGTTATTTGTTCGCTTATTTTAAGGGCGAGCGATATGAGGACGGGGAACAAGTATATTTTGCGCTTAGTGAAGGCAATAACGCATTGGCTTGGAGAGAATTGAACGGTGGAAGACCCGTTCTTGTTTCTACGATGGGAGAGAAGGGGGTTCGCGACCCCTATATCGTAAGATCCCCACTTGGCAATTCGTTTTATTTGGTGGCGACCGATCTGCGGATACACGGCAATGGCGATTGGAAACGAGCAGTTACGGCGGGGAGCCGTTCGATAATGATTTGGAACTCATCGGATCTTGTTAAATGGTCACAGCAGTCGATGGTAGAGTTAGCGCCGGAGGGGGCAGGCTGCACATGGGCACCGGAAGTATTCCGTGATAGCGGCTCAGACGTATACAATGTCTTTTGGGCTTCCATGCTGGACAACGACCATTCGCGCGGTGAAACGGAAGGTTATCATCGAATGTTGTACGCCACAACGAAAGATTTCGTTTCGTTCAGCAAACCGCAAATCTATATGGATTATGGGTATTCTGTCATTGATACAACCATGATAGAAGCTAGGGGCAAGGTATATCGGATTACCAAAGGACGCAACATCATACAGGAATCAGGCAGTTCTTTCCATGATCTAAGCTATAAGCTTATCAATGGAAACGTTGAGCAGCCGTTTTTAAAACAAGGCGAAGGGCCGATAATTTTCAAATCAAACACAGAAGACAAGTGGTACGCATTTGTTGACGAATACGTGGATCGTGGCTATGTTCCACTTGAAACAACGGATTTGAGTTCTGGTAATTGGGCCTTGCCCGAGCACTACTCTTTGCCTGCTTCGCCGCGCCATGGTTCGGTGCTTCCTGTTACCCAGCTTGAATATGATAGATTGCTAGAACAATATGGAGGATAAGCTCATGGACAAGCAGTTGCAATAGCTGACCTTACTCGGTGAATGGGCTGACTTTTTCTAATTCAAGATGGAGGAGATGTCAAATGAGTAAGAATCAAGGAAAGCTAACGATCCACACAAAGCAACGAGGTGCCGAACTTAGCGATTTATTCGGCATTTTCTTCGAGGACTTGAACCATGCGGCCGATGGTGGACTCTATGCAGAGCTAATCCGCAATCGTTCGTTCGAGTTTGATCCGATCGATCATCCTGATTTTCATTCGCTGACTGCTTGGGAGAAAGTCGAGAGAGGCGGCGGACTGGCCGAGCTCTGGATTGAAGACTCGTATCCAATGAATGAACGCAATAGACATTATGCTGTTATCGCTATTAATAAGCCGGGTGATGGAGTCGGAATTGCGAATGTGGGCTTCAATTCGGGAATCCCTGTTCGGACAGGGGAAGAATATCTATTCTCCTTCTACGCGAGACGCGATGAGAGCTTCAATGAACCGATCCGTATTACGATTGAAAGCAATGAAGGTATTATCCATGGAGATGCGACAGTTGTGATAGACTCGTCCGAATGGAGAAGATACGAGGCTGCAATTACTGTTAATGAAACGAATTACAGCAGCAGGCTAACGATTACGACAGTCGGATCAGGAAAGCTGTATGTGGACATGGTCTCGTTGTTCCCCAAGAAAACGTACCTAGGGCGTATGAACGGACTGCGAGAAGATATTGCATCTTTACTTGCCGAGCTGAAGCCCAAGTTTATGCGTTTCCCCGGTGGTTGCCTGGTACATGACGGCTCCCTGAACCCGGATGACCGCAATTCAATGTACCGTTGGAAAAACACGATCGGTCCCATTGAGCAGCGGCCTTCAAGAAGGAACAATTGGCGATATAATCAGACCCTTGGTTTAGGCTATTATGAATACTTCCTGTTCTGCGCGGATATTGGCGCAAAGCCGATTCCTATCCTGCCAGGCGGGTATGATCCGCATCATAAACGAATCGTTCCAATTGACGAGCTAGGCCCTTGGATTGACGATGCGCTTGATCTGATTGAATTCGCGAATGGTGATCCCTCGACGGAATGGGGAGCTATCCGTGCAGAGCTTGGTCACTCAGAACCGTTTGGGCTCGAATATATCGGCATTGGCAACGAGGAGGTCGGTGAACCGTTCTTTGAGCGGTACAGCTATTTCCATCAAGCGATTAAAACCAAGTATCCGGCTATGAAAATTATTAATTCCAGCGGCCCGTTTGCTGCCGGGGGCGAATATGAGAGAGGCTGGCAGTCAGCGCGGGAGAACGGATCAGATCTAGTGGATGAGCATTACTATCAATCACCGGAATGGTTTTTGGCTAACTTCGATCGTTATGACGGGTTCAAGGCAGATGAACCAAAGGTGTTTTTGGGAGAATACGCTTCATGGGGCAACACCTATTATAATGCGATCACTGAAGCGGCCTATATGATCGGATTGGAGCGTAACGCCCATTCGGTTGGGTTGGCATGCTATGCACCTATGCTCTGTAACGTCGACTATGTGAACTGGAAGCCCGATCTTATTTGGTTCAACAACCATGAGGTATTCGGTACGCCGAACTACTACGTGCAGAAGCTGTTTATGCATCATCAAGGAGATCGACTGCTTCATATCGAAGCGAGTGGCTTCTCGCAGCCTAAAGTTGGCGAGGCGAAGTCAATCAATGGCGCAATCGAGCTGACCGCAAACGCCAGCAGCGTTAACTTCTCGGACGTGCGTATCGTGAACAACGATACAAGCGAAGAAAGGTTATTCACAGGTTGGACAGCCGAGCTATCGGACACCGAGGAATCTCGTCTTGAAGGAAAGACGAAACGAGCTGTTCGTCTTGGCGATACGGATTGGTCTAATTATACGCTATACATGACGGCTAGAAGAATTGACGGTTCAAAAGGGTTCGTCGTGTACTTTGGCCAATCTGACGAACGAAACCAATTGTTCTGGGAAATCGGCGGCTGGCAAAATCAAGATTCCATGATTAGCTCCCGCGTGGACAATCGCAATTCTTGCTTAACGCAAAGCTTGTTCGCCGTCGAAACTAACGTCAAGTATGAGCTTGCTCTAGAAGTATCGGGAAGACGGATTCGAGCCTACATTAACGGAGAGCTCATTCATGATACGGTGGATAAGCTGCCTATTATCCAGCCGCTCTACAGCTCCTCTAGTGCAGATGATGCTACAGGCGACACGATCATCAAGGTTGTTAATGTACAGGACGCTGCCGTATCAGCGGACGTTGCTTTGGAGGATTTGCCAAAGGCAAACGAGCATTTCGTCGAAATCTATGAGCTATCAGGTTATTTGCTTGAGGATGAGAATAGCTTTGAGCAGCCTCAGAAGATTATGCCGGTTCAACGCGGCTTTTCGTTCGAAGGCAACAGCTTTTCTCATGAGTTTCCCGCACATTCCGTTACCGTATTTAGAATCAAAACGTCAGCCGAATAAGCTGGCGTTTTTTTTACATATGTAACAAATGGAAAGCAATTGGAAGGAAACATGTATGTGAGTTCAACAGCTTTTTCTATTTCATAAAGATGTCGGTATAATAGGAAGAACGATTACATAAAGGAGTGGAATTCATATGAAGGTCATTGTCATTGGAGCGGGCATTGCTGGAGCATCAACCGCTTACCAATTGGCTAAGCAGGGAGCGGATGTTCTCATCATCGATCGGAAAGATGAAGGACAGGCAACGGATGCCGCTGCCGGCATTATTTGCCCCTGGTTGTCACAGCGGCGTAATAAGGCTTGGTATCGCCTTGCGAAAGCCGGAGCGTCTTATTATCCGATGCTGATTGAAGAGCTTGAAAGAGAAGGGGAGACCGAAACCGGCTATGCCAAGGTTGGGGCCCTTAATATACATATAGATCCAGAGAAAATCAGCAAAATGGAAGAGCGAGCATACAAGCGTATAGAAGACGCGACAGATATCGGAGAGATTACTCGGCTTGATTCACAAAGCACTCGCGAGCTCTTCCCGCTGCTCGCTGAAGGATATACATCCCTTCATATTAGCGGTGCCGCGCGTGTTGATGGCCGGGCGCTGCGTGATGCTTTGCTTCGATCTGCCCAAAGAAACGGGGCGGAGCTTATATACGGAAATGCGGAGCTGGAATTTCAATTCAAACGTGTAACGGGTGTGAAGGTTGGGGCAGATCACTACTCGGCTCAACTCGTGATCGTTTGCGCTGGAGCTTGGGCAGGAGAATTGCTGCAACCATTGGGCATTGATTTTAAAGTCAGTTATCAGAAAGCGCAAATCATGCACTTGCAGGTGCATGATACCAATCAAAATACGGATAAATGGCCGGTCATTATGCCGCCTTCCGATCAATATTTGCTCGCCTTTAAACAGCACAAAATCGTGATAGGGGCAACTCATGAAAATCATGTGCAGGACTATGATACTAGGATTACCCCCGGCGGAATGCATGAAATTTTAAGCAAATGTCTAGCTATCGCCCCTGATCTGGCAGATAGTACTTTTCAGGAAGTAAGGGTGGGCTTTCGCCCATTTACAGCTGATTTTCTTCCGGTTATAGGCGCCATTCCAGATTGGGAAGGGCTTCTTGCAGTAAACGGTCTCGGCGCCTCCGGATTGACGATGGGCCCTTATATCGGAGTCCAGTTAGCTAAGTTAGCGTTGGGAATGGACTTGGACATTGATCTAACCGATTATGACATTCGTAAAGCTATGGGCTGAGCTGTTGGTTTATACACTATTCTGCAGGTAACGAAATTCAAATTCATCGGGTTTCCAACCTGGAACAGGCGGTCTTCTTAATTGTGGGAAACTTACGCTATCAACTTTCCAGACTCCAGCGGTATAAACAAGATTAGCTATCCGATCGCTGACGTAATAAGTTGCACCGGACAAGTCAACTCCTTGAGTAATGGTTTCTAATAATCTTGCTGATGTACTATTTTTGTAATATATAGTTGATACATAATCATAACCATGCTCAGGATTGCCAAGTTGAAGATTGGATTCTATGCCATTTTCAATGAGATTATCAATAAAGCGATTGGTAAAGTAAGACTTGAAATGAAGTCGAATATCTTTTATGGCAGACATATCGCTTGCTTCATTTAATTTATTGGATAATAGTTTTAGACGGGCATCCGATATTTTCTGTGATGCTGGAAGCTGAACGCCTCCCATGTTCACGGCAATACGATTTTCTTCCAAGATAATCGTGGCTTGTTGAATCTGCTGATTCCATTCAACTTCGGCTCCGAGTGTTTGGCTGACAAATCGCAACGGAACATAGGTGATGCTGTTGATTAACTCGACTGGTACATCCAGTTCAATCTCGGTATGGTCGACAATCACCTTTTTGGAATCGAGGGTAAGCCGGATATTGGTATCGCCTTGCTTTATTTCAATTGTTTTTAGCTGTGGGTTCCACTCCACGATAGCACCCATATTTTGAGATACGGCTCGTAAAGGGATCAACATTCGGTTGTTCTTCAATTGCCCGTTTTCAATAATCGTGGGGTTATAGGCGAAGCCTACGGTTGGTAAGGCGGGAAAGGCTAAAATCGTGAAAGCTAGCATCGTTAAAGTCAGTTTTTTAATCATGTTAACCTCCTTCTAATACAACCATAGACGCAATTCCCGTGGAAAGGTTACGAAATAATTCCATTTATTTACTTGGACGAATCCGAGCATGTATTCTATTTTTGGAACATGAATTGTATAAAAATACTTTTATGTGTATAATTATTCATTATATATAAAGGGGATAGCCCATGAAAGTATTTGTAGATGGCCAGTACGGCACGACAGGACTCAAAATACATAAAAGACTTTCCAAGCGGAACGATGTTGAGCTTCTATCGATTTCGGCGGAGGATAAAAAAGATCCCGAGATGAGAATAAAGGTATTGAATGAAGCAGATATTGTATTTATGTGTCTGCCGGACCAAGCTGCTCGAGAAGCCGTGACTCTCATTAAAAATCCCAATACCCTTGTGATTGATAGCAGTACGGCTTTTCGTACCCATGATGAGTGGACCTATGGCTTGCCGGAATTATCTGTTACACAAAGAGTAAAGATCTCCAGCGCTGCTCGCGTGTCGGTGCCTGGTTGTCATGCTACAGCATTTATACTTGCAATTAATCCACTTGTCCAGATGGGGCTCCTTCCGCCTGGTTATCCGGTTAGTTGTCAATCATTAACGGGTTATAGTGGCGGGGGCAAAGCATTAATTGAACAACATGAGGCAGGTCGTTATAGTGATGTAAATGACAGCTTAAAGCACCCTCAGCACTATAGCTTAAGCCTCGAGCATAAGCATTTGCCTGAAATGAAGAAATTCACAGCTCTTGCGTTTCATCCTGTATTCCTTCCGACAGTTTGCAATTATTATAATGGTATGGTGATGACGATTCCTTTGGTTACTCGTCTGCTTACTAATCAACCTAGTCTTCAGGAAATTCATGCTGCTCTCACAGATTACTATCAAGGAGAAACGTTCGTAAAAGTTTTCCCGCTTGATGATACGAAAGGAATTTCTCCATATGCTCTTGATCCGACATTGTGCAACGGAACGAATTGCTCTGAAATTTTTGTCCTAGGAAACGATGATCAAGTACTTATCGCATGCAGACTAGACAATCTTGGGAAAGGCTCTTCGGGAGCAGCGATACAATGTATGAATATCATGTTGGGTCTTGACGAGGGATTAGGGCTTATCGAGGGAAGCGCAAATAAAGTATAAGTAAGAATAGCGAACAGAAGCGATGTAGATGGTTGCCGATGACGCATAGCATTTTTATGCTCGTTCATACTCCGTTCATATTGTCGTCATGGAGAGTACATTTTCGTCGTGTAAGCTTTCCTTAGCGGTCGTTAAGACAGCACAATATAGAGATGATGACAGGAGAAGATGCGAGTGGGAATACGAGCAGCAAAGAAAACAGAGTCTGATACAGGAACAGGTAGGATGAAAAAAATTTTTAAGATGATACTAAAAATATTAGCCGTATTCGTTATCCTCATTGTGGTTTTTGTTGCTATTGTTTTTATTGTTAATAAGATCAGCACGAAATCGGAGCAAGGGAAAATACAAACCTATGGTCAATTAGTACCTGTAGATGGGAAAAATATGAATGTTCTGATTCAGGGACAAGGCGAAGAAACAATTGTACTACTTCCAGGATATGGAACAGCAACGCCAGCGCTTGATTTTAAGCCGCTAATTGAAGAGCTGGCACCATTTTACAAAGTCGTCGTGGTTGAGCCATTTGGATACGGTTTAAGTGATGGAACGAAAAAAGAACGTACCACTGAAAATATCGTGAGTGAAATCCATGAAGCTCTGCAGGGGCTTAATATCGATCGTTATATTCTCATGGGTCACTCCATTGCCGGCATTTATGGAATAGAATATATCAATAAATATCCAAATGAAGTAAGCGCGTTTGCAGGGATTGATAGCAGTGTTCCAACGCAAGGCGGTATGGATGCTGAGCTTCCAACGGGAAGCTTAAAGCTGCTCAAACAATCAGGCTTCGGCAGATTGATGCTGAAATTCGGTACTGACCCGTATGAAGAACTGCCGTTTGATGACGAAACGAAACAACAAATGAGAATGTTTACTCTTAAAAACATGTATGAGTCTACCACATTAAATGAAATGGAACATATTTCAACTAATTTTAAAGCAGCTCGCGGCTTAACCTTCCCACCAAATCTACCGCTTATTTTCTTTATCCAAGCGAATAACACAGGCGTTGAAGGATGGATCCCGCTGCACGAAGAGCAAATCAAAGATTCTGTTCATGGCAAGGTGTTGACCTTTGATGGTGACCATTATTTACACCACACCAAATCGAAAGAAATCGCTGAAAACTTTAGGACGTTTATGGAAGAAGTAAAATAAGAGAACAAGAAAACCGTCCTTAGGGCGGTTTTTTTGTGTATTCTCAGCTATTTTCCTTTCGAAACCGATTCCATATCTTTCTAATCGAAGAGTTTATGATATTAAGTTATGAATTTATGTACTTCAGACATATCGACTGCTGGTGAATGATCATGATATGATTTGAGCAGACTATCATCATATTAGGAGGTTTTGCAATGGGACAAGATAATACAATAACAATAATAATTGAAACGGTTGTTCATGCCCCTGTTGAAAGCGTGTGGGAATATTGGACGGAACCGAAGCATATTACAAAATGGAGTTATGCCTCTGATGAATGGCACGCGCCATCCGCTGAGAATGATCTGAGGGCTGGCGGTACATTCGTCACGAGAATGGAAGCTAAAGATGGCAGCTTTGGATTTGATTTCGGCGGTGTTTACGATGAGGTTAACCTTAACGAGAGTATTATCTACACGATTGGCGACGGTAGAAAAGTGAAGATTGATTTTAAACCCCAAGACAATAACACGCATATCATCGAATACTTCGAAGCAGAAGAAACCAACGAACTCGAGATGCAAAAAGCCGGATGGCAAGCGATTTTGGATAATTTCAAAAAATATGCAGAAGCAGCTAACGAAGAATAAAATTTCTTCGCAGCCTTAGAAGCGCATGCCGACATTGGCATGCGCTTCTTCAATGTATGGCGAAATGCTGGAAATAAGAGTTCCTGTACGCTATGTTTGATAAAAAGATATTAAAAAATAAATATCTTGACTTTTTGGTTTCTTTAGACAGGGTATTGACTTCCTTGTGCTATAGTATTAAAAGTTAACCATTCATAGGAGGCAGCTCATGTTTCAATATAGCAATCAAAAATATACAGGAGTTAACTTTGGCACTCAAGATTTAAGATATGGCGAGTTAATTAGTTGTACCTTCCATCGTTGCTCGTTTTCTAACGGATCTCTGGAGGAAATTACGTCAAGCAATTGTCGTTTTGTGGAGTGTGATTTTCGCGGGGCATCGTTAAATGGTTCCATCCATAAAGAATCAGCGTTTGAGAATTGCAGTTTTAACGGAGCTAGCCTCTTTGTTGCCAAATTTGAACAATGCAAAATGACCGGATCGGATTTTTCTGGCTCCAATATGGACGGAATTACGATTATTCAAGGGGATTGGTCCTACACCAATTTGAGGCATGCTAGGTTAGTTAGGCAGGATTTACGTGCCGTTAAGTTTTTTGAAGCTGACTTGTCCGGGGCGAATTTAGAAAAAGCCGATTTGAGAAATGCTGATCTGACAATGGCGTTACTGGCAAAAGCGAAGCTGCAGGGAACGGATACGCGAGGTGCGAAAATGGACGGTGTGGATTTTAAAACATTCCCCGTTACCGGGATGAGAATGGATAGAGAGCAAACGGTCTTATTCTCGCTTTCTCACGGAGCAAAGGTAGATTAAGATTGTTGAACTTATATATTATTAAAATAATGGCCCATAAGAACGGTTGCTTTACGAGTGAAGCAACCGTTCTTATGGGTCTTTTATGAGGCTGAAACTAAATCCAAGCATGATTCGTCTAAATATTGGGATAAAGTGAAAGGTTTGGGGGAGGCGAGAGGTTGAAGAAAAGTGTTCTTGTTATGATGGTTATAACCATCGCACTAACAGGATGTACAGCTACAGAACTTGAATCAGAACAACGTACCGTCAATACCAAAAATGAGGTATCTAATCTTGAAGAAGATCTTAACACCACAGGAACCAAAGAAATTCTGACCGATCTTCAGTACCATAAAGAGAACTGGACGGAACTGGGTGATGAGTGGGTGGAAGAAGCTCAGATGTTTAGAACATTAAAGAGGATTAGTTCTAGAGAACAGGATAGGAAAGAGGAATTTGCAACATCGGTTAGAACGGGACATGGAGATATTGTGTTTAATCTGCAGAAGGTACAGTACAAAGACAAAACAATCGTGATTCCTCAAAATTTCGATGATTTCCCTTTGGAATTTGCATTTATACGGGAGGGGGAGAAGCTGCTCGTAGCTGCGGAGAATGGACTTTGGATAGTGGATAGTTCAAACAGCCAGCCTCAAAAAATATCTTCAAGCCTCTATAATGGTAAAACGTATGAAGACTTCGCTCAAGAGTCAATTGACTTACATGGGAAAAACTACGTAAGCTGGAACAGTGGCATCCTACCAAGTCCGGATAGCACAAGGCTGGTTTACAACTCTAATAAACATGACATGGAATCAGGCGGATCTGCTCTATTTATGTTTGACCTCGCTACAGGTGACGAGGCTATGGTTGCAGATACGGTTGATGTTAATTATCTCATCAATGGATGGTTGAATTCGGAAAGCGTAATCTGTACAAAATATAAAGATACGATCCTCTCTAAAGTTTTAGTTAACCTCGATGGTGAGGAGATTGATCTTAATCTCCCAGAAGAATCTGTCATTTATTCTGTGCAGGATGGACGGATAGCTTATATCACGCATCGGAGTAATAGCGGTGATGAATTTCATGTTGCAAGAGTGGATGAAACGGGTACGCTTCAAGCGATCACATCAACACGAATTGAAGGAAAAGCAAGAATGCGTGCCGGCATTGAAGGTTTCAGCCCGGATCATTCCTACGCAGCCTTCCTATATGTTCCGGACGAGTCACCAGAGAAGAGGTATATTAAAGTGGTGAATCTGAACAAAGGCACCATAGTGGACATAAACTCGTTGCCTGACGATATTAATCCTACAGCGAACATTATAGAATTTTCTTGGATCAACGAAAACACGTTGTTTATCGAAGTTCAAGAGAAGGTTTCCGGAGTCAAAAAGAAGTCCGATTGGACCTATTCCTTGCAATGAGCGAATAAATGGCAGACTAATTTTTTTATTTTAAAAGAATTGATTTGTTGTAGGGTTAAGTTAAAATAAGAGACATGCATTCCTAAGGATGAAATACGATTATACAAACAGAGATCGTGCATATTGAATAGAATATTGGAGGTATTACTTTGAGTCAACGCTATCGTATTACAAGAGCATTTCAGGAAAATGAAAAATTGCCGCAAACCATCTCATTGGAAGAGTGCAAAATGTATTTTGCATCCAAGCCTGATTTTTCCTATACATCCGTATTTACGGTGACAGGGGCTACTACGATGTCCATCGAGGGAGATTTCTTCATGTGGAGCTTTGGCGACAAGCAGATCCCATTCAGGCTTTATCAAGGCGATCTATATGTATCTGGCACTAATGAAGCCGTAATTCCCATGATGAATGAAGTTGCCAATGAATTAGAGGCGGATGTGCTGGAAGGATAATATTTTTAATTAAAACGTGAAGCCCACTCCTTTTTACTAGGATATGGGCTTTTTTGCAGTTGTTAAACTGGTTTAGTTAGGAATTAAACGGTTCAATCAAGGGCACTTCAATTTGAAACGCCTCTTCGACGACAGCAACAGGCACAAGAATTTGTCCTTGATCGCCAGAGAATGAGGGAAGTGGGTTTGGAATAGGGGATCCATTAATAAGAACCTCTTCGCCCCAATGGTTGAACTGCAGCACGTTGTCTCCCTTGGTAAACACGACCTGTGAGCTCGATTCATCCCACAAAACATTAGCTCCAATCAAAGCAGCAAGCTCCCTAGCCGGAAAGCGGCTTTCATTGTAAGCCTTAAGGTCTGCTACGGTATGGATATCCTTCAATTTTGCGCCTGGAATGCGGTATTCAATCCGGTAGGACTCATCTTCTGGATGCAAAAGGAATAATAGGGTGCCAAATACGGGCTGCTTCTGATTTTTTAAAGCCTTTATTATTTGCAGCATATACTCAGAATCATTTGGCTCTAGTCCGCGGTTAAGCTGAAAGGTTGCATCGAAGGTTAGATTTGCCTCGGTGTATGCTGGAACGTTCCCTTCGCTCACTTGGTCAACCGGTCTGCTTGTCGTGCAGCAGGTAAAATCTAAATAAAGGACATTCTTGAAGTCGCTTTCCATGGACATGAAGCGCTGGTCCATGTCTTCTTTTGCCTGATGAAGCCATAATGTGTTCGTATAGTCATCGAGAAAGCCAAAGGAGCTTTCCTTGTGCGGATATACATTAAATTCAAGGTTGCTTGTGCCTTGAGGGTATACCCGTGCACTGAGGGGTTCAATATTATCCCACAAATAGGATACCCGTTTGATCGTCATAGGTTCGTTATAGGTTTGTTCTAAATAGTGTTTCACTTTGTATGTAAAAACGGCTTTTTTAAATATCCCCAAATGGAATTCTGACACGCCTGCAACAAGCAGCACAAGAAAAATGCCGATCGCTCCGACTACAAATTTCCCTTTATACTTTCTCATAATAAGCTGAAAAACTCCTCACTATTAGTAATGTGCAGTTATATGGTAGGCTGCTCTTGTTTTTGCTATCCACATGATTCCTTATCTGAATTGATGGGGATGTCGATGCTATACATTATACTAGAATTGGTCGTGAAAATGGAAATAAGGTGGGAAATATAGCTGGAAGGGTTTGAGCTCGATGGTTAAGAGGATGCTGCTTGAATGTTTTTTTCTTGACAAGAGCGAATAATGAGACTATAAGTTAAATATACTTATTAATCTTCTTTAATAAGTATGATCTTTTGTGGCGGTAATGAAAAAATGGAAATAGCAACGAATCTTCAATCTGCTGCGAGTCGGGGTTGAGTACGTTGCCCGTAAAGGAGTTTATTTATGGCAACATGGTTTCTACTCATTATTTATCTTGCTTTTATTAGCTTGGGGATTCCTGATTCATTGCTTGGGGCGGCATGGCCGGTGATGCATCCTGAAATTGGAGCTTCATTCGAATCGGCAGGCTTGTTAGCGATGATTGTATCAGCAGGCACGATCGTATCCAGTTTGTTTAGCGGCAGCGTTATCGAGAAATATGGAACGGGCAAGGTTACTTTGTTCAGTTGTATCTTGACCGCAGGGGCATTGTTAGGCTTCTCCTTTTCGCCTTCCCTGCTATGGCTTATGCTGCTGGCTATTCCTCTTGGCCTTGGCGGGGGGGCTGTTGATGCTGGGCTCAATAACTATGTAGCTACTCATTATAAAGCCCATCATATGAGCTGGTTGCATTGCTTCTGGGGTGTAGGCGCCACCATGGGTCCTATGATTATGTCATATTTCATTGCGAATCATAACTCTTGGAGACAAGGCTATTTTCAAGTTGCGATGATCCAGTTCAGTCTCGTGATCCTATTGCTCGTGACGCTTCCCTTATGGAAGCGGGTGGCATCCTTAAATCAGTCAAAGGTCTCTGAAGCACAATCGGAATCAAGCCTTATGGACATACCACAATCCAAAGCGAGCTGGAAAGCAACCCCTCTTCATATTCGAGGCGTTAAGCCTACGCTTGTTGCATTTTTATTTTATTGCGGCGTTGAAGCAACGGTTGGATTATGGGGAGCCAGTTATCTCGTAGGCTCTAAAAATGTTTCTGCGGAGACGGCAGCCAGTTGGATATCTTTGTATTATGGCGGAATAACCGTCGGTAGGCTAATCACCGGATTTATAACGCTGAAATTAAACAATCGTGTCTTGATTCTCCTAGGCCAACTCACCGCGCTGGCGGGCGGGCTTACTTTATTGCTCCCGCTGCCTGATGTTTTTACGCTCATTGGTTTTATACTGATTGGCCTTGGGCTCGCGCCGATTTACCCTGGTTTGCTTCACGAAACACCCGAGAGGTTCGGCAAAGAAAACTCAGCAAAATTGATGGGCTATCAAATGGCGGTTGCTTACACGGGCACTACGTTATTGCCGCCTCTGTTTGGCCTCATTGCTTCATATTCAAGCATCTCTCTGTTCCCGGCAGCCGCACTCCTTTTTATCCTGTTCATGCTGTTCAGCTCGGAGAAAGTAAACCGAACGTTGAAACAAAAAGCATGAAAATATGGTTAGTTATACGGTGGATTACAGAAGCTTAGAGAAGCAAGGAATCGTAAGATCTATTGTTTTGTTGCGTAAATTTGGCTGGACAGGGAATCATTAATTGTGAAAAGAAATCTAATTTTTAAAATTCATGTTTACCGATGAAGCGTTTTTTGATAATATAATCGTAATATTAAAATGCGATGAAGAGATGAGTAAATAAATGAATTCTTTCACAGAGAGCTCCGTCAGCTGAAAAGGAGTAAGAGTTCCTTATTGAAAAAAGGCTCAGAGCAGCACATCGGAACCGTAAGTAAGGGGGATGGTGTGTCAGGAGCTCCTGTTACAGAGCTAAAGTATAAGCTTTCATGGCTAAAGCCGTACTTGAAGAGGCTAATATGGAGACATATTAGTAAACCTAGGGTGGTACCACGAGTATAATAATCTCGTCCCTAAGACTGATTACAGTCTTAGGGACGGGATTTTTTTGATTTTACCAAGGAAATAGAGATCATGTGTAACAAAAAGTACACCTCTTAATAGTGTGTGAATAACGATGTAAGAAAGTTCAAATCAAGCTGAAGGGAATGGATTGGGTATGACAGAGAAATTAAAAGTTGGAATTGTTGGAGGAACAGGCATGGTCGGCCAGCGGTTTGTGCAGTTGCTGGATCAGCATCCATGGTTTGAGGTAACGGCTATTGCGGCGAGTGCGAGTTCAGCTGGCAAGACATATGAAGAATCAGTCCAAGGCAGATGGAAGCTGGCTAGCCCTATGCCTGAAGAAGTGAAAAATATTGTCGTTCAGGATGCTTCGAAGGTGGAGGAATTTGCCGCTCAAGTCGATTTTATTTTTTGTGCCGTAGATATGAAGAAAAATGAGATTCAAGCTTTGGAAGAGGCGTATGCGAAGACAGGCACGCCTGTCGTTTCCAATAATTCGGCTCACCGCTGGACACCAGATGTTCCTATGGTCATTCCGGAAATTAATCCGGGTCATCTTGATGTGATCACAGCTCAAAGAAAACGCCTTGGGACCTCTACGGGTTTCATCGCAGTCAAACCTAACTGTTCCATTCAGAGCTACGTACCGGCGCTTCACGCATTGCTAGACTACAAGCCTACGCAAGTGGTGGCATCGACGTATCAAGCCATTTCGGGAGCAGGCAAAAACTTTACCGATTGGCCTGAAATGTTAGATAATGTTATTCCTTATATTGGCGGCGAGGAAGAAAAAAGCGAGCAGGAGCCGCTGCGTATTTGGGGCAGCATTCAAAATAATGAAATTATTAAAGCAAATGCTCCGTTAATTACAACGCAGTGTATTCGCGTGCCTGTTTTGGATGGGCATTTGGCTACCGTCTTTGTATCGTTCGAGAAAAAACCTTCAAAGGAAGAAATTCTCGCACGCTGGCTGCAATTCAAAGGCCGGCCGCAGGAGCTTGGCTTGCCAAGCGCACCGAAGCAGTTTATTACTTATTTTGAAGAAGAGAATAGACCGCAGACGAGGCTAGATCGTGACATCGAGCGTGGTATGGGCGTTTCGGCAGGACGGTTGAGAGAAGACACTCTCTACGATTATAAATTTGTTGGATTATCGCATAACACTTTGCGCGGAGCTGCGGGCGGTGCCGTTCTGATCGCCGAATTGCTTAAAGCGGAAGGATATATTCAGGCAAAATAGAGGCATGCTTTCCAAATGATTACCTAGATAACGCAATAAAAAAAGTCCCGATCATTTTATGATTGGGACTTTTTATGTGCTAAAGGCTATGCGTTGGAATGATATAAGGAATTAACCTGTGTCTCTGACTTGAAAAAACAATAAACTCAGACCTCTCTCGTATACATGCTTTGTTCCTGCGTATGGATTAAAACTTTGCCAAAACGTCCCCCTTGATGGATGACGACCTTATCGGCGGGGTAAGTTTTCTCCAAATAGTCAGAAACAATGATCCGAGTTTTCTCATTCACAGGCACATTATGAATTTTCAGCCACACGATGACCTCCTCAAGAGCGGCTTCTCTGGAGAGCTCTGTCGTTTTCATTTCCCGGGATATAATGGATTCAAAGCTATAGCCTTTGAGGTACAATAAATGAAGCAAGTATGCCATTTCTAACTGCTCTGATTTGAAGGCTTGATCGGTGACCAATGGCCAAACTTCATTCACAAGACTATGCTCTCTGGAGCCGGTAGGCTGACTGATATAGCAGTATTGCCTTGAGCAGCTTAATACCCGTTCCACGCTCTCCCAATCGGAAATAACCGGACACATGGAGACAAACACTAAATCAAAGGCATTTTCCCATCCTTTTGCTTGAATATCAATATCTTCGAAGGGCTCCTGTATAATTTCAACCTGTCCGATGGGGAGTTCCGCAATATTATCCTTTAGTATATCAGCCAGAGGCACACAAGGCTCAACGGAGGTAACGGTTGCCCCTTTCTCTGCAAAAGGCACGGAAAAGCCGCCAGAGGCTGCTCCAATGTCCAAAATGGCCGCATCTTTGAATGTTACACCTTGTCCTTCGATCCAATTCATGATCCGTTTCGTTCGCTTTTTTCCTTCCTCATTGAATACCTGTTCGTTAAAAGAGCTGGCTTTATCGTCAAAGGCATGGGTCCCGTCAATTCCGGCACGTTTCATCTTGTTCACCGATGTATGGGGATCATTCTTCCAAGCATTTTCCCATTGAGCTTCAATAAAAAAATCATTCATCCTGGTTCCTCTTTTCCATACATAAGTAGTGTGAAAATGCGATGTTTTTCAATAAAGTATATCATAGATTAATTATATCTATAAATCAATAAGCAATGTTGAAATTTTTGATCAAAACCAGAAAGCCTTCGTTTTTCCTTGACAGTGTCATTTAAGTGTGTATAATTGGGGGCAACCGAATAAAAAAGTTTTCTAGGGTTCCGCAACTCGGCTTTAAATGCTGTTGGACTGGTCCGAGAGAAAACTCACATCCCTTAGGATGTGCCACGGAGGGATAAAAGCCTGGGAGATAAACTGCAACATTGCAGTTTGTTTCTTGGGCTTTTTTGCGTTCTGTAAATATTTGGTTTCTTTTTAAGTCATTATAACTAAAAGAAGGAGAGTGGCAGGTATGAATAAAACTTGGGTATCCGTTTTGATTGCGGCTTTTTTTGAAGTAGGTTGGGTGGTTGGCTTGAAATATGCCATGGGTTTTCTGGAATGGGGGGCAACAATCATCGCTATCATCGTAAGTTTCACTTTAATGATTTCAGCTGCGCGGTCGCTGCCTGTAGGAACCGTTTACGCTGTATTTGTTGGTCTTGGAACGGCAGGGACGGTGTTAGCGGAAATTATATGGTTTGATGCAGAGGTTCAATTTGGAAAAATGATTCTGATTGGATTGCTGCTGCTGGGTGTCATTGGCTTGAAATTGCTTAGTAAAGATAAGCAGAAAGAGGGGGTATAAACGATGAATTGGACATTTTTAGTTTTGGCAGGCGTATTTGAAATGGTGGGCGTTCTTATGATTAATAAATGGCATAAAGATCGCAGCTGGCGCGCTATGCTCCTGCTGATTGCAGGCTTCGGGCTGAGCTTTTTGTTCTTGTCACTGGCCATGAGAACTTTAGCCATGGGTACCGCTTACGCGGTCTGGACTGGAATTGGAGCATCAGGCGGCGCGGTGCTGGGGATGATATTTTACAACGAACCACGGAATGGATTAAGAATTTTGTTTATAGCGATGGTGCTTGGATCTGCTGTTGGCTTAAAGTTGGTGAGTTAATGGTCAGCATTTTATAGATTTTAACTTGTTATGGTCTATAAAGCTGGTTAGCTGTGATTTATATAATTGCCTAAAACTTTCCAAATATAGTATGATTGTTGGATACATTCAATTTAATATAGATACAGGCAAGCGGGGGGAAAGGAGTGACTTTTATGATGAGTTCGAAATTAGTGTTAGTAGAAGGACTGCCCGGTTTCGGGAAAACGACAACGGCTAGGCTTGTTCATGACATTCTTACGGAAATGAATATTAAGTCTCAGCTGTTTTTAGAGGGGGATTTGGAGCATCCTGCTGATTATGATGGGGTTGCTTATTTTAATGAATATGAACTCAATGCATTGTTGGTTGCCCATGAAAAGTTTAAAGATGTACTGAGCCATCTCATCATAAAACAAGGCGATCATTATTTCTTAGAATATCGAAAAATAAAAAGTGAATATGGCTCAAGTTTTCCGGATGATTTGCTGCAAGACGTTGTCAAATATGATATATACGAATTATCACTAGATCAAAACAGGAAATTGATAACCGATAAATGGAAAACGTTCGCCGAAAATGTTTCGACTAACTCAGATACCTTTATTTTTGATTGCTGTTTTATACAAAATCCCGTAACTATGGGCATGATTAAACATGATGCAAAGAAAGATGATATTGTTAGCTACGTTAAAGAATTGGCAAACATCGTGGAGCCATTGAATCCTTTATTAATTTACGTGGAACAGAGCGATCTTAATCACTCCTTTAAAAAAGCAGTTAAGGAAAGGCCTAAAGAATGGTCTGAGGGTTTTATAGAATATTATACAAATCAGGGGTATGGGGAAAATCATAGTTATCAAGGATTAGAGGGAACTCTGGAGGTTCTTAAAGCGAGACAGGAGCTGGAAAGGGAAATCGTTGATGTCGTAAAGATAAACAAAGTGAAAGTGGATAATTCTTGTTATCAGCTAAACGAATATAAAGTAGTATTAGCGGGCATTTTATCTAAATATTTTAAAGCAAAAGACGAACTCTAAGCTTTTTCTAGAGCGAATAAGATTAAACCCGATCACTTAAGGTCGGGTTTTTCAGTTTGCTGGTAAAGCTAACTTTCTTTACAAGCCTGTTGATTAACCACTAAATGGTAGCCAAAGAGTAGTCAACTAAGTAAAATGTTTGTACCCTAGAA
Source organism: Paenibacillus paridis (assembly GCF_006345825.1). GTDB lineage: Bacteria > Bacillota > Bacilli > Paenibacillales > Paenibacillaceae > Pristimantibacillus > Pristimantibacillus paridis. The sequence goes on from NZ_VCIX01000092.1 coordinate 719,104, forward strand.
ACCAATTGTCCAAAGAAAATAAAGTGTTGAATGACTTGACTAGGATAGAGGAATATTTTATAATTGGTCGACCAACCAACAATGCTAGAAGGGAGGAAATATGATTACAGAGCCGCTAAATAACCGGGATCTCATTATCGCCAAGACGCATGATCTGTTGATTGAGTGTGGTATTAAAAATACTTCAATAAAACGGGTTGCACAATCTGCTGGTATCGCACCAGGCTTGATTCATTATTATTTCAAAAGCAAAGAAGAGCTTATTTTGGCAGTGCTGGAGGAAGCTAAGGGCCAATGCCTTCAGGACTGGGATGAAATTCTCCAGCAAGCGAAGGACAACCGGCAAATCGAACACGTTTTAAAGTTGTGTAAGGAACGGTTATTTGCGGATTTAGAGGTATACCGGCTACGGTTCGAACTTTATTCCAACGGTCTAAATAATTCGAATCTCAAGTCGCATGTGAATGAACTATTACAGGAAGAACAACGGAAAATCGCTGAGCTCTCCACTCATCTTATCAGAAAAGAAGGCGTTAATCACGAAGCTATCGCAGCTACTTTGACCGCCGCGTTCGATGGGCTGGCTCTGCGCAAACTGACTGACGAGAGCTTCGATTTGGATGAGGCGTATGAAACATTAAGTGAAATGTATCTTTCGTTCACTTAATGCTTCATTTTTAATTATTATTGGTTGGTCGACCAACCTAAAAAACGCTATGGAGGAATAATAAATGGATACACTACATGAAAAAAAAGTCGTGATTATTGGAGGTAGTTCTGGTATTGGATTGGCAACTGCCGGTCACTTACTTGAAGCAGGGGCTAGGGTTGTTATTGCTGGACGATCTCAGACAAAGCTAGACCTTGCGCGAGAACGCTTCGCTCATTATGGTGAGAATGTAGAGGATTATGTTCTGGATATGATGGATGAACTGCAGGTGAAACAATTTTTCAAACAGCGGATCAAGCAGTTCGATCATCTCGTGATTAGCGCTTCAGAAACTTCCTTGGTCGATTTTAAAGAGTCCGAGATGCAAACCGTGAAGGAATTATTCGCCAGCAAATTTTTCGGTCCCTACCAGTTGGTTAAACATGCAGCGCCTTGGCTATCGAACGAAGGCTCGGTTACGCTGTTTTCGGGAGCGGCAGCATTCAAGCCGGCCAAAGAAACGGTGGTTCTCGGCTCAGTGAATGCGGCGGTTACCTTTTTTGGTCAAGCTCTGGCACTCGAGCTCTCTCCTATTCGGGTCAACGTGGTTTCTCCAGGCATTATCGATACACCAGCTCACAGCAGTATGGACGTTACTACCCGCAATCATTTTTTCCAACATGTGGCATCTAGTCTTCCTATAAATCGGATCGGGACCGCTGAGGATGTCGCTGAAAGTGTTCTTTATCTCATTCGAAACGGATTTAGCACGGGCAGCGTTTTGCATGTGGATGGAGGGCAATCCATTGTGTAATTAAGGATAAAAGAGAATAGCAAAGTAATCGACTTTGAACTGATCGAGGAGGCAACGAATCCGGCGATTGGACACTGCAAGAGATATTCTGCATGCCCGACAAAATTCATGGTCATCCCGATTACGTGACGGGAAGGAAGCTATTCATACATCCGCAGCGCCCGTATAAAGAAAGGGCCGCCCTTCAAAGGATGGCCCTAAATATGCCGCTCCTGCCAATGCGGTGAAGCGCATCATAGGTAACGGAAAAGTTAATTAACTAACAGGAACCGTTAGTTAATTAAAGTAGCGCCAGTCTCGGACTTTATTTTTTGTCCTTGGCTGTCGCTTTTTCATTTTCTAGGCTCAGTCTAAAACTTATGTTAGGGAGTCTGACGGAATGACAATTCGAATAGGCACGTGGAATCGAGTCATGCGTTTGGATCGTTATAAAAAAGAGGGACAATCCTTCTCCACCTCGTGACAATGTTCATATTGAAACACTACGAGCCTTGCGACGTCAAGTTTTCGATGATTCTTCTGTAATCCGGGATATCACCTGTCAACTTGGCACATCTCAGTGTCGTTCTGATTTACGTCATCGTGTGGTCATTTTTTGTGATTTGGAGGGTACAGAAATTCGGATCGCTACAGATTTAATAGGAATAACGGCGGAACAAGTCGCCCAGATTTACAAAGCTCGTTGGCAAATAGAGGTTTTCTTTACTTTGTTCTTAATCTAACAAGCAACAGAGCTCATTGCGAAAGTTTATTTAGCTGCCGATCTATTTGCTTGAAATAAAACCGTCCAGACGGTACAATAATATTGAGGTGACAAAAATGAATTCAAGTAAAAAGGAAATCAAAAGAGAGTTGATTCTTAAAACGGTTTCGCAGATTGTACACGAGGAAGGTGTGGAGAAATTAACGTTGGAGGCTGTTGCCAAAAGAGCGGGGATCAGTAAGGGAGGTTTGCTTTATCATTTTCCCAATAAGGAGACATTAATTCTAGGCATGATTGAGCAGTTATCCAATAACTTCGTGGAAGAATTTAACCAAAAAGCGAATGCTGATCATCATTCCAGAGGAAAGTGGACGCGCTCCTATATGGAGACATCCCTATTCGGCGACAGGGAAGAAAACGATCTGTACACAGCTCTTTCGGCAGCTCATTTCACTAATCCTCAAATGCTGCAACGTCTGCGGGACGAGTATTTTGAAATCCAGGATAAAATTGAAAATGATGAATTAGACCCGGTTCGCTCTACGATTGTCCGTTTAGCTATAGATGGTTTATGGTTTGCAGAAATGTTCGGGCTGGCTCCTCCTAAGGCAGAGCTCAGACAACGGATTATTGAACAATTGAAAGCAAGTATCAAGGAGGATGAATAATGGCGTATTTATTCCTAGCCATCTCTATTATTGGAGAGCTAATTGGAACTTCTATGCTTAAGGCTTCGGAAGGTTTCACTAAATTGTATCCTAGCTTATTAACGATTGTAGCGTTTACTGTATCATTCTTTTTTATCTCACTAACGCTCAAAACTCTTCCTTTAAACATGACTTATGCGATCTGGTCAGGGGTAGGAGCTGTGGCCACGGCGGTTATTTCGGTATTGATCTGGAAAGAAAAAATAAATACGGGAAGCATGGTAGGCATTGGATTAATCGTAATTGGAGTTGTGGTTTTGAACTTATTTGGTGCAGGGCACAGCGAGGCAAAGGGCGCGACAGAAATGACAAGTACAGTTGTAGAAAAATGAACATGGGATGTTTTAAAAAGCCCTTCAACAGTAATAACTTACTTAATCAGAACCTTGACCGAAAATATTACAATCGGGAATAAGAATACAGGCTGCAGATAAGTCTGCAGCCTGTTTTGGTAACAATCATTGAAGGAGTATGAACCAATCCCTACTTCATTAGATTATCGATTTTGCAATATAGGCGAGATCGGCAATATCAATGATGCCATCATGGTTGATATCCGCTTTTTGAACAGAAATCCAATCTGGGCTTGCTTGGGATTTACCATAGCTGGCGGCTACAATAGCCAGATCGCCAATGGTCAATTTTCCATCCGTGTTCATATCACCCGTCAGGACTGGCTTGACTGATTGCTTAAACGACTGCAGCGCAAGATTTAAAGCGCTTGCTGCTTGATCGATAGCCGTTTGCGTTTCGGCGTTTTCGGATACTGCTCTAGCCGTATCGATCGCTGTTTGCAATGCAGCCTTGGAACCGGCCGGGTATTGTCCTGGCGCATTGCCTTCAATAGCAGCGTTGACCGCGGCCTGCGACTGAGCAATTAACGTAAGCAAAGCTTCTTTATTCAGGTCTTTCGCGCCAGTAATTTGAACGTTATAGGTTACAGGAGCAAGAGAGGTTTCTATGCCCGCAGAGTTGGCCAATTGAGCCTGAGAAAGAGTAAGGCTGGCTTTAGCTGTCTCTTTGAGAGCTTTCCAGCTTAATTGCACGAAGTCGCCATCAGCGTTGACCGCATGTTCTGCGCCTTGGCTTGCCACTAGGATTCTCACTTGGCCAGGGATATCCTTCTTGAAGTCAATGACCATAAGACCATCCTTTAGCGGCTCTGCTGAAATAAATTCAAGCTGGTTAGGATCATAGTTGAATGTCAGATCCTGGGCGAAAATCGCATCGTCCGCCTTAGTTGAAACTTGGGATAAGCCAAAGTTTACCGCGAAGCTGCTGCCTAATGGGATCTGAGAAACGCCGGTAAGAGTGCCCTTTAAGTCTGTAGAAGGAACGGAATTGGGAACATCGGCCTTATACATAGTTACGTAATCCACATTCACATTCCCGATACTGCCATTATCAATCCGATAGCTGATTACGTTTGGACCTGCTTTTAAGGTTAGGCGCTCAGAAGCAGTAAACCATTCTTCCCAACTAATTGCCGTTTTATCTGGAGCAGCTGTTTTGACATGTACTCCATTTACGTACACATTGATTTGAGCTCTTGCGGGCAATTGGGAAGTAGGGTTATTCGTTGACTCGCCATTTACTTGTACGCCATAGGCATATCTTAACCCTACGATATAATCGCCATTTTCTTGCGCGTTTACCACAAAGCTGGCTTCAGCGCCGGACTCCTTTGGCAAATGAATATAACCGGTTCCTTGATAATTGGCATGGCTATTGTCTTGGGTGATATTTCCAAACAGTAAAGCATCTTCCGCTTGATACATATCTCCCAGACCCAAATCACCGGAAGGCAAGTTTTGCCACTCATAAGGGGAGACAGGCTTTCCGAAATTAGGAGTTCCATCAGCATTCCAACTGATTTTTTGGATATTTACCTGACGCCACCAGTTACGTCCGGTATCTTTATACACCCGTGAATGATAAATCATCCAATCTTCTTTGCCGTCTGCCGACTTTACAAAACCAGCTCGTGCTGGACCGGATACATCGCCGGTAGCGACAAATACATCATTGGTGCGAGTCCAGGAGTTAGGGTTCAAGAAATCCCCATCTGTATTGGTGAAATAAGATAAACGATAACTATTGGATGCATAGTCGCCTTCGGACATGGTAATAAAAACTTTTCCGTCTTTTTGCAAGACACGGGGACCTTCTCCGCCGCCACCTGGCAGGAAGGAGCGGTCTGCCGTAATCGTATAAGGGTTATCCATTGGTGCGATGGCCGGGCCGATCGGTTCACCGGCGCCTAGCGTGCCCCATACCGCATAGAGCTGTCCCTTGTAATCGAATACCGTAAAGTCGTTTGCTTGCTTAATGACTCCATTTTCGCCGGCATAAAGAGCGCCTTTATCCACATACGCCCCTTGGGGATCATCCGTTACGGATTCCAGGACGGTGGCCATATGCTGGTAGCCATATTCTTTTAAGTCAGCGCAGTAATAGATGTACCATTTACCCTCCAAGAAGAAGATTTCGGGAGCGAAAATACGAGTTTGCGTACCTTTTGAATCGAATACCATCACCTTTTCGCCTTGATCGATCAAGGTACGGGATTTGGATACGTAAACCTTATTGTTGGAGTCGAGGTTGCTAGAAGACACAAAGTAATAAAATCCATCTTTGTAAGTGACAAAGGGGTCCTGGCCTTGATATAGAGGGTTGTTGAACTTCTCAGCGATGGAGGAACTCATGACGCCCAGTTCGAGCATAAAGTCGGAACGAGATGTGGAAGCGGTTTCAATTCCCTTTATTAATAATGCAACCTTATCGAGATCACTAATTTCTTGATTATCAATGGTGCCAAGCAATTCTACTGCAGCTGCTTTAGCCGCATGCAACCGATTTGTAGCAGTTTCTGATACTTTATTTGCAAAGTTTTCCGTCAAAAAATCCATTTTTTGAATTTCAGACGTCAAATCGCTCTTTTTCGTTGTAATGGTGCGGTCAGGTGGTAAGTAAAGAGCGGATTCCGGAACAATTTCTCTTTTTTGGCTTGCGCTTTCCCATTCCATTCGTAGCCAAGCGCCGCCCCAGCCTTGTAAATACTCAACTTTGATATCATAATGTTTACCTGCTTCCAAAGTCACAGGTGTGCTCACTTGCGGGAGTTCCCATTTTTGCTGCCAAAAATCGATAATCAGCTCTCCGTTAATCCATAATCTAAACCCGTCATCGCCTACCATGTGAAAGGTGTAAGCTTCGGTATATTGCGGAACGATGGTGCCTGTGAACCGTGCAGTATGATAATCCGGCGTTCCCGACAGCTGATTAAAAATACTGGCAAAGGAGTCGCCGTTTAAGTTTCCAACGGCTCTTTCGCCGCGGAAATCATCGAAATTAAATATGGTAATATCTTCTCTGTTATTAGGATTTTTTTCACATCTAAAAAACTCACCCATTAATCCGTGACCGTCCATTGTTGAATCTGCAGCGTGCACAGTGAGAGGAAGCACAATTGTACCTGCAAAGAAGAGGATTGCCATCACAATTCCGATTATTCTTTTCACCCTATCCCTCCTAATTTCTCAATCATTCCAATTTAGTTCAGGCTGTCCGTACGCATTCCTATACTCCTATTGCTTATATCATTTCCTCCTTTTTTTCTCCATCCTTGTGTTTCAAACTTAACATATTCCTTTGATTATTGATTTCTAATATCCGGCATTTTTTTACACTATTCTGTCCTTTTTCTTCGATAGAACTTAATTCCTTATTGAGGCAGGAATGTCTAGGCAGCGAATGGAATTTGTATCAGAAGTAAATAGCTATAAGACTAAGGTTTGTTTATAGGGAGGAATAACTATGGCGGGACAAGTTTGGATCAACCTACCAGTCAAGGATCTCAATAAATCTAAATCGTTTTTCACGGAAATTGGATTTTCTTTAAATGAAGGGTTTGGAAATGCTGATGATCAAGCTAGTCTAGTTATCGGAGACAAGAATGTAATTTTGATGCTTTTCCCTGAGTCTACATTTCAAAAGTTTACAGGCAATAACATTTCGGATACCACAAAAGGCACCGAAGTATTGTTTTCGATTGGCGCAGAGAGTAAGGAAGAAGTGGATGAAATGGTTTCAAAAGCAGTAAAGGCTGGCGGAACGATCTATGGACAGCCCCATGACCAGGGGTGGATGTATGGTGCAGGTTTTGTGGATTTGGATGGTCACCGTTGGAATCTGCTATATATGGACATGAGCCAGTTTCCTGTTAAGTAGATAATTAGGAGAACAGAAAGACTACAATAGAGGAGAGATTTTATGAAAAAATTGCCTGCGGATTTTGTTTATTTGGAGGATATGTACAAGGACAGCTATTATCCCACATTTCTGGTGGACAAGGTGAAGAAGAGCATGGAAGAGGTTGTATTGTTTTTGGAAAGCGGTACATACTCGATTGCTGAGATCCAAGCAAAGCTGGATGAGATGACGATAGCTATCAATGACCTGCAGGAGGAATTTGATGAAAATGGAAGTGACTTGGAAACGGTGGCAAGAGAGGCAATCGGAATGACGGTTGAAGCATTGCTAACGTTTTTTGAAGTAGACATCGATGTCGAAACGGCAATACAAGAGCGAGACTGGTAACCTTTTGAAAAGACTTGAAATGGTTTGAGCAGCATAACCAAAGAGAGCGGGAATCAGGACAGTTGCCTGGCTTCCCACTCTCAATAGAATTAGAAATCCTCGCTCTTCCCCTATGAGGGGCTTCGACTTACTTCCAATACTTCTCTATAATAGCGTCACGGCCGGAATAGACCCTTGATTCCTTATAAAACTTCGGATTTTTACGGTGATAGTTTTGGTGATATTCTTCAGCCGGATAAAAAACAGTCGCTTCCTCAATAGCTGTCGCAATCGGCTTGTCAAAGCGTCCGCTCTTTGCTAGCTCTTCTTTGGATTTTTGGGCAAGCTCGCGCTGTTCTTCATTGTGGTAAAGAATAGCGGCTCGGTATTGGCTTTTACGGTCGTTCCCTTGTCCAGTGGCATCCGTTGGGTCGATCTGCGGCCAATAAAGCTCCAATAGTTTCTCATATGGGAAAATGTCCGGATCGAAGGTAATTTGTACAACCTCCAAATGCCCCGTTTCTCCGGTTAATACTTGCTCATACGTAGGGTTCTCCAGCGTTCCGCCCATATAGCCGGACAGAATGCCGTGAATGCCGGGCTGTTCTTCAAACGGACTTACCATGCACCAGAAGCAGCCTCCGGCAAACGTTGCTTTTTGTATCATATGTTTTCCCCATTTCTTTAGCTAAAGCAGTTTTTTACAAGCGCTAATGTTCTAATAGTTTACGGTATGCAAACTATTTAAGTCTAATTATATCTATTTATATTCGATTCGTACATTCATTTGATAAAGATAAGCAGCCGATTTTATCATATTGAGATTGAAGCCTGCCTGGTTGCATAATTCCGTTCGTAACCCATCATACTTAAAGAGGCTATCACAATCAAAAGGACAAAGGGGATTAATGATGAACCAGCAAAATCAGTTCAATGGCAGGATGACCAACACTCCACAAATGAATCATGGGGGCCACGAGTTTTTTGATGTGCATGAAGTATTGTCATGTTCGATTAACCTGCTGGATCAATTCATGATTTTTAGGCCGTATGTGCGGGATAATGAGTTATTGGATATTTTGGATCGACAATACAACTTCGCTCTCATGCAATACAACTTGACCGTAGAATGCTTTGCCACAGGGCAAAAACCAAGCCAGGAAACCGCAACGTATATGATACGGGATATGATTCAGCCGATCTATCATTTACAGCCATCCGAACCGAAAAGGCCAAATCAATCCTTAGCGGAAGTGAAGGATGCCGGGATTAGCGCCTACATGCTTGGACTTGTGAAAGGGCACGCTTCATTGTTAACGATGAGTGCCGTGGAAGTAACCAATCCCATTGTGCGCCGGGTGCTTGCTTCGCAGGTGCAACATTTTGTTGAGATGGCTTATGAAATTTTTATGTACCAAAACAAAAAAGCTTATTACCAAGTGCCACAGCTGGCGTATCAGGATATGCAAATCATGCTGAATGCCTATGCCCAGCCCATGGGGACGCCACAAATGCCGCCTAACAATGGAATGGCATATGGCTCTCATTAAAGTCCAAACAGCGGAAGAAGCGCGTTCCCATCAGAAATCATCAAAGGCTGCCATTTGGCAGCCTTTTTATTTGCGTAATGAAGCGAAAAGTAACGTAGCAGGCTTTATTTTGATTTATACTATAGAAATCTTATGGTTTATAAGGAGCGCGGGAGCGATGAGGGTTGTTACCTATGAGCTGGTGCCATGGGCAACAGGCCTGACATCAGCTGGCTTGAACAATATTGCCAGTCATAAATTATTGATCAACGGTATTTGTATATCGGCGAACTTTCCACAAAAATTAGAGCCTAATCCACTTTTGCAAATCGACATTTGCAGCGAATGTTTTGAGCCTGGCTGCACGGCGAGCGGGTATGTTCAGGTGTTTGAGCAGGATAGCTACGTGATTTGGAAGGAGCCTTACGATAAGGAAAAGGCCAATGAAGTGGAATCGGCTACCGGCATACGCGCAGGAACAATCTATTGGGATTCGAATCAGTATGCCAATTTCACAGTTGAGTTTGGGTTAACGGATTCAGGCAAGCGAACGCGGCTGCCAATCGAGCAAGCGATTGATTTATGGAGAATACAAGGGGCTAAAACCCTTATTGGTCACATGCCTTCCCATTTTATCAGCATTGAGCGTCTGGAGGAGAATATAGTTGGTTTTTATTCCGTAAATCTCACGGCTAAGGAGTCAGAGCGTTTATATTTGGAAGGAAAAAAGAAATTGTTCTCCTCAGACCCGTCAACATTAACGATCGCTGAACTTACAGAAAGGGCCGTTAAAATTACAGCTATGCTGGACGTTAATCCGTATAGAGAATGGGATTGTATCTACTTAGAAAACGAGAAAATATGGTATCCGATTGGTGGAAACTTAGCCTTTTGTCTGGAAGAATAAAATAAAAGCTTGACCTTGAAGTATACTTCAACCTTTATGCTTATCTAAATTCAACAATGGTTCCTCGTTGTAGGACCAGAGATAAGCGGAGGTCATGCATAATGAGAGCATTAGAGGTTATGGTAATTGTAGTTATTTTAGCGGCTGCAGCAGGAGTTGTTTTTGCCAAAAGAGATCGGCGGCTGGATGCCATGCTGCTGTCCGGCATCGTCATTGTAGGCTTGCTGCATGGGGTGATTGATCATTTGCGAATACAAATGGTTCCTGCTTATGCAGTGGCCGTGATCCTTTTGGTTGTCTTGCTGCGCAGGCTATTTATGCCTTACAAGCATATTTCAAGTTCATGGTTCAAAAAAGGTTTGCTGTCCATAATCATTTTGGGGGTGAGTGGTTTGTCCGTTTATTCCAGCCTGCTTCTTCCTGTATTTACTATGCCTGAGCCAACAGGAAACTACGCCATCGGCACCATTTCCCGGCATCTTACGGATGAAGCCCGTGCAGAAACGAAAAGCGCGGATCCTGATGCCAAACGGGAGCTTTTGATAAATGTATGGTATCCCGTTGATCAAAGCGTGGCCGAAGGAAAACCGAAGGAGCATTATCCATCTGAGGTTGGCGAAGCCATTAGTCTGGTATTTGGCATACCGAAGCAGTTATTTAGCCATGTCACCAAAATATCGACGCATGTGGTAGAAGGTGCAGTCCTCTCTGGCAAAGAGCCTAGCTATCCCATCGTCTTTTTCTCTCCAGGCATACGTTCTACCCGCTTTCAAAGCATGACGGCAATCGAGGAGCTTGTCAGCCACGGCTACATTGTCGTTGGCATGGACCATCCTTATACCTCAGCTAAAGTGACATTCGAGGACGGCCGATCTATTTTATATCAAGCCGATCCCGATTTTCCAACTTCGTCCGGGCTGTACAATTATAATGTGGAGGGAGTAGGCATTCGTGTAGCTGATGCCCGTTTTGTCCTTGATACGATTACAGAATGGAATACCAAGGACCCTAATGGCTTGTTTGAAGGCAAACTGGATTTGGAGCGTGTCGGGATTTTCGGGCACTCTTATGGCGGTGCAACAACGGCGGAAGCCCTTGCGCAGGATAAACGCTTCAAGGCAGGCGTAAGCTTGGAAGGCGGATTCTGGGGCGAGGTTGCCCATACGGGCTTGCAGCAGCCGTTCCTGTATATGTTGACAGGCGGCACAGCCAAGAGCTTGGACCCGGCAAACACAAATAAGGATAAAGTGTTTTTTGATGAATTTGAGACGGATCTTGATTCGGTGATGACCAAAAGCACAAATGATACGTATTATTTGATCGTGGATCACTTTATCCATCAGAGCTTTACGGAAATTGCGCTGCTGGCTCCTTCCTTGTTTGCGAAGGAAGTTGATCCGGTTCATAATATAGACATTACACGATCTTATGTCACGGCGTTCTTTGATCAATATTTGAAAGGTGAGCATCAGGTGCTCCTGGATGGACCGTCTGCTAAATATCCGGAGGTTGCCTTTGACGGCAAGTATACCAAAAAGAGCTCATGATCAGAGTGATGCTTGAGAGAGGCAGGCGATTGGCGTGGAAGGCATGACTCGAGGCGAGCTCGCTAAGCGTACCGGCTTAACTGCGGCAACGATTCGTTATTATGAGGATAGCGGCATCCTGCCTGTTCCGAGCCGGATAGCCAATGGATACCGTATGTATTCGGAAGATTATCTCGTGAAAATCAAGTTCATTAAGGATACCAAATCGTTAGGCTATTCACTAAAGGAAATTCAAGAAGTGCTGCATATGCTTAAGCAGGAGATGGATGCGGAGACCTTAAAGGCGTTGGTGCGCAATAAAATCGTAGAAATTGATGAGAAAATAAAATCGCTGCAGGACATACAAGCGATGCTTGGTGGTTTATTGCAAACACCGCAGGACGAAATTCTCAATTACATGCATTCCTTCCGTGACTAGCATGACTAAAGCACCCCTAGGGGTGCTTTTTGATCGTTTTGGCAGACGTTGGACGCCATTGGAGCATCTTCACAAGCTGCTCCTGCATATAGGAGGGAGAATAAACAAATCCGTTCTCGATCCAATAGAATACGAGTCCAAGCAAAGCGCTCATGGAGTAGATCGTCATAAGCTCTTGATTAATATCGCTAACTGTATGTTCTAACTCTTCCGTCACTATATTTTTTAGTGCTTCGAACATTTTATCCCGGACGAGGGAGAGGACATCGCTTTTTAATAGGATTGTATAAATCGATGCATGCTCATAAATATGGTCAAAGAGCATAATGGAGGCTGCAGGAAGCTCGTTTATTCGAATAACGTCTGTTTTTTCATAAGGTGCTCGGAAAGAGCGAAGCAAATCTTCAATTAATTCAGACATGATCTCATCGAGCAATGCTTCCTTGCTCTCATAATGAGTATAGAAGGTTCCTCGGTTATAATTCGCCAGCTCTACAATTTCAGTAATCGAAATGGTTGCGAATCTTTTTTGTGACATCAGCTGCATGAAAGCATGCTTTAATGCCTCTTTGCTGCGAATAATTCGTCGGTCGATTTTTTTGTGCGATACAGTCATTCGGCTTCATTCCTTTTTTTTATTCAACAGAAAGTGAAGATATGTTCGTTAGAGTACAAAGCGAAGCTTTTTACTGATTGTAATCTATTTTCACTCTCATTATACTCGAAAGTAACAGTTGTTCTCTATTGAACAGTTGTACAAAAAAGTGAACTTATTGAATATCCCTAAACGCTTGATGAGATACTATCCTAAACAATGGAGGAATTAAACATGAGACTCTCTGGTAAAGTTGCTGTAATTACAGGTGCGGCATCCGGTATGGGAAAAGCGATTGCAGAACTATTTGCATCGGAAGGCGCTAAAGTAGTAGTCTCCGATCTGCGCTTGGAAACCGCACAAACGGTTGTAGCACATATCGAGTCATTGGGTGGAACGGCAATTGCCGTTGCTGCTAACGTTGCCAAAGAAGAGGATGTTCAACAATTAATCGATACGACAGTAGACACCTTTGGTACTTTGGATATTCTTATTAATAATGCAGGCATTATGGATAATTTCGTACCCGCGGGTGACCTTACGGACGAGTTGTGGGAGCGTGTCTTTGCGATTAATACAACAGGGCCTATGCGTACGATTCGTAAAGCGCTCCCTATTTTCACGGAGAAGAAAAGCGGCGTTATCGTCAACATTGCTTCGGCAGGCGGGTTATATGGCTCTAGAGCAGGCGCAGCTTACACGGCCGCGAAACATGCGGTTGTCGGGCTGACCAAAAATGTGGGCTTCCAGTATGCCAAAGTAGGCATCCGCTGTAATGCGATTGCGCCAGGTGGCGTAAGCACGAATATTAGTACAACGATCAAAGAGCCGAATCCATTTGGAATGGAGAGGGCAATGGTTGGCATGGGCATCAATCCCCGTACAGGAGAGCCGGAAGAAATCGCTAAGGTTGCGTTGTTCTTGGCTTCGGATGATGCAAGCTTTGTAAACGGTACGGTTGTAACAGCTGATGCAGGCTGGACAGCCTACTAAAGTTCAGGACAATCGAAAAAGCTGGTCAGACTAAAACTCTGACTGGCTTTTTTTGCTGCAAGGATGGACTCCCATGTTTTCCTATAATGGGTTATTATGAAAGGGGGGGGGACGAGTCATGAAAAAGGATGAAGTGGTGGGCGTTTGGTCTGCTGATGCCTTATATATGCCTGGGCCAAGTGACGAGATCATCTATTTTATGGAGTCTGGGGACGGTTGGGTTGAATATTTAAATTGGTCGCTATGTTCAATTGAAACGTTCAAATGGTGGCGAAGCGCAGATGGAAAACTACATATTCAAAGCAATATGCTGTTCGAAGATCATAAAACTTCGACGGAAATAGATGAATTGCATGCTAATTTAGATATTTGTATTCAACAAGGGATGACTAAGACAAATCAGCCAATTACGATTTTAAGCGCTCTGAACGCTGACTTATTTGGCAATGATAAATACGGACTGCTCAGCAGCACCATTGAAAGTGATTATTTTAGTAAACGATTGAGTCTATTGAGAGATGAGTAGAGGAATATTACTAACCCCAATTTAGAAAGTCGATCTCCTTCTGGTGAAGGGGTCGGCTTTTTTTTATGGAACAGGTGAGAGAAAATTATTTTAACTTCGTTGTATAGGATGTAAAAGCTTTTACAAAAAAATAAGGAGCTTTAAGACATGAAGTCAAATGACGCCAATTACATTCAGCGGCTGCAGCGAAAAAAAGAGGACGCTCTGGAATATATCGTTGATCAGTATTTGCCATTAATGAAAGGAATCACGTTTAAGGTGCTCTCTCCACTCGGTAACGATGGAATCATCGAAGAATGCATCAATGATATCTTTTTGTCGATTTGGGAGCATGCGCATAAGTTCGCAGGTGATTCGACTGATTTTAGAAAATGGATCTGTGCGATTGCCAAGTTTAGAGCGGTTGATTATTACCGTAAACATAATAAGTTAACTAATCTCCTCTCGCAGGAGCAGGAGATCGGTACGGGAGAATCAGCGGAAGATGAGCTCATCAGAATGGAAGACCGATCGGAGCTTATCAAGCTAATCCATTTGTTGGAGCCTGTGGACCGGGATATTTTTATAATGAAGTTTTTTCTCGGATTCAAAACGGGAGACATTGCTGCCAAGCTGGGGCTCACCAAGGCTTCCATTGATAACCGGATCTATAGAGGCAAGAAGAAGCTGAATGACAAAGCGACAAATCTTAATTTTGGAGGCAGCATGCTATGAAGGACATTTACGAATTATTAAATGATTTGGATATCGATGAGCATGAAGCTGTGGAGATGGAAGTCGACGAGCTGGAGAAAGCGAAGGTGAAACGGGCATTGAAGGAATCCATTATTCAGAAACGGAAAAGGAGAAGCTGGAGAAAGCCGGTGGCTGCGGCTGTTATGGTTGTTGGATTATCCGCGGCAACACTCGGGTTAACGTTTCCGGCTTACGCAGTTAGCTTGCCTGTTATCGGAAACATTTTCAAATTTTTAGATGTGGGCAAAGTCGGCGTTTATGATCATTATCAGGAATATTCCACAGAAATGAACTTGACGGCAGAAAGCAATGGCATTAAAGTCATCATCAATAATGCGATCTTTGACGGAGAAACGGTAGCCATAACCTATTCCCTCGAGACCAATCAGGATTTAGGCGAAAGCCCATATTTGCGAGGGCTATTGGATATGAAAGGCTCGATAGGCGGGGCGGGCGGCTCCAAAATTACAAAGGTAGATTCAAACCGATATGTTGGATTAATTACAGAAACAGGCTTCTTTAAAAATGAAAAACCGGACACTGTCAAAATGAACTGGCAGATCGAGGGCATGGTTGTCCAGGAAAACCAGAAAGAAATTAAAGGCAAGTGGAGCTTCGTATTTGCACTGGAGGCGACGGAGGCGGATACCAGAGTTGTAGGTCAAAGCTCGGAGCTTGATGGCGTGACAGTTCAAATTGGGGAACTGTCAGTGACGCCAATGTCCTTCATCGTGCATTATGACCAACTCGTTTCAGAGGAAATTCGAAACAAATGGCATGGGGTAGATGTGGACATTGAAGTAAAAGACGACTTAGGTAATCTATATTCTGGGAAAGGGAATGGAGGCACAGGGGACAACAAAGGCTACCATACAAGCTGGAGCAAGACATTTGAAAGACTAGATCCTAACGCAGCGAAGCTCATCCTAACGCCGCACATCAGGTTATATGAATATACTTCCGAAAATTTCGGTTCCGCAGAAGAGACCAAGGACGGGCCTAAATCCGCTGCGATACTAGAAAAATCTGGAAAGGGGCAGGAACAGTTTACGATGGAGGACATGGTCATCGATTTAGGTAACCTTAAATAAACGGCAAACTCCCGAGTTGCAAAAATAAAGAAGTGTCCCAGCGCTAACGGCCTCGGACACTTCTTTGTTGTGTAGTACATGGTGCAAAGCAAGCGCTATAGCTTGCTTCGCATAGTTGTAAGGATTCGATTATGCTTCGCTTTTGGCAAGCTCTTTGCGTACGATTGGCGCCACTTTAGTGCCAAGCAGCTCAATGGCGTGCAGAACCTCGCGGTGGGGCATCGTGCCAACATTAACATGCAGGAAGAAACGGGTAACGCCAAGGTTTTTGCGCAGCAAAATGATTTTCTCAGCCACATATTCAGGGTCGCCGACATAAAGGGCGCCACGAAGACTGCGCGCAGCATCGAAAGCCGCACGGTCGTAATTTTGCCTCCAACCGCGCTCGCGGCCGATGACATTCATTTGGGCGGCTGTTGGCGCGAAGAACATATCGGCTGCTTGTTCCGTCGTGTCGCCTACGAAGCCGTGGGAATGTGTGGCTATTTGCAGCTTGCTCGGATCGTGCCCGGCCCGTGCGGCAGCTTCCTTATAGAGAGAGACTAAAGGCGCAAAGCTTTCCGGCATGCCGCCGATGATTGCGAAGGCAATGGGCAGGCCCAGCGTACCGGCTCTTACGGCCGATTCCGCGTTTCCGCCGCTTGCAATCCAGACTGGCAGCGGGCTTTGGACCGAACGTGGATAGACAGCCAGATTATCGATGGCAGGGCGATGCCCTCCGCGCCAGCTGACTTTCTCCGAAGATCTAATTTTAAGCAGCAGCTCAAGCTTCTCTTCGAACAGTTCCTCGTAATCGTCAAGACTGTATCCGAACAGCGGGAAGGATTCGATAAACGAACCGCGGCCCGCCATGATTTCAGCCCGTCCGTTCGAGATGCCATCTAAGGTTGAGAAGGCTTGATAGACGCGTACCGGATCATCGGAGGAAAGCACGGTAACCGCGCTCGTTAGCCGTATCCGTTTGGTCATGGCAGCCGCGGCAGCCAGCACGACGGCAGGAGCCGTACCTGCATAATCCGCCCGGTGATGCTCTCCGATTCCGTAAACGTCCAGGCCGACCTGATCGGCGAGCACGATTTCTTCAACTGCATGGCGCAGACGCTCTGCATGGCTCATGATGACCCCAGTCACCGGGTCAGGTGTCGTTTCCAAAAACGTACTTATTCCTATTTCCATTCCAGCAGCCAAATCGGCCATATATAACTCCCCTTTCAATAGTTTTAGTTTACTAAATTATTTATGGTTTCTCAACTAAAGTAAGCATTTTGTTATGTACTTTCTCATGAAAGTTGAGTCGATTCAAGTACCGTTAGTTATCCTTTTAAAAAAACACGTCATATTTGCTTCTCATTTGTCACAAAACGAGCTGCTATTTCGTTCTATTGCCAAACAGAAGGAGTGATGATGATGAAGACGTTGACATGTGTGGTTATTGGCGGGGGATACGCAGGAATACACTCGGTGAAAGAAATTCAAAAAATGGGGAAGAACAGTGGGAACGCTCCCCGGCTTCGTCTTATTTTGATCGATAAAAACAGCTATCATACCCGAAAAGTGCTGCTCTTTAAACCAGCTGTTGCAAACGAGGACATTACGATTCCGTTCAGCAGCATGTTTCCGGGTGGGGTGGAGTTCGTTCAAGCAAACGTAACTGGAATCGATACGCAATCCCAAAGGCTGGTCTATCAGAAAACTAAGGATGATAAGGAGCAGACGCTCAAATATGATCTTCTTGTGCTCGGGATCGGCAGTGTGGTGAGGCAGCCTGAGGCTAATCAAGGCGGCATAGCGCTTACCGGGGTAGCTGAAGCCAATGACATTAAAGCCGCATGGCGTTCGAACTTACAGATGGCTGTTCGGGAGCGCAATCCAAAAGAGAAGCAGCGATTAATGAGCATTGCCGTGGCGGGAGCGGGCATAAGCGGCATTGAAACCGCAGCTGAGCTGGCTCATCACGTCCGGGAAGATGCGAGGCAGCTTGGTCTTGATCCCAAAGAGGTTGCGATTCGTTTATTTAACGCAGGAGAGCGATTATTCTCGGATGGTCCTGCCAAAGTAGGCGTGAAGCTGGAAGCTGCGCTTCATTCCTATGGCATTACGGTCGTACATGGAAGCAAAGTAGTGCAGGAGAACAAAGGGAAGCTGACTCTGTCGAGTGGCGAGGTTGAACCCATTGGACTATGCATTTGGACGCTGGGCCTGCTGCCGAATCCAATGCTGAGGACGGTTGGCGTACCGGTGACGGCGGATGGTTACGTGGTGGTGGATGAAAGCTACCGCGTGAAAGGCGCGAAGGGGGTCTACAGCATTGGCGATTGTGCCCAAATTCAAGATGCAGCCAGCGGGCGGTTGGACGGGAAAACCTGTAAGGAAGCGACAGCGCAAGCAGCTCGTCTGGCCAAGGTTATCGCTGCTGATTTAGCCGGTCGTCCTGCGCCCGTTCATAAAAGTTTTATGGATTTTTACTGCTTCGGTCTCGGGCCGGATAGAGGCATGGCTTGGACGCGCCAATGGGGCATCGATATGGTTTTCACAGGCAAGCTGGGCTGGAAAATGAGAAAGTACTCATGGGATATGGCTAGTCTGCTAAAATAGGGAACAAAGGAATACAAGATGGGAAGTGAGACGATGCAGAAGCTGTATGAGCAGTATAGAGGATTATTGTTTACGCTTGCCTATCAGTTGACGGGCTCGGCCGCCGATGCGGAGGATATGGTGCAGGACGTATTTGTGAAAGCCTATGAGGTTCCGCTAGAGCGAATGGCAGAGCCTAAAGCGTATTTGTGCAAAATGATAACGAACCGCTGCCGTGATTTGCAACGATCCGCTCGCAGAAGGCGTGAGCATTACTTCGGGGAATGGCTGCCTGAGCCTATTTTAACATCAGATGACGAAACGTATGAAGCGGTTGCGCGGGGCGAGCTGCTGTCGTATGCCATGCTTGTCTTGCTGGAGAGGCTGTCTCCCTCGGAGAGGGCGGTATTCGTGCTTAGGGAAGCGCTCGGCTTTGATTATGCCGCGATTGCAGAGCAGGTGGACAAAACGGAAGCCAATTGCCGTAAGATCTACAGCCGTGCACAAGGTAAAATGGGTGTTTCTGCAGAAACGCCCGGTTTCACGGAAACGGCGAGCGAGCCATGGATTCGCGCCTTTCTGACTGCACTGGAGCAAGGCAACTTAGAGGCAGTCGTCACCATGCTTGCTAAGGATGCCGTGTTAATCTCGGACGGTGGGGGCAAAGCTTTGTCTGCCGTTCATCCTATCCAATCCCGAGAGCATGTTATCCGTTTCCTGCTTGGCATTATTCAAAAAGGCGCCAACGAGGAGGGCGGCTTCGAATTTGAGCTGACGGAAATGAATGGCCAGCCAGGGCTAATTGTAAGGACACGCAACAGAATCGAGACGGCAGCGCTGCTGCATATGGAGAATAATGAAATTCGCAGCCTGTACTTAATTAGAAACCCGGATAAGCTGCAGCGTTTAGAAAGGTGAAAATTGAGCGATTGGATCAGATAAACTATAATAGAGAGAACGATTAGTTTAGCCAATTTGAGCTGATATAAATGGCCCGTTCGTCTGCCGACCGATTAGGAAAGAGGTTGAGCGGAAGCGGGTCTTTACGATAAAGGAGAGCATTTCATTGACGCTGCAGCAATTAAAATACATTATTGAGGTCGCGAATCGGGGTTCGATCAACGAAGCGGCCAAGCGTTTGTTTATTTCCCAGCCCAGCCTGTCGAATGCGATAAGGGAGCTGGAAGAAGAGATGCAGCTTGCGATCTTCGATCGGTCGAATAAAGGAATCTCGCTCTCGAAGGAGGGAGTCGAGTTTCTTAGCTATGCCCGGCAAGTGGTGGAGCAGGCGGAGCTGCTGGAGAGCCGCTACCTGAACGCGAAGCCTTCCCCGCAGCATTTTTCCGTATCAACCCAGCATTATGCTTTTGCGGTCAATGCGTTTGTAAGCCTGATACAGGAATACGGCCATGAGGAATACGAGCTCGCCTTGCGCGAGACGAAAACCTATGAAATTATAGAGGATGTCAAAAATCTGCGCAGCGAGATTGGCATTCTATATCTGAATGAGTTCAACGGCAAAGTCATTAATAAGCTGCTCAAAACGGCCAATTTGCAGTTTAACAGTTTGTTTATGGCTAAACCGCATATTTTCATCAGCATCAAAAATCCGCTCGCCAAGCAGTCAATCGTTACGATCGACCAGCTGCAAAACTACCCTTATTTGTCTTTTGACCAAGGAGAATATAATTCGTTTCATTTTTCCGAAGAAATTTTAAGCACAATGTCTCATAAGAAAAGCATCCGTGTGAACGATCGTGCTACTTTATTTAACTTACTAATCGGCTTAAATGGCTACACCATTTCGACGGGCGTGCTTAGCAAAGACCTCAATGGCAACGAAATTATCCCTGTACCGCTGGATTGCGAGGAAACGATCAATGTCGGCTGGATTTCACATAAAAACGCGTCGCTCTCGAAGCTAGGATCAGCCTATGTCGAAGCGCTAATAGAAGCAACCTCGCCTTAATTTATTGGTATAGCCAAAAGCTATAACTAGCTATAGTTTATTACAGTTACACTATATCTGTAAAACCATGGTATCTTTCTTGTAACAAGTTGTAGAGGAGCTTACAAGATGACAAAAAGCAGTGTTTTGGGATACCCGCGTATTGGTGCAGATAGAGAATGGAAAAAAGCGCTTGAAGCGTTCTGGTCAGGCAAGCTGGAAGAATCGGATTTTGAGAAGCAGCTGCAGGAAATTCGTCTGAACCACTTGCGCAAGCAGCAAGAAAAAGGAATCGATCTGATTGCCGTAAATGATTTCAGCTATTATGATCAAGTTCTTGATACGGCTACCATGTTCGGCATCGTTCCAAAACGCTTCGCTTATGACGGCGGCGCAGTGCCGTTGTCCCTCTATTACGGCATTGCCCGTGGAACAAAGGAAGCGACTGCAAGCGAAATGACGAAATGGTTCAACACGAACTATCACTATATCGTACCTGAGCTCGATGGCGCAGCTCCTGTACTTACGGAAAATAAACCGCTGCTTGCTTACCGCGAAGCGAAGGAAAAGCTCGGAATTGAAGGCAAGCCCGTTCTCATTGGGCCGCTTACTTTCCTTAAGCTTTCCAAAGGATACAGCAAATCAGAGACGGATGCTTGGATCGCTAAGCTCATTCCGCTTTATGTGCAAGTGCTGCAAGAGCTTGCGGCAGAAGGCGTGGCGTGGGTGCAAATCGATGAGCCGGTTCTGGTGACTAAGCTTGATACGGAAGATTTAGCGCGTTTGAAAACGATCTACGAGGCATTCGCGGCAGCTGTACCGACACTTCATATTTTGCTGCAAACGTATTTTGAATCGGTTGAATATTACAAGGAAGTCGTTGCTCTTCCGGTTAAAGCTATCGGCCTTGATTTCGTGCATGGCTTCACAGGCAACATCGCTTCGATTAAAGAACACGGCTTCCCGGCAGATAAGGTTCTGGGCGCAGGGGTTATTGATGGCCGCGGCATTTGGAAAGCTTCGCTTCGCGATAAGCTGGCATTGCTCGAGGAGCTGTCTGGACTAGTAACGGATGATCAGCTAATCGTACAATCATCATGCAGCTTGCTTCATGTTCCGGTAACAGTGAAAAGCGAGAAGAAGCTGACAGCTGAGCTGCAAAATGCGCTTGCATTCGCTGATGAGAAGCTGGATGAGTTGGTTTTGCTTGCTAAAGCACTCACGCAAGGCGGCGCTTCGATAACAGCGGAGCTTGAGCAATGCGACCGCGAACTTGAGGGTCTTAAGCAATCGGGCGAGCGCAATCGCAATGATATTCAACAAGCCGTTGCTGCGATTAGCACGAAGCAGCCGGAACGCAGCTTGCCTTTCGCTGAGCGTCATACAGCTCAACAAAACAAATGGCAATTGCCGTTATTCCCTACAACAACGATCGGCAGCTTCCCGCAATCGGCAGAAGTGCGCAAGGCTCGCCAGCAATGGCGCAAAGCGGAATGGAGCAACGAGCAGTACGCTGATTTCATTCGCGAGCAAATCGATATTTGGATTAAGCTGCAAGAGGAAATTGGCATCGATGTGTTGGTGCACGGCGAGTTCGAACGTACAGACATGGTTGAATTTTTCGGTGAGAAGCTTGCTGGTTTTGCATTCACGCAGTATGGCTGGGTGCAATCGTATGGCTCGCGCTGCGTGAAGCCGCCAATCATCTATGGCGATGTTGCCTTCGAAGAAGCAATGACGGTCGAGGAAACGCGGTATGCGCAATCGAAAACGGATCGTCCAGTGAAAGGGATGCTGACTGGACCGATTACGATTATGAACTGGTCATTCGTTCGTGATGACATCTCCCGTGAACAAATTGCTTACCAGCTGGCTTATGCCCTTAGACAGGAAGTAGAAGCGCTTGAGCAAGCAGGCATTGGCATGATTCAAGTCGACGAGCCGGCGGTTCGCGAAGGCCTTCCGTTGAAAGAAGCGGATCAAGCCGAATATCTGGCATGGGCAGTCAAAGCTTTCCGTATGACAACTTGCACAGTTGCGGATACAACACAAATTCACACGCATATGTGTTATTGCGAGTTCCATGACATGATTGACTCCATTGAAGCGATGGATGCCGATGTTATCTCCATTGAGACCTCGCGCAGCCATGGTGAGCTCATCCACAGCTTTGAGGAGAACACGTACAAGCTGGGCATTGGCCTTGGCGTGTATGATATTCATAGCCCGCGTGTTCCACGCGTGGAAGAAATGACGAGCATGATCGAGCGTGCCTTGCGCGTTCTTGATCCGAAGCTTTTCTGGATCAACCCGGACTGCGGATTGAAGACGCGCGGCTATGACGAAACGGTGGAGTCACTCCGCAACATGGTCTTAGCAACGGAAATCGCGCGCTCCAAGCACGCATCCCTAGCATAGCTTTACCTTGCAGCCATGGCTAATGCCCGTGCTGTTATAATAGGAGCCTCCTACCGTAGAAACTACTTTTACGGTAAGGAAGGCTCTTTTGCTATGGCTAGATCAGTATGGTTTCGCATTAAAAAAAGGAAAAACGAGAATAATGTCGAATTTTACGCATTATGATGCAAAAACGAACCTATTCCTTGTGGAAACTTGTCACTATTATTTTAATATTCCTCTCCGTTCTCCTTGGGCTGCGCTGGTTTTGGATGAGTTTGCAGGAAACTCCCGAGCATGCTTTGGCAGAACAGGGCGTACTGGATATGCGCGGCTGGGATTTTGAACATTCACGCTCCATTCAGTTGAACGGCGAGTGGGAGTTTTATCCGGAGGCCTTTATTGAACACGAACATACGCAGCAGGATCGGAATGATCCGCACACGTATATCCAGGTTCCAGGCGACTGGAGCGGCGCATTTTCGAATCCATCCGACAGCTCCTATGGCTTCGGGACCTATCGGCTCCGGATTCTGATAGATCCTTCCCCCGAGTATCCATACGCCTTTTGGGTCAAACGGATCGAAGCTTCTTCTCAGCTTGAAATTAATGGTCAGAAGGTTCCCGCATTCGGAAAATTATCGGAGACTGCAGCAGGAAGCGAGTCCAAAGTAATGACCTATACGGAATCCTATAAAGCGGGGGCCGCTGTCACCGAAATCGAGCTGCTAGTGCGGGCAGCTAACTTTGAGAACCCGTATAATGGCGGTATGATTCGATCGATCCGATTCGGATCACAAGCAGTTATCGATAATGAGCGGATGTATTCCATTGGATTCCAAATGGTAACCTTTATTATTTTATTGCTGCATAGCTTGTATGCCATTATCTTGTTTCTTTTTAATCCAAAGCAAAAAGCGTTCCTCATCTTTTTCTTACTGCTAGTGATGGCTGGAATCACGATTGTGTCTGATCATGACAAGCTTCTGTTGATTTGGTTGCCTGTCTCCTATGCATGGGGCCTCAAAATCAGGCTGCTGTCCTATATGTTTCTATCTTTTTTTATACTGGCGCTAGCCAGAAACTTTTCCGAAGATAAATCGGGCACACGAATATTTAGAATCTATGCAGCGCTTCTGGCAGCGTATTCGTTCTGGTTGCTGGGCGCTCCAACGTCAGCGATTTATTGGACATACAAGCACTATTTGTTTTTATCCTTTTACGCGCTGCCTTTGGTCTGGTTTATGTATGTCATTGGCAAAATGATTGTAAGAAATCATCGCGATGCCGTTTTCTTGCTGCTTGCCGCAACGAGCATCTTATCCAGCGTCATATGGGGAGTTTTTACGGCTCGCAACATCATTGATAACATTTATTATCCGATCGATATCATTGCGGCAATGGTCGGTTTTTCTACGTATTGGTTCAAACGGTATTTCCGAAATTCCGATGAAAATATAAAGCTTAACGAGCAATTGAAGAAATCGGACAAAATGAAGGACCAGTTCCTTGCGAACACCTCCCACGAGCTCCGAACGCCGCTGCATGGCATTTTGAGTATTGCGCAGACCATCTTGGCAAACGAGCAGTCAGCCATTCAGGGGAAAAGCTACAAAGATATGGAGCTGCTTGTGACGATTAGCCGGCGGATGTCGTATATGCTGGATGATTTGCTTGATGTGGTAAGGCTGCAGGATAAGCGAACTTTGCTGCGGCAAGAGTCGCTCTCGATTCCATCTATCGTTCCAGCGGTCATGGATATGCTCGCCTATATGACCGAAGGCAAGCCCATACAGCTGCAGATGCAGATCGCGCAATCAACGCCGCCTGTGTGGGCAGATGAGAAAAGATTAGTGCAGATTTTATTTAATTTGCTCCATAATGCGCTTAAGTACACGGATGAAGGTTTTGTGAGGGTTACAGCGGAAACGGGAAAAGATAAGCTCATCATTCGTGTTTCTGATTCGGGAGCCGGCATGGATAAGGAAACGCAGGAACGGGTGTTTTTGCCGTATGAGCAAGGTCTCTATGGGATTAGCGACGGAGGGGGAATTGGCCTCGGGTTAAGCATCTGTAAGCAGCTAGTTGAGTTGCATGGAGGAGAATTGTTCGTTCAATCGGAGCTGGGCAAAGGTTCAAGCTTCAGCTTCGCGCTGCCACTCGCCGATTCTCCAACGCTTTCAGCCGAGCGCCTTGACGTGGAACGCCCAAGCCCAATTGTAGTTGAGCCGTCAACTGTACGTCTCGCCCAATCCAATGGAACGGGTTATTTATCCACACTTGAAGCTGCAGCATCGTCGGCTATGGGCAACACGATAAAGATACTTGCTGTAGATGATGATCCGATTAACTTGAAAGTGCTGGATAGTATTTTAACTGCTGATCAGTATAGCATCCGCACGGTCATGTCCGCTCATGAAGCACTGGATTGGCTTTTACGGGAGCAATGGGATTTGATGATTGTTGACGTAATGATGCCGCATATGTCGGGCTACGAGCTGACAAGAAAAGTAAGAGAGCAGTTTTCGATCTCGGAGCTTCCGGTGCTATTGCTAACGGCTCGCAGCCAGCCCGCGGATATCTATGCCGGCTTCCAGGCAGGAGCCAATGATTACGTGACAAAGCCCGTGGACACATTGGAGCTTAAATA
Source organism: Paenibacillus paridis (assembly GCF_006345825.1). Lineage (GTDB taxonomy): Bacteria > Bacillota > Bacilli > Paenibacillales > Paenibacillaceae > Pristimantibacillus > Pristimantibacillus paridis. Next base: position 744,465 of record NZ_VCIX01000092.1, read on the forward strand.
CCGCGTTTGGTCATTAACTGCATTGAAACAATCTGTAGATGAGCGACTGCGTATGGAGGCGGCTTATCTTCAGGCGCAAATTCATCCTCATTTCCTATTCAACACGCTTAACTCGATTATGGCGCTGAGCGACCTGGATACGGAGAAGATGCGTAGGCTCGGCGAGGCATTTACCTCTTATTTGAGAATAAGCTTTGATTTTCTAAATTCCGGTGAGCTCGTATCACTCACGCATGAGCTGGAGCTTGTTCAAGCTTACTTATATATTGAGAAAGAGCGCTTTGAAGAGCGCTTAACGATTTTATGGGAGATAGATACGGATCTTGATCTACAGCTGCCGCCGCTTACGATTCAACCGTTAGTTGAAAATGCAGTGAAGCATGGCCTGTTCAGCCAAGCCAAAGGAGTTACTATTCATATCCGTATCCTGCGCCAGGAAAGGGCAACTCTTTTTGAAATCAAAGATGATGGGAACGGAATGGAGCAGGAGGTCGTTCGGCAATTGCTGGATGCCCCTGTGAAAGGAAAACGTGGAATTGGACTCTCCAATACGAATCGACGCCTCATTCAAACGTATGGAAATGGCTTGACGATCCACAGCAGTCCCGGGCAAGGTACGACGGTATCCTATGTCATTCCGAACCGAGACTTGTCATAAAGGATAGATGGAGCCACCCTGCAAACGGGTGGTTTTTTTATCGTTGATCATACTCCCGTTTTCAAACTAATCTATCACAGCGGCTTCAATTGGGCAGCATATGGCTGCTGGGTTTTGGAGATATAGATCTAATTTTTAAATCTAATCCGGCGAAAATACCTAAAATGGATGAAATAGGTCTAAAAAATAGATCTAATCTAGCCGAGTGGCTGCAGTGACGAACACGAAAAACTTTAATTCAACTTATATAGAAACCATTTTCCAATTATTTACGTTTAGGATAGAAGAGCTTATAAATTTCTTTCATTTTCTTAATTCAGATAGGAGGCCGTGAACATGGCAATGCCAACCCATATTGTAGCTGCAGGCGGAATTGTGGAGGATGGACATGGAAATATACTGCTAGTAAAGACCGAGCATGATGGATGGGTATTTCCCGGTGGGCAGGTTGAAGCGGGTGAGGATTTAATGGAGGCCTTGGTCAGGGAGGTTCAAGAGGAAAGCGGGATAGAAGTCGTTGTCTCCTTATTGATTGGCGTATATTCCAATACGGGAGTATACAAATGGCATGATGGCGTAACGGATGTTCCTACAAAGGTGATGCTGGATTTTATATGTCAGCCCATAGGAGGAAGCCTGGCCATATCGGAAGAGACCTCGGAGGTCCGCTGGGTCGATAGGGACGAGGTGCTTGAGTTCATTACATCGGAAGCCATTAGAAACCGCTACGGCGCTTATTTGGATTTTACAGGGAGTGTCCATTACAGGGCCTATGTAACGAAACCCTCATTTGAAATTAGTGTTCAGAGGACGATATAGAATAGGGATTAGATGTGCAATAAAAGCTATGCTGGGAAAAAAATTCTCTAAAATAAGCCATTCATTAGGCCTTTTTTAGCAGCGGCTCCAGCTTCATCCGCTCCATCCGATAATCATAGTTGTTTTTGCAAAGCTTCAGCAATTCATATTTCAGCCCTCGTTTGGGCTGCGTTATGATAAGCTGTTTTTTGCCTCTGCGGTTTAAGGTGGAGCGGACTTTGTTAAGGTCGGCTATTTCGTTGACGATGATTTCATTAGGCTTCTCTCCGGCATAACGCTGCATAAGAAATCGGTCGCAGGAAGCAGTGTCTGCCGTCCCCTCCAGCGCAAGCAATTGAAAGTCGCGCAGCATGCCCTCCTGCACTTTGGCAAGCATGACATGGGTCTCCCCGAAATACAACACATCTTGATCAATGACGGCCTCTCTATCTACGATTTGCTTGTCCGCCGTACGCTCAAGAACCCGAATATTGAACAGCAGATGCTGGGCTTTCTCGAACTCCATTTTCTCCGCGTAAAGCTCCATCTGTGCATACAGCCTTTCAATCAGCCCTTGTCCGCCGTTTTCGAGCAATTTCGCAGCTTGGCGCGTATTCTCTAGATACTCCTGCTCTGAAATTTTCCCTTCGCATACGCCGCTGCATTTGCCGATATGATACTGCAGGCAAACCTGCTTGGGCAAGGTTTTGCAGGTGCGGAGGCTGTAATGCTCCGTTACGAAGGAGAGCAGCGCATCCCGGAAAGCCGCGCTTTTGAACGGACCAAGCCTCTGCATCGTTTCAGGCAAACGAATCTGTTTCTTCTGTCGACGATCCCGATAGTAGACATCGAGGCGTGGGAGGCGGTCACTGGTAAGCTGCAAGTACGCATAACCGCTGTTGTCCCTTTTTAACGCCCGGTTAAACGGAGGTTTATGGATTTTGATAAGATTATTTTCAAGCATTAGGCTCTCAGCTTCATTATTGACAAGGACGATTTCAATGGAGGCGATCTCGCTCACGAGCTGTCTCAATCTTTTGTTTGCCTGGTTTTTATTGAAATAGGAGCGAAGGCGGCTGCGCAAGCTTTTGGACTTGCCAACGTAGAGAATGCGTCCTCCTGAGTCTTTCATAAGGTAGCAGCCGGGACTTTCGGGATAATCCGCAGCAATGAATAAGAATGACATCTCACATCTTCCTCCTAGTCCTAAAGTTTTGAGCAAACAAGAAAATATCTATCGTCTTTATTCGACAAGGGAGCAGAGCATCCCTTGCGGCTTTTATAATCAAAGTTGTCATTTTTGTGGAGAATCGGGCGAGGTTTAAATGCATACAAAAGAGGCCAGACCACAGAAGTGGACGACCTCTTTCTCGACAAGCAATAACGCTAGTAGGGCACTTGGCAATTATACAGGATTGCCATTAGCTGCAGTCGTAATCATCCAAAGGATACCAAATTTGTCTTCCACAATGCCAAACAATGAGCCCCAAAAAGCAGGTGCTAACGGTTGGCTTATTTTACCGCCTTGAGAGAGATTGTCGAAGGCTTTGTGAGCCTCTTCTTCTCTTTCGAACTCCAGGTTTAGATGAATGTTATTTCCCCGAACCACAGGAGCGAACACGGAATCGGACATTAAGAAGGTGACCCCACCTGCAATAAAGCTTAAGTGAAGAACCTTGTCCTTAAGCTCTTCTGAACCATCGGGAAGCTGTCCGTGCGTCATGATGGAGAGGATTTCACCGCCCAGTGCCTGCGTATAAAATTCTGCTTGTGTCCGTGCGTCCTCCGATGTGATATACGTAAAGTGTTTTGCCATTTTACAGCATCCTCTCATTTAGAAGTGGGAAAAGCTAGTTCCATACTAGCACATTTCTTCAGGAAACGTTTCTTCCCGATTGCGCTGTTCGTCCGCAGGAAAAAAACATTGATATATGTATATATATGCGATATATTTCTTACCAAAGGAGGTTTCGCATGCCCATACCAAGTCATTACTCCACTCCTGTAAAAATAACAGCCAAGGAACGAGCTTATTCACAGATTCAAAGATGGATCATTGACGGAACGCTTCAGCAGGGCGAGAAGCTTGGGGACGCCGAGCTTGCGGAAGCGCTAGGCGTCAGCCGAACGCCGGTCAGGGAAGCACTTCAATTGCTAGAGGTCCAAGGGTTAGTCGAGGTGCATCCTGGGAATTATACAAAGGTAATGAGCATGGAAAAATCCGACATATTGAAAATGTATCCTACGCTAGCGGCATTGCACGCGTTGGCCGCTGAGACGGCTGCGACGGTTGTGCTTGCAGAACAGCTCGAAGAGCTGCAAGCGATAAATACGCAGTTTGCAGAGGCCATTGCATGCGGACAACCCTATCAGGCGATGGAGCTGGATGAGCAATTCCATAACGGCATCATTGAAATATCAGAAAATCATTACGTTTCGACCTTCAGCTCATCCCTGCACATTCACATTCGAAGGTTCAAATATTTATTTCTGAAGCAGCCCGTTCATGCAACGCTTTCATCGGTTCAAGAACATACGGCAATCATCGAGGCGATGAGGCAAGGAGACAAACAGGGAGCTGCAGCCATGATGAAGCAAAATTTGCTGCGGCCGATGAACGAGCTATATGGATTAATAACACAAAATGAGGAGTGATTCTAATGACGACGAAGAAGGATTTACGCATACGCAGCAAGGTGATCAGCGAAGGGGTAAATCGCGTGCCGAACCGGGCGATGCTCAGAGCGGTAGGGTTTCAGGATGAGGATTTCAAGAAGCCAATGATCGGAGTAGCCAGCACGTGGAGCGAGGTTACGCCCTGTAATGTACATATTGACAAGCTAGCGCTTCAGGCTAAGGATGGGGTACGGGCAAACGGCGGCGCTCCCTTGATCTTTAATACGATCACGGTATCAGACGGCATATCCATGGGACATGAAGGAATGCTTTATTCTTTGCCAAGCAGGGAAATCATCGCCGATTCCATTGAAATTGTCGTAAACGCGGAGCGCTTTGACGGCTTGGTGGCCATCGGCGGCTGCGATAAGAACACACCTGCCTGTATGATGGCGATCGGCAGAATGAATCTGCCTGCGGTTTATGTGTATGGCGGAACGATACAGCCAGGCAAGCATGATGGTAAAGATGTCGATATCGTAACGGCATTCGAAGCGGTAGGTAAATATCAGGAAGGTAAAATGTCCGCCGAAGAGCTTCACGAGATTGAGTGCAGCGTCTGTCCTGGAGCGGGAGCATGCGGCGGGATGTATACGGCCAATACGATGGCTTCTGCCGTTGAGGCGCTAGGCATGAGCTTGCCGGGCTCTTCTTCGACGCCGGCCATTTCGTCTTACAAAGCAGTGGAGTGCGCAGAAGCCGGGAAAACGGTAATCCAGCTGCTTGAGAACGATATACGGCCGCGCGATATTATGACAAAGAGAGCGTTTGAGAACGCGATTACGCTGGTGATGGCGCTGGGTGGCTCAACGAATGCCCTGCTTCATCTGATGGCGATGGCACACTCGGTTGAGGTGGATTTGACCCTGGACGATTTTGAACGCATTCGCTTGAACGTTCCCCATCTTGCCGATTTGAAACCGAGCGGCCAATATGTCATGCAAGATTTAAATGACAATGGCGGCGTACCGGGCGTGATGAAGCTGCTGCTCGAAAAAGGTCTTCTGCACGGCGATTGCCTGACGGTTACAGGGAAAACACTGGCTGAGAATTTGCAAGAAGCCCAGCCGTTGACGGAAAATCAACAAGTCATACGTCCCTTCGAGCAGCCGCTAAAGCCTACAGGGCCATTGGTGGTACTAAGAGGAAATCTCGCGCCCGATGGCGCAGTCGCTAAAATGTCAGGCCTCAAGAAGCTAACCTTTACCGGACCTGCCCGCGTCTATAATGGGGAAGAAGAAGCAACGACCGCAATCATGAATGATGAGATTGTCAAAGGGGATGTGCTGGTTATCCGGTATGCGGGACCCAAAGGCGGTCCAGGCATGCCTGAAATGCTTTCCGTTACAGCCATGATCGTTGGGAAAGGATTAGGCGGGGAGGTCGCTCTGCTGACGGATGGCCGTTTCTCAGGCGGTTCCCACGGCTTTGTGGTCGGGCATGTATCACCGGAAGCGCAGGTAGGAGGACCGATTGCGTTTTTACAGGAAGGCGACTTGATTACAATCGATAGTGAAACGCAGGAAATTCATTTTGCCGTAACGCCTGAGGAGCTTCAAGCGAGAAGAGCTGCGTGGGTGAAGCCGGCTCCAAAGTTTAAGTCCGGTGTACTTGCGAAATACGCGAAGCTCGTCTCTTCGGCTTCCAAAGGAGCCGTTACGGACTTGGATATCTAAAACGTAAAAATAATTAATGCGAAGCAGATCCACGTGCTGCTTCGCTTTTTTGCGTAGAACGAAGCTAGAACGAGTATCAGAGGGTTACGGAAAGATTGAGGACAATGTAAGCGTTTAATTGAAACAGCGCGATATTAATTCAATCCGAAATGAGCCTTTCTGTTTCTTTACTTCCCTTATTGGAAGGAGTATGATTCAGAACGTAATCCATCAAGATTTGTTTTTTTATTCGTTTTCAACCTTCATCGCTGAATTCTGAAGAAGAAACGGGGAAACCATAGGGATAGATTTAACGGTCATATCCCAGGGGTGAATCGCCTGGCAATTGCCAGGGGTAGGGCGACTTTTGCGCCCGAATCCGTCAGCTAACCTCGTAAGCGTCCAAAAGAGGAACTTATCGCGTGAATACCAGCCTTTTTTTGGTAAAGCCGTGGGAGAGTCCTTACTTTCCTGCGGCTTTTTTTGTGCATTTCTTTAATAAATGCTTTGCAATTCATTTATCTTATAAGCAAACAAAGGGGAAGTAGTCATGGTCAGCAGATTTAAACGGTTTATTATCGGACGCCCTATGAAAAGCACGGAAATTGAAGGAGAGAAGCTGTCCAAACTTAAAGCGCTGGCGGTGCTATCCTCCGATGCCTTATCCTCTGTCGCCTATGGTACGGAGCAAATATTAATTGTGCTGATGGTCGCCGGGTTTACTGCTGTCTGGTACTCCATACCTATCTCATTAGCTGTCCTTGGCCTGCTTCTCATTCTTATTCTGTCCTATCGCCAGACGATTTTTTCCTATCCAACCGGCGGCGGTGCCTATATCGTTGCCAAAGATAATTTGGGAATATCAACGGGCCTTCTAGCCGGAGGCTCTTTGCTAGTGGATTATATTTTGACGGTGGCCGTAAGTACATCCGCAGGTACGGATGCGATCACGTCAGCCTTTCCGTCCCTGCATGATCAGCGCGTTTTGATCTCGATCGTTATGATATTCGTGCTTACCATTATTAATTTGCGGGGCATCACCGAATCGGCTTCTGTGCTGGCGATGCCTGTTTATCTGTTTGTTATCGCTATATTTATTCTAATTATTTCAGGTGTGATTAAATATTTTTCAGGTGGCATTCATGCCGCGGCTCCCGAGATGGGCGCAGCGGTTTCCAATATTAGCTTGTTCCTGCTGCTGAAGGCGTTCAGCTCAGGCTGCTCCGCGCTTACGGGCGTCGAAGCGATGTCCAATGCGATTCCGAATTTTAAGCAGCCGGCAGAGCGCAACGCGGCAACTACGCTTATCATGATGGGAACGATTCTTGGCGCCATGTTTATCGGCATCAGCTTGCTTGCTTATTGGTATGGTATTATCCCAAGCGAGAAGGAAACGGTTGTGTCGCAGATCGCCAATGCCACTTTTGGCAGAGGAACCGTTTATTATATCATTCAGGGCGTGACCGCCTTGATCTTGTTTCTCGCGGCGAATACTGCCTATGCCGCATTTCCGCTACTGGCCTATATGTTAGCCAAAGACAAGTATATGCCGAATATGTTCATGGCAAGGGGAGACCGGCTGGGCTTCTCCAACGGGATTATTATTTTAGGGGTATTGTCGGCCCTGCTTGTCATCGCCTTTCACGGTAATACAGAAAATTTAATCCCATTGTACGCGGTAGGTGTTTTCATTCCGTTCACCCTATCTCAGCTTGGAATGATGCTGCGCTGGCTGAAGCTAAAGCCGAAGGGCTGGGGAATGCGCTTCACGATCAATACAATCGGCATGCTAACGACGTTAGCGATTACCCTCATCTTTATTTTTACGAAGTTTAGCCATGTGTGGGTCGTATTTATTTTCTTGCCGGCTGTTATTTTTCTGTTTTATGGCATCCACCGCCATTACCGGAATATGGCCGATGAGCTTCGGATTAATATGGCGAGCGATAAGCCTGCGATAAAGGGAAGTACGATCGTCGTTCCTGTAGCCGGGATTACGAGAGTCGTTAATCATTCCTTAGGGTATGCGAAATCGTTGACGGATAATGTCGTTGCCGTATATGTGGGCTTTGATGACGAGGATATCGAGAAGATGGAGAGAAAATGGGCTGAATGGAATCCAGGCGTCCGGCTTATCGTTCTAAGGTCTAGCTATCGGAGCATTATCAGGCCCCTTATGAGGTTTATCGATACGATTGAGTGGAAAACCGCTGAAACGGATCACATTACGATCCTTATCCCGCAGTTTATTACGAAGCACTGGTGGCATTACTTCTTGCATAACCAAACAAGCTTAATGCTACGGGCTTATTTGTTTAACCAGAAAGATGTTGTTATTGCCACTGTGCCTTACCATCTTCAGAAATAACAGACAAATACAACGACAAATAGAGGATGCCCGGAGAGCCATTTATGGCCTGGGCATCCTCTTTGGGTTAAAGGTCTACCCCATTGAAATCCTTAAGCAAATCGATAAATTTCTCAAGCTGCTCATCATTCCAACGCGAAATTCGCTCGTAATAGGCAAATTCCTTCTCTTTAAGCGCATCAATCGTTTGTTGTTTCCCCTTATCCGTGAGAGATAAGCAAATTCCTCGGCGGTCTTCGGGGGAAGATTCTCTTATTACATAGCCCATAAGCTCAAGCTGTTTGACAAGACGGCTAACGGAGCTGCGATCCATTGCTGTTGCATCTGCCAATTTGGCGGCGCTTGTCGGGCCGTAAGCGTACAGCCAACGGACGATATGGAAAGCGGCAGGCTGCAGGGTAGGATCGAAAATAGCCGCTGTTTTGACATTTAGCGCATGCGAAGAGCTAATTAACGCATTGATTTGTTCGCCGAGCTTCAGCTCTAACTGCGTTCTTGGTGTTTGCTTGAGCTGGTTATCGTTCATTAGGTTTCACCTATCCTCCAAGTATAAAGAGCACAAAGCTCGTAAAGTGATTGACATATATCAACTAAATCAATATAGTTGACATATATCAATAATAAACCAGCTTCGATGGATAGTCAAAACCTAGAACGGATCGCAAAGGAGAATAACGATGAAAACAAAACCGATTGTTGTCATCACCGGCGCAACAAGTGGACTTGGCCAGCTCGTTGCCATTGAGATGGCCAAGCGTGATGCTCAACTTGTCCTTACGGCGAGGAGCAGAGAACGTGCTAAGGCGACTGAAAAAATAATTAAAGAGAACATGCCAACCGCCGAAGTGGATTTTTATTTTGGGGATCTTTCCATCATGAAGGACGTGAGTCGATTAGGCCAGGAGATTTCTGCTGCATACCCTAAAATAGACGTACTTGTGAATAATGCAGGACTGCATGCGTTTGAACAGCGAGTAACTTCAGAGGGCTTTGCGGAGATGGTAGCTGTGAATTATTTAGCCCCGTGGCTATTCACGCATACATTGCGCCCGTCCTTACGAAATGCGGAGAAAGCCCGAGTTGTAAATGTAGCTTCGGAAGCCTCGCGCAATCATGGGACATTAAAGCTTCCAGAGGACCTAACCGACACCGCGAGGTTTACTTCTCGAGGCTCCTCTGCGATTTATGGAAAAACCAAGCTGCTTAATATCATGTACACAGCAGAACTGGCCCGCCAATGGAAAGGAACAGGAATTAGCGTAAATGCGCTGAATCCCGGGTTTAATGTGACGGGGCTTGGACGAGAGCTATGGTTTGCTTCCATGCTTGAGCGTGTATTGAACTTATTGCATCTGGGCGATCCGCGCAAAGGAGCGGATATCATTACTCGGTTAATCGTCGATGAGAAGTACGAGAAGGTAACAGGAGGTTACTTTAATGTAGGAACCGGAAATCCAATTACACCTATTGAGCCTGCAGGAGACCCCTCGTTACAAAAGAAGCTATGGACGGATACCAAAGCGCTGCTGCATCAAAAAGGCCTGCTTGACACCATATCCTAAAAAACGATGAATTTTGGTGGTAATCGGCAGTTTTTGTCGCTGGAAGCATGGGACATAAGATAGGCTGGCTATCCAGGGAATGATTATGATATTCTTTATAAAGAACTAATATTCTTTATAAAGAATGGTGGTCATGTGTGATTATTGGAGAATATGCAGGGATGAAACTAACGGTTTTTTTACTTGCAGCCATTATCATCGTGCTGGTAACCCCTCTTGCTATCATGTTGGCGAATCAATTCGGAATTGTGGACCATCCGGATCAAGCGCTTAAGACGCATCGTCAGCCAACGCCCTATTTGGGCGGAGCGGCTGTTGTCATGACGCTTTACCTGACACTCAGTCTCATTATTCTCTTCTATAAACTGACAATAAATGCTGAGCAAACGGGTATGCTCCTAGGTTTGTTCGTTATTTTCTCCATCGGTTTGTTTGATGATTTTCATGCGGTAAAGCCACTGATGAAACTCAGCTTTCAAGGCTTGGCCACAGCGATTGTGATGCTTTATGGATTAGGGCTTCAACTCACGGACCATCCTGTATTGAACATCATGATCATGCTAATCTGGGTTATTGGCATTACCAATGCCCTTAACTTAGTGGATATCATGGATGGTTTAGCCTCTGGAATTGGCGGTATCGCAGCCTTTTTTCTGGCGGTGCTCTTGTTCTTGGAGGGGCAAATTGTTTTTGGTGCTGCGATGCTAGCGTTAGCGGGTGCTTGTTTAGGATTTCTTGCGTTCAACTTCCATCCTGCAAAAATATTTCTTGGCGATGCAGGCAGCCTGGCCATAGGATTCATGCTCGCATGCGCCGCCGTTAAATGGATCGAGATCAGGGAAGAAAATCATCTGCTTGTGCCTGTCCTCTTACTTGCAATTCCGATATTTGAAACCGTGTATATTTCGATTTTGAGATTAAAGGCCGGAAAATCCCCGCTGCAGGGAAGCGATGACCATTTTGCCAAACGCATGGTGAAAGCAGGTTTTACGGTCAAGCAAACCGTTATGTACTCGTATGGTTTCGGAATAATTTTGTGCTTAGTCGCTTTTTGGTTATCGATGAACAGCCAACATGGCGTATATATTGTGCCGTGTGCGGTCGCAGCTTTTTCGTTGATTGGATTCTCTTTGAGCAAAGTGGATATTTATTCCTAACTTGATTAGGAGGGAGACCGTAATGGCAAAGATTATGATCGTTGTTCCGTACGCCAAATATTATAAAAACTTCAGTTGGGATTTGATTCGGTCGTTAGCGCTCGAGGGACATGAAGTCATTGCCGCAGCACCTACTAATCCCTATAAGGACGAGCTCCTGTCGATTGGGGTTGCTTTTGAAGCCATTCCAATAAAAAATACAGGCTTAAATCCGTTTTATGACCTGTTCAGTATTTATAAGATGATCAAGGTTTTTAAAAAGCATCAGCCGGACCTATTTTGCTTATACTCCATTAAGCCAATTTTGTATGGTTCTATCGCTGCGGCTTTCACGAAGTCTAGAAATGTACTTTTAATGGTAACGGGACTTGGTTATACCTTCAGTTCGGGTGCACAGAAGCGTTCGATTTTATTTCGTGTTGTGAAGAAATTATACACCTTCGCCGTAGACCATTGTAAACAGGTGTTGTTTGAGAATCCAGATGATTTGCGGCTTTTTCAACAGCAACGTATTTTAAAGCACAACAGAGCTCTGGTGGTGAACGGCGCAGGCGTCAATATTGACCAGTTTAGAATGAGTATACGTCCGGTTCAGCCTTTCGTTTTTTTGGTTGTGGCGAGAGTGATTAGCGATAAAGGGATCGAAGAATATGTTGAAGCCGCACGCCAGCTTAGAGTGAAATACCCTTATGTGGTTTTCCAACTGCTCGGGCCTTTGGATAAGAATCCGACAGCAATACCCGCCTCCAGGCTGAAAGCTTGGGTAAAAGAGGGGGTCCTTCAATATTTGGGGGAGACGGAGGACGTGCGGCCATTTTTAAAAAGAGCCTCGGTGTTTGTGCTGCCTTCTTACCGGGAAGGGACTCCGAAATCCGCTTTGGAAGCGATGGCGATGGGTTTGCCGATCATAACGGCTAATTCCCCGGGCTGCAGGGAAACGGTAATCGAGGCACATAATGGTTTTCTGGTTCCAGTAAGAAATGCATCGGCTTTAGCAGCGGCTATGGAGAAATGTATTGTGGAGCCCAGAATCATTCCGCGAATGGGCCTCAAGAGTCGTGAGCTTGCTGTGAAGAAGTATGACGTACGCATCGTGAATGCCTCGATTAAAACGGCGATGGGACTAGCTTCCAAGCCGATAGCCAAAAACGAAAAAGTGACGGGGTGATGGTACATGGCCTTAGCCGTCATCGGAGCAGGCGTGACCGGATTATCGTTTGCGAGCGCATATGGCAATGTCCCTGTATTTGAAGCGAATGGGTCGTTAGGCGGAAAAGCCCTATCGTACAAAGTAGATACAGAGGTGGGAACCTTTGGCTTTGATGTTGGCGGCCATTGGTTTCATCACCAGTCGGCCCCGGGAGCGCTTAAGCTGCTGGACGGCCTCCCGTTAAATTCGCATCGCAGGTACGCCTTTGTTTATTTGGAGGGGCGATTGTACGATTATCCGATTCAGCAGAGCTATAAACAAAATCCGAGCAGCAGCTTTGTCGGCAGGGTAGACGAAGAATTGCGCGAGATCGGAGGCAAGGAGCTGCAATACAGCAATTATGCTGAAATGCTGATTAACTCCTATGGACCTGCGTTATACGATGCTTTCTTTCGGGACTATAACAGAAAAATGTTCGGCAAAGAAGAGCTGGCAAGCATTGCTGCAGGAAAATATGAAACGGTGCGTAATGTCCGGCTAACCGGCAATACGGACGGTTATAACCCTGCCTTTCTCTACCCGAAAGGAGATATAGGAGCCCAAGCGATTCCGCTGCATTTGTCTAAGCGTGTAAACGTGAGCTTTGATACAGGCGTGCATGCGATTAGTCTAAGCCGTAAGACAATGCAGCTAAAACAGAAAAACCACGCATGGGAGACGATCGTTTCCACGATTCCGCTGCCATTGCTGATTCGGTTAATATCGGATGTTGAACCTGAATATCTCCGTTTAGCGGAGCAATTGACAGCCAGCAAAGGATTCATTGTGAATATGGGCATCAAGAAAAAGCCATTTCATGAGCATAAAAGCTGGGTATATTTCCCCGAGCTGAGATATCATTTTTACAGGCTGGGCTTTTATAGCAATATCGAGCCTTTGCTGGCGCCTAAGGGCTACAGTTCTATTTATGTGGAATGCTCTCCGCTGCATTTTAATACGAAGAGCGAGGCGCAGCTGTTGCTGCCCAAAATCATACAAGAGCTGACGGAGATTGGTATAATAGATGAAGCGGACGATATTGTCGCTTTACGAACGTTTTACTTGGAACAAAATTATTGCATGCCGGATCAGAAGATCACCTCGGTTCTTCATCGTTATTTGGAGAGCAACGGGATATACAGCATTGGGCGCTATGGAAGCTGGCATTGGTCCAGCCAGCATGAGGATATGCAGCAGGCTGTCCAACTGGCTGAATATCTCCAGAGCAGAAATGCAGACCAAGCTTTTCGTACAGAAAGCTCTTCATTCGTTCCTATGAAGTAACAGACAACCAGAGAGGGGAGTTTTATCGCATGAAGGGTGAGACCATTTATTTAAAATTATTGGAGGTCGAGGATGCGGACAAGCTCCTTGCGCTCAGACAGCAGAATCGGCATTTTTTGCAGCCCTTTGAGCCGCTGCGGCAAGAGAGCTACTTTACGGTTGAGGAACAGGCTCGCATGATTGCGAGCGGCCGATTGGCGGCTCAAAATGATCAGGCCTATGCCTTTGGCGTATTTACAGTAGCTACGGATGTATTGATTGGCCGAATTGAGCTTTCGGGCGTAGCGCGCGGTCCTTTTCAAAATGCCTTTCTCGGTTATTTCCTGGACCAAGCTTGCAATGGGCGAGGGATGATGACGGAGGCTGTGTCCTTATGTTTAGCTTATGCCTTTGAGCAGTTGGGCCTTCATCGCATACAAGCAGCTGTTATGCCAAGAAATTTGCCTTCTATCCGGGTATTGGAGAAGGCGGGCTTCAGGCAGGAGGGGCTGGCCAGACATTATTTGCACATTAACGGTTTGTGGGAGGACCATGCTTTGTTTGCCATGACAGTAGAGGACCGCCAGGGCATGACAAAGTCAAAGATCGCCATTGATTAAGGAATAGATGGAGCGTAAGATAGGTTCTTGAGCCATTCATTCAGTCAGACGAAATCAAGGGGACTATCATCATGCAAAAGCTATCCAAAAATCATACCGCGCTGCTTATTTTATTTTTGGTCATCGTATGGGGCGTCAATTGGCCGCTTTCCAAATTCGCGTTATCCTATATGCCGCCGGTGCTTTTCTCGGGAACGAGAACATTGCTGGGCGGCATTCTGCTGCTAATCATTGCAATCCCTCGTTATGACCGCTTGTTTTTCAGGAAAACATGGTTTATTTATGTCATTTCAGCTTTATTCAATGTTATTTTATATTATGGCCTGCAAACGGTGGGTCTGGCCTATTTGCCAGCCGGCTTATTTTCGGCCATCGTATTTCTCCAGCCTGTGCTGGTCGGGATCTTCTCCTGGCTGTGGCTGGGAGAGTCTATGAACCTCTTGAAAGTTTCGGGACTGGTTCTCGGCTTTACGGGAGTAGGCATCATCTGCAGCGGAGCTGGCGGATTATCAGGTCATATATCGGTTGCAGGCATTTTGCTTGCGCTTGGCTCGTCGCTCAGTTGGGCATTAGGAACGATATACGTAAAGAAAAAGGGGCCAAGCGTCGATCCGATCTGGCTGGTTGCACTGCAGTTGCTTATCGGCGGCTTGTTCATGACGATAATGGGTTCCGGTACAGAAAGCTGGGCTGACGTGACATGGGCGCCGGTGTTTCTGCTTACGCTCACGTTTATTTCCGTGTTTGTTATCGCCATTGGCTGGCTGGTGTTCTATAAGCTAATGGATTCCGGCGAGGCGAGCAAGGTTGCCTCCTATACGTTTCTTATTCCGCTCGTCGCCATTTTGACCGGAACCTTGTTTTTTAACGAGCCCTTTACTTTATCGCTGCTGGCGGGTCTGGTGTGTATCTTATTCAGCATTTATTTCGTTAATCGAAAGGCGTAATAAGCAAGGAATACTTCTTCATGATGGAGAGAATTTATTTGTGGGTTGTCCCTGTTTCGGAATCGCATATCGTGTTTATTATCCTAATAGAATGAACATAAACAAAAACAGAATGGGGAAGTGATGGGTCATGAAAAAGACAGTATATTTGGTACTCAGCATGGCATTGGCATTTGTATTGACGGCTGGCGCTTGGGGAGCGCCCTCAGCGGAGGCGGCAGCAAAGAAAGAATACCTGCAGGTTGCCAAAAATGTTATTTACTACGGGGAATTAAAAAATGGACAGCCGCATGGAAAAGGAACAATGACTTGGTTTTCAACGAAATCGTATGCAGGCGATTGGGTGAACGGCAAACGTTCCGGAGTCGGCAAATATGTGAACAAATATACAAGTGACGGCAAAGAAATGCTGGTTACATATGATGGCGAGTGGAAAAATGATTTGAAATCGGGTAACGGGGCGTTGACGACGAAGATAACCGGCTTTGACAATACGGTCGAATACCATAAAATTCAGTCGGGTACCTTCGCAAACGATAGCTTCGTCTTCGGCTTCTCGGTTGCTCATTCCGATGGCGTGCAGCCTTATAGCTTTAATTACAAGGATGCCAAAATGAATTTGCAAATTTTCGGTACGAACGTAAACATGAAGCAAGCATGGAAAAACGGAGAATTCCATACGATTCAATATTCAAAAGGTAAAGTGATCAAGCATTATTCGATCGATTTTAACGAAAACCCATCATTAGTGAAACAAAACAAAGCGACGCTGCAGTATTTGAAAGGGATTCAATCCGAAATTAATACTCATTTGGATAAATTAGAGCGCTTGGCTGCGCGTGTTCCTTTGAAATAAGGGGAAAACGGAAATTATCAGTATAGGATGTTAGTTCAAAACGATAAGCCTCGGATTTTCGATGGCTTGTCGTTTTTTTCTGTGGAGAAGACCGCCTGCCAGGGTGGGATTCAAGTGATTTTCGCCCAAAAACGCTGACTCACTTGCAGGGAAATTAGACGTATGCTAGTATTGTTATCACTCGATAACAATCTTACTTACAAGGAGGCGGGAGGAGCAGATGGTTTTGCTGTTCCTAACCAATGAGCCAACACTCAGACACTAGGATGCTAATCCTTCAAGCCGCGCGCGCTCTATTTATGGAGCTAGGATATGATGCCGTCTCTACGAGGCAAATTGCTAAGAAAGTTGGCTTGAGCCAGCCTGCAATTTACCGTCACTTTGTGGATAAAGAGGATCTCTATCTGGCGGTTTTGCTTGATGAGCTGAATTCCATACATAAAGGATTGATCCTATCCATTTCTCGTGTAGATACCGTACGCGAGAAGCTGATTGAAATTGCGATTTATATGCTGCATATTAAGACCGATACGAATATTATGTTGTATGACATGGCCCATAATATAGACAAAGATGCCCAATTGATTCTCAAAGAGCAGTTTCTATCCCACATGATTGCGCCGATTGCCGATGTGCTGCAAGAAGCTCAACAGTCACAAATGCTTCGAAGCCTAGCAGCTGGCGGACAGGATTTGACTATAGCTGCCTATCTGTTCCTAGGCATGCTCAGAACGAATGGCACGGCAAAGAACGCGCATATGATCCATCAGCATGCGGAGTTAATCGTTAGCATATTTATGGATGGTTTATTAAAAAGATAGCTTACAGAAGCTGTATTCTGCTGCAAGCAGGCAGAGCAACTTCTTATACAATGATGTTATCAACTGATAACATCATCACTTGGTTTTAAATTCATCATTACGGATTTAGGATGTGGATATGTGTTAACGGGATGTATGTCTACTTTTAAATACTCACCCTACCAGATTCAGCTTCCATTGCCCATACCGCGCATATTGACCTTTTGTGTCGTGAATGAAGGTCAGGTGGCTGTCTGTAACGATAAAACCATCTGTGTGATGACTCCAGAGGGATTATTGGAAGCAGAGCTGCTTGATGCCCACACCATCGCGGGAATCCTTCCGGCAGGGGCAGAATTATGGATTAGTATGGAGGGAAAAGCGCCTGTTAAAGTATTGGATCAAACCTTTGCGTACACGAAGGATGATAGTCAAAATGATTTTGTCCTTTGCGGCACGCATGAAGGTTTATTCTCAGTAGCCTACGGAACTTCTATTCAGGAAGCCAAAAATCGACTATTGTTTGGACTATTGCATGTTCGTGAAGAATTGATGTAGGGATGATTTTCGAAAGAGAGGACGGTATGCTATAGTTTTTGTAGGAGGTGACAAGCATGGTAATCGACCTTACGCATATCATTCAACAAGGTCAGCCGGTGTACCCCGGAGATGCAGAGACGACGTTGGAGCATACCAAGCAAATGGGCAAGGATGGGTACAATAACCATCACCTTTCGATTAATATGCATGCAGGTACGCATATTGATGGCCCTATGCATTTGTTGGACATCCAGAAGCATATCCATGAATTTCCGGTGGACAGATTTGTTGGAGATGCCGTCTTGCTTAATGTTTACGGCGAGAAATCAGTCGACTATAAGGAAGAATATGAGCAGCTCCTAAAGGCAGGAGATATCGTCGTTGTGTATACAGGTCATAGCGAACGTTATGGCCAGCCGGATTATTTTACGGAGCATCCGATTTTAACAGAGGCCTTTGCAGAGCTGCTCGTTAGGAAGCATGTGAAAATGATTGGGCTGGATACGCCATCTCCTGATCGGGACCCTTATGCGGTACATAAGATCTTTTTCGAAAATAACATCCTCATCATTGAAAATTTAACGAACCTCGGTCAACTGGTCAATAGGGGCGCATTTGAAATTATCGCGCTTCCGCTTGCCATTCATGCGGACTCTTCGATCGCGCGCGTCATTGCACGGCTGAAGCCGTAGCAAAATAGAAGGTAGGAGGCAAACTCATATGGTGGAAATCATTTATCATGGCCATTCCAGTATTCAAATTGTTGCAGGGGATAAATCGTTGGTGATCGATCCCTTCCTAAGAGGCAATGAGTTGGCGGTGACGAAGCCGGAAGATATCAAGACGGATGTGATTTTGTTAACGCATGCCCATGCGGATCATATTATGGATGCTGACCTGATCGCCAAAATAAATGATGCCCCTGTCGTTGCGAACCCAGAGTTGGCCGCTTATATGTCCTGGAAAGGTGTCAAAACCAAGGGCATGAACATTGGCGGTACGATCGACCTGGGCTTTGCTCAGGCAAAAATGATCCAAGCGTTCCATTCCTCTGGCATTGTCATTGAAGAGGAACAGCGCATTTTGTATGGCGGCATGCCGGCAGGCTACATTATGAAGATCAACGGGATGAACATTCTTCATGCGGGAGATACCGCTTTATTCAGCGATATGAAAATGATCGGAGAACGCCACGCGATTGATGTCGCTTTTATTCCGATCGGCGATCATTATACGATGGGAATGGAGGACGCACTGCAGGCCGCTGAATGGTACAAGGCTAAAGTCGTGGTTCCCGTTCATTATAATACCTTTCCCGTCATACGGCAGGAGGCGGAAAGCTTCGTTGAAAGGCTGCAGGCGAACGGCCAGCAAGGGCTTGTCCTGAAGCCAGGCGAGAAAATGTCAGTGTAGCAGCATTGCCAAAAGCGGGTTCTTTTTCGGAAGAGCCTGTTTTTTTGTGCCCATTTTGATAATTGGAAAGGAATTCCCAATAGGAATGCCGAATGTAAAGAGTTTGAACTTATCTTAATGAGGTGAAGTTAGCGTGGAAAATATATTTGATGTAGCACATACGCTCGTGGAGCATATTCGGAACCATTGCCCGGAAGACATTGCCGTCATTGCCTATTACGGCTCTTATGCTGACGGTACGGCAACGAAACGGTCAGATCTTGATTTTTTCTTTATTCCAGCTACGACTGTTGGATACCAAGCAAGCCTTCAATTTGTCTTAGATGGCATCAGCTTTGATTTTTGGCCGATTAGCTGGGAGCGGGCGGAGCGGATGGCTTCCTTTGAAGAGCCCAAAACCACGATAATCGCGAATAGCAAGCTGCTATATGTTCGTTCTGACGAGGACCAGGCTCGCTTCATGGCGCTTCGCGAGAAAACCAGATTAGCATCCCAGCAAGGCATGAAGCTGATGGACAAAGCAGAAGCAGAGGTTCGCGATGCGTTTGTTCATTTGCATAAAATGAACCAATGGCAGGATTCCACTCCTATTGGCGTTTGCCGAATGGAAGCTTACGAGGTGCTGACGAAGCTGCTCCAAAGCCTTGCTCTGTTGAATCGCACTTATTTGACGAAGGGCTGGGGGAAAAATCAAGAACAAATCATGCAGCTGGCTCTTAAGCCAACGCAATTAGAGCCGTTAATGAAGCAAATCATGACAGCGGCTTCGCCAATCGAGTTGAGAGCCGCATGCGGTCAGCTGGCACAGGAAATCGTTGCTTTGTTATCTGATCAGAAAGCAGCCTACCGGCAGCCAGCGTCATATGCCGAGAGAGTGCCCGGCTTTTATGAAGAAATTAAAGGCGTACTGGATAAAGTTTTGACCGCATGTGAGAAGCGCGACTACGACCTCGCTTTTTTTGCGGCTGCAGGCGCGCAGGTAGAAATTGCTCATGCATTGTATTTTGGAGAACATGGCTTCTGGCCAGGTTTAAGCGAAGATCTTCATATGATTTATAACAAGCTTGGTCTCCCGGATCTGGTCGCTCTTCTTGATCCTGGTAATTACATGCCGCTATATGAAGCGGTGGAGCGGTTGAATGAGTTGTTGGTCAGCCATTTAAAAGCCAATGGTGTCGTTATCAACCAATTTGACGGAATTGTGCAGCTGAAGCAATTTTTGCAGCATAAAGCCGGCTTAAGTGATGTCCAATGTTGAGAAATGCCGAAAGGGTTTCACAATCTGAATAGGGCTCCCTACATGCAAAAAAATTAGAATAACGAGGTTAATCATCATGCATCCAAAGATAGAGCCATACATCGAATGGGCAATATTTAAATTTGGTTTAGAGCACTATACATTAGAAAGGCATGATCTTTATCGCAGCATAAACCAGTTTAATGAAACGGTTTACAGCTTAAGCATGGAATGGTTCCCCGTTCATCACACGCAGCAGGCACAAGACGATCCAGACTATAATCCGATAGGAACAGCAGTCATTGATTTGGATATCGGACGTTCTGTGGCAAATAGCATAGTATTTGTTGGTGGAAAGTCTTATGCGAGCCAAAGTACGTTCTCTTCTATGGAAGATAACGTCTGTGGACGAAGTGGTTGCAGAGCGCTATTCTCTTTCACTTGATAGGGTGGAGCCGCTGCTCGACGAGCAATTACAGCTCATGGAGGCACCTATTCATGAACAAGGTAACTTGATTTCCCTCTATGGCATAGAGGAGATTTTTGTAACGAATGACGGATTGTCAACGATTCCTTTCGAAGTTAATCCCAAATGGGGGGATTCTGTCGTTTTGGATCAAGTGCTGGAATGGGAAACACCAATCAAAGACTCGTTTACGCGAAAGAAAATGAGGTGGCAGGAGGAGCTGACTTTTGAACAGGCTAGCTCGGGTGAAGTACATCCGGATGCGCAGCCGATAACCGAGCTTGATCAGGTTAAATGCAGGAAGGCGATCCTTCAATTTCTGCGTCAGGTTTATGGCGGCGAGTCCGGAAAGTGGCTGCTTCAAAAGCTGTACCGTGAAAAAGGGATGATTCATGCGACGCTAAAGGCGGAGAATCAGGATTTAAAGGTTTTTCAAAGGAAGCTCTTGATTATGATGGATCGTGAACGGCATCAAGTTTTGAACTATTTGGACAATGAATCGTTACTAGATACGTTGGATGAATTTCAGGCATCTGAAACAATCACGCTGAACAAAGCTGAGGCTCTAGTCCGGTTGAAAGAGCGAATTTATCTAACGCCCTATTATGTTTATCATGTTGAACTGCAAAAATACATATTGTGTGGAAAGTTAGATTGCGATGAAGCCGTTCATGCGTCTAGCGGCAAGATCATGGCTTTGCGTGATTTGTAGAAAAATATACAGGATTGACCTTTCCGCTGCGTCATCGTTTACCCTTCTATTATCAACCATAATAGGAGGTTTTTTTATTGAAAACGTTAATTAAAGATGTAATGATCCTTACCATGAGTGGTGACCAAGGCCCTGTGAATGGAGATGTTTTAATCGAGGGGGATACCATTGCAAAGCTTGAATCGTCCATCCCGGATGAGGCGGATTTGGTGATTGAAGGGCGGGGAATGCTCGCCATGCCTGGGCTAATCAATGCCCATCAGCATACGCCGATGAGTTTGTTGAAAGGCTTTTCGGATGATCTGAAGCTGATGGACTGGCTGGAGCAAAAGATGCTTCCTGCAGAAGCGAACATGACCCCTGAGGATATTTACTGGGGGGCGAAGCTCTCGATGGCAGAAATGATCAAATCGGGGACAACGGCATTTGCCGACATGTATATTCATATGGATGAAATTGCATCGGCGGTGATGGAGGCGGGGATGCGCGCATCCTTGTCCAGAGGCATGGTATTTCTAGAGGATGACGGAGGCAGGCGGCTGACAGAAGCTCTTGATCTAGTACAACGATGGAACGGGAAAGCGGATGGCAGAATTTCCACGATGCTTGGGCCGCACTCTCCCTATACATGCCCGCCGGAATCTTTGAAGCGAATTGCGGAACTAGCGGAAGAGTTGAAGGTGCCCATTCACATCCACTTGGCGGAGACGGTTGAAGAAGTAATTAAAATTCGGGATAAATACAACATGTCCCCCACCGAATATTTAGATCAAGTCGGCCTCTTCGAGAAGTGCCATGTTCTATTGGCCCATGGCGTACATGTTACTCGCAAGGATATCGGTAGGCTAAAAGGGATGCGCGGCGGCATTTCCCATAATCCCGTAAGCAATTTGAAGTTGGGCTGCGGGATCGCTCCCATCTCTGAGCTAATCAATCAGGGAATAACCGTAGGCCTTGGAACGGATGGGGCGGGAAGCGCGACGACCATCGATATGTTTGAAGAGATCAAAGCTGCGGCGTGGCTGCAAAAGCTAGACTACGGCGATCCAGCCAAGCTGCCGGCAAGGCAGGTTCTGCGCATGGCTACAAGCGAAAGCGCAAAGCTGTTGAACATAGATCACCAGGTGGGAACAATTGAAATAGGGAAGAAAGCGGATATGATTTTGATCGACTTGAAAAAAGCCCATTTGCAGCCCGTGCATGAAATCGAGTCACTGCTTGCTTATAGCGTGAATGGGGCTGATGTGGACACCACGATTGTAAACGGTAAAATTCTTATGCAAAATCGTGTCTTGCTGACAATAGACGAAGAAGAGCTTTTCGAACAAGTAACCGCTCGCGCGAAGCGGATTGTTAAGGGAATTTAATTCATTCCGCTCGATTTGGCATGACGGATTAACCTCACTGTAAATAAGTTGGCAGTTGTCAGGCACAACAAGCAAGTATACAATGTGTAAGGGCTAAAGAGCCCAATTGTTATCGCTAGGGGAGTGCAACAGGTTTGTCATCTAATGTTTTCGCTTCAGATTCGCTTTCTTTTCGCTATCGTTTAATTACATTGTTATTCGTCGTCGTCGTTGCGGGCATGAGTCAAGGACTGCTGCTTCCGCTGCTGTCGATCATGCTTGAGGAGTCAGGCATTTCACCGGATATGAACGGGATTAACTCCGCGGCAATGTATATCGGGATTTTCTGTACGATGTTTTTTGTAGAAAGACCTGTGATGCGCTATGGCTACAAAAAGGTCATTCTTGTCGGTATCGCCCTAGTTACCGTGGCCAGTATTCTTTTTCCATTTACTCATTCTTTGGCTGTTTGGTTTATTTTGCGGCTGGTTGTTGGCGTAGGCGACAGTTCTCTTCATTATGCTACCCAGCTATGGATTGTTAGCTCAAGTCCTTCGGATCGACGGGGCAGATATATTTCTTTGTACGGGATGGCCTATGGACTGGGCTTTAGCATAGGGCCGCTTGGCATTAACTTGCTGCCATATGGCAGATCCGTTCCATTTCTCGTTTCTTGCTTGTTTTTCTGCATGGTGCTGCTGCTTGTTTTGAGAATGAGAAATGAGATGCCGGAGAGGGCAGAGAAGAACGCTGCGTCTGGCAATCGTTTCGCGAGAACCTACCGGATCGCTTGGTTCGTGCTCATTCCAGGCTTCCTGTACGGACTAATGGAAGCCTCAATGAACAGCAATTTTCCGTTATACGGACTCCGAATGGAGCTTAGCCAGCATTGGATTTCATTATTGCTGCTTGCCTTAGGCATAGGAAGCTTGATTCTGCAGCTTCCGCTCGGCATATGGAGTGACCGAATTGGCCGCAAGCCGGTGCTTGTAACCTGTGGCATTATCGGCTCTCTTGCTTTCCTCGGGATACCTGCCGCTGGAGACAAGGTTGCGCTGTTATTTGTGTTATTCGTTATTGCTGGAGGAGCAGTTGGTTCGTTTTATTCGCTCGGGCTTGCTTATGCAGCCGATATTTTGCCGCGGGCCATTTTGCCTGCTGCTAATGTGATCGCGTCCATTCATTTCAGCATCGGAAGCATTATGGGGCCGACACTCGGAGGATACGGGATTCGCTATTATTCGGTTTATAGTATTTTTTTATTTTTGGGCGCAGCCTTTCTCGCGTTTGCCCTTCTTGGCTTTGCTTTTCGTCCAAAAGGGCAAGCGAACCCATCTTCTATGGCTTAACAAATATCGGTACACGGCAAGTCTCTCGTCCTTCCTTCCGCATAAACACGGGAGGCGAACGCCTTGCGGGTCAAAAGTACAGGTCGTATGGCTTCCTGGTGAATACAATAAGGTGTATTCCAAAATAGGAAGGAGATAATTATTGTGAACCGAAATAATTATTACAACATGGGTAATGTAGGCGGCGTGAATGAGTCTGAATTCTGTCCGGATTGTCCTACTCAAACGATCTATGATCCTCCAATTACGCAATACGAGAACTACTTCCATCCGCAGCTTGTCAATGTTGTTCAAAATATTGAAACGGTAAAGCAGCATCATTGCTGTCCGGTCTATCAGCACCATTACACGCATACGGAGAAAAATGTTATGGTTTCGAATGTGAAACGCGGCAAACATACGAGATCCTCTGCCAAAAAACGTTCGAAAAAATAATTCCTATCTTTTAAAAATGACCCGTAAGAACGGACACTTCTTTCATGTAGCCGCCATCTTACGGGTCTTATGTTCGTATTTGCTAGGAAAATTAAAACCATTATTTTTACAAGCCGTGATGTTAGAGCCTCCGTTTTTTTGTATTTCTAAGGCATTGTGGACGGACTTCCCACTTTTTATTAGCTTTTAAATAGCTTATAATTATCAGAGAATTGTAGATATTTCAATCTATAAATAATTGTATTACACTATGATAGGGTTATAATTAAATCAGAAAAGGTTTGTGACTAGGTCGCGTCTTGGGCTGGTGTGACGCCTAAGCTGGAGCGCCTACATATTTTCTGCAAATTTTAGGATATAAGGATGGTAATAATGAGCAACGGAGAAACTAAAACAGACGTCATCTTAATCGGTGCCGGCATCATGAGCGCGACTTTAGGGACATTGCTGAAAGAATTAGTGCCGGAATGGAATATCAAAGTGTTTGAAAAGCTCGAAAATGCTGGAGAGGAAAGTTCTAACGAATGGAATAATGCAGGAACAGGGCATGCGGCACTGTGCGAGCTAAACTACACGGTCGAAAAACCAGACGGATCTATAGATATTAGCAAAGCTATCCAAATTAATGAACAGTTTCAGCTTTCCATGCAATTTTGGTCTTATCTTGTAAACAAGAAGCTCATTCGTCATCCGCAGGACTTTATCATGCCATTGCCTCATATGAGTATGGTGCAGGGGGAACAAAATGTAGCTTTCTTAAAGAAACGTTTTGACGCATTGTCCAATAACCCTTTGTTTCAAGGGATGGAATTTTCTGATGACCCTCAAAAACTGATGGAATGGATTCCGCTTATTTTACAAGGCCGTCCATCGAATGATGCTATTGCGGCAACCAAAATTGACACGGGAACGGACGTCAATTTTGGTGCTTTAACGCGCATTTTATTTGATCACTTAAAGAGTAAAAACGTGGATATCAAATACAAGCATAGTGTTAACAGCATTAAACGCAGCAGCGACGGCTCTTGGGAAATGAAAGTACGCAACGACAGTGGAAACGTCGAGCGCCACAATGCAAAATTCGTCTTTATCGGATGCGGAGGAGGAAGTCTGCACTTATTGCAAAAATCCGGCATTCCTGAAGGTAAACATATTGGAGGATTTCCGGTAAGCGGGATCTTTATGGTGTGCAATAATCCGGATGTTGTAGCGCAGCATCATGCAAAAGTATACGGCAAAGCAAAGGTTGGAGCTCCTCCAATGTCTGTTCCGCATCTGGATACAAGATTTATCGAAAATAAAAAATCATTGCTGTTTGGACCGTTTGCCGGCTTCTCGCCTAAGTTTTTGAAGACGGGTTCAATGTTTGACTTGGTGACTTCCGTAAAGCCGGATAACCTTGTCACGATGTTGGCCGCAGGTGCCAAAAACATGTCATTAACGAAATACCTGATCGAGCAAGTCATGTTATCCAAAGAAAAGCGTATGGAAGAGCTGCGTGAATTTATCCCGAACGCCAAAAGCGAGGATTGGAGTTTGGTCGTGGCTGGCCAGCGTGTGCAAGTGATCAAGGATACTGAAGCTGGCGGCAAAGGTACGCTTCAATTTGGTACCGAGGTGATCAGTGCTGCTGATGGCTCGATTGCAGCGTTGCTAGGTGCATCCCCAGGAGCGTCTACGGCAGTGCACGTTATGCTGGAGGTCATTAAGAAATGCTTCCCGCAGCATGTGAAAGAGTGGGAACCGAAAATTAAAGAGATGATTTCTTCCTATGGCGTGTCATTAATGAATAATCCAGAGCTTCTGCAAGAAATTCAAACTTCAACGGCTGAAACGCTTGGCCTTAGCGAAAAAGAGCTGGCTTATAATTAATTTTTCGATGCAGAGATTTAGCAATATTAACTTATAGAATCTTTGATCTATTTATAGATTGAAGGTTCTTTTTTTAAAAAATGATTCATTAGTATATTTTCCAGTATATGCTTGATTGCGATTGTGGCATTTGCGATATGCCATGCATCAGTATTCCATCCGGGTTTTGTGAAGTCCTTTTTTTGCACGGCCTTTATGTCTATAGGGACAGAATAATGGTGCATAGTAAAAACAGCTGCACCGAAGGACTTCAATTCCCGTCCACGGTTGCAGCTGTTTTTTTTGAGTCAATTATGCACTTTATAGAATGAGCTTGTAAAAATAACTATAGCTTCTTGAACTGAAGGTTGATTTAGTGGGATTATCTCCCTCTAATTTAAGGGGTTTTGAGTTTTTGGGGCATGTAGTAGGAATTTGTCCCTTTAATTCTTGATGATATCCCGTAAATGAGGTGAAATGGTTGAATTAACGTGAGGAAATCCCATTAATTCACCTCCCTAGTGGATAACGCTTATTTAGAAGGAGTAATTCCTGTTAAATGACAACCAAGCTATATTCGCCACAAAAAAAATGAAAGCAACTCATTTCGTTATCATCTTACATTTAAACTAGTTGTACCTGTTTTCGCTGGATGACTCATTTTTGGTCTTATCTTTGTTCTTCTCGTCTTGCACTTGGATATTTAAATCCTCTACAGGTATGGCATCAACGGTTTGCTGGCTTTTGAATTTGTCGAACAAGCTTTCCTTTTCCGTTGGATACTGCTCGGGATGGTCCCGCTTACCCTTCTTCAAGTCTCCGTTTTCGTTTTTTTCGAATTCGTTCATGCTTGCCCGCCTCGTTTCCGCTTTTCCGTATCCTTACCCGTTCGCCAAGAGGGTTAAACATCTTCCCCGCGTTTGGATGGCGAATAAGCCATAACTTCCATCTCAATGAGGTAAGGACCGAGCCCGCTGAATACGGTGATGCGCGCGGGGGAAGGAGCGGAAATTAAGTCCGCATACACTTCATTATAGGCAGCTTGATCCTCGATCTGGCTGAGATGTGTCGTCACCTTCACGATGTGATCCAGTGATAAGCCTGCTTCTTGTAAAATAAACTCGATATTGCGTATACATTGTGCGGTTTGTTCGCGAATGTCACCTACAGGTTCTAGTGTTTCTGCATTTACGCCGACTTGCCCAGCCACATAAACAAAGTCGCCTGCCCGAACCGCGTGGGAGAAGGGGAGCGGGAATTTTGGAGCCTGCGGAGATGTAATAATCGTAGTCATAGCGAATACCTGCTTCCAGATTTATTTTGTTCCATAAAATGCTGCGGTCATCCGGTGCCAATTCGTCGCTTGCTGGAACCGGTGTCCGATCGCAAGCAATTTGTCTTCACCAAGCAAAGGGCCGGCTAACTGCATTCCAATGGGCAATTGGCTTGAAGGCTCCAAGCCCATGGGTACCGTCATTGCCGGCAAGCCGGCATTCGTAAATGGACCGTTAAACATGGGGCTTCCGGTTTTGTAACCAGCCAAAGCGAGGGTCGGTGTGGAAGGTGTCAGAATGGCATCCACCTCATAAAATAAGCGCATCATATCATTTCGAAATACGGTACGTACGCGCTGCGCTCTTAAATAATCAACGGCGCTAAGCTCATACCCCAGCTCTAGCTGTTCCCGCATGGAAGGACCATATTTATCGGCATGCGTCTCGTATTTATCCATATGGTAAGCGGCTCCTTCGGCCCGCATGGTCATGCGGTGGGCAGCTATCGCTTCATCCATGCAGTCTGGCAGCTTGATCTTTTTGAACTGCACTCCCAATTGAGTCAACACTTGAATAGCGGCGTTCAGTGCCTCGGTAATCGCAGGGTCCTCGGCTACAAAGAAACTATCGGGCAAGCCGAGGACCATGCCTCTAATATCGGTGTCCAGCGCTTGAGTGAAGAAGGGGGCAGCACCGGGAAGCGTAGAAGGGTCCCGCGAATCATGCCCGGCAAGCGCCTCCAGCGTAATGGCGGTATCTTCAACGGTTCGGGTGAAGGTGCCGATATGATCAAGCGACCAGCTGGCGTAGAACACACCGAACCGGCTGATCCGACCGAAGGTGGGCTTCATGCAGGTCAGTCCGTTATAGGCTGCCGGCCGGATGAGGGAGCCAAAGGTTTGCGTGCCAAGCGTAAAGGAGGCCATACCTGCGGCAACAGCAGCGGCCGACCCGGAGCTGGAGCCGCCAGGAGTATGGGAGAGGTTCCAGGGATTGCGTGTCGGCGGTTCGCCGCCCTGATAGGCATATTCGGTTGTGGTTGTTTTGCCAAGCAGTATGGCTCCAGCTGAGTCCAGCCGTTCAATGACAGCGGCATTAGTCGCCGGAACATATTCAGGATCTACGCTAGAACCCGCAGCCGTCCGCACCCCTTCGGTACATATGATGTCTTTGGCTCCGTATGGGATGCCATGGAGCGGTCCGTTGTAATGCCCGTTCATAATCTGCTTCTCAGCAGCCAAGGCTGCCTTCCTCGCAGCATCGGCCGTAACGGCTGCCCAAGCTTGTATATGGTTGTTTTTCGATTCGATGCGCTCAATATAGGCTTCGGTAAGCTCTGTCGGCGACAAGCGTTTGCTTCGGATAAGCGCTCCGGCCTCAGCCAAAGTCAGTTCATACAGTTGGGTAGATATCATCTGGCAAGCACTCCTCTGGCGGCGGATATTGGCATGATGTCATTGGAGAGTCGGAAGGAACGGAGAAGAAGGCGCTCTTGTTCGAAGCTTTGCCTTTCCTCGCTCGTCACATATCCGTCTTTATATTTGTTTTTCTCCTGTGCGATAAACGCAAGGTATTCATCTTGTTGTTCGGCTTCCATAGCAGGCGACTCCTTTCGATTAAGGCATGAAGCTTGTATCGACCATATCCTCGTATTTCACATCAACCTTCAAATTGCCGATAAACTTTTGCATATCGATAGCCGCTTGGAACGCTGATGGCGTGAGTGTGCCGTCCTGCGGATAAACCTTGCTGTCAATCATTCGCTGTACCGCATTTTCAACAATCGCGCTGTCGAGGTTTGGGAACTCCTTTTTGGCAACAGCCTTCGTTCCCTCTGCGTCGGAGTGAATATAATCAAGCGCAAGTTCAATGGCGTTGACCATCCGCCGGACCAGATCCGGATTTTCTTTGATGACTTTAGAGGACGTATTCAAGGTGGCAAACGCGAAGTCCGGGTAATCTTTCGTAAAGTCATATACGATTTCAAGCCCCTGCAGCAAACCTTGATCGAGCTGCGGCTCGTAGACAACGGCGATATCCGCTTTGCCTGCCAACAATGTGCCTAGCTCAGAGCCGTTTTGAACTTCGACGATGGTGACATCCTTCTCCAAGCTAATGTTATGATCGGCGAACAGCTTGCGAAGCAGGCTGTTGGAGCTCGTCGGTGCAATGCCGGTGACAATCGTTTTTCCTTTGAAGTCCTCTGCCGTTTCAATCGATGTGCCTGTGTTGGCGACAGCCCATACCGGGGCGCTGCCGGATAGGATGCTTAAGGATCGCGCATCGCCGCCCTTTGCCTTAGCGAAAGCGACATGCTCAGGCCCATGGAAGGAAAATGTGGATTCCCCTGAAATAACGGAAGCAAGAGCAGTCGGTCCGCTTCCAGCTGCCGTAATCGACGAGAGCTCAATCTGGTTTTGCTCAAGGAAGCCTTTTTCTTTGGCTACGTATAACGGGAGGTATAGCAAGTTGTGATAAACCTCTGAAACCATGATGACGTCTTTTTTGGTATCGCTTGCTGTTTCAGCATCTGGGGTTGCCTGTTCTGTACCACATGCGCTTAGGAATAAGGTGCTAATCAATAAAAGTACCAGTAGTTTTGCCGCTGTTTTTTTCATTGTTGTAATCTCCTTTATGATTCAATTCGCTGGTTCGACGCATTAGACCCCGGCAGATTTATTCGAAGCCTGCGTACTATCGTTCCACGGCAATAGTTTTTTCTCGATAATGCTGACACAGGTATAGAGACAGGTCGCTACGAGCATCAAGGTAAATACCCCAACCCATACCGCAGGCAAATTAAACAGGTTGCCTTCCACGAAGATCATATGGCCAAGTCCCTTGTTTGACGAAATGAATTCGCCACCAACCACCGAGACAAGGGCAAGACCGATGTTAATGCGGAATGCGGAGATGATCCATGGAAGCGACGAGGGAACAATGATTTTTGTGAAGATTTGTCCCCGGTTTGCGCCAAAGGATTTCATCAAATGAATCTGCGATTGATCGATTTGATGTGTCGCCTGATAGGCGGACAATAGAGCCACGATAAAGGTAGCGACAGAAGCAAGCGCGATTTTGGAGAAAATGCCTGAGCCGAACCAAATAATGATCATTGGCGCAAGCGCGATTTTCGGTACGCCGTTCAGGGCGACGACAAAGGGATCAATTATTCGCGACAATTTGCTGGAGAACCAAAGCAGAAGTCCGACAAGGGAGCCGAGCAGGCTGCCTGCTACAAAGCCAATAACGGTGGCATTTACTGTTGCAAACGCATCACTGACAAGCTGGCCGGATTGCAGCATGGAGAAGGCTGTCTGGACAATGGCGGAAGGGGAGCCGAGCAGAAAAGCATTAACTAGCTCCATGCGTACGGCCGTTTCCCAGACTGCGATAATAACGGCTATGATGATGAAGCGCCAGGCCATGGCGGAAGCCCATTGCCTCATAGCCGCTGCTTGTTGCGGCTTTAGCCACCGTTTCTGACTTGCGGAAACCGTTTTTGATTCTTGCAGCTTCATGCCTTGCGATGCGTTTTCCATTAGCTTGACCTCCCCATTTGAATATCAAGCTCCGACCAGATCGTTTCGAAAAACTGCTTGAATCGGGCATCGGTTCTTGCTTTCATCGCTGAGCCATGCTCCGCGGCAAGCCCAACCTGATAAGTCTTCTTCACATAGGTGGGGCGCTTGCTCATGACGAAGACGCGGTCGGAGACGGAGATGGCTTCTTCAATATCATGCGTGATCAGCACGCCGGTTTTTCCTTCGTTTTTTAGGATGGAGAGGATCTCGTCCTCCAACACAAGCCGGGTTTGGTAATCAAGGGCTGAGAACGGCTCGTCGAGCAAGATAATATCAGGCTGAGTAACCAACGTTCGGATGAGTGCCACCCTTTGCCGCATGCCTCCGGACAGCGTAGAGGGGTAGGCCTTGGCGAAAGAGTCGAGACCGTAGCGTTCTAAATAGGTCATTGCCAGATCGCGCCGCTCATTTCGCGGCAATCCTTTTACTTCAAGGCCAATCGTGACGTTATCCAGAATCGTACGCCATGGCAACAGCAGATCACGCTGCATCATATAACCGACATGGCCAGTCTTGCGGCCGATCTCGTCGCCTCCTACCAGAACTTTGCCAGTGGTGGGCTCCAGCAAGCCAGCGACAATGTTGAAAATCGTGCTTTTACCACAGCCGCTGGGACCAACGATGCTAACGAATTCCTTTTGCGGAATATCCATCGTAATGCCGGCTAATACATGAATTTCATCACCCTCTGCGTTCATAAAGGATTTGGTGATGTCCTGTACTTGAATGGCAGGCTTTTCAATTGTAACGGGATAGGCTGCGCTGCTCATATGTTCCAACTCCCTTCTTCCATACAATCTTTATGTCAGAATTCCTAACATGTTCTCTATGTGTCTATCATAATGATTTCAAGAGCGTCTGTCATTGGTCGAAAAAGCTATAAACGAAATGTTAATTTAGCCGTTTTGACTAAAAACGAGTGCTTTCAAAAAATGATGCTTTCCTTACTTGTGCAAGGGAAGTGTTTTCAGCATTGGCTCTATGGCGAAGGCCATCCGAAATCGAAGGCTCTCTAAGGGGTCTTTTAGGCTGCGGCCGGTGAGCTTCTCGCATTTTTCCAGCCGATAAATGACGGTGTTGCGGTGTACGAACAGCGCTTTGGCGGTATCGATAATTTGGCAATGGTGATCATAAAAGGCCCTCAGCGTGCGCAAAAGCTCGTTCTGGTCATTCTCTTCTTTATTGAAAAGGGCTTTGAACACTTCTTCATAAAATAACCTTAGCTCCTCTTGGGGAAGCATCCGCAGCAGCCGACTGACATCCATCGTTTGGTACGATTGCACAAAGCGCTGCTTTTTTAATTGATAGCCCGCTTGCAGTGCTTTTTGCGCTTCTTTATAGGACATGCCAATATCGAGTACGTTGGTGAACGGATTGCCGATACCGAAGGAGAAGCTGATCTGATCGCTTTCGTACATGCGTTCCGCCGCTCGTTCCAGCTGCTTAACAAAAAGTGCTTCATTCCAGCCAATTAAAGGCTGCTTTATCAGCACGCCAAAACCTTCATTTTTGGTAAACATGACAAAAGTGACATCCAGCCCCCAAAATTCGGCCTTTAAGATTTCATACATGGCATCGCGATCGGCGCTCAGTCTCTCTTCCATAACGGTTTCAAACATCCGTTGACCCTCAGAGGCAGGCGGATCGGTCCTTGCTACAATCAGCAAGGAGGCAGCTTCCGCTTGCAAGCCATATTTGCTGCCACGGTGCAGCGCTTCTTGTTCCGTAGCGATATAACCTTCAATTAAGTCGGAGAAAAACTCGTTTTTGTAACGTCTGGAGCGTTCTTTGACAGCCTGCTTCTTCGTCATTTCAAGGCCTATGACATGCGCAGCTTGCTCTAAAGCGAGCGAGGACAAGCTGGATGGCGGGTAGGCGGGAATGAAGGCAAGCAAGCAGCCATCTTGCCGATACGTCTGAATAGGGAAAAGTTCAACATGGCGATATGGGGTGATTAGGGTAGTGGGCAAACAAAGGGACATCGAGGAGAGCGGGCCCGAAAGTTCAGCTAGCGCTTTGGAGGCTATTCCGGGCAACTGCTCCATAGGGACACTGTCAAAATGATGGGAAGAGGCCGCTACCTGATGCTTTCTATTGAACAGAAGAACAGGCGCAGCAAGAAGGTCGGCAAGCTTATCTACGATTCGCTCAAGCCCGTTTCCTTGCATTATCATATCGGAGAAATGCTTGTGGATGGTTAAAGCATAATGAAGCTCATGCGTTTTATTTTCAAGAATAAGACTGATGGATTGCTGGAAAAGCTCGCCCAGCGTAGTTTCGATCATAGATAGCTCGATAATGGGAAAACGCAGGCGATCCGCTTCCTCGAGAACCTCTGGAGGGATGCTCATAGCAAAACGTTTGGTTTTGATCGCGAGACCGGCGCAGCCTTTGCTATGCATGCCGATAATGAAATCCGCCAGGTTCTCCTGACGGTCTTTCAAAATATAACCGTTCGTTAATAAAAGGTCCCCTTCCTTAAGAAAGGTGACAATATCAGGCGCGTCCATAATATTAATAGAAGACACGTCACGAGTATGGAGGCCATCGCGGCCGGCAATGACTTCTGCATGCAAGAAAATGGAGGAGGCAAGCAAATCATTTAGAAGCATGGGTACCAGCACCTTTCTTTTTCAATATATAAGCCTGTTTAAGTCAGTTAAATTAACATAATTCTTATATTTCACTGTAAATTGAGCGTTAATGCTCAAGGTAGAAAGTAAACACTTACGTTTATGTCAGTAAAATTAACATGAAAAAGAAAAGATGTAAAGGATCTATTGTACGAAATGGCTAAAATGGGGGAGTGTTTTTAAACCTTTTGTATAGATGACTCTTCAATTCATAAACACGATTGATCTACATATCTTTTGTTTGATGCAAATAGTAATCTCCTATTTTGTATGAATGTGGTAATATATAAACCATATCATTTTAAGCTAATATCTTTTAGAAAAGGCGGTATTAAATCATGTTATGGACTCAAAACATAAAGAAACCGATGAAAGCGGAAGCCATTGCTGCGGATGCTGAAGCGGCTGGCTTTAAGATGTCCTGCGATCTAGAGACGGGTAGTTTATTAAGAACTTTAGCAGGATCATGTGAGCGTGGGAGATTACTGGAACTAGGGACCGGTGCGGGGTTATCAACGAGTTGGATTTTGGACGGCATGGACGCCGCATCCTCGTTATTGACGGTGGAGCTTGATGAATCGCTGCATAATATTGCTAGAACGCATCTAGGCAGCGATTCAAGAGTGCAGTTTTTCACTATGGATGGGACCGTATTTA
The DNA here is from genome assembly GCF_006345825.1 of Paenibacillus paridis. Taxonomy (GTDB): domain Bacteria; phylum Bacillota; class Bacilli; order Paenibacillales; family Paenibacillaceae; genus Pristimantibacillus; species Pristimantibacillus paridis. The sequence goes on from NZ_VCIX01000092.1 coordinate 778,511, forward strand.
TAAAAGAATTTAAAGGCCATACATTTGATTTTATTTTTGCAGATACTTGGCCAGGAAAATACAATATGCTCGACGAGACATTAGCATTGCTCAGCCCAGGAGGATTGTATATTATTGATGATTTAATCCCGGTATCTACCTGGTCGGAGGGGCATGCTGGCAAAGTGGAGCATCTGATTCAATACTTGGATAGCAGGGAAGATCTTATCCTCACTAAGATCAATTGGTCTACAGGATTAATCATTGCTGCGAAGAAGTGACCGGGATATAGCTATCCAATTCATTTTTTTTGGTTATTTTAAGATCATTGATAGCGTATTTTCTATATCTAAAAGGTGTGGTTCGAACGCTTTCTTGAATGATCGTATGTAGCTTCACTCAGAGCAAATGACAAGATTGGGGAATGGATTTTCGTGGAATTATTAAAGGAATTAAATAAGACAAGCAGGATATTGCTCCGTTTACTAAGGATATCTAGTCCCTATTCGGGCTGGATGATTCTGCTGCTCGTGATATCGATCGCTGCCTCACTGATTGAGGTTGGGTATATGGAATCAATTCGAAGAATAGTTAAGGGAGCAACAGAAGCAAACGCTGGAACGGTGTACAACGGTGCTATTCTTGGACTAGCAATGATTGTTTTACGATTTGTGGGTGACGCCTGGTCATCCCATATGACTGTTACTTTAAACAATCGCTCAGTTACCCATCTTCAAACACAGTTGTTATCGAAGCTCGCAAGTTCATCTTATCAGGAGACCGGGGCTTATCACTCGGGTGATTTAGCAAACCGCGTTTGGGATTCAGCGAGAGACGCACAGCTCGGCCTGAATGAGAAGATGATTTCGCTGCTTCGAAACGGCATTCAATTAGTGATCGCTTTTATTTATTTCAGTTGGGTAAACATAACACTTTCCTTAGGGTTAATTGGTTATACGCTGTTGTTCATATTCTTAGCTGTTCCGATTAGCCGATGGCTGCACAAGAGCTATGATATACGGAATGCTCTAACAGCGGAGAGAGATTCACTTTTAACGGAAGTTATCCATGCTCCTGAAGAAATACGGACCTACGCTTTGGGTTCGCATATGCGCCGACAATTTCAAAAGAAATGGAACATGGTCGTAAAGCAAGCGATGAAAGTTTCTCTATTAGAGCGAATTGTAGATGCGACAGGCAGACTTTCGACGTTCGGCGGAATGTTGTTTATCTTGATTGTCGGTGGGCTTCAAATCTATAAAGGGCAGCTGGATATTGCAGGATTAGCAGCATTTCTTGTGGCAAGTGGCCAGTTGACGCGTCCGCTGGAATCCATTGCCGGCTTATGGGCAGGACTGATGGAGGCAGTTTCACAAGCTAACCGGGCATTCGATGTTATGGATATGCCTAACGAACATCACAATAAGCCAGCGGCTGATTTGGCATTTGCACCCGAGAAGGGAGTTGTCCTTCAGCATCTCTCATTCTCGTATGCGAAAGGTAAGGAGCATGTGTTGGCGGATATATCATTTCATGCATGCAGTTCTCATATTACTGTGATTGCCGGTCCTAGCGGCTCCGGCAAAACGACATTGCTGCATCTCTTATCAGGCCTCTATGTGCCAACAATGGGCAGCATATATTATGAGGGTCTTCACCATGATAATCTTTCTCTTCAAAAACTTCGTCCCAGAATGGGGATTGTGCCTCAGGAGCCCTTTGTATTCGAAGGAACGTTTCGCGAGAATATTAAGCTTGGCAGCGAAGAACAGTCCGATGACAATATGATTATAGCTGCCAAAATGGCATTCATTCATGAGCGAATTATGCTCCATCCTTCGGGCTACGACACTATGATTGGCAGCCAGGGGGTTCAGTTATCTGGAGGAGAAAAGCAGCGGCTTACTCTTGCGAGAGCATTATTTAAAAAACCTTCGATTCTGTTATTGGACGAACCAACCTCTTCGCAAGATAATCTCACTGACGAAAACATGAATCTAGCACTGAGGGATGCGGCAAAGCATAGGACGGTAATTGTTGTTACGCATAGACTGGCCTCCATGAGACGGGCTGATCAGGTCGTATTTCTAAATAACGGCAGGATGATAGCTGCGGGTACCCATGATGAGCTGGTTGCTAAGAGCAGCGAATATGCAGATTTCATTCATCAACAAGAGATAACAGAGGAGGGTCGGGTATGAAAAATCCGAAGACTGCAAGCGTGTGGCTGCACTGGTCAATCATCTTGCGATTCCTTAGACCCTATTGGATTATTGGTAGTTTGATCGCTGTCCTTCTGCTTGGTGATGCTGTATTTGATATGAGTGTGGCTTTTACTCAGGGTTTCTTTATTGATGCTCTGCAAGAAAATGGACGCGCGGAAATCATGCGACTTTCATTTATGATATTGAGCGCTCTACTGGGTTTTATTTTGCTGCTTGCCGTTCATCGTTACCTTTTGGTGTGGTTGAATTATGCCGTGCACAAGGATATGTCACTGCATGTATTCGATGCAGTCAACCGGCTGCCCTTTTTATTTTTCCAAAAGCAATTACCGGGCGATATTTTGCTAAGAGTGAAGGAAGACACCAAGCATGGTACGGATCTGATCGAAGCAGCCGTAGAATTCATCACGGTTCTGATTATCATCGGATTGTCATTCGGGTATTTGATGAAGGTGGATAGACTGCTCGCTGTCTTTGCAATTGTTAGTATTTTTCTTATTTTCTTTTCCAGTCGTTTTTTTGACAAGCGCCTCCAATCGGAAGCTGCGAGCGTTGAAACAGAGGAAGCCGAAGCACAAAACAAAATTTTGGAATACATGAATGGCATTGCGGTGATTAAACATGAGGATGCCAGTCAGTGGCTGATAAGCCGATTTGCAAGGCATCAAACGGTCTTGCATCGTTACCGCTCTAAACTGGCCATGACAGAAACGATGGCGGATGGCACGGCAATGGCTGTTTTTAGTACGACTCAGCTCATTGCCCTTGCACTCATTGGGCTCTCCGCAGCAAGAGATACGCTCTCGCCAGGCATGATTGTCGCCTGCGGCTTGCTGTTTGAGCTGATCGTTTGGCCTGTTTTGGGCTTATCCCGTCAATGGAGCAAAATGTATAAAGCGGTTGGTGCGTTTCAACGCATTTATGATTGGATGGAGAAAGAGCCGAGTCTTGAAGCTAATAAGAATAAGCTGGAATCATCATGGACGGAACCGCTCGAGCTGAAGCTTACAGACGTTTCCTTTTGGCCCCATACCGCAGAGAGACCTGTAGTGGAGGGAATTACAATGGAGGTTAGGGCTGGTGAAATTGTTGCTGTCGTCGGTCCGAGCGGAGCTGGAAAGTCTACGTTATGCAAACTGATGGCGGGGTTGTATGAGCCAACTTCTGGTCTAGTTCTCTTGCCAAACGGATCAGCTTCAGAACAGTTAATGAAAGAGAATGAAGATGTAACCTATGTTTCGCAATCGCCAGCATTTTTCTCCGGCAGTATTAGAGACAATATGGTGTTAAATAAAATGGGAATTTCGGATCTTGCGCTTATAGCTGCAGCCGAATCTGCTGCACTTCAGTCCGTTATTGAGCAATTTGACGATAAATATGAGGCGCAGTTAGAGGAGAAAGGTTTGAATCTGTCGGGTGGTCAACGGCAGCGGCTATCTATGTCGCGTGTTTTTCTACGTCAATCGGGTCTTTATATTTTTGATGAACCTACTTCAGCATTAGATGTACAAACCGAGCAAAAAGTCATGCAAAGTTTATTTTCCTTCTTAGATGGAAAGACGGCTATCATGGTTACCCATAAAATGGAGTTAGCCAGACTAGCTAACCGTATTGTTGTGATGGAAAGTGGAAGGATCGTTGAAGAGGGAACCCATGATGAACTCATGCAGCGAAGAAATTTGTATTTTAAGTTATGTACTTCAGGAATGTAACACTAAGTTGCCTTAAGGAGATGAAGAATTGAAAATTTTGCAAACGGTTTGTTCAGTTCTTATTTTATTGGTAATTGTATCGGGATGCTCTGCTGCAAGCTCGGAAGAGCGCGGAGTCTTGTCCATTAAATCCTTTGAGTTGTTTGAGGGGGGTGACAAGCGGTATCAACCCTTTCTAGGATCGATGTCGGGAGCGGTTAAGCTTAGTTATAAAGGGACGAAATCAAACGTTCGGGTAAGTATGGAGGTATGGGAAAACGGAGCGTTAAAAGAGCCAGCTCAATCTTCATTAAGCTCCGCTATTCAACAATCCCAAAACGGGGATAGGGTTATGGATGGTGAATTAGTCGTTTCAGTCAAACAACAGGCGGATGAGACTACCTCTAAACAGACCAAATACAATGTAACCGTTGCTTTAAATGATCAAGGCGGAACAACAAGCTCGGAATATGAGGTTGCGGCTGACTTCGCTGGTAATGCGAGCATGCCAATCGTGCTCGGCAAAGATGAACTAACCATCGATGAAACAGAAGAGGTTGCAGTATGGGGGATGCAAGCATCTGAGAATGGTATGCAAACCGTAAGCTTAACTCAGGAAATGCTTAAACAGGTGAAATGGGCTGTCATTTTTAAAATATCGCTATCGGACTAAAATGGGAGGCATATTAATGAGAATAGTAACCGTCTACGATGAGCTGAGAGTGAAAAGAACAGCGGGGTAATTGTCAATATGCTGGAAGTTGTCCTTTAACTCTACTTTGGTCCCTCTGACCGGGGTGATTTGTATAAAATAATCGACATGAATGGTGATGAAAAAAATTTTATTCGACTACGTGCTTCGACAGAGTTTTAGTTGTCAACGAGCTATACTTAACAGGTACTATTTCATTGACAGCGGAGGGTTGCTCATGATTAATTCAAATCTGAAAAAAAGAATCGTATGGTTCGTTAACAGCGAAATCGAGCGCGTGCTAATGAATCTGAAGACCGGGGCTGTTAACAAAGAAAATGCCCTTGGAAGCTTTAACACCCTATATCAGATCGCCTCGTCGACGAGAGATACTGACGCGATGGTTTATTTATGCGAAATCATCGAGAAAATCAGATCTTCCAATCATCGGTCGGGACTATTTCATTTTACAGAAATGCGTAAGGAATCCTATTATTAATCAATTGTTCGTTTCAACGTTGATTTCAAAGAAAAGAGACCGGAATGGGTCTTTTTTTTGTGTCCATCGGTAGGGAAGATGAGGCTAATTGAAAAGCTTAACCGAGGCTTGATATCAAACAATGAGCCCTCTGGCAAATGGAGGATAACCACGAGGTTATCAACTCCATAGCTGAGGGCTCTTTGCGTGTTATCCACGGCCACGTGTTCGCTCCATGAAGCGAAAAAGCATCTTAAGAAGCGGAGGGATCAAGAGGAGGATAAATAGGATGCGAAACAGCTGATAGCTGGTCACGATACTGATATCGCCGTTTACTTCGTGCGCGATGATGCCCATTTGGTCCATCCCGCCAGGCGCCAGGCTGAGCAATGACGTTGCTGGCGAGTCGCCGTGCAGCTTGCGGAGCAGAATGCTAAGGCCAAAGGAGCCGGAAATGAGGCTTAATCCGCTAATCATAGCTACGAAAAACATTTTAAATTTATTTTTTAACGATTCAGGCTTCAGCAGCAAGCCAACGTAACTGCCGATCATGAGCTGAGAGGCATTAATCCAAGAGACAGGCAGCTCGGGTGCAGACACGCCTGAAAGATGCAATAGGGCAGTTACAAGGAGAGGAGCGAGCAAGTAAGGGGTAGGCAATTTGATGCGCTCACTTATAACTGCGCAAACCGTGCATAGGACGGCGAAGACAAGAAGAATTGGAAATAAGGGCTCGCCGTGCGTTAACGCAGGCGCTGCAACATTACCGGGAAGAACGGAATGTGCTTCGCCAATGCCGAATAATGGGCTGAATATCAGGATTGGAATACAGATGACAATCATCATTAATCGGGAAATCTGAAGAAAGGTTACAATCGTTAAATCGATGCCTTTCGTTTCCTCTGCTAATGAAATGATTTGCGACAGCCCGCCTGGAATGCTTCCGGTTAGTACGGTTGCATAAGGAATACCGGTGGCCTTGGCTATCAAATAAGCAATGATTGCGCAAAACAGCAACAATAACAAAGTCATGAGGATCATGGTTGGGAGCTGGCGTTTAATCTGAACCAAAGTCGATAGCGTAAAGGATAACCCAAACGTATAGCCGACGATGATCATGCCTGTATTTCGAATATAGCCGGGCCATAGCGGCTTAACGGATTGAAATAATTTTGACCCGATAAAAACAAAAATCATCGAACCGAGCATCCAAGGGATAGGCAAATGAAGAACGTTGAACACGATTCCGCCGATGACTGCAAGTAAAAACGTAATAAGGAATCTGATTGCAGCATGTTCTGCTAATGCTTGTTTATTCATGGGTGTCCTTCTTTATGTTCTGTCTTATGTAGAGATTGGCGGGCCGCCAAATCATTGCGGACAAGTCCATTGTCTATCAAGCTGTGTTTAATTTCAAGTATGGTCATCCTAAAGGCAGGGGGATAGCCGCTCTCTGAATAGAAAAGATTTCATTTCAGAAATAAAGAAAGAGAGCACCGGGGTTTCAGCGCTCTCTTTTGCAGCCATATGCTATTTACTTCATTTCTTTTTCGCTTTGGAAATTTTGGAGATATGAGATTTGCCGCTTTTGTGGTGTCTACGGGAACGATTTGAACGATTCGAACGGTTTGAGCGGTGCTCATGTTCAGAAGCATTTTCATTATGATAGCAATATTGATAGAAATGTTTTTCAACTGGCACGCAGTGATGGCGAGTTACAACGTTTACTTGATGAACAACCTCTACGATTTGTGGATGGAAAACATCATTAATTACCGTGACTGGCGGATCGTATACTCGGACTGTCGGACAAAATGGTCTGCAAGACAATATTGTCAGCTCCTTTCCCTAGTAGTCTTCTATACAATATGAAACTCCCTTATAATATGCTTGTGCTAGAGCCTTGCGAGACAAATGATGAGAGGGTCCAACTAGGCAAATAGGAGTAGAATGCTAGGTATCAATATTGTGCAATACTAATAGCTAATTCAATCCAATGATTCGTTTTATTGTTTTGGTACACTGGGAGCAGATTAAGATGCGCATGATAGAGAGGATGAGGGAAATGAAACGCACAAGCATCCGATATAGGCTCATGCTGCTTATGATTTGTCTGACTACGCTGCCTGTTCTGACAGTCACCTGGATTGCGACTAACAATACTCGCAATTCGGTGGAGAAAGAAATTATTGACGCTAATCGTTCTCGGATGATGTGGGCAGATCAATATTTGGATGAGTTGATTCGGCAAATTGACGTTTTGTTTTATTCGCTTCAAGTGAATGAATCCTTGATTGAGGGTTTAAACACAGTGGATGCGCAGAACGGAGGCGGACAATTTCGAACGCAAAAATATATACAGGAAACCTTAACAAAGGCCTTTTATGCAAACTCCAAAAAAATAGATGAGCTGGCACTCTACACTCACCAGAGCCACAAGGTTTATTCCGTTAATTATGCGAGCAGCGGACTTATTTATTCGCTAGATATCCAGAAAGGGAATTGGAACCGGCTGCTGCAAGCGCCGATCAACCTTTATTTCAAACAGTCCGGTACCGGGATCTATGCGTTTCACAGCATGAACCAATTTGCAGATCAGCATTTGCTGGGCGGACTTTCCATTCGTATCAATAAGGATGTGTGGAAAGAAGTGAGCACGATTTTGAAATCGGAGGATGACAGCTCAGTATTCCTGATCAACGATGAAGGGGAGCTGCTTTCGGGCTCCACGATGGAACAGAGCTTGTCGCCACTTAACGACATTTTGAGCTATGGTCCTTTATTGAATAAAGAATTGGAGATCAAGAAAACGGATAGCTATTTTATTTTCAGCAAACGTGTTGATGATGGGGAGCTTACGCTCATTAAAGCGCTGCCGATTACGACGATTACCGAGAGCGCTAACAATACGGTAAGAGCGGGTATTATTACGGGCCTCCTCTTTGCGCTTGCATCGATTATCCTTTCGATTATGGTATCGCTGCGAATTACGAGACCGATTGTCTCGTTAGCAAGGACGATGCGGCTGACGCCGATCCAGCAGTTTGAGCTAACCTCAGTCCAGAGCCAGGATGAGATTGGGCTGCTGGAGAGAGGTTACAATTCCATGATGCAGCGGATGAAGGAGCTCGTCGAGAACGAATACCAGAAAGAGATCGAGGTGAAGAACGCGCAGCTGATGGCTCTACAGGCCCAAATTAATCCTCATTTTTTGAATAATACGCTGAATCTGATCGGGGGCATGGCACTTGTCAAAGGAGCTCCTGAAATTTATAAAATAACGCAAGGGATTGGCGATCTGCTACGATACTCGATAAGCTCCGGCCATGATGCAGCTACGCTGGAAGATGAGCTGAAGCATATTCGTAATTATTTATTCATTCAAGAACAACGTTTTATCGGTCGCTGCACGGTTACCATCGAGTATGACGGCTCAGGACGCGGTGTCCATTTGCCTAGGTTTACGCTGCAGCCGATTGTCGAAAATGCCTTCGAGCACGGACTGCAGCCGAAGGAAGGAAGCTGGGAAATTAAGATCCGGGTGAAGACAATTATGAATCATTTGGCTGTCTTTATTTTGGACAACGGGGCAGGGATGGATAAGGAGCGCCTCGGCATGCTGCGTGCGGGGTTGAAAGAAGGCGGCGTTCTTAAATTTGACCGTTTAGCAGGGGATATGGAGAAGCCGCAAAAGCGCAAAGGAATCGGTTTGCAAAACGTCAGTTCAAGGCTGAAGCTGCATTTTGGCGAGAGTGCTTCGCTACGGATATTCAGCAGGCCTGGACAAGGGACTTTGCTTGCACTTAAGCTGCCTATGCCAAGGAGGGGAGAACAGCATGAATAAAGTATTGATTATCGATGATGAGCCTTGGGCTAGAGAAGTGATTAAAGCGTTAGGGGAATGGGAGCGCCTGCAGCTTGCCATCGCAGGGGAGGCAGAGGATGGCAAGTCCGGGCTGCGTTTGATTCGCGAGCTTTCTCCCGAAATTATTATTACGGATATGCGCATGCCAGGCGTGGATGGGGTGGAACTGCTGCAACAAATCAATGACCAGTTCCCGTTACTGAAAATCATTGTGATGAGCGGGTATGACGATTTCATCTATCTTAAGCAGGCGATACGATCTAGGGCTGTGGAGTATTTGCTGAAGCCGGTAGATCCTTCGGAGCTAAACAGTGCTTTGCAAAAATGTGTCGAGGAGCTGGGAGCGGAGAACAAACCGGCAGTCATGGTGCCGCCGCCTTTGCTCCAGTTCTCAAGCGTTCCTGAGACCGATCGTTACTCAGCGCTTAAGCAGCGTGCGCTTGCCGGATTATTTGAGCTGAGCAAACCAGCGATGCTGCAGGCATTGGGCAAAATAGAGCGTTTATTAACTGATGCGCATCCCGATGGGTTTAGCGGGGAGCAACAGGAGCGGTTGATCGCTGATTTCGATTCTTTACTTGAACAATTTCTAATTCAATACGAATCCGATAACCTGTCGCTAACTACCCGGCTTAAGCTAAGCGCCTCTTACGCAGGTATAGAGGAAACCGTAAGAACTATAGGCACACTCTTCTGCGAAGCAATAGATAAAATCGAAGCGATCCAGAAAACGAAAGGAAGCCTTGTTATTGCCGAGGTAAAAAGCTATTTGGATAGCCATTTTTTGGATCCCATCGCACTTGAGAGCGTTGCCCTGCAATTTTATGTGAGCAAGGAGCATTTGAGCCGCACGTTCAAAGCGGCAGTCGGAGAGAATCTGACGGAATATATTATCCGAAAGCGCATGGAGAAGGCTGGAGAATTGCTGCGCCAGCCCCATATATCGATCAAAGAAGTCGCACAGTTGACCGGATACCCGGAACTACCGTATTTCCACCGTGTATTCAAGAAGCATTTTGGCGTGACGCCAGGCGAAGTGAGGAGAGCTGGCCAACAGGAATAAAGCGCTATCAATATTGTGCAATAAAAGCCGCTAATCGGTTGTAATGCTTCCTGAATCCCGCCTGACTATACTGAAGAGGCAACCAAACAAACAAGGGGGACTCAACATGAAGAAAACGCTTTATCTTGGTTTGGCTAGTGTGCTGCTGGTCACGTCGCTTGCTGCTTGCGGCTCGAATGATGAAGGGAACAAATCGAGCGGTTCGAACGTACAGAAGGTGGAACTAAAGGTTCAAATCGGTTCGCCAAGATTCAAGGACCAATTCGAGAAATACTTCGAGCAGTTTAAGGCGAAGGAGCTCGCTGAGAAAAATATCGAAGTCACCATTGATTTGGAAATGCCGAATCCTGATCAGGCTAAGCAGGTGCTGCAAGCAAGGCTGGCATCGAACGATGCGCCTGACATCTTTGACGTTCATGCGAATGACTTGAGCACGTATGACAAAGCCGGGTATTTGGAGGACCTTACGGGCCAGCCGGCAACGGAAACTTTGTACGAAACGGTAAAAAATACGGTGATGAACGAGGGACGCATCATAGCGCTGCCGCTGGAGAGCTTGTCATGGGGGTATTTGTACAACAAGAAGATGTTCAACGAGCTTGGCCTGACACCGCCGCAAACGCTTGATGAAATGAAAGCGGTTGTGGAGAAGCTGAAGCAGGCGGATAAGAAGCCGTTTCTGCTGGCTTTCCAGGAATCATGGGTTCCGCAACTGATGACAGCCTTATCATTAGGCGGGATCGTGTCATCCGAGCATCAGGACTGGATTGAAAAAATGAACAAAGGCGAGGCTTCCTACGCCGATGTGTCAGACATTTTTAATATCATCGACCTCATTATGGAAAATGGCACCGCAAAACCGTTCGAGGTTGGGAACGAAGCGGGTTCTACTGACTTTGCGAATGGCAAGGCGGCCATGTGGGTGCAAGGGCCTTGGAATGCGGAGACGATTCTAAAGGTTAACCCTGAGATGGAATTTGGGGTTGCTCCGCTGCCTGTCAGCAATAACGCAGCGGGCACGATGATCAATTTGTCGACATCCACTACGCTGGCCGTGTCCAAAACTAGCAAAAACAAAGAAGTCGCGTTGGATTTGCTCAACTACTTCTATGACGAGAAGGATTCCTCCACGTTGTTTCAGGAATTGAAATTCAATCCGGTTTCCAGCGTACATCAGTACGAGGTATTCCCATGGGTCAATGAAGCCTCGGAATATGTGGCACAAGGCAAGGCTTATCAAGATTTAAAGCTGCCTAATGGCGTAACTGACGAGCAGGCGAAGCTGCTTCAAAGCTATTTTGCCAAAGAAGTGACGAAGGACCAGTTTATCAGCAGCATGGATAAGGCATGGGCTACAGCGGTTCAAAGCACGAAATAACGAGGCCAATGACTGATTAGGAGTGACGAAGATGAGCGTACTGAGAAAAAACAAGCAAACAGTCATCCTTCTAGCCTTCGTACTGCCGGCCTTATTATTTTATGCTGTGTTTACCATCGCCCCTGCGTTTGGGGGCGTTTGGTACAGCTTAACGAATTGGAACGGTTTGAATCCCACCTACGATATGGTGGGATTCGCCAATTATACCGAAGCGCTGACGAATGACCCTTATTTTATTAAGTCGGTTTGGTTTACTTTTAAATATGTACTATATATGGTTGTGCTGCAAAACGTAATTGCCTTGCTGCTTGCGGTATTCGTAGAATCACGGAGAAAGAGCAAGGTGCTGTTCCGTACGATTTTCTTTATGCCCAATATGCTCAGCTTAATTATTGGCGGCTTTATGTGGATGTTTATCTTTACGAAGGTTCTGCCTATTATTGCTGAGAAAACGGGGCTGCTTATCCTGGATCAATCTTGGATCGGCGATCCGGCCTTCTCCTTTTATTCGATTGTTATTCTTTCTCTATGGGGCGGGGTCGGCTACCAAATGGTCATTTATATCGCTGCCCTGCAAGGAGTTCCAGCTTCGTTGCGGGAAGCGGCTGCAATTGACGGCGCTAGCAGCCTGCAAACCTTTCGCTACGTTACGCTTCCTATGATCTATCCCGCAGTGACAATCGGCATCTTCTTGACGCTGAGCTCCTCCTTCAAAGTGTTTGATGCCGTATATTCCTTGACAGGCGGAGGGCCCGGCAGATCAACGCAGGTCATTGCCCTGAACATCGTAGAGGAAGCGTTTAAATTTAATCAAAGATATGGCTATGCAAGCGCGAAAGCGATCATCTTGTTTGTCATTGTGTTGATTTTGACCGTGATACAGCTTTGGATTATGAAAAGAAGAGAGGTGGAGGCATAATGGCTAAGCCTAAATCGATGCTAACAGCGACGGGAAACAAAGCCGGTCATGCCTTTATCCTGATTTTCTTGCTCGTTGCAGCGGTCATCACGTTGTTTCCTATTTACATGGCCGTTCTCAATTCACTGAAGTCAGATGGAGAAATGCTGAATCAGGTCCTTTCCTTCCCTACGTCCATAACTTTCGGAAATTATGCGGACGCTTATCGTAAAATCGACTTTTTAAGAAGCTTTTGGAACACGATTATCGTTACGCTGATCGGCGTAACTGGCATCATCTTGTTTGCATCAATGGCGGGTTACAAAATGTCGAGAACGCCAGGAAGGCTCAGCCGTTTTTTGTTTTCCTTGTTCGTGCTCTCTTCATTAATACCCTTTCATTCTATTTTGATTACGCTTGTCAAAATCGCCAAAGAGCTAAAGGTGCAGGGCACCACTTACGGGTTGGGCTTTATTTATATCGGATTAGGGGTCGCGCTTGCAATTTTCTTATATCATGGGTTCGTCAAATCGATACCGCGGGATTTGGACGAAGCGGCCGTCATGGACGGCTGCGGGGAATTTCGGTTGTATGCGGCGATTATTTTACCTTTGCTTATGCCCATAACGGCGACGGTTGCAATTTTGAACGCGCTTTGGATGTGGAACGACTTTCTGCTGCCGCTTCTAATGCTGACCAAATCACAGCATTATACGCTGTTGATTTCCACAAATATGCTGTTTGGCGAGTACAATAATGATTGGTCAGCAATCTTATCTTCTTTGGTGCTAACGATGCTGCCAATCTTGCTCGTATACTTGCTGCTGCAAAAATATATTTTAAGCGGAATTGCGGAAGGCGCGATTAAAGGCTAATAGAGAAAGGGTGGCTAGGGACGGACATGGACAAAAATCAAGAGGTAACTGGATTTCTAAAAGCAGCGGGCAAAAAAGTAGTCAATGGCGACGGGAAAGAAATTTTGCTGCGAGGTGTCGGCTTTGGAAGCTGGCTGCTGCCCGAGGGCTATATGTGGCGATTTCCTGATGAAGGGGACCGCCCGAGGCGAATCGAGCGAATGATTAGCGAATTAATCGGCGAGACGAAAGCTGATGAATTCTGGGAGCTTTATTATGACCGTTATACGGCGGAAGCGGACATTGAGCGAATTGCGGCCGAAGGTTTTAATTCGGTGCGCGTGCCGATTAACGCCAGATTTCTAATCGAGGACGGCGTTGTTTTGCGAATCAAAGAAAACCGCTTGGCGCTAATTGACCGTGTCATTGACTGGTGCCGGACTCATTCTCTTTATGTCATCTTGGATTTGCACGGAGCACCTGGGGGGCAGACGGGGACAAATATTGACGATTCCGCGAATGATCTGCCGGAGCTGTTTCTAAACGAACAAAATAAGCAGCTGACGGTTGATTTATGGAGAGCGCTTGCCGAGCGTTACAAAGACGAATGGATTGTTGCGGGTTACGATCTGCTGAATGAACCGCTTCCCAACTGGTTCGCGCAGTATAACGGGCAAATTATGCCGCTGTACAAGGACATCATCTCGGCCATTCGGGAAGTGGACCCGCGGCATATGATTATCTTGGAAGGCGCGCATTGGGCGACGGATTGGTCTATCTTCGACGAACGGCTCGATGACAACCTCATGCTGCAGTTTCATAAGTATTGGAACAATCCGGATACGGAGAGCATCCAGCCGTTTTTGGACAAGCGCGAGGAGCTGGACTTTCCGATCTTTATGGGCGAAGGCGGGGAAAACAACTGCGATTGGTTTACAGGTGCTTTCCGCTTGTATGAGGATCACGATATTTCATGGAATTTCTGGACGTGGAAGAAGCTGGACTGTACGAACTCCCCATGCTCGGTTAATATGCCAGAGAACTGGCAGCAGCTTATTGACTTTATGCAGGGCGGGGCGAAGCCAAGCGCAGAAGCGGCAGAACGCATTTTATGGACCTATCTGGATCACATACGAATCGAGAACTGTACCTATCGTCCGGAGGTTGTCCATGCGTTGTTCCGCAGGGCGACAGTGACAGTGCCGGCTATTTTTTACGGTTATAAAGGAGAAGGAATCAGCTACGGTATTAGCGGTCGTGCGGCCGGAAATATTGGTTTTCGCAGCGGTGACGGGGTGGATATTCGCTTTGTGGACAGTATGAGAGAAACGCCGAACTTTCAGCATATGAAGGGAGAGGAGTGGCAAACGGATGAGCGTCTGTATGTTCAGCTCGCTCCCACTGATTGGGTTGCTTACGAATTTACGGTAGATAAAGCACCGTTAGCCATTGAGCTTGAGCTGCTCGTTCGAGGACGGGAAGGCGCAAGGGTGATGGCTTCGCTAAATGATACCTTTATTGGAGCCCGGCAGTTGGAGAGCGACCAGTGGCAGAGCGTGCGCATTCAGAGCCAAATGCAGGCGGCTGGCCTGCAAAAGCTTATTCTCCGGGCGGAGGAGCAGCCCGTAGCGATTCAGTGGATTCGAATGGCCGCTCTATCTTAGTTATGCAAGGCGTATGAAAAAAAACCGCAGGAGCATGTGCTCCTGCGGTTTTTGCTAACTTCGATAAGCTTCCGCTTGAAATCGGTTTAACTATTTTTTGATTTGCAGCCGGATGACGTTCCAAGAAGCCTTGCCTAGCACGGCTTTCACGGATCCGTTATCGGCTTGCGCATTGCCACGATTATGAGGCGTAACCTCATTCGGATTTGATTTTGTGTTCACGGCTTTCAGATCCGCATGTTCCAACACCAGATGCTCGATGATGCTAACCTCGCCAAAGCTGCGAACGTCAACGTCAAGGTCCAGGCCTTCCGTTAAATGGCGGTTGACCGCAAAGACGGTAATTTCGCCTTGCTCCTCATTAAACACGCTGATTGCTTCGAGGTAAGGGACATCCGTGAAGTCCTTCGAGTCGTATTTCGGCGAAGAGGTAATCGGGTGAAGCACAGTTCCTCTGCCATAAATGGAAGCATGCATATAGGGATAATAAGTCGTCTGCAGCCAAAGAGGGCCGCCGTTTTCAGTCATAATCGGTGCAATAACGTTAATTAACTGCGCAATACAAGCCATTTTTACACGGTCGGCATGCTTGAGCAGGGTAATGATGAAGCAGCCTACCGCCAGGGCATCCTCTAGGGTATACACATCCTCGAATTCAGGCGGAGCGATCTGCCAGCGTTCGTCCGCACGGCTGCTGCCGATAGAGTTCCAGACGTTCCACTCATCAAGCGAGAGCATAAGCTTTTTCTTGCTCCGTTTCTTTGCCTTCACATAATCGCAAATCGCGGTTACGCTGTAAATGAACTGATCCATGTCTAACGATTTGGCAAGGAAGTTGGATGAATCCTGCTCATTGTTATTGTAATAGGTATGCAGGGAGAGGAAATCCACTTGCTCGTACGTGAGGTCGAGCACGGTTGCTTCCCAGTCCGCAAAGGTACTCATGCCGCTGGAGGAGCTGCCGCAAGCAACAAGCTCAATCGTTGGATCGACCCAGCGCATAGCCTTGGCCGTCTCATTAGCTAGGCGACCGTATTCTACGGCTGTTTTTGCCCCGATTTGCCATGGGCCATCCATCTCATTGCCTAAACACCAGGTTTTGAATTTATGCGGATCTTTATAGCCATGCGAGATCCGGAGATCGCTGTAATAAGAGCCGGATGGATGGTTGCAATATTCAACGAGGTTTCTGGCGGCATCGACCCCGCGTGTACCGAGATTGACAGCCATCATGACCTCTGAGCCAACGAGCTTTGCCCAATCCGCAAATTCATTGGTGCCCATTTCATTGGTTTCCGTCGTCCACCAAGCAAGGTCAAGCAGCCGTCTCCGTTCTGCCTTCGGGCCAACGCCATCTTCCCAGTTGTAGCCGGATACGAAGTTTCCTCCCGGGTAGCGTATAATAGGAACCTGCAAGGAACGAATGGCTTCAAGCGCATCGCGGCGAAAGCCGTTCTCATCAGCTGTCTTGTGGCCTGGCTCATAAATGCCTCCGTAAACAGCACGGCCAAGATGCTCGATGAACGAGCCGTAGAGCCGAGGATCAACTTCGGACACCGTAAAGTTCTTATCGATAAGCATGGTTGATTTCATAGACATAACAAACAATCCTCCTGTGATTGAATTAATGAAATTATTAATTCTTATGTTGTTGATTTCTAATATCATATTTATCATAATATATAAATACAAGCAATACGCAGCGAATGAATTGAGATAGGATTAGCTAAATTGCTAATTCTAAGAATGGGAGACTAACGATGTATTTAACGACCGATGCGCAGTCGCTTCGTGTGTATGAAGCATTAGCCAGTGAAGTGCGCTTGCAAATTATCGATTTATTATATACAAAAGAGATGCATATTAAAGAACTGGCCGCTACGCTGTATTTAAGCAGTGCAATCGTGAGCACCCATGTCAACAAGCTTCAAAAGGCAGGGCTAGTTGGTTATCGCATGAAAAGAGTAAACGGCGGTACCTATAAATACTGCTCGCTTTCTACGGAATACCTGCAAATTCGTTTATCGCAAGCGAAGCCTCAAACTAGAAAATTTACCGAAGTATCCATTCCGGTCGGTCACTACACCGATTTTGAGGCTGCGCCAACCTGTGGCATAGCGACTAAAGACAAAATGATTGGACAGTATGATAACCCGACTTACTTTTTAGATCCGGAGCGTGTTCAGGCAGGCATTCTTTGGTTTGCAAGAGGCTTTGTTGAATATAAGATACCCAATTACCTTTTCAAGGACCAAGTGGTGAGCGAAATTGAAATTTCGCTGGAGATTGGCTCTGAGGCTCCTCACATCAATGAGAACTGGCCCTCAGATATTGAGTTTACGATCAATGACAAATCCATGGGCATATGGACAAGCCCTGGCGATTTCGGCAGTTTTAGAGGCAGGCTCTCGCCGGAGTGGTGGCACTCGGATGTCAATCAATACGGGTTAATGAAGGTTTTGCGCATCAACGAGAGCGGCAGCTTCGTCGACGGACAGCAAATTTCGGAGCTGACTATAGAGGATGTATCATCGGATCGTTCGCAGTGGACGTTCCGCATTAGCGCCGAGGATGTATCGCGCGGACGCGGGGGGCTGACGCTGTACGGCAAAGGCTTCGGCAATTATGATCAGGATATTGTTATCCGCAGCTATTATAAGGAATGATTTGCTGCTACACTTACAAGCAAACGGATATTGAATGTGGGGGCTGGGAAACGTTGATTTCTTGTCGCGTACTTATCGTAGATGATGAACTATTAGTGAGGCAGGGGATCAAGCACCTGCTCAATTGGGAACATGAAGGTTTTCAAATCGTAGGTGAGGCTTCCAATGGCAAGGAAGCGCTGGAGCTGATCGATCGCCTCGCGCCGCATATTGTCATTACGGACATCGTGATGCCCGTGATGGGCGGCGAGGAGCTGACTCGCGTGATTAAGGCGAGATTCCCGGAAATTGAGGTTATTATATTAAGCAGCTTCGGTGAATTTGATTATGTGAGATCCACGTTTCAAAGCGGCGTTGCCGATTATATCTTGAAACCTAAGCTGGAAGCTTTCCAACTGCTGGATATCGTAAAACGAACCGCACGCAAAATTCCTTCCTTAAAGCTTGTACAGACGGAGGAGGAAAGCGGCATGTCTGTGAAAGTTGTGCTGGACAAGCTTATTTCAGGCTATGAGGCGGACACGAACAGCTCCGTCATTGAAGAAGCTTTTCCGCATGCGGCATTTCGGCTGCTAGGGGTTGATTTGAAGCAGCTGCAAGGCAAGGGCAGGGAGATACAGGAAGCTGCCTATTGGCATGACAAAATGGCAGTCGAGCTCGCTTCGGAATTGCCGAGTGCAGTCTCTTATCATCTGCCCACCGAAGCAAGCATGGCAGTGATGCTCGTTAATTTGGAAAACCGTGACCAGCATATTCTGAAAGGCATCGCGCGCAAGCTTGCGGCAGGCACAGGAGAACAGCTGCCAGAGCTTGCTTGGATGCTTGGCGAGCCGTTCTCCGAGCTGAGTCAGCTCGGGACGTTCTATAAAGAAGGCTTTCTTAAGCTCAATGCCTATCGTTTCTTCCTCCCGCAATCTCAGCATTTCATCCTTCAAAGCGAGCTGCCGCCGATTGGGGAGGAATCGGTTCAGTTCAATATGAACGATTTCACGGAACGGATGAACCGAAGACAGTACGAAGAAGCATTTAGCGAGCTGCTTGCTGATGTGCAGGCCAAGGCTTCTCGTTATTCTACTGATGTATTTGAATTCAAGTCTTTTTTAGGCAATGTTATTTTTAACATTACGATATTGCTCGGCCGCCAGGACTCCGATGTGAAGCATTTGGAAGAAGCTAAATATGCCTATTTCAAATCCATTGGAGAAACGACGCATGCCAGCGAAGCAATCAAGCTGCTGCAAAGCTTTATAGCGAAAGCCGATGAGGTTATTCAGAAAAGGGGAACGGCGGGCAGCAATGCGAATATGACGCAGCTGCTGCATTTTATACGCGAGCATTATGCCGAGCCGCTCAGCTTGACGGAATTGGCCAAACATTTTCATTTTAACCCCTCCTACTTGTCGAGTTATTTCACTTCGCATAATAAAGAAGGGTTTAGCGAATATTTGAACAGAATTAGGGTTGAGAAGGCGGCGGACCTCTTGCGGCATGATCCCGCATCCATTTCGGAAATTAGCGGAATGGTTGGATATTCGGACCATAGTTATTTCACTAAAGTATTTAAGAAGCTGACGGGCCTATCGCCAAGTCATTATCGAAAACAATACATGGGCAAGAAGAGGGATTAGCAGATGAGAGCTTTTTTGGACAAATTTAAATTCCACGGCTTGTTTATCAAAATGTTTATGGTTACGTTCATTAGCATTATATCGGTGTCGCTCCTGACCTCCATCTTTATGATTCAAATGTCCGAGCGGCTGTTCATGAATACCTTCAGCATTACAAATTCCAAAATTATTAACCAGATTCAGGCCAATTTCGAATCGTTTAATTATTCGGTTGTAACCGCTTCGAACAATGTGATGCAAAATGGAGCCATCAAAGGCTTTCTGACGAAGCCGGAAATGGACACGGTCTCTTCGTTGGCAAGTTACTATCAGGCTAGCCAACAGATGGAGCGGATTCAATCGAATGTTGCCGCTTATCCGGTTACGATGACCATCTCGGGCGTGAATAAAAAATTTCACTCCACAGACAGCTACTATTGGCCAAGCTCGCTCGAAAAGCTGAGAAATAGCATTTTGACCGTCAACACCCTTATCCAGCCCAAGAAGCTGATTTACCAATTGGATACTGAAAATATCCCCGGTTCATCTCATGATGATCCGGTTATTGTTGCGTCCAGAGCTTTAATGGAGAGAACGAGCGGCAATCAATATGGCGTGCTATACTTTGCGATCAAAGAAAGCGACTTTAAAGGATTTTATTCCAGTTTTACAAGCAAGGGCAACGATGTTGTCATTTTGGACAGCAAAGGCGTTGTCGTCTCCAGCAACCGCCACGATTTAATCGGGCAAGAGGAACAGGAACTGCTGAGCTACGCCAAGGAGATCGAAGAGCAAAAGCTAAACTTCAAAGACGTGAATGTTCTGGGAAGCAGCAGTCTTGTATTATCCGAATATTTGCCGGTATATGACTTTTATCTCGTTAATCTGATCAACAAGCAGGAAGTGCTTAAAGGCATCGTGGATTTTAAAATGATTGCTTTGATCAGCATTGCGATTGTTTTTGTGGCTCTTATCATTGTTTTTCTTATTTCCAGAAGGTTGACGAAATCATTAACGATGCTCGCTAGGCAAATGTCGGGCATTACGACAAATCATTTTGATAATTATATCGAGGTTTCCGGGAGCTATGAGATTAAGGAGCTTGGCCGGGCTTACAACTATATGCTTGATGAGCTGAACGATTACATCAAGAAGCTGATTCAGACGCAGAAGGATCAGCGCAATGCAGAGCTATCCGCTTTGCAGATGCAAATCAATCCCCATTTTCTATACAATACGCTTGCTTCCATCAAAATTTTGGTTCAACAGGGCAACAAGGAGAAGGCTGCCGCTACAATTAACTCCTTGATTTCTCTGCTGCAAAATACGGTCAGCAATATTAGCGAGACCATCAGCGTGGCGCAAGAGCTCGTTAATTTAAAAAACTATGTATTCATTAACCATGTGCGTTATGGCGAGCAGATCGTCGTCAATTATTTTGTCGCGGACGACTGTTACGGCTATCATATTCCGAAGCTGATTATCCAGCCATTTATCGAAAATGCGTTTTTTCACGCGTTCCAAGAGCGCAATGATGGGCATATTTACGTGCTTATTTCGCGGGAAGAACAGGCTCTCGTTTGCGAGGTGGTGGACAATGGGGTGGGCATGGAAGGTTATGACCATGAAAATCCGGCCCATAGCTCCATTAGCACCAGTCATTTTTTCTCTGGAATTGGCATTCGTAATGTGCATGATCGGATCGCTCTGCTGTACGGAGAAGAATTTGGCGTCTCAATCGTTAGCGATATAGGTCAAGGTACCAGGGTGAAGATTAGGCTTCCCCTCCATAAGACCTAAAAAAAGTACCAATTCACAAATTAATTTCTAATTACATAATAACCTCTGGAAAGGTAACAATAGAATGACAAATCCACACAAATATATTGCTAACGAGTCATTTTAACGAATTGCTATAATGAATATCGTTAGCCGGCAAACGCTTTCAGAATTAGCTTACAGTTATCAAAAAGGGGTTGAATATTGTGAAGAAATTACTAGCTGTCGCGCTCGCAAGCTTTGTGCTTCTTACGGCATGTTCGAGCAAAGAAAACAATGCACCAAATAACGGTGAAGCACCTGCTGCAGGCACGAAAGAAATTACAGTATGGGCTTGGGACAAAGCATTTAACATTGGTGCCATGGAACGTGCAAGCGAAGCCTATAAAGCAAAAAATGCTGATCTTAAAGTCAACATCGTGGAGAACGCACAGGCTGATATTATTCAAAAATTGAACGCAGGCCTGAATGCTGGTACAACAAAAAGCTTGCCAACAATCGTATTGATTGAAGATTACCGTGCGCAAAGCTTCCTGCAAGCTTACCCGGATGCATTTTTTGCTTTAAATGATTTCATTACGCCTAGCGACTTTGCCGATTACAAGATCGGGCCTACAAGCTTTGACGGCAAACAATACGGCGTACCTTTCGATTCCGGTGTTGCTGGTCTTTATGTAAGAAGCGACTATTTGGAAGAAGCGGGTTTTAAAGTTGACGACCTGCAGGATATCGACTGGAAGAAGCTTATCGAGATCGGTAAAGAAGTGAAAGCCAAAACAGGCAAATCGCTTCTAACCCAAGACCCTAACGATCTAGGTCTTATCCGGATGATGATTCAATCCGCAGGCTCATGGTACTTGAAAGAAGACGGCACAACGCCAAATCTTGCAGGTAACGCAGCTCTGAAGGAAGCATTTGAAACATACAAAGAGCTAATGAATGCTGATATCGTGAAAGTAACTTCGGATTGGAGCCAATTCGTAGGCGCATTTAACAGCGGCGAAGTAGCATCCGTTCCAACAGGCAACTGGATCACAGCCTCGGTAAAAGCGGAAGCATCACAATCCGGCAAATGGGCGGTTGTTCCTTTCCCTAAACTTGGCGGCAACCCTAACTCCGTTCATGCTTCTAACTTGGGCGGCAGCTCATGGTATGTTATGAACGTCGATGGCAAAGAAGCAGCGGCAGAGTTCTTGAAAGCAACTTTTGGTTCAGACGTTGATCTTTACCAAAAGCTTGTGACGGAAATCGGCGCGATTGGCACACTGAAAGCGGCAGCAGCTGGCGACGCTTATAAGCAAGCGGATGAGTTCTTCGGCGGCCAAAACGTGATTCAGGACTTTGCAAAATGGACAGAGCAAATTCCAAGCGTTAACTACGGCATGCATACGTATGCGATTGAAGATATTTTAGTCGTTGAAATGCAAAATTACATGGGCGGCAAAGACATCGACAAGGTGCTAAGCGACGCTCAATCACAAGCAGAAACACAAGTAAAATAAATTAGACCATACGGCAATTAAATAAAACCTGGGGCTTCTCCCTCTCCTGAACCCAAGCCTTTGTTGGACGGGGGCGGGGGCTGGAGGAGTCTGCGAGGTTTTATTTCCGTAAAGAAAGGGGTTAGGCTAACGTGAAAGCAGCGAGGCCTGGCGTGAATATTCGCAGAAGGGCTAACATTACCGGATGGATGTTCGTCATATTGGCAGTCGTATTGATTGCGGCGTTCTATTTTTATCCGATGATCCAAGCGCTCTTGCTATCGTTCAAATCCGGCAAAGGCATGAATTTATCGTATGTCGGCATTGACAACTACGTTCGTTTGTTTAGCGATAAGACGTTTCTAACTGCAGTTAAAAATACGTTCATTTACTTAATTATCCAAGTACCGGTTATGATTGTTTTGGCTATGTTTATCTCTGTATTGCTTAATGACAGCAAATTGAAATTCAAAGGGTTTTTCCGTACGGCAATCTTCCTGCCGGCTGTTACCTCGCTTGTAGCGTATTCAGTTATTTTCAAATACCTGTTTGCTACCGAAGGTCTGGTTAACAAAATGCTAACCAATCTTCATCTGATCGGCACACCGATTCAGTGGATTACAGATCCGTTTTGGGCAAAGGTGACGGTTATCATTGCAATCACATGGCGCTGGACAGGCTATAACATGATCTTCTACTTGTCTGCGCTTCAAAATATTGATCACTCGATCTACGAAGCCGCGAAAATTGATGGCGCCTCGTCCACGAGACAATTTTTTGGCATTACCGTACCGCTACTCAAACCAATCATTTTGTTTACTTCCATAACCTCTACGATTGGTACCTTGCAGTTGTTCGACGAAGTCGTCAATATCACTAAGGGTGGACCGGGTAATGCATCGATGTCCATTTCTCAATATATTTACAACCTTTCGTTCAAATATTCAGCGGATTTCGGCTATGCAGCAACCGTTTCTTATTCCATCGTGATTATGATCATCATATTGGCATTTATTCAGTTCAAAGCGGCAGGTGATAAAAATGGATAAACTAAAACGGGTGTTCGTTTATATATTCCTAACCGTCGCTGCGTTCATATCCATCTTTCCATTTCTCTGGATGATAATCAGCGCAACCAATAAATCGGCTGACGTAACCAAAGGAAGGCTGCTGCCAGGCAGTCAGCTACTGGAAAATCTAAATAATTTGTTCAGCACGGTGGACATCGTCCCGGCCTTGCTGAACTCGGCTAAAATTTCAGTCACCACTACGATCCTTGCAATGGTTATTGCTTCGCTTGCTGGTTATGGCTTTGAAATTTACCGAAGCAAAGCAAAGGATGTCGTATTTACTATTTTGCTTCTGTCCATGATGATCCCGTTCGCGGCAATCATGGTGCCGTTGTACCAAATGTTTGCAGGCATTTCGCAAGCCATCCCTTTTATCGGGCTGGATACACTTTCGGGTGTCGTGCTGCCGACGTTTACGACCGCGTTTCTTATTTTCTTCTTCCGTCAAAATACGAAGATGTTTCCTCGTGAGCTGCTGGAAGCGGGGCGTATCGACGGTTTGAATGAGATAAGCCTGTTTTTCCGGATTTTCATGCCTACGATGAAGACCACTTATGCCGCAGCCGGCATCATTACCTTTATGTCGAGCTGGAATAACTATTTGTGGCCGCTTATCGTGCTGCAATCTCCGGAGAAAAGAACGATCCCGATGCTCATATCCAATTTGGGGTCGAGCTACACGCCAGATTATGGTATCATCATGACAGCGATCGTCATTTCGACAATCCCAACTGCACTTGTCTTTTTCCTAATGCAGAAACATTTTGTAGCGGGCATGACAGGTTCAGTCAAATAAGCACGGAAAAGAGTCAGGTGGCTGTGCACATGTAGCGCAGCCGCCTGACTTTTAAATAACTTTAAGGGGAAAATGCAATGAATGAAATGAAGCCTACAATAAGCTGGCTTACCGATGTAAGCGTATTTGCCGTGAACCGGCTACCGGCACACTCTGATCACCGCTATTACGAAACGATCGATGAAGCTGTGGCAGAAGCGCCAATGTCGCTGCGCCATTCACTGAACGGCAACTGGAAATTCAACTATTCCGTTAAACCGGCAGACCGTCCACAGCACTTTTACGAGCTGGAGCATCCGGTTGATGGCTGGAATAACATTGAAGTACCCGGTCATATTCAACTACAGGGCTTTGGCAAGCCTCAATACGTAAACACCATGTATCCATGGGACGGCCATAATGATATTCGTCCGCCAGCCATTCCGGAGGATCATAATCCAGTTGGAAGCTACGTGAAGTATTTTCAAGCGCCTGCGCAAATGCAGGGCAAGCCGGTCTATATCTCTTTCCAAGGCGTAGAATCTGCCTTTTATTTATGGTTAAACGGAACATTCGTTGGTTATAGCGAAGACAGCTTTACGCCTTCTGAATTTGACCTTACCCCTTATATGGTAGAAGGGGAAAATAAGCTTGCAGTTGAAGTCTATCAACGGAGCACGGGCAGCTGGCTGGAGGATCAGGATTTTTGGCGTTTTTCAGGAATCTTCCGCGATGTTTACTTATATACGGTTCCTAGCAGCCATGTGCGGGACCTGTTTGTACATGCTGAGCTGGACACCTCTTATACGAAAGGGACGATCGGCGTAGATTTAAAGCTCGCAGGAGCTAAGCCTTCGAGCATTAAGCTGGAGCTGAAGGACGCTGCTGGCTTAACGGTCGCTGAGACTGCCATGCAGCCAGATGGCGGGGAACAGTTTTCTTTATCCGTAGATGCAGGGACTGTCACGCCGTGGAGTGCCGAGAAGCCTTACCTGTATATGCTTTATGTTACGCTTTATGATCAAGTGGGCCATGTGGTCGAAGCGGTCCCTCAAAGAGTAGGATTCCGGACATTCGAAATGATCGATAAAGTTATGCATATCAATGGCAAGCGCATTGTGTTCAAAGGCGTGAACCGCCATGAATTCAACAGCCGCAGAGGTCGGTCGATTACGAAGGAAGATATGCTGTGGGATATCCGCACAATCAAACGCAACAATTTGAATGCGGTAAGAACCTCTCACTACCCGAACCAATCGCTGTGGTACGAGCTATGCGATATTTACGGTGTCTATGTCATTGACGAGATGAATCTTGAAACCCATGGCTCATGGCAGAAGATGGGCGCGGTTGAGCCATCTTGGAATATCCCTGAAAACAAGCCGGAATGGCAGCCGATCGTCATGGATCGCGCGATTTCGATGGTGGAACGGGACAAAAACCATCCGTCCATTCTAATCTGGTCTGTCGGCAATGAAGCCTATGCGGGTGAGGTTCTTCTTAATGTATCGAATTATTTCCGGGAGACAGATCCGAGCAGACTTGTCCATTACGAGGGCGTATTCCATAACCGGACCTATGACGCGACGAGTGATATGGAGAGCCGCATGTATGCAAAGCCGGCCGATATTGAGCAATATTTGAATGAGGACCCGCAAAAGCCTTATATCAGCTGCGAGTATATGCATGCGATGGGTAATTCCGTTGGAGGCATGCACAAATATACGGAGCTGGAACAGAAATACGCGATGTACCAAGGCGGCTTCATTTGGGATTATATCGATCAGGTCATCGTCAAGAAAGACCGTTACGGCAAAGAGTTTTTGGCGTATGGCGGCGATTTCGACGACAGAGCGACCGATTACAATTTCTGTACGAACGGAATTGTTTATGCAGACCGCAAGGAATCTCCGAAAATGCAGGAGGTTAAATTCCTCTACCAGAACATTAAGCTGATTCCTGATCGTACCGGCGTAAAAGTGATTAACGAGAACTTGTTCTCAGGTACAGATGCTTATGATTTGGTCGTTAAGCTTCATCATGAAGGACGCGAGATATTTAAAAAATCGCTAAAGGCTGATGTAGCTGCACTATCCGAAGCTTACGTTCCGTTTGAGCTTCCGGCTGCTTTGGAGTCTGGCGAGTATTCGCTGCATGTGTCTTTGAACCTGAACGAAGCTGCCTTGTGGGCTGATGCCGGCCATGAGATTTCATTCGGCCAGCATGTATTCCTAGTGGAGGAAAGTCGTGCTGCTGCTCAGCCTGCGGGCGCGGTAAGAGTAGTGGAGGGTGACGTCAATATCGGCGTACACGGCCGCGATTTCAGCATTATGTTCTCGAAGCAGGCAGGAACGCTGACATCTGTAAATTACTCCGGACGCGAAATGATTGCGATTCCGCCGGCTCCGCTGTTCTGGCGGGCAACGACAGACAATGATAAAGGTTTCGCTCTCGGCTTTGATTCAGGTGCTTGGTTTGCAGCAAGCTTGACGCGCAAATGTGTTTCCGTTGAGTTAACCAAACAGGAAGGAAGCGCAACAGTTACGTTTAATTATAACCTGAGCATTAGCGCGGAGGTTGTCGTTACGGCTGCTTATACCGTATTTGCAGATGGCAGCTTAAATGTGAAAGTGCGCTACGAGGGGGCAGAAGGCCTTCCGAAGCTTCCGATTTTTGCGTTATCGTTCAAGGTGCCAGCGGATTATCACCACTTGGATTGGTACGCAATGGGACCAAGCGAGAACTATATCGACCGTGCGTTTGGGGCGCGACTTGGCGAATTCCAAAATGATGCAGCCGATAACGTCTCGGGCTATGTCGTTCCGCAGGAGTCCGGTAACCGTACCGGCGTCCGCCGCGTGAGCATTAGCAACGATTATGCGCAGGGCATTCGGATCACGGCTCCTGCCACGCAGCCAGTCGAATGCAATATTTCTCCTTACACGGCATTTGAGCTGGAAAGCGCAAATCACCATTATGAGCTGCCGAACGTGCATTATACCGTTGTAACGGTAGCGGGCAGACAAATGGGCGTCGGCGGCGACGACAGCTGGGGCGCACCAGTCCACGGCGAGTATCTTATTCCTGCCAATCAAACGCTAGCGTTTGAGTTCAATATTGCTCGCTTGTAAGCGAGCGCGAGTGCAGGAACGGAACATATAGTCAGGGCTGTCATAGGAACTGCAGCAAGAACAAGCAGAATGAGCAAGCGCAAGATTGACCGCTTTCCTGCAGATTTAGGAAAAACAGTAGAAGAGCAGTAGCGGCATCTGTTGAATAAGCAACAGAAGATTATTCAATAAGTAGCAGGAACAGCAACAAACGAAAGAAGCAGAGGTCAGCCTCTGCTTCTTTTTTTGTTGCATTTTCATATAAAAGCTAGAGCTGGCGTTTAAAAACGACCATGTCTTTTGCTTGGGGCAGGTTAGACAGACCCACTATCTGAACTTAGCTAAGCTGCTCATTCAATGCACCGACTGATGACTGCTGCCACCGTTGCTGGAGTAACTTTAATCCTTCCGTTCAATTAGCGGGAATTTCTCCTTCTAAATAAGCCTTTGTCGATCCTTTTTATGAATTAGCAGGAATTTTTCCATATAAATCCAGCCTTTTGAGGCAATAGCAGAATTAGAGGAGGAATTAACGTGAGAAATTCCCTCTAATTTACACAAGTGCTTCGGAGGGTTTAATTTAACGGGACAAAATCCCGTTATTTCCTAGATTTCATTTTCTAATCATCTGACAAGTTATCTCTTGCAACCAGCTGTGATGTATAATCATATTTCTACGAATTATGGTAAAACAGGCGGTGATAAAGTGACAATGAATAAAAAAAGATCAAAGAAAATCACAGTGGGAGAGGAAAGATACGCCTACGTAATTTCCCCAGCTACAAAGGGCCAATTAGCGCTTACCGTAGAGCATGAAGAGGTTAAGGGGCAAAAAATTAGAGTGTACCTAAAATCAGAAATCAATGAGTTTTGGGTAGAGTTCCCTTATGTAGAAGATTTAAATTTGAAGCTTCTTAAGCCATCAGAAATATCGTTGATCATTGAGGATGCTTTGTCTCGGGGCTGGACACCAAAAAGTAAAGGGCCTATGATAACCTATAACTTAGATGAAAATTCATAGTATGAACTCATTCTATATCTCAGGTTTACTCTTTTTCGCAACAAAATATTTGAAATGCTCGTTCTAAAAAAGGAATAATGCGACCGTTAAAAGAGGGTGGAGAAGTCCAATGAAAGATTTAATAACTGAAAATAATGGCTTATACTCTTTGCCGCTACATAAACAGGCCAAGCTAAAATGGTCATTTCATCTCTTATATGGATTTTTGGTAACCATGTTGCTAGGTTTCATTCTGATTCTGAATGATGACAGTGTAAAACTCAGTCTAAAACTTTTTTTTTACGTGTTTATGATCCTTATCCTATACTCTTGGCTTGCATTAGCTTTCTTTAATAAACCGTACCTCATTATTAATGATGAATACTTGGAATACAAGTGGCTATTCGGTCGCAAACGTATTGATTTGGATACCATTAATCAGATCGAGTTCTATTCGGAAAATGGCGTTACTAAGTTGGGAATTGGAGCTATAGAGCACGGGAAGCGGTCTTTTTTTGAAGCTACAGATCGAATGCTGGGAAGGTATTACTCGGTAAGCATCGTTGTTTCCACCTTCTCCAATATTGATTTTGATAAATTACGGTTAACTTTAATTGCGAAGGTAAATCAAAGAAATCAATGAGGACAAACTTAAACGGGAGAAAGCAGTATAGCATGCTAGTAGGAAAGCTAAGCAGTAGACAGGGTTGGGTAACTAACGGGCCTGCTGCTTAGCTATTCAGCTTAGGATTGAGTATCATTCAACTGCTTCAAATATTGATCCTGAATATGCTCATCGTCTCTAATAATGCCTGCGCCAGCCATCATAATGTAGATGATACCGCCAAAGAACAACGCGCTTAAGATAATAATATAAGTCATCGTATTAGCCTCCTTCCCCTAAAAAAACTCAAAGCTGCTTCAATGCTTCTGAAAAAGCCAGGATACCCGGGCGAATCTCATCTAACTGCGGCTTTGCATAGCTAAGTCGAACATGCCCGGACTCTGAACCGTAGACGCTGCCGGGCACGAATGCTACGCCTCGTTTCATCGCTTCCTCCAGCAGCTTGCCATCCTCGATGCGTTGATTAATTTTGCACCATAGATTCAAGCCGCCGAGCGGAGGGGTGAAGATGACTTTGTCCTGAAGCACTTCCTGCAAGCTTTGGACCATCATTTGCTGCTTCTGAAACAAGGAGTGACGCAATTGTGCAAGATGCGGCTCGAATTGTTCAGAAGTCAGCAGCCGTTCCGCTACCCATTGAGACATAATGCTTAAGCCAAAATCCATTTGCTGCCGGGCATCGGTTAGCCGCTCGATCACGGATTGCGGGGCGACCATCCAGCCAATCCGCAGGCCGGAGGCGGCTATTTTGGACAACGACCCGATATAGAGCACGATTCCGTCCGTATCCATTGCTTTCAGAGGGAGTGGAACGTTTCCGTCAAAAGCAGTAAGGCTGAAGGGATCATCCTCTACAATGGGCACGCGCAGCTCGGCGGCAATGCTCAGCAGTTGTTTTCTTTTGGCTACGCTCAGCGTGGTTCCGGTTGGATTCTGATAGTTAGGATTCAGGAACACCATGCGTATACGGTGTTTTCGGTATAAATCCGTAATATCATCGGGATCAATGCCATCCTCGTGAACAGGAAGGCGGTAAATCCGCAATCCGGCAGATTGGAACATGGGCAAGGAATAGCTGTAAGAGGGATCTTCAATAGCAACGGCATCGCCAGGAGAGAGCAGGCATTGCGTAATCAGATATAAGGACTGCTGTGAACCGGAGGTAATCAGCATTGCTGATTCCGTGGTTTGTATATCGTTATGTTGCTTTAGCATATGAACGAGCGATTTTCTTAATGGTTCGTAGCCCTGAGGGTCATCATAGCCCAAATGCTCTTGAAAGGGCTGCTCACGTAAAATGCTGCTTACCGTCTCGTTGGGAAATAAATCGGACGACAGCTCTCCGCTTGCCATGTTAATGACCGTAGGGCTATTTAGCGTAACTTCCCGAATGCGCCTCATGAGCGGAAGATTCGGCAAGAATGTACCGCCTTCTGTATATTGGCGCCAGTTAGGCGTGTGGGTTGGCGAAATCCCCCATTTGGTTAAGCTAACGCGCGTACCGCTGCCAACGATGCTCTCCACGAGTCCCGAGGCGCGCAGTTCCTCGTAGGCTTGGATGATGGTGCTCCGATTGACGCCAAGCTGCTCTGCCATTTTGCGCTCGGAGGGAAGTGAGCTTCCCGGGGGCAGCTCGGCATAGGAAATCGCACGCTCAATATGATCGACAATTTGCTGGTATAGGGGAGTTTGAGCTGAACGATCTGGTTTCCACATAACCTACCGACACCCTCTGCGAATGATGATTTCTGTGTTTGATTTCTTTATTAACCGTAACGGATATTGTATAAGATGTACAGATCCAATTGGAAGTATGATTCCCCCTCCAATTTTGGAGGAGACTCGGATTTTACTGCGAATGGATGGTTGAAAGCTAGCGGGATTGGAGGGTCACAAACGGCAACCGGGCAACTATCATTAATCCATTATCATTAATGGATGGAGAGCACATTATATGAGGAAATCAGCCTTAAGCGGAAAAAGGATCGTTATCGCCGGTTCACAAAAAACACAAGAAATGAGCATGATCATTGAGAAACAAGGAGGGCTGCCGCGAGTGCGATCTTTGCAGGGCTTAACGGTTTTTAATGAAAATTTCATAGCGGAGCCTTTACGGAAATTGGCTGCTGAAGGCGCGGATTGGGTTATTATGACCACGGGATTAGGAGCTGAGCGAATGGTTCAATCGTCAGAGGCGCTAGGATTTCGGGAAGCGCTACTGGCGTCGTTGTCACAAGCGCAAATAGCAACAAGAGGTTATAAAACAACGGCTTTCCTCAAGAAGTATGGACTTCAAGCAGCGGTAAATGATGAAGATGGAACAGTGGAAAGTCTTATGAAAAATTTAGGCACGATAGACTTTCGGGGTGCACGGGTGTGGGTTCAACTGCATGGGGAGGAAGCGCCCGAACTGGAGCGGTTTTTGCAGGACAAAGGAGCTTTGTGCGTGCATACGGTTCTTCCTTATCGCCATACGCCGCCTGAGTGGAGTACGCTGGAGCTGCTGCTCTCTGAGCTTGAGTACGGGGTTGTCGACGCCGTATGTTTTACGACAGCTGTGCAAGTGCGTTATTTGTTCAGCTATGCGTTAGAACAGGGGCGGCTGGAGCAATTAGTTGATGCGTTTGAAAGAAAAGTATTTGCTGTGGCCGTCGGCAAGGTGACTGCTTCGGCATTGAAGGAGTTCGGCGTACAACGGATTATCGTGCCGGAAAAAGAACGGATGGGCGCGATGGTCATCGAATTATTGCATTTTTATGAGAGTTTGGGATTGAAAGGATCATGATCGTAAATGGGGCGGTGAGGCTAATCGTATTTCTCATCATCAACTCGAATAATGTTGTCCATGATAAGTTCAGCCTCCGTCTCAAAATTAAGATGAAGCGGTGCGGGAAGCTTATCCAAAATGGAAAGAATCGGCGGCAGCGCGAGAAACTGTTCAATGGTCTGAGGAAATGGTTTTAGCTCCGCAGTGGCCCACTCTCGAACCGTATCAATAAAGCTATAAAAAGAAGCTTCGAATTGATCGGCAGAGCCCTCCGCTTCATCCATGTCCGCGACGGTCATCGCTCTCCAATTTTTTAATACGGTTCCTAGAGCTTGCTCTACTTGGATGTTCATGGTTGCTTGTCTCCTTGCGATCGAAGTTTCACTACAATTGCAGTCATTATAACACGAGGATCATTGTCCATGATATGATAGGGAGAAATGACGCTTGAACAGAATGAGAGGAGATTGGACTATAATGGTAGAGCATTTGGTATCATTTAAGTTTAAAGAGGCGCTGACCGCAAGCAAGGAAAAAGAGCTGCTAGATGCATTGTATGGGCTTCCATCCGAGATTTCGGGCATTGTAGAGCTGACGGCTGGCCGTAATGAAACGACGGAAACTGAGAATATCCAAGGGTATACCTTAGGTTTGCGAGTGACTTTCACTGATCAGCAAGCGTTGCTGGCTTATGGCCCGCATCCGGCTCACCAGCGTTTTGTGAGCATGCTGGATGGTCTTATCGAAAATGTCATTGTCATCGATTACCCCATTTCCGAGAAACGATCGTCTTAGGTGAGCGTTAGTGTTGAGTTCATTTGCTGATATCTGAGCGCGTGCATTTCTGCGTGGCTTTTTAAGAAACAATAAGATAAAAAAAAGATATAGGCAGGGTGAGCTTATGGCTGAAAAAGATGAGCTGGTACGGTTCGGGGTATCATTCCCGGCACCGTTAATCGATCAGTTCGACCGCTATATTGACGAGCAAGGTTATACGAATCGCTCGGAGGCGATTCGTGACTTGGCCCGCAGAGCCTTGCTGGAACCTGCTCGGATGAATGGACAAGAGTATGTAGCGGGCACGATTGTCCTCGTGTATGATCATCATGTAAGCGATCTTCCGATCGTTCTCATGGAGGTTCAGCACCGTTTTCATCATGATATTATTTCGAACATGCATGTCCATTTGAATCACGACCAATGTCTGGAAGTAATCGTGGTTAGGGGAGAACTGTCCCGTCTTCGCTCCCTACATCAGCAGATCCAGACGCAGAAAGGGGTCATTTACGCTGAGCTTTCCGTCACCTATGCAGACAAACATGATCCTGCTAAAGAGCACAAGCATACCTAATGCTTAATTGATTTTTTTCATTAATGTTGGTGTTCACTACGATGGTTTGAGTTTCTGTAAGCACGTATGTGTTCTTACAGCCCTTATTCAAGAGCAGGTTAGTGTCTGTAAGCGCAAATACGTTCTAACCGCGTCGAATCGAACTAGCGCCTGCGTTGAGAGGAGGCTGTAAGCACGCCATTGTATTTACGTTCGCTTAAACTCATACATAGCTACCAACATCCCTAACAAGAGACTTTCCGCTTGATTGCTTTCGATCATGTGAGATAGTCTCTTTTTAATTGTATTTTATTAGATTTTCTAGTGGAAATATGATGCTATTCTTCTTGAATCGTGTTACAATATCCCATATTCGTGTTACTTAACTTAACATATTGATGGGGTGGGCTATTTGATAGGGCTTTTAAGAAGTATAACGTGCGCATTGGTCATATTGCTCTTCGTATCCGGATGCAGTACTGCAAAGCCAAAATCCGAACCGTCAAGTCATTCGGCAAAATCGGATGAGCTTGTGGTGGCGATAGGCGCGGAGCCCGACACCGGCTTCGATCCAATTAAAGGCTGGGGCCGCTATGGTTCACCATTGTTTCAGAGCACATTGCTTAAACGCGATGATGATTTGAAGATTGTGAACGATCTGGCGACGGGCTACGAAATAAGCGAAGATGGAAAAACGTGGACGGTTGCGCTTCGTAACGATGTTACGTTCTCCGATGGTAAGCCGCTCACGGCGGAGGATGTCAAATTTACTTTCGATACGGCTGCGGCAAGTGGGGCAGCTATCGATCTTACGAACTTAGCGAGCGTAGAAGCGGCAGATAACGAAGTGGTCTTTCAGCTCAACAAACCGCAATCCACTTTCGTTTATTATCTTATTACCACGGGAATTGTGCCTAAGCACGCGTACAGCAGCGGCTATTCCGAGCATCCCATAGGATCAGGTCCTTATCAATTTGTGCAATGGGACCGGGGTCAGCAGCTTATCGTAGAATCGAATGAAAACTACTATGGCAAAAAGCCCTACTTTCATAAGCTCACGTTCTTATTTTTGAATGAGGACGCCGCTTTTGCAGCTGCAAAAGCAGGCAGCGTCGATGTTGCTTATATTCCGTCTGCCTTCAGTAACCAAAGCGTGACTGGCATGGGTCTTGAGGCGGTAAAGAGCGTCGATAACCGAGGAATTGCTTTTCCTTATGTCAAAGCGGGTGGCAAGACCGAAGAAGGTTACCCCATCGGCAACGACGTAACCGCAGATGTGGCCATCCGGAAGGCGATTAATACGGTGATCAATCGCCAGCAACTGGTGGATGGTATTTTAGAGGGGCATGGCTCGCCGGCTTATACAGCGAACGATGGACTCCCGTGGTGGAACGAAGAGACGGTCATTCCAGATCATGACGCTGGGGCTGCGGCAAAAATATTGGAAGCTGGCGGCTGGTCGGATAGCGATAAGGACGGCATCGTGGAAAAAGAAGGTTTAAAAGCGGAATTTACGCTGATTTATCCTTCCGGAGACGTGACGCGCCAATCACTGGCACTGGCTGCTGCAGATATGGTACAAGCCATCGGCATTCATATCCAAGTGGAAGGCAAGAGCTGGGACGAAATTGAAAAGCTGATGCATGCCAATGCGATCCTATTAGGGTGGGGCAGCCATGATCCGCTTGAAATGTTCAATCTTTACAGCAGTGCCTTCGGCGGCGTTGATTATTATAATACTGGATTTTACAGCAATCCGACTGTGGATAAGCTGTTCAAGCAGGCGCTGGAGGCTCGCACAGAGGAAGAATCCCTCTCTTATTGGAAGAAAGCGCAATGGGACGGGCAGACAGGGCTCAGTGTGAAAGGGGATGCCCCATGGGCATGGCTTGTCAATATTGACCATCTTTACTTGGTCAAGGATGGGCTCAGCATTGGCAAGCAGCGCATTCAACCGCATGGCCACGGATGGCCGGTAACGGACAACATTGAGAGCTGGAATTGGAAAGAGTAACGGGTAGGAAGAGGTTTTCGTATGATCAATGGCATCATGGTATTTGCGGGAAAAAAGCTCATTCGCTTAGCTGCGCTGCTGGCTTCGGTCAGCATCATTACATTCGCGCTCGTAGCAATGTCGCCGATTGACCCCGTACAATCTTATATCGGTGCGGATGTGATGCGTGTCGGTGCGGAACAGCGGCAGGAAATTGCGGCCTATTGGGGGCTTGACCGCCCGTTTCCGGAGCGTTTTATAAAATGGACATCAGCTTTGCTTCAAGGGGATATGGGGACGTCTATGATTTACCGTGAGCCCGTTACCCATGTCATTGCTGAACGGTTTATGCATTCCGCGTTGCTCATGGCTTTCGCTTGGCTGCTCTCTGGCGTCATTGGTTTTATCGCGGGAGTGGCGGCAGCTATGCGGAAAGACTCATGGTTGGACCGACTAATCAAGAGTTACTGCTACACGCTTGCTTCTACGCCTTCATTTTGGATTGGATTGCTGCTTATGATGATTTTTGCAGTGTGGCTCGGCTGGCTTCCGGTGGGGATGGGCGTTCCGGCTGGCGTACTTGCTGAGAATGTAACATGGGCTGACCGGCTCCGCCATATGGTCATGCCCGTTCTAACGCTTAGCGTCGTTGGCATTGCGCCTATCGCGCTGCATACCCGCCAGAAGCTTATCGATGTGATGGATAGCGATTTTATTTTGTTCGCTAAGGCAAGAGGAGAACGAGGTTTAGGTTTGCTTCTAAGGCATGGCCTGCGAAATATAGCTTTGCCTGCGATTACGCTTCAATTCGCTTCCTTCGGTGAGCTGTTTGGCGGGGCAGTGCTCGCCGAGCAGGTATTCTCGTATCCTGGCCTTGGGCAAGCGACTGTAGAAGCGGGGCTTCGAGGCGATGTGCCGCTGCTAATGGGGCTTGTTTTATGCAGTACTCTGTTTGTCTTTACAGGAAATGCGCTGGCTGATTACTTTTACCGCATGGTAGATCCTAGGCTGCGGTACCGGAAGGAGGAGAGGGCATGAGCCAGCTTGCTGCCGTTCATCAAAGGAAGACCAGAAACGGATGGAATGTAAGGAAACGGGCTTATTTCTCGGCAGCAGGAGCGGCTTTGCTCCTTGCTGCCATTGGGATTGGAAGCTGGCTGCTTGGTTCAGCAGGGCTCTCTGTTCAGCTTGACAACAGGAACCTGCCACCTACGCTTGCTCACTTGTTCGGTACCGATTGGCTCGGGCGGGATATGCTCTCGCGCACAGTGAAGGGCCTTGCTTTGAGCATCCAAGTTGGCATGCTCGGTGCAGCATGCAGTGTTATTATTGCAGCGGTTATGGGGCTCATGGCTGCTACGCTTGGGAAGACGGCTGACCGTATCATCACTTGGCTGATCGATGTTTTTCTCAGCGTCCCGCATCTCGTTATGCTGATTCTGATTGCCTTTGTATGCGGAGGAGGCTTGAAAGGGGTGGCTATTGGCATTATGCTGACGCATTGGCCGAGCTTGGCTAGGCTTATCCGTGCCGAGGCCCTTCAGCTCATGTCGGCGGAATACGTGCTTGTATCGAGGAAGCTCGGCAAGTCCAGCTATTGGGTGGCTACCCGCCATCTTGCACCTCATTTGCTTCCTCAACTGTTGGTTGGTTTTTTGCTGCTCTTTCCGCATGCGGTATTGCATGAGGCGGCGGTCACCTTTCTTGGTCTTGGCATGTCGCCCCATCAGCCGGCGATCGGCATCATCCTCTCGGAATCAATGCGGTATTTATCGACGGGCATGTGGTGGCTTGCTGTCTTTCCGGGACTCGGTTTGCTGGCAACCGTTCGGGCCTTCGACAAGCTTGGCCATTATTTGCGGCAGTTAGTGGATCCGCGCAACGCACATTTATAAGCAATGATAGCATGGGAAGGAGGGGGAGCTATGCCTCTTCTCGAGGTGAATAAATTATCGATTTCCTTCGTTCAGTACGTGAAAGGCAGCGTGCAGCAAAGGATTACGGTTGTTGATGAGCTGGACTTTGCCATTAACGAAGGCGAGATTGTAGCGGTTGTCGGAGCGAGCGGCTCTGGAAAAAGCTTGCTCGCGCATGCCATTATGGGCATCTTGCCCAAAAATGTGGAGACAACCGGGAGTATCTTGTATGGAGGAGAACTGCTGGATGAGAAGCTGCTCCGGCGGCACCGTGGCCGGGAAATCGCGCTTGTGCCTCAATCGATTAGCTTTTTGGACCCGTTAATGCGCGTAGGCAAGCAGCTGCATACTAGAGCGGATGGGGAAGTCCAGGATAAGGAGCGCGATAGCTTGTTTGAGCGCTTTCAGTTAGGCAAGCATGTAGCTCGGCTGTTTCCCTTCCAGCTCTCTGGCGGGATGGCGCGCAAGGTTCTTGTGTCGACCGCAGCTCTAGGAAGAACAAGGCTCATTATTGCGGACGAGCCCACACCCGGCATGCATCCCGATGATGTAGCCGAGGCATTAGGACGCTTCAAGCAGCTGGCGGAAGGCGGCTGCGCCGTGTTGTTCATCACGCATGATATTGAGGCTGCCCTGCGGATTGCGGATAAAGTAGCGGTGTTTTATGCGGGAGAGGCTATTGAGCTAGCAGCAGCAGATGATTTCAAGGGGCAAGGCGAGCGGCTTCGGCATCCCTACACCAAGGCGCTATGGCGTGCGCTGCCGCAAAATGGCTTTGAGCCGATTACAGGCACGCAGCCGGCAAGAAGCTCGGATGTGCAAGGCTGCCTCTTCGCTGCCCGCTGCAGCTCCTACGCGGAGGATTGCAAAACTAAACGGCCGGAATCGCGAGAGGTTCGCGGGGGAATGGTGAGGTGCTTGCATGCCACTTGAAGGAAGCCAGCTCGGCTGGCGATATGCGGATGGACCCTGGCTGTTTAATGATTTCTCGATAGCGCTAAATCCCGGAGAAGTCGTCGGGCTAGTTGGTCCTAGCGGAAGCGGCAAAACATCGCTCGGCCGCTTGCTTTCGGGTTACATGAAGCCAATCACGGGTAAGGTTATTTTAAGCGGCGATGAGCTGCATAAGGGCAGCTGTCATCCTGTACAAATGATCTTTCAGCATCCTGAGCGGGCGGTTAATCCGAGGTGGCGCTTATCCAAGACGGTAACAGAAGGCTGGTCGCCTGACGAAGCGCTTCTTGAAGCGCTTGGCATACAGAAGCATTGGCTGCAGAGGTATCCGAATGAACTATCGGGCGGCGAGCTGCAGCGCTGCTGCATCGCGAGGGCGCTCGGACCAGAGACGAAATTTTTGATCGCAGACGAAATGACAACGATGCTGGATGCGATTACTCAAGCACAAATTTGGCATACGATGCTAGATATCGTTCATACGCGGCAAATTGGTCTGCTCGTCATTAGCCATGATCATGCGCTGGTGAACAAAATTTGCGGTCGAACCGTGAATTTTGCTTAAGCAAATGTAATTGTCAGTATAGCTTACTAATGTTCATCAAGCTCGATGAACAACCCGGTGGCGGCAGCTACCGGGCTTTCTCTTTATTCCTCTTTCCAAGGCTTCGCAAGAGCATGAAAAGCCAACATCTTCGCTATGCATGCCATCCATCCCATGTTATCCATCCGCATCCTGTTAATCCTGCCGCTCCAGCAGTCGGCCCAGCTTTAGCTCGGTCGAAGACTCAGGAGCGGGCGTATACACGCTGCACCTCAGATCCGTATTTCCTTGAACCTGGAAGGAGGTCAGATGAAACAGCATTTTCCCAACCTTGGCATGCCGAAATTCGAGCAAAACATCGGGAGCCGAACTCACCTGGCTTTGTTCCCATAGGTATTGAAACTCCGGATGGTTCCCTTTCATTTCCTCAACGAATCGCTCGTACCACTCATCCTGTACATATTGGCCGTAATAAGCGCGAAAGATAGCGAGATACCCGCCTACAAAATGCTCCCAATTCCCTGCGAGCCTGCGGAACTCCTTGCGCGTAAATAACAGCCGAATCATATTCCGCTGTTCGGCGGGTATTTGCTCAAAGTCCATGAATACATGCGCGGCCGCTTGGTTCCAGCCGACGATCTGGCACCGGCGATCCGATATGATCGTCGGGCAAAAACGAAGCTCCTGCAAGATTCGGTTCAAGGATGGCGTGATTTCAGAATGTTTCTCGTCCGTAGGCGCTGCGCTGGGGCCGGAACCTAGCGCGAGCGCATATAAGTATTTTCGTTCATCGTCATTGAGCTGCAGCGCCGTTGCCACGCAATCGAGCACGGAACCGGATACCTTAATATCCCGGCCTTGCTCCAGCCACGTATACCAGGTAGGGCTAACGCCTGCTAACTGAGCGACTTCTTCTCTTCTGAGGCCCGGCGTTCGCCGCCGGCTGCCAGCCGGAAATCCCGCAGCTTCCGGCATAATTTTGGCGCGTTTCGATTTTAAGAAGGAGGATAAGGCCTGCAGCCTTGTTTCTTGATTGATCATAGCAACCATCCTTAGGCAATCCATAGTTAGAGTAGTAGTGATTATACTATAATAATCTACAACTTGTAATAGGATAACCGATATGACAAACTACAATCAATCAAAGTATTCATGAAGGAGGATTCAGGATGGAACGAGTAGTAATTACAGGGATGGGCGTCGTGTCGCCTTTGGGAAATAGCGTGGAGCGTTTTTGGGACAATTTGGTTCATGGTGCATCCGGAATCTCGCAAATCGATTCTTTCGATACCAGCCGACATAAAACAAAGATTGCAGGTCTCGTAAAGGAATTTGATGCAGAAGCTTTGTTCGGAAGGAAAGAAGCGCGCCGGATGGACCGTTTCACTCAGTTTGCACTGGCAGCAGCGGAGCAAGCGCTAAATGACGCAAGTCTTTCCATCGAAGAAACAGATCGTGAGCGGGTTGGCGTCTATGTAGGCTCTGGCATTGGCGGCATTCAAACGCTGCTCAGCCAAGCTGAGGTGCTGCATGAGCGGGGTCCGGATCGCGTAAGTCCAACGCTAGTGCCGATGATGATTGCGAATATGGCAGCAGCCATGATCAGTATCCGCTACGGAACGCAGGGACCATCGCTTGCGCCGGTTACGGCATGCTCGATTGGGAATACGGCGATCGGCGAAGCGTGGCGGCTTCTGCGATCCGGCAGCGCGGATGTGGTAATCGCGGGCGGGACGGAAGCGGCGATCACCGACATCTCCGTGGCGAGTTTCGGCAATGCTACCTCGGTCTCGACTAGAAATGATGAGCCAGCCAAAGCAAGCCGCCCTTTCGATGCGGCTCGGGACGGATTTGTGATGGCCGAAGGCGCAGGCATTCTTATTTTGGAGACTCTCTCTCATGCGCTTGCCCGCGGGGCTCGTATTCATGCCGAGGTTATTGGCTATGGCGCAAGCTCGGATGCTTACCATATGGTCGCAACGCATCCGGAAGGAATAGGAGCTT
The DNA here is from genome assembly GCF_006345825.1 of Paenibacillus paridis. Classification (GTDB taxonomy): domain Bacteria; phylum Bacillota; class Bacilli; order Paenibacillales; family Paenibacillaceae; genus Pristimantibacillus; species Pristimantibacillus paridis. The sequence continues at coordinate 818,918 of NZ_VCIX01000092.1, forward strand.
ATCAGGCAATGAAGCATGCTTTGCGAGAAGCTAACCTGCAGCCTGGTCAGATTGATGTAATTAGCGCTCACGCCACCAGCACGGAAATCGGAGACCGCTCAGAAACGGCAGCCATCAAAAAGCTGTTCGGCGAGCAGGCTTACCGCATTCCGGTTACAGCGAATAAGTCGATGACCGGCCACATGCTGGGTGCAGCCGGGGGAGTGGAGGCGATCGCATTGGTGAAGAGCTTGCAGGAGGGGATCATTCCTCCGACAATCAACCAGGAAGAGAAAGACGATTATTGTGACCTGGATTACGTTCCGAACGCTGCACGCGAGGCGGCCCTGGAAATTGGAATGTCCAATTCGTTTGGGTTCGGCGGACATAATGCTGTTATTATTTTGCAAAAATATAACGCTTAAAAAGATTGAAATCACAGCTGATTTTCATTACAATTGATAATGATTTTCATCGCTTGCTGTCGAGAATAGCAAGAAGGAAGCTGGGAGGAGCGCGGCTGGAATGAGCACGCTTGATCATCATCAATGGTTGCAAGACGTTATATTGGATATTGAGCATGCAGAAAAAAGTATAGCAACGCCTGGCTGGGCTGACGGAAAAATGCCGTTGGCCCGGCATTTTATCATTTATATGGTTAAAGGGGAAGGTACGCTTAGGATTAACGGTCAGGAAACGATCCTGCGGCGGGACTCTATTTATGCGCTTGCTTTAGGTTCGTTCATACAGCTAGAGTTTGAGGCTGCTACTGCCCCTGAACTGTACTGGATTGCCTTCGATGGGTATCGCTTAAAGGAGCAGTCCGATGCGGGAAGGGCCTACAGCCGTGAGCTCCATTTCCCGCTGGTAGGGAAGCTTAGCGTAAACGGCAGTTTGTTTAAACGATATTTTTATATGTTGATCTCGGAACAAACACAAGGAAAAGGCCGGAGCCGCCTGCTTGGCCAGCACTATTTGTATGATTTGCTTGAAGGCCTGCTGCGCCAGGCTGAACCGGCAGATCCGGATGAAGCGGAGGATCGGCTCAGGCTTACACTTGATTATATGCAAAACCATTACCAAGAAGAAATTCGGGTGAACAAGCTTGCCGAACTGGCCCAGCTTCATCCGTCCTATTACTCGCAGGTGTTTAAGCGCTCCATGGACAAAACCCCCGTATCGTATCTCACCCATTTGAGGATGAATAAAGCTAAGGAACTGCTGCTGATGACGGATAAACCCGTTAGCGATATTGCGGCAGACGTGGGCTATGACGATGAATTTTATTTCAGCCGCCGCTTTAAGGAAACGAGCGGTTATTCGCCTTCGATTTTTACGAAAAAGCAGGATTTAAACCTAATTTCGCTATCATCGCCTTATACCGACCATTTGTTTACGCTCGGGCTGCGGCCTTGCGCCGCACAGATGCACCGCTTTTTGCCGTTGGTTACGAAGGAGCTGACGCTGCCTAAGCATGCAACCGACCCCTGGGAGGTTAGTCGGCAAGCGCTTAGTGATATGAAACCGGATTTAATCGTATGCAAGGATAATGTATTGGCAAAGGCCAAAGCACATATTAATGATATCGCCCCAATTATTCCGATTCCTTGGGCAAGCAAGGATGTTTATGAGCATATGCTGGATATCGCCGAATTGGTGGATAGAAAGCTGGAGGCGAGGAACTGGATGGACAACCATGAACGCCAATCAGAACGTCTGCGCAAAAAGCTTCGGAAGGCGATTGGAGAATCCACGGTTGCGATATGCGTAGCAAGAAAAAATGACCTCCGGATGTATGGAACCCGCAATATCGGCCATGTTTTTTATCGCTCGCTGCAGCTGCAGCTTCCTGAGAAAATGGTGGCTGCACAGGCTGCTCACCCCATCGGAACGGGTTTTAATTGGCTGTCGATTCAGCCCGATGAGATGAAAGACTATGAGGCCGATTATGTATTCCTCGTATGTGAGACAGAAGCGGACCGTGAGCGCGTGAATCGCTATATAGAAACCAATCCCTATTGGATGGGACATCCGGCTGTTCGAAGCAAGCGGGTATTTTATTTGGAGTGGGAGAAGTGGATCGTGTATGCGCCGTACGGAATTGACCGACAATTAGAAGAGATCGAGCTGCTGCTGTTCAGGTAGCAGCCCAGAGCATTGCCTATCTTGAAATATAGGAAAGGATATGAGTTTGCTCATCCTTCCTTTATATTGCTCGGAATGAAACGCGGCGCACCGCCAAGGAGGGCGACAGCCGTATCACCTTTAAATAATCCATGAAAGAATCTTGATTTATGTCATGTACGGGAGCTGAGGGTAAGCTATAATGAACTAATGATAATGATTATCAATATTATTGGATGAAGGAGGCTTATGAGATCACAAGCTTATGAGCGGGCATATAACTTGGAAAACAGGCTTATGGTTTGCAGCGGCAATAGCAGCGCTGTTGATGTCTATATTTTTGGCGATATCCTACGGAGCGAAGGATCTTAGCTTCGCAATGGTATGGTCATCGGTCTTTCATTATGATCCCGAGCTGACAGCCCATCAAATCATGCATGAATACAGGCTGCCGCGCGTGCTGGGAGCTGTCGTCACGGGTATGGCCTTTGCCACGGCAGGAGCGCTTATGCAGGGAGTGACGCGCAATCCGATGGCGGATACCGGCATTTTGGGGGTAAATGCCGGAGCAGCCTTTGTTGTTGCCCTGTGCTTTGCCTTCTGGCCGGGCCTTTCTTATTCCCAGCTCATTCTGATGTCATTCCTGGGAGCGGCGCTCAGCACGCTGTTTATCGTATTGTTAGGCTCTGCAACGCAGGGCGGCCTTCATTCTTTGAGACTTACGGTCGCTGGCGCTGTCGTCGCGGCAATTCTTCACTCCTTCAGCAGCGGCATCGCGATTTATTATGATTTGAGCCAGGATCTTGCATTCTGGTATGCGGGCGGAGTTGCAGGCGTGAAGTGGGAGCATTTGAAACTGCTTGCCCCAATCGTGTTCATCGTTATCGCTTGGGCTTCGACGATGGGCCGATCGATCACTTTCCTGTCGCTCGGCGACGAGTCGGCAGCAAGCCTTGGCATACATACGGGGAAAATCAAGGTGCTTGGCATGACGGCTGCGGTTGTGCTTGCAGGAGCATCCGTTTCGGTTGCGGGGTCGATCGGATTTGTCGGTTTGGTTGTTCCGCATATTGCTCGGCGGCTGATCGGCGTTGATTATCGCAAAATCATTCCGTTCTCTGCCCTGCTTGGAGCCATTTTGCTCGTATGGGCGGATTTCGCTTCACGCATGGTCAACCCCCCAAGAGAGTTCGCTATCGGAGCTATGGTTGCTTTGGTAGGCGTGCCGTTCTTTCTTTATTTAGCCCGTAAAGAAAGGAGGGAGCTGTAGGATGGCGAGCCTGGAGCAGAAAAGGACAACGAGAGCGATTCTTGTCGGCATTATTTTAATAACGGTTGCGGCTGCTGTTATCGTAGTTAGCTTAAATACCGGAACGATACGGCTGTCACCGTCATCCATATGGCGTACGCTGCTCGGAGGCGGATCTTTCGATGAACAGCTGATCCTGTTTGAGTACCGCATGCCGCGGATAATCATTACCCTTCTGGCGGGGATTGGACTGGGCATTTCTGGTGCGGTACTGCAAGGCGTTTCCCGCAATTCGCTTGCTGATCCCGGCATTCTTGGCATCCATGCTGGCGCGGCCCTTGGATTGATCATGTTTGTATCTTTCTTTCGTAATATGGAAGGGCCGACGGCGTTGTTGATCCCAATGTTCACCTTCGCGGGTGGAGCGGTCATTTCTATCCTTATTTTCATGTTGGCCTATGACCGCTTCAAAGGCATGATTCCGATCCGTTTGATATTGGTCGGCATCGCGGTCGAGGCTGGCGTAAGTGCGCTCACGCTGTTCCTTTCCCTTCGTCTGGATGAGGATACCTATTCCTTTGCCGCCCGCTGGCTAGCGGGAAGCGTATGGGGCAGGGAGTGGGTGAACGTGTGGGCGCTGCTGCCTTGGATTGTACTGCTGGTTCCGATCGTTTATCTGAGGTCCCGGTCGCTCGATTTATTCGCACTCGGTGACGAGACCGCCGCAGGGGTAGGCAGCCACGTGACGCGAAACCGCGTCATTATGCTAGCCTTGGCAGTGGCCTTATCCTGCGCAAGCGTGTCCATGGCCGGCGGCATTGGCTTTATCGGTCTTATTGCGCCGCACATTGCCAGGCGGCTTGCAGGACCGCAGCATCGCCATTTTCTGCCGATAGCCGCTCTTATCGGCCTTGTTATTTTGGTAACGGCGGATACGGTCGGTCGTTCCATCTTCCAGCCTAACGCGATACCGGCAGGCGTCGTAGTTGCGGCGATAGGCGGTCCATATTTCTTATATTTGCTATTAAGCACAAAACCTAACTCACGGAGGAATTCTTAACATGATGAAACGAATGCTTACCACGCTTGTCACACTTATGATTGTAGGGGCGCTGGCTGCTTGCGGACAGTCTACTACTCCAAATGGGGCTTCATCCAGTACGAACACACCAACAAATGCGGCTTCCGAAGCTCCGGAATCGTCATCGGATGTGATAACGCATGATGCGAATGCGAAGATTGCCTCCATGTCGATCCACATTACCAATAACCTGCTTGCGCTTGGGATTAAGCCTGCAGGTTCGGTCGTTGGCGGAGATGTGAAGGACTTCTTGCCGCATGTCGCTGATCAGCTGGAGGGAGTATCCAAGCTCGGTGTCGTAACCGACCCGGACATGGAATCCGTTCTCGCGCTTAAACCGGATGTCATTTATATCGATGAGGTGTATACGGGGGATGATCTGGCGAAGTTTGAGAAAATTGCCCCTACCATTAGCATCGATATGGATAATGGGACATGGCGCGACCATTTGAATCGAATTGCGCAGCATGTAGGCAAAGAAAAGGAGGCCGAAGCCTTCATTAAAGACTACGAGGAGAAAGCCGAGCGTGTCAAAGGGCTAATAAGCGCAGAACTAGGGCAAGACGCGAAGGTCATGGCTATCCGCATGACAGCGAAAGAGCTTCGGGTCATGGGCATGAAGCGGCCGGTAGGACCCATTATGTTTGAAGACTTGGCATTAAATCCGGCTGTCGGCGTAGAGAAAATTACCGATGAGCCTTATGCGGTTATTTCTCAAGAGGTATTGCCTGATTTCGATGCAGATGCGATATTCGTCATTATTAGCAAAGGCAACGAAGCCAAGGCTAATTTCGATGAGCTGGAAAAAAACCTCGTATGGAAAAACTTGAAAGCCGTAAAGAACAAGCACGTATATGTGCTCGATGGACAAAAATGGCTCGATTATTCTTCTATCGGACACAGCATGGCACTGGATGACGCTGAGCAGCTGTTCACGAAATAGAGCGCAAGAATAAAAAAGGAAAGACTGAAGCGGGGGCGGAACAGCTCTCTTGCTTCGGTTTTTTTTGTATTGGTAGATTCACCTGATGAGACAGCGGGTATAAGGTACATAACCGATTTGAGGGGGATGACCGACTGCTGCAGCTTCAGGGCTGTGCAGCTTGGCTAAATATTCATCTAAAAAGAGAAGAAGGTGATCGCATGGCCAAGCATAATCGTTTTATCCGATGGTGCATTTCGATTATTTTGGTGCTTGTCATTATTTATTTGGGCTCGCGGGTTAATTTTATTTTTAAGCCGATTTTATCGTTATTCAGCATGATTATTGTTCCGCTGATGCTCTCGGGGTTCTTTTATTATCTTTTGCGTCCGCTCGTGAACGTCATGGAGCGCCGCAAGGTGAACCGTACGTTGTCCATTTTGCTTATTTATTTGGTGTTTGCCCTTATCATGGTCGGTTTCTGCCTTTGGGTATGGCCGTCTTTGCGGACGCAATTAATCAATTTAGTCGAGAACGCCCCCACGCTATTCACCGCGCTCAGCAAGCAGGTGGAAGAGCTAGAGCATAACGGCTTTCTATCGTCCTTCTTGCCGCAGGATTCCAATCCGCTTTCCAAGCTGACGGAGTATTTAAATAAAGGCTTTACCGTACTGACCGAATATTTGTCGGGACTGTTCGTCTTTTTCTCCAATTTTGCCATCGTGTTGATTACGTTTCCGATTTTGCTGTTTTATATGTTGAAGGAGGGCGGGAAGTTTGGTGAGCAGGTCGTCAGCTTCATCCCGAAGCGCTTCCGAGTCGATGCTAATGCGGTACTGGATGATATTGACCATATGCTCAGCAGCTTCATCGTCGGACGGGTCATTGTTAATGTCGCACTCGGCGTATTGATGTACGTAGGGTTTCTTTTCATTGATTTGCCCTATGCGCTTTTGTTGACGGTTGTAGCAATCATATTAAATTTTATTCCGTTTATCGGATCGTTTTTATCCTCCGTACCCATTGTTATTATTGGTTTTATTGAATCACCGTCTACCGCGATTTGGTCCGTAGTGATCATTACGATCGCACAGCAAATACAGGATAATTTGATCGCGCCTTATGTTTTTGGGAAACAGCTCGATATTCATCCCCTGACGACCATTATTCTGGTACTCGTTGGCGGAGATATTGCAGGCATACTGGGCATACTGCTCATTATTCCGATTTATATGATATTAAAAATCGTATATCGCCGCGTATACGAGCTGTTTTTCAAGCAGCAATGGGAAAATGCCTGACACTAAGCTTCCATTTGGGATGCGGAATCCGGCAGCTTTTGGTATAATGACGTCGACTTAGACAAATATACCGAAAGTACGGTGGCTAGAAGACTATGGGGATAAATGCTTTGGAAAATAAACGGATTGTTATCGCCGGTTCTCGCAAAACGGACGAGATGTGCCTAATTGTGGAAAAGCAGGGCGGGACGCCGATCGTTCGTTCACTTCAAGGTTTAACGATGTTTGATGAGGACTTGCTCGCCGAGCCGCTTCGCGGTTTTGCAGAGCAGGGCGCGGATTGGGTCATCTTGACGACCGGCATGGGATCGGACAGTCTCGTTGCTGCGGCCGATAAGCTAGGCATCGGAGAAGCCGTTCGTATGCGGTTGGCGGAAGCCAAAATCGCAACGAGAGGATACAAAACCTCCGCCTTTCTAAAGCGGAACGGCTTCAAAGCAGTTGTCAGCGATGATGATGGCACTATGCAGGGATTGATTGAAAACTTGAATGCCTTTGATTTTAGCGGCCAGCGCGTTTGGATTCAGCTGCACGGTGAGCCGGCGCCGGAGCTGGTAAACTTCTTGAGAGCAAAGGGGGCTTCACATGTCGAAGCCATTCTGCCATACCGGCATGTGCCGCCAGAATCGGATACGGTAGAACAGCTGCTTGTGGAGCTTGGCGAAGGTGAAGTGGATGCGGTTTGTTTTACAACAGCCGTGCAAGTGCATTATTTGTTTCGATTTGCCAAGGAGACGCAGCGCGAAGAGCTGCTTCATCAAGCTTTTGGAGGTTCGGTTCTCGCAGCCGCAGTCGGCAAAGTGACGGCAGAAGCGCTGCGGCAATACGGTGTCGAACAAATGGTTGTGCCGGAATTGGAGAGAATGGGCGCTCTGATTATCGAGATCGGCCGTTACTACGAGCAAACTAGTCAACAGCAAGCCTAGGCTATTCAATTGAACCATTAAATTTGAAGCAGTCGTTAGCATGTAAAAGCAATATTGGAGACCCTTCTATGCGAATAGGAGGGTCTTTTGTTGTGGCCTCATATTTGCAATTGACGAGAATTATCGGGGTTCATTATAATGGTTTATATAATTAGTTAAACTAACTTACTAATTAGAGAGAGAGGTAACGCTTGTTCATGCAAAAAGGAGATTCTAACTATATTCGCGGCTTGAACGATCAATTAATATTGGACATCATCTTCAAGCAAGGCAGAATTTCGCGTGCGGAAGTAAGCCGATTGGCAGAACTAAGCAAGCCAACCGTTTCCTCATCCGTTCAGAGGCTGATCGACAAAGGTTTGGTGCGCGAGGTGGGCAGAGGGGAAAATGCGCAAGGAAGAAAAGCAACACTGTTGGAATTTAACTACTCCGCCTATTATGTTTGCGGAATCGATGTTGGAGCCAAGAAGGCACGGATCGCCTTGTCGCGGCCGGATAGCTCCCTGCTTGATTACGAAGAGCTGGAAACGGAAGGGGCTGAGCCGCATATTTTTATGCCCAAGCTGCAAGAGGTCATCAATAGGCTAATCGGCAGACAGGGCACGCAATGGGGGATGGTTCCCTACATAGCCGTTGCAATGCCGTCCGTTGTCGTTCCGGAGACAGGGCAGGCTTCGCTCATGCTTAACGAGCTGAAAAAATATGAACATAGCTTTACACGGGAATCCCTAGAGAAGCTGTTTGCCACGCGGGTGCTTGTTGAGAATGACGTGAATTTAGCGACGATGGCAGAGCAAAGCAGCGGGACAGCCAAGGAGACTCCACTATTCGTATATTTATCCGTTGGTGCGGGTGTCGGTGCCGGTCTAGTTGTGGAAGGTCAGCTCGTAAGGGGGCTTGGAGGAGCTGCCGGAGAAATCGGTCATATGCGGCTTGGCCGAGAGGGGAGAGTAGAGGAATTGCTTTCCTCAGGGGGCCTGCAGCGAATCGCGCACAACTGTCTGGAAGATAGCAGCCAACCATCTTTGCTTCGGGAATACTTGGAGATAACGCCTGCTGTTCTATTTGAAGCGGCACGTATGGGGGATGAACTGGCCATTTCGATTACAGAAGAGTACGGTGAGCTGCTAGCGGCTGTTATTCATAATGTAAGCGTGATGATAGCTCCTGAGCTCATTGTGCTCGGCGGTGAGATTGGAAGCTATGCGGACGTATTATTACCGGTAGTAGCTAAGCATACAGATCTCCGCTTTCCCATTCGGCCACTGCTAACGGGTTCCATTTTGGGTGAGACAGCAGTTGTCCTCGGAGCTGTAAATCTGGCTGCCCGCCATGCTTATGAACAAATTAGAAACGAACTTGTAAATCTTTAACCAATAGAGAAAGCGCGACGGGGGTCAAAGCCATTACTCAGCAAAGGAAGATTAACTTCATGGAAAAGGCAACGGCAATGGATTCGTCAGCGATAACAGGAGAGGCGAGAGCTGTATTGTACAAGCTCCGCATATTGTATTTATTTACGGGATTGGCTGGAGGCATGTTTAATCCCTATTTGACAACACTATTTGTACATCAAGGGATGTCTTCGGGAAGCGTTGGAATTATGATGGCGGTAGGTACGCTGTTGTCTATCTTGGTACAGCCATTGTGGGGACTCATGGTGGACCGCTTTCGCCAGACGAAGCTGGTGCTGGTGCTCAGTATAGCTGTTCCGTCCATCTTAGCCTATTTCTACAGTGTCAAACTATTTGCGATCATGGTGCTTGTCTACACGATTTCGATTATTTTTCAAGTGACACAAAGCCCGATCGCCGATTCCTACGCGGTCTCGGCCGCAGGCCATGCCCGTACCTCGTATGGGACGATTCGCAGCTTGGGCAGCTTAGGAACAGCGCTTGGCGGATATGCGGGCGGACTTTATTTATCTCATTTTGCGATTACACAGCTATGGATGCCTTTTTTCCTATTTAGTGCGGCAGGGGCAATGACGGTATTGTCCTTATCCAACCAGAGCGATTCGTATAAATCGGCAGTTTCGCTAAGTGAAGGCTTTAAAAAACTGCTAAGCAACCGTGATTTTGTTATTTTCCTTGTGGCTTGTTTTTTTGTTAACCAGACCCTGACTGCTTATAACTCATTTTTCGTTCTGTCCTTTCAGGAAGCGGGAGGAAGCTATTCTTTAGTCGGCGTCGCACTGCTGCTGGCGTCCATGACGAACGTCCCGTCTATGCTGCTTGCGGCCAAGGTCGTGGGCAAAATCGGGCGCGAGAAAACATTAGTGCTGGCAGCTTTCGCCTATGCGCTGCGCTGGGCAATTCAATGGCTGTACCCGATTCCTTCGGTCATGATCGGAATACAGGCGCTTCACGGCTTATCCTTTGGTTTATTTTATGTGGCCGCTGTGGAGTATGTCGCTGTCGCCTCGGGCAAGCAGATGCAGGCAACGGGCCAAAGCCTTTTCAATATGGTATTTGTAGGCTTGGGCGGCATCGTCGGAAATCTGCTTAATGGTTACCTCTATCACGCAGGAGGACCAGAAATGATGTATATGGCATGCACAGTTAGTGCGTTAATTGGTGTTGCCATGCTATATTGGGTGAACAAGAGAACAGCTTTATCCGCCTAGTCGCTTCCTTTAACAGAGCAAGGACATGCGCGGCGGCGATACTCAGCATCCGAGAAACGACAGGCGGGGGATAAGATGAGAAGAAATTGGTCCAGCAGAATGATGTTTTCTTATTTCCCCATATTTTTATTAACGGTTTCCATTTTGATATTTTTATCATTTCTAATCGTTGGCGAGCTATCGCGCAGCGAAACGAATAAGGCAAACGAAATTTCGACTGGGTATATTGTGGATACGATCCAGCGCTCATTAGGCGAGATAGAGCTGTCTATGCTTCAGGAAATGGAGACTAATCCTGTTTATAATGATTTTTTGGGCAGTTTTAAGCAGGAGGAGGACAGTACCCGCATCTATGACACAGTCAGGCAAATGAACGGCATGCTTTACCGCAATCAGCTAATCGAATCGATATATTTATATCGCACCTCGGACCAATCGGTGTTGACTTTGAATGGGCTGAAGACGCTTGATGCCTTTGCTGACCGAAAATTTTTGGAGCAAGCGCTGTTTGACAAAAAGTCTTCGAGCTGGAGTGCACCGCGTGACTATCCACAAAAAATAACCGACCGTACTAGCAAGGTCATTAGCCTTTACAAGCAGCTTCCGATTCCTTTTGGCGCTGAAGGCATGGTCGTCATCAATATTAATATGTACGGCATTGAGCGAATGATTGACGATATGACGAATAGCCAGATCTCCTTTATGCGCATTATAAATGATAAGGGAGAGCTCTTATATGCAGCTCATGGCGAAGCGGAATCGAAGGGCGAGGTGCTCACGAGCATACGCTCGGAAAATACCGGCTGGACATTTCAAAGCGGAATTCGCGCTGGACAACTATTCGCCTGGGTATCTGTTGTATCCTACATATGGATCGCCATTGGCGTTTTGACCGTTATTTTGGGTATGGTCTATATTTTTTATATTACTCGCAAAAACTATCGGCCGATTCAAGTCATGATGAATCGGATTCAAGCGCTGCAGCTTCAGGGAGGCCAGCTGTCAGAGAACAGCGAGCTAGTCGTTATTGATCATGCCCTTGAGAGTTTAATTGAGCAAACGATGCATTACGAGCAGCGGCATCATGAAAATTTGCTCGTGCACCGACGCCAGCTCTTTCTGGATATTATAGAAGGGGAGCGGATAGAAGCGGTTGCCGAGAGGCTCCGCCAATTCCAACCTTTGCCTATGGAACCAGGCAGGCTCGTCTTTATCGCAGTCGAAATAAACCAATATGGCGAGTTCCGCAAAAATTACGCGGCAAACGATCAAAATATGCTGAAATTCACCCTCATGAATTTGTTTCAGGAATTTATGGAGGAAGAGCAGATGTATGGATGGTCGGAGTGGATTAGCGGCAGTCGCATGGGCGTGTTAATCGGCTGGGAACAAACCTCCGCAGTAGGCAAAGAAACACTCAAGACATTAGTGGATAATGGATTAAGATGGGTTAGCGATAATTTAGGACTTTCTTTGGCCATTGGTGTTGGAACGATTGTCGACAGTTGGGAACAAGTGCCGGCTTCCTGCCATGCTGCGGATTCCGCTCTTCAACATAAGCTGTCTTTGGGACAGGATATGGTAGTGATGAGCGAGGAGCTGCCTGACAAATCAACTCTTCAATCGTATAAGTATTTGCAAACGTTTAGTGAGATCGTAAGAGACTTTCGAATTGCGGACGAGGGCTGGCGTGCTAAGCTGGACGTGTTGTTTGAAACGTTTCGCAAAGATTCGATTAAGGATGAGCAGATTCGGATGCTGCTTCATGCACTTATGCAGATGCTGGATCGAGAAATTGGCGATATGTCGGACCGTTTGCGCAAAACCTTTGACGCCTCAAGCCTTCGGGTTTTTTATGCAGAATTAGAAGAGGCATCGACACTGAAGCAAGTGCAGCTCGTCTTGTTGCATTGGCTAACGGAGCTGTATCGTATCTATGTATCCGTCAATGAGACCAAAAGCTACAAAGCCATGATCAGTGAAATGAAAGTGTATATTGAAGAGAACTTTGTGAATCCGGATTTGTCTCTTAAGCATTTGAGTGACCGGTTTCAAATCTCCGGCAAGTATGCCAGCTATCTGTTCAAGGAAGAATTCGACATGAAGTTTGTTGATTTCCTCATGCAGCTCAGAATGCAAAGGGCAGAATATTTGCTTGCTGGCACGAGTGAGAACATTCAAGAAATCGCATTAAAAGTTGGATATGCCAACTCGATCACTTTCGGCAGAGTTTTTAAAAGAATCGTAGGCGTTACGCCTGGTGATTACCGCAAGCTCAAGATGAAGCCTGAGCAGTAACAGGAAGACCCATCATAAACGCTCGTTATCTTACTGCTTCTGGTAAGGTAAAGGGCGTTTTTTCCATGCAAAACAAGTGTGAAAATCGTTTGCTTATACGAAAAAGGTTTGTTATGTCATGTAAATTAACGTTAAAATGCAGGGTTTATCGTGCGAAACTAGTTTATTGTCGTATTTTTAAATTTCATGTAATAATAAGTGACATCAAGGCGCTGCCGATTAGAGAGAGGCGCTGACGATAAAAAATACGCACATAGAGAAGGGTTTGGGTGAAGGGTAATGGAGAGAAACCGCTTTGCAAAAATGGCACGTCTAGGAGTTGCAGTTACATTAATCTCTACTGTATTCGTAACGGCATGTTCTTCCAACAATGCTTCACCAAATGCAGAAGGCGGGACCGCATCGACTAAGCCTTCTTCCTTAAAAGTAGAGCTGTTCGATCGCGGCAACACGCCAGCAGGCTATACCATTACTAACAGTTACTTAACTAACCTCGTGAAAGAGAGATTTGGCAAGCCAAACAATATTGATGTTCAATTTGTCCCTGTTCCTCGTTCGGAAGAGATTCAGAAGCTTAACGTATTAATGGCAAGTGGGACGGAAGTGCCGGATATTGTCTTCACTTATGATTCAGGCACCTTTAATCGTTACGCTGAGCAAGGCGGGCTGACGGATCTGACTGAACTCATGGATGAATACGGGCCAAATCTCAAAAAGTTTCTCGGAGAAGATACGCTGGCATATGGAAGTTATAACGGAGAGCAATTCGCTGTGCCGGGCAGACGTTTGGTATTAGGCAAATATGCTTCTTATGTTCGTCAAGACTGGCTTGATAAGCTAGGCTTGCCAGCTCCGCAAAACACCGAGCAGCTTTATGAGACGCTAAAGGCATTTAAAGAAAAGGACCCTGGCAGCACAGGAGGAAAGGTCATTCCTTTTGGCATGACGATTGCTTCCGCTCAATACGAATCGCTTTTGTGGTCGTTTATTGAGCCTATGACCGAGGAACAACGCTATACGCTAACTCAGCAGCTCGGATCAAATGATTTTCCAACGCTGCTGCCAGGGTTTAAGAATGCACTGCAATATATGAATAAATTGTACAACGAAGGTTTGATCAGCAAGGACTTTGGCTTGGACAAGGACAAGAAGCAGCTTTGGGAAGATGTTCAGAGCGGCCGTGTCGGCTTCTACAGTGAAGACGCGGGTGAATTATACTTTACGCAAAACAATACGTATAAAAACCTGCAAACGAATGTAGCTGGCGCAGTCATGACTCCGCTAGACGCATTTGCGAACTCAGAAGGCAAGTTTGCCAAGCCAACCTATGCGCCTAACGGATTGTATGTCATGATTCCAAAATCCAGCAAGCATGCGGTTGAAGCGATTAAATACTTGGACTGGATGGCATCTGGAACGAACTTATTCGATATTCAATTCGGAATTGAAGGCGAAAACTTCACGCTTGTGGACGGCGTTCCAATCGTTAAGCCGGATGCGGCTCAGGAAGCTAGCGATAAAATCTATAACTTTGGTGACTTTGCCGTCATCGTTAACGGTAAATTTGCTGGGGATGACAAGAAAAACACGGATGCATACATCGCACAAACGCCTGCCGAATACCAAGCGGACATGCGCAAATCAGTCGAAATTTCGAATACGGATCCCATTACTCCGGTTCGTTTTGACCATCCCATTGCTGCTGAAGCAAAGTACGGCAACGGTTTGGCTGATAAATTCCAAGAATTTATCGTGAAGGCAACGATGGTGAAAACGGAGCAATTCGAATCAACGTATGCGGCAATGATGAAAGATTACATGGCAAGCGGCGGTCAAGCGATATTGGATGAGCGTACGGCTGCATACAAAGAAATGGGCTCGAAATAATTACACGCGCCAGGTACGAGGTGGAAGGAATGAGCCGATCATTCCTTCTGGCCACGTGTTTCAGTATAAAGGAGGACTAGTGGCCATGAGAATGAACATGTACTTACGAAGAAACTGGCATCTGTATATTTTGCTTGTATTGCCCCTAGCTTATTTTTTCCTGTTCAAATACGGCCCGATGTATGGGGTTCAAATCGCGTTTAAGGATTTTAATTTCTTCCAAGGCATTTCCGGCAGTAAATGGATCGGGATCGATGCGTTTAAGGAAGTTTTTCAGAATCAGGACTTTTTCGATGCGCTGCGCAACACTGTTTTATTGAATTTTCTCGATCTGCTCGTCTCCTTTCCCGCTCCGCTCATCCTAGCCATTATGATTTATGAGCTTAAGACGTCGTGGTTTAAGAAGATGGCGCAAACGGTATTATATATTCCCCACTTTATTTCTTGGGTCATAATCGGTGGGATCGTATTGCAGGTGTTCGGAACACAATCTGGTTTTATCAACAATGTGCTGTCGGGTCTTGGGATCGGTGAAATTCCGTTTCTGACCGACAAAAAGTATTGGCTTATTACGTATTTGACGGTTGGCGTGTGGCAAAGCGCAGGCTGGGGAACGATCTTGTATCTTGCCGCGCTGACGGGCATTAATAAGGAGTTGTTTGAAGCTGCAGAAGTGGATGGCGCCAACCGATTTAAGCGAATCTTGCATATCTCCTTGCCTGGCCTCAAGACAACGATCGCTACGCTGCTTATTATCAATCTCGGCAACATGATTTCAATCGGCTTTGATCGGCCGTTTATTATCGGTAACGTTGCTGTACGTGACTACTCGGATGTGCTGAGTACATTCGTCTACCGAATAGGGATGGAATCCGGTCAGATTACGTTAGCTACGGCGGTTGGGCTATTTCAAGCGCTTGTCGGACTCGTATTTCTGCTTGGCGCCAATTATGCTTCGAAGAAGCTGGCAGACGAGAGCATTTTATAATTTAGATTCCAGAAGATGAAGAAATGGGGGACAACTACGATGAGCGAACGTGCATCCAACCGAGTGATTGATACAGCTAACGTTATTTTGGTTATCATGACCATGCTGCTTTGCCTGGCGCCCTTTATTCATATCATTGCGATTTCATTAAGTGCCAACCGTCCCATTATGTCGGGCGAGGTTTCTTTTTACCCCATCGAACTAACCTTTGAGGCTTACAGTAAAGTGTTCTCCGATATGTCGATGATTCGATCACTGGGCTTTACGGTATTGTTGACCGTGTTGACGACCGTGTTATCGATGGTGATGACCATTGCGGTTGCTTACCCACTCTCTAAGAAAGAGCTTAAAGGACGCAAAATATTTATGCTCATCATCGTAATTACGATGTTTTTCACTGGCGGCATGATACCGGAGTATATTTTAATCCGTGATTTTCATCTATTGGACAAAATGTGGGCGCTTGTTCTGCCAGGCTTGATCAGTCCGTTCTATATGATTATTCTGATCTCCTTCTTCAATAACATTCCGAAGAGCCTCGAGGAAGCAGCGGACATTGACGGAAGCAGTCATATTGGTACTTTGTTCCGCATTATCCTTCCATTATCGCTGCCGGTTATGGCAACGCTGAGCTTGTTTTATGCGGTTGGCCGTTGGAATGGCTTCCAGGATGCGTTAATGTATATTACAAACCCTGAGCTTTATCCGCTGCAGCTGAAGCTGTACCAAATGATTCAGCAAAATCAGGTGCATGATCTGATGCAAATGGAAGGGATGACGGCTGCAACAGTATTGCCGGAGAGCCTTAAGGCGGCCAGCGTCGTATTCTCAACCCTGCCGATCCTTATCGTGTATCCTTGGCTGCAGCGTTATTTTATCAGCGGAGTAATGGTAGGCGCAGTTAAAGGCTAGAACACGGAGAGGGGAATTAGCTTTATGTATCATAGCATACGAGATCGGATGGCGGAGGAGCAGCGCTATTTGGTTAATCATGCCATGGAATATATGGATCAGCTGTTCGACGAGGAGGAGGGCATGCTCCGGGATGCCGAGCAGCTTGACCGGCATAACACACGCGGTAGCGGCCATTATGCAGTGGGACTGCTGCTGCGTAACGAGCCGGGTGACTGGGAGAGGGCGGCTGTTGTATTAAACAAGGTGATAGATATGCAGCTAAATGATGCAGACGAAATTTATTTCGGCACATTTCGGGCATCTCCTCAGGCATCCCCGCCTCCAAAGGGAAAGGTGCCATGGCAAACGCTTGGCGCTGGCAGCGCGTATAGATATGGAGAAGATGTGCTTCCTCCTGTATGGAGGAGCTACGATCCGAATTGGCGCGAATTTGTAGCCTGTACGTTTGCGGTTATTTTAGAAAACTTTGAATCGGTGCTGCCAGCCGGGCTTGTCGCTCGCATGGATAATTCCATGGTTATGGCGGTTACTGGCTCCATTGATCGCCGGTTAACGGAAGCGGTACCGATGAATTCGAATATTGAGCTTATGCATATTTTCATCGCCCATTATTTTGGTCAACGCTTTGAAAACAAGGATTGGCTTGAGCATGCCAAGCAAGAGAGCTACAAGTTTCATGCCGCATTTATGGAGTTTGGCTCGCTTGCGGAGTTTAACACGACAACCTATTATGGCGTCGACATTACAGTGCTTGGCCTTTGGCGCTGCTATGCAAAATCTGATGAGTTGAAGCGAATTGGCCACGATGTGGAGAAAGGGCTGTGGGAGAGCATCGCTTTATTTTATAACCCCGCATTGCAAAACTTGAGCGGCCCGTTTGCGCGTGCCTATGAAATGGAGATGCTGGCACATAGCTCGATGGGGGTATTTCTATATCTTTTACACGGGAAAGGGTTTGAACATCTCGCAGCTATTAACTGTGAATCTGAGCATGACCCGATCATTGCGCTTGTAGGCATCGATATACCGGAATATGTGAAGCCATCACTTACTGTTCCCCAAGGGGAGAGGCTGGCTGTGCAGAAGTTCCGTGAGCTATGCGAGCGGGACTTACCTGGAGAAAACTCTAATCTGTGCACAGCCAAGGCGTGGATCGATAAGGATGTTATGCTAGGCGGGATGTCCGGCAGTAAAAATACGAATGGGCAAATGCATCCGGCAACCATTCATTGGATTACGCAGGAAGGTGAAAAGTATTATTTGCGGCTGCTTAGGCGTGAAGTGGGCGGGCATTGGAATACACATGCGCGAGGCATTATTTTTGAAGTCGATGTGAAACGGAAGCAACTTTCGGTTGAGGTTTATTTGGATACGGCAGCTCCTGTTGAGATCTATTTTGAGATTAGTGGAGGGCCCCTGGAGGCACAGCTGCTGACACAGGAGCTTTGGTCATTGCCAGGTCTTTCTTTGGCTGTAGATAGCCAAGCGCCGCTTGCTTCCATTCATTCGAACGAAGAGCTGGTGGAGGTGATTTATACTTATCAGCCTGGGGAGACACCTAACCGAATGAGCTTTATGCTAACAATGATAGACTAATCAGGTATACTCGTTAGTACCAAAGGTTAGTGCTTCTGATATAGCTGAGGTAAGTGCGAAAATAAAAAAGTGATTGAACTGCAATGGATGCAGCTCAATCACTTTTTTTATAGGATAAGATTTTATAGGTTTCTCGCGAAGCCTTGTTATTTGTTTTACCGAACTACCGTAGCTTGGAGCATCGTATCCAAATGCTCAAGCGGCCTGATAAGGTTATGCTTCATCAGACGGGCAGCTTCTTCCGGGTTTCGAGCCTCCAAGGCGTCGATAATAGCCTCATGGTCCATAGCAGCCAATTGCGACTCCCAATTCGGGCGTTTGAAAAAAATATATTTGTACCGCCTGATATGCATTTGAAGAGAAGAGCAGAAGGAGAGGATATGCTGGTTGTTTGCAATATGCAAGATCGCTTCATGAAAGCTCTCGTCAAACTCCATGGCTTCATATAACTCGCCTCGGTTTACGCAATCGGCAAAGCTTGCATTAATTCCTCTTAGCAGCTCTACGTCTTCGGGCTGAATATGAACGACAGCAAGCTCTGCCGCCAATGCCTGCAGAGCGGTAAGCGGTGCGTACAGCTTGACGATATCCTCCTTCTCGAGCGGAGAGACCCTTGTCTCCTTCCCGGGAAAAGTCTGAATAAGTCCTTGCACTTCTAATAGCTGGAACGCTTCTCTTATCGGAGTCCGGCTTACGCCGAGTGCTTCTGCAAGCTCTACGTCATTTAGCTTTTCGCCGGGCTGAAGCGTGCCGTCAATGATCCATTTTTGCAGCTGGCTCAAGGTACGCTCTTTGGCGGACATTCTGACCGGGGTCGAGTAATTGGTTGGAATAGGCAATTTGCGCCCTCCTTTATTTATGATTCTGGATGGATGTGAGAAAGAGAAATACCATATATAATATATCGCAGGATAGGGAGTCGAAGCAAATGATATCGTTATGTCCAAAAAGATATATTGCTTTTATATGGTAGGCGGAATATAATATGCAATATATCGCATATCATACTACCACTTAAAGTAAGGAGAAATTAGTATGTCCAGCAATCAAGCCTCAGTTGCCGCATCCGCAACCGCAGTAAAAACGTTATTTCCATTATTATTTGCCATTAGCTTCGTTCATTTGATTAATGATACGATTCAATCGGTCGTACCCGCTCTATTTCCGATTTTAAAAGATTCCTTATCGCTCACCTTTGCGCAAATCGGCCTAATATCCTTAATGATCAATTTAACCGCAGCGCTGCTGCAGCCGATCATCGGAATTTTCTCCGATTCGCATCCGAAGCCGATGATGCTACCCATAGGCATGCTCTTCACGATGGCTGGGGTCGCTGCGCTTTCGTATGCTACCCATTTTTGGATGGTGATGGCCGCGGTGATGTGCATCGGCATTGGTTCTGCCGTGTTCCATCCGGTTTCTGCCCGCGTAGCTTACTTGGCTGCAGGGGAGAGGAAGGGAACGGGACAATCGATTTTCCAATTCGGCGGCAATATCGGACAGTCTCTTGCGCCGATCATGACAGCGGTGCTATTCGTGCATACCGGTCAACGAGGGGTCATTTGGTTTGTTCTATTCGTAACGATTGGCGTCGTCATTCAATATAATGTTGCCAAATGGTATGGAAACCAGCTTGCGCTGGTGCCAGCCTCCAATGCCAAGAAGGTAGCAAAGCCCGTATCGAAGCTGAATGTAACGAAAGGCAAGGTTATATTTGCGATCACGATTCTGATGCTGCTTGTTTTTTCCAAAAACGTCTATATCGCTGCAATTAGCAGCTACTATTCCTTTTATGCCATCGAACATTTTGGTCTTACGGTAAGTCAGGCGCAAATGGTGCTGTTTGTTTTTCTAGGGGCCAATGTAATCGGTCTTCTTTTAGGCGGGATATTGGCGGATAAATTCAGCCGCCGCAGCTTGATTTGGTTTTCGATTTTGGGAACAGCTCCGTTTGCTCTGCTGCTTCCTTATGCCAATTTAACATTTTCGATTATTTTAATCTTCTTTGCCGGATTAATATTGGCATCGGCTTTCTCTGTTATATTGGTATATGCCAATGAGCTTCTGCCAGGAAGAGTGGGACTCGTATCAGGGGTGTTCTTTGGAGTGGCTTTCGGGCTGGCAGGCATTGGCTCCGCCATACTCGGCAATCTCGCGGATTCTATGGGGATTGAATTTGTTATAAGATGCACCTCTTATTTGCCTTTGCTTGGGATGCTGACGATCTTGCTTCCATCGGACCGGAAAGAAAGAATTTCTCAATAGGACAATTTGCGCGATCTCTCCATGCACATACAATGATGGTGTATAGCCTACTTGGTGCTGGAGGGGGAGTTGTGCATGAGTAAGCGGAGTTTAATGATTTTATCATTGGTCATCTACGCTTTGCTAGCCATCTTATTCCTAGTATTGACCTTATGTAAAATATAAGATTGGATAAGTTGTCCAATCTTAACCGGACACTTCCCTTTCATTATGAAGGGTAACATAATAAAACAAGGGCTGCCCAACGAGTAGAATTTTCTACTGTGGGCAGCCCTTGCTTATTGAGGGGATGGCTAATCTCTATGCGTATTCTGATTCAACTTCATTTTACGGTAAGCCTTGGGCACGATTCCTTTCGTTTCACGGAAAATGCGCGAAAAGGTTTTGTAAGAGCCGTAGCCAACTTCCAAAGCAATTTCAGCGACATTCATATCTGTCGATACAAGCAAGCTGCACGCATGGCGCAGCCGCAAATCATGCAGGAAGTGAACGAAGGTTTGTCCGGTCGTTTGCTTAATGACTTCGCTGATGCGGGAGACGCTTAGCGAGAAGCGGCTTGCAAGATCAGACAGGGCGAGCTCGTCCTGATAATGGCGGTGTATGTAATGGATGATCGGCCATACCGAGGCATTTGATTTGGATGTCTGCTTCGCGGTTTCAGTAGGTATCGCACCCTTTCGGCGATAGCGGTCAAAGCAGGCCAATATTTCCTTCAGCCTTACCTGAAGCATCGTTCGCCTCCAAGGCTCATGCCCCGTATATTCTTGATACATATCTTCGATTAAAAGCTTCATTTTTTCATTTTCACTATCGCTTAGCTGAACGAAGGGCGGCAGGGCATTCTGTTCGATTAAGTCCATTAAGCCGTCTTCTTGCCCAGGCTCCATTAACAAATCCATACTGAACATACAATTATAAAGGACCAGCGTGCTGCCTGGCTCCGTAAATAGTTCATGAACCTGATAGGGCAAAACAAAGGTGAAAGTTCCGGGCAGCATCTGGTGCCTGGCGTCATTAATGGATTCGGAGCCTCTTCCGTCTACCACATAGGAAAACTCCAGAAAATCATGCCGATGCGGCCGGAAGCCGTGATATAGCCGGTTTAAGCTGATATGAAGAGGCGAAGAAGTATTCATATTTGGGTACGTTTTCAAATAATCGGGTATGTAGGTCATGAAATAATGGATTCCTCCGAAAAACTGAGACTTTTACCGAAAAACAAGCACGATTTCCCGTCCCGTTTATTCTAACATAAATAACGTGATCAGGCGCTAATGAAAGCGGATGCTTGACGGTCGGATTTAACGATAGAAATACATTATGGGAGGCTTACTCATGGCGAATGACAATAAAATTAGAATAGGCATTATCGGAGCAGGAAACATCGGTAATGTGCATGCGAATGAATTTACGAAGCTGGGCGATGAATGCCAAGTAACGGCGATTACCGATTTGGTTATTTCACGGGCAGAGGAGAAGGCGAAGCAATATGGGATCGAGCATGTCATTGCATCAAATGAAGAGCTGATCGCGCGGCCCGATATAGATGCTGTTATCATTGGAGTGCCGAACCAGTTCCATGCGCCGCTTGCGATTCAAGCGCTTGCTGCGGGCAAGCATGTGCTCCTGGAGAAGCCAATGGGCATTAACAGCGATGCGGCACGCCAAATTTTGAAAGCAAGCAAGGCTTCCGACCGTGTCGTGATGGTTGCCCATCAGATGCGCTGGGAATCCGTTGCGATGCAAATCAAAGAGCAGATTGATCGCGGCGAGCTCGGCAACATTTATACGGCTAAAGCCGGCTGGTTCCGCCGGAAAGGGATTCCGGGCTGGGGCACCTGGTTTACCCAGACGGAGCAATCCGGCGGCGGGCCGCTTATCGATATTGGTGTTCATATGCTTGATCTTGCGTTATATTTGATGGGCAACCCTAAACCGGTGTCTGTATATGGAGCCACCTATGCGGAGTTTGGGCCAAAGCGCAAAGGAATTGGCACATGGGGAACGCCTGATTGGAACGGGACTTATGACGTAGAGGATTTGGCAACCGCTTTGATCAAGATGGAGGATGGAAGCACGCTTTCTCTGGAAGTAAGCTGGGCCGTCCATATGGATACGGATAACTCGGAATTCATCCACTTGATGGGCTCGGAAGGCGGCGCTAGCTTCCGTGGAGCGAAAGGCAAGCTGCTAACGGAAAAGTTCGACCGTCCGATTGAAACCGAATTGCATAAGGCCCAAAATGAAGAGGGAGAACGGGCGCGATTAAGCCGCCATTTCCTGAGTTGTATTCGGGAAGGCAAACAGCCGATTACTTCAGCGCTTACCGGCTTTACGAATAATCTTGTTCTTGATGCGATTTATGAATCCTCGCGTACAGGCAGCGAAGTGAAGCTGGATTGGAATTTGGATTAAATCAAATAAGAGGTAGAAGAAGGAGGCATCATTCATATGCTAAGAGGATTAACGGGTGCTGGACTGGGCCGTATTGAGAGCGATGAGAAACTGATTGAGCTGGCTGGAGCACATGGATTTCAGGCTGTAGATATTGATGCGGAATCATTGATTGCCCGTCATGGCATTGAGAAAGCGCGCGATCTGCTCGCAAGCAGCGGCGTAGTGATCGGTTCCATTGGTTTGCCTGTCGAATGGAGAACCACAGAAGAGGCTTTTCTTGAAGGCTTGCAGAAGTTGGCCTCTTCCGCAGCGGCCGCAGCGGCGCTTGGCTGTACAAGCTGCTGTACGTATATTCTGCCATCCACGGATTTGAAAGCAGCCCGCTTTATGGCGCTCGCTACCCGCAGACTGCGTACTTGCGCGCAAATTCTTGGTGCTTACGGTATTCGTTTGGGGCTTGAATTCGTAGGTCCTCACCACTTGCGTACACGCTGGGCTAATCCATTTATTTGGACGCTTGAGGAGACGCTGGAGTGGATCGATGCTATTGGCGAGAGCAACGTGGGCTTGCTGTTTGATGCATACCACTGGTATACAAACGAATTGTCGGTTGCTGATATCGATGCGCTTCGTGCGGATCAAATCGTGCATGTGCATATTAACGATGCTCCGGACGTACCGGTTGGAGAAGCGCTGGATAATGGCCGGATCTACCCGGGCGAGGGCGTTATTGATCTTGTAGGCTTCTTGCAGGCACTTCATCGCATTGGCTACAAAGGCGCGGTATCCCAGGAAATTTTGACCGCTGAAGCGCCAACGCAATCGCCAGAGGAGCTCATCGTGCGCACCAAGGCAGGCTTCGATAAAGTATTTGGCGCCGCTGGCCTGTAAGTAAACCGTCACAGCTGGTTTTGGAACATCGTCTCTTTATAAAAATGGTCTCGCATGAAATTCATATGCGGGGCCATTTTTTATGGGATGAATTAGCTGTAATTGGGACTCGTTGTCTTATCACCTAGCTCCAGAATTAAGCTTTTTAAGCTTAAGCAAAGCGAAGGGCGATCGTTATTGCTTGTAATTCTATCATATAATCGTCCCCCTTGAAAAATATGGTAACTTCCTCCATACTACGAGCAAGCCCTAATTTTGATATGAATTTAGATGAAATTCGATGGGTACTGTGCAGGAAGGCTATTCCGTTATGATGGATAATAACCGTTTTTTTGCTTCGAAAATGATGCGAACATAGGAGATTAATAGATGACCAATAGAAAAGAGCAAAATCACTCACTGAACCTTTGGTATAAACAGCCAGCTTTCAGGTGGGAAGAAGCGCTGCCGATCGGAAATGGGCGGCTAGGCGGCATGGTATTTGGCGGCGTGGCTAAGGAACGGATTCAATTAAATGAAGATACGCTTTGGTCAGGCTTTCCGCGGGATACGAATAATTACGAGGCTTTGCGCTATTTGAAGCGAGCCCGCGAGCTCATCGCAGAGAAACGATATGTCGAAGCAGAGCAGCTCATCGAGTCGAAAATGCTAGGGAAAAATACCGAATCGTATCAGCCGATGGGCGATTGGTATGTGGAGCAGCATTTTGCACAAGGCAGCGCCGAGCTGAGCCATTATAATCGAACACTGGATATTGATGCGGGGATCGCCACCACCCGTTGGCAAATTGGACAAGCGGATTATTGCCGCGAAACTTTTGTAAGCGCAACCGATCAAGTGCTTTGCACCCGATATGAAGCGCATGGAGACGGACTTTTGGAATTGACGTCCTATCTGGAGTCATCTGTACATTATGAGGTAGCTGCCGAGGGCGGCGATGCGATTGTGCTGTATGGCCAGTGCCCAAGCCACGTCGCTGACAATTATTTAGGCGATCATCCAAAAGCGGTGCAATACGAGGCTGGCCGAGGCATCACCTTTCAAACCAAGTTGACTGTAACGGCTGAAGGAGGAACGGTGTCTGTCGATGGGGACAATCAAATAAAGGTAGTCGGGGCAAGCAGCGTTACTTTTCTGCTGAGTGCAGCTACAAGCTTTGAGCGCTATAACCTGCAGCCAGCCGCAAGCAAAGCCGAGCTAAGCAAGCAAAATGATACGATACTGGCGGCAGCTTCAGCGCATAGCTATGAGATGCTGCGGGCACGTCATGTACAGGATCACCGCCAACTGTTCCAGCGGGTGCAGATAGATTTGGGACAGACGCCGAATTCCCTTCTGCCTACCGACGAGCGGCTCGAAGCCTACAAACGAGGCGAACAGGACCCTCAGCTGGAAGCTCTTTATTTTCAATACGGCAGGTACTTGCTCATGGCAAGCTCACGGCCCGGAACACAGCCGGCAAACCTGCAAGGCATCTGGAATGACCGGGTGCAGCCGCCTTGGAATAGCGATTATACGACGAATATCAATACGCAAATGAATTATTGGCCTGCCGAGCTTGGCAATTTGAGCGAGTGCCACGAGCCCTTATTTCAAATGATTGAGGAGCTTAGCGAGTCAGGCGCGAGGACGGCAGCTATCCATTACAATAGCGCGGGATGGGTGACGCACCATAATGTTGACCTGTGGCGCACATCCACGCCAACGGCTGGACATCCAAGCTGGGCGTTCTGGCCGCTGGGCGGCGTATGGCTGACACAGCATTTGTGGGAGCATTATTTGTACAACCCCGATGAGAGCTTTTTGCGTGAAAGAGCTTATCCGCTTATGAAGGGCGCTGCGTTGTTTTGTCTGGATTGGCTTCAGGAAAATGGCGAAGGCCAGCTGATGACATCGCCATCCACCTCGCCGGAAAATAAATTTCTGACCGCCGATGGGGAGGCAAGCAGCGTGGCAGAATCGTCCGCCATGGACATTACCTTGATTCGCGAGCTGTTTGAGCATTGCATCCTAGCTGCTTCCTTTCTGCAAACGGATGAGGCATTCGCAGAGCAAGTTAATGCTGCCTTGCAAAAGCTTTCGCCGCTGCACATCTCGCCCGATGGTTTATTGCAGGAGTGGCATGATCATTTCGAGGAGCATGAGCCGGGCCATCGCCATGTTTCCCATCTATACGGGTTGTATCCAGGAACCACAATTAACGAGACGGCTTCGCCTGAGCTCGTGGAAGCGGGAAGGCTGACGTTAGAGAGCAGGATCAAGAGCGGCGGGGGGCATACGGGCTGGAGCTGCGCTTGGCTGATCAATTTATACGCGCGTTTGAAGGACGCGGAAGCTTCTTACCGTTTCATTCATACGCTGCTTGCGAGGTCTACGCATCCTAACCTATTTGATGACCATCCTCCGTTTCAAATTGACGGAAACTTTGGAGGAGCTGCGGGCATAGCTGAGCTGCTGCTTCAAAGTCATCTGGGCGGCATTGAGCTCCTGCCCGCGCTTCCGCTTGCTTGGCCAACTGGCTATGTTAAGGGGATCAAAGCACGAGGCGGCTTTATCGTCGAGCTGCAATGGCAGGACAGCAAAATTACGGAAGGCCGTATTTATTCTACCCACGGCTCAACCTGTAAGCTGATTGCCAAGGAGACGTTGTTGGTATACTCGGCAGATGGCACGCTGATTGACGGAGCGCGGCCGTTTGCGACGAAAAAAAATGAATGGTATACGATTAAATCTGCAACGAATAAAGGAGAGTAAACATCCATGACGACGAATACACGTTATCCTTTTGAAAATATAGAGCTTCCTCTGGAAGAGCGGGTGACCGATTTGGTCTCCCGCTTCACGCTCGAGGAGAAAATTGAATCGATGGTCCAGTACCAGCCTGAGATTGAGCGTTTAGGCGTAAAGCCATACAAGCATGGAACGGAGGCTGCCCATGGAATGGCTTGGCTGGGAGAGGCCACGACATTCCCGCAGCCGATTGGCCTAGGCTGTACATGGAATCCTGTTCTTCTCAAGGAAGTGGGCAGCGTCATTGGCGACGAGGCACGTGTTTATTTTCAACGTAATCCGGCTATTAACGGCTTGACCCTCTGGGCGCCAACCGTAGATATGGAGCGCGATCCCCGCTGGGGACGTACGGAGGAGGCATACGGCGAGGATCCGAAGCTGACAGGGGAGCTGACGGCTTCGCTCGTGCAGGGCATTCAGGGCGATCATCCGCTTTATTTCAAAGCGGTAGCGACCTTGAAGCATTTTATCGGCAACAATAATGAGATAAATCGCGGAAGCTGTTCCGCGAGCATCGACCCGCGCAATATGAAGGAATATTACCAAGCTGCATTTAAGCCAGCCTTCGTCAAGGGCGGCGCTCAATCGATGATGACTTCATATAATTCCGTCAACGGAACGCCTACTATTTTGCATGAAGACGTGAATAAAGTGGTAAAAGAGGAGTGGGGCATGAATGGCTTCGTCGTCAGCGACGCGGGCGACCTGCTTGGTATCGTAAATGACCATAAGTATTATGACAACTATAAGGATGCCGTGGCACATTCGATTAAGGCTGGCATTGACAGCATCACCGATGACAAGGAGAAATCTTGTGCAGCGATCCGCGAAGCGCTGGAGGAAGGCCTGCTGACCGAGCAGGATCTGGATAAAGCGCTGGTCAATACGTTCCGCGTCCGCTTCCGCTTAGGTGAATTTGATCCCGCTGACCACAACCCATTCGCGAACATGCCGGAAGCTAAGCTATGCGCACCTGAGCATGGGGAGCTATCGCTGCAAGCTGCGCGGGAGTCGATCGTCTTGCTGAAAAATGAAAATAACGCTCTGCCGCTGGACAAGGAGAAGCTCAGCAGCGTAGCTGTCATTGGTCCGCTTGCAGATGTCGTGTACCGGGACTGGTATTCGGGTTCGCTGCCTTATAAAGTGACGCCGCTTGAAGGGATCGTAAGCAAGCTTGCCGGCAAACAAGTGTCATATAGCAGCGGCAATGACCAAATTCGGTTGAAATCAGCTGCCAACGGCAAGGCGCTGCATGCTGCGGGGCAAGATGAGAATCGGCTTCAAGCAGCTGATTCCGCGGACGCTGGTGAAACGTTTGAGGTTACGGATTGGGGCTGGGGCAGCTATACGCTGGAGAGCAAGACGAACGGCAAGCTGCTTACTAGCGCCGACGACGTGAATATCGCAGCTGCCGCAAATGAAGCATTTGGCTGGTATGTCAAGGAAGTATTCAAGCTGGATGAACAGTCAAACGGTCAGTTTGCGATCCGTACGTGGAACGGCAAGCTGGTATCGGCGCCCAATGGCGGGGCTGATCCGCTGCAAGTCACAGATGCCGTAGAAGTTGGTGCAAATGAGCGGTTTACGAAGGATAGGGTGACGAATGGCATCGAGGAAGCGGTGGCCGCAGCCAAGGCGGCAGAAACGGCTATCGTCTTTGTCGGCAACAATCCGCTGATCAACGGCAAAGAAGAAATCGATCGCCCGGGCCTTGATCTAGCTGCATCGCAAAACGAGCTGATTCGCGCGGTATTCGAGGCCAATCCGAATACTATCGTTGTCGTCATCGGCAGCTACCCGTTCACGTTAAATGCCGTGAATGCACAAATACCAGCCATCGTGTATTTGTCCCACGCAGGGCAGGAGCTCGGCAATGCGATTGCCGATGTGCTGTTTGGCGATTACTCGCCTGCGGGACGCCTCAATATGACGTGGTACCAATCCGAGGAGCAGTTAACGGATTTGATGGACTATGATATTTTGAAGGGCAAACGAACGTATTTGTATTTTGACGGGGAGCCTTTGTATCCATTCGGTTATGGTCTGAGCTATGGCTCATTCCGCTACAGCCCGCTTGAAATTACGAATCATGCGACTAGCCTGGAGGGGCATGTGAATGTTCAGCTACAGGTAACGAATGTATCTGAGAGGATAGCCGATGAAGTCGTGCAACTGTACGTGCGCGTGAAAGGCTCGAGAGTCGAGCGGCCGCTTAAGAAGCTGGTTGGCTTTGCGCGGATTACGCTGCAGGCGGGAGAAACGAAGGATGTGCAGCTGCTTGTACCAGCGGAGGAGCTGGCTATTTGGGACGTTACGCGCGGCCGCTTCTGCTTGGAGACGGCTCAGTATACATTTGAGGCAGGCGGTTCCTCGGCAGATGTGAAATCTTCGTCCACGATTACGATTACGGGGGAAAAGATTCCAAAGCGCAACCTCTCGCTGCCAACCCGTGCAGAAAATTACGATGATTACGCGCAGGTTTATTTGGACGAGAGCAAAGAGGGCGGAACGGCAGTCCGTCTCTCGCATTCCGAAGGCTGGATCAAATTTGCTGACATCGATTGGACGCATGGCTCGGCAAGCTTCGAAGCGCGCGTGAGCGGGGGAGTAGCCGGCGGCGAGCTGTCCATTCTGATTGGCAGCCCGCATGGTGCTGTTATCGGGTCATGTTCAGTGCCTGCAAGCGGTGACCAGGAATGGCAAAGCATACGGATTGATCTTCCTGGCATGCAACCGGAAGGCGACCTTCTTATCTGTCTTAACGGAAGCGTCAAACTGAGCTTTTTCAGTATTCAATAATGTTTTTTGAGACGAACAAACGATGACCAGAGCTGTCTTCAAGGCTGCATTTGCGGCTGAGGAGGCGGCTTTTTCTTTTTTTTATGGCTATAAAGTGAGGGAGATGGAGCAGCATATGTTTAGCTTTCGCATCCCGGTTGAGGTTGCATTTTCACGGTCACCGCTTTATTCTTTAGATTGACTATTAACATGAACAGAGGAGTTTGCCACGCGAATGAACGTTATGAAGATCGATTTGTACACCGACTGGCTGGACACGGTAAAGGAAATTTTTCGCGGCTCTGGTTATCCATTGCCTGAGGAGATGGATGATAGGGACGTTGCCATGTCTTATTTTTTGCAAACGGCACAATCTGAGGCGGACGCCGCGCTTCAGCTTGAAGCTAACCAGGAGCGGCTTGCGACGGTTCAGAAGCTCATCGGAGATCATTTTGAAACGGTTATATTACCGGATATCCGCAGCAGAACGGCCTATACGGGTGATCACTTTGTTTTTAAATGGGTATATAACCAAGGGGAGCATGTTGTAGAGCAGCATTCCATGTACCGCATCCCGCTCTAGCTTGAGCAGGATGCTGGTTAGGTACTAGAAAGCCGGGCCCAATGTCTAATTTCTACATGATAAAATAATGAATATACGAGGTATGAATGTGCGCATACCGGCTTTATAATATAGGATGCTTCAAATCGTAGCGCGAAAAAGTAAACGCTTTCCTGAGTGGGAGGGAGCTGCCTATATGGTGAGACGCATTAGAGCGCTTATGCAAGGAATTAACAATATTCGTATCAAAAAAAAGCTAATTCTCTCGTTTATTCTGGTCGTGTTTGTACCTGTGCTGATCGTTGGCATTTTTTTGACGGTTGCTTTTCGCCAAAATGTGCTTGATCAAGCGACGCAGCAAATTAC
Organism: Paenibacillus paridis; assembly: GCF_006345825.1. GTDB lineage: Bacteria > Bacillota > Bacilli > Paenibacillales > Paenibacillaceae > Pristimantibacillus > Pristimantibacillus paridis. The sequence goes on from NZ_VCIX01000092.1 coordinate 848,859, forward strand.
AAACAATGTGGAGCGAATCAAGAAGCAGACACTGGATATCATCCGGATGCCGATCGAGATATCGGACAAGCTGCTCGTGGACAGCCGGTTAACGAATATCGTCAACACCCAATATAATTCTACCTTCGAGGTGGTCAAGGCTTTTTGGGAGTTTAACGATTTCCGCGATTATATTAAGCTTTACAGCGAAGTATACAACATCCGGTTTTATACAACGAATATGACGATACTGGACAATTGGGAGTTTCTTAAGGTCACTCCTGCCATTGAAGCGGAGCAGTGGTATAAGGATGCAATGAAGCAGGATGGGATACATTGGAGCTATATCTCAGACGAGACCAAAGGCAATCGCAACTACTTAAGCCTGGTCCGTAAAATCACTTTTCCTACTTATCGTACGAGCGGAATTCTGGTTATTGGTCTTAACCCCGTCGAGCTAAATAATATGGTTAGCCAAGAGCCGTTCGATACAATGATCATTGATGAAAGCGGATATATCATCGCAGCGAAAAACCCGAATTGGGTAAGCAAAAATATTTCGGAGCTCGACTTTGCCAGCAAGCTTACGAATAAAACGGAAGGCACTTATGAGTTTAAATTCGAGGACAAGCCTTCAAAAATCGTCGTGGAGGATCTTCATCCGGATTCCAGCCGCAACGGCCTTAAGATCGTGTCGGTATTTTCGATCGATAGCATTGTAAGCGGAGCCAACCGGATTAGTCTGCTGGGCTTTGGCATTATCATGCTGAGCCTAGTGATCGCTTTTGTGTTGATTTATATCTTTTCCGTTATTTTAGCTAAACGGATGCTGCTTCTGAACAAGGATTTGAACAAGGTTGCGATGGGGGATCTGAACGTTATTTCTCATGTGACTGGCAATGATGAAATCGGGATTCTTTCCAAGCAGTTTAACAACATGGTCGTAAGCATCCGCGGTCTGATGGACGAGGTATCGGAATCGCACAAGGAGCAGGCACTGCTTCAGCTCAGGCAAAAAGAGATTAAGCTGAAGATGATGGCAAGCCAGATCAATCCTCATTTTCTCTTTAATGCGCTTGAGTCGATTCGAATGAAGGCTCATATCAAAGGGGAAACCGAAATTTCCTCGATCGTCCGAATGCTTGGGAAAATGATTCGCCGAAATCTCGAAGTAGGTTCGCGTATGGTTGCATTAAAGGACGAGCTAGAAATGGTACGCTGCTATTTGGAAATTCAAAAATTCAGATACGGAAATGAGCGTTTAACCTTTTCGCTTGAAATTGATGAAGCGGGACAGAACATAGAGATTCCTCCGCTTATCATTCAGCCCTTAATTGAGAACGCTGTCGTTCATGGGCTGGAAAATGTAGCGGAAGGCGGCCTAGTTCGCTTAAAGACGCAAATTATAGGTCATATGCTCCGAGTAGAGGTTGCAGATAACGGGGTAGGCATTCATGAGGATAAAATGAAACAGATAAACGAAGCTCTTCATGATATGGAGGAAGAGGGAGAATACCGTATCGGACTGCGCAATGTGCATCAGCGGATCGTGATGATTTACGGAGAGGGCTGCGGCTTGCAAATTACGAGCGAGCCCGATACGGGAACACGTATTGTTTTTGAAATACCGACAGGGGGTCATCCATTTGCATAAAGTATTAATTGTCGACGATGAACCAATGATTCGGGAAGGGCTGCAAACCCTTGTCGATTGGCAAAAACACGGTTTTAACGTGGTGGGAGTCGCTTCGAATGGCCGCGAGGCGGTTGAAAAACATGCCTTGCTCCTGCCTGATTTGATATTAATCGATATTCGGATGCCCGGTATGGATGGTCTCCAAGCGATTGAAGAAATCAGAAAAACGGACGAAGTGTGCCATTTTCTTATTTTGAGCGGTTATGCGGAATTTAATTATGCGAAGCAGGCGATTGCGCATCAGGTGGATGGGTATATCTTAAAGCCGATCGATGAGGACGAGCTCGAGACCTATGTCGAGCGTATTAGCTCGCAGTTGAAGCAAAGATCCGAGCAGATGCTTAGTACGGAACAGACGTCTCAGCTTTTGCGCGAGGAGATGCTCCAGCAGCTTGCGACCGGAAAGAAGCTCACTGAGACATTCGGCACGAATGAGCAGGGGACACTGCTCGGCTCGCCAGCAAAGTATTATCAGCTTCTTCTGATCGAGCTGTACAGCAAGGAGCATTCCCTTACGATGAATGCGACCCTTAAGAAGAAGCTCGGCGAGATTATTGAGCAGAAGCAGCTGGGCTGGGTGTTTTCGGCTGAGCCTTACGTCGGTGTGCTGCTGAAGGATTATTTGCTGCAAAATGGTTCCCGCGAGCAAATGAGGCAGTGGATCGAGGACTGCTGTGGGACGCGGGTTAGATTTGCCGGGGCTGCAAGCGAGCCAGTGCGCGAGCTGCTGGAGCTGCAGCAATGGGCGCCAACCGTACGCGGCATGCTGAAGCAAAGGTTTATGCTGCAAGGCCAGCAAATTCATCTGGCTTCCTTGGCTGCCGGCAGCATACAGGAAGGTCCGGCGAAGCATGAGGAGCTGACCATCGACGCTCTTGCCCAGAAGCTCTATTATATGCTCGATATCGGGAGCAAGGACGGGGTGGACAAAGCTTTGCAAGAAGCGTCAGCCCACATTTGTGCGGTCGATACTTCCGAGCAATTCGTCAAATCAAGCTGGGCTCAGCTGCTTTCCATTGTATTGAACAAAGCAGCGATATCAAGCCAGCAGGTATCCGTGCAGGAGGACCTATCGATCATTACCGCGCTCTACCTTGCGCATCACTACGATGAAATGATGGTCCAGCTACAGAAGCGGCTGCAGGATTTGACCGAAAAGCTAGGGAAGTCGGACAGCCTATCGGTGATGAAGCAGATGACCGATTTCATCGAAAGGCACTACAGCGAAAATATTAAGCTGGAAACGCTCGCGGATTTGTTTAATTATAATAGCGGTTATTTGGGTAAAATGTTCAAAAACTATACCGGCGAGCATTTTAACACTTACTTAGATCAGGTTCGTATTCAGCATGCAATTGAGCTGCTTCAAGAAGGGCTTAAAGTGCATCAGGTATCGGAACGCGTCGGCTATGCGAATGTGGACTACTTCCACAGTAAATTCAAAAAATACAAAGGGGTTTCTCCTTCGTCCTTTAAAGGTAGCGCGGGTAAATCAGTTTCGGACTGATGATAGGCAATATCCTGCTGCAGCAGTTTCGTTACGCCTGAATCAATTGGCTGGCTAAGCCAATTCCGATGCAGGCGTTATTTTTCATTCCATAGTAACCAGTGGTTATGAAAGCGTTTGAAAGTGCGTATTTTGATATGATTTTAGGTCTAATTTATCGGGTGCAAGGGAAGTACGCCTATCGTATATGATTAGTACAGATAAGAGAGGGTAAGCTACACAAACAAAGAGACGCTTACGAAAGATGTTTTTGCCCGGAGCAAAAACAATAGGAGGAGCAGCGATGAAACCGCTAACAGAAGATGCCCAAGTCGTTGGGTCAACAAACAAGAAGAACCGCTTTTGGTTCAGAGCTTTCCAGCAACGCTATTTGTACATGATGTCATTGCCGTTTGTTATCTGGATTTTCATATTCAGCTATGTGCCAGTGTGGGGGTGGTTGACCGCCTTTCAAAACTACAAACCGAAAAACGGAATATTCGATCAAAAATGGGTGGGCTTAGACAATTTCATTGAGCTGTTCCAGGACGAGAGATTTTATATTGTCCTGAGAAATACATTGGCCATGAGTACGATGGGCTTAATTGTGAGTTTTACCATTCCTGTTATATTCGCACTATTATTAAATGAGATGAGAGGACAGTTCTTCAAACGTTCCGTCCAAACGATTTCTTACCTGCCTCACTTCGTTTCCTGGGTTGTTGTTGCCGGGCTCGTAACCAAGATGCTATCTACCGATGGCGGCGCTGTCAATCAATTGCTTATGTATTTGAACATCATTGACACTCCGATCCAATTCATGGCTAAGGGCGAATGGTTCTGGGGCATCGTTACTTTATCTGACCTGTGGAAGGAAATGGGCTGGAACTCGATTATTTTCCTGGCAGCCATGTCCGGCATTGATCCCGAGCTTTACGAGGCTTCAACGGTTGACGGTGCAGGACGCTTCCGCAAAATGTGGCATATTACGCTGCCAGGCATTCGGACAACCTTTATGGTGCTTTTCATCCTTTCGATCGGACATTTGGTCAGCATTGGTTTCGAGAAGCAATTCCTGCTAGGCAATCCTCTCGTGTCTGATTACTCAGAGGTTCTCGATTTATATGCGCTCAAGTACGGCATTCAGTTGAGTCGATATTCGTATGGTACGGCAATCGGCATATTCAACTCCGTCGTCAGCATTCTGCTCGTGTTTATCGCGAACGGCATATACAAACGAGTCACCAAAGAATCAATCATATAGGAGGAACCGCATATGCAAGGAACGATGAAAAGAAGTACGGGCGATAAAATATTCGATACCTTCATTTACATTTTCATGGCTATTGTTGCTATAGTGACGTTATATCCTTTCCTCAACGTACTAGCGATTTCATTCAATGATTCGGTAGATACCGTAAGGGGCGGATTAACCATATACCCTCGTGAATTTACTCTCAAAAACTATGAGACGATATTCGGTTTCGACGGGTTGCTAGTTGGCTTTAAAAACTCGGTACTGCGTACCGTCATCGGTACGGCAGTCGGCGTATTATCCGCCTCGATGATGGCTTACACGCTTAGCCGTCCGGATTTCCAGTCAAGAAGATGGATGTCAGTCGGATTCGCCCTTACGATGTACTTCACGGGCGGACTCATTCCAGGCTTCCTTCTTATGAAAAATCTTGGATTGATGGGCACGTTCTCAGTGTACATTATCCCTGCGCTTCTCAGTGTCTGGAACGTGTTCGTTGTCCGTTCTTATATTGACGGACTTCCTTACGCCCTGCAGGAATCAGCCAAAATCGACGGTGCGAACGACTGGACGATTTTCTGGAAGGTCATTCTCCCGCTTTGCCAGCCGGTTCTTGCAACCATAGCATTGTTTATTGCAGTCAGCCATTGGAACGCCTGGTTTGACACGTATCTGTTTAATAATCGGAATCCTGAGAATACGACGCTTCAGTACGAGCTTATGAAGGTGCTGCAGTCCACGCAATCAGGCAATAACTATCGCGATCCGAATGCGCAGCAAGCGATTGCTTCCGTTTCGCCGGAATCGATTAAGATGGCGATTACGATTGTGGTTACCATCCCGATTCTTATGGTGTATCCGTTCCTTCAAAAGTATTTCGTGAAGGGCATGACGCTGGGAGCAGTAAAAAGTTAATTTTGGTAATAGCAGGTTTCCTGTTATATACATGTCCATCAGCAACAGAAAAATAGGGAGGCTTTACAGCAATGAAAAGAAAGATGCAAATGACATTAAGCTTGATGTTGGCACTTGTATTCGTATTCGTCACCGCATGCGGCAACTCGAATAATGAAGGCAGCACGAACAAGGGAACAACTAATGGAGCAACCAATTCTGCCAACGAAGGCGCAGCTATTGACCCGATTACGATCCGAGTAGCATCGGGCGATGTTAACGCCAACTGGGATGACATGCAATCCGATGTCGGTAAATTTATTCAAGAAAAAACGGGTATAACGATGAAACAGGAATTTCCTGTAGGCGGTACCGATGAAGAAATGTTCGCACTTATGGTGGCAAGCGATGAATATCCAGACCTTGTTATGCCAAAAGGCAGCGCAGGCAAATTGGTGGATGCAGGCGCGCTCGTTGACCTTCGTCCCTTGATCGAAGAGTATGGTCCTAATATCAAAAAAGTATACGGCGAATATTTCAACCGTCTTCGCTGGAGTGAAGATGACGATGCGATTTACACGCTTCCGTCCGGTGGCGTAGGCCAAATCTATTTCGAATCAGGCGGCGGCTTTCAATTGCAGCACCAAGTGCTTGAAGCAGCGGGTTACCCGGAAATCAAAACCGTTCAAGATTACGAAGCAGCAATCAAAGCATACATTGAGAAAAACCCGAAAACGCCAGACGGCCAACCAACCATCGGCATGTCGCTTAACGGCGGCGAGTGGCAGATTCTGATTTCCGTAACGAACCCTGCTTTCTATGCTACAGGCGCTCCGGATGACGGTGAATTCTACGTAAACCAAGATACGCATGAAGCAATCATGCACTACCAGCGCCCAGAGGAAAGAGAATATTTCCGTTGGCTGAACCATATGAACGATATCGGCTTGCTTGACAAAGAAAGCTTCGTTCAAAAATATGACCAATACAAAGCAAAAGTTGCTTCCGGCCGCGTTCTTGGTCTAATCGACCAAAACTGGGATTACGGCGATGCGGAAAATGCTCTGAAAGCAGCAGGTAATTTCAAAGCGACTTACGCTCGTTTCCCTGTAACGCTGAATGACACGTTCCAAGATCACTCCTTCCAAGGCACGGGTTACATTGCGGGCTACGGGCTTGGAATTACGAAGGATGCCAAAGACCCTGTTCGTTTGATTAAATTCCTTGACTACCTCGCTTCCGATGAAGGCCAAGTGCTTGTTAACTGGGGTATCGAAGGCAAACATTACAACGTAGAAGGCGGCAAACGTGTCATTCCTGCGGATGTTCAAGCTCAAAAGTCGAACGACCAAAACACATTCAAGAAAACAACGGGCATTGGCAACTACTTGCTATCGGCTCGATACGGCGATGGCGTATTGGATCCATCCGGAAACTACTATACAACAACGTTCCCAGAGCAAATCCAAACTGCGTATTCCGAAGAAGACAAAAAGACGCTTGCCAAATACAACGCAACAACGTACAAAGATTTGTGGCCTGCGGATGACGCATTCCCAGAACGCAAATACGGCGCAGCGTGGACACTTCCATTTGAAACCGGCTCCCAAGCCAACGTTATTTTCCAGAAAACGCAAGATATTATGAAAAAACGCGTTCCGGAGGCGATTCTTGCTAAACCGGCTGACTTTGACAAAGTATACGATGCATTCCTTAAGGATTTAGAGGATGCAGGCGTTGCGAAGCTGAACGCAGAATTTACAAAAATGGTACAGGACCGCGTAGCGCTTTGGTCCAAATAAGTTTAAAATAAGCAAAGAAGAAGAGGGCTCATTGCATGGGCTCTCTTCCCTTGTTGTTATTTCTCAAAATTGAAGGGAGATAGGTGTTATTATGATACATAACAAGCTTCCAAAAATATGGTACGGCGGCGATTATAATCCTGAACAATGGGATGACGAGACGATGACGGAGGATCTTCGCATGTTCAAGCTAGCGGATATTGACGTCGCTACGGTGAACGTATTCTCATGGGCTCGTATTCAGCCGAGCGAAGAGCATTATGATTTCGAAGAGTTGGACAAAATTATAGATCGTCTGCATGGGGACCATATCTCGGTCTGCTTAGCCACGAGTACCGGTGCTCATCCCGCATGGATGGCGAAAAGATATCCGGACGTGACCCGTGTAGATTACGAAGGGCGCAAGCGGAAGTTTGGCGGACGCCACAATTCTTGTCCAAGCAGTCCGGCATACCGTAAATATTCGAAGCTGATCGCAGGTAAACTGGCGGAGCGCTATAAGGATCATCCCGCGCTTGTCGCATGGCATATTTCCAACGAATATGGCGGGTATTGCTACTGTGATAACTGTTCCGATGCATTCCAAGCATGGCTGCAAAAGCGGTACGGCACTATTGAGAAGCTGAACAAAGCTTGGTATACAAGCTTCTGGGGACATACGTTCTACGATTGGGATGAAATCGTACCACCAAATGCTCTCAGCGAGGAGTGGGGCGGCAACCGGACGAATTTCCAGAGCATTTCACTCGATTATCGCAGATTCCAATCGGATGCTTTGCTGGAATGTTATTTGATTGAATACGATGAGGTCCGCAAGCATTCTCCAAATATTCAAATTACGACCAACCTGATGGGGACGTACCCTGAGCTTGATTATTTCAAATGGGCAAAGCATATGGACGTCATTTCGTGGGACAACTATCCTTCCATTGACACGCCTGTAAGCTACACGGCTATGACCCATGCATTAATGCGCGGATTGAAGAGCGGCCAGCCTTTCATGCTGATGGAGCAAACGCCAAGCCAGCAAAACTGGCAGGCATACAACGCTCTCAAGCGTCCGGGCGTCATGCGGCTATGGAGCTATCAGGCCGTTGCGCATGGTGCAGACACCGTAATGTTCTTCCAGCTTCGCCGCTCAATTGGCGCTTGCGAGAAGTACCATGGCGCTGTCATTGAGCATGTTGGCCACGAGCATACCCGTGTATTCCGTGAATGCGCGGAGCTTGGGCATGAGCTTACTGCACTTTCGGATAAACTGCTTGATTCGCGGATCGATTCGAAAGCGGCTATCGTATTTGATTGGGAAAATCGCTGGGCAGTTGAGCTTTCAAGCGGGCCAAGCGTCGCATTAAAATATGTAGATGAAGTGCATAAGTATTATGATGCCCTGTTTGAGCTGAATATCCAGACGGATATGATCAGTGTTGAAGAGCAGTTGGACCAGTATGATCTGGTTATTGCTCCCGTGATGTACATGATCAAGCCGGGCTTTGCGGAGAAAATCGAAGCTTTTGTCGCTCGCGGCGGCACGTTCATTACGACCTTCTTCAGCGGTATCGTGAATGAGAATGATTTGGTCACAACGGGCGGTTACCCAGGCAAGCTTCGCAAGGTACTCGGCATTTGGGCGGAGGAAATTGATTCGCTGCTGCCTGGACAACAGAACCAGATGGTCATGAAAAAGGTAGATGGAGCACTCAGCGGCACGTATACCTGCAGTCTTCTGTGCGATTTGATTCACACGGAAGGTGCCGAAGTAATCGCCGAGTATGGCTCTGACTTCTATAAAGGCATGCCTGCTGCAACGGTTAACAAATTCGGCGAGGGTGAAGCGTGGTATATCGCTACCAGTCCGGACCAGCATTTCTTGCAAGCTTTGCTTGCTAATATATGTAAAGATAAAGGAATTAAACCTCTGCTTGCCGCTCCTTCCGGTGTAGAAGTGACCCGCAGAAGCAAAGACGGCAAATCGTATACATTTATTTTGAATCACAATGCGGAAGCTGCCGAGGTGCAGCTTGGCGCCCGGCCTCGCCCGGATCTCCTGTCGGGTGAGCCGGTAAGCGGATTGTACAGTCTGGCGGCCAAAGGCGTTATGATAATCGAGGAATAGTGTTTATTCAGCTCAATCGACTTGGACCAGCTTCCTTCCTGGGTGTTTGGCATATGCTGTAGTTATAAGCCCGGTATGAGGGGAGCACCGCACTTATGTCGACGAAGCGGCAGCGTCACCGCTTGAGCCTTCTTGTGCTCATATTGTATGTCCTGCTTGTACTTTTATTGTTTGCTTTGCTTTTTTGAGAAAAGGATTGTTCCTGACTAGCAACTTAGTCCGGGGACAATCCTTTTTTTGCTGGAATATTGCTTCCTTCTATTACAAATAATGAACGTGAAGAAAGAAAAACGGCAACGTTCTTTCGCTATCGCACAACTGAAGAACCATGCCGGAAAAGGAGGATGCAGCATTGGCCACAAAAAGCAAAAGTAATTATAAAAAAATGGCGATGTCGCCAAAGGAATACCAATCCTTCGCTAAATCGATGGAACCACCCCGGTCCATTCTTGGGAATTGCTTAAAAGCGTTTGTCTTCGGCGGAGCCTTATGCGTGCTTGGACAAGCTATCCAAGAGCTTTACGTCCATGGAATGGGCATGACGGAGGAGGCAGCCAGCAATCCAACCGTAGCGACATTGATCCTGATGTCGGTCATCGTGACGAGCCTTGGCGTTTACGACAAAATCGCGCAATGGGCAGGCGCGGGATCTGCTGTACCCGTGACGGGTTTTGCCAACTCCATGTGCTCGGCGGCTTTGGAGCATCGAAGCGAAGGGCTCGTGCTTGGCGTCGGTGCGAATATGTTCAAGCTGGCAGGCTCCGTTATCGTATTTGGTACAGTAGCCGCTTTTTTCGTCGGTATCGCCCATCTTATTCTCGGTACTGGGGGTCAGTAATATGCTGCGCGGAAAACAAACGTGGTGGTTTGAGAAACGCCCAGTCATTATAGGGGAGGCGACTGTTGTCGGTCCTGATGAAGGAGAAGGTCCGCTTGCCGCAGATTTCGATCTGGTCCACCCGGAGCTTGATATGCAACAAAAAAGCTGGGAAAAGGCGGAGCGGCTGCTGCTGGAGCAAGCTTCAGAATTTGCTATTCAAAATGCAGGCATTGAACGCGACCAGCTCCAATTTTATATTGGCGGAGATTTATTGAACCAGATTATTAGCAATAGCTTCGCTGCACGATCGCTAGGCGTCCCTTATATCGGTGTGTTTGGCGCTTGTTCCACATCAATGGAGACGCTGGCACTTGCGTCCATGCTTGTGAATTCCGGATCGGCAAGCCATGTATTGGCAGGTACCTGCAGTCACAACTGCACCGTAGAGAAACAGTTCCGTTATCCGACCGAATATGGCTCGCAGAAGCCGCCAACGGCTCAGTTTACAGTTACAGGTGCGGGCGCGGCAGTTGTAGCTGCATCGGGCGATGGGCCTGTTGTCGAGTGCGCGACGATTGGCAAGGTTATTGATTTAGGCATTACCGATCCTTTTAATATGGGAGCTGCCATGGCTCCGGCGGCAGTCGATACGATTCAGGCACATTTTAATGATACCGGACGCAAGCCAAGCGACTACGATCTAATCGTTACCGGAGATTTGGCTGGCGTGGGCCATCCGATTGCCAAGGAGCTGCTGCTGCAAAACGGCGTTCCCATGGATGAGACGGTTTTTGGAGATTGCGGATTAATGGTTTATGACGTGCAGAAACAAAAGGTACAGGCTGGGGGCAGCGGCTGCGGCTGCTCAGCGGTAGTTACTTACGGTCATTTGCTGAAGCGAATCAAGAATGGTGAATTGAAAAAAATTCTCGTTGTTGCTACAGGTGCTTTGCTTTCTCCGCTTTCTTTCCAGCAAGGGGAGAGTATTCCGTGCATTGCGCATGCGGTAGCCATTAGTGCAGGGGAGGGGTAAGCGGTTATGATCTTTTTATGGGCTTTTTTGATAGGCGGGGGCATTTGCGTCCTTGGGCAGATCATGTTCGATGTATTTAAGCTAACGCCTGCTCACACCATGTCAACCTTGGTCGTTATTGGCGCCATCGTCGATGGGGTAGGATTATATGAACCTTTGGTGAAATTCGCGGGAGCGGGGGCGACGGTCCCAATCACCAGCTTTGGCAACGCGCTCGTTCATGGGGCGTTGACGGAGCTGCATGATCAAGGCTGGATTGGCGTTATATCCGGCATATTCAAAGTAACAAGCGCAGGTATTTCGTCTGCCATTATTTTCTCTTTTCTGGCAGCTCTTGTCGTTAGGCCCAAAGGATAATAGATAAAGGCACAAGCTGGAGGATCCTGTGGGATCTTCCAATTTTTTTTGTAGCGAAAAAATTTGTATACCCGAATGGATGTACTGTAAAATAGTAGTATTGAACATGAACTAAGGCATTATTTCGGGAGGTAATGAAATGGATATTCGTCCTGCAGACATGCAATTATGCGCTACTATTCTACGAAACTTAGAAACTTGTATCCTTGGCAAACAGGAAGAAATCCAAAGATTATTGATCGCTGTAATCGCAGGCGGTCACGTCTTGCTTGAAGATGTGCCTGGCACAGGCAAGACACAACTTGTGAAAGCTTTGGCTAAATCTATCGGCGGCCAATTTCGCCGCATTCAATGTAATCCTGACTTGCTTCCTACCGATATTACTGGTGTTTCCATTTATCATCCCAAGCAGGAGACCTTTTTATTTCGGCCAGGCCCGGTTATGGCCAACATTCTGTTAGCAGATGAAATTAACCGTGCGACCACGAAGACGCAATCCGCTCTTCTAGAGGCGATGGAGGAAGGCCATGTGACGGTTGATGGAGATACGTATGAGCTTCCTCGCCCGTTCGTTTTGCTAGCCACGCAAAATCCAATAGAGTTTGAAGGTACCTACACACTGCCGGAAGCGCAGCTTGACCGATTCATGATGAAGCTGTCGCTTGGCTATCCTAGTGAATCCGACGAACACCGCATGGTATTATCTAATGAAGGAATACATCCATCGGATCGGATCGAACCGATGATTAATATTTCGGATATGCTTCATATCCAGGATCAAGTGCTAAAGGTTCACATTGACGAGGCTGTGGGAAAATATCTGGTCGGTTTGATCAGAGGAACGCGTGAGCATGCCAATGTAATGCTTGGGGCAAGCCCTCGCGCTGCTCTCGCGCTTGCTAGAGCAGCGAAAGCGAGCGCCTATATCCAGCAGCGCCAGTTCGTAACGCCAGATGACGTGAAGGAGCTCGCTCCGTTTGTGCTAGCTCACCGCCTGCTTCTTCGGACGGAAGCCAGAATGAACGGCCTCAAAGCGGAGGATATCATCGCGCAGGTGATTCAATCCACGAAAGTGCCGGTTCGGCTAGAGCGCTAAGCGGATGGCAGCGACTAAATCCAAGAGGCTGCGCTGGCAGCTTGTCGCAGTGATCTATACGACCAGTCTTTTTTATTTTTTATTTCAAGGCGGAAAAACCGCAATTATGCTATTTATGATCCTGAATCTATTACTTGTATATTTAGTGCTAGGCAGATGGAGCGGGATAGGCAAAGTGTCCGGAAGCCGCAGCTATGCGATGCCGGGCGCTGCTTCACATGAGCACTCTCTATCAGCCGGAAGCGCGCTTGAAGTGAATTTGCAAGTCAAGATACCAGGCTATTATCCGCTTCCTTATGTGATTATCAGAGACCAATTGCAGCGACATAATGGCCAGAAGCTGGCTTTCGAGACCTCCTTCGTACCGAATTGGAAGCGCAGCGGCCAAGTTAGCTATCAGACGCCGCCGCTCCAGCGGGGCGAATACCGTTTTACGCATACGGAGTGTTTGTCTTATGACGTATTTGGATTGTTTGAGCATGCCGGTCAATTTGGAACGGAAACCGTGTTTAGCGTGCTGCCTCAAACGGTACCGCTTAGGCAGTGGAGCGGCGTTCAGAGGGGCATTAGGGGTCCCTATTCCCATGCGATCGCTTCCCGATCGGCGAAGGAGACAACCCAAATCAACGGTGTCAGGGAATATTTGTATGGTGATCGTTTATCACGCGTTCACTGGAATGCCACGGCGAAGACGGGGGAATGGAAGTCGAAGGCTTTCGAACGCGAATCCTTGCCACGTACGGTTGTGATTTTAGACCGCAATCCAAGAGGCTATCAGAACGAGCTTGCTACACGCTTTGAGCTGGCAGTATCTACGGCTGCTTCGCTACTAGAAAACGGATTGAAAGGCGATACAGCCATGGGCTTGCTCTCCATAGGGGAAACGGTGACGATGGTTGCTCCGAAGGCGGGAATAGAGCAGCGAAACGTCATGCTGAAGCATTTGACCTTCGTTGATGCAGACGCGTCGCATCCATTATATGCGTCATTGCAGCGTGCGGATTCCTTGCTTGAGCCAGGAAGCTTTGCCGTAGTCGTAACGCCTGATACCGGCACAGATGTCATACGAAGCATGGAATGGCTGTCGCGCAAGGGAATTACCCCTTGCTTGTTGCATATTTCATCGGCCGTTGATTTGCTTAGCCATAATACGTCCTGGAAACAAGTGATGAGAGAGCGCGGATGGCCTGTTTTTGAAATTCGCCAGTTGCAGGAGCTTCCATCGGTGCTTGAAGGGAGCGGGATTGCATGAAGCAGGCGTTGAACGCTTTGTTCGTCTATTTGACAGCGAATTGGTATGAGAAGCTACGGTTTTTATTTGCTGCTATTATTTTATCCAATACGATTATTATATTTGAAGATTACTGGTGGGAAGAGACGATAGCGATCGGTCATTACACGCTGTATGCAGCGGCTGCGATTGAGCTGCTTCTGCCGCAGAAGAGTCGTTTTCTAAAGTTTTTTCTCAAAATTGCAGCTGCGATTTGGATTACGACTAGGCTTGTGGAGATGAACTGGATCATTGCGACTCCTGAACGCTGGCAAGAGTGGATCTGGTGGCTGCAAGCCCACATGATGCAGTTAAACCCTTTTATTTGGATAAGTATTGCGCTGCTGTTGCTTCATAATTTGTTCGGCTTATGGACGACAACACGGATTCGAATGTTCGGGCTGGTGGGCGCAAGCCTACTGATTTTAACGATAGCGGACTCATTTACGCCGATATGGTTATGGGATGAAGTCGCTATGGTCGTGTTTATCGGCTTGCTTTGGCTCGTTGTTAGTCATTTATCAAGGCTGCAGCGCGAACACCCAAGAAGCTGGAAAGAGCTTATCGAATATCCGCTTCAATTAATAGTGCCAATTGCGCTTGTCCTATCGGTGTTGATGATTGTCGGTCTGAATATGCCTTCACTTTCTCCGATTCTACAGGACCCCTATACGATTTGGAGAGAATCAAAGGGCGAAACCGTCAAAGTATTTCTTGGGGATAAAGGGACGGATGTTCAATCGCCAAGCAGTTCCGGCAATGCAAGCTCCGGCTATAGCCGGAACGATGAGAAGCTCGGCGGTGGCTTTCAATTTGACTATTCACCTATGATGACGGTATCGACTTCGCACCGCAGCTACTGGCGCGGCGAATCGAAGGCCGAATATACAGGGGACGGCTGGATCGAAGGGAAGGCTGAGCAGGCTGTCGAAGCCGTTACCCGTATCTCAAAGGAAACTGTGCTGCCATCATTGGATAAGCCTCCGGCTGCGGGAACGACAGAAATTAGCCAAATCGTAACGATGATCCGCAAGGATGTTTACCCGATTCTGTTCGCGGCTGCGCCAGTCACCAAGCTTAACTGGATCGACGATGAAGATGCTGTACTGCCTACAGGATTAGTATGGGAGCCAAGCTCAGGAGAGCTGCGGCTGCTGAACTGGTCGATGAAAAACCGTAAATATCCACAAACGTATTCGGTAACCTCCTCCGTTCCTGTTCTGGATGAAGTAAAGCTCAGAGAATCCAAGGCAGGCTGGTCTGACCAGGCGGAAGCGGCACGCAATAAATACTATTTGCAATTGCCCGATTCATTGCCTGACCGAGTGAAACAGCTGGCCAAGCAGGTAACTGCGGATGCAACCAACGATTATGATCGGGCAAAGTTGCTGGAAACGTATTTGAGGCTTACTTATAATTACAATAACATGCCTGATGAAACCAGGCTGACAGGTACAACAACTGATTTTGTCGATAAATTTTTATTTGAGCTAAAAGAGGGCTATTGCGATTATTTCTCGACATCGATGGCTGTCATGGCCCGGAGCTTGGGCCTGCCTACAAGATGGGTAAAGGGTTTTGCGCCCGGCGTGCTGCCGGCCAGCGATTTTGGGCCTCCAGGTGAATTTATGGATCCTAGTATCAATCCTAACGGATCAGGCACTTATACGGTACGGAATTCGGATGCTCATTCCTGGGTGGAAATTTATTTTGAAGGATTTGGCTGGATTCCGTTTGAAGCAACGTCTGGGTTTTCGTTTCCCTATACGATAGCAGAGGAAGAAGTAGCGCCGCTGCCGGAAATCGATGAAAGCGAAAGCGATCCGGCAACCGTCGAAACGGCGGAAAGTTCCTCCAGTTCGAAGCTATGGACATGGCTTTCCATTTCGCTGCTCGTAGCAGCTGCGGCTGTATGGGCGTTCATTAGCCGAGATAAGCTGGTATTCACTTGGCGTAAGCTGCGTCATGGCTCGTACACGGCAAATGACCGGATCGTGCTTGAAACGAACAAGCTGCTGCGTGTTTGTAAGAAGCGCGGGATGGAGCGTCAGGAGCATGAGACATTGCGAGAAGCGGTGCTTCGCTGGTCGCAGAGCCAGAAAAGGCTGCGTGATGATTTTCGAGCGGTGCTGGATGGCTTTGAGCAAGCGAAATACAGTCCGGCTATGGCAACCGCCGAGGATGCGGATCGTTTTGTAGTCAGAGTGAAATCGTTAATGGATCAATTAAGGTAACTGGCTGTAAAGCCGGGCTGCTTTTCCGAGTTGACTTATTATCATGGGACGATTTAGGCTCAGCGCAAGCTTGGCTCCTTAATTTCAGTACAAATACCGCCCGCCAAAGAAATTGGCGGCGGTATTTTTTTGCAACAAATTTGGTTTCTATGGTATAGTTTCGTAAGATAGCAAGCAGAAAGCAGAGGGATATCCATTATGTTTGAACGGCTGTTGCCGCATATGCGCGTCAATACAGTGTATGAAATTAACTTAGATGAGCTGCATGCAAGAGGCGTACGCGGCATCATTACGGATTTGGATAATACGCTCGTCGGTGCTAAGGAGGCGTTAGCTACGCCTGAGCTGGTGCAGTGGCTGGATTATGTGCGCTCACGGGGCTTTCAGGTTGTTATCGTTTCTAATAATAATGAAACACGAGTAAGCAAATTTTCCGCACCGCTGAATATTCCTTATATTCATGCTGCGCGCAAGCCGGCGGCTAAATCGTTCCGTAAAGCGCTTGGCGTACTTGGACTGGCTGCAGAGCAGTCGGTCGTCATTGGCGATCAAATGTTGACCGATGTGCTGGGCGGGAATCGAATGGGACTGTACACGATTCTTGTTACACCGATCTCGCCAGCTGACGAAGGGATCATGACAAGGGTCAACCGCCGAATTGAACGGTTTGCTTTGGTGCGTTTAAGAAAAAAAGGGTTATGGTATGAGGGGGAAACAAAGTGATGGAACAACAGCTTAGTCAGGCAACACGTTCGTGTGCGGGCTGCGGCGTGGCATTGCAGACGAAAAGTCCTGAGCTGCCAGGTTATTTGCCGGAAGGCGCAATGGAACGGGATCCGGTTATTTGCCAGAGATGCTTCCGTATTCGCAACTATAATGAAGCTTCATCTGTTGCCGTAGACCAGGATGATTTCTTGAAGCTGCTCGGCAGCATTGGCAATACGGATAGCTTGGTTGTCCATATCGTCGATTTGTATGATTTTGAAGGAAGCTTGATTTCTGGACTTCAACGCTTCGTGGGCAACAATCCCGTGCTGCTCGTAGTCAACAAAATTGATTTGCTGCCGAAAGCGATGAATGTCAACCGGCTTCGTAACTGGGTGCAGCAGCAGGCAAAGGCAGAAGGACTGCGCACAGTAGATGTCGTATTATGCAGCGCTAAGCGGAATATGGGCTTTGAGCGTGTAATCGAGGCTTTGGAGCATTACCGCAAAGACCGTGACGTTTATGTGGTAGGCGCAACCAATGTTGGAAAGTCTACGTTGATTAACCGACTAATTCGCGATTACAGCGATATGGAACGAGAGCTTACGACCTCCCGATATCCGGGAACGACGCTTGATGCCGTTCATATCCCGCTTGAGGATGGCAAGGCCATTATTGATACGCCAGGCATTGTGTATTCTACGCGTATGACTGAGGTGGTTCCGCGCAGCTTCTTGGGCTCTCTATTGCCGGACAAGCCAATCAAGCCGCTGGTATATCAATTGAACTCTGGCCAGACTTTGTTTATTGGCAGCCTTGTCCGCTTCGATTTTGTGGAAGGCGACCGCCAGTCCTTTACGTTCTATGTATCAAATGCATTGAATATGCATCGTACGAAGCTGGAGCGGGCTGACGAGCTTTATGCCGATCACCGCGGCCAATTGCTTGGCGGTCCATCGCTCGAGGAGCTGGAGACCATTCCGGCATGGACGAGGCATTCGCTTCGCGTAAAGCGTGGACTTAACAAAGACGTATTCATATCGGGCCTTGGCTGGATTCAAGTGAATGGAACTGGCGGAGCCGTCATTGATATTTACGCGCCTAAAGGCGTTAAAGTTATGCTTCGCGACTCCATGATTTAAACCGATAGCGCTTGGAAGGGGAATCCGCTGTGACAATTGCGGGAGCAGGAAACCGGATCGACAGCAATACGATTTTGTTCGGTGTGATCGGGGATCCGATCCGCCATTCGAAATCACCAATCATGATGAACCGTGCCTTTCGGGAAACGGGCATTAACGGCGTTTACACGGCTTATCATATTACAAGCGAACGTATACAGGATTTTGCTGCTGGCGTTCGGGCGATGGGTATTCGCGGCATTAATGTTACGATCCCGCATAAGCTGGACATTATGTCCGTACTCGATGAGATTGACTCGGGAGCACAGGCGATTGGAGCGGTCAATACGATCGTGAACGAGGATGGAAGGCTTATCGGGTATAATACCGATGGGATCGGTTATGTGCGTTCCTTGAAGGAAGAGGCGGAAAGCGAGCTTGCGGGCAAACGAATCGTTGTCATTGGTGCTGGCGGCGCAGCTAGAGGCATTGTCTATGCCCTTGCAAGCGAGAAGCCCGCCCATATTGCCATAGCCAATCGATCTGTAGATCGGGCGAAGGCGATTGCCGAATCGTTTCAAGATAAAGCGGATATTGAAGCCGTTTCTAACGAACAACTACAGGCCGCTTGCTTGCATGCGGATATTGTTATCAATACGACATCGGTGGGGATGTTTCCCCATGTAGACGAGACGCCTATTGACGCGAATTGGTTAAAACCTGGCGCGGTAGCGAGCGATCTCATTTATAACCCGCTGAAAACAAAGTTTTTGCAGCAGGCTGAGCAGCGCGGCTGCCGGATTCATGGCGGACTGGGCATGTTTATCAATCAAGGGGCGTATGCCTTTGAATATTGGACGGGCCAGCCTGCTCCAGTTGCAGCGATGCGGGAGACTGTTCTCGCTGCATTGCAAAATTAATTGCATTTTATTGTTGCAAACGGACTAACGAATTATTGAGATGAAAGAAGGAACACCTATCATGCTTACAGGAAAACAAAAACGTTATTTAAGATCACTCGCTCATCATTTGACTCCAATCTTCCAGGTGGGCAAGGGCGGGACGAATGATCATCTGGTTCGCCATATTGAGGAAGCAATCGAGTCTCGCGAGCTGATTAAAGTTTCCGTGCTTAACAACTGCCTTGATGATCCTCGGGAAATTGGTGCTGAGGTTGCAGCAGCAGCTGGAGCAGAGCTTGTTCAAGTCATTGGCAAAACGATCGTTTTGTACAAGGAATCCAAGGACAACAAACAAATCGAGCTCCCTAGGGCAGCCCGTTAATCGTTTTATTTCATAAATATTTGAGCAAGCATCCTTCATCCTGCATGTAGAGCAAACGATTGGCTTGCAGTTGATGATGAACCCAGCATGGCTTTAGGTAGAGAGGGGTTCTGCAAGTGAGTAAGATTGGTATTATGGGCGGAACCTTTGACCCCATCCATATCGGCCATTTGATAGCGGCAGAAGCGGCCCGTGAGCAGTGCGGTCTCGATGAGGTATGGTTCATTCCGTCTTATGGTCCACCGCTTAAACCGAATGAACCTGGAGTGAGTGGACAGCACCGCTATGAAATGGTTTGCAGCGCGATTGAAAGCAACGCGGCTTTTCGCGCGTTAGATCTTGAGCTTCAGCGCGGAGGGGTAAGCTACTCTTACGATACGGTGATGGAACTCCGGAAACGTTATCCGGAGCATGCTTTTTCCTATATTATCGGCTCGGATCGGATCAATGATTTGCCGCAATGGTACAAAATTGAGCTTCTCGCTGATCTTGTTACCTTTATCGGCTTGTCGCGTCCGGAAACTCCCATTCACTTAGATGCTCTTCCTGTCTACTTACAGGAGAAGATCAAGCTTATTCATATGCCGGCTATCGAAATCTCTTCAACTGTCATTAGAAGCAGAGCGAGTTTTGGGCAATCCGTTCAATATTTGGTGCCGGACTCGGTAAACAGCTATTTGAGGAGGCACAGGTTATATGAATCGTGAGGAAATGATCGCTAAGGTAAAGGCAGAAATGCCGGAGCGGAGATGGCTCCATACGCAAGGCGTGATGGAGACTGCCGTGATTTTGGCTAATCGATACGGCGAGGATCCCGTTCGAGCCGAGCTTGCAGCCATTTTGCATGATGTTGCCAAGTATTGGCCTACGGAGAAAATGGCTCAGATCATTCGTGAGCGAGCCTTGCCGCCAGAGCTGCTGCTCTATGATAAAGAGCTCTGGCATGCTCCTGTTGGAGCTTGGGTGGCTGAGCATGAATATGGGGTGTCGGATCAGGAAGTGCTGGATGCGATCCGGTATCATACCTCAGGGCGCAGAGGCATGAGCAAGCTGGAGAAAATCGTATGCTTGGCTGACTATATGGAGCCAGGCAGAGATTTTCCCGGGGTTTCGCTCATCCGCGAGCTGAGTGAGCAGGATTTGAACCAAGCGCTGGTTGCTGGCTTCAATTCAACGATTTCCTTCTTATTAGAAAAGAAAAAACGGATTTTTCCGTTGACGGTAGAGGCACGAAACGGTTTATTAGAATAATGACTAATAGGAGGCTGAGCAATGGCAGTGCATTCGGATGAATTGTTACAATTAACGGTCGCGGCAGCAGAAGACAAAAAAGCGGTGAACGTTGTTGCTTTAAATTTGAAAGAGATATCCTTGGTAGCGGACTATTTCGTGATTTGCAGCGGTAACTCGGATACTCAGGTGCAAGCAATCGCGACCGAAATCCGCAAGCAAGCAGATAAAAGCGGTACGCGGGTTCGCGGAATCGAAGGCATGGACTCGGCAAGATGGGTCCTTATCGATTTAGGCGATGTTATCGTTCACGTGTTCCACCGCGAAGAACGCGAATATTACAATATTGAGCGTCTCTGGTCAGATGCGAAGGTTGTGGAGTTCGCATGACTTTTGAAGCCGGCACGACTCAAATTCTAAGGGTGGCACGAGAAGTGTCGCCCTATGGATATTTCTTGACGGATGACGAGTCGGATGTCCTTATGCATTATACCGAGCTCGTCGGCTCCAAGCCTAAAATCGGCGATCAAGTGGAGGCCTTTATCTTTTATGATTCAGAGGACCGTTTGGCCGCTACGATGAAGAAGCCGCTGCTGCAGCTTGGTGAGCTGGCGCGTCTGAAGGTTGCGGACGTACACCCGAGGCTGGGCTGTTTTCTGGAGATGGGTCTAGGCAGGCAGCTATTGCTTCCGCTTTCCGAGCTGCCAGAGAGCATTGAGTATAGACCGCTTCCAGGCGATGAAGTGTTTGTTGTGATGAAGCATGACAAAATCGGAAGATTGGTCGCCAAGATCGCATTTGAAGAAGAACTCTCGGAGCTCGTATTCGCTGCTCCTGAGAGCTGGAACAACCAATGGGTCGAAGGCTGGGTGACAAAGACGCTTCAGCTCGGTTCGTTTGTGATGATTGATGGCGGCGTCGTGGGTTTTGGCGTTTATGGACTAATTCCTAGCGCTGAGCGCATTCGGCCGCTTCGTTTGGGTGAGCGCGTTAGTGCGCGCGTCACCTTTATTCGGGAAGACGGCAGAGCCAATCTCTCGATGGCGCAGCGGAAGGAAGTGGGACGCATCGAAGATGCGGACCGTATCCTTGCATTTATCAAAGAACGCCCAGGTGGCGGAATGCCTTATTCCGATCAGACGGACGCGGATATTATCAAGCAAAAATTCGGAATTAGCAAAGGTGCTTTCAAGCGTGCCTTGGGTAAGCTGATGAGAGAGAGGTTGGTTACCCAGAAGGGCAGCTGGACGTATTTGGCCGTTGAGCCTGCGGCCGAGCAGTCGGTAGACCCTTCGGCTGCAGCTGTTTCTGATGCTGAAGGAGCGGATGGACAATGACCCGTTCCTATGGACAGTTCGCAACTGTCTATGACCGGCTTATGGAGGATATGCCCTATGCAGATTGGCTGGGGTTTGCAAGAGCCGGCTGGTCGCATTATGGCGGCATGCCTTCGACGGTTGTCGATCTGGGGTGCGGTACGGGGAGTTTATCTATCCCGCTTGCCCGCTCGGGTTGCCACGTCTACGGCATCGATCTTTCCTCAGACATGCTGACTGTTGCCAGAAGCAAATGGGACGAGCTGCCTCAGCAGCTTGCTAGACCTCGTTCGGGTTCGATTCGATGGCTTCAGCAAGACATGCGCGAATGGGAGTTACAAGAGCCCGTAGATGCGGTTATTTCGTTTTGCGATTGCTTAAACTACCTCACGGAGGAGTCGGATATTGAAGCCGCCTTCCGAGCCACTTATGCGGGTCTGCGGACGGGGGGAACCTTTCTGTTCGATATGCATCCCCCAAGCCAACTGATTCGTTACGCTGAGGAACAGCCGTTTACTCTTGATGAACGTGATGTCGCTTATATATGGACATGCGATTTTGAGGAAGAGCGCTGCGAGATTGAGCATCATCTTACTATTTTCTCCCGCGAGGAGGATTCTAGGTTTTACCGGTTTGAGGAATCCCATGTCCAGCGCGCTTACGATCCAGATTGGATTGAAGCAGCTTTGCGCCGTGCAGGCTTCCAGACCGTTGACCGCTATGCGGATTTCGAATTCGCGCCTGCGGATCATGAATCAGAGCGCCTTTTCTTCGCAGCCGTTAAATAAGCTACTGCGCTCGCTGCGCTAGCCATCCAAAGAGAGTCCTAAGAGGTCTGCTCAGACCCCTCAGGACTCTCTTTGCTGTCTGCCTTCCAGTCCGGCAGAATAAGCAGCATTCAGCCTCTAGAGAGTTTAGATGCGATAGCTAGAAAAAGAGCAGAAGTAGAAGCGGAAGTAGAACCGGAAGTGGAACCGGAAGTGGAAGAACTAGCAGAAATAGACGCTCAAGGACTGGCGATAAGCACGTATGTGTTCTTATAACAACAGATGTTGAGGCTTGAGGCTTGTTAGAACCTATGTGTTCTTACAACACACCAGTTGTTGGGGTTTGAGGTCTGTAAGCGCATATAGGTGCTTACAAGCGTAATTTGTCGAGTGCGGATGCCGAAACGTTGGCGATAAGCACGTATAGGTTCTTACAACACACCAGATGTTGGGTTTTGAGGTCTGTAAGCGCATATAGGTGCTTACAGACGGAATTTGTCGAGTGCAGATGCCGAAACGTTGGCGATAAGCACGTATAGGTTCTTACAACACACCAGCTGTTGGGGTTTGAGGTCTGTAAGCGCATATAGGTGCTTACAAGCGGAATTTGTTGAGTGCGGATGCCGAAACGTTGGCGATAAGCACGTATAGGTTCTTACAACACATCAGCTGTTGAGGTTTGAGTTCTGTAAGCGCATATAGGTTCTTACAACACAACCAGCTGTTGGGGTTGAGGTCTATAGGCGCATATACGTGCTTACAAGCGGAATTTGTCGAGTGCGGATGCCGAAACGTTGGCGATAAGCACGTATGTGTTCTTATAACACACCAGATGTTGAGGTTTGAGGTCTGTAGGCGCATGTAGGTGCTTACAGACGGAATTTGTCGAGTGCGGATGTCGAAACGTTGGCGATAAGCACGTATGTGTTCTTATAACACATCAGCTATTGGGGTATCAGGCCTGTAAGAACCTATGTGTTCTTATAACTCACCAGCTGTTGTAGTAGGTGGTTTGGGTGCACATAAGTTTGCAATTAGTCAGGAAAAGAATAGCTAGTAGAATGATATGAAGCGATAACGATGCAAGCGGGAGTATTACTTGGAGTGAATTGATGGTTGCTTGGTTGCATGTCTCGTAGATGTAACCTTCTATCTGGAATCAACATATAGTGTTATATAGAAGAATGGTTGGAATACAAGTCTGATTGCATTATTTTATCAGGGATGCCTTGTTGAACGACAACTGTTATCAAAAAATACAATCAGACTATTGCATATGTCTAGATATTGTGTCTCAAGAATCCAGTTACTCGCGTAGCGCATCCTTAAGTCGGCTGTTCATGCCTGCTGCTGCAGATGCTTTTCGAACGGAATCGAGCTTCATTTTTTTGATTAATTGGGTCGTTTCTTCCTGCTCTTTTTCTAGATTTTCGATGTAATCCAGCAGCTCTGGCGCCGTATATCCGGCATCCTTGAACAGTTTATCGATCGTTTCCCGTATTTGTTCTGCAGTTGTTTTTTGGTTCATCCTGGCCTCCAAAATAGCAATAAAATGTCACTATCCCATCATATCCGCATCTGGTAAAATAGTCGAGTGCGCCAAAAAAATAGATTAATATTTTCTCCATAATTTTCATTGACTACTCCTATATATTGATGTAGAATCAAAAACATCAACTACATATTGATGTTGATAGGTGCCTTCAATGATAAACGTTAAGTTATCATGAACAAGCGCAACTGACGGAATTGCTAGTCAGAAGCGCTTTTTAATTGCTTAAAATCAGTAAGGGAGCGAACGTGCTATGCTAGTTGTCTATGATTCCAAAACAGGTAATGTCAAGCGTTTCATCAAAAAATTGAACATGCGGGCAGTGCCTATTGATGAGAAGGATGAAGTGGACGAGCCGTTCGTGCTGGTTACGTACACAACAGGGTTCGGCCAGGTACCGGAGAAAGTGACGTCGTTTCTTGCGAGCCACTCCGACCTGCTCCGCGGCGTTTCTGCCAGCGGCAACCGAAACTGGGGAAGCGGGTTCGCCAAAAGCGCGGACACGATTTCACAAATGTACGATGTTCCCGTTATTTTAAAGTTTGAGCTGTCCGGTACCAATCAAGATACGCAACATTTTGTCGAAAGGGTGCGAACCATTGAAACATATTGAACTGAACAACGAATTGATGCAGCGCGGTGCTGACGGATTTTACCAGCTGGATAAAGATAAAGAGGCAGTAGCTGCATTCATGGAAGAAGTAGACGAGAAAAGCGTAAAGTTCGACTCCCTCAAGCATAAGCTAGAATACCTCATCGAAAACGACTACTACGATAATGTATACGACAAGTATACATACGATCAGGTGGAAGCAGTGTTCACCCTGACCGCGAATAGCGGCTTCGAATTCCAATCCTACATGGCAGCATCGAAGTTCTATAAGGACTACGCGATGAAAACCAACAACAAATCACAATATCTTGAGCAATACTCCGATCGGGTAGCGATTGTTGCCTTACATTTGGGCGAAGGCGACGCAGCCAGAGCACTCCGCATCGCTGAAGCGATGATCGATCAACGTTTGCAGCCTGCAACACCAACCTTCTTGAACGCCGGCAAGAGCCGTCGCGGTGAGATGGTTTCTTGTTTCCTATTGGAGATGGACGATTCCCTTAACTCGATCAACTACGTGCTAGGCACATGTATGCAGCTCTCGAAAATCGGCGGCGGCGTTGCGGTCAACCTTTCGAAGCTTCGTGGACGCGGTGAGCCGATTAAAGGCGTAGAAGGCGCTGCAAAAGGTATCATGCCGGTACTGAAGCTAATGGAGGATGCTTTCTCCTATGCAGACCAAATGGGTCAACGCAAAGGCTCAGGAGCAGGCTACTACAACATTTTCGGCTGGGATATTATCGAGTTTTTGGATTGCAAAAAAATTAACGCAGACGAGAAGGCACGGATTAAAACGTTGTCGATCGGTCTGATCATTCCGAATAAATTTTATGAGCTTGCTGCTCAAAACAAACCGTTATTTGTGTTTGGCCCGCATTCCGTTCAGAAAGCATACGGTAAACATCTAGATGACATGGATATGGATGAAATGTACGAGGAATTGCTTGCTAACGAGCTTGTAACGAAGAAAAAAGTAATGAATGCACGCGACATGTTGACAAAAATCGCCTCGATTCAGCTAGAATCCGGCTACCCATATATTATGAACAAATCGAATGCGAACAGCGTTCACGCACTGAAGGATATCGGTTCGATCAAAATGTCCAATCTGTGTACGGAAATCTTCCAACTGCAAGAGACTTCCGAAATTAAGGATTATGGCTTTGAAGATGTCATTCAACGCGATATTAGCTGCAACCTTGCGTCCCTTAACATCGTGAACGTTATGGAGCACAAAAAAGTAAAAGAATCCGTTCATGTTGGCATCGAAGCCTTGACGACGGTCAGCGACTTGTCTAATATCGACAATGCGCCTGGCGTTCGCAAAGCAAATGAAGAGCTGCATTCTGTCGGTCTTGGCGCAATGAACCTGAATGGTTACTTGGCCAAAAACAAAATCGCTTACGAAAGCGAAGAAGCGAAGGATTTTGCTGGCGTATTCTTTATGATGATGAACTACTATTCCCTTGAGCAAAGCATGGAAATCGCCAAAGAACGCGGCATTACATTCAAAGATTTCGAGCGCTCCGAGTATGCCAAAGGAACGTATTTCACTCGCTATGAAGAGACGGATTACCGTCCGAAAACCGACCGCGTTAAGGAATTGTTCGAAGGGATGGAAATTCCTTCGCCCGAAGACTGGTCTGCGCTTAAAGCCAAAGTGCAAGAGCACGGCCTGTACCATGCCTACCGTCTTGCGATTGCACCGACACAAAGCATTTCGTATATCCAAAATGCGACTTCAAGCGTGATGCCGATTGTAGAGCATATTGAAACGCGTACGTATGCGAACTCAACAACGTATTACCCAATGCCGTATTTGGCTCAAGAGAATTACTTCTACTACAAATCGGCTTACAATATCGATCAATTCAAGCTTATTGATCTCATTGCAGAAATTGGCCAGCACGTAGATCAAGGCATCTCGTCCGTATTGCACGTAAATAGTAACGTAACGACCCGAGAGTTGGCACGTTTCTATGTTTACGCTGCACAAAAAGGGCTCAAATCGCTTTATTACACAAGAACGAAGCGGCTTTCCGTTGAGGAATGCACGAGCTGCGCCGTTTAAGTTTTAATTTAATAGACGCTTACGTAGCAAAGAAGGAGCTCACCAAATGAAAGCAGTGAACTGGAACCGCCCGGATGACGATTTCACCCTAACATTCTGGCAGCAAAATGTAATGCAATTTTGGACGGATGAAGAAATTCCGTTATCGGATGATAAGATGGATTGGATGGAAATGACGGACGCTGAGCGCACGCTTTACAAAAACGTGCTCGGCGGACTGACTTTGCTCGATACGATTCAAGGCGGCATCGGCATGCCGAAAATTTTGGAGCATGTGGATGGCTTGCAGCGCAAAGCGGTACTGTCGTTTATGTCCATGATGGAGCAAATTCATGCTAAATCGTACAGCAGCATCTTCACAACACTTGCATCTGGCGAGGAAATTGATGAGATTTTCCAATGGGTCGAGCAAAATGAACAGCTGCAAAAGAAAGCGACGTTGATCTCTTCCTGGTACTCGAACATTACGGGCCCGAAAGAGCTTTATAAAGCGATGGCAGCATCCGTATTCTTGGAGAGTTACCTGTTCTATAGCGGCTTCTTCTACCCTCTTTATCTGGCTGGCCAAGGTAAAATGACGAGCAGCGGCGAAATTATCGATTTGATCCTTCGTGACGAGAGCATCCATGGCCTATACGTCGGCGTTCTTGCCCAAGAGCTGTTCCAAACGTTCAGCCCTGAAGATCAGGCTCAACTGCAAATCGAGCTTTATGCTTTGCTTAACGAGCTTTATGAGAATGAAGTGATCTACACCGAGCATCTGTATGCACCACTGGGCCTTGCGGAGGAAGTGAACGTTTATGTCCGCTACAATGCGAACAAAGCGCTGATGAACCTTGGCATGGAGCCGCATTTCCCTGAAGAGCCGGTTAACCCGATCGTGTTCAACGGAATTAGCACCCATACGAAGCAGCATGACTTTTTCTCGAAAAAAGGAAACGGTTATGTGCGTACGATTCACGTAGAGCCACTGAATGACGATGATTTTGTTTTTAACTTTTAATCCAATCACATAGCTATAAACAAGAAAATCGCTCTTTATTTTGCCCCGTCGGCAAAATAAGAGCGATTTTCTTGTCTGTCTCACGCCAAGGGGATAGAATCCCGCACAGCGGTTGGGAAGCTGATTTTTCAAGTTATTTAGGGAGGTGGTTTCATTATTGTTCGGATTGCTCGTTTTTCTGCTTGGGAGCTTCAACGGCTGATTGTTCGTCCTTGACATATTCGTCCTGATCGCTGCCCCAAACAAAGTCGTAGTTTGTCATGTCCGGTTGGTAGCCGTTTTTTGCTTTCTCATTTTTCTTTTCCATATCCATCACTCCTTTTTTGGTTAGTATGCGTACTCGAAGTGGAATTTAAGCTTTGTTTAGGAGAATAAAAGATTGACACGTTTATACAGGAGATGTTAATATCTTCCTCTCAAATCTTGCGCGGAGGTAAAAGCAGTGATAAAAGTTCAAGGCTTAAGCAAAGCCTATCAAGTAGCCAAGCGTTCATCCGGGGTAAAGCAAGCGATGAAAGCGTTATTCAAAAGAGAGTATAAGATTGTGGAAGCGCTTAACGATATTTCCTTCACCATCGAGCCAGGGGAGATCGTCGGGTATATTGGACCGAATGGGGCAGGGAAGTCAACCACGATTAAAGTAATGAGCGGCATTCTCGTGCCCGATCATGGCACTTGCACCGTTATGGGTTATACGCCGTGGAAGGATCGGGTGAATTACGTTAAGCATATCGGCGTGGTATTCGGACAGCGCTCGCAGCTATGGTGGGACGTGCCTGTGATGGATTCCTTTGATTTGCTTCGGGATATTTACAAGGTGCCGGAGGATGAATACAGAAGCACATTAGCGCTGCTGACGGAAACGCTGGAGCTCGAGGAAATCCTCCAGATGCCCGTCAGACAGCTCAGCTTGGGACAGCGGATGCGCTGCGAGATTGCTGCATCGCTTCTGCACAGCCCAAGCGTCCTTTTCTTGGACGAGCCGACGATTGGCCTTGATGCCGTGTCTAAAATAGCAGTGCGGCGCTTTATCCGCAGAATTAACGAGGAGAAGGGCGTTACGATTATTTTGACCACGCATGACATGAATGACATTGAGGCGCTAGCTAATCGCATCATTCTTATTGGAAAAGGAAAGCTGTTGTATGACGGGAGCCTGAGCGCGATTCGCAACCGGTTTGGGACGGGAAAAACGATTACTGTCGTCTATAGTCACCACAACGAGCGGCTTCAGGTGGAGGGGGCAATTGTTGAATCATGGTCGCCAGAACGAGCCGTGCTAAGCGTAGATACTTCGCAGGTCGTCATCAGTGAAGTGCTGATCCGGCTCTCTGAGCAGGTGGAGCTGCTGGATGTAACGATTGATACGCTTCCGATTGAGGATATGATCGTCCAACTTTACAAGGAGCATCAAATATAATGAAGGCATATGTATCGGTGTTCAGGCTGCGTTTGACCAATGGCATGCAATACCGCACCGCTGCGCTTGCGGGTGTGGCTACGCAATTTTTCTGGGGCTTCATTATTATTATGGTTTTTGAAGCGTTCTACAGCGGAGCGGCAACCGAGCTGCCGATCTCGCTGAAGCAGCTTATTACTTACGTGTGGCTGCAGCAAGCCTTTCTTGCTTTTGTGATGCTGTGGTTTCGGGATAACGAGCTGTTTCAGCTCATTACGACCGGCAACATCGCCTACGAGCTTTGCAGGCCAAGCGGCATATATGGCTTATGGTTCGCCAAGCTGCTTGCACAGCGCTTGGCGAGCGCGCTGCTGAGATGCTTTCCGATTTTGCTCGTCGCTCTTTTCCTGCCTGAGCCTTACCGGATGCCGCTTCCGATAGATCCCGCTGCTTTCCTATTATTTCTGTTCGCCTTACTATTCGGATTGCTGATGATCGTCTCGCTCTCCATGCTGATGTACATTTCTGTGTTCGTTACGCTGTCGCCAGCGGGTTCGCTGCTTATGTTTGGCGTCATCGGTGAATTTCTCGCGGGCATGGTCATTCCCGTACCGCTGATGCCCGAATGGCTGCAGCGCATTGTTTATGTGCTTCCCTTCCGCTGGACAGCGGATTTTCCTTTCCGTGTTTATTCCGGCCATATTACGAAGGAAGAGGCGCTTATCGGAATCGGCATACAGCTAGTCTGGCTGCTTGTACTGGTCGCTGTGGGGAAAATGGCAATGGCGAAGGCGCTACGTAATGTCGTTGTAAATGGAGGGTAAAACAAATGAGATTGTATGGAAAATATATCGCCATGTTATTTAAATCGCAAATGCAATATCGCGCTTCCTTCTGGCTGCTCACGCTCGGCCAGTTTCTTGTGCCGTTCTCTGTTTTCGCCGGCTTGTATTTTTTGTTTGAACGGTTTGGACAAATCAGGGGGTGGGAATTTCAGGAGGTCGCGTTATGCTTCTCCATCATCCATATGTCATATGCGTTAAGCGAATGTTTTGCCCGGGGCTTTGATTCGTTCTCTGCTTTGGTGGGTAATGGGGATTTTGACCGCGTATTGGTCCGCCCGCGCAGCACGGTGCTTCAGGTGCTCGGTTCCAAGTTCGAGTTTACCCGTGTAGGAAAGCTGGCGCAAAGCTTAATTGTGCTTGGTTGGGCAATAAGCCAATTGGTCATGGATTGGTCGGTGTTAAAGGTGCTTGTTCTTTTGTTTATGATCGCAAGCGGCGTTTGTATATTCACCGGCATTTTCATTCTCGCTGCAACGATGTGCTTTTGGACTGTGCAGGGCCTAGAGATCGCTAACATCTTTACGGACGGTGGCCGGGAGATGGCCCAGTATCCGCTTAATATCTATCAAAAATGGGTGGTTCGGTTCTTTACGTTTATTATCCCGTTTGGCTGCGTGAACTATTTGCCTCTGCTGTACCTGCTCGGCAAATCAACGGGAAATGATCTGCCTTACATGCTGGCACCGCTGGCGGGCATTGCCTTTCTAGTGCCGTGCTTATTGATGTGGAACCACGGTGTTCGGCATTATCGCTCAACAGGCTCGTAGTTGATGACGATTTGGTTACAGCCGCGAGGTAGGGCAAAACGATGTGGTATACTGATGGTTAAACAAAAAGGGAAGTTGGAGAAACCGCTAAGGGGGAAATGCATTGAAATCAATAGCGATACGCGAGCTTGCAGAGCGATTTTCATTGGAGGTACTGGCGGGAGCAGAACAGCTTGATCGGCAAATAGTGAAAGCCAGGGCTTACCGCCCGGGGCTGGAGTTTGTTGGTTACTTTGATTATTTTCCGCAGGAGCATGTACAAATTTTAGGCAAAAAAGAAATTACGTATTTGCACTCCTTGAGCGAGGAAGAGCGGAACCATCATATCGGCAATATCGTCAAATATCATCCGCCGTGCTTTGTCGTGACTTCCGGTCAAGAAGGTTTGAAGTACTTAACGAAATATTGCGATCAAGAGGGCATTCCCTTGCTCCGCACAAAGGTGCCGACCGCTCAATTTCTAGGGATGCTTGATTCGTATCTCCTCAAGACGCTTGCTCCCGAAATTTCGATTCACGGCATATGCCTGAACGTATCGGGAATTGGCATTTTGCTGCGGGGTAAATCAGGAATCGGTAAAAGCGAGACGGCCCATACGCTGATCAGGCGCGGGTCGAGGCTTGTTGCGGATGACATCGTCGTATTGAAGAAGCTGAGCTCGCAAACGCTGCTCGGAAGCCACAACGGAAAGACCAAAGAATTTCTGGCCCTTCGCAGCATCGGTCTGATCAATGTAGTCAGGCTGTATGGCAGGCAGGCGTTTCAGGACGAGACACGCATCGTGCTCGATATTGAACTTACGAAATGGCGCGACAACGAGCTGAACAATGATTTGGAGCTGGAGCCTAAGTTTACGGAATATATGGGCGTTCAAATTCCTCATATTGAAATTCAGCTGCAGCCGGGAAGAGATGTTGCAGGCTTAATCGAAGCTGCAGCGAATAACTGGTATTTGAAGCAGCAAGGCTACAGCGCCGTTGAAGAATTTATGAAGCGGCTGGAATTTTAACAAGCAACATGTTTAAAGCGTAAACGACTATCCATTTGCTAGCAAAACATGATACACTATGGGCAGAGAAAGCTCATCCTAGCGCACAAGTCCTGACAGATTCGAAGGAGGAAATCGCGTGGAAAACTGCTCAATCGTAACAAAGCCTGCGCTCCATTTGGCAGGAATCAGTTATTGTGGTCCCTATTCATCCTTTCCGGATGAGGCGATTAGACTGCAAACCGAGTTTTTGACACGCAAGCATGAACTAAACGATGCAGTCAAATCTACGGTGCTGTACAGCCCGTATTTTGGTAATGAAGCATTCGCCACCTACTGGGCCTGTTATGAGGTTCAGCATTTGGAAGAGGTTCCGGCGGGCATGGTCCAGTTCACGATTCCTGAGCATCGTTACGCCATGGTTGCTTGCTCTAACAAACGAATCGGTGAAGGATACGAGCAGCTTCACGCATGGATTAACGAGATGCGGCTAGAGAAGCAGGAAAACGCCGTGTCGCTGGAGCTGTTTTATATTGACGAGCATCATTTGGAGGAAGAGCCGGTAGAACTGCTGATTCCACTCAAAGGATAATGTATAGATCGTGTAGTGTTTGCGCGCATTGGAACGGGGCATGGCAGAGCTGCCAAACGCTTCGGTTCTTTTGCGAAGGCAGGCACTTTTTTATTTCAAAATATAAGAATTTATAAGTTTGTTAGCTTATAAAGGGTTTATATTTCACCGTCAAAGCTACTTTAGCGTCTAAAGGACGCCGAAGGCGTTTTTGCTTGTAGGTACGAGAAGGGGTAGCAAGATGGAGCGTGGGCGCGGGCCTGGAGTGTTAACGAATAGGCGATTCATACTGCTGTTCGTGTACGGGGGGATTTCTGGATTAGTGAGCGGGATTGGACTCGGTTTATTGATGAAGCTGCTCGAAAAAATGACGGGAACACTCGTATACACGCTGCTGCTAAACGTTGATTTTGTTCTCTGGCTGCCGAATCCGATGTCTCAGCTTGCCGAATTTGCGCTGCATTTGTCCGTGGCTATGCCTGTGGGCATTCTTTTTCTGGGCTTATTGCGCTTCTGGCACTCACCGTTAGCACTCGGCTTAGGGGTTGGGACGGCAATGGCATGCTGTACATGGATTCCGCTGACCCAGCTATCGAGCAGGACTCCGGATACATGGGATGCCGAAGCTTTAGTATGGTGGATAACCGGCCATCTTGTTTACGGAATGATATTGGCTTGTTTTGGTACGATATGGTTGAAGAGAGGATGGATTATACGATGAGTTTTCCTTTATATATTGCAGATGCTTTCACCGGTGAACGTTTTAAAGGGAATCCGGCAGCGGTATGCTTCTTGGAAGAGCCACAGCCAGAGAGCTGGATGCAGAAGGTAGCGGCGGAAATGAATTTGTCGGAGACAGCCTTTGTGATTCCGGGTAAGGAGGGCTTGGGCTTGCGCTGGTTCACGCCAGTCGGCGAGGTGGATTTATGCGGGCATGCTACGCTTGCGACTGCTCATATCCTGTGGGAATCCGGCAGATTGCCTCATACCGAAGAGGCCCGCTTCCATACGAGAAGCGGACTACTCACTGCAAAGCTAAACGGAGATTGGATCGAGATGAATTTTCCTGCCGAGCCGCCCGAAGGAGCTATTGCGCCTGAGGAGCTTGTTCAGGGGCTCGGGCTTATACCTAGATATGTCGGACGGAACCGAATGGATTTTTTTGTAGAAGTGGACAGCGAGGAAACGCTGCGCACACTGCGTCCAGACTTTGCGCTGCTGGCTAAAGTCGAAGCTCGCGGCGTCATCGTTACAAGCCGCAGTACCGGGTCACCTTATGACTTTGTTTCTCGTGCGTTTTATCCTGGTACAGGCATAGACGAGGATCCCGTAACCGGCTCCGCCCATTGCGCGCTTGCCCCGTATTGGGCGAAACGACTGCGGAAACAAGAATTAACGGGTTATCAAGCATCAAAGCGCGGCGGAGTCGTCAAAGTGAAGCCGGAGAGTGACCGCGTCTATTTATACGGACAAGCAGTAACGGTATTGAAGGGACAATTGGAGGCATGAGACCATGTTAATAATGAAATTGCCAAAGGAACAGAAGGAGCAATTAACCGAGAAGATAAAGTATTTTTTCGAGGCGGAACGCTCAGAGACGATCGGATCGATTGCTGCGGAGCAGCTGCTGGATTTTGTATTGCAGGAAATTGGCCCGCACGTATATAATCATGCCCTTAACGATGCCCGTAAAACAGTGCTTGAGCGCATGCAGACGCTTGAGGACGAGCTCTATGCACTAGAGAAGCCTATTGTAACCAAACGATAGCTCAAGCTGCTCTATAGTTTTATGTTATATTGGTGGAGAAATATGAAGCTTATCAAATCGAAAACACGGCAGCAGAGAAATGCTAAAGCTGCCGTGTTTTTTCTTTTTTTTTACAGAAAACTTGTTCCCTAATCTTGTTTTATATGCTATTATGAATACGAACATAAGTTCTCATTATGTGTTGTGACGCTTGAATTCCGGCGGGAGGAAGAATCCGTAATGTCAACGAATCGTTATTCAGAAATTGATGAGGTAATTGCCTATATTCATGAAAATATTTATGAACCGATGCCCCTATCGAGGCTAGCGGGTTACGCAGGCTATAGCAATTTTCATTTTACAAGAATTTTTAAAGAAAAGACCGGGCTCTCGCCGCTATATTACGCTTCCTCGCACCGACTGCAGAAGGCCAAGGATTTGCTGCTGCAAACCCAACTAAGCATCCGTGATATCGCACTTGAAATTGGACAGCAGAGTCTTGGAACTTTCACCTCCAGGTTCACGGAACGGGTGGGGGTAACACCGTCCGAATTTCGCAACTCGGCGCAGCAGGCCGACGTTCAATTGCGCTCCTTGCAGGAGCTTAAGCACTGGAGCACATTGACTCTTCCCTCAGAACAGCCGGATACGGTACAAGGGACTATCCATGCGGAGGTTCCGTTTGAAGGCGTCATATTGATCGGATTATTTGCCAGGCCAATCCCGGAAGGGCTGCCCTTATACGGCACGCTTGTGTCTTCACTGGGCCATTTCAGCCTGACAGGGGTCAAGCCTGGGACGTATTATTTATTGGCGACTTCGGTCGCGTGGGGAACTGCAGCGAAAGATTTTCTATTGCCTCACAAAACGCTGCGTACACGTTCCAAAGAGCCTGTCATCGTTACGCCTTATTATGGTGCTTCTCACCAGCAGGTGATGCTTTATGCCCCAAGACCGGATGACCCCCCCATATTAATATCTCTTCCTCTATTAATGAATAATTTCATGAAGAGGGTAGCGAATGCTGGAAGCAATCAAGCTTAAGCTATCAACCTGCATCTACAAATAATCCCCTGTCGATCCAGACGGAATTCCGGAAGAACAGGGGATATAACAGGCTTTTATGCTTTTGATTTTTTGTAAGCAGCGGGCATTTTAAACGGGCTTACTTTATTTTTTCCCGTTGTTTTCGAAACGTACATCGCTTCATCCGATTGCTTGATCATTTCTTGCACATCCTTGCTCTCCTTGGTGGTGCTAAAGCCTACGCTGACAGTAACCATCGTCTCCTGCTCCACTCTGCGCCGGATCGATTCGGCAACGATTTCCGGTTTAACTTGCTCTGTGCTGATGCAGCTGAGCAGCTCCTCGCCGCCATAGCGCCCTGCCGAGCCAATGCCGCTCGATTCCTCTTTCATAATTTCGGCTACCTGTTTCAATACGCCATCGGCTTTATGATGTCCATGGGTATCGTTTAATTTCTTGAAATTATCGATATCACAGAAAATAATTGCGATGGACTTGCTCGATTGCAGAAGCTGCTGGGCTTTGGAATAGAAGTGACGGCGATTATATAGGCCAGTCAGGCCATCGACAATGGAGGACTGATAGGTTTGCATAAGCCGGTCAATAACCCATTCGAACAGTAGGATAAACAGTAAGGAGTAATACACGATTGGCAGCAGTTGACTAACGATAACGAGCCAAGAGAGCGAGTCGTGAAATACATAAGCATTGGCAAGCCTTGCAACCTCGCTTGCAAAGAAAACGATTAAGCTGGCATAATATTTGGAGCTCATATGCGCGCTTCTGGTGTCGAGCATAATCATAAAAATAACGATAAGTCCATAAAAATCCAGCGCCGGGAAGGTGAACGCTTGCGAGCCGACTACCGTCTCGGTCGTAAAAGGCGTAAAGGCAAATTGTATGCCTGCAATGACGATTGCCAACATACTCATAATGATAAAGGGTATGACTTTCAACTGCGCGGAACGATGAGTATATAATTTCATGAAAACAAAGTTTATAATAATAAAAGAGATAATTTGCAAAACGGTAAACGCTAAATAAAGCCATGGGGAGAAAGCATGCCCCGGATAAGCGAGCACAACGAGCAGGCATTGCTTAACAACAATGAGCGGTATGGCTGTAATAAGCAAGCGGTAAATCCGTTTGTTTCGGTAACTGGCATAAAGCTTAACCGACATAAGGAGCATTAGGATAAGGATTACGATCACTGCAGATGAAGAAAGCAGCTGACCGGTAGGGCCTGAGAGCCATTGTGTCATGGACATAAGTTAACCACCGTCGTATAGTATTATGTTTGCTAACTTTACAGAAACATACGTTCTACTATATCATGTTTTACGACGAACGAAAAGTTGATTTAGATGTTTTACGTTGAAAGGATGGGACACATGAATATTTTACAAGCCTTGTTTTTTCCGCCGGAGCAGCCGGGGGGAGTTTCTTCCATGATCCCGTACATTCAAGATAGATTTATAAAGCTGGGCTGGCAAATGGAATTATTCTCGCTGCCTAAGCGGGTTAGAAGCAAAGGACAAGAGGAGGTCGTGTTCGAGACCTTTGACCATACCGCCTACAAAGGCAATGCAATGGTAGATAAATATATACAAACCTATAAGGATTACGTATGGTGGACCAAGATGCGGATTCAAAAGCCATACGATATCATCCATGCCCATCATCCGATTGCGGCACTCGTCATGAAGCAGCTTTTTCCGGAAACGCCTCTCGCTGTAACTATCCACTCCAGTTATGAGCGAGAGCTCATCTTGAATGGCAAAATAGCAGAGGGCGGCCAAGAGCATCAATTTTTGATGAGCATTTATGGCGAGCTTGAAGCGAAGGCGGACCATCTGCTGACCGTTTCGGAATCATTCCGCTCCTATATTGCACCGTACATTAAGCATCCCGAAAGCATCAAGGTCATTCCAAACGGCTTTGATGAAAAAAGATTCAAGCCGATTGCCCATGAGAATGAAGTCACACAGCTGATCACGGTATGCCGCTTGGTTCCGGCTAAGGGTCTTGATGTGCTGCTGCACGCATGCGCGGAGCTTAAGAAAAAAGGCCATCCGTTCGTTCTTCATATTATCGGCGATGGGCCGATCCGCGAGGAGCTGGAGGCTTTGGCGGTGGAGCTTGATCTTTATGACGATATTATTTTTTACGGATATATGCTGCATCCAGAGGAATTTATGCCGTTTTTTGATGTATTCGTGCTCCCGTCGCGAGCAGAAGCATTTGGCTCGGTGTTTGCGGAGGCTGCATTATGCTGGCTTGCTTTAGTCGGTACGAATGTAGGCGGCATTGCCGAACAAATTGATGATGGCGTAAACGGGCTGCTAGTGCCGCCAGAGAATCCGTCAGCGCTTGCCAACGCGCTTGAGAAGCTCGTTACCGATCCGACCTATCGGTATAATCTGGCAAGATCAGGCTGGGACAAAGCGAAAAAGGTATATTCTCTACAACGCGTAATCGCGCAATTAAAAAAGGTTTACCTCAGCATGAAGCCGGAGTAACGGCAGATCTTTAGGGAATAGGCGGTTATTACATGACGGTTTCTTTTCGGTTCATTCATGCGGCAGACCTGCATCTGGATAGCCCCTTCCGCGGGCTGGCGAAGGCACCGGAGCAGGTGCGGGCGGCGTTAAGCGATTCGACCTTTGCAGCGCTGCGGCAATTGACGCAGGCAGCGATTCATGAGCAGGTGGATTTTATCGTGATTGCGGGTGATCTGTTTGACGAAGCAGACCGTTCCTTGCGTGCACAGCTTATGCTCGCAAGAGAATGGGAGAAGCTTCATGAGCATGGCATTGCCGTATATGTCATACACGGAAACCATGATCCTCTCAGCGGCAAGCGGGCAGCTCTGCAGCTGCCGCCTAACGTGCATGTGTTTGGAGCAGATCAGATGGAATATCGGCCGGCTTATCGCAAGAGCGGTGAGCTGGCTGCTTTTGTTTACGGCAGATCGTACGGCACGCGCATCATGACGGAAAATATAGCGGCTGCCTATCGCATCGAGCCGGAAGCGCCTTTCCATATCGCGCTGCTTCATGGCAATGTCGATGGAGACGCTTCCCATGATCCTTATGCCCCTTGTTCGCTTAGCGAGTTGACAGGGAGCAACGGATTTGATTATTGGGCGCTTGGCCATATTCACCATCGAAGGGTGCTTCATGAATATCCTCATGTGGTTTATGCAGGCAATGCGCAAGGCCGAAATCCTCGGGAAACAGGAGCTAAGGGCTGTTATCTGGTTGAGGTGTCGGCTGCAAAAGCGGTGGAAATGACTTTTTTGCCGCTAGACGTGGTCCGCTGGCTTGAAATTAGTCATTCGATTGCGGAGGCAAGCTCGGAGCAAGAGCTTTTGCAGCAGCTAGAGTCGTTAATGGATGTGCATCTGCTGGAATCAGCCGGGCGCTCGATCATGCTGCGCGTAAATCTGGTTGGCCGCGGACGGCTGCATCAGAAATTGTCGGAGCCGCTTATAGTGCGGACGCTGCTGGAGCAGCTGCAAGAAAGGCAGTCTTTTGCCGTAGGCGAGCCATGGCTTCATCTATATCGTATGGAAGCTGCTACAGGCGCTGAGCTGGATTGGGAACAGCTGGAGGAGGAGGACAGCTTTGCAGGAGAGCTTTATCGCTTAAGTGCATTATTGGAAGCGGACCAAACGTTATGGCATGAGTTTGCTAAGGATGCCGTAAGCGGCATGGCTGGTCATGCGAAGCTGGGCCGCTTGCTGCATGACAAATGGGACGAGCTTCCGGAGCGCTGGCTGGAACAGGCGAGAGAGCTGACGCTTGGAGCTATTTATGGCGGCAATGAAAGAGATGGATAATGGCAGAGTCTGCGGCTGCGGGCGGCAGTTGCAGACCCTTTAGGAGATGAAGAATAGCGTGAAGCTTATAAAGGCTGAAATTAACGGATATGGACAGCTGAATGCGCGGCAGATTCCTCTGAATGCGCCTGTCGTTATCGTATATGGACCTAACGAAGCAGGCAAGAGCACGATGTTTGGCTTTATACGCAGCATGCTGTTCGGGTTCGCGAGGCGAGGGCTGCCACTCGAGCGGCAGGAGCCGGTGAACGGCGGCAAGCATGGGGGGCGGTTGTTTTTTAGCCTTGCGGAGAATGAGTTGTTCGTACTGGAACGCTATGCCTCCGATCATGCCGGCAAGCCTAAGCTGCGCGGTTTGGGGGGAGAGCTTGGCACCCAAGAGGGCCAATCGGACCAAGCATCACAAGAGACAAATAGCGAAGCAGAAGCGCGATATGCAGATGGGACATTGCTCTTGCAAACGGATTGGGAGCGTCAATTCCTGGGCGGCGTTACCGAAAGGCTTTACCGCCAACTGTTTGCAATTACGCTTTCTGAGCTGCAAGAGGTTGGAGCGCTGTCGGGCGATGAGCTAGGCCGGTACTTGTACCAAGCCGGCTGGGATAGCGGAAAAACGATCGCTGCAGCTGAAAAGCGCCTTCTTCAGGAGATGGAGTCGCTCTATAAGCCTCGCGGTTCGCTGCAAACGATGAACCAACAGCTCAAATCGTTAGAGCAGCTTGAAGCAACGCTCCGTAAGCGCGAAGATTCGATTGGGGTCTTCAATGAGCTGACAGCCCAGACGACGAAGCTTGAGGCTTCGATTGCTCGTATGGAATCGGAGCTTCCAGAGAAAGCGGCTCGACATCGTTTAATGAGTAAAGCCTGCTCAGCTAGGCCCCTATGGCTGAGGAAGCAAAAGCTGTTTGTGGAGCGGGAGTCCGTCGCTTATGCAGGGAAAATCTCTGAGGCGGCTGAGAGAAGCTGGACAGAGCTGCTTAGGCAGCGAGCGGAGCGGCGCGAGGAATGGGAGAAGCATAGGCAAAAAGGGATGCTGATCGAGCTCCAGCTTGAGACGATCAGCTACGACGAAGAGCTGATCCGGCTGGGAACAGAAACGGAGGCTTTGCTGCAAGCCTCGGACAGCATGCGCAAGCTTGCTCAGGACCGCGCCGAGCTTGCGTCTGAGCTGCGGGAGCACGATGAAATGATCGCGCGGTTAGTGAGCAGCATAGCGCCGGAGTGGACAGAGCGGCAGCTGCGGGAGCTGCAAGTGACCGTGGCGGACCGCGATTTGGTTCGGAACGAGCGGCAGCAGGCGCTGGAGCTATTGCGGTCGGAGGAGCGGATCGCGGCTGAACTGGAGACGCTGAGTCAGCAGGAGCTGGAGGCGTCGCTAGCTTTGGAGGAGGCGAGGTCAGCCGCCGAACGCGAGCAGGCTCGCCGCGGGAGGAGCGGCGGTGAGGGTTTTGAGGTGCTTCCGGGCACGCGGGAAGCGCTGAAGGGGGCGTGGAACGCCCTGGATCTTGCGCTCCGCGAGTGGGAGCTCGAGCGGGTGCGCGCAGCCGGCAGCGATGGCGAGGCGGCTGAAACCAGGCAGCCAGCGGGCGGTAGCGGAGCCGGCATGCTGTGGGTCGCTGCCGCTGGAGCCGGGGGAGCGGCGCTGGCGCTGGCAGTCGGGGCTGGCGAGATCAGCCTCGCTGTTCTTGTGCTTGCCGGAGCAGCCATCTTGCTTGCGGCGGCTGCCATGGTACGCAGCCGCAGCGGAGCTGCACCCGGCAGGGAACGCTCGGGGCAGCAGCTCGGCAGAGGACAAGGACGCGGAAGCCGCAGCACAGCTGCAAGCGCAGGCAGTTCGAACGCTGCAACACTGGAATCGCGCGAAGACCGCGTCATGAAAGCGCTGGAGGTAGTGGTACGGGAGCCGCGAGAAGCGGCTGCCGCACTGCTCGCAGCGAAACATCATCGCTCGCCCGAGCATTTGCTCGCGGCTGAGCAGGCGCGCGTACAGCTGCGCGCCGCAGTTGAAGCCACGCTCGAGGCGCTGCTAGCTAGCGAGCGCCTCATCGACCATTGCAGCGAGCTCGCCCAGCGCCTCGACCGGCTGCGCGCACACGCTGCAGGCCGCCGCGAGGCTGCCGCCGCAGCTGCACAGACCAGACAAGCAGCCGCCCGGCAATGGGCCGGCTGGCTGGCAGCCCGCTCGCTTCCAGCGGATATGTCCCCGACCGCCGTTCTCGAAGCGTTCGAGCTAGCCGAGCAAGCTTTGCAGCGGCTGCAGCAATATGACCGGCTGTCGGCGAAGCACGCCGCCGCAGGCAGTACGCTTGCCGCGTTCGCCAAGCAAGCGGCCGAGCTGTGCGGGCATTTCGAAGAAGCCGCCGCCGAGTTCGCTGCGGACCCCGCGCTTGCTTTGCGGCTGCTGCATGCCGAGATTCGCCGCCATGCCGCTGCCAAACAGGACGCGCTCGGCATCATCGCGCGCCGCGAAGAGCTGAATATGGCGAAGCATGCTGCCGATCTCCGTCTGCAGGAGCTGGCTGCGGAGATTGCTGCGCAGCTTGCTGCCGCTGGTCTGGCGGGCGAAGCAGAATATGCGCTGGCGCTAGAGCATCGCCGTACCCTTCAGTTCATTCATTTAGAGCTCTCGAAGGCTGAGCTGGAGATTGCTGCCGGACTTTCCGAAGAGAGACTAAGGGAATTGGAGCTGTTGTTCGAAGGCTATGATGAAGAGCAATTGCAAGCCATGCAGTCATCTTCTTTGACAGAGCTTGAGGAGCTGGAGAGGGAGAAACGGGAAGCGTTAGAGAAGATGGGACGGCTTCGGCAATCCATGGAGCATTTGCTGCAGGAAGAAGAGCAGCAGCGACTGCTTGCCGAGAAAGAAATGACTCTGGCTCAATTGGAGTCATCGGCAGAGCGCTACGCGGTTCTCTCCGTCAGTGCGGCACTGATTAGCCGAACGAAACGAATTTATGAAGAAGAGCGGCAGCCCGTTGTGCTTCGCAACGCCTCGCGGTTTATCGAGAAGCTGACGGAAGGAAAATACATACGTGTATTGACGGTACCGGGAGAATCGGGAATAAAGCTGGAAACGGCGGATAGGCGGTTAATTGACAGCGAGGTTCTGAGCAGGGGAACAGCGGAGCAGGTCTATTTGGCCATGCGCTTCGCGCTGGCAGAGGAAGCTTCGCAAGGAGCCAAGCTTCCCCTCATGCTGGATGATGTGTTTGTTAACTTTGACAAAGACCGCCTGCATGCCGTGGCCAAGCTTCTGGAAGAGCTGTCTTGCGAACGTCAGATAATCGTTATGACCTGCCATGAGCATGTCCGGGATGCCTTGCAGCGCCATTGTGCGGAAGCCGCGCTTGTGCAATTGTGATGATGGCAATAGCAGAAGCCTAAAGCTAGTTGGACGCTACCCGCTTGCGTATGATCAAGATGAGCCAGCCGAAGCTGATCAATCCGAAAATCGGATAAAGCGTAGATAACAGCATGCCGAAGCCGATTTGGCTGGCGACATAACAAATGGCAAGAATGAGCAGTACAATTAAGCTGCGCGCCCATTTCAGCCGCTCGTGCAGTTGAAGAGTGAGCCCGTAAATATCAGCAATAAGCGTCGTGAAAATTTCTGCGAAAATAATAAAAATATAAATGAACTGTACGCTAGGTCCAAGCTGGCGGGCGATGCCGCCCATCGGAATGGCAAACTGCTGGATGCCGGGCATATGCACGGAAAGGGCGACATGTCCCGCCAGCAGCATAAAGCCGATGCCGATGCCGCCGACCCAGGAGCCGGCAATGATGACTTTGCGGTCATTAATTTCTGCGCCTAACGGGACAAGCACGGCCTGTGACATGGACAGGTTGAAGGCGGTGTAAAGGAACGGCGAAGCCCATGCCGCCCATATCGAGTGGTCACTGGATAAGGTCAGAAACTTGTCAGCGCCGGGCGTTCTAAAGGTGTCGATCACGATAAGCACCGTAAACAAGAGCATGATAGGGACAACAATAGCGTTTACCGTTAGGATGGCATTCATCCCTTTACGCAGCAAGAAATAACAGGCCGCTATCGTAATAAGCAGTCCGGATTGATAGGAAATGTTCCAATGCTCATAAAAGATCGTGCCCGCGCCTGCGAGCATTACAGCCGTTACGCCGAGCAAAACGACCAGCATAAAGTGGCTGATGAGCCTTCCATAGGTGTCTCCGAATAAGGCTTTATTCAGATCCTCATAGGATTTTGCCTTGATTTCGCTTGCAATGAGCATCATTTTTGTTCCCAACCAGATAAACAACACGGTAGAGAGTGCAATGGTAATGGTTCCCCAATAGCCAAACCGGGTAAAGAATTGTAAGATTTCCTGACCGGTGGCAAAACCAGCCCCTACGATAGTGCCCATGTAGGTTGAAGCGATTTGCAGCACCCTTCCGATACGTTTCCACATTGTCTACCGTCCTCCGTTCGATGACCCTCTATAATTAGAAGGTATGTCCTATCGGGGACAGGCATGACTTTTTTCAAAATTTTATCAGTCATCGAAGTCAGCTGAAGGAGCTCTCTACATGTCCATGCTTTTGACCATAGCTGTATTTATAGCAGCATTAGCCATCATCTTGATTAAACCAAAAGGAGTAAATGAGGCTTTTGTCGCATTGGCCGGAGCGGGCTTGTTATTCGCGGCACAGCTTCTGAAGCCCGAGGATGCGGCGTATATTTGGGGTTTTGTGTGGAATGCCACATTTTCGTTAATTGGCATTATGATTTTTACCGCTTTGCTCGATTATAACGGCTTCTTTCGCTGGGCTGCGCTGCATATCGTTCACCGCTTCCACAACCGACAACTGGTTTTGTTTATCGGGTTATCGCTTTTGGCTGCTTTGATTACGGTGTTTTTCAATAACGATGGAACCATTCTAATTATGGTCCCGATCGTACTTGAAATCACGGCCTTGCTTAAGCTCTCCAGAAGCGGAAGGCTCATATTCCTATTGGGAATAGGCTTCATGGCAGATACGGCTAGCGCGCCTTTAATGATGAGCAATTTGACCAATATTTTAACGGCTGATTTTTTCGATCTTTCTTTTGGGCAATATGCTTCCCGTATGGTCTGGCCTGGGTTAATCGGAATCGC
Source organism: Paenibacillus paridis (assembly GCF_006345825.1). GTDB lineage: Bacteria > Bacillota > Bacilli > Paenibacillales > Paenibacillaceae > Pristimantibacillus > Pristimantibacillus paridis. The sequence continues at coordinate 892,857 of NZ_VCIX01000092.1, forward strand.
AGCTACCATTGCTGTCACTGTGGCTTACTTTGGGCGTTCCATCTTAAGCGAGAGGAGAAGGGCGCTCGCTCCGCATATGTTCCCTAAGCCAGCATCTGCAATCCAAAATCGGCATTTATTTTATTTGTCCTGGCTAAACATTGTATTGATGATGATCGGATATTTGGGCTCGGAGAGATTGGGAATTCCGGTAGCTGCCGTCGCGCTTGGCTGCGCGATGCTGCAATGGGGGGCTTCGGCTGCAGTGGGAAAGGCGCCAATTAAAGAAACAATTGCACGGGCACCTTGGCTAATCATTGTATTTGCGTTATCGATGAACCTGATTGTTTACAGCTTGCATATTCATGGCGCAACGGCATGGCTGCCCGAAATACTAGGCCCGATAGCCGGCACCAACGAATTAATGGGAATCTTCGGATCAGGGATACTGTTTGCCTTGCTTGCAGCTGCAATTAATAACCTGCCTGCCGTGCTCATCTCATCACTGGCAATCGTACAGGTAAATGGCCCGGATTATTTGCCGTTTGCAAGCTTGCTTGGTACTTCAATCGGAGCGAAGCTCACGCCGATCGGCTCTCTTGCCACTTTGCTATGGATTCAGCTTGTTCGGCAAGGAGGCGTCTCAATTGGCTGGCGTGAATATACAAAATATGGATTGCTTCTTACTTTTCCAATATTGCTGCTTGCGCTTCTTGCCTTATGGCTGCTGGATTGGTCCTAATCAGGAATTTACAGCAAGCAGCTTTATGGATACGATTTGATTATGTACGGGGTCCAAGTCGAGCTTTAGCAGTGCTTTTTTGGCTTCATAGGTTAACAGATAGGTGGTTTGCTTGTTTGGCTTGCCCAGTAGCTTTAACGCATTTTCCTGGCTATCGCCGATATGTAATCCGCTTAATCCGGTCGAGATGAGCTTCCCGTAAACTTCCACGAATTGAACTTTTTTCCCTGGATTGATGCCTACGGCAAAGCCGTCATATTCAAGGACATTGATCGTTTCTGTTTCTTCGTCAAGCTTATAGGTGTCTTGGGGCTTGCCGTAAAGCTTGGTCACGGATGATTCGTTATCGCCAATGGCTATGCCGTGAAGCAAAGGGGCATTGGCAGACCAAGCAGCATCCTGACTTTCGGTCTTAACGGTAGCTTTGGTATCTTCTTTCTTCCGAACGGTCGACGTTTCGGCATTCGTGTCACTCGTCGTATCTGCATGGTTGAGATTAGGCTCTTCTATAGGAAGCCCATTTTCTTCTTGTTCTGAATATGTCTTCTGAGGGCTATCGGGTTCTTTGATTTTCTCGTTTTGGACAGGCTGCGTACTGCCTGTGTACGTAGCTGGCGGAGTCGAGACTGCGCTTTGGCAGCCGGCTAGGAGGACGACAAGCGCAGATGCTGCTGCAAGCCTGGCTGCTTTATGGGCATCTTTTCTGGTAGGGATCATGCACTTCACTCCTTTCTGTATAAAAGATTAATCGGATATATATTGGAATATGATGAATGTTAGATATGGTAGCTGTTTTGCTTATGAAGCTATACATAATTAGACGTATCGGGGTGGAAAAAGTTGCTCCTTTTTTCCGTAGATTTGAAATTATTCCTTAGAAATACTCCCTTTTTGTTTAGTTTTTGGTTGAAGCTTCAGAGAGGGTTGCACATTTCGCCTGACCTATGGTACGTTAACGAAAAGGATTTTGGTGGAGGTAATGAAAGATGGATAGCTTAAAACAACGTATTTTAGCAGAATCATCCGTATTGTCGAGTAATGTGCTGCGGATGGATGCTTTGATCAACCACCAGGTCGACCCTGCACTCACAATGGAGATGGGACAAGAATTCGCAAGACGCTTCGCAGAGGAGCATATTACGAAGGTGATTACTGTCGAATCCTCCGGTATCCCTGCGGCTTACGCAACGGCGTATACGCTTGGTGTTCCGCTTGTATTTGCACGTCGCAAAAAAACGTTGATCGCCGATCCTGACGCTTATGTGGAGAGAGTGCCTTCCTTCACCAAAGGGATGGTTACTGACATTATGGTGTCAAAGCAGTTTCTAACCGCGGAAGATCGGGTACTCTTTATTGATGACATTATCGCCAACGGCGATGCCGCACGCGGACTGATCAAAATTATTCAACGCTCCGGAGCTACGCTAATAGGTCTAGGCGTCGTTGTCGAGAAGTCGTTTCAAGCCGGCGGAAGAACATTGCGTGAACAGGGTATCCGGGTGGAGCCGCTCGTTCGGATTTCATCGCTTGATAACGGTGAAATTAAGTTTGAGTAGAATGTTCCAGTACAATTGCTCTTTTCGCATCCGGCATTATCGCTTATAATGATACAGAAGTGATCGAGGGGAGGCACAAATTATGGGGGAAATGTCTGCAGAGTTTATGTATGCGAAGCTTACTGACGCGAAAGTCCACTTTGAGCGTGCACTAGATTGTAAACATACGGAATTTGATGATTTGTATCCTTATATGATTGAGCATCCGCAGTTTTTCTGGTACAAGCGCTATGTCGCGTGGTCGGAGCTGCTAACTATTGTGAAGCTGTGTGACGAGTTGTCCATTGAATGGAAAGAACAATTCACGGACCGTCAGAGCGAATATATCGGCAAGCGCGTGATGTCATCTCGCGTTCTGGATGAGTGGTACGAAACGAATGATGCGAAAGAGCATGCGGGTTAATTGAGCGAGCAGGTAGTCTCAATGGAGCGTCATTAATTATGATAGTTGGAAGAACCTCAATGCGTTGCGAGAGCAGGCATTGGGGTTTTTACATAACCACAGGAGGAATGGAATTGATTAGCGAAGAGCAGTTGGACAAGTTCCGCGTTAGCGGCGAGACCATTCGTGTGGTGAGGGACGGGATGGAAGTCAATGATGTCCATGGCATCGTCGTTGCTTGGGATGAAAGCTCCGTCGTCATCCGCCGTCCGAATCGTAGAGTTGTAAAATTAAGCAGAGTTTATAGTTATGCTCCTGTATCCGAGGAAAGAGTAAACCCTCTGGAGGATACAGAATCCAATCATTCCTAATTTCAAAGCCGCCTTCACTTATTAGTGAACGGTGGCTTTTTTTGATCAGACGTAAACCATAGTGAGGCGTGGTGTGTCATTCGGGGGAATGACGCATAGCATTCCTAGCCCTTTGTTTATTTAAGCGGAGGAAAGGGTATAAGTATATCAAGTAAAGCATTTATTGAAGGAGGAATGAGCATGTCAGAAGTCAATCATGTAGTGGACAAAGACGGTGAGCTGAAGCTCGGGAAAATCGATCAAGCACTCGATAAAATGGATGAGGGAAAAAAAGACGAGATTTTGCAAAACTTCCAGCAATTCAAAGGTTACCTTGCCAGGCGAATCGAGCTGGCTGAAAATATCGGTTTAAATGAGGAACAGCTTGCGCTTATCGCCCAGAAGGTTGCAGGTTATCTTGCGGAAAACGAAGAGCCTCGCAATAGCGAAGAAAAGCTGCTGCAGGAGCTTTGGAAGGTAGGGAACGAACAGGAGCAGCATAAGCTGTCACATCTGCTTGTAAAGCTAGCTCAGGCTTAATGGAATAAATGCAGGTAGAAGAACCCTTGGCTTCCTTCGTGGAAATCAAGGGTTCTTTTGCTTCCAGATTATTTCCACAAGTTGAGCAGTGGCCCGTCAAAGCCATACACCGGATCGGTATCGGGAATCGGAACTTGGCGGATTTCCTCTAATGCCAGCGGTCGCTCTCCTTCCTTGCCGCGCCTAAGGTTATAATCCATGCCATCGGGATACGCGCCAACGATCTGGAAGTCCGGACTGGCGCTAAGCCGCTTATGTCCCGTACCGGCAGGAAGCAAAATAATATCTCCGGCATGGAGCTTGATCGCTTTACCCTGCTCGCCGCCAGCTTGAATGGTGGCGGATCCGCTTTTGACGCCAAGCACCTCATGGGAATTGCTATGATAGTGATGGAAATCGTACACACCGTTGGTCCAGCTGTTTCTCCAATTATGGGAGTTAAACAAAGCTTCGATTTGGCTAGGCTTGTCTTTAGCGGCACCTAGATAGAGGAGTAACGGTAGATGGGGATTATTCGGAATGATTCCGTCATCGTCAAATCTAAAGGTCATGACAGTTGAATCCATAACAACAGCACCTCTCATAAGTTTTAATATAGTTTAACTCATCAAGACCCTAATTCCACTACGGAATTGGGGTCTTTTTTTCGTAAATGCAGCTGATTGCCGGTTCAAAGGACTTGAAAATGCGATTGAGTTTTTGAAACGCCTAGAATATTTAAAATCGTCTCATGGTGAACGATTGGTTAGTCGGGTTATGCTGATGAGAGCTATTCCGTTGTTTTTTGTTTAACCATGAAATTTATGAATGCAGGAGGATTATGATGATGAGAAATGAAAGCATACCGGCAAGCCTTGCGAAGGCAACCTCAAGGAATCCTTTGATTACAACGATATTTACCGCTGATCCGTCTGCCCATGTATGGGAGGATGGAAAGGTTTATATTTATGCGTCGCACGATATGGACCCTGCCAGGGGCTGTGACTTGATGGACAGATATCATGTGTTCTCCTCGGAGGATATGGTCAATTGGGTCGATGAGGGGGAGATCCTGCGTTCGGAGGATGTGGCGTGGGGCAGGCCGGAGGGTGGTTTTATGTGGGCGCCTGATTGCGCTTATAAGAATGGAGTCTATTATTTCTATTATCCGCATCCGAGCGGATCGAATTGGAACGATACCTGGAAAATTGGCGTGGCGACCAGCGAGAAACCAGCTAGCGGCTTTACTGATCAAGGTTATATACCGGGGCTTGGCGGATTTGCCCTCATTGATCCTTGCGTGTTCGTGGATGAGGATGATCGTGCCTATATGTACTATGGGGGCGGCAGCAGATGCGAGGGCGGCGAGCTGAATGAGGATATGGTCTCGATTAACGGAGAAATGCGGGAAATGCTTGGTCTTGAAGACTTTCACGAAGCGGCATGGGTATTTAAGAGGGAAGGATTGTACTATCTGACGTATGCGGATAATTTGGAAGGGAATAACCGGATGAGATACGCTACGAGCGAGCATCCGCTTGGCCCTTGGACATACCGCGGTATTTTTCTGGAGCCGACCGGCTGTTCAACCACTCATGGTTCTGTGGCTCAGTTTAAGGGGCAATGGTATCTGTTCTATCATAACCAGGACATTTCCGGCGAGGGCAATTTAAGAAGCATTTGTATCGATTATTTGTATTTCAATGAGGATGGATCGATTCGCACGGTCGTTCAGACCAAGGAAGGCGTTCATCCTGTCGGAGCGGCACCTACGTCTGAACCGTATTCACAAAGCTATCCGGCTGCTGTTACCAGCGTGGGCGGTGGGGCGACATTGGAGACGAATGTGCAAGGAACGCAAGTCGTAGCAGGTTTACATGCCGAAGGCTCCTACTGCGAGTTTCAAGGGGTTGACGGCGGCCAAGGAGGCCGAGCTGCCGTTCATATTCGCTATGCTACAGAAGAGCGGCTGGCTAAGCTGAATTTGAAGGTGAATGGTGAGGACCATTCCTTCATTAATGCATTATTTACGGGCAGTGAGCAGGACAATATTGGAAATGCCAGTATAACCGTTGTGCTAAAACCCGGGGAGGACAATTGTATTCGTTTTACAGGCGGTCATGGCGAATTGAGTGTGGAGAGTATAACGGTCATTCCGTTTGCTGATTAACTTCGATAAAGAATTCAAATAGCCCTTCAACGAACTTGGTTGAGGGGTTGTTTGATATTTAATTGCAAAATAGAGATTTGCAAAAAGGAAGGATAGCCCTTTTGAATATGAAAAAGCATAGGCAAAGAACAGGAAGGGAAGTCATGTTATAACCTTCGGTGTTCGATAAAATAGTTGCCTATTAAAGAAGCTGACATCGATATGTTAATGGAGCCGGATTATTGCCGATCATTTATAACGAAGCTTAAACAGATATGTAAATAAGTCGCCACTTTGGTGGTTTTTTTTGTTGAGAGCGGAACCCTCCTTGAACATCAATAAAATCCATCCCTACACGATCTACTTTGTAAATAAAAATGTTGACAAAGTAAGGCGTAAACGGTACCTTATACTTTATAAAGTATTATGTTTACTAAGTGTTCGGATACGGTGTATACATAAATCCTTGAAGCCTATCTTTTACGAATTGGCATGCCGGCTGTTATAGCAATACAAGGGCTAATCTTCGCTAACTTCATCTGGTGAATGGGCTGAAATTAAAGCTGCCAAGAGATATACCGCAGCTGCAAGGGCATTGTTGATGGAGGGTGGCAATTCGCCTTATAACCTTCCCGGTAAACTGATCTATGAACGGGCGCGAGCCATTCAAGCTTCGCTTTCTAGCAATTTTAAGTTGAGGAGTGACTTTGATGATAGAAATCAGTAAGAAGGCCAAATCAGTGATCCATCAAATGATCGTGGAAAAAGAAAGTGCTGATCTGTTTCTCCGAGTAGGAGTTGAAGACGGAGGTTGCAGCGGATTATCTTATACGATTAAAATGGACGATTTATTGACGGAGGAAGACGAAATATTGCCGACGGAATTCTTCAACATCGTATGGGATAAACGGACCTTTGATTTTTTGAACGGTGTCAAAATCGACTACCAAAACCAAGGCATGACTGGCGGGTTTACAATCGATAACCCTAATGCGAAAGCCACCTGCGGTTGCGGTGCCAGCTTCAGAACGGCGACTTATCAAGGAAGCCGTAAAAAGTGTGACTGAAATAAGTGAATTGGATCGAAGTAGCCAGGGGGCATCAAGCTGCAATCCAATAACAGCACTGACAGTTAGGAATAGGGGAGGGAAACAGAATGGCATTTGTCATAGCGGATGCTTGCATCCATGAAAAAGCAGCCGATTGTGCAGACGTTTGTCCCGTCGATTGTATTGTGGAGGGTGACGATCAGTACTTTATAAATCCTGATTTATGCATTGACTGTGGAGCTTGCGAGGCGGCGTGTCCGGTTGCAGCGATTTACTACGAAGAAGATTTGCCCGAGCAACAAATGAAATATAGGGATAAGGCATTTGAATTTTTTAAAAAGCAATCATTTTAACAGTGTATCTATTACAAAAAGGTCGAGGCATCACGCCCCGACCTTTTCTATTATAGAAGAGTTATGATTGGCAAACACAATAAAAAAAAACACCCATCCAACTGTTAGTTAAAAACAGATAGATAATGTGCTATACTTTAATGACGAATTATTTGATTTTCACTAAGAAAAGGATGCGGTCGAGAGGACTCGAACCTCCACGGCTGTTACACCACTAGAACCTGAATCTAGCGCGTCTGCCAATTCCGCCACGACCGCATATCTTGTTTCAACAGAAATTATCATATCATGAATATAGTGGGATAGTCAACAGTATTTTTAAAAAATGGAGGGAACTGCTGTGAAGCAATTGGAGCAAAAGATTTTGGACGAGGGAATTGTCCTTGGAGAGAACGTATTGAAGGTGGATTCCTTCCTTAACCACCAGGTGGATCCGCAGCTGATGCACAGCATTGGCCAGACCTTTGCTAAGTTATTTGAGGCGGAAGGCATCACGAAGGTGCTTACACTGGAATCCTCAGGCATCGCGCCAGCTGTGATGGCCGCGCTCCTGCTGCAAGTGCCGTTGATCTTTGCGCGCAAGCGCAAATCGTTGACGTTGAAGGATGATCTTTATACGGAGAAGATCTATTCGTTCACGAAGCAAGAGGAGAGCGAGGTTACTGTGTCGCGTAAATTTCTGAATGCGGAGGATCGCGTGCTTATTATTGATGACTTTCTTGCTAACGGAGACGCCGCGCTTGGCTTGGCATGCATAGCGGAACAAGCAGGAGCAGTGGTTGCAGGCATTGGCATTGTGATCGAGAAGGCCTTCCAACCGGGACGAGACGTGCTGATCCAGCAAGGCTACCGCGTACATTCGCTGGCGAGAGTGGCTTCGCTTTCAGGCGGCAAAGTTGCATTTGTAGCGGAACCTGTGGCTCAAGCATCTTCAAACGATTGACAATTGCAGCGGCATGTAACTATAATGCTTACATGATAGGTTGAACGGCAGATTGAAATAAATAACAGACAGGAGGTGATTACGTTGACTAGCAACCGTTTTGCGGTAGCGGTTCATATTTTGACGTTATTAGAGACGAATAAGGCAACGCGCTTAACATCGGATTGGATCGCTGGCAGCGTAAATACGAATCCTGTTGTCATACGAAGAATCATGGGCTTGTTAAATAAGGCTGGACTTGTTTCGACAAGTGCAGGTGTTGCAGGGGCTACCCTGACAAGGCCGGCGAGCGAGATTACGCTGTACGATATTTACAGCGCCGTCCATAACCATGGGCAGGACGAGTTATTTGCTATCCATGAGAAACCAAACCCAGCGTGCAGTGTTGGGCGGCACATCCAATCCTCGCTTGAAACGGCTTTTAGCGAAGCCCAGAAGGCGATGGAGGATAAGCTTGCGGATATTACGCTTGAGCATATCTCGCAGGATGTCGTCAGCAAATTGAACTAAAATAGCTGTAAGCGAAGAGAGGCCTGCGAAGGCCTCTTTTTTGTTGTTATCCTTTGGTTGCTCCGGCAGTCAGACCTTCGATCAAAAAACGCTGCAGGAACAGAAACAGCAAGGTTACTGGAATGGCGACAAGCACGGCGCCTGAGGCAAACAGAGTAAATTCGGTAGAGTTGCGCTGACTGACCATTTTGTACAGACCAACCGCGAGGGTTCGCTGTTCTTCGGTGCGCAGAATCAAATCCGCAAAAATAAAGTCGACGAAAGCCCCGTTGAAAATCATTAGGCTGGCATAGGTTAGCATAGGTTTCGACAGCGGGATAATAATGCTGAAAAATACCTTTAAATGGCTGGCGCCATCGATCCGCGCGGCATCCTCCAAGCTCTTCGGAATCGTATCGAAGAAGCCTTTGGCGACAAAAACATTTGTAATGATAGCCCCGGTGCTGTACACAAGAATGAGCGCCCAATGGGAATTTAGCAAGCTCATTGCATTAAGCAGGACGAAGATAGCGATCATTGCCATGAAGCCAGGGAACATTTGCAATACGAGAAACAGCTTGAGCGTGGTCTTGCGTCCGACAAAGCGGAACCTCGAAATCGCATACGATGCGAACAGGAGGAGGAAGGTTCCGATTAAGGTAGAGAAAAAAGCGACTTTGAGCGTGTTTAGAAACCATACCGGATACATGGTTTTCTCGAATAAGTCGATATAATGCTGAAACGTAAACTCGCGCGGGATAAAGGTGTCGCTGTATAGGCTGTTCCCAGTTTTCAGTGATGACAAGATAATCCATAAAGCAGGGAATACGCTGATGACGGTGAGGACGCTTAGAATAAAATAGCTTGTACGCAGCTTCCATTTAGCCGATGAACTTCTCACTGGATCATGTCCTCCTCTTTATAGGATCGCGTTCGCGTATAGCTCCAGATTGAGAAGGTCGCGACGATCATGAAGATGAATATGCCAATGACAGATGCGAAGCTGAACTGCGATTGATTGAGTGCGAGCTTATACAGCCATGTCACCAGCAAGTCCGTATGGCCTGCGAATTGGTAATGGATATTAACCGGCTCGCCATTAGTCAGCAAATAGATCACGTTGAAATTGTTAATGTTGCCTGCGAATTGCATGATGAGAAGCGGCGCGGTAGAGAACAATACCATGGGCAGCGTAATGTATCGGAATTTATGGATAGCGCCCGCACCATCAGCATCGGCAGCTTCATACAAGTCGCGCGGAATGGTGGTCAATACGCCAAAGGCCAGTATCATGGTAATGGGAATGCCCATCCACATGTTGACAAGGATGACGGTGACTTTAGCCCAGAAGGGATCGGTCAGCCAAGGCAAACCTTTGAGGCCGAAAAAGTTCAAATAGCTGTTGATGGGACCAAACTGATTGTTGAACATATTGCGCATGACCAGCAGGGAAACCATGTTTGGTATGGCAAAAGGGATAATTAATACGGTACGCCAAAATTTCTTGAAGCGGATCGCAGGCTGATGAATAAGGATTGCGACCAGAACACCGCCGATATAAGTCGTTACTGTCGCTAAAACAGCCCAAATGATTGTCCACTGCAGCACGCCGCCGAAGGTTTTGCTCCAGACCTTCATGTTGATCATTTTGGAGAAGTTGTCAAAGGCTACCCAGTCTACCAGATTGGCGGGCGGCAAGATGGGATCAGCGTAATTGGTGAATGCAATCAGGATCGAGAACAATAAAGGCAATACGCTCAAAAAAGCGATCGCAATAAATGGGGGCAAAAGGACAAGATAGGCAAAATGCTTCTGTTCCAGCATGACTAGCGATTGCTTGAACGTGTGAGGGCGTTTGCCCTCGGCTCTTGCGGCGCCTACGAGATAGGCATCACGGATATTGAGGGCGTAATACAGTGCCATTAAAAGCGCAGCAAGCAAAGCAACCAAGCCTTTAATCATCATAAAAATCGAATGGTCGCCTTCGACCATCTTGGTCAATTTGCCCACTTTTACAAAACCGCTTGGCGTTTCGCCTAGCGTAATCAAGCCCCAAATATAATCATAGAGCTCAAATACGAAAAAATAGATGCCGAGCAGGCCTGCTGCCAAAAACAGCAAGCCCTTCAGCCATTGCCGGTTGTACAATTGCCCAAGTCCCATCAATAGGGTGGACAGTGCTGCCGCTTTGCCTTTGCTGCTCATGAGGCTAAACCTCTCCTCTTCAAAAAGTAAGGACTTCACCCTAGTCCCTTGATGGGAGGGTGAAGCCAAGTGATATGCGCTGCTGCTCTTTGTTTAGCAGTTATTTCGCTTTGAGGCCGTCTTCAATCGTTTTGACCATAGTATCGAGTGTAGATTTGATATCGAGGCTTGGATCATCCCAAAGAGCAACGAAGGTTGCTTTCAAAGCTTCCCATACAAGGTCAACGCCTGGCACAGATGACATAGGTACGGAATGGCTAAACTGCTGGAAGAAGCCGCTTGTAATTGGATCGTCTTTGATAAGTGGATCTTCCCCTGCTTCTTTATTAGTTGGAATGGCTCCGGTCAATTCATAATTGAGCAATTGGTTTTCCTTGCTGCCGGCGAAGCTGGCAAACAGCCTTGCCGCTACGGGATAAGCGGTATAAGAGTTGACATAATAGGATTTTACGCCTGAGAAGGATACGGAATCATTGCCGTTCGGAAACTTAGGAAGCGGCGCTACACCGAAATTTACGCTGTTCTTAAATGCGGCGACCGACCATGGTCCGTCAATGTTAAGGGCAAGCTTGCCTTCTTTGAAGAGCTGTGTCTTGACATCGTAAGTGATGTCGCCAGCATTCATTGGAACAATTTTTTTGAGCGTCCGCAGATACTCGAATCCTTTGACTACATCTCCTTTGTTCAGCCCAATGTCAGCGGCATTCGTATTATTGTCGCCGAACATATATCCGCCATAGCTGCCAATGAAAGGGTATGTGTAGTAGCCGACGAACTCCCACATGATGGCGTATTTATTTTTAGCGGGGTCATTATACGTATTGGCGAAGGCGACGATCTCCTCCCAAGTCTTGGGCGCTTCTGGTAGAAGATCCTTGTTATAGAACATGGCATAGGTTTCTACCGATTTGGGATAGCCGTACAGAACGTTGTCGAAGGAGGAGGCGACGACCGCCGTTTCCAGATTTGCCGATTTGGTTTCCTCTTCGAAAACATCGTTTGGCAGAAGCAAGCCTGCTTTTACGGCTAATCCGATTTGGTCATGGGGAAGCGTCAGTACGTCTGCGGCTGTCTTGGAAGGGCCATCCGTCGATAATCGGCTGCCTTGGTCACCTCCTGCAACGACTTCTACAGTTACGGGAACGCCATATTTTTCTTCAAATGCTTTGCCGACCTTCTGCATATAGTCTTGCTGTTCCGGCGCTTCCCAAATGACCAGCTTTGCCCCGGCTTCCGGTTTCAGCTCTTCATCATTTCCTTCAGTTACCGGCTCTGGAGTAGGCGATTTTCCGTTATTTTCGTTTGTTTTCGGTTCAGAAGCATTACACGCGGCAAGCGCCAGAACGAGCAAGGAACAAATAAGTACGGAAATCCATTTTTTGCTTTTTACCATTGGTGCACCCCTTTTAAATTTTTTTGTTGTTAAACGAGTTTTAATGATGATGTAAACCTAGCGGTAAAAAGGTGCACCTCCCATGGCGATTGGACAACAAAAAAAGGCACAACCTCGGCTACACATCATGTGCTCGAGGTTGTACCTGTACAGGTAACATCGCCTTTATATTGTGGTTTGAATTCCACTCGTGTTGTATGACACGCCCTCATTATATAATGTCTTTAAAGCGCTTGCAAATGCCGTTTTTGCTCAAAATCATCCTGTTATTTAACTCAATCGCTCGTTCTCTTCGATTATCATGGATAAAGATGTATAATTCTCTGATTTTGTAAGATTAACGCAATTCTAAATGTTAACGGATGCTTTCGTATATTTTCCAGCTACTTCACAAACAATGATAGTAAAAGGCAAGGGGTGTGCAGCAATGAACAGACAGAAGAATGATATGCGAAACATGAAAAAGGAGAAAGTTGCTGGAATAGCGAGGCCGCGATTAAGAACGGTGCTCGCAGCTGGAATAAGCCTTTGCGCGGTTTTCACAGTTGGAAGCTCGTCTGACAGGGTTCAAGCGTTAGCGGGACCATCAATTACGGATATGAAAGCTCACGCTTGGAGCGAAACGGTAAAGGATACCCGTACGATCTCTATCGTCATCGATGATTTTGGGAATGGGATGAACGGAACGGCTGAAATGCTGAAGCTTCCGGTCAAAATCACGGCAGCAATTATGCCCTTTATGCCAACGACGAAGCAGGATGCAGAGGAAGCCTACCGTTTAGGCCATGACGTTATCGTCCATATGCCGATGGAACCGAACAAAGGCTTAAAAAAATGGCTGGGGCCGGGAGCGTTAACGACGGATTTGAGCGATGCGGAAGTGAAGAAGCGGGTAGAGGATGCAATCCGTGATGTTCCGCATGCGATTGGCATGAATAATCATATGGGCTCGAAAGTAACGGCCGATGAGAGAATGATGCGAATCGTGCTTGGCGTATGCAAGGAGCATGGTTTATTTTTTCTGGATAGCCGGACGACGTACAAAACCGTGGTGCCTAAGGTTGCAGCGGAGTTAGGCGTCCCACTTGTTTCTAACGACGTATTTTTAGATGATGTGTATACGGTTGAGCATATTAGCAAGCAGATTGGTGTGCTGCGCAAGCACTTGGAAACACATACAAGCTGCATCACGATCGGACATGTCGGCCCAGCTGGCTTAAAGACAGCAGCTGTACTGAAGCAGTCCATACCCGGGATGCAGCAAAACGTGCAATTCGTAAAACTGACGTCGCTTATTGAAGGCGATTTAATGAACGATCCACTTGTATTGCCAAATTCCTGATGCAATAGCGTTTGCGACTTCCTCCTGGCGCTTGGGGTCGGTCAGCATCGCGCGGTCGCTGCTGCTGCTAATAAAGCCCATTTCTACAATGACGGCAGGCTGCTGTACTCTCCGAAGCAAATAAAACGTCTTTCCTTCCCTTGGAAGGAAGTCGGTTTTTTGCTGTCGGTTCAATGAATCCTGAATGCATAAGGCGAGCAAATTGCTCTCTCCATTGCTCTGATGCAGTACAAGCGGGCCTCTTTGCGACGGCTTCTTGGACCAATTGACATGGAGACTAACGAGCAGATCGCTTTCGATTTCTTCCGTAAGCTGCTGGCGCTGAGATAAATCCTTCCGATGCCTTGACCTTGTAATGTGCCAGCGGTTGTCTTCGCTTAGCGCGTAATCTCCCGTGCGATTAAGGACAGCAGGGATATTTTGACTGCGCAAAATCGTATAAAGCTTTCGAGCGATAGCCAGGTTAATGTCTTTTTCAAGGATGTCTGCAGAGGAAGCACCTCCATCAATCCCGCCATGCCCAACGTCAATAATGACTGTGGTAGAAGGCAGCGCCCAGTCCTGCTCCATGCCTACAGGCAGCAGCGGCCACGCTGCCGATGCACCGGACGTGCTGCAAACGGCCGCAAAGCAACAGATAAATAAGGATAATGCTGTTTTACGAAGCATATTGATCGTTCCTCCAGCTCACTTTGTCTTAAGGTTATCGTGGCTTTTTGAAGGAAAACTCATGCATGTTTACATTCGAATATTGCTGGGCAACCTGATAACATCAACTAAAGGGCGGGAGGAGCGAATCCAAGTGGCAAAGGGCGAGGAATACGTAAAGTATATGACGGAGCAATTTGTGGCTTATATCGAGACGCCAAGAGAAGAGCGGAAGCAAACGAGAACGTCAGCCAAAGCTCGAAGAGAGCCTTGGCTGACGCGTTGGTTCGGATGGGGACCTGTCAGCATTATGCTGTGGTGGAGAGGCAGAGCCGAGCGTCATAGGTAGAAGCTGCCGAGCTCTAGCAGCAGCAGAATCGGGATGAAGCGCCGCTCATCGCTATTCTCGGTTTCGAGTCCAACGTAAATATGGCCGCTGTCCCATTTGTTATATCCAACCACTGACCACACATAAAGCATCTGGCCTTCGAACAGCTCAGCGGTATAGCGGAGCTGTTCTTTGTTGTTTAGTTGGGCAAAGAGAGAAGAATATGATTTTGAGCTAACGGAAAGCGGCTGGCTGGTAAGCCAAGGCATTTTATCGAATGTGTTGAATGAGGGCAGGGCGACATGCTTCAAAAGAGCGGCATTGCCTGTAATTTGCAAACGTTCAGTTGAAGGAAGCTTCGTTTCGGAAGCTTTAAGCCAGTCTTTTGGCTGAGCGGGAAGGGCCTCACCGCTTGCTGCGTCTGCAAAGTCCGAGCTGCTGCCGGAAGTTACCTTCCACGCAGCGAGCAGGGGATGCACATACAAAGCTTCAACGCTGTCTGCGGGCTTCAATAACTCAAGCTGCTTGATGGAGCGCGAAATGGTGCGCCCGTCAAATAGCGGCTGGCTGCCGACCCCATATTCGCCAAGTTGATAGCCGCCTGCTTCCACGGCATGGATAATCAGATAGCCGACGGTCTGGGTGTTATGCTTCACCAATACCAGCCAGCTGTGCGTTCCGGGACCAATCGGTGAAATATCGAGTGTGGAGGACTTCCATTTGGCGAAAGAGGACTGGACGGCTAGCTCGTCCACCCAGCGCTTGGCTTGCTGCTGCAGCGGCTCATAAGCTGCAGTGGATTGCTGGGCAGCTGCAGCAGGCTGCTGTTGCAAGCCCCCAGCATATAACACAACAGCGGTTAATACGCAGGCTGCTGTAAACTTAATGAATGTTTTTGGCATGATTCATCACCTCTTAGCTATTGTAACGGACAGGCTTGAAGAAGGCTGTTACAACGTGTCACGTGAAGGCGGCCTTGTGACCGCCTTTTTTTGGCGTATTGCTGCAGATAAGGTCTAATCGCTGTCAATCGATGCCCTCAAGGTGGAAAATGCCGCAATTAATGGCGGACGCCGTCACACGCGGCTCATATTGCCAGCGAATTTCGGATTGCCGCTGCGCGAATTGCTCCTCGACCGCCGGCCTGTTTTCTTCCAGCGCGTTTTTGACCAGCGGCTCGTAATATCCCCTAATGCGCTCGAGTTCTTCTTCCAGCCTTGCGGAAGCACCTTCTGCCCAGCTGTAGTCATAGCTTTTAAGCTTGCGCTCCAAGGTTTGCTCGACAATATTTAACGCCTTGTTGAAGGAAATGCCGTTTTTCGTAATGTGAATATTGGCAGGCAGCCTTGGCGTTAGCTTATGGGTAATCAACCGATCATAGAAATGTTCAACGCATAGGCCGGTTGCTAGGGAAATGCCATAGCAATGAATTTCCTCCCGCTTGCGGTCGCTGGCGAATTCCACCCGCATATTGACACCAAGCCAAGCCGTGTAGGGCGTGGAGGCAAATGGGTTCGCACTGCGGCGCTCCGGCTCTTGGAACAAATGAACGAAGCTGCCTTTGGCTTTCGCTGCCTCAAACAGCTGCTCAAGCTTGCGAGCGCCGAAGAACAGATCCTCGCGCGGGACGCGAATGGGCGCAGCCAGACTGCCGTGAACGAAGCCAAGCGACCGCCCAAGCGCAGCGTTAGCTGCAGCATCCTGCGCATTAACGGCTTCCTCCGCTTGAGCGTTAGCTGCTTCGGTTTTTTTGAGCTCTTCGGCTGCGTCATATTTATGTTTATCCGTAACGAATAGGAAGGTCATCGTCTCCGGATCGGCGCCGACCCGGTCCACGAAGCTCCAATAATAGGGGCGGTTCGTTAGCTCACGGTCGGCATGGGGAGAGAGTTTCACAGTGAAGTGAGTAGGCGACTTTTCCAAAATCGAGCATTCGGTAGCTTCTAAATAACGGTTGACGAATTTGTGCACCTGTTTCTCGTTCAAGGCTGCACCTCCACGGTTTGTCCAAGTGAATCCAGATTGATCAGCAAATCAGGACTTGAAGCGACTTTGGCGTCGCCAGTCATTACCTCTTCGCGAATACGGCTGAGAGAGGAGCCTAAATGGTTGATTTTTTGCTTCAAATCCGAATCATTGCCAGCTTCAAGCATCATTTTGGCTAGGCGCTGCTCAATGGAACCATCGCCCTTCTCAAAACGCTCCAAGATATGGTCAAGCTCACCGATAACCAGCTCGAACAGATTGATTTTCTCATGCAATAAATTGACGATGTGCTCTTCGATGGTTCCGATCGTGCACAAATTGTAGATTTTTACGTCTTCCTTCTGACCAAGGCGGTGCACTCGACCGATCCGCTGCTCCACCCGCATCGGATTCCATGGCAGATCGAAATTAATCATGTGGTGGCAAAATTGCAGGTTAATGCCCTCGCCGCCAGCTTCCGTGGCAATCAGAATTTGCGCGCGTCCGCGGAATAGATCCATCATCCAATCCTTTTTGCCTCGGTTCATCCCGCCTCGATACGGTACGGCGATCATATTTTGTGCCCGGAAAAATTGCAGCAAATATTCCTGAGTGGCTCGGTACTCGGTGAAAATAATGACCTTGTCATTCATTTCTTTGACGAGCTCCATCGCTTTTTCCGCTTTGGTATTCGCTTTAATGTGCTTGATTTTCTCGACCAGCTCCCAGATTTTCGGGCGCATGGGCGAGTCTTCTGACGTTTTTTTGAACAAATTAACGAGAGTCAGGAATACAGCATCCCGGCTGCTGCACACCTCGCGCTGAAGCGTGACGAGGGAGAGCATGCTGGAGAGATCGCCTCCGCTTTCTTCATAACGCTCCTTGACGAATTCGGTAACCGCATCGTACAGCGCCTTCTCATCTTCGGAGAGCGTAAGCGGAATGTTTTTGACAAAACGTTTCGTGAAATGGATGCCGCCGTCACCGCGCCGATTGCGAATCATGACGCCGGACAGCGCTTCCTGAAGCTGGTCTTCGTTCTTCGGAAGCCGCTTGTCGACGACAAAATTGGCCGCGAAATCGCTTTGGCCGCCAAGCTGGCCGGGCTTTAGCAGCGTGATCAGGTTGAACAGCTCATCCATGTCGTTTTGGATCGGCGTCGCGGTCAGCAGCAGGCAATATTTTTTGCGCAAAATATTAGCGAATTGATAGTTGGATGTTTTCTTGTTTTTCAGCTTATGCGCTTCATCGATAATGATTAGATCGTAATCGGTCCCGAGCACCAGCTCGCGATGCGGCTCGCGCTTGGCAGTATCGATCGAGGCGACGACTACGTCATAGCCCCAGGTATGCGCCTTCTTCTGAGCCACCGCGGAAATGCCGAACTTTTGGTTAAGCTCCCGCACCCACTGAAGCACGAGGGAAGCAGGCACGAGAATAAGAATCCGTTTGGCTAGCCCCCGCACCATATACTCTTTGAGCACAAGCCCGGCTTCTATCGTCTTGCCTAATCCGACCTCGTCAGCAAGAATGGCTCTGCCTCCCATTTCATGCACGACCTTGCGCGCTGTGCTGATCTGATGCTCCATCGGCTCGAAGGAGGGAAGCGAGCGAAGGCAAAGCAACTCGTCGAAGCTTTCAATCCGTTTGGCTTGTTCTGCTTCCATGGCTAGCTGATATAGCGTCCAATCATCCCACGGTCCGCCCTTCGTCAAGCGGTTTTGCAGCTCATCAAACCATGAACGGTCACACTGTAGGTCAACTAGCGGATGCAGCTTGCGCGTCGCGATAGCTGTGCCGGCTTCGGCTGAAGCAGCCTGCGGCGTTGTAGGGATTGTCATTGCGTGCAGCTCCTTCCACAGTAAAAGGGATAAGTTGTAATCAGTATTGCCTTTTCATCCAATATTAATAAGAAGCGGATTAAAAAAGAGGTAGGACAAGCAAATGCGAGAGCGTGGTCATGTAAGCGGCACTGCTTGCGTTATTTGGGTTTAAACGAGCATGGAAATCAATATGTAGTATAGTATAATGATTAAATAACACAATATATTGTGCTTGTTGCATATCATAACGTACATATGCCGATAGCGCGGAACGATGACGAAAGAGGTGGCTGGGATGGAGAAGACTGGCGGGAAACGTCTTGAGGGCTTAAGCGAAAAAATATTTTTGGACCGGTACGCGTGGAAAAATGCAGATACGAGCCAGACGGCAATCGGAGATATTGTGCTCGTTCTAACGAAGGATGATCCCAAGTTTCCTGTAAAAGAAGTAGGGGAAGTTATTGCCCGCCAAGGCAGCAATGTGACGGTAAGATTAGGCAGCGGAGAACAGGTCGAGTCCAGCGTGGAGAAGCTGACGCTGACGATTGAGAAAACGCCAGAGGAAATGTGGGATCGTCTGGCCGAAGCGATGGCATCGGTGGAGCAAGGGACCAATAAACAGCAGGAATGGCAGGAGAAATTCAGATATATCCTAGACGATTGGAAACTCGTGCCTGGCGGCAGGATTGCAGCAGGTGCGGGCGCTAGCGAAGAGCTGACGCTATTTAATTGTTACGTTATTCCTTCTCCCAAGGATAGCCGGGGCGGGATTATGACGACACTCACGGAGATGACCGAGATTATGGCGCGCGGCGGCGGGGTCGGGATGAATTTGTCATCGCTGCGCCCCCGAAGGGCCATTGTCGCTGGCGTTAACGGATCATCTAGCGGTTCGGTATCTTGGGGCGGACTGTTCAGCTATACAACAGGGTTAATCGAGCAAGGAGGCAGCCGAAGAGGCGCTTTGATGCTGATGCTCAACGACTGGCATCCCGACGTGCTTGAATTCATTACCGTGAAGCAGACGATGGGCCAGGTAACGAATGCGAATTTGTCCGTTTGCGTGAGCAACGCGTTCATGAAGGCCGTGAAGGAAGATTTAGATTGGGAGCTGGTATTTCCGGATACGAAGGAAGAGGGCTACGACGAGCTGTGGACGGGCGATCTGGACGAATGGAAACGGCTGGGCAAAAGAGTCATTGCGTACAAAACCGTTCGCGCCCGCGAGATTTGGCAAGCGATTATCGAATCGGCTTGGAAATCGGCTGAGCCTGGCGTCGTCTTTATGGAATATTATAACCAAATGTCGAACAGCTGGTATTTTAATCCGATTATAAGCACGAATCCTTGCGGAGAGCAGGGCTTGCCTGGCTGGGGCGTGTGCAATCTGTCCGCCATTAATCTGTCCAAATTTTATGACGAGGAGAAGCACGATGTTGCTTGGGAGGAGTTAGCCAAGGTTACACGCTGGTCAGTGAGGTTCCTAGATAACGTGATCGACAAAACGCCCTATCATTTTGAAGAGAACGAACGGAACCAGAAGCTGGAGCGTCGAATCGGGCTCGGGACGATGGGGCTTGCGGAATTGATGATTAAACTGGAGGTTCGATACGGCAGCCCGGAGTCGCTTGAATTTCTAGATAAGCTATATGGCTTTATGGCACACGAATCCTATTTAGCCTCTACCGAAATCGCTGCGGAGAAGGGGTCTTTTCAAGCTTTTGATGCAGACAAATTCATTCAAAGCGGATTTATGAAGCATATGATTGCGGAGTTCCCTGACATTGGAGAAGCCGTGGCGGAGCGGGGCATGCGCAATGTGACCGTCATCACGCAGGCTCCTACAGGAAGCACTGGAACGATGGTCGGAACCTCAACGGGAATCGAGCCTTATTTTGCTTTCGAATATTATCGCCAAAGCCGGCTTGGTTACGATAAACAAGATGTGCCAATCGCAGCGGAATGGAAAGAAGAGCATCCCGGGCAGGAGCTGCCCGATTATTTTGTTACTTCTATGAGCTTGTCAGCCGAGGATCATATCCGCGTGCAGGCAGCCATTCAGCGCTGGGTTGACAGCTCCATATCCAAAACGGCGAATTGCCCGGCAGACTTCACCGTTGAAGAAACAGGCCGACTGTATGAGCTGGCGTTCGAGCTTGGCTGCAAAGGGGTAACGATTTACCGTGACGGCAGCCGCGACGTACAGGTTCTCTCTACGTCAAAGTCAGAGCAGGCAGAAAAGGCTGACAATGCAGAGAAAACAGTGAAAACGGAGGAACAGATAGAGGAGAAAGCAGGCTCGGAGACCGCTCCTCCGGCGGACGGTAAGGGTTATTTTGAAGCAGACTTGGTGGAAGCCATCGTACCGGGCGCACTCCCGCAAACGGAGCAGGTGATGGACAAACAATATAAACGCAGGCCTCAGGTGCTGCGCGGCGCGACTTATAAAGTAAACACGCCTTTCGGCATGGCCTATATTACCATTAACGATCTGAACGGCACGCCAGGCGAAATCTTTTTGAATGTGGGCAAGGCAGGCTCGGACGTATTTGCCATGGCTGAAGCGCTTGGCCGCGTTTGTTCGTTGTTTTTGCGTTATGGCGATCATGGAAGCAAGGTCAGCTTGCTGATCAAGCATCTGAAAGGGATTGGCGGGACGGGCGCAATCGGCTTTGGCGTAAACCGGGTTGAATCGATTGCCGATGCGGTTGCCAAATCGTTAGAGATGCACTTGGCAAGCGCAGAGGAAACAGCAGTGGCAGACGAAGCACATGTGTCGTTGGCTCAGCCTGAGCCTGTCCCAGTTAAAGAGGCTCCTACCGCAGCTAATCAGCATGTTCATGAGGTGCTTACGGGCTCCCGCGATCTATGTCCGTCCTGCGGCTCGGCTGCCTTGATCAATATTGAAGGCTGCAAGCAGTGCAGCAATTGCGGGTATAGCAAGTGTAATTAGAAAAAAGAAGTCGACAATTTTCACTTGTCGGCTTCTTTCTGTTGGTAACAGGAGTTAGTTACATTTCCCTATCTAAAAGAATAAAAGCATAGTGAATGAATTTGAAAAATCAATCACTTTAACTGGATAACTTGAACTAAAGAAATGCAGTTTAAGCGAAGCGAGAAGATTGTTCTGAAGAAACGCAGTGAACGCTTTTGTAGCCGGATTCTTACCTTTACAGGTCTTGGTCAATCAAAGACCAAAACAAGAAACGTTAGTTCAATTTATATAGATAAGAATGAGGGTACAGGGCTGTTTCCTGGTTTGTTAACCTCATTTATTTGAGCTTTACCTTGTCTGTGTTTACGAATTCGAAGCAGCTGTGTTAGCTGGAATTTCTCCTGTTAAATTGCTGGATTTTAACCGTTTTGAACGTTTAACAGGAATTTCTCCTTCTAATTTCAGTAAATAAAAAGAAAATGATGGAAAACAGCTATTTTAACGGGAAGATTTCCATCTAAATTGCTCATCCAATCATTAACGCTATTTTAGCGGGAGAAATTCCATCTATTTCATAAAAATCTCATAAGGAAGAAAAGGATTTTTCGGATTGAAATTTTATTGTCTATAGAAAATGTAATGGAGGGAGTTTAAAGGAATTATTGAATATTTGCAACTCCGTGCAAGCAGCTGAGTCTAATAATATAAACATATTTGGATAGATCGACAGCATGCATTTCAACAGCTTTAGCTCAGCAAATCGATGTCACATAGCAAAAAAGAGTGCTATTCACTTTTGAAACAGCCATTTTTGAAAAATAACTAAATAAAAGGTAACTTGTCTCTTGATTATGTATCTAACCGTTTCCTACTTTTTCTTTCGAAAGAGGATAGGCTTCTGAATAAACGAAAGAAAAGCAGAGAAGAGAACCTCGCGGTTCTCTTCTCTGCTTTTCTTTGTCATTGTCTGCCTATGCCCTGAGTGCATGCGTCGCTCCATGCTGCTAATTTTTAATTTCATGCGAGAGCTAAGGAGCTATTTGATTGCGCTCAAGAAGCGACCATAACTCTTCAACCATCTCATTAGCTGAATAGGGCATCGAACGGGAAATCCACCATTCCACTACGCCAACCGCAGCAGAAGCTAGGAACTGCACTAAAATTTCCTTGTTTTTATGCTTATTAATGTCATTCATGTCTATTTGTTCACTGATACTTTGAAACATCATCTCCGTCATGCGGCTCCGGAAAGCAGATATGCTTTTATTCGTCATCAGAGTGGTATAAAAGAAGGCATGCTGTTCTATATATTCGAATGTGCGAAGCATCGATGCTTTAGGCGGGAGCGCGGATTTTTCATCGCTAGGCATACATAATTTATATAATTCGCCCAAATGAGTTTCTACACATTGATCCAGCAGATCAAATTTGTCTACATAATGCAAATAAACGGTACCTCTGTTTAAATTGGCCCGATGAGCAATCTCGTTAATGGTTACTTGCTCAAAATTTTTCTCTGCCATCAATTCGATAAATGCTTTCATAATGGCATCCCGCGTCTTGAGTATTCGTCTGTCCAATGGTTCCTCCTTTTACGCGGTTATTAACAGTCGCGCTGCATGTGTTGATTTATCAACATTTTGGGCTGTTTTAGCGATTGAAGCGTCATATCGTCGCTGGTAAGATTATTATATTGAACAAATGTTTATAAATCAACGAATGTTAATAGGCAAGGTGTATTGTTGTTCATATCATATGAAACATAGATAAAGCGAGGGATGTCAGTTGAGAATACTCGTATTCGGCGCAGGTGTTTTAGGCAGTTACCTTGCACATGCGTTAGTGCGCGGCGGAAATGACGTAACCATACTTGCCAGAGGTACCAGAGCTGAAGAATTACAAAGAGACGGACTTGTTATTCGTCATTACTTTCAAAGGAAAACGACCATTGATAAAGTGAAAGTGACGGATACCCTTCCATCCGATGACATTTATGATCTCATATTTGTCGTGATGAAATTTAACGATTTTCCATCCGTTCTGCCTATATTGGCAGAGAATCAAAGTCGCAATATCGTTCTGGTAGGCAATAATGCTGAGGCAGGAGTCATGCAAACTTTCTTGCAAGAAATCAGCGCAGCAGAAAAAAAGATCGTATTCGGTTTTCAGCTCAGCGGAGGTCGAAGAGAGAAGGGACGTATTCTCTGCATACGTGGTGGCGGGCAAATGGTACTCGGCGGTTTAGATGGCTCTGTGCCATTTAGAGCAATCCTTGAGAAGGCTTTTGAAAAGGCCAACTATAAATTAAGTTTTCATAACGATATGGATACATGGCTAAAAAGTCACATCGTTCCGATCTTGGCGTTGAACTCCGCTGTCTATTTCAAGAATGGCAGGATGAAGGAGATCGCGAAAGATAAAAAGCTGATCAAACAAATGATTGCTGCCATGGATGAGGGATTTAAAGTATTGGAATCGCTAGGCTATACAGTCACACCAGCCAATCAAGCGACCGTTATTCGTAAATACAAACGCTTGGTTTACCTATTTCTAATCATTTATCATCGGTTGCCCATTGCACAAAAAATAGATGGGTCATTTGAAGAGATCGCAGCACTGCATAAAAAGTTTAAGGAGTGGAGGCAAACAACTCCTATTTCGGTACCTAGATGGGATGAAATGGAAGAACAGTTCATCTCCAAGTTTAATGGGAGAAGTTAGTTTGATTAGTCTTGTTAAGCCACAGTGAACAAAAAAACTCGAAAAAGACTAAGCTTTCTTTTTGCGAAAGAGGCGCTTAGTCTTTCTTTTATCTCGCATAATACGCCAATCTAAGGCTGGATCATTAGTCCTGCGGCCGATATTTTTTCCATTTGCGGATTTTCGCCCGGAACGTTTTGAAGGGGCTGCGGAATTAGCTCTACCGCAATGTCATTGAATTCACTATACAAAAGTAAATAACCACTATGGATAGCTTCTATTAATTCAGCTTTGGATTGATAGTCGTAATTGCTTATTTCTAGCACACTCCTCGTTCTTTTTAACTGGTTTATCATGTATAGAGTAAAAAATGTGAAACTTTGTAAACTGGAATGACGTATAGTAGATTGATGTTCTGCCCTAGAGGGGCGAAATTACTTCGAGTGTTTCGAAAAATTTTAACTGAACTGAACTGAACTGAACTGAACGAATGCGGACTCTCAACCGTCTAAGGGTACATAGCAATTATTTTCTTAACTAAAGGAGTGTTTATGGAATGAAACCAACTTCTAACCGCAGTAAGAAAAATATAATCGCCGCTTCACTCGTACTTGCCATGACAATGCCTGCAGCTGCGCAAGCAAGCGCTAATGTCGCATTACAAGCTAATGAATTAGCGCAACAAACGGATACTTCCGCGCAGGTTGCAAACGGGCAATTGATCCCAGTCAGAATCGTGGCTGAAACGTTGGGCGCAGAGCTGAAATGGAACGCGACAAATAAGGCGGTTACAATTACGAAAGGAACTAGCCAGATTGTGCTGACCATAGGGAAATCCGTTGCGATCGTAGACGGGAAACAGGTGCAATCCGGACAAGTACTCCTTGATAAAAATGGAAATATGCTTGCTCAGCTTAGGTTTATAAATGAAGCGCTTGGAAGCAACGTCACGTGGAATGCCGACCAACAATCGGTCATATTTGGTGAAAATGATTATGCGGGGCGGGCAAGCTCCTTTGTGTATCAGCTCTTCAACAACCAGCATGCCAAGCTCGCGACAACGCTGAATGAGCAATTGAAGAAATCACTGCCCGCTCAGGCATTGAACGCTATTTCACAGCAGTATCCGCTTGTCTATGGAGCTCCTACCAAGCAGCTTTCGACTGCAATCGAGAACAATGACGTGCACACGAACGTTGTTATGGTTTACGAAACCGACAAAACGCCTCTTGCCATAACCGTCAGATTTGATAAAGCGGGCCTTATTGATGATTTGTATTTTGAACTGGCCGCTCCTGCAGGGCAATATGCTAAGCCGGCCTATGATAAAAGCAATTACGCGGAGGAAGAGGTTGTCGTAGGCGAAGGAGAGTTTGCTCTTCCAGGAACACTGACGGTACCTGCCGGTGAAGGTCCGTTCCCAGTTGTCATACTCGTTCAAGGCTCTGGCCCTCATGATCGCGATTCTACGATCGGCGGCACTAAAGTTTTCAAGGATATCGCTGCCGGCTTGGCTGCCCAAAATATTGCCGTATTGCGCTATGAGAAAATTTCCAGAGAGCATACCTTTAAGCTTTCAAGCCAGCCCACCTTTTCCGTCAAAAATGAATCGGCAGATGACGCTTTAAGAGCGGTTGCCTTATTGAAAAAGACCGACAAAATCGATTCGTCACGAATCTTTGTAGCCGGACATAGCCAAGGCGGCTATGTGATGCCAATGATTATCGACAACGATCGTAACAATGATATAGCTGGAGCTATATTGCTCTCAGCGCCCAGCGAGAATATCACGACCGTACTGGTCGAGCAGCAAAATGAAGGACTGGACCGGATGAAAAAATTGGGTCTCCCCGCCGAAATGATCGCTAGCCAAGAACAAGCGGCAGAGGCGTGGACGAGTATCGTTGAAATGATTCATAATCCGGACTATTCAGCAGAGAAGCCGCCAGCGAATTTCCCTGTTCCGCCTGCCTATTGGTGGTACGAGCAGCGGGATTACGAGCCGGCAGCAGCAGCACAAAAGCAGACTAAGCCTCTCTTGATCTTGCAAGGCGAGAACGACTGGCAAGTATCTATGAAGCAGCTTGAGGGCTGGAAAAAAGCTTTGCAAGCCAAGCCTGAGGTGAAGTTTGTATCTTACCCGAACGTAAACCACTTGCTCACGGAATATGAAGGCTTGTCCATCGGGATAGAATACAATACGGCTGCTCATGTGTCAGCTTCAATTATTAACGATATGGCGACATGGGTGAACAGCAAGAAATAAGCTTGAAATGACGGAAGGGATGCTAAGCGCATAACCCTTCCGTTTTTTGTTTTGCCATCTTGCCGTCTGCAGATCGAGCTATTTTCGAAGTGGAGTTGCCTCAAAAGCTAGAAGCAAAGTCTATTATTCTATAAAACCCTCATCTGTCTATTACGAAAGCTAGAGTTAGTTCATATGTTGTAAGTATCTTCTAAGAGGAGGAATTGCGCATATGGCAAAAGAAAAGAAAAATGCAAAAAACAGCTCTGCTGGTAACCGTACAGGAGGAAACCGCACAGGCGGCAATCGTACAGGAGGAAACCGCACAGGCGGCAACCGTACAGGAGGAAACCGCACAGGCGGCAACCGTACAGGAGGAAACCGCACAGGCGGCAACCGTACAGGAGGAAACCGCACGGGCGGCAACCGTACAGGAGGAAACCGCACGGGCGGCAACCGTACAGGAGGAAACCGTACTGGAGGTAACCGCACAGGCGGCAACCGTTCAGGTGGCCCTATGCCACGCGCTGCCGAGGAAGGTACAACCGAATAATGCAGTGAGCAACCTGCGGTGAGTGAGCAGCTTATTTCTCTTCTGAGAAATAAGCTGCTTTTTCCTATTCTTGCTCTGTTCTCTTGCGCGTCAGCTTAGCTAAGTCATCCCACTGGTCTTCCGTGATTTCTGATAAGCCGTTGAACTGCCCGGCACCTTGGAGCCATTCTCCTCCATCAATGGTTACCACTTCACCATTCATGTAGGCGGCATAGTCGGAGACCAGGAAAGCAGCGAGATTGGCCAGCTCTTCTTTGTCACCCACCCGTTTTAGCGGTACGCGGCCCAGCAGCTTTTGTTCCAGCTCCGGCGTAGGAGACAGCCGTGACCATGCTCCCTCAGTAGGAAAAGGTCCTGGAGCTATCGCGACCTGCCGAATGCCATAGGGGGCCCACTCTACGGCGAGGGATCTTGTTAATGCGAGTACGCCAGCTTTGGCTGCTGCGGAAGGAACGACATATCCTGATCCGGTTGAAGCGTAAGTTGTAACGATATTCAGCATCGTACCGGCTCTTCGTTGTTCAATCCAGCGTTTGCCGACCTCAAGGGTTGTATAAAACGTCCCATGCAGCACGATATTTAAGATTGTATCTACGGCTCGGGTCGATAAGCGATGGGTCGGACTTATGAAATTGCCGGCAGCATTATTCACAAGGACATCGATATGGCCATAATGCTTTTCAACCGCATCGATCAGGTCGAACACTTGGCCAGGCTCCCGGACATCACAGCTTTTATAATAAACGTCGTTTGCTTCTATGCTCATCTCTTTTGCTGCCCTTTCGAGAACACGCTCGTTTCGGCTGGCAATGGCGACATTAGCCCCTACAGCTAAAAACTTCTCAGCCATCGCACGGCCTAGCCCTGTCGCCCCGCCCGTAATCAGGATGACCTTACCCTTCAACAGTTCAGCAGAAAATGGTCCCATTTTGCCAGCCTCCCCTTAAGCTTGAGCAATCGTTTGATTCATCATATCGATATCCATCCCAAAGTATGTGCGAAAGGGAAGGAGCCGTACCGCAAATATGAGAATAAAAACCAGTCTGCTTAGGAACAGTAAACGTGATAGGGAGGCGAGTGGAATGGGAACAAAAGAGGACAAGCTGTCTTGGTGGCAGTTTTCTTTATTTGGCGTAGGCTGTACGATTGGTACGGGTTTTTTTCTGGGCTCAAGCATCGCGATCAAGAAAAGCGGAGGGTTGGTGCTCATTATTTTTTTGCTGGCGGCACTGGCTACTCTATTTGTCTATGAGGCACTAGCTCAAATGACAGCCAAACATCCAGAGAAAGGCTCCTTCCGAACGTATGCCAAAGAAGCCTTTGGCAGATGGGCGGGCTTTAGCATGGGCTGGGTCTATTGGTCCTCAGAGATGCTTATTTTGGGCAGCTCACTAACCGCAATCGGTTTATTTTCGCAATATTGGTTCCCTGGCGTTCCGCTGTGGATTTTCGCTGCCGGTTACTCGGTGCTCGCTTTGCTAGTTGTGATTTTAGGGTCAAGCGGAATCAATAAGGCGGAGAATCTATTTGCGGTCGTGAAAATAGCAGCCATTGTGATGTTTATAGTGGTTGCAGGGTTTGCCCTTATTAAAGGCTCAGGATCGGCGCAATCCGTTACGGAGAGCGTCTCGGAATGGGGAGGCGCGGGCTGGATGGGGGCTTGGCGCGGATTGCTGTATGCCTTTTATGCCTTTAGCGGCATTGAAGTGATGGGGTTTATGGCGATGAACCTTAGCAAACCGAAGGAAGCGCCAAAAGCAGGGAGAGTCATGCTCATTGTGGTGACGCTATTATACATGCTTTCCATTGGATTAGCGCTTCTGTTCATTACAAAGGATCATTTGACGCTGGACAAAAGTCCGCTCATCCTTCCTTTGTCCAGCCTAGGTTTGCCTATTCTCGTACATATTTTAAACGGCGTGCTGATCGTTGCAGGCTTCTCGATTTTAGTTGCCTCGCTTTACGGGGTTTCAACGATGCTCTCTGCTTTGTCCGATGATGGGGATGCGCCTGCATGGCTGGCCAAGAAGAAAGGAAAACGCCAGCTTCCACTCTATGCGCTTGCTGTCAATACGGCAGGGCTGTGCATTTCCATAGTATTGGCTTTAGTCATGCCCAAGAGCATCTTCGAGCATATTACGACGGCGGGCGGGCTGGTACTTCTGTATACGTGGCTCTTTGTTCTAATTACTTACCTTAAGCTGCTGAAGCCGAAAATTGGCGGTCAGATTAAATCTTGGGTCGCTATGGTGCTGATTGCCGCGGCAGTTTCGGGTATTCTTGCCGAAAAATCAGGTCGAGCCGGCTTTTGGACGAGCTTGCTGATTGTGGTTATCGTCCTTCTGATTACTTGGATGATGAATCGCAAATGGGCGCAGAAGGGAACGACGTAATTGCTTATCCTTTATTTGTGAAACTTGATTCCCAAGCTCTTGAACTTGTTCTTCATATAAGTAAACGGGCATTTGGAGGGCACGCTCTCGTCATCCCGCAAGAAGTACTGCTTCCACTCATGATTGTCTTCTTGCCCATACCATTTGAGCGAAGGGTGGGCGGGAATGCCGTCATATTCAACCAGCTTTTTCCGGATCAGTTTCTTCATATTGCGTCCAAACGGAGTGGAGTCATTAATCTCTTCAAACACGAAGCGGGGCTGGAACGCAATGAGAAAATGAGGCGACATCCGGCTTTTCCGTGCTTCATGGGATGGCGTGCTGCAAAAGGCGAAATAGGGCTGGCCATCATAACAAAATTCCCAGGAATGGTGGGAAGGGTCCGTAGAGATAGCTTCCGGCCAAGGCGTCTCGTCCTTTGCGCTTACCCGGCTGAGCACTGACCAGAACAGCTGCTCATAATCATCGACGCGAAAGTCGTTCAACATCTCTTCAGGCGTTTTGAAGAAAATAACGAGCGAAGCGTATTTTCCGGTGTCACGGGCACATCCGCCATATTCCTTAAGCAGCTGCGAAACCTCTGAAATGGCTTGCTCATCTCTCGGGTCGTTGGCAAAGCCAAAGCGCAAATTATTGGTCAAAAAGCCATGTCGGCCGGGGATGCAAGGATATTTGTTGTCGGCGTCTGCAATCATGCTGCCGAATTGACGAAAGGCATCCTGCTGCCAATCCGGTAAATCGTTGAGATGCTCATCAAGCCAGACTTTACTAGTGAGTTCAGCCATAAAACAAAAAAACCTCCTTCAGAAAGTACGACGAGGCATACTATGCGAAGGAGGGGCTATAGGTGAATGTCCAGCTTAATGGGTAAGCTGCAAGAACGCTTGATAACCAAAGTATAGGCCAAAGACAATCAACGATATGCCAGCCAGTACCGAAATGACTTGCAAGGTGGTTTGATTGCCGAACTTGTGGAAGGTGCTCGCAAGCGTAGCCATCACCACATCCCAGAGCAGGATGCCGGCGAAGATCCCGAAGCTGTGCCACAGCACTTGTGCAAAGCCATGCTGCTGCACGCTTTCTGCAAGGATAGAGCCGTAAATGCCTAGCCAAAACAAAATGTTTAATGGGTTGGTAAGCGCCATGAGAAAGCCGGAGCGGAAGGAGCTCGATTTTGTAGCGGTTTCGATTCCGCGAGTAGCTACTGCTTTTTTCATGTTTTTTAAGGTTTCGATTCCCGTATACAGCAGCACGAAGCTGCCGAACAGCCACAAAAATGTTTTCATAAACGGCGTATCCAAAAAATGGGCTAGTCCAAAATAAATAAGGAGCATGTACAACAAATCCGCGCACATTGCTCCAAATCCGACCAGCCAAGCGTGGGTAAAGCCAAAACGTGCTCCCTTATCCAGCTGAGCAGCGTTAATCGGACCGATCGGCGCTGACAGCGACAGACCAAGAAACATATAAGCAAAAAAAGCATTCATTCACATCGCTCCTTGAATAGAAATGGACTTGTACAAGTCATTATATTCAAGGAGTTCTGGAGCTAGAAGAATTTAGATAATCTCAGCTTCAATGTCTGTGCATTTGTAGCCGTTGCATTCGCTCTCCTCGCAGGGACACGCAGAAATAGCGATAATCAAATCCATTTCAGCACGAAGCTCAATATAATCGCCAGGCTTCGAGAGAGGCCTTTCCACGCTAATTTCTCCCGATGCTTGAATGACAGTATTCATGAATAGATTAAAGGGATAGTGCTGATCAGGTACGGGGATATGGAAAGGCTTTAAGGCTTCATTGATATTTTGGTAGCAGCTTGCATGATTTTTTTTGTTGTATAATACGTCATACATTTCGGGACGACAAGCGGAATTAATGAAATCATGCCGACCAACCGTATCACGGATAATCGTCAACATGGGTCTGTACTTGTTGGAATACAGCACATCATTCGGTTGAATATTCATTGTATGCAGAGCATCCATTGTGACGCCGGGGTCCAGACGTTCAGTAATATCGCCTGCTTGATAGGCAACAAAATCAGCTACTTGTTCGCCTTCCACATCCGTAACTCGGACAATTTCTCCTTGCTTTAGCCGAAAGCCAACACCCTGCGTGGCTGGAATTAGCCATTTTTGCTTTAGCATTTACGTTGTGCCCTCCTGTTGATGAGTGTGACTTCCCTTCTAACAGTATGGCTCTGAATGGAATGGGCTATCCGGCTGCATATCGCCCAAGAAAGTCGATGATTTTCTTCTCATAGGCTGCTTTGTCGATCAAATAGGCCATCCCATGCCCGGCGCCTTCAACAATGAGCATTTCCTTGTCCGAACGGCAAGCTTCGTAAAGTCTCCATACCATTTCCGTTGGCACGAATAGATCATCTGAGCCGTGAATAAACAGCATGGGCAGTTTGTTTTTCTCGAGCTGCTTCAGGGCCGAGGCTTCATTAAAATGATAGCCTGCTTTCAGTTTGGTCAGTAAGCTGGTCGCAGGCAGGATTGGAAATGCGGGCAGCTTGTACATCCTCTTTAATTGATAGAGGAGCTGGTCATGAACGGAGGTGTAGCCGCAGTCTTCAACGATGGCTTTTACTTGCCTCGGCAGTTGTTCTCCGCTAATCATCATGACCGTAGCGCCGCCCATTGAAATGCCGTGCAATACAATTTGTGCGGAGTCGCCTACCACCTTGATCACTTGACCAATCCATTGCAGGTAATCCTTCCGGTCAGGCCAGCCGAAGCCAATGTAATCGCCTTCGCTGCTGCCGTGGCCGCGGTCGTCAGGCATCAGCACGTTATAGCCCAGTCGCTCATGATAAAATTTAGCAAAACTGCCCATATCCTTGCCTTTGGATGTATAACCGTGAGCCAGAATGACGGTTTTATTCGTTGATGACTTGGCTGGAAGGAAATAACTCACAAGAGCAAGCCCATCGTCAGAGGTTAAAGTCCAAGTATCATAGCTTTGGTCTTCTATCCATTCCACGCCAACGGCTTCCACAGGCGTTGGCTGAGCAACTTCCGTGAGTGTAGCCGCCGCTTGTTCATTTGCTTTTTTATTGTCGCTAATTTGAACCAAATCATCGTTATTGCTCAAAAACTCCTTGTTATTTCGCTTAACTGCAAGGTTGTAGAAATAATAGCTTGCAGCAACTAAAGCTCCGAGCAACAGAATGATCAAGCTTCCTACCACGAGCAGTGCTATTTTCATCACAGAAAACTCCTCTAAATTTCTTGGTTATCAATTAAACGTTTATTTAAAAATAGCAGTGTTGTGCGTTCACAAAAGCTTCGACACGTGCTTTAATGGCATCCCGAACGCTTCGGAACTGGGCCATAATTTCCTCTTCTGTACCCGCTGCTTTGGCGGGATCATCAAAGCCCCAATGCCATTTCACCACATTCGGATTAGATATGACAGGGCAGTGCTCATCGGCATGGCCGCAAAGGGTAATGACATAGGTGGCACGATTCAGTAGGTCTGAATCAATTACGTTAGATTCATTTTCGCTAATATCAACGCCAGCTTCTCTCATGACTTGAACTGCTCTTGGATTCAGGCCGTGCGCTTCGAGCCCGGCGCTTTTTACTTCGAATTGTTCACTGCCCAAGGCGCTTAGAAATCCATCCGCCATTTGACTACGGCAAGAGTTACCCGTACACAAAAAATATACCAGCTTTTTTTCCATTTTGCATGGCTCCTTTAACATTCTTTTCAGTGGATGATGCTAAGCCATAAGTAAAGGCCAATTAAGGTAATAAACAAAACGGGAAGGGTGAGAACGATGCCAAGCTTAAAGTAATAGCCCCATGTGATTTTCACGCCTTTTTGAGCTAAGACATGCAGCCAAAGCAGCGTCGCGAGTGATCCAATGGGCGTCATTTTCGGACCCAAATCAGAACCTATGACATTCGCATAAATCAGGGCCTCACGCATCGCTCCATCCGTATTCGTTCCCTGAATTGCCAAAGCATCAATCATGACTGTAGGCATGTTGTTCATAAGGGAAGAGAGGATGGCGGCGATAAATCCCGTACCTAGCGTTGCTATGAATAAGCCTTGATCGGCGGTCCATTGAAAGACTTTGCCTAACTCATCGGTGAGCCCGACATTTCGCAGTCCATATACGACAACGTACATGCCGATGGAAAATACGACAACCGACCACGGTGCGCCTTTGATAACTGCGGCAGTAGGAATGGCTGTGCTCTTGCGTGCCGCGAGAATAAAGACTATTGCGGCTACGCCAGCAACAATAGAGACAGGAATCTGAACAAATTCGCTCGCTAGATAGGCTAATAATAATACTGCTAGTACGATCCAGGATAGCTTAAACATTCGCATATCTTTGATTACAGCACGGGGCTCTTTAAGCTGATTCAGATCATAATGCTTAGGAATTTGTTTTCCAAAAACCAAAAAGAGGACAATCAAGCTTGCTCCTATAGCAAAGAAATTCGGGATCATCATCCGACTGGCGTACTCAGCAAATCCAATACCGAAGAAGTCAGAGGAAACTATGTTGACGAGGTTGCTGACGATAAGCGGCAAGGAGGCCGTGTCCGAAATAAAACCGCTTGCCATAATGAATGGCAGAATCATACGATCATCGAACTTTAATGCCCTGACCATGGCAAGAACAATAGGCGTGAGAATAAGCGCAGCCCCATCATTGGCAAAAAAAGCTGCTACAGCAGCGCCGAGCAATACAACCAACGCGAACATCAGATATCCGTTGCCCTTTGCAAAACGTGCCATATGGAGTGCTGACCATTCAAAGAAGCCAATCTCATCCAAAATGAGCGAGATGAGGATGACGGCGACAAAAGCTAAGGTCGCATTCCAGACTATACCAGTGACGTCCCGCACATCATGAAAATCAACGACGCCAAAGATCAGAGCGAGCATAGCGCCGCCAGCTGCCGAATAACCAATATTCAGTCCTTTTGGCTGCCATATGACGAATAATAAAGTGAGAATAAAAATAAGGGATGCGACAACTAACATAGTTCCTCCTTTATATCATTGTTTATCAGTTGATCTGAAAAATAAGCTTGTCCATTAATTACAGCAGTCAGGATTTAGCTTCTCTAACTCTTCTTTCATGGAAGGAAGCAGGTCCAAAATGGCTTGGAGATAAGCCTTATTCTCCAGGTTTAATGAATAATAAACCCATTGTGCACGTCTTGTTTCATTGACCAAGCCGCCTGCTTTTAACTTTTTTAAATGCTGGCTTACGTTAGGCTGTGTCGTTTCAAGCACCGTTACAATATCACATACGCACAATTCCTTTTCTTTTAGCATTGCGAGTATGGTTAGGCGGGTTTTATCCGACAAGAGCTTCATCGTATCGGCTAAAGTATCCATCGGTTGTTTCATGTCATCACTCCTTCCCTGTTTATTATACTCATCTTTTAATATAAGTAAATGATTATATAAGTAATCGTTTATATAAGATGCGAAAATAAAAAATGTTAGGATTAACTTGTAATGTGCAAGTAATTGTGTTAAAACATAGCTAGGAGGTGTGAGCTTTGGAAGAACCGCGAGAGCTGCTGCAAACCTTAGCCAGGCAGTTTGGTTTGTTAAACAAGACCTGCTGTCAAATTAGTGGTGTAGATATATCCCTTATTCACAGTCATATCCTATACGAAATTGGGAGGCAGGATACTCCATCCATGCAAAAGATTGCAGAGAGGCTTGGCATAGATATCACGACCTTTAGCCGACAAATTCAATCCTTAATCAAGAATAAGCTAGTAAAGAAGACTGCTTCTCCTGAGGATCGTAGAGTATACCTGCTATCACTGACGACAGAGGGCAAGTTCGTAGCCGCTTCAATAGATAAAATAATGGATGATTACTTAGATGATGTTTTTTCATTCATGAATGATTTTGAGAAAGAAACGGTTATGCGGTCGCTTCAGCTGCTAAACATGAGCATGCAAAAATCAAAAATGTGCTGTACGCCTATGGGGTAACAAGATTACTCCATGTTTTTTGGGTAAATACTTGTAAAATGCAAGTATTAATTGTGAAAAAAGAGACATGAATATTATTTGCTATAAGGTACCTAGCTTAATTCCTGAATGAATAAATAGAATTGGTTGAAACGAGGAGGAGTATGAGATGAAACAGCAATTACCTGTAGCCATTATTGGGGGAGGCCCCGTGGGGCTTGCTGCTGCAGCACAATTAACAAAACGACAGATGCCATTTGTATTGTTTGAGCAGGGAACGTCGATAGGGGCATCTGTTCTTGAATGGGGCCACATCCAGATGTTCTCGCCATGGGAGTTCAATATCGATTCAGCAGCACGGGAACTTCTAACGCAATCGGGTTGGATGGCTCCTCCTAGCGAGGAGTTACCAACGGGCAAACAATTATTCGACGACTATTTGCTTCCGCTTTCAGAGCTTCTTTCATTCAAGCCCTTCATAAAAACGGAGGCGAGAGTAATCGCCATTCATCGTAAGGGTTTGGATAAAATGAAAACAGCTGGCAGAGAGGAAATGCCGTTTGAGGTAGTCTACGAAAGCAAACATAGCATCAATCGTTTGGATGCTTCCGCTGTTATTGATGCTACAGGCACCTGGAAGACACCAAACCCGATTGGGGCTAGCGGTAATCACGCGGCTCGTGAGATCGAATGTAGCTCACGCATTCATTATGGCATACCTGCATTGAATGGATCTCATGCAGAGCGTTATTTAGGGAAATCTGTGGCTGTCGTTGGGAGCGGGCATTCGGCTATCCATGCAGTGCTGTTGCTAAATGGGCTGAGGAGCCAAGATCCCAATACAACCATCCACTGGGTGTTGCGAAAATCAACCGTAGCTGACGTCTTTGGAGGCGGTGAGCTTGATGGGCTGCCTGCACGCGGAGAGCTTGGATTACGGGCTGCTGCACTTGTGCGTGAAGGTGCAGTCAATATTCATACGCCATTTCTCATCCATTCTATAGAACAAGATGGTGAGAAGCTAAATCTCATTGGGGAAGGGTCAGCCATAAACGCTGTGAATGAGATCATTGCGGCAACGGGAGCTAGGCCGGATTTTTCATTCCTCCGGGAGCTGCGTTATGAAGCTGACTCCGCCATTGAATGTGTACCAAGACTGGCGGAGCTTATTGATCCAAACCTTCATAGCTGCGGTACGGTTCAGCCTCATGGTGAGGCAGAGCTTAGACAGAGAGAGCATAATTTTTATGTTGTAGGCGGAAAGAGCTATGGACGCGCACCTACGTTTCTCCTTGCGACCGGTTACGAACAAGTCAGAAGCGTCGTAGCTGCTTTAGCAGGGGATTGGGACTCGGCTCGTGAAATAAAGCTGAATTTACCTGAAACTGGCGTTTGCAGTATTTCACGGCCAAAGTCAGCATTAAACGTTACGCAATCATCATGCTGTGGTACTGTTAATCAGAATCGTATCGTTTGAAGCATTCCATTTGACGCTGGCGCCCAGTGCTTCTGTAATGAAGCGGAGCGGAACGATTGTCTTAGCCTGATTATATCGGGGTGCTTCCGATACTTGTTTTGCCTTTCCGTTTATGGTGGTTTGCGTTTTATTTATTTCAAGCGTTATGCTCGTTTTGCCCTTGCTAATCGAAATTTTGCCGGCATCGTAATTGACTTTGGCACCCATCGACTGAAATACGTCGCGGAGTGGAACAAAGGTCGTTCCGTTTATAATGACAGGGTCAGCGCTTAGCTTCACGAAGTTATCATTGAGCATAATTGAGAAGCTTTTGACCACGGCAGCAGGCATGATTTCACTTACTGTTTTTGGCGGGGCAGAGCCTTGGCTGATAGACCAGTATTTTCCTGTGCCCCAGGACCACACCGTCCCTTTTCTATCCAAGGCCAGACCGCTATTTGGTGCTCTTGCTTCGATGGCGACAATTTGACTGAGGCTCTTAAGCTGATGAAGTGAGCCATTTTCTTCATTGTTCCAAACGGTTCCATTTTGTTGTAGAGCTAAGTTGTAATTGGAATTGTATGGGGCAGCCGAAATGGCTTTGAACCCGTTCATTGGCTTGGCAGATGAGGGCTCGTAATAACCGACGGACCCGTCTTTACGAAGCAGAAAAACATTTCCCATATCGTCATTGTACATTTCCGATACCGAGCTAATATTTTTTGTAGCCCAAGGCAGCGTGTCCTCGCCCATTCTGCCATTATTCCAATAGCCCCAGCGGTTGACACTGCCGTCTGCCCTGACGATCGACAAGTTGTTTGGCGATGCTGCGATGGCAGTAATGTCGGAACGTTTAATTAAGCCAGGCGAATAAGCATTCGCTTCATCGGTATTTTCATCATAAGTACGGCAATAGCTTTCGTTGAAGGTAAAATCGGATCTTGTCATGGCGGAGAGGCAGACATTTCCCCATATCCAAGCCGAGCCCTCCTTGGTGAGCGCAACGTGAAATGAATCACCGCTTGCGATAGCCACAATATCTTTCAGTCCCTTCACTTGTGCGGGCTCTCGGGATACATTGGTTTTCAGCTTGTCAATCATGCCGTTGCCAAGCTGCCCCCATTCATTGGTTCCCCAGGTCCAGACGGTACCGTCTGCTTTCAAAGCAATATTGCCCACCTCTGCAGCGATGGCACCCGGAATTTTCGGCCCACGTTGTGCCTGGTCGTTGCCTTTCCAAGTCCAGATGGTTCCGTCCTTCTCTAGCGCCAGATGCGATTCAAGCATGGAATCGATATCGATAATTCCCGTCAGGGCTATGCCCCTGAGGGTAACATCCTGCTTTGCGAACACCGTATTCGTCTGCAAAGTGCATACCGCCAGCAGAAGCAGCGTCAGTCCCGTCCATTTCTTAAGTGGTCTCATCCAGTGGACTCCTTCATATGCAATTTAAACTATAAACAGTTAGACGCAGCAGGGAGCCAAAAAGTTATTTAGGTCATTAAAAATAATTAGCGAAAGCTGCTGGGATTCGATGGAAGCGGATGAGCTGCAGATAATCTAATCACGATGAAAATCTGCTTTCTGTAAAAAAATAGTATATACTAGCGATATCAAGCATTTATTCGGATGATATAAGGAGTTAATGAGGCATGGATATCGTTGAAGCAACTATTTCATCCGTTCAAGAAGCGATGGAGGCTGGCGAGTTAACGTCACGAGCGCTGGTACTCATGTATTTCGAACGCATTGCCGCACATGACAAAGACGGTCTAACGATTAATTCGGTTCTCGAGCTCAATCCCGATGCGTTATTTATCGCTACGGCGTTAGATAACGAAAGGTTGGCTCAAGGGCCACGAGGCCCGCTTCACGGTATTCCTATTTTGCTGAAGGATAACATCAATACTGGTGATCTCATGCACACGAGTGCGGGGTCGTTGGCGCTTGCCCATTCCTATGCGGGTGAGGACGCTTTTATTGTAAAAAAACTTAGGGAAGCGGGAGCTGTCATTTTAGGCAAGGTAAATATGACGGAATTCGCCAACTTTATGACGGACGGCATGCCTTCAGGCTATAGCTCGCGCGGTGGTCAAGTACTGAATCCCTACAATATATCAGCGCCGACAGGGGGTTCGAGCGCAGGGTCGGGAGTGGCGGTAGCCTGCAACTTTTGCATGGCTTCCATCGGTACCGAAACCTCCGGTTCAATATTGAATCCCGGTAACCTGAGTTCTACTGTCGGTATTAAACCAACGGTCGGGCTTGTGAGCCGCAGCGGCATATTGCCGCTGTCGAACAGTCAGGATACGGCGGGGCCGATGGCAAGAACGGTAACGGATGCCGTGCATGTGTTGAATGCCATCGTTGCCCAAGATGCAGACGATGCATCCATGGGTGCAGGAAAGTGGCGCAAGCAAAGCGATTACAGCCTGTTCCTTGATCCAAAAGGACTGGAGGGCGCACGTATTGGCATTCCCAGAGATTATTTTTTCGAG
Organism: Paenibacillus paridis; assembly: GCF_006345825.1. Lineage (GTDB taxonomy): Bacteria > Bacillota > Bacilli > Paenibacillales > Paenibacillaceae > Pristimantibacillus > Pristimantibacillus paridis. Next base: position 931,818 of record NZ_VCIX01000092.1, read on the forward strand.
GAATTGACGGACGAGCAGCTTGTGATCTTCAATGATGCGGTGGAGTTGATGAGGCAGCATGGCGCTACGATTGTAGACCCGGCTGATATCAGGACCGCACGGCAAATCGTCTATTCCTCCGTCGTGCTGAATGAATTTAAGTCGGCGATCAATGCCTATTTGTCGAAGCTGCCTCCAGGCTTCAAAATTCGCACGCTAAAGGATATTATCGCTTTTAATAACGAGCATCCGGTAGAGGCGCTGAAGTACGGACAATCTACGCTGCTGCTTGTTGAAACCACAACCTCAAGCACGCAGACAGAGCTGCCTTATTTGCGGGACCGATTGGCCGATTTGCGATTATGCAAGGAGGAAGGGATAGATGCCACAATGAAGGAGCACGGCCTTGACGCGCTGCTGTTTCCGGCTGATTTTGGGGCAAGAATTACTTCCCGCGCAGGTTATCCATCGATCGTTGTTCCGGCAGGATATACGGGAAAAGGTGTGCCGTTCGGCGTTACTTTTGCAGCGCGGGCGTTTGAGGAGCCTATGCTGATTAAGCTGGCATTCGCTTATGAACAGCTCAGCAAGGTACGAAAGGCTCCTTCCTTAAAAAGCTTTATTTAACATCGACAAAACCCCACATTCTTCAAAGGAATGTGGGGTTTTGTTTATTTCTTCGCTTTAAAGTGGACAACCGCGCTATAGAGCATTTTCTCGATTTTGGGATTGAATACGGCATGATGGCTCACATGGAAAACTTCAAGGAGAAGACCTTTGTTGTTCTCGATTTGTTGATCGATCTTACGCTCAAGCGTCTTCAAGTCATAAGCTTCAAAAAATTCGATTTTGTTCTCAATTAAATCCAGTCGGAAATCCATATGAATAGCTCCTAATCCAAAATGATTATTTGGTTCTATTATACAGTCGTCTTCTTTATTCACAAAGCTCATTTTAAATTTAAGGTATACAGCAGCAAGGCGGAATTATATAATTTAGTAAAATTATGGAATGAAAAGAGGCAGACGATGGAACAACAACCAGACATTTTACAAAAAAAAGAAGTAGGAGCAAGCAGCGCACAAGCAAGCATCCCGCAGCGGATATGGAAGTATAAGCTTCATTATTTGATTGTCATACCGGCACTATTGCTGCTGCTTCTTTTTAAATGGATCCCATTCTTGAACGGCGTTTTCCTCTCTTTTGTCGATTATCAAGTGTTTAAGGGGATCTGGGAGAGCGAGTGGGTAGCTTTAAATAACTTCACGCATTTGTTTGACGATCCCGTATTTCGTGAAGTGTTTAAGAACACCATAGTCATAAAAGGCTTGTATATCCTGATGAGCGGCGTGATCACCTTCTTGCTCGCGCTCGCACTAAGCAGTATACGTTCCAAGCTGCTGAGAGGATTCTTCTCGTCCTTATTTCTTGTTCCATTCTTTATTCCTTCCGTTGTGTTTGCCAGTATATTCATTTACGCACTCTCGCCAAGCACGTCTCCTTTTTTCTCAACAGGCTCGTTGATTTTGGTGGATGCGGGTTGGTTTCAGCCTGTGCTGGTCTGCATTGAAGTACTGAAAACATGCGGAATTCCAATCGTAATCGCGGTTGCAGCTATTGCAGCGAAGCATGCTATGGTAAGCGGTCATGGCAGCGGCGGGATCTCTTTCAAGCAGAGTTATTCGCAAATGAATGTCATACCTGCGGCAAGGGCGACAGCAGCCTTTATGGTGCTTCAGTTATCGACTTTGCTGACTACGGATTTTGAACTGCTGAATAGCTTGCTGAACCCGTTGGTATACGAGACAGGGGCTACGTTAGACCATTATAGCTATCAGGCCGGATTTTTAATGATGGAGGTAAGTAAATCTGCTGCTATAAGCATGGTTCAATATGGCATCCAGCTGCTCTTTACCATACTTGCTTATATCATCGTCAGAGGTTACTTCTTCAAAGATTTATTTCATAGCTATACCAGTGCTTCAGCTATCCAGTCAAACAGCAATGCTAAGAGCGCGATCGGCATTGCAACGGCTAGTCTGTATGCTGTAGTCGTCATTTTATTGCTTTTTATGTTATTTATTTTTCCGTTTACAGGATCATCGAATACGGACGTGACTAACAACCAGGTAGGGCAGCTGTTTACGTTTTCGAATACTTTCTATCATGTATTTGTTGATCTGTTTGCTGTATTTATATTTATGCTTATTACCGTTACGCTGGCTTACCCTCTAACGGTCAGAAGGCTGCCAGGCAGAAGAGCATATAAGCTGTTGCTGCTGCTTTCCTTCACGATGAGCGGCGGGCAAATCAGTGAATACATGTTTGCCCGAAATTTAGAAATGGTAAATACCATTTTCCCTCAGCTGTTTTTTGGTTTATTTAATCTAGCAGTCGTATTCGTACTCAAGAGTATATTTAATGCCAAGCATGCCGATTTAAAAATGCAGGCGGAAGCAGCGGGAAGGGGAGAGCTGCATACGTTCTTCACGCTTTTTATCCCGAAAATATGGAAGCCTTTGCTTGCCCTTGGGGCATTGCACTTTGTCATGCTGTGGAATGCCTATTATCCATCGCTGATTTATATGGCCAATCCGGAAAACCAATCCCCCATGCTCCAATTTATGCTGTTAACGAACACAGGGGAGTGGGACGCCAAGCAAATTCTCCGCCTTGGCGCATGGCTGAGCTTGCCTTCGGTTCTTTTATTTCTACTGTTTCGGAGATGGTTGACCTCCGAGGTGCTGATCGGCTCGATCAGAAAGCTGTAATTTTATATTTGTTATAAATGTTACTAATTTGTTAACGGAATTTATGGGCATCAAGCCATCCGTTCTTGTAAAATAGAGATAGAAGATAAAGGGGGTATATACAGATGGGAGTTCCTGTAGGCGTTTGGATTTTTTCGGGTATAATCGTTGTACTGCTCACTTGGCTTACGCTATGGATTACTAAGAAAGCTTATTCCAAAAAATGGGATGAATCGGATCATTAATTTGCGTAGAGTCCATAAATGATGAATAAATTAGAAATAAGACGCTTTGGCCATTAGCTAAAGCGTCTTATTTGTTCGTACAGAATGGTATATAATATGGTTGGGAAATCATGTATAATGTGGATACCAATTTTGAAGGAGCTGCCGGTTATTGAATAGCTATGAATTGAATTATAGGCTTGTACATAAGAAAGAGGAGCAATATTATACGCTGGCACTCGTGTTTAGCATTTTGGTTTACCTTGGCGCGTTGATCTCAGTTGTGTTTATTTTCGTGGTTTTAGCGCTTATTCTTCTGCCGTTGTTCGCCCAAGGCATCATGCTCGCCCATATTCGTACGAATGGCGTTAGGATTACATCCCGGCAATTCCCTGAAATATTCGAAATCGTCCAAGAGCAATGCGGCAAGATGGGTTTTGAAGCGATTCCAGACGTTTTTGTTATGGAGTCAAGCGGCGTGTTAAATGCGTTTGCCTCGCGGTTTTTTAGAAAAAACATGGTTGTGCTGTATTCCGATCTCTTTGAATTGATTCAGAAGGAGGGAGAGAAGGAACTAGCCTTCGTAATCGCGCATGAGCTTGCTCATCTGAAACGGAAGCATTTGTCCAAGCAGCTGTTCATTCTCCCCGCCATGTGGCTGCCGTTTCTCGGTGAAGCCTATTCACGCGCATGCGAATATACTTGTGACCGGATGGCTGTTTATTATACGAATAACGTGGAAGCGGCCATGAATGGGTTGACGATCTTAGCCATTGGGAAAACACTTTACCGTCGTGTGGACCGGGAAGAATATTTGCTGCAAAGCAGCAATGAGAGAGGGCTATTTGTATGGCTATCCGAGAAGCTGTCCACGCACCCTACGCTTCCCAAGCGCATTTATGCGATTCAGCAGTTTGCGGGGTTACCTTCAAGTATCGTATTTAAACCGCAAAGGATCGGTTTGATTCTTACACTGGCCTCCGCTGTGTTCATCGTTGGAGCGTTGTCCTTCGGCTTCTTGGTGTCCAAATCGGTCTCCACTTGGGTGACCACATTGGAAGAAAGAGGTTCGGCCGAAGAACTGCTGGCCGCGGCTTCCGCTTCAGATGCAAGCGAGGTTCAAGCGCTGTTAGATTCTGGCGCAGATCCGAATGCGGCCGATGAGGAAGGATGGACTTCCTTAATGTGGGCGGCACAATTCAACGAAACGGAAATAGGCTCGGCTTTGCTGGATGCGGGAGCAAATCCTGACCTGGTAGAGTTTAGCTATGAAGAAACGGCTCTCACAATCGCATTGTATAATTTCAGCTTTGAAATGGTCACGCTGCTTCTGGAGGAAGGGGCAAATCCGGATCTGGAGGATAGTACGGGCTGGACGCCGCTGATGACGGCAGCAACCAATGGAGATATGGAGGCGGCAATATTATTGTTGAAAGCCGGGGCTAATCCAGCGAAAACAGATCATAACGGGTATACAGCGGGTGATTATGCGAGTGATAACGGTTTTGACGATCTGGCGCTGCTGCTGCAAAAAACAGGCGAAGACGTGTAAAAAAAGAAGCTTGAGCAATCAAGCTTCTTTCATTTATATAGTATGCTTTAAATGTTGTGAACGATGGTCGGGACGACACGATTTGAACATGCGACCCCCTGGTCCCAAACCAGGTGCTCTACCAAGCTGAGCTACGTCCCGCTAAAAAAGAGTGGTGCCGTCGAGAGGACTTGAACCCCCAACCTACTGATTACAAGTCAGTTGCTCTACCAGTTGAGCTACAACGGCACGTGTATTTCGTTAAGCACAAGATGTATTATTGCATAGAACCTATTTCAATTGCAAGTGTTTTTTTTATTTTTTTTGGGAAGGTGGATGAGGATGAAAATCGTGCTGGCGCCAGACTCTTTCAAAGGCTCAGGAAGCGCTTATCAGATCGCAAAAGCAATGGAAATGGGGATTCGGAAAGTGAAGCCAGACGCCGAAATTATTCAGCTTCCAATGGCGGATGGGGGCGAGGGGACGATGGAGATCCTAGTGCATGCAACGGTTGGCCATTTTGTAGCACTGGCTGTGCATGATCCTCTAGGCCGAAGGATAGAAGCAAAATATGGCGTGCTGGGTGACGGCTTGACTGCCGTCATCGAGCTGGCGGAGGCTTCGGGTTTGCCATTGCTGGGTCCGCATGAAAGGAAACCGATGCATACCTCGACCTACGGTACAGGTGAAATGATTAACCATGCGCTTCAGGCAGGTTACCGCCAGTTTATCGTGTGTCTGGGCGGCAGTGCCACAAACGACGGAGGGGCTGGTATGCTTCAGGCACTCGGTCTGAAGCTGCTGGACGAAAGAGGGGCGGAGCTTTCTCCAGGGGGGATGCATTTGACGAATCTGCGTTCAATCGATGATTCGAATTTTAATGCTAATATCCGTGCTAGCCAATTCATCATCGCAGGAGATGTCCGTAACCCTCTGTGCGGGGATCAAGGAGCTTCCTTTGTATTCGCCCCGCAAAAAGGGGCCAGTGCGGAGGAGGTTCATTTATTGGACCAAGCGCTATTGCGATACGCGGATGTGATCCGCGAGCATACCGGGCTGGATGTAGCGAGTCAGCCCGGTAGCGGTGCTGCTGGTGGAACGGGTTCTGCTTTGCTGGCATTTTTCGGTGCCGATATGCAAGCGGGCGCCCGCCTTGTGATGGACAAGATTCATTTCGATGAGCAAATTCAAGATGCAGATTGGATCATTACAGGCGAAGGAAGACTGGATGGTCAGACTGGTGGAGGCAAAGTTATAGAAGCCGTGTGCCGATCAGCTGCCCTGCATCACATTCCGGTCATTGCCGTTTGCGGGTCCGTCGAGGCCAATCAGGAAGTGGCAGCAAGACTTGGGCTGCGCGCCGCCTTTTCACTCGTGCCGGGACCCTGCACCGTCCAGGAAGCCATAGGACATACGGAAGAGTGGCTGCAAGACCGAATGGCACATATTTTTAGTCTTCTATAGACAGTTACTGCGGCAACACATCATTGATGTTAGAGTGCGGGGCACTGTTCATTTGGATGAATACACTTTTAATGACAAATGGCCTATAATCGAATGATTACCCTAACATCGGAGGATTAGTTAATCGTGACTAGAGCAGTTGGAGAAATTAGCGAGATTCGCCGTTATCCTGTGAAGTCATTTGCTGGAGAACGACTTGACACATGCATGATTGACAGCTACGGCATTTATGGAGACCGTTTTTGCGCTTTTTATGATGAGAGGAAAGAGGGATGGGACAGCTTCTTTACAGCGAGAAAAAACGCTAGCATGCTATCCTATCAAGCCAGGTTGATCGGTGAAACGGTAATGGTTAAAGGGCCGGATGGCAGAAGCTTTGGTTGGAATGAAGAGCTTCTAAGTGAAATTCAACCCTTATCCAGACAGAAGCTGTCGATGAAGAGCTACTCTGCTCCAAACCCAGAAAATCCCGAGCTAAAGTCCGTCGATCTTGGCAGCATTTTAATCATTACAGACACATCGTTACGCAAACTAGAAGATCTATGGGGCAAGGCTTTGGATCACCGTCGTTTCCGTGCGAATTTTCTTATCACATTAAGCGATAGCTCGTTTGATGAGGGGGAATGGATGGGCAAACAATTAGAAGTGGGTGATGCAGCTCTGCAAGTGGACCAATACTGTGAGCGCTGCTCCATGATTACGCTTGATCCAGATTCGCTTGAACGGGATGCCTCTCTCTTGAAGCGGGTCAATGAGGAGCTGAATTTGAAATTCGGCGTGTATGCTTCCGTCAAGCAGACGGGGAATGTACGAATTGGGGATAAAGTATACATAAAGTAATTAGCGGTAAAGCCTTATGATTTCGGATATGAAAGAAGCAGCCCTGCGACATGCAGCGGCTGCTTCTCTTGGTTATGCATAAGTTAGCTGTTAAGCGGTTTCGCCTTCGACAGCCTCTTCATTTTGCTGAATGAGCATTTCGACTTTGCGAATCCGGTTTTTGCTTGTTTCTCGAATGATGAATTTATAATTTTCGTAAAAGTGCTCTTTGCCAGGCTTAGGATCCGATACTTGGCTGTATAACCAACCGCCAACGGTATCTACGTCTTCTTCTTCAAAATTCATGCCAGTCAAATCGCTAAGCTCGCTAAGCGATACTTTACCGTCGAGCAGGTAGCAATGCTCATCCAACTGTTCGATTTCCTTGCGCTCATCGGCATCGAATTCATCCCGAATTTCACCCACGATTTCCTCCAAAATGTCCTCAATCGTAATCAGGCCGGAAGTTCCGCCGTATTCGTCCACCAATATAGCGATATGAACACGTTCCTGCTGCATCCGTTTTAGAAGCATTTTAACTGGAGTAACCTCGGATACGCTTAATACAGGATGAACAAGCTTTTTGAAATCCAAATCACGGTCAGACTCATATTCGAGGAACAGCTGCTTCGTATTAATCATCCCGACGATGTTATCCTTGCTCTCAAGCGCAACAGGGAAACGGGTATATTGTTCTTTACGGATAATTTCCATGTTTTCCGCAAGTGACTTATTCGTGTACAAGCAGATCATGTCGGTGCGAGGCACCATGATTTCTTTGGCCAGCAGTTCGTCAAAGGCAAAGATGCGGCTGACATAACCGTATTCTGTATTATTAATCTTTCCACTCTGGTAGCTCTCGTTAAGAATAATTTGGATCTCTTCTTCCGAATGCGCTTCTTCATGCTCCGTAGCGGGCTTTAGACCGAACAGGCGGACCAAGGCATTGGCCGAGCCGTTGAGCAACCAAATGAAAGGATATAAGATCTTGTGGAATAAAATAATTGGTTTTGCTGTTAGAAAGCTAATGAACTCGGCTTTTTGGATCGCCCATGTTTTTGGTGCGAGCTCGCCGACTACAACGTGCAGGAACGTTACCGAAATAAATGCAATTAAAAAGGATAGAATATGACTGATGTCATCATTTAAAGCAAAGCGTTCAAACAAGGGTAAAAGCATTTTTTCAACTGTTGGTTCTCCCAGCCAGCCAAGCCCTAGTGCTGTGATGGTAATACCTAATTGGCAGGCTGACAAGTAGGCATCCAGATTACTCGTAACCTTTTGAACGGCAAGCGCGTTCTTCCGGCCCTCAAGCACTAACTGATCGATCCGACTGGAGCGAAGTCTGATGATGGCGAACTCCGTTGCGACGAAAAAAGCAGTTAATAAAATAAGAAGAGCAATCATGAATAAATTGAATCCTATACCCATTTTCGATTCTCACTACCCTTTTATATTTATATTTTTTTATTCTTATGATCTACTATAACGAATCATTACAGGTTATGACAAACGCCAAATGCAACGGTAACAGCCTTTTACGCGCAATTAGAGGGTTTTTTGGAGATGGAAAAGCTCATTCTCATTGATTTTCGAGCCTTTACAAGCGTCAATCTCCGGCATATGATGAGTTCATATGAACTTGTAACTTAGTAAGTATGACGAAAGCGCAAGGAGGAAGGGATATGGAGTCCTTTACGCTTACTCGAAAAGAGATGGCTTGCTTGCTGCTTGCCTTGGACGGAAAGCATAGCCATAAGCCGTTACAGGTGCTGCAGGCCGCATGGACAAAAACGCATCAGAATGATTTGGAAAAGGGATCGGGCTTGCCCGCTTTTTTATCTACGCTGCTGCCACCGATCATTGAGAAGCTGATCAAAGGCAATGAGCTCAAAGGCTTCTCGCTTCATGAGATTGCCGCGCTCGGCCAGCTAATTGAATATTCGAATCTGTCGATTACCTCCATGCAAAACTGGGTAAAGCGCGATTTTAAACCTTATTTTGATTGTCCTAAGGCTGGCAAGAAATATTCGCTGAATCAAGCCGCCTTATTGTTTATTATTGATGATTTAAAGTCAAATCTTGATTTTGAATCCATTCGCAAGCTTTTTGAAATTGTATTCAAGAAACCGGCGGATGAAACCGACGATTTAATTGGTCCTATAGAATTATATGCATCCTACACGAGTATGTTTGAGGAGCTTGATGCAAATAATGACCAGCTTCTTGATATATCGGGCCATTTAAAGGAAAATCCCCATCAGGATTTGTTGACGGAGCATGTCATCCGCTCATCTGCCAATCAATTTGCAAGCCGATTGCCCAATTTATCGGAAAAGCAGTGGGAAGCGGCACGCAATATTTTATTAGTCGGGGTCATTTCGATCCAAACGTCCTACTTTCATTCCTTGGCAAGGCGCTACTGTAATGCGACTTTATTTCTAGGGTCGGAATAAAATAGTGCTTTAGGGATGTACAGAAACACTTAAATAACCTATACTGGTTTATGTTGTAAATACAATCATAGACAAACTGAAAAAGGCAAACTAGTCGAAAGACCAGGACGCAAAGTTATGGGCCTAAGGTGATCACACTACGGCGGCCAGACCGCCGGAAGGATATAAAGCTTTTCTTAGCTATCCGCCTCCTGTGGCTGGATAGCTTTTTTTTTTCAGGAAACAGAGGAGAGAGAGAAAACATGTTTTTGAAGGTATGGATGGAGAGAGCTGGAAAACAGACAAAGAGATGGAGCACCAAAAAAATTACGACCAGGCTAATCATTATTTCTGCAATCATTACTCTTTTTAATCTAGGTTCCGGTGTTTTCATCTATGTACAAAATCTATCGGTAGCTCATTCCATCAAGAAATCAGAAGTGTTGACGCATGTGGAACGCAGCTATCAAGGCATCTCCAACAAACTTCTGAAGACGATGCTGCTTATGGTGGATGCCATTGAGAATGGGAAGAGCGATGCATCAAGCATAATGAAAGAATTGGAGAACTTGCCAAAAGACATTGACGCGCTTGAGAAGCAGCTGGTCGAAATGGACAAGATCTATCCGCCATCAGTGAAGGACGGTCCTGTATATGCAAACCAGATCGGCGTCATCCGACTTGCTCTCGAAAATCTTAGCCAAACGAATACAGATATTACTGGCTTAACGGCAGAAGAGAAATCGATGCGCGTAAGCAATCTCATTGGCGTGTATACAATCGTGCTTAGTTATTCCAATGATACCATGCATGAGCGGTTGGCAAACGATGCTGAGGCTACGAGCAAAGACTTGAATGCCAACGTATCAAGTGCAAATGTGATTGTGCTAATCAACGTCATTTTGCTAGCTATTTTACCTGCGCTTATGATCTTTGGCGTTACGCAATCGATTAAGACTGGCCTTAGAGGCATTACGAGAAGAATTAGCGCGTATGGAAAAAAAGATTTTACCGCCCAAGAGAAGCTCGTCCGCTCTGATGAATTCGGAGATATTGATAAAGCCCTGGCCGATATGGGCGACAGTTTGCGGGATACCATTAAGGCTACGCTCACAGTGAGTGAATCGGTCCTTGACGTCTCGCGCAATATGGATACGATGATCGGAAGCAACCGTAAAGCCTCCGAAGACGTGAAGGGGCAGGTTGACCTTGGCAGGGAAGTGCTGCTCTCACAGTATGATGATGCCTCATCGATCTCGGCGGTCACGGAGGAAATCTCAGCTAGCTCACAGCAAATCGCAGCGTCGAGCGAGTATATCAACAATGACATGCAGCAAATGAAGCAATCCTCCCAAAGCGGATCGCACCAGATGGCTGGTGTCGTTTCGATGGTCAATGAAACCGTTGAGCAATTCGCGAAGCTCACGGAAGCATTTGAAACGATGAATGACCGCTACAACAATGTATCTAAGTTTTTGAACGGCATTCAGGACTTAAACACGCAGACGAACCTACTGTCTCTTAATGCTTCGATCGAGTCCGCAAGAGCAGGTGAGCATGGCCGTGGTTTTGCCGTAGTTGCGGATGAAATACGGAAGCTATCTAGTCAGACGGACACGATCTCCAAACAAATTACGAAGGAACTGACGCTGATCCAGCATGATGTAGCTGCAAGCAGCCGCACGATCAGCAGCTTTGCCAACGTGATCACTACGACGCGCCAAGCATCCGAAACGGCGAGTGACACCTTCCAGACTCTCGAGTCGCAAAGCAGCGTGCTTTCGGATCAAATGAATGAAATATCGACGGCAATCAGTGAGATCACTTCGGGGATGACACATATCGTTTCTGCGGTCGACAAGCTGCTAACCACGTCTTCTGACGTGAATGGCAAAATGGAACATATGAGCGAGCTCTCCGTAAAACAAAATGAAATTTCGGATGATTTGCGCACACTCGCCGAGAAGCTAACACACTCCTCGAAGGATTTGAAGGAGAAAGCATCGGTCTTCAAATTGTAAGCTTCAAGATCATCGAGTTGGGTCCAACCGTTCAGCAATGCGCTGAACGGTTTTCTTTTTGCCCAATTGTTCCTACTTGCAAGCAATGGTTGCCATGGAAAAGTCATACTACCGTTAAAATAGTCACGCGATTAGCAGTTGTTTATTGGTTGTCCTTATATAATAAAGAGAAAAATGGAGGTAGCGGAGAATGACAACTGTAATATTTCCGGATGGCTTTAAATGGGGAACGGCTACGGCAGCCTATCAAATCGAAGGCGCACATGATGAAGAGGGACGGATGCCAAGCATCTGGGATACGTTTGCTAAAACAACAGGCCATGTATTGAACGGCGACACGGGGGATGTGGCCTGTGACAGTTATCACCGCATAGATGAAGATATCCGGCTGCTGAAAGAGCTGGGCGTCAATGTATATCGCTTCTCTATCGCATGGCCTCGCATTGTTCCGAATGGGAGAGGGGAAGTGAATCCGCAAGGCCTTGCTTATTACGAAGAGCTGATCGATAAGCTGAATGCGAACGGCATCTAACCGTTCGTGACTCTTTACCACTGGGATTTGCCGCAGTCCCTTCAGGATGAGGGCGGTTGGGAAAACCGGTCGACGATTGATGCCTTCGTTGCGTATTCCGAGGCCGTCTTCCATAAATTTAACGGAAAGGTTAAGAAATGGATAACGCTTAATGAGCCATGGTGCATTTCCATATTGTCCAATTATATTGGCGCACACGCACCAGGCAAGCAGGACTTGCAAGCTGCACTGGATGTAGCCCATCACATTTTGGTCGCTCATGGAAAAACCGTTCAACGTTTCCGCGATCTGGGCATCGAAGGCGAAATCGGCTATGCTCCGAATACGGAGTGGAGAACGCCGTACAGCACCTCTGCCGTGGATATCAAGGCTACCGAGCTGCGCAATGGATCGTTTAACGAGTGGTTCCTCTCGCCTGTACTAAAGGGGGAGTACCCCGAGCTCCTTACTGCCTGGTATGAAAACAAGGGCTATAAGGTCAAAGTCGAGCCGGGAGATATGGCTATCATATCGCAGCCCATCGATTTTCTTGGCATTAATTATTATACGGGCAGCTTGATCCGTTACGCCGAAGGCAATGATATTTACAATAGCGAAGAAATTAGCTCTAGCTTTGCCAAAACCGATTTTGACTGGAACATCTATGCCGATGGGTTCTATCATGTGCTTGCCTGGATTACGGAAACCTATGGCCGAATTCCGATTTACATCACGGAGAATGGGGCTTGCTACGAGGCAGAACCACAGGATGGGAAAGTCAATGATGATGCAAGAATCCAATTTTTGAGAGATCACATTATGGCTTTGCACCGCGCCATGGAGTCCGGTGTCCCTGTGAAAGGTTATATGGTGTGGTCGCTGATGGACAATTTTGAATGGGCGTATGGTTACACTAAGCCTTTTGGACTTGTTCACGTTAACTTCCAGACGCTGGAGAGAACGCCTAAGGAAAGCTATTATTGGTACCGGAAGCTAGCTTCGGGCAACCAGCTGGACGTTTAACAGCAAATACGAATGGAGAAGAAAAGCAGGCATTTATCCAGACAACTGGATGAATGCCTGCTCTTTGTGCTTGAATAAAGGATACATCTGTCAAATGTCGAATGTAGTGGCTAAAGGGAGCAGAGTAGACTTTTGGCGATTGGTTGACGCCAGACGAACGAAAGTGGTTCAATTGAACTAACGATAACAGAGAGGACTGTGACAGGGAGATGTTTAAGCAATTTTTGAAAGCATCCAGGATTAGAGTCCTTCCAGTCATGCTTATACCCGTAGCGCTTGGCGCTCTTGGGGCATTTGTCTGGAACGGCTTATTTGATCCTTTTTTATTTTTGGTAACGATAATTGGGGCGGGCGCTGCCCATTTGTTCTCCAACATGATCAATGATTTATGGGATTATTACAACGGCACTGATTCTGCTGCCCAAAATACGGAAGGGGCAATAGCGACCAATTCGGGATACCTAACGAAAGGGACCTGGAGCATTCGTACCTTTGCAGCCGTGACTTGGGGGCTTTTTGCCCTTGCAGCGGTTTGTGGCCTAATTCTTAGCTTTTTTAGCGGCTGGCCGGTGCTTGTGTTTGGAGTTGCAGGAGCGCTGATCGCTTATTTCTATGTTGCTCCGCCCGTTCAATTCGGATATAAAGGGAAAGGCTATAGCGAAGTGGCCATATTATTATCTTTTGGCGTGCTGCCGGTCATGGGAGCTTATTTTGTTCAAACCTCGTTCCTCGACTATCGTGCCTTGCTGCTTTCGCTTCCGATCGGGTTGTTGACGACGCTAATTTTGTTCAATCATCACTTTTTGCATTGGCAGGCCGATAGGCAGGCGGGAAAACGGACATTAGTGGTGGTATGGGGCGAGAGAAGAGCGTTGTTGTTTTCCAGAGTGCTGCTTGCGCTTGCTTATTTTTCGCTTGTCGTTAGCGTAATTGCCGACGCCTTGCCGATTTATGCTCTGCTTGCTTTGCCCACGGCTATTCCGCTTTATCTGGTTTATGGAAGATTATCGACGCATAATGCTTCCACTGCCTATGTTCCGCTCATGGGGGCATCGCTGCAAGCAACAATTCGCTGCGGAGGCATTATGATTATTTGTTTAATTGTTCAAGGACTGGTTTAAACCATACCAAGAAGAAAGAGGTTATCAGAATGGACAAGCAATGGGTTTTAGGTGATTTCCATACCATCCTAAACGAAGGGGAAGTTTGGAAGATCGGAGGCTTTCCGCTGCAGGACGGTTCCTTCTGGCAGTATCGTGAACCGAATGCAGTCGTTATTGTTCGCAATGGCATCTTATATGTCAGGGCGCCGCTAAGCCGCTCGAATGACCACATTCAAATTCTCGACAATGCCAAACATATGTATTATTCCGCAGAACCAGTGAAGGTGCCGGAAACAGGGGAAATCAGCTTCGAGCTTCAAATACGCGCGCGGACGCAAAATACGGCGGAAGACGATTTATATGACGGATTCGTCTCGTTGAATTTGCTTGATTTTACAACAGGCGGAGCGCTTGATTTTTTTGCAGGCAATGATAAATATGCGAGTGTTTATGCGGTCTTGCCGTTCCCTGGGGTCCAGGTGCCTGAGACAGACAAAACTCGTTATTTTTGCGTGTTCAAAGAAGATACGGATTTTGAAGCGAGAGCATTTAACACGTACAAAATTACCTACAACCGTTCGGAGGATGAGGTTGTATTTTTGCTCAATGGCCGCGAGGTTCGCAGAGAGAAGAATGTGCCGGTGAAATTCAACCAGTTCACGGTAGCGCTAGGGGTTATGACAGAGAAGGATTTAACGCCCGAGGGCAGCGTATCGGTGCATGGACAGACCGTTATAGCGGAATGGTCCCCGATTACGATTCAAATAAAAGAGTGAGCGATGGCAAAAAAGGAGCTGCGCGATGTTATTTGTTCTAATTGCACTGTGGGCTATTGCAGCCATCATATGGCTCTCTGACCGGCAGGCATCCGTTAATCATTGGCTTGGCGCGGTAGCATTTAGCGGTGGAGCAGGGGCATTGGCAGCCGTGCTGGATTTACAGTGGCTGCCGGCCGCAGCGGAAGCGGGAATGAATCAGGTAGCGCAGCAGCTCCTGTACCGTTTGCAAGCGGTCGCTTCACTCGTTTCCTACTATGGCTTGCCGTATTCGTTCCTGTTGTTTGCCATCGTGTATCGTCCTGTGCGATTATCCAAACGTCTGCTGCAGATGATGCCGCTTTTGTTGCTAGTTCCTATTCTATTGTGTATCGTGTTTACTCCCTTCTATACGGTGGTATACCCGATTTCGTTTAAAATCGTCATTTGGTGGGCGGTCCCCTACATTTTAATCGGGGCAGTCCAGATCTTGCTGAAGCGCCAGCTGCACGCCTCTTTTTCACGGTCCCATTGGATCATTTGTTCCGTAGTGCTGCCGCCGGTGATGTTCTGCATGGTTATGAATTATGTATTTCCTAGCTTTGGGATGCTGAGAATGTGGGTGTACAATACTTGGGTTGTCGGTCTTGGCGTAACCGTCTTTATTGTGGCACTGTTTACATACGGGTTCATGGGCGTGCGGGTAAATATTGATAGGCGCCGCTTTGATTCGACGCTTCGGGCGGTTACCTCAGGGACGGCTATCTTGAATCACGCGATCAAAAACGATGCAGGTAAAATGCGTTTATTCTCGGAAAAAATGAAAGCGTACGCGATCGAAACCAATCAGCAGGAGCTGCTGGAGGACGTTGAGACGGTGCTGAACGCTTCGCGTCATATGCAGGAAATGCTTCAGCGGGTGCATCGGAGAACCGAGGATTTAATGCTTCAATTGGAAACGACTGATCTTGCGGTTCTGATCGAGCAAACGATGAAAGGCTATGAGCCGATACTCGGTAATGTTAAGCTGCACACTGCGCTCACGAAGGGCTGGCATTGCCGAATTGATCCCGCGCAGGTAAGCGAGGCGCTTGGCAATATCGTTGCGAATGCCGTAGAAGCGATGAAGGGCAGCGGTGAGCTGTTTATTCAGCTGAATGAGACCAAGAGAGAGCTGATTATTGAGGTGAAAGACACAGGGCCAGGGATGATCAAGAGCGAATTAGTCAAAGTGCTTGAGCCTTTTTATACGACCAAAAACGGTAGTGATACCAATTTTGGCCTCGGCCTGCCTTATGCTTACCATGTCATGCGCAAGCACAAAGGCATGCTCGACATGCGCAGCAAGCCTGGCGTAGGCACTTCTATCTATTTAACGTTTCCGAAACGAAGCGTTCAAGCGGCATTAGCAGAAGGGAATACAAGCGAGAGGGGAGAAGAAGTTGGGTGATGTTCGGGTATGGATCATAGAAGATGACCGTGATTGGCTGCGAGGCCTGGTAGCTTACTTAAACAAGGAGCCAGATTTGCAAGTAGTATGGACGGCAAGCGAAGCCGAGGTTGTCAGACAGGCACTGAGAGACGGCAAGCAGCTCGATCAACCGGCTGACGTTATATTGATGGATATTATGCTTGATGGACGGCCAGAGGGCATTCTCCTTGCTGAGGAGACGGCTGCAGCAACAGGGGCGCGCGTGATCATGCTGACCTCCATGGAGGAGAAGGAGCTTATTTTCCGTTCCTTTCAGGCGGGCGCGATCGATTATCAGATCAAGTCAGATTTTGAGAGATTGCCTGATGCGGTCAGATCCGCATTCCGCAGCCAGTCGCCGATCAACGCGGCTGTTGCGGAGCGCATGCGGGAGGAGTTCCGAAGGCTAAAGCAGCTCGAACGCGAGTTCGAGGTAAAAAAGGTAGGCGATCTGATTACGCCATCCGAGCTGCAGCTGCTGGATTTAATCGACCAAGGCTACACGCAGCCGCAAATTGCGGATAAATTGGTCGTATCGATCCGTACGGTAAAAAACCATGTCAATCATGTGCTGAAAAAGCTGAATCTCAGCGGTTCACGTGAAGCGGCAACCAAAGTGAAAGAAATGGGCTTGTTTCATAAGAAAAATGACGAGGATAGTACCAAATAAGTTTGGTACTATTTTTTTTTATGTTTTTTTTACCAAAATAGAGTAAAGAATACATTCGCCTGCATTGGAAAAGGAGGAAAATAAATGGCATTTGAAATGTTCTCCACCGCGCATATTGCCGGACTGATTGTTTTTGTGCTGGTCATGGCAGCCTTAATCCTTTTTCGGGTTCGGCTCAGAGAGCCTGCGCTAAATCGTCTTGTTCGAATGACGTTGGCTATTGTGCTGCTTGGCTGCGAGCTCTCCTTGCAGGCATCTTACTTTATGGAGCACAGCTGGTGGAGCGGTTCGCTCCCGTTTCAGCTTTGCAGCTTAATGGTTTTGATGAGTGCAATAGTTATGATTGCGAATCACAAAGGATGGTATGATGTTATTTTTTTTCTTGGAAGCATGGGAGCCTTGCAAGCGCTGCTAACGCCAAATTTGGATGAGTCGTTTCCTCATTTTCGCTATTTTGAATTTTTTATCGCCCACATCGGAATTGTTGCTGCTGCCGTATTTATTTTAGCTGTAGAACGGTACCGGCCTTCTTTCCGCTCCGTGCTGCTTGCGATGGTTTGGCTGCATGTACTGGCGATACCTGCAGCCATAACCAATATCGTCACAGGTACGACAAACTTTATGTTTTTGGCGCGCAAGCCTGGAACGGCTTCGCTGCTGGATTTGCTTGCGCCGTGGCCTTGGTATTTACTGCAGCTTGAGATTGTTGCTTTTGGGATCTTCCTGTTGTTGTACGGAGCAGTGAGGCTATTTCCTAAGAGTGATTAGGCAAAAGGGACATAATTGCAGTTATATGGGGGATAATGAAAGTGATCCGCTTGACAAGCATTTTAGAATATTATAAAGTAACTTACGTAAAGTAATTAAGTTTTCCGGAATATGGCATAGGGAATCACGATCAGCCAACTCCCCCAACTTTAAACCAATGAGAGGCAGGAGAAACAATGACATCAGAAGCATTTTTCGACGCAGTGAAATCCAGACGTTCCATTTACGCGATAAGCAAGGAGGCTGTTATCTCCGACGAAAAAATCGTAGCAATCGTGCAAGACGCGGTTAAACATACGCCATCATCCTTTAACTCGCAAAGCGCACGGGTAGTTGTGCTGCTTGGAGATAACCATGATAAATTTTGGGATATCACAACCAATACGCTCCGCGCCATCGTAGCGGCAGATCAATTTGAGCCTACTGCGCAAAAAATGAACTCATTTAAAAGCGGCTACGGCACGGTATTGTTTTTCGAGGATAAGAAGGTCATTGACGGCTTGATGGAAAATTTCGCTGCCTACGCACAAAACTTCCCGATCTGGTCGCAGCAATCTTCCGGCATGCACCAATTCGTTGTATGGACTGCGCTTGAAAAAGAAGGCTTCGGCGCATCGCTTCAGCATTACAACCCGCTGGTTGACGAGGAAGTGCGCTCGACTTGGTCCTTGCCTGATTCTTGGCAGTTGATTGCACAAATGCCATTCGGCAAACCGACAGCAGCTCCAGGCGAGAAGACGTTCCAGCCGATCGACGAGCGCGTGAAAGTATTTAAATAAGCATCGTATGACGGAAAAAAAAGGCCGTGCCCGGCAATGGGACACGGCCTTTTTTGGCGAAGCGAGAAGAATAAAGCCGTGAACTTAAATGATTTGCTAGCTGCGAAAGTTGAGTTAAAAAGAATACCCAATAAAAATACGGTAGAGTCTGAGTAATCGGCTCTACCGTATTTTTTTATATCCAATTCTTTCATTAGTCTTTCAGAGCGCTGTGTTACAGTGGAAAAAAGGAAAATGTCCGATTATGGTGAATTTCCTCGATTTTTCATACGAAGGGGAGACGTATACATTGTTATCATTACATTCTCGCAAAGCTGTTCACCTTTTATTGGCTTTTGTACTGCTGCTTAGCTTAATGGTTCCCTACGGACCGCATATCGCTTATGCATCGCAGGTGGGAACTCGAAGTGTGGAGGGCATACAAGTTGCCGCTGGAGCCAACCATTCCCTCCTTCTAAAATCGAATGGCACCGTAGTGGGCTGGGGTCTTAATTCTGCAGGTCAAGTGACTATTCCGAACGGTTTGTCTGGTGTCATTTCGATTGCAGCCGGAAGCGAGCATTCGCTTGCTCTGAAATCGGATGGCACCGTAGTTGCATGGGGGAGTAACACTGGCGGCGCCTCGACAATACCAGATGATTTGGCAAATGGTGGAGTAATCGCAATTGCAGCGGGTGGAAACAGCTCACTGGCGCTAAAGTCAGATGGTGCTGTCGTTGCATGGGGGGGGAATGACGCTGGTCAGGCGACTGTTCCAGCTGAGGCACTGACAGGTGTCATTGCAATTGCTGCTGGCAGAGGGTTCTCAGTCGCGTTAAAATCCAATGGAACTGTTGTCGCGTGGGGAGGCAGTTCATACATGCAAGCCCCTCATGGATTAAATAGTGTGGTTTCCATTGCTGCCGGCGTTTATCATATCCTTGCTCTGAAATCGGATGGAACGGTTGAGTCATGGGGAAGCACCAACGTCAATGGTCAATCAACAATACCAGCCGAACTTATAGGCGGTGGCGTGCTGTCCATTGCAGCAGGGGGGAGTAACTCATTTGCGCTGAAGACAGATGGGACTGTCGTCGCATGGGGGAACCCTGGTAACGGCCAGACCAACGTGCCTGCAGGACTGAGTAATGTGGTTTCAACCGCAGTAGGCTGGAACCATACGCTCGCCTTGAAAACAGACGGTACTGTTGTTGCTTGGGGGGCCAACAATTATAATCAAACGACAATACCGACGAGTGCTGCATTGCCTATCAAAGGGAGCCGTATTGCGGGGGGCGGATTGCACTCGCTCGCATTGAAATCGGATGGCACTGTTATGGCATGGGGAAGTAACATTTTGGGCCAGACAACCATTCCTGGGGGACTTACTGACGTGGTGTCGATTGCCGCTGGGTTTTACCATTCACTTGCACTGAAATCGGATGGAACCGTCATCGTTTGGGGACAAAACCTTGAAGGTCAAAGCTCTGTACCGGTTGGGCTTACTAGCGTGGTGTCCATTGCTGGGGGATATTATCATTCTCTTGCGCTGAAATCGGATGGAACCGTTGTAGCATGGGGAAATAACGGTTCTGCTCAGGCTTCTGTCCCTGTTGGTCTAAACAGCGTGGTGTCGATTGCCGCTGGGGATTACCATTCACTTGCACTAAAATCGGATGGTACCGTTGTGGCGTGGGGAAGCAATATTCAGGGTCAAAGTTCCGTACCGGTTGGGCTTACTGACGTGGTGTCCATTGCTGCGGGAGAATATCATTCTCTCGTGCTGAAATCAGATGGCACCGTTGTGGGATGGGGAAGAAACGTTAATGGTGAGACTTCCATACCTGCTGGACTAAGCGGTGTAGTATCAATAGCTGCAGGAGCTAATCATTCACTTGCGATAAAATCAGACGGTACTGTCGTGGCATGGGGATCGAACGCTTATGGTAAAACCACCGTCCCTAATGGACTAAGTGGAGTTGTCTCAATCGCTGCGGAGCTAACACATTCACTTGCACTGAAATCAGACGGTACGGTCGTCGGGTGGGGAGGAGGAAGTGGTGGTCCAGAGATCGTGCCGGGTGATGCCAATTTAAGCGGCTTAGCTTTGCAAGAAGGTGACTTCTCAGAGCCCTTCCAAGCCTCCGACACCTCGTACACGTATTACTATGATGGACAATCACTGTCCAGCGTAGATGTAACACCAACGCTTGCAGACTTATCTGGAGCGGCTCTGTATGTGAATAATGAGCTGCTGGCCAGCAGCAGCTCAAAAACCATTAACATAGCGGGAGCAACCACGAATACCGTAATTCCTGTTCGCGTCGAGCCCTATCTTAAGGCTAGTCAAACCTACACCATTACGCTGGAAATTGATTCAACGTCCCCGGAAGTAGTGTTTGGCACGAATGGACAAGCAACAGCGGCGAAAATAGCGTCAAGCAAGGTATCGCTTCATGATACACAAAGCGGCGTCGATGCTGATTCCTTGGCATATGCATGGAGCCAAAGCACAACGGTTCCATCCGGTGGATGGATCCCTTTTGATAACGAGGATACAATAAGACAGACAAGCGGCAACGGCAACTGGTACTTGCATATTCGAGCAATAGACAACGTAGGCAATGCTGTTGCTGCGGTTTCAAGTGCTTTTGTACTTGATAACACTGCACCGACAGCAACCATATCCAGCTCGGCAGGGAGTGTGGTAAATGCCTCATTTCCGGTAACGATAGCCTTTAATGAGATTGTTAATGGTTTTACCGTCGATGATCTTGAGGTCACGAATGGGACAGCATCCGATTTGATTGCTGTAAACGCATCTACCTACAGAGCGACAATTACTCCGACGACAAGCGGTCAGAATGTAACGGTATCCGTTGAAGCAGGAGCTGCAACGGATATGGCAGGCAATGAGAGTGCAGCATCCAATACATTGAGCTTGATGTACAATACAACGATGCTAACTGTTACATTTGGAAATTTTGCACATCATGAGCAATTCGTTATACCTCCTGCTAGTGTTTCCGTTACGGTTAGCGAGTCCGTCTACTGGGTTGCAGGAGGAGCGGAGCTCACTTCTGTCAATGCACGGGGTCTTCTCAGCATAACGAAGGACGGCCATACGTTCTCCGACTACACGCAAGTCTATGACGAGTCTTCATTCACATTTACGTTGACGTTTAACGGTACGCTAGGTAATGGCGAATACGAAGTTCATGTTTCCGGGGACGAGGTAGCTAATCAGTATGGCACAATGCTAGATGAAGCGAAGGCTGCCTTTATCGTAGCTACTCCTATAGTTATCGGTATTGCAGCGAGCCCAACCCGCTTGCCGAGTACCGGAGGCGATATAACGGCTACTGTAACTGGGTTCAATCTGACGGGACAGACATTACAGGTATATGTGAATGGAGTTGAAGCTGCAATTGCAGCGGTTAGCAGCAGCACAAGTGCAACAGCCATCATTACTCTTCCGAACAACGGAACCCAGTCTGCTAAAAACTATAGCCTAACGGTTTACCTTAATGGTGTGGAGGTTGTTGATCAAGCTTCTACGATTACAGTGGTTGCAGCGGCAGCCCCGCCAACACCGACACCAACACCAACATCATCAATACCACCAACAGTATCGCTGTCGAGCAATGCAAACCTAGCTAATTTGAACATCTATACATTGATCAAAGAATTAGAGCTATTGCCCGCATTTACACCTGAGAAAACGGAGTATACCGTACAGACAGAGGCAGAGCAGATTGAACTGAAATTATCGCCTTTTCATTCTAAAGCCGTCGTTAAGCTGTTAGGGGAACGCATAAGCGAGACCAAGACTCTTCCTTTGGCAATGGGAACTAACGTATTCACAATAACAGTTCAGGCAGAGGATGGAACCGTCAAGACGTATAAGCTCACGGTTAATCGCATGGCTGATGATGTGAGCACAGCGTCTTGTACCTTCACGGATACTACGAATCACTGGGCAAAAGCTACGATTTGCGAAGCGGTAGGGTTTGGAATCGTAAAGGGAATAAATTCCCTTACTTTTGTGCCGAATGGCTACGTGACAAGGACGGAGTTTGCGGTTATGCTGCTTCGGACTCTTCAGATTCCAATAAGTAACGAAACTATTGCTATGCCATTCAGCGACAAGGACAGCATTCCATCGTGGGCACAGCGGGAAATTCAGACAGCAGTAGCGAAGGGAATTATCGAGGGGTATTCGGATGGAACCTTACAGCCGCAGAAAACGGTCAATCGAGCAGAGATGGCTGCTATGGTGTCCAGAGCAATGAAATGGGAGGCCGAGCATGCGAAAAGCACTTCTTTTGCCGATGATGCCACCATCCCAGCTTGGGCCCGAGATTATGTTGCAAATGCTTTTGAAAACGGCCTTATAAAAGGACGGGAAAATAATTATTTCGCTCCGAAAGGTTTGACCACTAGAGCTGAGGCGGCGGTCGTTCTATTGCGGCTTTGGAATGTTCTTAATTAATTGAATAGGTACAGGAATGAGCAGGTGCCCAGCACCTGCTCATTTTTATTTGATTTAAGGCAGGTT
This sequence comes from Paenibacillus paridis, assembly GCF_006345825.1. Classification (GTDB taxonomy): domain Bacteria; phylum Bacillota; class Bacilli; order Paenibacillales; family Paenibacillaceae; genus Pristimantibacillus; species Pristimantibacillus paridis. The sequence goes on from NZ_VCIX01000092.1 coordinate 954,658, forward strand.
AGAGATAAAAATATACTTGCCTAGTGAAAGTCGAATAAGCTAACAAGGCCTATAGTATAAGTTGCACCTGCGAAAGTTGAGTAATTGAAAAATAATTGCTTATGCGAATTTACGCGTGTTCCGATCGGTTGCGTGATCTGCAATCATTATTTGCAATAGATGGAATTTGTCCCTCTATATTTAGATTATTTTCTATTTTAAGGAGTTTAGATGGAGTTTCACCCTCTAATTCCAGAGCTATTGCCGAAAATGACGTAAAACAGTCGTATTAACGGGAGAGATTCCCTCTATTTCGCTTGCTAAACGAATAATGCTTTTTTAGTGGGAGAAATTCCTGCTAAATCACTACGATTCTATAGTTCTCCTCCATAAAACGGAGGAAAGCACTCATTTCGTTAACCTCTTAGGTTCATTTTATATCGTTTAAGCTGTACAATATTTCTTAATCATGTTTATCAATAATTTGCACATCATCAAGTCTAAAAAATGATGAAAATGCAGTACGAGCTGTGTAACAGGTATTTGTGATAGTTAGTCCATAGGAAACTTATCGTCAAAGATGCAAGAATGTCTATTTCCATTGTCATAACAAAGCCGGGAGAAGGTGATATCGGTGATCAAAGCCGTTTATTTTGATTTGGATGATACGCTGTACGACCAATTGATGCCTTTTCAGCTGGCATTAGAGGCGAGTGGCCTAACGAAGCTGGCTAGAGGCGGATTAACAGCAGAGGCAATATTTAAGCGCATAAGACTGCATAGCGATCGGTTATGGAGCATTCATGCGGAAGGAAAGCTATCGCTTGCTGAGCTTCGAATTCGTCGCACGACGGAGGCGTTTGCCGAGATTGGAATTGAGATCACGGACGAGGCTGCCGATGCTCTGCAGCGGAATTATGAGCTGGAGCAGTCTCGGTTGTTGCTGCGAGATGGCGTATTGACGCTTTTCGGGCAATTAAAGGCAAAGGGCATAAAGCTTGGTTTGATTACGAACGGACCGGTGCAGCATCAGCTGAATAAAGTAACGGCACTAGGCTTGCTGGAGGTTATCGACAAAAGCGAGGTGCATATCTCTGACGGAATGGGCATTGCCAAGCCAGACCCGGAGGTGTTTCGGCATGTTCAGCGATTATCCGGCTATTTGCCAGAAGAGCTTGTTTATGTGGGTGACGCTTGGCATAACGATATTGCGCCGTCAAGCAGCGCAGGCTGGACGCCTGTATGGTTGAACGCAAGAATGCAAGAGCCCTCAGGAGAGCGGATTTCGGTTGACTATTTGACATGCCAATCCATATCCGAGGTTTATGCAAAGCTTATCCTTCATGAACAATCGAAAACTGGCTGTTTGCTATAAAAACATGTACAATAATAACCGATATAGTAATTATCGCATTTATTATGATCTGTTTATGAATGAACATGCCAGGAGGAAACCATGAGTATAGACCCGCGAATTATAAAAACCTTGCTTCAGCTACAGCTTACGCCAAGTCTGGATATGCAAGGCACGTCGAACCCGCTGCAAGCTGCAGCAGGCGATGGCTCTCCTTCTTTATTTGATACTCTGTTGTCACAATATATGTCTGACAGCGCTTCTGATCAAGCTTCATCGCTTCCGGTTATGCCAGCCGATGCGCTTGCCCAGCTATCTGCGCTTAATCTTCCGGCTAGCTTCACTTCTAGCAGCGAATCGTCAGCTACAAGAACGCCAAGCGAGTACGATGCAATCATTCAGCAAGCCTCCAGCAAATACGGCGTGGATGCAAGCTTGATTCAAGCGGTTATCAAGACGGAATCCGGCTTTCGTCCCGATGCGGAGTCAGGTTCCGGGGCCAAAGGCTTGATGCAGCTTATGGACGGCACGGCGAGAGGGCTTGGGGTAACCGATTCCTTTGATCCCGTTCAAAATATTAATGGCGGGACGAAATATTTGTCGCTGCTGCTGAATAAATACAACGGCAACGAGCAAGTGGCTCTGGCAGCCTACAACGCCGGTCCCGGACGAGTGGACCGGGCAGGCATCCGAACGAACGAGCAGCTAATCGAGAAGCTTGAAGCGCTGCCTGAAGAGACACAGCGTTATGTTGCCAAGGTGCTGCAGGCAAAGTAAGCCAGAAGCAGCCATAAGATCACGATGAGCTCTCAGCCTTTATAGGCGGAAGCCATTGCTGATCTTTTTCTTTTTTGGAAAAGGAGCTATGTTATTATGTTATATTTTGATCATTCTGCCTCTACACCGCCTTATAATGAAGTTGTACAAACGATGATGGAGGTCATGAAATCGCAGTATGCGAATCCGTCTTCCCTTCACCGGTTTGGGATGGAGTCCGATAAGCTGATTGAACGTTCACGCGCCTTGCTCGCCGATCGCATGCAGACGAACAAAGGCAGCTGGGTATTCACCTCCGGCGGGACTGAGTCCAACAATATCGCCATCAAGGGTGTGGCGCGGCAATATGCAAGTCGAGGCAAGCATTTGATTACGTCTCAAATCGAACACGCCTCCGTTTACGAAGCTTTTGCCCAGCTGGAAACGGAAGGGTACCGCGTAACCTATTTGCCTGTAAGCAAAACCGGGCATATTGACGTGGAGCAGCTGGAATCGGCTATTACGGATGAAACGATACTGGTAAGCATTATGCATGTTAACAATGAAATTGGGACCGTTCAGCCCATTGAAGCTATCGGACGAATGCTCAAACGACATCCGAAGATTAGGTTCCATGTGGATGCCGTACAAAGCTTGGGCAAGCTGCCTATTGCCATTGAGGAATGGGGAATTGACTTGCTGACCGGTTCCGCTCACAAGCTGCGGGGGCCTAAGGGTGTTGGTTATTTGTATGTTCGGGAAGGGCTAACACTGTACCCGCTCGTGTCAGGAGGCTCGCATGAGGGCGGCCTGCGCGCGGGCACGCCAAACGTTCCGGGCATTGTGGCCTCCGCTAAGGCGCTGCGGATGTCGCTGGACAAGCGGGAGCAATGGTTGATAAAAATGCAGCAGCTACGAAATCAGCTTCTGGCGATCCTTGGCGAAATCAAGGAGCTGAAGCTGAACGGGGCGGAGCCTCTAGCCCCGCATATCGTTCATTTCTCCTATCCGGGTATGAAGCCAGAGGTCGTTATTCACATGCTTGAGCAGCATGGTATAATGGCATCAACGAAATCGGCTTGCTCCTCGAAGGACGATAAGCCAAGCCGCGTGCTGCTAGCTATTGGCGCCAGCCATGAGCAGGCGTCAGGCGGCATTCGCATCAGCTTCGGGGATGAACATGAGGAACGGGATATTACTGCACTTGGCGCAGCTCTGCACAAAATCGTTGCGCAGTTAAAGCCGCTTGAGAGGAGATTGACTTAATTTTGCTTTATGATCAGGTAGTGCTCCGGTACGGAGATTTAATGGTAAAGGGAAGAAACCGCAATAGATTCGAGAAACGCATGCTAGATCAAGTGAAGCAGGCATTGCTTGCTTATGAGAATATTACGTTTTTTAAGTCTTTTGGACGTTTGTATGTCAAGCTTAACGGCCATCCGCATGAGCCGATCGTGGATCGGTTGAAGGATTTATTCGGTATCGTGTCGCTTAGTCCGGTCATTAGCACGGAACCGGATCTCGAGAAAATTCGAGAGGTTGCACTTGCGCTTATGCAATCCGTGCCAGTGAAGCCGGCTACGTTTAAAGTCAGCGCCAAACGAGCATGGAAGCCATTTCCTCATACTTCACAGGAAATGAATCATTTGGTCGGCGGCCATGTGCTGCGTGCGATTGAGGATCTCAAAGTGAATGTCAATCACCCCGATGTGGAATTGCGGGTAGATATCCAAGAGGAAGCGACTTATGTCTTCTATGAAGTGATTCCGGGCGCAGGCGGATTTCCGTTCGCGTCTAACGGCAAAGCTATGCTGCTGCTATCCGGTGGCATTGATAGCCCTGTGGCAGGATGGCTTGCGCTGCGCAAAGGGCTTGAAATCGAAGCGGTACACTTTCACAGCTATCCCTTCACTAGCGAGCAAGCCAAGGATAAGGTCATTGAGCTTGCGAAGCGGCTGTCTTATTTTAGCGGAGAGCCGATCAAGCTCCATTTGGTGCCTTTCACGGAAATACAAACCACATTGGTGCAGGCCAAAAGCGATAATCTCATCATTACGCTAATGAGGCGGGCGATGATGCGGATCACGGAGCAGCTTGCAGAGCGTAACAAAGCGTTTGGCATCGTAACTGGCGAGAGCCTCGGCCAAGTAGCAAGCCAGACGCTGCCTAGCATGAATGTCATCGGGCGCTCTGCGCAGCTTCCACAGCTGAAGCCGCTGATCATGATGGACAAGCATGAAATTATCCGCTTGGCCGAGCGGATCGGTACGTTTGAAACCTCGATCTTGCCTTATGAGGATTGCTGTACGCTATTTTTGCCTAAATCGCCTAGCACCAACCCAAATCTTCGCATCGTGGAAAAGATTGAATCCTTGATTCCGAATTATACGGAGCTGCTGGCTGCAGCAGTCGAAGGGACGGAGGAGCTTCTGCTTACCCCGGTAGTTCAAACGACGGTTCATACGGCAGGCGAGGATAGCTGGTTTTAAAATGATTGTTACGATGCGGACAGTATCCTAAGGGCGAGGCCTAAAGGAGCTGTCCCTTTTTTATTCCCTTAACTAGCGCTTTACCGTTAGAAAACCCGTTGCAGGCAGATGAATGATGGCTATAATGGGATAAAGAAGCTGGCGAGGAGGGACAGGTTATCTTTTATTCGTTAAAAAGCCGTTTGATTGCGATTTTTTTTCTGCTATTCGTACTCTCCTTTGTCACGATGGCGATTCTATTATTCAACCAGTCCCGCTCGATCATAAGGTCCTACATCGAATCATCGGCGCTGGAGAAAATGGATGAATACGGCTCTTATATCGACATGGTACAGACGCAAATTTATGATTTGGCTTCTATTGTGTTTAATAGCGATATTACAAAAAATTGGAACGCCGTGGCATCGGATGCGGAAGCCTCGGGAGGGGAGAAAAACCTTACCCATTACCGGATGAGCCAATTTTTGATGCAAACGACAAACAGCTACTCCAGTGTATCAAGCGTCACCGTGTACAGTCAGGAAGGCATGTGGGTAAGCAGTGGGAATTTAGTGGTCTCCGATCCGGCATTTTTGGAGGAAAAGTGGTACCTTGATTTCAAGAACAAGGACCAATACTGGGTCCCTGCCCATACCGATACAGCGGAGCTGCGCAATAAGAACAAACATCCGGTGATCAGCATGATTATGCCGATTGGCTCGTTCGAGCCCTCGTTAACGAGAAGCCTGATGAAGATTAATGTAAGCGCAGACTATTTCCTCGAGCCGCTGGCTCGCATTCACTTGGGAGAGAGCGGGACGATCTACTTGTTAGATCAGCTTGGCGAGCCGATGCTGTCCCAAAGCGAATATAACACCCACCGGGACATGGCGCGTCAGGTGGAAGATATTCGCAGCAGCCCGAGGCGGCAGGGCGTCGTTTATTCGACGAACGAGCGAGGGGACAAAGACATTTTAGTCTACAAGAAGCTGGCCCAAACCAATTGGATGCTCGTTGGCTTCGTATCAGAGAAGGATTTGTATTCTCAGCTCTTCCGTCTAAGAAGTACTATTTTCATCGTGGCGGGAATCATGCTGCTGCTGTCTTTAATTCTGGCAACTTGGCTCTCTCACGGCATTACGAAGCCGCTTACACGGCTCGTGCTAGCCATGCGCCATGTCCAGCGAGGCGATTTTAATCTTGCCGAGAGCCGTTTGGCGCCGGAGCAAAAGGTGCGCAATGAGGTCGGCTTTGCGACGGAAACATTCCGCAACATGGTTACTCGGCTCCGGTATCATATCAAGACGGAATTCGAGCTTAAGCTGCTTCGGCAGCAGGCGGAATACAAAGCTCTACTTATGCAAATCAATCCGCATTTCCTGTTTAATACGCTGGAGCTGATGAGCAGCCTAGCCATCCAGAAACGGACGGACGACACGGTCGAGGTCATTGAGTCGCTTGGGAAAATGATGCGTTTTTCGCTGAAAATGAGCGACGATCTCATTAGGCTGGAAGAGGAGCTTCTGTATGTGCGTTACTATATGTCGATATTGCAAATCCGCTTTGGCGATCGGCTGGATTTAACGCTTGAGGAAGCAGGAGAGCTTGGCAGGCTAACCACGGTTAAATTTATATTCCAGCCGCTAATTGAAAACGCGGTTAAATACAGCTTTCTACATCAAACGAACGCCAAAATTCGGATACGAATCAGGCATTCTAACGGGCACGTCCATCTTAGCGTCACCGATAACGGACCCGGCATGACAACCGAGCAGCAGAGGCAACTGCTGGAGCGCTCCGAATCTGTTCAGCTAGAGCAGCTTCTAAGCAGCAGAGACAGCCAGATTGGCCTAAGCAACGTCCTTGCCCGCTGCCGTCTCTATTATGAATCGTTATTCGAAGCTCGAATTGTTTCTACTCTTGGCGAAGGCACAACCATTGAGCTTATACTACCCGCACAGGAGGAACACCAGCATGTATAAAGTAATGATTGTGGATGACGAGCCTGAGATACGCCAAGGGCTGAAGCTAAAGGTGGATTGGGAGAGTATCGGGCTTCTCATAGCCGGTGAGGCTTCCAATGGTTTGGAGGCGCTGGAGAGGCTCTCGGCAGAGCCCATCGATATCGTCATTACGGACATGAATATGCCGGTAATGGACGGGATGTCGTTTCTGGATGCCTGTCATGAGCAGTATCCAGAACTGAGGCTTATCGTAATTACAGGGTATGAAGATTTTCATTATGCTAAGGCAGCCATCCGGAATCAGGCCCGTGATTATTTATTAAAACCCGTGGCGAGGAAGGAACTGACTGATACGCTGGTCAATGTGAAGAACGAGCTGGATAAAGAGCGTGAAAGTCAGGACCAGGCAGCACTCACGCAGTGGAGGCTCTCGCAATATTACTTGGAAATGAAGGAGCATTTTATCGTTCACCTCGTAAAGGAGGAAATTGATCGGGAAAGCGTCATCCAGGATCGATCTCGATTGTTCGAGCTGCAGGACTGGGAAAATCGCGACGTACGGTTTATCGCAGCAGGACTGCTGGAGCGAGCGGTATCCAATGCCCCAATAGAGCGTACGCCGGATAAGTTCAGACTGCCCTTTGACATCATTTCAAGGGAATGCGCGGCGAATTACCAAGGCAGGGTCGAAGTATTTCGTGACGTCAGCTATCCCGGATTAATGCATTTTGTTTTGTTTGCCGAGGAAGCATTGGAGCTGGAGTTCTCGGAAACCCTTCGCGAGAGCGTGTATATTTATATGGATTTTGAACTGAAAATAGGAAAAGGACAACCCGTGAGCGGCTTTAAGCAATGGAAGGAGGGCTATATTTCCTCCTTGCTGGCTTGGTATTTGCCGGCGGGCAGCACGGAGGGGACCGCTAAAGCAGCTGAAGGGCAAGCTGCGCTTCCCGAGCATACGATGAAAGTAATCGAGCGTTATTTAATTCGGGGCGAGCTGGATGCTTTCAATGGAGCCATTCGTCAGGAGCTGCAGCAAACGGCTAGTTCTCAGCTTCGTTTCGTGAAGGTGATTTTCCAGTTGTACTTGATGCTGGAGAACCTTGCTCAGGAATCGCGCATTGGCATGGAGAGCGCAGAGCAGCTTTGGCTGAGACCGGAGATGACGCTGAGCCTGGATTCGGTTGAGAAGGCCGAGCAGTTTCTAATGCGGATTGCCAGCAAGATCGAACATAAGCGGCAAAGCGATTCCGAGGAAACGGATCCTTCCTTGATTTTGGCCGCCAAGCATTTTATTGATGAGAACTATATGTATGACCTGAACCTGACGATGATTGCGGAGAAATTTAATTATAATGCCACTTACTTCTCCGAGATGTTCAAAGCTAAGATAGGCAAAACCTTTATTCACTATTTGAACGAGGTGCGGATGGGCGAGGCTGTGCGGATGCTAACGACGACAACGCTTAATTTGTGGGACATTGCAGAGCTTACCGGCTTCTCGAACGCAAGCTACTTCAGCTCCAAGTTCAAGCGGATGTATGGGGTAACGCCATCTGAATACAGGCAGCAGGCATCTGAAAAAATTGATAGCGAACACCCGAAGAAATAGCATTCAACCGAGAGTACCCCTCCTTTATGATGGAATTACATCATTAAGAGAGGGGTATTCGCGATGAGGAAAAGCCGCAAGCCGCTAGCCAATCAGCACAATTTGACGGCGTATACTTTTTTGCTTCCTTGGCTGATCGGGTTTTTCTGCCTGACGCTGGGACCGATGCTTGGTTCGCTCTATTTGTCGCTCACCAAGTATAACTTGCTGACACCGCCGCAATGGATTGGCTTTGCCAACTACATTGAAATTTTCAAAGAAGACGATACCTTCTCGAATTCGCTCTGGCTAACCATCAAATACGTGTTCATTTCCGTGCCGCTGCGCCTTGCTTTCGCGCTGATGGTCGCTATGGTGCTGAACAAAGGAATTCGGGCGCTGGGCATTTATCGAACGATCTATTACATTCCGTCCCTGCTTGGCGGCAGCGTCGCTATCGCGATAGTATGGCGCCAAATCTTCGATGGGAGCGGGCTAGTTAATCAATTCTTGGGTTGGTTCGGCATTCAAGGGCCCTCTTGGATCTCCCATCCGAGCTACATCGTATATACGATTATTTCGTTGTCCATATGGCAGTTCGGATCCGCGATGGTCATTTTTCTGGCGGGCTTAAAGCAAGTGCCCGCAGACTTATACGAAGCAGCGCAAGTGGATGGCGCGAATAAAGTACGCCAATTTTTCAAGATTACATTGCCTATGCTGTCACCGGTTATTTTCTTCAATCTTGTCATGAGCATTATCAATTCATTTCAAGCCTTCACGCCCGCATTCGTCATCGGCGACGGACGGGGCGGACCGCTCGACGCGACGATGTTCTATACCCTTTACCTGTATATGAAAGGTTTCTCTTTCTTCGACATGGGTTATGCCTCGGCGCTTGCCTGGATTATGCTGCTGATTATTGGAGCCTTTACGGCCATTATTTTCGTTACCTCGAAATATTGGGTGTTTTACGGCGACAGCAAGGAAGGGAGGTAGGACAGCATGGAAGTCAAAAAAATCAACGGATTGACGAAACATACGCTTATCATCATTTTTGGCGTCGCCATGCTCTATCCGGTGCTCTGGCTTATTAGCAGCTCATTTAAGCCGAATGAACTAATATTTACGGAACCGGGTTTGTGGCCAAGCACCTTCACACTGGACAATTACGTGAATGGATGGCGCGGCTTTCAAGGCGTGGCTTTCAGCAAGTTTTTTGCCAACTCTTGGCTGATCTCGATCCTTAGCGTGCTTGGCAACGTCATCACTTGTTCCTTCGCCGCGTATGCTTTTGCACGGTTGAACTTCAAGTTTCAGAAGATTTGGTTCTCCTTGATGCTCGTGACCATCATGCTGCCTTATCATGTTACGCTAGTGCCGCAATACGTCATCTTTAATGAGCTGCACTGGATCAATACGTATTTTCCGCTCGTGCTGCCGAAATGGCTTGCTCATGATTCCTTCTTTATACTGATGATGGTGCAATTTATTCGCGGCATCCCAAGAGAGCTGGATGAGAGCGCTACGATCGACGGCTGCAATCAACGGCAAATTTATTTCCGGATTATTATGCCGCTGCTCGTTCCTGCCTTGATATCCGCCGCAATTTTTACGTTTATCTGGTCATGGGATGACTTCTTTAGCCAAATGATCTACTTGAGCGATATCAAGCTGTTTACGGTCCAGCTAGGCATTCGATCCTTATTCGATCCTACAGGGCAATCGGATTGGGGCGCGCTTCTTGCGATGTCGGCTTTGTCGCTCGTTCCGATTACGCTCATCTTCCTGATCTTCCAACGGTATTTTCTGGATGGCATCGCAACGACCGGCCTGAAATAATCAGACTGCCAGCCGAAAAAATTGATATCCAATACCCGAAGGAATGAAATTCCGAATGATAGGAAATAAGGGTAGCATCAGAAGGGAAAGGGAACTTAAATCAAATCTAGGGGGAAATCAAGATGAGACAACGATTGTTTATTTTGATGCTGGCGATGTTGATGGTCCTTACTGCGGCATGTTCAAGCGGAACAAGCAGCAACGGGGCAAAAAATGAGAATGGCGCTGGCGGAAACGAAGCAAGCCAAGTGGAGCTGCGCATCATGTGGTGGGGAGACCAAAAAAGGGCGGATATCACTAACGAAGCGCTCAACATTTTCCAAGAAAAAAATCCAGGAATCAAGGTAGTCGGAGAATTTGCTCCTTCGACCGGTTACTTTGACAAACTGAATACACAGCTCGCATCGGGCACAGCGCCTGACGTCTTTTTCCTAGGCGGCAATGTGGTAGATTACGCGAATAAAGAAGTGCTGCTTGATCTTTCTCCTTATGTGGACAAAGAGCTTAACCTGAGCGATATGGATCAATCGATGATTCAATATGGCACCATTGGCGGCAAGCTGCTTCATATCTCTGCCGGAGCGAACGCCCGCGGCGTTGTCGTGAACAAGACGATGTTCGAGAAAGCTGGCATTCCGGTGCCAACGGACGGATGGAGCTGGGAAGATTTTGCACGCATCAGCAAGGAAATTTCCGATAAGCTGGGAAGCGGCATATACGGCACTTATAACATGTCCATTGATGGCATGGATATCGGCCTGAAGCAGCAAGGCAAGCAGTTGTACGATATGGATAAGGGAACGCTTGGATTCGAAGAGGCAGACGCGCTTAAATGGTTCCAATTTTGGGATACTGCAGCCAAATCCGGCGGTGTGGTGCCTTCCGAGCTGCAGGTGTCCAACCCTCCAGGCGATACGAGCAAATCATTGGTGGTTACCGGAAAAGTAGCCATGAGCCTGATTCCGTCCAATCAATTGGCAGCTACCCAAGGATTGACGCAGGATGAGCTGATTATGGTTCAGGTTCCTCGCGGAGAGAAGGGTACGGGAGTGGTATTCGAATCGAGCCAAGGCTTGTCAGGCTATGCGAAAACCAAACATCCGAAAGAAGTGGCGACGCTGTTAAGCTTCTTTATTAATGATCCCGATGTAGCCAAAATATTGGGCAACGACCGCGGGGTTCCCGTAACATCGGCCAACCGTACGCTTCTTGAGAGCAATGCGAATGACGTCGAGAAGATCGTATACGACTATACCAGCCGCGTATCCGAAGCAACGAAGACGGAACCGTTCGCGGTGAGCTACAACCCTCCAGGGTTCTCCGAATATTCGAAGCTTGCTGAAACGACGATGTATGAGGTAGGTTTTGGGCGCAAAACGGTTGAGCAAGCAGTAAGTGATTTCTATAACGGTACGGTGAAAATATTTAAGAACAATCAATAGTCCTCAAAGGACATGGTGTGAATGGGATAATGAACAGGCTGCCTCGCGGCAGTCTGTTTCATTTCAAGATACAGGAAATGAGATTACGCTTGACTTATAGGAAAGTATATGAGTTTACTCATACTTTCTCTATACGTCTACGCGAAACGTGAGCATAGCCGCCAGAGGATGGCTTCAGCCGTTTCCGCTTGAGCGCAAGCCTTGTTTGCGAAAATAAAATGAAGTGAGGGGATTATGATGAGTGAATCCTTGCTAAGGCAGCTTCGGGAGATAGATATAGATGAGAAAGTCGGATCGCTTAAGAAGCCTTCTGATCAGAATAGCTTGAAGGAATGGAAACGCTCCGGCATTCGTTTTACGACTCGCTCCGGCAAGCTGGAGCAAGTCTATTACCAAGCAGTGAGAACTCTCCTTGATTGTATCGTTCCGACGGGTGGAGCAGCGCCGATCTTGCATGAAGGCGGGATATATCTTGGCTGCTGGTTGGAGAGCACGGGAACGATCAATGCGGAGCTGCTGTCCCGGTTTATGCCGTCCGTATCAGAAGCCACGTATCAATCGTTTGCAGTGCACCAGAGGGAGGATGGCATGCTGCCCTACAAAGTGACGGAGCATGGCCCAGCCTATCGGCAAATCCAGTTGGTGACGCCGCTTGCGCGCAGCGTTTGGAATCACTATAAGCTAAATGCGGCTGGAAGGCCATTTCTTCAAACGATGTACGATGCGATGGTCCGCTACGACGAGTGGCTTGTTCAATACCGAAATACGCGGGGTACGGGATGCGTCGAGGCTTTCAGCACGTTCGATACAGGACATGATCTCTCCCCTCGTTTTTGGCATGTGCCGGATACGCCGCATCGCAGCGATGCCACGCAGTTTAATCCCGATTCGCCGATTTTGCCCTTTCTTGCGCCGGATTTGACTGCGAACGTGTACTGCCAGCGTCTTTATTTGGCCCGCATCGCGGAGGAGCTGGGGTTGCCGGGCGAGCAGTGGCAGACGAAAGCCGAAGAGAGCTTGGCGAGCTTATACCGTTATTGCTTTGACGAAGAGGATCATTTCTTCTATGACCGCGACCGAAATGATGAGCTCGTTCGCGTGCAGTCGGACGTGCTGCTGCGCGTGATGGCTTGCGAGGTCGGAGACCGGGCCTTCTTCGATACGATGCTGAAACGTTATTTGTTGAATACACGGAAGTTTTTTGCGAAATATCCATTTACGTCCATGTCAATGGACGATCCGAGGTTTGATCCCTTCTCAACCTACAATAGCTGGGGCGGGGCGTCGAACTTCCTAAGCCTGATTCGCGCGCCGCATGCATTCGAGCACCATGGCCGCCACGTTGAACTGACATGGGTGCTTTATCCTATCCTTGCTTCATTTGCGAAGGCGACCCGATTTGCTCAGGCAGTTAGCCCATGGACGGGAGATGAGGGCTTCACGGAAGCTTACTCTCCGTCAATCCTCTGCTTGCTTGATTATGTAGAGCGTTTATGCGGCATATTGCCTACACCGGACGGGTTGCTGTGGTTTACAGGGCTTGTCCCCTACGATGTGGACCATGGGGAGGAAATAACAGGGGAGACCGGCTATAGCCGGATGATTGACGGCGTAACTTATGAGCTGCTAAACCTGCAGGAGGAGTCCTTGCTATACCGGGATGGAGAAAGCTATATGCGCTTCCCTAGCGGAGTGCGCGCGGTTACAGATCGGTATGGACAATTAAAAAGCCTGATCGGCATGAGTGTCCGCGAGGTGCGAGGAACTTTATTTTATGAGGATGGGGAATACCCTTTTCACCTAAAAGGAAATCAAGTGCTGGCATTTGAGGACGGCAGGTTGATCGAAAAATTAACCATCGGAGTCGTAAACCCAACATACAAGTAGCAGAAGGAGCGCTGATGATGCTGAAAAGCGGGGATTTACAAATTAGAGATCCGTTTGTACTGCCTATCATCGATCAACAAAAATATTATTTATACGGCAGTACAGACAAAAATATTTGGGGGAAAGGTACCGGATTCGACGCCTATTGGAGCTATGATCTGGCGTCATGGGAAGGGCCGTTTCCTGTCTTTCGGCCCAGTTCCGATTTTTTTGCGGATACGAATTTTTGGGCTCCAGAGGTGTATGAATATCATGGCCGTTTCTATATGTTTGCCACCTTCCGCAGACGGGATAACGGCTTGCTTGGAACGGCTGTGCTGGCATCGGATGATTTGCTGGGGCCGTTTGCGCCGCATAGCGACGGGCCGGTTACGCCTGAAAAGTGGAGCTCCCTGGACGGAAGCTTGTTTGTAGATGAAGAGAAGCAGCCTTGGATGGTGTTTTGCCATGAGTGGCAGCAGACGGGGGACGGGGAAGTTTGTGCCGTGAAGCTAAGCGATGACCTCGCACGCGCGGTGTCGGAGCCGGTCATCCTATTTCATGCCTCGGAAGCGCCTTGGACAACCCCTTATGTTTCGCCGAGATACCCGGATCAGGCTAATTATGTAACCGATGGCCCGTATTTGTTTCATTCGTCATCTGGCAGCCTGTATATGCTTTGGGCCAGCTTTATCAATAACACCTACGCGCTTGGCATAGCACAGTCTGCTACTGGGCTCGTAACGGGTCCTTGGACACACGCGGATGAGGCGCTCTACCAGAATGACGGAGGGCATGGCATGGTCTTCCGCTCGTTCGACGGAAGGCTTCTGCTCACGATTCATACGCCAAACCGCACGCCTGATGAGCGGCCCGTCTTTGTGGAGCTGATCGAGGAGAATGGCCGGTTTAAAATAGGAGATCTTCTTGAATAGCGGCATTGTGATAAGAAAAAAGCAGCGATCCCTAGTGGGATTCGCTGCTTTTTTGCGGTTTATCCTTTTGCCTCCGATTGTTGGTTAGCCAGCCAGCAGCGATCGTGAGAAGGATGACGGCAATGACAAACAACCAGTAAATCCATGGATTCTCAAAAAAAGCTTGGAATGATTTTTCGTGAGTAATCATTTTGGCAGCGGTATACGCCAGTACAGCAGAACCGACATATACGATCCATTCATAACGGTTAATCAGCTTAATGAAGAGGGTGCTTCCCCATACGACAACCGGAACGCTAATGATTAGGCCCAGAACAACAAGCAGTGTATCGCCATGTGCCGCTCCTGCGACCGCAATGACATTATCGATGCCCATCGCCGCGTCTGCAATAATGATCGTGCGGATCGACTGCCAGAGCGTATTGCCTGATTTGATGCCGTCATGCGCATCCTCCTGCACAAGCAGCTTGTAGGCAATCCAGACGAGAAGAAGGCCTCCCACAAGGTTTAGCCACGGCACATTCAGCAATTGAACGACAAGAAGGGTTGCGATGACCCGGATGCCTACAGCTCCCGCTGTACCCCAAATGACGGCCTTCTTTTGCTGTTCTTTGGGCAAGTTCCGAGCCGCGAGTCCGATGACAATGGCGTTATCTCCGGCCAAAATCAGGTCAATAAAAATAATGGTAAGCAGGGCGGAAAAAAATTCGACCGAGAAAAGTTCCATAATCGGTGGCCATCCTTTCTTAAAAACATAAGAATGGATAAGTTTTTCAACTTATGCGGGATTCTTATATCTCACCGCGCAACGCGCCTTTACCTATAGGGAGCATGGATTGACGTTAACGCTTGATACTAGCTTATTTATGAAGCTCAAAAACAATGCGAAGAGCACGGGGGTTGCACTCATTTTTTTTTAGGACATAATCCCCCGAGCTTGTACATACAGCTGTTAAGAGGAGGGATGGATGTTGGACAGCGTAATCCTGTTTGTCGAGATCGTATTAATTAATGTGCTGCTGAGCGGCGATAATGCAATCGTCATCGCTATGGCCAGTGGCCAGCTTCCGCCTGAGCAGCGCAAACGCGCCGTTTGGTGGGGAGCGCTGGCAGCCGTTCTGCTTAGGTGCTTGTTGACGCTGGTAGCGATTAGGCTGCTAGACGTGCCTTTCCTGCAGGCAATCGGCGCCTTGCTGCTGTTTTATATAGCGGTGAAGCTGCTTGCCGATTCAGGCGGGCAGCAGGAAACGCATAAGATCAAAAAAGCTGCAACGATCGGGCAGGCGATTTGGACAATCGTGGTAGCCGATTTCGTCATGAGCCTTGACAATGTACTCGCTATTGCAGCCGTTGCCGATGGAGATCCCGTGCTTATTTTGCTAGGGATCGCACTAAGCATACCTATGATTATATGGGGAAGCCAAATGCTGGGAACGCTGCTGCAAAAATTCCCAGCACTTTCCTATATAGGTGCTGCATTGCTCGCTTACGCTGCTGGCGAGATGCTGATGCATGATCCCGGAATGAATAATTTGCTATTCCATGGCTCCAAAACGCTCGCGGAAGCGATTCCATTGCTTTGCGTTCCACTGGTCATCATTTTGGCCATTGCCAAAAAAAAGCCCGTTTTATAAGGCTTTCGCCTCGTTCCGTTCATGCAAAATAAGCATGAACGGTTTTTTTTTGTTCAGAACCGCGCAACGTACTGGTATTTTTGCCTCAGTTCCTTTAAACTAATATAGATAAAAACTGTCGTCTTTCGTCATCATATGCGATTGGCGTTGTAAGGAGCGGAAGCGCGTATGCCTAATAACAAATATTCCGCTGGAATTATTTTGCTGTTAGCCGGGCTCGTTATTTTGTTGGGCAAGTTAGGTGTATTCGGCTTTTTGGGCTCGATTTTCTGGCCGCTGCTGGTGCTCATCCCGGGAATTCTGCTGCATGTTCTTTATTTTGGCAGATTGGTTCCTGCGGTCGTGCTTGTACCAGGCGGAATGCTCGTCGTATATGCTGTACTGTTTATTGTCTGCAACCTTTTTGGATGGGATAAGTTGAAATATTTGTGGCCGCTGTTTATTTTCGGTGTGGCAGCAGGCCTCTACGAATATTATTTGTTCGGTTCATCCAGACCGCGTGTAGTACTCACGGCATCGATGGCGTTAGCTGCCGCATCGGCTGTGTTTTTTGTTCTTGTTCTTTTGTGGAGCTGGGGAATTTATGCGATTGCTGCAGCATTGATTGCAGCGGGTGTATGGTTAATGCTAAGCAAACGCAGACGTTGGTAAAAGATTTAAATAAAAAACAATTGGAGTGGATTACAAGTTATGCAAGCAAGAGAGAACTTACGGAATATCGCCATTATTGCCCACGTTGACCATGGTAAAACAACATTGGTGGACAAACTGCTTCAACAATCGGGAACATTCAGAGACCATGAAGCCGTTCAAGAGCGCGCGATGGACTCCAACGATCTTGAGCGTGAACGCGGGATCACGATTTTGGCTAAGAACACAGCAATTAACTACAAAGATTATTTGATCAACATCGTGGATACGCCAGGACATGCTGACTTCGGCGGCGAGGTTGAGCGTATTATGAAAATGGTTGACGGCGTGCTATTGGTTGTTGATGCATTTGAGGGCTGTATGCCGCAAACGAAATTCGTATTGCGCAAAGCGCTTGAATCGAACCAAACCCCAATCGTTGTCGTTAACAAAATTGACCGTCCAAACGCTAGGCCGCAAGAGGTTGTTGACGAGGTTCTTGACTTGTTCATCGAGCTGGGCGCAAATGACGAGCAGCTTGAATTCCCGGTAGTTTATGCTTCTGCCCTTATGGGTACTTCAAGCATGGACCCTGAGAAGCAAGACGAGAACATGGAAGCTCTTTACGAGACAATCGTTAGCAATATCCCATCGCCTACGGAAGACACTACGCTCCCGTTGCAATTCCTCGTTACGCTGCTTGATTATAATGAATATCTTGGCCGTATTGCCGTTGGCCGCGTTAACCGCGGTATCATCAAGCAAGGCCAAACTGTTGCTGTTATGACTCGCGAAGGCGGCACGAAGCAAGCTCGCATCGAGAAGCTGTTCGGCTTCGTAGGTTTGAAGCGCGTGGAGATCGAAGAAGCGGGCGCCGGTGACATCATCGCGATTGCAGGTATTCGCGAGATCAATATCGGCGAGACGATTGCTGATCCACAGAAGCCTGAAGCTTTGCCGGTTCTGAAGATCGACGAGCCTACTCTTCAAATGACATTCCTCGTTAACAACAGTCCGTTTGCTGGCCGTGAAGGCAAATGGGTAACGTCACGCAAGCTTCGCGAGCGTCTGTACAAAGAGCTTGAGACAGATGTCGCGCTTCGCGTTGAAGAAACCGACAGCCCGGATGCTTTTATCGTTTCCGGACGCGGTGAGCTTCACCTCGGTATCCTTATCGAGAATATGCGCCGTGAAGGCTTCGAGCTTCAAGTATCCAAGCCGGAGGTTATCATTAAAGAGATCAACGGTTCGAAGAAAGAGCCTTACGAGCGTCTTCTAATCGATACTCCTGAAGAGAGTATGGGCGCCGTTATGGAGAGCCTTGGAACTCGCAAAGCCGAAATGCTGAACATGATCAACCACGGCAACGGCCAAGTTCGTCTGGAGTTCAAAATCCCAGCGCGCGGCTTGATCGGCTACCGTACACAATTCCTAACGCTTACACGCGGTTACGGCATTATGAACAACGCATTCGACAGCTATGGTCCTCTTGCAGGCGCTGGCGTTGGCGGACGTCACCAAGGCGTGCTGGTAGCTAGTGAGAACGGCACATCGACATTCTACGGCATGATGGGCGTAGAGGATCGCGGTATTCAGTTCCTGGAGCCAGGTACAGAAATTTACGAAGGCATGATCGTTGGCGAGCATACGCGCGAAAACGACATCATCGTTAATATCTGTAAAGTGAAACAGCTGAACAACATTCGTTCTGCTGGTAAAGACGATACCGTTACGCTGAAAAGCCCTCGCCTATTCTCGCTTGAGCAAGCGCTTGAGTACCTGAATGATGATGAGTACTGCGAAATTACACCAAAATCAATTCGTTTGCGCAAAAAGATTTTGAACAAAAGCGAACGTGAGCGTGCTGACAAAAACCGCAAAAACGCTCAAGCCAGCGTCTAAGATTGCATCCTTCAACGAACGTAAGGCTTTGCGCGAGCAAGGCCTTACGTTTTCTTTAAAATATAAGTGGGATTATAAGTTGCTTAACTTATAATCCCACTTATATTTCATAATGAATTCGCATCCGTGCAACTAATATGCGGCTACAGCCGTTTAATTTAAGAAGGAGGTAAGGTGCATGCAGGCGTGGCTAAGCGACCATAAGCTCGTTTCTTACTTAATCATTCTGGGCTTTACGATATACATATTCAATAAAGTGTTTCGTGCTCAGCAGAAGCTGCCGTTATTCAAGGAAATACTCGTTTACGCGTTGATCGCATTCGGTTCTTTCGTGCTTATGATCTTGCAAGTAGACAAGCTGCCGATTATTCAATGTATGGGCGTTGCTGTTCTGATGATGCTCATGCTTCGGGGGCGTCAGCTCTATGACAAGTGGAAGGGCATCAGAGAAGCCAAGGATCCGCAGCAGAATGCTGGATCAGGCAAATGAGATTCGAGGATGCTTTGTTTAACTGGCTGCAAATAAAGGTGGTATCCAATGCTCGTCTAGATGATCAGGCGGCTCAGGAGACGCTCTCTTTTTTTGAGCAAATTTTGTCAGAGGATCATGGCCTCTCCGACTATTCCATCATCAGGACCGACGATACGATGATCCATGTCAAGTATACGAAGGAAGGCCGCTCTAAGCTGCAGTTATATCCGCGCGAGCTTGGCGAGCAGCTGCTGACGGACATCGAATCCAATCCAAAATACAATTGAACTTGAAGGTGGCCCATATGAGTAAAGGATCAACAGAATTACCATCAAGAGCGGCCGCCCGTCAGCCGGCAAAGAAAACTAAGAAACAGAAGCCTAAGAAAAAACGTTCCGTTCTGAAAATGTTTTTTGTCGTGCTATTTGCCATTCTGCTTATTATTGCGGCGGGCTTAGCATATTTGGTGTTTAAGGCTGATAAAGCGGTTGACCAAATATCTGTGCCAGGCGAGACGGAAGTCGTTGTGCCCCCGGAAGAATCTGTGAAGAAAAAAGCGGTTGGCATGCTGCTCATGGGCATCGATTCCCGCTCCCATGGCGGTGGCTTGAATACGGATGTCATGATGGTAGCCGTATTTAATCCAAACAGCAAATCAGCGACGATCGTAACGATTCCCCGCGATTCCAACATTGACATCGATGGCTATCGTGCACGGAAAGCAAATGCCTTCTATGCGGACTTCTACATGAATGCATTAAATACGAAAAAAATGAAAAAAGAAGCAGCTTACGCAGATGCGAAGCAAGAAGTGCGAACTGTTATGAGCAAGCTGTTTGATATTGATCTCAAATATACCGCCGTCATTAACTTCCAAGGCTTTGCCGATGTCGTGGATGCACTGGGCGGGGTGGAGGTCGATGTCGATATGCGCATGAAGTACAAGGATTCGGCGGATGGCACAAATATTGATTTGCAACCTGGCTTTCAACGCTTGAGTGGGGAGAAGGCGCTTGATTTTGTCCGTTACCGCAAATCGAATAACGGCAAAAACATGTCCAGCGACTTTGACCGCAACAAAAGGCAAAGCCAAGTGATCGGAGCGCTAACGGACAAAATGAAGTCTTTGGACGGCATTACGAAATTAGGTTCTGTAATCGAGGCGGTTGGGAATAACCTAACAATGGATATGCCTTCCAATGAAATTAAAAACATGATGTCTACCTACCTCGGCATCAGCCGTGAGGACGTTACGTTCATTCCGCTCGAGGGAACTTGGAAAAGTCCTTATGTTTATTTGAGCGAGCAGAATCTGAACGAAGCTCGGGCTGCCCTTCAGGCAAAAATGGCTGAATAGCCGTAGACTGCCGATAAGGATTTGGATATAATAAGCTTACAGAGGCCGTTTCTGATATTTGTACAGAAGGAGGTCATGCGAATGACCCAAGCCGTATTCGCAAAGTCCAAGCAACCGATCGAAGATCTGCCTGTGCAAACTTCCGTTCTACTGTACGAGATGAATAGGGTATCTGAACAACTATCCTCTGGCGTGCCAAGTCACGTGGATGTTGCAAACGGCGTATGCTTGTCCTCTGTCTATGAGATTGACCAAACGAATAAGAACCTTGCTGCGGACAACTTGGATGTACAGGTTTATGCTGCCATGAAGAAAGCCTAGTGAATAGCTCACTAGGCTTTTTGTGTCTTCGGGGAGCCTTTACAATTTCTTATTCATTTTTGGAGCTTCTTGTTTCTCCGGCTCTTGCGGCAAGACGTCTCGCGGCATCTGTGGAATGATTCTTCCGATGATATCAGCCATTTCTTCAGCGAAACCGGCAATCGGCCTGCCGCGTCTGATATCGGCTCCAATTTCATTGATACGCTCGGATAGATCGAGATCCGCGGTGACAAGAGCATCTACGCCGTAAGGGTCCTTGCGGAAGGCTTCAGCCACGGAATATTTAATGGTTCCGACTCTGGAGCGTTCCATCTTGGCATCTACATCGATGCCAACAATCGCAGTATTTCCGAACACGACACAATGCGCGTTCGTGACGCCGTCAATTCCTTTGGCCAACTGCTCCAGATGTGCCGCAACCTGCTTCGAATCTTTGATCTCTTTTTTCCTCGGTTCGGTCTGCTGAGTCCGCACACGGCCATTATTTTGAGGAGAGGGTGATGTCTCATTACGTGCGACGCTGCTGCAGCCTGTCGCTACAATCGCGATAATGATCATAGAAATTAGCCATTTGAACATGTTTGCCACCTCTTTTTTTACGTTGAAAATCATATAGTAACTTGTCGCCATAGTTTACCCGCAGCTGCGCTTTGCTATGTATGGCCTCTAATGAATATCCAACGCCGGGAGGGTTCTCATGAAAAAAATATTCGTGCTCGATACAAATGTGCTGCTTCATGATCCGCAAGCGATTTTCGCTTTCGATGATAATGAGGTCATAATTCCCGCGGTCGTGTTGGAGGAAATTGATTCTAAGAAGAGGTTGGCCGATGAATTAGGACGCAATGCACGCTCGATTTCGCGTCTGCTTGATAAAATGAGAGAGAAAGGCCATTTGCATGAAGGAATTGAGCTTCCAAGCGGCGGCGTGCTCAAGGTAGAATTGAACCACCGAAGCTTCATGCGCGTACAAGAAATGTTTGGTGAGATGTCCAACGACAATCGGATTTTGGCGGTAGCGCTGAATTACCACATCGAACAGGAGAATGAGCCAGAGAAACAAAGCATTGTCTTAGTCAGCAAAGATGTGCTTGTCCGTATTAAAGCGGATGTGCTCGGCCTGCAGGCACAGGACTATTTATCGGACCGCGTGGTGGTATCCTCCGAATTTTATACCGGATATATGACGCTTTACGTTCATCCGGCAGTGATCGATGAATTTTACACGTACCGTTTTCTTACGGTGAATAATATGCATTTGAGCATTCGTTTGAATCCGAATGAATTTGTCATTTTGCGTGATGAGATGGGAACCTCCAAATCCGCGCTTCTGAAAGTAAGCCAGGACGGAGCAAGACTGGAGCCGCTATATTTAAGCAATGATCCGGTGTGGGGCATTACCGCTCGGAATGCGCAGCAGCGCATGGCGTTGGAGCTGCTCCTGAATGACGATATCCCGCTCGTTACGCTATCCGGTAAGGCGGGGACCGGCAAGACGCTCCTCGCGCTTGCAGCAGGCCTCCTGAAGACGGAGGATGAGCATAAGTATAAGAAGCTGCTCATCGCAAGGCCTGTTGTGCCAATGGGTAAGGATATCGGGTATTTGCCAGGCGAGAAGGAAGAGAAGCTGCGTCCTTGGATGCAGCCGATTTATGATAATCTCGAATATTTATTCGATACGAAGAAATCGGGCGATATTGATAAAATATTAATGGGGATGGGCAGCATTCAAGTCGAAGCGCTCACTTATATTCGCGGCCGCTCTATTCCGGGGCAGTTCATCATCATCGATGAAGCGCAGAATTTAACGAAGCATGAAGTGAAAACAATCGTTTCCAGGGTCGGTGAGGGCAGCAAGATTGTACTCATGGGGGATCCGGAACAAATTGACCATCCGTACCTCGATTCCATCAGCAATGGCTTGACTCATATTGTAGAACGCTTCAAGAACGAAGGAACCAGCGGTCATATGACGCTCGAGAAGGGTGAGCGCTCTAAGCTGGCTCAACTTGCTGCAGATCTGCTATAGCCTATAATAAGAACCTTGATGGCCAGCTAGTTGGCCTATCAAGGTTCTTATCTTTTGTCATCCGTTTCCCAAGTATCAGTTAGAGATGTTTTTGTATTCTTTAGGCGTGGTTCCAACGACTGTTTTAAAGACGCGGCTGAAATAATGATGGTCCTGATAGCCTACGATTTCCGCAATATCTTTCAGCAGCATGGAGGGGTAGTTAAGCATGAGTGATTTTGCTTTCTCCACGCGCAGCGCAGTAATATACTCGACGAACGATTTGCCGCTATTATTACGGAATAAGTTACATAAATAGGAGCTGGAAATATGAAATCGTTTCATTAAATCACCTAATGTGAGCGCTTCCTTCAGATGAGAGGAGATGTAACTTTCAATCTGTTGGAAGAGCAGGGCGCCTGAATCGGATTCCTGAACCTGAGGCTGGAACACGTGAATGATTAAATCCCAGAAGGAATCGGCCGTTTCCGAGAACGAAGAGGA
The DNA here is from genome assembly GCF_006345825.1 of Paenibacillus paridis. Taxonomy (GTDB): domain Bacteria; phylum Bacillota; class Bacilli; order Paenibacillales; family Paenibacillaceae; genus Pristimantibacillus; species Pristimantibacillus paridis. The sequence goes on from NZ_VCIX01000092.1 coordinate 977,683, forward strand.
GACAAAACATATTTCCTCTATTCGGATTTCCAAGGTTTTACTTGTTACAATGTCGATTGGAGGCAATTGCTGTTCCAATAATCGAACGATGCCCTTTACGTTTTTTTCCAAATACAAGAGGGGGGTATGCTTGTTGCCCCAGTTTCGAAAGAGATGATAAATGAGCCTTTTAATTTGGTTCCAGTCGCTTTTATTCAGATAGAGGGAGAGCTGCTCGACTTCGTCGGCTTTTAATAGAAAATCATTATGAACAGGCTCTGGGAAGTCAGCTAAGGATATGAGCTTCGGTTCGCCAATGACCAAGTTCTTGTATAGCGTATCCATCAGTTTTTGCTGAACGATAGGGATATCTGCCAAATGACTCAAGTTATCACTGTAAGCAATGGACGGACTAAGGCCTTTGGTCATAAAATGATGCTGTGAAAACTGAAGGAGCTTGTGCAGCTTTAAATCTGAATCTGTATGAAAACCAATCAGGATCGCAAGCTCCCGCCTACTCTTTGTCCGCAAAACCCAAAGCTCTTCCTGTTCCTCAAGGCAGCTTTTGGCTTTGCTATAGTAGTTTTTTTCTGCGCTTAAAGACTGGGGAAGCAGCAAATCATTATCGATTGAGAAGTCATGATCCGGAATGATCAGCAACCCATAATTGGTGTACGGAAATAATCGCTCTTGAATAAGCTCAGGCAAAGAGGGGTTTCGCTTCGATTCAAGAATCAATTGTAAAATTTCTTTACTCCGAGAATAGGTTTTGTTCGCGAGTCTTTCTTGAATCCGTAAAAGAACGCTTTTTACGGCATCGGCTTCGATAGGTTTTAACAAATATTCTTCTACGTTAGCTCGTAACGCATCTCTGGCATAATCAAAGGTGGAGAAGCCGCTAATAATGATGACTGCGGTGCTAGGCCAACGCTGCTGAACTTTATGAGCCAATTCGATGCCGTCCATCGCTGACATCTTAATATCCGTAATAATGACATCGGGAATTAAGAAAGGGATTTGATCAAGGGCCATCTGGCCGCTATAACATTCCGCGATAATTTCAAACGAATAGTTCCCTTCTTCGGAGGCTATCCGAATAATCAGTTCTTTTAACTGCTCCAGAAAAACGGGTTCGTCATCGACAAGCATAATCTTCATTATGTGTATGCCTCCTAGAGAAATTTAATATTGCTGGACATCGTGATGTAAGCTCCCCTATTCACATTGTTGCCGACCGTATAATGAAGCTGGTTTTTCAAGATCAACTGCATCCTCGCCAGGGTACTGCATAATCCCATCCCTCCGAATCCCAATCGATCACCTTGCGCGATGGTGTCGAGTTGTTGTAAATAGGATTCTACCTTATCGCGTATCGTTGGCAATACGGTCTCTGAAAATCCAATGCCGTCATCCTGCACGGTCAACTCCCACCGATCTCCAACAATCTTACCGGAAATACGGATATTTAGGGGATGGGCGTCTCTAAAGCCATGTTGAAGGCTGTTTTCCACTAATGGCTGAAGGGTTAGCTTAGGTACGATCAAATCATTCATTTGTTGATCCAAATCAAAGCTGTACTCCAAGCGGTATAAATAACGAGATTTCATGAGCTCTAGATATTTCCTCGTGAGCTCTATTTCTTGTTTTAAGGAAGTGACAGGTGAACTGGTAGCAGAGGAATATCTTAAGAAATCCGCTAGATTAGAAGTGATTTTATTGATCTTTTCTGTATCCCCTTTATCGGACAAGGCTTGGATTACTCCTAGCATATTAAATAAAAAGTGGGGATTGATCTGTGATTGCAGCGTATCGAAATGGGATTGCAACTGCAGGGTGCGAAATTGAATAATTTGCTGTAATGAGTGTTGCAGCCGATCATTCATAATTCGGAAGGCCCGGTTAATCTGATCAACCTCGTTCATTTTATATTTATTTTCAATGCCGAGGGGTTTATCTACCAAGTCGATCCGATCTATGCTGCTTTTAAGCTTAATTAAGGGATTGATCAAAATTTTGGCTAAAAAAGATAAGAAGAATACCGAAAATATAAGAAACACCGCAAGAGATGCGATAAAGATGTTTCGAAGTAATCGAATAGGGGCGAGCACCAGGTCCTTAGTGACGGTTAGCTCGGCAACGATATATTTCTTGCTGGTAGTTTTCGTAAAGGTATAGAAGTCTCTGTTATTACTGGCTATTTTTAGTTCTTCGTTTGCCTTCATGGTGTAAAAAGCATTGCCTTTGTCGTCTAATAATCGGAGTTGGCTTCCTTCCCGATTGAGTGAATCAACGGATGCCAGGATATCGGCGGCTTTGATCTGTACTTCAATATATCCCGATTGCTGGTCGTTAGGGTCGATGGCACGGATGAAGGAAAAAACGGAAGGCTGCTGTTCATTCGTCCATTCGTCATGAGTAGAATATCGATAAAACGTATTGCCGCGAAGTGGAGCGATTAAGGAAATCCAAGTTTGTGACGCTTCCGATTCATAGATATTATTAACGATGGGCTTGCTTGAGAAGAGAAGACCGCTATTAGCATAGAGAGTAATGCGATAGAGATCTTGATAAATGGAACTGTTAATTTGGATGAATTTATCAAGGGATTGCGTTGCTTTTAGTCTTTCGATTGAATCGGCAGAAGTATTGAGAACATTAAGATAATGAATCATCGTATTGCCGGCAGCATCATAATTCAGATAGAGCTGCGTGCTGATATTATCAAACTCGTTCTGATAGGCATTTAATTGATCGGACACCCCTTGAACCGACTGCTCTAGGTTCGACAGGGTACTGCTTTCGATATTTTCTTTAATGTAAAAATAAGAGGGAATGGAAACGCCAAGCGTACAGACCAGAATAATAAGCATGTAGGTTAGGAATAGTTTCGCGCGCAAGCTGCTGGAGGAGAACATGAGCATCCACCTATCATCTTCGAATTCGATTATTTTTTTAATACTGTAACATGAACCTATTTTAATTGAAATAGAATCAGGGTTAACTATGGAGCTAGACTGACGATTGCGTGATGTAGATAAGATTATCCACCTGCAATGAATAAGAATGTCTATTTTGTTTGAGGGATACAGGGCTTAAACTGAGACCGTTATAAACCTATCTTTTGATATGAAGGTAGGCCTTGAAGACAAGATGCACGGTTTCGCTTTGAGCGATCGAGTTGTACTGTGTTTGCAAGCTAACCATGAAGGAGATTCCTATGCCCAGTAAAGCCACTTATTTGCGCTGTGAATATTTGATCAATCCACTCGGGATCAGCACTCCCAAACCTAGATTTTCTTGGGAAATCGTAGATGAAAGAAGAAACGTTAAACAAGCCGCTTATCAAATCCTGGTTGCCTCCGAACCGGCTAAATTAAGGCCGGACTTGGCTGACCTCTGGGATTCTGGGAAAATTGACTCCGATGACACGCTCCATATCGAATATGGTGGGTCAGTGCTGTCTTCAGGAGACGGCTGTTTCTGGACAGTATATATATGGACGGTTGCGGCTGGCGGTATGGCAGAAAAAAGTGAAGCCGATGAGACTGCCGAATTTTCCATAGGGCTCTTGCAGAGTGAAGATTGGAAAGCTGAATGGATTACTGCTTTAGAGTTTATCGAGGATTCACCGGTTTGTCTCGGTTATATGTCTTTGGAAACACCAAATCCTTTGGAGCAGAAATGGGTGCAAATTGATCTTGGCCAATCACGCAAGATCGATGGCATTCGAATGTTTGCTGCAGCCGGAAGGCGGGGGTTACGCCCGGAGGGTGGTGAAATACCTCCGTCCGATGGTTTTCCTGTACGTTTCAAAGTCGAAGTTTCAGAAAATGTGGATATGCTGGACTGTACTCTGGCAGTGGACTATTCTGAAGTGGATGTCGCATTTGAATCGTGTGTATCCTCTGCTTTTGCTGAAACTAGTGGACGTTATATCCGATTGACTTCACTCAAGCAAACGGAAGCTGCATTCGCAGGCCCGACCTACTGTTTGAAGCTGGCCGAATTAGAGGTGCTGAGTAATGGCATTAATATAGCTCTAGGCTGTAAAGTGAGTGCGCTGGATTCCTATGAGAATGTGGAGGAAGGATTCGGAACGGTCTTTCTGACAGATGGGCAGACGGCATATGATCCCGGCAGTCGCCGTAATCTGCGCCCATCTCCGTTTTTTAGAAATGAATTTATGATCGGCCAGCCGATTAAACGGGCTATGGTTTATGTCACGGCCCTTGGGCTTTATGAGCTCTATTTGAATGGTTCACGTGTCGGTGACCACTGCCTGGCACCGGGTTTTACCCAGTACAACAAACGGGCCGCAGTGCAGGCATTCGAGGTAACCGCATTATTAAATCAAGGCGCTAATGCCATCGGCGCAATATTGGCTGATGGCTGGTACCGCTCACGCTTTCGCCTCGACGGGTACGATCAGTACAAGAACTTTGCCGAAGGGAGATACGGGGATGCGATTCCGCGAATAATTTCGCAATTGGAGATCGAATATACGGATGGTTCGCAAGTGACGATAGGCACCTGCTCCGACTGGACATATACCATGGACGGCCCCTATCGCAAAACTAGCATGTATGATGGAATCCATTATGATTCCCGGCAAGAGATGCCGGGCTGGGCTGAGCCCGCTTTCTCAGGTGCATCCGCTTGGAAGCTGGTTGAAGTATCGCCTGTTTCATGGGCTTTGGAGAAATCACCGCAAACCGTGCAGCCGATCCGCCGTTTATCGGAAATCCCTTCCGAGTCCGTCAAGGAGATTGGCTTCAACGTCTGGCTAGGTGACTTCGGCAAAACCGTCGGCGGCATTTGCCGGGTCACCTTGCAAGGTCCGGCAGGTTCCCGGATAAAGCTGCGCTATATCCCGGAATTGAAGGATGACGATTCACTTTATACAGACAGTCTCTGGGGTGCATATAATAATGGTGATGTTTATATTTTGAATGGCCAAGGAGTGCAGACGTTTGAAGCCTCATTTACCTTTCAGGGGTTTCGTTATATCGAGGTAACGGGCTTGAATGCACGGGACCAACTGGTCGATATAACCGCTATTATGATTGCGGATGATTATGCGGTGGCATCCAATCTGCAAACCTCGGACAGACGTTTGAATCAACTCTGGTCCAACATACGATCGACTTATCAAGCCTGTATGAAAAGTGTGCTTGTTGATGTCGTGGATCGGGACGAGCGCTGGCCTTGGCTGGGCGATTGCTTCACCACCCATTCCCAATCACTCCCTTATATGCTGGATATGTCCTCCCACTTTTCGCGCAGAATCACCGATATGGCCGATGAGCAGAGCGATGACGGGTATTTCTACAGCACGGCGCCACGGATGAGATTAATCTCTCCTTCGGCCGGCTGGTCCGATGCAGCTGTTACCACGGCATGGTCTTCATATTTGAATTACGGCAACAAACGATTGTTGGAGGAGACGTATCCCTTACTGCTTGCTTATTGTATGTTGCTGCAAAACCGGCAGGAATGCGGGCTGGAGCCCTTTGAGTATTGCTGGAATGATCACTTGGCATCCCACATGACGGTCCGGCCGGGAGCGACCTTATGGAAAGATACCGGACCTCCCTGCATGGACAAATATCATTATGAAATGCTGGCGTTTCTGCAGATCAGTCAACTGGTGCAGAAAATCGCACGCGTTGTCGGTGACTTAGATGTTGCTGATAAGCTTGAGCAGTTTGCAGCGAAGCTGTCTCAGGAATTTGTTGGTACGATAGTCGCCTCGCAGGAACCAGCTGTGGCTGCTCAAACCCTTTACGGTTTGCTGCTTGGCTATGGACTAGTGAAGCCTCTTGAAGCAGCCGTTGTCCTGAAAAGGATGCTGGAGGCGATTGAGCAGTATGACGGCTTCTTCACAACGGGTACATCGACTACGAATACTCTGTTAAATGCCCTTTCTGACAATGGGCAGCATGAGCTGGCTTTCCATATGGCCATGCGGTCGGAGTCACCGTCTTTTGGCCATATGATTGATCACGGAGCCACCGCGGTTTGGGAGCGCCTCGACTCCTATGTTGCCGGATTAGGCTTTAACCCCAGCGCGATGAACGGCTTTGTTCATTCCGGTTTCGGCTCCATTGCCGAGTGGATGCTTCAAAGCTTCGGCGGCATTCGTCCGGATGAATACGCACCCTCGTATAAGCGGGTCCGAATTGAGCCGAAGATCGCCGGCTCAATCGACTGGGTGGAGGCTGCTTACCACTCAGTTCGAGGAACTATTTCTTGTGAATGGAGCAAGAATGAGGACGAACTGAAATTAAAGGTTGAGGTGCCGGCCAACACATCGGCTACAGTTATTATTCCGACCTTCCCGCAGCAAATGGTTACAGAAAGCGGAGTATTAGCTGGCGATGCATCGGGAGTCACGCTCGTCTTAGCGACAGAAAGTTCCATAGAATATCTCGTTTCATCCGGATGTTATTCGTTTCATTCGCGGTGAACCAAGTGTGGCTGGCGGGTGTTTTGCCAATGGAACTCGGTTGTCATTTAAATAGGGCTTGCTGACAAATGAAAAAGATTATAAAAAACGCATTAGAACACTAGGGCATTAACCTTTCCGTTTAGACAAATATATTTCCCCCCTTTAGCTATCATTCTTAAGAGGGGAAATTGTTGTTTCATAATATTTTTATTGGTGAATTTTGAGGATGTTAGTTATTTAATATAGGTCCTGAAGCCAAGACCGTATCGGTATTGCCGACAGTATCATGATTCAGGTAGAGCTGCGTGCTTATATGATCAAATTTATTCTGATAGGCATCTTTGAAGCCTATCATTTTTTAATGCTGTAACATGAACCTATATCAATTGAAACAGAGTCAAGGTTCACTATGATGATTAGACTGACGATATCGAGAGGTGGATAAGATTATCCACCTGCGATGAATAAGAATATCTATTTTGTTTGATGGATTCAGACGGTACACTGAGAACGTCTCAACCAATATTGATTCGAAAAGAGGGGAAAAGTTTGAGAAAAAAACATTTTGGAAAAGTTTTTGCTGCAGCGATATTAGCTTTGTTGATGGTGGTCGTTACAGCATGTGGCAGTGGGAATAATGAGGGTTCAAGCAGTTCCACAAACAATGGGAGTTCACCAAGTGCTAGTCCATCTACACCTGAAGAAAGCCCAAGTGCACCTTTGGAGAAAATCAAGATCAAAGGGATTGGACATGCGAGCTGGTTTAAAAGCGGTATGGATGAAGTCCTAATCGCAGCAGCCGAGAAAACAGGCATTGAATTAGAAATAGAGAAAATCCCAGAGGGCATGGATGGGGTCAATCTAGTAAAAGCCCGCTTTGCTACTGGCGACAAGCCGGATCTGCTATTCTATTACGCTGGGCTAGGGGATACTCAAGGCTTCGGTAAAATGTCCGATACATTCGTAAGCCAAGAGGATCAGCCGTGGATAACTAACTTTGACAAGGAATCCTGGAAGGGCATTATGACAGCTCTTGAAGACGGTAAATATTATGGAGCTCCATATGGCGGTTCTAATACAAGTGTTGTTCTGTATAACAAAAAGGTATTCGAAAGCCTAGGGCTTCAAGTACCCACGACGATGGATGAATTCTGGAGCGTTAGCGAGGCGCTCAAGAAAGGCGGGAAAATTCCGGTATACCTCTCGGGTAAAGATGCATGGACATTGCAATTACCCGTGCAGCATGCACAAGCCACACCTTCAACGGCTGAGATTCTCGCTAAAATCGATGTTAATCAAGCAAAATTCACAGATTGGACAGCTCGTAATACAGGGCTGCAGTTCCTTAAAGATGTGACGTCTAAAGGGCTGACAAACAAGGACGTGCTTTCTGATACTTACGATAATGCACAGAAGGCTTTGGCAACGGGCGAAGCAGGCATGTACATTATGGCGACTTGGGTGATGACCGATATTGCCAGTAAATTTCCGGATCAGACAGCAGACATCGGCGCGTTCATTATGCCTTATCAGGGCGCTGATGCCGACAAAAGCTATATTTTTGCACCAAATGCTGTCTTTGTGGTCAAAGGTAAAAATGAAGAAGCTGCACAGAAGTTTGTTAACTTCTTCGAATCCCTTGAAGCGCAAAATATTTTCTTCGGCAAAGATGGCGGTATTCCAGCAATTAAGGGAGTAACGGTGACATCACTAACCCCAGCAGAGCTTGAAGCTAAAGCCTTTTTGGATGCCTGTAGAGCGAGTGGCGACGGGTTTAGTATGAAATACGACATCAACGCGGCTTTCCCAGCTTATTTGCAGGATATCATTATTGGCGGAAAAACACCTGAACAAGTGCTAGAAGCACAACAAAAGGATTATGAAAAAGCAGCAAAAGCCAAGGATGATTCGAACTTCAAGTAAAGACATTAGAAAAAGGGGGGAGTTCTTACTCCCTTCCTTTTATATAGAGGTGCCGAATGATAAAAAAAATGTATTATAGCTACTGGTTACTGTTGCCTGGCTTGTTGATTTTTAGTGTTTTCTTCATTTATCCGAATCTAACAGGATTTCTATATGCCTTTACGAATATGGACGAAAGTTTCAAATATACTCGTTTTGTTGGATTCGACAATTTCAAATCCTTGTTCCAGGAGGATGATCAGGTTATCGCGTTCAAGAATACCTTTATCTTCGCCATTATTACGACCGTTTTTAAGATTGTTTTAGGCTTGCTGCTTGCGTTGCTGGCTAACGCTAAGTTAAGGACAACACTCTTTTTTCGGTCGATGTTATTTTTCCCAGTTCTTCTAAGCACATTGGCAGTTTCCCTTGTATTCAGTGCTTTGCTGCATCCAAGCAGGGGGCTTTTAAATGTGTTTCTCGAAACGCTTCATTTGGATATGCTTGCGCAATCATGGTTGACTGATCCGCAAATAGTTATCTTTTCTGTGAGTTTTGTTGAAATATGGAAGTGGACGGGTCTATCGATGATTCTATTCCTAGCGGCACTACAAACCATCCCTCAGGAATTGAAGGAGTCGGCCATGGTTGAGGGCGTTAATTCCTGGCAAATGTTCAGACATATTACGATTCCCTTGATCATGCCAATCGTCAATACAAACGTGATTCTCAGTGTAATCGGCGGCTTGAAGGTATTTGATATCGTATATGCCTTGACAGGAGGAGGACCAGGAAATTCATCTCAGGTCATTAACACAATCGTATTTAAGAATTTTGCTGCAGGTAGAAATGGGGAGGCTACGGCAGCAAACGTCATGTTGTTCCTGATTGTCCTGGTGATTGTGCTGCTGGTCAACAAAGTGCTGAACCGGAAGGTAGAAGGGTGATCAGATGCGCAAATGGAAAAAAAGAGTACTAGAGCTGATTTCCTTGATTCTAAGCGGAATTGTAGCAATTCCCTTATACATGGTTATTGTGAACTCTCTTAAGAATCAAAGCGATGCAGCGGACCTAAAGTTGACACTTCCTAAAGATTGGTCAGGTTTCAATAATTATATAGAGGTATTTAGAATTGCACGTATTCCACAAGCGTTCTGGATTACGCTGTTCATAACCGTTGTGTCTGTTGTCCTTATTATTATCGTTTGTGCAGTTGCCGCTTTTGTTATTGAACGCAGAGACAGCCGTCTTATGAGACTGTTGCAGCACATTCTAATAGCGGGAATGATTCTTCCTGGCTCTATTATTACGACCTATTATTTAATGCAATCGCTGCATCTCATTCGTACGCTCACGGGGATTGTTTTACTTTATGTAGCAACCAATTTCCCCTTCATGACTTATTTGTATATTTCCTTTCTTCGAGGTGTGCCTAAAGAACTTGACGAAGCGGCTATTATCGATGGAGTAGGAAGGTTTAAATTATTTTTCAAAATTCTCTTTCCGTTATTAATGCCAGTCAATGCATCTGTTGTCGTCCTTTCATCCATGAACATATGGAATGATTTTCAAACGCCATTTTATTTTCTGAATACGGCAAGTCGCTTTACGTTAAGCATGACCATTTATTTCTTCTTTGGTCAACATTCCAGTGACTGGAATTTGGTGTTTGCCAATATTGTGATTGTCTCGTTACCCGTTATTTTATTGTATATATTCGTCCAAAAATACATTGTTTCAGGTCTTACTGCTGGTGCAGTTAAGGGTTAATAGAGATAGCAATTCATTATAAGAGTAATGGGAGGCGTTTTCTAAGATGATACAAGCTATGAAAATGATGAAAAATAAACTTCTAACGGTAACGCTCGTTTTTGCTGTATTGGTGGCTACTTTTCCATCTTATGTTATTTACGCCGAAGATGATAGTGGCGTTAATACACCCATTTTACAATCAACGTCTGAATACTTATGGCTAGAAGGAGAGAATGCACAATCCTACGACGGAGGCTACCAAGTTGTCGGAGAAGGGGCTTCCAGCGGATCCAGTTTTCTGAAGTTATATACTCATGATGCGAATACCATCGCTACTGCGGATTATCAATTGGATATTCCAGCAACGGCTAAATATGATATTTGGGTGCTGGGTACGCCTGGAGATAACATATGGCTGTCGGGTTACAATTGGAAGCTGGATACAGGTGCTTACAGCGCTGCGGGCTCCTTTTACGGAGAAAGCGTATTTACTACGCCGGATGGCATGCCATTCTATTGGATAAAGCTGAGCTCAACTGATTTGGAGCAGGGTCAGCACGTTTTGGGGTTTCAAACGAATACCCCGAGACAGGGAAATTCGGACGGGTTATACTCGCAAGGAATTGATGCCGTGGTAGCTGTGCCGCATGCATGGGAATGGAAGCCTAATGGATTGGAACAGCCTACAAATATGGTTCTTCCTGAAGCGGATTCCCTGTGGGTAGAAGGAGAGGATGCGCAAGCCATCAATGGAGGATATCAAGTCGCGGGTGAAAGCGCCTCCAGCGGAGCTAGTTATTTGAAATTATATACTTACGATGCAAATACGGTCGCTACGGCGGATTATCAATTGGATATTCCAGCAACGGCTAAATATGATGTTTGGGTGCTGGGTACGCCTGGGGATAACGAGTGGTTATCCGGTTACAAGTGGAAGCTGGATACAGGTGCTTATAACACTGTTGGCGAAGCTTTCGGAGAAAGCGTGTTTGGTACGCCGGAAGGCATGCCGTTCTATTGGGTAAAACTAAGCTCAATGGATTTGGAGCAGGGTCAGCACGACTTGAGGTTTCTAACGGATGCCCCGAGACAAGCCGCGTTGGACGGTTTATATTCTCAAGGGATTGATGCTGTGGCTGTCGTGCCGCAGGTGTGGGAATGGACACCAAATGGGTTGGAACATCCTGCACCCAAACCTATTATTCCTCCTAAATATGTTTGGATGGAAGGCGAAGCTGCTTCTATAACCGGAGAGTATCATTCGAAATATAATGCTAAGGCAAGCGACAAACAAATTCTTGAAATGTATACAATGGCACCGGGGGCTACGGGTACAGCGGATTATGAGTTTGATATTCCTGAAGCCGGAAGCTATTCCATCTGGGTATTGGCTTCACCCGGAGATAACCCATGGCTATCCCCATTTAAGTGGAAGCTGGATGCTGCCAGCTATAAAGTCGTCGATTCCCCTTCAGCTAATACGGTGTATGTCACACCGGAAGGATTGCCTATGTCATGGCAAAAGCTAGGTGTATCTGAATTAAGCCAAGGCCAACATTCGCTAGGCTTCTTAACGGATACGCCAAGGCAAGCCTCTTTAGATGGCTTGTATTCGCAAGCTATAGATGCTTGGGTCATCGTTCCGGATTCGTGGGGATGGTCACCGAAAGGCCTCAATAAGCCGTTTAATGGGCAAGAAGTGAAATTTAGTTATGTTGGCGGCGAACTAGATAAGACGATTGTGCAAAGAGAGGACATATTGACCGTCACCACTACGAACAAGGTGGAAGCAGATTTTAACGGCGAGCTGTACTTCTTTGCCGATCTGATGCTAAACGAAGAAGTCGTATCACGCGAGGTTGTTCCCTCCGTTAAGAAGACATGGACGAACGGGGAACAAAACGTTCAGACGATGCAATTGAAAATTCCGTTTAATGCACCTGACGGCTCTTACGAGGTAAGAACTGGAATCGTCGATATTCCCTACACGAATGCGCCGGATGGTAACGACTCCGTACTCGTGCAGTCATTCGCAATGGGATCGGCTCAAGGGGATGCGCCGGAGCTTAAGGCGGAAATACAGGAATTGATCATACCGCAACAAATGAACAGTGAGGCGACCCTGCAGGGAACAGCTTCCTTCGAATTGCTGCAAGCTGTGGATTTCGATACGACAGCCTATCTAAGCTTCTGGAAAGATGATGTATTGTGGGGCATATCGGAGCTTGCATCGGTGAGTACATCTAGCTTGCCCGTCGGTGAAAATAAGGAAGTCGCGTTCGATTTCCAGCTGCCCAAGGACATTCCAGCCGCGAGCTATGTCGTCAAATTTGGACTTCATAAGCTGCAAGCGTTACCATCAACACCGAGCTTGGCGGTGGTTTCCACTACGGCATCGAGCGATGGCTACAAGCCGCTCACGAATGGCAGCTTCGTTGACAAGAAGCTAGGTGAAACCCACTTTTGGTATGCAGACCAAAACCATACGATGATCTGGGATGGGGCACCGTTTGTTCCCGTCGGGGGGTTGTTTACCTCTGACTATTTGATTTATTTCTCCACAACGGATGCGGCTGCCAACAAAGCGCGTTGGGAAGACGATAAGCAGGTTTTACAATATATGAAGGCTCAAGGGTTAAAGGACTTGTATATCAATGCCGTTGTGCATGGAGCTGGAATACCGGCATGGGCATGGCAGTGGTTACTCGATTATTTGGACGAAGAAGGATTTACTTACGGTATTCAATTTAATGCGATCAACCACGGAGATGAGGAAGAGGTCGTTCAGACTGCGTATATGCCTAGGGCGAGCGATGGGGCTACGTCACTCAAGGCAGCCAGTGGCGGACAATTCCTGAAGATGTACACTAAAATTCCGGACTCTAAGGGGACAGCAGATTATTCATTTCATCTTCCAGCCGCGGGGAACTATGACATTTGGGTGCTAGGCACGCCGAATAATCAATCCTATGTTTCCACTTACCAGTGGAAGCTTGACAACGGGGCTTATCAATCAACGGGAGCTGCATCTGGCGAACCGGTATACAGTACCATTGAGGCCTTGCAAATCGGATGGCATAAGCTGGATTCTGTACAATTAGCAAGCGGAACGCATTCACTTGGCTTCTTGACCGACTCGCCGAGGCAAAGTGTCAATGACGGCTTATACGCCCAAGGACTCGACGCGATCGCGGTAGTACCTCAAGATTGGGCATGGACACCGAATGGAATCGCTAAACCGAATCATCCGATCAATGATTACGCCTGGATTGAGGCGGAATCAGGGAACGTTACAGGAGCATATCTATCTGGCTGGCTGAAAGTGGAGGACATTATCCAAAGTGGCGAAGTCTCTCTCACCGTTCCATCCGCTAATGTTCAGAATGCTGTAGCGCCAGCTTCGAGCTTTAGCATAACGGCTATATCTAATTTGTTTACAGTCATTAATCCCAAGACGGGGGAAGTAGTCGCCTCGGGCAAAGGGACGGTGGAGAAGCAGAGCGGCAGCATGCTTGAATTTAAGGCGGATGTCACGGTGCCGACTTTAAGCGATGGCACGTATACGGTCTACTTTACTCCGCAGGTGAAATACAAGAGTCACGTACTGGTCAATATTTGGGATAAGGGAGATCTCTTTCTTGATAAAATCAAGAGCCATGTCAGTAAGTTAAGGCTCGGGCCTAACTTCCGGTTATTCGTAGACCCGGTCAATAACGAATCGGGCGTATATGCCGAGAACGAGAGCATGTTGATTGATTCGCCTGTCTATCGCGCTCAATTTATTACGTGGCTGAATCATCGTTATTCGACGATTGAGGATTTGAATGAAGCATGGAAAATGCTTACACCGCTTCCTTCCTACGAAGCAGCAGCCCGTCTCGTGCCTATCGTGAGGGGGGAGAGGGAAGAAGCTTGGAAAAACCAGCTTTTGCTAGTCGATTCAGCATCTCCTGATGTCACCTATAAAGCGGATGCCTATCAGGGTCGATTGTGGGATGATTATGCTGATTTCCGGGACGATTCCTTTAACGATTATCAAATGAAGGTGGCCGACGCTATTAATGAAATTGTATCCATACCTGTCATTTATAAATACGTTTCAAGCCAAAGGAAGTATTTTATCAACCATAAGCAATCCGGCGGTTTTCAAGGCATAGGTGGAGAAGTATACGGAAATACAGAGTATTTGGTAAGGGAGCGGGCCGGATATCCTTACTCGGCAGCCGAACAGTCGGCGCAAACGATGTGGCTGATTACAACCGAAACACAGTTAGATGAGAATATGGAGCTGAAGTATAATTCGGGTGTGAAAGGCTATCCGGATCAGCAAACGATGTACAATCATTTCGATAATTTGATCAAGAGCGGCTCGAAAGGCATTTATGATTTCTTGCTCAATTGCAGCTATCATACAGCTTGTACCGAAGCTTATGCCTATTACACAGCCAAGCCTATTCAATTTGAATGGCTGGATGAATATCGGACGAATCTATTAGATCCAGATTCGTTAGCTGAGCTGGTTGCTTATCGTCCGGAGGTTTATTATGCCTACCCCGCAGGAGAAATGTGGTGGGGACCTAACCGACGCAATGTCGTATTGCCTGGAAATGACTATCAGGGTGGAGCAACGCTTACGACTGCGAATGACAAATGGGTGCTGCCTACATTCGATCCTAAGGTAAAAACCGATGTACTGCTCGTCAATCTCGAGGATGACCCAGCGACGACGGTTTATGGAAAAGCATTGCTGGAGTTAGGGAGCTTAAAGGATGGAACGCGGGATACCGTCTATATGGGTTATCGCCGAAATTTAGGCGCATTGCCGGAGATTGATAGCTATTTCACGAACGAATTTACAACGTTAGAGAATGGGACGGTTGTTCAGGTTCTGAACCCACAGGCAAGTGCTACCGCTGAGATTGTATATCAGACGGCCGAAGGCAAAGTATGGGCACTCAGGGACGGAAACCTTTGGATTATTGGGGATACAAACTGGATACAAAGCTTTGAAGGCAAGGAGCCGAAAGGAACGGCCAAGTACATTGATGAGTTGGATTTTGCAGCTGTAAATGGCACTACGCCGACACCATCACCAATAGCAACGCCAACGGCAACGCCAACAGCAACACCAACGCCAACAGCGACACCGACAAGCAACAATAGTAATAAAACAAGTCGTTTTGTGATCGATGAGGGCAAGGTGATTGTAGAGCTTGGCAGCAATGAAACTCTCTTTTCAGTACCCCTAGAGAAAGTGGGGAACCTTCCTGTGCAGGTGAAATCAGGAGCGGCCGTATTTACGATTAATCCAGCCGTACTTAGCAGGCTTTCGGAGCAGGCGGGGGTAACCTCGGGCGCTATTCTCGAGGTTCAAATGTTGCCTGTAAAAGATTCGAACATCTCGAACTCTCCGGTACGGGGAGGGAAAGCGCGAGTAGTCGCCGCAGGCCAAGTGTATGAGCTTGGCATTACGTTAACGAAGCCAGATGGAACGGTTTACACAGCTGAACAAGTATCGGGTGACGTGGAGATCACATTGCCTTTTACAACGGGATTGGATCAGGATCTTCTAGGCATTTATTTCTTTAACGAGTCCACAAAGCAATGGGAGTATGTAGGCGGCACGGTAGATACGGATACGATAAAGGTCAAGCTGAAGCATCTTAGCAAATACGCAGTGCTGGAGTATAACAAGACATTCGAGGATGTTCCAGCAGCTCATTGGGCCGCTAGCACACTTCAAGTACTGGCAGCGAAGCATCTTGTAACCGGCGTGACCGAATCCATATTCAAGCCTGCAGCCTTGACGACCCGAGCTGAATTCACTGCTCTACTGGTTCGGGCATTAGATCTTGAGCTCACGGACATTGCTACAGGATTTAAGGATGTTAAAGCGGATTCGTGGTATGCGAAAAGCATTCAAGCTGCTGTAGCGGCGGGTATTGTTACAGGAATAAGCGAAGACAGCTTCGGGCCGAATCAACCGATCACACGTGCGGAAATAGCGGCTCTGATGGGGAGAGCACTTAAGCTAACGGGGAATACCGCTAGCGGTGATTTGTTCTCCGATACGCAAGAAATACCAAGCTGGGCATTGTCTTACGTAACGGAGCTTAAGCTTGCAGGCCTTGTCCAAGGCAGAACAAACAATCGTTTCGCGCCACAGGAAAAGGCAACGAGGGCGGAAGCCGCAACCTTTATCTTTGCCATCATCAAGGATAAGAACTAAGACGGTTAGGTTGGCGGCCTCATAGCCTTTCGTGAGGCCGCTCCACCCCTCTTCAATGAAAGTAGCGCAGTTGGTCAACAGGGTAATTATCATAAATAAGAGGTGTTAGTATGTCGAAAGCAGGTTTCATTCCTTTTGGTTTTCAGTATTACCGTTCCCCAACTCCTTATCGGGATCAATGGGAAGAGGATCTACGCAACCTATCCCAAATGGGATTTAACTGCGTAAAGTTCTGGGTGCAGTGGCGGGCGAGCCATCCAGCCGAAAACACTTTTGTGTTTGATGATATCCGAGAGTTAATGGATATCGCCGGCCGCTATGGATTAAAGGTTGTGCTCAACACCCTGTTTGACGTCGCTCCGGCGTGGTTTTACAAGAAATATCCAGATTCCAAAATGATCACATCAGATGGAACGGTTATTGAACCGAGAGCGTTAAGTTACCGACAAATAGGCGGAGCTCCAGGCCCTTGCTATCATCATGCGCCGGGACAACTGGAGAAAGACAAGTTTTTGGCGGAGGCGGTAAAGGCGTTTAGGGATCATCCTGCTTTGTGGGTATGGGACTTATGGAACGAACCTGAGCTGACAGCCGGAATTAAACGTGAGCTGTCCTTTGATAATCAGGTTTGTTATTGCGGGCATTCTTTGCAAGCATTCGGAGGATGGCTGGAGCATAAATATGGCACGCTGGAAGCACTTAATTACAAATGGCAGCGTACCTATCAAGATTGGGATGAAATTGAACCCCCTCGCGGGCAAGCCGTATTTAACGATATGGTCGATTGGCGCTTGTTTATGTCAGATGCTTTAACGGATGACTTGAAAAGCCGCGTAGCGGTAGTCAAGCAATTCGATTCCATTCATCCTGTCATGGTGCATACCGTTCCCTCCCCGATTTTTAATCTCATTACAGCAGGGTCGGATGATTTCAAATTGGCGGAGCCTTGCGACTTATTCGGCAATAGCTTGGGATCGTCGGCCTGGTCCGCGGATCTCTTGATCTCAGCGGCGAAGGGAAAGCCGATTATTAATTCGGAAATTCATGCGCTGCCTGGAAATACGGCACTCAAACCGCAAAAGCTTCCATGGCTAGAGCTGAAAAAACATATATTAATCCCGCTCGCTAGAGGCATAAGCGGTTTTTTGTTCTGGCAATACCGTCCAGAAGTGCTAGGACATGAGGCGCCAGCATGGGGAAGCACTTACTTGGATGGAAGCGAAACACCGTGGCTAAGGGAAATGGCGAGCTTAAACGAGACGATTCAAGCGAATCGCAATTCATTGCTCAATTCGTACAGACCATCGGATGGAGTCGCCATTTTGTTCAGCTCGGAAAACCAAATTGCTAATTTCTCCGTTTACGCGCATTTGGATACCTATACAGATTCCGTACAAGGAGCACACAAGCTTCTGCATGATTTGAACTACAAGGTCGAATTTATTCATGACCATGATATTTCAAAAGAGGAATTGGCCAAGTATAAATGCCTGTGGATGCCTTACCCTCTCTATTTAAACAAACAAATGACGGATGTCATTCGTGAGTGGGTAAGGGAAGGCGGAATTCTTCTGTCCGAATGCTCCTTTGGAGCTTTGCAAGCGGAGGATGGCACGCATAGTTATCAAGTGCCTGGTTATGGGTTTGATGAAGTATTTGGAATACGTGAAACGTGGATTCACTCTATAGAAAATTTAGATCATAGCTATCATCATGTTACAGTTCAATCCAAGCAGAAAATTCCATTGAACAGTGCGCTTGGAAATGATCCTGCGCAAGGTTCCTACTACAAAACGGAAATTGAGCTGCTAAAGGATGTAAGGGTTGCCGCAACATTTAGTGAAGATAGCTCGGCTGCCGTAACGGTTGCAGATTACGGGAAAGGGAAAGCGGTTTGGGTAGGCACCTTACTCGGCGCATCCTATTGGCAAGATGAGGATAAGAATACGCTTGATTTTATACGAAAACTACTCGGGGAAGAACTTGGTATGGAGCCTTATGTGAAGGTTCATGGCGGTCAGGCTCGTGCAGATGTTCTGGAATGGAAGCATGATGGCGAAGCGGGAGCTTTTCTATTTGTTCATAACACGACGAATAGGGATACGGAGTTTACGGTGAGTTTACCATTCACCTATGAGCGAGTAACGCCATGGTTTCCAGAAGGAGCTAATACCTTAGAAGAGAACGATGTTACCGATTCTATAAGGCTATCCCTAAAAGCAGGCGATATCCAAGTGTTTCAATTGCATCAGCCATTTACTCGTTAATTCAAGCAGCAGCGCTTTTTTTTTAATTGCATAAGCAGACAAACTAACGAAATGGATGGGGACTAGAACAATGATAACGATGAATTGGCAAGCAAAGTGGATTTGGGGAGAAGGTGAGGAAAGTCCCCGCAATGAATGGAGATGCTTCCGTAAAACATTCGACGTGTCGGCTGTAACCGAGTCTCTCTCAGGCGCAAAACTAAGAATTACGGCTGATTCACGATATGTTCTATACGTAAATGGAACTAGGCTTGGGCGGGGACCTGTTCGATCATGGCCGAACGAGCAGTCTTATGATACGTACGAAGTTAGTCATCTTCTAAATGCTGGCGAAGAAAATACGATTGCTGTGCTCGTCATGCACTTCGGGTTGTCGACGTTCTACTATGTAAGGGGACGGGGAGGTTTGTTGGTTGAGCTTAATGATGCGGATGGGAATGTCCTCGTCGCGACCGACTCGACTTGGCTGAACTCGCGTCATCTTGGGCAGCATCCACGAGCACCGCGGATGTCTGTTCAGCAAGCATTCTCCGAATACGTTGATGCTACAGCTTGGGATTCATCATGGATGGAGCTGGCAGATAACAATACGGGATGGACGAATGCGATCGCTCTTGGTTCGGTCGGTATGGCGCCTTGGACGACGCTTAAGCCGAGGGACATCCCGATGCTGACGGACGAGACCGTATACCCTGTGCGGGTGGAGTCATTGGCGAAGGTGAGATCGTTCCATGCGACAACAGCGATTGATGTTCGGAATGCGCTGAACGACGGCAGTGAGGACCATGCGAATAGGTTGGAATTCACGGGATTCCTGGTGACTGCAATTCGCGCAAAATGTGCGGGTGCAGTAACGCTTGGCTTCCTGCAGGGGGGAGAATGCTTTCGCGAGCTGTCCGTTAATGGTGAATTGGTCACCGAGGATCGGATATATGGGACCGCTCCCGAACGTTATATGGATGTTAACCTGAACGAAGGGGATAATCTGCTCATCATCGATGTATCTGGCAGCCTCCATGCCGGCAAGCTGCAGCTCGGCATATACGGAGAAGAAAGCGGGGAATTGTCATTCGTTGCCCCTTTAGAGCTGCAAGCAGATCATTCTACATCCACCTTCTTACGAATCGGTCCATTCGACGCTATCATGCCAATTGATCATCAGCCCGTTCGTGCGCTCGATTGGAATCATCCGACCTATCTTGAATTGCTCGGAGCGCTGAAACGACCGGAGGATTTGGAGCGATACGAAAAATGGATAAGCCCCATTGATCCGAAGTACGTGTCCGAGGTCGATGTGTTCGCACTAAGTGTTTGGCGTAAAGAAAACGTGAAATTTGCGATCCCCGCACAGCTTCAGAACGCTATCATTCCGAATACTGAGGCAGGTATCGTGCCCTTATTCGAAGGCTACGATACCGAGGTGCTGTTCGATCTGGGCAAGGAATATTCGGGGTATCTATCATTTGAAATCGAGGCAGAAGCGGGAACGGTACTTGATTGGTACGGATTTGAATACCTATCTGGACAATATCGACAGGATACATTCGATCTAGATCATACGCTTCGTTACGTATGCCATGAAGGCAGGCAAGTGTATGAGACGCCTATTCGCCGTGGCTTCCGTTACTTGGCGTTGACGGTGCGCGGGGCAAAGGTACCGGTGCGTATTTATGGCGTGACCTTCATTCAAAGCAACTATCCGATGGCTGAGATTGGGCGGTTTGAATGCTCCGACGCGCTTCTGAACGATATCTGGGAAATTAGCCGGCATACGACAAAGCTGTGCATGGAAGACACATTCGTTGATTGCCCGGCGTATGAGCAAACGTTCTGGGTCGGTGACAGCCGGAACGAAGCGCTTGTTAGCAATTACTTGTATGGGGTGCAGGATATTCTGAAGCGTTGCTTGCGACTTGTCCCAGGCTCCAAGCACCATTCGCCTCTCTATGCGAACCAAGTGCCGAGCGGATGGAGCAGCGTGATTCCGAATTGGACGTTCTTCTGGGCGATCGCTTGTGCGGAATATTACGAGCAAACCGGGGATGAAGCGTTCGCGGTGGAGATGTATGACGCTATTCGGTACACGGCGGAGCATTATTTGCTCAAGATTGACGAACGCGGCTTGTTTAATGTAGAAGGCTGGAACATGCTGGATTGGTCGCCAATCGACCAGCCGAATGATGGTATTGTTACGCATCAGAACATGTTTTTGGTTCAGACGTTACGGGTAGCTGCACAATTGGGGAGGATCGCGAAGGATGAGGGAGGCGCTGCGAAATTCGAAGCAGCAGCTAACGATCTTGCAAGTGCAATCAATGAGCAGCTGTGGGATGAAGAGATGAAGGCGTATATCGATTGCATCCATGCGGATGGCCGTCGTTCCGAAAGCCTTAGCATACATTCGCAGGTTGTAGCCTCACTTACAGGAGTCGTTCAGGGGGAACGCAAGCAAACGATTGATGCTTATCTTGTTCAACCTCCTGAACACTTCGTGCAAATCGGTAGCCCATTCATGTCCTTCTTCTATTATGAGTCGTTGGCCAAGCTGGGCGAAGTTCGTCTCATCTTGGACGATATCCGCCACCACTATGGCATGATGATCCGTCATGGCGCAACTACGTGCTGGGAGCAATATCCGAACTTCCTCGAGAATCGGGCTAATCCGGATATGCTATCGCGCAGTCACTGCCATGCATGGTCGTCTGCCCCAGCCTATTTCTTAGGTCGTGAGGTGCTCGGCGTGAGAAGCTTGACGACGGGCTGGACCGAAGTTGAAATTGCGCCTGTTCCATGCGGGCTTACATGGGCGAAGGGCAGTGTTCCTCACCCGGCAGGCGGACGGATTGATGTGTCATGGACCGCTGATGAGCGTAACCGGACGATTCAACTGCACGTGTCCTATCCGGAAGGGATGATGGCTCGTTTCCGTTTGCCGGAAGGCTATACGGGATCGATCACTGAAATGAAGCTGGGAAATTTATAAGCTAAGCTGTGAATGTAATGAAGAGAGGCTCTAAGGCTGCTATTACCTTGGAGTCTCTCTTTTCGTTTTGATACTTGTGCTTCCTGTCTCCAATTTCTCTTCATTATTTTATTTGAAATACCTCTTGAATGTATCAGTGACACATAATAGTATTAAGTGTATCAGAACATATCAATTAGGATCAATTGATTCGGAGGAGTGTTGGAATGGCCAATTTAAAGCTGGGAATCAATCTTGGTTTTGCAATCAACAAGTACGTTGAGCCAGAAGTGTGGACGCGTATTGTAGCTGAAGATCTCGGGATCAAATACGTTCAATTCGTCGCCGATTTATTAAATGTCTTTCTACCGCCCGACATTGTGGACCGCCAGGTGGAGAGGATTAATGAATGTACACAGAAACATGATCTTGCAATTACGAGTACGTTTACAAGTGCATTTACGCGTGTTAACCACTTCATGCATCCAGATGCAGATACCCGCAAAGCTTGGCTGAATTGGTTTAAGCGATTCGCAAACATCTCTGTTCAGATGGGTGCGAGAACGACAGGCAGCCATTTCGGCATACTCACCTTTGCTGATTATGACGATGTTCGGCGCAGAGAATTTATCATCGAAGAAGGGATCAAGAATTGGCAGGAGCTTAGCTGGTATTGTAAGGAGCTCGGCATGGAATATTTGAATTTTGAGCCGATGTCTATTCCGCGGGAAATGGCCAATACGGTCGAGGATACCAAGGAGCTGCTGGCAAGATTAAACGATGGTGCCGGAATTCCGTTCAAGGTATGCCTGGACGTGGGCCACGCTCCCCATCCGAATGACCGTGATCCGTACCGGTGGGTTAGGGAGCTTGGCAGCGTCTCGCCAATCATCCATATCCAACAAACCGAGAAGGACCATAGTCGGCATTGGCCCTTCACGGAAGAATACAATAAGCTTGGCATCATTCATGGCGAGCCATTGATCGAAGCAATTAAACAATCGGGTGCGACCGAGGCGGAAATTATATTCGAGCTTTCCCATCGGGAGGCGTGGTCGACCGAATTCAGAATTATCCAGGATCACATAGAGTCGGTAAACTACTGGCGCCAATTCATTAAGAACTAAGCAGCACGGATAACAGATTGGAGGGGGAAGGATGAAGGGTTGCGTACTGCACGGACTCGGAGATTTGAGAGTGGAGGAAGTCGATACTCCCACGCCCAAAGAGGGCGAAGTGCTTCTGCAGATTAAAGCATGCGGGGTGTGCGGCTCCGATATTCCACGGGTATTCACCAAGGGAACCTACCGTTTCCCGACCATACCCGGGCATGAATTCTCCGGGCTAGTCGTACAAGCGGGAGAAGGCGTTGATCCCGGCTGGATCGGAAGAAGAGCAGCAGTCTTTCCTTTGCTGCCTTGTCGCAAATGCGCTTCTTGCGAGATTGGCGAATTCGCCCAATGCGAGGACTACGATTACATGGGCTCGCGGCGAGATGGTGCTTTCGCGGAATTTATCTGCGTCCCGATATGGAATTTGGTCGCTGCGCCCGATACGTTGTCCTATGAGGAATTGGCCATGGTTGAGCCGGCGGCAGTAGCCGTACATGCTTTGCGGCAAGCTGGAATTGGCATCGGAGATCAGGTTCTGATCAGCGGAGCAGGTCCGATCGGCATGATGCTGGCATTGTGGGCCAGAGCCTGGGGGGCATCCCGTGTATTGCTCGCGGATATTGATCCGGCTAAGCTTGATTTTGCTGTAGGCAAGGGGTTCCCGGATGTATGCAATCCCTTGCAAGGCGACATCAAAAAGTGGGTATACGGTCTGACAGGACGAGGCGCAGATGTATCGGTAGAAGGAGCCGGAAGCCCGGTTTCATGGGAAAATTGTCTAAAATCAACTCGGAACTTTGGTAAGGTAGTGCTGATGGGCAATCCAGCCGGAGGCATGAGCCTGACGCAGGATGGCTATTGGGAAATTCTCCGCAAGCAGCTGACGCTAAGCGGTACTTGGAATTCCTCCTATTCGGACATTCCTAAGAACGAGTGGAAACTAGCCGTCGATTATATGGCAGCGGGCAAGCTGGATGTGAAGCCCCTCATTAGCCATAGGCTTACGCTTGAGGGGATCTATGAGGGAATGGTTATGATGCGTGACCGTAAAGGCTTTTTTAACAAAGTCATGTATGTCAATTCTAACGAATCCATAAAGGTGGAGATGAATAAATGATGAAAGCAGCTGTTTTAGAGCAATTAGAGCAACTGGTCGTAAAGGAAGTGGAAAGACCAACCGTAGATGGGGACAGTATTCTAATGAAGGTCGAGGCTGTAGGCATTTGCGGTTCGGATATCCGGATATTCCGCCATGGGAACAACAGGGTGACGCTTCCGCAAGTGCTCGGGCATGAAGCTGCGGGGCGAATTGTTGAACTAGGCTCCAATATAACCAAATTCAAAATGGGAGATCGAATTTCCCTAGGTGCGGACGTACCTTGCGGGGAATGTATCTTCTGCGAGGCTGGAATCGGCAACAATTGCCAGATCAACTACGCTATGGGCTACCAATTCGCGGGGAGCTTCGCAGAATATGTGCTTCTGAACAAGACGATGGTGAATTACGGTCCGATCCACAAGATCCCGGATCATATCTCCTACGAGGAGGCCGCTTTGGCCGAACCGCTTGCTTGCGTTCTAAATGCCTTGGAGCTATCGAATATTAAGCTGGGGGATTCGGTCGTTGTCATCGGTGCAGGTCCAATTGGCTGCATGATTATAGAGGTTGCGAAGCTGATGGGCGCCACGAAGGTGATCCTCGTGCAACGTTCCAGACCCCGATTGGAGATGGCTAAGCAGTTCGGTGCACACGCTTATATCTGTTCATCGGAAGAGAACGCCATTGAACGGGTATTGGAGGAAACGGGCGGACTCGGAGCAGACGTGGTCATCACTTCGAACCCATCGCCGGAAGCACAGGTAGATGCGATCCATATGGCGAAAAATCGCGCGCGGGTGAACTTTTTCGGCGGTCTGCCTAAGGGGAAATCAATGGTTACGCTAGATACCAACATTATTCATTACAAAGAGTTGTTCGTTCACGGGGCGCATGGTTCCTTGCCTGCACATCATCAGAAAGCCATTGATTTAATTGGCTCCGGCGTCATCGATATGAAGCGTTATATCTCTCATCGCTATCCCCTTGATGAGATCAACCAAGCGATAAGCACGGCAGAAGATCATGTCGGGATGCGGGTTATTGTGCAACCGTAACCCTTAATAACTAAGGAGGTGCAGGTATGGGAGGCAGAATATCGCCGTCTATCATGTGCGCAGATTTCAGAAATTTGGAGACTACGATAAGAGCCTTGGAGCGAGCCCATGTTGATTATTTGCACGTGGACATCATGGATGGCAGCTTCGTGCCTAATTTTACCCTCGGCCCAGACTTTATGAACAGTGTCAGAGAGATGACGGACATTCCGCTCGATATTCACCTGATGATCAACCGGCCAGAGGATTTTCTTCCGATCTTCGCGATTCGACCCGGTGATATCGTCTCGGTCCATCAGGAAGCCACGATTCATCTGCAACGAACGCTTCAACAAATTAGGGACAAGGGGGCGAGGGTTTCGGTCGCGCTAAATCCTTCCACGCCAATTTATACGCTAGACGATATTCTCGACGATATCGATATTGTATTGATTATGACGGTAAATCCGGGATTCGCTGGCCAGAAGCTTGTCCCAGCGACTCTAGGAAAGATCCATAAATTGAAGCAATATCTTCAACAATCCGGCCATTCGCATATCGAGATTGAAGTAGATGGCAACGTTAGCTGTGAAAATGCGCAAAAGATGCGCTTGGCGGGTGCGGATATATTCGTGGCAGGCACCTCGAGTATTTTTAAGAAGGATCAGGATTTGTACGAATTGACGGAGAAGTTCCGCGAGTATATTGCGTGAGGTTGATTAGTCGATCCAGATGCATTATGTTAGTATCAGTGATACATTGCTGATGAAGGATGAGCGGATATGAACAAAAACATAAAGGAACAGCTGACTAAAGGACCAATCGCGTTATATGAGCAAATGCGGCAGAAGGTCATGGCTTTAATTGTGGAGAGACAACTGAAGCCCCATGACCCGGTTCCGTCAGAGGGAGAGCTTGCTGACCTGTTTGGCGTAAGCCGAAGAACAAGCAAGCAGGCGCTCGAGCTTCTCGCCAAGGAAGGCATTCTCTATCGCTTGCCTCGGAGAGGGACTTTCCTCTCCGAGAATACGGAGACGATGCTTAAAGCTGCCGCTCTGTCAGGAATGTCGCTGGTGCCCCAGCAAGCGGTCGTCATTGTTGTTCCTATGCTGGATGAGTTTATTGGTTTGGCCGTTACTGCGTTCCTGCAGGAGGGGGCTTTCCATGGTTGGGAAGTACTCATCCGAGTGACGGGTAACGATCTTGAGCAAGAGGACGCAATTCTACGGGAAATTAGCAGCGGGGGAAGAGTGCGCGGTATTGTGCTATTTCCGGGCGAGCGGAGGATGTGCGGGCAAGAGGTGTTACGGCTGCACTTGAACGATTTTCCGGTCGTTATTATCGATCGGGTGTTTCGTGAAGTGGACATTACGGCGATCTACCATGATCATTTCTTGGGAGCGTACGAGATGACCAAGTATTTAATCGACAAAGGACATCGTAATGTGGGTTTTATTTCTGAGCCGATTACGGGCATTATGAGCAGGGAAGACCGCTATTATGGGTTTATTCAAGCTCAGCTTGATGCTGAGATCCCCTTTATGAGCAATGCCATCATCTCGGATTGGGATAACGAACAAAAGGATGCTAGCAGATTGGCTCGTTTTTTTGAGCAGAACCCAGACATGACGGCTCTATTCTGTTCGAATGATTTAGTCGCGATACAAGTGATGAATATAGCCGAAGCATTAGGCCGTAAAATTCCGGAAGACTTATCCGTTGTCGGGTTTACAGACCTGATGATTTCCAGAGTGGGTAGAGTTTCGCTAACGACCGTGATGAAATCTCCAGAACAATTAGGCAAAAAAGCTTTTAGTTTACTCCTTCAGAAGATGGCCTCAGAGGGTAGCAGAATTGAAAGCATTAAGCTTCCTACCCAGATTATTGAACGTGGAAGTGTTCGGCAAGTGAACGTGTAATTAACAAACCCGCCAATGCAACATGGCGGGTTTGTTGTTTGTCTAGCAATACATACAATTGCTTATGGGATTAACCAGATCGATCAGCATGGCCATTGCATTGAACGCTACCTTTTAAATCCAATCTAAAATAACGCCAAGCTTAGCCTGTTTCGAATCCAATAATAAATCCCATGCTTCCTTTGCCTGTTCGACAGGAAAGCGATGAGTAACAAGTGATGTGGTTTGAAGCCAACCTTCTGCGATTCCTCGCAAGGTCTCATCCATATCTTCTTGGCTCCAGCCGGATGGGCAATGCAAGGTAACTTTTTTGGTACGCAGCATTTGGATATCAATCCGGCCATCCTCGCCGAGAAATCCAGCCGATACCAAGTGACAGCCGTACTGCGCGAATGAGATTAATTCCGTTACCGTTGCTAATGATCCCACCGTATCCACTATGATCGAGAATGTATCCCTGACATCCTGAAGGGCTTCCTTCATAGAAGATACTTTCGTGTTTACTTTGCGAATGCCTTCAGGCAGCTGGTCCAAGCGGTCATTATGTCTGCCAAGTACAATGACATGAGCCCCGCGATGTTTTAGCGTTTGGGCAGCCCATTGCCCAACCATTCCATCTCCAATAACGACTGCATAATCGCCTTTTTTAACGGGTGGACACATGCCACAGCTATAACCAACCTGAGTCAATACGAGCCCTGAATAAGCAAGGGGTTCAGCTTCAGCCGGTAGTTTCCATATTTGGCTTTGATGGGTGACAGCAGGGCTGACATGCCCTCCAGTAGAAAAAAACATCCCATTCACCTTGCTGATCGTAGCAAAGACTCGATCGCCAACTTTAAAGCCTTGCACATCTTTCCCCAGTGAGGTGATTACGCCAACCTTTTGATACCCTGCTACTTGTGGAAATGGAAGCGGATCGCCATCCCTGTACGGTGTTTCCCCATCTATTCTCTCGCCTCGGAGAAAAGAGGACTCTGTTCCATTGCTAATCCAAGAATGCTCGATGTCTATCATAACCTCATCATCCTGTAGATCGGGAATGCTGACATCTTGATAGGCTACTTTCAGTTTTTCGGTAAAAACGACCCCTTTTCCAATCATAAGGATTCACCATTAACGAAAGCATCGTTGAAGTCTTCTTGGGGATGGAAATAAACCTTAATCGCTTTTTGCTCTCTTAGCAGCTGCACCGCTTCATTATATTTCGTAAAGGAGCCATGATGGGTTTGGAGGCACTCCATGTTTAAGCCTTTATTCGCGACCAGATCGATCAACAGATCATGATCTCTCTGAACGAGTCCTCGATATTTGTAAGACTCCAGCTTAAAGCCTTTAAACCATAAATGGTCGGCGTATTTCAATTCCCCTCGTAATACGCCGAAAATAACGATATGCTCCTCTACGAAGTTGAATAGATTTTGCACCGAAGGCGCTGCTCCTACACAGTCGTAGCCAAGGTCGAACCTCTCATCGGTCAAATCGCTAACTAGCATGGCTTCAGCAAGACCAAGATCGTGAATAAACTGTACACGCTCTTGGTTTAAGTCTATCCCAACAACACGGGAAGCCCCCCATAATTTAGCCATTTGTACGGCCAAAATCCCTGCAGGTCCAAGCCCTGAAATCAAGATGGTTTTCCCTTTCAAATCCCCGAGCTGCAGCATTCCGATCATAACGCATTTAAGCAGCTCGAATGAAACCGCTTGTTTATAAGTAATCGAATCGGGCAGCTTCAGTAAATCCTCTTCTCTGAAGCAAACATATTGCGCATAAGCACCTGGAGCATCGCCAATATGTTCAAGCGCCGCAACGCGATCACCCACTTTAAACTTACGGATTCCGCTACCGACCGCTTTTACTACACCCGCCATTTCATGTCCGGGAAAACCGTATGGCAAAGGATAATCGGGAGCAAGCGAATAATCGAACATATTAATTCCGCCAAGCATATTCATATCCCAGCGCGGACAAGTCGAAACAATTTGAATTTCCACCAGGATTTCAAAGTCTTTAACATCAGGGATTGCAGTCTCGATAATTGAATATTGCTCTTTTCCAGCAATTTGCAATGCTTTCATATCAAAGCTCCATTCTATAGTTGAAGTGTGATTATCATTCCTCCTTCATTGTAAGAGATATATCCTTCGAAGTATTTGTTAAATCTTACTTTAATTCATCTAAGCAGCTGTGAAATTCTACTTATTCAATACCTATATAGACTTTTAATTTATATAATATTTCACTCTTTCAGATATATTGACTTGAAAAGGGTTTACAAGCGATTCGGCTTTAACTAATGTTAGGCATATAGATGTGTACGGAAAAGGGAGGCGGGATGAAATGAGGGTAAGAAATTATGGTAAGGTCTATCATGATTCTACGGTTACTGTTAAACCAGAATACAAAACGGGCGGCATACACCCGACCTATGAATTGCTATTTCTTGCTTCAGGTTCTTTCCAGCTGCATTGGTTAGGTGAACAATACGAGGTCTCGCCGTCATCGTTATTTATTTTGACGCCTAATACCCCGCATGATTTAATGATCTACTCCAAAAATGCTGTTTTTTGGTATATCGAATTAACGGGTATTGAGGAAGAACCGTACCTTTCGAAATTACAAAATATTTTATTGTGGAATAGGCTGCAATCCGGATTAGATCCCCACTTCACGTCATCCCCCCTTATACAACTATGTTTGAATGAAATCAGCCAAATGCTGGACATGAAAGTTCACGATCAGCCCTATGGCGAACAATTACTGCTGCTAAACGTCCAAAAAATCTTGCTCCTGGTTAGGGGTACGCTCGAGTTGTACGGAAAAGATAGGAAGTTGAGTAACAGCAGCACGGCACTCTCATCCGGTTATTCTTTAAGCAAAGAAGTAATCAAAACGTTAGCAGGTTACATGGAATCCACCTATAAAAGCAAAATTACATTACAGGATTTAACGCGTATTAGTAATTTTCAAGCCACTTATTTAATTAAAAGGTTCAAAGAGGAAACGGGGTTTACTCCGATTGATTACTTATTGGAACTGCGTATGGAAGCGGCCAAAACGTACTTATCCACTACGGAAATGCCGATCCAAAAGGTGGCTGAAGAAACGGGGTATCCGAATATCCATCATTTCAGCGGAGAATTCAAACGGAAAACAGGCCTAAGTCCAACGAACTGGCGAAAGCAAAAATCATCATTGGAATAGCTAATATTCTGTAAATACTTCCCTACTCCATTGAGGTAGACTGAGCTTGAATTACGATCAGATTACTAAGGGAGTATGCCATTTATGAGTAAAAATGAATTCCCACGGCTTCATCAACGGTTGAAGGATAAGTCCGAGAATCCAGGAGCAAGAACGGTGATTTATGTTGCCATAGGGGACAGCGTCACCCAGGGCTGCCTAGGCCCGAATGAGATTGAGCATGAACAAGTCTATCATGAGCGTTTGCGCCGTCGGGTAGAGAAGCATTATCCGGAGGCTAATTTTAATGTCATTAATTCAGGTGTCAGCGGGGATACGGCAGAGCAATCGAGATCACGTTGGGAGCGTGATGTCCTCCAATACAAGCCGGATTTAGTAACGATATGCTTTGGTCTCAACGATTGTCATGGGGGCGAAGCAGGAATCGAAACGTATATAACGGCTATTGGTGACCTTGTTAATCGGATACGGCTAGAGACAGAAGCGGAAATACTACTCTTAACCACGATTATGATGCTCAAAACCGATCATCCAAACGTCCCAGATTGTTTTCAAGCACAGGTTCCTGATTTTATCCGCCTATATGAAGAGGGTACCTTATTAAAATATAACCAGGCGCTTCGCAGCTTTGCTTCTGGTCATGCTATCCCTTTGCTTGACGTATATGCGATCTGGGAGCAGATGGATCAAGCTGGCGTTGATATTCATACCCGCTTGTCGAATGGAATCAATCACCCGGATATTGCCTTCCATCAACAGTTGTCTGCTCTGCTTGAAGCAAGGCTGTTGGAGTAATCAATCGTATGCGTATGATCGAGAGCTTTATTAGAAGGGGCTGGGGATTTAAATGGGGCAAATAGGCGTGATCATTCAACAATGCCCACAGCATTGGGCGATTATTCAGCAGGAAAAAGGCTTTGGAAGCGTAGCTATATCTGGCGTTTGGGCGGGCATGGTCGATCGGGTAATCCACCACGCTCAGGTTTTGGCTCGAATTGTTCATGAAGCGGATGGTAGAATAGTGGTCCCTTGGCAGACCTGTAGAATGCAAGAGGGGCAGGCTTGGGAGATTCTCTTGGATGAGATTCCGGCAGGAGGATTATATCGACTTGAAACCTGTCTGCAAATCGATAACCATCCGGCTTTGGAATGGGCTGCCCGAGGGGATATGATCCACCATTTCGG
Source organism: Paenibacillus paridis (assembly GCF_006345825.1). Classification (GTDB taxonomy): domain Bacteria; phylum Bacillota; class Bacilli; order Paenibacillales; family Paenibacillaceae; genus Pristimantibacillus; species Pristimantibacillus paridis. Next base: position 1,008,778 of record NZ_VCIX01000092.1, read on the forward strand.
AGTAGGGGATATCTGGGTTATAGCAGGGCAAAGCAATGCTGCTGGATATGGCAAAGGTCCTATTCAAGATGCGCCGCAGCTCGGCATTCATTTGCAGCGACACAACGGGATATGGGATTTGGCGTCCCATCCGTTTAATGAATCTACAGCTTCCATTCACTACGAGAATAGAGAATTTGCCAATCCAGGCCATTCCCCGTTTCTAGCTTTTGGTAAAATGATTCAGGATAAAACGTGCCTACCCATCGGATTCCTGCAAACCGCCTTTGGCGGATCGCCTTTAAAGGCTTGGAATCCGGAAGAGGACGGTTTTTTATATCGCCATATGATGAAAATCATTGCATCCGCTGGGGGGAAAGTTCGCGGTATTTTGTGGTATCAGGGCTGTTCGGATTGCAATCCTGAGGAATCCTCCAGCTATCTGGAACGATTCGAGAAGTTTGTACAACACGTTCGTCGAGAGCTAAACGTTTTGGATTTGCCAATATTAACCGTTCAGCTTAATCGATGCACGGATGCGGCGACCATAGAGGGTGACCAGTCATGGGGTAGAGTGAGGGAAGCCCAGCGGCAAGCCGCACTTACCATTCCGGAAGTGTACATGGTCCCTGCCTTAGATTCTCCCTTGTCAGATACCATACATAACAGTCCCGCTGGAAATATAATCATTGGCGAGAGATTGGCTAAGGTTGCGTTAGGTCATCTCTATTCGAATACGCTTGAACCTGCAGCCGCCCCTAATTTATCCTCCGTTGTTTGGCTGAATGGAGACAGGATTCCTAGTATTTGCTTGAAGTTTGCCAATGTGGCTGGTTATCTTATTGCCATCGGCCCGACGGATAAAGTGTTCTCTGTTGAAGATGCAAACGGAGAAATTGAGCTTACTCAGTGGGAAATAACGGCACGCGATGAGATCTCGCTGCGCTTATCTAGATCTCCAGAAGGGGATACTTTCGTTCATGGCGCCTATGAAATGAATCCTTCCAATCATTTGCCGTTAGATACGGGCACTTATATGCCGATGCTCGCTTTTTATAAACAGCAAGTAAAGTTAGGGGAGTAATAGCGTTGGACGATTAGGTTCATTTCATAGATGCTACATACACATGTTTTTTATAAGCCTCCAGAAATGAGGGGCTTTTTTTCGCATTTAAGTTTATGATCAAAAGGTTCATTTGGACAAAGCCGGAATTTATTGTTATCCTATTTTTAGTAGATTTAAGGATGAAAGGAAGAAAGCTGTGACTCCCAGAAAATATGTGCCTTTTTTTGTTGGCATGTTGCTGTTGGCAGCGTTGTTGCTGATCCCCTTTTCCAGAAATACGAATCAGGTCAGTATTGGCAAGCCGGACGGAAAAACCAGTGTTCAACCCGTACCTGGCAAGCTCATCGTTGATCAGTCCGCTCCTATTCATGTAAACGTTTCCTTGCCTGAACCGCAATTTGAGCAGCTCAAGGAATTGAACCGGAATTTTATTATGAAATATCCTCATATTCAAGTGGAGCTTGCCAATGAGCCAGTTAAGAGCGTGGCCTATGAGTCATGGGAGCTGGAGAGCCAGCAAGGGGAAGGAGCCGATATTTTTCTGCTGGACAGCAGCTGGATCAAGACGTTTGCTGTACGAGGATACCTTAAGCCGGTGGACAGTATGATGACCGGCGATATTTTATCCGACCAATTAGCCGGTCTGCTGGAGCCGCTCAAATGGAATGGCTATTTGTGGGGGGTGCCAAGGGATGTCAATCCCTACGTCATTGTCTGGAGCAAGGTGCTGCTGGAGGAAGCGGGACTTACGGAGCCACCTGCGGATTGGAAGGCTTATCAGGACGTTGCAGCGAAAGTGATAACGATCCATCCGGAAGCGAGTATACTCAATTGGAGCCCAGGGGATTTGCGGCAGCAGCTGATATGGTTGAAATCATTTCAGCAAGGGTCTTCCCGCTTGCTCAGCATTGTGCCTTTGGATGAATTTCAAATCACGCAGCTGGCATGGCTGCAAACGATGGAGTCGCATATTAGCAATCTCTCTATGGAGGTCATTCACCCGCTGAACGCAGCTTTTCAAGATATGCGTTTATTAGCTGCAGTTATGCCTTGGACAAATTATGAGCTTCTAAGCGAAAGCATACGCAGCAAGCTGACGGTTGACCAAGGCCAGATATCATTTCCTTGGTTAAACGGCCGAAGTTACGCGATTTCATCGAATAGCGAATCGGAAGAAGAAGCCATCTTATGGATTCAGGAAATGACGGATGCGAATAATCAACAACTACAGTATAACGAAGCTGGGGAGCTGCCAACCAGAGCATCCTTATATTCTTTGAATAGCTCCATTCAAGTTGATCAGGTACTCGTGCCGCCTGCATGGTGGAAGAAGGTGCTCAATACAAAGCCATCGGAATCTGAATTACTGCCAGCTGACCCAAGATGGATCAAGAAATGGCATTTTCGTGAGCAGATGTGGAAGCAGCATTCGGTAGGCTCTACATTCCAATTGACCGCGTATTTGGAATCGCTTTCCTTAAACGGAGAATAAAGAAGAGCCTAACCACCGCAAGTGGACTAGGCTCTTCTTTCATAGGGAAGAGAATGCTATAGCTTTAGCTGGAGCTTAATGGTAAGCTCGCCGTCCTTGATCTCGACTGCATTTGCTTTCAGGAATGAAACGATCAGATCGGGATAAAAGCCTAAATCAAACTCTTCTTCAAGCGCTCGGCTAGTCGTGTCCGGTAGCGAGAATCCATTGAATACAAGTTCGTCGGAATGGAAGAGAATCGCGTTTTTAGGGTCGTTTTCTATCGTATAATGTCCAGTAATCTTTATTTCCATATTGTCGCTTTTACCTTGGGCAATGATTTTATCGTCCTTGAACGTAAATGCGAAGTTGTTGAAAATATCGTTTTGCTCGCGCAAAAACGAATTCAAATCATCCTCAGGCACCCGAATGGTGTAATTAAACCCTTTAATTTCGAGCAGCTGTTTGTTATCCTGTACCCAAGATGGCAAGTTCTTCATGGCCTTCGAGAGGGCTCGGAAATATTGTTTGACTTCGGTAATGCCCGCGCTTTCCCAATAAGAGGTAAGCTCGTTCATCAAAATACGGATTCGGTCAGCATCTGAACGTCCAGAGAGCTGGGCATCGAGCTGTTGTTCGAGCGCAAGTACCCGTTTTTTTTGCGTTTGAAGCTGCTCCTCAATGGCGGTAAGCTCCGCTTGGCGGGTCTGCAGCTGTTCATAACCTTGCTTGACCTTTCGATATTGCCCAACGTATGTATTCAAGGTATTTTTGTCATGAGTAAGAATAATTTCGGCGTAATCCAGCATTTGAAACAGCTCGGATAAGGAATTAAAGGACAATAGCGCTTGAAGTAAAAAATCCCTGTCTCCCATATAATAGGCGCGAAGAACATTTCCCGCTTCTTCCTGCTTGTCCGATATTTGCTGTTCCTGCAGCAGCAGCTGCTTCTCTGTATCTGTCATGGTAAGCATTAGCTCCTGCTTTTGCGCAGAAATTCGGCTGATTTCCTTATCAATTTCCACAACGGATAGGCTTTTTTCAAGCAGTGAATGCATTTCCTCTTCATCGGTTGGCAAGGGCTCAGCCCAGACGGGAAGCCGAATCAGCAGTAATGCGACCAGAAGCATAGCTGTTGCTGCTGCGGAAATACGATTGCGCTTGGCTGTCCATGTCAACGGCATCGTCCTCCTCAGCATTCATTTTATGCGGCAATCCATTCTATTATATCTTACATTTGGAAAAGGATGAACCTTATGATGAAGGAAAATGCTCTTGCAGCCGCATTAACGATAAAGATATCCGCTTCCCCTTTGAGCGGCTGGCATATCAATACGGCTGGAAGTCATAGAACGGTGCCATGCATCACGTTTCGTGACTTCATGGAAGCCTGTTTGTACGATGCGCAATTGGGCTATTATCGTTCAGGCCCAGTTCGAGTAGGCAAGGAAGGTGATTTTTACACGAGCTCAGCCATTGGAAACGTGCTTGCGCAGGTGCTTGCTAAATTCGCGCTGGACTATGCGCAGGAAATAGGAGAACCGCTGGGCTTCGTTGAATGGGGAGCCGGAACGGGAAGACTCTCAGCGCAAATTGCAGAAGCTGGTTGCAAACAAAGCATAGTGTGGGGCCATAAATTTCACAGTATTCTGATTGAGGACCATCCGGGACACCAGAGAGAAGCCATGCAAATGTTTTTGGAGATCGGAAATCGGTTTGGGGTTCATATGCAAATGTTGTCTTCCGAGGAAGGCTGGAAGTCTGAGTTGCTGCAAAAACCAGCGCTAATTCTTGCAAATGAGCTTTTGGATGCTTTTCCCGTGCACCGCATTCAAAAGATAAATGGTCAATTGCTGGAGATTGGGGTAGCACATAGTGTAGAAATGGGTTTTTATGAAGTATATATGCCAGTAACCGATGACCGAATTGAGGGATGGCTCATTCGCGATGGCATGGAGCTGAGCGAAGGACAGCAAACCGAGATTCATGCCGATGCTTCATCGTTTTTAAAAAAGCTGGGGACAGTTGTGAAGAGGGGGAGGCTCGTCCTCATAGATTATGGGCATGAATCCGCCGAATATGCAGCCAAGCACCGGATGATGGGAACGCTTATGTGCTACTATCGGCACCAAGCGGGTGGTTCCCCCTATAGCCGAATCGGGGAGCAGGATATCACTTCGCATGTTCCCTTTACATTCATAAAGCATGAAGCGGAGGAGAGCGGCTGGCAGGTGAGCAGCTATGCTACCCAAAAACAATTTTTGATCGAGCATGGTGTACTGGAGCTTCTGCAAAATCATAACAGCTTCGACCCGTTTAGCGAGGCGGCGCGGGCTAACCGTGCCATTAGGCAGCTATTGCTTAGTGATCAAATGAGCGAATCGTTTAAAGTGATGGTACTGGATAAAAAGTAGCAGAAATAAACAAAAAGGTACCGTCCTGGATAAGGACGGTACCTTTTTGTTTGAAATATAGGAAAGGATATCATTCGCTATCCCTTCATTACATTTCTCGGGATGAAACGCGCTGCGCCGCCAAAGGCTGGAGCAGCTGCTTCACCTTGGTTGTTTAAACCTTGCTTATGTATGCGTGTGACGTATACATTTTAAGGGAATCGGTGAGCAGGCTGCTTGTCCCGATTAGAGGCAAGTGCTGATCACGTTTCGCTTTGTAGTTTGCTTGCCACGGCGTATTTCTCTGTTGCCTTGGTTAGAAAGGCAAGCCCATCTTGAAGACCGACCAATACGTGAAACCCACGAATGAAATGATCATATATCCCCAGAACATTACAATGTAAGTTCTTTCGGAGAAATTCAAGTAGCCTAGAAATACGAAAGCTACGGCTTGCGCGAAAAACAATAGCGCAAATTCCGTCATATGGCCTGCAAAAGCCATTAGTCCGATTACCAGGGTCCAAAAGCCAAGTACCCGATACATGCGTGCCATGATAACATCCCCCTTTCGCTGCGACCCGATTTTCTAATGATCATTATAACGTTTGATGAAATAAGTGTAAACTAAAAACCTTGACGAAATCGCAAATTTTTTGTTTAAAGGCCGATAATGCATACTGTGCTTGAATATAGTTTGCTCAAATATAACGGATATCATGTATGAGCAAGCGAAAATTTGGTTATACAAATTAGTATCCAATAGATTCTATGAACTCTACCAAGGGCATAGAGATAAAGTAAGCGCCTTTACGTTAGGAGGTTTTTGTTGCATGACAGCAGTTAGACAAGATGCGTGGAGTCCGGACGACGATCTAATACTCGCCGAGGTTACACTACGCCATATTCGCGAAGGCAGTACACAGCTTGCAGCATTTGAGGAAGTAGGAGAGAGGATTGGCCGGACGTCCGCAGCCTGTGGATTTCGGTGGAACAGCTGTGTTCGCAAAAGGTACGAGGATGCCATACAAATCGCTAAGCAGCAGCGTCAGAAACGTAATTATTTAAAGAAACAGACCATTGTCGCTACGCCTCATGTCTCATCGATTGCTGTATTTGAAACCGATGATCGCGGATTGAGACAAGAAAGCAATTCAATGGAAGAAGGCTTGTCGGTAGATGCTGTTATTCGTTTTCTTAGAGGATGGAAGACGACCTATCAGGATTTAGCTCGTCAAATCAAATGGTTCGAGAAGGAATTGAAAGAGAAAGACGATGAGCTTTATCGCTTGAGGGATCAGAATGAGAGATTGTCCAAAGAGGTTAACAATGTTCAGACGGACTACCGCGCAGTAAACGATGATTACAAAACGCTGATCCAGATCATGGATCGTGCACGGAGACTGACGGTACTCACAAGCGACGATGAAGCAAAACCGAGATTCAAGATGGACGCGAACGGCAATTTGGAACGTATTGAATAAGATATACCGATTGAAAAAAGAGAGGCAGCCCTTATGAAAAGGCCAGCCTCTCTTTTTGCATGCGTGCATAATATTGCTGAAGGAGCATGACAAGCAGCATATTTAATGGTTGCATTATTTTCGGCACCTTTGATACGATAACTGAAAATTGACAACCACTATTGGCTTGCAAGGAGGAACATGTGAGAATCGATGTAGTTGGAGCAGGGGCGATAGGACTTCTCTATGGAGGAAGGCTGGCTGAAGCTGGCGCCGAAGTGACGGTCTGGACGCGAACCATGGCGCAAGCAGAGATGATTGCAGGTTCAGGCATTCGTCTCCGTGATCTCGGTGAAAGAAATGAGCGGATCGTTCCGCTCAAAAGCGGCTGGATCGGACAGGCTTCCGCACTTGAAAATGCAGAGACTGCATCCGAACAGGGAGGAGCCTACCGGTGGATATGGCTGACGGTCAAGCAAACGGACATTAATGATGAGCTTCTGGCAGCCTTAAAAATAATGACGTCAGGCAGTGAGCGAACGGCTGTTGTATGCTTGCAGAACGGTATCGGCCATCTGGAGAGAATTAAAGAAGAACTTCCAGCCATTCCGCTATTTGCAGCGGTTACAACAGAAGGGGCTAAACGTCTGGATATGCGCTCGGTTGACCACACGGGCCGAGGGCAGCTATGGCTAGGCGAATGGAAGGGAGAGCCCCTCTTTCCTGAGGCGTGGCATGATTTGTCACAGCAATTGTTGATTTCTATGCTGCAAACGGCAGGATTTTCCTCTACACTGTCGAATGAGTTGAATAATCGTATTTTTAATAAATTGCTTATTAATGCCGTTATTAATCCGTTGACTGCTATTTTTGATGTGGAAAACGGTGATCTGCCCAATCATCCGACCCGGGAGACGCTGATGCGTTCGCTCTATGCCGAAACGGAGCGGGTGCTCGTCACAGCAGGCATGAACGCACCCGAGGATGGTTGGCGGCTCATTCTTGATGTGTGCCGGCAAACCAGCCGCAATATTTCCTCCATGCTAAGCGATGTACGTGCAGGAAGAATAACAGAAATCGATGCCATCAACGGCGGTGTTGTGAGGCTAGCCAAGAGGCATGGTCTGCAAGCGCCGCTCAACCAAGCAATTGCTGAACTAGTGCAAGCGCTGCATCCTAAGCAGAAGTAGGGGGTAATGAAGAAAGATGGAGTTCATCAAGCATTTGTATGCTTATATGGCGGTCCTTCCAATCATACCTTTCGCAATCATATTATTTGGTTACGGGGCATACATTCAGGATCGGAAGAAAGCCTTCCGGTTAGCCATGGATATTACAACAGCATTATTGATCGGCTGCGTAGCGGTGTTGTTTGATGATTTATTCAAAAGCAACTTCGGTCTCTACGGCATCATGCTGTTTATGCTGCTTGGAGGAGGGCTCCTCGGAAACGCGCAATTTCGCAAGCGGGGAGCGGTTGACGTCAAAAAGGTTTTTCGGACGATATGGCGGCTTAGTTTCTTTACGATGAGCTTGCTGTATATCCTGTTCATGTTTATCGGGATTGGAAGAATGGTGTTTACTGTCTGACTCCGCCAAGCGGGCCAAACGTCTCTCCTATGCAGAGGCGTTTTTGTTTTGACGGACGGCTTCTCCTTTGTGTACAATTATGGAGCTAAGTTTATTTATATTAAAGTCGTCGTTGACGACTATAAAGCGGGAGGTTGCAGGCTGCGCTATGAGAGAAGAAAACTATGCATTGAAAAGCGCTCAGCCTTTGACAGAGGCTTATATACATCGCACTGATGAACGTGCTGAAGCTTTGTACGGCTATCATGCGGGAGCGAAGCAGGATTGGGAAAGACGGTTTAAACGGCTGCAGGAGAGTGCCCATGTGCGGGCAGAGGCAACGGAGGCAGCGAGCGTGCTCCGTGCATACAATGAGAAGGCGGGCGCAGCTCCTGAGGTGTTTGCATCTATTTCAGCGATTGCGGAAGGAGCGCCTGTCGTGATTGGCGGCCAGCAAGCAGGCTTATGGACCGGACCGCTGCTCGTCATACATAAAGCGGTATCCATTATTGGTGCTGCAAGATCGGCGAGTGAGCAGCTCGGACAAAAGGTTGTGCCTGTGTTCTGGATTGCGGGTGAGGATCATGACTGGGACGAGGCTAACCATGCCTATGTGCTGACGGCAGACCAAGAGCTGCGCAAGCTATCCCTTGCCCGGCCCGAAGGGCCCCGCACGTCGGTCAGCCGAACGGAAGTAACCGCTGAAGATTGGACACAGTTGCTCTCTGAACTGGAGCAGGCTCTTCCATCCTCTGAATTTAAGCCCGTAATGCTTGAGGAATTGCGTACAATGTCGGAGAAAGCGCGTTCCTTGTCCGATTTTTTCGCCATGCTGCTTAGCCATTTGTTTGGAAGCCAAGGCCTGGTGCTGCTTGATTCCGATGACGAAAGCATTCGCCGCTTGGAGTCGCCTATGTTCAGGCGCATCATTGAGCGAAATGACGACTTGGAGAAGGCTTATGCAGCCTCAGCTGCCAAAGTTAAGGAGCTTGGTTATCAACTGCAGGCGGACGTAACGCCTGGAAGCGCGAACCTGTTTCTTTTTCAATCATCGAATGGCAATGAAAGAACGCTTCTCCATAAGAAGGACGGTCGTTACGAGGACCGTAAAGGCCAGGTATCCCTTACTCAGGAAGAGCTGCTTAAGATTGCACAGGATGAGCCTTATCAGCTGAGCAATAATGTATTGACCAGGCCGCTCATGCAGGATTATTTGTTTCCGGTTCTGGCAACCGTGCTTGGCCCCGGCGAAATTGCCTATTGGGCGCTGACAGGAGAGGCTTTCCGTACCCTTGACATGGAAATGCCGATCATTGTTCCGCGCATGTCCTATACTTTAATTGAAGGAATCGTAGCGAAGCATATGGGCAAATATGAGCTTTCCTTTGCAGATGTGATGGAGCGTTTTGAGGAACGCAAGGCTTCTTGGCTAAAAGAGCAGGACGGATTATCGATTGAACAGCAGTTTGGCGAGGCAAGGGACACTTTTGAAGAACTCTACAAGCCGCTGCTTGCGCTCGCTGCATCTGTGCAGCCATCCCTCTCCAAGCTCGGAGATACCAATCTGCAGAAGATCTTGGAGCAGATCAATTATATGGGATCCAAGACGGTTGATGCTTTTAATAAGCAGTTCGAAGCTTCCACGCGTCAGCTTGACCGCATTCATCTATCGATTCAGCCGTTAGGAAAGCCGCAGGAACGCGTAATGAATATGGCGGCCTACTGGAACCGCTATAGCTTGAATTGGCTGGATTCCCTGCTGGAGGCGCCTTATAGCCGAACGGGCGGTCATGAAATCGTATATTTATAACATTACAGGAGGTTTTTTACGATGAGCACAGCAAACAAAAGCATTGTTGCCGATATGTCATTGGCGCCCGAAGGGCATTTGAAAATCGATTGGGTCGCGGCACATATGCCGGTTTTAAATACGATTCGCAAGCAATTCGAAAAGGATCAGCCGTTTAAAGGGTTGAAGGTAACCATTGCGCTTCACTTGGAAGCGAAAACGGCCTATTTGGCTAAGGTTGTCAAAGCGGGCGGCGCGGATGTCACGATTACCGGCAGTAACCCGCTATCGACGCAGGATGATGTGTGTGCTGCGCTGGTGGAAGACGGCATTACCGTTTATGCGAAATACAACCCAAGCGCAGAAGAGTTTAAGGCATTGAATGTTAAAGCGTTGGAGTGGAAGCCTGATCTCATTATTGATGACGGCGGAGATCTTGCGACTATTCTAAACTCAGAGCATCCGGAGTTTGGTGAAAATCTTCGCGGCGGGGCGGAAGAAACGACAACGGGTATCATCCGGCTTAAAGCAATGGAGAAGGATGGTTCTCTGAAATTCCCAATGGTTGCTGTTAATGATGCTTATTGCAAGCATTTGTTCGATAACCGATATGGCACCGGACAATCGGTATGGGACGGCATAAACCGGACGACTAATCTGATGGTTGCCGGCAAAACCGTAGTTGTGGTCGGTTATGGCTGGTGCGGCAAAGGTGTTGCGATGCGTGCCAAAGGACTAGGTGCAAACGTTGTTGTCACTGAAATTGATGCAATTAAGGCTGTTGAAGCCTATATGGATGGATTTGCGGTGATGCCGATGATTGAAGCGGCTAAAGTTGGCGAGTTTTTCGTAACTGTTACCGGAAACCGGGACGTTATTCGCGGGGAGCACTACGAGGTCATGAAGGACGGAGCGGTTATTTCCAATGCGGGGCACTTTGACGTGGAGGCTAACAAGCCGGAGCTTACCGCTTTGTCGGCAAGCGTACGTACGGTCCGCCGCAATATTGAGGAATATAAGCTGAAGGATGGACGCAGCATTTATTTGCTGGCTGAAGGACGTCTGGTTAACTTGGCAGCCGGTGACGGACATCCGGCAGAGATTATGGATATGACATTTGCGCTACAAGCGGTCGCACTGCGTTATGTGAACGAACAGTACCAATCCATCGGCGCGAAGGTCGTTAATGTGCCTTATGAGCTTGATGAGCAGGTCGCAAGATTGAAGCTTGAATCGCTGGGCTTTGGCATCGACAAGCTGACAGAGGAGCAAATCGCATACCTAGACAGCTGGAAAGAAACCGAATAAATTTGGAATCATGCAGATTATAGGTATTACCGACGAGAAAACCGCGAGCAATCGCGGTTTTTTCTATTTCTATGAGAGACGGACCCCTCCTCTTACAGAGGGTCGTGGTGATGTTAATTCTTGAATTGGATATGTAACCTTTTATTCCCAGACAGCGTCTATAGGGGAAATGAACAGGGGGGGATATCCATGTATAAACAGAAGAAAGAGAAAAAAGCACGGGCAGTTTGGGCCGTCATTGTCGTTATATTGGGCTTGCTTGCGGGCTGCTCATCCGCAAACAGCGATTCAGCTAATTCCAAGGCTTTAGCTGATCAATTAAGTAAGGATACCAATGGTGCTGCTGCGAGTGAAGCTTATGTTACTGAAAACGGTAGTCCGGTTGCACAAGAGGCAAATGGAGAGGCGTTAAGATTTTCAATTGCAGCTACAGCCGGAGGAGGCATGGCTGCGGATACCGCTGTTGGTTCCGAAGAATGGAATCAGAAAATTATTTATACCGCCTCGTTAAATATGCAAGTAGCTATTCTGGCCGAAGCCGCGACCGAGCTGCGCAATGCCATTCATCAGAGCGGCGGTTACATTTTACAATTCCAAGACACTAGAAATGAAGGTGAAATCGGTTCAACCTATACCATCAAGGTTCCGGCTGACGGTTTTATGTCATTCATTGACCGTATTGAGCTGATTAAGCATAACGACTTTGAACGTAAGATTGGCGGGAAGGACGTATCGGAGGAATATGTAGATCTAGAGTCGAGATTGAAAGCGAAGCAGCTTGTGGAAAAAAGGCTGTTAACGCTGATGGAAAAGGCGGATAAGGCCGACGATTTACTCAAATTCTCCCAGCAGCTCGCAAGCGCTCAAGAGGAAATCGAGCAGATTAAAGGAAGAATCCGTTATTTGGACAAAAATGTCGCTTTCTCAACGGTGGAATTGCGGATGTACCAGACAGAGCAATCCCTAACAGATGCAGGTGGTAAAAACAAGCATCTTGGAGGAAAAATGGCTGATGCGCTCAGCGGCAGCACAAAGGTCGTATGGGAAACGCTTAAGCTGCTTCTCATTGTGATTGCCGGAGCTGTTCCGGTTATCGTCGTGCTTGCTGTGCTTGCTATTCCCGCAATTTGGTTGGCAAAACGAAACAAGAAGCTTCGATCTGCGAAGCTGCCTGACAAGGACGAGGAGCAGCCTCCCACCCTTTAATTATTAATAATCATTAATACTATGAAATATTTTAGAAAAATCCTGCTCTTAGAGCAGGATTTTTATTTTAGGTGGCGAACTACTGTATCTTAGTGGGGAAAAGTGGGGCAAAGTGGTGGAGATAGGGGAAGGGGTGGGGCGAACTCATGTTTATGGGTGAATATCAACATAGCATTGATGACAAAGGCCGCATCATTATTCCTTCGAAATTCCGCGAATCACTTGGCGCTTCGTTTATCGCAACACGCGGATTAGATAATTGCTTGTTTGTGTATCCCATGAGCGAGTGGAGTGTATTGGAGCAAAAGCTTAAATCATTGCCTCTTATGAAATCCGACGCGCGCGCGTTTACCCGATTTTTCTTTTCTGGGGCAACCGAATGTGAGCTGGATAAACAGGGAAGGGTAAACATACCCAGCCATCTCCGCGAATATGCGAAGCTGGACAAAGATTGCATGGTGCTCGGGGTATCCGGTCGTGTTGAGATTTGGAGCAAGCAGACATGGGATGGCTACTATGAGCAGTCGGAGCAAACCTTTAACGAAATCGCCGAGAAGCTCGTCGATTTTGATTTCAACTTCTAGAATGGACAACAAGAATGGGAGGGCTGAGGCGTGTTTCAGCATATTACAGTGCTATTGGAAGAAGCGGTTGACGGTTTGGCTATCAAGCCGGACGGCATCTACGTCGATTGTACGCTTGGAGGAGCTGGCCACAGCGAGCTGATTGCATCTAGGCTAGGCGAAGGAGGGCGGTTAATCGCTTTCGATCAGGATGACTGGGCGCTGGATAATGCTCGCGTGAAGCTGGCTCCATATATGGATAAAGTAACGCTGGTCAGAAGCAATTTCCGCGATTTAGAGCAGGAGCTGCGGGGCTGCGATGTTCCAATGGAGGACGGCATTCCGCAGGTGGACGGCATTTTGTTCGATCTGGGTGTCTCCAGTCCGCAGCTTGACGAGGCTGAGCGTGGTTTCAGCTACAATCATGATGCGCCGCTCGATATGAGGATGGATCGGGAGGGCGATTTAACAGCTCACGAAATCATCAATACTTGGGAAGAAAGAGACATTTCCCGTATTTTGGACCGCTATGGTGAGGAGAAATTCGCGCGTTCCATTGCGCGGAATATTATAAAAGCAAGAGAAAAAGCACCGATTGAGAAAACCGGCGAACTTGCCGAGTTGATCAAAATGTCTATACCAGCCGCCACAAGGCGCACGGGCGGTCATCCCGCCAAACGTTCGTTCCAGGCGCTCCGCATTGCAGTAAATGATGAGCTTGGAGCCGAAGAAGAAGCGCTTGAACAGACGATTCGCTGTTTGAAGCCTGGAGGACGAGCCTCAGTGATTACATTTCATTCGCTAGAGGACCGCATTTGTAAGCAAATATTTGTTAAGTTTGTGGAGAAATGCACGTGCCCGCCTGACTTTCCGCTATGTGTGTGTGGAAACGAAGGAAAAGTGAAACTGGTTAATCGCAAGCCTATCGTTCCTTCCGAGAGAGAGCTGGAGCTTAATCCAAGGGCACGGTCGGCAAAGCTTAGAGTCGCAGAAAAATTGTAAGAGGGGGATTTGAATTGGCGTATGTGAATGGCAATTTAGCGCTGCAGCCTAAGCGCAAGCAGGATCAGCAACCGGTAATCAAAGAAACAAAACGATTGGTAAAAACACGTAAATCCTTACCGGTTCAAGAAAAGCTATTGTATATGTTTACCGTATTAATGTGCGTTGTAGTCGCTGGTGTCATTATTTTCCGCTACGCGCAAATCTACGATATGAATCTAGAAATTAAACAATTGAATACTCAGTATCAGTCGATGAACATTGAATTGGAAGATTTAAAGAAACAGGTGGAAACGCTTAGCGATCCGGAACGGATTCGCAAGCTGGCTGAGACCCAAGGAATGGTAAGCGCGCTGGAAGGCGGCATTACGGTGAATACCGGCGACAGCGAGTTGAAATCGGCTATGAGTGAATAAGGTGATGAAGATGAAAAAGAGAATCAGATTGCGCACACTGTTGTTTGGAGGGGTAATGACCCTCCTTTTTCTCATTTTAATAAGCCGAATGTATGTTGTGCAGGTAGTAGAAGGCGCGAAATGGTATGATCTTGCGAAGATTAGGTGGTCTGCAGCCGAGGAGCTTGTTGCCAAGCGTGGCACAATCACAGACCGGTCAGGCAATGTTCTAGCGATGGATACGATTGCTTATAACTTGTCCCTTAATCCGAAAGTGATTAATGAAGCAGAGCTTGCCGAGGAAGTTATTGACGGGCTGCACGAAATTCTTGGCATATCGAAGGACGAGTTAAGAAAGAACGTAATGGCCAAGAAGGAGGATGGTAACTTCGTCGTGCACCGGGAGGTGCGTAATGGCGGCTGGCAGATGGATAAGTCGGTCGCGGACCAAATCAAAGCGTTCCGTGAAGAGCTCTTGAAAGAAAATAAAGAAAAGAAGGTGTATGATGTTGGCATCGATTTGACCGATAATTTAAAACGCTATTATCCCCGTAAAAATTTGGCATCACAGCTGGTCGGTTATTTGGACCGTGACGGTGCTGCGATGACTGGCGTGGAAGCTTCCTTTAATGAGCAGCTAAGCGGCGAAAATGGCTACATCAAGTATGAGAAGGACGGAAAACGGGTCCAATTGGCCGAAGGCGACGTGGATTATAAGCCGGCAGCGGACGGGCAAGACATCAAGCTGACCATCGATAACGATATTCAGCTCTACGTCGAAGAAGCGCTGCAGGAAATTGTGAAGAAGTATGCGCCAAAAAGCGCAACCGCCATTGCGGCGGATCCGAACACGATGGAAATACTCGCAATGGCGAATATGCCGCAATTCAATCCAAATGAATATTCCGTAAATAATTCAAGCTCTTATAATCATGCTATTAAATCACTTTATGAGCCAGGCTCAACCTTTAAGATCGTTACGCTTGCCGCAGCGGTGGAAGAAGGCGTATTTAATCCGGAGGAGATGTACAAGTCCGGGCAAATCAAGCTCAAAGGCGTGCCTACTCCCATTCGCGATATTAAGCGTGACGGCTGGGGAACGATCTCGTTTCTGGATGGCTTAAAATATTCCAGTAACGTTGCTTTCGTTAAGCTTGGTTATGAAAGATTAGGCGAAGAAAAGCTTAGAAAATATTACACTAATTTCGGTTTCGGCCAAAAAACAGGCATTCCGCTAGGCAACGAGTCGACCGGAACGATTAATTTCCGGTATGCAAGTGATATCGCCCGGGCAACTTTCGGGCAAGGGGTTGTTACGGTAACGCCAATCCAACAGGTTGCGGCCGTTGCGGCCGTTGCTAACGGAGGAAAGCTGCTGCAACCGCAAATCGTGAAGAGCATTACAGATCCGGTAACGAAAACGACCCAAACCTTCGAGCCAAAAGTGGTCCGCCAGGTTATTTCGGAGGAAACCTCCAAAAAAGTCGGAGAGTATTTGGAGCAGGTCGTCTCCGATCAGGAGAAGGGTACAGGGAAAAACGCCTACATTGAGGGTTACCGCGTAGCGGGAAAAACCGGTACAGCCCAAAAAGTGGATGGCAAAAACTACTCGACTACCAAGTTTGTCGTTTCTTTTATCGGTTATGCGCCCGTGGATGACCCTAAAATTGTCGTCTACGTTGTAGTCGATGAACCCAATGACCCTTTGGTAGGGGGAGGTAAGGTAGCTGCTCCTGCATTCAAGCAGATTGTGCTCAAAAGCTTGCGCAAAATGGGCGTAGCTCCTAACTATCCGGCAGATTCCGAAAGTGCCCAAAAAGAAGTATCCATTACCGTACCGGATATGAAGGATTATAAAGTCGCCCAAGCCAAAGCGGAATTAACCGCCAAGGCGATGACCTTTGAATTAGTCGGAAATGGTAAAACGGTATTGCAGCAAATTCCGGCTGCAGGCTCCGCGGTTCACCCAACGCAGCGGATCTATTTGATTACAGAGCAGCGGGAGAAGCTTGCGATTCCGGATTTGAAGGGAGTCTCCTTGCGTGATGCGCTGGAAATTACGTCGCTGATCGGCATTAGGCTCATCCCTGAGGGACAAGGTTACATCGTCTCCCAGAAGGAAGAAACCTTGAATAACGTCAGAGTGTTAAAGGTCGTGCTGGCACCGCCATTTAGCGAGGCGCCTTCAACTGACAATACAGATGCAACCGGAGATTCAGAGCAGCAGGGCGATGGAGAAACGGGTGCCGAGGGCGAAGCCTCGGGCACGGATGGTGCGACTGCGCAAACCGACCAGCAGAACACGGCTGGCGATGAAGCTTCCGTTAACTCTGGGCCCTAAGCTCGCGGTTTACAAACGTACTAAAGCCGTTAATGCGTAAAGCTTGTTCTATCCGCCGCTTGTCCCGAATAATCTGGGAATGAGCGTCAGTGTACGCTCCTTCGAAACAGTCAGGCGGAGGGGGAACAAGTGGTGAAGGTATCTAATGTAACTGTAAGGCGACGTTTATTTATCGTTCTTATATTGGCCGGGGTTTCATTCCTAGCCTTATGTATCAGACTTAGCTACGTCCAGCTATGGCAAGGGGAAGAGCTTGCGAATAAAGCGGAAAACTCATGGCGGCGCGATATTCCTTATGTGGCAAAGCGCGGCGAAATTGTGGACCGCAACGGCGTTCAGCTGGCTTATAATATCAGCTCGCCGACCGTCTATGCGATTCCTGTGCAAATCAAGGATAAGGAAGCTGCGGCTGTTGCTCTTGCCCCTTTGCTGGATATGTCGCAGGAGACGTTGCTTGAAAAAATTAAAACAAAAAAGATGATCGTTAAGCTCGGGCCAGGCGGCCGGAAAATTACGATTGATAAGGCAAAGGAAATCCGCGACCTAGCTCTACCAGGCGTAGTCGTGGCGGAGGACAACAAGCGTTTTTATCCTTACGGCAGCTTGGCCGCGCATGTGCTTGGTTTTACCGGTATTGATAACCAAGGATTAACTGGCATTGAGGCAAAATACAATGCCGAGCTTAGCGGGATCGGCGGCAGCGTATCTTTTCTGTCCGATGCAGCCGGCAGGCAAATGCCGAATTCCTCGGATACCTATGTCGAGCCGAAGGACGGGCTTACGATGCAGCTCACGATCGACAAGCAAATCCAGACCGTTATGGAACGAGAGCTGGATCAGGCGATGACGAAGCTGCAACCAAACGGAATCATTGCGATTGCCATGGACCCAAATAATGGCGAGATTTTGGGGATGGCCAGCCGGCCTACCTACGAACCTGACAAGTACCGCGAGGTGCCGACGGAGGTTTACAACCGGAATCTTCCTATCTGGATGACTTACGAGCCAGGGTCTACCTTCAAAATCATCACGCTTGCCGCCGCTTTGGAGGAGAAGAAGGTTGATTTGAACAATGAACGCTTTTTTGACCCTGGAGCGATTGAGGTTGGCGGTGCAAGGCTTCGCTGTTGGAAGAAAGGCGGCCATGGCAGCCAGACGTTTCTTGAGGTGGTTGAAAATTCCTGCAACCCGGGGTTTGTCACGTTAGGGCAGCGGCTTGGCAAGGATATGCTGTTCGACTACATCAAAAAATTCGGTTTCGGCACGAAAACAGGCATCGACATTGGCGGGGAAGAAAACGGGATTTTATTCAAACTTAGTCAAGTTGGTCCTGTAGAACTGGCTACAACGGCCTTTGGGCAAGGGGTTTCCGTAACGCCGATTCAGCAAATTACAGCTGTATCCGCCGCGATAAACGGCGGTACGTTATATAAGCCGCATGTGGCAAAAGCATGGATTAATCCCGAAACGGGAGCAACGGTAGAGACGGTAGAATCTGTCGCCGTGCGGAAAGTCATATCGGAGGAAACCTCCAAACAGGTGCGCGAGGCTCTTGAGAGCGTCGTTGCGAAAGGGACGGGGCGCAATGCGTTTATCGATGGCTATCGTGTTGGCGGCAAAACCGGGACAGCCCAGAAAGTCATTAACGGACGTTATTCGCCGAATGAGCATATCGTATCCTTTATTGGCTTCGCGCCTGCCGATGATCCAAAGATTGTTATTTATGTGGCGGTAGACAATCCCCAAGGGATACAATTCGGAGGCGTCGTTGCCGCTCCGATCGTCCGAAATATGATGGAGGACGCTCTCTCTATACTGGAGATTCCAGCTCGTGAGAAGCAGATCGACCGCATCTACAAATATGGGGAGACTCCGATCGTAACGGTACCGAATCTGGTTGGCAAAACCGTCTCCGATATTTACGAGGACATGAACATGAATTTCAACCTGACTTCTGCCGGATCCGGGAAAACGGTTATCCGCCAGGCGCCAGCAGCCGGAACCCGCGTGGACCGTGGGTCAACCATTCGAATCTATTTAGGCGAAGACGATAATATATCCCACTCCCATTGACTATAATGGTACTTAACGAGGACGTTCCTGCGGCCTAACGGTTTTTCGCCGGCGTCCAAGGGGGGAGTGGGGCAGATGCGTTTAAAGGAAGTGGCTGAGCTGCTTGTCACCGCGCGGCTCATGGGCAACGGGGAAACGGAATGGAACGGAATTGAATCCGATTCTAGAGCTGTTTCGAGCGGTCAATTGTTTATCTGCTTGCGAGGGCATACCGTCGATGGCCATTTGTATGCACCAGAAGCTGTAGAGGCTGGCGCTGCCGCGATTGTTGCGGAAAGAGCGCTTGATCTTCCGGTACCGCAAATCATCGTTAGGGATTGCAGGCTTGCGATGGCTGCGATCGCCAATCATTTTTATGCCTATCCCAGCCAGACGCTAAAGCTTATCGGAGTGACGGGTACCAACGGAAAAACAACAACGACCTATTTAATTGAGCAAATTTTAAATGACCAGCTCCTGCCTTCAGGAGTGATCGGCACGATTGAGCGCCGCTTTGCCGGAAAGTCCTTTCCGATGAGCAGCACGACTCCGCAAACCCTCCAGCTTCAGCGCTATCTCGCCGAAATGCGGGATGCAGGCACGAAATACTGCGCGATCGAGGTTTCCTCGCATGCGCTGGAGCAGGGCAGGGTCAAGGGCTGCCGCTTTCGAACGGCTGTCTTTACCAACTTGACGCAGGACCATTTGGATTATCATGAAACGATGAGCCGCTATGCTGCTGTAAAGGGCTTGTTTTTCTCAAGGCTTGGCAATGAATATAAAGCGGTAGAGAATGATCGCTCGTATGCCGTCCTCAATGCAGATGATACCATCTCCTCCGCATATGCAGAGCTTACGGCAGCCGAGGTGATCACTTACGGCATAGATAATGAGGCAGACATTCGTGCCTCGAACATACGGATTAATGCTCAAGGAACTACCTTTCACGTTCATACGTTTCGAGGCGAGGCAGACATTACCTTGCAGATGGCCGGGAAATTTAATGTATATAATGCGCTTGCTGCTATAGGAGCGGTGCTGATCGAGGGCGTAGAGCTCAGTGCGATTGCAGAAAGCCTTCGTGGCATTCCCGGCGTGCCTGGCCGGGTAGAAGCGGTCAACGCCGGCCAGCCCTTTGCGGTTATCGTGGATTACGCGCATACGCCTGATGGGCTGGAGAATGTGCTCCGGGCCGTGCAGCAGTTTGCGGAGAAGCGAATTTTATGCGTATTTGGCTGCGGAGGCGACCGCGATCGTGCGAAACGGCCGCTAATGGGAAAAATTGCCGTTCAATATGCGGACTATGCGATCATTACGTCGGATAATCCCCGAACGGAGGCGCCAGAGCTCATTTTAAAGGATATTGAGGATGGGCTTATTCGAAGCCATATTGAGCCGTCTGTGTATGAATTAATAGCTGACCGCAGGGCAGCGATTCAAAAAGCGGTTGAAATGGCAAGCCCAGGCGATGTAGTATTGATTGCGGGGAAAGGTCACGAAACCTACCAGGATATCAATGGAGTTAAATATCCATTCGATGATCGAGAAGCAGCGAAAGAAGCGATAAGGGGAATCATACATTGATTAAACGTACGATCAAGCAAATAGCCGAGATGAGCGGCGCAAGATGGAACGGCAAAGAGACTGAGCTTATGATTACGGGCGTGACGACGGACTCGCGGCAAGCTGCCGCGGGCCAGTTGTTCGTTCCGCTAGTTGGTGAGCAATTTGACGGGCATGCCTATTTGGAGCAGGCTGTCCAAAACGGAGCGGTTGCTTCGTTATGGAAGAAGGGGCAGGAGGTTCCCGAGTCAATGGCCCATGTGCCACTCCTTATTGTTGGCGATACCCTCGTTGCCTTGCAGCGACTGGCTACGGCATACCGAAGCGAGCTGTTCGTGCGCGTGGTTGGCATTACGGGCAGCAATGGCAAGACGACGACAAAGGATATGGCGGCTGCGATTCTTGGCACTTCCTACAAGGTGCACAAAACAGAAGGCAATTTCAACAATCATATCGGGCTGCCGCTAACGGTGCTTCAACTTGAAGAGGATACCGAGGTTGCGGTGCTGGAGATGGGCATGAGCGGCTTCGGCGAAATAGAGCTGCTAACGAAGATTGCCCAGCCTGATGCTGCTATTATAACGAATATAGGCGATGCCCATATGCTGCACCTAGGCTCCAGAGCGGGAATCGCGAAGGCTAAGCTAGAGATTGCACTCGGATTAAGTGAGGATGGATTGCTGCTGTACAACGGCGATGAGCCGCTTCTTGAAGCGGAGCTTCAGAGCGCAATTCTGCCTGCTGGCATCGTTCGCCGCACATTCGGATTATCTGCGGATAACGAGTGGTCTGCCGCTGATATTCGAATTGAATCCGAGGCGTCTTCTTTTACGGCAATTTATAACGGAACGCCTAGCGGCCTGGGAGAGGTTCATATCCCGGTTCCCGGCCAGCATAACGTGAGTAATGCACTGGCAGCGATTGCAATTGGCCGTTTCTTCGGTGTCCCAGCAGCACAAATAGTCGATGGGTTAAAAGGGATGAAGCTGACGGGCATGCGCATTCAGCCGGTAAAAGCATTTAACGGCGCGATGCTCCTCAATGACGCGTACAACGCTAACCCTACAGCCGTACGCGCTGCTATTGATCTGGTTGAGCAATTGGACGGCTACAGCCGCAAATGGATCGTGCTTGGCGATATGCTAGAGCTTGGTCCCGAGGAGCAGGCGCTGCATTTTGAGGTCGGTGCATACATCACACCCAGCAAAGCCGACGCCGTGCTTGCGTTTGGTCCCCTAGCAGAGCATATAGCAGCAGGAGCGGCATCACAGTTTGCCTCTGTTCCGGCAGATGCGGCTGTCAAACATTTTAATGACAAAGAAGAGCTTGCACTGTGGCTAAAAACGAAGCTTGAGCCGACTGACCTGGTTCTAATCAAAGGCTCGCGCGGCATGCGGATGGAACAGATTGTCCAAGCTTTGGAAGTGGGGTGAGGATATGGACATGATGGTCATTTTATTTTCGATAGGCGCTTCTTTCCTGCTAGCGGTTCTTCTCGGACCATTGTTCATTCCGATGCTTCGAAGGTTGAAGTTCGGCCAGCAAATTCGTACGGAAGGCCCGCAGAGCCATCTGAAAAAGAGCGGTACGCCAACCATGGGCGGCATTATTATTATGCTCGCGCTTACT
This sequence comes from Paenibacillus paridis, assembly GCF_006345825.1. GTDB lineage: Bacteria > Bacillota > Bacilli > Paenibacillales > Paenibacillaceae > Pristimantibacillus > Pristimantibacillus paridis. The sequence continues at coordinate 1,030,564 of NZ_VCIX01000092.1, forward strand.
ATTGCGTTCCTGAAGTTCTCGGATAAAACGCCTGAATTTTGGGTGCTGCTGACGGCATCGCTCGGCTTTGGTCTTGTTGGCTTCTTGGATGATTACATTAAAATTGTTTTCAAAAGGTCGCTCGGCCTTACGGCAGGGCAAAAGCTGTTCGGTCAGCTGTTGTTCTCCATCATCGTTTGCGCGATGCTCTATAATATGCACCACAGCACCGTGATCTCTGTACCTGGCACAAGCTGGGGCTTAGACTTAGGCTGGTTCTACTACCCGCTGGTGGTGATTATTTTGTTTGCGGCAAGCAACTCGGTCAACTTTACCGACGGGCTCGATGGCCTGCTTGCGGGAACGAGCGCAATCGCGTTCGGCGCATTCACGGTCGTTGCTTTGCAGACCTCTGCCCATGAATCAGCTGTCTTTTCTGCGGCGATGGTTGGCGCGGTTCTTGGTTTTCTCGTATATAATGCGCATCCGGCCAAAGTCTTCATGGGAGACATGGGCTCGCTCGGGATTGGCGGAGGCATTGCGGCCGTAGCCATTCTGACCAAAACAGAGCTCCTTCTTATTGTCATCGGCGGCGTGTTCGTGCTTGAAATGCTGTCCGTTATTTTGCAAGTAGGCTCCTTTAAACTCAGAGGCAAGCGTATTTTCAAAATGAGTCCTATCCATCACCACTTCGAGCTGGTTGGCTGGTCGGAATGGAAGGTCGTTACCGTGTTTTGGCTCGTCGGATTAGTGCTAGCTGCCATTGGCTTGCTGATTATACTATAATTGAGAGTAATATAACGGAAAGCGGCTTCCGATACCTATTGGGGCCGTTTCATGTATCTATATGTATCTATAGGAGGGACTGTCAGACATGAATCATCCGGCATCTTATCAAGGCCGCCGAGTTGTTGTACTAGGCTTGGCTAGAAGCGGCGTTAGCGTCGCTAAAGTTTTTCATCAGTTCGGAGCGGAAGTCGTTGTCAATGATAAAAAGGATCGCGAATTATGCCCCGAAGCGGACGAATTGACTGCTTTGGGCATTTCTGTGCTATGCGGTTATCATCCAGACGATCTAATTACGGAAGAGACCGCATTGCTCGTCAAAAATCCCGGCATCCCTTACAGCTCTCCTCCCGTTCAACGTGCGGAGGAACTTGGGGTTGAGATTATTACAGAGGTTGAAGCCGCATATTGGCTTTCCCCTGTGCCAATCATCGGTATTACAGGCTCTAATGGAAAAACCACTACCACAACCTGGCTCGGCAAGATTCTCAGCGATGCAGGCTTAAAGCCGATCGTTGCCGGCAACATAGGACGTCCCCTGTGCGAGGCCGCACTGGAGGCTGCCCCGGATCAGTGGATCGTCGCCGAGCTCAGCAGCTTCCAGTTGAAAGGGACTCATGCGTTCCGGCCGCATATCGCAATGCTGCTAAATATCGCGGAGACGCATCTGGATTATCACGGTGACATGGATGACTATGTCAACTCCAAGGCCAAGCTGTTTGATAACCAGACAGAGGATGACGTGGCCGTCATTAATTGGGATGATCCAGAATGCAGAGCTATCGCAGAGCATCTCATCGCGCAGAGATTTCCATTTTCCCTATATGAGAAGCTTGACGCGGGGCTGTATATCGATCCCCCCTATCAGCGCGATTCGAACGGTGCACTTATTTCGGATGAAACCGAAGAGCTCGCTGAGAGGCAAATTGTTTTTCGCCAAACGGACGGGGAGGAAACAGTCATCTTGCCTGTAGCCGAGCTAGGGATTCCAGGCGTACATAACGCCGCTAACGCGCTTGCGGCTATTGCGGCAAGTATTTCTGCGGGTGTGACCATAGAGCAGCTTAGAGCGCCCCTCAGAGAGTTTGATGCCGTAGAGCATCGTTTGGAGTTCGTGCGGGATGTGAATGGCGTCAAATATTACAATGACTCGAAAGCGACCAATTCGGTTGCTACCACTATCGCTATTCGATCCTTCACGGCGCCTATCGTACTTATCGCGGGTGGCTTGGACCGCGGATCGGACTATATGGAGCTTGAACCGCTGTTTAAGGAAAAGCTGAAGGCGCTTGTCGCTTACGGTCAGACCAGTGAAAAGCTTGCGAATGTCGCTAACCTTGCAGGTTTAGCCAGCGTGGAAATCGTCGAACCTAGTGAGGACGCTGAATCCGTTCTGCGGCAAGCGGTGAAGCGAGCAGCTGCAATTGCAGAGCCGGGCGACATCGTGCTGTTGTCTCCTGCTTGTGCCAGCTGGGACATGTTTGCTTCCTATGAGCAAAGAGGGCGCATTTTTAAAGATTCGGCGCATACCTTGTAAGTAGGGGGCATGTCCCTACTTTCCCATGCTAAGAGGTGTGTTCGCTATGGCCAAAGCGCGTTCTGCCCCGGATATCTGGATGCTGACTGCAATTGGGCTCATTCTCACGATCGGGTTAATTATGGTATACAGCGCCAGTGCGGTGCTTGCTTTTCATGAATTCGGCGACCGATTCTATTTCGTGAAGCGCCAGCTTTTATTTGCCGCTTTAGGAATAGGCGCGCTTCTGTTTACGATGAACACGCATTATACCGTCTGGAAAAAGTGGGCGCCGATGGCGTTGATCGTTTGCTTCGGCCTGCTGCTGCTCGTTCTCATTCCAGGCGTAGGCGTCGTCCGCGGAGGCGCACGCAGTTGGCTCGGCATTAGCTCCTTCGGCATTCAGCCATCGGAATTCATGAAGCTGGCCATGATATTGTTCTTGGCAAAGTGGCTTTCAGAGAAGCAGCAAACGATTACGCAGTTTAAAAAAGGCCTCGTACCGCCGCTTGGGCTGGTTGGACTAGCCTTTGGTCTGATCATGCTGCAGCCGGATCTCGGCACAGGCGCGGTCATGGTAGGCGCATCATTGCTGCTGATCTTTACGGCTGGTGCCCGGATGGCTCATTTGGGCGGCCTAGCGATGATTGGCGTTGCAGGCTTTGTCGGCTTGATCATTGCGGCGCCGTATCGGCTGAAGCGCATTACGAATTTTCTTGATCCTTGGGCCGATCCGCTTGGCGGCGGCTATCAAATCATCCAATCTCTTTATGCGATCGGACCCGGCGGCCTCGTTGGTTTAGGCCTAGGGATGAGCCGGCAGAAGTTCAGTTATTTGCCTGAGCCGCAAACCGATTTTATCTTTTCAATTTTATCTGAAGAGCTAGGCTTTATAGGCGGCGCAACCTTAATTTTATTATTTTTAATCGTTGTATGGCGCGGCATTCGCGCGGCGATTGCCGCTCCCGATACATTTGGGAGTTTGCTTGCCGTGGGCATCACGGGCATTGTCGGAGTTCAGGTGCTGATTAATATTGGCGTCGTCATCGGTATGATGCCGGTAACCGGAATTACGTTGCCGCTCGTTAGCTACGGGGGCTCATCACTAACGCTATTGCTGACGGCGCTAGGCATCTTGCTCAATATTTCGCGCTATTCGAGGTGAGGCCAGGTGCCTGTCCGGATCGTTGAAAATCAATTGTTCACATTGGTTCGGATTATGCTGTTGATGTTAAGGCTTTGCAACTCGAAAACCTGGATCCGGCTTCTGGCAGGCTGCAGTGCGCTTAGGCGCAGCTGTGCCTATTAGAGCCGGATATTGCTGTCGTATTTATAGAAAGCAACCGTGAATGCGAAAATTGGCCAATATGGGCGACTGTCACACAAGAGCCTATAAGGGCATAAGATACACTATATTCGTGACCGTCACCCACGTGGAGCGGTTATTGCAGCAGAAGCCTCCGGTTGCGACTTTTACAGCCGGAACGCAGCGAATTCTATTGATTATCATCATGTTGAGCAGTACATGAGCATGGGCATGCTTACGAAGTAGGTTTTGCTTCACAAAACCTAAGCGACTGCTTACGAAGTAGGTTTTGCTTCACAAAACCTTAAGGAGGTTCTACTAATGGAAGCATTTAAAGCGGAATTGGAACAAGCCAATCTTGGCGAAGTTTTGTACAACGAGCCGCTCTCGAACTATACGACATGGAAAATCGGCGGTCCCGCCGATATATTAATCCTCCCTCGTAGCAAAGAAGAATTGGTTGCTGCGGTTCGTTTGGTGCAAAAGCATCAAATGCCATGGACTAATTTGGGCAGGGGCTCAAACATGTTGGTGAGCGATAAAGGAGTTCGGGGTGTTGTAATTAAGCCGCACCGAGGATTGGATTATGTGCGCTTTGAAGGGCCTACAGTTACTGCAGGAGCTTCATATTCTTTAATCAAACTGTCAGTAATGGCGGGTAAGGAAGGCCTAACCGGTCTGGAGTTCGCGGGGGGAATACCCGGTACGGTAGGCGGAGCCGTTTATATGAATGCTGGCGCGCATGGATCGGATGTGTCACGTATTTTTAAGTCAGCTGATATTGTACTGGAAACAGGAGAATTGGTTCGCTACGAACGAGACGATATGCATTTCTCTTACCGGCATTCCATTCTGCATGAGCAAAAGGGTCTTGTCGTTGAAGCAACCTTTGAGCTCGCAGAAGGAGATAAGAAGGAAGTTCTTGCCATGATGGCCTCCTACAAAGAGAGAAGATTGAGAACGCAGCCGCTGCAGCTTGCTTGCGCAGGAAGCGTATTCCGCAATCCGCCTAATGATCATGCTGCCAGACTCATTCAAGAGGCGGGACTTAAGGGTGAGCGTCTCGGAGGTGCGCAAGTATCAGAGCAGCACGCCAATTTCATCGTAAACACCGGGCAAGCAACAGCTGAAGACGTTCTCGCCCTCATGACTCATATACAAAGCACTATTCAGGATCGCTATGACATCCTGTTGGTGCCGGAAGTATTGGTGGTGGGTGAGCGGTAATTCGGAGGTGATACATTGGACAAATTGGTGATTGAAGGTGGGAAACCTCTCTCAGGAACCATAGTTATCCAAGGAGCGAAAAATGCCGCTTTGCCGATTCTGGCTGCCAGTCTGCTGGCCGAAGGCACAACAACGATTGATCATGTGCCTGATTTGCTGGATATCGACGTCATGCTGAACATTTTGCGCGAATTAGGATGCCGCGCCGAGCATGTGGGAGGAACGGTTGTGCTGGATACAGAAACTGCACATACGTCCCACGTGCCGGAATCGTTAATGAGACAAATGCGCTCTTCTATTTTTCTAATGGGGCCTTTGCTTGCTAGGTTTGGAGAGACGCAGGTTTACCAGCCGGGCGGTTGTGCGATCGGCGAGAGAAAAATTGATCTTCACCTGGAAGGCTTGAAGGCTCTTGGTGCGGAAATTGAAGAAATTGGTAACCGTATCATTTGTCGTGCAGATAAACTGCAGGGCGCTGATATTCACTTAAGCTTCCCAAGCGTTGGAGCTACAGAAAATATCATGATGGCCGCTGCTTTGGCGGAGGGCCGGACCACGATCAGCAATGCTGCACGTGAGCCGGAAATACAAGATCTGCAACATTTTCTAAATGCGATGGGCGCGAAAATTATGGGTGCCGGTACAGATACGATAACGGTAGACGGGGTACAGTCGCTAACGCCATGCCGTTATAAAGTCATTCCGGACCGCATAGTAGCAGGGACAATTATGGTAGCGGCCGCCGCAACGCGGGGGCAGGTAACGCTCCAAAATACACAGCCCGCGCACTTATCCTCCTTGATTCATGTTCTGCGTCGTGCAGGTGTTCAAATTGTTGTCGACGGTGATATAATTAAAGTCGGCTGTGCAACGAGGCCGAAAGCGGTCGAAAGAATCGTAACCTCTCCATATCCGGCTTTTCCTACCGATTTGCAGTCTCAAGTAATGGTTCTGCTTACGCTGGCGGATGGCGTGAGTATACTAAAAGAAACGATTTTTGAAGGCAGATTGAAGCATGTCGATGAGCTGTCCCGAATGGGAGCGGATATTCGGGTAGATATGAATGCTGCATTTATTCGCGGTGTCCCTAGGCTTTATGGTGCCACAGCGGAAGCCACAGATTTGAGGGCAGGCGCTGCACTTGTTATTGCAGGTTTGGCTGCGCAGGGCAAAACCGTTGTTGAGCAAATTCATCATATCGACCGAGGCTATGAGAAAATTGAAACGATGCTGTCTAGATTAGGTGCACGGATATCGCGATATGCGCCAGTGCCTAATAATTAATACTATGCGTTTGAGCTGCAAGATAGAAACAGCCGGTTTCCTGGCACTGCTAAGCAATGGCTGAAGCAGAGAGGAGAGCCGGATGTTTTTTGGGGAAAGAAGGGACAAGTTATGAGCGCACAGATGCCTGTGCTGAAAGAGCCAAGTCGCAAGCGGATGGGCAGCCCTAAGCTGCTAACGATACTTATTTTATTGTTTGTTGCTCTTTTGGCTGTATTATTTTTTAATTCCTCTATCAGCAAGGTTTCAGAGATTCAAATAGAAGGAACGAGATTCGTGACGAAGGAAGAGATTGGCAAAGCGGCTGCGATTTTGATTGGGGATGCGTTTTTTCGAACCTCATCTTCCGCGATAGAGAGCCGGGTGCTTACGCTCCCGCAAATCAATGAGGTCAAGGTAACCAAGGTATTTCCCGGTTTGTTGAAAATAACAGTGGAAGAATACCCTGTGGTTGCCTTCGAACTCTCCAAGCAAGGTGAAATGACAGCGCTTTTGTCTAACGGAACGACGGTAGAAGCGGATAGCGACGTTATGCAGCTCGTGGACAAGCCCGTGCTTTCAGGCTGGGCGGATGATGACCCCGTCAAGGCTGAGCTGACGAAGCAGCTCGGTAAAATTACGGCAAAACAGCTGTCGGACCTGTCTGAAATTATTCCCAATCCCTCCTCGGCGTACCCGGATCGTATTTTAATGTATACGCGAACGAAATTTGAAGTCATTACTGCAGTCTCTGTACTTGTTGAAAAAATCGATACGTTGAATGCGGTAATTGAAACGCAGGAACCAGGGAAGATTACGATGCTGCTTGCAGATAAATATGAAGCATTTATTAATGAAAATTTAGACTCTGAGGAAAAAGAGACTACTCAATAGCTTGAAAGAATGGTAGAATTTTATTTATCGCTTTTATACTCGATGAAGCTGGATAACATTAGGATATATCAGGTGCCGCAAGGGGCGGGACTCGTCAGAAAATGAAAAAACAATGAAAACTTTGTTGAAAAAAGAGGGAAAATATTAAAGGCGTTGAATTAGTAGAAAGACCTTAACGAGCAATGTAATAATTTTTATTTGAAACGGAGGTGCCGCAAGATGAGCAGCAACGACATCATCGTCAGTTTGGACATCGGTACATCCAAAGTTCGTGCTATTATTGGTGAAGTGAATAATGGAGCCATTAATATTATTGGAGTTGGATCTGCCGACTCAGAGGGTATTCGCAAAGGAGCAATAGTAGATATTGACCAAACCGTGCAATCGATCCGTAATGCCATAGAGCATGCGGAGCGCATGGTAGGCATTCAAATATCCGACGTTTACGTGGGCATTCAGGGCAATCATATTGCACTGCAGACCAATCGTGGCGTCGTTGCAGTATCCAACGAGGATCGTGAAATAGGCGAAGAAGATATTGAACGCGTATTGCAGGCGGCTAAGGTTGTCGCGCTCCCGCCAGAGCGTGAGATCATTAACTTGGTGCCTAAGCAATATTTAGTTGACGGACTGGAAGGAATATCCGATCCGCGAGGCATGATTGGAGTTCGCCTTGAGGTTGAGGCGACAATCGTCACGGGGACGAAGACTGCCATACATAACCTTATGCGTTGTGTAGAGAAAGCAGGCCTTCGTATTTCTGGCGTCATATTGTTATCATTGGCGTCCGGCGTAGTTTCTCTTACTAAAGACGAGAAAGCTATGGGAACTGTACTAACGGATATTGGAGCGGGCTCCTGTACCATCGCCATTTACGATCAAGGCGGACTGGCAGCTACGTCTACCCTGCCAATCGGTGGCGAATACGTAACGAATGATATCGCGTATGGCTTGCGTACACAAAGCGATCAAGCAGAGAAAATTAAGCTGAAGTACGGCTGTTCGAATGTACTGGATGCAGCGGAAGACGTAAAGTTTAAAGTGGCACGCATGGGCAGCAATGTGGAGAAGGAATTTTCACAGGTTGATCTTGCAAGCATCGTGGAGCCTCGCATGCAAGAAATTTTCCATCTGATACGGCAAGAGGTACGTCGACTTGGATACGGAGACAAGGTAAATGGTTATGTCCTGACCGGCGGTTCCGTATCCATGCCAGGAACGCTCGCTTTGGCCCAGACAGAGCTGGAGGCTTCCGTGAGAATCGCATTGCCTGATTATATCGGAGTAAGAGATCCGGCATATAGCAGCGGTGTTGGCATGATTCAATACGTGTCGAAGTATATGGGAGCTCGTGGAACTGGAGCAGTGAAGAAAACGGCAAGCCGCAAAGCAAGTCCAGCACCTTCAACCAAACCCGGTATGTTCGAGCGGATTAAAAGTATGTTCAATGAGTTTATCTAAAATATAATATAAGTTTCACCTTTAAAATATAGGAAAGCATATGGCTTCGCCATCCTTTCTCTATATTTCTTGGATTGAAACGCGCCGCGCCGCCATAGGATGGCGACAGCCGTTTCACCTTGTACGATGCTTATATTTTACCGCGAAACGTTGCTGTGCCGTCAGATGATGCTATCAGCAGTTTACGCTTGACTGGGGGAAAATGAAAGATGTTGGAATTTGACTTTGAGCTTGAGCAGCTTGCTCAAATAAAAGTAATAGGTGTAGGCGGTGGCGGCAGCAATGCGGTTAACCGAATGATTGAAAATGGTGTGAAAGGTGTAGAGTTCATTACGGTGAACACGGACGCTCAAGCACTTCATCTGGCGAAATCGGAACATAAGCTGCAAATCGGCGACAAGCTGACGCGCGGACTTGGCGCGGGTGCTAACCCTGATGTAGGCAGCAAGGCTGCTGAGGAATCACGCGAAATTATTATGAATCAGCTAAAAGGCTCAGACATGGTATTCGTGACAGCAGGAATGGGCGGCGGTACAGGTACGGGAGCAGCTCCGGTTATTGCCGAAATCGCTCGCGAATGCGGCGCACTTACTGTAGGGGTCGTTACTCGTCCTTTTACCTTTGAAGGACGCAAGCGTGCTGGACAAGCTGAGCTTGGCATTGAAGCGCTCAAAGAAAAAGTAGATACGCTTATCGTCATTCCTAATGACCGTTTGCTTGAGATTGTAGACAAGAAGACACCTATGCTGGAAGCTTTCCGTGAAGCGGATAACGTGCTCCGTCAAGCGGTTCAAGGCATCTCGGACCTTATTCAAGTGCCAGGTCTGATTAACCTTGACTTTGCAGACGTAAAAACAATTATGACCGAGCGTGGTTCAGCTCTGATGGGGATTGGTATCGCAACAGGCGAGAACCGTGCAGCAGAAGCAGCGCGCAAAGCAATTATGAGCCCATTGCTCGAAACGTCTATTGATGGCGCTCGCGGCGTAATCATGAATATTACAGGTGGAAGCAACCTGTCCCTTTATGAAGTGAATGAAGCGGCTGAGATTGTTATTTCCGCTTCCGATCCAGATGTAAACATGATCTTCGGTGCGATCATTGATGAGGATTTGAAGGACGAAATTAAAGTAACCGTTATCGCAACAGGTTTTGAACATAAGGCGCCAACACCGCGTCGTTCTCCACAGCAGCCAGAATCAGTGGATACAAGACCATCAGGCAATTCTGGGGCTGTTAAACCATTTGGTGCAAGCAACACGTCTAGCGACCAACTGGAGATCCCAGCATTCCTTCGCAATCGCCCACGCAGCGATCGCTAATCTTTTTTTGAAACGCCTCACCATTTATGGTGGGGCGTTTTTTTTGTGTTGAGGGACATTGTTTGTCGATGCGAGAGAGTGCTGTAAGCACGTATGTGCTCTTACCGCTAGCGAGAGGCATGAATAGTTGCTCTGTAAGCACGTATATGCTCTTACAGCATGAGAGCAACATGGATTAGTGGTCTGTAAGCACGCATGCGTGCTTACAGAGACCAAGCGGCGTAGGATTGAGGTCGAAAGAGTGCTGTAAGCACGTATGTGCTCTTATAGCCAGAGAGTAACCTGTATTAGTCGTCTGTAAGCACATATACGTGCTTACAGAGCCTAAGCGGCGTAGGATTGAGGTCGAAAGAGTGCTGTAAGCACGTATGTGCTCTTATAGCCAGAGAGTAACCTGGATTAGTGGTCTGTAAGCACACATATGTGCTTACAGAGTCCGAGCGGCGTGTGAATTGGAACCTAAAGAGTGCTGTAAGCACGTATATGCTCTTACAGCATGAGAGCAACATGGGTTAGTCGTCTGTAAGCACATATACGTGCTTACAGAGTCCGAGCGGCGTATGCTCGGGATCGAAAGAGTGCTGTAAGCACGTATGTGCTCTTACCGCTAGCGAGAGGCATGAATAGTTGCTCTGTAAGCACGCATGCGTGCTTTCAGAGACCAAGCGGCGTATGATCGGGATCGAAAGAGTGCTGTAAGCACGTATGTGCTCTTACCGCTAGCGAGAGGCATGAATAGTTGCTCTGTAAGCACGCATGCGTGCTTACAGAGACCAAGCGGCGTATGATCGGGATCGAAAGAGTACTGTAAGCACGTATATGCTCTTACCGCCAGAGAGTAACATGGATTAGTGGTCTGTAAGCACATATACGTGCTTATGGAGTCCAAACGCCGTATGATCGAGATCGAAAGAGTGCTGTAAGCACGTATATGCTCTTATCGCCAGAGAGTAACATGGATTAGTGGTCTGTAAGCACACATATGTGCTTACAGAGAGGTGAAGTTAGCCTCTTGCTTTTCCGGGTTGATTTTGTAACAACGGATTCTGGTGGTACCTTTGCCTGCGGGAAGTAACTGCTGTTTGGCTGTCATGCTTTGCAGAAGTTTAAGCGCATCACGCTTTTTGATTTTTAACAGTTCCATGACATCGGAAGGCCGGAGATGATGCTCCAAGCGGGACGCATGCCGTAATACTTCTAACTGCAAGAAAATTTCTGCACTGCTTTCAGATCTTCTGCCTAATAAACTTTTGCCCATAAATTGTTGGAGAAGCTGCTGACACATGCGTGGCCTTTCCTTCATATCGTCAAAAGAGAAACGCAGCACCTTCCAGCCATCCAATACGAGATGATTTTGGCGCATAAGCGAATCTGAGAACTGCAAACGACTGATTTCAGCAGAATGTGCTCGGTAACCGTCAATCTCAATGGCAAGCCGCAGCCCATCATTTAAGTAAGCAAAGTCTAGATATCTTATCCCATCGCGATAGTCGGCGACTTCAAACTCCGGATGCAATCTGTCGAGGTCATGGAATGCGGGATACCATATGTACTCGACAAAATGTCTTTCTGCATGGCCAAGCCCTTGTTCCAGCCTTCGTCTACATGCCCCTTTGCGATTAATCAGCTCCTTATCCATCCATTTCTGCAAATCCGCTTGAAACGACAAATCGATCACCCTTCCTTTTCAAATAAAAAAAACCGCATACTGCGGGTAGGTACTCCCGAGTAGGCGGTGTGCTTCACTGCTTTCCTTCTATGCTTCGTATCATACGATAATTTATAAGCGCGAACAAGTTTTTTCTGAAAGGAAGAATCGCATGATGTGCAAAAGTTGTGGCGGTTTTTATACTCCTACTCGACAAAAAAAGATATGTCATGCTGTCATGAATAGACAGACTTTGAAATAGGATTTTAATATACTAGTCTCAATCGTTCTCCCGGGAGCCGGATGCAGGTCCGTGTATCGCCAGTTGCAGGAAGGTGACCGAAGTGGCTGTTTATGTGGATGTTATGTTTTTGCGAGAGCTTCTCGTGGACGGTGCGATTCTACTAACTTCCGCATGGGCGCGTCATCTTAAACCTAAGCCTTGGCGGGTGTTAGCGGCTTCTGCTGTCGGAGCTTGTTATGTCGTTTTGATGCTTTTTCCGCAATTGTCTTTTTTATTTACGCTAGTTGTAAAGATCGGAGTATCGCTGCTTATGGTTTGGATTGCGTTTGGTTTTGCTTCAATTCAGCATTTTGCAAGGAACATTGCGGCATTTTATGCGGTTAACTTTGTGGCAGCGGGTGCCGTGCTAGGGCTTTATTATTTGTTTATGCAAGGATCAGGTGAGGTATGGAGAACGATTAGTTTCGTCAATGGCAGTATGCATGTGGAGCTTAAGATGGGATTGTTTTATTTAATTGCTGCGTTTTGTATCGGATTGTATATTTACCGTACCGTATTGACGCAAAAAAGAGAACGGGAGCTGGTGCAGACTCATTTAGCAGAAGTGAAGATTACGATTGGTGAACGAGTTCAAACCTGTGTTGGCCTAATCGACACCGGGAACCAGCTATATGACCCGCTAACAAGAACGCCAGTTATGGTGATGGAAGCTTCTATTTGGCAAGAAGATTTGCCCGAATCGTGGATGAATAGCATACGAGATGCACAAGTAGATCGTCTTGTGGCGGGAATGGATGAACAGCCTTACTTCATCTGGCAAGACAGGCTTCGTCTCGTTCCATTCAGAGGTGTCAACCGGGGATCACAGTTCATGCTCGCAATAAAGCCTGATGCGGTTGAGATTACTAGGGAAGGACAAGTTTTTGAAACGCGAAAGGTGCTTATCGGGCTTGACGGCGGAAAGCTAACGTCTGATGGGGCATATCGAGCCATTATCCATCCGTCTATGGTACAACAATAAAAACGTATGCTCATACAAACGAGGAGGGATGGGCCAAATGCTCGTCAAGTACAAATTGATCCTTCAGTTATATTATTATCGTGTCATGTTTTTATTCGGATTAAAAAGCGAAGAGATTTATTATATCGGTGGCAGTGAAGCGCTTCCACCACCCTTAACACGCGAAGAAGAAGAATATTTGCTGGAAAAGCTGCCTTCGGGCGATACGGCCATTCGGGCGATGCTGATCGAACGAAACCTGCGGCTTGTCGTATATATTGCCCGTAAGTTCGAGAATACCGGCATTCATATTGAAGATCTCGTATCGATAGGCGCGATTGGTTTAATTAAAGCGGTCAATACGTTTGATCCGGAGAAAAAGATCAAGCTGGCCACTTATGCCTCGCGCTGTATCGAAAATGAAATATTGATGTACCTGCGCCGCAACAGCAAAACGCGCACCGAGGTATCCTTTGATGAGCCTCTCAACATCGATTGGGACGGCAACGAGCTGCTTTTGTCCGATGTGCTGGGAACTGAAAATGATACGATCTACCGGAACATCGAAGAGCAAGTGGATCGCAAACTGCTGCATAAAGCACTCGATAAGCTTTCTGAACGTGAGCGGATTATCATGGAGTTGCGCTTTGGTCTGGCTGATGGTGAAGAGAAAACGCAAAAGGATGTTGCAGACCTGCTTGGCATTTCCCAGTCCTATATTTCAAGGCTGGAGAAGCGGATTATCAAAAGACTTCGCAAAGAATTTAATAAAATGGTCTAGAGGCCGCGTCCTGCCTACGGTTGTCGAACGATGTCACAATAGGAATAAAAAGGCCTCCTGAGGAGATAATGTACAGTAATGTTTCTCCTTGGGAGGTAATCACGTTGACCCGAAATAAAGTCGAGATCTGTGGAGTGGATACCGCGAAACTGCCTGTCCTAAATAATGTCGAGATGAGAGAATTGTTTACGGCATTGCAAACCCGCAACGAGTGGGCAGCAAGAGAGAAATTAGTAAACGGCAACCTGCGGCTGGTACTTAGCGTTATTCAAAGGTTTAACAATAGGGGAGAGTTTGTGGACGACCTATTCCAGGTCGGCTGCATCGGACTTATGAAGGCGATCGATAATTTTGACCTTAGCCAAAATGTCAAATTTTCCACCTATGCCGTACCGATGATTATCGGAGAAATACGCCGATACTTGCGAGACAACAACCCAATTCGCGTCTCGCGCAGCTTGAGAGATATCGCTTATAAGGCGCTCCAGGTAAGGGATAGCTTAACGAACAGGAATTCACGCGAGCCGACGATCTTTGAAATATCAGAGGCCTTGAACGTTCCGAAGGAAGATGTTGTTTTTGCACTGGATGCGATTCAGGACCCGGTTTCCTTATTCGAACCCATTTATCATGATGGCGGTGACCCCATCTATGTTATGGATCAAATTAGTGATGAGCGCAATAAGGATGTCTCCTGGATTGAGGAGATTGCGCTTCGGGAAGCGATGCACAAGCTGAACGACCGGGAGAAAATGATTTTGTCAATGCGTTTCTTTGAAGGCAAGACGCAAATGGAAGTAGCCGATGAAATTGGGATCTCGCAAGCCCAAGTATCACGTCTGGAGAAGTCAGCGATTCAGCAAATGCAAAAGCATGTAAAATCATAAAAAACGGTGCCGCGAGGCACCGTTTTTTTGTGCGTGAAAAAGCATATGCGGACGAGCTTTGCAAACTTGAAAAATTAGAAGCACGATTTTTGGATAAGAAGGACATTTTGGGCAAATGCCTCATATAGTTATAGGAGAGGTTAAAAGGACGATCACTCTACGTGAAAAGCGGTGAACGGTGATGAAAATATCTGATTTTCAGACGAAGGATGTCATTAATATTGTTGACGGGAAAAAACTCGGTCAAATCTCCGATTTGGAGCTGGATTTAAGACAAGGGCGCATTGATTCGATTGTTGTGCCTCAGTTTACTAAGTTTTTGGGGATGTTTGGCGGCGGAGGGACGGAGGTTGTTATCCCTTGGCGCAACATTGTGAAGATTGGTGCGGATGTTGTGCTGGTGCGCATGGATGATACGAAGCAGCTCCGCGCTGAAGAGGATGATTTGCACGCCCGCTCTTAACGCGGTAAACTATTTTTAGAAAATAAGGCAGAGACGCTGGTCGCTGGGGGAAATGTCCGGCAGCTCTCGGCATGGCTGGTGATGCAGCCAGCTTCTCGAATCTTTGGATAGAGGTGGAACAGTGGAAGCTTTCGAACATTTTCAATTAGCGAAGGGGCCTTCGCTTTTTTTATTGCCCAATTGGACGGTCCGAAATGAACGGTTAACCGTCGGTTTTACAGGCCGGGATGGCGGCTCTAGCGAAGCGCCGTGGTCGTCCTTGAACATGGGACTGCATGTTGGGGACGAGGATCACTCGGTCATCGCTAACCGGAGAGCATTAACAGATGCGATAGATTGGCCATTTGACGCGTGGACATGCGCGGAGCAGGTCCATGGGAATGCCGTGAAGCAAATGATGGAAGGAGACAAGGGACGCGGCAGAGACTCGTTAGGCAGCGTCATAAAGGATTGCGATGCGATAATGACGGATGTTCCAGGCGTGCTGTTAGCTTCATTTTATGCGGATTGCGTACCTCTTTATTTCTATGATCCCGAGCATGATGCAATAGCCCTTGCGCATGCGGGCTGGAAAGGAACGGTACAGGAGATTGCGGCAGTGACAATTCATGCGATGGAAGCCGCGTACGGGACCAATCCTAAGGCTCTTCTTGCAGCGATAGGGCCATCGATTGGCGGATGCTGCTATGAGGTTGATGGTCCCGTCATTAACCAGGTGCAGCGGCTGCTGCACGAGCTTGGCGTAGAAGCGGATACCGCAGAAACGATGTTGAAGTTGTCTGGGGATGGAAAAGCGAACTTGCACTTGAAAGAAATAAACCGACAGATTATGATAAAAGCAGGAATTTTGCCGATCCATATCGAATTAACAGAGTGGTGCACCGGATGCAGACGAGATTTGTTTTTTTCTCATCGCAAAGAAGGTGGCCTAACCGGCCGGATGGCCAGTTGGATCGGCATTCGGGAGAGGTGAAGCATGTCATCTGCATTTGAGGATAGAATAAGGCTCGTAGAAGAGCGGATTAGACAAGCTTGTGAGCGTTCAGGACGCAGCAGGGATGAGGTTCAAATTATCGCAGTGACCAAATATGTGTCTTTGGACACAACAAAGGAAGCGCTAGGACATGGCTACCGGCATCTAGGCGAGAACCGTTGGCAGGATGCACAGGCTAAATGGGAGGCCATTAGCGGCAATCCTATCGGCGTGCCTGACGATCAGCCCATCTGGCATTTCATCGGTTCATTGCAAACGAATAAAGTGAAGGACGTCATTGGGAAGTTTACATACATGCATTCGTTGGACAGGCTATCGCTTGCCGAAGCCATCGACAAGAAGGCCTCTCAGCTTGGTATTGTCGTTCCTTGCTTTATTCAAGTTAACGTATCGGGCGAGGATTCGAAGCAAGGCTTGGAGCCAGAGGACCTGGTTCCGTTTGTGGAACAGCTGAAGCGGTTTCAGTCGATTAAGCCCATTGGCTTGATGACTATGGCGCCTTATGAGGCCGAACCGGAGCAAACAAGGCCCGTGTTTCGAGCATTGCGCGCATGGCGCGATGAGCTTCAGCGGCAATCGAACCATACTAGCACGATCACCCATTTGTCTATGGGAATGTCGAATGACTTTGAGGTCGCGATTGAAGAAGGAGCCACTTGGATTCGTCTTGGCACGATACTAGTTGGGAAAGAGGAGGAATAAAGGATGAGTGTCATGAACCGATTTATGAGCTTTCTTGGTCTGCAGGACGAAGAGGAAGTTGTAGAGAGAGAGCGTGTTGTACAGCAGGAAGAACAAGAAGCTGAAACCACACCGTTCGAAGCACGTAAGACTACAAAGAGCAATAACGTCGTCAGCATCCATTCGCAGAAAAATGTACGAGTTGTGCTTAGTGAGCCTCGTTCGTATGACGAAGCGCAAGAAATTGCCGATCATCTGCGCTCGCGTCGTGCCGTCATCGTTAATCTGCAGCGCGTCCGGAGCGATCTCGCCGTTCGCATTGTTGATTTCCTGAGCGGTACAGTGTACGCTTTAAGCGGGAGCATCTCTAAGCTTGGTCCTAATATTTTTCTATGCACGCCGGATTCAGTGGAAATTCAAGGCGCTATAACGGAAATGCTGGCGGAGGAGAACGACTACAACAAAATGAGGTGACCTTGAGTTGTTTAATAGTGTGGGAGATGTAATTGGTACACTGCAAAGTATTTACAGCTTTATGATTATTGGTTACGTGCTGCTGTCATGGCTGCCGAATGCCAGAGAAAGCTTTATTGGCGTTTTTCTAGGCAAAATGGTCGAGCCGTATCTCGGCATTTTCAGAAGATTCATTCCCCCGATTGGCGGAATGCTTGATCTTTCCCCGATTATCGCACTTTTCGCTTTGCGTTTCGTGGCGATGGGCCTGGTTGCGGTTATTGAATTTTTGATCCCGTAATGGAATGACTGATTTAAATAAAGGAATGAGATCGTATGAAACAAGGCATATATGATCATTTTCACCCCGATGAGAAGTCTTTCGTAGATCGGGCAGAGGAATGGATAGAGCGGTCCGCACAGCAGCATGAGCTGAAGCGGACCGATTTTTTAGACCCAAGACAAGCTCAAATATTGACGATTCTGGCTAATCGCAATCCGGATGTCAGCATTCGTCTGGATGGCGGATATGAGCAAGCTGAACGCTGCCGTGCGATCATTGGGCCGGAATACCGTCATCTCGATGACGAGGCAGCGGGCATTTCCGTTCTTGTGGTAAACGGGCCAGGACAAGCCCAGCTTGAACTGGACCATGGTGACTTTTTGGGTGCCTTGCTCGGACTTGGCATTAAGCGTGACCGAATTGGTGACATACATGTTCATGAACATTTTTGCCATATTGTCGTCATGGATGAAATTGCCGACTACTTAAATATCCATCTAAGGCAGGTCCATCGAATCAGCGTTCTAACCGACGTTATTCCTCTTCATGAGCTTAAGACGGTCGTTCCGAAGCTGGAGGAGATGAACTTGTCGGTCGCTTCCATGCGATTGGACGGTATCGCTAGCGACGTATACCGGATCAGCCGGTCCAAAATAGTGGACCCGATCAGGGCTGGCAGATGCAGAGTAAACTGGAAATCGGAGGAGGACCCTTCGAAGCAGCTTCGCGAGGGCGATGTGGTGTCCTTTAAGGGACTGGGCCGGTTTAAAGTACTAGAGATGGACGGAGTGACAAAAAAAGGCAGAATCCGAGTAAAGGTCGGCAAATTTATTTGAGTGAATGCAGGAATTTCACTGCGGTTGTCGAAAATGTTCACAACAAATAGTATTTCCGGTTGCCAGAGTCACAAATACCATGAGGAGGTGCGCCAATGCCGTTATCGCCATTGGACATACATAACAAAGAATTCGGCCGGAGACTGCGCGGCTATGACGAGGATGAAGTTAACGAATTTCTCGATCAAGTAATCAAAGACTACGAATCGCTCATTCGTGAAAATAAAGAGATGCAAAATCAAGTGCTGGGCCTGCAAGAGAGATTGAATCATTTTACGAATATCGAAGAAACGCTTAGCAAAACGATCATCGTCGCACAGGAAGCTGCCGATGAGGTAAGAAGCAATGCGAAGAAGGAAGCGCAGCTGATCATTAAAGAGTCGGAGAAAAATGCTGACCGCATTATTAATGATTCACTGGCGAAATCCCGCAAAGTATCGCTTGAGGTCGAAGAGCTTAAGAAGCAAGCCTCGGTCTATCGGGCACGTTTCCGTACACTAGTCGAGGCGCAGCTTGAACTGCTAACGGTTGACGGCTGGGATACGTTGGAGCCGCAGGCTTCCAGATCCTCCGAGCATGAGCTAACGAGAGGCTAATGTTTAAGATTTAGGCGAAATGCCATTTGACATTTGGCCTGTCGGTAAGCTATAACTAGGATAATGAATTGATGATCCAAACTTCGTTGATGAGAACAAGTACGCTTTACGTTCACTCCTCAGAGAGCCGGCGGCAGCTGAAAGCCCGGTGTGTGAACCATTGCGAAATATCCTCTCTGAGAAGCGGCGCCGAACCTGCAAATGCAGCAATAAGCGCTGACGGCCGTCCCCCGTTACAGGGAACGCGAACGAATCGTTCGCGACTAAGGTGCCGCATGAAGCACAGCTCGGCTTGAGCTGACTGTCTTCGGCTTCAAGCTTACTTTGTATGGCTGAAGCATGTGCGGAACAAGGGTGGTAACGCGACTAAGCCTCGTCCCTTCTCATAGGGATGAGGCTTTATTTTTGTTTAAAAAATAGGAGGCTGAACTGATGCAACGCGTAGACGTAAAGGAACGTGCACGCTCTCGTGAGCTGCGTGTGCTTGAGAAATGGAAAACGGAAGAGACATTCAAGAAATCAATCGAAAACCGGGAAGGCCAACCCAATTTCGTCTTTTATGAAGGGCCGCCTACCGCTAACGGTGCTCCGCATATCGGTCACGTGCTTGGCCGCGTAATAAAGGATTTTATTTGCCGCTACAAAACAATGGCAGGCTATCGCGTCATCCGTAAAGCGGGCTGGGATACGCATGGCTTGCCGGTCGAGCTGGGCGTAGAGAAGCAGCTCGGGATTTCCGGCAAGCAAGAGATCGAAGAATATGGCGTAGAGAAATTCGTCAAAAAATGTAAGGCAAGCGTATTTGAATATGAGAAGCAATGGCGCGAGCTGACTGAAGGCATTGCTTATTGGACCGATTTAGACAATCCATATATCACCTTGAAAAATGAGTACATCGAAAGCGTATGGCATATTTTATCGACGATTCATGGCAAAGGGTTGTTGTACCGCGGCCATCGCGTTAGCCCATACTGCCCGGATTGCCAAACGACACTCAGCTCCCATGAGGTTGCTCAGGGCTATGAGGATGTTAAAGATTTGAGCGCCACTGCAAAATTCAAGCTAATCGATTCAGGCGAGTTCGTACTGGCTTGGACGACAACGCCTTGGACGCTGCCGGCGAACGTAGCGCTTGCTGTCAATCCGGAACTGGATTACGTTCGCGCGGCTAAGAACGGCGAAGTATATATCGTTGCTCAAAACTTAGCGGAGAAGGTATTGAAGGATGAGTACGAAGTGCTTTCGGTCATAAAAGGTGCTGAGCTCGTTGGACTTAGCTATGAAGCGCCATTTCATTATGTAGCGATCGATAAAGGCCATATCGTTATTGCCGGTGATTTCGTTAGCGACACAAGCGGTACCGGTATCGTTCATATCGCTCCGGCTCACGGCGAGGATGACTACCGTGTTGCGCGCGAGAACGGCATCAGCATGCTGAGCGTCGTTGATTTGGCAGGCCGCTACGTTGCAGATGTAACTGATTTTGCCGGGCGTTTCGTCAAAGACAGCGAGCTTGATATCGATATCGTGAAAAACTTGAGCGAACGCGGCTTGCTTTACTCCAAGGAACGTTACGAGCATAGCTATCCGTTCTGCTGGCGCTGCAAATCGCCATTGATCTATTACGCAATGGAAAGCTGGTTTATTAAAACGACAGCGGTGAAGGATCAATTGATCGCGAACAATAATACCGTTGATTGGTATCCGGGCCATATCCGCGAAGGCCGGTTCGGCAAGTTCCTGGAGGATCTGGTTGATTGGAACATCAGCCGGAATCGTTACTGGGGAACGCCGCTGAACGTTTGGGTATGCGATGTGACTGGCAAGGAGTATTCGCCAAGCAGCATTGCCGATCTTCGTGCGATGGCTATCGGCGATGTACCGGAGGATATCGAGCTTCATAAGCCTTACGTGGATGGAATCAAGCTCAAATCGCCATTTGCTGAGGGAGCGGAAATGACCCGTACGCCTGAAGTTATCGATGTCTGGTTCGATAGTGGCTCGATGCCGTTTGCACAGCACCATCATCCATTTGAGAACGAGAAGCAATTTGCCGATCAATACCCAGCGGACATCATCTGCGAAGGAATCGACCAAACGCGCGGCTGGTTCTACAGCTTGCTGGCTGTCTCAACTCTATACAATGGCAAAGCACCATACAAAGCGGTCATCTCAACTGGCCATATTTTGGATGAAAACGGGCAAAAGATGTCCAAATCCAAAGGGAACGTTATCGATCCTTGGGAAATCATCAATGAATACGGAACAGACGCGTTCCGCTGGGCTTTGCTAGCAGATAGCGCTCCTTGGAACAGCAAACGCTTCTCGCGCGGCATCGTTGGCGAAGCAAAATCCAAGGTCATTGATACGATCGTTAACACGCATGCATTTTTCGCATTGTATGCTTCCATTGACGGTTACGATTATAAGGCGCATGAAGAGAAGAAATCGGACAATAAGCTGGACCGCTGGATCATTTCACGCTTGAACAGCTTAATCAATACGGTGAATAAAGGGCTCGAGGTCAACGACTTCCTTAACCCTGCCAAATCCATCGAGCTGTTCGTTGATGAGCTAAGCAACTGGTATATTCGCCGCTCGCGTGACCGCTTCTGGGGAAGCGGGCTGTCAGAGGATAAGCTTGCAGCTTATCAAACGCTGCGCAGCGTTCTGCTGACGCTCTCGCGTCTAATTGCGCCTTATGCACCGCTTCTGGCTGAAGATGTTTACGGCAATCTTGGCGGAACAGGCAGCGTTCATCTCGCAGATTATCCGAAAGCGGATGAGGCGGCAATCGATGAAACGCTGGAGCTGGACATGGAGAGCGCCAAACAGATCGTCGAGCTGGCACGCAATGTCCGCAACGAAACAGGCATCAAAACTCGGCAGCCTCTTTCGGAGCTTATCGTATCTCTTGACCGTGAGTTTCATGTGGCGGACTACGAGGATATCGTAAAGGATGAAATCAACGTAAAATCCATTACGGTACAACATTCGGACAGCGGCTTTGTCGACTTTACTTTAAAGCTGAATCTTAAGGTTGCAGGCAAAAAATACGGCAAAAACGTCGGGGCTATCCAAGGCCAGCTTAAAGGCCTGAACGCTGATCAAACTCGCGATATCGTAAACGGCGGAAGCTTCGCCTTTACAAGCGTGGAGGGCGAGCAGCTTGCGATCTCCGTAGAAGAG
The DNA here is from genome assembly GCF_006345825.1 of Paenibacillus paridis. Taxonomy (GTDB): domain Bacteria; phylum Bacillota; class Bacilli; order Paenibacillales; family Paenibacillaceae; genus Pristimantibacillus; species Pristimantibacillus paridis. The sequence continues at coordinate 1,052,373 of NZ_VCIX01000092.1, forward strand.
CTTCTAGTCGAAAAACAAGCGAAATCCGGCTTTGCATCCGCATCCGGAAATGGCGTGACCGTAGCCCTGAATACGGATATTACGCCTGAGCTAGAGCAAGAGGGCTGGGTGCGTGAAGTAATCCGTGCCGTACAGGATACGCGTAAAAAGCTTGACCTTGCTATTGAGAAGAGGATTGATCTTGTCCTTGACGTGGACACTGAGCTTAAGGATGCGCTTGAAGCGTTCACTGAAGTGCTCTACGACAATGTGCTCGTTCAAAGCGTCACTTACGAGGCAGTGGCTGAGATGGAGAAAGTAACCCTCGGCAGTAAGGAAATAGGGATTTTCATCCGCGGTTAAGGATATAGTATAGAGTAGAATAACAAGCGAAAAACGAGGCCGTCGCCTGCCGGCTGCTGCAGCCCGCGACCAAACGGTCACATGGCGCAAGCAGCAGGAGGAAAGGGGCCTCGTTTTATTGTTTGACAAAGGGGATGCCTCGTATGAAACCAAATAACCCGGAACAGCCGAAAAATTTGAACGAGCTACATACTTCGTTAAACATGCTTGATAGACGGTTGCAAACGATCGCCGCCGATATGGAACGCTCGCAGATGGCCGAATATGTTGACTTATTGAATAGGCCGCGAGCGTTGATATGGAGAAATCTGCTCGCTGGTACGGCCAGAGGCGTCGGCATTGCCATCGGTTTTACTTTTTTTGCTGCGACTATCCTTTACGTGCTAAAGATACTTGGCGCTCTAAATCTTCCTATTATTGGCGATTATATTGCAGATATCGTCCGCATTGTTCAAATACAGCTGGAAGGGAAAACGTACTAATTATTCGTTTTCGTTCTGCTCATCGTTTTCCAGTCCGTGATCGCCTTCGCCTGCTTCTAAGTAATGCTGATATTCGCGGTTTCGAATAACGGACACATGTCGGCCTGTAATGTCAGTCGCCAAAAAGCTTTCAATGGACTCAACAAAACCGTCATGCTCAAAGGCATCGATACCTACATGCTCATAATCAGCGACATCGCGATTTTCAGACATAGCAGGTGAATCGGCATTGCCCCATTGCTCGACAATTTGCCAGGCATCCTCTCCGTCAAAGCCGTTATAAGAATCCTGCTCGTCCATGCTGGTTCGGCCAAATGGAGGATCAAGCAGCAATTCTTCTACGGGCCTGCGCAGCGACACATGCTGACGGGGAGCGTGCTCGATGCAATGAAGCGTGTCTGGAACAGCATCCAGCCGCTCAAGCGGAATCGGCTCATTGCAGGTTGCACATATCCCATACGTGCCATTTGCAATGGCTTCTAAAGCGGCGTCAATCCGCCTTAAATGAAGCTCCTCTTGTTCCAGCAGCGCGATATCCTTCTCACGCTCATAAAGCTCGGTTGCCGTATCGCCGGGATGGTTATCAATCGAGGTTAGCTCGCCGGTGTTGTCCCGCAAAGATTGTGAAAGCCCATAATGGTCTTCGTCGGATAGGCGATGTTCGATTTCGCGCTGCTCATCGAGCAGTCTGCTTTGAAGCAGCATGACATGAGCTGATGATGGGGTTGTCATTTAGAGCACCCTCCTTAAAAGGAAACATAATTGCTGTATTAGCTTAACCGAAAGCCGGCTTTTCAGTATGGACTTGAATGGAAGACAGGCCTTTATTCGCCGATGCTGGCTCTCTTTTGGTTCAATATGCTACAATTGATTGGAATAATAGGGACAAGCGTGATTATGAGGCTCGATTGAGCTGCTGTCATGGGTGTCGTGAAACGTGGCTTCACCAAAAAATAGGAGTGATCACATGCGTTTTTATTATTACTGGATCGCGGTATTGGTTTTTATTCTTGATTTTGCAACAAAAAGATTAATTGAATCCAAACTAGTCATTGCGGAGCAAATTAGCGTTATCGGTAATTTCTTTCTGATTACTTCGCACCGCAACCGTGGAGCAGCATTTGGCATTTTGCAGGAGCAGCGCTTGTTTTTCATCATTATTACCTTGGTTATTGTCTCAGGCATTATTTGGTACATACAGATGATGCGCAAATCTGCAAAGCCATGGCTTCTTGTAGGGCTAGGCCTTGTGCTTGGCGGGGCGATCGGGAACTTTTTGGACCGTGCTCGCTTTGGCGAGGTTACGGATTTCCTGCAATTTAATTTTGGCAGCTATGAATTTCCGATTTTCAACATTGCGGATTCGGGAATCGTTTGCGGCGTCGCTTTAATTTTAATTGACACGCTATTATCAGCTAAAGAAGACAAAAAACGTTCGCAAAATGGAGAGGACAAGGATCAAAACAATCATGAGCAACAGCCTATATAATGAAGAACCGCTCGAATGGATCGCAGAAGCGGAGCAAGCCGGCGAGCGAGTAGATAAGTTTGTAACCGACAGCATGGATGAACAAGGTGTGTCAAGAACGCAAGTACAGGAATGGATCAAGGCTGGAGCCGTTCTGGTAGACGGCAAGGTTGCGAAAGCAAATGTGAAAATTGCCGAGGGCAACAAAGTTGTGCTGCACATTCCGGAGCCGGAGGAAGCCGCAATCGTTCCTGAGAACATTCCGCTGGAAGTGATTTACGAGGATTCGGATTTGATCGTCATTAACAAAAAACGCGGCATGGTCGTTCACCCAGCGCCTGGACATTCATCGGGAACACTAGTTAATGCGCTAATGTATCATTGCAAGGATCTGTCAGGCATCAACGGCATGATCCGCCCGGGGATTGTACATCGTATAGACAAGGATACAACCGGATTGCTGATGGCAGCGAAAAACGATCTCGCACATGTTTCTTTGGCGGAGCAGCTTAAGGACCATACGGTTACCCGTAAATATATCGCTTTGGTGCATGGCAATTTGCCGCATGATCAAGGTACCATCGACGCGCCGATCGGACGTGACCAGAATGACCGCAAGCTGTTTACGGTAACGGAACGAAACAGCAGGCATGCAGTAACCCATTTCCATGTGCTGGAGCGTTTGGGAGATTACACGGTAGTGGAGCTTCAGCTGGAAACGGGCCGAACTCACCAAATTCGCGTGCATATGAAATATATCGGGCATCCGCTTGCCGGCGACCCCGTTTATGGAAGAAACAAGACCGTTGCACTGAAAGGACAAGCTTTGCATGCAACGCTGCTTGGCTTTACGCATCCGCGCAGCGGGGAACGATTGGAGTTTGAAATGCCTTTGCCCGCTGACTTTGAATTTGTGTTAAGCAATCTGCGTTCCAGATAATGTGAAACGTCCAAAAGTGCAAACTTTTCACCACTTTATTCATTATTTCGAGCTGAGAAGTAAGTTATTCTAACAATAACAACAGAAATCAATGAGAAAATAAGGATAGGTGACATGAAATGACATCCATTAATCAAAATTACTTGGAGCTGCAAGGCAGCTACTTGTTCTCTGAAATTGCCAAGCGCCGCACAAAATTTATTCAAGACAATCCGAATGCTGAAATTATCAGTTTGGGTATTGGCGACGTTACACGCGGTTTGCCAGATGCGGTATTAAACGCTATGCACAGTGCAGTAGATGAGCTTGCAGCTCCCGGTTCTTTCCGCGGCTATGGCCCGGAACAAGGATATGATTTCTTGATTAATGCGATTATCGAAAATGATTATAAATCACGCGGCATTGACATTGCCACGAATGAAGTATTCGTGAGCGACGGATCCAAATGCGATGTCGGCAACATTCAAGAAATTTTCAGTGAAAACAGCATTGTAGCCGTACAAGATCCCGTGTATCCGGTTTATGTCGATACGAACGTAATGGCGGGACGCTCGGGCAAATACAACCAAGAAACAAAGCGTTATGAGAATATTGCTTACTTGGAGTGCACAGCCGAGAATGACTTCAAGCCAAGCTTGCCGGACCGCAAGGTTGATATCATTTACTTGTGCTACCCAAACAATCCAACCGGCATGACGCTTACTAAAGAAGAGCTTAAAGTATGGGTTGACTACGCGAGAGCGAACAACTGCATCATTCTTTATGATTCTGCTTATGAAGCGTTCATTCAAGAAGAAGATGTTCCGCGCAGCATTTATGAAATCGAAGGCGCGCGCGAAGTAGCCATCGAATTCCGCAGCTTCTCCAAAACAGCAGGCTTCACAGGCGTACGCTGCGCATATACCGTCGTACCTCGTGAGCTGAAAGGTCTTGATGCTTCCGGCAACGAAGTATTGATCAATGATTTGTGGAATCGCCGTCACACGACAAAATTCAATGGCGTTTCTTATGTGACACAGCGTGGGGCTGCTGCGATTTACTCAGCCGAAGGCAAAGAACAAATCAAAACGCTCGTTGATTATTACATGACAAATGCAGCGATTATCCGTGATGGGTTAGCCTCGCTGGGCCTTGAAGTGTTTGGAGGCGTGAACGCTCCTTATATTTGGTTGAAAACACCGAATGGCATGGATTCTTGGTCTTTCTTCGACAAGCTTCTAACAGAAGCTAACATTGTAGGAACGCCAGGCGTAGGCTTTGGCCAAAGCGGCCAAGGCTACTTCCGACTTACTGCTTTCGGAAGCAGAGAAAATACAGAAAAAGCTGTGGAAAGAATTCGCAAGCTTAGTCTGTAACATTTTTAATCATTGAAGACTTGCTTACAACGCTTACCTTGTATAGCCAATCGGAATCGGATCACACTAAGTACAAGCGGAAATATTCGTTTGGACTTGACATCTTTTGTCGAACGTGGGATAATTCCTATGATATACATCAGTACCTTTAACTCAGTCCCGAGAGGCTGGCAAGGTAGCGTGAATAACAGGCACATCGAAGAGTGAAATAGGACAGCCTAAAGAGCAGCTTTCTGTGACGGAAGCGGCTTGGGCGTGTACCCTGTCTCTTCATGGCCGGTCACAAGCTCCTTGCGATTTATTGCAAGGAGCTTTTTTTGTCGCAACCTGGCATTTGGGCGATTATGGAAGGAGTCAGCGGAAATGACGGAAGAAGAGCATTTAGTCATCATGGATGAAACGGCAATTCGACGTGCATTAACGCGAATTGCTCACGAGATCGTGGAGAAGAACAAAGGCATCGATAATTGCGTAATCGTCGGCATACGGACGCGGGGCATCTACCTTGCTCACCGCATTGCCGAGCGCATCGGCGAGATCGAAGGCAAGCCAGTCATCGTAAGCGAGCTCGATATCACACACTATCGGGATGACCGGAAAGCAGGGATTGCAGCGGACATTGAAGTTGCCGCAGCAATCGGCGATACGGACGGCGTACCCTTTACGGTACAGGACAAACGGATTATTTTATTCGATGACGTACTGTACACGGGTCGCACGATTCGCGCGGCAATGGATGCGCTAATGGATTGTGGCAGACCACAAAGCATACAGCTTGCCGTGCTCGTGGATAGAGGCCATAGGGAACTTCCGATCAGGCCTGATTTTGTAGGCAAAAACGTGCCTACCTCAAAGCAGGAGCAAATTGAAGTGGCTTTAACTGAAATTGATCAAATCGACCAGGTAACGATCATTAACCAGAGGGGGCAAGCCGGATGACGATGACACAGCTTAAACAACGGAGTTTGCTCGGATTAAAAGAGCTTAGCAAGGAAGAGATTGAATCTATTCTAGATCGCGCCGCTTATTGGGAAAACCAACCGGTGAAAGTTCATACGACGATGCAGGGCAAGTTTGCGGCCAATATGTTTTTTGAAAACAGCACGCGCACCCGTTTCTCATTCGAAGTAGCAGAGAAGCGCCTCGGGACAGAGGTACTAAACTTCTCGTCCGCGGTGTCGAGCGTTCAGAAGGGTGAGTCGATCTACGATACGGTTCGCACCTTGGAATCAATGGGAATCGATGTGGGTATCATTCGATTGAAGCCCATTGGCGTCCTTGCCGAGCTGGCAACAAAAATCAAAGTGCCTTTGATCAATGCTGGTGACGGCAATAACGAGCACCCTACACAAGCGCTGCTCGATATGTATACGATGAGAAAGCATTTTGGTCAGCTGAAAGGCTTGACGGTGTCCATTATTGGCGATGTGCTTCACAGCCGTGTAGCCAGGTCTAATCTGTGGGCGCTTCAGAAGTTCGGGGTCAACGTAAACTTCTGCTCGCCACCGAATATGCAGGCTTCTGAGCTTGATGTCAATTATATATCTATAGATGAAGCTTTAAAATCAGACGTTGTCATGATGCTGCGCGTGCAGCTTGAGCGTCATGAGAGCGGCATGCTAAGCTCTGCCGAGAGCTACCGCGAGCACTACGGCCTTACAGTGGAGCGGGCAAGCAAGCTGGCCAGCCATGCGATTATCATGCACCCTGCGCCAATTAACCGCAATGTTGAAATTGACGATGAACTGGTAGAGCATTCGCAATCACGCATTTTCCCGCAAATGGAGAACGGGGTTCCGATTCGAATGGCCGTTGTAGAACGGGCTCTCAGCTAGCGCTAGCAGCATAGATCGAACAAATCCGGAGGGGGAATCATCAATGTCATTATGGATTATAAACGGTAACGTATGGAACGAAACCTCGGGCAAACTAGAAAGCAAGCATATTCAAATCGCAAACGGTAAGATCGAAGCAGTCATTGACGGCGGACAATCGCCGGATACGGGCAGCGCCGAGGTTATCGATGCGCAGGGCAAGCTGGTATCGCCAGGCTTCATCGACATGCACGTGCATTTGCGTGACCCTGGTTTCGAATATAAAGAAGACATTGCAACAGGAACTGCTTCGGCAGCCAAGGGCGGCTTCACAACGATCGCCTGCATGCCTAATACGCGTCCAGTAACGGACACAGCGGAAACCGTTCGATACATTACAAACAAAGCCGAGCAGGTGGGTGTGGTTAAAGTGCTTCCTTACGCATCCATCACCAAAAATGAGCTTGGCCGTGAACTGACTGATTTTGCTTCTCTGAAAGAAGCCGGCGCGATTGGCTTCACGGATGACGGAGTCGGCGTGCAAAACGCCCAAATGATGAAAAATGCGATGGCGCTGGCACAATCGATGGATATGCCAATCATCGCACACTGCGAGGACGATACGCTGGTTGAAGGTGCATGGGCTTCGGAAGGCGAATTTTCCCGCAAGCATGGCCTGAAGGGGATTCCGAATGAATCGGAAGCGATCCATGTCGGCAGAGATATTCTGCTCGCAGAAGCGACAGGCGTGCATTACCATATTTGCCACGTCAGCACGGAGCAGTCGGTTCGTCTGATTCGCTTAGCGAAATCGATCGGCGTAAAGGTAACCGCAGAGGTTTGCCCGCATCACCTGCTGCTGTCCGATGAGGATATCCCAGGCCTGGATGATGCCAATTGGAAAATGAATCCGCCGCTCCGCACGCCGCGTGACGTGCAAGCGGTAATCGAAGCGCTGGAGGACGGCACAATCGATATGGTCGTAACCGATCATGCGCCGCACAGCGCAGAAGAAAAGGCGCGCGGCGTTCAGCTAGCTCCTTTCGGAATCGTTGGCTTCGAGACGGCTTTCCCGCTCTTGTACACCAAGTTTGTACAAACCGGAAAATGGACGCTTGGCTTCCTGCTGCAGCGCATGACGGCTGACCCGGCTCGCGTCTTCCGTCTTCCGACTGGCCGCCTTGAGCAGGGTGCTCCTGCCGATGTCACAATCGTAGATCTGGATAACGAACGTTCGGTAGACCCAAGCACCTTCGCTTCCAAAAGCAACAATACACCGTTCGGCGGCTGGAAGCTTAGCGGCTGGCCGGTAACTACCATTGTTGACGGCGCGGTCGTCTGGTCCGAATAATACCTGATTAACAACTTACTTAAGCCTATATATAGGATGAATCAACACCTGAGGAGTGATACGGATGCAAGCAAGATTATTGTTAGAAGATGGTACGCTATTTACTGGCCTCTCGTTCGGCGCTGAAGCACAGATGATGGGTGAGGTCGTATTTAATACAGGAATTACCGGTTACCAGGAGGTTCTGTCCGATCCTTCCTACTGCGGTCAAATCGTGACGATGACTTACCCGCTTATCGGCAACTATGGCATCACTCGCGACGATTTTGAAGCGATGCGCCCATTCATTCACGGCTTTGTCGTGCGCCGTCATGAAGAAGTGCCAAGCAACTGGCGCGCGCAATATTCGCTCGGCCAGCTGTTGAAAGAGTACGGCATTCCGGGCATTAGCGACATCGATACTCGTATGCTTACTCGTAAGCTGCGCAACTACGGTACGATGAAAGGCCTTATTACAACAGGCAACGAACGTGTGGAAGAGCTTGCTGAGCGTCTGAACATTTCTAAGCTGATGACGGATCAAGTCGCTCGCACTTCGACATCGCATGTATTCTCAAGCCCTGGACAAGGCGAGCGTATCGTGCTTGTTGACTTTGGTGCGAAGAGCGGCATTTTGCGCGAGCTAACGAAGCGCGGCTGTGACGTCGTGGTCGTTCCTCACAATACAACAGCAGAAGAGATTCGCCGCCTAGCTCCGGATGGCATTCAATTGTCGAATGGCCCTGGGGACCCGCAGGATGTACCTTACGCCGTAGAAATGATCTCTGAGTTGCTTGGCGAATATCCGATCTTCGGAATTTGCCTTGGCCATCAACTGTTCGCACTGGCTTGCGGCGCACAAACGACTAAGCTGAAATTCGGCCACCGCGGCGGCAACCACCCAGTTAAAGAGCTGGCAACGAACCGTTGCTACATTACTTCCCAGAACCACGGCTACACGGTGCTTGAGGATTCTATCCAAAATACACCGTTGTCGGTTACTCATATCAACAATAATGACCGGACAATCGAAGGCTTGAAGCACAAGACATTCCCAGCGTTCTCGGTTCAATATCACCCTGAAGCAGCGCCAGGACCTTACGATTCCAGCTACCTTTTCGATGAATTCCTGGAGATGATCCGCACGCATAAGAAAAATAACCCACAAAAACGTCGTCAAGCGGTATTATCGGAGACGTTGAAAGGAGAGCTTCAGTATGCCCAAAAATAATGAACTCAAAAAAATTCTCGTCATCGGTTCCGGCCCAATTGTCATCGGACAAGCGGCGGAATTTGACTACGCAGGTACACAGGCTTGCCAAGCTCTAAAAGAAGAGGGCTACGAGGTTGTCCTTATCAATAGTAACCCTGCAACAATCATGACCGATACAAACATGGCAGATAAGGTTTATATCGAGCCAATCACGTTGGATTTCGTATCCCAAATCATTCGCCAGGAGCGTCCGGATGGTCTTCTTCCAACGCTAGGCGGACAAACGGGCCTTAACATGGCGGTTGAACTTGCGCGCGCTGGCGTTCTTGAACGCGAGAACGTTAAGCTGCTAGGAACGCAGCTGACTGCGATTGAGAAAGCGGAGGATCGCGATTTGTTCCGTGACCTGATGCGTGAGCTTGAGCAGCCGGTACCAGATAGCGATATCGTAACAACAGTAGAAGCTGCGATCAGCTTCGCCAACACGATTGGTTATCCAATCATCGTTCGTCCTGCATACACGCTTGGCGGAACTGGCGGCGGCATTTGCGCTAACGAAGAAGAGCTTCGCGAGACTGTAGCTTCCGGTATTCGTTACAGCCCAATCAGCCAGTGCCTGATCGAAAAATCGATCGCAGGCATGAAGGAAGTTGAGTACGAAGTTATGCGTGATGCGAACGACAACTGTATCGTTGTCTGCAACATGGAGAACTTTGACCCGGTTGGCGTACATACCGGCGACAGTATTGTCGTAGCGCCAAGCCAAACATTGTCTGACCGCGAGTATCAAATGCTCCGTTCGGCATCATTAAAAATCATTCGTGCTTTGAACATCGAAGGCGGTTGTAACGTACAATTCGCGCTTGATCCCCAAAGCTATCAATATTATGTTATCGAAGTTAATCCGCGCGTAAGTCGCTCTTCGGCGCTAGCTTCCAAAGCAACAGGCTATCCAATTGCCAAGATGGCAGCTAAAATTGCGATTGGTTACACCTTGGATGAGCTTGTTAACCCAGTTACTGGTCAAACATACGCTTGCTTCGAGCCTACGCTGGATTATATCGTATCGAAAATTCCACGCTGGCCGTTTGACAAGTTCGTGAATGCGAACCGTAAACTAGGCACACAAATGAAAGCAACGGGCGAGGTTATGGCGATTGGCCGTACGTTCGAGGAGTCGATCCACAAAGCTGTGCGCTCCCTTGAAATCGGCGCACACCGCATTCATTTGAAAGAAGCATCTTCATTAGAAGATGCTGTACTGCGCTCGCGCTTGGAGAAACCGGACGATGAGCGCATGTTCCTTGTAGCGGAAGCTTTCCGCCGTGGCTACAAGCTTCAAGAAATTCAAGACATTACGAATATCGACTGGTGGTTCCTAGATAAAATCCAATCGATCGTCGCGTTTGAAGATCGTATGCGCAGTGAATCAACCTTGTCGGCGCAGACGCTTTATGAAGCGAAACGTAAAGGCTTCTCCGACCGTTCGATTGCAGAAATTCGCAGCGAAGGCTTCCCTAATGGCAGCCATACGACGGAAGCAGACGTTCGCGCGCTTCGCGTACAGCAAAACCTGAAGCCTGTATACAAAATGGTAGATACTTGCGCGGCGGAGTTTGAAGCCTCAACGCCGTATTACTACTCGACTTATGAAGTTGAGAATGAAGTAACTCAAACAGACAAACAGAAAGTGCTCGTTCTTGGCTCTGGTCCGATCCGTATCGGCCAAGGTATCGAGTTCGATTACTCCACTGTTCACGCGGTTTGGGCGATTCAAAAAGCAGGTTTCGAAGCGGTTATCATCAACAACAACCCGGAGACAGTTTCCACCGATTTCAGCACATCGGATAGATTGTACTTTGAGCCTTTGTTCTTCGAGGATGTAATGAACGTCATTGAGCAAGAGAATCCAATTGGCGTAATCGTTCAATTCGGCGGACAAACGGCAATCAACCTTGCAGCGCCGCTTTCCAAAGCAGGAGTGCGCATTCTTGGCTCCAGCCTTGAGAGCATTGATGCTGCTGAGGATCGCAAGAAGTTCGAAGCATTGCTTCGGAGCCTGAGCATTGCTCAGCCTGATGGCAAAACGGTAACAACGGTTGACGATGCTGTCGTAACAGCGCAAAGCCTTGGCTATCCGGTACTCGTACGCCCTTCGTACGTGCTTGGCGGCCGCGCGATGGAAATTGTCTACTCGGACGAAGAGCTTCTGAACTACATGGAAGTTGCCGTAAAAATCAACCCTGAGCATCCGGTGCTTATCGACCGTTACATGCTTGGCAAAGAAGCAGAAGTAGATGCGATTTGCGATGGCGACACTGTCCTGATCCCAGGCATCATGGAGCATGTTGAGCGCGCAGGCGTTCACTCCGGGGATTCCATTGCAGTGTATCCGCCGCAATCATTGTCTGATGATATCAAGAAACAAATCGTTGATATTACGATCAGCATTTCCAAAGCGCTCAACGTTATCGGACTTGTCAATATCCAGTTCGTTATCCATCAGGAGAAAGTGTACGTGATCGAGGTTAACCCGCGTTCATCCCGTACCGTACCGTTCTTGAGCAAAGTTACAAATATACCAATGGCTAACCTTGCTACGCAAGCGATTCTTGGAACGAAGCTTGCTGATCTAGGTTATGTAGACGGCTTGTGGCCAGAAGATGAGTATGTATCGGTTAAGGTACCTGTATTCTCCTTCGCTAAGCTGCGCCGCGTTGACCCGACCTTGACGCCTGAGATGAAGTCGACAGGCGAAGTTATGGGCCGTGACGTACAATATGCGAAGGCACTTTACAAAGGCCTTATCGGTGCAGGCATGAAAATTCCAACATCGGGAGCGATTATCGCAACCGTAGCGGACAAAGACAAAGAAGAAGCAACGGAATTGCTGCGCGGATTCTTTAATCTTGGTTACAAAATCATTGCTACTGGCGGAACGGCCAAAGCGCTTGAAGAAGCAGGCTTGATCGTAACGACTGTCAATAAGCTAAGCGAAGGATCGCCGAATATTCTGGATCTGGTACGTGAAGGCCAAGCGCAATTTGTTGTCAATACGCTGACAAAAGGCAAAGCCCCTGAGCGTGACGGATTCCGAATTCGCCGTGAAGCCGTTGAGAATGGCGTTGTTTGTATGACATCGCTGGATACGGTTCGCGCATTGCTAGTCATGCTCGAAACGTTGAATTTCTCTTCGCGCTCGATGCCGGTGCTGCTTCAAAAAAAATAAGCTGATCTCAGCTTAAAAGTACGGCCAGCGTGATATGCTCCGCTATTCTTCGCTTGACATCCTGTCATGCGAGAATAGCAAGGGGCAGACGTATGGCCGTTTATTATGCCAATGAACAGAGAGAAAAGGAGCGATTTCGAATGAAATTGTCAAACGAGCAAGCAGCAGGGCGCATTATGGTTGCGCTGGACTACCCGGATGCGGCGGCGGCGGAGCGGTTAATCGCGGAGCTGGAGGGCATTCCTTGTTACATGAAGGTAGGAATGCAGCTGTTCTATGCTGCAGGCCCTTCGTTTGTGCAAAGCTTGAAAGAGCGAGGCTACTATGTTTTTCTCGATGTCAAAATGCATGATATTCCGAACACGGTCAAAGGTGGAGCTGGCAGCGTTACGAAGCTGGGCGTGGATATGTTTAACGTTCATGCGGCAGGAGGAAGCGCCATGCTGGAAGCTGCGATGGAAGGCGTGGATATCGCTCTTACGGGCAGCGGTCTGCAAAAGCCAGCCGTCATTGCGGTTACGCAGCTGACGAGTACAAACCAGGCGACGCTGAATGAACAGATTGGCATCGGAGGCACGGTTGAAGCGGCGGTATTGCGTTACGCGGAGCTAACGAAAAAGGCTGGTCTGGACGGGGTTGTAGCCTCGCCTTCAGAGGTGGAAGCGATTAAAGCGTTATGCGGCCCATCCTTTAAAACAGTAACGCCAGGCATTCGTCCCGCTGGATCCGATGTCAATGACCAGTCCCGCATTATGACGCCTAGCGAGGCTCTGCGGCAAGGAACCGATTATATGGTTATCGGCCGTCCGATTACAGCAGCGCCTAACCCGCGTCAATCGATAGAATCCATTATTGAGGAGATGACTACTCATGAGTAAATTTACAGTAGCCGAATTGCCTAACGAGATTGCTAAGAGCTTGTTTGAGATCGAAGCGGTCGCTTTGCGCCCAAATGATCTATTTACTTGGACTTCAGGCATCAAATCGCCTATTTATTGCGACAATAGACTGACGATGACCTATCCTGCCATTCGTGATTTGGTTGCGGAAGGCTTTGCTTCGATTATTCGCGAGCAATATCCAGATGCAGAGGTCATTGCGGGTACGTCTACGGCAGGTATCCCTCACGCAGCATGGGTTGCTCAGAAACTTAATCTACCCATGGCTTATATTCGTGACAAAGCAAAGGGCCACGGGAAACAAAACCAAATCGAAGGACGAGTTCTCCCAGGCCAGAAAGTAGTCGTTATTGAGGATTTGATCTCAACGGGCGGAAGCTCTTTGAAAGCGGCACTGGCCGTTCGTGAAGCCGGAGCTGAGGTTTTGGCGGTGCTTGCCATCTTTACTTACGAATTCGCGACAGCGATTCAAGCGTTTGAAACGGAGCAGGTTCCACTGGCAACGTTGTCGAATTACAGCGCCTTGATTCAAACGGCATTGGAGCTTGGCAAGGTTGCTCCTGAGGATGTAGCTTCCCTGCAAGCTTGGAGGCAAGATCCTCAATCCTTCGGTAAGTAATTGTAAAATTACGCGTAGACGAAAGGTATGCTCTCTGATTCAAGAGAGCATGCCTTTTTTTGTGCATTTGGAGCGAAAGATTCGACACAAAAAAATTAATATTTCTCATAAAACCTGTTGAATCGTTCGATTTCTCCGATAAATATAGATAGAAGTATTTTTTATGTTTGAGGGGCGGGGTTATTAATGAAATTTTCTTTGCGTCAGAGACTAGCTATGCTAGCGGTTTTGCCATTGCTTTGTTATGCGGGAACAGGGTTTTATTTACTTGGGGAGCAGCGTAGCGTTTTTACAGAAATGAAACATGATATTTATATGACATCAAACCAGGTGGATACGCTGGTCTTAAATGCCGATCGTGATATGTACCAAGCTTTTCAGGCTTATTTGAAAATCGAATCGGGTACGCTGAACGGCGCGGAGACGGAAGCGGAAAAGAAAGATTTGGCTGATAATATTCAGCAGGTAAGTGATCGGATTGAAGCGGCTCAAACTATTTTATATGAGAATAAGCTGGAGGAACTGGCAGAGGGAGAATCCAAAAGAACGATAGACCAAATTTTAATTGAATTCAAAGCTAATTTTAACTATTGGTCGGCCGCAGCGATTAAAGGAGCTGGAGATGCTTCACCAAAATTCAGAAATGATAAAATCAATGAAAGTTTTACGAAAAGTCGATCAGGCATCGATGAGATTGGACAAAGCATAGATATTTATTCGGAGCAGGCAATCGCTAAAATTGAGCAGGATCTTAATCAGACACAGCTCTTTACGTATACGGGCATTGGATTAATAAGTCTTCTACTGGCTATCCTTGTCTACTTTATGATACGTCAAATCATGAGGACCGTCCAAAGCGTTGTTTTCAAAACAGGACGTGTCTCAGAAGGCGATCTTACGCTTCCCCCTGACGAAAAATACAGCAAGGATGAGCTTGGTAGCATATCGAAGTCCGTCGACCACATGATCGAGGCGATGAAGAAGCTAGTTGGCGGCATTGCAGACAATGCAGCGGAGGTAACAAGCTCGACCCTGCAATTATCAACGGCTTCCAAGGAATCTGCTGCAGCGACAGAGCATGTGGCTTTGAATATTCAGGAAGTGGCAAATGGCTCTGAGGTACAGGCAAGAGGGGCCGAAGAGACCTCTCGCGCTGTTGAAGAGATGACCATAGGTATTCAAAGAATTGCGGAGAATACGGCATCTATCGCTGATAAGTCAACTTCAACCTCTCGCCAGGCCGAACTCGGGCATGAATCGCTGCTGCGCCTAGTTTCTCAAATGGGTGAAGTGACGGCGGTTATTGTGAAGCTGTCGGCTACCATTATGACTTTGGAGCAGCGCTCCAAGGAGATCGGTACGATTGCCGAGAGCATTACAAGCTTCGCTAATCAAACGAACATATTGTCGCTCAATGCATCCATTGAAGCGGCACGGGCGGGCGAGCAAGGCAGAGGCTTTGCGGTTGTTGCGGGAGAGATTCGCAAATTGGCAGCGGGTTCACTTGCATCCGCGGACGGTATCCATCAGCTTGTTGATGAAACCCGCGGAGAAATTGCGGGAGCATCCGCCTACATGGCACAAACGAAGGAAGAGATGGAGCGAGGCAGCGAGCGCGTAAATGACGTCCGGCAAAATCTCGATATCATTGTTGCTTCTATTAACCAGATGAGTGAGCAAATTCATGAAAACTCTGCGATTACGCAGCAAATGTCTGCAAGCTCAGAAGAGGTGAGCGCTTCGATGGAGCAAACTGCTTCAACTGCGGCTGCTAACTTGGAGAAGACGGAAAGCGTTGCGGCTGCGACAGAAGAGCAGCTGGCTTTGATGGACAATATTTCGTCTGCTGCCGGTCATTTAGATGCGATTGTTCAAGAGCTGGACCGTGCGATTTCGCAGTTTAAAGTGAAATAAGAAGCTTGCCAATAGCTGTCGTCAGCGGGATGAAACTGCCTGGTCTGCCGGCAGTTTTTTTGCGCTTACAAATGTTTTAAAAAGATGTTTAAATTTGACGTAACTTTTTGAGCATGTCCTACGTCTATCATGTAAGATGAGAATTATGAAAGTTGGTTAAGGAGGGATCGGAAGCGCTAATGGCTATTTCGCAGGGAGAAGATCAGACAACAGAAGCGCAGCTGGAACCCGCTGAAGAAAGGCGTAATCTACTAACCGTTACCGATGTAGAGCGTACATTTCAAGTTGGAGGTTCTTCGCTGCATGTATTGAAAGGCATTCGAATGGAGCTCAAAGAGCGCCAATTGGTGATGCTGAGGGGCAGATCCGGCTCGGGAAAGACGACGCTGCTGAATTGCTTGGGCGGACTCGATACTCCCAGCAAGGGAGAAATTTTGTTTAACGGCTTGCCTTTTCACACCATGAGCGATGACAAAAGAACATTAGTCAGGCGCAAGCACATGGGCTTTATCTTCCAAGCCTTTGCTCTTATGCCGCTTTTGTCCGCCCGGGAAAACGTTGAGCTGTCGCTTCGCATGGCCGGTGTTCCTAGGGCGCAATGGAAGGACAGGGTAACGCAATGCCTGGAGCTTGTTGGTTTGGAGCGGAGGATGAGTCATCGTCCCTTTGAGCTCTCCGGAGGCGAGCAGCAGCGTGTAGCTATCGCCAAGGCGATTGCCCACAAACCCATGCTGCTGCTGGCCGATGAGCCAACGGCAGAGCTTGATACCGGAATGTCTGCTCAGATTATGGCGGTTTTCCAAAATATTATTCGCACTGAACAAGTAACAATTTGTATGACTACACATGATCCTACGATTTTGGAGGTTGCCGACCGTGTCTATGAAATGGTGGACGGAAAATTTATTTAAACGTTCAATGGTTGTTGTAATGAGTGTATCCCTAGTGTTTGCGAGCGGCTGCTCGCTTCTTCCCGCAGAGCAAGAAGAAGAAGTATTGCCAGAAATTGCTCCACCGCAAATCTCGAAAAAGCCGGAGTATGAGGTGACGACGGCTAATCTCGAAACGAAGGTGCCTGTGATTGGGAAGCTTATTTCCCTGGAAGAAGAAACGCTGTTTTTCACATTGGACGGCAAGCATTTGAAGACGTTGAATGTGAAGGCGGGCGATCCGATTAAGGCGGGCCAGGTCATCGGTTCCTTAGATGTTGATGACTTGTCTAAAACCCTGCGCATGGCGAAACTAAACTTTAAAAAAGAAGAAATTGCCATGAAAGAAACGCTTCGTGCGCGCGATGAGATGGATCCGATCGAATTCGAGGAGAAATCCATTGCTTTCGAAGAGAGCAAGCAAAAGCTTGTGGACATGGAAGAGGAAATCGCAAAAGCAACCTTGACCGCACCGTTTGGCGGAACGCTAGTCACGCTTAACGTACAAAAAGGCGATCTAATCAAGGCTTATGCGCCAATTGCGATCGTTGCAGACACAAGCAAAATTACGGCTGCTGCGAAGCTCTCCAAAACCGAGCTGGAAAAAGTTGCTGTTGGTATGGAAGTCACTGTGAATATCAGCAACGTGGGTACATTTAAAGGGAAAGTTAAGCTGCTTCCCGTTAAGACAGAAGAAACGAACAACGGTGGAGGCGGCGGTGGCGTTGGCGGCGAAACCAAGCCTGAGAGACCTGAGGATTTTCTTATTCTTGATCTGAAGGACTTGCCGAAAAACCTGAACCGCGGAACGCCATTATCCATTAATATCATTACGAAGCGCACAGAAAACGCAATAGTCATTCCTCCTTCTACGCTTCGCTCGATTGGTTCCCGTACGTATGTGCAGGTTATTGATGCCGAGGGCAAACGCGAGGTGGACGTAGAGGTAGGCCAGCAAACCGCAACGCAGGTAGAGATTCTGCAAGGTTTGAAGCCAGGGCAGAAAGTCGTAGGTCGATAGCCGATGGGGATTCCGCTGTTTCGTTTTTTGTTCCGCAAAATGTGGAACACGCGCTGGCTAACCTTGAGTACGCTGGCGGGTCTGACCTTGGCGGTTGCGTTTGCGACCAGTATACCGATGTACGCGGATGGCGCGCTCAAGCGAGTCGTTGCTGAATCGCTGCAGCAGAAGAGCGCTGGTTTGCCGGCTGGCTCGCTGCTTATGAGGTATCAATCACCCGCTGGCGGGAAAACGGATTTATCGGCGTTATCGGAGCTTGAACGCTACATTTCTGAAGGCGTACCGAAGGAAATCGGTTTTCCATTCAATACTTTTGTCAATAGCTATTCCATTCGCAGTACGGAGGTTGTGCCAGAGGATTCCACAAAGGTGGATGCGGGGCGCAATCGGCAATTGACGATTATGACCATGTCCGGGCTTGAAGCCAATACGGAACTAACACAGGGCCGTTGGTTCGTCAATTCCGAAGGAGATGGAGATCTGCTCGAAGCGGTTATGTTCGAGGAGGCTATGTATCGAAATGATGTACATATCGGCGATGTATTTGAATACCCGGTATACGGCGGTTTAAACCTTACGCTAAGGGTCAAAATCGTCGGAGCGGTTAAGCCGCTCACGGAAACGAGCTCGTACTGGTATCAAGGAATGGAAAGCTTGCTGAATACGTTCCAAATCAGCGAGACTGCATTCGATAAAGTGCTGCTTGCGAAGAAAAACATTCCGCTTCATAATGCGAGCTGGTACTATGCTTTTGATCTCTCGCAAATTCAAACGAGCCAGCTTTCTCCGCTTGGAAGAACGCTGGAGCGACTGAATATCGAATTGTATCAGCGCCTTACCGATACAAGGGTTGAGATTTCCTTTGCTTCTACGCTTACGGAGTTTAAGAAGCAGAGCTTGCAGCTCCAAACGCTGCTGTTCACGCTAGCGGCTCCGATGCTCGCTATGGTCTTCTTCTTTATCGCAATGAATGCAAGGCAGTCGCTGGATAAACAGCGCAGTGATATTGCTGTACTGCGAAGCAGGGGAGCGGGCACACGGCAGATTATATGGATCTATCTGCTAGAGGGGCTGCTGCTTGGAAGCATAGCGCTTGCCAGCGGTCCGTTTATCGGCTGGTTTATGGCCAAGAGTATAGGGTCTGCCAACGGATTCCTCTCCTTCGTCAACCGGAAGTCAATTCCGGTCGGTTTCTCTACAGAAGCCATGATTGCAGGCGGGGCCGCAGTGTTGATTGCGCTTCTAGCGACCATCATTCCAGCGATTATTTATGCCAGATCATCGATTGTCAGCTACAAGCAGGATTTGGCAAGATCCGATCGCAAGCCCGTATGGCAGCGCTGGTTTCTTGATGTCTTGCTGCTGGCGGCAGCTGGATATGGCTGGTATATGTTCAACGAACGGCAAATGCTGACGTTCAAAACGGGAATGACAACGGATCAATTAAATGTTCAGCCGTTTTTGTTCTTTGTACCTGCATTATCGATCTTTGCGCTTGGGTTATTTTTCCTGCGCTTGTTTCCGTGGCTGTTGAAGGTATTCACTTGGCTCGGACGCAAGTTCTTGCCAGTACCGCTTTATTTAACGCTAACGCAGCTTTCCCGATCATCCAAGGGTTACTATCCGCTGATGATTCTGTTGGTGCTTACGCTTGGACTAGGGGTATATAATGCATCCGCAGCCAGAACGATCGATTTGAACTCGACAGAACGGACGCTTTATAAGTACGGAGCAGATGTGACGATTCAAACCGTCTGGGAAGGCTCAGCTGAAATTACGACGACACCAAGTGGCAACGGTGGAGGAGGAAATGGCGGCAATGGCGGAGGTTCGGGTGGCGGCTCGGGTGGCGGTGGCAACGGTGGAGGCTCTGGCGGGGGTTCCGGCGGTGGAGGCGGAGGCGGAGGCCAAAGCGTCCCTACCAAAATCTTGTATAGCGAGCCCCCGTTCGAATTATTCCGGTCTCTAGAAGGCGTAGAAGCTGCAGCGCGTGTATTGCAAGCGAAAGGCAGCGTCGTCATCTCAGGGAAGTCCATTGGTCAAGGTACGATTATGGGAATCGATAACGTGGATTTTGCCAAAGTAGGCTGGTTCCGCAATGATCTATACGCCGCTCATCCCAATTATTATTTGAACAATCTGGGCAAGTACGAGAACGCAGCGTTAATTCCTTCTAAAGTTGCCGAGAAATATCAATTGAAGCTGGGAGATCCCGTATCGGTAGGTTTCCCGGAAGGGAAGGTCGACTTTGTCGTTGTAGGCATATTGCCTTATTGGCCTAGTCAATATCCCGATAAGTCACCATTCATTATTACGAATCTGGATTACATTTACGATCAGCTTCCGCTAATTCCATACGAGGTATGGCTGAAGATGGAGCCAGATGCGAAGGTAGCGCCGATCGTTGATGAGCTCCAAAAGGCGGGTGTCGAGATTGCGGCCGTTAAGGACGTTAGGAGCGAGCTGATTTCTCAATCCAAGCTGCCGACAAGAGGCGGAGTTTTTGGCATTTTGAGCTTGGGCTTCCTCGTCTCCGTAGTTATTACTTTAGCTGGTTATGTCCTTTTCTGGTTCTTCAATCTATCTGGACGTGTTGTACAATTCGGGGTATTGCGAGCAATGGGATTGTCCCGCAGGCAGCTGACAGGCATGCTGCTGCTGGAGCAGCTATTTACGGCTGGTTTGGCTATAGGACTGGGTGTATTGATCGGAAAGGCAGTCAGCTTGCTTTTCCTGCCGTTTCTGCAAACCACAGAAAACGTTGCGGAAACCGTACCTCCTTTCCGGGTTATCTTCGAAGCGAGCGATACGAATCAATTGTTTATCGTAGTCGGATTTATGATGCTGATTGGCGCAATGCTGCTCTTCCTGCATATCCGCAGACTTAGAGTGCATCAAGCCGTCAAGATGGGAGAAGAACGATGACAACAGCGATGATCGATTGCGAGGATCTGGTAAAGATCTACAAGACCGACGATCTGGAGGTCGTCGCCTTGCAAGGCTTGAACTTAAAAGTAAACGAAGGCGAACTGATGGCGATCATCGGCAACAGCGGCAGCGGAAAATCGACGCTGCTCAATACGCTGGGCGGTCTTGACCGCCCTTCTGCCGGACAGGTGCATGTTGGGCCTTGGGATCTGCTCAAAATTACCGAAGAGGATCTTGTGAAATACAAGAGAGAAACGGTAGGCTTCATTTGGCAGAACAATGCCCGTAACCTCCTTCCCTATCTGTCGGCACTCGAGAACGTAGAAATGCCGATGATGCTCTCAGGGAAAGTGGATCGCCCTTACGCGAAGCAGCTGCTGGAATGGGTCGGGTTGAAGGAGCGCATGCACAACAAGCTTCATCAGCTGTCCGGGGGCGAGCAGCAACGGGTAGCGATAGCGATATCGTTATCCAACCGTCCCAAGCTCTTGCTTGCCGATGAGCCTACAGGCTCAGTTGATACGGCAACATCCGATTTAATTATGGGGATTTTCAGAAGGCTTAACCGCGAGATTGGCATTACGATTGTCATTGTTACGCATGATTTGACGCTTGCCGGCAAGGTCGATCGGGTAGTTGCCATTCGCGATGGATTGACGAGCACAGAGTTTATCAAACGCAATCCGAACATTAATTCTGATGGAGGTGAGGCCGAGCTTCCGGCTGCTGCCAGCGGACTGCAATCGGTGCATGAGGCATATGTCGTCGTTGATCGGGTCGGACGGTTACAAGTACCCAAAGAATATTTAACAGCTCTAAACATTAAGGACAAAGCAACTATGGAATTTGACGGTGAGCGGATCATTATAACTCCGCCAAAATCATTGGAGGTTAAATCGAATGAATAACAAACGAATGTCAGGAATGCGTTTACGCAAATTTACTATAGTGAGCCTCACGCTTGCGCTGCTTGTTGGCTTGCTTGCAGCTTGCAGCAGCGGCTCTGATGAATCTGCAGAGAAACGGGTACTCCGGATTGGCGTTCTATACGGCGGATCGGACAACGAGCCTTACTTCCGCCAACAGTATACAGATATGTACGAAATGTCTCATCCGAATATTGAATTTGAAATCGTGGGTGCTATTAATTACGACGAGCAGCGTTTTGAACAAACGGATTCAACGAAGCCGGTACCGCAGGCTGATCCGTACGAGAAAATGAAAGAAATGCTTAACGGTCAAAACCCGGTAGACGTTGTCGTTTTGGACTACAACATGCTTCGCCGGTTCACGCAGGATAACCTGCTTCAACCGCTTGATCCGCTTGTAGCGCAAGATAAGTTCGACTTGAGCGATTATGTACCGACGGTTATTGAGGGTATCAAATCCGCAGGCGACGGCACTTTGTATGCCCTGACGCCAACGTTCAGTTCTTCCGCACTCTTTTATAACAAAAAATTGTTCTCAGACGCTGGCGTGACGCCTCCGACGGACAAAATGCAATGGTCGGAAGTGCTCAATGTAGCTCGCCAGGTTGCTAAAGGCGAAGGAGAGGACCGTAATTTCGGATTCTCCTTCAACCGCTGGGCTTCGGATGGCTTTAATAACTCACAAGTATACAGCCAAGCGCTACAGTTGAAAATGTTTGATGACAAAGGCGAAAAAATGCTCGTTAACAGCGATCAATGGGAAGAGGTTTGGAGTACTGTAGCCTCGCTGGAAAAGGATGCAATCACGCCGACGCAGGAATTCATGAACAAATTGTATGAAAAGCAAAGCGCTGAGGGCGGCGGCAATGATCCGTTTTACGGTGATTTGTTTATCAAGGGTAAAGTAGCCATGACAATTGGCGACTATGGTTACATTAACGAATTGAAAAAAGCATCGGATAACGCGTCCAAAATTAAAGATTTTGAAATGGTAGACTGGGATGTCGTAACGGTTCCGGTCAGCCCGACCGATCCTGACGTTGGAGGAAGCATTTCGCTTAGCCAGCTCATGGGAATTAACAGCAAAGCGCAAAACGATAAAGACGCTTGGGATTTCATTAAATATTCAAACAGCAAGGAATGGGCAAAGCTTAAATCAAGAAGTCTTTATGAAATGGTTGCACGCAAAGAGTTCTTGACGCCAATTGGCGGTATGCAATACAATCTCGAAGCCTTTACTTCTTTGAAGCCATTGCCGCCATCCAGCACGGATAGCGAGAAAATTTACCGTGAAAACCCAGGCATCTGGGAAGCGCAGCAACCAGGCTATGAGCTATTCCAAGAAGTAGTTAAAGGAACCAAGACGGCACGCGAGGCACTTGCCGAGTGGGAAACCAAAGGAAACGCGGTGCTTGAGAGAATTAAAAACAATCCGACCGGCGGAGGCGTGACTGACGGCGGAGGCGGCATTGAAATTATGCCAGTTCCTAGATAACCGCCAGTAACGCAGAATGCCCGTAAACGACAGAAATGTCGTTTACGGGCTTTTATTTATATCGATGAAGTTTTTCCTCATCCTCTTAACAGAAACGACTGATAGGCGGTCCAGGAGCCGTTATCGGTCTGATAAAGCAAATGGATGCGGTCAATTTTCGTAAGCAGGTCGATCGATTGCATTCGGAGGTTCCCATATAAATCATGCAGCTCATCAGCCGACAGCTCTTGCCCAATGGTGACGTGGGGAGTGTAAACGTACTTTGGGGATGCGACGGTTAAAGGACCGCTGCAAATCGCCGATTGAAGCTTCTCCATGGCAGCTGTATCTTGCAGCGCGAGATAGAGCACATGACTTACAGGATAGAAAGTGGAGACACGGTTGAGGGATATCGTGAATGGCGGCATTGCTGAAGTCACCTGCTCCAGATGGGCGACCGTATGCTGCAGCTGCTCCTCGGACCATTCCTCCGCCTCTCTTAAAGTCATGTGAGCGGGAATGGAGGCATAATGCGGATCATGCCGTCTTCGCCAGCTATTAGCGATGTCCTGAACATGTTTTTCCGGGAAAGCGACGATTCCATATAACATGGTGCTCAGCTCCTTCGTATTGGCCTATTTTGAGTATACCCGATTTGCATGAATAATAAGAGTTCATAAGCGTGATATGAAATAGGGAGCGGGATGAGGACCACTGTGTTTCTTTTGCTGGCATGCTCTTCTTATAATAAGGATTCCATTGCTTCGCTTGTATTATCCGTATTTTGGGGTATTCTAATGGCTACAACCTTTGTTAATGCGGCTTAGCGGCTGCTTATCTTATCAGACAGCGGAGGGAATAGGATGAGATGGATATACTGGGTTCGCCTATATGAGTCGAAGTTTCAAGCGGGATGTCTCGTTAGAAGAATGGAAAATGATTGGTGGGTATACGGGTACGAATGTCCGCGTGAAATCGAGGTTTTTCGGTCTCGGAAAGGTCGTTTTGGCGTGAGGTATATTCCGTGAAAAATAAAGAAAAAATAAATTAGCATATTTTGCTTGACTTAAAACACCTCCATATAGTATATTATTTTATGTCGCCATTTCAAGAAGCTTTGCTCAAATGGATATACATCGCGGGGTGGAGCAGCCCGGTAGCTCGTCGGGCTCATAACCCGAAGGCCGCAGGTTCAAATCCTGCCCCCGCAACCAACCTTTCGATGAATACGTTGAAATAGACGTTTTTCGAGGGCCCTTAGCTCAGTTGGTTAGAGCGGTCGGCTCATAACCGATTGGTCGGGGGTTCGAGTCCCTCAGGGCCCACCATAAGCAAAACCTTCACAACATGCCGGGGTGGCGGAACTGGCAGACGCACAGGACTTAAAATCCTGCGGTGGGTGACCACCGTACGGGTTCGATTCCCGTCCTCGGCATACCAGAAAGCCTTGAGCTTTCACGAAGTACATAAGTTTTGTTTAGCTGAATCCTGTGTGTCTTAATCTAGTACACAGGATTCAAAAAGAAGACGATAAACCTCCTTTGTAGTATCTGACTAGAATCAGATGCAATCGAAGGAGGTTTTTTCGTTGTTTAAGTAATTGAACAAAGTGAAAAAGGTAGTGTCAGCTATAAAAATTGAATTGAAACTAAGGGCAATGGGAGTAAAACACCTTGGAATTACTGACAATTATTCTGAAAAAAGGATAGATTCATTACACATCGAAAAAAGGCTATATAGTTGCCAACACGAAGATTGAGCTCTGTGATATCACCAGTTAATGCGTTGGGACGAGGCATACCTTTCCTACATAGATAACTCTAGCTATCCATTTGGGAGTCTACTCGCAATCATTCCTTGTAGGCGTGAATTAATAGTCTATCATCTTGGAGACTTAAAACGTCAATACCCATAATATTGGGCATGAAGGTGATCTAGACCAATAAAATAGAACTATAACGATTATTGATCCGCCTATATACCTACTATTTTTACCTAAAAGCAGGAAAATAGTCGTAAGAGGTCGAATGTGTATGCTTTGGAATTATTTGTGTCACTTATCATATAAACATATTATCGTTTTGAGGGGGCAACATGGCTAGAACCTATTCTTCAGAGGGGAAACAAATAGCATATTTTTCAAGAGGAATCTTCATACTTGGGGGCTTAATCTTTTATTTCAAGGTTCCAGGATTACACTGGGGATTTTATTTTGGATTTATTATTGGAGCAGTGCTTATTGCAGAGATAATTGGATTATTATGGATAAACAAGCGACGTTCCAAGGCTAAATCAAAGAAGAAAACAGCGGTGAAGAAAGTTGTAGCCAAGCGTAAGGTTGCTACTTTAAACAAAAAGCTAGCTGATCATCAAATTATACAAGCTAACGTAGATTCACTATCTGGAACAGATTTTGAGCGGCTAATGGAGTTGTATTACATAGATCAAGGGTATCAAGTAGAACGTGTTGGTGGCGCGGGAGATCATGAGGTTGACCTTATTATTCGAGGCAAGGAAGGCTACAAAATTGCTGTCCAGTGCAAGCGTTGGAAAAAGGATGTTGGTAATGATATCGTTCTAAGGCTAAAGGCTGGTAAACAGGTGCATGGCTGTTATGATGCATGGATTGTGACGACAAGCAATTTTACAAGATCGGCTAAAGAGGCAGCTGAACGTTTGAATATAAAGCTGATTAACGGAGTCTCACTCCAAGACAAGCTGAGCAGATGGCGCAAGGCAGATCAAGGCAAGATGAGGCACACGAAAACATGAACAACAAAGACAGAGGTATCTAATGATATATTTACTTGCTGGAATACTGCTAAACCTATTTATACTGTCAAAATCACCTACCTTTAAAGGTTTTATTGGAGAAGCGTCTGTCCGAGCAAAGCTGAAAAAGCTTAATCCGAAAGAGTATATCCTTCTAAAGGATATCGTGCTTAAGAAGGCAGACGGAAGAACATCGCAAGTTGATCATATTGTGATTTCGAAATACGGTCTGTTCGTCATTGAGACTAAAAATTATACAGGTTGGATCGTAGGCAATGAGAAAGCGGAATATTGGACACGGGTGATTTATAAGCGTAAAGAGAAGCTGTACAATCCAATACGTCAAAATTATGGGCATATGAAAGCGATAGAAGCTGTGCTGGAAGACACTACAATTCTATTATTGCCTTCAGTACGCGAGCTGAACTAAAGCTGGATCCGATGAGTGCGGAGATAATTTACACAACCAAACTCGTTTCTACTATAAGGAAATATAATATTCCCGTGCTGAGTGACAGCCAGGTGAAGTATATACACGATGTATTATCAACAAGCACGATTAACAACAGACAAGAGAGAAAGCAGCATGTGAAGGTCATTAAAGGGAATATGATAGAAAACAGAGAAATGACAACCAGGTTTTTTGCCCAAAGTGCGGGAATAAACCGATGAAACAAAATGGGAAAAATGGTGCTTTTGTTGGATGCAATAACTATCCAAGATGTAGATTTACCAGCAATGCATAAACATTTTGATTGTGAGGGGTTATATGATGGACACCATATGCAGCGAGCTTCATCATTTTGCTTGGCAATCTCCCAGGTACAACTTCACTTTCGATAAAAAGATAACCCCGGAAAACGTCATCTATCATCTATTTGAAAAAGAAGGGCTAGGCCACGGTGGTGATTGCATTGTTCGAATTGGAACACATACTGGAGTGAATCAACTTCGTTCACGGTTCATGCAGCATTTTACGAATGATAAGAATGACAAGAGTATTTTTCGCGAAAATATTGGAAGATTCCTCTTGCACCGAGCGAATGGTTCATATCTTGTCGTGTGGGAGCTTGATGCAACTTCTTCAAAAGATAAACATAACCATAGCCATCTCATTATGCCCGACTATCAGAAGGAAATTGAGCGACAGGTAGCCTGGCTAGGGAAACTCGTGCAACAGGCTGGCTTCCCTCACTTGAAAACCTTTGAAGGTTACTTACGCAAGCACATCTCATTTCCCGGAGGTTGTACGTTTGAGACGTTGCTCGACATGAGATGGTTGACGCAGCGTGAAAACCTACTATTAATGGGGGCGGTTGGAACAGGCAAGACGCATATGGCCACTGCGCTTGGCGTAGAGGCTTGCAGGAGAGGATATGCCGTTCAATTCTTTCGAGCTACCGATTTAGTATGGTTACTGCAAGAGAAGTTTGCGGCGGGCATGCTCAGCCGCTTTCGGGAGAATCTGAAGAAGGTGGATATTATTATTTTTGGATGAAGTGGGCTATGTCCCGTTTAACCAAACAGGCTCAGAATTGTTGTTTAATGTGATTGCCGACTGCTACGAACAGCAGAGCGTGATCGTCACATTTAATCTAGAGTTCGGGCAGTGGACCTCGATTTTCGGGGATACGAAGCTGACGTCTGCTTTGGTCGATCGCCTTGTACATCATGCACACATACTTTCATTCACGAGCGATAGCTTCTGACTCAAGCAAGCGATGGAACATATACCGCAGTGACAATTTAACCGGCAAGCGGTCTCGGCATTTTTTGCAGCAAATTTAAGCATATTTCGCTTGCAAAAAACATGATCTTATCGCTAAGATATCAGGAAGAAGATGGGCTTAAAATATCAAAATAAACTCTTCGATGAATATGTGTATCAAGTTCATATACAGGAGTAAATAAGAAGCATTATACATTAAGCGCTATATGGAAGTTTTACTCCATAGCTAAAACGATCGCAAGAAGCACGTTATGAATTTGAAGGAGAGCATTAAAGTTGATAGGATGAAGATAAGTTTGGGTATATGGCTTAAGTGTCATAGCTTAGTTGAACGGTGTAGAAAGAATAGTGCTTTCATGTTGAAATCAAGGAGGTAATAAAGATTACTATTGAACTTGCAACATTACCAGAGAAACTCCGTCGATACAGAGATCAATTTCAAGTAAGTGTGATTGAATTATCCAAGCATACAGGTATAGAAGAGAAACGTCTGATTGCTTTTGAGGATAATTTGGTGGAACCCTCTGGGGATGAGGTTCTTATTTTAGCTGATTATTACAAGTGTGACTTCCGTTTTTTTATTTCAAACAAGAAAGTAACATCGTTCGAACAAACCGATTTTTTATTTAGAAAATATGGAACAGAACTATCCAAAGCAGATCGTTGGGCAATTCAAGAGGTTCTTTTTTTAGCGGAGAATGAAGCTTTTTTAACTGAAAAATTAGGTGAAGAATATACTTCCTTCCTTATCAGTAAAGTAGGTAATAACTATAAAAACCATGGAATTTCGGCATCTGTAAAACTTCGTGAACATTTAAATTATAAAGATAAAGAAATACCACTGAATATTTTTAAAGATTTTAGATCTATAGGTATTCGTGTCTATCGGCGAAAACTAGAGAATTCTAGTATCTCTGGTTTATATATAAAACATCCTGTTGCAGGTAAATGCATACTCATTAATTATTCTGAAGATATGTTCAGACAACGATTCACTGCCGCTCATGAGGCTGCACACAGTATGTTGGATAATGAAGACGATGTTATTGTTTCATTTGTTAAATGGGAAAAAAGTGACTTGAGTGAAATTCGAGCAAACACTTTTGCTTCGCATTATTTACTTCCTCGTTCATTTATTAGAGCTATACCGAATGTAAGTCGTTGGGATAAAGAAAAAGTTTTACATTGGTCCCTAAAGCTTAATGTAAATACTGAAACTCTTGCCATTTCATTAATGTCTGACAAGTTAATTGATAGAGAAATGGTGAAAATAATTAGATCAGTTAAGATTCCCAAAGAATTGAAGGACGATCCTGAATTGCGGGGCTTATCTCCTAAAGGGGAAGAACGCAAACGATTATTATTAGAAAAAGGTTTATCAACGCATTATGTCAGTCTTTGTATGGAAGCATATAGAAAAAATATCATCACTGCTTCTCGAATGGCTGAAATGCTGTTATTAAATGAAGAAGAACTAAGAGATATTATGAGTATTTATGGGGTGAATATTGATTATGGTGGTTAACGTAAGGTATTTTCATTTGTATAATGTTATTGATACGTGTTCTATTTGGAATATTCTTTCATCCAATATTTTCTATAATGCAGTACTGAAATCTGGATGCTCGTTAATGTGCACTCGATTTGTAATCTATGAGTGCCTTTACAAGCCAAGAAAGAACATATCAGAGGAGGAAGAAATATTAAAATCTAGATTGATTCAAGAAAGAAATAAAGGAAACTTTAAGGATCATCATATTAGCATAGCAGACTTACAGGATGTAGAGGTTCTTCAAAATAGTAAAAATTTATCAAAGGGAGAGCTGTCTTCAATTGTATTTGCTAAACGAACCAATCAAGCATTTTTAACAGACGATCAAGGTGCAAGAAAATTAGCCAATAAATTTATGGATAATAGCAAAGTTCAGACCACTCCTCAATTATTCGGATGGTTATATTTTGAAAATATTTTAATTGATTCCGAAAAGGAACAAGTGGTCAGGGATCATTTAGAATTAAATAGACCTTTGGTAAAATTTTTGAACGAAATGTATTTCGAGTCAATGCGAATGAAGTTGTATAAATAGTTGTTAATATTGTAAAGTAAGAACTTTTCAACTTGGAAATAAATAAGACAGTACATAAATAATATTAACGGAAAATTACTGAGTTTAATTAGGGAATATAAACTTTTTTATACACTATTCTAAATTTAATAGTATATTACGTTAGGAGGCTTACGATGGCATATGCTGCATTTTCAACAAAAGTTGCAGTTCGAATTGTTTTGGATAAATTAGAGATTCAATTAAGAAATTTATTTGTGAATAGATTAAATGAAAGATTTGGTAACGATTGGTGGGATACTAAGGTTCCTAAACATATATTGAAGAAATGTAGTTATTGGAAAAAAAATCATATTAATGATCCATTTAGAATTGGGGAAGTTAAAGAAACCTATCAATACATGTCTTTTGGTCACTTAATAAATATACTCGATTCAAACAAAGAGGTATTTGATGATCTTGTAAATGCTAGTAGTGTAACTCATTTATACAAATTAGTTGATCTTAGAGATGCATTGTCACATCCAACTGAAATTCAACTATTCGACATCGTTTCTTGTACAGCTGCTCTACGTGGTATTACTGAGCAAATAAATACACATTCGAAAGTGGCAGAGCTCATGGAAGAGTTCCATAGAGCAATTAATCAGACACAGTTAACAAAAGTACATAATTTACCCACTCCACTGTATAGTGAGTTTGTTGGTAGAAAAACAGATATAGAATTTATTGATACTGAGTTACTTTACCATCCTAACACTTGGATATTATTAATTGATGGTATTGGTGGTATTGGGAAGTCGAGTTTGGCTTATGAGGTAGCGAAGAATGTTGTAGATGAAATTGAACAGGGAGTAAGTGAGTTTCAGCAAGTTATATGGATATCAGCAAAATCCAACAAACTTTCTTATAATTTTGAGATCGAAGATATGGAGCCTGATTTCGAGAATCTTGAAATGCTTTTAGATAATATACTAGATTTTTTTCAGATCAATTACAACAATGAACTTTCAATTGTCGATAAAAGACAGATTGTGCAAGAATCGTTAGAAATAACAAAGTGTCTAATGGTATTTGACAATTTAGAAACTATTTCTGATGTAAGTATTTATTCATTCTTTGATAGAATACCAAGTCATAATAAAATATTATTAACTAGCCGAGATCGACGGTATAAACTATTAGAAGGAAAGGCTCTGCCATTAAAAGGTCTTGAAGATGAAGAGGCAATTGAACTAATAAATTCAAAAATACTTAAGAATAATATTGAGCCATTAATAGGAGCCGATTATGAAGTTTTAAAGAAAATAGCTGAAGTTTCATATGGGCATCCATTAATTTTGGACTGCTTACTTCACCAAATCTACTTAGGTAGGCCAGTAGAGCAAGTATTATCGGAAGTTGAAAATACAGAACTAGTTAAAGTTTTTGATTTTTGTTTTGGTTCAACATACAATCAAATTGGGCAGGAATCACAAAAATTATTAATGTGTATGGTACTATTCGACAAAGAGGTAACAATAAAGGAGCTTAGTTTTGTATGCAACTTGACCGATTATCACATAACTGAGGCAATTGAAAGATTAAAACGGTTCTCTTTAGTCCAAGAGAAATACAGTAAAGAAAGTTCATTGTTTTCATTACTTCCGATAATTAATAATTATGTATCATATCAAATGTCAGAACGAAAAATTTTGGTCACTGAAATTCTTCAAAGATTTGAATTGTATCAGAAAGAGATGTCGAGCATCGATTCATTAACTGTTGAAAATAATCCGTTATTAAAGAGTTTTAACTTCTCTAATGATTTTGATAAACTTGCAGCAGCGATCGCAAATTCAGCTTTAAACGAATATAACCACACTGGTGATTATAATCAGGTGGTTGAGGCATTAAACTCAGCTATGACGTTGAGTCCAAAGTCATCATTTGTATGCCAGATTCGTGCTTTAGTAGAAAAATCGGAAGGTTTTTTTGGGGAATCTGCAAAGTGGTATGATAGGGCTACTTCACATGATTCTAAAAATGCTTTGTTATGGAGATTATGGGGAGATCTTGAAAAGGGGTTCCCTAATTTTCCAAAGGCAATGGAGAAGTATAGTGAAGCAGTAGATTGTGATAAAAACGATCACAGAGCTTGGATGGGGTTAGGTTATTGCCAAAATCAAACTGCGAGAGAATTTTATGAAAGACAAAATTATGATTCACATATGAAATTTCGTTTGTTAGCAGACGAAAGTTTTACTAATGCAATCATTCTTAACCCTACTTCAAAGGCTGAAAAAATACACAATGTAAAAGTGTACCACCAAAAAGGGAGTAACCTCTTTCATATTGGTGAAATACAAGGAGCGCTTAATTGTTGTGAAAAGGGTTTTGAGTTTGATAAATATAACAAACAGCTGCTTTCATTGCGTGAAAAAGCTTTAAGGAGAAAGTAATTAATTTTTATACTCGATTGATTCCAATGACATTGGATTATGAAGTGCTATAAGTCACGTCGACGTTTGTAACAGGAGAAATATAACTACATCAAAGAAGCCATTCTAGAGCCATAAAAATGTAATGGGTGAATTTGTGTTCACTGATGTTTTTTTGGTATAATGAACTCAAAAGCAAAGGATTCGTAACAAACTCGAAGTATAAAATCCTGTTAAGCTAACAAAGTACGGATAGTGAAAAGTCAGTAATCATACGGGTTTGGCGGAACTGGCAGAAGCACAGGACTTAAAATCCTGCGGTGGGTGACCACCGTGCGGATTCGATTCCCGTCCTTGGCATACAAGAAAGCCTTGAGCTTTCACGAAGTACATAAGCGTTATATTTATATGAATTTCATACATAGTAATGTGTACATAAGATTCATGTAAAAGCTGAAGAACCTCCTTTGTAGGATCTGACTAGAATCAGATGCAATCGAAGGAGGTTTTTTCGTTGTTTAAAGAATATAGCGATTGTAGCTCAACATATAGTTAAGACAACCTACTTAGGTCAGCACCTAGTTGCATGAAATGATGTGTATATAATTTTACATGGGACATATTACCTATTCTATCGTATAATTGTTGGAAAAGGTTGGAGCTAATAGGTAGTGCTACGTGACCAAGAGGTAATCTTATTAAACTACTGAAAGAGGGAATTCATAAATGTTGTCATGGTTATTTGGCTCTAGATGTGCTTTATGTGGAAAGAAAGCTCGAGAAGCAAGGAACTATGTAGATGAGAAAGGGCAGCCAATTAAAGTATGTAAAATGTGTGTTCCTTATGCGGAAAGACGGGCATTTAGAAAACGTTAACTAAGTATAATATTATTGGAGGACGTATGAGTAAAAACAATGTTCTGATTACAACGACTAATGTTGTTCAAGGGATAGATATTAAGCAATACAAAGGCATAGTGTCAGCAAGAGTGGTAACGGGAACTGACTATTTTTCAGACTTATTCGCCGGCTTCAGTGATGTTTTTGGCGGTAGATCCAGCACTTATCAAAGACAGCTCAAAAGTATTTATGATGAAGTTATTGAAATATTATCAGATGAAGCTAAGAAAGTTGGCGCAAATGCAATTCTTGGTGTAAGTATAGATAATGATGAGATTACAGGAAAAGGAAAACAAATGTTTATGATCACGGCTACAGGAACTGCGGTGGTTAGTTCAACTGAAATCAATGGTGTTGAACACCCTACAGATGAAATATCTTTCGAAAGGTTCGATTTTGAATATAATAAATTAAAAAAAATCTTTTCTATTAAAAATGATATCTATCAAATTGAGCCTAATTGGTCTTTTTTAATTCAAAGTGGAGTTTATGAGGTAATGGAAGAAGTTTATAGATTTTACGTGTCTGATACCTATTCTTATCTGAATGGGAATGAGAACACTTATAAATATTTTAATGCTGTTGAGGAAACAAAAGCAAAGGCTTTTCTGTACGGAAAATTAGATGATATAGAAGAACAGATCAAATTGGTTAGTCTAATAAAAGCGACAAAATTGGTTGATTATGACTATATAAATAGTAAATGTTTAACGGAAAATGAAACGATGAAAAAATACTTATTCGCTCTCATCACAGGAAATAAGAAAAATTATTATAAAGAGGATATTCAAAAATTATCTGACTTAATGAAATTTTTCATAGAAGCATTTCCAATTAACGCTATCAGTATTGATAGGGAGAAATGGACTTGCAGATGTGGGAAAGTGAATAAAATTAATCAAAGGTATTGTAAATCATGCACCAAAGACGCAAGAGGATTAAAATTAGAAGAGATCGATTATGATCAATCAATCGCATTGCTTAAAGAAAAGCTTTTCGTACTCGAACATATTTTTATAAATAAAGTTAACTAGACTTTTGAAAAGAAACAGAACCGGAGGAACGATTGATGAATGCAGGTTTTTGGATTAGGTTTGGAGCGGGTTTATTAGATGGAATTATTGTAGGTATTCCTTTGGCGATTATTTCGTTGCTCATTTCGGGTTCGATGGAAGGCCTGAATTATATGACAGAATCGCTATCTTTTTTGTACTCTTTGCTGATTCCTGTTTTCTGGAAGGGTTTCACGATTGGGAAACGAATTTGCGGCATTAAAATTCAAAAACTCGACGGTACGCCGCCCGGGATTGGTACGATGCTGCTGCGTCATTTGCTTTGCAGTCTCATCTATGCGGTGACATTTGGGATTGCGGCTATCGTAAGCGCGTTTATGGTCGGTTTGCGCGAGGATAAACGGGCAATTCACGATTTAATAGCTGGAACCGAAGTTGTGTATAGCGAGTAATTTTTTACAAGCAGGCCTGCTGTATATCCTTACAGTAGGCTTTTTTCATGGATAAAAATGTAATCAAGCGTTATGGTTTTGCATTCTCTATTTTGGATGAAGTAAACTATAATGAAGGAACAGATGAAAATTGTCTTTAGGGAAGCGGGTGAAGGAATGAATCAGCAGGAGAACAAGGAGTCGTTACTGAGACAAAGCGCGCGCCGGTTATATGCGGAACTATTCTCCTTAAAGGATACGCTGTATAATGATCTGCTGAATCGCTTTAAGGATGATGCGTCCATTTTAGAAAAAGCAGAGCAGTGGAAGCTGGGCATCATGACTGCTTCTATGGCGACAGCCTTATATAGCAAGGTACTGGCAGGTAGCAAGGAGTTTCCTTATATTTATTCCTATTTAACGGTAAAGCTAAACGCCGAGCATCCAGAGGGAGAGGCGGCCTTTGAGGATTGCATGGGTGCGATCTCGAAGCTGCTGAATGATGCCGAATATCACGCGGGGGCATTTTCAGAAGGGCTGGCGCTATGGCTGTATTTTAGCATACGTGGAAGAGAAACGTTTGTAGAGGAAGAGACGCTGCCCTATCTGCTTGCCGGACAATATATTAATCAATCCTTCTACAATTGGTTTGATAAGCAATAATCAAAGGCAGCTGCGTAGTCGAGTAGGTTAGATGCATACAAGAAAGGTTTGCAACAATAGCGGCAGCAAGGCGCTCGTAAGAGTGTCCTTGCTATCGCTGTTTTTTTATGCCACATTTGTTTACTAAGGTCTGTTAGCTTCTATTCGTTTTCTTTTTATATTTCGCATTGATTAGACAGAGCTTATCTCATAGAATGATTAGAGAAAGCGCTTAACTACGTTTTTAACGCGTTTATATCTTATAAATATAGAACAAGATTATGTTATGATGATGCTTTTTTGAAGAATGAGGAGTGAGCGAAATGAAAAAGAACTGGTACCGCCGCATGCTGCTTTCCTATTTTCCGATATTTTTGTTTACGGTGACGATTTTAATCTTTTTGTCATTTATTATGGTCAATGAAATCTCTCATAAGGAAACGGTTAAAGCTGACCGTATATCAACGGGTTATATTACAGACACGCTGACGAGGTCGCTAAGAGTGATTGAAAGCAGCGTGCTTGAGGAAGTAGAGAAAAATGCTCATTACCGCGAGTTTCTTAATGTTGAGCGCACACAAGAAAATCGAGAGGCCATCTTTAACGTAGTAGATAGCATGCGCTCCTTAATTGCCAATGACAGCTTATTAGACTCTATGTATGTGTATCGAATTGAGGACAAGCAGGTGCTTACTCGAATCGGACTCGTGGCTTACGAGGATTTTGCAGATCGGTCGTTTCTGGATCAGGCGCTCCAAAATGCTTCCTATCAAGGCTGGTCTTCGATTCGGAATTATCATGAGCTTAGCATGGAAAGTGACAAACGGGTGATCACCATGTACAAAAGAGAACCGCTTCCCTTTGGGACCGAAGGGCTTGTTGTCATTAATGTAAACATGTATGCGGTTGAGCGATTGATTCAATCGATGAAAAGCGATAGCGTGACGTTTCTTCATATCAAGGACAAGGATGGCAAGCTGCTGTTTTCGACCGTACCGAATCAGGATAACAGCGGAAAGGTGCTTAACCAGGTCACGCTGGACTTAATGGGCTGGACTTTTGAGAGTGGGATCGTGGCCGGTCAGCTTTTCTTATGGGTATCGGTTATTTCCTACGTTTGGGTGATTATTGGTCTTCTGACCGTTGTTTTTGCTATTTTCTATATTATTTATATTACTCGGAAAAACTATAAGCCAATCCGAGTCATGATGAACCGAATCGAATCCATCCAGCTGCAAAATGACGGCTTTAGCATCAAGATGGATGAGCTGTCCCTCATTGACCGGACGCTTGAGAATTTGATTCAGCAGACGGAGGATTATGAGAAGGAGCAAAATGAAAATTTGCTGATTGGAAGAAAACAGCTGTTCTTTGAGCTGATTCAAGGGGAAAACGTATCGCAGATAAACGAGCGGCTGAACAAGCTCAAGCTGCTGCCTGAAGATAGAGATGTGCTTCAGTTTGCTTTTATCGTAGTTGAAATCGGGCATTATGGCCAATTCCGCAGCGGCTTTTCCGTTCGTGACCAGAATACGCTGAAATTTGCGTTAAGCAATGTGCTGCAGGAGCTTGCGAGAGACGAGGAAATGCAGGCGTGGGCGGAATGGATTGGCGAGAGCAGAATGGGCATCATTGTTGGCATCAGCGGCGGGGAACGGGAAGCGAAGGAGCATATTCGTCAATTTGCGGAAAAAGGAAGCCTATGGGTCACCGAAAACCTCCGTATGTCGTTAACCTTTGGCATAGGCCCTCTTATTCAAGGCTTGGAGAAAATTACGGCTTCTTATAAGCCGGCAGTGGAAGCCATGCATCATAAAATGTCACTCGGCAAGGATGCAGTCATCATGAGCGAGAATTTGCCCGGTCAGAAAGCTCGCAAGTCGTATAAGCATTTGCAGCTTGCAGCTGATCTGGTTCGAGAATTCCGTTTGTCTACAGGGGAGTGGCGCATCCATTTCGAACAGATCTTCGAAGCTTTGGAAGCGGATTGCCTGAAGGACGAAGACATTCGGATGCTGCTGCTGACCATGATGGATATGCTCGGCAGTGAGCTTGGCAACGTATCCGAAGATTTACGAGAGCATTTTGCAGGAGAGAAGGCTGAGCAGTGGAAGCAAACCATGGAGGAGACGGCTACGCTTGAACAGCTCCGTTCGCTCTTCTTGGAGCATTTAACCGAGATTTATCGCCTTTACGTTGCTTATTGCGAAACGAAAAATCATAAAGCAATGATCAATGAAATGAAAGCATACATCGAAGAAAACTTTGTGGACCCGGATTTGTCACTCAAGCATCTAAGTGACCGCTTTCATATTTCAGGCAAATATGCGAGCTATTTGTTCAAAGAGGAATTTAATATGAAATTTGTGGATTTTATTGTCCAGTTGCGAATGGAGCATGCGGAGGGGTTGCTTGCGGAAACGGAGGATTCCGTGCAAAGCATTGCTCTTCAGGTTGGCTATGCCAATTCGATTACGTTTGGCCGTGTGTTTAAACGGGTGGTGGGCGTCACGCCTGGCGACTACAGAAAATTGAAGCTAAAGCCTGGTAAAGCCCGTCATACCGGGCATTTATGAAAAAAGTTTAGCATACGAATCCGATCGGTAGTTCCATATAATGGGTATTCCTCTTAGGGTTTATCCATTAGAAACTAGTTTATTGCGCCTTGTTCGCGAGTCATGCCATACTTTGGTCATTCCAGTCGAGGCTGCAGCAACAGGAATGTAAGCGCTAACCAGAAAAGTGAAGCAGCCAGATTTGAATACTACTCGATTCGAAGAAGGGGTTGGAACGATGACTAGAAACATGAAAAGAAAACGGTTCATTGGTTCGAAAACATCTATGCTCGTGCTTGCGGTGGCGGGTTCATTATTATTTACCGCATGCTCATCGAAATCTTCACCAGACGCCGCTGAAGGAACTAACGGTGGAGGAGCAGCAGCGAAGCCGGTTACTCTTAAAGTGGAAGTGTTCGATCGGGGCAATTCACCCGCAGGTTCTACCATTACAGATAACTATTGGACCAAATGGGTAAATGAAAATTTCGGAACCCAAAGCAATATCGACGTGGAATATGTTCCGGTACCTCGCTCAGAGGAAGTGGAGAAGCTAAATGTTCTGATGGCAAGCGGAAGCAACGTGCCGGATATCGTATTTACTTATGATCCGAATACGTTTAACCGTTATGCGAAGCAAGGTGGGTTAACGGATCTCGGTTCGCTACTTGATGAATACGGACCGAATTTGAAAGCGTTTTTAGGCGATGATGTATTGAATTACGGAAAGTTCGAAGGTACGCAGTTTGCCATTCCGGCGAAGCGCTCGAATACTGGGAAATATGCATCTTTTATCCGTCAGGACTGGCTGGATAAACTCGGTATGCCTGTACCCCAAACGACGGATGAGCTTTACAACACTTTGGTAGCATTCAAAGAGAAGGATCCGGGCCAAATCGGAGGTCAGGTCATTCCGCTTGGCATGACAATTGCATCCGCACAGTATGAGCCACTGCTTTGGTCTTTCGTTAAAACGATGACAGAGGAACAGAAATTCACCTTAACACAACAGCTGGGCTCCAATGATTATCCGATTTTGCTCCCAGGCTTTAAAGATGGGCTTCAATTTATGAACAAGCTTTACAATGAAGGCCTCATGAATAAGGATTTTGGCCTTGATAAGGACAAGAAAAAATTAACGGAAGATATCTCCAACGGAAAAATCGGATTTTTCACGGAAGATGACGTTAATATCTACTATGAAAATGGAACCTACGCGCTGCTGCAAAAAAATGTACCGGGTTCTGAAATTGCTGCGGTAGACGTATTTACGAATGAGGAAGGCAAGCATGCCAAACCGAAATACGCGTCCAATGGTCTCTATATTATGATTCCAAAATCAAGCGAGCGTGCGATTGAGGCCATTAAATATTTGGATTGGATGGCATCAGGCGATAATCTGTTCCAGCTTCAAAACGGAGTCGAGAATGAAAACTATACCCTTGTCGAAGACATTCCTGTTGCCGCAGAAAATCCAACGGTAGAAGCGACCAATCGGATGTTCAATTCTGGAGATATGGCTATTATTTCAAACGGCAAGCAGCTGGGCAGCTTGGAGAAAAACCTGAAGGCCAGAGCGTTTCAAATGCCAAAGGCATTCCAAGAACAGGTTGCTGTAGCACAGGATATTGCAAACACGGATACCATTGATCTTATCTTGCTGGACAGACCGATCGAGGCGCAAACCAAATATGCAACGACTCTATTGGATAAATTCAACGAAATTATTGTTAAGACGACGATGGCGAAGCCGGACCAATTCGACAGCATTTATGAGTCGATGCTGAAGGATTACATGTCGAGCGGCGGCCAAGCGATTTTGGATGAGCGCACTGCCTTATATAAAGAGATGAAATCCAAATAAAGCGAGTGAAAATCGGTGAGCGCGGAAGAAGAGGCCATCCTCTTTCTCCCGCGGCATCCGGTTTTAATAGAGGAGGCAACCGCTGTGAGCATGACCAACTATTTCCGCAGATATTGGCAGCTGTATGCGCTGCTTGTTTTGCCGCTGTCGTATTTCATTATTTTTAAATACGGTCCGATGTACGGCATTCAAATCGCGTTTAAGGATTTTAATTTTTTCCAAGGGATTAACGGCAGTGAGTGGATCGGCTTTGAAGCTTTCAAAGAAGTATTCGGTATGCGTGATTTTTATATTACGCTTCGCAATACGCTGATGCTAAATTTTCTTGATTTGTTGGTATCCTTTCCTGCACCGCTGATTTTGGCGATCATGCTGTATGAAATGAAGATGGTTTGGTTCAAAAAACTATCCCAAACGATTCTATACATTCCTCATTTTATTTCGTGGGTTATTATCGGCGGAATCGTGTACCAGGTATTTGGTACGCAATCGGGCATGATCAACAATATCATTACTTCAATAGGCTTTGACGCGGTTCCCTTTCTTACAGACAAAAATGATTGGCTGATCACGTATTTGTTAGTCGGTGTTTGGCAAAGTGCAGGCTGGGGAACGATTATTTATTTGGCTGCGCTGACCGGGATCAACAAAGAGCTGTTCGAGGCGGCAGGCATTGACGGAGCGGGCAGGCTGAAGAGAATCTGGCATATTACGCTGCCAGGCCTCAAACCAACGATTGTGGTCCTGCTTATCATCAATCTAGGCCATATGATTTCCATCGGATTCGAGCGGCCTTATGTCATTGGGAATCTGGCGGTTCGCGAATATGCGGATGTGTTAAGTACATTTGTATATCGAACGGGTATTCAATCCGGTCAATATACGCTGGCGACAGTCGTTGGCTTGTTCCAAGCAGTCGTGGGGCTCGTATTTGTACTAGGCGCGAATTATGCTTCCAAAAAGCTGACGGACGAGAGCATTCTCTAATAGTAGGCAGGAACGATCCGTTGTATAGCTATGACTATTTGAAAGGAGCGGATCAGATGAGAGAACAAACCGCTAACCGAATATTTGACACCGTTAATTTTATTGTATTATGTGTTTGCACGCTGATTTGTCTTGCTCCATTTCTTCATATATTGGCCATTTCCTTAAGCTCCGTAAGGCCGATCGTGTCGGGGCAAGTAAGCTTATTCCCGGTGGAGCTTAATTTTGAAGCTTACTTTAAGGTGTTTTCCGATCCTGCGATGATCCGTTCACTAGGCTTTACGATATTGCTTACTGGTATTTTTACAATACTATGCATGGTTATGACGATTGCAATTGGTTATCCTTTGTCCAAAAAGAAGCTTAAGGGACGCAAAGTATTTATGTTTATCGTCGTGATTACGATGTTTTTCAGCGGCGGTATTATTCCTGAATATATTTTGATCCGGAACCTGCATTTGCTGGATTCGATGTGGGCGCTAGTTCTGCCTGGCTTGATCAATCCTTTTTATTTAATTATATTAATTTCTTTCTTTCACAATATACCTGAGAGCCTGGAAGAATCGGCTGAAATTGATGGCAGCAGCCATTTCCGAACGTTATTCAGCATCATGCTGCCGCTGTCGCTTCCCGTCATTACGACGCTCAGCTTGTTTTACGCGGTTGGCCGCTGGAATGGATTTACGGATACGTTGATGTATATTACGAGCCCGGAACTCTATCCGCTTCAATTGAAATTGTACCAGCTCATTCAAAACAATATGATTACCGAGCTCATGCAGATGGAAGGCGCTCAAATGGCGACCGTCGTGCCGGAAAGCTTAAAGGCTGCCAGCGTTATTTTTGCAACGGTGCCGATTTTAATTGTGTACCCGTGGCTTCAGCGTTATTTTGTAAGCGGTGTTATGCTGGGAGCGGTCAAGGGATAACGGGTTTCGATAGGTTTATACGGATGCAAGGAAGAGGAGGATGAGCATGTACGAGAAGCTTGTAGCACTAAATGATTATTGGGCAAACGAAGGTGCTGAACGCCAAGTGCTGGATCCGAATAACCGATATTACGGGGGAGTAACCGATCCGGAAAATGGCATAGCATGGCCTAGCCATGGCGGCTCTCCTATGGTGATGGCGCTTTGGGCAGCAGCTCTGGTTAACGAGGATTCGGCGTATTATCATAGCGAGGATTTGCTTGCCCGCTTGGAGCTAGGCACGCAGTTTATGCTGCGCTCGCAGCATGGGGACGGCACGATTTCGCCAGGCTGGACCAATATGCACTCCCCGCCGGATACGGCATTTGTCGTTGTTGGGCTTGCGCAGGTTTATCAGTTGCTGCACGAGCACCAATGGGAGCCTCTTCTCGAATCGGCAGCCCATATTCTTACATTCCTAGAACGGACGATTCCTGCATTGCTAACGGGCGGCTGTCATACGCCAAATCATCGCTGGGTGCTGACAGCTGCGCTCGCGTCGATGTATAAGCTGACAGGACGGGCGGAGCTGGCGGACAGGGCGAACGAATGGCTGGCAGAGGGGCTCGATTGTACTGAGGATGGGGAATGGACGGAGCGAAGCAACGGGATTTACAATGCAGTCAGCGACGTGATGCTCTACCATACTGCAGAGCTGCTGAACCGCCCTGAGCTGCTAGAGCCAGTTAGAAGAAATTTGCGAATGATGTCCTATCTGGTACACCCAAATGGCGAAGTCGTTACCGATTATTCAGGTCGGCAGGATTATGGCCTAAGCTTTACGATGGAAGGATATTTTCTTGTCTGCAAGCTAATGGCAGCAAAGGATCAAGATCCCTTCTTCGCGGCTATAGCGGAGCTGGCTGCTCAAACGCTTAACCATCCGGGTTGGTTGCCTAATAATGCGTTACTGGGGTATCTGCTGCACCCGGAGCTCCGTGACCTTACGATTGAGCCCAAGTCATTGCCAAGCAGTTATCGTGTAGTGATTAACGGAAACTTTCCTCGCGAGAAATACTTGAATGCGATAGACACGGCCGGGCATAACGGGAAGATTTACCATAGCCGGCTTCATCCGGATTTTGGAGCTCCGATTGCCCGTGAGCGTCAGGGTGCAACCAGCTTGACGGTGATTACGGAAGCGAGCTCCATTGCTGCTCTTCGGCATGGCGATGCTCGATTGCTGGCCGTGCAAATAGGAACTTCATTCGAGCCTGGTCACGTCAAAATGAATCAATTGCATATGGGGGAGC
This sequence comes from Paenibacillus paridis, assembly GCF_006345825.1. Lineage (GTDB taxonomy): Bacteria > Bacillota > Bacilli > Paenibacillales > Paenibacillaceae > Pristimantibacillus > Pristimantibacillus paridis. The sequence goes on from NZ_VCIX01000092.1 coordinate 1,094,859, forward strand.
ACGGTTACCGACTGGTAGCGACTGAGACCAAAGGTTATTATGGGCCGATTGCAGCTGCTAATTTGCCAGAGACGGCTGCCTCTGAGATTAGTCCCTGGTATTTGCTGCCTCACCAGTTGAGGGAAGTTACACATTTGCAGTATCATCATGTCGAGGCGGAATTGACGGAAAGCGAACAGGGCTGGCAGCTAAGCATCCGTTGTGCTGAACCAGAGGGCATGATGGTGCAGGTTGCGTTTGTGTTTGGGAATGAAGGAGTGCTCACAGGAGAGGCCTTAACACCTGTGGATGACATTCATTTCTGGAAGGAAGGCAAGGCACGTTATTCCGCTGGCGAAGATTGGATTGAACTGGACGGAGGAGCCCATGAGCACTGGGTGAAAGCTCTTCGAAATGCAAGCGTACCTGCCGGGTGTCAGTCGCTGGTCGTTAACTTAATGACGCCGTATGATCATACGTTCGACATTAAGCTCTCCGGGGGCAATCCAAAGTTTGCGAGGCATAGTGCTGCACAGGACGCAGAAGAGGGGCTGATCCGATGAGCACCTATTTGGAGCCACGTGAGAGCAGCCGTTATTGGTACGGCGAGGATGAGCAGCGCATACTAGAGGTACTGTCAGGCAGATACGTTGGAGCAAATCCGCCCATTCCTTTCGCGCTTCGTGCTTTTGCTAAATCGGGCATTTTGCAAAATGAAGAAGGTTTGTATGAAATGAACCTGCTGGAGAGGCTGCGAAATGCCCATATCGGCGATTATTCCTATTTATATGGCCTCGTCTGGAGCGACGATGAGCGTTCAATTGACGGACTAATGGAGCCGTTCGGGCCCATTCAGTTCTTTTTAAACGGAGAGCAGCTTTACCGATCGACAGTGGTTGATGAGCTGAAGCCGGGTGCGAGGGCAATGATTCCTCTCTTGCTTCAGAAGGGCTGGAACCAGCTTGTCATCGAAGCTCGGAAAACTCCAGTGGGCTTTGGCTGCCGTTTTGGGGCCGATGAAGCTAAAGTTCGCATCCTGCAAGTGCTTGCTCCCTTCGAGGGACGTTCAGGCAGCGCTGGCTGGGTGTATTCTGAGCCGGTTCCAGCTTCGAAGATGAAGGCAGAGATCGATGTTTTTGATTATCGTTCGACGGAAGAGAAAAGCGGATTAACATGGCTACCACAAATGAAATGGAGTGCCGAGCAGGAACGCAAACCCAATTGCGAGCGGCTGTTCGGGCGTCCATCGGCGGAAACTGCAGCTTTCGGCTGGACGGTGCTTCAGACTCGAGCAACGGAAGGGGACGTGCATTTAATAGGAAGAGCTTGGGGACCGACGACCATTTGGCTGGACGGGGCATTGGCATTAACCATTGAAGAAGCTGGTTCCTTTGAACATCCTATTTCTATGCTGCCAGCCGGCCGCGGCGAAGTACTGGTTCATACCGTAAGCAGCGCGGAGGGATGGGGCTTTGAGCTGAATGTCATTGAAGAGGGCGTTCCGCTTGAATTAAGCGCGCCAAGACTAGTGCACGGGTATGACAAGGATTGGTTTTTTGCAGGGCCGCTTGATCCAAGTCTAGTCATGTCTCCATCATCCGTATGTACGATGACAGCGGTTTTCCCAGCAGCGGATCTCGATGCTCAGCCAAGCGGCGCTGTATATTGGTCGTTGGATGCGCCGGATGCGCGAGTTCGTCCTTATTACGAAAATGCGATGTTGAGCAATAAGTGGACAACAGGCAGCGCAACAAATTATGGTCGATGGGACTATCCGCTTGGCGTTACGATGTACGGGCTTCTGAGAACAGCGCGCGAGCTGCAACGGAAGGACTTGCTCTCTTATGCGCTCAGCCATATTCGGAGCTGTACGGAAATGTATGACTACTCGATGTGGGATAAAGAGGAGTACGGCTTTCCTTCTATTAACCACCAGCTCGTGCTGATTCGAATGCTCGACAATTGTGGTTCGTTTGGGTCTGCAATGCTGGAAGCTTATGCGGAAACGAATGATTTTACGTTTAAACGGATCGCAGATCGTATTGCGGAGTTTATGCTTCATAGGCTAGAACGTACAGATAAGGGAGCGTTCTATCGGCTTTGCGAAGGCGAGTATTCCGCGGACACGATGTGGGCGGATGATTTGTACATGAGCGGACCCTTTCTTATACGATATGCGCAAGTATCCGGTGAGCAAGCGGCACTTCATGAAGCGGCCAAACAATTTCTGCTGTTCAAAAGCTATTTATATATGGAAAACGATGGTTTAATGTCGCATGTTTTCGATTTTAAATTTGGCCATGCAACGCAAGTTCCTTGGGGACGGGGCAATGGCTGGTGCCTGTTTTCCTTATCAGAGCTGTTGGAGAAGTTGCCGGAAGGCCATGGCGATAAGCCTGCATTGATCGGGTTTTTCCAGGATATGTGCAAAGGCGTCGCGGCTCTGCAGGCCGATTCGGGGTTATGGCGTCAAGTGCTTAATCGGCAGGATGCCTATGAGGAAGCATCTTGCACCGCCATGTTTGCTTATGCGATCGCACGCGGGGTCCGTTTTGGGTGGCTGGATAGTCCAACCTATTTCTCAGGAATTGCGTTAAAAGCATGGCAGGGCTTGACTAGCGAAGCCATTGACCGGCAGGGGAATGTGTACGGCGTTTGCAGCGGCTCGCGTTATTCCTTTTCCCCCGATTATTATATGTATGATCTTCGGACTGTCCTTAACGATAATCACGGCATTGGCATCATGCTGCTCGCAGGCGTGGAAATCAGCCGATTAAAGGCGGATGGGAAGCATAGATATCCTCATTCATTACGCGGAGAAGCGATCGTTTAATCGATTGTGACAAAAATAATAGCTCTCAACTCTCCTTTGTTATGTTCTAAGTGATTAGATCATGGCAAAGGAGGTTTTTTTATTTTAAAATAGAAGAAATGAACAGTTAACTAGCTTAACTAGATTTAATATTTCACGGCGAAGCGGGTTTCACTGGCCAAGGCCGGCGATAGCTGTATCGGCTTGTCCGTAGACGAAGGAGATGTGCCCTATGACGATTGAAATGAAAAATGATTGGCCGCTATACTTGGAAAATGAATTTAATGCTCCTTATATGGTAGAGCTGCAGGCTTGGCTGGAGGATAAATACAAAGTTGAAACGGTATATCCGGAAAAAGAACATATTTTTAATGCACTGAACTATACCTCCTATGAGCAGACGAAGGTTGTTATTTTGGGACAGGACCCTTACCATGGCCCTCAGCAGGCTCACGGCTTGAGTTTTTCGGTTCAGCCAGGCATAAAGGTACCGCCTTCCCTAAAAAATATATATAAAGAGCTTGAGGCGGATGTAGGCGCTCCAATACCCGATCACGGAAGTTTGGTATCTTGGGCTCGCCAAGGGGTGCTTTTGCTAAATGCGGTGCTTACCGTGGAGAAGGGGCAGCCTAATTCACATCAAGGCATGGGCTGGGAGCGGTTCACCGATGCCGTTATTGCCGTCATGAATGAAAGGGAGAAGCCGGTTGTATTCATGCTTTGGGGGAAGTATGCACAGGAGAAGGCCAGAGCTATTGATACGGACAAGCATCTCGTTATTTCTTCCGCGCATCCGAGTCCGTTTGCTGCACGGAAAGGTTTTTTTGGCAGCAAGCCATTCTCGCGGGCAAATGCTTTTTTGGAGAACACGGGAAGCGAGCCAATTGATTGGAACATTCCTGCGCTTGGCGATGATGCAAGTTAGAAGATGAATGAAATAAAAAGGCTTCTCCGCTTGTCTGAACATCAGCTCAGACAGGCAGAGAAGCCTTTTGGTTATTTCGTTATTGCACAATGATCGCAGGGCCTGTCGAGGCCTCGCTTCCACCGGAGGTAGCGGGAAGCACCGGCTTCAGCTTAGCATCAACATAAGTAGAAACCTGAACATCTGTTATGACCTGCGGATACATTTTATCGGGGTCCGGCAATACCGCTTCCACATGGATAATCGCTTGGTCTCCATTGAATTCGATGGAAGCAATGCGAAGGCCATAGCCTGGGTGAGGCACTTGTGCGGTTACGGTTACTTTGTTAATATCGGCGTTTACTGCCGTAACGGTCAGCTTGGGATCAAGCGTCGGCTGCTCTGGCGAATTTGGAATCGTAGCCGTCTCCTTTACGAATTGAATGGCATCATAGAGCCAGCCGGCTGCATCGCTGCGCGTGATGGCTTTTTTCGGATAGAACTTATTGGTTTTGTCGAGTGTAACCACTTTGGAAATCATCAGTTTCTGTATGCTGTCCATGTAGTCTTTGTTAACCTCAGCTTCATCTTCAAGCAGCATAAAGATTTCAATAAACGCATAATCGCCTTTTTTCGTCATCCCTTTGAACAAGGGGTGAGCGAATTGTTCACGGGTCATGATATCATTGGGCTTAACACCGTTTGGAATTTCGAGCCCGTTTAGGCTGGCAATTATGAACGCATCCGAATACCAGGCATCATCCTTTACATTCGGGTAGTAATCGCTTGCCTTGGGTGCTCTAATGAAACGAATGTTATCAATGTTCAGGCCAAGGCCTCTGACGATCAAGGAAACGCCTTCCGCATAAGTCAAATTGCCTTTGGGGTTAAACTTGTCCTGTGCATTTCCGTTCAGTATGCCCAGTTTTTTGAGCTCGGCGATCTTTTGTTCATTTGCATCGTTTTTAACATCCTTGAAGGCTAGTGCGGATTGCCCGAGAGTGAAGAGCATCATCGCAACTAACATTATGATGACTATCGGTCGTTTTCTCATTAGGTCACCTCTTTATCGTATTTGCTGCAGCACTTATTTTGACGTTATTATAAACGGAAATGTTGCATTTTTCCTAATTCTTTCGAAAAATGCATATTGTTATTCGGAAGGTTTGATCTACACAAGCTGAACAAACCATTTTATGTATTGACTAAGGAAAAAGCCCATAACCCCTTATTCAAAAAGGATTGTGGGCTTTCATTTGTATAATCTGAGCAGGGCTCGGACCTGCTGGGCAATCAAGTAACGATGTTTCTAATTTCAACTAGCTCGTTAATAAAATAATCAAGTTGATTTTTAGTGGATACATTAATTACTTGACGACTATTGTTTTTCATTTTGTAATCCTGTTCTAATGATTCTAAAGTGAGCCCTGCTGCTAGTGTCGCTATTCCATCACCTATGGTGACAATTGATGCTGCAATAAAAGCCAGCCTGGCAATTTCAATATCTCGTATGTCCTTATTATTCTGCATAAGCCGAAACCTCCCGAATCATATGCATCAATATATGTGCGAATATACGGGGAGGTGAAGAGGAGATGATTAAGCAACATACCTGGTGAATGAATATTTTATTCATATCCTATTCGTATCACGATAAAATAGGAGAAAATTTTATCAAAGATCAATCAAAGGAAAAAGCCCGCAATCCCTCATGGTACAAAGGATTGCGGGCTTTTTATTTGTATGATCTGAACAGGGTTCGAACCTGTGACCCCTACCCTGTCAAGATAGTGCTCTCCCAGCTGAGCTACCAGATCATGTTAGCGACAATTAATAATATATCAGAGGCGGAGAATGAAGTCAATACTTTTTATGGAATTTGTTGCACTTTGCGAAACCTTATTTTACACGGAGCCAAGACAACTATATAATAGCTGAAGGCTGATGCCTATTTATGTTTTACATCACCTATGTGACGGGAGCGGTTAAGAGCTATGTTTAATCTTGAGGTACATAACCAATTTGCAGCAGCAGTCCAACAATTGATCGGCAAGCCAGGCGTCATTCATTTGCAAAATGACGTTGATTACAAAATTTCGGTACAGCAGTTTACAGGCATTGAAGTAACGGAGCATTACGATAACGAGAAAGATCCTATGATCTTTCAAATTTCATTTTTGAATGCGCTTGGCCAAGAGGACACTTTGGAAATTTGGGATAGCGCCATTCTTGAACTCGACCACACACAGCCGGAAGTGACGGAGGAGTGGGTGCCGCAGGGTCTTGCTTTTGCCTTTGCTGTACTTAAGGATGAAAGCAACGCGATTGAATTCTATATGGCTTAATTTAGGAGCGGCTGTTAGCTAAGCATCCAGAGTATTCATTAAGGAGATAATCCAGCTCTTGGCTAATTTTAACGACGGCGTGATCCGTAAGGTTGTTGCAAGCTTCAAATAATAGGACCATTTCTGCACGTACTTCTTCAATTTTTTGCTGATAAAAATGGTTATCCATCATAATCCCTCCAACTTTTCATTTGCTAAACATAGAATAAACGAAGGTTGTTAGAATTTTTCCGAAATAAAAATTAGGTTTATGTTAGCTACAAAAAAATGAACGGCTGCGGACCTTCGTATTTGATTTACTAAACGGATAATCCTCATATGAAACATTTTCATAACATAAAAGTTGATTATTTTTCCTGTAGAGCATAAATATGAGGGAAAATCCCCCCAAAGCATTTATGGCTTTTAGGGGGATTTTTTTAAACGCGGATATCTATGTTCTTGCCAAGATTAGGTTGTGCGCTGCTTAACATTTGTACGAGGTTTTGACCTTGCTGATTGGCTTGATCCTTGGCTATGGACATGACGCGAAGACTTGCCGCCATTGCCAGACTATTTTGGCTCATGGCCATTGATACTGCTGCTATATCCATCCTACACCTCCTACTTTCATTATCGGAAAATCGAAGGGACTTGTTTACACCTCTCCATAAAGGAGATTATTCCTAGTCAATGTGACATGTTGGTTTTATCGCATCAACGCATACACGATTCCTATACTAAAGCCGAATGTTACCGCATACCTATAAAGAAAGCGCGCAGGAGGCGGTTTCTGTTGGCTGCAGAGTATGCCTATTTGGCCATATGGCTAGCGGGGATGTTTGGAATTATTGGCATTGTGATCGGTGCCGTTGCACGGTTTGCGATTTATGATTCACTTTCCCATGATGAGCAGTTTGTGTGGTTGAGAAGAATTCCCACAGAAGCTCGCAAAAAGTAAACTGAAATCCGGCAATCGCAGAAGGATGCGAATAAGCCGGATTTTTTGTGCTGTTCTCAAAAAACACAAGTAAAATATTTCATAGTTATGGAAAGATGGGGGCATTATAATAATTGGCTGTACATTTTGTTAATCTGAGAGGGGCTAACGCAAACATGAATGACTTCAATAGCGGGCAAGATACGAGGGAGCATATTGTTGCTGTGCAAAAGGACGGAGATGGCGATCTGACGGCTTTCAAAACCTCTGGCGGGCGTGTGCTTGATTATACAACGGCACTCCAAGAAGTGCAGGCTGGGCAAATTGCTGGCGTTAATACCTTTAAGGGCAAAGACGGCGAGTTTTATATCCGCGGGGATGCCGATGGCGATCCAACCAATAACTTGGACCAGTTGCCTCTTTTTTAGCACCGTTATTTAATGTCGTAAACTAAAGAAGATGCAAACAGAAGCTATCCGTCAGAAAGACGCTTCTTTATGAATTTCTGATTAAGAAAAAGCATATTAGCTAGACGCAACAAAGGCGCCGCATGCGTAACATGCTGGCGCCTTTTTGAATGAAAAGATGTTATGGTTTGGAAGAACTCTTCCATTATAAGAATGAAGGCAAAGCTCTTGTTATCCCTTAGGTGATGTCATACCTTTGGTGCTGTTCAACAATGCGCATGGAACCGGTTTTGCCTCTGTACTCATCAATAGCGTCACCATAATGCATAAGCCAGGTTTTCTCCTGAATGGCTTCAGGAAGCTGAACCAGTTCTTCAAGTGAGGCATGAACGACGCCGGGTGGCTCAAGCTGGCAATCGTGATAAATCGTAGTCACACCTTCGTCGATCAATTGCTGAAGCAGCGCGGGATCGTAGCGCATGTCGGCGGAATAAAAGAAATGACCGTTAAAGATAAAAGAATAGCTTGGTTTATTCGTAATGTGTTTGGTTTGAAGCAGTCGAACGGTTAAGCCGGGGGACAGCTCAATGTCTGTATTCGGCTGAAGCGGGCGTACTTCGAAAAAGTCTTCAAGCTTGTCCAGCGGTTCCTGCGTCAACCCTCCACGAAGCGTATGTTCCCACAAGGGCTGAACCAGTGTCTCCGCAAGGTACAAAACAGGTTTTCGCTTATATTTGAACATCATTTGAAAGGCGTATTCTTCCAATCCGCCAACATGGTCTCCATGTATATGACTGATCAGCACAGCATCCAGCTCGGGAAAGGATAGGCCTTGCTCATGCAGCGCTTTCGGCAGCGTTATTCCGCAATCCACTAATAGCCGATAGCCATTCACCTCAATAATGCCATTATTATTATCATACTTTTTTGCAAAAGCGCTCCCCGTTCCGATCATCGTGATATGCATGAAAAATCCTCCTTGTCGTCCATTCATTTAATGTATCAAATCCTATGTATCCTTGACAATTGTAGATGCACATTTGCCTCTGTTTACATACAATGCTAAAGCAATATGTTCATTGGAGGCGAACAAGGCATGAGCAAAGGAAAAGGTAAAGTTGCAAAGAAAAAACAGCCGGCAAGCGACCGGAAGCAGTATTCCTACAAGTTGGTGCTCTCGGATACTTGTGCCGTGTGCAAAACACCATGCGCCAGAGGCATAAATTACTTGTCCAGAATGCGTCAGCCTGGCAGCGTCGGCAAAGGCGTGCCTTGCGTACTGACGAGAACGTTTGGGTAATGATTGCGAGTATTATATTTATTTCCCAGGCAAGCGCACGTTTCAACAGCGTTTGACAAGATGGGCCCGCGAGCGATTCATGCAAAATAGTTTATTCCAAAACGCAACTTTGCAGGACTTGCTGAGTATAACCTTACATCCAGGCTATCGGATGGAGGGCTTACATCTATGAAATTCAGAAAAGTTATTATTCCGCTGCTGCTGCTTTCTTTATGGGGCGGATCGATGCTGTTTGCAGATTCAGCAACCCAAAAGGTTCGTGTCTTGATTAACGGACTTGAACAAGATGGGGGAGGTTTAATGACCGACGGCAAAACCTATTTGCCGCTTCGCCAATTAGCAACTTCTATGCAGGCAATTATCGAGTGGGACGGTCCAAACAAACGTGCGACCGTATATAAGCCTAATGTGCATATGTTTCTATTCCAAAATAATGCGGTATTCGGAAATGTAGCCAAGGGCTACCAAGCCAAGTTTAAAGTATTCGCCCAGCTCGATAACTTAAAAACTGACGTCGTCGCTGTCAAGGTATCCATCTTCGACCCCTCTGGCAAAGAGAAAGTGATCCAGACCGAGACTGTGAATACGTCCAAGGATAATTTCTGGTATGCAACGGACGAAATCGATTATAAATTCGATGCTAGCGGTAAATACCCGATTCGCTTCTTTCTGAAACTCAAGGGCTCGGAAGAATGGACCGCTGTTTCAGAAAAACTCATATCTTCCCAATAATCGAAACCATGTCATGATTCGCTCCTCTTATCTGAGGGGCGTTTTCGTTTGACCTTTCATAGAATGTCATGTTACTATACGATAGTCTATAAACATTATTGAAATGGGGTAATAACATGAGCGAACATCAGCATAGCGATGATTGCGGATGTGGTGAAGACCACGAGCATGAAGAGCATGTCTTTATCGTGACTGACGACGAGGGCCAAGAACGCGAAATGGTCATGGTTTATACGTTTGAATCCGAAAACAATGTATACGCAGTATTGCTCGATCGCAACGATCCAGAAGCGGACGGCGTTATTTTCCGTATTGAAGAAGAAAACGACGAATCCTTCCTTGTTGGCATTGAAGACGATGCCGAGTGGGATCGCGTTACTGCGATTTACGAGGAAATTGCCCGTACGGAGAGCGAAGGAAATTAATTTGGAGCTTCCTTCATTCTAACAAGCAAATAAAGAGAGGTCTGCGAGCGACGCTCGCGGACCTTTCTTTATTTTGCTGCAAATCATCGTTATCCCCTCAAGGATCGGATTTATTTTCTCGGATTGAAGTAAATGGTGCGCCCGTTAAACATCGTCAGTTCTGCTTTCAATTGCTTTGCTATGTATTTGCATAATTCATTTGCTTTCGCCTTGTCTCCGTGAGTGGCTTCCTCAGGAAGCACAACATGGATGCATGGAACCAAAGTGCCTGTCGTGCTTGGCGCTTCACTAGGGCCAAAAATAATATGTTTATACAGGGGGTTGATTCCCTTTAAATAAAACCAACGGTCATCCTGCTTGGATTCGATGGTATAAGGGAAAGCTGCTTCTGCGTAATCCCAATCAAGTTGGGTGCCAGTTAGAGCAACTTGATCACGATAATGCAGAAGCTGATGGCGTATATCCTCCAGCGACACTTGCTGAACGGATGATCCTTGCACAAATTTTATGTAAGCGCTCTGACTCATCGCATCTCACCTCTGCCAACATCATAGCACGAGCGAAAACCGTTGACAATAAGTGCCAACTCCGAAAAATCGCTTTAAAAAACGGCCTTATCCGCGCAAAGCGCTTAGCAGGCCGTTTCGGGTGTTTGAATTACGATATCGCTGTTTCTTCCACGATGACTTTAACAAATTCGATGCTGCGATCTTCCGGCCCTTTGACCGGCAGGCCGACCTGCACGTGATCGACAATGTAATCGATGTTTTTTTGGGTAATGACCTCGCCTGGCAATAAAATAGGGATACCAGGGGGATAGACATAAATAAACTCGGCAATGATACGGCCTGCTGATTCTTTAAACGGAAGGACCTCGGTCTCGCCGTAGAAAGCGTCGCGCGGCGTTAGAGAAAGCTGCGGAATGTCTGGAATTTTTACGACCAATTCACGGGCTTCAGCGCCTTCATGGAAATGCTCGGACAAGCCGCGCAAAGAAATTATTAATTTTGATATGGAATCCGAGGTATCTCCAGGCGTAACTAAGCAAAGAATGTTATACATGTCGCTCATTTCGATTTCCACATTATAGTTGTCCCGAAGCCAGTTCTCGGTCTCATAGCCTGTGATGCCAAGGTGGCGCACATGGATGGAAACTTTGGTCGGATCGTAATCATAGGTAGCCTCGTCACCGAGAATTTCCTCGCCAAAGCAATACAAACCAGGAATTTCGTTAATTTGCTTGCGCGCGGATTCGGCAAGCTCAATCGCCCGTTCCGCGATAGCATGTCCATTCAACGCGAGATTGCGCCTCGAGGTGTCCAGCGAGCCTAGCAAAATGTAGGAAGTTGATGTTGTCGTCAGCATGCTGATAACCGTTTGGATGCGGTGCGGGTTAACTCTTCCTTTGCGTACATTAAGCACCGAGCTTTGAGTCATGGAGCCACCAAGCTTATGTACGCTTGTGGCAGCCATGTCGGCACCGGCTTGCATCGCGGACATAGGGAGCTTCTCGTGGAAATGGATGAGCACGCCATGCGCCTCGTCAACGAGTACAGGTATGTCAAAGCTGTGAACGAGATCGACAATCTCTTTCAAGTTGGCGCATATGCCGAAGTAAGTCGGGTTGATCACAAGTACGGCTTTGGCATCGGGATGACGCTCGAGCGCCTTGCGTACGGAGCGTGTGGTAATGCCGTGGTCAATGCCAAGATTATTATCCCGAGCAGGTGAAATAAATACCGGTCTTGCGCCTGCGAAAATGATAGCGGCCATAATCGACTTATGAACGTTGCGTGGGACGATGATTTTATCTCCTGGCGCGCAAACGGTCAGAATCATCGTCATGATTGCGCCGCTAGTGCCTTGCACAGAGAAATAGGTGTAATCCGAGCCGAATGCGTCAGCAGCAAGCTTCTGCGCTTCTTCAATAACGCCTGTTGGCTGATGCAGGTCATCAAGCGGTGCTATATTGATTAAATCGATCGACAATGCGTTATCGCCGATAAATTCGCGAAATTCCGAGTCGCTGCCTAATCCTTTTTTGTGTCCTGGAATGTGAAACTGTACGGGATCCTTCTCCGCGTGTTGGCGAAGCGCTGTGAAGAGCGGGGTTTTATTATGATCCATCGCTAACATCCCTGCCTTTCATTAGAGTTTACAAACAAAGTTGAGTATAGCAAATACAGGGGGGAATGCAAGCTTCATTTTTAAGAGAGCGCCATTGGCAGTGTTATTTGTTCTTCAATTGTTCATACATGCAGGATAATCGGTTATGGTAACATAGGTTGGTGGAGGGGTTGCAGCATGAAAGATAAACGGATGCTTATTGTTATGGCTATTTTAATGACAACATTTATAGGGTTTGGCATTATCATTCCGGTTATGCCTGAAATTATCCAAGCGGCAGATCCGAACAAGGCGGAAATACATACGGGCCGGATGCTGGCCATTTATTCCGCTGTCTCATTTTTTCTATCCCCATTCTGGGGAAGCTTGTCCGACCGGATCGGCAGACGGCCGATTATTTTAGTTGGCGTGCTTGGCTTTGCAGCAAGCTTCCTGCTGTTTGGACTCTCATCCGGCAATTTGACGCTGATGTACCTATCACGGGTGCTAGGAGGCTTGTTCTCGGGGGCTGTCGCTTCGGTTATTGTCGCCTATGTCGCTGATATAACGCCGCCCGAGGAAAGAACGAAGGGGATGGGGCTTGTCGGGATGTCGATTGGGCTTGGCTTTACGATCGGACCTGGCGTTGGCGGCCTATTAAGCGTGTTTTCCCTGGAGACGCCATTCTATACGGCATCAGCACTGGCTTTGATTACGTTTGTGCTGGCAGCGATGAAGCTGAAAGAATCGCTTGCACCGGAACAGCGCAAAAGTAAGTCGGAGAAGCGGGTGTCAAGATGGGCTGCTTTTACCGGGCCGCTTAAGTATTTGTATGTGTTGGCGTTTTTTGTAACGTTCACATTGGCGGGCATGGAGGCTACGCTGCAATTTTTTGGCATGAGACGTTTTGACGTGACTCCGCTTCAGGTCGGTATCTTGTTTTTTGTATGTGGATTTGTTGGCGCTCTTGTTCAAGGCGGCATTGTACGGCGCAGGATCAAGAAAGGGGAGGAGCCGAAATACATCGCTATCGGCCTTGTGATTTCGGCGCTGGGCTTCTTTATGCTCTTAGCGGCTCACTCATTATGGTGGGCAACCCTATCGCTGGCGGTCTTCGGGATTGGCAATTCCTTGATTAGGCCATGCGTAACCTCGTTGATTACCCAAAAGACAACCGTGGGCCAAGGTGTCGCTTCTGGCTTAAGCTCGTCGATGGACAGCTTGGGCAGGATCGCAGGTCCGCTGCTCGGTTCCTTCTTCTTTACGATTGAGATGGGACTGCCATATTTGCTTGGCGGCATCTTATGTATTGCAGCACTATTGCTGCTGCTTCGCTTCCGTCAGTTGGACAAGCAAAGCTTGCAGTCGCCCGCTATGGATTCAGCAAAATAAAGACAAAGCCGTTGGTTCATCACAAGATGAGTCAACGGCTTTTTGTTGCGCTGCGTTTAAGGTGCAAGCCCTTTCAAGATAAATGTAATGGTTGCTTCCCTTTCTAATTCATCATCCCATGCTGCGTTTTTTTCCTTGTTTACAAAGCTGCGGGTAAGGACATAGCCGATCAGCGTGGAGGCAGTCAACCGAATAACCGTATGGGGCGACCACTCGACAATTGCTCCTTGCTTTTGGAATTTCTCGATATTGGAGCTGAATTTTTTCAGGACCTTAGCAAGTATGAGCTCTTGAAATTGCTCCTGAAGCTCGGGATGGAACGGAATTTCCTGTATGAATATTTTGAATACCTGCATATGGCGTTCAAGGAACGCGATTCGATTCTCGATAATGGCTCGAAGCATTTCCTCGAAGCTGTCAAAGCTGCCGTCGAGCACCTTAAAGAAGTCGCGGAGCACAAAAGGCGCCACGAGCTTAGCCATAACGGGAGCGACGATGGAGAAGAGCAAATCCTTTTTGGTTTTATAATGGCGAAAAATCGTTCCTTCCGCTACCCCGGCTCGCTGGGCGATTTCGCTCGTGGACGAAGCAGCAAAACCTTTCTGCGCAAAAACCTCAGAAGCGGCCTGCACGATTTTCAACTGCTTATCCGTCATCTGTATTTCTTCGTTATCTAATTTCAACAGTTCCTGAAGCCATTGCTCGACAGGCTCTTGCATGCAAGACACTCCTTCTTAACTACCCATTCCAATTAGTATATCAGAAGCAGCTGGTTTCTACATACGTCGATGCTTCTTCAGTGCCAGCACGTTTAATATGGCAAATAGCAAAGAGAACCCGATTAAAACATAGACATTTTTCTGAAAATCCAACCAGCCCTCTCCGCGGATCATGATCCCTTGCATGGCGTCGGCACCATAATAAAGCGGCATAATCAGGCTGAGCTTTTGCAGCCAAGGGTTCATCGCGTCGAGATTGAATAACCCGGAAAAAAATGCTTGCGGGACAATGACAAGCGGGATGAACTGGATGATTTGAAATTCGCTGCTGGCAAAGGAGGAGAGCAGTGTGCCAAGCGTTAATGCCGTTAACGACAGCAACAAATTAATAATCAGCATATACCCGATACTCCCCGCCATGTAAAGGCCAAGCACGTCAACGGAAAACCAGGCGATCAAGGACGCCTGAACCAAGGTGAATATGCCAAAACCGGCTAGATAACCTGCTACGATCTCGCTGCGCCGAATCGGAGTGGCAAGCAGCCTCTCCAAGGTTCCGCTTGTTCTCTCCCGAAGGAAAGAGACCCCGGCGAGAAGAAATACGAAGAAAAACGAGAAAAATCCGATAAGCACCGGCCCAAAAGAGTCGAAGGCAGCCATATCGGGACCTCCGTGTAAATAAGTAATGGTTGGCGCCGTGCTTGCTGCTCCATTTTGAAATGCGTTTTGCAGCAGAAGCAACACGGCTCGATTGAGAGAAGGGTCGCTTCCTTCAAGCATGAGCTTGGGCTGACTGGCATCTAACTGCAGGATGGCGTCCAGGTCGCCGGAACCGAGGGCAGATTGTGCATCATTCGCGTTTGCAAAGACAGTGACGTCAGCATGCAGCTGTTCCATTTTCTCGATGAGCGTTGGAGGTATATCGACCGTTCCGATTGCAGGCGAGACCGCTTGGCCGTCAAATACAAGCTTCATTAAGCTTAAAACGAGAAGCGGGGCAAGAAATAACAAAGCCAGTGTCCGTTTGTCCTTAATAAATTGGTGAATGATCCGGATCGCCAACGCTTTGATCCTCATGCTTCCTCGCCTCCCGCTTGCCCAAATGCGATGAATGCTTCTTCAATGGTCGTGGAGCCAGATTGCTCCATAATTCCTTTCGGGGTATCCACTGCGATAAGCTTGCCGCCTCTGATTAGTCCCAAACGATCGCATTTTTCCGCTTCATCCATGACATGGGTCGTTACGATGATCGTTACGCCTTGCTTGCTGAGCGCGGATAGCTCCTTCCAGATCGATTGGCGCAGTACAGGATCGATACCGACAGTAGGCTCATCGAGCACAAGCAGCTGCGGCTCATGCAGCAAGGCTACCGCTAGCGAAAGGCGCCGCTTCATTCCCCCGGAATACGCGGAGGTTTGCTTGTTCAAATGATCGGTTAAGTCAACGAGCTTAGCAACTCTCTGGATGCGTGCCTGAAGAATGGTTCCTTTTAATCCGAACATGGCGCCAAAAAATGCGAGGTTTTGCTTGCCGGTCAATTCGGCATACAGCGCGTCTGCTTGCGCCATATATCCGAAAGCTTGCAGCATTTTGAGCTGCGGCATAGGCTCGCCAAGCATGGCAACCGTTCCTTCATCTGCACGGTCAATGCCAGTCATGAGCTTAATCAGCGTTGTTTTGCCCGAGCCAGAGGGACCAAGCAGCCCAAACAGCTGTCCGCGTGGAATGGCAATTGAGATGTTTTGGAGAACGGTGTGGCTGCCAAAATGCCGTGAAATGCCTTTTAGCTCAACCGCAGGTGCGGATGCCAAAGGTATATTTGGGAGGGAATGCATAACGGTTCACGCTCCTTTATCCATTAATGAGTAAGTACTCACTTCACTATAATCGATAATGCATTTGATTGTAAGTGAGTACTTACTCATTTTATATGCCTCCGCCTGAAGTCGTAGACGGATTACATCCTGAGGCGAGCGGGAAATCCATTCTCTGGACGTTTTTAACGAATCTTACTTCTCTCTATGATTAGAAAAGACATTGAAATGAAACCGTTACGGAGAAGGAGCAAGAGTGAAATGAGTAAATTTACAGAATGGTCGTTCCGAAACAAAGCGGCTGTTATTCTGATCGTCATCATGGCTTTGGCGATGGGGGCGGTTAGCTACTTCAGGCTTCCGATGGAATTTTTGCCTGCTGCGGATAACCCGCAAGTGATGATTACCGCGATCGGGCAAGGCAATGATGCCAAAACAATGGAGAAGCAAGTCACGAATCCTTTAGAGGATGCAGTGACGCTTGTGAAGGGAAAGACGAGTATGTTCTCGACCTCAGGCGTTGGATATGCTCAAATTAGTTTAAACTTCGATTCTAAGACGGATATGAAAGAAGCGAAGGCCGAAATTGAACGGATAGTGGGTCAGGTGCAGCTTCCTGTCGGTGTGATGAAGCCATTCGTCGTACAGTTCAACACATCGATGATACCGATTGCCTGGGTTACTCTTACCTTCGATGAGTCGATGAGCGAGCAGGAAAAGGAAGCTAAGCTGAAGCTGTTTACAGCAGAGCTCCAAAAATCCGAAGGCGCAGGCGAAGTCAGCGTAAGCGGGAAGTCGTCGCCGACGATTCATATTGTGCCGAATACGACAAAGCTGGCGGCAGCCGGCCTTCCTGTAGAAGCACTGATGGGTGTGCTTCAGGGACGCGGAGCATCCGTATCTATCGGAGAGAGAAACGTGGACGGCGCAGCTGGCAACCTTAATGTGTATGACCAGGTCACTGACGTGGAAACGCTCCGTAAGCTTCCGATTGCTACAGGTGTGCAGCTATCGGATGTTGCGGATGTCGAGCTGGCCAAGAATCAGGAGAGCATCAGCCGAATGAACGGCAAGGATGCGATGATGTTTACGGTTTCGAAATCGGCGGATGCGAATGCAGTAACGGTCGGCAATGCCATCAAAGAAACGGTTGAACGTTTAAATGCAGACGTAAAGGGAATCGATGCGTCCATTATTTTAAGCACATCCGATTCCGTCGTTTCTTCGGTTAACAGCATGATGCGTGAAGTGCTGCTTGGGGCTTTATTCGCCACAATCGTCATTTTATTGTTCATGCGCAACTTCAGAGCGACGATTGTTACGATCGTTTCGATTCCGCTCTCGCTCGGGATTACGCTTTATTTGCTGCATTTATCTGGCGTATCGCTCAATATTATTACGCTTGGCGGCGTAGCCGTCGCGGTGGGCCGACTGGTAGACGACAGCATTGTTGTCATTGAGAACATTTATAGACGGCTCCAGAAAGAGTCGTTCTCCGTAATGCTCGTCATTGACTCCACCAAAGAGGTAGCCTCGGCGATTACTTCCTCCACGCTCGTAACGGTCGCCGTATTTTTGCCTATGGGACTTCTACGCGGATCGCTGCAAGCCTTCTTGCTGCCCTTTGCGTTAACGGTTGCTTACTCGCTGCTTGCTTCCTTGCTTGTGGCTTTGACGGTCGTGCCGCTGCTAAGCGCATGGCTGCTGCGCGGAACGAAGGAGAAGGCGCATGCCGGCTCGCCTAAATTTGCTTCCTTCATCCGTTGGAATCTAGCGCACAAAGCAGTGCCCTTGCTCATAGCCGTGCTGCTGTTTGCCGGCTCTATCAGTGCGTATATATTCATGCCGAAGGGAGCACTGGATTCTTCCAGCGCAGAAAATATTAACGTGACGCTGCAATATCCAAGCGATACCCAAGCGGATCAAGTGCTGGAGGCGGGCAAGCAGTTTGAAGCTTATCTGACGGCGAATACCGATATCGAGTGGGTTATGATGATGCTCGGCAATAGCGCTGATGCGGCAAAATACGGATCAGTGTCCTCGCCTACGTTGATTACGTACATGATCGATCTAAAAACCGGTGTTGACGCGGAGCTGTTCATGGACAGCGTAAAGTCTCAGAAGGATAACTACAAGGAAGCAGAGCTAACGGTAAACGCTTCTGACCTAATTATGGGAGGCGGCTCGCCGCAAATTTATATCGATGTAACAGGGGATGATCCCGAGCTGCTTACCCAAACGGCGGATCAGTTGATTGCAGCTATCGAGCCTATCGAAGGCGTGCAGAAGGTGGAGAGCAACCAAGAAGAGAAACAAACCGTCTATTCCTTCGTTGTTGATCCCGTAGCTGCAAAAGGACAGGATGTAGCTATGCAGCTGCAAAGCATGCTAAACCCCGTGCCAATCGGCTCTATTCGGATCGAGGAGAGCGATACCTCCGTCATTTTGCAGCCGACAGTGAATCCGGCTTCTGAAGCGGAGCTGAAAAACTTAACGGTGCGTACAGAAGCTGGCGTCGTACCGGTCTCATCGATCGCACAATTGGTTCGGACCGAAGAGCCTTCCCTTTATTACCATAAGGACGGGAAAACCTATATCCGCGTTACGGCGAGTGCCGATGCGAAGCAGCTGTCGGTCGTTGGCGACAAAATAACGAAAACGGCCAATGAGCTTAAGCTGTCTGATGGCGTAGTTTTGGCGGTAGGAGGAGCTTCTGCTGACCAAACGAGCGACTTTGCAGATTTGGGATTAACGGCGTTAATTTCTATCGGAATCGTATATCTGATTATGGTATTGACGTTTAAGACGCTCCGGGCACCGCTGGCCATTATGATTTCACTGCCGCTAGCGGCCATCGGAGCGGTCACGGGCCTGCTCGTCTCTGGCGTAACGCCTGATTTTACCGCGATGTTCGGGGCATTGATGCTCATTGGCATCGTGGTTACGAATGCGATCGTCTTGATCGACCGCGTGAAGCAAAATGAGCTGACCATGTCTATACGCGAAGCGCTGATCGAAGCTGCTACGACCCGGATGCGTCCGATCGTGATGACTGCGGTGGCGACGGTATCCGCCATGCTTCCGCTTGTGTTCGGTTCGCATGAAACGGGAAGCATCGTGTCGCAAAGCTTGGCGATCGTCGTCATTGGCGGCTTGATTGCAGCTACGCTGCTAACGCTCATCATCGTGCCTTGCGTTTATGAATTGTTGTTCTTCCGGACTTCACGCAAACAGCGGCGCGCTGGTGCCGCATCGGCGCAATCCGAAGCTGCCGTATCGCAGCAAGCATAAGTAAGAAAAGTAAAGGCTGTACCTGGACTGGTCATGTCGACCAATACCGGGTACAGCCTTTTTTTGAAAATCTATACACTCGCCATATGATAGAGCGGCATCAGCTTCTGGTAGGTGGAGGAGGCAAACGCTAGCAGGGCATCGCCATCACGAAGGATTGGGTCGTTGACTTGAACATGGCGTCCAATGAGCAGCTCGGCTTTCTGCACATCACGGAAGCGAATAAGCGCATCCTTCCAGTCCTGCTTGGACATTTCACTAACCGCTTGGGAATCCTTCTTCATGTGATCCAAAGAGAGCACATAATCCTGAGGCACGGTTGCGATGACGCTGTCGATCTGTTTTAAGAACGCTGTTGCAATGTTAGCTTTATTCGGTACTTCATAAATGAGTGCCAGCCAAATAAATAAATGGTCATCAAACAAGCCCAGCTGAAAATGAGGGTGAGCTTTATAGCCGCGTTTATTGTTGCAAATGGCAAGCCAAGTATCCTTCGGCGGATTTACTTTGCGGCGCGCATGCCGGGCCACATGCAGATACATTTCATTGCCTGCATGAACGGCTGCATCCACGCTAAGCTGCTCTCCGAGTGAGCGGAACTTAGGCTGGATTTGATTTTGTATGGCTGCCATGCGTTCTTCGAGCCCCTCGAGATGAAAGACGTCGAAGTCGGCTTGCGTGAAGCCAGGCAGAGAATCGGTAGGTGCTAGGTGTTGGGGTGTCATTCGAGTAATCTCCTTTAGCATCGTAATCACTGATGCAATAATTTTAAATACTTAATAGCAATTTGCGTACGGTCACGCAGCTCAAGCTTGTGCAAGATCTCCGTAATATAATTTTTGACGGTACCTTCGCTCAGAAATAAAGAAGCTGCAATTTCTTTGTTCGATTGGCCATCTGCAATGAGACGGACAATATGCCCTTCGGCGGGCGTGAGGCCAGCGATCGTAACGGCTTTGCTTGTTTCGGCGCGTGGCGTTTCGATCATGCCTGCCAGCTTGCGGGCAATATCAGGATGAATCAGCATAGAGCCCTCGTGCACGGTCTTAATGCCGCTTATAATGCGGCTGGGGGGCACGTTTTTGAGCAGGTAGCCGTTCGCGCCGTTTCGAATGGCCTGTGCAATATACTCATTGTCGTCGAAGGTTGTGAGCAGGAGGACGGCGGGTGGGGAAGCGAGCGCTCGCAGCAGCTTGGTGCCTTCTACGCCGTCACACACGGGCATGCGAATGTCCATGAGAACGACATCGACAGGCTGTGCACGGACGAACTCAGCCGCTTCCTTCCCATTAGAGCAAATGCCAGCAACCTGGAGATCAGGGTCCAGCCCCAATATCACATTCATGCTCTCCCGGATAAAGGGATCGTCATCTACTATCAACACTTGAATCATTAGCTAACCATCTCCAATTCCGGACGGGAGTTTGTTCATGAGCTGCCGAGCAGCGGAAGTGTAGTCGTAACTGAAAAACGGCCATTCATCTGCCATTCCAGCTGCCCTCCGATGAGGGCTATTCTTTCTTTCATGCCTTTGATTCCAATTCCTGATTCGATAGACTCGCTTGGCAAGCTGCCGTTATTGGATACGGTTAGCGATACACTTGCAGCGGAAAATTCGAGATCGATGGCCACTGACGTTGCTTTTCCATGGCGGACTGCATTCGTAATCGCTTCTTGAGCATTTTTGAACAGGATAAGCTCAATGCTTGGATACAGCGGTCTTAGCATGCCAATGATTTGAAAGCTTACTGTAATGCCAAGCCCGGAAGCGGATTCCTCTACCAGTCGGTCAAGCGCATAGCGCCTTGCATCTTTCTCGCCATCCGCAGCCAGCCTCCGAACTGTTCGGCGCATCAGCTCCATGCTATCCTGCAGTTGGTCACGGATCTGCTCCACGGTAAGCTTTGCTCTATCCGTGTCCGCATCAAATAAATGCAAGGCAGCCTCGGACATCATTTTGACGCGTATCAGCCGGTGTCCGAGGTCGTCATGAATATCTTTGGCGATGCGATTCCGTTCCTCGATTTGTGCGTTCAGCTCCACTTGGGAGGCATAATCCTGCATTCTGCTTTTCGCTGCACTGAGCTCAACATTGCTGGCGGCCAGCGCCTCATACAGATCCTCGATCTGGAGTCGTTTATCCTCGAAATTATTGGAAGCATAAAGAATGGCAGCCGTTGTCGCCCATAGAAGGGCAACCGCGAACACGATTTCGTAATCCATTCCCTGCAAGCCTGCGAGCAAGGCCGTAAAACCGATGACTGTCCATAACAGACTTGAAGCAGGAGACGGTCTGCTGCGGAATATAGCGATAAGGCTGGAAAATAGCAAAAGAAACAACACGCCGCCGAACGTATACGAGAGCCAAGAGTAGGCAAGCAGCTCCAAGAGCGCTAATACAGGCCTGAACCTGGGCAGCATCGAGCCTGCTTTAATCAGGAGCATAGTAAGCAGAACGTAAGCCGTATAAAAAGCATAAGAGCCAGCCTCAACATGCGCAATGCTAATTATGCATGGGAGCACCGCCAGCAGGATTCGAATCCGGTAAAGCATACTATTCATAAAAAAATACGCTCCCGCAGCTGAATTTGCTTCATTATAGCATATGAAGCAGGGGCACAGGGCAAGGAGAAAGCTTTTCATCGAACCTTCATGTCTGGATGGGTTGGGTTAGAACAATATGACTTTTGTCACCCTCGAAGGTGACTTAATAGACCTGTATGCGAGCAGGTCCTCGCGTACAATGAAAATATGAGATACAAACCGAAAGGATGAATCATAGATGAGCTTGGTTGCATTTCGTGAGGTTGTCAAAAAATACGATACCGTTTTAACGGTAAACCATTTGACGTTCACTATCGGCGAAGGAGAAATTTTCGGCTTGCTGGGTCCAAACGGGGCTGGCAAGAGCACAACCATCCACATGCTGTCTGGATTGCTGAATCCAAGCGGCGGCGATATTTTGGTTGATGGCTTCTCGATTCGGAAGCAGCCTATTGAGGTAAAGAAGCGGATTGGCCTTGTTCCACAGGAACTCGCGATCTACGAAACGCTTACGGCACGCGAGAACGTCACTTTTTTTGCAAAGCTATATGGGCTGAAAGGGTCGCTGCTTCGGGAACGGGTAGATGAAGCCCTGCAATTCGTAGGCTTGTTGGAGCGGGCGAAGGATAAGCCCTCGACATTTTCCGGAGGGATGAAGAGGCGGCTAAACATTGCTTGTGCGATCATGCATCGTCCGAAGCTGATTATTATGGATGAACCAACGGTGGGAATTGACCCGCAATCCCGCAATCATATTCTTGAATCGGTCAAAGCCTTGAATAAAATGGGGTCGACGGTTATTTATACGAGCCACTATATGGAAGAAGTAGAAGCGATCTGCACGCGAATTGGCATTTTGGATCAAGGAAAGCTTATCGCAGTGGGCACGAAGGATGAGCTGAAGCGCCAATCGGGACAGCAAGAGAAGCTTGTTTTTGAAATTGACCGGCACTTGGAAAGTGCGATCATGGAGATGAATGAGCATCCTGGCGTACAACAACTGGATGTGCGGGACCAAGGCTTGACGCTGGAAGTATCGGTAAAGGAATCTCCGTCCATTTTGCAGGACTTACTATTTATTTTACAGAAGCACGACATTCATCTTCGAACGCTTACGAGGGTAGAGCCTAATTTAGAGTCGCTTTTTTTGCAAATGACAGGACGCACATTGCGTGACGAATAGGAGGTGCTGGCAATGTTGGTATGGTCCACAACAGTGTATTACGAGTTGATTAAATATAGCCGCATGCGCTCGGTTCTTATCCTATTAATAGGTTTGCCTTTATTGCTGATTTTGCTGCTCGGCAGCGCTTTTGACACCGAGATCAAGCCCGCCAAGGTCGCGCTATATGTAGCCGATCACGGAGAAATGCGCGAGAGCATAGATCGGCTCTGGAACGATGATGCGATTAAGCCCTATGTCAAAGTGCTGGACGCCGGATCAGAAAAGGAGGTTCAGGATTGGGTACGGGAAGGGATAGCCGACTATGGCGTCCATATTCCCGCGAACTTCTCAAAGCAGATCTCCGCAGGGGAGACGGCTTCGTGGTTTACGTATTCAGGCAGGTATGAGGAAAAAAATCTGGCAGCGGAAGCGGTAGTCAATGGTTATTTGGAAAATGCGAATATGCGCATGGCGGCTCTTCGGACGCTTGGCCCTGCAGCTTCTGAAGCGTTTGATGACGATCGCAGCTCAACGAAGGCAACGGAATCTCCTATTCTCACACATAATTTAGGATATGGAGATAATCAAGGGTTTGGCAAAACATCGGCTATCCAGTATTATTCAGCAGCTTATCTGATTATGTTTTTACTGTACGGGGGCATGTCGGCGGCTATTGCGCTCTTGAACCAGAGGGAGAGCGGTACGCTGCAGAGGCTGTATGCCCTACCTAGTTCGTTTAAAGCGAACGTATTTGGCATTATAGCAGGCGCGATGCTGCTTGCGGCATTTCAAGCTGTCATTATTGTCGCTTTTACAACATTCGTCTACGGCGTGGATTGGGGAGGCCATTTAGGCTGGATTGCGCTCATTTGTTTGTTCACCACCGCTGCAGGTGCTGGATTTGCGATCATCGTCAGCTCCTTTGTCCGTTCGAAGAAAACGCTGCAAAGCTTGTTTACGATTATCGTAT
Organism: Paenibacillus paridis; assembly: GCF_006345825.1. GTDB lineage: Bacteria > Bacillota > Bacilli > Paenibacillales > Paenibacillaceae > Pristimantibacillus > Pristimantibacillus paridis. Next base: position 1,118,683 of record NZ_VCIX01000092.1, read on the forward strand.
TCAGCATGACTTTTGTAAGCGGAGGCATGGTAACGGGCATTGATCAAATGATTGGCAGCGTAGGCAAATTCACCATTAATTACTGGGCCAATGAGAGTCTGAGGGAAATCATGAGCAATACGGGCCTCTCTGGCGTCAGTCATCATGTGGGAATCCTTGGTCTCATCGCTCTTGCATTAACGATTATCGCAGTTATAAGGATGCCAAAGGTGGTGAAGTATCATGCCTAGCTTGCACATTGCCGCCCAGCTCATTCGAAGAACCATGGGCTCGCGCCGTGGCTTAATCATGAATGTATGTATTCCGGCTATTTTCCTGGCGATCATTTCAGGCTTATTCTCAAATCTGGAAGGGCAAAAAGCGGTTATTTTGGTTCAAAATGCTGATTCTGGCTTATTGGGCGGTTACCTTGCTTCCGCTTTGGAGAAAGAAGCCTTATACGATGTTCAACTCGAGGTTAAGCTCACGGAGGAAGAGTTGAAAAATGCTGTGCTTGACCGCAAAGCGGATGCGGCAGTCTATATTCCTGAAGAATACACACAGAAGCTGCTCCAAGGCATACCAGTCGAAGCGGGACTATATCGGATGAACGAGCAGTTGTGGAGCGCGGCATTGGAGACCAGTCTCGCTGCTGAGGCGAATAAGCTGTCCGCCTCAGCTTCCATGGTTCGTGCTGGAAGCGGAACAGCTGACTTAACCAAGCTCAAGGAACTGCTGGACGCTCAGGAAACGCCAACCATCGTGGCTAAGAAGGCAGGGATGAAGCTCGGAGACGTTGTATCCAATCCATTAATGATCGGGCTTATCCTTATGTTCCTTATGCTGCTTGCCAGTCAGTCCATTGGCTTTATTATGGAGGATCGGGAGAAACGAACAATGGCGAGAATGTTTACGGCTCCGCTGCGCGCAATCGATATCGCGATTGGCAATTTTGCCGGAAGCATGCTGGTTGGCACCATACAGCTGATTATCGTTCTTAGCTTAACGTACTTTGTATTTGGTTACTCGCCGGGCATCTCATTTGGGGAGCTGCTGCTCGTATTGGAGTTTTTCTTGCTGGCGGCGGTAGGTCTCGCATCGGCAGTCGCGGGGCTCGTTCGCAATAGTACGCAGCTATCCCAGATCAACAATTTAGTCATTACGCCGACTTCTATCATTAGCGGCTGCTTTTTCCCTATATCCATGCTACCCGATTTTATGCAAAAAATGGCTAACTTCACACCGCAAAAATGGGCGATTCAAGCGATTGATCATCTAGGTGGCGGAGGTAATCTAAGCGATATTGGACTGCAGCTCTTTATTCTGCTTCTGTTCGCATCGGTGATGATCGCCTTTGGCTCGGCGGTGCTCCGACCGAATCAAAGCAGCAAATCCTGATTTAGTTGCTATACGATAATGTGCTTGACTTCACTGGCTTTGTATTGTAAGTTTGTCAAAAGTTCATGACAGCAAAACAGCGTTGACCAAGGCCATGTTGACCAGCACACGTTTATGACAGAGAGGAAGCCCATCGGCTGTAAGGCTTCTATAAACGACTGATCATTCCCTACCTTGCAAGCTGCAGCGTGGAAGCTACAACCAAACGCTGCCGGAATATTTTATTCCGTTAACCATGAAGAGCCGCATGTGTTAGTTAAGCGGCTATATTAGGGTGGTACCACGAACGCATTCGTCCCTTACGAATGCGTTCTTTTTGTTTTTTTATCGTCATTTCAATAATCGGAGGACAGATGGATATGAGACAAAGCCAATTATTAATGCCTACGCTGCGCGAGGCGCCATCGGAAGCAGAGGCGGCGAGCCACCGGCTGATGCTGCGTGCGGGCCTGATCAGGCAGCTTGCCGCCGGAATTTATACGTATTTGCCGCTTGGCCGCCGGGTGCTGCGAAAGCTGGAGCAAATCGTACGCGAGGAAATGGATTTAGCGGGAGCCCAAGAGGTGCTGATGCCAGCGCTGCAGCCCGCTGAGCTATGGCAGCAATCCGGTCGCTATGACGTATATGGGCCGGAGCTTGTTCGTTTGCGAGACCGTCATGATCGTGAGTTTACTCTTGGGCCTACGCATGAAGAGGTGATTACCGCTTTGGTTCGCGGTGAGGTTAGCTCTTACCGCCAGCTGCCGATGACCCTCTATCAGATTCAGACGAAATTCCGCGATGAGCAGCGTCCGCGTTACGGGCTGCTGCGTGGCAGAGAGTTTCTGATGAAGGATGCCTACTCGTTCGACGAGTCATGGGAAGGGCTTCACCGCAGCTATACGAGCATGTACGAAGCATATAACCGAATATTTACACGATGCGGCATTCATTTCCGTCCGGTTGAAGCCGATGCCGGTTCGATCGGGGGGGAAGGCGGAACGCATGAATTTATGGCTCTTGCCGACATCGGAGAGGATACAATAGCGGCCTGCTCAGCCTGCGATTACGCGGCCAATCTGGAGAAAGCTGAATATCGCGTGATGGACGGCGAGGAAAGCATCGCAACCAGATCGCCGGTTGAGCTCGAGCGCCATCACACGCCTGGCATCAAAAAAATAGATCAGCTTGTTGAAGCGTTTAACTTAGGTGCGGAAGCGTTTATGAAAACCTTAATCTATATTGCGGACGGGAATCCGATAGCGGTCATTGTTCGCGGCGACCATGAGGTTAACGAGATTAAATTAAAAAATGCTTTAGCTGCGGAGCAACTGGAGCTTGCGGATCAGGAGACCGCCGAACGCGTGACCGGAGCTCCTATAGGCTTCGCAGGCCCGATCGGACTCGCGATTCCGGTTCTTGCTGATTTTGCGGTTATGGCGATGGAAGAGGGCATTGCGGGAGCCAACGAGCAGGACTATCATGTGTCCCGCGTTATTCCAGGCGTTCATCTGGCTAATGCGCAAGCAGGCGATTATCGCAACGCGGTAGCCGATGACGGCTGTCCTCGCTGCGAGCAGGGCCGATTAACCTTTCATCGCGGCATTGAAATCGGGCATGTATTCAAGCTCGGCACGAAATACAGCGAAGCGTTGAATGCCAAGTTTTTGGATGCTACCGGCAGAGAACAGCCGCTCATTATGGGGTGCTATGGAATCGGCGTATCCAGGCTGCTGTCCGCCGTACTTGAGCAGCACTCGGACGCCAACGGCATCGTATGGCCTAAATCGATTGCTCCCTATCATGTTCATGTAGTCCCCGTGACCGCGAAGGATCAAACCCAGCTTGACCTTGCGGCACATATCACAGCCAGATTGAGTGAAGCAGGCATTGAAACGCTGCTGGATGACCGTGACGAGCGGCCAGGCGTGAAATTCAAAGACTCGGATCTCATCGGTATTCCGATTCGTATCGTAGTAGGGAAGCAAGCGGCTGACGGCATAGTGGAGGTGAAGCGCCGAAGTGAATCCGAAGCGCAGAAGCTAAGCTTGGAAGAAGCCATAGCCCTTGCACTAGAATAAGCACATTAAAGTTTGAATGAGGGCAGGCTTTCTGCCTCATCAAAATTCAACGCGTGCCTATAGAATATCATTGGAATAAGGGCGCAGCCGTCTTGATTTGCAGACGGCTGCGCCCTTTTTTAAGTTTAGTCGGCTGTAAGCGTAAAAATAGTCAATAATCCAAGTTGCCAGAACATAAGATGGAGTATAAGATGAAGATAAGAACAAATTATCAGAACATTTCGTCAACTATACTGAGGTAAGGGAGGGATTGCCGTGAACAAAAGCCACGAAGTCGAATATTGCAATTTGGAGCTGCGATTTGACCGCCGGCAAATCCAAAATCTCATCCGCGATCTTATTCAGGAAGGTTACTCCTTGTATTGGAGCGAAACCGAAGGGCAATTCCTTGTATCCATTCGGACCGGGCGCAAGCTCGTTAAGCTTCAATTTCAACGAATGAAGAATCGTTACAAGATTGTCGGAGATTACATCATTAAAGACGAGAAGCTATCGGAATTGATTGAAAAACTGATTAATGACACACGTGGACATGCGGTTGTGAAGCGCATTAAAGATCGTCAAATCGTCATTGAGAGTATTATGTTCGGTGAGATTATACGACTCGTGGAGGTGTCCGGTATGGAACATCGGATTATTTATCAGAAGAAGCCTTTCGTAACAATAGAGGAAATGATCAGAGCCTTTCAGTCCAAGCGCGCAGAAGAAAGAGCAGTCGTTCTACGCTACGAGCTGGATTATGAGCTGTCGATGCTGCATGACGCGCTGCAAGGCACGGATGAGGATGCCATTGCGGAATCCAAAGAGCGGCTGATGGCCCTCCGCACGGAAATGCTGCAACTGGAGCTATAAATGAGGGAGGCTGTGCCCTGTATGCAAACCTAAAGCGATCGAATGCTGTTAGTTTCACGCAGCGTTTGATCGTTTTTAGGTTGGTTCGGAGCAGCATTTTGGAGTGGTGCTTTACGGCATAAAAGCGGCTAATTACGCCATATATAAGCTAAACTTTTTGAATCGGTCAATAATTCTAATGCTTGGTTTGCGACATTTTTCCTCCTAGATAGTTTTCTTATTGGCGCAAAAGGAGTAAAATGAAAGTATTGTGACCCAAAATAGATGATGAAGGATGGAAGAACCAGATGTCTAAACAGCAAATTGGCGTTATTGGATTGGCCGTAATGGGTAAAAACCTTGCCCTTAACATTGAAAGCAGAGGCTTTACCGTTTCTGTATTTAACCGCTCGCGCGAGAAGACAGACGATCTCGTACAAGAAGCAGCAGGCAAAAACCTTGTTCCAACCTATACAATCGAAGAATTTGTGCAATCGCTTGAAGTGCCCCGCAAAATTTTGATCATGGTACAAGCAGGAGCAGGTACTGACGCAACTATCGATTCCCTGGTTCCTCATTTGGCGGAAGGCGATATTATCATCGACGGCGGTAACGCTTATTTCCCTGATACCGTTCGCCGCAGCAAAGATCTTGAAGCGAAAGGCTTCCGTTTTATTGGTACAGGCGTATCCGGCGGCGAAGAAGGCGCTTTGAAAGGTCCTTCCATTATGCCAGGCGGCCAAAGATCAGCTTATGAGCTTGTCGAGCCGATCCTGACTGCAATCTCCGCTAAAGTAGGCGACGACGCTTGCTGTACGTATATCGGACCAGATGGTGCCGGTCATTATGTGAAAATGGTACATAACGGCATTGAGTATGGCGATATGCAACTCATTTGCGAAGCGTATGACCTGCTCAAAAACGTGCTTGACGTTAGCGCAGAAGAGCTTCATGAGATTTTCTCCGAGTGGAATAAAGGGGAGCTGGACAGCTACCTGATCGAAATCACTAGAGATATTTTCTCGAAATACGATCCAGAAACAGGCAAGCCAATGGTTGATGTTATTTTGGATTCCGCTGGCCAAAAAGGTACAGGCAAATGGACAAGCCAAAGCTCGCTTGACCTTGGCGTGCCGCTTTCCATCATTACAGAATCCGTATTTACACGCTTCTTGTCCGCTATGAAGGAAGAGCGCGTAGCTGCAAGCAAAGTGCTTAACGGACCTGCCAAAAAACCTTTCGAGGGCGACCGTGCAGCATTTATCGAATCTGTACGCAAAGCGCTGTTCGCAAGTAAAATTTGCTCGTATGCACAAGGCTTCGCTCAAATGCGTGCAGCTTCTGAAGAATATAACTGGGATCTTAGCTACGGCGAAATCGCTATGATTTTCCGCGGCGGCTGCATTATCCGTGCACGATTCCTGCAAAACATCAAGGATGCTTATGACCGTGATCCTAACCTGCGCAACCTATTGCTTGATCCATACTTCCAAAACATCGTCGAGTCATACCAAGGCGCATGGCGTGAAGTGATTGGAACAGCGGTTGCCAACGGTGTACCGGTTCCTGCATTCTCAAGCGCGATTGCGTATTTTGACAGCTACCGTACAGAGCGCCTGCCTGCTAACCTGCTTCAAGCGCAGCGCGATTACTTCGGTGCCCACACGTTCAAGCGTTTGGACAAAGAAGGCAGCTTCCACTTCAACTGGATGCAATCTTAATCGAAGGGCTGGCTAAAGCTTCGGCTCGTGAGGATTGTCCTTATTTAATCCGTAGGCTGCTTGACGCAGCCAATCACGCAGCCGATCAGCTTCTTGATCGCAGTAATGTCTGCGGTGAATGAGCGACATGGCCGCTTCGGCAAAAAAATGAAAGTTTTGCAATAAGCGTGGCTGCGACAGATCCATTAAGGCGGGATCTTCGTCAGCCACCTTTTTTTTAATATATTCAAGCATCCAAATGACATCGTCGCGGCGCAGTGGGTGATCAGGATCAAGAATTCGGTTGATGCGTTTTTTGGTAGGATGGGTATCAGGCAAATGGAGATCACTGTTCATTGCTGGCATCACTCCTGTTTTTTGAATATACATCATTATCATCCATACGGCATATGCAACTTTTTTATACCCTAGAATTGCAAAAAAATGATATGATATTGTAGAAAAATTGCTTTAGAAGCACGAAAAGGGTGAAACGGTTACGATGGAGAGGCAGCAGCATAAGAAATTAGTGCTTATTGGCTTTATGGGAACCGGCAAATCAACCGTAAGCAAGCTGCTCAACGAGAAGCTAGGCTGGAAGCGCGTTGACGGTGACGAAGAAATTGAGAGACTTGAAAACAAGCGGATTTCGGATATCTTTGCCGCAGACGGCGAAGCGGGTTTCCGCTTAATCGAAACGAAAGTGCTTGAGACGATTTTGACCAATGAGGAGTCTTGTGTTTTGGCAACGGGCGGCGGGGCGGTTCTAAGCGCCTATAATCGTGACCTGATGTTAAATCATGGATTGGTTGTAGCTTTAAAGGCGAGCCCCGAACAAATCATTGCACGCGTGAAAACAGATAGCGCAAGGCCGCTGCTGCATGGGGATGCGGCTGAGAAGGTCCATCAACTGCTGGAGCAGCGCAAACATGCCTATGACTTTGCCCATATTTCGATCGATACGACCGACCTATCAGCTGAAGAGGTCGTTGAGGCTATTTTGGCCCAGTGGAGCTTGGAGCAATAAATGAATGGATCATCACGTTGACCAGCCTTCGGGCCGGTTAGGGTGTATATATTATTGTTAAGGGAGATCATACGAACTATGGACGTTTTAGTGACACCAACGCCAAGGCTTGAAGGTGAGCTTCAAGCGCTTTCTTCAAAAAACTACACGACTCGTTACCTGCTGGTAGCGGCACTTGCAGAGGGTACGAGCACCATTTACTATCCGGCTCATAGCGAAGATAGCGACGCAATGCGCCGCTGTATCCGAGATCTTGGAGCAATCGTGGAAGAGGACGAAGAGAAAATCGTCATCACCGGCTTTGGCCGAAATCCGAAACCGGTTGAACAGCTAGATGTAGGCAACGCGGGGGCGGTTTTGCGTTTTTTGATGGCGATCGCCGCGTTATGCCCCGATGTAACCTTTATTAATCGTTATCCGGATTCGCTGGGCAAACGTCCACATAGCGACTTAATTGAATCCTTGACTGCCATGGGCGTATCCATTGAGCATAATGACGGCAAGCTTCCGATTCGCATTCAAGGCGGAGCGCCTAAGGGCGGCAAAATACAAGTGTCAGGCAATATTAGCTCCCAGTTTTTGAGCGCGCTTCTATTCTTGACGCCGCTGCTGCCGGAAGACAGTGAAATCGAAGTGCTGCATGATTTGAAATCGAAGGTCGTCGTCGGCCAGACGCTTGAGGTGCTTGAGCAAGCGGGCATCGTCATTCATGCTGACGAGGATTATATGCGATTCCGTGTTCCTGGCAATCAAAGCTATGCGGCAAAAACATATTCCGTGCAGGGTGATTACCCGGGCTCCGCGGCGATCTTGGCTGCGGCGGCCGTTACGGATTCCAATGTCATTGTTCACCGCCTTGTAGAGAATAGCAAGCAAGGGGAACGTGCCGTCGTAGACGTACTGAAAATGATGGAGGTTCCACTTACGCATGAAAACGGGATTGTTCACGTTAAGGGTAACAAAAAGCTGAAGGCAGTGGAGTTCGATGGGGACCATGCAACCGATGCCGTTCTTGCCATGGTTGCCGCAGCTGTCTTTGCAGAGGGCACGTCGCGTTTTTATAATGTAGAAAACCTAAGGTATAAGGAATGTGATCGGATTACCGATTATTTAAATGAGCTTCGCAAAGCAGGCGCCAACGTGGAAGAGCGCCAGGCCGAAATCATTGTGCACGGCCGGCCGGAAGGCGTTGAAGGCGGCGTAGAAATTAACGCTCATTATGATCACCGAGTCATTATGGCGTTGTCGGTTGTCGGTCTCCGTGCGAAAGAGCCGATCCGCATTCGCGATGCCCATCATGTGGCAAAGTCGTATCCTATTTTCTTTGACCATATGAAAGCGTTAGGCGCAAACGTTGAATGGATTGAAGGCTAAACAAGCGAGCGGTTTTTTAACATAACGGATGGAGGCGTTAAGATGGCATTTGAGAACCCGAGTCGTGAGCATATCAAAGGCATTTTGGAGAAAAGCACCACTGTAGCCGTAGTTGGCCTGTCCGATAAACCTGACCGTGTATCCTATATGGTATCTGAAGCGATGCAAGCTAAGGGTTATACGATTATTCCAGTCAATCCTAATGCCGATACCATTTTAGGGCAAACCAGCTATGCTTCCCTGAAAGATATTCCTGTACCTGTAGATATTGTAAATGTGTTCAGGCGCAGCGAGCATACGCCTCCTGTCGCTTCGGAAGCCGTCGCCATTGGCGCAAAAACGCTTTGGCTTCAACTTGGCATCGCTAATGATGAAGCGGCAGAGATTGCGGCCTCAGGCGGCTTAGAGGTTATTATGGACCGCTGCATCAAGGTAGAGGATTCGATTTTGCTGCCTAACGGAAAACCCAAAACCTGACTGTAATAAAAAACGCGGTACTCCTGCACAATAAGAAGGCTTCGGATGTGCGCGCCGAATGAACACGACATCGGCGCCACGAAGACTTTATGATTGTAATCCAAGGAGGACACGACGTGAATCAATTTTCGCAACAACCGGGTCAATATCAAGGTCAACAGAGCTACCTGAACCAAGGGACTTCATTTGAGCCAAGTGGTTATGTGCAATCGCACTATCAAGGGCAGCTCAGCCAACCGACTTTTGGCAGACAATCGAACTTTAACGGTTCAATTGCGCCAAGCGGTTATCAATCGTCTAATTCGTATAACCAAGGTGCGCAGCATTTTGCATCTAACGGTTATTCGAACATGACTCATCCGGTGGGAACGAACAATTCATTCATATCGCATCAGCCGGTTCAAAGCTATGCGCAATCGCCGGCAACGGCTTTTGGCAACGTAGGCCCGGTAATCGCACACGTTGGCTATCAAGCTGGGGCTGAGCAGCAGCATTCGTATTATCAGCCTTCCAACATTGGCAACCAGTATGCTCAGCATACTTCATCCAATTATGGTGGCTATGCCCAAGGCAATGCGCAAAACAACTACGGTGGCATGACGGCGACGCATTCGAACACTTCGATTCACCCGGTTTATGAAGCGACAAATGCGTATCAACAATCGGGGCCGGTTATTTCGCATGTAGGCTGGCAGTCGCAAAGCGCCACAAATTCTCCGTATTCCGGTGGCATGCGCTAATAGGTTTTAAAAATTAAAGAAAAGAATCATCGACACCGGCGGGCCTAATTAGGCTCGCCGTTTTACTTTGACAAAAATGAAGCAAACGCTTAACATCGAAATAGATATGTAGGACTAGATGCTTACGAAGTCAGTTTTGCTTCGCAAAACAAAGATAATGCTTACGAAGATAGTTTTGCTTCGCAAAACAAAGATAATGCTTACGAAGTCAGTTTTGCTTCGCAAAACAAAGATAATGCTTACGAAGATAGTTTTGCTTCGCAAAACTTTGAGGAGGTGCGTGATGGCTTTTATGGGAAGCCTGCAGCAGCTCGGTAGAGCGTTTATGCTACCGATGATTGTACTGCCAGGTGCAGCTATCTTTTTGAGCTTGAGCAAGCTGCCTTGGTCGTACATTGGCTTGCCAGGAATGGAAGGATACTTGCTTGCAGCAAGTGATACGATTTTTACGTTTTTACCCTATATCTTCGCGCTTGGCATATCGCTTGGATTAACTGGAAACGCGCTTGCAGCAGGGATGGCAGCTCTAGTGGGCATGATTATTTACAGCGGCGTAACGGGCACCGCAGAGGTTCAGATTGAGCCGACCGTTCTGATTGGTACTTTAATCGGGATGGTGGCTGGTTTTAGCCATGAGCGGTTCAAAAGCCTACGGCTGCCGGAATACATACAATTTTTTGGGGGACCGCGATTTGTCCCGCTGTTCGTGAGCTTTGTTTGCTTGATTTTCTCAATCGGGATGATCAATATCGCCCCTTACTTGCAAAACTTGTTGATCGAGCTGGGAGAGGTGGTTGCGTCAGGCGGGGGCTTCGGCGTATTTTTATACGGTTTTGTTCATCGTATTTTGGTCGTTTTCGGATTGCATCATTTGGTAAGCCACGTGTTCTGGTTCCAAATCGGCAGCTTCGAGACAGCCTCAGGGCAAATGGTGTTCGGGGATTTGCCGAGGTTTTTTGCAGGGGATCCATCGGCAGGCGTATTTATGGCTGGTTTGTACCCGACGATGATGTTTGCTTTGCCGGCTATTGCGCTCGCTATCATTCATGAGGCACGCGAGGATTTGAAGCCGAAAATACGAAAAACCTTTTTATATGCAGCACTTGCTTCGTTTCTTACGGGTGTAACGGAACCGGTCGAATTCGCATTTTTATTCGTGGCGCCTTACTTGTACGTCGTTCATGCCATTTTGTCAGGCATTATTATGTGGGTCACTTATGAGCTGGGCATAAAGCACGGTTTTTCATTTTCGGCAGGCGCCATCGACTTTGTCATTAATGAGCATTTGGCAACTCGGGGCTGGCTGATTATCCCCATAGGCATTGTGGTTGGATTTATTTATTACTTCTTGTTCCGCTGGGCCATTCGGAGATTCCGAATTCCGACTCCAGGCCGTGAGGAAGGATCGCAATTGGATGAATGGGCGGGCGATATCCCCTACCGGGCACCGCTTATTCTGCAAGCCATTGGCGGCAAGCAAAATATCGTGAAAATGGAGTCATGCATCACACGGCTGCGCTTGAAGGTTTCTAACGATAAGCTGCTCGACATTAATGCGCTTCGCAATCTGGGAGCTGCAGGTGTCATCAAGCTAGGCGGAGGGCATGTCCAAGTCGTATTCGGAACGTATTCCGAGCTCATCCGTGAAGAAATGATCAAAACGATTCATCGCGATCAAGCGCAAATTCTGTTCCATTCTCCAATGCAAGGTCGGATGATTCCGCTTGAAGAGGTGCCTGATCCCATTTTTGCCGGGAAGCTTGTGGGACAAGGGGTTGCTTTTATTCCCGACAAGGGCGAGCTCGTTTCTCCCGTTAAAGGGAAAATCATGCATATCTATCCGACTATGCATGCCATAGGCATTCTTACGCCTGAAGGGTTAGAGGTGCTTCTCCATATTGGAATAGATACTTCGGGGCTAGCAGGCAAGGGCTATTTCAATGCAGTGGTTAAAGAGGGCGATGAGGTCACGCCAGGGATGCTGCTTATCAAGTTTGACTTGCAGCGCATCCGCAAGGAGAGCAAGTCACTTGCTACTCCGATGGTAATTACGAATTCCGATCTTGTGCAATCGTGGCGTTATGCGCCGTTCAAAGCGGTTAAAAAGGGGCAGTCTTCGGTTATGTCCGTTGTGCTTAAAGAGAGAAACGGTGGAGGGGAAACACAATGATTCAAGGAATAGGGGCGTCAGCAGGCATAGCGATTGGGAGATCGTTTGTGCTTCCGAATTGGGAATGGGAGCTTCCGGAGCAAAAGATCGATGTCGCGGATTTTGCCCGCGAATTTGAGCGTGTGTATGAAGGCATACGTACATCAAAGTCGGAAATCGAGCAGATCAAGGATGAGCTGCGAGACGTTGTCGGGTCGGAGGAAACCCATATATTCGATGCTCATATCGCCATTTTGGACGATCCTGTCTTCATGAATGAAATTCAAGGCATCATTCAGCGTCAATATAAAGCAGCGGAAGTAGCGGTGAAAGAAGCGATCGATCATTTTGTGACCATGTTCGATTTGCTCGATGATGAATATATGAAGGAGCGCGCACTCGATATTAAGGACGTAGGCAATCGGCTGCTCAAGCATCTGCTTGGCGCGCCAGAAATTACGCTTCCTTCGGATACGCAGCCGTTTATCTTGATCGCGAAGGAGCTGTCGCCTTCCCAGCTTGCCCATATTAATCCGCAGCATGTTCTGGGCATTGTTACCCTCGCAGGCAGCAGAACGTCGCATTCCGCAATTATGGCGCGCGCACTGGGCGTTCCGCTTGTTGTCGGTGTGGAGGCTAAGCTGGAGGAACCGATCCAAACCGGGCAAACGATTATTATCGACGGTAGCGACGGCACAGTGTTTATTGATCCCGAGCAGTCAATCATCGATTCTTTTACGGAACTGCATAGTCACCAAGCCGAAGCGAAAAAGAGGCTGCATGGCATAGCGGGTTACCGTCCGGTTACGCCAGACGGGAAGCGATTGGAGCTTGCGGCCAACATCAGCTCTTTCAAAGAGCTTGAAATTGCCCTCTCCAGCGGAGCGCATGGCGTAGGCTTGTTTCGAACCGAGTTTTTGTATATGGACCGGAATCGTTTCCCGAAAGAAGAGGAGCAATTCGAGGTATACCGGAGTGTAGCCGAAAGGCTAGGCGGTGAACCGCTGGTCATTCGCACGCTTGATGTTGGCGGTGACAAGCAGCTGGATTATTTTGAGCTACCGGAGGAGGACAATCCGTTTTTGGGTTACCGAGCGATTAGGATTTCATTGGATCGTCAGGATCTGTTTAAGACGCAGCTTCGTGCGATCCTTCGTGCCAGCCATTATGGACAGGTAAAGCTGATGTATCCGCTGATTTCATCGGTTGATGAGGTGCGTGCCGCTAACGCTGTGCTAAATGAAGCAAAGCGCGAGCTCGAGGAAGCCGGTTTACCGTATGACAAAGGGATGAAGATAGGCATTATGATTGAGGTGCCTGCAGCTGTCATGATTGCAGACTTGCTGGCGGAAGAGGTGGACTTTTTCAGCATCGGGACAAATGATCTTGTTCAGTTCACGCTCGCGGTTGATCGCATGAATGAGGAGATCTCGCATCTGTATGAGCCTTATCATCCCGCGCTGATCCGAATGCTCCGGATGACGGTGGAAGCTGCTAAGCGGCGTGGAATTACCGTTGGGGTATGCGGCGAGCTTGCTGGGGATCTGAGAGCTCTGCCGATATGGCTGAGCCTCGATGTGGATGAGCTGAGCATGTCTTCTCATTCCATCTTGCAGGTGAAGGAGAGGCTGCTCTGCACCTCTCAGGAAGAAAGCAAAGAGGTGTTCGAGCAATTGCATGGCTGTCGCACAAGCACTGAAATATTGGCGCAGCTTAACGGCTTTATGGAGCGCATAGACAAAAAAACAGCGAATGGTTAAACCATTCGCTGTACAAGCGCGTCTACAAAAGCTTTGGCATAGGGCGGGAGATCTGGCGGACGGCGGGCGGAGATAAGATTGCCGTCGACGACAACCGCTTCATCGTACCAGGTAGCGCCTGCATTCTCCATATCATCACGAATGCCTGGTGTGGAGGTTACCTTGCGTCCTTCTAAAATTTTCGCCGAAATGAGAACCCAGCCGGCATGGCAGATTTGTCCGATAGGCTTGTCTGCCGCATTTAGCTCCTGTACAAGCTGCAATACTTTAGGATAGCGGCGAAGCTTATCGGGAGCCCAGCCGCCTGGAACCAATAGACCGATGATATCTTCGCTATGGACTTCATCGAATGACAAATCGGCTACTGCAGGCACGCCATATTTCCCAATATGCTTTTTGCCTTTCTCAGGGCCTGCGTATAGAACAGTTGCCCCGGCTTCTCGCGCCCGGTATACGGGATACCATAGCTCTAAATCTTCAAATTCGTCGTCAAGCAAGCAGATGACGGTTTTGTTTTGCAATGTCATGATTTCCCCTCCATCTATTAAAGATCTCTATTATTGTAACGAAGGAGAAACAATGAAGCAAACAGATTCGAAAACCGCTATTTTTTCTTTCCCTAGAGCAGTAAGATTTTTGCCGGCAGTAGCCTGGATGGCTGTTATTTTTATATTATCCGCAAGAACGGGTGACGAGATTAACACGATCTTGCCTTTTTTTCAAAAGTTTTTGCCGTTTATGGAAGACTTCAATTGGGGCCATTTTCTAGCCTATTTTATTTTGGCGCTTACGATTGACTATGGGATAGGCAAGAAGGGGGACCGTTTTTGGATCAAAGCGGGCATTGTCCTCTTTTGCGGGCTGTATGGAATTTCAGATGAATACCATCAATCATTCGTAGGCGGCAGAATGCCGGATCCCATGGATGTACGCAATGATATGATTGGGGCAGCGCTCTGGGTAGCATTAGCAGCCGTGCCGCCAATTCGAAAAGTATGGAGAAAAATAGCGCCTTAACTACGGTTATTTGACATTTCGGGAATTTAAAAATAGTAGTAAAAATTACATAGTGAGGAAAGCAGGATTTTTCGCGAAAATGGTCGAATCATTATTACAATGTAACTCTGAAAGCAATGCTTAGCGGCGTTGGCTGCTACTAAGAAGGAGTGGACCACTTTGCATAAACGGTGTCATTGTGGTGACATCATGAAGATGAAACTGCGCACAGTCATTTATTCGGGTAAGGTCGAAATCGACAACGTACCTATTTTTTCCTGTACATCCTGCAATCGAAGCGAAGTGTTCCCGGAAGTGAAGCCGGATTTAACCGGGTTAATTGCTCAGCTTGGAGCTAAGCCGGACAAACAGACATTTCTATTTAACGAATGCAATGAATGGGCCAACTTGCTGGTAGAAGCGAAGGCAGAGAAGCTGAAGACAGATCAACCTGCTTTTGAGAGTATGATTGAGCAGAGGATCAACCAGCTGCTTGATCTCTATTTGCTTGCCCAAACGCTTAACGATGAGGCCTGGATTTTGGATTTGCAAAAGAGGCTGGAGCAAATCAGCCGCCGTACGCTGCTTACATAGCTGCCCAGACACATGCAATCATTGAACGGCAGCAGAAGGAAGCAAGAAAGTAGGATGTTTGACTTGTTTTATGGCAGGACGTATTTCTTTTAAGCATTATTGGGGGAGCAATAGGGTTAGGAATTAAGCAAAGCGATTGTTCCGAGGGATCATACCGGGAACGGTCGCTTTTTTTTCAAAAAAGAGGATGAAGCGGGTTCTTATTGTGGGTTTCTGAACATTTTTAAAATAGTTCATTTTTCCTACTCCGTGGTCGATAAGTAATATAAAAGGATAGTGTTGTAATAGGAGTTAAGATGTGGTAGGTTGGTCAAATGATAGACTTAGCATTGTAAATTAGGAGGCTTATAGGAAAAAACAGGTTGTATCTTTCCTTTGTTCCGTACTTATTTTATCATCAATGCTGCCGGCATCCGCACTGGCCCACTCCGGGCGCACGGACAGCAGCGGGGGGCATAACTGCTCAGACAAATCGAAGGCAAAAGGATTATGCACAGGCTATCACTACCACAATGGCGGCTCTAGCAGTTCCGGTTCTTCCAGCTCTTCCTCTAGCTCCTCGGGCTCTTCTAGTTCATCAAGTTCCGGCTCGTCCAGCTCTGCTGCTAAAGCAGCGGCCAGTGCGCCGGCCCATAAATTTCTCAACCTTAATTTCTACTATAATGACAAGCAGCAGAAGCTTAACAAAAAGCTTGTCAGTTTAAAGGATACGACTTACGTTTCCGTACGGGATTTTTCGACGATTTTTGGATTTGGGCTGGAGACGGACCAAGCAGAGGACATTATTTTGAAAAAAGATAAAAAGGTCATTAAAATCGAACATTCCAGCAATAAGATCTATTTGGATGGTAGCTTTACTGACGTGAAAGCGATTAAGATCGAGGGTTCCTATTACATGCCACTGCGTTCAGCGGTTAAATGGGGGAATGCCAAAATTGTTTCCATCGATAATTCCAGCCTTTATGTTTCATCGAACTAGCGGGATCATGCTTGCTTTAACGAGCGAAACCAGCGGATAGTGTAATTATTTGCTTGGTTGTTCAGCATTTATGAAAACGAATGAAAACTTGTTGGTTCTGGGTTTGTGCTCTGTTATGCTTTGCGTTGCCTCCCCCTTTATGCTATGATTACGTTAATATGTGGCGTACGTAATTTAAAAAATCTGAGCTAATGGAGAGAACCACTGTGACGGTAACCATTTATGATGTAGCAAGAGAAGCTGGAGTGTCGATGGCTACGGTTTCTCGGGTTGTAAACAACAATCCTAACGTGAAACCAGCAACGCGCAAGAAAGTATATGAAGCAATAGAGCGACTAGGGTATCGTCCGAATGCTGTAGCTAGAGGCCTGGCAAGCAAGAAAACAACAACAGTTGGCGTTGTCATTCCCGATATTTCAAATGCTATTTTTGCAGAAGTAGCGCGGGGCATTGAAGATATTGCAAATATGTATCATTATAATATCATTTTGTGTAATGCGGACAAGAAAAAAGACAAGGAAATCCGCGTTATTAACACGCTTTTGGAGAAACAAGTCGATGGCTTGCTATTCATGGGCGGTGCCGTAACCGAAGAGCATTTGCAAGCTTTTAAAACAGCGAATGTTCCAATCGTGCTTTGCGCGACTTCTGATGAGAGCGGACAAATCCCATCTGTTGATATCAATCACGAGGATGCGGCGTTCGATGCTGTGCAGAAGCTGCTTGTCCAAGGCCACAAACGGATTGCTATGATTAGCGGAACGCTGCAGGACCCTTCCAATGGCTTTGCTCGTTTCCAAGGCTACAAGCGTGCGCTAGAGAGCGCAGGCATACCTTACGATGAGTCATTAGTGCGAATCGGCAACTATCGCTATGAATCTGGTGCCGAAGCGATGAAATACTTTATTGAGCTGGACGAGCGTCCTTCAGCAGTTTTTTCTGCAACCGATGAAATGGCGATTGGCGCGATTCATAGCATTCAGGATTCTGGCTTGAAGGTTCCTGAGGATATTTCGGTAATCAGCGTAGATAACAGCCGAATGGCTTCGATGGTTCGTCCGCAGCTTACAGCTGTTGCTCAGCCTATGTATGATATCGGCGCCGTTTCCATGCGTTTGCTGACGAAGCTGATGAAAAAAGAAAATGTGGAACAATCCAAAGTAGTATTGCCGCATGAAATTGTTGTGCGTCAATCGGTTGGAGGAGTATAAAGGATATGTCGTTTAACAAAATAGGAATTATTGGCGCTATGGCGGAAGAAATTGAATTGCTGCATGAGCATGTTGAAGTAGCGTCGGAGACGACAAAAGCAGGCATTACCTATTTTGAAGGTACGCTTCATGGCAAGTCGGTCATTTATTGCAAATCGGGCGTAGGCAAAGTCAATGCCGCGGTCTGTACACAAATTCTAATTGACCTTGGCGCAGATTCAGTGTTGTTTACGGGTGTAGCTGGTGCGGTAGATCCACAGTTGAACATTGGGGATATTGTCGTGTCTACAAGCTGCATTCAGCATGACATGGATTGTTCACCGCTTGGATTTGCCCGTGGAACGATTCCTTTTCATCCGAAATCCGAATTTTTTGCAGATGAGCGTCTAGTCGAGCTCGCATCGGATGCCAGCACAAGATTATTTTCCGGACGCAGCTTGAAAGGGAAAGTGCTGTCGGGAGATCAATTCATCGCTAGCCGCGATACGGTAAAGCTCCTCCACGAAACGCTGGAGGGCGCATGTGCCGAAATGGAAGGCGCTTCGGTCGCTCATGTCTGCGATATGAATGAAATTCCATTTGTAATTATTCGTTCAATGTCGGATAAGGCAGATGGATCAGCGCACGTGAACTTCCCGGAGTTTACCGAAAAGGCAGCGAATCATTCGTACCAAATTATTGACGATATCGTTCAGCATATTTGATTGTTGTTAAGAATGAAGAGAACCAGCCACGATGCTTTCATCGCAGCTGGTTCTTTTTTTGTGGGCTATAAATCTTGTATGACAATATGCTGCATGGCTCTATTTTTATTCGTTATTTCGGTGCGCCTAGGCATCGGCTCGATGTCCGTCGGATCATCCATCCATTTCAAGGGCAGCTGATGAGGGCTCATTGAAGACCAGCGGCTAAGCCAACGGTCTGGAAGCATTGCTTCTTCTCCTTTGGCAATAGCCTTTGCAAGCGGATGGCCCGTCATTGTCAGCCATACCAGTGACCAGGCTCTAGGCACAACCCTAAATATATCATAGCCGCCGCCTCCAAGCGCAACCCACCGCCCATTCGTATACTGATGAGCGAGCTCATGGAGAATGGCAGGAATCTCAGCATAAATCTTCATGCTGCAATGAATGTGAGACAATGGATCGTAAGCATGCGCGTCGCAGCCATGCTGGCTAATGATGACGTCCGGCTGAAAAGCGGCAATCACCTTGCGCAGCGTGACGTTAAAGCTCTCCAGCCAGGAATCATCTTCGGTATACGGCTCTAGCGGCATATTAAAGCAAGCGCCGAAACCGTGATCTACGCCTTTTTCATGGACGTATCCGGTACCTGGAAATAGAAATTTTCCGGTTTCGTGAATAGAATACGTGCACACGTTCGGATCATCGTAAAAAACCCATTGAACACCATCTCCATGATGGACGTCCGTATCGATATAGAGTACCTTGGCGCCGTAAGCTTGACGGATATGCTTAATAGCTACGGCAGCATCGTTATACACGCAAAAACCAGATGCGCGATCAGGAAAGGCATGGTGGAGTCCACCGGCAATATGATAGGCATGTTGGGCACGTCCTGTCATAACGGCGTCGGCGGCGGCTACAGAGCCGCTGACGATGGTCAACGCAGCTTGGTGCATACCCGCAAAGTAAGGAGTATCCTCGGTATGAAGACCGAACTGCTGGGCGAGTACGCTGCTATCGTCAGAATTTACGTCTTCGCTCAATTGTTTGACTGCTGTTAAATAGTCGGTTCGATGGACGAGCGAGAGCAATTCTTCTTCCGTATAGGAGGAGGGATCCTCGATCTGCTCGTCAGTCAGTGCGTTTACTTCCTTAAGCAAGTCAACGGTAAGCGTAATTCGGAGCGGATCAAAAGGGTGCTCCTCACCAAATTTATAACCGCTGGAACCGTTATGATGTATAAAAATAGCATCTGAAGCCATCCCTATCCTCCTAAAGGTTTGCGTAGCAAACCAACTTCGTAAGCAAGAGCTTAGGTTTGCGTAGCAAACCAACATCGTAAGCAAACCTAAATCACTCTAATACATAAAGCGTTGCCGGAAGCGTACGGTGTCGAAATACTCTACCGAGCTGAGCGGAACTTCCTTGCCAATGCGAACCATAAGGCAGTTTGCCGGGTGGGAGCAGATTTCAGGATCATCGGTGGCGAACCAAACCATGCCGACAGCTTCCATTAAACGCTCCATCATTTTGCGATACTCCCAGACATTAAGCTTCGTGCCTTCCAAATCCCAGTGCCAATAATATTCCGTCGTAAAGACAATCATGTTCTCCAATTGCTCATCTGCAAAAGCGAGCTCAATCATCCGCTTGCCAAGACCGCAGCCGCGATACTCATCGGCTACCTCAATAGCACCAAGCTCAATTAAGTCTGTCATGCCGCCTTCCGACCAGCGTTCAAGCTCATCGGCATAGTGAAAGGTAACATAACCAACAATGATGTCTCCTTCGCGTGCCAAAATAATTCTGCCTTCCGGCAATCCGGCGATTTCTACAAGCGCTTCATGCTGCTCTGGCGGCCTGCGGAAGGCGTCCAGTGCGTTGTTCATGGTCATTTGCGCCAGTCTTTCGGGAGGGACGGGACCTTCTAAAATAAGCTCACGACTTGCATCTAGGGAAAGCTGCTCTCGCTGCAAGCGCTTTCGATGTTCCAAGGCTGAACCTCCTTTGCTGTTCGACTGCTGCCTGCACTCGAACCTCTATTACTCTTTATATCAAACATTGGAGAAAATGAAAAGCGTAGTCGAATAGAAATGAGTTATGCTATAATGTGTTTGGCGGTTTAAAACCATGGGATGCGCAAGATGGAAGTCGGCTTGTTTGCCTCAACCGATGACTCGATTTTGTAAGCGTATTCTAAAAATATGCGACATACAGATTTGATGGGAGAGTGATAGTATGATCAACCTACATCAAGAAAGAATTCCAGCTACGGCAACAAACCCGAATTTACCTAATTATGAAGAAGCAGTGGAATCGTTTGACTGGCAACAAATCGAGAGTCAATTTAGCTGGCATACGACCGGGAAAGTGAATATGGCTTATGAGGCCATCGATCGGCATGTAGAACTTGGCAAAGGCGACAAAGTGGCCTTGTACTACAGTGATAGTGAACGGGATGAATCCTACACGTTTGCGGAGCTAAGCAAGCAATCCAATCGGTTCGCCAACGTTTTACGCAAATTAGGCATTACGAAGGGCGAGCGGGTATTTATTTTTATGCCTCGAACGCCAGAGCTTTATTTTAGCGCACTTGGCGCATTGAAGGTAGGGGCAGTAGTTGGGCCTTTATTTGAAGCGTTTATGGAGACCGCGGTCAAGGACCGGTTGCAAGATAGTGAAGCAACTGCCATTATTACGACACCAGCATTGTTCAAACGGATTAAGCGTGATGAGCTTCCGAATTTGAAGCATGTGATCGTATTTGGCAAGGACGTGCCTGATGAAGCAGGCGTGATTAATTTTGCGGAAGAGATGGCTGCTTCATCGGATGAAGCGGATATTGAATGGCTGGATCGTGAAGACGGTCTTATTTTACACTATACATCGGGTTCTACGGGGAAGCCGAAGGGCGTCTACCACGTACAAAATGCAATGGTACAGCATATGTACACAGGCCAGGTCGTGCTTGACCTGAAAGAGAACGATATTTACTGGTGTACGGCTGACCCTGGTTGGGTTACGGGTACGTCTTACGGTATTTTTGGTCCATGGTTAAATGGCGCAACGAATGTTATACGCGGGGGACGTTTCAGTCCTAGCGACTGGTATAGCGTCATTCAAAAATACGGTGTAACCGTCTGGTACAGCGCACCAACCGCGTTCCGCATGCTTATGGGTGCGGGTGACGATATCTCCCAGCAGTTCAACCTGTCCAGCTTGCGGCATGTATTAAGCGTCGGCGAGCCTCTGAATCCGGAGGTTGTTCGTTGGGGCTTGAAGGTCTACGGCCAACGTATTCATGATACATGGTGGATGACGGAAACGGGAGGCCAGCTTATCTGCAATTACCCTAGCATGGATATTAAACCCGGTTCCATGGGAAAACCTCTGCCAGGCATAAAAGCAGCCATTATTGATGACAGCGGCAATGAGGTTCCGCCTTATCGTATGG
This sequence comes from Paenibacillus paridis, assembly GCF_006345825.1. Taxonomy (GTDB): domain Bacteria; phylum Bacillota; class Bacilli; order Paenibacillales; family Paenibacillaceae; genus Pristimantibacillus; species Pristimantibacillus paridis. The sequence continues at coordinate 1,140,098 of NZ_VCIX01000092.1, forward strand.
GGAATCTGGCTATTCAGACTCCTTGGCCATCGATGATGCGCAAGGTTTGGAATAACCCTTCTAAGTATGAGGAGTATTTTTATCTCAAAGGCTGGTATATCTCTGGCGATTCAGCTTATATGGATGAGGACGGTTATTTCTGGTTCCAGGGGCGCATTGATGATGTGATTAATACAGCAGGCGAGCGCGTAGGGCCATTTGAGGTCGAGAGCAAGCTTGTTGAGCATCCAGCAGTGGCAGAGGCAGGCGTAATCGGTAAGCCAGATCCGATGCGCGGAGAAATCATTAAAGCGTTTATTGCCCTTCGTGAAGGCTATGAAGCATCCGATGAACTGAAGCAGGAAATATCCCAATTTGTCAAAGTAGGCTTATCCGCTCACGCGGCTCCTAGAGAAATCGAATTCAAGGATAAGCTTCCGAAGACACGCAGTGGAAAAATCATGCGAAGAGTACTTAAAGCATGGGAGCTCAATCTTCCAACGGGTGATTTGTCTACGATTGAAGATTAATGAACTCATGAATAAGCAAGAAATAGTAGAAGAGAGGATGGCTCCTATGGGAGTCATCCTCTCTTTCTTCGTGAATAGGGTTTAACGCTGAAACAATTCAACCCATTCCCCTTCTGGACCGCTTACAAAAAAATAACGATAGCCATTTGGAAGTGTTGTAATTTCATCATCTAAGAATGCGACCTCAAGCTGTTTCAATCGAATGAACTCAGCTTCAATATCACTAACAGAAACCGCAAAATGATGAACCTTTCCTTCGGTCGAAAGGTTGTCGTTATAGCCACTGATTAGTTCCAGTTCAGTTTCGTCAGAATGTCCAAAGCCTAGGAAGGCAAGCTCGATGATGCCGTTCGTATGAGGAATTCTCCCTTTCAACTCAAATCCGATGATATTGGTATAGAAGGCGATGGAAGCCTCCATATTTTGAACCATAATGCCCACGTGATCAATACGCTTTTTTGTCATTGAAGGGTTGTCCTTTCTCTACTAGGTTTATTAACGTTTATTTGTTGTTTATCAATGTTTTCTATCATAAGGAGAAGGAAATTAGCTGTCAAGTAGGAATTATCGGATTATCTAGAGCACTTTATTGATTTCTGGAAAAAATGGGTTGACAATTGTCGATACGGATTTATAATGGGAATAGTTCCGAGTAATTTGGTAGGAATTATTGGATAAAGGAGGTTTACTTATTGGAAAAGCGTCAATTAGGCAATAGTGAGCTATATCCTTCCGTTATTGGGTTCGGTTCCTGGGCAGCCGGCTTGTCTGGCTGGGGAGAAGTTGATCATAACCAGATTGAGAAAGCCGTTCAGCGCGCTTATGAATTAGGGATAACCTTTTATGATACAGCTCCTGCTTATGGGCTTGGACGTTCCGAGGAAGTGCTTGGCAAGGCGTTACAGCCTTTCCGGGAGCATATTATTATTGCAACCAAAGCAGGATTGGAATGGAATGAGCAAGGACGATTTAGTATAAACGTAACGAAGCAGAATATCGTTCGCGAGGTAGAAGAGAGCTTGCGGCGCTTACATACGGATTATATTGATTTGTATCAGCTTAATTTTCCGGATTCCAGTGGGAAAACAACAGTCGAAGAAACGTTTGATACGTTAAATGAATTGGTGAAACAAGGGAAAATCCGTTATATAGGCGTATCGAATTTTAATGTGCAGCAGCTAGTAGCCGCACAAACGGTTAGCCATGTTGTATCGCTGCAATCACCCTATAATTTGTTCCAGCGGGATGTGGAGCATGCGGCCTTGCCGTACGCCAAGCAGCAGAAAATAGGATTTATTCCTTATAGTCCGCTGGCACAAGGGCTGTTGACCGGCAAATTCAATTATTTAACCAGGCTCCCGGAAACGGATGTCCGAGCACAGTTGAATCCGTTATTTTCCGAAAAGCAATTTGTTAAAAATCTTGTCATTGTTGAAACCTTTACCGGCATTGCTCGTGCCATTGGCAAGCCGCTGAGCCAGGTTGCAATTAATTGGCTGCTGTACAGAAATGAAATTTCTACGGTGATTGCAGGAGCCAAAACGGCTAAACAGGTGGAGGAAAACGCCGCTTCCGTAAAGTGGAAGCTTTCTAGAGAAGATTATGAGCAAGTAAGTCGATTATTTGAGACGGATTCCTCTTATGTGATATGAGGATTGGATTCCAAAAAAAGGCAGCAGCCTCGGAAGAGGCTGCTGCCTTTTTAATTAATGTATTACCTAATGCGGATTAACTAACGGTTTGCTTTGAAGAGGGAGCTGACTCGCCATTTACGTTCTCCGATGTTACATAGAACGCTCCTGTGATCAAGGGAGCCACGTACTCAAAGCTTGTTTCGGAAGTGGACCCGATTTTGGTATATTTGCCATCGTTGTTTTGGCTGTAGTACACATGATATTGGGTTACCTGATCAGAGACGCTATTGGATGACCAAGTTAAGCGAACGCTGAGATCGGATTTCGCCGCTTTTACGCCAGTTGGCGCAGAAGGAGCTGAAGTAGCTCCTGTCTCATTGCCTGATCCGTTCCCGCTGCCATTTCCGCTACCGTTATTCGCGCCTCCGTTGCCATTATTGCCACCCGCTGGCGGATCTGGCACGACCGGAGTGCTGCCATACTGCATCAATTGGCTTGGTGCCGATTCCTTGCCTGCCACATCGACAGCCGTTACATAAAAGGTTTGAGAGCCCGACACGTACAGTTTCATGCGCTTCTCGGCGCCTAAAATAATGGATTCGCCTTGCTTCTCATAGGTTCCTTGACTTGTCGACTTGTAGACGCGGTATCCGACGACGTCTTTGGCCGAGCTGTCATTAAAGGTTAAGATGAGCGCGCCGTCTGTGGCTTGCAGCTTCACAATGGAAGGAGGCGGCGGTGCTGCTCCGTCATCGACCCTTGGATCATTTTTCGAAGGGGCATTGTTTTCTGCATCTGCCGGTAAGTAAACCTCAAGCGCTCGGCGGCTGCTTGCAGGAAGCTTCGACTGTGCGTTCTTAATCTCATCCATCAGAACATCTAGCGGCTTCTTCCGTTTAATAACGATTTTTTCTTTCACCATGTCGCTTGGCGTCGCAGGATTTGGAACATAGTTGACGCCTTCGTAGGTGATATATGCCATCTTCACAAGGGCATCATCACTTTTCTTAGGAATATATTTTTTATTGAACCAGTCGGTTACCATCATGCCGGCCTCTTTGGTTAGCTTGCTTGGCAGCAAACCGCTGGCACTGGAGACCGTTGCTTTAACGATGCCTTCCGGACGCTCGAATTTGTCTGTGACGAACATCTCCGGCTTTTTCTCCACCAGTTTGTTCATGATAAGTGCCCATATGGAACGTGCTCTCGCTTTACCTTCCTCGGACAAGGAGTTGACTTGCTCCTCATAACCAGCCCAAACGCCTAGTGTCACATCCGGCGAGAAGCCCATGAACCAAACATCACCATAGCTTTGCGTTGATCCCGTTTTACCTGCAATTGGAATTTCGCCGTATTTGTCGAATTGCTTCTTCAGCTTGTTAGCTGAACCGTTGCTGGCGGAAATAACCGTTGAAAGCATATCGGTCATTAGGAAAGCTGTTTGCTCCGAAAATACTTGCTTTGGCTCTACTTTATGCTCGTATACGATCTTGCCGTTGGCATCGGTAATTTTTGATATCATGTATGCGTCATTGAAAACGCCTTTGTTCGGAATAGCTCCGTAAGCATTCGTAAGTTCCTCTACGGAAACCCCGATGCTTAATCCTCCGATTACGCCCGTTTGCGCATACGCATCCTCGGGTTGAAGCGTCGTAATGCCAAGTTTCTTGACAAAGCTCCAGGCATTTTCAATTTTAACCTCTTCATTGAATATTTTCAGTGCCGGAAGATTCAATGAACGGTTCAACGCTTCGCGGGCCGTGACCAGACCAGCAAATTTTCGGTTGACGTTCATTGGAATATGGAAGCCCTTTTGACCATCCTTCAGTACCATTGGCGCATCATCGATGATGCTGGCAGGTTGGATGATGCCCATATCGATTGCCGGAAGATAGGCTGCCAATGTTTTCATGGTTGAACCCGGCTGTCTCGTCATCTGCGTCGCGTAATTGAGCTGCTCCTCATAGAAGTCGCGTCCTTCGAGCATTCCGACGATTGCCCCGGTTTTGTGGTCCAGCATCACGGCTGCGATCTGTTCTAAGCCTTTCTTCTCGCTGTAAGGGGAGAAGTTGTCGGCATTGGTCCCGATTTCGCGCATCAGCTGATAAATATCCTTATCGATTGTCGTATAGACATGATAGCCGCCGCGAAGCAGATGCTCGCGTGCTTCCTCAATGAGAGGCGCGTTTTCTTTTTTGCGCAGATCGGCTTTCGTTAATGTACTGTCTTGCTGCATCAGCATGATTTCTGCTGCTTGCCGCTCGGATTCGAGCATTAAATAAGGATAAGTGGTGTAGGCCTTCTCAGACGGCTCAGCAAGCGTTTTACGAATGTCGAATTTGAGAGCCTCGTCGTACTCTAGTTGAGTGATACGGCCAGTCTCAAACATTCTCTTCAGGACCGTCCGCTGACGGCCTAACGCAAGGTCAAAGCCAGCTTGATTGAATTGGCCTTTGCCCGTAAAAGCGGTATACGCTGAAGGACGCTGCGGAAGCCCTGCCAGATAGGCCGATTGCGCTAGATTCAGCTGGTTCAGGTCGGCAATGTTGAAGATCCCTTTGGCAGCAGCTTTAATTCCGAACAAGTTGTATCCGCTCGAGCCATTGCCGAACGGCACTTTATTCAAATAAGCGGCTAAAATTTCTTTTTTCGTCAAATACCGCTCCATCCGCAGCGATAAGAAAATCTCTTTGATTTTGCGGCTGTCGGTTTTGTCTAGGCTGAGAAATACGCGCCGCGCGAGCTGCTGGGTCAGTGTGCTGCCCCCGGTCTGCGTATCTTCATTTAAGAGCTTCTGCTTGACGGCTCGGCCAAGCCCATTGATGTCTACGCCTTTATGCTCGAAAAAATTGTTGTCTTCAATACCAAGCACGGCATTGATGACTTGCGGCGGTAGATCATCGTATGTAATGATCATCCGGTCTTCAGAGGTTCTTAGCTGCCCGACAAGAGAATCGTCATTGAAGTATACAAAGCCGGTTATTGCATTTTCCCCAACTTTTTCTTCAATAACGGTTCGTGGTCTTATTTCTTCGTTTTTCACGAGTGCTGCCACATAGCCGGTCACAGCGCCTCCGGCAAGCAAACCGATGAAGATTCCGAAATATACCATCCATTTTACTGTTATAAAAGTTACAATTCCGAAAGTACGCCACTTGCTTCGTTTGACTGGCGTCGGTTGTTGTTCTTCTTGCATGTTCATGACTCCTCCTCCAAATAGCACACCTATTATAACATAAATCGCCAAAGTAACGCATTGTTTAACAACAATTGACTTCGTTAGAACCCTATGGTATAACTTCAATTAATGTTTCATCTATTCAATGCTATGAAGGGCACGAGTAGACAGCGAATCGTCATTGCAGAGAGCCGGTGGTTGCTGAGAACCGGTATGCGCCGCTTGTTGAATTACCGCCTGGAGCTAAGTGAAGGAACCGTATGCTCTGTATATCAGTTGTAGTCCAGCTATGGCGAGAAGCCGGTGGGCCGCTGAATGAGCCGTAGTAGTTCACTTCGGAGACCGTCTCCGTTATCAACAACGAAGTGAGAGCGATGTTTTTATTGTCTGAGAGACAGGCGTGCTCTAACGAGGGTGGTACCGCGAGCTAATCCTTCTCGTCCCTTGGGGCTGGAAGGATTTTTTATGTCTATATAGACGCATACGGAGGAGGAAAAGTTTTATGGTGAAGTGGGAAAATTTATCGCAAGAGCAGCAGTCTGAGGTGGAACGCCAGCTATCGGTTATTCGTCGCGGTGTCGTGGAGATCGTGCCGGAGGAAGAATTAAAAAATAAGATAGCGAATGCGGTTGTAACGGGAAAGCCTCTTAAGGTCAAGCTGGGTCTAGATCCTTCGGCGCCGGATATTCATATTGGGCACACGGTCGTCTTGCATAAGCTGCGGCAATTTCAGGAGTTTGGGCATGAGGTGCAGCTTTTGATCGGCGATTTTACGGGAAGGATCGGTGATCCGACGGGGAAATCAGAGACGCGAAAGCAGTTGACGGAAGAAGATGTGAAACGGAACGCGGAAACCTACCAGACACAAATCTACAAAATATTGGACCCGAACAAAACGAAGCTCTATTACAATTCGGAGTGGCTGGCACCCCTGAATTTTGCGGATGTCGTGAATCTGGCTGCGAAATTAACGGTCGCACGCATGATGGAGCGTGACGATTTTACCAAGCGCTATACGACGGGCCTGCCGATCAGCGTTCATGAATTTTTTTACCCGCTCATGCAGGGCTACGATTCCGTTGCGCTGGAATCGGACGTAGAGCTCGGAGGTACGGATCAGAAGTTCAACCTGCTTATGGGGAGAACCCTGCAGAAGGAATACGGCAAACCGGCGCAAGTTGCTATAATGACTCCGCTGATCGAAGGCTTGGACGGCGTCAACAAAATGAGCAAGAGCCTCGGCAATTACATTGGCATCGATGAGGAACCGAATCAGATCTACGGCAAGTCGATGTCCATTCCCGATGAGCTGATGTTCAAGTACTACGAGCTGGCCACCGATTTGAGCAACGAAGAGCTTGCTGGATTAAAATCCGGACTGGAAGACGGCAGCGTTCACCCGAGGGATGCCAAAATGCAGCTGGCCGCAACATTCGTTCGGATGTATCAAGGGGAAGAAGCTGCGAAAGCAGCCGAAAACCATTTTATTACCGTTTTTCAGCAGCGCGCGCTGCCAGAAGACATTGAAGAGGTCGCAGTGCCGCAAGGTGAGCTTGAGCACGGACAAATTCGGATTGTAAAGCTTCTTACTTTGCTAGGCTTGCAGCCGACGAGCAGTGAAGCAAGGCGAAGCGTCCAGCAGGGCGCAGTACGTATTAATGAAGAAAAAATAACGGACGTTAATGCGGATGTTGCTCCAAAGGACGGGGATGTCCTGCAGGTAGGCAAACGCAAATTTGTGAAACTTAAATTGGCATAGTTGTTCTAAATAAACTTGTTGAATTGATATGATTCAACAAGTTTTCTTTTTTTGGAAACAAAATCCCAATTCGAACGTATTAAATAACGGAAGCAATAACAGGTTCTGGATACTATGAGAGGAGGATGAAGTTGGAGACGCTATTTATGTCATGTCTAGTCGGAGGAATTCTTTACGCGCTCGTGAGTGTGATATTTGGGGATTGGCTGGGACAGGCGCTGGACGGTGCGCTCGATTTTCTATCGTTAGACGGTCATTCATGGCTGTCACCGACTGCCCTTGTGGGGGGGATTACCGTCTTTGGCGGTGCTGGCCTTATGCTTCAGCGTTACACGGCCTTCGGCGTACTGCCTGTTCTCATTATTGCCGTGCTCATTGCGCTTATTGCGGGAACTGCAGTATTTTTTCTCTATATTAAGCCGATGGAGCAGAGCGAGAATTCCATTGCTTTCTCCATGCATGGACTCTCCGGGATGATGGGGGATGTGCTTACTCCTATTCCTGCCGCAGGCTATGGGGAAGTGATGGTCAAGGTCGGAGCAGGCTTCACGAATCAAATCGCGGCTAGCTTCGATGGCGTGGATATCGCTGGCGGATCAAAGGTCGTAGTCGTGGAGGTCAAAGATAGTACGCTTTACGTTTCAGAGATCAATTTATCTTAATACATGCAGCTGAGAGGAGAAATGTCTATGCCAGAATATTTAATTATACCTACGATCGTAGTTGGGGTGCTTATTGTCCTTGGTCTTGCCTTCTGGGCACGCTATAAGACCGTCAGCCCTGATGAAGCGATGCTCGTCACAGGCTCGTTTCTAGGCTCACGAAATGCAAGCACGGACGAATCGGGCCGCAAAGTCAAAATTATTCGAGGCGGAGGGGCGTTCATTCTTCCGATTTTCCAGAAAGCCGAATTTCTTTCGCTGCTATCCCATAAGCTGGATGTATCGACGCCGGAAGTTTACACGGAGCAGGGCGTACCGGTAATGGCGGACGGGGTAGCGATTATTAAAATAGGCGGAGCCGTTGAAGATGTCGCCACGGCTGCAGAGCAATTTCTAGGCAAGCCAACAGAAGCGCTGAAAGGCGAGGCGCAAGAGGTGCTTGAAGGCCATTTGCGGGCCATTCTCGGTTCCATGACGGTGGAAGAGGTATATCGTAACCGAGATAAGTTTGCGCAGGAGGTACAGGGAGTAGCCGCTAAGGATTTGAAAAAAATGGGGCTGCAGATCGTTTCCTTTACCATCAAGGATTTGCGTGACAAGCATGGATACTTAGATGCGTTAGGTAAGCCCCGTATTGCTGCAGTAAAACGTGATGCCGAGATTGCAGAAGCAGAGGCTGTGCGTGACGCCCGTATTCAGAAAGCGCTCGCTTCAGAAGCGGGACAGAAAGCCGAGCTCGTACGCGATACGAATATCGCCGAAGCAGAGAAAGAGAAGGAAATGAAGGTTGCCTCCTTCAAACGCGATCAGGATACGGCGAAAGCCGAAGCGGATCAGGCCTATTCAATTCAGGAAGCCCGTGCCAAGCAAAGCGTGGTTGAGGAGCAGATGAAGGTCGAGCTCGTGCGCAAAGAGCGTGAGATTGATCTCGAAGGAAAAGAGATTCTGCGTAGAGAGAAGCAGTATGACGCAGAGGTGAAGAAAAAAGCGGATGCGGACCGTTACTCGATCGAGCAAGCGGCAGAAGCAAACAAAGCGAAGCTCCTCTTGGAAGCAGATGCTTTGCAGTACCGAATCGAAGCTGAAGCAAAGGCGCATGCAGCGCAGAAGAGACTGGATGGTCTGGCTGTGGCAGAAGCGGAGAAAGCGAAGGGCACGGCCGAGGCTGAGGTTATCCGCCTGAGAGGTTTGGCGGAAGCGGAAGCGAAGGAGAAGCTCGCGGAAGCTTTCGAGAAATTCGGTGAGGCTGCGATACTGGATATTATCGTGAAAATGCTTCCGGAGCTTGCGGGCAAGATTTCGGAACCGCTTAGCAATATCGATAAACTTACGGTTGTGGATACCGGAAACGGAGAGGGCGCTGCAAGGTTGAGCAATTATGTAACTTCATTAATGTCCACGGCACCGGAAATGCTGAAGAGCGTATCGGGAATCGATGTGAATGCCCTTATTAAAGGCTTAACGACTAAAGCGATAAGCACGCCTGCGGTGAGCAATAAAGCATTAGATGTCGCTGCAGTCCCGGTCACTCCAATTCATCCGGCTACACCTAAGCTTCCTGATTTATCGTAGCTTTTGTTTGGCGGCAACGGCTCGTTGCGCTGTGAAATTTATAGCTCATACTGAAGATGAAGAACCTGTAAATGGATATAAAGAAAACCCCTTGAACCAGCTGGTTCAAGGGGTTTTTCAATATTAACGGCTGTAGAATTCGACGATTTGTTTCTCGTCGATATCTTGGGAAAGCTCACCACGGTCAGGCAGGCGAAGGAATTTACCTTCTAGTGCTTGGTCGTTGAACTCAAGGTAGTTCGGAAGGTGGTGACGGCCTTCCATAGCTTCTTTAATTGTTCTAAGGCTGCGGCTGCGCTCGCGCAAACCGATTACATCGCCTAGGGAAACGCTGTAAGAAGCGATATCCACTTTCTTGCCGTTTACAGTTACGTGACCGTGTGATACCAATTGACGTGCTCCTGCACGTGAGTTGGAAAGGCCAAGACGGTAAACAAGGTTGTCAAGACGGCTTTCAAGGAGGCCCATGAAGTTTTCACCGGCTTTACCTTTCATTTTTGCCGCTTTGTCAAACAAGTTGCGGAATTGTTTTTCGTTCAAACCGTACATATGACGAAGCTTTTGTTTCTCTTGCAATTGAACGCCATAGCCGCTCAGTTTTTTGCGTTGGTTAGGTCCATGTTGACCTGGTGGAAATGCGCGTTTTGCAAGTTCTTTACCTGTGCCGCTCAAAGAGATTCCAAGGCGACGGCTTAGTTTAAATTTAGGTCCTGTATAACGTGACATACGTAATATTAACTCCTTCATCAAATAAATTTGTGAATGGGGTTGTGTTTCGCCGAATACGTTCATCGTCCGAGCATGCTCGTCCCTGCAAGGCTAGTCAGCCGCTGGCCTGCAGCGAACGTATTTCATGAGGGTGACACAAAACCGTACGCCCATCTATTCATCAATAAATAATATATGAAATCGATAGGCGTTGTCAAGGTTCATACACGAAAATTAATCCAATGCCATCAGCATCTAAAGTCCTATATTTTATAGAGTTGGTAGTGCAAAATTCTCAAAAATGAAGTATGATGTTTTTAATATTAAGCGAAAATGGGAAGCTCATCTCCATGGTTGACAGATGGAAGGGTTGGGGCTGCATGGTTGATCGAATGAATAGCAATTTTGCATATCGTAAAACGTCATCAATTGTGGATACATCAGCAGAATCACAACCAGTTTGGTTTAGTAATGAAGATATTAGCGATGCAGACGAGCCTATGCTGATACCTTTGCTTCTGGAGGGCTTTAATCAATGGGTAGATGAAGCTGCCGGCTTATCCTTGTTCGAGTCTGGTGAGTTTGCGTTATTCAATAGAGCTGGGGAAGAGATTGCAGCAGCAGGCGTGCTGGCGGAAGACCAACGAAGCGTATGCACGGATTCCCTTGCGGCACTGATCCAGAAGGCAACGAGCAGTGGCGAGCCGAGTTCGGAAACTGCTGAGAATTTGTCACTATCAGCTTATCCGATCTATAGAAGAAACGATAAGGCTGTATTTTGCTTTTTCGTCTATATATCACGGGTGGAGAATTTCATTGAACCTCCGGTCCTGCAAATGTGCGCTTTGCATTTCAGAACCTGCTTTTATCATCAATTCGAACAAATTTATGTAAAGGATCTTCTCCTTCAGCAGGAACGTGCAGAGAAGGAGGCGGACAGGCGGGATGCTTTGTTCAAAGCAGCCAAACGGTTGTACGATCAAATCGACGTTTCCTCCGTGCTCTCGGAGCTGCTTCGCAGCTTAGAGGATTTATACCCGACCTCCGAGGTTCACTTGTACTTGTCTCAGGATCATCTGAACGGAGATCCGCGCGTAAAGCCGCTGATTTTCAAAAACGCGGAGCATGATCTTGTGGCCAAAGCTTTCTTAAACGGAAAGTCCGTCACGGAGCATGACCGGGATGGAACGCTGCGCCTTGCCGTACCCATGACAGGCAAGCAAGCGGCTTACGGCGTGTTGTGCATGTCAATAGGTCCCGGCAAATGGGATGAGGCCGACTTGCCTGCATTTTTGCTGCTGGCGGACACATCAGGCTCAGCCTTCGAGAATGCCAAGCTTTACGAGCAGTCTAATTTGCTCATTAACGAGCTGCGTTTAATAAATGAGCTCACGAAGCGGCTGAATCAATCGCTAAGGCTGAAGGAAATTTTCCAATTTGCAACGAGCGAGCTTTTGACCATATTTGATGCCGATTATTGCTGCGTTCTGCAGCTTAACAAAGTAAAAAATCAATTTGTCGTCATGTCGAGCAACTTCCCTGCCCTTACGAGCGAGGAGTTTTCGCCTGATTATGGCTTTTGCGGCATGGTTTTCCGCACGCAGGAACCGCTTATTATTTCTGACTACTGGCATACGCGTGTCGTCACCTCAAAGCTGATGGACAATACCAGCTCAAGGTCATTGATCGCAGCGCCGATCATGGTGGATGGGGAGGCGGTAGGCGTTATTCTGGTGACGCACAAGGCGCCTAATTTTTTCTCCTATGAGAACTACAAGCTGCTTCAAGTCATGAGTACGCATATTGGACTTGCCGTTACGAACGCTTCCTTGCATGCAGAGGTGAGACGCATGGTGATTACCGATAATTTAACGGGACTTCACGCGCGTCACTATCTAAATGAGCAAATCCAGAACAAGCAGCGCAAGGATCCATTCGGTTCGCTTATTCTGGTGGATATTGATTTGTTTAAACGGGTAAACGACACGTATGGGCATCAAGTAGGCGACCGGATTCTGATTCAAGTGAGCGAGATTATTCGCGCTTCGATCAGACAAGGCGATATTGCAGCCCGATGGGGCGGCGAGGAGCTTGCGGTTTATTTGCCTGGTATCAGGGCTGAACAGGCATATCGCATCGCGGAACGAATCCGAGTTCATGTGGAGAAGGAGACAGATCCTGTTGTAACGGTATCCTGCGGCGTCTCGGAGTGGACCTTCGAGGATGAGAAAATTAGCGTTGAGTCGTTATTTTACCGGGCTGACATGGCTTTGTATGAAGCTAAGCACAACGGAAGAAACTGCATTTTTGTCGGACAAACCTAATATTTTCATATTCCTTGATGAAAAGGATGCCAATCGGCATCCTTTTCTTTTTTGTGCGAACCAAGAATAAGGAGCTGTGAGGATAGGGACGATAGTATAGAAAAAGGTTGCACGGGGGGTGTAAAGATGACACGAATACGAGCGATGGCAACAATCTTTACTGTAGTAGCCGTTATGCTGGCAATGGCGGGCTGCGGTAAAGTAGGTGAGAAGCGGTCACCAGAAGAATGGCTCTCCTTGTCTTATTCAGGGCTTGCTGCAACGGACCAGTATGCGTTTACAGGGTCTATGAGCATTAAGACAGCAGCGGGCCTAGAGTTCAAGCCTGAAATATTCGAAGGCAAGGTGGTGGACCATCAGCAGTTGACCTTACAGTCCAATGGCGAGGACCCGCTGCACTGGAATCCTGTACAAGTGCTGGAGGCGCTGAATAATGAAAATGAAGAGGTTGCGATATCTGAAGGTCCTTATGAGCCCGGCACAATAATTCTGCTGGTTACAGAGCCTCCTCGCGTCTCTAAAGCGAGATGGGAAGAACGGCTTCGCCTCCAGCTTGAGCAGCTTGGAACAAATGCTCCTGCTAAGGATAATCCCGGCAGAGCGGAGTGGAGCAAGGAGCTTGAGCGGTCCCGGCAGAAATTAGAAACGATGTTATCTTCGATGCAAGCGGCAACGCAATATGAGCTGACGATTGATAGAGATCGGCTGCTCCCGCTAAAAATGGAGGAGAAGACCACGTTCAGCTACAAGTATGCGAAGCAAGCGGTAACGGAGGAAAGGCATACGACCGTCCGGTTCCAGTCCTTTGACGGTGCTTCCAGCAGCACTGTTCAACAATCGTTGAAACGTGGTACCATAAATTAATGAACAAGTGCAGAGTACTTGTGAAAGATGGAAAGTGAGGTTAGGACTATGCGTGATCCAAGATTGCAAAAGCTGGCACAAAATCTAGTTGAATATTCAATCGACGTTCAGCCTGGAGAAAATGTGCTGCTCGACATGATCGGTTCAGAGAAAGAGCTGACCAAATGCCTAATAGAGGAGGTTGCGAAGCGCGGCGGCAGACCCTTTGTGGAGTCGAGCGATCGTTCCGTGCTCCGCACCTTATTGAAATATGCGACAAAGGAGCAAATGGAGCTTTGGTCGTCGCTGGATTTGGAACGCATGAAAAACATGCAAGGCTATATCGCAGTCCGCTCAGGGGACAACGTCAATGAGCTCGCAGGCATTCCCGAGGCGAACATGCGTCTTTACGATCAGCTATATCGTAATCCGGTACATATGGAGCAGCGCGTCAAAAAAACAAAATGGGTCATCTGTCGTTATCCGAACCCTTCAATGGCCCAGCTTGCGAACATGAGCACAGAAGCGTTTGAGGATTTTTATTTTGACGTTTGTAATTTGGATTATGCGAAAATGGACAGGGCGATGGACCCGCTGCAAGCATTAATGAACAGGACGGATCGTGTCCGCATTGTCTCGCCGGGAACCGATATAAGCTTCTCCATTAAAAATATCGGCTCCAAAAAATGCTCGGGCCATCGGAATATTCCGGACGGCGAAGTCTTCTCGGCGCCTGTCCGCGACTCGGTGAACGGAACGATTTCCTATAACGCACCAAGCGTGTACTCCGGCGTAACCTTTCAAAACATTTCCCTTACATTCAAGGATGGTAAAATCATCAAGGCAGAGAGCAACGATACTGCCCGCTTGAACGAAATTCTCGATACGGATGAGGGAGCACGCTACATTGGGGAGTTTGCGATCGGGTTTAATCCTCATATTTTGCACCCTATGAACGACATCCTGTTCGACGAGAAGATTGCAGGCAGCCTGCACTTCACACCGGGCCAGGCATATGAGGAAACCGATAATGGCAACCGCTCGTCTATTCATTGGGATCTGGTGCTTATTCAGCGCCCGGAATACGGCGGCGGAGAAATTTACTTTGACGATGTGCTTATCCGCAAGGACGGCGTATTTGTAATCGCAGAGCTGGAAGGCTTGAATGCGGAGAACTTAAAATAAGCGTGGATTTCAGCCTCGCATTCCTTTGTAATAAATGGAAAATAAAGCGTTTTTCATTTTGCCCCTTGCTGGATGTGAAAATTCAGGTTATCATGGTGTCAAAGGTAAGCTTTACTAATTTAACTGGAGGGATCTCCCATGTCCAACAATGCAGCTATTGTAGAAATTTCCCAAACGGCTAGCCAATTCACTTCATCCATCGTTCTGCAAGCCGAGAGCAAATATATCGATGTAAAAAGCATTCTCGGACTATTTACAACATTGGTAGGCGGCCACGCCTATGAATTGCACGTTCACGGCCCTGATGCCGAGGAAGCTAAGACAGCAATGAATAATGTATTCGCTAAGCATAACCTTAACGTTACGGTTATTACGGATTAGTAGCATTATAAAATTATTGAATAAGCGTCCCTTCATATTTTGGAGGGGCGCTTTTCTGTTTTGACCTTGTATAATCCCTCTTTTTCGTCTAATATAAAAGGTATAGAAGACGGCGGATACGCGCACAGGGGGGAAAACGATGTCTTCACCGGAAATTACGGTACAATTGCATGAGAAAGCACTTCGTCTCCTTCAGGAAGATGCGAGTAAAATAGAAAAGCTAATCGAGGTCCAGATGGAAAATTTGACAACCCGTCAATGTCCACTGTATGAAGAAGTGCTGGATACGCAGATGTACGGCTTCTCTCGAGAGGTTGATTTTGCTGTCCGGGCTGGCTTGATTGCGGAGCATGCAGGCAAGGAAATTGTAAGTAGGCTAGAACGTAATTTGGCGATGTTATATGAAGCTTTGGAAAGAAAGGGATAGCCTCTGAACGGAGGCTGTTCTTTTTTTTGCAAGCTTAGCAGAAAGGAAGAAAGAGTCATGCCGCGGCATGACTCTTTTTGTTGCATAACGTAGCCAATGATGGTGCTCCACTTGATTCAAACAAGATAGAAAGCTATGCCGAGGATGATATAAACCATGATCAGCAGGAAACCCTCATACCAGTTGGTTTGTCCGTCCCGTGAGACGGATTTGGCGATGAATACCGAGACTCCGATTGCGGTCAACTCGATAGGCGTGAAAACGATATCCATCGTGTTGCCAAACAATGCGCTCACAAGGATGAGCACCGGTGCAACGAACAAAGCGATCTGTAGGCTGCTTCCGATGGCAATTTCGACGGCTGCGCCGATCTTGTTTTTCAAGGCAAGCATGACGGCTGCACTATGTTCAGCAGCGTTGCCGACGATCGCAATGACGAATGCCCCTATAAAGAGCTCAGATAGGCCGAATTTCTCGCTGAAGGCATCGAGCGTATGAACTAGCCATTCGCTGACAAAGGCCACCATAACCGTTGCCAGGACGAGAAACAGAATGGACTTGCCTTTGGACCAGGCAGGCTCCTCGCCATGGTCGGCGTTCATGGTTTCGTCGGAGAGCATGTCCTTGTGCGTAATCATGGAGAAGATCAGCCATAAAATGTAGGAAACGATCAAGATGCCCGCAACAGCGAGGCTGAGGAATTGATCTTTCTCAAACGTAAACTTCTCCGATACGACGAACACAGCGGGCACGAACAAGCCGATGACAGCCATAATCATTAAGGTGGAATTGTGATCAGCCAGCCTTGCATTGAAGCGCTGCTCTTTATATTTGAGCCCTCCGAGCAGGATGCTAAGCCCGAGCACAAGCAACAAGTTCCCGATGATGGCGCCAGTCAAGCTAGCTTTTACCATGTCAAATTGCTGCGCTTTGATCAAGAATATCGCTATAATCAGCTCAGCGGCATTGCCGAAGGTCGCGTTAAGAAAACCGCCCAGCCGTTGGCCGGCATAATGGGCAACGCTTTCGGTAGCCTTACCTAAGAAGCCTGCCACAAAAATAATGGCAATCGCCGAGATGATGAATTGCAGCGTGTTATCCCAATGAGCATAATGACCGATTCCGCTGAGCGCAAACATAATGATCAATCCAGAGAAAAACAGTTTTTGATTCAAATCGAACACCTCTTTGCAATGGGCTGAAAACCTGACAATACTATATAGGATATCGTTACCTAAGTAAACATTCCCAAAGGATGAATTTTTTAACCAAAATCCCGCTTAAATGAGGGTGATTGTTTTAAAAAAAGGATTGTCACATTTTGGTGGGATTTGGTAGAGTGTACATAATGAGTGTGGGTAAGCGGGGTTTCTTTTTTTGAAAGGAGTGGATGGATTGTTAGGAGTTATTATTATTCTTATGGTGATTGGGTTGCTTATTCTTCTTGTTTATCTTATTACCCTATCCATTAAGGGCAGAAATAGGTTAAGAGATGAGGCTAGGGCAAGGGGAGCTTACGCTGTTATTACTGCCGAGCATTTCGAAGGGCTTGGAATCAATAAGGAATGGTGCAAAATCTTTGCTTTGGAGCGAGAAATACAAATCGAATCTACGAACACTCATATGGCGTTCCATATCCCAGTCGACCGAATCAGGTCTGTCTTAGTGAAAAACAGCAAACAGCTAATCGAAATGGATAGCACATTACGGTCGCATATGCTTCTTGGCGGACCAGAGGCGTTGAAGGCATCCAAAGAAAATATGTTCCTGTACATCATTATAAATTATGAGAGCGGAGCAGGCGAGCTGCGGAGAGTGTTGTTTCGCGCTGAGGCAGGTAACTTTGGTTTAGGTCCCTTTATTTTTAAAGTGAATAAAAGTTTGGCTGCCGCGCAGAGCGGACGAATTATTGACCTTTAATGCTCACATCTCTAGCAATCGCATTAACAAAAGCTTTTTACGACTCTGCTTTGCCGTCGCAATGTCCGTCTGTTATAATAAGCCTATATGGCAAATTGAGGAGTGAGTCACATGACCGAAGATCTTCAAACGGGTCTTATTCGAATCTCTGATGATGTAGTAGCAACGATAGCTGGACTCGCAGCACTTGAAACACCAGGCATAGCGGCAATGTCAGGCGGAATTTCGGAAGGGCTCGCGAAACGCCTCAGCGGCAAAAATGTGCAAAAAGGAGTTTCTGTTGAAGTTGGGCAGACGGAAGCGGCGATTGATCTTCGTATCATTGTCCATTACGGAATTCCTATTCAAGAGGTGTGCCGCCAGCTTCAGCTGAATGTAAGGGAATCGGTTGAGAATATGACCGGGCTTCATGTTGTGGAAGTGAACGTGAAGGTGGAAGGCGTTGCCTTCAAAGAAGACGATATTGAAGAAGCGCAGCAGCAACGGCTGAAATAAGCCAGCAATGCAAAATAAAAAAACGGTATCTCTTATTTAGCAGAGGTACCGTTTTTTTGTTTCCGATTGTCGCCTTGACTCTCAATGCGGTTGGATTCTCGGGAGATGCTAAGCAGAACGCCAATGGACATCAGACAAAACAGAAGGGACGATCCGCCATAGCTAATAAAAGGGAGTGTGACCCCCGTTAACGGAATCGTAGCTGTAACGCCGCCAATGTTGACGAATGCTTGAATGGCGATCAAGCCTACAATGCCTACCCCGACTACCGTGCCGTATTGATCCGGGCAACGAAGCGCAACGATGAGTCCGCGCCATAAGAAAACGAGATAAAAGAGCAGGAAAAGAGCGCTGCCGATAAAACCGAATTCTTCGCCGATAATGGCAAAAATAAAATCGTTATAAGGGTATTTCAGGTAATGCAGCTTCTGCACGCTTTCACCGAAGCCTGCGCCGGTTAATCCTCCGTGTCCAAAAGCCTGAAGGGACGAGACGAGATGCCAGCCGCTTTCTTGCGAGTCGCTAAGCGGGTCCCTAAAAATGGTAAGCCGATCGATTCGGTATTTCCATGCTTTAGGATTAAGCGCCATCGAAATGCTGAATACGACGGCCATAATCATAGCTACTATCGTTCCAGACATAAAAACTTGCTTTAAATTAGCACCGCCGGCCAAAATCATAATCGTCGCACACGCAGCGAGGACCAAGCATGAGCCTAAATCGGGCTGAAGCATGATTAAGCCGCAAACGAAGCCGACGATCAAGATTACAGGGAGAAGTCCTTTTTTGAAGCTGCGAAATTTATCGCCCTTCTTCGTAATCAGCGCGCCAAGGTACAAAATGATAGCCAGCTTCGCAGGCTCTGTCGGCTGAATCCCAAGTGAACCGACCCCAAACCAGCTGCGTGCGCCATTAATGTTTTGTCCGATGAACGGAACGAGCAACAGCATAATGATGACGGGAATGAAAAAAAGGATATATAATCGTTTAAATACTTGGTAACGAAGATTCATCATAACTAACATAACCATAACACCAAGACCAGCCCACATGAACTGGCGCTTGGTAAAATATAAGGCGTCTTCTTTCGTCACGACAGCAACGCTTGAACTTGCGCTGAATACCATCACAAGTCCGAAGCCGACGAGAAGAAGCGTTAAAATGAGAAGCAGAAAGTCCGGTCTTCCACGGCTACCGCTCTGTGTGGCTTTCATGTTTTCACCGTTACGCCAGCAATTGCTTCAGTTGTTGAAGTCTTTGTGTAGCCGTATTCATAATTGGCTGAGGTACCGGAGATTCATATTCAAGGCCATGCGGGAATGTGGAGCGTCCGATGTAGACGGATTCAATTAGCAGCACGGCGTGAGGTGATTCCAGCTTGCCCTCGATTGCGCGCGTTGTAATTCTTAAGTAGTAGTCGGAGCCGCTTGCACGATCCTCAAGTTTCAAATCGTATGTAGCGCGATAATATTCCCATTGCCAACGGACAAAGCCGACCTTTTCGGCAGATTCGTCTAAATGGTCTAGTTCGCTTTTAACACCGTTTAATCCGGTATTTTCAATAATCATGGTAGTTCCTCCCAAAGGTTTTGTGAAGCAAAACTGGCTTCTTAAGCATATGCTTCCAATTCTAAAGACAGAGTTGTACATTCTTTTCTCATGATAGTATGTTTCCCCAGCAAGCGCAACCCTTACTCCCATCACTTCAAGCGAACAATCGTGACATTTTGAAGAAATGTATGCTTCTCATCGATTCGATGGGGTATAAGCTTCCTTAATAAGGCTTACTTCTGTTAAACTAGATAAAATGTTCTCATTCGTTCGAAAGCAAGGGCTTCCGGGTAGAATTGTGAAAGAAAAGCAAGCAAGGGTTATAGAATTGTTTTGTAAAAATGTTAGGAGGTTTGCGATTTGCAGACAGAGGATATCGTAGATCTGGAGCTTCAGCAGTTGTTTCCGAAAATGGTGCAATGGCGTCGGCATCTTCATCAGTACCCCGAGCTATCCTTTCATGAACGTGTAACGTCAAGCTGGATTGCAAGCCAACTGGCGGAGCTTGGCTGCGAGGTTCGGACAGGCGTCGGCGGGCATGGACTCATTGCAGTTATTCAAGGCGGGCTTCCGGGACCGGTGGTCGCGCTTCGTGCAGATATCGACGCGCTTCCAATCCAGGATGAGAAAACATGTGATTATGCATCGAAGGTACCCAATGTCATGCATGCCTGCGGACATGACGGTCATACGTCGACGCTGCTTGCGATAGCGGCTTATTATTCTGCTAATCAGCCGTCGATTAAAGGGGAACGCAGGCTTCTGTTTCAGCCTGCAGAGGAAGTAACCCCGGGCGGAGCAAAGCCCATGATTGAAGACGGGGCACTGGAAGGCGTTGACTCCATCTATGGCGTACATTTATGGACACCGCTTGCCAATGGCTTGGTTGCATCCAAGCCCGGGCCTTTCATGTCCGCCGCGGATGAATTTGTGATTGATATTATTGGGCGCGGAGGCCACGGCGGACTGCCTCACCAAGCCATTGATGCGATCATGATTGGCTCGACACTCGTTCAGTCCGTGCAATCCATCGTCAGCCGGAACGTCAACCCGCTGCAGCCTGCCGTCGTTTCAATCGGCTCCTTTCAAGCAGGGTCAACAAACAATATTATCGCAGAGCGCTGCAGGCTGAAAGGAACCGTCAGGTCGTTCGATGAACAGACGAGAATGATGATCCATGATCGCCTTGAAGCTTTAGTGACTCACGTATGTCAAATGCATGGGGCAGAGTTTGATTACCAAATGCGAATTGGCTATCCGCCTGTTGTGAATGACGAGGTAGAAGCAGAGCGATTTTTCAAGGTAGGAGGGAAATTATTCGGCGAAGCTTCTGTCGTGCGCTCTGAAGCCATAACCGTAGCAGAGGATTTCTCTTACTATTTGGAGAGGGTACCGGGCTGTTTTATGTTCGTCGGGGCTGGAAATGAGAGCATAGGAGCAACCTATTCGCATCACCACCCGAAGTTTAATTTCGATGAGAACGCTATGCTGCGAGCCGCTAGGCTGTTGATTGGAATGGCGGATGATTACGCAGAAGGCGACTCAGCTACCGTCTGAAGCTTTTTTTAGGACAAGCTAAAGCGATCTGTAAAAGGCGGGGGCAGCACGAAGCCGCAAATATTCTAGTTACCAAGAAAAAGGCTGCCGAGGCGTGTTCACACGCCTCGGCAGCCTTTTTGGCAATAAACAATGAATTCCATTTTAACATGTCGAGCTAGTTATCCTCCCAGACGGACACTAATTCATTATATTGATTATAAAGCTCAGCGGGGTCTGATTCTTTGTTGTTCCAAATATTGGTTGCGCCCCATTGTAAAATATCAGAGTCAGAAGTAACAGCCTCATCTGCCGAGGAAACGATTACTTTTTGGTTTGCTTCTAAAATATAAGGCCCAAATGGGAAAGTTTGATTGCCGCGAACACTAACGAGCTTCCAACCGTTCATCGGAATGGCATCGTTTGTCGTATTGGTTATTGTCACAAGCTCTGCGACCTTGTCGACATCCACGATAATGCCGGTTCGTGCCGCTTTCTTAACGGGAAATTCGGTGTGAGTGCTCTCGTCCGAATTGCTCCAGAGGCCTTTCTTCGCGACCTTGGCCTGCTGCTCTAGCTGCTTGTATGCGTTCTCCATCTTGACATTGGGCTCTACGATTAGTACCTTAGCCAGCCCTTCCTCTAACAACAGCTCGTTCAAAATTCGCCCGTCCTTAAGCTCGACAATGGCAAGTGTGCGGTCATATTGATCATTCAGCTCTTTATCAAAGGTCAGCCTGACCTCCTGCGATTCAGTCAGAACCTGCTTTGTATAAGCGGATGCCTCAGGACCGAATGGCTCCACCGGGCTGTCCTGTTTTTTGGTTTCCGGCGTATCCACGTAAAGCAAGCGAATCGTCGTTTCATCGGAACCCGTCTTAATCTTAAAGGTGTCTCCGTCAATGTAACCGGCGACCTGGTACCATTGGTTCGTTTGAATAACGTTCGAATTAAGCTCGGAAATGGCCGAACAGGCGGCAAGCGGCAAGCATGCGAGCATGAGGAGAATTATAAACATTCTTTTCATTGATGTAGTACCTCCAGCCCGACGTGCGGTCAAAATGAGAGCTTACTCATTTACTATAACACATTTTGTATATAAAAATCGCGTAAAGGCGCTATGGGATTCAAGCATAAAAAAGTGCCAATTTCTTCATACTGTGAGAAGGGGCATCTTGCGGCCATTTTCGTTTGCCTTGCAGAAGCATTCTGCCGACCTATTCTTTGAGGAGGGGAACTATGCACGACCTTAGTGAGAGACCCTTAATTGTCCAATCCGATTTAGTGGTGCTGCTTGATGAACGCAAGCCAGCGGCACAGCAAGCCAGAGACAAGCTCGTTCTCTTCATGGATGCGGTGCGAAGGGCGGGTAATATACATACGTATCAAATGACGCCGTTAACGCTATGGAATGCAGCCGCTGCCGGGATATCGTCCGACGATATTGTGGGCTGGCTGACGGAGTACGGACGGTATGAGGTTCCGTTTCAAGCGGAGGCGACGCTTAGAAAGCTGATGGGCAGATACGGCAAGCTTTGGTTGTCGACAGATTCTGGACGATTGCTATTGCATGGTGATCCGATTTTGATGGAAGAACTGGAGCATTTTAAAACAATAATGGGTGCCGTTGTTCAAAAGCATTCGGCTATTGCATGGGAGATGAACGAAAAGTCCAGAGGGAGTTTGAAGCAGGAGCTTACCCGCATTGGTTATCCGGTCATTGATTTGGCAGGTTATCATGCCGGAGAAACATTGGCTATTCATATGAAGGAGATGACCCGCAGCAACCGTACATTTGAATTAAGAAGCTATCAGCAAACGGCCGTTGATCAATACTATAAAGAAGGAACAGTGCAGGGCGGCAGCGGGGTCATCGTTCTTCCGTGCGGTGCGGGAAAAACGATCGTCGGCATTGCCGCGTTGGCCCGGCTAGGAAGGGCTACCCTTATTCTTACTTCAAACAGCACCTCGGTTAAGCAATGGCAGGACGAGCTTTTGGATAAGACTACCTTGACGGAGGAGCAGGTTGGCCAGTACTGCGGTACGCTTAAGCAGGTACGTCCAGTAACGATTGCCACTTATAATATTTTGACCCATCGAAAATCGAAAGAGGCGCCATTCACTCATATGAAGCTGTTTACTGAACGGGACTGGGGACTCATTATCTATGATGAGGTCCATCTGCTACCCGCTCCTGTGTTCCGGATGACTGCCGACATTCAAGCGACGAGGCGGCTGGGTTTGACGGCTACTCTCGTTCGCGAGGATGGCTGTGCAGAGGACGTCTACTCCTTAATCGGACCTAAGCAATATGACATGCTTTGGAAAACGGCTGAAGCTGGTTCGCATATCGCTGCTGTATCTTGCACGGAAATAAGAGTTCCGCTCCACAACAGCAGCAGAATGCATTACGCACAAGCGAGTACGCGTGCCCAAATCAGAATTGCAGCTGAAAATCCGGGGAAAACCCCTGTTGTCGAGCAGCTGCTGAAGGAGCATAGGGGTAAGCCTACTTTAATTATTGGACAATATTTGAGCCAATTGCATGAGCTGGCTGTAACGCTAGGAGCCCCGGTATTGACGGGCGAGGTACCGCATACCGAGCGACAGCAGCTTTATGAGAGGTTTAAAGCGGGGCACATCTCGGTGCTGATCGTTTCAAAGGTTGCGAATTTTGCGGTTGATTTGCCGGATGCCGCCGTGGCTATACAGCTCTCGGGCAGCTTTGGCTCGAGGCAGGAAGAAGCGCAGCGTATAGGAAGGCTGCTTAGGCCGAAAGCCGGCCATAATCGTGCATGGTTCTATACGATCGTAACGGACGAAACCAAGGAAGCGGAGTTCGCGATGAAGCGGCAGCTGTTTATGCTGGAACAGGGCTATAAGTACGAACGAGTGACTGTTTCGACAGCCGATAACGTTTTGGCGGGGGAGGCTGCGGCTCAGTGAGGATAAATATGCTTCTTGACAAGCTCTCTTATGAGCACAGGGCAAGCTTGGAACAATCCCCTATTTGGCATCAAGCTAGGGAGAGAGGAATGCGATGGGAAGAAGCTGCGGTTAAGGACGAGGAGATTCTTGCTGCTTCCCGTATGCTGCCCCTTTACGCAGCTGAGGTTTTGAGCGTGATGCTGCGCAGCTTTTCGGCTGTTCCAGTAGAGAGCGAAAGGCTGCTCAAAGAGCTGCGCAAGCATTCAGATTTATCCGGTGCGGAATGCCAGCTTGGTCTGGCAGAGCTTGAGGGAGCCGGCGTGTTGTTTTCGGTTCGGAAGGTATGGGGGGAACGTTTGTATTTTATGCCCCTAGACAGTTTTGGAGGCTGGCAAAGAGCTTTATTCCCATGTAATGTTGACCCAATCTCTGCTCTAGAGAGAGAATATTTGATGAATGGCGCTATGAGAGGTTACCGCAAACCGCTTGGCAGACAATTGCTTGCAGCCTTTTCAGCATTAGGTCGCTGCGGGCTTGCGCTTACCGCAAGCGGTACGCTACCCAAAAAAACGGTAGCCAAGCTCATGCAAGCCGTCGATATAGATGAGGCCGCGCTGGCATCGTTTGATCTGAAGTGGCCTTTCCCAGACAAATATCCGCTGACCGTTGCCTTTATATTGGAAGCGGGTTTTGCTTTTGGTTTGCTTGAGCAGGATGAGGGTACATTGAAATGGAATGAGGACATGCTCAGCCGATGGCTAAGGCTTGATGATCAGTGCCGTGAGCGCGAGCTTATGACTTGGGTATTCGCGTTCGTTTTACCTTCCAGCGGCGTAAGCGCGCATCTGGCGGCTGCGATGGCTGGGCTGGAAGCGGGGACATGGTACACGGAGCAGAGAATACTGGCAGCGATAAAGGTTAATCTAGTACCTGAAAATGTTGAGTGCGAGCAACGTATGGATCGTTTTTATCGGCGCTGGTTTGAACTATGGCATAACTTAGGCTGGTTGGAAATTGTCCATCGCGAAGGCCATGGCGAGCGGGAGTGGTTTGTCAGATGGAAGGCGGAAGCACCGCTTCATGACCTTATTTCTACAAGTATGGTCAGAAACGAACCTCCATTTGTCACGGTGTCACCTAATGGCGAATTAATGGTCGAACCGGAGTGTCCATTCTGGGTAAGGTGGGAGCTTGCGCTGCTTGCGGAATTAAAGTCAGATGAGCAGGTGGCGGTATATCGGCTGGAAGCTGCATCGGTTGCCCAAGCCATGGAGCTAGGGAGAAATTCCTCAGACATCAAAGCGTTTCTTGTTTTCGTTTCGGGCGGAGAGCCGTTCCCGACTGCCGCCGAGTCTTTACTGGAAGTGTGGACGGCCCGGGCATGCCGCACGGCATTTGCAGAGGTTACGCTGCTTCGGTGCGACAATGAGGAAATGGCTGCGCTGGTGGAGCAACTCCCGTCCATGAAAGCTTATCTAATTCAGAAGCTGGGGAAAATGGATTACATTGTTGAGCGAACTCAAATCGCTGAGATCCGGCAAGCCTTGAAGAAAACAGGCTATGAGGCCCGCAAAGCCGTACAATCTGAGATTGGCGCGGTCAGCACGTCCTATCCCTCTATGGCGGAGGGGAAAAATCTATGGAGTGGAACCAGTCATACAGAAGAACGGAAACGATCAACCCCAGCGTACCTTTATGAAGCTTTTCCCCTCCAGCATTTCGAGCTTAATGGACCTTCTCTGAGAGGGGAATTGCCAGCCATTGCTCAAAGAGAGAGTGTTCCGGCGATGTGGATCAAGCAGCTGCGAGCGTATCATCATTCGACAAGAAGAGAGCTTATTGAGCAAGCCTTGCTATGGCAAACGCCGGTACAGCTGCGAATCGAGCGGGAGCTGCGCTCCTTTGTCCCTGAGAAGCTGGAGCAGAAGGAAGACGGGTGGGCCGTCATCGGGCTGCTGCGTGACCAGCCAGGGAGCTCTCTGATTCGACTTACGCCGGATATGTGGGAGGAAATGCGTTTGGTTATTCCTGGGCAAGACGCTACAATATAATCTCTATCAATTAACCAAGCGACTATGATATGATAGTGGAGTATTTATGTAAATTGAAATGAGGTGGATGAATGCCAACTGCTGAAGGTTTAACGACTGTTCAGTTGGAGCAACCGCAAGGCGGCGTTTCTTCTCTCGACATGGCGTCTCTGCTGCTTTGTGCTTATGAACTAGGGGATTGGATCAATCAATCGGCGGAAGTCGCCGAATATTTATATTGGAAGTCGGCTGTGAATGAGGACGAGGAAGTGAAGCAAACGGCTAAGCGATTCGCGAAAGCGAAGGAGCTATTTGTCGAGTGCGAGCGCTTTGGTCGCTTTCACCCCGATTACAACGAAGCGAAAGACAAGGTGAAAAAAATCGAACGAGAGCTAGGCGAAATTGAAAGCGTAAGGCGCTTTAAATTAGCTGAGCAGGTTGTCGATGAAATGCTTTATGATGTATCCCGCACGATAGCTGAATCCGTCTCTGATAACATCAAAGTGCCTGGAAACGAGAAGGCAGGGGGCGGTTGCGGAAGCGGGGGGTCATGCGGCTGCGGAAGCGGCGGCTGCGGCTAAGCGCTGATTATGAAGCGCGAAAGCCATGCTTGCGAACAAGGTTTGCTACGCAAACCTTAGCAGGTGCTTACGAAGTAGGTTTGCTACGCAAACCTTTAAGGAGGAATAAGATGCTGCCGGAACGAACGGGTTATATTATATGGGTTAGCGATTTGAAAGCGGCTAGATCGCTGGAGCGTTTCGGAACGGTTCATTATATGTCGCGCAAGATGCATTACGTTGTGATGTACATGAACGCAGAGCGCTCGGAAGAGGCTGTGCGGCAGATGGGGAAGCTTTCGTACGTTCGCAAGATCGAACGTTCTTACCGCAATGAAATCAAGACCGAATACAGCAAGGACAGTGAGGACAAAACGAGGTTTTACAGCTTGTAGTTCTGGTTCCTTAAGCTGGCCCCACTGCAAGCGGACGCGTATTGACTAAGTCAACTCGGCTGTTCGGTTGTTTTAATGGAAAATAATATAAACATGTTGATATCGGGCGCTTCTCAGCGACAAAAAATGCTGAGAAGCGTCTTTTTTATACGAAATCATCCAATAACTTACAAATATGGTCTGACTTTAATTTATTGTTGTAATCTCGGACAATCGTGGTAAAATGGAATTAAATTCATAGTAAAAAAGACCCGGTTCCTTGGGAGGAGTTGGTTGCGCAATGAAAGATAAAATGACCAGAAGATGGAGCACATACGAGTCGTTTTATATCGATCTAGGTGATAAGAAAGTAGCGGACATCGTCATTACGAACCATGCGAAAGTACGTTGGCTCGACCGGATCGAAAGTGAAAAAACTGGCTTCGAGGATATTGCCGAATTTTTGTGGGAATGCTTGAAGCAAGGGCGTATTGAGCCCTATTACCGCAACGAGCAGGATGTATACTTAATCGATGATGACCTTGTGTTTGTGGCTGAATTTGCGGACTCTTTGACAGAAACGGACATCACCGGAGTTCCCCTTCAGAAGATGATCATTGTAACCTTCCTTGGGCGCATGTCTGAGACCATTGAGCTGAGGGACCTAAAGTCCTATTATTCATGGCTGAGGCACTCCCGCCGCATGACACTTGTTAAGAGCAGCAGAAAAAGAAAATAAGAAATTATAACATATAATATTGATACAGAGCGTGCATCTAAAAAAGATTGCACGCTTTTTGCTTTGGTTATAAGACTCTGTACAAGCTTTGTAGTATAATATTCAGCAGAAGAAAGGATGATTGGAACATGGCGCTTAATTTTCATCAATTGCATATTTTTTGCACGGTTGCGGAACGAGGCAGCTTTTCGGCTGCTGCGCAATCTTTACATATGACTCAACCTGCCGTGACGATGCAAGTGCAGTCACTGGAAGATTATTTCGGAACAAAGCTGCTGCAGCGCTCGACGAAACGGATTGAGTTGACGGAAGCGGGCAGGGCGCTTATGCCCTATGCCCAGCGGAGCATCGATTTAATTCGGGATACGGACCAGGCGATGTCTGCATTTACGAAGCAGCTCAAGGGAAGGCTTCAACTGGGCTCAAGCTTAACGATAGGAGAATATATATTGCCGCGGCTGCTGGGCCCGTTCGGGCAGGAGTATCCGCATATTTCAATTAGCATGAAGGTGATGAACACTTCGCAAATCATGGAAGATATCCTTAACCATCAGCTTAATTTTGGGTTGATTGAAGCTCCGGTCAATCATCCTGATATGCATATGGAGGCCGTTATGAGTGACGAGCTTCGTCTTATCGTATCCAAATCACATCCGCTTGCCGACCGCGCATCCGTGACCTTGGAGGAGGTTATGGAATATCCCTTCGTGCTGCGCGAACAAGGCTCGGGCACCCGGCTTGTGATGGAGGAGCAGTTGCGGAAAAAAAATATCGATCCTGCATCGATGAAAATTGTGATGGAATTGGGCAGCACAGGAGCAGTAAAGTCAGCGGTCGAGGCTGGTTTGGGGATTTCCTTTATTTCATCGTCCTCTGTTAAGCATGAGGTGGCCCTTGATTTAATTCGAATGATCAAAGTGTCGGATTCCAAATTTCAACGGCAATTTTATTCGATTTATCTCAAATCAGCGATATTGCCCATATCGGCCGTTACCTTTTTATCTTTTCTGAGAGAGAGGGATCTGCAGCAATGGCTTTAATACAGGGACTTGCTGATTTGCATACGCACACTACGGCTTCGGATGGCATGCAGTCCCCTGCTGAAAATGTTGGGATGGCGAAAGCGGCAGGACTTGCGGCAGTGGCCGTTACGGATCATGATACGGTTGCCGGCGTGGACGAAGCTATCCGCGAAGGGAAGCGGCTCGGCGTAACGGTGGTGCCCGGGGTGGAAGTGAGCACGGTCGCAGACGGGACGGATATACATATTCTCGGTTATTATACCAACAATGACGACAATAAATGGCTGGCGCGTTTAGCTAGCCTTCGTGGAACAAGAGACCGGCGCAATGAAATGATTGTTGAGAAGCTCAACGAGCTGGGGCTTTCCGTATCCATGGATGAGGTTTTGGCTGCCGCCCATCATGGAAACGCCAAGCAGATGCAGCAGTCCGATGGAAACAGCATCGGAAGACCGCATATTGCCGCGGTTTTACTGCGGAAGGGTTTTGTCACTAGCATGAAGGAGGCTTTTGACCGTTACCTGGCTACCGGTGCTTTGGCATACGTCAATCCGCCAAGAATCACTCCCTTTGAAGCTGTGGATTGGATTAGAGAAGCAGGCGGGACAAGCGTAATTGCCCATCCCGGTTTGTATGCCAATGATAAAATAGTGCAAGAGATAATAAGCTACGGCGTACAAGGCATTGAAGTCTTCCATTCTGATCATGGCCAAGAAGAGGAAATTCGTTACGCGCGGCTGGCCGAGGATAAAAATTTAATTGCCACAGGCGGTTCGGATTTTCATGGCTCGCGTCAAGGCATCGTATTTCATGGTGCCATTGGCAGCCGGACAGTCGGTACAGAAGTGTTAAAGCAGCTGGAGCCTTCATGGAGGAGAGAGCGGTATGACGCCTAGGCTGTATACGATTAAAGAAGTTTCGTTGCGGTCAGGCGTATCTACCCAGCTTATCCGCAAGTGGGAAGAACGTTATGAGGCTGTGATGCCGCAAAGGATGCAGAATGGGTATCGTGGCTACACGAAGCAGGATATGGACACGCTGGTTTGGTTAAAAGGGCAGGTAGACGAAGGCGTTCCGATCGGTATGGCCGTGCTGGAGTGGAAAAATGAACAGGAGGCTGCTGCAAAGGAGCTGGAACGGGAAGAAAAAGACTTGGCTTCCGAAGACGCCATAGCGAAGCTGCAACAATTTTATATGCCTACCGCTATGGACTGGAACCAACCGATCGAGCAGCTGCTGCAATTTTTCATTCAGCTTGATCTTAGCAACGCGCAGCGTTTTTACGAGCAGCTGCTTGCCATTCATAATCTGGAGCATTTGATGCTGAATATTTTAGAGCCCACGTTGGTTGAGCTTGGGGAACGCTGGGAGCGGGGCGAGATCTCCGAATACCAGGAGCATTTTGGAAGCCATTTTATTCGGGACAAGATGCTTGCCATCCGCAGCTTATTTCGTCCTAATGATGAAAGTCCGCTGCTCGTTACGGCATGCGGACCGGGAGAACGACATGAGCTCGGCATTCTTTTCTTTGGATTTTTCGCGCAGCAGGAAGGCTTTCGGGTCATTTACCTTGGAAGTTCCCCTTCGGAGAAAGGCATTTTTGATTGCTTGGCGGATGTGCAGCCGACAGCCTTTACTTTTAGCTTCTCTATTGAGGAAAGACTTGAGTCCGCCGTGCCATTCTTACTAGAGCTGGATCGTCGCATTGCGGAGAATCATTTTCGGACGAAGGTTTTTATTGGCGGGAGAGCCATCCATGAGGATGCCCTGCTTCAAGGGACAGGTCAGGTATATCTTATTGCTGGTGACGGAAAGAGCTGTATTGAGAAAATGAAAGCGTTGCTCCAGTAAATCAATTTATAAAAGGCAGAGCAGGAGTGAAGCACTCCTGCTCTGCCTTTTTGTATAGAAGAATTATTGTTATTTCGTCTCGCATGAGAGCGATTTGATTCGCTGCTCGTCAGGCGTAATGAATAGCGTTTTTTGGTTATCGTAGATGACAAAGCCCGGCTTTGCGCCGCTTGGCTTGCGAACATGGCGAATAAAGGTGTAATCAACGGGAATTGAGCTGGAGTCGCGGGCTTGGCTATAATGCGCGGATAGCATGGCCGCCTCTTCCAACGTCGCGTTGCCGTATTCACCGCCCCTGATGACAACATGGGAGCCTGGAATATCTTTGGTATGAAGCCAGGTATCCGAAGAGGAAGCCAGCCGGTTCGTCAAATATTCGTTTTGCGTATTATTTTTGCCGACATACATGGCTACACCTTCAGATGAGGTATAGCACAGGAGCGTTGGCTTGAGCGTTTTTTTCTTTTTTTGGCCCCGTTTTCCGCGCTCTTTCATATACCCTTGTTCGACGAGCTCGTCGCGTATTTCGCCGATATCCCCAAGCGAAGCGTTATCGACTTGCTGCAGAAGCGATTCGAAATAGTGGATCTCGGTACGTGCGATGTCCATTTGCTCAGCGACAATAGACAAGCTGTTCTTATGCTTCGTATATCTCCGGAAGTAGCGCTGTGCGTTATCCGACGGTGTAAGCTGAGGGTCCAGATCGATCTTGACGACGGCCTGTTCTTCATCATAGAAGTTAACGAGCTCAATGGAGGTATCGCCCCGTTTGATTTGATGCATGTAGGCGGTCAGCAGTTCCCCAAGTACGCGGTATTTCTCGGCATCCTTGGCCTCGACGAGCGTATCTTCCAGCTTTTTGATTTTTGTAATGTTTTTTGCTTTTTCATTTTGGACGAACCGGATGAGATCTGCCGCACGCTGCTTCACCGTATCCCGTTCGGCTTTATTGCCATAGAAGGCTTCGAGGCAAGCGCTAATATCCGGGAAAATGACGGCTTCTCCTTCAATATGCGTTAGCTCCGTGCTGGAAAAAAAAGATTTTCCAGTTTCGGTGTTCGTTTTTATGGTTGGCGTGTAATGGTTATTTCTAACCTGTTCGCTGAATTCCGAGAAAGCACTCCATAATGCAGACAGGGTTGGCTGTGCAGTTTCTTCCGCAGTTTGCACTGCACCTGTATCGCCTTGTGCACGGTATACGAGCTCTCTGGCAAGCAGCGGGCTGAATCCGCTCAGGCGGTCAACAAGCCGCTTATGCAATGGGGCAGTCTCATCTGTGTCGTGAAGTGCCTCATTGAATTGCTGCTCGCTCGTAATGGCAAGCGGATCAAGCTTGCCTTGCTCAGGCGGAGATGTATAGCTGCTGCCTGGCATGACGATCCGGTGGCTGCTGATTGCAGGCGTAACATGGTGTATGCCGTCATGAATCATTCCCGTAGAAGGGTCCATTAAAATAATGTTGCTATGCCGTCCCATAATCTCCACGATGATTGTCTTATTGGACAAATCGCCCAGCTCGTCGCGGTGCTTGACTTCAATGTGAATGATCCGCTCATTCCCCACTTGACGGATGGATTCGATCTGTCCGCCTTCGCAGTGCTTCCGAAGAAGCATGCAGAACATAGGCGCTTCCATCGGGTTGACGTAGGTGCCTGTCGTCCAGTGTACGCGGGGGTAGGTCGGGTTGGCAGACAAGAGCAGCTTGCCATGCGCGCCTCCTCCGCGAATGGAGAAAACAAGCTCGTGATCGGTCGGTTGGTGAATTTTATGTATACGCGCGCCTACGCAGCGCTGCAGGTCATGCGTGATCGCATGGGTGACGATGCCGTCTAATGCCATGTTGTGATTCCTCGCTTCCTTGGTCGGTCTATCTCTATCATGCCATAGTTGAGACAAAAACTTAAGTCCCTGGTGGGATATTTTATGGGCTGTCCGAATACATTTACCCTATATAGGCTGTCCGAAGGGCCGGCGTCGTTACAGCTTGGCTCGGCATATTATGGGAGGGAGTTATACCATGGAACAAATGAAATGGCATCAAATGGGGACAAGTGAGCTGGTGGACGCTTTAGTCAGCTCCCCTGAACAAGGGCTGGCGACGTCGGAAGCGGCGCAGCGCCTAGAGCAAAATGGACAGAACGAATTGACGGAAGGAAAGCGCGTCTCGCCAATCTTGCTTTTCCTTAATCAATTTAAAGATTTTATGGTGCTTATCCTAATGGGAGCGACTTTGATCTCTGGCTTGCTGGGCGAGTATCTGGACGCCATTACGATTGTGGCCATAATTGCGCTTAATGCCGTTCTCGGCTTCGTTCAGGAGTTTAGAGCGGAGCGCTCGCTGCGGGCTCTTAAGGAATTGTCAGCTCCGACCGCGAAGGTGATCAGGGGCGGTGAGCTGCTTACCGTGGCTGCTAAGGAACTGGTTGCAGGCGATCTCATCTATCTGGAGAGCGGGGATCGCATACCAGCGGATGTACGACTCCTTGAGGCGAACAGCTGTTATGTGGAGGAATCGGCGCTGACGGGTGAATCTGTCCCGGTTGGCAAGCATTCTGCAGCGATCGCCGAGGACAATTTGCCGCTTGGCGACCAGAAAAATATCGGGTTCATGGGTACGATGCTCACCAGAGGTACGGCTAAGGCCGTCGTCATTCGAACGGGCATGGATACGGAAATGGGCAAAATCGCCGGTCTGATCCAGCAAACGGAATCGATGGAGACTCCTCTGCAGCACAGGCTGGAGCAGCTCGGCAAAATTTTGATCGTCGTTGCCATCGCGTTGACGGTTATGGTCGTCGTTGCCGGTATTTTGCATGGTCAGCCGGCGTACGGCATGTTCCTCGCTGGCGTGAGTCTGGCCGTGGCAGCGATTCCCGAAGGACTGCCTGCCATTGTGACCATTGCACTTGCGCTTGGCGTTCAGCGGATGATCAAGCGCAAGGCTATCGTGCGCAAGCTTCCGTCTGTAGAGACGCTTGGCTGCGCTTCAATCATCTGCTCGGACAAAACGGGAACGCTGACCCAAAATAAAATGACGGTTACCCACGTTTGGGTTGGCGGCAGGCAGCTCGAGGTGAGCGGCGAAGGCTATGATCCGACGGGGGCTATATACGAAGAGGGCAATGCGCTGGATATTAAGCATGATCAGTCCATCAAGCGTTTGCTGCAAGTGAGCGCATTGTGCAACAACGCCCAAATCGTGAAGGTAGAGAGCGAGGATACCGGCAAGCGAAAAAGCAAGGAGATCCAGGAGGAATGGGTGCTCAAGGGTGACCCGACCGAGGGAGCGCTTGCGGTGCTGGCAGCAAAGCTCGGTTCTTCCGCAAAATCATTGGAGCAGCTGTACAAGCGGGAAAAGGAGTTTCCATTTGATTCCGAGCGCAAGCGGATGTCCGTCGTTGTTGCGCATCAAGGCGGCAAGCTCATATGTACCAAGGGTGCACCCGACTTGCTTATGGATCATTGCTCCTACGTGCTTTGGGAAGGCAAAGTTGTGCCGTTCACGGCTACGCTTAAGCGCAAATGCGCGGAGGCAGGCGAACTTATGGCTCAAAACGCGCTTCGCGTGCTGGGGCTTGCTTACCGTGATTTGCGTGCTAGCGATGCTTGCGAGACCGAAAGTGATGCGGAATGCCAACTGGTATTCGTTGGTTTGACAGGGATGATTGATCCACCGCGCCGCGAGGTGAAGGAAGCCATAGCAACCTGCCGCCGCGCAGGCATCAAGACGGTGATGATTACAGGCGACCATCAATTAACGGCAGAGGCGATTGCAGGTCAATTGGGCATTATGCCGCGTGGCGGCATTGCTATGAGCGGCAAGCAATTGGAAGCTATGGAGGATGAGCAGCTCGATCGGCTTGTCGAGAATGTTTATGTTTACGCTCGGGTTTCGCCGGAGCACAAACTGCGGATTGTCAAAGCGCTCCAGCGCCAGGGGCATGTAGTGGCCATGACTGGAGATGGCGTCAACGACGCTCCTGCGATCAAGGCGGCAGATATTGGCATTTCCATGGGCATCACGGGAACGGACGTCACCAAGGAAGCTTCTGCGCTCGTGCTCAGTGACGACAACTTCTCGACCATCGTAGCTGCGATTGAGGAGGGCCGGGGCATTTATGAGAACATCCGTAAATTCATCCGTTACTTGCTGGCATCCAACGTGGGTGAAATTCTCGTGATGTTCCTTGCGATGATGGCGGGGCTGCCGCTGCCGCTCGTACCAATTCAAATTCTTTGGGTTAACTTGGTAACGGATGGCTTGCCGGCCATGGCGCTGGGCGTAGACCAAGCGGAGAAGGATCTCATGCAGCAAAAGCCTCGATCGGCTAAGGAAAGCATATTCTCCCGCAGGCTGGGTTGGAAAATTATTAGCCGAGGCATCCTGATCGGCGTATGCACGCTTGGCGCCTTCTGGATTACGCTGCACGATGCACCGGGCAGTGCGGCACAACTGATGAAAGCTCAGACCGTAGCTTTCGCAACGCTTGTCATGGCGCAGCTTATCCATGTATTCGATTGCCGGAGCTCCCGCTCTATTTTTCACCGGAATCCGTTTCAAAACAAATATTTGGTGCTAGCCGTGCTGTCATCGCTCATTCTTATGCTAGGCGTGCTCTATATTGACGCATTGCAGCCGATCTTCAAAACCGTACCGATTGGCTTCCGTGAATGGTGCCTCGTATTCGTAGCTGCGGGAATTCCTACTTTCCTAATGGGAATAGGCAGCGTGCTAGGCTCTCCGAACAAAAAGAAGAATAAAACAAAATGGCCTATCGGACCGCAAAGCGCGGCGAGATAACTAAAAAATACAAATGATGATACAAATTATGAATAGCCTTTCTCCTTGCTTTGCGGTATGCTATTGAGAATAAATCATAGCTTTATCATACCAAGAGATGTGGCAAGGAGAGGGCAATCAGATGAATTTTACGAAAATGAACGGCTTGGGGAACGACTTTGTGGTGATCGCGGGCGAGCAGCAGCTTCCTGAGGGTGTGGCGGATCTCGCGATTTCGTTATGCAACCGGTTTTTTGGAATCGGGGCAGACGGTCTTGTTTATATATTGCCTTCGGAGATCGCGGATTTTCGTATGCGCATCATTAATTCAGATGGATCGGAAGCGGAACAATGCGGCAATGCTATTCGCTGCGTAGCCAAATACGTATACGATAACGGCTTAACCGATAAAGAAGAAATTACGATTGAAACGCTGGGCGCCGGAGCCCAAAAGGTTCAGCTTACCGTAGACAACGGGGAGGTATCTTCTGTCCGTGTTGATATGGGAGAACCGATCCTCAATGGCTTGACAGTGCCGACAACGATCGACGCTGAACGGGTCATCGAGCATCCCATTGAAGTGGATGGCAAGGAGTTCCGGTTTACGGCCGTTTCGATGGGCAATCCGCATTGCGTCATATATGTTGATGATGCTGTGAACTTTGATTTGAACGTATGGGGACCCAAGCTGGAGACTCATCCGCTGTTCCCTCGCAAAATCAACGTGGAGTTCGTAACGGTGAATTCCCGCAACCACACGGATATGCGCGTATGGGAACGTGGAGCAGGACCAACGCTTGCTTGCGGCACCGGCGCATGCGCTACCGTTGTGGCATCCGTACTGACTGGCGCGACTGACCGCACGGCTACCGTATCGCTAAAAGGCGGCGATCTTCTTATCGAATGGAACGAGTCTGATAATCACGTTTATATGACGGGTCCCGCAGCGGTTTCCTTCCGCGGGACTCTTTAAAGCAAAGTAAGATGGGTGGAGAGAATATAATGAAACCGGATTTGAGGGGGGCGCTCCAGCAGCGCATCTTAACCGGGGACGGCGCGATGGGAACCTATCTATATCAGATGGGGTTCCCTGTCGGCGTTTCTTACGAAGAATTCAATACGCTGCGTCCCGATGTTATTGAAAACATTCACAGGCGCTATTATGAGGCCGGTGCGAGAGTCATCGAGACCAACACGTTCTCGGCCAATATGGAGAAGCTTTCGAAGTACGGCTTGGAAGGCGACATGGACGCCATTAACCGCGCAGGTGTCCGCGTTGCGCGCGCAGCCATTGGCGATGATGCTTATGTTGTAGGCGCGGTGGGCTCCATTCGGGACGGCAAGCTGAAAAATCTTCGGACCGCAAAAGTCATTGAAGCCTACCAGCGTCAAATGCATGCTTTGCTTGATGAAGGCGTGGACGGCATTCTTCTGGAAACATTCTATGACCTGGACGAGATGCTGTTGGCGCTTCGGATTGCGAGAGCGGTATCGAGCGTGCCGGTCATTTGCCAGTTTGCCGTTGAAGACGTGGGCCGCACGCAGGATGGAAACGGCATGAAGAGCGCCTTTGACCAACTGCAAGCAGAAGGCGCTGACGTTGTAGGGTTTAACTGCCGCAGTGGCCCTAACGGCATAATGAGAGCCATCGATTCGATTACGGGGCCGATAGGCTTACCGCTATCGGTTTATCCAAATGCGGGTATCCCTGATTATATTGACGGTAAATATGCCTATTCCGCGGGCCCGCAATATTTTGCGGAATCCGCACAGCGTTTTGCCGACCGCGGAGCACGCCTCATTGGCGGCTGCTGCGGAACGACGCCGGAGCATATTAAGGCCATTGCGGAAGCGCTCGAGAACTACGTTCCACAAATTGGACAAACAGCTCCGATTGCTGCGCCAAGAGAAACGATTATTGTGAAGCAGGCGGAAAAGCCGGCCGAAGCGACTGTATCGTCGCAAAAGCAAGCTGTTCAAGAGCCGTCTATCGTTGATCTTGTGCAAAAGAGACATACGGTTATCGTTGAGCTAGACCCGCCGCGCGATCTGGATATCCGCAAGTTTATGGACGGTGCTGCCGCGCTTAAAGAAGCGAAGGCGGATGCGGTTACCATGGCAGATAATTCGCTGGCAGTAACGAGAATGAGCAATATTGCGCTTGCAGCGCTTATTCAGGAGAAGGTTGGCATTCGTCCGCTCGTGCATATTGCGTGCCGAGACCGCAACCTGATCGGAACGCAGTCCCATATGATGGGTCTTGATGCGCTGGATATCGACCATGTGCTTGCTGTTACCGGAGATCCTGCCCGATTTGGCGACTTGCCGGATTCGAGCTCCGTATATGACCTTACATCCTTTGAAATGATCCGGATGATCAAGCAATTGAACGACGGAACGGCTTTCTCCGGCAAGCCGTTGAAGCAGAAAGCGAAATTCGTTGTAGGCGCCGCCTTTAATCCGAACGTGAAGCATTTGGACAAAGCGGTACAGCGTCTTGAGCGGAAAATCACTTCAGGCGCTGACTACATTATGACTCAGCCGGTTTACGATCCAGCTCTAATCGAGCGTATTGCAGAGGCGACCAAGCATCTGACCGTGCCTGTATTTATCGGCATTATGCCGCTTGCTAGCGGGCGAAACGCAGAATATTTGCATAATGAGGTGCCGGGCATTCAGCTTTCGGATGAGGTCCGTCAACGGATGGCGGGGCTTGAAGGCGAAGCGGGGCGTGCGGAAGGTGTGCAAATTGCGAAGGAACTGCTTGATGCCGCGCTGCCGCATTTTAAAGGCATTTATTTAATTACACCATTCATGTTCTATGATATGGGTGTACAGCTTACGCAATACGTGTGGGATAAGACCAACCGAAAGTAGCCAAATAAGGCAGAATGTATGCGAAAAACAGGCTTTTTTGCTTGTTTTCGCATTTTCGCTTGTTCGTTCGTGAAAAATCAATTAAAATAAAGCATGGATACAGTTGCCACAACTATTACAGATGGCAAGGACAGGCTGCCCACAAGCGGCGCCAGCTTAGGCTGAGCATGCTTCGGGACGTATGTCCGGCACTTTTTTCGTCAACAATAGTGCAGTAGTTCTGTCGGTATTTGGCAAGAAGCGAACTTGTCGTTTTTACATCTACTAAACATAAAAAATCGGATTTGAACATTTGCAGGCAGATGCACAAGCAAGACCGTAGGCGGAGGAGGAACCAGGCTTGGCTATTAAACTCATTAATATCGGATTCGGTAATATTGTATCAGCGAACCGCATTATTTCAATCGTAAGCCCGGAATCGGCTCCGATTAAGAGGATCATTCAAGAGGCACGCGACCGCCATATGCTTATAGATGCGACTTATGGACGCCGAACGCGTGCTGTAATTATTACGGATAGCGATCATGTGATTTTATCCGCTGTTCAGCCAGAGACGGTTGCGCACCGGTTATCCACGAAGGACGACGATAACGACGAATAGTACGGGGAGTAATATGGATAAGGGATTGTTAATTGTATTGTCCGGCCCTTCAGGGGTTGGCAAAGGAACCGTTTGTTCCGTTCTGCGAAATAAGGTGCCTGAGCTGGTCTATTCGGTGTCCGCAACGACCCGTCTGCCGCGTCAGGGTGAAGTAGATGGCGTGAATTACTTTTTTAAGACCAGAGAGCAGTTCCAGGATATGATTGCGCGAGACGCACTCTTGGAGCATGCCGAATATGTTGGTAACTACTACGGTACGCCGCGCGATTTCGTTGAACGTACTTTAGCGAGCGGGAAGGACGTTATTTTGGAGATTGAAGTGCAAGGAGCGCTTAAGGTGAAACAGAAGTTTCCCGAAGGCATCTTCGTATTTTTGTTGCCTCCGTCCCTCGATGAGTTAAAGCAGCGGATAACCGGCCGTGGTACAGAATCTTTGGATACGATCAATAACCGTATGTCTGTAGCTGTTGACGAGATGAATTTGCTCGGACACTATGACTATGCGGTATTGAATGATGAGATAGATGCTGCTTG
Source organism: Paenibacillus paridis (assembly GCF_006345825.1). GTDB lineage: Bacteria > Bacillota > Bacilli > Paenibacillales > Paenibacillaceae > Pristimantibacillus > Pristimantibacillus paridis. The sequence continues at coordinate 1,179,078 of NZ_VCIX01000092.1, forward strand.
CGATCGTATTCGCAGTATCATGATTGCCGAGCATTGCCGCAGAGAAAGATACTTGCCTTACGTTTCAGGAATGGTTGCCGCAATTGAGAAAGCATGAGTGAGGAGAATGAACGATGTTATATCCGTCCATTGATGAAATGGTGAAAAAAGTTGACAGTAAGTACACGCTAGTCGTAGCTGCTTCCAGACGCGCTCGCATGCTCCGTAACGGAGACAAGTCGGAGCTCAAGAACCCGCGCTCCCGCAAATATGTTGGCGTAGCGCTGGAGGAAATCTACGGCGACATTCTTCAAGTGGAAAACCTCGCAACCAAAGAGGACTAGTCAGCGGAATGAACATACGGAACGGAGTATCTGCTTAGCGCAGATGCTCCGTTTTTTTGATATATAGGAAAGTAAATCATATCGCTATCCCTGCTTTCTTTCTCGGAATGAAACGCTCTGCGCAGACAAAGGACGGCAGCGGTCTTTTCACCTTACGTTTGTACAAAAAAATCGCCTATTTCAAAATGCCTTCCGATTGTATATAATGAGAATGATTATCATTTAAAGACAGAGTTATGACTTTCTCAGTGCAGTCTTAAAGAAAAGGGTGTTGTTCTTATGCATTACCAGCTTGGAAAAGTTCATAAGCACGTTGCGGATATTGAGATCATAGCTGAGGCAGGCAACTGCCATTCAATATGTATTGTCATGGCTGGAAACGGCACGATAGGCATAGGTGATAAGAGATTTGATGTCAATTGCAGTATAGCCATTGTTGCAGAACGAGGCCATTCAGTCACGCTGCATGCAGCTCCCTTTCATGCCATGCACGTGCTAAGAATTGAATTTTCGGAAAGACCAATCATTGAATTTGGCAAATTAAATGAGGATAGGGCTTTGCGGGCTTGGCCGTTTGAAGAGGGAGGAAGGATTAAGCTGAATCGGCAGTTCATGCAGCTGGCCGTTGATTTGGAGCGGGAATGGAGTTTAGGCTGCTATGAGGATAAAGCATGCGGTTCGGAAGCGATTTTTGGTACTCTTCTTCATAAGCTGTTGGAACTGCATGGGAAGATAAAACAGCCGACTTCCCATTCTTGGATGGAGAATGCCATTCGGCATATTAAAGAAAATTACCGAGAGCCTTTGACGAGGAAGGAGATGGCCGCCTTTGCAGGCGTGAGCCCGGAGCATTTCTCGAGGGAATTCATGAAGCATAACGGCAAAACCTTTAAAGCATACATAACGGAGCTTCGCATTCGCTCGGCACAGGAGCAATTGCTGGGGTCAAACTCGGATTTAGTCGAGATCGCGCTTCAAGTCGGTTATCAGGACGGCTTTTATTTAAGCCGCAAGTTCAAACAATTTGTCGGAGCAGCACCTACGATCTATTTGAAAAAACCAAAGAAAATCGCATCTTTAACCTATAATTATTCAGCAAGCTTATTAGCGCTCGGCATAACGCCAAGCGTGGCGGTTATTTCCAGCTGGGTATTCAATCATTTCCGCGGTTCTATTGATAATCAAACTGCGCAGTGGCACGACAATGTACCTGCGCGATTGTATGATACGATCCGCCCGACCAGGCCTGATCTTATCCTCGATTATAGTTTGGATGATGAGCGTGCTGCTGAGCTGCGGGCGATTGCGCCTCTGATTCGTCTGCCGTTCGAGGTGCTTCCGTGGGACGAGCAGTTTCGTTATATTGCCGAGGTTGTAGATAAAGGAAAGGAAGCGGAAACTTGCTTGAACCGGCTCCAAGCGTTGATAGAGCGGGCAAACCAAAGGCTAGACCTTGAGATAGGGAAGCGCGGTACGGCCGTTGTTATTGAACTTGGTGTGGATAAATGCTACGTATTCGGCGATAAATGGGGACGAGGCACGCATGTATTGTATGATCCGCTGCAATTTGCCCCGCCCGAAAGCTTGCTTCAAGACGGTCGATGCAAGATTGGCTACGAGGAAACAACGCTACAAGTTATTCATGAATATGCAGCTGACTTTATCTTTTATCATTTGCCGGACAACGCAGAAGAACGCTCGCGCGTATTGGCTTTTATGGAAACGGAAAGTTGGGAGAGCCTTGCGGCCGTCAAAAATAAACAAGCTTACAGGATTGAAGGGGACGCTTTTTATGGTTTTGATCCGGCGTCAACAAAGAAACAGCTGATGGATATGATGGCTTTGTTAACCGGAGGAAACGGCGGCTAAAAACGGCATCACATTTAGCCATGGACGAAGATAGAGGCGAATTGGTAAAGTTATTTTTGAGAATGATTATCATTCGTATTAAATAACTAGCGGAAAGAGGAACAGTAAGATGCAAAAATGGAACAAAGGATTAGGATTGGGGTCGATTTTTCTTGTTTTTATTTTGCTCATGACAGCCTGCGGCGGAGCGAATGGTCAAAACAGCAATACACCAACAAAAACAGATACGGCAAGCACCGAAGCGCCAACAGCGGAACCGGAAAAGACAACAAGAATCTACAACACGGTCAAGGGAGATGTGGAAATTCCGGTTGCACCGAAGCGCATCATCGCCGAACAATATTTGCAGACCATTTTGGCACTTGGCGTTAAGCCGGTAGGAGCAAGCGAATATTACATCGACAATCCGTATACGAAGGATTTGGCGGCTGGCATCGAAAGCACAGGAGATCGAAGCGGCACAAATTTGGAGAAGGTGACGGCGCTCGAGCCCGATCTGATTATAACGGCAACGGTTGATGACAATACGTATGAGCAGCTATCGAAAATCGCCCCAACGGTCGTCATCCCGTTCGGAACCGATGCTCAGTTCAAAGGCGTGCATGAGGAAGTCAAAGGCATAGGCGAGCTGCTTGGCAAACAAGAGGAAGCGGAGAAATGGCTTGCGAAATACGATGATAAAATCAGCGAGCTGCGAGGCAAGCTGGAAGGCGTGATTGCACCTACCGAAACCTTCTCCATCATTGAGTCAGGCGGAAAAACGTTTTATACGTTTGGGGACAATTTCGGAAGAGGGGGACAAGCGATTTACGGAGCTTTGCAGCTTACGCCATCGGAAATTATTAAGAACGAGCTGATGACCGCGCAGTGGAAAGAGCTCACGCTTGAGGTTATTCCCGATTACGCTGCTGACCACGTTTTGCTATTCTCGGAAACAGGTTCTGACGAATTCAAGAAAAGCAATGTGTGGCAATCGATTCCCGCAGTAAAAAACAATCAGGTTTATGAGCTTCCTGCCGACCGGTACTGGTATTTCGATCCTGTGTCCGTGCTGGCTCAGGCAGAAGAAATTACAGGAATGCTGCTTGAGAGAAACAAAAAATAGCAGTCGATGCCCATTCAATTGAAAAGCTGTCCAAACGTAGCTCTGCTGCTTTGGACAGCTTTTTTGTGTAACGAGGCCAAAAGTTTGATAAACTAGATTCACGTTGTTCAAGAGGGATCGCTTGCAAAAACCGAAGGAATAAATCATTTTTGGGGAGATGAATGCTTTGGCGAATGAGCAAGATATTGAGGAAATAAAAAGAACGCTCAAACAACTAGAGGATCAGATCGTCCAGATTAAAAAGGAAGCGCGGAAGCCTAGATCGTTTTGGTCGCGCTTTGCCATCGGTTTTTTAATCGTTTTTATCGCGATGATCATGGCTTCGGGGGTCCTGTCGTTTTTTCAGTATCATAACTAAATGAAGAGGAAGATCAAGATATGTTGATTGAACTACATGAATTTCCGGCCCTCTCTAAAGGAATCGTATGGGGCCCTGTTGAGAATTGTTTCACCCTCGATTATGAAGTGGACGAGGCCTCGGTAAGCAATATTAGCATCATTCCGATGGTTGGCGAGAAGTATGTGATCATGCAAATTGATAATGGCAAGTGGGAGCTGATTGGTGGAACCCTGGAGCCTAATGAATATTATATGGACGCCTTGTCCAGAGAAGTGAAGGAGGAGCTGGGGGCGGAGCTGGTTTCCTACAAGCTCTTTGGTTGCTTTAAGTGCCATTCTTCAGCGAGCGTTCCTTATCGGCCGCATATTCCCCACCCTAATTTCGTCAGGCTTGTCGGTTACGGTCAGGTCAACATTGTAGGCGCCCCATTAAACCCACCGGATGGCGAGCAGGTGATTGCGGTTGAAGTTGTCGAGATCGAAGAAGCGGTCAGAAGGTTTGAGGAGATCGGCCGGTTTGATATTGCCGAGCTTTACTTAATGGCACATCAGTTACGACTTGGAGCGCTTTAACCGTATTGACTATTGCGAGGCTGCGATTATATATTTTGGTTTATCTATATTCATAAAAAAAGTGGATGATTAGCGTCAAAATCGGCTAGGTCTAGTTAGATTTTGAGGCGGCATATGATATGATAGAAAAAGTGATGGATGCTGCAGTGACGAATGAACAGGAGGGAACGGAATGGACAAATTGCGTTATCCGATTGGCAGGTACTCGTTCGAAGGAATGACCGTAAAGCATCGGGAACAGTGGATTTCAGACATGGAGAAGCTGCCTGCGCAGCTTAGGGAAGCGCTGGCGGACTTAGATAACGAACAATGGGATACCCCTTACAGAAGCGGTGGCTGGACCGTGCGTCAGGTCACGCACCATCTGGCAGATGCTTCGATGAACAGCTACTCGCGTTTTAAGCTTGCGCTTACGGAGTCCAATCCGACCATTAAGCCCTTTAACGAGGAGCGCTGGGCAGAGACAGCAGACAGCTTGCAAGCATCGCCAGAGATTAGCCTTGCGATTGTTGAAGGGATTTATGCGAGATGGGTGCTGCTGCTGCGTTCCATGCAGCCTGCGGACTTTGAGAAAATGTTTTACCATCCCGAGAAGGGCAGTCAGTTCGGTTTGGCTTTTTTTCTCGGCTTCGTGGCTTGGCACGGCAGGCATCATGTCGCTCATATTACAAGCCTAAGAGAACGTAAGGGCTGGTAGCAAAAGACTGCTGGCGGATATAAATCCCTCTATGCACTAATATACTAGCTTATAAGCTTGACAGGAGATACACCATGCTAAAAGGAAAATCGATTATTCTCGGCATTACCGGCGGGATTGCAGCTTATAAAGGCGCGGCGTTATGCAGCAAGCTCGTGCAAGCAGGCGCCAAGGTTCATGTGATCATGACCGAATCGGCAACCAAATTCATAACGCCGCTTACCTTGCAAACGTTATCGCGTAATCCGGTTCATATCGATACGTTTGATGAGCGGGACCCAGCGGTTGTATCGCATATTCATTTGGCGGACCATGCCGATCTTATCGTAATCGCTCCGGCGACAGCCAATGCGATTGCGAAGCTTGCGGGAGGACACGCGGATGACATGCTAAGCACGACGCTGCTTGCGGCGACATGTCCTGTGCTAATCGCGCCGGCGATGAATGTTCATATGTATGAGCATCCCGCGGTTGTGCATAATTTGGAGCTGCTTGCCTCGCGCGGCGCGATGTTCGTAGAGCCAGGGACAGGGCAGCTAGCCTGTGGTTATGTGGCAAAGGGAAGACTGGCCGAGCCGGAAGATATTGTCCTTGCTATTGAATCGTGGTTCGATAGCGGCAGCAAGCTAAAAGGGAAGCGGCTGCTCGTGACGGCAGGCGGAACGATGGAGCGGCTGGATCCTGTTCGATATTTGACCAACGATTCGTCAGGGAAGATGGGTTTTGCGATAGCAGAGGCGGCTCTGCTCATGGGTGCCGATGTCACCTTGGTAGCAGGCCGCACAACAGCGGCCCCTCCCGCAGGCGTCAACCTGATCCGAGTGGAGTCCGCACAGCAAATGCTGGAAGCGGTGACTGGCCTGTACGATCATATGGATATCGTCGTGAAATCGGCAGCCGTTGCCGATTATCGGGCGGTTCAAATCAGTGATCATAAGCTGAAAAAAAATGGCGAAAAGCTTGTGCTGGAGTTTGAGCGGACGACAGATATATTAGAGACGCTCGGGCAGAAAAAGAAGCAGCAGTTTCTTGTTGGTTTTGCCGCTGAAACGGAGCAGGTCGAGCAATATGCGATGGACAAGCTTAGGCGTAAAAACTGCGACCTCATCGTTGCGAACGATGTTAGCAAGGAAGGGGCGGGATTCAACGGCGACACAAACATTGTTCAGGTATTTGGAGAAGAAGGCTTGGTCGCCGCGCTGCCGCTCCTGTCCAAGAGAGAGGTTGCCGCTCGGCTGCTTGATCTGATTGCAGCACGGCTTTCTTCTCCTGGAGGGAAGAGGGAATGATTGCTAAAGTAATTGTCGACGTGCCGAGCCGCCAGACGGATCGGCCGTTTGATTATGAGGTGCCTGCCGCCTTCGAAGACTGGATTGAGATTGGAAGCAGGGTAGGCGTGCCCTTTGGCGGACGAGTGCTGCAGGGCTTCGTGACCCAGCTTGCCGACACGACAGATGTTGCCTTGAGCAGGCTTAAGCCCGTTTCCGAGCTGCTCGATCATGTTCCGCCGCTGCTGCCTGATCTTATTGAGCTGGCGAAGTGGATGAGCGAGAAATATTGCTGCTCGTGGACAACGGCGCTGCAGGCGATGATACCGGCCGCTTTGAAGGGAAAAGCCGAGCGTCTTGTTGGCATTGGAGATGAAGAAGCGGCAAGGGAGGATCTGCCCCAAGCCATGACGGATTGGCTAGGAGCCAGCGGCCAGCTCGTTAAGCTGGAGGTGCTCCTCGAGCGCTTTCCCGAGCATGTCAAAGCTGTGAAGGCCGCTCTTCGCGAGGGTGTGCTTATGGAGCAGACCTCCATTCGCGACCGCCATGCGATCCGTAAAGTATTGACCGTATTCGTGCCTGGGGACGTGGATGCCGTTCGCACTGAAATGGCCGCCTTGCCATCGCGTGCGGCGAAGCAGCGTGAAGTACTGGCCTATATGCTCGAACACGGAGGCCCGCTGCCGCTTCAGCAGCTGCTTGCAGAAGCAGGCGGATCTGCTGCAAGCGTGCGCTCGTTGGCAGAGAAAGGGCTGCTTATCCTTCAGGAGGTAGAGCAGCAGCGCGATCCCTATGCCGGCAGGCAGTTCGAGCGGACGACTCCGCTTGCGCTGACCGATGGGCAGAAGGCCGTTTATGACCGCGTGGCGCGGGCCGTTGCAGCAGGAGAACCAGAGACGATGCTGCTTCATGGAGTCACCGGAAGCGGAAAAACCGAGGTTTATTTGCAATCGATCCAATTTTGCTTGGAGCAGGATAAGCAAGCGATCGTGCTTGTTCCTGAAATTTCACTAACGCCCCAGATGGTTGAGCGCTTCAAGGGACGCTTCGGAGATGCGGTTGCCGTTTTGCATAGCAGGCTCTCAAATGGGGAGCGCTACGATGAGTGGCGAAAAATTAGGAGCCGCCAAGTACAGGTAGCCATCGGAGCGCGATCGGCTATATTTGCGCCGTTTGAACGGCTTGGCCTCATTATCATCGATGAGGAGCATGAATCTTCCTACAAGCAGGAGGAGAGCCCCAAATACCATGCGCGCGATGTGGCAGTTAGAAGAGCAAGGCAGCATGGTGCGGCAGTCGTCCTCGGCTCAGCGACGCCTTCCTTGGAATCCTTTGCGGCAGCAAGCCGTCCGTTATCGGCCAAAGATGAGGGGAAGGAGCCAGCACTATTGCCGATGCCGGGGCGAGTAGGCGGAAGGCCGCTTCCTCCGGTGGCCGTCATCGACATGCGCGAGGAGCTCAAAGAGGGGAACCGGTCGATGTTCAGCAGACTGCTCCACAGCTCGCTTGCCGAACGTCTTGAGCGCGGCGAACAGTCGGTTCTGCTGCTCAATAGGCGCGGCTATTCCACCTTCGTTATGTGCCGCTCATGCGGCTATACGGCAGCTTGTCCACACTGCGACATTTCGCTGACGTACCACCAGAAATCGCGAGCGCTGCGCTGTCATTATTGCGGGCATGCCGAGCAAGCGCCAACCACATGCCCTTCGTGCCAAAGCGAGCATATCCGTTATTTTGGGACAGGTACGCAGCGTGTGGAGGAAGAGCTTTCCAAGCTGTTCCCCGGCATTCGGGTTATCCGTATGGATGTGGATACGACCACGGAGAAAAACTCGCATGAGAAGCTCTTGAAGCAGTTCGGGGACCGCAAAGCGGATGTTCTGCTTGGCACTCAAATGGTAGCGAAGGGGCTCGATTTTCCATATGTTACATTAGTGGGAGTCATTGCTGCCGATACGTCGCTGAATTTACCGGATTTCCGTGCGGCCGAACGGACCTTTCAATTGCTGACCCAAGTGGCTGGACGTGCCGGGAGGCATCATCTTCCGGGCGAGGTCGTCATTCAAACCTATGCTCCCGAGCATTACGCGGTCGTCACAGCGCAGCAGCATGATTATGCGGCTTTTGTATCCGAGGAGCTGCGCCATCGCAGCGCGATGGGCTATCCGCCTTACTGCAGGCTAATCCTAGTGACCATGTCGCACGAGCAATTGCCGCTGCTATCTTCCACGAGTGAGCGATTTGCGGCAGATTTGCGTGAACTCTCCGAGAATGAAGGCGTTTTGCTGCCGCTTAACAGCGGATTTTCAAGAGCGCTAGAGGTGCTTGGACCCGTAGCTTCGCCCATTTCAAGAATGAAAGATCGCTACCGTTTTCAATGTGTGATAAAATATCGTGGGAACATCGACGCTTCCGCACTTGTTCGAAAGGCGCTTGGGTCGTTTACGGACGGTCCGCCGCAGCGCTTAGTGCAGTTCAGTATTGACGTGGATCCGCAAGTTATATTATAAATAGCTATTACTATTTTAATGATCGTAAAGGAAGGGAATACTATGAGTATCCGTATAATTGTGAAAGAACCAGACCCGGTATTGCGGGAAGAAGCAAAGGAAGTAACGAAGTTCAATTCGAATTTGCAGAAGCTGCTGAAAGATATGGCCGATACGATGTACGACGCAGAGGGCGTAGGGCTAGCTGCACCTCAAATCGGCATTTCTAAGCGGGTCATCGTGGTTGACGTTGGCGATGAAAACGGACTGGTTGAAATGGTCAATCCGGTCATCGTTGAGCAAGAAGGCGAACAATTGGGGCCCGAGGGCTGCTTAAGCATCCCTAACCTAAACGGCGATGTGCTGCGTGCCGACCGCATTGTGGTAACGGGTCAGGACAGTACCGGGAAAACCTTTACGGTTCAAGCCCAAGGCTATTTCGCTCGGGCATTCCAGCATGAGGTTGACCATTTGAACGGCATTTTGTTTACCGATTTGGCGGAGAATATCTACGACATTTCGGAAAGAGCCAGAAAAGGCGGCGAATAGCTTCATGCGTATCGTATTTATGGGAACGCCGGATTTTGCCGTTCCCTCTTTGAAGCTGCTGCTCGAGCAGCAGTACAATGTTGTCGCTGTCGTAACGCAGCCCGATCGGCCGAAGGGCCGCAAAAAAACGTTGACGCCGCCGCCTGTAAAGGAAGCGGCTTTGTCGTTCGGGCTGCCTGTGCTGCAGCCTGAACGGATGCGCAGCGCGGATGCCGTAGCTGCGATAGCCGAGCTTAGTCCCGATCTTATCGTTACGGCTGCTTACGGTCAGATTTTGCCGAAAGCGCTGCTGGACATACCTCGTCTAGGCTGCATTAACGTGCACGGCTCCTTGCTGCCCAAATACCGCGGCGGCGCGCCGATCCAGCGCTCGATCATAAATGGAGAAGCTTCGACGGGCGTGACGATTATGTATATGGCTGAGGGACTCGATACTGGCGATATGATCAGCGTTGTCGAGCTCCCGATTACAGATGAAGACACCTCCGGCACGATGTTTGAAAAGCTGAGCTTGGCGGGAGCGGAGCTGCTTGGCCAGACGCTGCCGGCGATTATTTCGGGAGAAGCCAAATCGGTGCCTCAGCAGGATGAGCTGGCGACCTATGCCCCCAATTTGAATCGCGAGGACGAGCGGATCGATTGGACGAAGTCTGCTCGCGCTATTTTCAACCAGGTCCGGGGCTTGTCGCCCATGGCTGGAGCTTTCACTTCATTGAATGGTGAAGTATTTAAAGTATGGCAGTGCAGCGTACCTGTGGATGGAGCTTCCGGTAACACAGCGGCATCGCCTGGAACCGTGATTGCAGCAGACAACAACGGCATTCGTGTGCAGACAGGTGCGGGCGCGCTGGTGCTGAAGGTAATTCAGCCAGCAGGCAAACGCGCGATGGACGCGGCGGATTGGCTGAAGGGCGCCCGCCTTGAAACAGGCACACGGCTTGGCGATGGGGGTGCGGTATGACGGAAAGCACCCGCAAGACAAGCAGTAATGGCGCTGTTTCTGGGAATGTCGCTGGCAAGCCTAAAGCAAAGCAAGGGCACAAACGGCCTGCCGGCCGGGGGAAAGCTCCCCAGTCCGCGCCGTCGCAGCAGCCTGCGCCGCGCAAGGCGAAATCCCCTCGCGAGCTGGCGATGGATGCACTTGTCAAGGTATCCCAGACGGGAGCGTACAGCAATCTCCAGCTAAAGAGCACGCTTCAGGATGCAGGTCTTCAGAAGGCGGATGCGGGCCTTGTGACCGAGCTGGTATACGGCACGATTCAACGTCAGGCGACGCTCGATTATTGGCTGAGCCGCTTCGTATCCAAAGGGCTGCATAAGCTGGAGCCTTGGGTTCACCAACTGCTTCGCATGAGTGCCTACCAATTGTTATATTTGGACCGAATACCGGCGCATGCTGCGGTCAACGAGGCAGTAACCATTGCGAAGAAACGCGGCCATTCGGGTATCTCTGGCATGGTGAACGGCGTACTCCGCAGCATTGACCGGAGCAGAGTCGAATTGCAGGCAGCAGAAATCAAGCATGCAGATCCCGTCACGCAAATCGCACTTCGGCATTCTTACCCGGAATGGCTCGTAAAGCGATGGGTCGAATCCTACGGAGTGGACAAGGCGGAGACCATATGCGCCGCAGGCAACGAGCATCCGCATTCCAGCGTTCGGGCAAATCCACTCAGAGGCAGCCGCGAGGAAGTTATCGAGCAATTGAGAGCAGCAGGATATGAGGTGGAGCCATCTACGGTTGCTCCTGCAGGCATTGCCATCGTACGCGGCGGGAATTTAGCCGATACGGACGGTTTCCGTGAAGGCTTATGGACATTGCAGGATGAGAGCTCGATGCTGGTTGCCGAGGTCGTGGCCCCGAAGGCAGGCATGCAGGTACTGGATTGCTGCGCGGCGCCTGGCGGCAAGAGCACGCATTTGGCGGAGCTGATGGGCGGCAAAGGGAAGGTATGGGCTAACGATCTGCACGCGCATAAGCGCGACTTGATCGTTATGCAGAGCGAACGGTTAAAGCTGCGCAACGTGGAAGCCATTACTGAGGATGCGCTGAAGCTAGCTGACCGCTTTAAACCTGAATCGATGGATGCGGTGCTCCTTGATGCGCCTTGCTCCGGATTTGGCGTTATTAGACGGAAGCCGGAAATCAAATGGACCAAAACCGCAGGCGACGTGTCCGATATCGCGGCGGTTCAGCAGCGGTTATTGCAGGCTGTAAGCGGATTGGTGCGTCCTGGAGGCGTGCTGGTCTACAGCACGTGCACGATGGAGAAGGAAGAGAACGAGCAGCAGGTCGCCCGTTTTCTGGAAGAGCATCCTGAATTCGAGCTCAGCAGCGATTGGCCGCAGGACATCGTTCGGCAGCTAAGGAACGCCGGGGCTGTTGGCGAGCATTTTGATGGACAAGCACAGCTGCTTCCGCAGCATTTTAACAGTGACGGTTTTTACATTGCAAGGATGGTCAAGCGCCTGTAATTGCCGGTTATGGCTGATCATGGGCGTTTGTGGTAAAATAAATCGATGGCGGCTATCCAAAGAGGGAGCCGTCCTACTATAAGGTACAGGTGTGATGAAATGAAACCATGCATATATGACTACACGCTCGAGCAGCTTCAGCAATGGATGATAGATAACGGTGAGCCCGCATTTCGGGGCGGCCAGCTGTTTGATTGGCTTTATGTGAAGCGGGTTAAGAGCTTTGAAGATATGTCCAATCTCTCGAAAGCGATGCGCGAGAAGCTTGAAGAGAACTTCCAGTTCGTAACGCTAAGCGAGATTACCAAGTTCGAATCAAAGGACGGTACCGTTAAGTTTTTGTTCGGTCTTCATGACGCACATGCAATCGAGACGGTTATTATGCGCCACAACTACGGAAACAGCATTTGCGTGACGACTCAGGTCGGCTGCCGCATTGGCTGCACGTTTTGCGCTTCAACGCTAGGTGGCTTGAAACGGAACCTCACCGCAGGCGAGATCGTTGCTCAGGTTGTCACTGCGCAGCAAATGCTAGATGCGACGGGCGAGCGCGTTTCGAGTATCGTCATTATGGGCTCAGGGGAGCCGTTCGAAAATTATGATGCAACGATGGCGTTTCTGCGGATTATGATCCATGAGAAAGGCCTGAATATCGGGCAGCGCCACATTACCGTATCGACAAGCGGCATTGTGCCAAGCATGTACAAATTCGCAGAAGAGAACACACAAATCAATCTGGCTCTCTCGATCCATGCGCCAAATGATGCGCTGCGCTCGAAGCTAATGCCGGTTAACCGCCGCTTTCCTTTTGATGATGTTATGGCCGCTTGCCATAACTATATTGCGAAGACCGGCCGCCGAATTACGTTTGAATATGCGTTAATCGGTGGCGTTAACGATCGTGCCGAGCATGCGCAGGAGCTTGCGGACGTATTGCAAGGCATGCTGTGCCATGTCAATTTGATTCCGGTTAACCATGTGCCGGAACGGAATTATGTGCGTACGCCGCGTGAGGATATTTTTGAATTCCAGCGCGTCCTGGAGCGCAATAAAGTTAGCGTTACGATTCGCAGGGAGCAAGGGCATGACATTGCGGCTGCTTGCGGCCAATTAAGAGCGAAACATATGGAGTCTCAGGCGAGGTGATGACTGATTGTTAACGGCAAACCGAAGTGATATCGGACGGGTTCGTCATGTTAATGAAGACCAATCTTGGGTAAGTCAATTAAATAATGGGATAACGCTTGCCATCGTAGCCGATGGCATGGGCGGGCATCAGGCTGGAGACGTCGCTAGCCAGAAGGCTGTTGATGCCTTCCGCAGCATGCTGGAGCAGAGCGCCGCTAAAGCCGATCTGTCCGTTCAAGAGGGCAAGATGCTAATCAGACAGGCAATCACGCAGGCGAATGAAGCTGTATTTGAGCTGGCTTCGCGCAACGAGAACTATCATAATATGGGAACGACGATCGTAGCTGCATTAGTCAAGAAGGACAATGCCATTATAGGACATGTTGGCGACAGCAGGGCTTACAAAATTACCGAAGGCGTTATCAAGCAAATTACATTCGATCATACGCTTGTCAATGAACTAGTGAAATCCGGACAGCTCAGCGAGGAGGAGGCCGCTCATCATCCGCGCCGCAATGTACTGACCCGAGCTGTCGGTACGGATTCAAATGTTGAAATTGAAGTCCAAGCGATAGAATGGTCTCCTCAGGATGTGCTTTTGCTGTGCAGCGACGGTCTCTCCAATATGGTGAGCGACCAGCAAATCCTTCAAACGGTCATGACTGAGAAGCTTGAGCTGGATGCTAAAGCTGATCATCTCATTCAGCTTGCGCTGCATGCTGGTGGGGACGACAATATTACGGTCGTTCTTCTGCAAGAAGCAGCCGGCACGAATCGAGAGGGGTGACAAGGATGATTGGACAAGACCTAGGCGGACGCTATGAAATTTTGACGCGAATCGGCGGCGGCGGTATGGCGCTTGTGTACAAGGCGCATGACGTGCTGCTAAACAGAAACGTAGCAGTAAAAGTATTGCGGCAGCAATTCGTGCATGACGAGGAGTTCATACGCCGTTTCCGCCGTGAAGCACAGTCGGCGGCTGCGCTATCTCATCCAAATGTCGTTAGTATTTATGATGTTGGACAAGAAGAGGACACGCACTATATCGTTATGGAGTATATTGAGGGCCATAACTTAAATGAAATAATACAAGAGCGTGCGCCGCTGCAGACAGATGAAGCGGTGCGCATTGCCATGCAAATTGCAGACGCGCTCGATCACGCCCATCAAAATCATATTATTCATCGCGATATTAAGCCTCATAACATATTAATCGGCAAAAACGGGCGGGTGAAAGTGACGGACTTTGGGATCGCGCGGGCGGTCACTTCGTCTACGATTACCCAGACCGGCTCCGTTATCGGTTCGGTTCATTATTTTTCTCCCGAGCATGCGAAGGGGATCAACACAGGCGAAAAATCGGATTTATATTCCCTTGGCATCGTGCTCTACCAGATGCTGACGGCGCAGCTGCCGTTTCTTGGCGAAAGCCCGATCAGCGTAGCGCTGAAGCATCTGCAGGAAAATTTCGAAGAACCGCGTGTGGTTAATCCGCATATTCCGCAAAGCGTCGAGAACGTTATCCTTAAAGCGATGCGCAAAAATCCTAATGAGCGTTACCACTCTGCGCATGACATGCTGGTTGATCTGGATACTTGCTTGCGTCCGGAGCGCCTAAAGGAACCGAAAATCACGTTCAGCCATGTGAACGACATGGAGGAAACCCGGGTCATGCCGGCTATTCGCGGCGATTTTCCGCCCGCAATGCCTAAAGACCGGGAGCCGGCGGCTAAAGCTAGCACGGACGAGAAGCCGAGCGATAAGGGCGCGGCGCCACAAGCAAAGGGTTGGAAAAAACCGTTGACCGTCGTTGGCGTGACGCTCATTATTCTTGCATTGATCGTAGGGGGCTTTATTTGGCTTCTTAGCGTACTGGATGTAGCAGAGGTAGATGTGCCATTCGTGGTTGGCAAGACGGAGGCAGAAGCCCGGCAGATGATCGTGGATGCGGGTCTTAAAGTGGAAGAGCCGGTTCTTCACGAGCATAGCAAGGAAATCCCGGTGAATCAGGTGCTAAGCCAGACCAAGAAGAATATGAGAGTGAAGGAAGGTTCCTTTATCCAGATTACCGTCAGTGATGGACCGGAGCTTGAGGAACTGGGCAATTACGTGGGCAAGTCGCTTCAGACGGCGATTGACGAGCTTGGCGCCATCGGCGTTACGCCGGAGCAGATCGTCACCGAAGCCGAATTTAGCGAGGAGCCGGAGAATACAATTTTACAGCAGTCACCAAAGCCAGGAGAGCAGTATAATCCAGAATCGGTTGAATTCCAGTTCACCATCAGCAAAGGTCGCGAGACGGTTTCAATGCCGAATCTGATCGGCAAGACGCTGGAGGAAGCGAAGGAATTGATTAAGGAAAAAGAGCTGACGCTGGACAACGATGACATCTTATACGTGCCTAGCTATGCGCATCCGAAGGATGTTGTCATCAGCCAGAACCCTTATAAGGCGAAAGAGCCTGTGTCCAAAGGGGCTAAGGTATCGATAAGCGTAAGCTCAGGCCCTCCTGCCGACGCCAAGGAGCATCAGTTCAACATTACGATCTCGCCGGCGGAAGCAGGCAAGACAAGCGAGATACGAATTGAGTATTCCGATGCCCGAGGCGAGAAGATTGAAGGGGTTAAACGGCAAATTTCGGGAACGCAAACTTTCCCCGTTACCGTCTTAGTCGCTCCGGATACGGAAGCTTCCGTAACGGTTTACCGTGACAATCAATTCATTGACTCTAAATCGATTACGTACCAGGAATTATTGAATGGTACGAATTCATCCACCTTGATCATACCGGGTGAAGAAGTGCCGGCGACAGAAGAGCCAGTACAAGCGGAGGTTACCGAAAGCGATGAGCCAACTGAAGAAGAGCAGCAACAAGAACAGCAGCAGCCATAACAGCAAGGAAGGTCATCTGAAAGGTACCATCGTGAAGGCCTTAAGCGGGTATTACTACGTACGGGCTGAGGATGCGGCATCAGACTCGATAACGGTCCAGTGCCGTGCGCGGGGCGTGTTTAAGAACAAGGGGCTTACGCCTCTTGTAGGCGATGTGGTGATGTTTAGCTTAACCGAAAATGGGGAGGGGACGGTTGAGGAGCTGCTGCCTCGCTCCTCAGAGCTTATTAGGCCGCCGGTCGCGAACATCGATCTTGCCATACTTGTATTTTCAGTAACGGAGCCTGCGCTTAATTTGCAGCTGCTGGACAAGTTTCTCGTCCATATCGAGCATGCGGGCATTCCCGCCGTTCTTTGTTTAAGCAAACAGGATTTGGAGAATGACGGTTTGGAGACGGAGGAAGCGCAAGCTGCGGCTGCCTCCGTTAATCGTATATACCGCCCTCTCGGCTACGAGGTATATGGGACAAGCTCGCTGCTCGGAGAAGGCATAGCCCCTTTCCAGGAACGGCTGAAGGGCCATTTGGCTGTTTTCGCTGGACAATCCGGCGTAGGAAAGTCCTCCTTGCTTAATGCGATTGTACCGGGGCTAGAGCTCGAAACCAACCAAATCAGCAATCGTCTTGGACGCGGCAAGCACACGACCAGGCATGTTGAGCTGATTGAAATTGGCGGTGGCTTAGTGGCGGATACGCCAGGGTTTAGCCAGTTGGATTTTCAGGAGCTTGGCATAGAGGATTTGGGATATTGCTTTGTCGAGATGAGGGAGCTGTCTCCGGATTGCAAGTTTCGAGGCTGTACCCATGTTCATGAACCGGGCTGCGCTGTACTGGCAGCAGTAGAAACCGGTAAGATTGAGAAGAGCAGGCACGATCATTATTTGCTCTTTCTAGCTGAGATGAAGGATAAAAAAAGGAGGTACTAACAACGATGACGATTATTGCACCATCCATTTTGTCAGCTGATTTCTCGCGACTGGGTGAGGAGATTAAAGCCGTTGAAGCGGCAGGGGCGGATTGGATCCACGTTGATGTGATGGACGGGCATTTTGTCCCGAATCTAACCTTTGGCCCGCCGGTCATCTCGGCGGTACGGGAGGCGACCAAGCTGCCTTTCGACGTTCATTTGATGATTGAACGGCCCGAGCTGTCCATTGCCGATTATATTGCGGCTGGGGCAGACCGAATCACCATCCATGCCGAGGCCTGCGTGCATTTGCACAGAACCGTGCATTACATAAAGGAAAAAGGGCTTCCGGTAGGCGTAGCGATTAATCCGGCTACACCGGTCGCGACATTGGAGCCGATCCTGCATGATCTTGATCTAGTTCTCATCATGACGGTGAATCCTGGCTACGGAGGGCAAAAATTCATTCCTTATTCGCTCGTCAAGCTGCGCCAGCTTCGGGCGATGCTGGAGGAGCAAGGCCTTGATGAAGTGTTTGTCCAAGTAGATGGAGGCGTTAATGCGACTACAGCGGGTGTCATTCGCGAAGCGGGGGCAAACGTGCTGGTTGCTGGGAATGCCGTATTTGCAGAGAAAGATCGTGCCGCAGCCATAGCGGTATTGCGTTAGGTGCTCCGGTGATAAATGAACGGTTGAAAACGACATTATGGCTGCTGGGTTACAGCTTCGTTACAGGCGGGCTGCTAACAGCGTTCTCGTTGATTGAGGGATTTTATCGTTATCTCTTCTCGTTGCTGGCTTTATACATAGGCATACGTTTTTTTCGCAGATTTGAAACGCTTGGGATGCGCATTACTTTTTTTGTCGTGTCGATCGTATTTTATTTGCTGATTGCCGTTATCGTATCCGCTGTTATCTATATACGAGATAATCCGGACGCCATATCAGGCGTGTAATGCGCTTTCCTCTGCCGCTTGCGAAGGAATAGGACGAACTGAAGACGCATAGGATGGTTACATGAGCGTAGGATGTTTGTCACGGATTAATTCGATGAGCGTGTCTGAGGAGGGATGAGGCATGAAATTTTATACAATCAAACTGCCTAAATTTTTGGGCGGATTCGTAAAGGCGATTTTGAATACCTTCCAAAAAAATTAGATCGGATGCTGCAGGACACCCTTCGGCCGTGATCGTGGAAAACGTAAAAGAAAAGCACCTGAGCTCTCAGGTGCTTTTGTCTATGGCCAAAGCCATCATTATACGCGGGTAACTTTACCGGATTTCAGTGCGCGAGTGCTGACATAAACACGTTTCGGTTTACCGTCAACCAAGATGCGAACTTTTTGCACGTTTACGCCCCAAGAACGACGTGTTTTGTTGTTTGCGTGGGAAACGTTGTTACCTTTACCAGGTGCTTTACCTGTAAGAAAACATTTGCGGGACATGACTACACCTCCTTTAAATCTTGCGTGAGCAAAAGTGATTCCATAAGTATGGCTCGTTATGCGTGAGGAAAATTTCATTCGTAAGACAAATAACATTTAAACACACTTGAATATCGTATCATAAACATCTATTCTATTCAACCTAAATATACGGACAACCAAGTCGATTATCGCAAGGAAAGCTCGAAGGAACGCAGAAATGCTTGATTTATCGAACAGACTTCTATAACGGGGCTGTTTATAGTACAATAATACTTAGTCCATAATATATACAGTAAGGGAGTGTTTTCCATGCCTCTGCAGCTAAGCACCGAATTCGGTTCCATACATGTCTCTGATCATTGCATAGCCATTATAGCAGGCTCTGCGGCCATGGATTGTTATGGACTGGTCGGAATGGCTTCTCGCAAACAGTTGAAGGACGGGATTGCCGAGTTGCTCGGACGAGACAATTTGACTCGTGGCGTTGAAATTAGAAGAGAAAATGAGAAGCTGCACATCGACCTTTACATCATCGTGAGCTATGGTACGAAAATATCGGAAGTTGCTCATAACATTCAATCCAAGGTAAAATATGTGCTGAATGACGTAATCGGTCTACAAGTGGAAGAAGTCCATATAATTGTGCAAGATGTTAGGGTACTTAAGTAACAGGGAGGGAAATTTCGTTGAGTAAGCGCTTTATAAACGGATCTGATTTTACCGCAATGGCACTGCTCGGCGCGGATTACTTGCAGCGCAACGCAGAGCACGTTAATGCATTAAATGTGTTTCCTGTGCCGGATGGCGATACGGGAACAAACATGAATTTAACGATGTCCTCAGGTGTACGCGAGCTCCGCAGCAAGCCGTCAGCGAGCGTTGGGAAAGCGACGGAAGCCTTGTCGAAGGGACTGCTGATGGGCGCACGGGGCAACTCTGGCGTTATTTTGTCACAGCTGTTCCGAGGGTTTTCCAGATCGTTAGCCAATCTCGAAGAGGCAGGTACGGTGCAGCTGGCAGCTGCTTTGCAATACGGTGTCGACCTCGCTTATAAAGCTGTCGTGAAGCCAGTTGAAGGAACCATTCTTACGGTAGCCAAAGAAGCTGCGAAGCATGCCGTTCAATATGCGCGCAGAACGAATGATGTAATTGAGCTGATGCAAGAGGTGCATACGAAGGCAAATGAGGCATTGCAGCGCACGCCTGACCTGCTACCTGTTTTGAAGCAGGTAGGCGTAGTAGATTCCGGCGGACAAGGCCTCGTATTTATTTACGAAGGTTTCTTGCGCAGCCTGTTGGAGCTCGACGGACAGTTGGAGCCCGATGACATGCAATCTGAAGCCGCTCCACCGGAAGAGGTCGCGGTTCCAGTAAAGGCAACTCCGCTCAGGAAGCAGGAGCCGGCTTCGGCTCAAGCGCGCTTGGCGACCGATACGATTGAGTTCTTATACGATATGGAATTTTTTATCAATCGCAAGCTGAAAGGGAACGCGGCGGTGTTCTTTGATGAATCCGCTTACAAGCGTGCGCTCGGCAAAGATGGCGATTCCATTCTGGTTATTACAGAAGATGATATTATTAAGGTACACGTACACTCGAGAAAGCCCGGCGATGTACTGAATTTGTCACTCCCTTACGGCGAACTGACGGATATTCATATTCTTAACATGCGGGAGCAGCACCGCGAGATCTTGGAGCATGAGCAGGAGGATTCCGGCATTGCTGACTATTCTGCAGCAGAGCTGCTCGCTGGCGAAGGTCTGCAGGGCGTCCCGCCAGGCCAAGTATTCGAATGGGCGCCATTTGGCATCATAGCGGTTGCGTTGGGTGAAGGAATCACCGATATTTTCTTGGAAAACGAAGTGGATACCGTGTTGTCCGGCGGCCAGACGATGAATCCGAGCACGGAGGATTTCGTGAAGGCTATAGAGGCGCTATCGGCAGAACATATTTATATTTTACCGAATAACGGAAATATTATTTTGGCGGCTGAGCAGGCGGCAGAGCTTAGCGAGCGAAAGGTCACGATCATTCCAACGAAAACAATTCCGCAGGGCTTAGCGGCTGTTCTTGCCTTCAAAGAGGATGAAACAGCGGAACGAAACAGCGAATGGATGAAAAATGCGGCCGAACAGGTTGTTTCTGGGCAGGTAACCAAAGCCGTTCGGGATACGACCATTGAAGGCGTTGCTATTCGTGAGGGCGATTTCATCGGCATTAAGGAGAAACAGATCGTCGTGTCGAATGCTGATTTGCCAGGTGCATGTCAATCGCTTATTGCCAGCATGATGGAAACCGGAGGGGATTTGCTGACCATTCTTACAGGCGAGGAAGCAGATACCGGGGAAACGGCATCGCTTTGCGAATGGATTGGGGAGCAGTATCCAGAGCTCGAACTGGAAGTGCAAAAAGGCGGACAACCGCTGTATCCTTATGTTTTTGCATTGGAGTAGGCTCTAATCGTTTGATAGCTGGGAGGGATCTGCCTTTGGGAAAGGTAAGAATTGTAACAGATAGTACAGCGGATATACCGGAAGAGATCCGCCAGCGGCTGGGCATTTCCATGGTGCCCTTAAAGGTGCTGTTTGGGGAAGAGACGTTTCTCGATGCGGTGACGATTAAATCAGAGGGGTTCTACGAGAAGCTTGCGCAAGCTTCTGCCCTTCCCACAACGTCGCAGCCGTCCCCAGTGGAATTTTCTGATGTGTATCAGCGTTTACTTGAAGAGGACGCGGAGGCGCCGATTATTTCGCTTCACTTATCGGCAGCGCTTAGCGGCACATATCAGTCTGCGTTTATCGCTCAGTCCATGCTGGAAGAAGAAGCGGATCTTACGATCCTCGATTCGAAATCGGCTTCCTACGGCTTCGGCATGCGAGTGGTGAAGGCGGCCGAAATGGCGCAGGCAGGCGAATCGAAGGAACGCATTATCGAGGAGATTGAACGCCTCGCAAACGGTACGGAATTATATTTTCTCGTGGATACGCTGGAGTACTTGCAGAAGGGCGGCCGCATCGGAAAAGCATCAGCGCTAATCGGTTCCATTCTTAATATTAAGCCGATTCTCTCGCTTGATCCTGATGGCGTCGTGCTTGCTGTAGATAAGGTTCGAGGCACGAAGAAGGCAATGGCGCGCATTGTCGAGCTTCTCAAAAAAACGTATGGCGATGAGCCGGTCGGTATGACGATGGCCTATTCGCTGCACAAGGAAACGGCGGGGGAGCTTTACGAGCTACTTAAGAGCCAATTCAATGTTCAGGCGGTGAGCTGGACGACCATTGGAGCTGTTATTGGCACGCATACCGGTCCGGGCACTTCTGCCGTGTTTATGTACAGGATGTGATTGGATGATGACGCTGGACCAAATTTCCGTTCGGCAAATCAAAGGCGTGAGTGCTCCTAAGGAAGAGGAGCTTCACGCCTTTGGCGTGAGAACGATTGCAGACTTATTGGATTATTTTCCGTATCGATATGAGGATTATCGTATTCGGGAGCTTACAGATGTCAAAGAAGGCGAAAAGGTCACCGTGCTTGGTCATGTCCGGGGAATCCCAGTCTTGCAGCGCTACGGCAAAAGCAAGTCCAGACTAACCTGCAAGGTGGAGGTTGGCCAGTGGCTGGTGACGGCCGTATGGTTCAACCGACACTTTCTGCAAGACCAGCTTGTGATTGGCCGCGAGATTATGCTGACAGGCAAATGGGAGCAGCAGCGCCTGCAAATGACGATATCCGACTCGGAGTTCCCAGGCAGCGGTGGAGCTGCCAAATCAGGAACGCTTCAGCCGGTCTACTCTGTGGGTGGCAGTATTACGCAGACGTGGATGCGGAAGACGATACGTCAAGCTTTGACGCAGTACGGAACGATGATTGAGGAATTGCTGCCGCAGGAGCTTGTTCAAGGACATGACCTGATGCCAAGACGCGATGCGGTGCAGCGTATCCATTTGCCGGATGATACGAAAGAAGGACAAGAAGCTCGCAGAAGGCTGGTCTACGAGGAGTTATTTCTGTTTCAGTTAAAGCTGCAAGCCTATCGCGCGCTTAACAGGAAGCGTAACGATGGCATTGCCCATCGTATTGAAAGTGAGACGATACGCCAATTCGCTGCTACGCTGCCATTTGAGCTGACGGATGCGCAGAAGAAGGTCGTCAATGAAATTTGCGTTGATATGCGAAGGCCTTCCTGTATGAATCGTCTGCTGCAGGGGGATGTCGGCTCCGGCAAAACGGTCGTATCGGCGATTGCGCTCTATGTTGCCGTGAAGTCGGGGCATCAAGGCGCAATTATGGTACCGACCGAAATATTGGCTGATCAGCATATGCGCTCGTTGACTAAAATGTTTGCGGATTTGGGCATTCAGGTAGCCTTGCTTACCGGAAGCTTGACCGAACGCAAGCGGAGAGACGTGCTGGCGGGACTTCAAATGGGTGTTATTGATATCGTTGTCGGCACGCATGCGCTGATTCAGGAAGACGTCTTTTTTCGAAGCTTGGGCCTAGTCGTTGTGGACGAGCAGCACCGGTTCGGCGTCAATCAGCGAAGTGTGCTGCGGCGCAAAGGGATGAACCCCGATGTTCTTACGATGACAGCAACGCCGATTCCACGGACGATGGCGATTACCGCGTTCGGAGATATGGACGTTTCCACAATACGCGAGCGACCGCATGGCCGGAAGCCCATTAAGACGTATTGGGTCAAGCATAGCATGATGGAACGGGTACTTGGCTTTATCCGCAAAGAAGTGAGCAAAGGACGGCAGGCTTACATTATTTGCCCTTTAATCGAGGAGTCCGAGAAGATTGATGTTCAAAACGCGATAGATCTCTACGTACAGACGCAGCAAACCTTTCCTGATTTACGTGTTGGCCTGCTGCATGGGCGGCTCTCCGCAGCAGAAAAAGAAGGCGTTATGGGGGCTTTCGGTGCGAATGAAACGCATGTGCTCGTCGCGACGACGGTCGTTGAGGTAGGCGTCGATGTTCCGAATGCGACGCTTATGATCATTATGGATGCGGAACGCTTTGGCTTGTCGCAGCTGCATCAGCTGCGCGGTCGTGTCGGGCGGGGAGAGCATCAATCGCATTGTATTTTGGTGGCCGATCCGAAATCCGAAACCGGGCGCGAACGGATGAAGGTGATGACGGATACGGACGATGGCTTTGAGGTATCGCGCCGCGATCTTGAAATTCGTGGCCCGGGCGATTTTTTTGGCACAAAGCAAAGCGGCCTGCCCGAGTTTCGTCTAGCGGACATGGTGGCGGATTATGAGGTATTGGAAATCGCCCGCGAAGACGCAGCAGAGCTCACGGAGCGTGAAGATTTCTGGTCCAATGATTCGTATGTCAGAGTGCGCTCTGTACTGCAAAAGGATCAATTTTTTCAAGGGGAACAGCTGGACTAGGCAATAATTACCTCCTTGCGGCATATAGTTTAACGATGTGATCGGATTGCCGGATGGAGGTGTCGAGGCAGTGAGTTACCAAAATTATGGAATTAAGCCGCAGTTTGTCGAGCGTGTGAAATACAAATTAAAAAATCCTGTCATGAAGGACCGAATCAGGCAGCTTCTCGGTAATGTGACGAAGTATGATTTGCAGGACCGGCCAAAGGTAAGAAAATTAGTGAAGGCAGCCGCCGTTATTTTGCAGGAGCAGCTGACGGACACGCAGGAAGATCAGATTGTTGCCTTTGTGATGGGGCAAAAAATTGATCCCAACAACACGTTTCATTTGCTGAAGCTGTGGGGGATGTTTCGCTGACCGCTTTTGGTCAGCGATTTTTTTTTGGACGCAATCGCGGCGGCTGCACCTACCAGAGCTCGAGCTGCTCACCCGCATCAAAAGGCTCGATCAGGGCTGGCTCGTCGTTGCGTACACTGCCCACCGCTGCGGAAACGGGATAGGCATCGAGCTCACTCGCTTGGTAAGGCACGAGCAATGGCATTAGCATAGCCGTATCGGTTACTGTGCGATCGAGCCAAAGCTGCTCATCCTCGGGGCGCAGAATGACGGGCATTCGGTCATGGATGGGGGCAATAAGCTCGTTAGGGGCAGTGGTCAGGATCGTACAGCTATTAATTTTGGTTCCGTCAGGAGAGAGCCATGTTTCATACAGTCCAGCCATGCTGAATAAAGCGCGGCTTTTGAGCGTGATGCGCATAGGCTGCTTGCCGGTTGCCGTTGTCTTCCACTCATAGAAGCCATCGGCCGGGATAAGGCAGCGTTTGCGCCGCAGCGGCGTCTGGAAGGCAGGCTTGCTCGCTGCCGTCTCGGAGCGCGCGTTCAGCATTTGAAAGCCGACCTTCGGATCATCTGCCCAAGGCGGCACAAGTCCCCACTTCAGCTCACCCAATCGGTTGGCTTGTCCATCATGAATGATCGATAAGACCTGCTGGCTGGGCGCAACGTTGTATTTCGGACGGTGAAATGGCACCATAGTCTCTCCAATCATATATCTGACCAACAGCTCCTCCAACGTTACCGTTAACGTATATCTTCCGCACATGACTTTTTCTCTCCTCTCCTTGCGTTTGTTCTTAGTATAACATCGCGGCCAGCTGCAGCGCATATGTTGCAAACAAAGTATGACGGACCGCTGTGTGGCGGATACTGGTTATTATGGGCTTGTTAGCTGTGCTTCATTTCCTAAACAGGCAATGACGTTGAATGGGGAGCGCTTACGATGGGCAAAACGGATGGAGTTCGGACAAATCGCCGCACAATCGGCTATTGGCTGCGGGAGCTGCTTGCGCTTCCAGGCGCGGCATTTGATTATGCTGTCGGAAAATGGGCATCGCTCAGCGCATCGCATGAAATGATCGCAGAGGCGGTTCCGCTTGAGCTGCCTGCTGCTACGATAGCCAAGCTTACGCATGCCTGGTCCAAGTCCACAGCAGCGCCTGATTCTGGCGGTGCCGCTGGCTGGACGGAAAGAGAGCAGGGGCTGATTGCGCGCATTCGCGCGGAGATAGCGGCTGGCAATCGCAATAATGTGACGCGTACAGAGGCTTACCGTGACGTGTATTTTCGCACGCCTGAGCTGCACTGGGCGCTGCTGGCTCATATGGTATCGCGCAACGGCGGCTGGAATATGACTGATTTGCAAGGGGAGTGGCTGCCGTGGCTGCTCGGCAAGGAGCAGCGCGAGGCCGTATTCCGCTTTTTGGAGCAGGCCAATGCGTTAATTTTTCAGGATGCCTATCCTCAGCTGCTGTTGTACGAATGGAGCCGCAGAGAAGGAAGGAGCTTGTTTCACCTGCTGCCGGCTTTTGGCGTATCGGCATTTATGGCCCCGGCCTGGAAGCAGTTTTGGCGAGATGGCGAGTCGGCTCCGCTAACGGTTGCTCTTATTGTGAATGAGCAAAATTATATTGAACAGCGGGTCGTGCAGCATCCCTATTTCCGAGATAAAGTGCTGCATACGTTCTTTTTTGGGCTGCAGTCGCTGCTGCAACTAAATGGCGTTGTTTTTCCTTATGGGAAGGGGCAGCGGAGAGGGGAAGAGGCGGTCGTGCTCAAACTTTCCGGACTAATACTGGAGCGCTTCGAACATTTGCATGAACGGATTGAGTTTGGCAAACGGCTCTACGCGATGCTGTTCGGCATCCCACGCGTATACGATGGAGTGAAATGCTTTGCAGCCGCTGTTAAGCACACGGGGTCTAGGGCGGACTACGCCCCTCATTTATTTGCCCGCGTTCGTCAGAAGCCCCCTCAGCGCGTCTACGCGGAGCGTTTGCTTGGGGGACGGCTGAAGCTTGGCGCGGAGCCGATCTACAGTCCTGAGCTTAGTGCCGCTTGGGGAGAGCAACCTCCGCCGGTGCCCGAACCCGGCGATTGGTTTACGTCGGCTGCCGAGGTCGTGCCTTATTTTCAAAAGCTGCCGCTTCCGTCATCCTTCGAAATGACGAATGAATATGGCATGATGCTGAACAAGATCGAGCTGGCTGTTATTGCGGTGCAGCGGGGAAAGTGAACGGCTGCCTGAAGCAGGGGATTAGGCTAATTTTACATGGAATTTGTCCCGTTATTTTAATAGATTTCCGATTTTCGGGGAATTTAGTTGGAATTTGTCCCTCTAATTCCAAAGATTCAGCCGATATGACGAAAAACGGTTTGATTAATGGGAGAAATTACCACTAAAATCTATAGCCAAGCTGATAACGGTATTTTAGCGGGAGAAATTCCATTTATTCTTTATATCTTTATGTTGGGCATACGAAAAAGAGCCGTCCGCTTAAGCGCGGGACGGCTCCTTTTCGTAAGTCGTTTCATTCTTCTTCGATGGATGCCCCTTCGATATCGCGAATGGAGAACCATTCGCCATCAACCATGAAGCGTCCTTTCAGCTGATCGACCCGATCGACGACGCCAATGACGCTCAGCTCCTCCAGCGGATGGAACAGGCGGATCGCAATGGGGTGCCGCTGCTGCAGTGATTCCATTACAAAGCGGCTTATATTTTCCCATTCCTGCTCGTCAAGTTCGATCCGCTGCCTCTGCCGCAAAGCCTGCTCCTGTTCATTGATAGCAACCTTATGCTCCGGCAGCATCATGCGGCTCGATTCCCAGATGCCGTTGCCTTCAAGCTTCTTCCTCATTTATAGTGTCCTCCGATCTTCTCCGAGCGGTGCTGCGCTTGGCCGGCAGGGGTTACGGAGACGGCCCTTAAAATGATGGAGTCCCCATACTTTTGCTTCAGGGCGTCGGTCGCTTTCTCGAGCGCCATCGTCTTCTCCCGCTTCGTGTCAAACAAGGACAGCTGATACTCGCCATCCTCGGAAAATTGCGACAGGCTGACGCCGACCTTTCTTACCGGATAGCCGTCCCAGTGGCGAAGCAGCAGCTGTATAGCGGCATGGTAAACCGTGTTGGTCACGTTGCTCGGATCGTCCATTTTCATTTGGCGGCTAAAGCCGGTAGGCTGGTCATAATTGGCCCCCATCAAGCCAACGGAAACGACATGCCCCATATAGCCCTTGCCCCGGCAGCGCTGGCATACGAGCTCGGTGAGCTCAAGCAGGACAACCTTAATGTCCTCCAGTCTTTGATAATCCCGGGGCAGCGTCATCATATGCCCGATCACCTTCGGAGCAATCTCATGCGTCCCCGGCGTAACGGGACTATCATCGATGCCGTTCGCAATCCGAGAGTAAAGCTCGGCGTTAATATCGGAGTTTTTGCCGAATTTGCGGCGCATCATCAGCTTCAGCTTCTCGAGCGGCGTAGCGGCTACCTTGCCGATCGTCTCCAGGCCCATGGCATTGAAATGCCGCGTCATGCGGCTGCCGACCATGAACATTTTGGCAACGGGCAAAGTCCAAAGCGTCTCCTCAAGCCGATCCTTCCGCAAAATATAAATGCCGGAATCATTTTTTTTGGCATAGTTGTCGCAGGCCATCTTCGCCAGCATTTTATTTTCGGCAATGCCAAAGCGCGTGTAAATCCCCAGCTCTGCCTGGATCCGTGTCTGAATGTGATGCGCGAGCTCCTCCGGTGATCCGTACAAATGAAGGGAGCCCGTCACATCTAGAAACTGCTCATCGATGGAATAGGGCTCAACTAGGTCTGTATACGATTGATAGATGCTCGTAATCCTCATGGAGATATCGATGTACAGCTGCATGCGAGGCTTAATAATGACTAAATTCGGACACTTCGCCAAGGAATCGCCCAGCCGCTCTGCCGTGGTTACCCCAAAGGATTTGGCAAGGGGACAAGCGGCGAGAATGATGCCTGACCTTCGTTCCGGATCGCCTGCAACGACGAGGGGCAAATCCCGATACTCCGGGTGGTCAGCCTTCTCGACGGAGGCATAAAATGACTGGCAGTCCGCCAGCATAATGACTTTGTTAAGAGACATGCGGGTTCACCAGCTCTGCTGCCAAAAGATTAGCCACGAGAAAGACGCGCTGCGCGCCGGAGTTGAGACAGAAAGCCCGGATGTAGCCGTCTTTTACGGCTAGAACACGAATTCTTCGCTTGGTGAATTTCCCTTTCTTGCTCATATAAATCACATCAACGACACAATCGATCATGTGAAGCCATTTTTCCAATGCCATGATGCTCCTCCTTCTAGGTAAGAACGTTTGTTCTTATTATATGCGGAACATGTGTTCTTATGCTAGAGGTTAATTGTGGTTATTTTTTACATGGTTTTACTGCTGTAATAGCGCTACAGGCGGCTTAGAAAAGAGAACTTGGAGTGGGAAAATGAAAAAAGATAATCCCACTATTGAATTTAGTTTGTGCAGCTGATAAGGTAAAAGAATATAACCGACTGAAAAGGTTGGAATTAAATGTATGGGAGGGGTCACTTTGACCAAAATCGCGAAGAACTTAACGGAGCTAGTCGGCAACACACCGCTTCTGGAGCTTGCCAATTTTAGCGGGCAGCACAACATTCAAGCGAAACTCATCGGCAAGCTAGAGTATTTCAATCCTGCCGGGAGCGTAAAGGATCGGATTGGCGTGGCGTTGATCAAGGATGCGGAAGAGCGCGGGCTCATTAACCAAAACTCGATTATTGTTGAGCCTACAAGCGGAAATACAGGCGTCGGGCTTGCGTTCGCCGCAGCGGCACTAGGGTACCGGTTAATCATTACACTGCCGGAGAGCTTCAGCGTGGAGCGCCGCAAGCTATTGCTGGCACTCGGAGCGGAGCTTATTCTAACCCCTGCCAGCGAAGGAATGGCTGGCGCGATCAGGAAGGCAGAGGAGATTACTGAAGCGACGCCAAACGCATTTATGCCCCAGCAATTCAATAATCCAGCGAATCCGGATATTCATAAGAAAACGACAGCCGAAGAAATTTGGAGGGACATGGACGGCGAGGTTGATTTTTTTGTTGCAGGCGTAGGGACAGGCGGTACGGTTTCTGGCGTAGGCGCAGCGCTTAAAGAGAAAAATCCAGCTGTTCAAATTATAGCGGTAGAGCCTGCGGATTCCCCGGTGCTATCCGGCGGCAAAAAGGGGCTGCATAAAATTCAAGGCATCGGCGCAGGCTTTGTTCCCGACAACTTTCATCCGGCTGTGGTAGATGAAATCATTCTGGTAAAAAGCGAGCCTGCCTTTGAAACGGCAAGGCAGCTTGCGCGAAGCGAAGGCCTGCTCGTCGGCATTTCTTCGGGCGCTGCGGTGTATGCGGCGCTGCAAATTGCGAAGCGGCCAGGCAATCAAGATAAGAAAATAGTGATCCTGCTGCCGGATACGGGGGAGCGCTACTTATCGTCCGCGCTTTATCCGGAAGCCTAACGGGGGACAAAGAAGAGCGATGCAGAAGCCATGATTTAAGGCTTTTGCATCGCTTTTTCTGTTATTACGCAAGGTTCCGTCATCTCGGACCTTCTCAACTGCCTGCCCGCCAAACGGCAGGTGAGGCAGCCGCATTTTATTTTCATATAAGCAAATCAAGCATCCTATAGACGCTTATCATCAAGCGGTACATATTTAAACCCATAATGCGCCAAAATAGAAGCAACATGGAAACGAAAGGTGCCGCTATGAACAAACAACCCGCAGGAGCGCTAACGCCGCTTAGTCCCTCGCTGCAAGCGAACGTTAAGGCGATTCAGAGCCGTTTCGGAGGAAGCACAGATCTTGTGGTTCGAATGTTTCGCAGCGATGCGGCACCAGACCGCGAGATCGCGATCCTCTATGTAGATGGAATTGTGGATACGGGGACGATTAATGAAAGCGTCATGGAGCCGTTAATGTCGATGAGGCTGCCTCCGCATGCCTTGGTCAAGGGCAGCAAGCTGCTCGAGGCGCTTCGGAGCTGCGTCGTGTCTATCGGTTCCGTGAAGGACATCCATACCTTGGAGCATGCGCTTCAGTATATGACGGACGGATTATGCGTCATTTTGGCTGATGGATGCGCAGCGGCATTGACGGCGGATGTAAATGGAGGCGATCAGCGCAACGTTTCTATTCCCCAGACGCAGACCGTCATCCGGGGACCGCAGCATGCGTTTGTGGAAAACCTCCGTACGAACATCAGCTTGGTCCGGAGAATTATTCGTTCTTCGGACCTTCATGTGCAGGTGCATAAGCTGGGCCAGCAAACGCATACCAACGTAGCCGTTTTGTACTTAAACGGAATCGTAGACGAGGGAATCGTCAAGGAGGTTTATCGAAGGCTGGCTGCCATCGATCTCGACGGCGTGCTTGAGAGCGGCTACGTGGAGGAATTCATTCAAGACGAGACGTTTACCTTATTTCCCACGCTGCTTAATACGGAACGACCGGATACGGTAGCCGCCGCGCTGCTTGAGGGAAGGGTAGCGGTTATGGTTGACGGGTCTCCCATCGCGCTGATGGCACCGACCACTTTTTTTACCTTTTTCCAGTCACCGGAGGATTATTATCAGAGATTCGATATCGCTTCCTTCGTCCGCATTATTCGATATGCCGCGTATGTGGTGTCCATTCTTTTGCCAGCCGTCTACATCGCAGTGACAACCTTCCACCAGGAAATGCTACCGACCACGCTGTTAATCAGCCTGGCCGCGCAGCGGGAAGGAATCCCGTTCCCGGGCCTTGCTGAAGCGCTGCTGATGGAGCTTACATTCGAGGTGCTGCGTGAGGCGGGGCTGCGAATGCCGCGAGCCATCGGACCGGCCATCTCTATCGTAGGTGCGCTTGTACTGGGACAATCGGCGGTACAGGCCGGCATTGTATCGGCCGGGATGGTTATTGTAGTCTCTTTTACGGCAATATCCAACTTCGTTATGCCGGAATTCAATATGGCGGCTACCTCGCGCATTATCCGGTTTCTCTTTATGATCATGGCTGGGATTTTCGGTTTTTTCGGGATATTCATCTCTGTGCTGTTTATGCTGATCCATCTGGTATCGCTGCGTTCCTTTGGGGTGCCTTACATGTCTCCTATAGCTCCGGGACCGGCAAAGCAAAGTTTTTGGAGAGACGCGTTCATCCGGCTGCCGTGGTGGGCGATCGTGCTTCGGCCAATGGATATGAACTTACGCAATCCGAAGCGGCAGGCAAATGGGAAACGTCCGCCCGCGCAGCGTCATTCCAGCAAACCGTGACGGAAAGGAAGGAATGGCTATGAAGAAATGGAGGCTGCTGCTGCCGCTGCTCGCCTGTCTACTGACTGCCGGCTGCTGGAACCGTGTAGAGCTAAACGATATTGCTGTCATTTCGGCAACCGGTATCGATTGGAAGGAAGGGAGCTGGGTATTGTCGTATCAGGTCGTTATACCGCAGGCCATATCGAGCCAAAGCGCTACCAGCAGCTCGGCAGCGGTCAACGTTTTTTCGACGAAAGGCTCGAGCTTTCGAAGCGCGGTCAGCAAGGCCAGCCAAGAGACCTCCCGCCGCCTTTATTTCTCTCATACACAAATCGTGATTATTGGACAGGAAGCGGCACGGAAAGGAATCAGCTCACTCCTGGATACTTATTTGCGCAATCATGATTCGCGCGAGACGGTCAGCGTGTATTTGTCGAAGGGGAGCGCCCGCAAAATGCTGGAGCAGTTGATTCCGCTTGAGAAGATACCCGGCGCGGCGATTCAGCGCATGATTACGAATGAAGAGATGAATAGCTCTACCTTTCGCCAAATGACGATTCATCAGGTGCTGATGGACTTGCTAGGGACAACGCATGCCACGGGTATTCCGGGCCTGATCGTATCGGGAACGAACGAGAGCGTGGAGCGGGCGGGACAATTGACTCGGACAAGCACGCCTTCCAAGGTCAGGCTGTATGACCTCGGGCTGATTCAAGGAGACAAGCTGGTCGGCTGGCTTAATAACGAAGAAAGCCAAGGGGCGATGTGGCTGGCCGATCATGTGAAGAAAACAACGGTCCCGTTTGCTTGCGAGGAGAACAGAAGCGGCCAGAAAAATTCGTCGGTACGAATTACGCATGCCAAGACCAGGCTGCGCCCGGAGCTCTCGAACGGCAATTGGATCATGCATGTGGAAGCGGGAGCGGACGGTATGTTAATGGAATACAATTGCGAGGGCGATCTTTCCAAGCCGAAGCAGGTGGCAAAGATTGAGCGGCTTATTGAAGGCGAGATTACAGCGATTATGGAGAATGGATGGAAGGCTTTGCGCAAAAACGGTGCGGACGTCATCGGCTTTGGCAGCGTCATCCGTCAGAAATATCCAAAGCAATGGTCAAAGGCCAGCGATAATTGGGAAGAGCTATTTGCAGGCACAGAGGTAAAAGTAAAGGTGAAGGTCAAACTGAATTCTACGGGCATGAGCGGTAGCGGCTTCAAACAAGAGCAGGAGAAAGACAGCTAATAAGCAGAAAGGAGACCGTATGCAGCAAATCGGGAAAAACCAGCTTTGGATTTTGATCGTCGTTTTTATGATCGGCAGCACTCCGCTGTTCGAGCTTGGCATTAAAGCGAAGCAGGATGCATGGATCGCGATGACGCTTGCCGCGGTCGCCGGTCTGCTGCTTACGGCGCTTTATGTCCAAATTCAGAAGAGAGCGCCCGAATCTGAGCTTGCGGAGCTTTACAAGATCCATTTTGGCCGCTGGATTGGCGGATTTGTTGGCATTATTTACGTTTTGTGGTTCGCTTATGAATCGATGCGCAACGTACGGGATGTCGGTGAGCTTACCGTCATGACGCTGCTCTCCTTTACTCCGAAGTGGATCGTCATGCTGCTTATTCTCAGCGCTGCCGCTTACACGGTGAGCAAGGGGCTGGAGGTGTTTGTGCGTGTCGTGCAGCTGCTGTTTCCTATTGCGGCATTTAGCTATGCTTTTCTCCTAATTCTGTTGTTTATCAGCAGGCTTCCGAAAATTAGGCATTTGCTTCCCCTTCTGGAGAATGGCATGATGCCTGTCTTAAAGTCGGCTTTTCCAGATTTGCTATCCTTTCCGTTTGGACAATTGGTTATTTTTTTCGTTTTCTGGAAGCATGTCAGCGAGAAAAAAATGATCGGAAAAATTTCTTATTGGGCTTATATAAGCGTATCCCTGTTTCTCATTCTGATGAACGCCATTACGCTGAGCGTGCTGGGTCCGGAGATTTCTGCCCTTACTGCGTTGCCGCTGCTTGAGGTGGTGCAGTTGATCAGGCTGGCCAATATTTTGGAGCGATTGGATGTTATTGTGACGCTGCTGCTGTTGATTGGACTTTATGTCAAAATGACGGCGCTATACATGGCGGCAGTGTTTACCTTCACCGCTGTCACCGGTATGGCCTACCGATACTGCGTGCTGCCCATCGGTCTCGTCATCTATGCGTCTTCGTTTCTGGAAACGAACAATACGTACCACCTTTGGATCGGGCTTGATATTACGCTCAAAATCGTTCCGTTATTTCAAGTCGTGCTGCCGTTCTTGATGCTAATCGTCGGGGTGCGGAAAAAATATAAAACCAAAAACATGGCCGGCTAGCTGCTGGGCCATACTCACCGAAGCGGCTGTGTCTACATATTTTATGATACAGCTTGAAATATGAGCTTTATTTGCTGCTTATATTTCACCGCGAAACGGGCTTTTGCCGCCGCAGGACTGCGTAAGCCGTTTACGCTTGCTTGAGGGGGATACGCGTGAGCGATGCCAATAGGGATATGACAAGCATTATTTTGGTGACTTACAATCAGCTGGATTACACGAAGCAATGCGTGGAAAGCATCCAGCGTCATACGCAGCAAGGAAGCTACGAGCTGATAATAGTAGACAATGGATCAACGGATGAGACGGTGCAATGGGCCAACAGCCAACCGGGCCTCCACGTTATCGCTAACGGTGCCAATGCCGGATTTCCAAAGGGCTGTAATATCGGCATTGCCGCAGCTTCAGGGGAACATCTGCTGCTGCTCAATAACGACACCGTTGTGACACCGGGCTGGTTGGATGGATTAAAGCGCGGCTTGCTAAGCGATGAAATGATTGGGGCCGTTGGTCCCGTGACTAATTCAGCGGCTTACTGGACGGCAATTCCCGTCTCTTATGCAACAATAGAGGAAATGGAGTTGTTTGCTTCCGCGATGCACGCCTTTCCCGACCGCTCGAAGTGGGAGGAGCGGGTGAAGCTGGTGGGCTACTGCCTGTTAATTAAGCGGGAGGCATGGGAGCGGGTTGGGCCGCTGGATGAGACCTTTGGAATGGGCAACTTCGAGGATGATGACTACAGTATCCGGCTGAGGCTGGCAGGATATAAGCTGCTGCTGTGCGGAGATACGTTTATTCATCATTATGGCAGCATGACCTTCGGCTCCGATCTAGAGAAGTTTCGAGAGGGGTTTCGAAGAAATGGCGAGATTTTTCGGGCAAAATGGGGCTTTCACCCGAGCGAAGCGACATCGATGCGAACGGATATTAGCGCGGTCATCCAGCGTGAATCCCACGGCTTTAAACGCGAGGGCGGAGCCTATATGGAAATTGGCTGCGGCTGTGGAGCTACGATACTTAATATAAAGAACCGATTCCCTGCCGCAAAATGGTACGGTGTAGAGCGCAACGAGCTGGCTGCTAGAGTAGCTGAATCCTCGAACATTACCGTGTTTCGCTCGGGTGAGCTGGAGGATTGGACGCTGCCTGCCGAGGGGCTAAGCGGCATTATCGTCGGTGATGCCCACGCCTATGGTACGCCGGAAGCGCTAAAGCGATTGGTTCGGTTGCTGAAACCCGGAGGCTGGCTCGTTGGCTCTTTTGCAAACCGCTTTTATTTTGAGAATATCCGGCAATATTTAGACCCGGCGAATGTAAATGCACAGCGTCAGGTGAGCACTCAGTACACCGTGAAGCAGGCCAACCAGTTATATGAGCAGGCTGGTTTTACCTTTGTGAAGGTTACGTTGGAGGAAAAAAAACCACCGGAGCAGCTTGACTATATCCGGCAGTTGGAGCAAGTCACGGATGCCGCTATCCATAATGAGCTTGCTTCACCCTATTTGCTTGCGTACGGACGGACGGCTCTTACCAATCAGGAACAAGAGGCGGAGAGCGCGGAAGAGAGCTGAACGGGTGTAGTCGCAGTGCCGTGTCGGAAGAAAAAAAGAGCGGAAGGGGAAAGCTTTTTGAAAAAAAACTGACATGGTGGCTGCGGTTTGTTATAGTATAAAATAGATTGACGAAACCGAATATGTTCTGGGGAGCTGGTTTGGCCGGCTGAGAGGGAATTAGCGATACAATTCCGACCCGTTAAACCTGATCTGGATAATGCCAGCGTAGGGACAGAAGCTCTTGTTTAAGGAATGCTTGAAGGTTAGATTCAAGCGTTGCCTGAATAATTAGCTGCGCAGCCGATGATATGGCGTCCTCCGGATTGGGAGGGCGCTTTTTTTTTGATGTCCAGCATGGGTTTGGCCAACCGGACCGGAATGAGGCTTCGTCGCTAGAACAAATAGACGGAATGAGAGGGGAACAAACACATCATGAATCAGAGGAAAGCAAGAAAAGGCTCGTGGAAAATGATCGCGGCGATGCTAGTGTTCGTTATGGCACTTGCAGGCTGTGGCGCGGCAAACAATAAACCGGCTGAAAGCGAGAAGCCGCAGGGGCAAGAAGGTGCAGTGGACAAGCCGCTTGAGAAAGTGCAGGTGGTGCTCGACTGGACGCCAAATACGAACCATACCGGACTTTATGTCGCTAGAGATAAAGGTTTCTTCAAGGAACAGGGCCTCGATGTTGAAATCATTCAGCCAGGACAAAGCGGCGCGGATCAAATGGTCGCCTCCGGCAAAGTGCAATTCGGCGTAAGCTATCAGGAATCCGTCACGATGGCAAGGATTGAAGGCGTTCCGCTTGTATCGATCGCGGCGGTCATTCAGCATAACACCTCTGGCTTTGCTTCGCCGCTGGCGAAGGGGATCGATTCGCCAGAGAAGTTCGAAGGCAAAACATACGGCGGCTGGGGTGCTCCGGTAGAAGAGGCAGTCATTCAATCTATCATGCAAGAAAAAGGCGCGGATGTCAGCAAGGTCAACCTAATCAGCATTGGCGATAGTGACTTCTTTACAGCAGTGAAGCGGGATATTGATTTTGCTTGGATTTATTACGCTTGGACCGGTGTGGAGGCGGAGCTGCGCGGAGAGAAGATCAACATGGTCTATTTGACGGATTACAGTGACAAGCTGGATTATTATACGCCGGTTTTGACAACAAACGAATCTCTGATCCAGGAAAAGCCGGACTTAGTTAAAGCGTTCACGGCGGCGGCAGCGAAAGGTTACGAGTTTGCGATCGGAAATCCCGAGGATGCGGCTGAGATTCTGATTGCGGCGGAGCCGGATTTGAATGCAGATCTTGTACGTGCCAGCCAAAAGTGGCTTAGCCCGAAATATCAGGATGACGCAGCCAAGTGGGGCGAACAGAAGCTAAGCGTCTGGGAAAATTACGCGAGCTGGATGTACGAGCACAAGCTGCTGGAGAAGGAGCTTGAGCCGGAAAAAGCGTTTACGAACGAGTTTTTGCCCGAATAGAGCATTGGGTACCGACGATCAGAGAGGATGAAGCGGCTTAGCCGCATAGATCGACAACAAAGAGAAAGAAGGAATGGAAATGGCAAACGCACTAGTAAGCATACAAATCTTGCCGACCACGCCCGGCGGCGAGAGCGTCCTGCCTTATGTGGATAAGGCGATAGACATCATTAAAGCAGCAGGGGTGCCGTACCGCGTTGCTCCGCTGGAAACGACAATGGAGGGCGAGCTTAGCCATCTGCTAGGCGTTGTTCAGTCGATGAGCGAGGCCATGGCGGAAATGGGCTGTCCGTCCGTTATTTCGCAAGTGAAAATTTACTACAATCCGGCAAAGGGAGCTTCTATGGGCAGGCTGCTGGAGAAATATCCAGATGGACAATAAACGCAAAAGCTTTTGGTCAAAGCTCTGGCCCCCGGCGCTTTTGCTAATTATTCTGTTAGGGTGCTGGCAGGGCGCATTAGAGCTTGGCATTCTAAAGGAATGGATGGTTCCATCGCCTGTCATGATCATAGAAGAGGCCATTCGGATTTGGCCAAGGCTAATGGAACATACGGAAGCAACCGTGCAGCTGACACTGCTTGGGTTTGCTGGGGGAACGGCGGTGGGCTTTGTGCTCGCCGCTTTGCTGCATTTAATTCCCGGAGTCCGTACAGCCGTCTATCCGCTGCTCGTTTTATCGCAAAATGTGCCTGTGATCGCCATTGCACCGATTTTGACAATGCTTCTTGGTTGGGGACTGCTGCCCAAAGTCTTGCTTGTTATGATGGTTTGTTTCTTCCCCATAACGGTAGCTATGCTCGGCGGCTTGATGAATACGGATCAACCACTTCGCAATTATTTGCAAATGATCGGTATCCGCAAGTGGAAGTTGTTCTGGAAGCTGGAGCTTCCGCATGCTATTGTCCATTTGTTTTCCGGCCTCAAAATTGCGGCCTCTTATAGCGTGCTGAGTGCGGTCGTGGCAGAATGGCTAGGCACCAATAAGGGACTGGGGGCGTTTATGCTCATTTCATCCAAAGGGTTTAAGCCGGATCGCGTATTTGCGGCAGTTTTTATTATAGTCGTGCTTAGCTTGACGTTATTTGGGCTTATTGCTCTGGCAGAACGCCTAGTTATCCGTTGGCGCCCAGAGAAAGAGGGGAGGTAGCGAATGCGAAGCAGGAACGACAATCAAGCGATGACGCTTCAGGTGAATAATATACGAAAACAATTTGGCAAAGGGAACGAGAGCAAACAGGTGCTGGGAGGATTAACCTTTTCGGTAGCGGATGGAGAGTTCGTATCCATTATCGGCCCGTCAGGCAGCGGAAAAACGACGCTCTTTCAAGTCATCGGCGGGTTGGAGCGGCCATCGGAAGGCGAAATCTGGATTGACGGAAAGAAGGCGAATGGCGAGCGCGGCCATATTTCATATATGCCGCAGCAGTCGTCGCTATTGCCCTGGCAAACCGTGGCCGGGAATATCGAGCTGGCTTTGACAATATCGGGGGTCAACGGCAAATTGGCCAAAGAGCAGACGAGAGAATGGCTGGACCGCATTGGCTTGACAGAATATGCGAAGGCCTACCCGCATGTACTCTCCGGCGGCATGCAGCAGCGGATTTCGTTTTTGCGAGCATTGCTTGCGCCGCAGCGCCTAATGCTGCTGGATGAGCCGTTTGGCGCTTTGGATGCTCTTACGCGCGTGCAAATGCAGCAATGGCTGATGTCCATCTGGGAGCAAAACCGCAGGTCTGTCTTGCTTGTGACGCACAGCATCGAGGAGGCCCTGTATTTATCCGATCGGGTCATTGTGCTTTCAGCCTCGCCAGCGACTGTGCTGGAGGAGTTTCATATTCCATTTGAGCGTCCGCGGCAGGAAGAAATCTGGTCCGATTCGAGGT
Source organism: Paenibacillus paridis (assembly GCF_006345825.1). Taxonomy (GTDB): domain Bacteria; phylum Bacillota; class Bacilli; order Paenibacillales; family Paenibacillaceae; genus Pristimantibacillus; species Pristimantibacillus paridis. The sequence continues at coordinate 1,217,419 of NZ_VCIX01000092.1, forward strand.
TTATTATGCTGAAGCAGCGTATTTATGAGCTGTTGAGGTTTGGCACAGAAGGAGGGCGAGAACGATGAGTGGAAAATCGGATGAGCAAAATAGGATGAAGATGAAAGCAGGAATAGCACCTCATTCTCAAGCTTGCATCGATTCCCACGTGCACGTTGATTTATATGATGAGCAGGAACGAGACAAGCTGCTGGAGAACGCCTTCAGCGAGGGGGTGGCGGCTGTGGTGGCAGTCTCGATGCATTTGCAATCGGCAGTCTTAAACAGGGCGATCGCAGGGCGTTATCCGGGAAAGGTCTATCCTGCTTACGGCTTCCATCCAGAGCAGCCGATTCCATCCGAAGAGGAATTAATGAGGCTGTTTGATTGGATTCGTGAGCGTTATGAAGCAGAAGAGCAGTTTGCGATCGGTGAGGTCGGTCTGCCTTATTATACGCGAACAGAAGCGGAAGCGGCTAAGGCAAACCAAGAGGGGCACCTCTTCGATGAACGGCCTTATTTGGCGCTTCTTGAGCGTTTCGCCGCACTTGCCGCAGAGCTGGACCTACCGATTATCTTGCATGCGGTCTACGAGGATGCTGCTAAAGCATGCGATATTCTGGAAAAATACAACGTGCGAAAAGCCCATTTTCATTGGTTTAAAGGAAGTGCCGAGGTCGTTCGTCGAATGGCGGCGCGCGGTTATATGGTTTCGGTTACGCCGGATGTAGCCTACGAGGAGGAGATCCGGCATCTGGTTATGCAGTATCCCCTTGAACAGCTCATGGTGGAAACGGACGGTCCCTGGCCATTTGAGGGCCCCTATGCCGGACAGCCTACACGGCCTGCGATGGCTGCCGATGCCGCTAAGCATATCGCCGAAATCAAAAAGCTGCCAGCGGATAAGGCAGCCGAGCAATTGCTTGCCAATACACGTCGTTTTTATGGCATAGAGTAGCGTTATTCCTGCCGCTTTGTCCATGGCGCTTGTAACTTTTGCTGCATACACAAATAAGGACAGGTAAGATTACAGGCCTTAACAAGCGGCAGAAGGGAGTCATGCGAATGGCACAGCTGACAAGGGATCAATTTATAGCGATATTGGTACCGACGGTTATACGGATAAGGCAAGAAGGCTCACCCATGTTTCCATCCGTTCGGCTAGCGCAAAACGTGCTTGAAACCGGAGGGGTTATTCACTCTTGGTACAACTTGGGCGGAATCAAGGTAGGCAGCGGGCAAACGAATGCCTATTGGCACGGAGAAGCGGTCGTGAAGGGCACCTGGGAGGTTGTGGACGGGCGAAATACGACTACGCGAGCTGCATTTCGGGCTTATAAAAGTGTTTATCATTTTTATAAGGACCTCGATCTGCTTCTCGCTACACCGCGGTACGAGCGTGTTCGCAAAGCAGCAACGCCAGAAGCGCAAGCCGATATGCTATTGGCATGCGGCTACGCGACGGACCCGGCTTATCCGGCGAAGCTAAAGGCGATTATCAATCAATACAATTTGAAGCGATATGACGCCGCAGGCAATAAATTCGTGCCAAAGCCGGAGAAGCTGAAGGATGCAGAGAGGATCGCCGTTTTGTCTGACGGTGAATTTTTGTCTGACGGCTATTTGCTAAATGGAGTGACCTGGGTTCCTGCAAGGCTGGTTGGCGAAGCTCTAGGGGCAAAAATAGATTGGACTGGAACAAAGGTCACTGTAAACGGAAAAGAGCTTGAATCGATGTTGTCAGAAGCGACAGGTTATGTACCCATCCGTGCGCTTTCCACGGAGCTTGGGCAAGCGGCAACCTGGGATGCGGCTGCCCGCGCAATCTTGCTTGCGCCGCTGTAACTGGCCGCCATTCAAGCTTGATCGAACACTTGAATAAGTGGCCAGCGCTGCTTCCAATTTTTCCGTGCGATACGTTGTTCATAATACGATAGCCGTTCAGCGGAACCGGCAAAAAACGGCGTTGGCCTGACTTTCATTTGAATGGCATCTGCAATGCCGCAAGGGGCTGCCAATCGTACTTGATCGTCATCGTCTAGCGTTAGCCCTAGCGCTGTGGCAGTCTCAGGGAATTTGGACATGGCATCCGTACAGGAGAGATAGGGCGGCGCTTGATCGATAAGATGCATCCGTGCTTCATTTTTGACAGACCAGGGGATATGAGGCTGGAGAACGCGAAGGCGCGCTTCCAGTCTCTTTTCCACGTCTTCCTCTATATTGCTGTCATCGAAATAGATAACATCCACATCGGGTGTAGCCGTCCTTTCGCGAAAGCCATGCAGCACGTCCCATATTTTGGAGCGAATAAAGCCGGCACAGACCCACCAATCGGGCAAATGCAATGTACTTACTGTTCTAAGAATGTCCATCATCCACTCGTCCTCCTGAACAAGTGCGAGGATGTCATTCTCCGTGCGCAAATTCATGGGAATGCCTCCTAAGGGGAAATGATAAAAATGATTTGGCCAAAAGAAACCGGCTTTCAGACCCTCGCGTGTCTGAAAGCCGGTTTCCTTGTCTGGCAACGAATATGCTGCTTATTTGCCTTTCCGGGAAGCAGCCCAGAAAGCGAGTATGATAAGTGGGATAAGAATGTACCAGGGAATGGTAATCGTGCCCCCAACGATAAGGGCCAGTGCCATAACTAAAATCACGCCAATAATAATGTACAAACAGCCTCTGCCGAATGTTTCCATCGCCAATCGCCTCCTAAAGCTTCGGCTTTGCGGAGCAAAACCCTTTCCGTAAGCAGCTACCTCTTGAGAGTATATTCGTATATAACGTTTTTAGAGGCGATCGGGTTCCAAATAGTTGCAGCGACTAGCTCGAGACGACCCTGCATAACATGCCAAGGAAACGGAAGCCGGACAAAAAAATGGCCCACATCGCTGTGGGCCGGTGTCCTAGATCTATATATCAACAGTGGGGTTGATGTCTTTTATTATAAAAAATGAACCTTAACTCAACATTAAAAATCTTTGTCGGTTTATTGAAGAACAACCGCTCCAAATATTGGGCTAAGGAGCAATCACAAACTGCTCCCAAGCTCCGCCAACAGCCGCGCGATTAGCATAAAGTACGTTCCCGTTGTTCAAATCGGCGCAAACGTACATATTGTTCGCGACGGATCTCAGCGCAATAAGCCCATTTCCCAAGTCCTGCCGGTAAAACTTCTCCCACGTTCCGATAAAGGAGGCGCTGGCAATGAGTCTGCCTCCATTATTTAAATCCGCTTGAACGTATTTAATATTAGCAAGAGAGAGCAGAGATACGGTGCCGTCTGAATTGTTGATCACCTTGAACTGTTCCCAATCCCCGGCTGTCGCACGATTGGCAATCAGCGGGCTTGTGCCCGTGTTATCCGCGCTGACGTAGCTGCCATTCGCGTTCGCCTTAAGGCTAGACCAGGTGGAGCTTACTGGCGCCGCTCCCGTATACTTTTTGACAAGGTTCTGGAATGTGGTGTTTGGCGTAAAGTTTGCAGTCGTGAATTTATTCCATTTGGCAGTAATGGTGGCTGCGCTATCGCTAGTTAAGTTAGGTGCAGGATTGCTGTTGTTGACGTAATAGCCCCAGTTGCCCCCATCCTTAACCTTATAGCTCCAGTTGGTCCAAGAAGCGTTCAAGCCATTTAGGCCATTCAGCCATTTTTCGTATAGATCATTTTGCCCAAAAGAGAATTCACCTGCGTAAACGGGCACATTCCAGTTTTTCTGATACAAAGCCATTTCTCTCAGCCATCTGTCGATTTCGGAATTGGTCAAATTCCAGTTGTTATAATCGGTGAATTGATAGTGGTGGGTTTGGTAGACAACGTTAGTCCAGCCGTATGCAGAAGGAGGGGAGGCAGCGAACCAATCGAAGAAGGCTGCGATGATGATGATATGGTTTTGGTCCTTGGCACGAACAGCTTGATACAGGCGGTGGAAAAAGTCCATTTTCTGCTTAATTTGAGCTGCGTTTTCCCCTGTTCCCATCGTCACGAGAGGTTCATTTAGCAGATCATAGGCAGCTACTGTCGGATTGTTATTATAGCGCGCAGCTAGCCTTTCCCAAATTTGTACGGTCCAGTTCTGGTAAGTGGCATTCGTCCACATTTGGTTTGAATTTTCCTGTCCGCAGGAATGCCAAGGACATGCCGCGCCAGGTGCCCCGTGGAGGTCAAGAATGACGTATAAATTCCGATTGCTTGCTTCCGTGATCAGCCAGTCCAGCTTGCGGAATGTCACCGAATCCGGTTTCATCGTGCCATTCGTGTACATGAAGTCCTCCCAGTAGAGGGGTACCCGTACCACGTTCATTCCCATATTTTTAATGTTATCAAGGTCGCTTGCCTGAATCCATGCATCCTGGTAGCCGTTGATCAACGTTTGCGCCCCCGATTCACCGAACCGGTTAATTAAGGTCCGGCGTATCGTATACTCATCAACCGCGCCAGCGGGGGTCATCCAGTTTTCCTGCAGCAGCCAGCCGCCAAGATTTGTGCCTCGCAGGTTAATGACGGATCCAGTGCCCCAATTGTTTTTGATGACGGTTCCGCTGGTTTTCAGAAAATCACCTGAGCCGAAAGCCGCATTGGCAACAGATGGACCCGATACGGTAAGCAACAAGCTTACTAATAGCGTACTGCATAACATGACAAGCAAACCTTTTTTCAAAATCATCACGCCTCCTTGTCATCTTCCCCATCCAAAGAATAGCATTGTAAATCTGTTCAAATAAGTACTCATTTTTGCGAAAATGTATTCAAATTATGGAAGTTTTCACTTGGGAGAAGGAGCTGAAAAGGGAGAACTGTACAATTTTACATGGCGGTAATTTTCCAAGCGAATCTAGTTAATGAAATGGGATTATACTGAGGACGTAACAAAAGAAAAGGATGGTGACGGAGTCATGAACGCATTGGAAACCAAGGAAACGATTGTCCAGGAGTTAACTGCAAGAGTGGTGCCTGTTCCGCTCATGACCAATAAACAGACCTGTTATGAAGCGTTGCGAGCCTTTCAAAGCCATCCGGAGGTGCCATGCATTATCGTATCGGATAAACAAGGCCAGCCTATAGGACTGGTAAGAAAGGATTTGTTCTTTCTAAGGCTGAATGGCTTTGGCGGCATGGATACTTGGCAAACGGAATCCATTGCGAAGCTTATGAATAAATCGCCTGTGATTGCCGATCTAGAATCCACAATGGATCTATTAATTGCGGCATTGGCGATTGGAACTGGCCTGCACGGGAAAGGTGCGGACTATGTGATAGCGATTAAAGGAAACGGTATAATGGGAGTATTGTCGGCTAGCCACTTCCTAAACCCATAAATGCATTCACATTAGGCTAACCAAAATAGTAGTAGTTCTTTAACTGTCCGCTAGAGGGACGGTTTTTTGTTTTTAAAGCGCGTATTTGGAGGCTGGATGCCTGCTGCATAGTTTTTTTATGGTTAACAAATAATACAGGTGTTTAAAAAAAATCTGGCAAGGGGACGAGTAAATGAAGAAGATCTCGCTTATTTTCTGTATGATTGCTTGCATGGCATTTGTATTTGCTGCACCCGCTTTCGGAGATAACTCAAGAACAGGCACGATGGAGTCGAACTACAACACACGAAGCATGGGGAATACGGTGCCCGACACAGGCATACGCTCAGGGATCGAAAGAGGGATAGACAATACTACCCGCGCACTTGATGCAGACCGCACAACGAATATGACCGCTAATAATTACAGAGCGACTGCGACGGATGATCGCGCCTTTAATTGGAGCTGGCTGGGGCTGCTGGGGCTGCTAGGTTTAATCGGGTTGAGAAGCCGCGATCGCGAGCGTACGTAATACTCCTTTTTATGGGCCTTCGAGGCGCTAAAACGGATAATTGTGGTGAAGTGTAGCTGGACATGACAAAAGAGCTGAGCAGATTCATTTCTGTTGGGCTCTTTTTTTTGCGCAGGGGTCATTTCTATTCAGGTAATAGAAATTACATGATAGAATGGAAACTAAAGGGGATTGATCAAGCTAAGGAGGATAAGCCGTGGAAGCCTTTATCGCTTGTTTATTTTTTGTGATTATGTTTATTACTGGGATGCTTCTATACCTAAGCAAATCTCTGAAAACAGACCGTTGCCTGGTCGTCAGCAAAAAAGCGGAAAAAGTATATGGAATGAACGGATACATCCATTCAAAAAAAATAACAGTGCTGACGGTTAACAGCTCGGAACTGGAACTTATCGTAATGAAACATTCTGATTTTGAAGAAATCCAGGTTGGAGCTAGAGGAAGTATAACGTACAGGGGAGTTTTCTTTCGTAAGTTCAAGGTTGATACTGTGCAATAAGTATGGTTATTAATGGTTAACTAAGGCATTTGAAAATTATATTGATTTAAGCGCAGCGGGCCGAATAGGGCACACGCTGCGCAGCAAGTAAACCAAACTTTAGGCCCCGCGCCACTCCTTTAATTGCCACGAAGGGACAGCTTCAAATTACACTCCATGCAGCTTCTGATCCACAAAACGCCCATGCTCCGGCACCGCAATTTCACTAAATTTATCCGTTAGCAGCTTTAAGTTGCTTTTTAGCATCTCGCCGAACATCGGCTCGCCATGGCCGGTAATTGCCAAATAGGGTTGGAGGTCAGCCAGCTTCTGCACCGACTTCTCCGCTGCCTGCCAATCCGTCGTAAAGTATTTGGGAGGGCCGCTTATTTCCTGTTCCTGCATCATGACTTTATATAGCGATTCCTGCTTTACGGTGACGAAGGCGTCGCCCGCAATTAAAGTGCCATCCTCTTGGCGGAACAACGATATATGGCCGGGGGTATGGCCTGGCGTAAGGATGTATTTCCAGTCGGGAAGCCCGGGTACTTTTCCACCTGGAGGAAGGGCTTGAACGCGATCATCCAGATTTATGCCATCATGGGGAAAGAACGCCGACATTTCAGCGATGAGCCCGCCATGAACGGACGGGTCGGCAGGCGGGTAATCCGCTTTGCCTGTCAAATAGGGCAGCTCCCGCTTGTGCGCATACACCGGAGCGTTCCAATGCTCAATTAATTCAATGATAGCTCCGACATGGTCAAAATGCCCATGCGTCAAAATAATAGCCGTCGGCGCACGGCCAAACCGCTCTTCCGCCGCTTGAATAATTTTTTTGGCGGATCTTGGCATACCTGCATCTACGAGAACCCAGCCATCTTCCGGTTTGTTTGGGTCGCCGATAAAACAAACATTAACGATCTGAATGGGATAACAAAAAATATCGGGTCGATACGCAAGCCCCTCGCCGCTGGCAAAAGTCGTGATCGGCATAAATGTATGTTCAAATGAACTTTCCAAGCATCCAGCGCCTCCTTTAATGACTTCATTTTCCTATATAAAATGTCCAATTGTGTTTCGCTTATACGGAAGCCCTCATGCTAATAGCCGCAATTTGCACGCAGGCATCGATTCTAATGTTAAAAGAATGAAATGCTGAGCATTCGTACAAATTAAGTTGCATGATTAGCCGAAGGAGAAGAGCGATGACAAACACGATTCCTAAATTTCCTGAATCCTATTGGACCGAATCAGCAAACGTAAATCAGTATCCCGTACTTGAGGAAAGTATTGCTACGGACGTTGCCGTTGTGGGCGGCGGCATATCGGGTATTACTACGGCTTATCTTCTAGCACAGGCAGGACTCAAGGTCGCCTTGCTGGAAGCGGGCAAGCTTCTTCATGGCACCACTGGCCATACGACAGCGAAAATCACGGCACAGCATAATTTGATTTATGACGAGCTTCTAAATAAGCAAGGAAGCGAGACAGCTAAGCTTTATTACCAGGCTAACCACGATGCGTTACAGTTCATCAAGCAAACGATTGAGAAGCACCAGATCGAGTGCGGCTTCTCCGTACAGGATGCATATCTATACACCAATTCGGATGAATACATAAGCAAACTGGACAAGGAAATGGCGGCGTATGAAAAACTTGGTATACATGCGACATATGTTGACCGTATCCCGCTCCAGGTCGCTTCTAAAGCCGCAATTGTTATGCATAAACAGGCACAGTTTCATCCGCTGCAATACTTATCGGCTTTGGCTGAAAAGTTTGTAGAGGCTGGCGGCTTCATTTATGAGCAGACAACGGCGATTGATGTTGAGGAAGGGCCTCTTCCTGAAGTGATAACGAGCAAAGGGCACCGGATCAAATGCAAGCATGTCGTCTCCTGCACGCATTTTCCTTTTTATGATGGACACGGGTTTTATTTTGCAAGAATGCATGCGGACCGCTCCTATGTGCTTGGTATTCATGTAGAGGAGGCTATTCCGGAGGGGATGTACCTTAGCGCTGAAGATCCGAAACGTTCAATCCGGTATGTAGAAACGGCGGAATCCGCCAAGCTGCTCCTGATTGGCGGGCAAAGCCATAAGACAGGGCAAGGAGTATGTACGATCAATCATTACGAGGAACTCAAAAGGTATGCAGTAAAGCAGTTTCAAGTGAAGGATATTGCTTATCGCTGGTCCGCGCAGGACTTGGTTACCGGAGATAAGATACCTTATATCGGCCGAATAACCTCATCGTCCACCAACGTATATATCGCTACGGGCTATCATAAATGGGGAATGACGAACGGGACGGCAGCCGCGCTGCTTATTAGGGATCTAATTACGGAAAAAGAGAATGCCTATGAGCCGTTGTTTTCCCCGTCACGCTCGATGTCACTCGGAACGGTCGCCAAGCTTGTCATGGACAATGCGGATGTCGCGAAGCACCTGGTTGCAGGCAAGATCGAGATGGTGCATAAACGGCTTGAAGATTTAGCGGCGGATGAAGGAAGCGTCGTGAGGTTCCATGGCAAAAGAGCAGGGGCCTACAAGGACGTGAATGGAAACCTGTTCCTTGTGGATACGACCTGTACCCATATGGGCTGCGAAGTGGAATGGAACAATGGGGACCGGACCTGGGATTGCCCGTGTCATGGCTCCCGGTTTGCATTTAACGGGGATGTGGTTGAAGGTCCGGCAGAAGAGCCTTTGAAAGTGCTGGATTTTTGATCGGTGCTAAAGAAGAAATCAAGTCATTCGCTTACACTCAAGGAAGGAGAGCAACAGTGGAAAAAAAGTGGGATTTGGCAGCTTTGGCATCTATTCCTTTAATCATGACACTAGCTAATTCAATGCTGATCCCGGTGCTTCCGTTAATGCAGAAGAAGTTGAATATTTCCTCTGTTCAGTCAAGCCTGATCATAACGGTCTATGCGGCAGTTTCCATCTTGTGTATCCCCATCGCCGGTTATTTGTCGGATCGTTATGGAAGAAAAATCATCATTATTATAGGGCTATCCATTGCGGCTATCGGAGGACTAGTCTCCGGTCTGGCTGCCTGGCTAATGGATAACCATGTCTATGCGACCATATTAGCTGGCCGTTTCATTCAAGGAGTAGGCGCAGCAGGCGCTTTTCCCATTGTACTGCCTTTGGTCGGAGATATGTTTGACAGCGAAGAAGAAGTGAGCAGCGGGCTTGGCATGATTGAAACCTCCAATACGTTCGGGAAAGTGCTTAGTCCGGTCGCAGGATCAGCTCTTGCGCTGGTGATCTGGTTCCTTCCGCTGGCCGTCATACCGCTAATCTCGTTGATTTCCATTTTGGGAGTCCTATTTCTGGTTAAGGCACCCAAGCAAAAGAAGAAGCAAGACAATAGCCTGAAGAGCTTCTTTCAATCCATCAAATCCATTTTGGCTGAGAAAGGGCACTGGTTGTATGTAACGTTCGCGATCGGCGGAATAGGCATGTTTATTATGTTTGGATTTTTGTATTACTTGTCTTCGGTTCTGGAGGACTATTATCATATTGACGGAATATGGAAAGGAATGCTCCTAGCGATTCCGTTAAGCGCGATATGTTTGTTCTCATTCATTACTGGGAAAATCGTTGGCGAAAGCAAGGCGAAAATGAAATGGTTTATCGTGATCGGTACCGCGGCGTTAGCGGTGATGATGTTCATTTGCGGCATCATGAATACGAAAGGGCTCTTCTTTTTGCTTTCATTTATGTTCATCAGCGGCGCAGGTATCGGACTCGCGCTGCCGAGTCTGGACGCGTTGATTACAGAAGGCATTGAGAAGAAGCAAAGAGGGACGATTACCTCACTTTATAGCAGTACTCGCTTTATTGGCGTGGCGGCAGGCCCGCCCATTGCGTCGCTGCTGATCAAAAATGAGACCTTTTTGTTTTTTTTGTTTGCAGGATGTGGCTTGCTTTGCACGCTGCTGGCTCTATTCGCCATTAAGCCTAGCAAAGAACCAGCAGCTTCCAAATCATGAAGCCAAACGGCCCCTATGCTCATATTTATCGAGCATAGGGGCCGTTTGGCTTGCTGTTTATTGGAAAAGCTGTTCAGGAACTGCACGCAATGCCGTCACCGTCGCGGTCGAGCTTTTGGCTATAACCGGGATCACCTTTGTGCAGAGGAGCGGCTCCAGCCTCGCGAACGGCTGTGCAGTTCGCATAGTATACCGGCGCTTCAGTCGCTGCCGGTACTTTTGTTGGCGCTTCTGTGACAGCGGGCTTGGAGGAAGCTGCTGGCTTCACATTCGAATTGGCTGCAATGGCAGAATCCATGACGAACAAGACTCGAGTGCCGTCCTTCAAGTCGGTGAGCTGGTTGCCAATCCATGAGCCGGCGCCTCGGTTATCCTTCGGCGTAACATAAGCGATATCTGCACCTTCGCCGCCTTCTTTGCACATGGCCATTGGCCATTCATCGCGGTCGAAACCTTTTTTGGTCGGAACGCCTTGCAAAGAAGCGCTTCGGTTAGCTTCCGCTCCATCCCGATCAATCGTGCATATAGCGGAAGCGCCGGACTTGATCGCTGCGGCAATATGAGCCATGGTTTCGGGATAGCGGTCTGTCGGCAAAATAATTTTCGTATCATAGGCGCTTGCTGCATTGGAGCCACTTGAATCCAATTGGACAGATAAAGCCCCGCAGCCCGAGAGGAGGATAGCCAGCGTAAGCAAAGCGGTAAGTAAGGCTTTCATTATGTATCTCCATTTCCGTTCTTTTGAAGTTATCATACTATAGGATTGCAACTAACAAAAAGCAAAAAATGGAAAGCTGGCGCACAAAACCAATACGTAGGTCTTGTGCGCCAGTATTTATAATGTTTTTTGGCTGCTTATTAGTAACGGCCGCCAAAAATCCCGCAGCTACAAGCGATAATAACTAGCAAAATGAAGAGGACCAGAATGGTACCCGTGTTATGAAAAGCACCGCCAACATGACCGGACATATTCATTGCACCTCCTTTGTGCTGAAGTACTCTGTAGATTATGCATCACGTGTTTAAGCTTTTATTTTAGTAGCCTCCACCGTAGCCTCCGCCAAAAATTCCGCAGCTGCAAGCGATAATCACCAATAGAATGAAAAGGACCAGAATAATACCTGTATTCGAAAAAGCACCACCAACGTGTCCGGACATTGTTCATGACACCTCCTTACGTCTTGTGTACATTGTAGATTATGATGGGGAAGGGCTTTTTGACTGGGTGATTGTTCCGGTAACCATTGATACCCGTCATCCGCCTAACGTGGCAGGAGGCAAAAGGTTGACCGGGCGGATGATATTCGATTATTCTTATGTCCAGCTTATTGCGAGCCAACTATCCATGGAGCAAGAAAGAAAGGGAATTTGAAATGCAGATCCACGCAAAACAATGGTTAACCGGTTTTTTATCAGCATTGCTGGCATGTACGGGAGGGGCCGTGCTTATCGTTAGCAGCGCAGCGCAAGCGGGTTTCACGAATAATGAGCTTGTTTCCTGGATTTTTACGGTTTATGTATTTGGAGGATTATTCAATATTGCCTTGTCCCTATATTACAAAATTCCGTTCGGCGGGGCTCATTCGATAACGGCAGTTGCCTTTCTAAGCACGTCCGTTGTCTATTTTTCAATGGCAGAGCTGGCGGGAGCTGCGATCATGGCGGGAGTGATCATCGCTGTATTTGGCTTATCGGGCCTTGCGGACAAGCTGCTGGCTTTTTTGCCGAAGCCTTTACTTGATGCAATGCTAGCCGGACTGATATTCAATCATATTGTGAAAATCGTACCGGCGCTCAAAGATAATTCATTTGTCGGACTTATGGCTTTGGCAGGTTTTCTTCTTTTTCCAAAATGGATTAAAAAGTGCCCACCGATCCTCGGTGTCATGGTCATGGGAATGCTGGCGCTCTTTGTCGGATATGACTTTCCTGAGGCGGAGAAAATTCCGTTCGCGCTGCCTCACGTCATATGGCCTGTATTTTCATGGCATGGTTTTATTTCGCTGGCGCTTCCAATGGCTCTGCTTGTGCTGAGCAATGACCTGTTTGTTGCCCTTGCGGCGCTTCGGAAAAATGGCTATGAGCCTTCAGCGGTGAAAATCATTACGTTAACGGGGATAGCAACTTCGCTTACGGGCTGGTTTGGCGGGCATGCAGTCAATGTCGGAGGCATGATGAGCATGTTATGCAGCAGTGAAGAGGCGGGTCCGAAAGACAAGCGGTATTACTCTGCTATCGTGTCGGGTGCATTGGTTATGCTGTTTGGGTTATTTGCCTGGAAGGTCATTGCTTTTATGAAAATATTGCCGCTGGCGTTCATTGTTATCGTAACTGGCTTTTCATTAGTGGGCATATTTATTCAAAGTATACAATCGACCTTCTCTGAGCAGTTGTTCCGTTACTCGACAGTTGCTGCTTTTGTCATTGCGGTGTCAAACGTTACCTTTCTAGGCATATCGGCTCCCGTATGGAGTCTTATTGTCGGTATGGTCATGATGAAATGGTTTGGCGAGGGCAAGCCAAGTAAAGCCTAACCCGAAAATTTTATTTTCGCATTACGCTGGTTTTTTTGGACAAAGTAGCTCGAACGAGTCATGCCTTCTCCTGCATAAGTAAGCGACAATGGAAGGAGAGGCAGGTGACGGGAAAATGATGCAAACGGTACGAGTATTAATTGTTGACGACCATCCCCATGCAAGGGAAGGAATACGGGCCATTCTTAGTGAGGATGTGTTATTTGAAGTCGTTGGGGAAGCCGCGAACGGAGTGGAAGCCATTTATTGGACGGGACAGGTTATGCCCGACGTAATCTTGATGGACATCAATATGAAAAAGATGGGTGGGCTAGAGGCGACAAAGGTTATCAAGTCGCAATTCCCCTATGTGAAAATAGTGATGGTTACCGTATCCGATAACATTACGCATCTATTCGAGGCTTTAAAGAAGGGGGCACAGGGCTATCTCCTGAAAAATTTAAACCCGGGAGCATGGCTCGAATATTTAAGAGCCATTGCGTTTGACGAGGCGCCGATGTCGCAAGAGCTAGCCCAACGGATTTTAAGCGAATTCTCGCATGTAAAACCTCCAAAGGAAGAGGACACGCCTCTTACGCCTAGAGAGAAAGAAATTTTATTGTTGGTGTCACAGGGCATGCTGAACCGTGATATTGCAGCCGAGCTGGTTATCTCAGAGCATACGGTAAAGAACCATCTGAAAAATATTCTTCAAAAGCTTCATTTGGACAATCGCGTGCAGTTGGCCAGATATGCATACGAGCAGGGCTATTATCAGCTATAGCGCACTCATGAGAGTGCGTTTAACGCTCTTTCAGTAAACTGCGAATATCCTTCAGGATTAACCCGTTATCCATTTCTTCGCCCATTCGGTAAACCTTGCGAACTTGCTGATTGGCATCAATCAGCAGAAGCGAGGTAACCGTGTGGACAAATTGATTGTCGGCAAGTCGTTGAACGCCGATGCCGTATTCCTTCGCCTTTTGAATCGTATACTCTTCATCCCCGCGCAGCAGCCTCCAGCCCGATTGATCAATGCCCATACGCTCGGCATAGGCTTGAAACACCTCAGGTGTGTCGGTGTTCGGATCGAAGGTGATGGCAGCAAACTGAACGTTTTTCCCAAATATTCCTTGTTTATTTAGCTCGTCTTGAAGCAATACCATATTATAGGTCGTGGCAGGACAGATGTCGGGACAGCTCGTAAACATAAATTCCATAAGCATAACTTTTCCCGCTTGCTCACTTAGCTTAAAAACGCCGCCGCTAAGCTCTTCCAGTTCAAAATCAGGCGCCGGCTGGACGACAGGCAGCTTGTTGCTGCTCTGCAGGTTATAAATGAAGTACGCAGCTGTAGCTAGTATCAGCAATATAATGATTATTCCATATTTAGTGCTTTTGTTTCGGGCAGTCATGTTGGGTCTCCTTGGCGATTGGAGGGATAGGACAAGACATGCTGTTCTTGGATAACGTCATCCTCTTTAATGACGCTTGCTCCCATTTTCAGAACAAATAACAGTCCTCCCAAAAATAATCCTCCGATAATGATCCAGTAAAGCATAGGTTATTCCCCTCTCTTGTTTCAGATTTTCGCGACAGTATGTTTTATAGGCTTTAACATACGTACAACTATCATTATAGAAGGAAAGACGATCGGATTTTAATGACTCAAACGAGCTATTTTCTAAAAGGGGCTAGGAATCATAACAGGGGGGAGAGTAGCGAAGGCTTGACTTGTACTATTCTTAACAGTTATCATAGATCAATTAAATCTGCAAAAGAGGTGCAAGATGAAGTATTCAAAGGCGACCAATTATGCTCTTCACACGATGCTTTTTTTGGTAGCGGCATCGTCTGATAAACCAGTAGGTGTGGCGCAGCTTGCGGAGAAGCAGGGAGTTTCACCAACCTACCTGTCTAAAATATTGACGAAACTTGTAAAAGCGGGACTGATCGAGTCGGCTTCGGGAGCGAATGGCGGTTATCGGGTAAAGAGGAAGAAGGAGGAGATATCGTTTTTGGATATTATCCACGCAATTGAGGGGACGGCTTCCTTATTTGATTGCAGCCTTAACCATCCCGCTGAGTGCTTAATCCAGAGGGTTATGGTGGAAGCGGAGCAGAAGATGGAGCAGCATTTGTTGAACCAGAAAATTGTTGAATTAGCAGCAAAAATAACTGTGGACTCGTAGGTTCACAGTTATTGGTTGGACTTGCTTTATTATGATGGGCGAGTCCGGCGTTTTCAAATAGAAAAGAACACCATTAGCGGCAAGTCAGTTAAAGAGCATGGGAAGGAATATGAATAAAAAGACAATCAATACGATGATACTACTGATCCGACTCATCAAAATATAAGCATCGCTGGGCTCCGAATTTCCCTTTACCATCCAACCGTACCTCATATACCAACCGAACCTCGGAAAGAAAATGTTAAGCAGCGCCAGCAAGACAAAAAGAATAGCAAACATCACCATATCAATCATCTCCTTCCTTATTCTTACGCTAAACACGATAATGATGTTTCAAAACGTTCACATTTGATTAAAGTGAAATATACATAAAATCCCTAATGTCATAACCGATTATGTTATGATTAGTTTAGTTGCGCCATAAATGACCCACCTATCCAAGCAGGAAAACATTAGATGTATTTCACGAAAATCAGATACAGGGAAGTGATTTCGATGATTGAAATATTTGATGTGAGAGATAAAATGGATTATTTGGATGAAGCGATCATGGTTTTCTGGAAACAGTGGGGAAATCAGGGGAACTTTAAATTTTATCAGGATTGTATGATGAATGCTTGTCATCCATCTCATGATTTGCCTCGTTTTTATATTGCTGTCCATAACGATACCATTATCGGAACTTATGCGTTATTAAGAAACGATTTGATCAGCAGGCAAGATTTGTTTCCATGGCTCGCATGCCTTTATATCGATTTACGATTTAGGGGCAATAATTTAGGAGCTCAGTTGCTGGAGCACGCCGCACGTGAGACCGAAAAGTTGGGTTTGAATAAGCTTTATCTTTGCACGGATATAGACGGTTATTATGAAAAAAAGGGATGGGCTTTTTTATCGACGGGATACTTGTTTAATGGCGAAGCCGCTAAAATATATGAAATGAGTGTCGATCGAATAGACAAGGACAACGGATGATTTATTTGTTGTTTTTGCTGTTATCGTTATTTTTGATAGCGATAGATCATTGTGGCGTTTCGATGGGCGATCACCTATTCAGAGCTATCGGGATCTCGCCATGGAGTAATTCGGAGAACCATTCAGGACTTCATTTTCCAGTTATTATTGGCCTTCTAATGCTGATAATTAGCGGAGTTTTACTGACAAAGCATTATCGGGAAAGGCATAGTAAGGGCGGTAGATTTGTGCTTATCGGAGTGATCGGTTTCCTCGCTGTTTTTCCGTACCTATCCAGTAGTGCGATGATGCTTGTTCACCATAAGAACACGGGTATAACAGCACTGGATTATTCGCAAAAGGGGTCGTCATGTCGCTATGCTACGCAAGATAACGTCGTGCACATGCAATGTCAGTTAACACTTATGAATTATGGAAGCGAATCAAAAGAAGTGAGAATCGAGCCATTATTTACGGAATATGACAGTGGGCTTTTGGCATCTGTAAATATAAAGAATGAAGGTATTGTCATGCCGCGAAGGTCAAGCCGCACCTATCACATTAATTTTGAAGGAAATGTTGATGATGCATTGTTTGTTACAGGCAGCACAAATATTGTAGGCGTGAAGTTTATAGATGGTTCGCAAGAAAAAGAAACGTAATGTAGGTGAATCTATATGATGAGAAAAAAGTTAGTGAACCTGTCCTTTGCCGCTTTCATTATGATCGCGGTGGTTTCGGTTTACAGCTTTGTGTTCCCATTTGAGGCTGGCCATCCGCTGCAGGGATTGTGGTTTGGCCTGATTATTACGGTGACTCCTTTTGGCGTTATAGCGGCGTGGTTTGGCAAGCAGGGGAGGGAGGCAGCTAAACTACGAGGGATAGCCATTACAGGGCATCTTGTATTAATCCTTTTTTTATTTTTATATATGACGCTTGGTTATGTGTTTTTTGGAGTCTAAGATAAAAGTTCGGAGGAAAAAGAATGGCAGAAATAGAAGATTTCACAAAGCTGGATATTCGAATTGGTACGATTTTGACAGCGGAGCTCTTTCCTGAGGCCCGAATCCCAGCGATAAAGCTTGAAATTGATTTTGGCGCGTTAGGCATTAAACGCTCATCGGCACAAATCACTCGCCGTTATGAGCCCGAGGCACTGGTTGGTCGGCAAGTGGCAGCAGTTGTTAATTTCCCGCCAAGACGCATTGCTGGCTTTAAATCGGAGGTGCTTGTCATTGGAGGCGTGCCGGCAGAGGGCGATGTGGTATTGCTGCAACCGGATACGGCTTTACCCAATGGCACACCGATCGCCTAGAACGTCATTGACCCTATCAAAGGGCACTTTAAAAAAAGAAGAGCATGCTCTTCTTTTTTTTTACCGAATGCGAGTGCATCGAATCAATATTTTATTTCATCAAACAATTGTTGCAGCCGGGCTCCGTCCCAGAGGCGTTAACAACATGGTCCAGACAAATACCGGCCGCTAACGTACTGGATTTGGTTTCTTTAAAAGCGGTTTTGAATAAAAAATTAGCAGCATTGCGCTCGCGAACTTCATCACATAAGGTGCAATAAAAATATCGTTCGTCAACCATTTGCATTCGCCCCTATTACAGACATAAAACCCTCATATAACCATTACCCGCTTCTGTATGTTTTGAAACAGCAAATGACATAAAATTAGAAAAATATAATAGATACGAAATTTTTGCTGTAAGTCAAAGGTACATATTCATCTATAACGAAGTAGGATGTGTGTTATTTTGTCGATTAAGGAGGGGGGGATTCACATGAAGGTAGTCATTGAGACGGCGACGCTTCTGGATGCACATGAAATTATAGCGTTACAGAAGCAGGCTTATCGAATATTTAATACGAAGCTTCTCAATGAGCGATTTAGTCTAGTATTGATGGAAAAGACAAATGCTAAATCGAACTATTGGCGGAATAGTCTCAAAATAGTTAAGATGAGCCGTAAAAAAGAATTAATAAATTCAGTAATAAATAAAATTTTTTTCATAATAACCATCCTTCTAGAAAGTATACTTTCTGAGAATAATGTTATGGATAAATATCGTGTAATCATAGGCTGATTATTACGATACAACTAGATAGAAGGCAGCGACATTCTAAAACTTTTATCGTGTCTAAGGCTGTCACTTTGTTCTTGGATACTATTATAATTTTTTGAGTGCAGCTTTATATTTATTGAAATCTTCTTCTTTCACGCCACCGCTGAGCTGGATAAGCACGTTTCCGTTGGTAGCTGTCCAACTTGAGAACATCTTTGATGACTTAGCCATTTTATCGAAATATGCCTTAGCTGCATCTAGGCTCTTTTTATTGTCAAAGATAAAGATACGCAAGCCTTCTGCTTCACCAAGTGAAGGTACGGATGAACGGACAACTTTAGATACGGTAAAAGGCAGTACATCGAGGTCTTCCGCCGTCAGCACGACTGGGTTCTCAGCTTCTAAGCCAGCATCCTTAAATACCTTGATTACTTCATCTGTTGTTACTGTCTTCGCCTCGCTGCAACCACTTAACACCAAAATAACGGATAGAATCAATGCACCAACTAATTTCTTCATTCCTTCTCATACCCCTTTATTGTTAGTATAAATGATATTTTACTACATTTTTCCACAATTGCCCAAGGTTTTCGACAAATTAATGATAGAGGAGCAGGGTTGGAAAATCACTAGGCTTAAGCTACTCGTATCGATTCAAGAGTGGTTGTAAAGTAATTTGACAGTACTGACCTGGAAGGCAAGATTAGCTCACGCTAGGAGTAAATCGATTGCAGCGTCATTATGATTGGTCGGCAAGATAGGCCCTCGCTTATTGTACTGGCGGACACTGGCCGTAGCGGTGAGAGCTTTGAAATAACAAAACAGCCCACTAACCATATCGGTTGGGCTGTTTTGTTATGTTCCCAAGCGCTTGGGAGGTTAGTCTACCTAATTTCTATCATTTTTAATATTTTCGTTTAGCTTACGAGTGAAATCGTTCTATAGAATTCGAAAATGTGTGAACATACCACGCCATTCGTCTTGTCCGTTATTTAAATACTAGCATATCTTTAATAGGTGGTTACTCATTCAAACTATGAAATGGAGTGTTCATTAAGCATTACGGTCAAAAAAATTGTCGTTACGAAAAGTTGTAAAAAAAGATCGCCGCGAAAAAAAACGTTCTTGTAAATCGGTTTCAATACAAACCATATTATTGGAGCAATTGCAATTTCAAGCACAATTACAATCACAGCTACAAGCCCAATCACAATCCGAACTACAATTTCAGGCCCAAGTACAGTCGCAGTTTCAAGCCCAAGCGCAGGCTCAATTAGAGGCGCAAATTCAACTGCAAGCACAAATACAAGCACAGCATCAGGCACAATTGCAATTCCAAATGGAAATGCAAAGTCAGATGCAATCGGATAAAACAATTGTGAATATCAATCCTGGTGACTGGCCACCTCCACCACCAACCTGATGTAGTTGTATCAACGATCAATGGTATGCTCTTTATAAAAAAAACCTGCGAGTCTAGCATTAGCTATTAGGCTTCTCAATTTTCTCATTATCTAGGAATGGGAGATTTAAGTGATATGATTTAGTATATAAAAGTGAACTCCAGCGAATATTATGGGGTTTATTTTTTACTTGAAACCGAACGCTTGTTTGTGCTGGAAGAACGAACATTCGCATTGAAATGATAGGCATGATTGAAAGCTTTGTCGTCGGGACTGTGCAAATTATCTACAACGAATGAATAGGAAAGGTTTTAGCTCATTTATTAGATGAGTTTTTTATTTTAGAAACAGAACGACAAATGAACGGCAAAGGGATTTTCTGAGAGCTTTAACTTTTACAAATATGCTTAAAATCCTTATAAATAAAGGCTTTACATAAAAAATCGGAGCCCTCTTTCGAGAGCTCCTTTTCATGGGAGAGGAGAGTACATTTTATGTGTAAAAACTGTAATAGCTCGGTGTTACTGGATTTTTTCAGCTCAACTGCATGCTCCAAATAGCCTAGAATAGGCGACTTTTGAGAATTCGGGTGACAATTGGGCGACAAAAGTGAATTGAAGCAATTGTAGCTATTGGGCAATAGATTTCATATAATAAAGCTATCTGACGCATAAAATTTGAAAAACAAGTCGCATATATTTTAAAAACATTATGCGTAGGATATAATGTGAAATAGGTTTTAAGGAGGAGAAAATATGGATACATTGAAAGATAAACTAAGTAATTTGCAAAAAACAGCAAAAGAAAGAACTGTAAAGACTCAAAATATTGAATACGACCTTGAAACACTTGTGAAGAAAATAAAGAAAAATATAATAAAGCTTGATCCTGAATACCAAAGGAATCATCGCTGGAATAATGATATTTCATCGCGCTTAATTGAAAGTTTAATCTTAAATATACCTATTCCGACAATTTATATATCACAAGATGTTGATGTTGATTTAGAAATTGATGAAGATGAAATAGCTAGATATTCAGTGATTGATGGACAACAACGTTTAACCGCAATTAATAATTATATGACTAATAGTTATCCTCTATCAGGACTTTCAGTCCTAGATGATTTGAATGGGACTTTTTATAAAGATTTGCCTACTTTTTTGACTAGAAGGTTAGAAGAAAGAACTGTTAAATGTTTAAGAATAGATTCTACAGTTGATTCACAAGTAAAGTATGATATCTTTGAACGTTTAAACACAGGTGCCGTAAAATTAGAACCTCAGGAGTTAAGAAATGCTGTTTGTAGGGGCCCATTTAATGATTTAATAAAAAAGTTAGCAAAAAATAATGATTTTAGGGATTTATTACAAATAGACACTAAAAATCCTGAAGAAAATACAAAAGTAAAGAAAATGGAAGATGTTGAATTGGTGCTTAGATTTTTTGCACTAGGTAATGATAATTACCTTAATTACCGCAAAGGTTTTAAACAGTTTTTAACTGACGAGATGGAAAAATTAAATAAAGAAGATTCTAATAAACTCAAAGATTTGGAAGATGTTTTCATTAAAACAATGAGTGGAATAAAAGAGTATTTTGGTAATCTTGCTTTTGCAAAATACAAAAAACAGTCTGGTGTTCTAAAAAAAGTTTCCAACTTTAATTCTGCTGTTTACGATGCTTTAGCAATTTCATTTTCTTCAAAGGTTAATTTAGATAACCCTTCTATTACAGCTCATACTGTTGAGGAATATAAGGAGCTTTTTAAGAGTACTAAGTTTTTTGATTCGGTTACAGGAAGCGTGAACGATCGTGAAAAGATTATTCAAAGAATAGGTAAAGTAAAAGAGGTTTTTAGATGAGTACCTCTATTCATGAGTTATCATGTTCGATTGATGTGAGGTTAAATGAGGTTGGATTATTACTAGAGAAAGCTGAAGAATATAAAGACAACGAGGCCTTTTACGGAGCTCTTTGTCGTTCTTCAGCTGTTTTATTAGTTGCACATCTTGAAGGGTTTATTAAAGAAGCAGCAAAAGCACTAATCGATGATATGAACTCATACTCAAACTTTAATGAACTACCACAAGCTATAAAAAGAACTTATTGTACGTTGTTTATACCAGGAGATGACACGGGGAATTCTGATAAGAAAATTAAAAAATTAATTGAAGTTTTTGATACCTTAGAAACAAAATTAAAAGTGGATTCTTTCCTATTTGAAAATAATAAAAATCCATCTCCAACAATTATTGATAAAGTGTGCAAAAATTTCGGTGTGAAAAACATTTTTAGTTTATTACATAACTCTAGGCTTGATGATGTATTTAGTGAAAATAAATCAGAAACTAATGAATTATTAAATGAATTAAAGGAACATGTTATTTCTAGTGTTAAAAATTATCCATACAATTCTGACCCTACATTATTTAATATTTCGTCTGATTCTGCTCTTAATAAGAGATCAAGGAGCCTTTGGCAAGTTTTCTTAGATGACTTGCTAATGAACAGACATACTATTGCACATGGCACATCATTTTTAAACACATTATCTTCGGAAGAAATTCAAGTGCAAAAAACAAAAGTAGAAGTTCTACACTATGCTATTATCTTGGTTCTGACGCAATGTTTGAAGATGTAAAATCACTACGTAAATGATATTTTCTTGAAATAGAGTAATTTCCTAACTTTTTCTTATCTCATCAAAAACAGAAGCAGCTGCCTGATCGACAGATTCGAAAATGTGACCATAAATCTCAAGCATTTTGATATTTGAGTGTCCAACGCGCTTTGCTATAGCCTCAGAATGGACCTTATAAATCATCCATGAGACTGACGTGTGTCTGAGATCATGTAAACGGATTGGCTTCAGTTGGTGACGACGATGGAAGTCGATCCATTTTTTTGTGAACCATTGCGGATCATAGAGCATACCGTCTGGGTGACAGAAAATAAATGAATGCTTGCCATCGGCCCACTGATCCAGTAGTTCAGACCGCTCAGCTTCGCGTTCAGCGTGCAGTAAGCGGAGTTCAGTCAAAATTGACTCGGAAAGATCGATCTTACGTGGTTTTCCGTTTATAGGCGGTTTTAAAATGGGAGTGCCTTCTTTCAATTTCGGAATTGATTGAGTGATGAACAGATGACCACGTTTGAGATCAATCTTGGACCACTCGAGACCAGCTATTTCGCCACGGCGCATGCCTGTTGTCACGGCCAATGTTATGGCAGTCCTTAATTGAAGTGACTAATGTTCAAGAGCTTCGAATAGCTGCTTGATTTCTTTCTCGTTGTAAACCTCCATTTCTTTAACATCGTCCTCCTTAGGCTTCTTAATACCGGTCATAGGATATTCCTTAATGACTTTCCATTCCATTGCCTTAGTAAATATGCTTTTTAATACGCGATAGTTATACACTAAGCTTGCGGACTTTAACGGACCCAAACCATCAAGGCGTGCATTAGGCTGCCGAAGCATATCCATAAAATTGAGTATATGAAGTGTTTTAATTTGTTCCATATACATGTGGCCCAAAAAGGGAGCACTTCACACTTCATTGCTTAGGGGTCTTTTTGTTTTTAAAAATACCTGGAGAAAAAAATGTGTGAAAAAAATCAAAACCTATCGTATTCAATCGTATTCTGAATTGAGTTATGTAAAACAGAAAACCCCGAAAATCCCTTTACACACTAAGGATTTACGGGTTTATGTAAATCATTCAACTGATTCATTAAAGTTCTTATGGCGTGCCGGAAAGGATTCTAATTTTTAAAAAACGCTTAGTTACAAAAAGATAGAGTCGGATTTGGATGATTTTAATTTTAGGCGACAAATGGGCGACAATTAAAGAAATAACAAAAACGCTAGAGCGTAAAACCCTTATAAACCAAGGGTTTTAAACAAAAAATCGGAGTCCTTTTTCAAGGACTCCTTTCATGGGAGAGGAGAAACCGGACGAAGAGCTTATGGGGAAACGTAAGTCTTCTCCGCGGTTGTCTACGACATCTTGCGACGCCGATAAATACATTTTGTCCGCATAATTGGAAAATATACATGGTGCTGCGAAGGAATATTTTTGTGTTTGTTTTGGAGGAAAAGGAACGCTCATATTTCGACATCCTTCTACTTTATTATGAAAGGGGTTCTATGGTACGATAGGCGGGAATGAGATAGAAGGGGGCAATTGCAGTGAGAGTCATTGCGGGCGAGGCCAAGGGCCGCACGCTGAAGGCTGTGCCTGGCATGAACACGAGGCCGACAACGGATAAGGTGAAGGAAGCTATTTTCAGCATGATAGGGCCTTACTTCGACGGTGGAATGGCGCTGGACCTGTTCGCAGGTACGGGGGGATTAGGCATTGAAGCTTGGAGCAGGGGAATCGAACGAACGGTGTTTATTGACCGGGAGAAAATAAGTGTCGATACGATCCGTCTCAACGTCGAAACGGCGAAGATGGGCAGTGCCGCTGAAATTTATAGGAATGATGCAGAGCGTGCATTGAAAGCGCTAGCGAAGCGGGAGCAGAGGTTCCGGCTTGTTTTTCTTGATCCGCCATACAAAATGGTAACGATGGATAGTTTAATGGCTCAACTTGCGGCAAATGAAATGCTGGAGCAGGATGCCATCATTGTCGTCGAGCACGATGCGGCGCATGCCTATCCGGAGCAGCTTGAACAATTTGACCGAATAAAGCACGCGAAGTACGGAGATACCGCCGTGTCGATTTACCACTACTACAACGCTGGCAGTCACGACGGGGGAGAATCCGATGTTAATGAATAAACAAGAGCGAGTCGCAGTTTATCCGGGCACTTTTGACCCGGTTACTTATGGTCATTTGGATATTATTCGCAGATCTGCTAAGCAATTTGACCGGTTGATTGTAGCCGTATTGAATAATTCCAGCAAAAATCCGTTGTTCAGCGTAGAGGAGCGCAAGGCGCTCTTGTCGGAAGTTACGCGAGATATACCAAATGTTGAAATTGACAGCTTTCGAGATTTGCTCGTTCGTTTCATGAAGTCGCGCCAGGCTAACGTCATTATTAGAGGAATTCGTTCCGTAACGGATTTTGAATACGAGCTGCAGCTGGCGTCAACCAATCATTTGCTCGATGCTGAAATCGATACCATGTTTATGATGACTAATCCGAAGTATTCCTACTTAAGTTCGAGTATCGTTAAGGAAATAGCGCAATTCCATGGTGCGGTTCACGAGCTTGTGCCGCCGGTCGTGGAGCTGCAATTACGCGAGAAATATAAAGCTAAGAGATAATGTTTTCATAGGGGAAATATATAAACGCGATCTGTATCGTTATCCAGTTTTTTGGGCTTTGCGATAGGGAAACAGCAGTATGGCTAAAGCAATGCCGATCAGAGCAATGATTGCACAGGCTGTCAGGGAGTGCTGCCATAATAAAGGAAGCTCACTGACTTTGAAGGATAAGGCAGCGTAAGTGCCTAACGCGTCATCCGGGGAATCGAAGTCAGCAAAGGTTGGAGTTGCCTCGGGTGCAAGCAGAGGGCGCAGCAACGATGTAATGGGGTGCCACAGGACAATCATAAATAGACAAGCGTGCACGGCATGGGCTGCTCTCCAAGCGATGAAGGGCAGCAGCTTCAGATCTGTCCCCGAGATGGAATAGCCAGCTTGCAAGATGCCGCTGAACCCGCTCCAGGCGAGAACGGCGGCTATGGCAGCCGCATTGGCGATCGTACTCGTTCCGGGAGCATCCCATACCGCTGCGGCGTAAGCGCCGAGATGACCTTCAAAAAAAGCTTGGCCCATAAAGCCAAGACCTGTCTGGTCTAAAAGCGGGGAGAGAAGCGGCTCCGCGAGTTTGGCAAGAACGGCCGCGAAAATCATAAACCCGCCGATCATCATAAGTCTTTGAACGCTGGCGGCTACGGCATCGCCCAGTGCTTTGCCGAAGCTCCGCCCGTCCTGCTCTCGGCCTAGACGCAGCGCCTCAGCAGCTTGATGCAGCATGCTTGGCTTTTGTTTGTTTTCAGCGTGTGCGCTAGCCGCAGGGAGATCGCTCTGCTCTTTCCGGCTAAACCATGTGATTAGCAGCGTGATCCAAATCGCGGATAACCATACCGCAGTTGCGATAATAAAACCGGCAATCGGTTTATGCAGAAAACCTGCCCCTATAACAACGAGCATAAACAAGGGGTTAGGCATGTGAGAAAGAGCTAGCAGACGCTGGCCCTGTTGTTTTGATACGATGTTCCTTTTGCGAAGGGAAGCGGTTGCTTCCGCCCCTCCAGGGTAACCGCCCATCCAGCCTAGTACGATGGTTAGTGCTGCTTCGCCTGGCAGCTTGAACAGTCTGCCCATCAGCGGCTGCAGAAGCGCTCCGGCTGCATGCGCAAGCCCGAAAGCGGCAATTAACTCATATAACACGAGAAAAGGCAGCAAGCCGGGGAAAACGATGCTCCACCACACTGTCAATCCTTGCAGCGAGGACTGGAAAGCAGCATCCGGCTGTAAAATGATGGCGACGACAAGCAGGAGGGATAGGAAAGCAAGCAGAACT
This sequence comes from Paenibacillus paridis, assembly GCF_006345825.1. Taxonomy (GTDB): domain Bacteria; phylum Bacillota; class Bacilli; order Paenibacillales; family Paenibacillaceae; genus Pristimantibacillus; species Pristimantibacillus paridis. The sequence continues at coordinate 1,243,380 of NZ_VCIX01000092.1, forward strand.
GTTTTAGCCAAAGCTACTCAACTCCTTTGTTTCGAAGGGGGCAACTGTTACTGACTTGTCCGTTATCAGGTGCTAGGCATGAAGGCGCGGACAGTCGTATACGTTAATTAGTACGCCGGCAATGCTTGGGTTATACCATTTGGCTGTCCAATGCGCCAATCATGCGCTTGTTGATAGATTCAGATAGGAATTTGGAAGCTCGAATGGAGGCCTCCGTATGCTAAAGCAAGGATCCAATTTTCGCAGTGTGGTTTTATATGTCATGTCTACAGCCGTTCTGATGTGGGTGCTGCTTTATGCGCCTACTCCTTATGTTGCCTATGAACCAGGCATTGCCGTTCCGGTCAAGCCAATGGTCGCTATCGAAGAAGGCGATGAACTCGGAGCAGGAGATTTATTGCTTACGGCTGTTAAATTGACGGAGCCGAATTTTTTGCGTGCGATCCAGTCCGTCTGGAATTCGAACGTAGAGCTGCACCTCAAAAAAGAGGTACTTCGAGGGTATTCAAAGGAACAGTATGCAGCAAGATTAAATGTCGTCATGCAAGGTTCGCAAAATAATGCCATTGAAGCCGCGTATCGCTATGCCGGTTTGCCTTACGAAACACGCATGGAAGGCATTATTGTATCCGATGTAGCTGCAGAAGATGAAGGAGCCTTCCCTACGCGCGGCTCCTTTGAGGCTGGAGACCAAATACTTGGGATTAATGGGGATACTGACTTTGGAAGCGGCGCGGAATGGCTTGAGAGGCTGCATGGAAGCAGCAAAGATAAGCCTTTGTCATTTGAAGTTGTTCGGGGAGACAAAAGGCTTAGCATTGCGTATCCAGCTCATACGTTAGCAGCTGCTAAGACAGACGAGCAACTGCTGGCGGCGCTGGGAATAAAGAGTCTGACGGAGATGCGGAGCATAGAACCTACGGACGGGCATAAGCGCTTAACGATTGCAGCGGGAGCCATTGGCGGACCTTCGGCAGGCTTGGTGTTTGCGTTGCAGTCTTTGGATCTTTTGACGGAGGGGGATTTATCCGGCGGGCACCGAATTGCTGCGACGGGTACGATTACCATAGAAGGCAATGTCGGTCCAATCGGCGGCATCAAGCAAAAGATTGTCGTAGCGAGCCGTGAAGGAGCAGAGCTGTTTCTGGTGCCAGCGGGCAATTTCAAGGAAGCCAAAGCAAAAGCAAGCTCGCTTGGCACTAATATGAAGGTTGTTAGCGTGGGGACGCTGCAGGAAGCCTTGGAACAAATCGAGGCATTCGAAGCAGCGTCGGTATAACCGTATTTACATCTCAGCGTTATTGCGCGATAATATTTATTCCATCGTAATGGGCTTGTCCATAAAATCACGGAATAAGGATTTTGACGATTCGAACCCCGGCTGCCCCAGCATATAAACACTGCTGGCCTGCGTGTCCAGCTCCAGATAACGGTAGGACTGGGACGCTCTTGCGGCGCTAAGCAACACGGGAAGCTTTGCTGTGCTGCGCATGCGGCGAAGTAATTGCTTTCCTTTTTCCGAAAATCCTAGTACTCTTATATATTCAACACCTGTCGAGAGTCGATCCGGAGTAAAATCTGCTTTGTGATGACCAAGAAGTATGGCTAGCAGCGCGCGTTGAAGCTTAGTTCGTGTGTACCTCTTCGTTTTCAACGTGTCTAACAAGCCTTCGAATTGAAGCGATGCAAGCTTTGGCATAGCATTTCGTATGCGATGCTCCAACCCTTCCGTTATTTCATGCAGCTCGGCGAGCTGAGCTGGCGTACGGGTAAGGATGGCGTGAAGCAACGCGTTTGTATAAGGTTCCCAACTCATCGGGCAATGTCCAGTGAGCCATTCTTGCTGTAAAATACGGTAGGTGGTCGCTGGCACATAGGCTTGCGCAGCTTCGAGGGAACGTTGTTCAAGCAGCAGCTTGCGAATTGCTGTTGCGCTTGCGATCTGGCGATCAGTGACGGTTTGTTGACTATACTGCGCTTTCTCGCGCGTGATGGTAAAAGGCTCCATTTTTCCGTTCAATCGATGGTGGGCAATCAGATAGTGAAGGCCTAACGTATGATTGGGGAGCGCAAATGGAAAATTAACGGCATCAACATATCCATGCTCTGATAAATAGCTGGTGATGGCGTCGCTGTAGGCGCTTGGATAGCTTACACCGGTTTGCAGTCGCTGCATAAGCAGGCTTTTGAAAGCAGCAGGCTCGTCTGCAACGATATGGGCAGCCTGGAGCAACGGGGCAAGGTCTCCGTTCTCGGTGCCGAAGCAGAAGCTGTCTACAACGCCTGTCGCTTCCAACAAGGATACTGCACCGTAAGCAAACCATTCGGCAGCTTGCGTTGCATAAGCCACGGGAAGCTCGATGACGAGATCGCAGCCGCCTTCCAGCGCCATTTTGGTACGAGCCCATTTGTCGAGCAAGGCAGGTTCGCCACGCTGCAGGAAATGTCCGCTCATTACGGCTACGACTGCGTCTGCTTGCGTTATTTTGGCTGATTGTTGCAAATGATACAAATGACCGTTATGAAACGGGTTGTATTCGACAATAAGTCCCACCGTGCGCATTCGCTTGACCTCTCTTTAGTTAAATGTTGGTGGTTTCACTATAGCATAGAGAAGGCGCTCAATCACGGGCTGCTTATGGCATTAAGTAAAAACAGTGTGAAAATGTTGACAAAACGGTAGTCTGATAGATATAATAATCTTTGTTTGTTTGGGGTGATCTGATGCAGTTTCATATTCAAGAAACAATGTCCAAAGGCTTAAAATTGACAATCGATGAAGAGTTGAATGTCAGTGACCTTTTTAAAGGACGCCAAGATGTTTATCGTACGGGACCGCTCCATGTTGCGCTTCAGGTGACAGGGTACGAAAGCTTTATTGAGGTTAATGGCAAGCTTGCCATTGATTTCGAACTTGCTTGCGCGCGCTGCCTTGATCCAGTGCAGGAGCATACGGTTATTGCTTTCTCTGAAGTGTTCAAACGTCCTTCCTCTAAAGAGGATCGCGAGGATGATACGGAAGAGGAAGAAAGTGATTTCATTGAGGTGGATGGGGAAAGACTGGATTTGACGCCTTATGTGGAAGAAGCGCTTCAATTATTCATGCCTTTTGCCCCGCTTTGCCGCAATGACTGTAAAGGTCTCTGCCCAACTTGTGGACAGAACTTAAATGAGCACAAATGCGACTGTTCGACGGATAAGATTGACATCCGCTTTGCAGCGCTGAAGGATCTGTTTAAGGAATAAGCGAATGTAACGATTGATTTTTGAAGGAGGTGTTAAATATGGCAGTACCTCAGCGTAGAACATCCAAGACTCGCCGTGATAAACGTCGTACGCATTTCAAACTTGCAGTACCGGGCATGGTGAAGTGTGAGCAATGCGGCGAGCTGAAATTGGCTCACCACGTATGCAAAGTTTGTGGATATTACAAAACTAAAGAAGTCATTTCTCAATAGTAGATTGATTTCAGGAATAGCACTCCATCCTAGGATGGAGTGCTATTTTTTGTTGAACCCCATTGCTTTTTAAGTTAATGTTACAGAGCATTTCCGTCCTTCGTGGTGCACTTGTTCAGAGCGATCCTTATGTGATAAGCTTATTTAATATTCCGACATTGGGAAGCGAGATTGCGCTTGGACGTATTTTTTTATATACTTGATTAGTACCAGGTGATAAGATCAAGCAACATACATAAACTTAATATGCATATGTATTTCATAAAACATCAACGCGGATCTTCGCAGAGTTTAACTACAATCTAATTAAAGGTGGTGCCGAAAATCGAACGAATGCCCAAACGGCAGCGGCATCAGCAGCTTGCCCGGTATATTGACGAAAACCCCTTTATTACCGATCGGGAGCTCACGCGACTGCTAAAAGTAAGCATCCAGACGATTCGGCTCGACCGTATGGAGCTTGCCATACCGGAGCTAAGGGAACGGCTAAAGCTGATGGCGGAAAGATCCTATGATTCCGTTCGGTCCTTGCCTCTGCATGAGGTTATTGGTGATATCGTGGATTTGGAATTGGACAAGAGCGGTATTTCTGTATTTGAGATCAGGGAAGAACATGTTTTCTCGAGAACCGGAATTGCTCGTGGCCATCACGTCTTTGCGCAAGCGAATTCACTGGCAGTTGCTATTATAGATGATGAGATTGCACTTACCGTAACAGCAGATATTAGATTCATTCGTCCTGTAAAGCTCGGTGAGAAATGTATTGCCAAGGCTTATGTGCGCTCGATTTCGGGGGAGCGGAGCAAGGCGAAGGTCGAGCTTTTCACTTATGTTGGAGACGAAATGGTGTTTCAAGGTAACTTTGTTATTTATCGGTCCGCGGGAGATACAGATACTGAAGGAGGAAACGAGAGTGCGGATCGCTATTGATGCTATGGGCGGCGATAATGCTCCTAGCCTGATTGTGCAAGGTGCGCTTGACGCGGCTGCGCAGTGGCCCGATACGGAGCTGCTGCTTGTCGGAGAAACGTCGGTGATAGAGCCGCTTATGAAAGGACAGAAGCCTGCTAACGTGACGATTTGCCACGCGGACGAGGTCATTGGTCCAGATGATGAGCCTGTGAAGGCGGTTCGCCGCAAGAAAGGGGCATCCATGGTCGTTGCCGGGCAGCTCGTTCGCGAGAAGCAGGCAGATGCAATGCTCTCGGCGGGCAACACCGGTGCTCTAATGGCTACGGGGCTTCTAGTGGTTGGAAGAATGGACGGAATCGAACGGCCAGCGCTGGCGCCGATGATGCCAACTATGGACGATGTCGGCATTCTAACGCTCGATTTGGGAGCGAACATGGATGCGAAGCCGGAGCACTTGCTGCAGTATGCGATTATGGGCAGCATTTACCGGGCTAAGGTTCATGGGTTAGAAAAGCCGAGAGTAGGGCTTCTAAACGTGGGTACCGAAGCGATGAAAGGAAATGAAATGGCGAAGGCTGCATTTGCCCTGCTGGAGCAAGCGCCGGTTCATTTTATCGGAAATGTGGAAGCAAGGGATGTTTTGAACCGGAATTGCGATGTGTTGGTATGCGATGGCTTTGCCGGCAATATTATGCTTAAGGCGATGGAGGGTGCAGCGGGCACCATCTTCACATCGCTCAAGGATGCATTCGGCGAATCCTTATTGACGAAGCTTGCCGCGGCGATCATGCTGCCAAAGCTACGGTCATTAAAGAAAAGAATGGACTACAAGGAACATGGCGGCGCGCCATTACTGGGCCTTAACGGGCTGGTAGTCAAATGCCACGGCTCTTCCGACGCTCTTGCTGTGAAAAACGCTGTAAGGCAAGCGCGAAGCGCGATTCAGGGTCAATTGATTGAAACGATTGCAGCAGAAATCAACGGGAAGTGAGTGTGCGAAATGGGTTTACATCCTGTAGGAATTCTTGGAACTGGCAAGTATGTTCCTGAACGTATTTTATCGAACAAAGAGCTGGAAGCGATGGTAGAGACGAACGATGAATGGATCGTTACGCGTACAGGCATTAAGGAACGCCGCCTAGCAGCAGCAGACGAGGCTACTTCTGATCTTGCGCTGTATGCTTCGCAAAAGGCGATTGCCGCTGCTGGCCTGACAGCAGAGGATATCGATTTGATCATCGTTGCAACGATTACGCCGGATATGTTTTTTCCTTCGACGGCCTGTCTTCTGCAGGATAAGCTTGGAGCGAAAAAAGCGGCGGCATTCGATTTGTCAGCAGCCTGCTCAGGCTTCATTTACGGACTGGCAACAGGCTCCAGCATGATTGCCAGCGGCATGTATAAGCATGTACTCGTTGTAGGGGCAGAGACGCTATCGCGCATTACCGATTATACGGACCGCAATACCTGTATTCTTTTTGGTGATGGAGCTGGCGCTGTAGTGCTCGGGCAGGTCGAAGAAGGCCGCGGCTTCCAATCCTTCAAGCTTGGAGCGGATGGCAGCGGCGGTGATTTGCTTAAAGTCAGCGGCGGAGGCTCGCGTACGCCAGCAACGGAAGAAAGCGTTCAAACCAAGCAGCATTATATTCATATGGCTGGCAATGATGTCTTTAAATTCGCGGTAAGAATAATGGGCAGCGTTGCGGAGGAAGCTTTGGAGATGGCAGGCATTGCGAAGGAAGACATTAGCCTGTTGGTTCCTCATCAAGCGAATATTCGCATTATCCAATCTGCACTTAATCGACTGAATTTGTCCGAAGACAAAGCTATGATTAATTTGGATCAGTATGGAAATATGTCCTCAGCCTCGATTCCTGTTGCTTTGGCGGAAGCTGTAGAGCAAGGCCGTGTGAAAGAAGGCGACAAAATCGTGCTCGTGGGCTTTGGCGGCGGCTTGACTTGGGGCGCATCGGTGCTAGTTTGGTAATTTAAAGTGTATAGAAACACCATTTGCATTCTAAATAGGATCGGTTTATATTTCACCGCGGAATAGCATTGTCGCTCTTGAGAGGGCACAAGCGGTTTACGCGTGTAATGGAGGAATTCAATTGAGTAAAACGGCATTTGTATTCCCGGGACAAGGCGCGCAGGCCGTGGGAATGGGTAAGGATATTTATGAGGCTTATGACCGATCGCGGGCTATTTTTGAACAAGCCGATAAAGCACTGGACTTTTCCCTAAGCAATATCATATTTGAAGGACCTGAAGAGACACTCAAACAAACGGCGAATACACAGCCTGCACTTCTAACTGTTAGCGTCGCTATGCTGGAAGCATTGGCCGAGCGAGGGCTGAAGGCGGATTATGTAGCTGGCCACAGCCTTGGCGAATACAGTGCTTTGGTTGCTGCAGGCGTATTATCGTTTGAAGATGCGGTTCGCACCGTTAGGGCGAGAGGCCAGTATATGGAGCAGGCGGTTCCAAGCGGACAAGGCGCAATGGCGGCCGTATTGGGTGCTGAACGGGAGACTTTGGCAGCACTATGTGCAGCGGTGACAACGGAGGGTTCGGCAGTTGAACTGGCAAATGTGAATTGTCCCGGACAGATTGTCGTATCAGGAACCGCAGCCGGCGTACAAGCTATTGTCGAGCGCGGCAAGGAAGAATCAGGCGCCAAACGCGTCATTCCCCTTGAAGTCAGCGGACCCTTCCACTCCTCGCTCATGAAGCCAGCAGCCGTTAATTTGGAGTCCGTTCTAGCGGGCATCCAGATGCAGGATGCCGCTATCCCTGTTGTTGCAAACGTTACTGCACGCACGGTGACGGCAGCAAATGAAATTCGGGGGCTGCTTGTAGAACAGGTCTATTCACCCGTATTATGGGAAGACAGCATTCGCTATCTGATCGAGCAGGGCGTGGATACTTTTGTAGAAATTGGTTCAGGCACGGTTCTAGCTGGCTTAATCAAAAAAATCGACAAAAATGTACGCGTTATATCGGTAAACAGCAGTTCTGCGCTCGAAGCGCTGTAGGAAAAGAATGAAGTAGAGTGGAGGCGATAGGATGTTTGCCAGCTTGGAAGGTAAAAAAGCACTCGTAACCGGGGCTTCGCGCGGCATAGGAAGAGCGATAGCTGTCGCTCTTGCCGAAGCAGGTGCGGATGTTGCCATCAACTACTCCGGAAGCGAGGCGGCAGCAGCGGAAACAGCACAGGCTGTGGAAGCGCTCGGCAGGCGCGCAATCGTCATCAAGGCAAATGTCGGCAAAGCGGACGAGTTTGACTCGATGGTCAAGGAAGTCATCGAGCAATTCGGATCGGTCGACATCTTGGTGAATAATGCAGGTATTACAAGAGATAATTTAATCATGCGTATGAAGGAAGACGAGTTCGACCAAGTCATTGAAACGAACCTTAAGGGCGTGTTCAATGGGATTAAGGCAGTTACCCGTCCGATGATGAAGCAGCGCTCGGGCCGCATTATCAACATTTCATCCGTTGTTGGTGTGCTCGGCAATCCTGGCCAAGCGAACTATGTCGCGGCTAAGGCGGGCGTTATTGGCCTTACCAAGGCCAGCGCGCGCGAGCTCGCCTCCAGGGGCATCACTGTTAACTGCGTTGCCCCTGGCTTTATACAAACCGAGATGACGGATAAGCTTCCGGAAGAAATGCGCCAATCGTTAGCCGGCCAGATTCCGCTTGCCCGTCTCGGCGATCCGAGCGACATCGCAAACGCGGTCCGTTTTCTTGCTTCGGATGCCTCCGCTTATATGACGGGGCAAACGGTGCATGTGGACGGCGGCATGTATATGTAACACCGATTAATTTGGCAATCCGGAATTAAAACGGTTACGTATGGCATTTTATCTTTAATTCTCGTATAATACCATGGAGGAGGTGAACCGGATGTCCGAAGTAGTAGATCGCGTAAAACGTATCGTCATCGACCGACTTGGCGTGGACGAAGCGGAAGTTACACTAGAAGCTTCATTTAAAGATGACCTCGGCGCTGACTCTCTTGATGTCGTTGAATTGGTCATGGAGCTAGAAGACGAGTTTGATATGGAAATTTCTGATGAAGATGCTGAGACTATCACCACTGTGGGAGAAGTAGTTAAATACATACAATCTCATACGTAAGAAGGACAAGTCCCGTTTGTAACAAACGGGACTTCTCTCCATCTAAACGGTTTTGACCGTCAGAATGACATGAAAGATACATGCAGGTATACGCAATGATTTTATACCTCCTTATATTTCGAGCGTAAAGGCTCTTACTGTCGAAGAACGGTCTGGCTTGGTTTTACCAAGAAATATAAGCAGGGTATACGCGGTACGGTCATATCGACTGATTATTTATACAAGGACGAGCCCGCTCGTCTATATGCTGGACATAGAGGTGAATCGAATGAAACAAAGAGTTGTGGTTACGGGCATGGGCGTTATTACGTCGCTCGGTTCCGATTTGGAGCAATTCTGGGGCAACCTGCTGGAAGGGAAATCAGGGGTATCGGTTGTTGAGGCTTTCGATTTCTCTGAATATCCGACCTATATTGCCGCAGAAGTGAAAAATTTTAATCCGGAAGATTATGGTTTAGATAAGAAAGAAGCACGCAGAATGGACCGTTTTGTGCAATTTGCCGCAGTAGCGAGCCAATTGGCGGTTAAGGATGCGGATTTGCAAATCGGCCAAAATGCTGACGCTGAGCGCGTAGGCGTAATGGTAGGCTCGGGAATCGGCGGACTTGGAACATGGGAAGACCAGCATAACATTTTGCTGGAGAAGGGTCCTAAGCGGGTCAGCCCTTTCTTTATCCCGATGATGATTGCCAATATGGCATCCGGACAAGTTTCGATGCTGACTGGCGCGAAAGGTCCTAACAGCACAGCGGTTACCGCTTGTGCGACAGGAACTCATTCCATCGGTGATTCCTTTAAGCTCATTCAGCGCGGCGATGCCGACGTTATGATTGCCGGCGGAGCTGAAGCGACGATCAGGCCTACGGGTATGGCGGGCTTTTGCTCGATGCGCGCAATGTCTGTTCGCAACGACGAGCCAGCGAAGGCAAGCCGTCCATTTGACATCGACCGTGACGGTTTTGTCATGGGTGAAGGCGCGGGCGTCTTGGTGCTTGAATCGCTTGAGCATGCACAAGCGCGCGGAGCGAAGATTTATGCGGAAGTGATCGGGTATGGCATGAGCGGAGATGCCCACCATATGACTGAGCCAGACCCGGATGGGGCTGCGCGCTGCATGGTGAAGGCGTTCAAGGATGCCGGCATTGAGCCTTCTGAGATCGATTATATCAACGCGCACGGGACATCTACCCCTGTCGGCGACCGCTCGGAGACCAAAGCGATCAAGAAGGCGCTTGGCGACCATGCTTATAAGGTTGCTGTCAGCTCAACCAAATCGATGACCGGTCATTTGCTTGGAGCTGCCGGAGGCGTGGAAGCTGTTATTTTGGGCTTGACGCTCAAGAACGGCATTATTGCGCCAACGATTAATTTAGACAATCCAGACCCGGAATGCGATCTGGATTACGTTCCTAATAAACCGCGTGAGGCGGATGTGAAAATCGCGCTTTCCAACTCATTCGGATTCGGCGGTCATAATGCATCGATCGTGATGAAAGTTTATGAAGCGTGATTCCTTCTATGAGCTGCAGCAGCGGCTTCAGCTCAGCTTTAAACGGACGAAGCTGCTTCGGCAAGCCTTTACGCATACCTCTTATGTGAATGAGCATAAGCGCGGTTCGGCTCAGGATAATGAACGTCTGGAGTTTTTGGGAGATGCAGTGCTGCAATTGCTAGTCTCGGAGTATTTATTCTCTACGTATCCGCAGCGTCCGGAAGGCGAACTGACAAGAATGCGCGCTTCCATTGTCTGTGAGCCTTCCCTAGCGCAATTCGCGGAGCGGCTGGAGCTAGGCTCTCACGTCCTTCTTGGGCGAGGGGAAGAACAGCTCGGCGGCAGACAGCGGCAAGCGTTGCTTGCTGACTTGTTTGAATCTTTTGTCGGGGCGATTTATTTAGATGCCGGCATCGAGCAAACGAGAGCATTTCTGAATGAACATATGTTTCCGTTCGTGGAATCGAATGACTACGGTCTGCTCGTGAAGGATTCCAAGTCCAAGCTGCAGGAGCGTTCGCAGCATCACGGGCTTGGTGCGGTCGAATACCGGATTATCGAAGAACGTGGACCTGCGCATGACCGTGAATTTGTAGTTGAGGTGTATCTCGGGGAAGAACGCTTCGGCGTTGGAAGCGGGAGAACGAAGAAGGAAGCGGAGCAGCGTGCGGCAGCTGAAGCATGGCGCACCTTGTCGCAGGAGCAAGCTTAAGCAGCGAAGAGAGTGTCCTAGCAGGTCATGCGATCTGATTGGACGCTCTCTTTTTTATGATGAGAAGTGCTTGCGAAGTTGTTCTTCAAGGCAGGGGCGGCACTGCAGGATGAGTCCGGCTTTGCCCGTCAATATGGTTATCAAGGCCCATGAGATGTGGTACAATGAGGGGTGAGGTGAAAACCAAGATATGTTTCTGAAACGGATCGAATTATCAGGCTTTAAGTCTTTCGCCGATCGGACTGAAATGGAGTTTGTAACCGGAATTACTGCGGTGGTCGGGCCAAATGGCAGCGGTAAAAGCAATATTTCAGACGGCATACGCTGGGTGCTTGGCGAGCAAAGCGCCAAGAGCTTGCGCGGCGGCAAGATGGAGGATATTATTTTTGCAGGCAGCGATGCCCGCAAAGCTGTCAACTACAGCGAGGTTTCGCTCACGCTCGATAATGCCGACGGCGCGCTGCCGCTCGAGTATAACGAGGTGACGGTCACGCGGCGCGTTCATCGGAGCGGCGACAGCGAATATTTGATTAATAAGCAGCCATGTCGGCTAAAAGATATTACCGAGCTGTTTATGGATACCGGTATCGGTAAAGAGGCCTACTCCATTATTGGACAAGGCCGCATTGAAGAGATTTTAAGCACGCGCTCGGAGGATCGGCGCGGAATTTTCGAGGAAGCCTCCGGCATTGTCAAGTACAAGTCACGCAAGCGCGAGGCGCAGAGAAAGCTGGACGAGACGGAGCAAAATTTGCTGCGCATCCACGACCTTGTGACGGAGCTTGAGGATCAGGTTACTCCGCTGCGCAAGCAATCGGAGAAAGCCATTCACTTCAAGTCGCTCAAGGAGAAACTGAAAACAAAAGAAATCTCGATGTACGTACATAGCATTGAGCAAATTCACGGTTCATGGACGGAAGCGAATGGCAAGCTTGAGCGCTTGAAGCAAGAAGAGCTTCAGTTGTCCACGGTGGTGAGCAAGCACGACGCGCATCTGGAGAAGGATCGTCATCAACTGCGCGAGCTAGAGCATGCTCTCGACCAGCTTCATGAAGCGATGCTCCAAATTAGCGAGGACTTCGAAAAATGCGAAGGCTACGGCGAGGTGCTTAAGGAGCGCAAACGCAATCTTGAGCAGAACAAACGTCAGCTGGAGGAGTCGATTGCTGCACAGGATGCCCGGATCGGCACGATGACGCAGGAAGAAGCAGAGTTCCGCAGCCGCGCAGCTGCATTGCAGCTTCAGCTGGCTGATCTCCGCGCAAAAATATCCGATGAAGAAGCCCGCTTGCTGGGTGTAGCCGGCGGAGCGGTTGCCGATGCGGAAGAAACGCTTAAGGGTGAGCTTCTTGAGGTGCTTAGTTCAATGGCTCAGCATCGCAACGAAATTCGTTACGCGGCGCAGCAGCAGGAAACGCTTCAGCGCCGAATGGAGAGAATCAGCGAGGACGAGAGCAAATGGCTGGAGCAGCAAACCAAGCTGGACGCCAGGCGATTAGAACTCGCGGAGGCACTGGAATCGACGCTTACGCGCCTTGAACAAGCGAGAAACAAAACCCTTACGGAATCCGAGCAGGTTAGAACGATTTCGCAAGGATTGGAAGAAGTTACGCTAGCGATACGCAAGTGGGAGCAGAAGCTTGACAGTCATGTTTCCAGACGCGATACGATGAAGGAAATGCAGGATGCGCTTGATGGCTTTATGCAGGGTGTCAAAGAAGTGCTGAAAGCATCAAGACGCGGCAATAGCGGGATTACGGGTGTCCATGGCGCGGTGGCAGAGCTGCTTCGTGTGCCTGAACGCATTGAGACTGCCGTAGAGACAGCGCTTGGCGGAGCCTTGCAGCATATCGTTATGGAAGATGAGAAAACGGCGCGCACCGCGATCGCCTTCCTCAAACAGCGTCAGCTCGGACGAGCGACGTTCCTTCCATTGGATGTCATTCGAGGCAGGCAAGTGCCTGAACACGACAGGCGAACCGCAGAAACCATTGAAGGCTTCGTTGGGGTTGCAGCGGATTTGGTGAGCTCGGATTCTCGCTACTCGGCAATCGTAAACAGTTTGCTAGGCAACGTGCTGCTTGCGGAAACGCTGGAACAAGCGAACCGCATTGCTTCCAAGTGCCAATACCGTTACCGGGTCGTTACGCTTGAAGGCGATGTGGTTAACGCAGGTGGTTCCATGACAGGGGGCAGCCTCCAGAAGAAGGGAGCCAGCCTGCTCGGCCGCCAGAGGCAAATTGATTCGCTCGACCAAGAAATCAAGGACTCTGAAAGAATGGTGGAGCAGCTGCGGAACAAGCTCAGCGATTTGCGCAAAGAGCATTCCATCCGTTCCCATAATATAGAAGAGCTTCGCGCGGAAGGCGAGAAAAGCCGGATTGAAGAACAGCAAATTAGAGCCGAGCTGCAGCAGCTTCATAACGAAGCCAAGCATTTGGACGAGCAGCGCCAGCTGTATTCGGCAGACCGTAATACGCATTTGTCTGAGCAAAAAGACGTTCAGACGGCGGCAGCGGCAGCAGAGAAGCGTTTGGAGCAGCTTGTTGTGGATGAAGCAAGGCTGCAGGAAGCGATTCGGATGGCCGAAGAGCGGCGCAAAGCAAGCGAATCCGCCAAGGAAGAGCTTCAGGGTCAGCTTACCGACATTAAGATAGCTGCGGCGAAGGCAGATCAGGAAAGATTGTCATACGAGGATCAGTCTGCACGCGTGCGGACAGAGATCCAACGGGCAAAGCAAGAGCTGCAAGGGCAGCGTTCGTTGTTGGTTCAACAGGAAGAGGAGCTCGCTAGACATAACCAGGAAATGGTGAATCAAATCGAGCAGCTCAACCATCTGCGCATTAAAAAACAAGAGTGCGGAGAACAGACGGATCTGAAACGGTCGGCGCGGGCGCAGCGAATTGCGGAGCTCGATTTAGGCGAGAGTGAGACGAAGGAGCAGCGCGCGCAGCTGAGGCAAGTGGAAGAGCAAATGCGTCAGACTGAAATTGCCGCGAACCGTCTGGACGTAGAGCTCGATAATCTGCTTCGCAAGCTTAGTGAGGAATACGAGCTGAGCTATGAGCTGGCGAAAGAAGAGTACCCTGTGCCGGAAGACGTCATTGGGACGCAAAATGAAGTCAGAGATATTAAACGCCAGATTTCGTCGCTCGGGGAAGTAAACCTGGGCGCGATCGAGGAATATGAGCGCGTAAGCGAACGGTTTGAGTTTTTGTCAGAGCAGAAGGATGACCTCATCGAGGCAAAGACGACGCTGTATCAGGTCATCCGGGAGATGGACGATGAGATGTCGAAACGGTTCAAAACAACATTTGAAGCGATTCGCGGCCATTTCGTAGTCGTTTTTGCCAAGCTATTCGGAGGCGGCCGAGCGGACCTAGTGCTCGTTGATCCGGATCGCGTGCTCGATACGGGGATCGATATCGTAGCGCAGCCGCCAGGCAAAAAACTGCAAAACCTGCAGCTGTTATCTGGTGGAGAGCGCGCGTTAACGGCGATTGCTTTGCTGTTTGCGATATTGCAGGTCAAGCCAGTGCCGTTCTGTGTGCTCGATGAAGTTGAAGCCGCGCTAGACGAAGCCAATGTCTCGCGCTTTGCGCAATATTTGCGCGAGTTTTCGGAGCTGACGCAGTTTATCGTCGTTACGCACCGGAAAGGGACAATGGAGGAAGCGGATGTGCTGTATGGCGTTACGATGGAGGAAGGCGGCGTATCGAAGCTAGTCTCCGTGCGCTTGGAGGATGAAGAGCCGGTATCCGCATAAAAAATCGGCAATGTGAGGATGGGGAGTAGAGAAGATGAGTTTTTTTAAGAAGCTGAAGGAAAGCATCGCTTCAAAAACAGAAGCGGTAACAAATATATTTAAAGAAGGCTTGTCCAAGACGCGTACAGCGTTTGTTGAGAAGGTTGAGGAGCTGATTACCCGCCGCAAAAAGATCGATGAGCAGTTCTATGAGGAGCTGGAGGAAATTCTAATTGGCGCAGATGTTGGCGTCAACACGGTAATGCAGCTCATCGAGGACTTGCGCGTTGAAGTGAAGAAGCGGAAGATCGAGGACGCAGCTGATTTACAGCCGATTCTTTCGGAGAAGCTGATCCAGCTGATGAAAGGCGATGACCAGTCAGGCTTGCGTATGGCGTCCAGTGGGATAACCGTTATTTTGTTCGTTGGCGTCAATGGCGTCGGCAAGACCACCACGATCGGCAAGCTGGCCCACAAGTTCAAAAGCGAGGGGAAAAGCGTGCTTATGGCAGCGGGAGACACCTTCCGTGCAGGAGCAATTGAGCAGCTTGAAGTATGGGGTCAGCGCGTAGGCGTGGACGTCATTAAGCAGCAATCGGGTTCAGATCCCGCGGCAGTCATGTATGACGCAGTGCAAGCGGCTAAGCAGCGCGGCGTTGACGTGCTCCTCTGCGATACAGCTGGAAGGCTGCAAAATAAAACGAATCTAATGGAAGAGCTGAACAAGATCTTCCGTGTTATCAGACGCGAGTTGCCGGATGCGCCGCATGAGGTCCTTCTTGTCCTGGATGCGACAACCGGCCAAAACGCGCTAAGCCAAGCCAAATTGTTCGGCGAGAAAAGCGGCGTAACTGGCCTTGTGCTGACCAAGCTTGATGGCACGGCCAAGGGCGGAATCGTCATTGCGATTCGCAATGAGCTGAGCTTGCCCGTTAAGCTCGTGGGACTCGGCGAGAAAATGGGCGATCTTCAGCAGTTTGATTCCGAGCAATTTATCCATGCGCTGTTTGCCGGATTGATTCAGCGCGAGGATGACAGTGACGAATCAAAAACAGCGGAATAATGTCAGCCTGTTCGTCAGATTCGCCTGAAAAGAGCGGCTTGTAAAGGTGACAAGGGGAAATGCTTGACAGCAGCCTACAGCTTCATGTATGATAAAAGACGTTGTCAGGTGTAAAGGTATTTACCTTGTCGGTGACGCAAGCATAATAACAGGAGGGGCTGAGGGGATGAAAGCAAATGAACCAGATGCCTTATCCAAAACAACCCGAATAAACTTGTTATTCGATTTTTACGAGCCGCTCTTGACTGAGAAGCAGCGGACGTTTCTCAAATATTATTTCCATGATGATTTTTCTCTGGGAGAGATTGCAGCGGAATTCGGCATTAGCCGGCAAGCGGTCTATGAGCATATCAAGCGGGCTGAACAGGTGCTTGAGAGCTATGAGAGCAAGCTTGAGCTTCATCTCAAACATGAGTCCTTCTCACAACTAACGGTGCAGCTTGTGAACAGCGTCAATGCATTATCCCTTGCCGAGGAAGAACGGCAGGCGCTCATGAGCGTTATCGCACAATTTAAATTGACCGAGTAATTAAATGAAGAATGGAGGTGACGGTACATGGCAGCATTTGAGAGCTTATCGAGTCGGCTTCAAAATGTGTTCAGCAAGCTAAGGGGCAAAGGCAAGGTTTCCGAGGAAGATGTTGGCGAAGCAATGCGCGAGGTGCGTTTGGCGCTTCTGGAGGCGGACGTTAACTTCAAAGTCGTTAAGGACTTTATCGCGAAGGTGAAGGAACGGGCGATTGGCTTGGATGTATCCAAGAGCTTCACGCCTGGCATGGTCGTCATCGATATCGTAAATAAAGAGCTGACCGAGCTGATGGGCGGCACGCAGAGCAAGCTGGCGAAGGCTAACAAGCCGCCAACAGTCATTATGATGGCTGGTTTGCAGGGCGCCGGTAAAACAACGACATCGGGCAAGTTGGCCAAGCTGCTGCAGAAGAGCAACAACAAGCCGCTTCTAATTGCATGTGACATTTATCGTCCGGCTGCGATTAAGCAGCTTCAAGTTCTCGGTGAGCAGATTAATGCACCGGTCTTCTCCCTGGGCGACCAGACTTCGCCCGTAGAGATTGCACGTGCCGGTCTGCAGCATGCCAAAGAGAATGGAAATGACTACGTCATTATTGATACCGCTGGACGACTGCATATCGACGAAGAGCTGATGGAAGAGCTGAAGCAAATCCATTTGGTTACGAAGCCGGATGAAGTTCTTCTCGTGGTGGATGCGATGACGGGACAAGATGCCGTCAACGTTGCGCAAAGCTTTCATGAGCAGCTCGCCTTAACGGGTGTTGTGCTCACGAAGCTTGATGGCGACACCCGCGGCGGCGCGGCGCTATCGGTTAAAGCCGTAACAGGCTGTCCGATTAAATTCGCGGCGATGGGTGAGAAGATTGACTCCTTGGAGCCATTCCATCCGGAGCGCATGGCGTCCCGTATTCTCGGCATGGGGGATATGCTTTCCCTTATTGAGAAGGCACAGTCGAATATCGATGCGGATAAGGCGAAGGAAATGGAACGCAAGATGCGTACCGCAGAGTTTACGTTCGACGATTTCCTTGAGCAGATGGAGCAGGTTCGCAACTTGGGGCCGCTTGATCAAATTATGGATATGCTGCCCGGCATGAACAAGATGAAGGGCATGAAAGATATGAAGGTCGATGAGAAGCAAATCGGCCGCGTTGAGGCGATTGTCCGCTCCATGACGAAAGAGGAGAAGCAAAAGCCTGAGCTGCTTAACCACAGTCGCCGCAAACGCGTCGCTGCTGGCAGTGGCACGACGATTGTTGAGGTTAACCGCCTCATTAAACAATTCGACGACATGAAGAAAATGATGAAGCAATTCTCATCGATGATGGGTCCGAAAGGTCCGAAGGGCGGCAAGAAAGGCCTGAAGGGCATGCTCGGCAAAAATATGAAATTCCCGTTTTAAGTACAGTTTACTCTTTGAAGGAGGTGAATTTTCATGGCAGTACGTATTCGTTTGAAAAGAATTGGTGCTCACAAAGCTCCTTTCTACCGTGTAGTAGTTTCGGATTCCCGTTCGCCGCGTGACGGACGTTTTATCGAAGAGATCGGCACTTATAACCCGGTTGCACAACCGGCTCAAGTTAAGATCGATGAAGAAAAAGCGTTGAAATGGTTGCAAACAGGAGCACAAGCTTCTGATACCGTTCGCGACTTGCTTTCCAAAGCTGGTGTTCTGAAGAAGTTCCATGAGCTTAAGCAACAGAAATAACTGTTGAATAGCGGAGGGCCTTGAGATGAAAGAATTGATTCTTGTCATAGCGAAGGCATTGGTTGATCATCCTGATCAGGTGCAAATCAATGTGAAGGATGATGACCGTGGCACGATATACGAGCTTTCGGTTCACCCCGAGGATATCGGTAAAATCATCGGTAAACAGGGACGCATAGCGAAAGCGATTCGAACGGTTGTCACTTCTGCTTCCGTCAAATCGCCAAAGCGTGTCATCGTTGACATCATGTCATGATGCACATGCGAGAAGAAGGCCGGGATGAATGTCCTGGCCTTCTTTTTTCGTCATTAGGTTCCATGAGAACTAGACATCTCCAAGCGGCTTCGTTCTTCGACATGGAACGATGCCGTTTTTGCATGTATAATAAGGTATACACATTGGAAGGGCTGATTTGACATGAGCGAAAAATGGTTTACGGTCGGGAAGGTAGTCAATACGCATGGCATTCGGGGAGAACTTAAGATTTTGTCGCAAACGGATTTTGCGGAGGTCCGTTTTGCAGTGGGAAGCCAGCTACTAATGCTGAATGAAGAAAACGGGGCGTCGCTTGAAGTAAAAGTGATTAGCTCGCGTGCGAACAAAAACGTATACATATTGAAGCTGGAAGGCTTCACGAATATTAATGAAGTAGAGAAATATAAGGGCTGGGTGCTTAAGGTTTCGAAGGACAAGCAGCTTGAGCTTGACGAAGGCGAATACTATTACCATGAAATTATCGGTTGCCGGGTCGTGACGGAGGAAGGCGAGGAAATTGGCACGATCTCTGAAATTTTAAGTCCAGGCGCTAACGACGTTTGGGTTGTGGACCGGCCTAAGGGTTCAGGCAAGCAGCTGCTCCTGCCAGTCATTGACGAGGTGCTAAAGAACGTCGATACGAAAGAAAAAGTTGTGACGGTTCACCTCATGGAAGGGTTGATTTAACCGATGAAAATTGATGTGCTGACGTTATTTCCCGAAATGTTCGATGGCGTGTTCCAAGCGAGCATCCTGGGAAAAGCGAAGGGAAAAGGGATTGTTGATCTACAGGCAATCAACTTTCGTGCTTATTCGGGCAATAAGCATAATACCGTTGACGATTATCCTTACGGCGGCGGAGGCGGCATGGTGTTGAAGCCAGAGCCGGTTTTCGCGGCAGTTGAGGATCTCAAACTGGAAGAGGACGTAAAGCCCCGCGTGGTGTTGCTCTGTCCGCAAGGAGCACAGTTTACGCAGCAGAAGGCAGAGGAGCTTGCCAAAGAACAGCACATCGTGCTTATCTGCGGACATTATGAGGGCTACGATGAGCGTATTCGCGAGCACCTCGTTACCGACGAGCTATCGATTGGCGATTATGTGCTGACGGGCGGGGAAATCCCGGCCATGGTGCTGATCGACAGCGTCGTAAGACTGCTGCCTGGCGTGCTAGGCAATGAGACGTCGGCAGTAACGGATTCTTACAGCACGGGCTTGCTTGAGCATCCGCACTATACTCGTCCTGCCGCGTTTCGTGGATGGGAGGTGCCGGAGGTTCTAATATCCGGACACCATGCCAATATTGAGGTATGGCGGCGTCAGCAGTCGCTTTTGCGGACGCTGGAGCGCCGTCCTGACCTACTAAAGAGTGCGGAGCTCTCGGATAAGGAGCGCAAGTGGATCGCTTCTCGAAGGAAACAGGAGCCGGACAAGGCACGTACGTGAATATGACTAATGTATAAATACAAAGCCGCAGCGGAAGTCCGCTGCGGCTTTGGTTGAGCATAAGGCCCAGAATTATGGCGTATAAAAATTTTGCGTATAATAGACTTGGTAACTGCCGCCAATGGCAACGCCCGTTCCGAGCCGCTTCAGCTTGCTGCTTAGCAGCGTCTCGCGGTGTCCCTTTTTGGAATTAATCCATCCATAGTGTGCGAAAATGCTATTCGTGTATCCGGCTGCAATATTTTCCGAGGCTGAATGATATTTGACGCCACTGGCTTTCATGCGGTCAAAAGGCGTCGAGCCGTCGGGATTGGTATGGTCGAAAAAATCTCGTGCGCTCATGTCGCTGCTATGTCCATGGGCAGAGGCGGCGGCAAGCTTGTCCCATAACAAAAGCGGAATTCCGCGGCTTGCGCGTTCGGCATTCGCCAAATCAAAAAGCTGCTGCTCATAGGCAGCTTCAAGCTTGCTTGAATAGGCTGCTTTTGGAGCCTGGGACGATTCCTGATTCATAAGCAGGATCGCGCTAATTTTGCTGCTGTTTTGTCTATCTAGAAACAAAGTGGTTCGGACCTTATTGGTGGTATAGGCATAATAGTCGTCAGCCGCCTCTGCTTTCGTAACATTGGATACCAGTTTTTTGGCGTTTTCTATGCTTTGACTGATTTTTATGCCTGATTTCAGGCTCCAGCTGCCGCCTGCATTAGAGTAGAGAGCCGTTACTCGTTCATTTTGAACGCCGAACATCATAAGGTTGTCATAGCTCGCATTATAGACATACCAGGAGAAGCCATATTCGCTCGGATCGATGCGTGAGGGCTTGCCGAGCAGCGTCTGCAGCCTTTGCTGCGTGTCATTCAATGCGATTCCGCCTAGCGAGTCGTTGGTGTTTTGGATTTTTGCTGCGGATAGTGTGCTGGAATGAAGTTTGAGGTTATAAAAGAAGGTGAGCGCCTCGGCGCGCGTTAGTTTTCCGTCTGCAGCAAAACCTGCGACCGTAGCCGAGGTGCGTCCGCTTGATATTTTCTCGTTGAGCAGCCATTGGATGGCGCTTTGCTCGGTGTAGGTCTTACCGCTTGCCGCCGATGCGAGCAGCAGTGCAGCTTGTCCGCGCCGCAATTCGCCTGTTGGCTTAATCGTGCTTAATGGCCAGCCCAGATTATTTGCATAATCGTAATAAGGCGCAGACCAACTGGCGCCGCTTGATGCGGATTCATTAACTAAACTATATGTTCTTAATAGCATGGCAAGAAATTCAGCTTCATTAACAAGCTTATTAGGCTTGAACGAGCCATCCTCGTAGCCTTGAGCCAAATGCTGCTCGGTTGCCCAAGCGATGTAGAAGCCGGCCCAGTGGCCGCTTGTATCCTTGAACGCTACGGTATCCGCTGATGCCTGCAATGGACCTGCCACTGCGAGCACGCTTAATACAGCGAGAATCCCCCCTTTTTTCAAAATAGTTGAGAAACGTCGTGGGTGGTGCAAAATGGTCACCTCTTTTGTCGGTGTTTGTCATACTTCAGTATACATGAAATTAAGATAAAAAATCGTGTTGTATTCTTGGGCTAGATATGGTAAAATTTCTAATGTTGTTCGTAAAGTCGGACGGTCCGCTATCAGCGATGATCCGGTTCAGAGGAATTCGGGGAGTTTATAAGAACGTCTATGTGGAAGGAGTGAATCAAATGAATCTTTTGCAAACAATTGCGCAAGAAAACCTGCGCCAAGGTCTACCGAACTTTCGTCCTGGTGACACGCTAAAAGTTCATGTAAAAGTTATCGAGGGAACTCGTGAGCGTATCCAGTTGTTCGAAGGCGTTGTTATCAAACGTCGCGGCGGTGGAATCAGCGAAACTTTTACAGTGCGTAAAATTTCCTACGGTGTTGGTGTGGAAAGAACTTTCCCGCTTAACTCGCCTAAAATCGAAAAAATCGAAGTGGCTCGCCGTGGTAAAGTACGTCGCGCGAAACTGTACTACCTACGTAGTCTTCGCGGAAAAGCTGCTCGTATTAAAGAAATTCGTTAAGAACAAACGACAAGAGGGGCTTGCGCAAACAAGCTCCTTTTCGTTTTTTCTCAAAGGCTATTTACATATTCCAACATAGGGGAAGAAGGCGAACAGAGTGGATTCACAGCAGCGCAATGATGGGCTGGACAACGGCAGCGACAATGATTCAAAAGATACGCAGAACCATGCAGACAATCAGCAATCTATACCTAACCGCGCAGCAGTCCACGCATCTGGCTCAGGAAAGCAAGGCGGAGCATACAAGGAAATCATAGAATGGATCAAAGCATTAGTCATTGCGGTCGTTCTTGTATTTCTCATTCGTCAATTTTTGTTTTCGCCATTCATCGTCGATGGACCATCCATGCAGCCTAACTTTGAGACAGGCGAGCGTCTGATTGTTAACAAAATTTTATACACGATCCGTGAGCCGAAATTCGGCGAGGTCGTTGTTTTTGATGTCCCTGAGCAAGGCCGCAAGTTTATTAAGCGCGTCATTGGCGTGCCAGGCGACACCATAAGGCTTGAAGGCGATGATTTGTATATCAACGACAAAAAAATCGAAGAGCCTTATATTAAAGAAGCGATTGCAGAAGCTAATGCCAAAGGCGAGCTATACAATCAAAATGGGCCCAACTTTCCAAATCCCGAGGTTCCTGAAACTACGGTTCCCGAAGGTACGATTTTTGCGCTTGGAGACAACCGGGGCGACAGCACGGACAGCCGTGTGATCGGATTTGTCAAAGACAAAGAGGTTGTCGGTCGCGCCGATATTATATTCTGGCCGCTGAACAAGCTGGAGTTTATCAAGCACTGGACTAAATGAGGTGAGTAAATGACCATTCAATGGTTTCCGGGTCATATGACCCGGGCGAAACGGCAAATACAGGACAAGCTCAAGCTCATCGATCTTGCCATCGAACTATTGGATGCTAGGGTTCCGCTTTCGAGCCGAAATCCGATGATTGAGGAAATTTTGAACGGAAAACCAAGGCTGATCGTGCTGAACAAATCCGATTTGGCCGATCCGAAGACGACGGAGCAGTGGATGGCGTATTTCCGTAACGAGGGTCACGAATCCATTGCAATTGATTCTTCGACGGGCACGCGCGTGAACGAGGTTCCACTCAAGGCAAAGCAAATATTGCATGAGAAGATTTCCCGTCAGATTGCCAAAGGCATTAATCCGCGAGCAATCCGCGGCCTTATTGTAGGCATTCCAAACGTAGGGAAGTCAACATTAATCAACAAGCTGGCAGGCCGTGCGATCGCTTTGACAGGTGACCGTCCAGGCGTAACGAAAGGCCAGCAATGGATTAAAGTAGGAACCGAGATGGAACTCTTGGATACACCAGGTATTTTGTGGCCAAAGTTCGAGGACGAGCTGGTCGGTTACCGTTTGGCAATGACCGGTGCAATCAGAGAGCAGATATTAAACGTGGATGACATTGCTTTTTTTGCGATGCGTGAGCTGATTGACCGCTACTGGCCGAATATGAAGGAACGTTACGAGCTCGAGACGCCTCCTAAGGACGTTACCGATTCCGACGAGATTGTAAGAGTGATGGAGGATATCGGCCGTCGCAGGGGCTGTTTGCTGAGCGGGGGGCGTGTCGATCTGGAGAAGACGTCAGGCATTATTTTGCGTGATTTGCGCTCAGGCAAGCTTGGACGCATTACGCTGGAGGCACCGCCGTACTGATGTGAAATGGGGGAACGTAACGTGCTGCAATATGAACAGTCGTTATGGAAAGAAGGATATCAAGCCATTGCCGGCGTGGATGAGGTTGGGCGAGGCTGTTTGTTTGGGGATGTAGTAGCTGCTGCGGTTATCTTGCCTCCGGGACTTGTGATTGAGGGAGTCAATGATTCGAAGAAGCTTTCCGAGAAAAAGCGGGACCAGCTTTATGCGACTATTTTGCAGGAGTGCGTGGCTTGGTCGGCTGCCCGTGTGGACGCGAAAACCATTGATCGGATCAATATTAAGCAGGCTGCAAGATTAGCCATGAAGATTGCCGTGGAATCCTTGGAAATTCCTTCTGATTATTTGCTGATTGATGCGGAGAAGGTAGATGTCGCTTTGCCTCAGCAATCCATTATCAAAGGCGATGCTACAAGCCAGTCCATTGCGGCGGCTTCTATTGTAGCCAAGGTTACGCGTGATCGTCTATGCGCGGCGGATTGGGAGGACGAATACCCTGCTTATGGCATTGCCATACACAAAGGGTATCCCACTAAGCTGCACAGAGAAAGATTGCTTGAGCATGGTCCCAGTGTTTTGCATCGCCGATCGTTTTTGGGCAAAATTTTTACGGAGGAGCAGTTGCAGCTCTACCAGACTCCTACCTGAGTGAGAAATAGATGAACGCTCGATTGATTGCGTGAGGCCAAGGAATGGCCTGGGCAATCAATCGAGCGTTTTTTATGCATATATATGACTTTAAATAGTAGCGTTCAAACTCATGGAATGTTGGATATTCTGTCCATACCGAGGACAGCGAAGCATTTCCTTCTTAAGGTTACACTTTTTAGCTCAAGTGGCTTCATGCTCGGCTCTGGTCAGCCGATATAAGGAATATAGGTTTAACGGAGCCGAGGGTGAAGCGGCTATCGCCGTCCACTGGCGGCGCAGGACTTCTCTTTTCGGGAGATATAGAGAAAGGAAGGCACAAGGGTACTTTCCTCTATTTGAACAAAAGTAACTAGTAAACGGATATGCGCTTGAGCTAAAGCTCGAAGATCGGCGCTCAGCAGCGGAGGCGGATAGAACAGATGAATATTAGTCAAATGATGCGAAGCTTCCTAGGCGAGGCGTCTAGTACGGATACTCGGGCTATGGAGCTTAAATCAGGTCAAGTCGTGCGTGGTGTAGTACTGCAGGTAATGGAAAATAATGAGGCACTCGTCCAGATCAACGGTGTTCAGGTGCGTGCGAAGCTGGAGCAGCCGATGCAGGTTGGCCAGTCCGCAATACTGCAGGTACAGCCGCAATCCAACGGTGCGCTCGTGGTACTTAAGCCAGTCGATCCAGGTCAGGTAGGATTACCGGACGACTCGTTCAAGGAGTGGGCCAAGCAGCTTGCGCTGCCTGAACAGAAATGGGCGGTTGAAATCGTGAAGGATTTACGCAAGGAAGGCGCGATATTAAATCGCGAGGTATCACAAGCATTTCAACAAGCCGCTGCTGCCATGCCGGCCGGGAGCGATGTGGAAGAGTGGATGAGAGCGGCAGCTGCGACGTACAAAAGAGGCTTGCCCATGACGGGCGGTACGGTTAGCGCGATGCAGCAGGTCATGTTTGGGCGCAGTGCCCACGAGTTGATCGGGACGCTGCAGCAGCAGTTGACATCACTGATTAGTTCAGTTGACCAAGACGGCGCTGTACCAGAAGCGACGAAGTCATTGCCTCAAGCTGCTGCGCGAGTGCAAGTGTTACTGGCAGAAGGCATGGAGCTGCTGCGCATTGCGGCTTCGGATGCTGATAATGCGAATGCAGAGAAAGCAGGAAGCAAGGAGGCTTCCGCTGTTAAAGTTCAACTGGTTCCGCCTACGCCGACGGTGAAAGCAGAGATTGTGCCTGGCAGCGCAGCCAATGCGCCTGCTGTGGAAGACGGGGCAGATGGGCAAACCATACAACAATCGGCTAAAACGGCAGCAAGCCAGCCCAATTGGCTAGGTCAAATGATGAAATGGATGGGCGTGGATCATGAACTGCAGCTAGCAAAAGCTTTTATAGGCGAAGCTGCACCTACTACGCCCGTTAGCACAGCTACAAATATTCAGGCAGCAGAAGCTGCGCCGAAGCCTGCTTCAGCAGCACAGGGGCAGGCTCTGCCGCAGCAGGCTAATTCAAGCATTGTGGAAGTGCCGGGGAAGGAGCCCCAGCAAGCGCCTGGGTTCACGCAAAGCAAGCCGGTGGAGAAGGATGACCATCAGCAGCTCTTACGTCACAATGATCAAAGGGCTGGAATAGAAAGGGTTGCCGCTGCTGTCATTTCTATGGTAGCAGATGATATTCGACTGGGCGATCCCGCTCTACCTTCACAACCAGCAGAATCGCTTAAGAGCGCTTTGCTTTCCCTAATCTCATCCGATCAGACACCAACGGCAATGAAGGAAACCGCACAGCAGCTTGTACAGCACATAACAGGACAGCAGCTGCTGTTGACGCCAGAGAGGAACAGCTCGGTGCTCACGCATGTCACGATGTTTATTCCGATTAACAGTCCTGACGGTCAGCAAACAGCCTCCGTCCATATTCAGACGAGACGCGGGCGCAAGGGAGAGCTGGATTCCTCTAATTGCAGACTTTTGTTTAATTTATCAATGAGCACGCTAGGCGATACGATGGTGGATGTTAATGTCATGGACAAGATTGTTAGCTTAAACCTATGGAACGACCATCCTGCCATTTCCATGCTTGCGGAAACCTCGCGTTCGGAAATTACCAGCAGTTTGGAGAAGGCAGGTTATCAACTGCTATCCCTGCGAACTACGCCGCTTCCAAAGGCCGGGGAGCAAGCATTGAGCGAAGCAGCTGCAAAAAGCAAGCCATTGCCTGAAATGTCAGCTTTTACGTCGAATCGCTACAAAGGGGTCGATTACCGAATATGAGCAATGAGCAGGCGGATTACCCGCCGCAATCCAAAATAAAAAAAGCAGTTGCTTTAAAATACGAACCAGGTGAGCGAACCGCGCCGGTCATGGTAGCCAAGGGAAAGGGGCAAATGGCTGAG
Organism: Paenibacillus paridis; assembly: GCF_006345825.1. Taxonomy (GTDB): domain Bacteria; phylum Bacillota; class Bacilli; order Paenibacillales; family Paenibacillaceae; genus Pristimantibacillus; species Pristimantibacillus paridis. The sequence continues at coordinate 1,269,583 of NZ_VCIX01000092.1, forward strand.
CTTATCCTTGAAAGGGCGAAAGAGAACGGTATTCCTGTCCAAGAGGACTCTTCGCTTGTTGAAGTACTTTCCAAGCTGGACATTGATCAAGAAATACCGCCTGAGCTGTACACGCTTGTCGCCGAAATATTAAGTTTCGTATATCGCTCCGATCGGAAAGCGAGGGAACTTCGAGATGCATGAGGAGGATGGAACTCTTCGCGCTCCAGCGGTACCAAAGAAATTGGATGCCAGGAAGCAAACAGGCAGACTTGGAGAAGAAGCTGCGTGTCAGTATTTGGCAAATGCCGGTTATGCGGTCGTTACGTGCAATTGGCGGTGTCGGAGCGGCGAGATTGATATTATAGCGGAGTGCGACGGTAGATTGGTATTCGTAGAGGTTCGTACAAGAAGGGCGGGCGGGAGATTCGGGACAGCTGCAGAGTCCGTTGATCGACGTAAGCAGCAGAAAGTAAGAGATATCGCTCAAGTCTATCTGCGAAGTGTACATCGCCAAAATGCTTTAATCAGGTTCGATGTCATTGCCATAATGATTGATCGAACAGATGAAACCGTCATCGAATATAAGCATTATGAGGGTGCATTTTAAAAAAACCTATAAAAGAAGGCTTTCTTTGGGGCGGGGTACCTGCAAAGAAAGCCTTTTCGTTATACCATTAGGGTATTGATGCCGCGATATTGAATGGCTTCAGCGATATGGGCGGGTTTCACATCATCGCTTGCTTCCAGATCGGCAATCGTTCGCGCAAGCTTAAGCATTCGGTCATAAGCGCGCATGCTGATTCCAAGTGCCTCAAAAGCATTTTCGAGCAGTTCTGCACCTTCAGTCGTCAAATGTACGAAGTGGCGAAGTGCAGCACCTGTTAGGTTCCTTGATATCGAGAGGCCCTGCTTGGCATGACGCGCTTGCTGAAAGGCTCTCGCTTCGAGCACCAGTTGTCTCATTTGGGCCGAGTTAAGTGAAATGCCGTCTGTTGGTTGCTCCAATGAGATTGGTCGAGGCACCTCAAGCTGAAGATCGATGCGGTCCAGCAGCGGACCTGATATTTTGGAGCGATAGCGGCTGATGCTCGCCGCGCTGCATGTACAGCGTTTGTCACCATATTCATGGCCGTAATAGCCGCAGGGACAGGGATTGAAGGAAGCGGCTAACATGATGCTGGCCGGAAACTGGAAAACTGCCTTGGATCGGGAAATCGTAACGATACCATCCTCAAGCGGCTGGCGAAGGACCTCAAGCACTTGCCGCGGAAATTCGGGGAGCTCATCAAGGAAAAGCAGTCCGCGATGGGCAAGCGTGACTTCTCCTGGTTTAGGAATAGATCCTCCTCCGATCAAGCCGCCGGCAGAGATGGTATGATGAGGCGCACGGAACGGCGGCCTAGTCATTAGTCCTTGCGAGTTGCTTAGAAGCTTTCCTGCTACACTGTAAATTTTAGTTACTTCAAGCGCCTCTTGTTCATTTAATTGAGGCAATATGCCAGGAAGCCGGCGAATCATCATCGTCTTGCCGGTGCCCGGGGGACCGCTTAACAAAATATTATGGTTGCCGGCAGCGGCGATCAGCATGGCTCTCTTGGCCTGGTGCTGGCCGATGACGTCTCCATAGTCTCCGTTTTCGTCGTCATTATCGACAAATAAGCTGCTTATTTGCTTGGCAGAAGAAACGGATTGCCGGTCAACCCGGATATGATCCCAGCCGGTTAGTTTTTTCTTGTGCAAGTCCAGCTCGTTAAGATGATTTAACGTAAACAGTTCCATTTCGGATATCCAAATGGCCTCTTTTACGTTGTCAGCAGGCAGCAAAACACGCGTAAAACCTTGTTTTTTGGCTTGTTCAAGCATTGCGAGAACGCCGGGAACAGGGCGCACATTTCCATTTAACGATAGTTCTCCGAGAAGAAGCGTGTTCTCAAAGAGGAGCGGATGAATTTGGCCGCTGGCCGTCAGTATGCCAGCAGCGATGGCAAGATCAAAGGATGTGCCCTCCTTACGTAGATCAGCAGGCGCAAGATTTACGGTAATTCGGTCCATAGGAAACGTAAAACCGCTGTTTTTCAGGGCAGCTCGGACCCGCTCCACCGATTCTCGAACAGCAGGATCTGGTAATCCAACGATGCTCACTTGGGGAAGGCCGCTCGAAATATCAACCTCCACCGAAATTCCTTTGCCGTCCACGCCATAGACACTTGCGCTGTGTATCAAACTAAACATGACAAAAAGCACCCCCATGGTTTGTGAATGAAGGTGCTTCCTTACAATTCCGCTCATATGTATCATTTTGCCAATATCATAAGTGAGATTTCTTCTCTTTGTCAACGGAAAATTAAACGGGGTATAGAAATGGACTTTGGGCATACTAGATGGCGTAGTTCTGAACAGGGTAAAATAGAAGGTGTTTCCCCGCTTTTTTGCTTTGATCTCAATTTGAGATGAAACCCATATCAAAAAAGCCGTATTAATTATGTATGAAAATAAGGTAACGGATGTCGAAAGGTGCTACAATAATAGAGGTTTGTGTACATATGACTGATTTCAGTCTGTGAAATGGAGGATTTCAACAATGAATATCCATGAATATCAAGGGAAAGCGGTCCTTAAACAGTATGGTGTCGTCGTACCTGAAGGTAAAGTAGCCTTCACTGTAGACGAAGCTGTTGAAGCGGCTAAAGTGCTCGGAACAAAGGTTGTTGTCGTGAAAGCACAAATTCACGCTGGCGGCCGTGGTAAAGCGGGCGGAGTTAAAGTAGCAAAAAATCTTGATGAAGTGCGCGCTTATGCTAGTGAGATTCTAGGTAAAGTGCTTGTTACGCATCAAACAGGTCCAGAAGGCAAGGAAGTCAAACGACTTCTGATCGAAGAGGGCTGTGACATTAAGAAAGAATATTATATCGGCGTAGTATTAGACCGTGGTACGGGTCGCGTCGTTATGATGGCTTCGGAAGAGGGCGGCACTGAGATTGAAGAAGTTGCTGAACACTCCCCGGAGAAAATCATTAAGGAGATCGTTGATCCTGCTGTTGGCTTGCAAGCGTTCCAAGCGCGCAAACTAGCATATGCAATCAACATTCCTAATGAGCTTGTTAACAAAGCAGTTAAGTTCATGATTTCTCTTTACACCGCTTTTGTTGAGAAAGATGCTTCCATTGCAGAAATAAATCCGCTTGTTGTAACTGGCGACGGACAAGTTATTGCTCTTGATGCTAAATTGAACTTCGACTCAAACGCTCTTTATCGTCACAAAGATATCGTTGAGCTTCGCGATTTGGAAGAAGAAGACGCGAAAGAAATTGAAGCGTCCAAATACGACCTTAGCTACATCGCTCTTGACGGCAACATTGGTTGCTTGGTCAACGGTGCAGGCCTAGCGATGGCAACAATGGATATTATCAAATATTACGGCGGCGACCCTGCCAACTTCCTAGACGTAGGGGGCGGTGCTACAGCTGAGAAGGTAACAGAAGCGTTCAAAATCATTTTGTCTGATGAAAAAGTTAAAGGTATTTTCGTTAACATTTTCGGCGGCATTATGCGTTGTGACGTAATTGCAAATGGCGTTGTCGAAGCAGCGAAGCAAGTCGGTCTTGACCGTCCGCTCGTTGTTCGTTTAGAAGGTACTAACGTAGACCTCGGCAAAACTATTTTGAAAGAATCGGGATTGAACATCGTGGCTGCGGATTCCATGGCGGACGGCGCGCAGAAGATTGTCGCTCTCGTGAAATAAGATAACTTGCTGTGTGGCTGCATGCCGCATACGAATTCATTCAGGGGATGTGAGTTAAGAGTGAGCATTTTGGTTAATAAAGATACAAAAGTCATTACCCAAGGTATTACAGGAGCAACTGGCTTGTTCCATACCAAAGGCGGATTGGAATACGGTACGCAAATGGTCGGCGGCGTAACACCTGGTAAAGGTGGCACAAACGTTGATATTACACTTGATAACGGCACGCTCGTATCATTGCCTGTTTTCAATACAGTTGCACAAGCGAAAGCGGCTACTGGCGCTAACGCTTCGGTTATCTATGTACCGCCTGCATTTGCTGCAGATGCGATCATGGAAGCCGTGGACGCCGAGCTTGATCTGGTTATCTGTATCACCGAAGGTATTCCAGTGCTCGATATGGTTAAAGTTAAACGTTACATGGACGGAAGCAAAACGGTTCTAATCGGACCGAACTGCCCAGGTGTTATTACGCCGGATGAGTGCAAAATCGGCATTATGCCAGGTTACATTCATACTGCTGGCCACGTTGGCGTTATCTCCCGCTCCGGAACTCTGACTTATGAAGCGGTTCATCAATTGACGACTCGCGGCATCGGTCAATCTTCCGCAGTAGGCATCGGCGGCGACCCGGTTAAAGGTTCCGAGTTCATCGATATCCTGAATCTTTTCAATGAAGATCCGGATACCTATGCGGTAATCATGATCGGCGAAATCGGCGGTACGGCTGAGGAAGAAGCGGCTGAGTGGATTAAAGCGAACATGAAAAAGCCGGTTGTTGGCTTCATTGGCGGCGCAACAGCGCCTCCAGGCAAACGGATGGGACATGCAGGCGCAATCATTTCTGGAGGTAAAGGAACAGCTGCTGAAAAAATTGCAACGCTTGAAGCTTGCGGCATTAAAGTAGCTCCAACGCCATCGGAAATGGGTTCAACGCTTGTTAGCGTTCTAGAAGAGCAAGGCCTGCTTGAAAAATGCATTACGCGCAAATAATCAAATAGATACATGTAAGGTAAGCAACCTTTCAACGACCCGATCACGGGAGTTGAAAGGTTGCTTTTTTATTTGTCTGCTGCCATTATTTTATCGGTTGACTTGCAATCTTATGCTGTGTAACGCACAATAGATAAGAATGCAGGCCAACCCGATCATAGAAAGGGTTGGACGAGGATGGAACAAAACAAGGTGATTCGCAAGCAAATGATCATTGCTTTACATGAAATTCCCGGCATTGGATGGCATGCCATCCAGAAAGCTGTCAAGCATCAAATTTGGAATAAACCATTATGGAGTGTCGAAGATTTACTTGCGATCGGCTTGCACCGAGGCCAAGCCAAAGCGGCAGCGGAGCGTTATGCGGAGCAATCCTGGATGTTGATCAAAGATCCGTCTGAAGCGGTTGCTAGGGCGAATGCAGTTGTATTAACGCCATTTGATTCCGATTATCCTAACATTTTAAGGGAAATTGCACAGCCTCCTTGGGTTTTGTATGCAAGGGGACGCCTTGAGCTGCTGAAGCGCCCCGCCGTCGCAGTTGTTGGCACAAGAGTGCCGACGGCTTATGGCAGGCATTCGGCAACAACATTGGCCCAGGAATTGTCTGCGGCAGGCCTGACAGTCGTCAGCGGATTAGCACGCGGCGTGGACAGTAAAGCTCATGAAGCGGCACTGCGCGGTGAAGGTTCAACGATAGCAGTCCTTCCCACACCTATTGATAAGTGTTATCCGCCTGAGAATCTATCTTTATTTCAAAGAATTTCAGAGCAGGGCTTGCTGGTTTCTGAGACGCCGATTGGAACGCCGCTTCATCCAGGACAGTTTCCCCAGCGCAATCGCATTATCGCGGCTTTGTCGGTCGGAACCGTTGTTGTGGAAGGAGCGACGAAAAGCGGCTCTCTTATTACAGCGCAGCATGCGTCGGATATGTCACGTGAGCTGTTTGCAATACCAGGTCCTATTACATCGCCGAAGAGCGAGGGGCCAAACGAGCTGATTAAACGCGGCGAAGCGAAGCTGATCTATGGCGTAAAGGACATCATAGACGAACTTCACTGGCTGCCGGCGGCATTAAAAGCTTACAAAGAAGCAGGAATGACAGGCGGTGCCAAGCAGGAACAGGAAGAGGAGCAGTTGCTTCCGGAAGAGCGGAAACTGATCGCTTTTTTGCAGGATCAGCCCTTATCCATTAATGAGCTGCATGAGCTCTCGGCCATCCCGTTTGGACATTTGAACTCACTTCTGCTAAATTTATGTATAAAACGCAAAATAGAATTGCAGCACGGGTCAATATATATTGCTTTATAGCTTGCAATGGAGAGAGGAGGCGCCTTACATGGCAGATTCTTTAGTTATCGTCGAATCACCCGCAAAAGCCAAGACGATTGGGAAATATCTAGGCAGCAAATATATCGTTAAAGCTTCCATGGGACATATTCGCGATTTGCCCAAAAGCCAGATCGGCGTCGAGGTTGAAAATGATTTTAATCCAAAGTATATAACCATACGCGGCAAAGGCAGCGTCCTCAAGGAATTAAAGGATGCCAGCAAAAAAGTGAAACATGTCTTTCTGGCGGCCGATCCGGATCGCGAAGGAGAAGCAATCGCATGGCACTTGGCCCATTACCTGGAGCTGGATGAGACAGACACCTGCCGCGTCGTATTTAATGAAATAACGAAGCAAGCCGTTAAAGATGCCTTTAAGACACCGCGCAAAATTAATATGGATCTAGTGAATGCGCAGCAGGCAAGACGGATATTGGATCGGTTGGTTGGTTATAAGATCAGCCCGCTTCTATGGAAGAAAGTCAAAAAGGGATTGTCCGCAGGTAGGGTGCAATCGGTTGCAGTCAAGCTGATTATTGATCGCGAAAATGAAATCGATGCTTTCGTTCCGGAAGAATATTGGTCCATAACAGCGAAGCTGAGCCATTCGGGCATTCCGTTCGATGCCAAATATTATTCCGTGAACGGCGATAAGCGAGAGCTAGGCAAGGAAGCGGACGTAGAGGAAGTTCTTGCCGCAATGAAGGGCAGCCAGTTCACCGTCTCTGAGGTGAGAGAGAAGGAGCGTCTGCGCAATCCGGCGCCGCCGTTCATTACAAGCTCACTTCAACAGGAGGCGGCAAGGAAGCTTGGTTTCCGAGCTTCTAAGACGATGTCCGTTGCACAGCAACTGTATGAAGGCGTTGAGCTCGGCAAAGAGGGCACGGTTGGTTTAATTACCTATATGAGAACCGACTCTACTCGGATTTCTCCGATTGCCCAGGAAGAAGCAAAAGAATACATTACCGAAAAATATGGTGCATCTTACGTTCCAGAGCAGCCACGCGTTTATACGAAAAAAAACAGCAATGCGCAGGATGCGCATGAAGCGATCCGTCCAACTTCGATATTGCGGGATCCCGAATCGATGAAACCGTTTGTAAGCCGTGATCAGCTAAGGCTATACAAGCTGATTTGGGAGCGTTTTGTATCGAGCCAAATGCAGTCTGCCGTGCTTGATACCATGACAGTGGATTTGCAAGCCGGAGATACCGTCTTTCGGGCAACGGGCTCAAAAGTGAAATTTGCCGGTTTTATGAAGGTGTACGTAGAAGGTAATGATGATGGAACCGTAGAAGAGCATAAGTTCTTGCCGCCACTTGCTTCTGGGGATGAGATCCAATCGGAATCGGTTGATCCGAAGCAGCACTTCACGCAGCCCCCGCCAAGGTTCACGGAGGCAAGGCTCGTCAAGACGCTTGAAGAGCTTGGCATAGGACGTCCGAGTACGTATGCGCCAACGCTGGAGACGATCCAGAAACGTGGATATATCGCCATGGAAGAGAAAAAATTCATGCCGACGGAGCTTGGCGATTTGGTCATTCAACTTATGGAGGAATTTTTCCCTGAAATTTTGGATGCAGAATTTACCGCCAACATGGAAGGCAACCTCGACCATGTCGAAGAAGGAACAGAGGATTGGGTTAAGGTTCTTGCGAATTTTTATGAATCCTTCGAGAAGCGGCTAGAGGTAGCTGAAGATGAAATGAAGGAAATCGAAATCCAAGATGAGGTATCTGACGAGATATGCGAGAAATGCGGACGTCATTTGGTATACAAGATGGGGCGGTTCGGTAAATTCCTTGCATGCTCAGGCTTTCCAGAATGCCGTAATACGAAGCCGATCGTCAAGGATATAGGTGTAACCTGTCCGAAGTGCGCAGAGGGCAAAATCATCGAACGGCGCAGTAAGAAGGGACGCATCTTCTACGGCTGTGATCAATATCCGGGCTGTGATTATGTTTCATGGGACAAACCGACCAGCAAGCCGTGTCCGAATTGTGATTCCAAGCTCGTCGAAAAACGCAACCGAAGCGGCGCCAAGCTGCTTTGCCCAACCTGTGACTACTCCGAAGAGGTTGTGGATGAAGACGAGCAAGGTACCGATACGGATTAAGCTGCTTCTGAGTTCCAATCGCTTATCATCGCTGTTGTAAGCTGACCGATGAATGAATCAAATGAAAACAACATCACCCGTCCTCCCTCCACCCAGGGAGGACACCGTTGTTAAACGGGCCATTAAACCATGAAGATGTCCTTCATTATGGATACATTATTCGTGATTGAATTCATGCAAATGACGTTTTATACACAAACCTTTTACAGGTGCAATTTTGATTTTTATAGATTTCAAATATACAATATAAAATTATAGTAAAACCTCTTTAGAAATTAGATAATTCAAAAAACATTGATAATTCAACTGGTTTGGAAAATGCTTTGAGGCTAGAATGAAGCCCTCGAGGTGAACTGGCTGCACTATATCTGAAAGGATTGAAACTATTTTGTCACAACCACAAAAAGTAACCGTCATCGGAGCAGGGCTCGCAGGAAGCGAGGCTGCCTGGCAAATTGCCTCACAAGGAGTACCAGTCGTTTTATACGAAATGCGTCCGGTAACGAAAACGCCGGCTCATCATACCAATCAATTCGCAGAGTTAGTCTGCAGCAACAGCCTGAGAGCAAATGGCCTTGCCAATGCGGTAGGCGTACTGAAAGAAGAAATGCGCCAGCTGGACTCCCTTATTCTAAGTTGTGCCGACCAACATGCCGTACCTGCTGGCGGAGCCCTTGCCGTTGACCGTGACGGTTTCTCGGGAGAAGTTACACGGAGACTGCATGACCATCCGCTTGTAGAGGTACGTAATGAGGAAGTAACAGAGATCCCTACGGATGGCATCGTAGTCATTGCAACTGGTCCCTTGACGGCTCCAGGCCTCTCTTCTCAAATTCAAGAGCTGCTGGGTGAGGAATATTTTTATTTTTATGATGCAGCCGCGCCTATCGTCGAGAAAGATTCAATCGATATGAATAAGGTTTATTTGGCTTCCCGTTATGATAAAGGAGAGGCTGCGTATCTTAACTGTCCGATGACGGAAGAAGAATTTGAAATTTTTCATGAAGCGCTGACGACGGCGGAGAAAGCAGAAGTAAAGGATTTTGAGAAAGAAGTGTATTTCGAGGGTTGCATGCCAATCGAAATTATGGCAAGCCGAGGCAAGCAAACCGTGCTGTTCGGGCCTATGAAGCCAGTAGGGCTTATCAACCCGCACACAGGCAAGCTTCCGCACGCGGTTATTCAGCTTAGACAGGACAATGCCGCAGGCACATTATATAATCTGGTCGGCTTCCAGACCCATTTGAAATGGGGAGAACAGAAGCGGGTATTCTCATTGATCCCTGGTTTGGAAAATGCGGAATTCGTAAGATTCGGCGTGATGCACCGCAATACATTTATTAATTCCCCGCGTCTGCTTAAGCCGACGTATCAACTGAAAAACCGCGAAACCTTGTTTTTTGCAGGCCAAATGACAGGCGTAGAAGGCTACGTGGAATCGGCTGCTTCCGGGTTGATTGCCGGGATGAACGCGGCGCGCCTAGCTCTAGGATTGGAACCGGTGGTTCTGCCTGAGCATACGACGCTTGGAAGCATGGCTAATTATATTACGACCGCCGATTTCAAGCACTTTCAACCGATGAATGCCAATTTCGGCCTGTTTCCGCCCCTCGAGAAACGGATGAAAAGCAAAAAAGAAAAAAATGAAATGATTGCAAACCGTGCATTGGAAGGCATTGAGCAATTTAAACGGGAACATTTGCAGTAGGCTTTCGTAAAGATAGGATGGCAACCGATTTAAATCTGGAACCTTGAGGAGGCAAAGCAATGGATATGCAATTTCATGCAACGACGATTTGCGCTGTTCGGCACGAAGGGAAAGGTGCGATTGCTGGTGACGGGCAGGTCACTTTCGGAAATAGCATGGTCATGAAAAATACGGCAAAAAAAGTAAGAAGGCTTTACCGAGGGCAAGTTATCGCAGGTTTTGCAGGATCGGTAGCGGATGCGATCACGTTGTTTGAGAAATTTGAAGCGAAGCTTGAGGAGCATCATGGCAACTTGCAGCGCTCTGCTGTGGAACTAGCCAAGGAATGGCGATCGGACCGAGTATTGCGTAGGTTGGAAGCTATGATGCTGGTAATGGACAAAACAGGCTTGCTGCTCATTTCCGGAAATGGCGAAATTATTGAGCCGGATGACGGTATTTTGGCGATCGGTTCGGGTGGAAGCTTCGCGCTTTCGGCAGCAAGAGCGCTGCAGCGCCATGCGCCTCAGCTGGAAGCCAAAGATATAGCACGTTCTTCCCTTGAGATAGCGGCAGAAATTTGCGTATTTACTAATCATAATATTATCGTCGAAGAGATCGAATAGCGGTTACTTTAAAGACAAGACCAAGCTTCGGTAAGTCATAATAAAGAATAGATATCGGAGGGATTTTATAATGGGAAATGATGCACTGACTCCTCGTCAGATTGTGGCTGAGCTAGATAAGTATATCGTTGGACAAAAGCCTGCAAAACGTTCGGTAGCTATAGCGCTTCGCAATCGTTACCGCAGAAGTTTGCTGGATGAAACGCTGCGCGATGAAATCGTTCCGAAAAATATTTTAATGATTGGACCTACCGGTGTCGGTAAAACGGAAATTGCCCGCCGTCTGGCGAAGCTAGTGAAAGCGCCCTTCGTGAAGCTTGAGGCGACTAAATTCACTGAAGTCGGTTATGTCGGCCGGGATGTGGAGTCGATGGTCCGTGATCTTGTTGAGACCGCGATCCGAATGGTGAAGACGGAGAAAACGGAAAAGGTCAAAGATAAAGCGGAACTACTCGCCAATGAACGTATCGTCTCGCTGCTAGCACCATCGGCCACCAAAACGAAATCTTCAAAAAACCCGTTTGAAATGCTTTTTGGCAATCAACAGCAATCCGAGGAAACGAAGGATGAGCCTGAGGTTGAAAATGCGCTTGCTCATAAGCGCTCCCAAATTAAAGAGCAGCTGGCCGCGGGCAAGCTTGAAAATGAAGTGATCGAAATCGAGGTAGAGGATACCACTCCCAACATGATGGATATGCTATCCGGTCAAGGACCTGAAGGCATGGGAATGAATATGCAGGAACTATTTGGTCAACTGATGCCCAAAAAACCAAAGAAGCGCAAGCTGCCGGTTAAAGAAGCACGTAAAGTGCTTACACTTGAAGAAGCAAATAAATTAATCGATATGGACGACGTGATTTCGGAATCGGTCGCGCGTGCGGAGCAGTCCGGCATTATTTTCATAGATGAGATTGATAAAATCGCAAGTCCTTCTCGCGGCTCGGGCCCTGATGTATCGAGAGAAGGGGTTCAGCGTGATATTTTGCCTATCGTCGAAGGTTCCACGGTCATGACCAAGTATGGTCCGGTTAAAACGGATTATGTTTTGTTTATAGCTGCGGGTGCTTTCCATGTGGCGAAGCCGTCGGATTTGATTCCGGAGCTGCAAGGAAGATTCCCGATCCGTGTCGAATTGACAAGCCTCAGCTTAGAGGACTTCGTCAGTATTTTGAAGGAACCCAAAAATGCACTGACAAAGCAATACGCAGCGCTTCTTGAAACCGAAGGCATCCAGATTGAATTTTCAGACGACGCGATTCATGAACTCGCTTCTATAGCGGCCGATGTCAACCGCAATACTGAAAATATCGGGGCTAGAAGGCTTCATACGATACTTGAGAAGCTGCTGGAGGATTTATCGTTTGAAGCGCCAGAGCTCTCGCTCGACAAGATGACGATCACTCCGGAATACGTAAGGGAAAAGCTGGGAAGCATTGCGCAAAATCGTGATTTGAGTCAATATATACTGTAGTTGGTATGAGTTTTGGGAGGCATTGAAATGAGTTTATTAACAAAAACAAGAACGCTGAATCGGCTGCTGCAGCGGGCTGCAGGCAAGGCGCTTAGCTTCAGGGAAATGGCGGAGGTGCTTTGCACGACGATACAGACAAATGTATTCGTTGTCAGTCGCAAAGGCAAAATTCTCGGTTGTTCGGCGGTAGATCCTTACGACCATGATTTTATGAGATCCTTATCCGCAGATGAGCTTCGTTTTCCGCAAACGAGCAACATCCGGTTTCTTGATATGCAAGAATCGATGACGAATGTAAAACCAGATCAAGGGATTTATGATACCTTTCCAAGGCTAGGAGATCAGGAGATCATGACGGTGGTGCCTATTATTGGCGGGGGAGATCGTTTGGGCACTCTGGTCTTAACCCGCTTGTCCGGAGCATTTGACGATGATGATCTTATTTTGGCCGAATACGGTTCAACGATCGTAGGGATGGAAATTTTACGCGAGCGTACCGAGGAGATTGAGCAAGAGGTCCGCAGCAGGGCGGTAGTATCCGTTGCTGTCGGTTCATTGTCATTTAGCGAGCTTGAAGCTGTTGAGCACATTTTTGAAGAGCTGAATGGAAAAGAGGGCTTGCTGGTTGCTTCGAAAATTGCGGATCGCGTAGGCATCACTCGCTCCGTAATTGTTAACGCATTGCGTAAGCTTGAGAGCGCAGGCGTTATCGAAACAAGATCGTTAGGGATGAAAGGCACATACATTAAAATATTAAATCACCAGCTTTTGCAAGAATTAGATAAGATTAAGTCTTAATTATAGGACGTTTATACCATGTTTGCCCTATCTTGTTTCAAAGATAGGGCTTTTTTCTTATTGTAATAATTTAGGAATTTGTTGAATATTATCATGTCGGCAAAAACCGACAATTGAATCTCATTTTTTTAATTTTTACTGTCGAACAAAGAAGGAATGAGCAGTAATCTGTTGAATACGTTAAGAAGATCTTCCAAGTGAAAGTGGTGAAACTACGTGAATTTGTTGAATGGCGCATCATTTCAGAGGATGGAAGGCGCGCTTCAGGCAGCCGAAATGCGGCAACGCGTCATTTCTAACAATGTGGCAAACGGTGATACGCCGCATTTCAAACGGTCTGAGGTTCTGTTTGAGGAATTATTGGAGCAATCAATGGGAAATGAGCAAGGGAAATTATATTTAAAACGAACCTATCAGAAGCACATTCCGATCGGCTCGGCATCGTCTACTATTCCTTTACCCAAACTTATTACCGATGAAACAACCGCGATGAACAATAATGAAAATAATGTTGATATCGATCGCGAAATGTCGTTGCTCGCAAAAAACCAATTAAGCTATAACCTTTATGTACAGCAAATTAATCATGAGGTGGGCATGATGCGCACAGCGATCGGAGGAAGAGCTTAACGATGAAGTTGTCGACAGGATTTGATATCAGTGCTTCTGCCTTATCTGCACAGCGCTTGCGAATGGATGTTATTTCATCCAATATAGCCAATGCAGAAACAACTCGCGGAAGTTTTGTAAACGGGCAGTTCCAGCCATATAAACGTAAAGTAGTTGTCATGGAGCCCCTGCAGCAGTCGTTTTCCAGCGTGCTCTCTCAGCAAATGAATGGAAATTCGGCTGCACAGGGAGTTAAGGTAACAAGCATTAAAGAAGATCAGTCGCCGAACAAGCTTGTCTATAATCCAACGCATCCTGATGCAGACGTGAATGGCTATGTCAATATGCCAAATGTCGATGTTACGAAAGAAATGGTGGATATGATTGGGGCTACTCGCTCATATGAAGCTAACGTAACGGCGTTGAATGCCACGAAGTCCATGTTTGTAAAGGCGCTTGAAATTGGTAAATAAGGTTACATATACGATTTGTAGAATAAGGGAGGAATAATGATGATACAATCGATCTCGCTCGGTCCCGTCCAACCGGTCAAAATGACCGAAGCCAAATCGATACAGGACGCGACTCCGGCACAAGCAACACAATCCTTTGGGCAATTCCTGCAAACGGCTATCGATAATGTGAGCCAGCAAGAACAGGGAGTTCACAAGCTCAATGATAAGTATTTGTTAGGCCAGGTAGATGTGACGAAGGTGCTTATTGCTTCGGAGCAAGCGCAGCTCAGTTTACAGTTAACCTCACAAGTCCGCAACAAAGTGGTCGAGGCCTATCAAGAAATCATGCGGATGCAAATTTAATCAAACTTATGATCTAGCATAGTATTTGGGTGAGGTGACAATGTGAACGAAAGAATCGCCCAGTATAGAGGAAGGCTTACCCAATTTTGGGGCCAAATGGGCAGAAAACAAAAGATATGGTTGGGGGCTTCCATTGCGGGATTGTTGTTGACAATCATTTTGTTGACAATCGTATTTACAAGAACGGAATACGAGATTGCTTTTCAAAACTTGGATACGACTGACGCAGCGGCAATAATGACTTATCTCGACAGCAGTGGTATACCTTACCAGCTGAGCAATAATGGAAAAAGCATATCCGTGCCTAGTGCATCGGCATCGCGCATTAAAGTAGCCGTAGGCTCTCAAGGAATGGTTCAAAATGGTTCAATGGGCTTTGAAGCCTTTAGTTCCAGCTCAAATGCTTTTGGATCAACGGAGAACGAATTTAACGTTAAATATCTGAATGCTTTGAATGGAGAGATTCAGCAGCTATTAAACGCGATGCAAGGGGTCGAAAGTTCCAAGGTGTTGGTAAATCTACCTGAAGAGAGTGTTTTTCTCTCGGCAGAAGAGGCCAAAGCAGCATCTGCATCGATCATGCTGAAGTTTATGGGTGGCTATCGTCCTAGTCAAAAAGAAATAGACGGATACTATAACTTAGTGAAAACAGCAGTACCAAATCTAGCTGTCCAAGACATCACGATTTCCAGTCCGCAAGGGGAATTGACTTTCTCTGAAGTAAACGGCGGGATTGCAGGCAGCGCCGATGCGGTTGAATCTCAGTTTGTGATCCAAAAGAAATATGAGTCTGAGTTGAAGAAAGACATTCAGCAATTTCTTGGAACGATCGTGGGAGCCGAGAATCTAGTTATCCAAGTTTCCAGCAGCATGAATTTTGATAAGAAGACTTCACAGGAATCTGTCGTGAAGCCGCTGGACAACAACAATAACAACGGTATTGTCATCAGTGAACAGATTGATAACAGCACATCAACAGGAAATTCAGGTCAAGCAGGCGGCGTAGCTGGAACTGGGGAAACGGATGTTCCAGGTTATGAAGCAGCCGCTACAGGTACAAGTAGTTCAGAAACAAATTCGACGGTTAGAAATTACGAGGTTACTCGAGTCAACAGTAATATCGTGTCAGCACCGTATGTGCTAAAGGACCTTTCTATTAGTATCGGTATAGAACAAGCAGAATTGAATGATGAGGCAAGCAGAACGGCTATCATGTCGTCTTTGACAGCTATTGTAAGAGCACAATTGGCTGATTCAGGCCAAGATGTGAATGACGACGCTCTAATGGCTAAGAAAGTGACTTTGATTGCAAGAACGTTCTCTGGCAGCAGTACAGCCAACCAATCAAGCCTATTATCCACTCCTTGGCTGATCGGAATCGGTGTTGCAGCGCTTGCGATAATAGGTGGACTAATCTATGTACTTGCCCGCAGACGTAAGAAAGCGGCTGAGGAAGAGCTCGAACTGGCACAGCAGCCTTCTGCAATGGTTGAATACCCAACGCTTGATTTGGAAAGTGTCAACAATGATAGTCAAGCCCGTAAAAATCTCGAGACACTCGCCAAACGCAAGCCGGATGAGTTCGTTAATCTTCTTCGCACATGGCTTGTGGATGAATAGAGGTGGTTCAATTGTCAAAAGTAATGCAAGGATTATCAGGAAGACAGAAAGCAGCGATATTGCTCATTACGCTTGGACCTGAGGTATCTGCCCAAATATTCAAACATTTGCGTGATGAAGAGATCGAGCAGCTAACGCTCGAAATTGCAAATGTGAGAAAAGTGGACAGTCATGACCGGGAAACGATTCTCAGCGAATTTCATCAGATATGCATGGCACAGGAGTACATTACGCAAGGCGGTATTTCTTACGCTAAGGATATTTTGGAAAAAGCGCTTGGCGAGCAGAAGGCGCTTGAGGTCATCAATCGTTTGACTGCCACGCTCCAAGTAAGGCCGTTCGACTTTGCGAGGAAAGCAGAGCCGACGCAAATTTTAAACTTTATCCAAAACGAAAATGCTCAAACCATTGCACTAGTATTATCCTATTTACAATCCGAACAGTCTTCACACATTCTATCTTCACTTCCACAAGAGAAGCAGGCGGAGGTTGCAAGACGAATTGCGCTTATGGATAGTACTTCACCGGAGGTTATCTCGCAGGTAGAACGTGTACTTGAACAAAAGTTGTCTTCTACGGTTACTCAGGATTACACGAATGCTGGAGGCATTGATTCCATCGTTCAAATTTTGAATGGTGTCGATCGCGGGACAGAACGCACGATTCTCGATGCGCTCGAAATTCAAGATCCCGAGCTGGCCGAAGAGATCAAAAAACGGATGTTTGTTTTTGAAGACATCGTCAATATCGACAATCGTTCCATCCAACGTATTATTCGAGATATCGAGAATTCAGACCTTCAGCTTGCGCTTAAAGTGGCTAGTGAAGAAGTGCGTGAGGCGATATTCCGGAATATGTCAAAACGAATGGCAGAAACCTTCAAAGAAGAAATGGAATTCATGGGTCCTGTTCGACTTCGCGATGTAGAAGAAGCACAAACACGTATCGTAGCTACAATTCGCAGATTGGAAGAGTCTGGTGAAATCATCATTGCTCGCGGTGGAGGAGACGATATCATTGTCTAACTTGATCAAATCTTCGAGCGTGATTACACTCGATCAACTAAAGCAGCTGGAATGGATGTATCAACGCAATGCTTTAGCAAGCGAAGCGGATGCTCAGGAAGAAGAAGTTGAGGATAGGCCAGATGAAGAGACAATTTCATTACGTGACCAGATTCTAAATGATGCACAGCAGTACGCAGAAGAACAACTGCTTGAGGCCGCGGAAGAACGTGTGAAAATTTTGGCTGAGACCCAGCAACAAATCGATATTTGGTGGCTGGAGAAACGTGTGGAAGACGCAGAAGCTTCTGAAGCATCTAGAAAAGCTGGTTTTGAGCAAGGCTACTCTGAAGGCGCCTCGCAATCGGAAGCCGAGATGCGACAAATTTGGGATCAGAAGCTGTCCGAAGCATCAGATGTATTAAAAACAGCTTTTGATATGCGTGAGCAGATCATTCAAGAGGCCGAACCTTTCCTCGTTGAGCTTAGCTGCGCAATCGCAGAAAAAATTATTGGACAACAGCTAACATTAGCGCCGAATCTGGCTATTGAGCTTATTCGCAAATCGCTCTCCAGACGTAGGGAGCAAGGTATTATCACACTTTGTGTTGCCCCAAGCCAGCTCGCGTTTGTACAGGCAGCCAGAGAAGAACTTCATTTTGCCATCGACTCGCAAGCTGAACTGCAAATTTTGCCCGATTCGACCGTAAAGGATAATGGGTGTGTGATACGTTCTGCATTTGGCAGTATCGATGCGCGTATTGATACGCAGTTGTCTGAGATTAAGCGGGAACTCATTCATCTTGCTCATCATAGTGGCGAAGAACGAGGACATGAAGATGATAGTGAATAACTTGGATGTGTTAAAGTACATTGAACATTTGCAGCCGCTTGATCCTGTGCGAGTTAATGGGAAAGTCACTCAGGTCATCGGACTTACCGTCGAATCGGAGGGTCCGGATGCAAGCATCGGCGACGTTTGCTTTATCTATCCATCGAAAGGCATAAAGCCGATCAAAGCCGAAGTCGTTGGATTTCGTGAGAATAAGGTCATTCTTATGCCGTTGGGTGATCTTCATGCCATAAGTCCTGGCTGCGATGTCGTAGGGACGGGTAAGCCATTAACGGTGCAAGTAGGTTCCGAGCTGCTTGGAAAAGTGCTTGATGGGTTAGGAAATCCGCTTGACGGTTCGTTTTTGCCTAGGAGAATGCCGCACTATTCCACACACAACGAACCCAGTAATCCGCTCATGCGACCGCGTGTAATTGAACCGCTTGGCATTGGCGTAAGAGCGATTGACGGTCTTCTTACGGTTGGCCGAGGTCAACGCGTAGGAATATTTGCTGGTTCGGGTGTAGGTAAGAGTACGCTTCTTGGAATGATTGCAAGAAATACATCTGCTGATGTTAACGTCATTGCCCTCATTGGCGAGCGTGGACGCGAGGTGCTGGAGTTCATAGAGAAGGATTTGGGTCCTGAAGGCCTAGCGCGCTCAGTCGTTATTGTCGCTACCTCGGATCAGCCTGCTCTTATTCGAATGAAAGGCGCGCTAATTGCAACCTCTATCGCTGAATATTTTCGCGACCGTGGGTTGAATGTCATGCTTATGATGGATTCCGTTACACGTTATGCTATGGCGCTCCGTGAAGTAGGCCTTGCGATAGGCGAGCCTCCTGCTACGCGAGGTTATACGCCATCCGTGTTCGCTGCATTGCCAAAGCTGCTAGAGCGTGCGGGTACCGGTCCGTCGGGCTCGATTACTGCATTTTACACCGTACTTGTCGACGGGGACGATATGAATGAGCCGATTGCGGATGCCGTCCGCGGAATTCTTGATGGACACATCGTTTTGAGCAGGAATTTGGCTCACAAAGGTCATTTTCCCGCAATTGACGTGTTGGCTTCCGTAAGCCGGGTAATGAAAGAAATCGTGACAGAAGAGCAACAGGATGCCGCAAATGAATTGAAGAAGCTTCTAGCTATTTATAAAGATTCGGAAGACTTAATCAATATAGGGGCGTACCAGCGGGGGTCAAATGCAGAAATTGATAGGGCCCTTGAGTATATCGAGTCCATTCAAAGTTTTACGAAGCAGAAGACCAACGAAAAAGTAAGCCTTGAAGAATCGCAAAATCGTTTGATTACCGAATTTTATAGGAGTTGAATCGATAAGTGGCATCATTCCGTTATTCATTTCAAAGAGTTGTTGATTTGAAGTCTAGTGAAAAGACGCAGGCAGAATGGATGCTGTCATCTGCAATTGGAGCGCTCGTAGAAGAAGAGCTGTCGCTAGAGCAATTGCATCGTAAGCAGCGGGAATGGGAAGATAAATTGCATGATGCCTCACAGACTGCTGTTCCACTGTCAGAGCTTCAAGTGATTCAGCAATATTTGGACTATCTGGTTTCTTGTATCGCAAGCAAAGTGAAAGACGTACTCCATGCACAAAAGGCGGTTGACCAAAGCAGACTTAAGCTCTCAGACCGAATGAAGGATGAGAAGAAGTGGCTTAAAGCAAAAGATCATGCGCGTGAACGGTTCCAGTATGCTGTGCAATTGAAAGAGCAGAACGAGCTGGACGAAATGGCAAGCGTCCGATTCATGATACCAACCCCATAAGTGATGTGTGACACCGGCTAGAGGGAGTGAACGGAATTGGCGGGTACCGATAATGAAAAACAAGGTTACAGTACGATAGAGCGAATTATGTTCTTAATGACACCGATTTTATTTGCAATTGTTCTGCTCGGCGTAATGTATACCCTGTTCAACAATGATTTTCGAAATAAGATGCTAGAGGCCGGCAATTCGGTTCCTTTCCTTAAAGACGTGCTTCCCGAACCAAAGGTTGCAGGCGGTGCTTTAAATGATGAAGGATTGAAAACGGCAAATATGTCTGCAAAAATCGCGGATCTTCAAACCAAGCTAACCTCTATTGAGAGCGAGCTAGCCGCAGCGAACCAGACAAAGACAACATTGGAGCAAGAGGTAAAGGAGCTGCAAAGCGACAATACCCAGCTCAAAGGCGTTAATGACGTCCAATTGTTGGAAGACGAAGAGTATCAAGCGAAGATTCAAGAGCTTGCGAGCATGTTCGCAAAAATAACGCCAAGCAAAGCAGCTCCAATTTTGCAAAGTATGACTTTGGAAGAAATGGTGCTCGTATTCGCGAATATGCGTTCGGATGACAGAGTACGCATCATGGAAAAAATGAATCCACAGACAGCAGCCGATGCGGCAATGATGCTGAAAGATAATGTGAAAGCAAAGGATTTGCAAATTGCTGCCCTGCAGGCAAAGCTCGAAGCGCAAAAATCGACCGTTGCAAAACCGGCATCGTCCGTGCTTGACCAAGAGCAATTGGCAGCCACCTTCACAGCTATGGATGCAAAAAGCGCAGCCGAATTGTTAATTAAAATGATTGATGTCAGTCCAAGCAAGGTACTTCGCATCCTGAATGCGGTCGATAATCAAACGAGATCGGCGATACTTGCGCAAATGTCCAGCATTAATGAAAAAGCAACGGCACAGCTGGTAGCTAAATTAATGTCAGGCAGTTAAGCATCAAGGCGTACGATTATGAAGAAGGGAGGTGAAAAATATGGAGATGACAGTATCGCAACCAACCACGCCGCAAGGTCCGGTACAGCCGGGAGCGGCATCGCAAGCGAGTAAAAATACAGGCGGCGCAGTTTTTTCAAAAACATTGGTGAAACAAATTAATGGCGATGCAGTTAGTGCAACGGGCAATGCGCAAAGTAAACCTTTAATGGCAACCTTTGGCAAAGAAACAGCTGCTCCATCGGAGAACGTCGCTTCAACTGCAAGCTTGTCTGAATTGATGTCAACGATTGACGGTTTGCTAGAGCAGCTTGGAGGAGCTTCATCTGAAGGAGACCAGCCTGTTCTTGCAGATGAGGAGCAGGTTGATCAACTAACAGCCGTTCTTGATCAGATGAATGCTTTGCTTGCATTGTTAGGCATCCCAGCACCAATCATTCAGCAGCAGGCGGTGAGCTCCACATCGGTGGCGGAAGGAAATGATTTATCCCTGCCAATGAATGTGCAAGCGGCTAGCATAAAATCTAGCCTGCAAGATACGTTGCTTCAATTACAGACTATGCTCCAACAAGGCACGACGAAGCTTATTCAGCAACAAGAGCCGTCGGTATTGGTTGCAGCCCAGCTACAGGCGTTAACAGCGATTTTGGATGGGGAACCGGTGGATACAAGTAAAAATTTAACGAAATCGGATTCTACTTCACAACAACTGTTTAATGTAAAAGCAGCAGTACAACAAGACGGAAGCACTCTACTGCAGCGTCTGTCCCAACAAGCCGTTCACCCTGCATTAATAGCAGCAGCGGTTCAAAACTTGGAACAGGCAGTTGATACTGAAGCGGCAGCTTCACCAGTAGAAGCGATTCCTCAGCTTCAACCAGGCGCAGGACAGTCCGAAACAACTCGAGGCCTTATACCGCTTGCCGGTAATTCGGCAGCTGTTCCAACCTCTTTTGTTGTAGCGGATGAGTTTGCCAAATCGATGTCGGGAATGATCGTGCAAAAGTTTGATCTAACGACGTTGAATGGTGTCTCAGAAGCAAAGCTAATGCTGTTCCCTGAACATTTGGGACAGGTAGATGTGCGCATTACGATGCAGAATGGTCTCCTCACAGCGATCTTCCAAACGGATACTGCAATGGCTAAGGATATGCTAGATAATCAAATGGCCCAGCTTCGTTTAGCGCTTCAGGCTCAAGGCCTTATGGTCGACAAGCTAGAGGTATCACAAGGACAAGCGTCACCGCAGCTATCACAGCAGCAGCACGGCCAAGGAAATGGGCAGCAGCATGCTGCAAATCGCCAAGGCTTTAACGGTGAGGACGGATCTAGCGAGTCGCAGTTCGAAACGGAAATGATTGAACAAGCTTCTATCCAAGGTTTAGGCTTCGGAAGAGGCCTGAACGTCAAAGCGTAGCAGGAGAGCAATTGCTTAAGGGAATGGAGGTGACCGGATATGGCAGATAGCGTTTCGTCGCGCGTCGTTTGGCCGAATTACAGTACAGCGAATGTACAAGCAGCGGCCAACAAAAAAACAGATACACTTGGCAAGGATCAGTTTCTAAGCATACTTGTTACGCAGCTTCGAAATCAAGATCCGATGCAGCCGTTGCAAGACAAGGATTTTATTGCGCAGATGGCGCAATTTACATCCGTAGAGCAATTAATGAATATGGCGACTGAGCTATCGTTAATGCGTCAAAGCATGGGTTCCGCATCAAGCCTGATCGGCAAAACGATAGAGTGGAACGAATATGATGAAGCAGGCAATGTTAAAATTGTAAATGGAGTCGTGGATTCCATTATCTCTAAAGATAAGATTCTTTATGCCACGGTAGGTGCGACTGAAGTTGCCTTGGATTATGTAACATCGATCTCTAATGGAGGAACGAGCAATCCATCACAAGACGATGAATCTTCTGAAGCAGCGGATACTGCGGAGGGGGCTGAGAGCTAGTGAACGATGGCGTAAAAATCGGTCATTTGTTTCCGGTTAAATCCTCACCGCTGCAGTCAACCAAAGCATCAGCAAGCCGTTCGCCGCAATCCACTGAGTTTCAGGACATGCTTGATGCAAAGGTACTTAAGTTTAGTCATCATGCTGAGGTGCGAATGCAGCAAAGAGGCATTAAATTGCAGCCAGAATCGTTGACGAAAATTATTAATGCCGTTGAAGAAGCAGCGTCCAAAGGCGCTCAAGATTCCTTGATCGTTTTCCGAGATATTGCAATGATTGTGAACGTACCAAGCCGAACCGTTGTAACCGCAATGGATGGCGGACAAATGAGAAGCAATGTGTTTACTCAAATCGACAGTGCCATTATCTTATCATAAGGCTGGACCTATCAGGAAGCCTTGAACTGTGGATCGATTGAAGCAGTTTATGATAGTGCAAAAGTTCATTTAATGCCTAAGACCAATTCATATTCCAGGAGGAATAACGAACAATGCTAAGATCGATGTATTCGGGCGTATCGGGTATGCGCGGTTTTCAAACCAAGCTTGACGTCATAGGCAACAACATTGCGAACGTCAACACCGTAGGCTTCAAAGCGGGTCGCGTTATGTTTAAAGATATTTTGAGCCAGACGGTTGCAGGCGTTACCGCTCCTGAAGAAGGAGTACGCGGCGGCGTAAATGCCAAACAGGTTGGGTTAGGGGTATCGATCGGCTCGATTGATACCATCCATACAGCAGGCAGTGCGATGACGACAAACCAGCCTACGGATCTTCGGATTGACGGCGACGGATTTTTTGTAGTAAGGGCAAGCGATGAGTCTGAAATGCTGCTTACACGCGCCGGCAACTTTACGCTTGATTCAAGCAGACAGCTCGTTACGGGCGATGGCTACTTCGTACTTAGCGTGGATGGAGAACCTATCGTGCTTGATGAAGCAATCACAGCGTTTTCAATTGGACAAGATGGAACGATTACGGGAGTAACAGCAGACGGTACGGAAGCGGTAGCACAAATTGGAATTGCTAAAGTCGTAAACCCTAGCGGCCTTGAAAAGCTTGGCGGCAATATGTACCGTGTAACTGCCAATGCGAATCCTGATGCTTCCATTGAAGATTTTATGTCATTTGCTGGAGATCCAGAGCTGGGTACTGGAGCGATCATCGCAGGGCAGCTTGAAATGTCCAACGTTGATTTGACTGCTGAATTTACAGAGATGATTGTTGCGCAGCGCGGTTTCCAAGCGAATTCCCGCATCATAACAACCTCTGATGAAATTTTGCAAGAGGTCGTGAACTTAAAAAGATAGGTAATTCATAACAAGCGGGAGGCTTAGTGCCTCCCCTAGGTGTGAGGGGGGTAGCTGATGATTACCGTAACGCGTTTAAATGGAACAAAAGTAACCATTAATGCGCTTTTGATCGAAGTAATTGAAGAATCTGCGGATACTGTTATAACGCTCACAACCGGAAAAAAACTGGTCGTTAAAGAAAAGACAGCTGATTTATTGCAGCTGAATCAACAGTATTTGAGAACAATTGGCCTCATTGCGGCGGCCCAAAAGAGTGAGCAAACGGAGGGTCCCTCATCATGAAAAAAATGCTTCCCTGGTTAATTACTATTTTGCTATCTATTACGCTAATCGCTGTTGTAGCCATTATTTTGTTTAAGTCGTTTTTCGCTGATCCGAAAGAGCAGGCGACAGAGACAAAGACGATCGAGGTCAAAGCGATGTCAGCAGATAAGCGAGTCGAAGTTACTTCCGAATTAAAAGATTTTAGAAGAAACCTGAAAGATCCTAAGTATGTTGTCGTTATCAGCTTTGCGTTCCAGCTCGATAGCAAGAAGGCGAAAGAAGAATTCGATAAAGTGATCGATATCGAAGTTAAACCAGTGTTGAATCGCACGCTTGCGGATATGACAGCGGAAGAGCTTAACGGCTCCCAAGGGGAAGACGCTTTGGAATCGAAGCTGCTGAACTTGTTGACTCCAATCGTTTCAAAAGGAAAATTAATCAAAGTAGAAATCACAAACTTCTTAATTACTGAAATTTAATTGACTACGCCGACATTCCTCGAAGGAGGTGAGATATTTGGTTGATGTTTTATCGCAAAATGAGATTGATGCGCTACTCGCGGCCTTGGATTCCGGTGAAATGGATGCAGAGGATTTGAAAAAAGAAGAAACGGTACGGAAGGTTAGTCTCTATGATTTTAAGCGTGCCGTACGTTTTTCCAAGGATCATATTAGAAGCTTAACCCGGATTCATGAAAATTTTGCGCGATATTTGACAACCTATTTCTCAGCGCAGCTACGCACCTTTGTTCAAATAAATGTCGTGCAGGTCGAGCAATTGCCTTATGACGAGTTTATTCGTTCGATTCCAAAGATGACGATTCTAAATATCTTTGAAGCAGAGCCGCTGGAAGGTCGAATGGTGCTGGAGGTTCATCCTAACGTAGCTTATGCCATGCTTGATCGCATGCTGGGCGGACAAGGAATAGCGCCTTCAAAAATTAACAACCTGACGGAAATTGAAACGATCATTATGGAGCGAATTTTCAGCCGGACGTTTGAAAGTTTGCAGGAAGCCTGGAAAACGATTATAGATATTTCTCCTAGGCTGGAAGCGTTGGAAACGAATCCGCAGTTTATGCAGATTGTATCTCCAAATGAAACCATTGCACTTATTTCTTTCAGTACCAAAATCGGAGATACGACAGGCATGATCAATCTTTGTATTCCTCATGTCGTCATAGAACCGATTATGTCCAGACTATCCGTCCATCATTGGTTCGTTTCCCAGAAGAAAGCACGCGCGCCAGAAGAGGTTGAAATTCTGGAACAGCGTGTAAACAAAGCGAAGCTACCGATTGTAGCTGAGCTGGGGGAATCATCGATTACGATTAAAGAATTCCTAGGTTTGAATATTGGGGATGTTATTTCGCTCAATAAATCAGTCGATGACGGTCTGAAAATTAAAGTTGGAGACAAACTGAAGTTTATTGGTAGTCCGGGTTCCGTCAAGGATCGTCTGGCTGTTCAAATAGACGAGGTTGTCAGCGAAGGAGAGGAAGAAGACCATGATGAGTAAGGACTATTTGTCCCAAGAGGAAATTGATGCATTGCTTCGCCAATCCGCCAATGAACCGGAGTCGGAGCAGACCTCCGAGGCTGGGACTCAACTTTCAGACTTTTTGTCCGAAATGGAACAATCCGCACTTGGAGAAATTGGGAATATCACCTTCGGAAGTGCTGCTACGGCATTATCGACTTTGCTAGGCAAAAAGGTTGATATCACGACTCCACAGGTAACGATTGTAAGAAAAGATGAGCTCGCTGATATTTTCCCTAAACCTCATGTTGCTGTTAGTGTGCAATATGTGGATGGGTTCCAAGGCATAAACTCACTCGTGATCAAGACGAAGGATGCTCAAATTATTGCGGACTTGATGCTCGGGGGGGAAGGAACGAATATTACGGTAGAAGAATTGAATGAAATTCATATTAGCGCCGTGCAAGAAGCAATGAATCAAATGATGGGTTCATCAGCGACTTCCATGTCCACGATTTTCAATCGTTTCGTTAATATTTCGCCCCCAGGCATTGATATTTTAGATGTACATAACGGTGATGGCATGGAGCATTTGCCACCGGTCGATATGTTTATCAAAATTTCATTCCGCCTGACTATCGGGGATTTGATTGACTCTACGATTATGCAGCTTCTTCCAATACCATTTGCCAAACAAATGGTTGATATTTTGATGGGAGTAGTAGATGAGCCTTCTGTAGCGACTACACCGGCTGCAACAGCGCCGGCTGCAGCAGCAGCAGTTGCGCCTCCAGTACAACATGCGACAGCTATGCAAGAGACGGCTGCAGCTGCACAGATGTATGCTGCTCCGCAGCAGCAAATGGCGCCGCCGATGCAGCAACAACCGCCCATGCCATATCAAACGCCTGCTGCAGGATATGATATGCCAATGCAACCGCCTGGGCCGCATACATATGGACATGCAGCAAATCGCAATGTGAACGTACAGCCTGTACAATTTGCTAATTTTGGCAATGCTCCATTTTTGCAGCAAGATGAGACAAACCTCAATTTACTTCTCGACATACCGCTTAAGGTCACTGTAGAATTAGGAAGGACCCAAAAGCAAATTAAGGATATTTTGGAGCTGTCGCAAGGTTCGATTATCGAGCTGGACAAGCTAGCTGGCGAGCCCGTGGATATTCTTGTAAACAATAAACTGATCGCCAAAGGCGAGGTTGTTGTAATCGATGAAAACTTCGGTGTTCGCGTAACGGATATCGTAAGCCAATGGGACCGAATTCAAAAATTACAATAGCATCCTAGGAGGATAAAAAAGATGGCAAACCGCATTCTTATCGTAGACGACGCAGCTTTCATGCGCATGATGATTCGTGACATTTTATCAAAGAACGGCTACGAAGTCGTCGGTGAAGCCCAAGATGGCGCACAAGCAGTTGAGAAGTACAAGGAATTGAAACCGGATCTGACCACAATGGATATTACGATGCCTGAAATGGACGGAATTTCTGCACTGAAAGAAATCAAAAAGCTGGATGGCAACGCAAAAGTCATTATGTGTTCAGCGATGGGTCAGCAAGCGATGGTTATTGATGCGATTCAAGCAGGCGCAAAGGATTTCATCGTCAAACCGTTCCAAGCTGATCGCGTTATCGAAGCGATCAAGAAAACTCTCGGATAACGGTAAGACTTATGCTTAACTTACCTTCGCGCATTTCAATGGTGTCTGCTCTTGGGATGGCGATATGGCCTCATTTTGCGGCTGCTGCTGCCTTAGACGGCAGCAGCGCAAACAATGATGAACAGATGGTGTTCAGTGGCACAAAGGATTTAGCGGGAAGCTTAGTCTGGGTTATCGTCGCGTTAGCGATTGTTATCGTATTAATTATATTGGTCATTAAATGGTTGTCTCAGCGCAGCCGATCGTGGGGAACGAATCGTTCGCTTCGTTCGCTCGGCGGTCTTGCGCTAGGACAAAACAACTCACTTCAAGTAATTGAAATTGCAGGCCGCATCTACATTGTGGGCATTGGCGAGAACATTACATTGATTGACAAGCTGGAGGATCCGGAGGATGTTCGTGCGGTCATTGCCGCATTGGAACGCCAGCAAGAGACGGTTTGGTCCAAGGATGTTGCTTCCCAGCTGTTAAGCAAGCTGAAAAATCGGAACGGGAAAACCGAGCCGGAGCCAACAAATGAGCAGTGGAATAATGCGGATTCATTCCAGAACTTGTTACATAGCAAGCTCAGCCAACAAGCTGACCGTAAGCAACAATTGGAATCATTGCTGCATGAATCTAAACCAAATGAACGGTTGATGGACGATGAAAAATAAGTGGTGGATATCAATCGTTGCTGTACAGCTGCTTGGAATGCTTATTCATAACCAAGCCTTTGCGGAGCCTTTGCCCGATGTTTCCATCAATATA
This sequence comes from Paenibacillus paridis, assembly GCF_006345825.1. Taxonomy (GTDB): domain Bacteria; phylum Bacillota; class Bacilli; order Paenibacillales; family Paenibacillaceae; genus Pristimantibacillus; species Pristimantibacillus paridis. Next base: position 1,297,386 of record NZ_VCIX01000092.1, read on the forward strand.
GGGAACGGAAACGGTGATACGCCTGGAACTAGCGCTTTATCCCTTCTTCTATTAATAACAGTTCTAAGCGTTGCACCCGCTATATTGGTGCTGATGACAAGCTTTACCCGAATCGTTATTGTTCTTGGTTTCGTCAGAACATCACTAGGCACACAGCAAATGCCGCCGAATCAGGTATTAATCGGTCTTGCCATGTTTTTAACATTTTTCATTATGGCTCCGACATTCTCTCAGGTGAATGAAGTGGCATTGCAGCCTTATTTGAAAGGTCAAATCTCACAGACAGAGGCTTTTCAGGAAGCAGCTGTTCCCATGAAGAAATTCATGTTCTCCCATACAAGGGAGAAGGATTTAATGCTCTTTATGAATTATACGAAAACAGAAAAGCCTGAAACGTTTGAAGATATTCCGATTACCGTTCTCATTCCGGCTTATGCCATAAGTGAACTTAAGACAGCCTTTCAGATGGGGTTTATGATTTTCATCCCATTTTTGGTTATCGATATGATCGTCGCCAGCACTTTGATGGCGATGGGGATGATGATGCTACCTCCGGTCATGATATCGTTACCCTTTAAGCTGCTGCTGTTTGTATTAGTGGATGGATGGTATTTGATCGTAAAATCGTTGTTATTAAGTTTCAACACGTGATTTCAGCAGGGGGGACGCTCGATGAGTACTGATTTCATAATCGGATTGGCCGGCGAGGCCGTATTCGTTGTATTGAAAGCCAGTGCGCCAATGCTCGTTCTTGCTTTGGTCGTAGGTTTACTTGTCAGCATATTTCAGGCAACCACACAGATTCAGGAGCAGACATTAGCTTTTGTACCGAAAATCGTAGCAGTATTCTTATCGATCATCATATTTGGACCATGGATTCTTAATACGGTTATCGACTTCACTTATAATCTGCTGAACAATCTTCATAATTACATCGGTTAGGTTGTGAGTGGATGAATGCGATCGTACAAGGTTTCCCTATTTTTTTGTTGATCTTTTGTCGAATAACTGCGTTTTTCGTCGTCGCGCCTGTCTTTTCTTCGCGAGGCGTGCCGAATGTTTTTAAAATCGGATTAGGTTTTTTCATTTCCTTTATCGTATTTTTAACGTATGGCATGCAGCAAACAATTGTACCGGACGCAGAGTATATACTTGTACTGCTGCGCGAAATATTGATCGGTGTCCTCATGGGGTATGTTGTCTACCTGTTTTTTACCGTCGTGCAAACCGCCGGCGCCTTTATGGATTTGCAGGTTGGTTTTGCCATGGCGAACATTGTAGATCCACATACGGGCACATCAGCCCCGCTGCTCGGTAATTTCAAATACATGCTGCTTATTGTTGTCTTTTTAATGATGAACGGGCACCATTTTTTGCTGACAGGCCTTATGGACAGTTATAAATGGATGCCTTTATCCAATGAATTGTTTAGTCGTTTGATGAGTGGCGGCATAACTGATTTTTTAACAAGAGTGGTAGGCAATACTTTTTTGCTCGCCATTCAAATCGCTGCGCCGCTAGTCGTTGCCATGTTTTTGACGGATGTTGGACTTGGTTTTTTAACTAAAACAGCTCCGCAATTTAATGTGTTTGTTATTGGGATACCTTTAAAGCTCATTATAGGCTTGTTTTTGCTTATACTGTTAATGCCAAGTCTTGCTGGTTTATTCGAAAGATTGTTTTCCATAATGTTTGATTCTATGGAGCAGTTATTCGGAATTGTGCAAGGACCGCCGCCTGAAGGGCAATAGGAGGAAGCGCACGTGCTAGATTACCGGCTAAAACTTGATCTTCAGCTGTTCAGCCAAGAGAAGACTGAGCAAGCAACTCCGAAGAAAAAAGGTGAAGCTAGAAAGAAAGGCCAAATTGCCAGATCCTCTGATTTGCCTGGTTCTCTTATATTAATGTTTGTTTTTATGGGCTTCATAATGCTAGGTAGTTATTATAAAAATCATATTATGGAGTTATTCAACAGTTTATTCGAAGATTGGCTATTGATGGATGTTACTAGTGGAAACATTATGTCGCTCTTCACCGAATTGGCAATGGAACTATTACTCATTCTAATGCCAATCTTTGCAATTACGATTCTAGTAGGCGTTCTTGGAAATGTCGTTCAGTTTGGTTTTCTACTAACGGGCGATCCTCTTAAAATGAAAATTAGCAAGCTTAACCCCATTAATGGGTTCAAACAAATTTTTTCGGCAAAAACGATTGTTGAGTTTTTAAAAAGTATTTTAAAGCTCCTGATTATAGGAGTGCTCGTATATTTAGCCATTTCTAAAGAATGGGAACGCATATTAGTGCTTGCGAGTTTGCCCATTCAGCAAATATTTAGCTTTACTGCTGGATTGACGGTCAGGCTTGGCATTGAAATCGGAGCCGTTCTAACCGCGCTTGCACTTGCCGATTATTTTTATCAGCGCTATGAACATAACAAAAGCTTGAAAATGTCAAAGCAAGACATTAAGGATGAATACAAGAAATCGGAAGGTGATCCGATCATTAAGGGACGGATTCGTGAACGGCAGAGAAGAATGGCCTTGCAGCGAATGATGCAGGAGGTTCCGAAAGCGGATGTTATTATTACAAATCCCACGCACTTTGCTATTGCTTTGAAATATGATGCAACGAAAATGGAAGCGCCCAAGATCATTGCAAAAGGAATGGATCACGTTGCGCTTCGTATTAAAGAGATAGCCAAAGAAAACGGTGTGGTTACGATGGAAAATAAACCATTGGCCAGAGCGCTTTATGAACGAGCGGAAATAGGCGATGTCATTCCCCCGGACTTGTTCCAAGCTGTGGCTGAGGTGCTTGCATATGTCTATAAGATGAAAGGCCGCGTGAAATCATCATAACACTACGGGAGGAGGCGGCGTCATGAAAGCAAGGGACTTTGTAGTACTTTTTGGCGTTATTGGAATTGTGCTCATGATGATAATCCCGATCCCAGTCCTACTACTTGATATCCTCATTATTTTAAACATTTCAATCGCATTGATGATTTTGCTTATTGCTATGAATACGAAAGAAGCGCTGGATTTTTCGATCTTTCCGGCAATCCTCTTAATCACTACCCTATTTAGGCTAGCGTTAAACGTCTCCACCACAAGAAATATTTTATCGCATGCAGAAGCTGGGGAAGTTGTAGCTACGTTCGGCAGCTGGGTAGGCGGCGGTCAAATTGCGATTGGTTTTATCGTCTTCCTCATCCTCGTTGTCGTCCAATTTATCGTTATTACCAAAGGCTCCGAGCGTGTTGCCGAAGTAGCAGCCAGATTTACGCTTGACGCGATGCCAGGTAAACAAATGAGTATCGATGCGGATTTGAATGCTGGCTTAATTAATGAACAGCAAGCAAGGGATCGGCGCTCTAAGATTGAGCGCGAAGCGGATTTTTATGGTGCGATGGATGGTGCCAGTAAATTCGTAAAAGGGGATGCTATTGCATCCATCATTATCCTCGTTATTAACCTTGTAGGCGGCTTTATCATCGGAATGGCGATTCACAGCCTAAGTTTTGGAGAATCTTTATCTACGTTCTCTATTCTGACAATCGGTGATGGTTTGGTCAGTCAAATTCCTGCACTGCTTATTTCAACAGCTGCCGGTTTAATAGTAACTAGGGCGGCATCAGATGGGAACTTGGCAGAGGATGTCACATCTCAGCTATTCAAATATCCTAAATTGTTATTCATTGCAGCTGGTACAATCGGACTTCTTGGCCTTACGCCAATCGGTCCGCTCAGAACATGGCCATTTGCCATTATGTTAGCGTTTGGCGGGTGGTATATGCAAAAAGCGATTAATAAGCAGCAAGCCCAAGAGGAAATGCTTGTCGAAGAGCAGCAGATCGAAGAGGTGCGCAGTCCAGAAAGTGTCATTAGCCTTTTGCAGGTTGATCCGATTGAGTTTGAGTTCGGATATGGACTTATTCCGCTTGCGGATACACAGCAGGGCGGGGATTTGCTAGACCGAATCATCATGATTCGCAGGCAGTGCGCGCTTGAGCTTGGCCTTGTCGTTCCGGTCATTCGGATTAGGGACAATATACAGTTAAAACCTAATGAGTACGTTATTAAAATCAAAGGGAATACGGTTGCGCGCGGTGATCTTCTCCTTAATCACTATCTGGCAATGAGTCCCGGATTCGAAGACGATTCGGTTGTTGGTATCGAAACGACTGAACCGGCGTTTGGGCTTCCAGCGATATGGATTGACGAGCAAATGAAAGAACGCGCGGAGTTGTCAGGTTATACGGTTGTAGACCCTCCATCCGTAGTTGCGACTCACCTAACTGAAATTATTAAACGTCACGGACATGAGCTGATCGGCCGTCAAGAAACGAAGCAGCTGGTTGAAAATGTGAAAGAGTCGTATCCAGCGCTTATCGATGAATTGATTCCTTCGATTCTCACAATTGGCGATGTGCAAAAAGTTCTGGCAAAGCTGCTGCGGGAAAAGGTATCCATTCGAGACCTGGTTACTATTTTTGAAGCGTTAGCTGATCATGGAAACTATACAAAAGATCCTGATATTTTGACTGAATACGTAAGGCAGTCTTTATCCAGGCAAATCACGCAGCAATTCTCATCTGGAGGAGACACGCTGCGCGTGATTACAGTAGGTCCTCAATTGGAGAAAAAAATTGCCGAATCGGTGCAGCAGTCGGAGCAGGGGACCTACATTGCGCTCGACCCTGTATCTACTCAGCAAATCTATCAAAAGCTAAACGAGCATGTTAATCGTCAAATCCAATCAGGTCAGCAGCCTGTTGTACTGGCATCACCGACCATTCGCATGTATTTGAGACAGATTGTCGAGAGAACCATGCAGGATGTTCCTGTCCTTTCCTACAGTGAGCTTGAACCGAACATTGAAGTTCAAAGCGTCGGGGTGGTGAATTTATGAGAGTAAAACGATATATAGTCAATGCCTTGCCCGAGGCAGTTTCTATGATCAGGACAGAGCTTGGCAAAGACGCCGTTATTTTGAATACAAAGGAAATTAAGGTTGGCGGCTTTATGGGGATGTTTCGCAAGAAAAAGATGGAAGTGATTGCAGCTATCGAATCCAATCAGGCCAATCCACCATCGCAGCCGCAAAGGAACACGAATCCTCAAGTGGATGCAGCGGTTGAGAAAATCTTGCAAACGGCGCAGCGTGCTCCAGCAACTGCGGCCACAGCGGTAATGGAACCAAGCGTTGCTCAGCCGATAAAGGAAAACCCAGCTAGAGTGGAACGCGAACAGTTCATTATTGATGAGATCCGTGATTTAAGGGAATACATGGTCAAACTATCCAAACAACAAAGCAGCAATCATGCGATGAATGAGCATTTGATTTTGTTAAAGGATCATTTGATTGACCAAGAGATGGATGCGGAATGGATTGAACGTTTGGTTCAATCGATAATTGATAAACAAGCGGAAGAACGGGTTGAGCTTACCGGGGAACAGGTTTGGGGTATGGCTGAAGCTCAATTGGAGGAGTGGCTGCGCCCTTATGAAGGAAGCGGCATCAGCAGCAATGCCAGGGTCGTTCATTTCGTTGGGCCAACCGGCGTAGGCAAAACTACGACTATTGCAAAGCTGGCAGCAGAGCAAACGATTAAAAATGGACGTAAGGTTGGCTTTATCACATCCGATACGTACAGAATTGCGGCCGTAGACCAGCTAAGAACATACGCGAACATTTTAAATGTACCGATTGAGGTCGTGTTTTCACAAATGGATTTGCCCAGAGCGTTCAAGCAGCTGGCGGAGCAGGAACTGATTTATATGGATACGGCAGGTCGGAATTTCAGAAGCGAACTTCATGTATCCGAGGTAAACAGTTTGCTTCAAACGACTGAACCAAGCGAAACCATTCTTGTCCTAAGCATGACAGGGAAAACGCGCGATATGGCTGCAGTAGCCGATCAATTCAGCAAATATGGCGTTCGAAAGGTACTGTTTACAAAGCTTGATGAAACTTCGGTTTATGGAGCGATTTTCAACCTGATTATGAATTTCGAACTGCTGCCTACCTATTTGGCAAGTGGCCAAACGGTTCCGGATGACATAGAGAGGTTTCAAGTCAGGCCTTATGTTCAGAAGCTTCTTAGGAGCCAGAACCTATGATGGACCAGGCCGAAGCATTACGAAATTTAGTTAAAAAACAGGAGCTCCAAAATGAAGGCCGCACGACGCGCGTTATAACCGTAACCAGCGGAAAGGGCGGCGTGGGCAAATCGAATTTCAGTCTTAATTTTGCCTTGGCGCTTCAGCGTCTGGGAAAAAAGGTTCTTGTATTCGATGCTGATATTGGGATGGCCAATATTGATGTGCTGATGGGAGTTACCTCTACTTACAATCTATATCATTTGCTCAAGCAGGAAAAAACCATTTGGGAAATTGTCCAAGAAGGACCGGAGGGGTTGCATTTTATTGCAGGCGGCTCCGGATTTCGGGATTTAATGGACCTATCAGTAGAGCAGCTAGATCGTTTTGCTGAAGAAATAAGCAAGCTTCACGGCCGATACGACATCATTTTATTCGATACGGGTGCCGGTCTCTCAAAGGAAACGGTGCGGTTCATTACCGCTGCACAAGAGACAATCGTAGTTACCACCCCCGAGCCAACTTCCATTACGGATGCCTATGCCTTAATTAAAATGGTAAAAGGTATGGAAGTGGATGTTCAGTTTAAATTAATTGTCAATCGTGCTATGGATCATCGGGAAGGCAAGCAAACCGCAGAAAAAATCAGCATGGTTGCTGAACGGTTTCTGCATTCGGAATTGCCTCATTTGGGCATTTTACCTGACGACCCGAATGTATCCAAAGCGGTGAAGCGTCAAATCCCTTTTACAGTCGCCTATCCGGGAAGCGAAGCATCCGTTGCGATTGATCGAATCGCTAAGCACTTTCTGGAGATTGCGCAAGGCTCTGCAAATAGCAGTGGCATCAAAGGATTTTTGCACAAAATGTTCAGACTCTCAAGATAATCCTTTGGAAGTGAGGAGGAAATAAAATGGCTCCTTATCGCATACTGGTTGTTGATGATTCCGGGTTTATGAGGAAAATCATAAGCGATTTAATTATTCAAGATCCTCAATTTACAATTGTAGCAACAGCAGTTAATGGTCAAGAAGCGGTAGAAGCGGTTCATAAATGGAAGCCGGATGCCGTTACGCTAGATTTGGAAATGCCATTGATGAACGGTATTGAAGCATTGCAAATCATTATGAGAGAGCTTCCTACGCCAGTAATCATGCTCTCAGGGATAAGTGAGGACAATACTCGTGAAACGATCAAAGCGCTGCAATTTGGCGCGTTCGACTTTATTAGGAAACCGTCAAGCGTAATCTCGAACGATATTCATCAGGTGGGCGACTTTTTGCTTGAAAAGCTGCGAATTGCCGTGATAACTAAGCGATACCAGCCAATCATATCGATTAGCGAAAAATCTTCTGCTGTAATAGAAGAAATTGCTTCTGCTAAAGAATTGCCTGCAACTCCAAAACAAAAGACAACATCGTATGTTGATCCATTGACGGCGAAAATAAAAGTTGATGGTAAAGATAGAAGCAAGCCGACCCTGCCTAAAGAAGGAAAGAAGCTCACTGAGCAAGCGGCAGATCCCTTACATAAAAAAATAACAGTAAAGAAGCCGGATGAAGCTTCAACGATTAACAAACAAACAGGAGAGTCCGCACAAAGCGTTTTGAACAAGAAAACGCCAATGATACCTAAATTGGCGCCGGGAGAACCACCGGCTGTTCATAAAAAGGCAGCTACCGCTCCTACTGCAGCTTTTAAACACATCGTAGCCATTGGAACCTCAACGGGCGGACCAAGAGCGCTTCATGAAGTCATTACTTCGCTGCCAGCAGATTTTCCAGCACCTGTGCTCATCGTTCAGCATATGCCTCCTAAATTCACCAAATCGCTTGCTCAGCGGTTAGATAGCTTTAGCGAACTTCGAGTCGTGGAAGCAGAGCAGGGGGAACGAGTGTCAGCTGGGGTTGTCTATATAGCACCTGGGGGGTACCACATGGAGCTCTCAAAGGATACTGCAGGCTATTCGGTTCTTTTGACCGAGCAGCCACAACGAAACGGACATCGTCCTTCGGTTGACGTGCTTTTTGAATCGATATCCCCTTTTCGTGAGTTGAAGCGTCACGCGGTTATCATGACGGGGATGGGAAGTGATGGCGCCAAAGGCATGAAGCTTCTTGCTGAATGTGGAATTGAGACCACGATTGCCGAGGCCGAGGAAACCTGCGTCGTATATGGCATGCCGAGATCTGCCGTTGAAGCCGGTTGTGTGAATAAAGTATTGCCGCTGCAGCACATTGCTCCGCAACTTGTGCAAGCAGTGATGAAATAGATTGGACAAGCGCTTAAACATACTAACAGGAGGTGCTCGAAAATGGATATGAATGCCTATTTATCGATGTTTATTGATGAATCTAATGATCACTTGCAAGCATTAAATGAAAATTTGCTGCGGCTGGAAGGCGAACCTGAGGAACTCAGTATCGTTCAAGATATATTCCGTTCAGCTCATACGCTGAAAGGGATGTCCGCCACGATGGGCTTCGAGGATTTGGCTGCGTTGACGCATGAAATGGAAAACGTGCTGGATCTTGTTCGCAATAGCAAGCTTAAGATGGATAGCTTTATATTTGATACCTTGTTCAAAGGGCTTGATGCTCTAGAAGCTATGGTACAGGATATTGTGGGGGGCGGAACAGGGAAAGCAGACGTAACGTCGATTGTCGCTTCCTTGCAAGTAATACTGAAAAGCGATTATAGCGCAGGAAAAGCGCTTGAAACGCCTACAGTAGCTGCTAGCTCATCTGGAACCGCATCATCTAGCGCATCAGGGGCGATGCTGCTGGATGAATTCCAATCATCCATTTTGTTGCAATCCGTAGAATCTGGACATAACGTTTTTCACATCCAAATCTCGATTCGTGAGAATTGCTTGTTGAAGGCTGTTCGTGCCTACATGGTCTTTGATCTGCTCGAGCGAAATGGAGAAGTGATTAAATCCGATCCTTCCGTGCAAGACATTGAGCAGGAAAAATTCGATTTTACCTTTACAGTATTTACGATCTGTCGTCTTGGTCAGGAAGATCTCCAAACGCAGTTGCTTAACATCTCTGAAATCGAAGCAGCGGTCGTTACCTTGCTCGATGCAGAGTCGTTAGCTGTGCTTAGCCAATCGAACGCAGCCGCAGCTGTTGAGGTTGAGGTGCCTGAGCAGTCACCAGCATTACCGGCTCAGACTGCGCCTAAAGCGGATACCCCGCGCGAGGTTGCGCCAAGCAAAGCGGCAGCGCCTGCTGTGCAAGCAGCTCCAGCGAACGTATCCAGAACGATTCGTGTGGACATCGAGCGCTTGGATACGCTGATGAATTTGTTCAGTGAATTGCTGATTGACCGCGTAAGGCTTGAACAGCTATCCAGCGAAATTAAACGGAATGACTTAACGGAAACCGTTGAGCATATGACACGGGTGAGCTCGGATCTGCAAAGCATTGTTCTCAAGCTTCGGATGGTGCCAGTAGATTCGGTATTTAATCGATTCCCACGGATGATCAGAGATCTGGCCAAGTCGCTGGATAAGAAAATCGATTTGGTGATTACCGGCGCTGATACTGAACTTGACCGCACGGTTATCGATGAAATTGGAGATCCGCTTGTTCACTTGCTGCGCAATTCCGTTGACCATGGAATCGAGACACAGGAAGAGCGAATTGCAGCAGGCAAACCGGAGACGGGAACCATTCACCTACGTGCTTTCCATAGCGGGAATCATGTTTTCATTGAAGTTGAGGAAGACGGTCGTGGCATCCACCATGAGCGCGTACTCAAAACCGCGATCAAAAACGGCGTTGTCACAGAGGAGCAAGCGAAGCTGCTTTCACCTGACGAAATCAATATGTTGATCTTTGCTGCAGGCTTTAGTACCGCCGATAAAATATCCGACATTTCGGGACGAGGCGTTGGCCTTGACGTTGTTCGGTCTAAAATCACGTCACTAGGCGGTAATGTAACGATTGATTCTGCTTTCGGCAGAGGCACGAAGTTCTCTGTACAGCTGCCGTTGACGCTTTCCATTATATCAGCAATGCTAATTAAGCTTGGCTCTGAGAAATATGCGATACCATTAACTTCGATTGTTGAAACTGGTATTATCCGCAAGGAGCAAATTTTGCATGTGCATGGCAATCAGATGATTGAATTCAGAAATGTAATTATTCCGCTCGTATCCTTAAGCAAAGTACTGGATTCACCTGACTTCAATGAAAATGAAGAGCAGGAAACTGAAATCGTAGTCGTTCGCAAAGGTGAAAAGTGGGCTGCGGTTATGGTTGACGAATTCATTGGCCAAAGCGAAATCGTGTTGAAAACGTTAGGTAAATACTTAACGAACGTTGAAGCGGTGTCTGGCGCTACGATACTTGGAGACGGTTATGTCGCATTGATTATAGATCCGAATGCATTAATCAAATAAAGGGGGCTTTTACGATGGGAGAAGAATTAAAAGTTATCGTGTTCGCGCTCGGCAACGAAGAGTACGGAATTGAAGTAGACAAGGTTCGCACGATTGAAAGATTATCTCCGATTACACGCGTACCAAAAACAGCAACATTCATAAAAGGTGTCATTAATTTGCGCGGTGTTGTCGTACCGGTCATTGATTTGCGCGGCCGTTTTAATCTGACAGAAACGACTCCAACAGAAAATTCGAGAATTATCGTCGTAGCGGTGGCTGACATTGAGGTTGGATTTATCGTTGACTCTGCAAATGATGTTATTGATATCGACACCGATACGATCGATTTGCCGCCTGAGATTGTTGGGGGCATTAAAGCCAAATATTTAAGGGGCATTGCAAAGCTTGGTGAAGGTCGACTTCTCATCATGCTCAATTTGTCTGAAGTATTGAACAAAAACGAAATTATCCAAATCGAGCAGTTAGAGGTATAGAGCGTGAGTCTTTTTAGCCGCTTTGAAGCTTTTGAGCTTGATGTTTTGAAAGAAGTCGGCAATATTGGCGCGGGTAATGCAGCAACCGCATTATCTCGCTTGTTAGACAAACCCGTAGATATGGCAGTACCCAAAGTTAGTTTGCTACCATTTGAAGAGGTTGCTGAGCGTGTCGGCGGTTCTGAGCAAATCGTAATCGCCGTGTTCCTTCGCGTAGAAGGGGAAGCGCCAGGCAATATGTTTTTTATTATTGAAGAAGAATCAGCAAAACGAATTTTGAGGCAGTTGCTTTCTATTAACGCGGAAGAACATGAAGGCTATACAGAAATGGAGCTTTCTGCCCTTTGTGAAATTGGCAATATCTTAGCTGGCTCTTATTTGTCTTCATTGGCTGATTTTACGCATTTATCGATGGCTCCATCCGTTCCAGCTGTAGCAGTAGACATGGCAGGCGCAATCCTTAGCTATGGTTTAATGCAGTACGGGGAGATGGGAGACTCGGCCCTACTTATTGAAACGACCTTTCTAGAGGATTGTCAATCGCTTGAAGGACATTTTTTCCTCATTCCGGACCCGGAGTCGTTTGAAAAAATATTCAGGGCTTTGGGAGTCGTTAGCGAATGATACAACAAAATTTGGTCAAAGTAGGCATGGCAGATTTAAATATCGCAACAGATGGAGCAATACTTAAAACAACCGGCTTGGGATCATGCGTAGGGCTTACCCTTTATGACCCGGTTCGAAAAATTGCCGGTATGGCACATGTCATGCTGCCGTCTTCAGAAATTGCCCGTGAGACCAAAATGAATTTGGCCAAATATGCCGACACCGCAATCCCCGAGCTGCTAGATCGTATGATAGCAGCCGGTGCTTACATCGAACGGATGAAAGCGAAGATGGCTGGCGGTGCACAAATGTTTGCCATGTCGGGCCATACGGATTCCTTGAGAATAGGTCCGCGCAATGTAGAATCATGTACAGCGATGCTGTTGAGATTTAAAATTCCGATCTTGTCTCAGGATACGGGAGGAAGCTTTGGCCGGACGATTGAGTTTGACAGTGTTAGCGGTACATTATCGATAAGAAGTGTTCAGTTTGGAACAAAGGAGATTTGATATGCTGGGAACGTGGCGATGGAATGTCGTATTTGGAATATTAGGCACCGTGCTGACGGTAGCTTTCTCAATCGGCAACAATCCGATTACAGTTATGCTGCTTAGGAGTATGTATGCTTTCATCGCTTTTTTTGTTCTTGCGTATGGAGTAAGGGGCTTATTAGCATACATTCTTGTCCCTCCTTCACTGGTAGGGGAGCTTCCAGAAGCGATGCACGAGGAAGGAAAGGGCGCTCAGTTCGATCTTAAAACCCCGGACGAGGCGCAGGAATTAAACGATTTATTGAAGTCGCAAATGCAAGAAGGCACATCAACGTCGTCTGCAGCTTCATTTTCTAATGAAGAAAAAGATTTTCGGCCGTTAACTCCTCCACAATTATTATCTACTAAAAATACACAGCCTGAAGAATTGGTTAAAGCCATTCGTCACCTGACAGGAGAGTGAGTCGATGATTGAGCACAAAACCCCTCATCTGACAAACTTGCAGATGTGGCAAGCCTGGAGAGAACAAGGCGAGTTGGAAGCGAAGAAGAAACTGATCGAGCAGTACTTGCCGCTCGTTGATTATGTCACGAATCGCATGGCGATCGGCCTTCCAAAAAACGTAATCAAGGACGATCTTGCGAGCAACGGCGTAATGGGATTGATTGATGCGATCGAGAAATTCGATTATGGCCGGGGTTTGCAATTTGAAACCTATGCTTCATGGCGCATTCGAGGAGCCATTATTGACGGTTTGCGGCAGGGAGATTGGGTACCCCGATCTGTGCGTGAAAAAGCAAAAAAAGTGGAAGAAGCTTACCAGCATTTGGAGCAGCAGTATTTACGATCGGTTACGGACGCCGAGATTAGCCGTTATCTGGATGTTTCCGAGAAAGAATTTATATCAATGCTGCAAGATATAGCAGTCACTACCGTTTGCTCGCTGGAAGACCCGATTCGCGATGAAGAATCAGAGACTAGAATGTCGTTGCTCGTGGACGATAAAGCGAAAAACCCGGATCATAAAGTACATGAATTTTATTTAAAAGAATCATTAGTAAAAGGAATTGATCAGCTCACGGAAAAGGAACGTACGGTGGTTTCCTTGTTCTATTACGAAGAATTATCATTAAGTGAAATTGCAGAAGTAATGTCACTCTCACCTTCGAGAATTTCCCAGCTGCACTCGAAAGCGATTTTAAGGCTAAGAGGAGCTTTGGCTAAGCATAAAGATCAACTTATGGAGCATTAGAGAGGGGGGTTAAGGTGGATAATCTACAATTAGAATCGTACCTAAGCATCCAGACGTCAGCAGATAAGCTGTCTGCCTTTTTAACATTTAGCCGAATAACAGATGAATTTGAAAGTAATGGGGATGAGCTGGAACGTTTTTTGCGAAGCAAGGGAATCGTTTACGGCTTGCGTACTGATGTTCTTCATCAAATTGGGACAAATCCTCTCGCATATTGCAAGGAACAAACGTTAGTTGCCAAAGGAGACTCTCCTTTGAATGGCAAAGACGGTTTTATAAAGCTTGTTTTTGACATGGACAAAAAAAATAATGCGCCAACCGAGCTCGAAGATGGAAAAGTCGATTACAAAGAGGTCGTACAGCTTAAGAACGTAAAACGTGGACAACTGATCGCTGAACGTATTGATCCCGAACCGGGACCTCCTGGAAAAACCGTTACGGGGGAAGATCTCCCACCGAAGGTTGGGAAGCACGTACGATTTAAAGTAGGCAAAAATGTAGTATTGAACGATAACCAAACCGCGATGTATTCGGCCCTGGATGGTCTCATTTCTCTAACTGAGAAAGAAAAGATCAACGTGTTTCCGGTTTATGAGGTGAACGGAGACGTGGATTACAGCGTCGGCAACATTGATTTTGTCGGAACGGTTGTCATCCGAGGTAACGTTCTGAGCGGTTTCCGGGTTAAGGCTTCAGGCGATATTCGGGTTATCGGTGGGGTTGAAGGTGCTGAAATCGAGACAGAAGGCTCGATTGAAATTACAGGAGGCATATTGGCTGGCAACAAGGGTTATGTCAAAGCTGGCCGCAACGTCCGAAGTACCTTCATTCAGGATGGAAACGTTATCGCCGGCGAGGAAGTCATCGTATCCCAAAGCATCATGCACTCGCATGTGAGGGCGGGCAAAACGGTGATCTGTTCGGGCACCAAAGGTTTAATCGTAGGGGGACTTGTGCAGGCCGGCGATCTTGTCATTGCTCGAATTGTTGGGAATTCAATGTCAACCGCAACGACCATTGAGGTTGGCGTAAAACCAGAAGACCGCGCAGAGCTGCTAGAGCTAAGAGCGAGTCTGAAGCAATATATGCAAAACCTGGACAAGACCGACAAAGCGCTTGTTATTTTGGATCAATTGGCTGCTGCTGGCCAGTTAACGCCAGATAAGCTTGCATTACGCATTAAGCTTACTGCATCCAAGCGTCAAATGATGCTGGAGAATGATGAAACTAAAACAAGAATTTTGGAAATTGAACGTACACTAGAGGATACCGACCGTTCAAAAATCAGTATAAGCAATACAGTGTTTGGCGGAACCAAAATTGTAATTGGTCGTTACACCAAGTTTGTTAAGGATTCTTCCCAACGGGTCACTTTCCAGTACTCCGATGGAGACGTTGTAATGGTTCCTTACAATAAATAACGTAAACGATGATTGGCGCAAAGGAGTGAGTTGTGATGACGTTCAAATCGATAGATTTGCAAATGTCAGTACCGCGCACACAAGAATTCAGCGGTATGCATGGACAAGCTATTCATAAACCTGTAGCGGATCAGAATAAGTTGGCAGAACAAACAAGTAAGCAAACTGAGCTTTTAAGAGGTAAGAACACAGCTGTCGAACAGTCAAATGGACTTCATATCCGGAGTGACCAAGAAGGCCAGCAGGATAAAGCTCATAAACAAGCAAGACGTAGTCAAACAGAGCTGGAGAGCGGAGACGGTGATCAGGAACCGCAGCAGCCTACTCATCCGTTTAAAGGCCACAAATTAGATATTAAGCTCTAAAGCTTAAGGCAATCCTAGGAAGGCAGGTTAGGAACGATGCAGCCATACTTGCAATATATTGTATTACTCGGCGCGGTTGTTATTGTTGGCGCTTTTGTCATGCCTCGGAAAAAACAGGAAGCAACCGTGCCCCAACAGTCGATGCAAAACATGGAGACGGCGCTGGAGCAGTTTATGGAAAACATGGAGAAGGACAATGAGGAGCTCGTTTCACTCGTTAGAAAGGCGCAGCAAGAGTCTAAATCCGATTCAGAGCGCAAGGAACAGCGGATATCGGAGCTGGAGAAGAAATGTGAACAACTTACTGAACAATTGCAAGAATCACGCTCCATTTCTGTCTCCTCGACAATTCAGGCCATGCCACATCCCCAGACTCCGTCTTTTCATATGTCCACACCAGAGTCAGACACAGCAAATGAGGTAGAGCCGCTGCAAGAAGAGGTTCCGAAGAAAGAAACGATTCAAGGACGTTATCCTGATCTTTTTTTGCTGTACGAGCAAGGTAAATCGATTGAGATGATTTCAAAAAAGCTGGGCATGAACAAAGGCGAAGTCCAGCTTATCATCCAGCTTGCCAAGCAAGAGGTGGCTGCTCATGCTTAAGAACCGATCATTTCTTATTGGCCTGGGAGCTGGAATTATTATAGGTGCACTGTTGTTTCAGTTGATGCTCTCAGGAGAACAAAGCAGAGAAAGATTAGGGCTTATGGGACAAGGTGAAGGCGAGAAGCTGTATACACAAGCAGAAGTAGAGGCTATGATTCAGGCAGATCGAGATTCGGCACAAACGAAAGATGAGACTCAGCCAACAGCGTCTCCCGCTGCTGTCAAGGATGAGCCCGTTGCCGAGAATAACGCTTCTACAGATGCTCCTGAAATCGCACCAACAGATATCGTTATTGAAGCCTCTGCGGAGGCTCCAGCAGCCGAGCTTGAGGAAATTGAACATGTGATTCGAATCGAGCCGGGCTCGGGTCTTAGCAAGACGGCCGAGCTGTTAGCAGCCAATCGCATCATTGCTGATGAAGCCGGATTTGTTAATCAGATGAAAAAGTCGAAAAAGCAAGTTCGGGCAGGGTATTTCTTGTTCCATGAGAATAGTTCAGTAACAGATGCCATTACCGTAGTAACGGGACAACCGTTAACAAAAGCAGAAGCCGATCTAATTAATTCAAATAAAAAGACAAATTAATCGATCTTTTGCGAATCGATTGTTGCATGGAATATGTATTTATGGTATATTAATTCACGGTGTTAAAAACGCACGCAGGTCAATTTTGTCAAATGGTGCTTCCGCCCGGCGGAAGTTTTGACGAAAGATGCGACTAGCGGAGGAGCACTAAAAAACCATTATTAGGAGGTGTTGGAGAAATGGCGGTTATTTCCATGAAACAGCTACTAGAAGCTGGGGTACACTTCGGTCATCAGACTCGTCGTTGGAACCCGAAGATGGATCGTTATATCTTCACAGAAAGAAACGGAATTTACATTATTGATTTGCAAAAAACGGTTAAAAAAGTTGACGAAGCGTACAACTTTGTTAAATCGATCGCTGCAGACGGCGGCACTATGCTGTTCGTAGGTACGAAAAAACAAGCTCAAGATTCCGTAAAAGAAGAAGCAGAACGTTGCGGCAACTTCTATATCAACCAACGTTGGTTGGGTGGAACTTTGACTAACTTCCAAACGATTCAAAAACGTATTGATCGTTTGAAACAACTTGAAAAATGGGCTGAGGATGGTACTTTCGAGGTTCTACCTAAGAAAGAAGTTATCATTCTTAACAAAGAAAAAGACCGTTTGGAAAAATTCCTTGGCGGCATTAAAGGAATGAAAGGTTTGCCAAGCGCGTTGTTCATCATTGACCCACGCAAAGAGCGTATTGCTGTTGCAGAAGCTCGCAAACTTGGAATTCCAATCGTTGGTATCGTGGACACGAACTGTGATCCAGACGAAATCGACTATGTTATCCCAGGTAACGATGATGCAATTCGTGCCGTTAAGTTGTTGACGTCGAAAATGGCTGATGCAATCGTTGAAGCTAACCAAGGCGAACAAACAACGGCTTAATTTAAAGGCTTTAGTTAGTCAACAAAGGGTGGTCAGATGGTGATAAACCTCTCACTGCCCTTTTTTCGAATGTAAATCACTAATTACGGGGCGACAAGCTCGCGTACAAATCATAGGAGGGCTTACAATGGCAGTTAGTGCTAGCGCGGTAAAGGAACTACGGGAAAGAACGGGAGCAGGGATGCTTGATTGCAAGAAAGCTCTGGATGAAACAAACAACGACATCGAAAAAGCGATTGCATTTCTTCGCGAAAAAGGTTTGGCAGCTGCAGCAAATAAAGCTGGACGTATTGCAACCGAAGGCGTAGTTGAATCGTATATCCATGCAGGCGGCCGTATCGGTGTTATCGTAGAAGTTAACTGTGAAACGGACTTCGTTGCAAAAACGGATCAGTTCCGTGAGTTTGCAAGAGACGTTGCTATGCAAATCGCAGCTGCTAACCCGAAGTTTGTTAGCCGCGAAGAGGTTTCTTCCGAAGAGCTTGAAAAAGAACGCGAAATTTTGAAAGCTCAAGCGCTAAACGAAGGCAAGCCTGAAAAAATCGTTGAAAAAATGGTTGAAGGCCGTATCTCGAAATACTACGAAGAATTCTGTCTTCTTGAGCAATCGTTCATCAAAGACCCAGACAAAACGATTTCGGTTTTGCTAAACGAAAAAATCAGCAAAATTGGCGAGAACATCTCGATCCGTCGCTTCGTTCGCTACGAGCTTGGTGAAGGCCTAGAGAAAAAAGTTGACAACTTCGTTGAAGAAGTAATGGCTCAAGTTAAACATTAATCCGAACGCACAGGCGGGGCGGGGCGTCCGCCCCGCCTGCTTGTATGATTAGAACATATTTTATAGGACCTCATTCGACGAGGTGCATGATGGAGGTATTAATGTTGGAGCAGCCTGTGTACAAACGTATTGTTTTGAAGGTCAGCGGTGAGTCATTGTCAGGAAATGAAGGTTACGGCATTGAAGCAACAGTCATATCTTCCATTGCAGACCAAGTGAAGGAAGTCGTTGCTCTTGGCATAGAAGTCGCTATCGTTGTCGGAGGCGGCAACATCTGGCGCGGAATCGCTGGTTCTGCGAAAGGGATCGACCGGGCAACAGCCGATTATATGGGCATGCTGGCTACCCTAATGAATTCACTGGCACTGCAGGATGCGCTGGAGCAGATCGATGTGCCGACGCGGGTACAAACGTCGATTGCCATGCAGCAAATTGCTGAACCGTACATCAGACGTCGTGCTATCCGTCATTTGGAGAAGGGCCGCGTTGTCATTTTTGCTGCCGGTACAGGAAACCCGTTCTTCTCAACGGACACGACTGCAGCGCTGCGTGCAGCTGAAATTGAAGCGGAAGTTATTCTGATGGCAAAAAATAAAGTGGATGGCGTTTACTCTGCTGATCCATTTAAAGATAATACAGCTGAAAAATTCGAAGAGCTTACTTACCTCGATATGCTTAACCGCAATTTAGGTGTTATGGATTCAACTGCAGCCTCACTTTGCATGGACAATAATATTCCTCTAATCGTATTTGCAATTACGGAGAAAGGGAATATTAAACGCGTCGTACTGGGTGAGAAAATCGGAACGATAGTGAGAGGAAGTGCGAAATAATGCCACAAGAAATCAAAAAAAATGCTGAAGAACGTATGGATAAAGCAATCTCTGCGTTGAAACGTGATTTGTCTACGCTACGCGCAGGCAAAGCGAATCCCGCGCTGCTTGATCGCATTCAAGTCGAATATTACGGGGCTATGACGCCTGTTAATCAATTAGCAAATATCAATACGCCAGACTCACGTACATTATTTATTCAACCGTGGGACAAAACTTCCATTTCTGCCATTGAGAAAGCGATTATGAAATCGGATCTGGGTTTAACTCCGTCAAATGATGGAACTGCGATTCGTATTTCGATTCCGCCACTCACGGAAGAACGCCGTGGAGACCTTGTAAAAACATCGAAGAAATTTGGTGAAGAAGCTAAGGTTGCTATTCGCAATATTCGCCGTGATGCGAATGAAGGCGTGAAGAAAATGGAGAAATCGACGATTTCTGAAGATGAATCTCGCGGGCATCAGGAAGATATTCAAAAAGCAACGGATAAATTTATTGCAGAAGTTGATAAAGTGCTGGTTGCTAAAGAAAAAGAAATTATGGAAGTATAATGATCTCTGGGCCCCTCCGATAGGTGGGGTTTGGTTTTGATTTCGGTTGGGAGGAAGTAAGATGATCGAGCGACTTTGGGCCAAACTAGGCAAATCGTCCTTACAGCCGACTGATTCTGTGGCCTTAGATAATGTGCCTGAGCACGTTGCGATTATAATGGACGGGAACGGACGCTGGGCTAAAGATCGTGGATTGCCACGAATGGCAGGTCATCATTCCGGCATGAAAGCGGTCAAACGTATTACCATGGCAGCTGATCGGTTAGGCGTCAAATACTTGACGTTATACGCGTTTTCAACGGAAAACTGGAAAAGACCGAAAGCTGAGGTCGATTTCCTTATGAAGCTGCCGCAGCAATTTCTTGAAATCGAATTGGAAGAGCTAATTGCGAATAATGTTCAAGTTCGTATGATGGGCCATAAAGAGGATTTGCCATCATTCACTTTAAGCGCGGTTGAGGAAGCAATCGTCAAGACCGCTAATAATACTGGACTTGTATTGAATTTTGCTTTGAATTATGGAAGCCGTAAGGAAATGCTGGAGGCAGTCAAAAATATTGCTGCTGAGGTTCAACAAGGCCGATTGGCTATTGATGATATTGATGATCAAGTGATGGCGGACCGTTTGCTTACTCAAGGCTTGCCTGATCCGGATTTATTGATTCGTACCAGCGGAGAGCTGCGATTGAGCAATTTTATGATGTGGCAGCTGGCATACAGTGAATTGTGGTTTACGGATGTGTACTGGCCGGAATTTACAGAAGCGCATTTCCAAGAAGCGATTTTGGAATATCAGCGTCGTGCACGTCGATATGGTGGATTGTAGCTTCAAGCAACGGAGTGTGACATTTCATTGAGACAAAGAATAATTACCGGAGTAATAGCAGGTGCAGGATTCATCGGTTTCACTATTGCAGGCGGCTGGTTGTATACCGGTCTGCTTATACTGCTTGCGTTGATTGGCACTACTGAATATGCGCGCATGAATGGCGTAGCATGGTCGCATCCGTCCGCTTTGCTTGGATATGCGGGTGTGCTACTGTTTGTGCTTCCATGGTCTGAATGGGGAATTGTGATTCCTTCTGTACTCGCCATCGTTTGGATGCTTGCTTTCCTATTGCTGGCATTAACTGTGGTTACAAAAAATAAAACGACAATCGACGGCGCCGCACTTATGTTGCTAGGCGCTTTATATGTAGGCTATGGCTTTGCGGCTATGCGTGAAGTTCGTCAGATCGAGGAACATGGCTTATTGTGGACCTTCATTGCTTTCGGCTGTATATGGGCATCGGATATTGGTGCTTATTTTATGGGACGGGCTTTTGGAAAAACCAAGCTTTGGCCTTCGATTAGTCCGAAT
Source organism: Paenibacillus paridis (assembly GCF_006345825.1). GTDB lineage: Bacteria > Bacillota > Bacilli > Paenibacillales > Paenibacillaceae > Pristimantibacillus > Pristimantibacillus paridis. Next base: position 1,318,105 of record NZ_VCIX01000092.1, read on the forward strand.
AAAACGATTGAAGGCGCCTTGGGAGGCGTTTTATTTTCCTTAGTTGTCTCTGCTGTTTTTGCATTGAGTGTACCCGAAGTCATTTCCCTACCAAAAGCGCTAGTGATCGGTCTGATTGCTGCGGTGGCAGGACAATTTGGCGACCTCATTCAATCTGCCTATAAACGCGTGAGAGATATTAAGGATACTGGCGCGTTATTGCCAGGACATGGCGGCGTGCTTGACCGATGCGACAGCTGGCTTATCGTGTTTCCGCTGTTAGTGCTAACCGAGCTGCTGCCCGTATAAGTCAGGAGGATTTGTGCATGAAAAAAATAAGTATATTAGGTTCCACCGGTTCGATTGGCACACAGACGCTAGATATCGTTGCTCATGATTCCGAGCGCTACAAAGTGGTAGGGCTATCTGCAGGGAAAAATACAGATTTGCTGATCGAACAAGCGAAACGATTTAGGCCCGCGTTAGTTAGCATGGCATCAAAGGCTGATGTTGAAGCCGTGCGACCCCATTTGCCGCCCGGGACAAGGGTGGTGCACGGCGAAGAAGGTTTGATTGAGGTAGCTGCTGGCACGGACGCGGACGTCGTTGTGACGGCCATTATGGGCAGCAGGGGCTTGCCTGCCACACTGGCTGCGATAAATGCGGGCAAAACAATAGGATTAGCTAATAAGGAAACGCTTGTTACTGCAGGGCACATCGTCATGGAACGGGCACGCCAACGTGGCGTAGCCATTTTGCCAATCGATAGCGAGCATTCTGCAATCTTCCAATGTCTGAACGGCGAAGACAGGAAATCCATTAAGCAAATTACGCTTACGGCATCGGGAGGATCATTTCGTGATCGTACAAGGGATCAGCTTGCGGGCGTAACCGTTGATGAGGCACTCAATCATCCGAATTGGTCCATGGGTGCAAAGATTACGATAGACTCAGCGACCATGGTAAATAAAGGACTTGAAGTGATTGAGGCAAGATGGTTATTCGATGTTACATACGACCAAATAGAGGTCATTATTCATCCGGAGAGCATTATTCATTCTTACGTGGAGTTTACCGATCATAGCGTCATTGCGCAGCTGGGTCTTCCGGATATGCGTGTGCCCATCCAATATGCGTTATCGTATCCGGAGCGCAATGCAACACCTACCCAAAGGCTTAACCTCGCCCAAATCGGCAAGCTGCATTTCCGTGAGATGGACTTTGCAAGGTATCCTTGTCTCAGGCTAGCTTTTGAATGCGGCCGCCTTGGACAGTCTGCGCCAGCAGTGTTTAACGCTGCCAATGAGGTTGCAGTGGCGCGGTTTTTGAAGGGTGAGATTACATTTCTTGATATCGAGCGGATACTGGAGACGGTAATCGATCGACATGAAGTAACGGATATTAATGACTTGCAGACGATTGAAGAAGTGGACGCTTGGGCTCGCAAGCTGGCAGAATCCGTATAAAATCGGTCAAAAACCGGTTCTCTTGTATCGGACGGGAGAATAATGATAATCTATGTACAGGCCGTAACGAACAGGAGGCTTCAGCTTAATGCACATGATTCAAGTCGTCTTTTTGACCGTACTCGTCTTTTTCGTGATCGTAACGATCCATGAATGGGGTCATTACTTCTTCGCAAAGCGCGCGGGTATACTGGTTCGGGAATTTGCTATTGGTTTCGGGCCGAAGCTTATCTCTGTAAAACGCGGAGAGACAAGATATACACTTAGGTTGGTGCCGGCAGGCGGCTTTGTCCGGATGGCGGGAGAGGATCCTGAAATCGTCGATGTCCAGCCAGGTCAAACGATTGCCATTCGCCTCAAAGATGATAAAGTGACAAGGCTTTATCTAGATCGTCTTGACGAGCGGAGCGGCGTCATTCGCGGCGAGATCGTTTCGATTGATTTGGAAAACAAGCTGTCCGTCACTTTAGACGTTGAAGGAGAGAACGAGAGCTTCTCGGTACATGAGGCAGCCCTAATGATCTCCAAAGGCAAGGAAACGCAAATTGCGCCACTGGATCGCCAGTTTGGCAGCAAGACTGTAGGTCAGCGTGCGCTTGCTATTTTTGCAGGACCACTGATGAATTTCGTGCTCGCATTTGTACTTTCCGCGACGTATATTCAAATGGTAGGCATGACTGTTGATTCGCCGGATAAGCTTCTGGTGGGACATATTCAAGAAGGCATGCCGGCATCAAAGGTAGATCTCAAAGAAGGCGACGTTGTGGATGCAGTCAACGGTGTGAAAATTGGGATAGACTACGACAAAATGATAGACATTATCGGGAAATCGGCGAACGTGCCTGTCCGCATGGACATCATTCGTGACGGCAAGGCCCAACAGGTTGTGATCACCCCTGAGGCTAACGAAGAGGGTGTAGGTAAAGTAGGGATTAGCGCAGCACTGCCTACTCGTCCTGCTACATTTGTTGAAACCTTTACAGGCGCCGGCAAGCTGATGAAAAATATGACGGTTAGTATTTTTGACGGCTTTAAAAAGTTGATTTTCGGTGAGTTCAAGCTTGATGATCTAGGTGGTCCTGTCCGTACTATGCAATTCACTAGTCAAATAGCCCAGCAAGGCATTGTTCAGTTGACATCATGGACGGCACTGCTAAGCTTGTACTTAGGTATATTTAACTTGCTGCCGATTCCGGCACTTGATGGCAGTCGCCTTATTTTCTTAGGGATTGAAGCGGTTCGCCGCCGTCCCATTGATCCAAATCGCGAAAGCATGGTGCACTTTGTGGGCTTTGCCCTTATCATGGTGTTAATGCTTGTTGTAACCTATAACGATATTTTACGGTTGGTAAGAGGGGAGTAATTAGTCGCTCATGTCTAAAGATAAACAGTTCGTAACTGAAATTACGCCTCAAAGCGAAGATTTCTCTAGATGGTATATCGATGTCATCAAAAAAGCAGAGCTCATGGATTATTCACCTGTACGGGGCTGTATCGTATTCCGTCCCGAGGGCTATGAGCTATGGGAAAATATTCAGCGGGATCTTGACCGTCGCTTCAAAGAAACGGGACATCGCAATGCGTATTTCCCGTTGTTTATACCGGAGAGTTTCTTTCAGAAGGAAAAAGAGCATGTCGAGGGCTTTAATCCCGAGCTTCCGTGGGTAACGGAAGCTGCTGGCGAGAAGCTGGAGGAACGGCTTGCCATCCGTCCGACATCGGAGACGATGTTCGGCCATATGTATTCCAAATGGATTCAATCGTATCGTGATCTCCCATTGCTCATTAACCAGTGGGCCAATGTGGTTCGTTGGGAGAAGCGGACCATGCCGTTCCTGCGTACAAGCGAATTTTTGTGGCAGGAAGGACATACCGCTCACGAGACGGAAGAAGAAGCACGCCAAGAGACGATGCAGATGCTTGACGTGTATACTCAATTCGTAGAAGAATTTCTTGCGATACCGGTTATTAAAGGCGAGAAAACACCTTCTGAGCGTTTTGCAGGCGCAGTAGATACGTATTCGATTGAGGCGATGATGAAGGATGGCAAGGCTGTCCAAGCAGGCACATCCCATTACCTTGGTACGAAGTTTGCTGTCGCTTTCGATATTAAGTTCCTCGATCGAGAGAACACGCTTCAGTTCGCTCATACGACCTCATGGGGGGTTAGCACAAGATTAATTGGTGCCCTTATTATGGTACATGGTGATGACCGCGGATTGGCACTGCCTCCTAAAGTAGCGCCAACGCAGGTCATTATGATTCCAATCGGTCCTGCGAAAATGCGTGAGCAAGTCGTTGGCCGCGTAGATGAGCTGCATGCTGAGCTTAAGAAAGCGGGAGTACGTGTACGCGTCGATGACCGTGCTGACGTTAGCCCGGGCTGGAAATTCAATGAATACGAGATGCGCGGCGTTCCGCTTCGCCTTGAGCTTGGACCGCGCGATATGGAAAATGGACAAGTTGTTCTGGTTTCAAGAATCACAGGCGAGAAACGGGTCGTGTTGCAGTCGAATCTTGTCGCTGAAGTAGAAGCGATGCTGGAAGAAACACATCATGAGATGTTCAATCGCGCGAAGCAATTCCGTCAGGACAATTCGCGCTCCGTTGACACGCTAGATGAAATGAAAAGCTTCCTAGAAGAACAGCGCGGTTTCGTTGAAGCCGGCTGGTGTGGATCGGCGGCTTGTGAGAAGCAGGTTAAAGAAGAAACTGGGGCTACGAGCCGAAATATCCCGTTTGAGCCAACCGTTCATAAGGAAACTTGTCTTGTATGCGGCGATCCTGCCAAGCATACTGTTGTATTCGCACGAGCTTATTAAGGACTGAAGCTAGTTCGGTTCGGATCTTAAGGAGTGGGTTTCATGAGCCAAACCGCAGAAAAACGTCAGCGCTTTGAAATGCTTTTGCAGCATACGGCGCTGCCGCAGGAACTTATACAAACTTATTTTCATGATGGTTTTATTGATCAGGTAATTGTCAGCAACAGCAACCGGGAATGGACGTTTTGCATACGCAAAACGTCCATGGTGCCTTTACAGGCCTATAATGGCCTGCTTCAAGCTGCACGTTTGAAATTCGAGCATATAGCTTCGGTGAACTTTTTGTTTATCTATGACCCTGTCGTAGAGACGGAGTCTATCGTTTTGCAATATTGGGGCTTATTTATGGAGTGGGCTCAACGTGAAATCGCGTCGGTTAACGGTTGGCTGCAAAAAGCTACCATAGCGGTTGAATCCGATGTATTGACATTATCCTTACTAGATAATACAGGTCTGGAGCTTGCGCGCAAGAAACGTCTGGATGAGGAAATTATCCGTTTCTATCAAACGTATTTCGAGCGAACTTGCAAGGTGAAAATGATGGTCAGCGAATCTCGTCAAGAAATTCTTGATGAGTACGCGCTGCGCATTGTGCAAGAAGAACGTGAATATGTACAAGAGCTTATGGCTAGTTCGCAGTCTGAATCGGATCTCGTCGATGAAGGAGAGATCAGGCTTGCGGTCGGTTATGATATCCGGGAAGAGCCAGTTCCACTTATGAATATCCTGGAGGAAGAGAAGAAGATAACGGTACAAGGTGCTGTATTTGGCCTCGATATGAAGGAGCTGCGTAACGGCAGCACATTGTTTACCTTCAACGTTACCGACTTTTCTGACTCTATAGCGATGAAGATGTTTGCGAAAACGAAGGACGACGTGAAAATCTTAAGCCAACTTGCCAATGGCAAATGGGTGAAAGCGCGTGGCCGTATCGAATATGACCGCTTTATGCAGGAGCCTGAGCTGGTCATGATGCCAAATGACCTTCATGAGGTCAAGTCACCCCCGGACCGTATGGACAAATCAGAGGAGAAGCGCGTAGAATTCCACCTACACACGACGATGAGTGCGATGGATGCCGTTACTCCTGTAGACACATACATTAAGACGGCTGCCAAATGGGGACACCCGGCGATAGCTGTATCCGATCACAGCAATGTGCAGTGCTATCCGGATGCGAACAAATCAGCGAAAAAGCATGGCATTAAGGTATTGTTTGGCGTAGAAGCAAACGTGGTTAACGATGCCGTACCTATGGTGCTGGAATCGCGGCCAGAGCCGCTAGCTACCGCTACTTATGTCGTCTTTGATATCGAGACCACGGGCTTATCGGTAATCAACAACAAAATCATAGAGCTCGCTGGCGTTAAAATGCGGGACGGCAAAGAAATCGACCGATTCTCAACGCTTATCGATCCGCATGAGAAAATCCCCTACCATATCCAGCAGTTGACGAATATCAATGATGATATGGTTAAAGGGCAGCCTGAACTGGAGCCTAAGCTGCGTGAATTTATTGAGTTCATCGGAGACGATGTGCTTGTTGCGCATAATGCCCGATTCGATATTGGATTTATCCAAGCGAATTGCAAAGCTTTTGGCATGCCAGAGGTCAAAAATCCGGTACTGGATACGCTGGAGCTGGCTAGGTTCATTTTCCCATCCCTTAAAAACCACCGTTTGAATACCTTGGCGGATAAATATAAGGTTAGTCTTGAAAATCATCACCGCGCAGTAGATGACTCGCTTGCCCTGGGCGGCGTATTATATGGGCTGATTGGTGATGCTGCCGAACGGAATATAACGAATTTGCATCAGCTGAACGATTACGTCGGCATTGATTTGTCCAATTCCCGTCCATTTCATTGCAATGTTTATGCCTTGAATGCAGTCGGCAAGAAAAACCTGTTCAAGCTGATCTCGCTTTCTCATACCGAACATTTTAAACGCGTTGCGACGATGCCAAAGAGCAAGCTCGTGGCACACCGCGAAGGATTGCTTGTCATTTCCGGCTGCGAGAAAGGCGAGTTTTTCGAAACCGTCTTGAACAAGTCATACGAGGAAGCTCTCGAAGTAGGACGGTTCTACGATGCGCTCGAAATCCAGCCTATTGATTTTTATATGCATTTGGTCGAAAAGGGACTTGTCGGAAGCCGCGCTGAAATCGAGCAGGCCCATCGCCGGATTTGCCAAATCGGTGACGAACTGGGCAAGCCAGTCATTGCGACAGGTAATGTACATTATTTGAATCCGCGGGATAAAATGTACCGGGATATTACGATTCACGGTATAACCGGCTTTAGTCCTCTTAAGAGCATACGCAAGCCCGACGCTCATTTCCGGACAACGGAAGAAATGCTGGAGGAGTTTGCTTTTCTCGGAGACGCGAAAGCCCGTGAAGTCGTTATAACCAATACGGTAGCACTTGCTGAGCGGTTTGAACCTTTTGATATGTTCCCGAAAGGGCTGTTTGCTCCGGATATCGAAGGAGCGGACGATGAAATCCGCAATACCTGTTATGACACGGCCAAATCCATGTATGGAGAAAATTTGCCGCAGGTGGTCATTGATAGGCTTGAGAAAGAACTTATACCCATCATTAAGTTTAAGTTTTCCGCCAACTATCTGATTTCCGAGAAATTGGTTAAAAAATCGAATGCTGACGGTTATTTGGTCGGATCGAGGGGTTCCGTTGGTTCTTCGGTTGTTGCTACTTTCCTGGGCATATCCGAGGTAAATCCGCTGCCGGCCCATTATTTATGCAAAAATTCGGATTGCCGCCATAGCGAGTGGTTTCTCGACGGAAGCATACCGAGTGGCTTTGATTTACCGGATAAGCTTTGTCCTAAATGCGAGAAGCCGATGAAAGGCGAGGGACAAGATATCCCATTCGAAACGTTTCTCGGTTTCAAGGGGGATAAGGTTCCCGATATCGATCTTAACTTCTCGGGCGATTATCAGCCGGTTGCGCATAACTTTACAAAAATCATGTTTGGTGATAAAGCGGTATTCCGGGCAGGTACGATAGGTACGGTGGCCGAGAAGACGGCATATGGGTTCACTAAGAAGTATGAAGAAGAGCATAACAAGAAATGGCGTGGAGCAGAGCTCGCAAGACTTGCAAGTGGTTGCACGGGCGTCAAACGAAGCACAGGACAGCATCCGGGGGGCATTGTCGTAGTTCCCGATTATATCGAGGTTGAGGATATCACCCCGGTACAATTTCCTGCGGATGATGTGAATGCAGAGTGGAAAACAACGCATTTCGATTATCATGCTTTTGATGAAAACTTGCTGAAGCTCGATATACTGGGACACGATGATCCGACTATGATGCGAATGCTGCAGGATTTGACAGGCGTTGACCCAACGAGCATTCCAATGAATGATCCCAAAGTTATGAGCATGTTCAACTCCACTGCGGCGCTGGACATTCCCGGCGAACGGATTCGTTCTTCGGTAGCCACCTACGGCGTGCCGGAGATGGGAACAAAGTTCGTACGGCAAATGCTTCAGGAAACGCAGCCTTCCTCGTTTGCGGATTTGCTGCAAATTTCCGGATTGTCCCATGGTACGGGCGTTTGGCTCGGCAATGCACAGGAGCTGATCAAGAAGGGAACATGCAACATTAAGACGGTAATTGGATGCCGGGATGACATCATGTTGTTCCTCATTTACAAAGCCGGAATGGATGCGGGTCTTGCCTTCAAAATTACGGAAAGCGTACGTAAGGGTAAAGGCTTGACGCCGGAGTGGATCGAAGAAATGAAGCGATGCAAGGTACCGCAATGGTATATTGATTCTTGTTTGCGCATCGAGTACATGTTCCCGAAAGCCCATGCTGCAGCTTACGTTATCTCTGCCGTCCGAACCGCTTTTTTTAAGCTATATCACCCGATCGAATACTACGCTACTTATTTTACGGTAAGGGCTGATGATTTTGATTTGGAGCTGCTTTGCCAGGGCTACGATGCGATTCTTCGCAAGCTGATTGAAATTGAAGCGAAGGGCTTCAACGCGCTGCCAAAAGAGAAAAATATGGTTTCCCAGCTGGAAATGTCATTGGAGATGACCGCTCGCGGCTTCTCGTTCAAGCCGATCGATCTCTATCGTTCCGATGCTACCAAATTTCTAGTGGATGGCGATTCGCTCATTCCTCCGTTTGCCGCAATTGCGGGAATTGGCGATAATGCGGCACGGAATATTGCGGCATCAAGAGATGGCGGTGAATATCTTTCCATCGAGGATTTCCAGATGAAATCCAAGGCTACAAAGACGATTATTGAGGTGCTCACTAGCATGGGCTGCTTCCGTGGATTGCCTGAATCCAACCAGCTTTCACTGTTCTAACAGGAGTCCATTTAGAAAAGATTTCTTGTCACTATACTGCGGTTATGTTATAATTTTTCTGGCAATGATGATGATAAAGACTTTGATGCAGAAGAGTGGGGAAACCCACTCTTTACGTTTTGTTATTGGCAAAATGGCATAGTGCGTATAAACAGGAGGTCAACTGAATTTGAGTAATTCCAAAATCAAAGCTGCCGTGCAGGAAATGGTCCTTCCATACCTTAGCAGCAATGGATTTGAACTGGTTGATATTGAGTATGTAAAAGAAGGAAGCAATTACTTCCTTCGTATATTCGTCGATAAGGATGGCGGCATCGATATTGATGATTGCGGCCGAATCAGCGAATTTATGAGCGAGCAACTGGACAAGAATGATCCGGTCACAGACGTTTATTTTCTAGAGGTATCTTCTCCAGGCGCCGAAAGGCCTTTGAAGAAAGAAGAGGACGTACGTAAAGCTATCGGCAAACACGTTTACATAACGACATATGAACCGATTGGCGGCGCTAAAGAATTTGAGGGGCTGCTACTTTCATTTGACGGGGAAACGGCGGTTGTTCGTACTAGCAAGAAAGAGTACGCGATTCCTTATGAGAAGGTAGCTGGCGCTAGGCTTGCTATCGTGTTCTAATATTCGTTTTCTATATTGAGAGGGGGAAATGCAGTCCAATGAGCATGGATTTTATTGAAGCGTTACAGGAAATAGAAAGAGATAAAGGGATTACGAAAGACGTACTCCTTGAAGCCATTGAGGCCGCACTTATCTCCAGTTACAAACGGAATTTCAACACGGCCCAAAACGTCCGCGTTGATATTAACCGCCACACGGGCGTTATTAAAGTTTATGCGCGCAAAACCGTGGTTGACGAGGTGCTAGACCCTCGGCTTGAAATTACGGTAGAAGCATCGCGTGAAATCAATCCACACTATCAGATCGATGATATTGCGGATATTGAGGTTACGCCGCGTGACTTTGGCCGTATTGCTGCCCAAACAGCAAAACAAGTCGTTACTCAGCGTATTCGTGAGGCTGAGCGCGGTTTGATCTATAATGCTTTTATCGACAAAGAGGAAGATATCGTTAACGGCATTGTTCAGCGCCAAGATGTCCGTAACCTATTCGTTGACCTTGGAAAAGTTGAAGCGGTTTTACCTTTGACCGAGCTGATGCCAACCGATAAATTCAAGCATGGTGACCGCGTCAAGTCTTATATTACAAAGGTTGAGAATACAACCAAGGGCCCTCAAATCATTTTATCCCGGACGCATCCAGGTTTGCTCAAACGATTGTTCGAGCTGGAAGTGCCTGAAATTTATGACGGTGTTGTAGAAATTCGCTCGGTTGCCCGCGAAGCTGGTTTCCGTTCAAAAATCGCAGTTCACTCTCGCAATGCTGAGGTTGATCCTGTAGGTTCTTGCGTAGGGCAAAAAGGTTTGCGCGTTCAGACGATCGTAAACGAGCTTAAAGGCGAGAAAATCGATATCGTTCGTTGGTCTGAAAGCGTGGACGAATATGTTGCGAATGCACTTAGCCCGTCAAAGGTGCTGGAGGTTATTGTATTCGAACAGGAAAAAATGGCTAGAGTCATCGTTCCTGACTATCAATTGTCGCTTGCGATAGGGATTAAAGGTCAGAACGCTAGGCTTGCTGCTAAACTTACAGGCTGGAAAATCGATATCAAAAGCGAAACGCAGGCAGAGCAGGAGTATGGCCGTCCGAAATCACTTACGACGGTCATGCACCAGGATTCTGTTTCCATCGATTAGATTTGGTTAGACCGATAAGCGTCAATTCAGCTGGCAGAGGAGGGGTGTACAATGAGACCGAGAAAAGTACCGCTTCGCAAATGTGTCGCTTGTCAGGAGATGATGCCGAAGAAGGAACTCATTCGGATTGTGCGGACACCGGCCGAAGAGGTGCAGATTGACCTGACAGGCAAAAAAGCAGGCCGCGGCGCGTATTTGTGCGGTAAAGTTAGCTGCTTCAAATTAGCCAAAAAATCCAAGGCGCTTGATCGTGCGCTAAAGCAGCATGTTGGAGAGCATATTTATGATCAGCTGGAACAGGATTTTGTAGCGGTTGAGGAGCAATTTATCGCCGGCAAGGAGCTGATAAGCGATGAGGCAGAATAAAAGCTTATCACAGCTTGGCATGGCAATGCGTGCGGGCAAGCTGATTACTGGGGATGAAATCGTCCTCAAAGCCGTAAGAAACAAACAAGCGCATCTTGTTATCATTGCAGGAGATGCTTCAGAAAATACGAAGAAAAAATTTCGTGACAAATGCAGCACCTACGGAATACAACTCGCCGAAGCATTCGACCGTGAGCAACTAGGAAAGGCGATTGGTAAGCCAGAACGGGTTGTACTAGCGGTAACTGATGCGCAATTCGGAAAAATGATTGCGAGTCATCTGAGCCATAATACGGAGGTGGATCATATTGGACAATAAACAAGACAGCAAGGATAATAAAGATAAGCTGCGTGTTTACGAGTATGCCAAATCACTGAATATGAGCAGCAAAGAAATTATAACGATTCTTAAACGACTTGATTTGCCGGTCAATAACCATATGAGTGTTATGGAAAATGAAATGGTAAACAAGGTCGAAGGCTTTTTCCGCAATATTAAAGCCAATGCCGCAGCCAAGCGGGCACAGGAAACGACAAGCGTGTCTGTATCCTCCGCTCAACCTGCCGCAAGCCGGCCGCAATCGCAGCAGCCAGCCCAGCAGGAACGGAAGCCACAGGCTGCGCAAGAAAACAAAAATACTAATCAAGACAGACAGGGGCCTATGAATTCTATTAATACGAAACCACAAACCAACCAGCAGCAGTCCGAACAGAGACCAGCAGGACAGCAATCCAGTCGTCCGGCGCAAACGTCAAGCAACAACCGTCCATCACAAGGTAATTCCAACGCTAGCCGTCCAAGTCAAGGACAAGGCGGTCAAGGCAATCGTACTGGTCAATCCAGCGCGGGAAGCAGCCGTCCTAGCACGGGCCAAGGCGGACAGAACCGTCCGGCATCATCAGGCCAAAGCCGTCCTTCTCAGGGTGGTCAAGGCAATACAGCGAGCCGTCCAGGCGCGCCACGTCAAGATGCAACCAGCCGTCCGGCATCGTCAGGCCAAAGCCGTTTTGACTCCAAACCGGCACAGGGCCAAGCGCGCGGCAATGACAATAAAAATGCTAGACCTGGCCAAAAACGTTTTGAAGACGGAAAACCAGGCGGTTACAGAGGCAACAACAATCGCGGTGGACAAAAGGGTCGCGGCGGGAAATACCAACAGCAGCAGCCTCCACGCGAAAAAATTGATAATACACCTAAAAAAATCATTGTTCGCGGTACGATGACCGTTGGAGAATTGGCTAAATTGCTCCACAAGGATGCATCGGAAGTTATCAAAAAGCTGATCTTCTTGGGTGTTATGGCTACCATTAACCAAGAAATCGACATGGATGCCATCCATTTGATCGCTACCGACTACGGCGTCGAAGTAGAAGTGAAAATTCCGGTTGAGGAAGATTCCTTCGAGACGGTTGAAGAAAGTGACGAAGATGAAGATTTGGTATCACGTCCTCCAGTTGTTACGATCATGGGACACGTTGACCATGGTAAAACCACGTTGCTCGATGCCATACGCAAAACGAATGTTACAGGCGGAGAAGCAGGCGGGATTACGCAGCATATCGGGGCCTACCAAGTCGAAATTAACCATAAGAAGATCACGTTCCTCGATACTCCAGGTCACGAAGCGTTTACGCTTATGCGGGCCCGCGGTGCTCAAGTAACGGATATTACCATTATCGTTGTTGCAGCAGATGACGGTATCATGCCGCAAACGGTTGAAGCCATTAACCATGCCAAGGCTGCAGGCGTACCGATTATCGTGGCGGTAAACAAAATCGATAAGCCGGAAGCAAACACCGAAAAAATCAAGCAAGAAATGACCGAGTATGAGCTTGTTCCGGAAGAGTGGGGCGGCGATACGATTTTCGTAGAGGTATCTGCGAAACAAAGAATTGGTCTTGAAGGTCTTCTAGAAATGATTCTGCTCGTTGCAGAAGTCAATGATTATAAAGCGAACCCTAACAAGCGTGCTCGCGCTACGGTTATTGAAGCCGAGCTCGATAAAGGCAAGGGTCCAGTTGCACGTATTCTAGTTCAACATGGTACTTTGAAAATCGGCGATGCATTTGTAGCCGGCAATTGCTTCGGACGTATCCGTGCGATGGTGAATGATAAAGGCCGTCGTTTAAAAGAAGTTGGACCTTCTACGCCAGTGGAAATTACTGGTCTTACAGAAGTGCCGCAAGCCGGAGATCCGTTCATGGTATTCGAGGATGAGCGTAAAGCACGTGATATCGCAGACCGCCGTTCCATTAAACAGCGTCAATCGGATATGGGTGCCAATACGCGCGTAACGCTTGATGATCTGTATAACCATATCAAAGATGGTGAAATTAAAGATCTGAACGTTATTATTAAATCCGACGTTCAAGGCTCGTCAGAGGCGCTTAAAGGCTCGCTCGCAAAAATCGATATCGAAGGCGTACGCGTTAAAATCATCCACAGCGGTGTAGGCGCGATCACAGAATCTGATATCATCCTGGCTTCGGCTTCCAATGCGATCGTGATCGGATTTAACGTCCGCCCAGATCCACAGGCAGAAGCAACGATTGCTCAAGAGAAGGTTGACGTTCGTATGCACCGTGTCATTTACAACGTTATCGATGAGATTGAGCAAGCGATGAAAGGAATGCTTGATCCGATCTACAAAGAGGTTGTCATTGGTCATGCTGAGGTTCGTAACGTATTTAAAGTAACGAAGGTTGGCGCTATTGCAGGCTGCATGATCACTTCCGGTAAAATCACTCGTAACGCTGAAGCACGTCTGATTCGTGGCGGCATTGTTGTCTTTACAGGCAAGATTGAATCCCTTAAACGTTTTAAAGACGATGCCAAAGAAGTTGCACAAGGCTATGAGTGCGGCATAACGCTTGATCGCTTCAATGATGTCCGTGAAGGAGATACAATCGAAGCATTTGTCATGGAAACAGTAGAGAGGTGATTAAAGCATGGCAAAAATCCGGGTAGGACGGGTTGGCGAGCAGATTAAGAAAGAGCTAAGCCAAATCATTCAGACTGAGCTTAAGGATCCGAGAATCGGATTCATCACGGTCACAGGCGTTGAAACCTCTAGCGATTTATCGCAAGCCAAAGTGTATTTGAGCGTACTTGGCAGCGAAGAGCAAAAGGAAGCAACGTTGAAGGCACTTGCCAGCGGCACAGGCTTTATCCGTACAGAGCTAGGCAAACGGATGCGCCTTCGCCATACGCCAGTATTGCTGTTTAAATTCGACAGCAGTATTGAGTATGGAAGTCGCATCGAAGCATTGCTTGAGAATATTAATAACGGGAACGCAGCTCGATGATGGCTCAGAGCAGTTACTTGAAGCAGCTTGATCTTGCACTGGAATTTATGAGGAATGCTGATCATTTTCTAGTCGTATCGCATGTCCAGCCAGATGGCGACGCTATTAGTTCAACGGTCGTCGTTGGCTGGCTGCTTCAAAAGCTCGGTAAATCGGCTGTTCTGATCAATGAAGGCGAACTGCCTTCTAGGTTGAGTTTTCTTGATCAATTCGATTCCATACTAAATTACAAAAAAGCAGCTCCACCGCAGCAGTTCGATGCGATTATTGCCGTTGATTGCGCCGATTTCAAAAGAATTGGCGAGGTAGCTAGCAGCTTTGCACCTGGTGCAAAGCTGCTTAATATTGATCACCATCCAACCAATAATGGCTTCGGCTCTGTAAATGTTATCCGGGCGGAAGCGGCAGCAACGGTTGAAATCTTGTTTGACCTCATCGAGAGGACGAACATCTTATTGGATCTAAACTGCGCAACAGCTATTTATACCGGTTTGCTGACCGACACAGGAGGCTTTCGTTACTCCAATACAAGTCCTCGTGTGATGGATATTGCTTCGCAGCTGCTAGCGCTAGGCGTATCTGGTAATGATCTCGCTGATCATCTACTGGAGAAAATGACGATGGCCAAACTCAAACTGCTCCAAATTGCTTTGAATAGGTTGACGTTTACGGAAAATTTGGAGATTGGCTGGGTATTTATTGGCAAGGACGATCTTCGTAATACGGGCGCTGTGCCCGAAGACCTTGAAGGCATCGTAAATTATGCTCTGAACGTTGACGGCGTGGAGGTCGGCATTTTATTTAAAGAAGCCGAAGATGGTTCTGTCAAAGCAAGCTTGCGTTCTGCCGGTAAGGCGAACGTAGCCGCAATTGCGCAGCTTTTCGGTGGCGGCGGCCATGTGAGAGCGGCCGGTTGTCGGCTTGAAGGTTCACGGGAAGATTCCGTGTCAGAGCTTG
Source organism: Paenibacillus paridis (assembly GCF_006345825.1). GTDB lineage: Bacteria > Bacillota > Bacilli > Paenibacillales > Paenibacillaceae > Pristimantibacillus > Pristimantibacillus paridis. The sequence goes on from NZ_VCIX01000092.1 coordinate 1,333,118, forward strand.
TCGATGCAGTAAGAAAGGCGTTGGTTTAATCGATGGACGGCATCTTGGCGGTTTGGAAGCCAGAGGGCTGGACTTCCCATGATGTAGTTGCAAAGGTTCGCCGAATTTTGAAGATGAAACGTATTGGTCATGCCGGTACGCTTGATCCGATGGTAACCGGAGTACTGCCATTATGTTTGGGACGTGCAACGAGAGTTGTTGAATATGTTCAGGAACGGCCAAAATCCTATGAAGCGGTATTGCAGCTTGGCATTGCTACGGATACAGAAGACATTACAGGTACAGTTATCGAGCGGCAATCACATGTGGCAGTTACAGAAGACGAAATTCGTCAAGCGCTGCTAGGCTTTGTTGGCGAGATAGATCAAGTGCCTCCGATGTACTCTGCTGTCAAAATCGATGGCAAGAGATTGTACGAGCTTGCAAGGGAAGGCAAAACGGTTGAGCGGAAATCGAGAAAAGTGACGATTCATCGCATTGATCTCATTGATGTGCAGCTAGAGCTTGAACAACCTAAAATAACGTTTTCGGCTGTTTGTTCAAAAGGTACATATATCCGTACACTCTGTGTGGACATTGGCAAAGCGCTTGGCGTTCCTGCGACAATGGCGCATTTGACGAGAACGATGTCAGGTGGCATTACGAAGGAAAGCTGCTTAACTTTGGAGCAAATTGAACAATTGCAGCAAGCGGGCGAATTAAGCGAGCATTTGCTGGCAGCAGATGAAGCAATAACTCATTTACCTAGTGTTGTCGTTGCTGAATCATTCGGAAGAATGGCACTCCTTGGACAGAAGATAGGTTTAGTCCAAGCAGGACTTGAGTCCTCAACCATGGAAGAGGGGCAGCTCATTCGTCTTTATAATGATCAGCGCTTATTTCTTGGCATTTTTCAAATCGATTTGAAAGCAACTGTATTAAGACCGGTTAAAGTGTTCTCGGCTTAGTTCTCATTGATACAGAAGTTAACAGGAAATGCAGGTGTTTCAGCGTTGGAAATTATACCATTAAGTTTTCCTTTAAACGGTTTGTCTACGTTATCGCTGGACAAGCCGCTTTCCATAGCTATCGGTCATTTTGACGGTGTTCATCGCGGCCATCAAAACGTCATTCGCCAAGCCGTTGCTCAGGCGAAAGAAGCCGAAATGCTATCAGCGGTCTTGACCTTTGATCCTCATCCGAAGGAAGTGCTTGGTCAAGGTGACCAGTACTACCGTTGTCTTACGCCGCTTGAAGTCAAAACTGCATTATTCGCGGAGCTTGGCGTCGACCTTGTATTCATTATGAGATTCGATCAAGAGTTTGCATCGGTTTCTCCGGAGCGATTTGTCGATGAAGTTCTTCGCATATTGCGTGCCAAGCAGGTCGTTGTAGGCTTCGACTTTAATTTCGGCCATAGAGGTTCTGGCAATGCAGAAGCGCTTCAACGCTTGGGTCAGCCGGATATCGCTGTCCATGTGATAGAGCCATTATTCGAAGATGGCAAGAAAGTAAGCAGCACCTATATTCGAGAAGCGTTGGAAATGGGCGATCTTGAACTGGCTGAGCGTCTCCTTGGACGGCCCTATGAAGTGCAGGGGATCGTTATTCACGGGGATAAACGTGGCAGAACCATTGGTTTCCCTACGGCCAACCTACAATTCAACGCTCCTTATATTGCGCCAAGAATAGGTGTGTATGCTATGATTGCCATGCTTGGGGATAAAGCTTATCCAGGTGTCTTGAACTATGGTTTGAAGCCGACGTTCAACAAAGACGACCTGTTGCCGGTGATGGAAGCTCATTTGTTCGACTTCCATGGAGATATCTACGGCGAACAAATGCGACTTCAGCTCATCTCGTTTATTCGAGCGGAGAAGAAATTCAATTCCATAGATGAGCTCGTTCAACAAATCCAAACGGATTCAGAGCGTGCTAAAGAAATATTAAGTTATCACGGTGAAGAGAAGTAATTCGAGTACTCAGCAAAATGCTTTTTTGCGAGGTACCGGTTATACGCCTCGACAAGTGCTCGCTTTATATGTTATACTATACAACGTTGTGAGTAGACATACTTTACGGTATGGACTACCCTATACTTAACCTTAGCTTGGGTGTCCGATCTCACCGACGGCAGCGAGGCTAATGGCGATTATCAAGAAGGAGGTGAATTGGGATGGCAATTACACAAGTACGTAAAAACGAACTGATTGAGACGCATAAGACACATGCAACGGATACCGGTTCTCCGGAAGTTCAAGTGGCTATCCTGACTGAAAACATCGTTAACTTGACTCAACATTTGCGGGAGCACAAGAAAGATCATCATTCCCGTCGTGGTTTGCTCAAGATGGTAGGTCAGCGCCGTAAGCTGCTTGCATACCTTAAAAACAATGATGTTAGACGTTACAGCGCATTGATCGAAAAACTCGGCCTACGCCGCTAAAACATGCGTAATGAAAAGCAACCTGGTTGTCCAGCCGTCCGGGAATAACGGATAAGCGGATTCGGGTTGCTTTTTGTAATAGGAAAACACTGGGAAAAAACTGCCATTTGCAGTTGAATATACTAAAACTAAAACCTATAGGAGGGATATAATGGTACAACGAATTGAGATGGAGCTAGGTGGAAGACCGCTATCCATCGAAACAGGCCGTTTGGCCAAGCAAGCCAATGCTGCAGTAACCGTGCAATATGGCGATACAGTCGTATTGTGTACGGTAACAGCATCCGCAGGCCCGAAGGATTTGGATTTCTTTCCACTGACGGTTAACTACGAAGAGCGATTGTATGCTGTGGGGAAAATTCCTGGTGGATTTATTAAACGTGAAGGCCGTCCAAGCGAGAAGGCGATTTTATCCAGCCGTCTTACGGATCGGCCTATTCGTCCGTTATTCCCTGAAGGATTCCGGAATGATGTACAAGTTATGAATATCGTTATGAGCGTCGATCAGGATTGCTCACCTGAAATTGCGGCGATGATCGGTACTTCTGCTGCATTGTCGATTTCGGATGTCCCTTTTGACGGACCAATTGGAGGCGTTAACGTTGGGCGTGTCAACGGTCAATTCGTAATCAACCCAACCGTTGAACAAAGCCAAGAGACGGACATATTTGTAGTCGTTGCAGGAACGAAAGATGCGATTATGATGGTAGAAGCCGAAGCGAACGAGGTTACTGAGGCCGTGATGCTCGAAGCGATCATGTTCGGTCATGACGAAATTAAAAAAATCGTTGCAAAAATCGAGGAGCTTCAGGCGGTTGCCGGAAAACCGAAAATGGAAGTTAAGCTACATACCGTAAATGAGCAAGTGAATGCCGATGTTCGCGCTTATGCTTCAGCAGGTTTGGTCGAAGCGATTAAGGTTGAAGAAAAGCATGCTCGCCAAGAAGCAATTGACGCTGTTAACAGCGCAGCCGTTGCCCATTTTGAAGAGCAGTATATCGACACGCCTGAGCTGCTTTCGGATGTCAAGGAAGTGCTTTATGATATCGTTAAGGAAGAAGTTCGTCGACTGATTTCTCATGACAAGGTTCGTCCTGATGGTCGTTCGCTTGATGAAATTCGTCCAATCGACTGTGATGTAGCGATCTTGCCACGTACGCACGGAACAGGATTGTTCACACGTGGACAAACGCAGGCTCTAAGCATTTGTACACTAGGTGCAATGGGTGACGTGCAAATCTTGGACGGCATCTCGCCGGAAGAGACGAAACGTTTCATGCATCACTACAACTTCCCGCCGTTCAGCGTTGGCGAGGCTCGTCCTCTCCGTCCACCAGGCCGCCGCGAAATCGGGCATGGTGCACTAGGCGAGCGTGCGCTCTCCAAAGTCATTCCGTCCGAAGCGGATTTCCCGTACACGATTCGTCTGGTTTCTGAAGTGCTTGAATCAAACGGCTCGTCTTCCCAAGCAAGTATTTGCGCAAGCACTCTTGCAATGATGGATGCAGGCGTACCGATCAAAGCGCCGGTTGCCGGTATCGCAATGGGTCTGATTAAAGATGGCGATCATTTTGCGATCCTATCGGATATTCAGGGTATGGAGGATCATCTTGGCGATATGGACTTTAAGGTTGCAGGTACGGCTGAAGGCGTTACTGCCATTCAAATGGATATCAAAATTGCAGGCATCAACCGTGCAATCTTGGAGCAATCGTTGGAACAAGCCCGTCAAGGCCGGATCTTTATTCTTGGCAAAATGTTGGAGAGCCTGCCGACAACTCGGACAAGCCTATCCAAATATGCGCCTAAAATTTTGACGCTTCGCATTAATCCGGACAAAATCCGTGATGTTATTGGCGCAGGCGGAAAAATCATTAACAAAATCATTGAAGAAACTGGCGTTAAAATCGATATCGAGCAAGATGGAATGGTATTTATCGCTTCTTCTAATGAAGAGATGAACCAAAAGGCAAAAGCGATTATCGAAGGCATCGTCAAGGAAGTTGTCGTTGGCGAGATTTACCTCGGTACGGTTAAACGCGTAGAGAAGTTTGGCGCTTTTGTAGAAATCCTGCCAAACAAAGACGGTTTGGTCCATATTTCTCAGCTGTCTACTGAGCGTGTTGCGAAAACCGAAGACGTCGTTAATATTGGCGATCAAATCAAGGTGAAAGTGACCGAAATTGATCAACAAGGACGTATCAATTTGTCTGCAAAAGTATTAATGACACCTGAAGTATCCTCGCAATAATTGCAAGGACTACAGCGAATATAAAAGCGATACCATAAAAAGAGTCAGATTTGATCTGTCTCTTTTTGTTTTGTTTCCAGGGAGGAATAAATTCGGAAGCTGCAGCCTGCATAATCTCGTCCTTCATTTCATAAACATGGATTAATATGCTTCGTTAGGGTCAAGCTTTAGAGGCATGTGAGGCTGTTTATGGGGGTGTAAGAGATGTCGGTGAGAAAAGCTGCCACGATTGCTGCAAGCATGCTCATGTTAATCGTGTTTATAAGAATAAACGATGATGTATCAGGCTATCTAACCTCCTTGAAGCAGACTCCATCGGCAGCGGTATCAACCATGGAGCTGATGTCTGAGGACGAGGAGCGTCAAAGACTAATGTCGATCATATCAGCCGAAGCGGATCAACGCAGAATCGCTCCCGAGGATGCAAGAATCGACCGAGTGTGGAAAGCCATTCCGGGTTATAACGGATTGGAAGTGGACATACCAAAAACATTGGAAGCCGCTCTCAAAGATCCATCCCAAGCGGCGATACCGTATGTTTTTAAAGAGGTAGAACCCAAAGTCAAGTTAACTGATCTGGGGGCTTATCCGATTTATAGAGGCAATGCCAATAAAAAAATGATTTCTTTTATGATTAATGTGGCTTGGGGCAATGAATACATAGATTCTATTTTAAAAACACTAAAGCAAGAAAATGTAAAAGCGACTTTTTTTCTTGACGGCAGCTGGTTGAAGAAAAATGCGGTGATTGCTAAGCAGATCCAGGCCGAGGGTCATGAAATGTCTAATCATGCCTATTCTCACCCGGATATGAGCGCCTTAAGCAGACAAGACCAATACAATCAAATAGCTAAAACAGAGGCTTTGCTAAAATCCACGTTAAATGTTACGAATCGATGGTTCGCGCCTCCTTCAGGCGCATTTAATTCGGCTACCGTGCAAATTGCTGCCCAGAGCGGTTTGCAAACGGTGTTGTGGACAATTGATACGGTAGATTGGAGAAAACCTCCTGCAGATTCGATCGTTCGGAAAATTGCTGCAAAACTGGAGCCTGGATCTTTAATATTAATGCATCCCACTGCTTCGTCAAGAGACGCGCTTCCGGGCATGATTGCCGCTGCCAAAGCGAAAGGTTATGCCATCGGTACGGTGAGCGAGACGCTATCTTCAAAGCGGATTCCTGCTGCTGTTGAGGGTACCGACTGATTCTGCTATAGTAATACCATTCATGTTTATATTCACAAGCATATGATGACAGTTTTGTACGATGGAGCTAGAGCAGCAAGATGAGGAGATCGGCTTTGCCGGACAAAACATGAGGAGGACTACTTATGAACAAATACACCCTTAGCAATGGTTTGCGCGTGGTCGTGGAATATATACCTACAGTCAGATCCGTATCCTTCGGAATATGGGTCAAGACCGGCTCACGCTATGAAACGCCGGAAAACAACGGAATTTCGCATTTTATTGAACATATGCTCTTCAAAGGAACAGAAAAGCGAACATCGAAGGATATCGCTGACCTATTTGACGGGATAGGCGGTAACGTTAATGCGTTTACTTCCAAAGAATACACCTGTTATTTTGCCAAGGTGCTGGATGAGCATCTGCCACTAGCGGTAGATGCGCTTTCCGACATGTTTTTCAATTCGCAGCTTGATGCGGAAGAGCTCGCAAAGGAAAAAAATGTGATCCTAGAGGAAATTTCCATGTACGAGGACACGCCTGATGACAAGGTTCATGATGAAGCTTCGCGCGCTGCATTCGGGGACCATCCGCTGGCTTACTCCATTTTGGGGCTGGAGGAGCGCTTGACGGCTATGACATCCGAAACGCTCCGGGGTTATATGAACGATACATATACACTTGAGAATATCGTAATCAGCGTAGCAGGTAACGTAGAGGAGCATGCGTTAATCGCCTTATTGGAAAAGCACTTTGGAGGCTTCTCCAACAGCAAGCCGGCCAGCTCAATTGTGGGTGCACCGACCTTTCATGGAGACTATCTTTTTTACAAAAAGAAGACGGAACAAAACCATTTATGTGTCTCCTTTCCAGGCTGCTCGATAACAGATTCCCACTTATACGCGATGATTTTGCTGAACAACGCATTGGGCGGCGGGATGAGCTCTAGACTATTTCAAGAGATTAGAGAAAAGCGTGGACTTGCTTATTCAGTCTATTCTTACCATACATCTTATGCCGATACTGGCTTGTTTACCCTTTACGCGGGAACGGCTCCAAAACAAACGAAAGAAGTGCTGGACCTGACGATGGAGCAAATCAGTGAACTTTCCGTTAAGGGGCTCGGTGAGGACGAATTGCACCGCGGCAAGGAGCAGCTCAAAGGCAGTCTGATTCTCAGCCTTGAGAGCACCAGCAGCCGAATGAACCGTTTAGGAAAGAATGAACTAATGCTCGGCTACCATTATACGTTGGATGAACTTTTGAAACGCATCGATTCGGTTCAAATGTCGGATGTCGTTGAAGTAACGAAACGTATGCTGTCGGTACCTTTTTCGGTAGCTATGGTGGGCTCGAATGATAAAGCAGCAGCGCAATTGGGGAGGAATCAATTTGTATCAGGTATTGTTTAAACGGTTGGAAGGCAATGAGGATATTGCTATTCCGCAAAAAATGTCTGAATGGGCAGCTGGCTTTGATTTGCAAGCGGCGGTAGGCGAGGAAGTTGTGCTCGCTCCAGGGGAACGCAAGTTGATTCCCACCGGCTTTGCGATGGCCATGCCAGGGGAGCTTGAAGCCCAAATCCGCCCACGCAGCGGATTAGCTTATAAGCACGGCATTACATGCTTGAATTCACCTGGAACTATAGATGCGGATTACCGTGGGGAGGTAAAGGTGCTCCTTGTCAATTTGGGTCAGCAGCCGTTTACCATTACGCGAGGGGAGCGGATTGCTCAAATGGTATTCCAACTGGTGCCGTCCGTTAAGATCACAGAAGCGGATGAACTGCCGGAAACGGTACGCGGCGCTGGCGGGTTTGGCCATACAGGCGTTTAAAACAAAATAGAGAATGACAAAAAAGATCGGGTCAACTGCCCGATCTTTTTTTCTTTTTCACCCCGCTCTGGGCGCAAGCATAAGATGATCTAGAGCTAGCAGCAAGAAAGGAGTGAAGCTTCATGCTAACAGGCGTACAGGTGCTCCTGCTTGGCGGGGATGCAAGGCAGCTAGAGGTCATACGCAAGCTAACGGAGTTGGATGCAGCCGTAACCGTCTCCGGTTTTGATGGCTTGCATTCGTCGCTGGATGGCGCTGTGCAGGCGGAATTCGAAGAGCAGCTGTTCGAGAATGTCGATGCACTTCTGCTTCCCGCAGTGGGAACGGATGACCAAGGTCTGATCCACGCGGTATTCAGCGACCGTCAGATGCAGCTGACGGAAAGCCATTTTGCAAAACTGCCAAAGCATTGCACCGTTTATACGGGGATGGCGAAACCTTATTTACGACAGCTATGCGAGCAGCACAGTCTATCGATAGTTGAGCTATTTGACCGTGATGATGTTGCGATATACAATTCCATTCCGACTGCGGAAGGCGCACTGATGATGGCGATTCAGAACACGGATATTACCATTCATGGGTCCTCCTCTATGGTGCTAGGATTCGGCCGGACCGGCTTTACTATGGCCCGAACACTGCAAGGCTTAGGGTCAAAAGTGAAGGTTGGCGTTCGTCGATCCGAGCAGTTTGCAAGGGCTTCTGAAATGGGTTTTGAGCCTTTTTATATCAATGGTTTGTTGCAGCATGTAAGCAATATTGACTTGCTTTTTAATACAATTCCGACTATGATAGTCACAGCACAAATTATCGCAAATTTACCTTCGCGGGCCGTAATAATCGACCTCGCATCGAAGCCTGGCGGAACGGATTTTCGCTTTGCGGAGAAGCGTGGAATTAAAGCGATGCTTGCACCCGGACTTCCCGGTATCGTCGCACCCAAAACAGCTGGACGTATTATGGCGGATTGTTTAACACAGTTGATTTTGGACGATACGATTAAGCGGGGGAATGGGATATGAATTGGTCTGGAATAACAGTGGGCTATGCCTTGTCTGGCTCACACTGTACGTTTGCTGAGGTTATGCCTGAGATCAAGCGGTTTGTCGATGCGGGTGCGAATGTCGTGCCGATCGTCTCAAATACGCTTATGACGACGGATACCCGCTTCGGAAAGTCGGAAGACTGGCAGACACAGTTGAAAGCTATTACGGGAAATGAGCTTATTTCAACGATTGTGCAAGCAGAGCCACTAGGCCCTTCCAAGCTGCTCGATGTACTTGTCATTGCGCCATGTACGGGCAATACGACAAGCAGACTGGCCAATGCGATTACCGACAGCGCCGTTTTAATGGCTGCGAAAGCGCAAATGCGTAATGGTCGGCCGCTGGTGCTTGCTATTTCAACTAATGATGGACTCGGTTTGAATGCCGCTAATATAGCGAAGCTATTGGTGGCTAAACATATTTATTTCGTTCCGTTTGGCCAAGATAACCCGGTGCAGAAGCCTAACTCGCTCGTTGCCAGAATGGATTTGGTTTTGGAAGCATGCGAAGCAGCCCTTGCGGGCAAACAACTGCAGCCCTTGCTGGTCGAACGGCATTAGCTCACACGTCACACAGGGGGAGACGACAACAGATGCCGCAACAGAAATTGTTTAATGTTGCTATAGTAGGAGCAACAGGCGCAGTAGGGGAACAAATATTAAAATTACTCGAGTCCCGAAACTTTCCTATTAACAAGCTTAAGCTATTATCTTCTGCACGTTCAGCAGGCACGAAAATAACATTTAAAGGCGAAGTTATTACGGTTCAGGAAGCTACTCCGGATAGCTTTAAAGGTATTGAAATTGCTTTGTTCAGCGCAGGCGGCGATGTGTCGAAATCATTTGCTCCCCACGCCGTGAAGCATGGTGCCGTTTGTATCGACAATACCAATGCATATCGCATGGACATTAATACGCCGCTTGTCGTTCCAGAGGTGAATATAGAGAAGGTTAGCGAACATAAGGGAATCATCGCTAATCCAAACTGTTCTACCATTCAAATGGTTACAGCGCTTAAGCCGCTTCAAGACCGGTTTGGCATCTCTCGCGTCATTGTTTCCACCTACCAAGCTGTTTCAGGCGCAGGAAGCCTTGCTATTGACGAAATGCTGCGCCAGACGCAAGCTTCTTTGAATGGCGAGGATATAAAGCCCTCCATATTGCCAGTTGGATCATTGCCGGTTAAGCATCAAATCGCATTTAATGCGATTCCACAAATCGACAAGTTCCAAGAGAATGGCTATACGCTTGAGGAAATGAAGATGGTTAACGAAACGAAAAAAATTATGGATGACGAGTCTATTCAGGTGACAGCTACTTGCGTACGCGTTCCTGTCATTTATGGTCATTCCGAATCTTTATATGTAGAGCTTAAAAACGACTACGATTTGGAAGAGGTTAAGCAGCTGCTGGCAGATGCACCGGGTGTTACGCTCGTTGACGACCCAGCAAACCAGCAATACCCTCTTGCGACTGACGCTGCCGGCAAGCCGGACGTATTTGTTGGTCGCCTAAGACGCGATCTCGGTTTCGAGCGCGGGCTTAATATGTGGATTGTATCCGATAACCTGCTCAAAGGCGCAGCATGGAATGCCGTACAAATCGCAGAACACATCGCAATAGGTTAATGTATTAAGATAGGGTAATTGCAGCTTCTTCCTGGATCGATCTTGGAGGATAAGTTCATGCGCATCCTGATTCAAAAATTCGGGGGCACCTCTTTATCTACCGATCACGCCAGAGAACATGTTATCCATCACATTAGCAGAGAACGCGGTAATGGCTTTGCTGTTGTTGTCGTTGTTTCAGCAATGGGACGAAAAGGTGATCCGTACGCAACGGATACCCTTTTGCAGCTCATTCGAGATAACGGGGACAGCTTGCCGATGCGTGAGCGGGATATGCTGCTAGGCTGCGGAGAATTAATTTCCGCAGCCGCTTTATGCAGCTTGGCTCTAGCAAACGGTATTCCTTCTGTCGTTTTAACCGGCGGACAGGCGGGCATTGTTACTGACGAGCAATATGGGCAAGCCCGAATTAAAGAGGTTGTTCCAGATAAGGTACTCCGTTATTTGCGTACAGGCTCAGTCGTCATTGTAACTGGATTTCAAGGTAGCACCGCGCAAGGTGAAACAACCACGCTTGGTCGCGGGGGCAGTGATACATCAGCTACGGCATTAGGAGCTGCGCTGCGCGCCGAGATGGTAGACATTTACACAGATGTAAACGGCATTTTGACAGCAGATCCTAGGATTGTTGAGCAAGCGAAGCCGCTGCCTGTCGTTAGCTATGCCGAGATTTGCAATATGGCTAGACAAGGCGCCAAAGTAATTCATCCGCGTGCCGTGGAAATTGCCCAGCAAGCCCGTGTACCGCTTCGTGTCCGTTCGACCTTTTCGACCGAGACAGGCACTTTGGTAACGGATTCGGCCGAGCTTAGAGCGGAGCTGATTGTTAAAGATCGTCATGTAACGGGCATTGCCCATGTATCCGGTATAACACAAATATCGGTGAAGGCGATCGAAGGCAGAAATGACGTGCAGCTGCAGGTGTTTCAATCTATGGCCAAACATCATATTAGCGTTGATTTTATTAATGTAACGCCTAGCGGCGCCATTTATACTGTATTCGATCGGGATGCAGAGCGGGCCGTTCAGGTATTGAAGGATTGCGGGTTTGCGCCGGCAGCCATTAATGGCTGTGCCAAAGTATCCGTAATCGGCGGAGGAATGAATGGAGAGCCTGGCGTTATGGCGCGCATCGTGGAAGCGCTGACGGAGCAGGGGATTTCGATTATGCAGTCTGCTGATTCAAATACAACGATTTGGGTGCTCGTACGGGAAGCAGATATGGCGGACGCGCTTCGTTCTCTGCACGCGAAGTTCGAGCTTCATCGATAGAGAGCAACACTTATAGGAGGAATTCAGATGGAATTTGGAAGATTAATTACCGCAATGGTAACCCCATTCGATGCGGACGGTCAGATTGATTGGCAAACGACAGGCCGATTGATTGATTATTTAATTGAGGAACAGCAAAGCGATAGTCTTGTCGTTTCAGGCACTACGGGCGAATCGCCGACGCTGTCCGATGAAGAGAAGCTGGAGCTGTTCCGATTTTCTGTCAAGCATGCGAATGGACGTTGCAAGATTATTGCCGGTACGGGCAGCAACAACACGGCCCATTCCATCCATTTGACACAAAAGGCGGAGGCTGCCGGCGTTGACGGTATTTTGCTTGTCGCGCCGTATTACAATCGTCCGAGCCAAGAGGGGCTATACCAGCACTTTAAGGCTGTGGCAGAAGCAACAGCGCTGCCGGTTATTTTATATAACGTAGAAGGTCGCACTGGCGTTAACATCTCTGTGGAAACAACGCTTCGTTTGGCGCAAATCGATAATGTTGTAGCGACTAAGGATTGTGCTTCTATTGATCAGTTAATTCAAATTGTGAGCGGTGCTCCCGAGGACTTTAAAGTTTATAGCGGAGATGACGGCGCAACACTGCCCGCACTCGCTGTTGGAGGCTACGGCATTATTAGCGTTGCAAGTCATATTATCGGCGCTGAAATGAAAGAATTGATTCAAGCTTACGTCAGCGGCAATGTGAAGGAAGCAGCTTTGATCAATGGACGCATTTTTCCAATTTTCAAAGGGTTGTTTGCTTGCCCTCATCCGGTTCCTAACCCAGTCGCAGTTAAATATGCGCTTGGCCTAAAAGATTTGCCAGTGGGCGGAGTGAGACTTCCGCTCGTTACCGTAACCGAGGCAGAAGCCGCATTCTTACGCAATTTACTCGCTTAAATAGACGTTTTTGTTGCCTGCAGCCGGTGCGTCCAGCATCGGTTTTATTTTTTTGGGTAGCATAGGGGATAACTGCTTTATCGGGTTTCACTTGTATTCCAGCTTTTTCTTCATGTATAATGAGTTCAAGTGACTGGGTGCGGCAAATATTTGGAAATGAACTTAACGTCAGAGCGGCATCTGACGAAACAAAGACATACTTGAAAATAGTTCGGCATCTCAACACAAAATGGAGCAGTCTTAAGCGAATTTTGCTTTTCCATAGGTAGACAAGACTTAAGGGACCATATCGGTTCACTATTTCAATAAGTTTGGCCAAGAACACAACACATGATCACCGTTTCTAAAATGGTAGCGAAGCGCTTATTGCTTCATCAAATCTAAGAAGATGCTTACGAAGCAGCTATTGCTTCGCAAAATTTTAAGGAGGAAAGATACACTTGTCTAAGAAGAACAACCAAGATAAACTGCTCATTTTTGCACTAGGCGGAGTAGGCGAAATCGGAAAAAATATGTACGTCATCCAGTATAACAATGACATTGTTGTTGTAGATTCGGGCTTGAAGTTTCCAGAAGAGGACATGCTCGGCATTGATATCGTAATTCCGGATATTTCGTATTTAACTGAAAATCGCGATAAGGTTCGCGGAATTATTATTACGCACGGACATGAGGATCACATTGGCGGATTGCCTTACGTACTGAAAAGCTTGAATGTTCCACTCTATGCTACGAAACTTACCCTTGGACTCATTGAAGGTAAATTGAAGGAAGCGGGCTTGCTTGGGGAAACAAAGCGTATTCTCATCAATGCAGACAGCGAAATTCAATTAGGAACGATTCGCGCTTCCTTCTTCAGAACGAACCACAGTATTCCGGATTCCGTTGGGGTTAGCCTTGATACGCCGGAAGGCACAGTCGTCCACACTGGAGACTTTAAGTTCGACCATACTCCGGTTAATGAACAATTCGCTGACTTGCAGCGCATTGCAGAAATCGGTAAACGAGGCGTTCTGGCTCTACTATCAGATAGTACAAATGCTGAGCGTCCTGGCTATACGCCTTCGGAAGCACAGGTTGGCGACAATCTTGAAGATATTTTCCGTAAATCATCCCAGCGCGTGGTCGTTGCGACATTCGCATCCAATGTGCACCGGATTCAACAAATCATCAATGCAGCCATCGCAACACGCCGTAAAATAGCTGTCGTAGGCCGCAGTATGGTAAACGTGGTCGGCATTGCATCCGACCTGGGTTACTTGAATATCCCTGAAGGCATGATTATTGAGCCGGAGGAAGTAAACAAATTGGCTGCCGATCGCGTTGTCATTTTGTGTACAGGCAGTCAAGGCGAACCGATGTCGGCGCTTACACGCATGGCGCGTTCGACACACCGTAAAGTTGACATTTTGCCTGGCGATACGGTCATTATTGCCGCTACGCCAATTCCAGGTAACGAACGTTACGTTGGCCGTACCGTTGATGAATTGTTCCGCTTGGGTGCGAACGTGATCTACGGAAATGGTTCAGTATCCGGAGTACACGTTTCCGGACACGGTAGCCAAGAAGAATTGAAACTCATGCTTAATCTGATCAAGCCAAAATATTTCATTCCAATTCACGGTGAATACCGGATGCTCCGTCAACATGCGAAGCTGGGTGAAGCGATTGGAATCGAACGTGAAAATATATTCGTTATCGATAACGGTGACACAGTCGAGTTCCAAAACGGCGCTGGACGCAAAGGCTCTAAAGTACAAGCTGGCAACGTATTGATCGATGGTCTAGGCGTCGGTGACGTTGGTAACATCGTACTTCGCGACCGTAAGCTGTTGTCTCAGGATGGCATATTGGTAGTTGTCGTTACGTTAAGCAAACAAGACGGAGCGATTCTATCGGGTCCAGACATTATTTCTCGAGGATTCGTGTATGTCCGTGAATCCGAAGGTTTGCTTGATGAAGCAAACCGGATCGTAACCTCAACGTTAACCCGCTTGATGAATGATAAAGTAAATGAATGGGCATCGCTCAAAACGAATGTTAAAGATGCGCTTGGACGCTTTTTGTACGAGCAAACCAGACGTCGCCCAATGATTTTGCCAATCATTATGGAAGTATAATCAAGCTAATAAAGCTGATAGAGAATCGCTTGCCCATCCCGCCATTGCCGCGGCGGAGGCAAGCGATTCTTTTTTTGTTTAAGGCTACTATGCCAGGGTATGACCTTTTTTGTATAAATTCGGCGTCAGACCTCATACTATGACGAGCAATATTTCAATAAGAGGGGGACTGTACGTGTATTGGAATACAAAAATGGATGTTACCTCAGAACAGCCGGAGCCGAACGCGGATGAGAAAAGAAAGGCGAATGCTGTTGTCGAAACGATTCAACAGCTTGGTCAGACGAGCGCACCGGCACTGACGGAATCCAATATATTTTGCATGACGATTATTGGTCAGGTGGAGGGTCATCTGGTATTGCCGCCGCAAAATAAGACGACCAAATATGAGCATTTGATTCCACAGCTGGTAGCCGCAGAACAAAACCATAAAATCGAAGGTGTCTTCATTATCCTCAATACGGTTGGCGGCGATGTGGAAGCGGGCCTTGCCATTGCGGAAATGATTTCTTCTCTTTCCAAACCTACCGTAACTCTTGTCCTTGGCGGAGGTCACTCCATTGGCGTGCCTATTGCGGTTGCGGGCGACATGTCGTTTATTGCAGAAACAGCGACAATGACGATACATCCGATCCGATTGAACGGATTAGTCATCGGTGTTCCACAAACTTTTGAATATTTGGATAAAATGCAGGAGCGGGTTGTCCGTTTCGTGACCTCCCACTCCAACGTCACGGAGCACACGTTTAAGGAGCTCATGTTTAAAACGGGCGAGCTCACCCGAGATATTGGGACAACAGTGATTGGCTCTGACGCTGTAAAGCATGGATTAATTGATGCGGTAGGCGGCCTTGGTGAAGCGCTAAAAGAATTAAATCGAAGGATTGAATCTTCGAAGGCAGGCAGAATAGAGGTGAACAGCGTATGACGATTTATACGAATATGCCCCTTGAGCTGGTGTTTGAGGGCATGAATGATGAGTCCGCGCAAATTCAGGAAGTTTGGTACAGCGGAGTTAGGATGCAAGTGACGCCAGTTGCACCCGGAATGGGGAAAATTGTCCGTTTAATTGATTGCAGCCTGAACGATTATTTAAACCCCAATCTCATGCCTGGCATGATTGTACATTACAATTAAAGGGCAAACGGACGTTCGTACGAATGTCTCATAGGCACATTTGTCCACCTATGGTATAATCTTTTACCAGAGGTGACGAAATTGGCCAAGAAAAAGAGAAGAAAAAAGTCAATTGGAACTAATTTAAAATACGAAGTATACGGCATCCTGCTGATTACCATTTCAATTATCGCGCTATCAGGAGAGGCGGCCGTCGGGCGTTCGCTATCGAAGCTCTTCGGCCTTGTACTGGGCAAATTTTATTTTGTACTAGCGATCATCGGCATCGTTATCGGGCTTATCGTAATGGTGAAGAGAGCCTGGCCTAGGGGATGGACAAATCGGCGAACGGGCTTGCTTATCCTCGTGCTGGCTTTTACGCTCATGAGTTCCATATCCGAAATTGAACAAAAGCTGAGTCCTACGACAAATTTGACGGGAACCCTTATTTTTAGACAATTGAGCAGCGATTTGCAATTATCTTTAATCAGCGTTCCTGCCGAAAATGATTTGCCTATTCGTGATAAAGAAATTAGCGGCGGATATGTTGGTGCTATTCAATACTCCTTGCTATTTTCCTTATTCGGCTATTATGGAGCCAAGCTTATTATGTTTGTGATGTTTGCTATTTCAATCATGCTGATGACCGGAAAATCCTATGTGGAGCTAGGTCGATTGGTTAGTACGCGGGCGGTTAGGATGTTCAAACTCCTCGGTGTTAAATGGGAGAAAAGGGCATCTCAAAGAGCGGCTGCTGCTGCTTTTGCAAACGCCAATGCAAGCCCATCTGGGCCGGATGACGATGATACCATTGATGATGACCATGATCACGAAGGTTATGTGGCATCGCCGTCTAAGAAGAAACGTTCGTTGTTTTTCTCGTGGAGACAAAATAATCCACACGACGAGCAAGTCAAACCGGATGATGAACAGGATGAATGGGTTTTTGAGCCGGATATTGCTGGAAGCTCGGCGGGAACCAAGCCAGCTTGGCAAAATGACCTCGACCCGCCATGGGAGAAGCTGGGCGAAGACATACATAACGAAGATAACGATACAGATCACATGCAAGACCATGCCGCACCATGGGAAAATACCAGTGATGGATTAATAATTGATCAAGGCACAATTCCTTCTCAAACGGATGAGCCTTGGAGAGAAGCTTATGGTGAAGATTTGCCAAGCGAGTTGATTAGTGACGAGGTATCTGTTGAGGATATAATAGCGGATGATCATGAGGAAGATTTGGATTCGGAACAATCCATGGACTTGC
The DNA here is from genome assembly GCF_006345825.1 of Paenibacillus paridis. Lineage (GTDB taxonomy): Bacteria > Bacillota > Bacilli > Paenibacillales > Paenibacillaceae > Pristimantibacillus > Pristimantibacillus paridis. The sequence goes on from NZ_VCIX01000092.1 coordinate 1,350,175, forward strand.
CAGAAATCGCTGCGGAAGGTTCAGAAGCATTGGTAACGGAAGAAAACTTAGTTCCGACTGCTCCAAAACGGCCGATAGCTGACATCGAGGAAAACACCGCCAAGCCTTATTTGCTGCCGCCTTTTTCCTTGCTGACTAAACCTAGCTTAATAGGCAAAAACGCAGATGCTTCCGATATGTACGACTCGCGCAGAAAGCTGGAAGCGACGCTAGAGAGCTTTGGCGTACGCGCTAAGGTGCTTGACGTAGTCCGGGGACCTGCAGTCACCCGTTACGAGGTACAGCCTGCTACAGGCGTAAAGGTTAGCCGTATCGTCGGATTAACGGATGATATCGCTCTTGCTCTGGCTGCGAAGGATATTCGGATGGAAGCGCCGATTCCAGGTAAATCGGCGATTGGAATCGAAGTGCCGAATATGGAAGTTTCCGTCGTGACGATGCGGGAGGTTATGGAGACAGCCACTTTCCAAAACGCCTCGTCCAAACTATCGATAGCATTCGGGAGAGATATCTCCGGTCAAACCATAGTAGGTAATTTGGCGAAAATGCCCCATCTGCTCGTAGCAGGAGCGACAGGTTCAGGAAAGTCTGTATGCATTAACGGAATCATTACGAGCATTTTATACAAGGCAACGCCAGAGGAAGTTAAATTTCTAATGATCGATCCGAAAATGGTCGAATTAAATGTATACAACGGTATTCCTCATTTGCTCGCTCCTGTTGTCACCAACCCAAAGCGTGCCTCGCTGGCGCTGAAGAAGATTGTGGTTGAGATGGAAAGCCGCTACGAGCTTTTCTCTAAATCAGCAACGAGAAATATCGAAGGCTATAATACGCTGATGGCAGACAATCCTGCGGCGGTTTTGCCTTATATCGTTGTCATCGTGGACGAGCTTGCGGATTTGATGATGGTTGCTGCAAATGATGTCGAGGATTCCATTGCAAGGCTTGCGCAAATGGCTCGCGCAGCAGGAATTCATCTCATTATCGCAACGCAGCGCCCTTCGGTTGATGTGATTACGGGTGTCATTAAAGCTAATATTCCATCTCGTATCGCGTTTGGCGTATCCTCGCAGGTAGATTCGCGGACGATCCTGGACATGGTGGGAGCAGAAAAGTTGCTTGGACGCGGGGACATGTTGTTCTTGCCAGTAGGAATGTCGAAGCCAATACGAGTACAAGGGGCCTTCCTCTCTGACCAGGAGGTAGAGACGCTGGTCAATTACTCCCGCGGACAAGCGGAAGCCGAATATAAAGAGGATCTTGTTCCTGAGCTTGAAGAAGAGACAGCTGATGGCAATGAAGCGGTGGATGAGCTGTATGACCAAGCCGTGCAAATTATATTGGATGCAAAGCAGGCTTCCGTCTCGCTGCTGCAGCGTCGAATGAGAATCGGTTATACGAGGGCAGCCCGATTAATTGACCAAATGGAGGCTAGGTCTATCGTTGGTCCTTATGAAGGAAGCAAGCCGCGGGAAGTCCTAATAACGATGGATGAATTTCAGGCAGGCCGAGCAAGCTCGTAATTTCCGTAGTTTGCAGATAGCGGAATATTGTGCATAGAAGCGGGGCGAATTTCTCATACTAAAGTCAGGTAACGCTACCTTAAGCGAACTAACTTGCATGAGAAAGGCAGATCCCAACATGAGAAATCGTTTGATACTATTGACCTCGATTATCGTGCTGCTGTTGTTCGGCTCCTTTTCCTTGCTCCGGGGAGAGCATAACGAAGCAACAGAAACGTTCAGCAATGCTACCTTAACGGTAGGTTCATCAGGTCAGGATGTGTATGAATTGCAAGGAAGACTTAAGCATCTCGGTTATTTTAACGGGAATGTAGATGGGAAATTTGGAGCTGCAACGAAAAATGCCGTATCGTGGTTTCAGTGGAAATTCGGACTGAAATCGGATGGCGTGGCTGGCTCGAAGACAAAGCTTAAGCTATGGGAAGCTACAAAAACATGGAAGCCAACGGCTTCTACTACGCCCCCGGCTTCAAATTCCGATTCTAGCGGGAAAGAGAATGCTGGCTCAACGGGAAATAATACAGACATTGCAAAATCTAATCGGCTGGGATTGACGGAAAATGATTTGAAAATGATGGCAAATGCAGTCTATGGCGAGTCCCGCGGCGAACCGTACGAAGGCCAAGTGGCCGTCGCAGCCGTAATTATCAATCGTTTGAAATCTCAAAGCTTTCCCAATACGATCTATGGTGTAATCTTTCAGCCAGGCGCCTTTACGGCGGTAGCTGACGGGCAAATTTGGCTAACGCCAAACGCGAAAGCCAGAGAGGCCGTGGAGGATGCCATTAATGGCTGGGATCCTTCAGGCGGCTGCATTTACTATTTCAACCCGGACACCGCAACCTCCAAATGGATCTGGACGCGGACGCAGATCAAAACGATTGGCAAGCACATATTTTGTATGTAACTATAAGGTTTTTTACGAAAGGAAGCAGCCGTTACTGCCAAGCGCAGCAGCGGTTGCTTCTTCCATTTGGCATAGGGTAGAATGGAATAGAGAATTGCCAATTGGAATAGATTTACTCTATAATGCGCTCATGGAAGGAGCAAACCGAGTGACCCAATTCGAAAGAGGACAGCTACAGCGAATCCGTTTGCATGTGCTGCCTACAAAACGATTCAAAACGTTTGCAATATCTTTGTTTGCGGGACTTACGCTTGATGAAGCAACGGTAACGCCGGTAGCTCTCATTCCGTTCGTTCTGAGAAGAGGCACAGCGAATTTACCGGAGACGATTGCATTCCGTGAGAAGCTAGACGATTTATATGGCGCAGGTTTTGGCTTTGACGTATATAAAAGGGGCGATTCGCAAATTGTCCAATTCCGCATGGATGTCATCAATGACGAGTTTGTTTCTTCTAATACTTCGTTACTGGCTGAATCGCTTCACTTTTTGGGCGATGTAGTGACTGATCCTCTATTAAACAACAACGCTTTCCAACAGAAGTATGTAGATGCTGAAAAAACGACGCTAAGGAAACGCCTCGAAGCGATTGTCAATGATAAGATTCGCTATGCGGCAGAGCGCTGCCTGGAAGAAATGTGCGCAGATGAGCCGTACCGTTTGCATCCGTTAGGCAAGCTTTCGGATATAGAATCCATCACTCCTACATCATTGTATGAACACTACGAACAGTGGTTGGAGACTGCTGCATTGGATCTTTATGTTGTTGGCGACACGAGTCTTGAGGAAGTCACACAATTAGTTACACAAACCTTCAAGCTCAAAGATGGCAAACCTTCGGCGTATAAGGTTCCCGATGTTCATCATGCGGTTCAGGAAGTGAAACAAGTAACCGAACGAATGGAAATCAGCCAAGGCAAGCTTAACTTAGGGCTCCGGACGAACGTTGGCTACGATGATGATGCATATCCAGCTGCGTTAATGTACAACGGGATTTTAGGCGGGTATCCACACTCCAAGCTGTTTCTAAACGTGAGGGAGAAGGAAAGCCTCGCTTACTATGCTGCTTCCCGTCTCGATGGTCATAAAGGACTTTGCACTATCCAATCGGGAATTGAGTTTGCCAATTACGAGCGCGCGGTAACGATCATTGAAGAGCAGTTGGAGAGTATGCGCCAAGGACAGCTGTCAGAGCTTGAGATGAACCAAACGAAGGCAATGATCTCTAATCACTTGCGCGAGCTGCAGGATTCCGCTTATGAAATGATTGCATACGATTTCAACAGCGTGCTCACTGGCAAAGAGCGGAGCGCGCAACAGCTGCTTGAACAGGTTCAGGCTGTGACGCCTGAGGATATTGTGAAAGTCGCCAAAGGTGTGCAGCTCGACACGATCTACTTCTTGCACGACCGAAAGGAGGCATAGCCGATGGAAACGCTCAGCTATCCGAATGTACAGGAGACCTTGTATCGTGAAGTGCTTGATAATGGGCTAGAGGTTATCGTGCTTCCGAAGGAAGGCTTTAACAAAACCTATGCGACTTTTTCAACCAAATACGGTTCTGTTGATAACCGTTTCTCCGTAGGCGATCAGGAACCAACTAAGGTGCCTGACGGAATTGCCCATTTTTTGGAGCATAAAATGTTCGAAGAGCCTACGGGCGACATATTTGCAACCTTTGCTTCCCAAGGAGCATCGGCTAATGCGTTCACCAGTTTCGATAGAACGGTATATTTGTTTTCCGCAACGGAGCAAATCAACACGAATTTGGAAACACTCATTAATTTTGTGCAAAATCCCTATTTCACCGATGCGAATGTCGAGAAAGAAAAAGGGATCATTGAGCAAGAAATCAATATGTACCGAGATAATCCCGATTGGAGAGTTTATTTCGGACTGATTGACGCGTTGTACCATGAGCACCCCGTTCATATTGATATTGCGGGAACGGTCGAATCCATCTGGCAAATCGATAAAGAAACGCTTTATCGCTGCTATGAAACGTTTTATCATCCTTCAAATATGATTTTGTTCGTTGTAGGCGGCGTGAAAGCGGAAGAGGTATTCCAGCTTGTTCGCGCAAATCAAAACGGCAAATCATTCGAAACGCAAGGATCTATCGAGCGTTATTTTGATAAAGAACCGGATACGGTGAAAATTAAGCGTAAGGTGACTGAACTCTCCGTCTCTTTGCCGAAATGCATGCTTGGCTTCAAAGAGAAAACAGTCGGTTTAACCGGCGATGATCTTCTCCGTCAGGAAATAACGACTAAGCTGATGTTGGAGTCATTAATTGGATCTAGCTCGAAACTCTATCAGGAGCTGTACGAGAGGGATTTGATTTCCGACTCCTTTGGCCATGAATACAACTCCAGCCCAGGATATGCCTTCTCGGTTATTGGCGGCGATACGCCAAATCCTGATGAGCTCATCAAACAAATACAATCCGCTGTAGAAGCGGTATTAGAAAATGGAATTGAGCCTGCCGCTTTTGAGAGAGCAAAAAGAAAAAAAATCGGTGGATACTTGCGCATGCTAAACTCCCCAGAGGCGATTGCGGGTGAATTTACAAGATATCGGTTCCGGGATAGCAATATGTTCGATGTGCTCGGTTATTATGAGAAATGTACGCTCGATGAGATTAATGCGCGATTGCGTGAACATTTTGATTTTGACCAATTAGCTGTATCGATCGTGGAACAGCCTTCAAAATGAAGACGCTGCAGCAGATGACCGTATTGATTACTGGGGGAGGCCGCGGAATCGGAGCAGCCATTGCTAAACGATTCGCGGCTGAAGGAGTCAATATCGTCATCCATTACTTGCACTCTCACGAAACGGCTAATGAAACGGCTCGTACCTGCATGGCTCTGGGAGCTAACGTACTTACGATATCTGCGGATCTGCGCTCCAAGGAGCAGCTGGAGAGGATGCGCGAGAAGCTTGAGAGCCATCGGATGCTGCCGGATATTCTAGTCAATAACGGAGGGATTTCGCATTACGGCATGTTGATGGACGTGACGGAAGAGGAATGGGATGACGTTATGGCAGTCAATTTGAAGGGGATGTTTTTGTGTTCGCAACTCTTCATGCCTAATATGATCTCCCAGCGCTATGGACGAATTATTAATGTATCCTCCATTTGGGGAATGTCGGGTGCATCCTGCGAGGTGCTTTATTCTACAACCAAAGGCGGCATGAACGCTTTCACAAAGGCGCTGGCCAGGGAGCTGGCGCCGACAGGCGTCACGGTTAATGCAGTTGCCCCAGGCGCTGTAGAAACCGAGATGATGGACGGGTTCAACGCAGAAGAAAAGGCGGCGATGCAGCAGGAAATTCCGGTAGGGCGCTTCGGCTCCACGGAAGAAATCGCTTCTCTCGTTTACTTTTTAGCGCTGCCTGAGTCCTCCTACATTACAGGCCAAATCATAAGTCCCAATGGAGGCTGGCATACCTAAATGCCTCAGCCGTCATTTCGGACAACCTGCCTGCATAATTAGAAAGACAATGACGCATCATAAGACCGTTGATGATTCTTTTCTATACCTTTAGGAGGCGAAGGAGCATGTCAACTGTCCTTTCTAATTTTGCAACATGGAAGCATTTTTTGGCTGAGCGTGTATCGCAAGCGAAAAAGATCGGAATGACGGATGAAACCATTGTTTCCTTGGCTTACGAGATCGGAACCTTTCTCGATGAGAAGGTCGATCCGAAAAATGAGGAAGAACGCGTGTTGAAGCAGCTATGGGATGCCGGCGACGAAGCTGAGCGCAAAACGCTCGCTTGCCTTATGGTGAAGCTCGTCGAAAAATCATAGTTCTCTCCGCGTACAAAAGTTTCGTCAAATGAACAGAAGCAGGAGAGCCTCCCATAAGGAGGCTTTTCTGCAATGTTTCTTTTTGGGTTGCAGGATTATGACGGAAATTGTAGAATTATGTTTCATGACGTATCTCCATCATTTACATACTTCTATATGATAAGGTTTAGGACGGTGACAGCTTTGGAGTCGAAACAGTGGTACATGGAGTACAAGATACATAAGAACCGACCTGGTTTGCTTGGGGATATTGCCTCATTATTAGGGATGCTCGAAGTTAATATTATGACGATTAACGGCGTTGAGGATAGGACTCGAGGCATGCTCCTTCAGACGGATGATGACGAAAAAATCGAACTGCTTGGCAAAATGCTTCAAAAGGTTGATAATATTACTGTAAACAAGCTTAGAACGCCTACCATTGTTGATATTCTAGCCGTTCGTCACGGCCGTTATATCGAGCGCGATTCGGATGACCGCAAGACGTTTCGATTTACAAGAGACGAGCTTGGTATTTTGGTCGATTTTTTGGGTGAAGTGTTTAAACGGGACGGAAATCAGGTTATAGGACTAAGAGGCATGCCGCGCGTGGGCAAAACCGAATCTATTATCGCAGGCAGCGTATGTTCCAATAAGCGCTGGACATTCGTTTCTTCAACCTTGCTGCGGCAGACGGTTAGAAGTCAGCTATCCGAGGATGAAATGCAGCCAAACAATATTTTTATCATCGATGGGATTGTCAGCACAATTCGCTCTAACGAGAAGCACTACGGTCTTCTACAAGAAATTATGGCGATGCCGTCAACGAAAGTGATCGAGCATCCGGATATTTTCATTAAAGAATCGAATTACGATTACAGCCATTTTGACATTATTGTTGAATTACGCAATACGCCAGATGAGGAAATATCGTACGAATCATTTACTGCACACTATACAGACGATTTCTAATCGGAAGGAGGCCGTCTCATGTCTGATTTAGGTGAATTGCTTCGCAAGGCTAGAGACCAGCGTGGATTAACGCTTGATGATATTCAAGAAACAACTAAAATTAGAAAACGGTACTTGGAAGCGATTGAAAGTGGAGACCATACGGTTTTGCCTGGTCCTTTTTATGTACGGGCATTTGTGAAAAATTACTCAGAAGCGGTTGGACTCGATCCAGATGAAGTGCTTCGTTTGTATCAGCATGAGGTGCCTGCGGCGCCGGTTGAGCAAATTGCGGAGCCGCTCGTCGTAAGGGCGCCTCGCCGGGTCAAATCGCAATCTTCGGAGAGGCTTGGCAAAATTGGCTTTAACGTGGTGATGTGGTCCTTTCTTGTTCTAATTGTCGTTGTCATTTGGGTGTACGTGATCAATAAAGACAATGGGGATTCTAAACAATTGGATGAATCGACTAAAATTACTGATGCGTCGGAGCCGCCCGTAGATAATGGAAATGGGACAGAGACAGGCAACGGAAACACGCCAAGCAACGAGCCGACTGCGACTATCCCGCCAACTGAAGCGCCTACAACCGTTACCTTCGGCAGCAAAGTTGGCAAGGCAGACCAATATGATATCGGTCCTGCTGGCGTCTCCCACAAGGTCGAAGTAAAGGTTGTTGGGGGAAGAAGCTGGCTTGAAGTCCGTTCTGGCAGCAACACGGGCGAAAAGCTTTACTCCGCCAATGCCGAGGATGGTGTAGTGGAATCCTATGAATTGACTGGCCCGATTTATATCAACGTAGGCAGAGCGGACCTGACTGAAATTACGGTAAATGGCGTGATTGTGCCGGACGGCGACCGTGCCGGCTCCAAGAAGCTGCTGCTTACCCCGGCGGGTGGCAATACGTCTACGGAAGGCGGAGCTACAGAAGCGCCTGCCAATAATGACACGACAAAACAAGAATAATGATTTTTGTAACAAAGGAGAGGTTTTAAAATGGCTTCAGAAAATGCATTTGATATTGTATCCAAGGTGGATATGCAGGAGCTTGCCAATGCAATCAAACAAGCGGAGAGAGAGATTGAGACCCGTTTCGATTTTAAAGGCAGCAAAAGCTCCATTGCGCTAGAGAAGGAAGAACTAGTCGTCGCTTCCGAGGATGATTACAAGCTGAAGAGTGTGCTTGATATTCTATTGTCCAAAATGGTTAAGCGCGGGGTTCCGATCAAAAACCTGGATTACGGGAAAATAGAAGGCGCTTCAGGCAATACGGTTCGCCAGCGCATTAAGCTTAGACAAGGCATTGAACAGGATGTTTCGAAAAAAATCAATATTCTCATTCGTGATTCCAAGCTAAAGGTGAAAAGCCTGATTCAAGGCGATCAAATTCGTGTATCGGGTAAAAGCCTCGATGATTTGCAAGCGGTCATGAAGCTGCTAAGAGAAGCCGAATTGCCCGTTGAGCTTCAATTTACGAATTACCGGTCATAATTACGAGGCTTCGTTTCATCGGTTACCGAGAAACGAGGCTTTTCGTTTTCATGAGAGTACAGGTCAATCTTGGGGTTTAGCTGCTTTTGACACGTGTATTGAGCATGTATTATACTGGATTAAACAGCTTCACGGAAGGATCTGGGGGATACATAGATGAGAGAAAGCAAGATTTTAGTCACTCATGGCAGCGTGTTATGTGCTCTGCCGGTGGTGGCAACGGCAGCTTTTACTTACGAACAGAGGGTTCGCGTTACGCACACCTATGAGATCGATTTAGCTAAGGAGGGAATTGCGTGAATCTGGCGAACCGCATTACACTAGCCAGAATATTTTTGGTGCCGGTTATTATGTTTTTTCTGCTAATTAAGATGGATTTGGGGTCGTTTACCATTTCGGACTTCTCCATTACATACAATCAAATCGCAGCGGCACTCATCTTTATTGTGGCGGCAAGCACAGACGGATTAGACGGATATATCGCGCGGAAGAACAAAATCGTAACGAACCTTGGCAAACTGCTAGATCCGTTAGCGGATAAGCTGCTTGTTGCCGCAGTGCTTATTTCGCTTGTGGAAATGGACAAGCTGAATGCGTTGATTGCGATCGTTATCATTAGCCGCGAGTTTGCAGTTACTGGTCTTCGCCAAATTGCACTCTTGGAAGGTTCCGTGATGGCTGCGAGCACATGGGGCAAATGGAAGACGGCGATCCAGATTACAATGATCATTGCTCTGCTGATCAACAACTTCCCGTTTAATTTCATTGATTTCCCGTTCGATGTGGTAGCGAGTTGGGTAGCTGCGGCGATTACGGTATACTCGGGCATTGATTATTTTTTGAAGAACAAGCATTTGATTCCGGTGGAATAATACGAAGCATCTTTCCGCACCGCGGGGAGATGCTTTTGCATATCAGGCTAGGAATGCCTGCATTCACGTACCAAGAAAGGAACTAAACAGATGAAAGCGGAAATTATTGCTGTCGGAACCGAACTGCTGCTAGGTCAAATCGTCAATACAAATGCGCAGTTTTTATCACAGAAGCTTGCAGGGCTTGGCATCGATGTGTATTTCCAAACGGTGGTTGGGGATAACCCCGAGCGTTTGCAGCAGGCTATCGAGATCGGGCGGAGCCGCGCGGATCTTCTCGTATTCACCGGGGGACTTGGACCTACGCAGGATGATCTTACCAAGGATGTATTAGCAGGTTATTTAAATCGCAAGCTGCTCATTCATGAGCCTTCCATGGCACAAATCGAGCAGATGTTCAGCTCGCGCGGCATCCATATGGTTGAAAGCAACCGGCGTCAGGCGCTGATGATTGAGGGCGGCGAGCCGCTCGAGAATACGACAGGGTTAGCAGTTGGAAACGGCTTATCTGTGGATGGAACGCTCTATTTGCTGCTGCCGGGCCCACCTCGCGAGATGAAGCCGATGATGGACGGTGCTGCTGAAGTCTGGCTCCGTTCCGAGCTGGGGGATGCTGAACCTCTATACTCACGGCTGCTGAAATTTGCCGGCATTGGCGAATCAAACCTTGAGGCGAAGCTGCTTGATCTGATTGATGCGCAGGTTGATCCTACGATCGCCCCTTATGCCAAAGAGGGGGAGGTAGCCATCCGTGTATCGACCAAAGCATCAAGCATGCTGGAGGCCGATCGGAAGATTGACGAGACGGTAGCGAAAATCAGCGAGAGAGTCGGCGAATTTATGTACTCGCAGCAGGATATTCCCATCGAGGAAGCGGTTATCCACCTGCTCAGAGCCTCTGGGCGCAAGCTGGCAAGCGCGGAGAGCTTAAGCGGGGGTTTGTTAGGGGAACTTGTTACAAGCGTTCCTGGGAGCAGTGGAGAGTATGTAGGAGGGGTAATTACCTACACCAATCATATGAAGCATCATTTGCTTAGCATTCCGTTAACGCAGCTGGAAGGAGAAGGTGCGCCGGGAGCGATTAGCGACACTACTGCTGCGTTGATGGCAGAACGGGTGCGTGATATTTGCAATGCGGATTTCGGCATTTCGCTGACTGGCGTTGCAGGTCCGGCGGAATCCGAGGGCAAGCCTGTCGGTCTTGTTTACATGGGCCTTGCGGAGAGAGGCAAGCCTACGGTCGTACATACGCTGAATCTTAGCGGCGGCAGAAACATGATCAGGCTGCGAGCGGTTAAATCTGCTTTTTACCGTTTATGGTTAGCGTTGCAGGCACGCTAAGAGCGAGAGTGAGCTAGGCGACAGCATGAGGTTGGCGCTGTTGGGAGTTGCTGAATGCGACAGAAATAATGTTTGTCAATTGCGGGACAGGCGGCTATAATTAAAATTAGTTATCGGAAGAACCGTGGCGAAGAATACTTTGCTGCGGTTTTTTTATGTCCATTTGAGGGGGCGAAGCGAAAAGGCGAATGTATGTTCGAAAAAATGCTTGTCAACCCGTCATAAAAAAGGTATCATTACATTATAAACAAAGAAGGATGTGAGTTTCTTGTCGGATCGTCGCGCTGCACTAGAAATGGCTTTGCGTCAAATTGAGAAGCAATTTGGTAAAGGCTCCATCATGAAATTGGGAGAATCCACACACATGCAGGTAGAAACCGTGCCTAGCGGTTCGCTTGCTCTAGATATTGCATTGGGAATAGGCGGTTTTCCGCGTGGACGCGTTATTGAAATATACGGACCGGAATCTTCTGGTAAAACGACGGTTGCGCTTCATGCGATTGCTGAAGTTCAACGAATTGGCGGACAAGCTGCCTTCATCGATGCGGAGCATGCACTAGATCCTCTTTACGCCAGCAAGCTTGGCGTCAACATTGATGAATTGTTGCTTTCGCAGCCGGATACGGGAGAGCAAGCTTTGGAAATCGCTGAAGCTCTTGTACGTAGCGGTGCGGTAGATATCGTTGTCATTGACTCCGTTGCTGCCCTTGTACCGAAAGCGGAAATTGAAGGCGACATGGGAGACTCCCACGTGGGTCTTCAAGCGCGGTTGATGTCACAAGCTTTGCGTAAACTCTCAGGAGCAATCAGCAAATCGAAGACCATTGCGGTATTCATCAACCAATTGCGCGAGAAGGTAGGCGTAATGTTCGGTAACCCTGAGACTACGCCAGGCGGCCGCGCATTGAAGTTCTATTCCAGCGTGCGTCTTGATGTGCGTCGGATCGAGACACTGAAGCAAGGCAACGATATGGTCGGTAACCGTACCCGTATCAAAGTTGTTAAGAATAAAGTGGCTCCTCCTTTCAAGCAAGCAGAGATCGATATTATGTACGGCGAAGGTATCTCCAGAGAAGGTACGCTTGTGGATATCGGCGTCGAGCTGGACATCGTACAGAAGAGCGGTGCATGGTTCTCTTATAACGGCGAGCGTCTTGGCCAAGGCCGTGAGAACGCCAAGCAATACTTAAAGGATCATAAGGATGTTGCCGAGGTAATCGAGAAACAAATTCGCGATGCTAGCAATCTGTCTGCATCTGCAACTCAGGCTAACTTCAAGGCTGAGGAAGAAGACGACGAGGAATTCGAAGATTTGGAATAAAGCGGTCTAATAGTATATCTGCCGATGCTTCGCCGTCCTGCTAGGGACGGCGAAGCTGTGTTTAGAGAGGATGTAAGGTGTGCCCCACAGCGAGTCAAGCAATGCGGAAGAATGGATGATCTTATCTGTTCGTCAGGACAAGAAGGAACGGAAGTTATACCATCTTTTTGCTGAGTCAGAAGAACCGACGCTATCCGTGCATGAGGATATGCTCGTACGGTTTCGGCTGACGAAAGGGCAAGTCTTAACGGAGGTTCAAATCGAAGAAATACGTACGGAAGACGAAAGATACCGAGCCTACGTGCTTGCCATAGCCTATTTAGGGCCAAAACCAAGAACAAGAAAACAAATTGAGCAGTATTTGAATCGCAAATTGTTTGAACCTGACAATATTCAATATGCGCTAGACCGTTTAGAAAGAGAACATATTGTGGATGATGAACAATATGCACGTCAATTTGCAACAAGCAGGCTGAAGAACAGCTCCAAGGGGCGTCGCTTCATCAAGCAGGAGCTGCAAATGCGAGGCGTGTCGAAAGAAGCCGCAGCCGAAGCGACAGATGCTTTGGACCACGAGGTTGAAATGTTGTCAGCGAAGAAGGCTGCCGAGAAGAAATGGCGTTCCATAAAAGGCGAACCGTTCGAGCGAAAGCGCAAGCTCATAGGCTATTTAATGCGCAGAGGGTTCTCGAGTGATATCGTGAAGGAAGCGATCAAGTCGATCGATCTGACTGGGGAAGAGGAAGCATTCGAGGAAGATGATGGGCTTTTGCTTGACAATTGATTTTATGAAAAGATAAAATGAGGTTGTATTCCTTCAATCTTGAATCAATTTTCCTTCCAAAAGTTGATTCAAAACGATTATTTTCGTCAAATTAGTAAATGTTGAAACGGTTTGAAGCCGGTTGAAAACCTAATATCATCCCAAGCAATGCCTTGGTGTATGCAACAAGGAGGTGAACAAGATGCCTAGTGAGGTCATTTGGATCTTGATCTGTCTCTTTGTTGGCGCAATTTTCTTTGGGATTGGTTATTTTATTCGAAAGTCGATTGCCGAGGCTAAAATTTCAAGCGCTGAGCAAGCTGCTATCGTAATCGTTGAAAATGCGAAAAAAGAAGCAGAGGCCCAGAAGAAAGAAACCGTGCTAGAGGCAAAAGATGAAGTCCACAAACTTCGTTCCGAAGCCGAGAGAGACATTCGTGAACGACGCAACGAAGCTCAACGTCAGGAAAGACGTTTGCTCCAAAAAGAGGAGTCGCTGGATAAAAAGTTAGAAGCGCTAGAACGCAAAGAAGAAACTGTTGCCAATAAAGAAAAACGGATCGAAGAGACGCAAGAGCAGATCGATTCCATTTACAAGCAGCAGCTTAGTGAATTGGAGCGGATATCGAGTCTGACAACGGAAGATGCAAAATCGATCATTTTATCCAATGTTGAGCAGGAAGTACGACATGAGACAGCACAAATGATTAAAGAGATCGAGCAGCAAGCGAAAGAAGAGGCCGATAAGAAAGCCCGTGATATTATATCACTTGCGATCCAGCGCTGTGCGGCTGATCATGTGGCTGAGACAACGGTTTCCGTTGTTACTTTGCCAAATGAGGAAATGAAGGGCCGTATCATTGGGCGTGAAGGCCGAAATATCCGTGCTTTGGAAACATTGACTGGTATCGATCTTATTATTGACGATACACCGGAAGCGGTCATTTTATCTGGTTTCGACCCGATAAGACGCGAAATTGCCCGCACTTCTTTAGAAAAGCTTGTGGCTGACGGTCGTATCCACCCTGCAAGAATTGAAGAAATGGTTGAAAAATCCCGTAAGGAAGTGGACGAGCGCATCCGTGAATACGGTGAGCAAGCAACTTTCGAGGTTGGCGTTCACAGCTTGCATCCGGATTTAATCAAGATTTTAGGTCGATTGAAATATCGTACAAGTTATGGCCAGAATGTATTGAAGCACTCCATGGAAGTTGCTTATTTGACTGGATTGATGGCAGCAGAGCTTGGCCAGGATGTAACTTTGGCAAGGCGCGCAGGATTGCTGCATGATATCGGTAAGGCGCTAGACCACGAAGTGGAAGGCTCACACGTTGAGATCGGCGTTGAGCTTGCTAAGAAATACAAGGAGCATCCTGTTGTTATTAACAGTATTGCTTCCCATCACGGCGATACGGAAGCCACTTCTGTTATCGCGATGCTCGTAGGAGCAGCTGATGCCTTGTCAGCAGCGCGTCCAGGAGCTCGTCGTGAAACGCTTGAAACGTATATTAAACGACTGGAGAAGCTTGAAGATATCTCTGAATCGTTTGAAGGTGTTGAAAAATCGTACGCGATTCAAGCTGGCCGCGAAGTGCGCGTCATGGTGCAGCCAGAAAAAATCGATGATACTGAAGCTTTCCGCCTTGCACGTGATATTACGAAAAAAATCGAAAGCGAGCTCGACTACCCAGGACATATTAAAGTTACGGTTATTCGAGAAACACGCGCGGTTGAATATGCGAAATAAAACACAAACAAATATTAGCTTTACAGAAAAGTGGCTGCTTGTTAGCCACTTTTCTGTTTGCAGGCGCACAAAAAAAGGAAGTGTATCGACATGAATGTATTATTTATCGGTGATATCGTGGGAAATGTAGGAAGAAGCGCTTTGAAGCGTGTACTGCCCGCATTAAAAAGCAAATATAATCCTCATATTATTATTGCAAATGGAGAGAATGCTGCAGCTGGCCGCGGAATAACAGCCACCATAGCCAAGGAATTTTTCGAATGGGGAATCCATGGCATAACCATGGGTAACCATACGTGGGATAATAAAGATATTTTCGAATGGATCGATGACGAGCCGCGTCTTGTTCGTCCAGCCAACTATGCGGAAGGCGCTCCTGGTCAAGGCATGGCATTGATTAAAGCAGGAGGCAAGCAGCTTGCCATTATCAACTTGCAGGGCCGCACCTTTTTACCGCCGATCGACTGCCCATTCCGCAAGGCGGATGAGTTGATTGAAGAAGCGCAAGAGATGACAAGCAACATCCTTGTTGATTTCCATGCGGAAGCGACCTCCGAAAAAATTGCTATGGGCTGGCATTTGGATGGCAGAGCGTCGATCGTTCTAGGCACGCATACTCATGTTCAAACCAATGATGATACGATTTTGCCTGGAGGCACGGCTTACATAACGGATGTGGGCATGGTCGGGCCAAAAGAAGGCGTACTCGGGATGGAACGGACGGCAGTGCTTCACAAATTTATTACACAGCTGCCGGTTAGGTTTGTGGTAGATGAAGGAAAATGGCATTTGCATGCGATTTCGGTACAAATCGATGATGCAACGGGACTAGCACGCAAAATTGAAAAGATTCGGCTGACAGAAGATGAATGGCTGCTCATGTAATGAGCCGAATCTTTGAAAAGTTCCGACAATTCTGAACAGTTTGTTAATAGATGCAATAAAAGCAGGAATTTTTTAATCTCCCTCGAATACTATTTAAAAGTGGAATCCATCCAACAGTCCAAGGGGAGGTTCTTTTTATGGATGTATTAAAAGTTTCAGCAAAATCCAATCCAAATTCCGTTGCAGGTGCGCTAGCTGGCGTTCTTCGTGAACGTGGTGGTGCGGAACTGCAAGCCATTGGAGCTGGCGCGTTGAATCAAGCGATTAAAGCAGTTGCAATCGCTCGAGGATTTGTCGCACCCAGCGGGGTGGATCTAATTTGTATTCCAGCTTTTACAGACATTGTGATTGACGGGGAGGACCGGACAGCAATCAAATTGATTGTTGAGCCTCGGTAGCAAGTCCAAGCGGCGTTAAGCAGCAAGCCAATTGGATTAAATGAAACGTTTCGCCTGTTTACGACGTAGACAGGTTTTTTTGCTATGAACCAAGCCTGTGATGGAGGCGATACTGTGAACGTGGTAGATTTTCATTGCGATGTGCTTTGCAAGTTATTGATGGATGAGCAATTAACGTTTCGCGCAGGCAAGCTGGAAAGTTTGGATGTTACATACGAGCGCCTGAAGGCAGCTGGCACGGTTCTGCAAACCTTTGCGATCTACATTCCCCAATTGTTAAATGGACGGTTAGAGCCTATTCTAGAGAGTGTGGACAGGTTTCATCAGTTAATCCTGACTTGTGAGGATATGAAATGGGTGAAGACGGTCCAGGATCTGGATTTTTGCCTAAACAACGGGAAAATAGGAGCGCTATTATCGCTTGAAGGCGTTGACGGCCTTCAGGGACAAATGTCGATGCTGCGAATCATGCAGCAGCTTGGCATTCGAGCTGCCGGTCTCACTTGGAATCATGCGAATTGGGCAGCTGATGGCGCGATGGAGCCGCGAGGCGGCGGTTTAACGGCTAAAGGCAGAACGTTTGTTGAAGAATGCAATCAACTGGAAATTTTAATAGATGTGTCACATTTATCTGAACGTGCGTTTTGGGACGTCGCTGAACTTTCGGCCAGGCCTTTCCTTGCTTCGCATTCCAATGCCAGAGCCATTTGCGATCATCCTCGTAATTTGACAAATGCGCAAATTAAGGAAATCATTGCAAAGCAAGGTTTAGTCGGTATCACCTTTGTCCCTTGGTTCGTGTCACAAGCGGAAGTGGTTGGAGTGGACGATCTGCTGCGCCATATTGAGCATATATGCGAGCTCGGCGGAGAAAACCATATTATGCTCGGTTCTGATTTCGACGGTATCGATCGCTACATTAAAGGGTTAACGCACCCCGGGGAGCTTGTTTCCCTTCAGGATGCTCTGCTCAAAAGGTATTCCAGTACGCAAACGGAACATTTTATGTCAGGAAATGCCCTTCGATTCCTTAAAAATAGCCTTCCAAATGCTTAGCGTTGTCCCATCTGTTTGCGGTATGGAATCAATCGAAACAAATTATGTTTTCATTAAGCGTTTACATCTTGATTTTTATGTGATTGCGCTTTAAACTTGTTGTGACTGTTATGACTTATACGATATAATAATTTATTGATAATGATTATTAGCACGTTCTAGAAAAAGAGGAGTTGGGCATTTTGATTAGTCAATTGTCTTGGAAGATCGGGGGACAACAAGGGGAAGGCGTCGAGAGTACGGACCGAATCTTTTCCACGGCGCTTAATCGCTTGGGCTATTATTTATATGGTTATCGGCATTTTTCTTCAAGGATCAAGGGTGGACATACCAATAATAAAATTCGGATAAGCACACAACCGATCCGTGCGATTTCGGATGATTTGGATATTCTTGTGGCGTTTGACCAAGAAAGCATCGACTTGAACGCGAAGGAACTGCGCTTAGGCGGGGTCATCGTTGCGGATGCCAAGTTCAACCCTACAATTCCAGACGGCATAGATGCAAGATTGTTCGCAGTGCCGATTACGAAGATGGCGGAGGAGCTAGGCACCTCACTAATGAAAAACATGGTTGCCTCAGGTGCTTCTTGGGCGCTTCTTGGCTTGCCGCTGGAAGTATTCAATAAAGCAGTGGAAGAGGAATTTGGTCGCAAAGGCGCAGCCATTGTAGAGAAAAACATCGAGGCGGTAAAACGCGGAGCTGAATTTGTACTCGAGCAAGCCGGAGGACCGCTTGATGAGTTCAAGCTTGATGAGGCGGACGGACAGCAAAAGCTGTTCATGATCGGAAACGAAGCCATTGGACTTGGTTCCATCGCTGCCGGCTGCCGCTTGATGGCGGCTTATCCGATTACACCGGCATCAGAGATTATGGAATATTTAATCAAGAAGCTTCCTAAGTTCGGCGGTACGGTCGTCCAAACCGAGGATGAAATTGCAGCCGTTACGATGGCGATTGGCGCCAATTATGCGGGTGTGCGCACGATGACTGCATCGGCAGGCCCTGGCCTTGCCCTCATGATGGAAGCTATCGGCCTTGCAGGCATGACGGAAACTCCGCTCGTCATCGTCAATACCCAGCGTGGCGGTCCTTCGACAGGTTTGCCAACCAAGCAGGAGCAATCTGACCTCAATGCCATGGTTTACGGGACGCATGGCGAAATTCCGAAAATTGTTATCGCTCCGGCATCGATCGAGGATTGCTTCTATGATACGATCGAATCGTTTAACCTTGCGGAGCAATATCAGGTCCCGGTCATTCTGATGACGGATCTGCAGCTGTCGCTTGGCAAGCAATCCTGCGATCAGCTCGATTACGACAAAATTGAAATCAAACGCGGCAAGCTCGTTCAGGATGTTCCTGCGCTTGAAGGCCATGATTTGTTTAAACGCTACGAACTGACAGAAGATGGCGTCTCCCCGCGCGTGCTGCCGGGCGAGAAGGGCGGTCTGCACCACGTTACAGGCGTTGAGCATGACGAGACAGGTCGTCCGTCCGAAAATGCTTTAAACCGTCAGAATATGATGGATAAGCGTCTTGGCAAGCTGGACAATATGTATATCCGTGATGCCATCCGCGTCGATGCCCCACACGAAACGCCTGAGCTGCTTATTATCGGAATGGGCTCCACGGGTGGCACCATCGATGAGGCTAGAACTTTGCTCTCGCAAGACGGCATAACGACAAACCATATTACGATCCGCCAGATTCACCCGTTCCCGACGAAGCCTCTGCTTCCTTACTTGCAAAATGCAAAAAAAGTGATCGTCATCGAGAACAATGCGACCGGACAGCTGGCTGGCCAAATTAAAATGAATGCAGGTTTCGCCGAAAAAATCGAAAGCTTGCTCAAATATGACGGCAATCCGTTTCTGCCTTCCGACGTTCACAAAGCATGTAAGGAGTTGAGTCTAGATGGCAACATTCAAAGAGTTTAGAAATAATGTAAAGCCGAACTGGTGCCCGGGCTGCGGTGATTTCTCCATCCAAGCAGCCATTCAGCGCGCAGCGGCAAATGTAGGGCTGGAGCCTGAAAACTTGGCTGTGATCTCGGGAATCGGCTGCTCAGGCCGGATCTCAGGCTATATTAATGCTTATGGTTTCCATGGTATCCATGGACGCGTGCTTCCGATCGCGCAAGGCGTTAAGCTTGCAAACCGTGAGCTTACGGTTATCGCATCAGGCGGCGACGGCGATGGATTCGCTATCGGCATGGGACATACGGTGCATGCGATTCGCCGTAACCTGAACGTGACCTATATCGTAATGGATAACCAAATCTATGGCTTAACCAAAGGTCAGACTTCTCCGCGCAGCGCTGAAGGCTTCAAAACAAAATCGACGCCGGAGGGTTCCATCGAGACGACGCTGTCACCGCTTGAAATCGCTTTGTCAGCAGGCGCTACGTTTGTTGCCCAGTCGTTCTCAAGCGATTTGAAGCAATTGACGAAGTTGATTGAAGAGGGCATCAATCATGAAGGCTTCTCACTCATCAACGTATTTAGCCCGTGTGTTACCTTCAATAAAATCAATACGTACGACTGGTTCAAAGAAAACATCGTGAATTTGGAGCAATTCCCTGATTACGATCCGTCCAACCGCGTACAAGCGATGAATAAGATTATGGAGACGAACGGCTTGCTTACAGGTCTGATCTATCAGAACAAAACGCGCAAATCCTATGAGGACCTGGTTACAGGCTTCAAACAAGAAGGACTTGCCAAGCAAAATATTAAGATTTCCTCCGAGGAATTCGATAAGCTTGTTGCCGAATTTAAATAAATGGTATGATAAGCATACGGCCTTGCGGCCGTATGTTTTTTCATCTGGGCTTGTTCAGCAGGTTCAACAGAGTAATTACTTCATAGCAGGAGAGTGACAACATGATACATAAGGAAGTTACAATTGGCGTATCGGCAAGACACATTCACTTATCACAAGAGCATGTCGAGCTGTTGTTCGGCAAAGGATATGAGTTAACGGAGATGAAACCACTCTCACAACCGGGGCAATATGCGGCGAACGAAACGGTGGCAGTGGTCGGTCCCAAGGGAACCTTCGCAAAGGTGAGAATTCTTGGACCTGCTAGGAAGCAGACGCAACTGGAAGTATCGCGTACAGACGCATTTGCTTTAGGCGTTAACCCGCCCGTTCGGGAATCGGGGGATACGAAAGGATCAGCTGGCATCATGCTGCAGGGCCCAGCTGGAGAGGTTACGATTGAAGAGGGCGTTATCGTTGCTGCCCGTCATATTCACTTTCATACAAGCGATGCAGAGCGATTCGGAATTTCGGACAAGCAGTCGCTTCGTGTTCGTTTTGCAGGAGAGCGCGGCGTGGTGTTCGAAAATGTTGTTGCGCGCGTATCAGAGCAATATGCGCTTGATATGCATATCGATACCGACGAGGCCAATGCTGCAGGCGTGAAAAACGGAGATAAAGCCGAAATTATCGACTAGTGTTGATTAAACTACAATGAGGTAAAAAAAACTGCTTCCTAGGGGTTCGTCAATGACGACCAGGAAGCAGTTTTTTTATATAAGAACCAAACACGCCTCGGACCAAAGGGCGGCAATAACCGTCTCACCTTGGCATATCGATAGGAAGAAAAAGCAGTTAGTGTCCCATCATCATGGACATTTCTGGTTTTTCATCTGGGTTTGTTCCTTGTTCCTGTTTAGGTCTGCGAAGAAGCAAGCCAACAATGATGCCTACGATGGAAATGACAGCAAGAATGAAGAAGGTATCGCCATAGGAGGAATATACAACATTCGGTCCTGGGGCGTTCGTTCCGTAATGCTCCATTCTGCTCGCCAGTATCGTTGACAAGCCTGCAATAGCAAAGGAAGTCATAACCTGCTGTGCGGCAGCCGTTAGCGAAGTTACGCGGCTAACAAGCTCTCTTGGAGCGGACTGCATAATATGCGTATTCAGCGGCATCATTGACAAGCCCATACCTGCGCCTAGCATAGCGAGCGGAATCATAAGCGTCAATAGTGTTGTATCCGCTGAAATTTGGCTAAGGATGAAGCCTGCGATGGTGACAATGGTTAATCCAGAAATAACGACTGGGCGCGCACCGAAGCGGTCAAATAGCTTGCCTCCGATCGGCATAAAGATGCCGGCAGCGAGTGCTTGTGGCAGCAAAATCAGACCAGTATTGAATGCGGTGTAGCCTTTTGCGATTTGCAAGAAGATCGGAATCAGAAACAGCGTGCCGAACAATGCAATTTGGACAATCCATTGCAGTATAATGCCGCGGGTAAAATTGCTTGATTTGAAAACGCGCAGCTCAAGCAATGGTTCCTTGCGGCTAAGCTCAACGATGATGAATACAATCAGAGCTACGCCGCCAACAATCATTCCCGTTAAGGCTTCGGGTGATGTCCAGCCGTTTCCTGCGCCGCCTTCGCCGCCGCCGGCAGAGCTAACGCCATAAGCCAGCATGGCAAAGGCAAGCGGAGCAAAGATCATGCCAAGGAAGTCGAGGGACGGCACGCGCTTGCGCTCTATGATTGGCAGCGTACGAAGACCGATAATGACGGCAACGACGCCAATAGGAAGATTGATAATGAAAATCCAATGCCAGGATACATAATCAACAAGCCAGCCTGCAACTACAGGTCCAAGAGCAGGAGCGAGCAGCATCGGGATTCCGATCATGCCCATCACGGCACCTTGCTTGCCTGGAGGGCTAAGCCTGAATGTGAAGGCCATTGCAATCGGAGCAACCATGCCTCCGCCGAGACCTTGAATGATACGGAATACAATTAGCTGTTCAGCAGTACTTGCCAGAGCGCACAGGGCTGAACCAAGGGTAAACATGATAATGGAGAACAAGAAGACTTGTTTGGCTCCGAATCGGTCGGACATCCATCCCGCGAGCGGGATTACAGCCGCTTGTGCCAGCGCATAGCCAGTAATCGTCCATTGAACGAGTGACATCGGACTTTTGAAATCAGCCATTAAACCAGGCATTGCGACATTCATTGCCGTGCCGTCGAGAATGACCATAAACATACCGACGATGATGGCGATGAGCGGAGCAATAATGTTCCGGATCGACATCGGATCGCCTTTGGGTGCTGCTTTTTGTGAAGCTGAAGCCATTTCAAATCCTCCCATCCCTATATAGGGGTCTTTTCTTTCCAATTGTTGACCTTCTGTGACCTGTCAGGCTACAATGAAAAGATGACCGCTTCTATGTGCGGACAATTGTCCGCACTACTGAATAATAATGACGATTAGGCAAATTGTCAATCGTTCATTTGCGAATGCGGAAAGAGGAGATAGGAATGATGACTGTACCAGAACAGGGCAGAACGAAACAAGAACTGAGCAAAGCGATTTTGCATACGGCAAATCACTTGTTTTCGGAGCATGGGGTAGAATCGGTCAGCATGCACCAAATCGCCAAATCGGTTGGAATCGGACAAGGCACGCTATATCGGCGGTATTCAAATAAAGGTGACTTGTGCATGGATATGATGAAAGAGAACTTTGATCTTTTCATCAATGAGATCGATGAATATATGAATACAAACGTACAACTGCCAGTACAAGAGCGGTTGAACATGGTTATGCGCAAAATTATCGTTTTTATTGACAAACAGTTCAAATGGCTGGGCGTCGTGCAGTCGTTTAACAAGCCGGAAGACCACAAGGCTGATTTTTTTCAATCGCCGCCTTATCTGTATTTGCATGCAACCATTTGCAGACTATTGAATGAGGCTCTCGAGACAGGCCAGATTCACTCGATTGATCCGGTCTACACAGCGCATTCCTTTATATCGGTGCAATCACCGCATACGTACAGGCAATTGCGCTATGTGATGGGGTATACCTGCGAGGACATTCAGGACCGATTTTGCTCGACCTTTATTGACCCTTTATTCCGTTAACTGGTATAATACTGAATTGGGCTATATGAACAGCAACTATTTGCACCCATAAGGAAGTGAATCGGCATTGACGAAGGAAAGTAAGCAGCTCGCTACGGATACGAAGCAAGGCCAGCTTAAGGATTATTCTAAATATTTCGATTTCAGCGACGCTAAAGTAATTGACCAGGATGAGAATTCAACGACCTACCGCATTAAAGGAAGGATCGTCAATATAAATGCTGCTCCAAGCCATAAGGATGAGAAGAAACGCGGCAAAGAGGATATCGAGGTGCATTATGATTTTTCGATTCCGGATGAGCTGCGGACGATGGGGATCGGCAAGCATTATTTGATCCAAACGTACGGCTGCCAAATGAACGAACATGATACTGAAGTGATGAAGGGCATGTTCGAGGAAATGGGTTACACGGCTACGGACGATCGGCAGCTTGCAGACGTCATTTTGCTTAATACATGTGCCATTCGCGAGAACGCGGAGGACAAGGTGTTTGGTGAGCTAGGGCATCTCAAGACGCTCAAAACCGAGAAACCTGATCTGCTTCTTGGCGTCTGCGGCTGCATGTCGCAGGAAGAATCGGTTGTTGGCCGGATTTTGCAAAAGCACGCTTTCGTTGATATGATCTTCGGAACGCATAATATCCATCGACTCCCCTTCTTGCTGCAAAATGCTTACTTCAGCAAGGAACTAGTCGTTGAGGTATGGTCCAAGGAAGGCGATATCATTGAAAATATGCCCAAGAAACGCGAAGGTATGCGTGCCTGGGTTAATATTATGTACGGCTGCGATAAGTTCTGCACGTACTGCATCGTGCCGTACACTAGGGGCAAAGAACGCAGCAGGCGGCCCGAGGATGTCATTGCCGAGGTTCGCGAGCTGGCAAGAAAGGGTTTCAAAGAAATTACGCTCCTAGGCCAAAACGTCAACGCGTACGGCAAGGATTTTGAGGATATCCAATACCGGTTTGGCGATTTAATGCAGGATATGTCCAAAATCGATATACCGAGAGTTCGCTTTATGACGAGCCATCCGCGCGACTTTGATGATCATTTGATCGAGGTGCTAGGAACTGGCGGCAATCTTGTAGAGCATATTCATTTGCCTGTTCAGTCCGGCAGCACTGAAATATTGAAACGGATGAGCCGCAAATATTCGCGGGAGATGTATCTTGAGCTTGTAGACAAAATAAAAATAGCGATTCCGAATGCAATGCTGACTTCCGATATCATCGTAGGTTTCCCAGGTGAAACGGATGAGCAGTTCGAGGATACGATGACGCTTGTCAAGGAAGTCGGCTTTGATTCCGCGTATACGTTCCTTTATTCTCCGCGCGAGGGCACGCCTGCGGCTGGGATGGAGGACAACGTGCCGCTTGAAGTGAAGAAGGCACGACTCCAGCGTTTGAACGCACAGCTTGCAGCTAATGCTAGAGAGAAGAACGAGCAGCTGTGCGGGCAGATCGTAGAGGTCCTCATTGAGGGCGAGAGCAAAAACAACGCGAATGTCCTATCCGGGCGTACGCGTACGAATAAGCTTGTCCATTTGGAAGGGCCTAAGGAATGGATCGGCCAGTTTATCATGGCTAAGGTAACCGAAGCCCAAACATGGTATATCAAAGCGGAATCAATTGAAGAGAATACTCAAGAAGCCGTTAGCTAACGGGAAAACAGGAGAGATGACAAATGGCAGAGCAGCATACAGCAGACAATCAAGCAGCACAGTGCGATCATGATCATGAACATGGCGAGGGCTGCGGAATCCCGAGCTTTCATACGCGCGATCTGATCGTTCGCGAGGATATTACCACAAAAGCGAAAGAATTGGCGGATTTGATTTTCACTTCCGAGGAAGTGCAGCATTATCGCCGCGCAGAACAGCAAATTAATGGAAATGAACGCGTGCAACAGCTGATTACGAAGATCAAGAAAAAGCAGAAGGAAGTCGTTGCCTTTGAAACGACCTTCAAAAATGCTGATATGGTTAAGAAAATAGAAGGCGAGATGGAAACGCTGCAGGATGAGCTTGACGGCATCCCAATCGTGAATGAATTCCAGCAAAGCCAAACGGACATTAACTATTTGCTGCAGCTTGTCATTTCCATCGTTCGTGACACCGTATCCGAGAAAATAAATGTCGAGGATGCTTCGGAGCCAGCTCCTGAGGAGTGCAGCGACTAAGCAGCTTTATAGTCAGCGGTCTTTAAGTATTCGAAAAAAGCCGATTTTCGTGCCAGCCGTAGGTGCTGCAGCATGAAAATCGGTTTTTTTTGTGGAATCAGCTGTGAATCAGTAACTTTTTGCAATCTCAAACGTGTATGGGTAGGGCAAGAGCAGAATGAACAGGAAAATAATAGGAGGAGGTGGCAGAGCCGAACAGTCTGGATGAGCTGTATATGATCTATATGAAGGATGTTTATCATTATTTGCTCTATCTCTGCCAGGATCCTTTTGCAGCAGAGGATATTGTGCAGGAAACCTTTTACCGGGCGTATCTATATTTGGATAGCTATCAGGGGGAGCGGGTGAAGCCGTGGTTGTTCCAGGTAGCGCATCATGCGTTAATTGATTACAAACGTAAGGAAAATCGTGCGAAACCGCAGGAGCCCTCTTTCTTCGAGGATATCTCCGATCCAATTACGCCGGAATTGCAGTTCCTGCGCAAAGAACGAATTAGCGAATGGGGTCAAGCCATTGGAAAGCTCCCGTATAAGCAAAAGCAGGCGCTTCTGCTGCATGATTGGCATCAGCTGACCTATCAGGAATCGGCGGACATTATGGGAATCGGTTTATCCTACTATAAGGTAATCTTATTTCGGGCAAGGCAGGCGCTGCGTCAGCAGCATGCAGAGGGAGGCAACGATGACTGAACGCTTTAAGCAGCAATTAAAGGATTATGCGGAAGGCAAGCTCAGTGGAGAGGAACAAGCAGAGCTGGAGCGGGAAATGGCTAAGCTTGAGGCCTACCAAGAGCATATGGAGGTCATGCTGGAGAAGAAAGACCGTCGATTTTTTCATGAATCAAACCAGGAGCCCCCGGAATTGAACCAGAAGAAAGCAAGAAGGCTGTTGAAGAATGGAAAACGGAAAGCTCGATTCTGGAGTGTAGGCACGGTTTTTGGATTATTCGTTATATTAGCATTTTTGAATTCGGTGATTACATCCGTTTATTATTCAACTGGAAAGCCGGTTCGTCAGGATTTTTACCGTGATGTGCTGAGCTCGGCGGTGGCCGTTTCCAGGCCGAATACGACCGTAGCTTTAAGCAGTGGTCCAACCGGCATCTTGAGCATGAAATATTCTGGAATGTTGAATAAACAAATTGGGACGGAGCATGTAGCGGCGGGAGCTTACGAGCAAACGATAAGATTGAATCAAAGCCTCGGCAATGGAACGGATCCTTACCGACAAGGGGGCAGCAGTATCGGCGTTTATTTTCATCTGCCGGAATCAGTGGACCAAGAAAGAAGCAGCGTACAGTGGAAACGTCTAAGCATGCTCCCAGAAGGGACGGTGGCGGAGGCATTTGTATCGCTTGACCATTATTATACGACGGATGAAGCGTTGAAGCTTTTGGGCGATTTTGATCTGAAGCTGTTATGGTTGGCTGTATATACGGGGGAAGATAAAGGAGCGGACGCTGGCTTTGTGTACCAGCCGCTAGGCTTCCCGCTTAATCCGATTTGGCACTATGACGATATAGAATCGATCGTTCGGGAGGGTTCAATGACAACGACGAAGTATCCTGCCATTGAAGAAGCAGGCGATGGAGAGCGGAGAGATCAAAACTTCATCGATACGCTTAAGCTCTTGCAAAAGCAAAAGTCGATCACGAGCGCGGTTGTTCCGTTCTCCCAAATTAAAAAAGCCCTTGCCTATGTGGAAGAGAACGGGGTGAGCATTTATGGCCTGGTTCTTACCGGCCCTTCAAAGGAACTGCTAAAGCTGCAGGAGGCACCTGCAATCAAGGATATCCAGCTCGGTGAGGTTCGTTTGTGGAATTGGACGTCTGAATAAACAAAAAACGCTTATCTGGGCATGAACGTCGTTCATGTAGATAAGCGTTTTTGTTGTGTTCGGCACAAAATTGATTTATGCCGTATAAACCGAATCTTGCCCTTTGCTGCTGGCGGTTGACGAGCGGATGTGGACGATGTAAGGTGTTAAGGAGATAGCCAGAAGTGTGCCCGCAAGGGATTTCAAAGCATCGCCGACCAAGAACGGGTAGAAGCCGACAGCCATCGCTTTCGGGAACGAAAAGCCTAGCACATGCATGAGCCAAGGTATGCCTGGGATATAGGAGAACAATGAGCTGAACAGTTCGAATATAAGGAAGAAAACGATAAAGGAAATCAACTTATTGGATTTGGAGCTGCTGCTGCGAAGGTAGGCACCGACAGCGAAGCTGACTAACATCGCGCAAAAAGGAAAAGCGAAGATAAAGCCGGCAGTATGGCCCGTCAATGTTGGTATCCCACCTTGGCCGCTGAATAGCGGAAGGCCAAATGCGGCAAGCACGATGACAACGAATATGCTGAGAAAGGCATTGCGCGGTGTCAGAAACAAGCCTGCGAGCACGACACCTAAGGTTTGCAGCGTTATCGGGACGAATGAGCCTCCTAGCTTGATTGTCAGTGAGCTCATGACGATAAATAGGGCTGCGAATAAAGAAATGAAGACAAGCGATCGAATATTATTGCTTTGCATAGCGGTGACGACTCCTTTATGTAGTTGCGATTTTATTGTTAACCATTTATATTTGAATTAGGTTAACAAATCGAATTGTAGCATAGCCAAACGTTTTGGGGAAGAGGTTGGGTGAAATTTTTTTGGAGCATATCGTTCAAATCGAATTGAAGCAAGTGACGGTTATTCCGCCTTTGATGCACGAAGGGCAGAAGCGCAAGCCGATTATTCAAAATGTATCTATGATGATCCATAAAGGGGAATGGATCGCGCTGATTGGACGTAACGGAAGCGGGAAAAGCACGCTTGCCAAAGTGGCTGCCGGCTACCGCGCTGCTGGCGTGACGGGAAAAGTTGCGAATCATTTCCACACGGCTGGGAAGGGCAAGCCGCTTCCGATCGTTATGCAGCAGCCGGAAGCGGCAATGGTAGGCGCAACGCCTTGGGAGGACGTCCTGCTTATGCTAGAGCAAAATGAGCTGCCCGCTGGCATCATCCCTATGGAAGCAGAGCGTGCTTTGCAAAGCGTAGGTATGGGAGAGCGGCTTCACCAGCCGCTTGGCACGTTATCGGGAGGACAGAAGCAGCTTGTTGCCATCGCCGGATGTATAGGAATGCAAACGCCATTGCTCGTCCTGGACGAGGTTACCGCGATGCTTGATCCGGAGGCATCCAGCACAGTATTGAGACAGGTGAGAGAACTGCATGAGAATGGCGCAACGGTTATTTGGATCACGCAAAAGCTGGAGGAACTGCTGGAAACGGACCGGCTAATTGCGATGGACGAGGGTACCATTCTATTTGATGGGCAGGCGGGTGCCTGGTTTGAAAGATCGGCACCCTCCGCGAAGGACAGCCTTTGTGAACGGCACGGGTTTGAAGCGCCATACGCCGCTCAAGTGGCGTGGGAGCTTGAGGAGCGCGGCATCCGTCTAACGCCTTTTCCATTTACAGCCGAGACGCTTGCGAAGGCGGTGAGCAGCTATGGGCGCTGATTGGAAGCTTAGCGGCGTTAACGTTTATGCCCAGAGCAGCGCAGCACAGAAACAGCTGTTGCATGAAGTGAATCACACCTTTAAAGCGGGTGAAATTACGCTGTTAGTTGGACGAAACGGAGCTGGAAAATCAACGCTGCTGGAAACGATGGCAGGCCTTCACAGCATTCACCGAGGCTCGATCAGGATGGGAAACGAATCCATATGGATAAAACGCGGGAGAAAAGACCGCCTGAACCCTGAAGTGACACTGAAGCTAGGGTTAGCGATGCAAAACGCCCAATCGCAATGGTTTGCTGCCAGTGTGCGCGAAGAGCTGAGATATTCGCTGAAACCCTATCAGGTGGGGGACGCAGCTGCGGAAGCGAGAATGGAGAGGGCGCTTAACGAGGCTGGGTTGCCGCCAGAGATATTGACGCAAGATCCATGGACGCTTAGCGGCGGCCAGCAGCGGAGGCTCTCGCTCGCCTGCTTGCTGGCGTGCGAGCCGGAATGGCTGCTGCTCGATGAGCCGACGGCGGGGCTTGATGCCGTCGGCATCCAACGCCTGTGCGCGGTATTGGCAGCGCACAGGGCGTCAGGGCGCGGAGCGGTCGTAGCCACGCACGACCTCGACGCGCTGCTGCCGCTGGCGGACGCGGTCGCCGTGGTCAGCGGCGGCACGGTCCGCGCAGCGGCAGCAGCGGCGGCGATGAAGCATGCCGCCGCCGCGCCGCAGGCGCTGCGCGTGCTGGCGGAGCTGCACGCGGAGGCGGCTTTGCCGCCGCTGGAGCTGGCGCTTGCGCCGGAGCGCAGCGGCGGAGCGCCGTGGCCGGCAGCTAGCGAGGTAGCCGCAGCGCTTGCTTTGGCATTAGAGCACCGGACAGCCGAGCATACGCAGGTGGCAGTTCCTGAAGATTCTTCCAGTCCAAAACAGAAGTTCCTTGCGGATAAAGAGGACGCCAAAGAAAGCGAGTTACCAAAGAAAGCGATTAACCAATCGAGTGGAATGCGGTCCGATCGTTTTGACCCGCGGGCACTTATTTTATCTTATTTAGTATTGGCAGCAAGTATATTCATGCAACAATCCGGCTTGGAGCTTCTGCTGGCCGGAATCGCAACGGTTCTGCTGCTCATTCCGTTTCGAGCATTTATTCGCCCATGGATCGGCATTCTGCGCGCGTATGCAATCATGATTATGATATTTTGTGTGGTAGGCGGAATAGGTCTAGACCCCCTTTCCTTTGATGCCGGGAAGGCTTGGCCGATTGTGCTTCGATTCGGCAAGCTGTTTCTGATTATGATGCTTGGCATGCCGCTCCTTAATCTGATGACACCTTACCGGCTGCAGCGCGCTATTGAGCAGACCTTTGGCTGGCTTGGCAAGCTTGGGGTGCCGATCCATTCTTTCGCATTAATCGTAACGCTTATTTTTCGGTTTATTCCTTTGCTTACAGGGGAGTGGGAGAGATTTGCAAAGCTGGCGCACGCCAGAGGGAAGGCAGATACGCCGCTTCGCAAAGTTCCTCTCAAAAACGTACATGCCGTCCTTATTCCATATGTCCGGTCGATTTTGCGGTTAGCGGAGCAAATGTCAGATGCCCTAGAGGCAAGAGGATTTGGTTATAAGAAGGGAAAACCGGTCTACGCCTTCCGTCTCCGCTTTGACCGCTCCGATGCCTGGTTGCTAAGCATTGCGGGAGGTTGCGGATTGGGACTAATTGTCATTAGAAGCTTGCTCTAACATGGGCTGTACATGAGGAATCCACAATCCAGCTTCATCGGCAAGCAGCGTGTGCCAGCCGTGCAGTGCTGCTTGCGCTACATTTTTGGACTGGTCATCAATGAATAAAATATAGCTTTTTCGTGGGAAATGCTATGCAGCTTTATGGAAAATAGCCGCGTCTGGTTTTTTTAGCGCCGCCTGGCTGGAAATGGTTACGCTTTTTAAATAGGGCTGTATGGGCTGAATGATATTCGCCACCCATTCAGACAGGTGATTGCTAAGCAGATGAATATCGGCGATTTCGCTCCATGCACCGATTTTCCCTAGCGCAGGCAGCGGCTGGAGACTTCGATCAATCATTCTTTTCGCACGTTCTTGACTGAGTAACGGAGCATAAGCGCTTACCCAATGCCAAAAATCTGGTTCTGATATTTCTCCAGTCCACAATCGGCTGCTAATTTGTTGTTTATATTCGCTATATAATGCTTCTTCGGTTAGCGTAGTTTCCGCAGCAAGCAGCTGCCAAAAGAGGGGCGACAAATTAGTTGCCAGCACGCCTCCGATATCCAGAACGAGTTGTGGCCTCATGATCTGCCCGCCTCCTCTGCGTAGTCTCCGCCTACTTTGACGACGGGTTTGCGTTCTCTCAGTGCCCATACAAGCACGAGTACGAATGCGGCGGCTCCAAGCAGCGAGCCAAATAAGAAACCGCTGTTCAGGCCCCAGCTTTCGTTGAGCCACCCTGCGAGAAAAGGTCCGGAGAACATCCCGACCGCATATAGCGCCTGGTACAAGCCCATGGCTGTCGCCCGTCCGGCATGCTCAACATCACGAATGGCGAGTCCTAGCAGCAAAGGCATATGTAGTCCTTGAGCAAAACCATTAATGGCTTGGGTGATGACAAGCATCTCCATCGAACCGGTAAATGCCATGGACGCCGTACAGACCGCACTAATAAAAAAGCCTGCTCCGATGGTGCCCCAGTAGCCGAAACGCGGAGTAAACCATCTCGCTGTCACCAGTGAAGCGAAGGCATGCGGCAGCATGAATGCGAATACGAGCAGCGTCAGCTTCACACCGTCTGCGCCCATTTCGGCCGCTTTCAATGGGGTGAATCCGAACATTGTTATAAAGAGTACACCGTGCGCTAGAATGGACAGCAGAGAGACCTGCAGCAGCGTTTTGGTTCGCACGACGTTTTTGATCATGGCAAATGACATGCCCGGTTGCTCGCGTTGGTTTGCTTTTGGCTCTTTAAGCATCACTGCCAGCAGCAGCCCGATGATCGCGATAACGGCGCCAAGGGTAAAAGGCGCGTTCGGACTAAAGCCGTCTGTCAGCCATCCGCTAAGCAGCATGCCGACCATTTGGCCGGAGACGGTCATCACGCTGATATTGCCCATGGCCCGGCCGGTTTGTCCAGTTCCAAAATAACTCGCGTACAGTACCGTGAAAGCGACCCAGGTAGATGCGCACACGCCAGCCATTAGCCGGCCTGCCAGTGGCCAAATCCAAGGCCCAGGGATCAGAAACAGCAGGCAGCTGATTCCGGCGGTTAACATGCCAAGCAATATGAACGGCTTGCGCTTGCCGAAGCGGTCCGATAGGATGCCTAGCGGAAACCGAACAAACATCTGGACAAGGCCATAACTGCCAAGTACGATGCCGATAAAGGGCAGGGAAAAGCCGCGATCACTTAAATAGGGCGATAGTGTTGGAACGTAAACATACATAGAAGTCCAGTACAAAATGGTGATTGTCGTAAACAATAGTCTTTGCGAAGCGGGTACGGCATTCATGGCTCATAAAAACTCCTCTCGCTATCACTTTATCGCATGGCGGCTTCCGTTGTCACTTCCTATTTTGCCAATCAATATGGAAACTTTCTCCAAACTGCTGCGTATGTATGATGTGGCTTTTTATGTACAATTAGAATGTAATTATCAACTGAAGAGGTGAAGGCTAATGCAATCGGAGACAAAACACAAAAAAAACTGGCTGAAGGAAGTACGGGAATGGACGGTATCGCTTGGGATAGCCGTTGCTGTAGCCATGTTGTTCCAAACTTATGTCTATGCGCAATCAGAGGTTCAAAATGTGTCCATGCAAAATACACTTGTGGCAGGGCAACGCTTAATCGAAGATAAGTGGTCTTACCATTTCCATGAGCCGCGCCATGGGGATATTGTCATCATAAATGGCCCTGAGAGCGAGCTTCGCCTAATCAAAAGGGTAGTTGGCATTCCTGGGGACATCGTTGATATGCATGATGGGAATGTATACATAAACGGAGAGAAGCTGGACGAGCAGTATGTAAAAGGACAAACGTTTGCCGGAAGCGTAACGCTCCCGTTTACGGTGGAAGAAGGCCAGTTATTTGTTATGGGAGATAACCGTGAACACAGTTTGGATAGCCGTTCAATCGGGCCGATTTCAAGATCAAGCATCGAGGGTAAAGCCGTATTCCGGATATGGCCGCTTCCTAAATTCGGGACGTTAAACGAATAGAAGGAGCTGACAGGTCATGCCCTATACGTTAGCTCATCCTATGTTTGCTGCACCGCTTCGAAAGATGTTTCCTTTTTTAAGCATAACCGGTTTGATCCTGGGAAGTATGTCGCCAGATCTGGAGTATTTTATAGCCATGCAGCCTTTTCAAACGATCGGACATTCTTTTTCTGGCTTTTTACTGCTCGTTCTTCCCATGTGCGTTGCTTTTGCCCTTGCCTTTCATCGGATTATAAAGCCTGCATTGCCCGATCTTCTTCCTCATTTCGGAGCCATAAGGGCGTATGCTAGCTACCAAAACCGACCGTGGCATTTATCTACAGGGAAAGAATGGCTGCGCTTCACAATTTCGTTGTTTATCGGTTTTTTGACCCATGTCTTTGTCGATCATTTCACTCATAGCAGCGGGTGGTTCGTTCAGCGCCTGCCTTTCCTGCAAAGCCTAATTATGGGGGATTACGTTTACCATATACTGCAAATGTCGTTATCGATTCTGGGTCTGGCAGTTCCTTGCGCGTATTTGCTGCTAAGCTATTCAGCATGGCGCAAGAAGGAGCAGGAATTAATCATCAGCCACTTTATACAAAGTCCCCTTAAACACTGGGGGCTTCTGTTTTTTTCGGCGCTTGCACTTTTTCTTGCTAAATTAATCGAAGCCGGCCGTTTATTCTCTATCAGCATTTGGGCTGTTGCGCCAATTACATCGGTTCTATTCGGACTCTATACTGCTTCATTGCTGCTAGTGGCAGCAAAAAATCAAAGAATCGCGAGAGCGATCTATGTTCTCATCACGCTGGTTCTATTCATAGACTTTTATCAATTTTTGTCGGGACAATCAGAGTTTTCCGTTTCGTTATGGGTGCTGTACCAATTCGGATTATCGGTCGTTATTGCAGCCGGAGCTATTTTATGCAACAAAAAAGATAAAAATTAATGACATAAATCATTCGCCACCTTAATTATAAGGTGGGTAAAACATCCTGTATAATTTAAAAAAATTCAACTTCATCCAGTCATTAAAACCAAACGTAATAATTTTGTAAGAATTGGTTACAAGTTCGTTTAGAAATAGCCGTTATGATGAACCATAGATTAAACAATATTTAACTAGCGAGGCGTGAACGTGATTGTCCATTCGAGTAAAGCTGTATATGTCTTACTTGGCCATGGTGTTTGTGCCGGTGATCCTCATGATTGCGTTTATGCTCTTTTATTTTTATGCAGGCGGGATTGAGGATGTACGCGAAGCATTCGACAAAGAACGCAAAGAGCCATATCTTCAAGCACTTGTTTACGGCGAGCTGTCTTATGTGCTGGAAAATGACGCGGGGAAGCTGGAAGACAAGGAGTATCTTAGCGATATTCAACAAAGGCTAGGGGATTTGTGGGCGGGATATCTCTTCTCGAAGAATGGGAGGATTACATCCGTTGCTCCGTTCTTGGAGCAAGTAGCACCCGGTCAAAATTGGCAAAAGCTGCTTGAGGAGCCTCCGGCTACTGTCGCATTCAGTTCGTACCGATTTGAAACGTACAATATCGATTTCAAATATCCCGATGGAAGCGACGGTAGAGGCGTTTTATTCCGGCGCAACGACACAGTCCCTATCTACTGGAGGCCAGTCGGCACAGCTTTTTCATTGGCATTCATTGGCTTGACGAGTTTGCTGCTGACCTACTTTGTGTCCAGAAGCATTATAAAGCCAATCAAGAAGCTGGAAGCGGCAGCCCTGCAAATTAAGGATGGAGATTTATCCCGCAAGGTGGAAGCCACGTCCCGTGGAGAAATAGGTCAGCTCAGTATCGCATTCGAGGAAATGAGAGTGAGATTAAAGCATTCCATTGACCAAAGCCTTCAGTATGAAGAGAATCGAAAGATGCTGCTCTCACATATTTCGCATGATTTAAAGACGCCGATATCGGCGATTAAAGGCTATGTTGAAGGAATTATGGACGGAATTGCGAACACGGACGAGAAACGGACACGTTACATGGAAACGATCTATCGCAAGGCTACGGATATGGATCAATTAATTGATGAATTGTTTCTTTTCTCGAAGCTCGATCTCCAAACGGTCGCTTTTGACCTTAAAGTAATGGATTTCAGCCGGTATATGGAGCATTTTATGGACGAGCAGCGCTTTGATTTAGATAAGTCTGGCGTCACGCTTCATTATACAGCGCATGAAGTCGGCTCGATTTTTATTGCGGCGGATCCGGATAAGCTAAGCCGGGTGCTTACCAACATTTTGAACAACTGCGTCAAATATATGGGACAGCAATCGCCACAAGAAGCTAAGACGATTATAGTGCGAGTGAAGGAGCTTGATCAGTTTGCTTTGGTGGAAATTGAAGATACGGGTCCAGGAATTGAAAAGGAAGATCTCCCTTACATCTTTGATCGTTTCTACCGAGCTGAGCAGTCCCGTAACTCAGAGACAGGAGGAAGCGGGCTTGGCCTAGCGATTGTTAAACAAATTATTGAAGGGCATGGCGGCATGGTTTGGGCGGAAAACGCAGAGCATGGGGGAGCCCGGTTCTGTATGAAGCTTCCTAAATCAGGTGCTGTCAAAACGGTGGATGAGCATGAAGAGCATACTGATCATTGAAGACGAAAAAGCCATTGCCGAGCTGGAGCGCGATTATTTGGAGAGCTATGGCTTTGACGTGCATATTGAAGGGCGAGGCGATGTTGGACTTGAGAAAGCGCTGGAAGGAAAGTTTGACCTCATTATTCTCGATGTGATGCTTCCTAAAGTAGACGGATTTGAAATTTGCCGCCAAATCAGGCAGACGGTTAATATCCCGGTGCTTATGGTTACGGCCAAGAAAGAGGATATTGACAAAATCAGGGGGCTTGGCCTCGGCGCAGATGATTACATGACAAAGCCGTTTAGTCCAAGCGAGCTAGTTGCACGAGTAAAAGCCCATTTGGCGCGTTACGAGCGGTTAACCGCAGACAAGACGGAACGGGGTGACCATATTCGCATACGAGGGATTTTCATTGACAAGCCTTCCCGTAGAGTAATGATTCATGAGAAGGAGGCGATGCTTACCTCGAAGGAATATGAGCTGCTTCTCCTGCTTGCTTCGTATCCTAATCGCGTATTTGAGAAAGAAGAGCTGTTCGAGCGGATTTGGGGTCTTGATTCGAACGGCGACGCAGCTACGGTTACGGTCCATATTCGGAGGCTGCGCGAAAAAATAGAGCATGATCCCTCCAAGCCGCAATACATTGAGACGATTTGGGGAGTAGGCTATCGCTTTAAAGTATAGATAGAAGATGAGGAGTGGAACATTTTGAAAAGCATTATACGATTTTCGCTGAATAACAAATTTGCTTTATGGATCTTGACTCTGCTTGTGCTGTTTGCTGGACTTTATTCTGGATTGAACATGAAAATGGAAACACTGCCAGATATCACGGTGCCTATCGTGAGCGTTACGACGGTATATCCCGGCGCCGCTCCTGAAGAGATTATGGAAAAAGTAACGAAGCCAATCGAGCAGCGTACCCGTAATCTAAAAGGCGTAAATGTCATTAGCTCAACCTCATACGAGAATGCTTCATCTGTCGTCATTGAGTATACTTATGAGACGGATATGGACAAAGCCGCTGAGGAAGTGAAAAACATACTGAGTGAGGTTGCGCTGCCTGAAGGGGCACAGGACCCTTCGGTATCGAGGCTCAGCCTCAACGCTTTCCCGGTATTGTCGCTCAGCCTCTCTAATGACAATATGGATCTGGAGCAGCTTACAAATGAAATGCAGGACAACGTGTTGCCGCGCCTGCAAGGCATTGACGGCGTAGCCAGTATCCAAGTGTCCGGACAGAACGTAAAGGAAGGCGAACTAGCCTTCAAAACCGATAAGCTGAAACAAATCGGCTTGACAGAGGATATGGTTAAAGGCATTATTCAAGCCTCGGCATTATCCGTTCCGCTTGGAATTTATGAATTTGGCGACTCCGAGAAAGCCATTCTTGTGGACGGCAACATCTCCAGCGAGGAGGATTTGAAAAATCTGGTTGTCGTGCCAGGCGTCAAACTCAGTGATGTTGCCGATATCACGATCGTCGGCAAAGCAGAATCGATCTCGCGCACGAACGGCAAGGATGCTATCGGAATCAACGTTGTGAAATCGGCAGATTCCAATACCGTCGATGTCGTGAATAACGTAAAAGAGGAAATTAAAGAGCTGGAAAGCAAAAACGAAGGCTTATCTTTCGTTATGACGCTTGATCAAGGCAAGCCGATCGAGGATTCCGTCCACACGATGTTAAGCAAAGCCATCATAGGGGCCTTGTTCGCAGTTATCATTATTATGATTTTCCTGCGTGACATTCGTTCTACCATTATCGCTGTTGTGTCCATTCCGTTGTCGATCCTGATCGCGCTGCTTATTTTAAGCCAAATGGACATTACTCTGAATATTATGACACTTGGAGCGATGACCGTTGCTATCGGTCGGGTTATCGATGACTCTATCGTCGTCATAGAGAATGTATACCGCCGAATGTCGCTCTCTACAGAGAAGCTAAAGGGCAAGGATTTGATTCTTGACGCAACCAAAGAGATGTTTGTGCCAATTCTTGCTTCAACGATCGTAACGATTGCAGTATTTGTTCCGCTTGGTCTTGTATCCGGAATGATTGGCCAGATCTTCCTTCCGTTTGCTTTGACGATCGTCTTTGCTTTGTTGGCATCACTTTTGGTAGCCATAACAGTTGTTCCAATGCTGGCTCATATGATGTTCCGCAAAGGCATGAAACCAGGCAAGGCGCATCATGAAAAACCGAGCCGGATGGCTGAATGGTACAAAGGCGTGCTGAAATGGTCGCTTAATCATAAACTGATTGCTTTTGGCTTGGCCGTAGTGCTTCTAATCGGAAGTTTGTTCCTCGTGCCTATCATCGGCACAAGCTTTATCGCAGGCGATGAGCAAAAAATGATGGTTGTATCCTATAATCCTGCTCCAGGCGAAACGCGTGAGCAGGTCGAGAAAATGGCGCTTGAAGCCGAAAAGCAATTGCTTGACCGCGAAGGAATTGCGGTTGTGCAGTATGCTGTTGGCGGACAAAATCCGTTTAGTCCAGGAGCTTCAAAGCAAGCCTTGTTCAACTTAAGCTACGATGAGGATTATGCGGGGTTCAACGAAGAGAAAGAGAAAATTGTACCGCTTCTTCAAGAGCTTGGCGGGAAAGGCGAATGGAAGCAGCAGGACTTCACAGGCGGCGGCCTAGGTGGATCTGGCGTATCCATGCTCGTTTACGGACCGGATATGAAGGCTCTTCAACCCGTTGTTGATGACTTAATGGCGAAGCTTGCTGAGAACAAAAACTTGAAAAACATTGATTCCAGTTTGTCTGAAACTTATGAACAATATCGCTTGGTAGCCAATCAAGAGAAGCTAAGCCAAAACGGATTGACTGCCGGGCAAATTGCTATGGCACTTAGCCCTGTTCGCGAACGTCCCGTACTCACTACCATTGAGAAGGACGGGGAACAGTTCAACGTATATGTGAAAGTGGAAACCAAAACCTATACAAGCAAGGCAGACCTTGAAAATGTTATGCTGACGTCTCCGCAAGGAGCGGAAGTTGCGCTTAAAGATTTGGTTACGATCGAAGAAGGAGAATCTCCAAATACGATTACCAGACGCGATGACCGGATTTATGCAGAGGTTTCTGCGGACGTAACTATATCTGATGTAGGTAAAGTGTCTACAGAGCTTCAAAAAATGATCGATGAAACCGATTTGCCAGCTGGCGTTGACATCGATATGGGCGGCGTGAGCGAACAAATTAATGAGTCGTTTACTCAGCTTGGGCTGGCTATGCTGGCAGCTATCGCTGTTGTATATTTAGTGCTTGTCATTACATTCGGAGGCGGATTGACGCCGTTTGCAATCCTGTTCTCCTTACCGTTTACGATCATTGGGGCGTTGGTGGGGCTTCTTATCGCCGGTGAAACACTCAGTGTAACCGCGATGATCGGAGCGCTGATGCTGATCGGTATCGTAGTGACGAATGCCATCGTACTCGTTGACCGCGTCATTCAGAAGGAGAAAGAAGGCATGACTGTGCGCGAGGCTTTACTAGAAGCGGCAGGCACGCGCCTTCGTCCAATTCTAATGACGGCCATTGCAACGGTAGGTGCATTGCTGCCGCTTGCCTTCGGTTTTGAGTCGGGTGGTCTGATTTCCAAGGGTATGGCAGTTACTGTCATCGGCGGTTTGACAAGCTCAACGCTGTTGACGTTAATTATCGTCCCAGTCGTATACGAGTTCTTGAACCGTAAACGCAAGGTGAAGACAGCTGAATAAGCCATAATATTGCAATGTAGAGTTTAAGGAAAAGGCAGCCTCCAAGGTCATTGACCAAGGAGGCTGCCTTCTTTCATCTCTGAGAGCTTTACTATACGTGGTCTATTAATAAAACAGCTAGGCAAATGCATTAGTAACACTAGCGGAGCTAACTTCATACGTATATGTCATGAACGATCAACGACATTAGACCGTTTCAAACGGATGTGTCTAAGCCATTTCTCATTTGTCTAACGCGTTGATAAACTCATGAACACATAACGGAGGTTACAGAAAATGGATGAGTTTAAAAATGATTTGCAACATTTGAATATGGACCCTTACAAAACAAGCGGGATGACGCCAAATGCCGGCCAAGGGCAAGTCGATCCTAACCAAGCGCGTCTTTGTATTGGATTTTGTATCGGATTTTGCATCGGATTTTGTTCTTGTGGCGGTTGTGGCGGCTGCGGAGGTGGTTGCGCACGATGTGCGGGCTGTGCCCGCTGCGGAGGCTGTGCGCGATGCGGTGGTTGTGCCCGTTGTCGTTAAGCAAATAGCTTATCAATGGTTAAGTCGAATTATAGAATGCAAAATAAAATCGAAACGCCTCTACAGCCATCCCGCTGTCAGAGGCGTTTTTTCTGTATTTCAATTGGCATGACGGACAAAGGGCGCTACATATCTTTTAAAGAGGAAAAACGTCAGTCTAAGTGACGATTTACGATAAGGAGGAATGGACTTTGAATCCTTCTACGCGTCTTAAAGTAAGAGGAGATACTTTTTTTCTGCCCGGATCGGACGGAAGCGTCTATTTTCGCAACAACATTGGTTCATTCCGGATGGAAGGCGCCTCTATCAATCAATGGATAGAGAAGCTGATGCCTATTTTTAACGGCGAGCATTCTATGCAGGAAGTGACTAACGGATTGTCGGAGCCCTATCAAAAAAGGGTATATGAAATTGCAGAGGTTCTATTCGCGAATGGCTATGTTAGAGATGTTAGTAGTGACCAACCGCATCAGTTGGATGAGAGCGTGCAACAGAAGTATGCTTCACAAATTGAATTTTTAGACAGCTTTGAAGGCTCAGGCGGCTACCGCTTCCAGCTCTTTCGCGAATCAACCGTCCTGGCCGTCGGATCAGGCTCTTTTTTTGTTTCACTGGTAAAAGCGTTATTGGAAGCCGGTATGCCCCGTATCCAGCTATTGGTTACCCATTCAGAGAAGACTGATCGGGAACGGATATATGAATTGGCTGAGCGTGCGCGCCTCTCAGATCAGCAAGTTAGAGTGGACGAGATACTCATGCCCTCGGAAGGAAACGTGGATTGGAAAGAGGCTATCCAGCCGTTTGACGCGGTTTTTTATGTAGCCACGGCGCCTGAGGAAATTGAACTAAAAGCAATTCATCAAGCATGCAGAGAAGAAAAAAAGGTACTGCTGCCAGCGATTATTTTGGAACAAACGGGCATTGCTGGCCCTCTCGTACATCCGAAATCGGATGGGTGCTGGGAATCGGCTTGGCGCAGAATTCATCAAGTCGCTATCAGTAGGGCTTCGGTGGACCATTCGGTTTCTTCTACAGCGGAAGCATTGCTTGCGAATGTTGTTGTATTTGAATGGTTAAAAACATCCGCGGAGGTGATCCGGCCTGACCTGAATAACAAATTGTATCTATTAAACCTGGAAACGTTAGAAGGAAGCTGGCATCCTTTTTTAACTCATCCGTTAGCG
Organism: Paenibacillus paridis; assembly: GCF_006345825.1. Lineage (GTDB taxonomy): Bacteria > Bacillota > Bacilli > Paenibacillales > Paenibacillaceae > Pristimantibacillus > Pristimantibacillus paridis. The sequence goes on from NZ_VCIX01000092.1 coordinate 1,391,054, forward strand.
AATCGTATTCCCGCGGCTGCTGTGATTGATGATGTGGAGGCAATAGTAGAGAGCGAGGACGATGAGCGCACGGCTAATAGCAAGAGCCTAATCACGTATTTTAGCAGGCTGACCTCCTCTGAAACCGGAATATTTCACTTATGGGAGGAAGGGGAGCTGCTGCAGCTTCCATTATCGCAATGCCGTGTTCAGATTGCGGATCCATTATCGCTTGGGCCTAGTGAGCTCAGGCCAGAGAAGATCTACAACGGTCTAAATCATGAAGAAGCCCGGACAGAAGCTGGATTGGCAGGGTTAGAGTCATACGTAGCGAGATTGGAAGAGGTGCTTTTTGAAACAAAGAGCATAGGCGGCAGCGATGCTTTGATGCAAGCGGACCATGTATTCCTCGGGGTAGGAGCGGGACGTTCAGTTGCAGAGGGGCTGAGCCGTGCCTTGCAAAAATGCTTGAATCAGGAGCTTATTCAAAGCCTTAAAAAGCAGCCCGTTACGATTTCGATGGTAACGCTAGATGTTGTGGAGGATGGTCATATCCGTTTCTATTTAACCTCGTTAAATACTCTGCTAGAACATCCGGAGATTGGCTTTAGCGATGACGCGCTAGGTTTCCCGGTAGCTTGGGTAGGCATAAAAGGCAATTGGTACGGGGCTGTTGATTTTAATCGAACGAAGGCACTGCGGAGGGCGCTTCAGCAAGTATTGCTTACCATTCAAAATAAAAAAGAAGCAGAGGTCGGGAGCAGCCTTTTCCTATCCTCAGTTCACCTAATAAAAGCAGAAGCTGGCAGCATTTCCATTACGCAAGATGATACCCAGACACATCGAGAAAGCTTATTAACAGCTTTACAACAATTAAAACGGATGAACAAAAAAATAATAACATACGACATGGCCATTGAAGCCTTTATGAAGGAGGAAATGGCGGGGGTGTTCGGCGTATCGCTTCGAGAGGAGGAGGGGCTGTGAGCGCTATTGTAGTGATCGTAGGGGAAGGACAGCTTGCTGAGCTTGTGTGCGCGGAGCTGACAGGGGATTATCATTTGGCTTGGCAAACTGACTTCAGCTCGGAAGTGTCTGCAGATGCTAGCCTTGCTCTGGTATTAAATGACGGCTATGATCCTTTCGAACATTTGCAGGCAGAGGAAGCGTTCCGAATATCCGGGATTCCCTGGCTCCGCGGTTTCGTAACCTTTGGGGAGGGGATGATCGGCCCGTTGGTTGTTGCGAATGCGGAGGGATGTTCCCAGTGCGCGGATTACCGGCGTTTAATGGCGGGAAACGACCGAAAGGAGATGTGGGAACTTCAGCAGCTGCTGCATGGAGGAAGTTTTCCTGATTTGTGGGCTTCGCGCACGGGGCTCTCGCATATGGCTAAAATAATTGCGATGGAAGCGCGCAGAGTATTGAACGGTTCACCTGCGCGGCTGCAGAATCATGTCATGAACGTTCATCTTCAATCACTGAACAGTTCATCGCATTTCTTTTTGCCTGATCCGCTATGCCCCGTATGCGGAAGTCTTCCGGAGGATTCGGCAGAAGGTGCCCGAATCTTGCTGCAGCCAAGCTTGAAAATAAACGAAAGCAGCTATCGGAGTCGTTCAAAGTCGGAGTTAAAAGGGTTGCTTGCCAATGATTATATGGATACGAGAATTGGTTTTTTGAACGGCAAGATGATCGACCTCGCGTCGCCGTTTGCGGATGCCAGCATTAATTTGCCTTTATTCTCAAGCGATGAGGGTTGTGCAGGACGAACGCATTCCTATGCAGATAGCGAAATGACTGCAATCCTGGAAGGGTTGGAGCGATATTGCGGCATGTCTCCGCGCGGAAAAAAGACGGCTGTACACGATAGCTTCAACAGGCTAAAGGAGCAAGCGCTCGATCCTAGGCTGGTCGGTGTTCACGATAAGGCGATGTATGAGCGGTCCAATTTTCCGTTTCAGCCCTTTGATCCAACCCAGTCCATCGACTGGGTATGGGGGTACTCCTTTTTGCAAGAGCGGCCGCTGCTCGTGCCGGAGCTTCTTGCTTATTACAGCTCGGGATGCGGCCATGGATTTGTATATGAAACCTCGAATGGCTGCGCTTTGGGAGGCAGTCTAGAGGAGGCGGTTTTTTATGGCATCATGGAAGTCGTGGAGCGCGATGCCTTTTTGTTAACCTGGTATGCTAAGCTGCCGCTTGTTCCGATTGATCCCTATTCGTCGGGGAACCTGGAATTAAAGCTTATGGTTGATCGGTTAAGAGAGGTTGCCAACTACGATGTTCATTTGTTTAATGCCACGATGGAAAATGGCATTCCAAGCATTTGGGCGGTCGCCAAAAATAAAACGGACAAAGGCGTGAACCTCATATGCGCTGGAGGGGCTCATCCCGATCCGGTACACGCGGCAAAAGGAGCAATTCATGAGCTAGCAGGCATGCTGTTATCCTTGAACGAGAAACTCGAAGAAAATCGCGAACATTACGAGCAGATGTTAGAGGACCCCTATTTGGTCAAACAAATGGATGATCATTCGATGTTATATGGGCTTAAGCAAGCAGAGGAACGCTTGCATTTTTTGCTTGAGAATAAACAACCGGCGCGAACCTTCGCAGAGGAATTTAAACAAAGGGAGTGGAATGCGGATTTAACGGAAGATTTGAGATCGATCCTACAAGCGTTCAAACAGCTTCACATGGATGTCATTGTCATAAACCAGACCACACCGGAAACGATGCGGAACGGTCTTCATTGCGTTAAAGTATTAATTCCGGGAATGCTGCCTATGTCATTCGGACAGCATCTTGTTCGCTTGACAGGGCTCGACCGTGTGCTAAACGTTCCGGTACTGCTAGGGCACGCAAAGGAACCCCTGACAACGGAACAGTTAAATTTGCACCCTCATCCGTTTCCATAACCGGTGAGTACAGCCTTTAGGAGGGAAGCGAATGAGTCTGAAGGTTTTTTTGCATCAACTGCAATTTGACCCGGACAAAACGAGGCTGGGAGAGCGAGAAACCGATTGGGAGGACGCTCCGTTAACGTATAAGCTCTATCGTGGGCAACCGATATACCCGCTCTCAGCGGACATTCCGCTAGCGCTTGGTACAGGTGAACGGGCAGCGGTATCTCTTCAGGATATGGGTCATTTCCTCTGGTATGCATTTGGGCTGACTCAGTTGAGCCAGTCCTTCGATGACGCTAGAGAGGGCGAGGAGTGGGGAAGCCCACTGCTGCACTGCAGACGCTTTGTGCCTTCAGGCGGGGGATTGTATCCAAGCGAGCTTTACCTTTATCTAAAAATGGAAGGACTGCCGTTTGGGGTTTATCATTACGACGCTGCGCACCATCGTTTGATTTTGCTCCGGGAAGGGAACTTCGATGACTATGTAAGCGAGTCACTTGGCCGACGCTGCGCGATATCAGCCTGCTTTGGCGTCGTATTCGTATCGACCGTGTTTTGGAAAAACTATTTTAAATATTTTAATTTTTCATACCGCCTGCAGGGGCTGGACGCCGGACTGCTTATTGGACAGATGACAGAGGCAGCTAAAGCGATAGATGCAGAGACAGGCGTATATTTCCAATTTCTGGATCGATCTGTTAATCATTTGCTTGGGTTGACGGCTAGTAAGGAAAGTGTGTATGCAGTCATCCCGCTTCATGCCAATGCTGAGCGAAATGATAACTGGTTTATACAAACCGCTATAGAAAAAGGGCATTCGGCTTCAGCGGATCTAGTTGCAATGCTGGCGCCTGCCGAGCATGAGTCCTACATGCGTTCTCAGCGGGTGCTGCCTTATCCTATGCTCCTAGAAGCGAACCGGGCTTCCATTATGGAAAGCTCTAGGTTGTTCCGAACCGTAAAGGCTGAGGTTGCATTAACGGGTTTGGGCGAGGGCATTTCCTTGCCAGCTCTGGAGAGCCGGTCGATTGATTTTGACTCGGCATGCCGGAACAGATATTCTCCGGAAAACGATTTTGTATTGCGGCCAGTAAGCCTTATCGACCTCGCAGCCCTTCTTCAGAAGACTTTCGGTGAAACTAGGCATCGCAACGACTTGGATGAAGGGCATCATAACCGAGCGGCCCGCATTGCATTGTATGGATGTTTCTACGGCGTTGAAGGGCTGAGTAATGGTGCCTATCTATATGACGATTCAGCGAACGAGCTGCGGATGGTTCGCCCTGGCGATCACAGGCTGCAATTGCAAGAAGGGCTGTCGCTTGCCAATGTGAATATGCATCAGGTGCCGCTCTGCTTTCATATTGCAGGAGACATCGATTATTTTCGCGCGCAGCTTGGTTACCGGGGGTATCGGATTCAGCAGATGGAGGCGGGCATGCTTGTGCAGCGCCTGCTGCTTGCTGCTTCCGACATTGGTATGGCAGGACGTCCGCTGCTTGGCTTTGATGCGAGCGGAAGCAACGCGCTCTACGACATGATTCAGCGAAATCAAACATGCTTAATCCAAATTCCTATTGGTTATTGCCGCATGCGTCCACGGCTAGAAGGGAGCTTGTCCCGCTAGCTTACTGGGCATGTGGCATTAAACCGACGTAATCGAGAAAAGAAGAGCCTTCACCTCCGACTATTAGCGGAGATCAAGGCTCTTAGGGATGTACTAGCGTTAGAAAAGCTCTTTAAAATGATGGGATTACTTCAGTTCAGGCTTACCTTGGGGAGCACATACGACTGGGAAGCAGACTTGCTGAGGCTGATGCCACGAGTCGTGCCAATGATGGTGATCGCTGAGAGAAGCATTGTCCCAGCTGTTGTATGGATGATGTTCATCAGCCATAGGGGAGTGCCAGTAACCATGCATGGCCGGATGGAAATCCGTCATTTCGTGCATCGGATGCATGCCATACATGCCATGCATGTGATGCATAGCATGGTAGTCATGCATAGCCTGCATATGATGCATAGCGTAGTAGTCATGCATTGCGTGCATGTGATGCATGTGGTGCATGCCATGGTAATCGTACATAGGGTGCATGCCATAGTCGTGCATATCATGCATATCATGCATCCCATAGTCATGCATGTCGCCGAAACCGTGCATTGCACCAAAATCTACCCAACAGTGGCATTGGACACTGGGTGCTGCTTCCGTTTCAGCCTGGATAGGCTTATTCGGCAAACTAAGGTTTGGTTGTATGGACGCGTTGCTCTCCGGCATTGCCGCATTCGATTGCATTTGCATGTAAGGCTGATTTTGTATCATGGTGCGCCTCCTTCAGATCATAATTTAAAATATGCTTCAAATGAAAAAGGGGCACTTATCCCTATAAAATGGGCTTTTGGCTGTAAAGGGCAGCATGCATAGGACGAAACCAAGAAGGTGAGGCTAGATAGGATAACAATCGCCCAGAAAGGTTGTCTGCCCTATGCTGCGCCATATCGTAATGAAAGCCGTGTTTGTATTGTTAAGCTTAGCCCACTCTGAGGTCATGCCCACGGAAGAGGCGGCACTGTATGCGGAACCATCGTATGCCAAATGGGGAAAACTGGCGGTTGAGGAAACGTCTAAGGTTTATCAGGGTGCCTCGATCACGGATTATAAATACGAGGGAAGAAAACCATTGGCAGGAGGCCAAGCAGAAGAGCATTTTGTGCTATGGCTCCGCACGGATGCGAAAGAATTTGGAGTTAGGGTAAGTATTACGATTCAAACGGGCTCTGATGAGGCTGTTCACATAAAAATTAATGAGCTTAATTAAATAATTGAAACAATCATTCAGGCTGGACCGTAATACAAGGCAAAACGATTTCATATACGCTTCGTGCAGAAGCGAGAGGAGCCTGGCTATGCTGATTACAACAACGCCAACGATTGAAGGAAGACCGATTCAGGAATATATAGGAATCGTGACGGGGGAAGCTATTATGGGAGCGAATGTGGTTCGCGACTTTTTTGCCTCGATTACGGATATTGTGGGTGGACGCTCCGGTGCCTATGAAAGCAAGCTTAAGGAAGCCCGGGATGTGGCAATCGGAGAAATGAAAAATCAAGCTGCAAAGCTTGGCGCCAATGCCATTGTCGCCATTGACATTGATTATGAAGTTGTCCGCGAAGGAATGCTAATGGTTGCTGTAAGTGGGACGGCGGTAAGGTTCTAACGAAAATAAAATGGATAAAAGCGACAATCGCTGTTTGCCTAACTAAAACTAGGCAAACGGCAGGTTGTCGCTTTTTTTGTTTGTTTATGATCAAGAATAGATATCTTTCGACAAACGAAATTGGAAAAAATAGCAACCTTTCCATTGTAAAAAACGTTAAAATAAGGATGGACACCCAAATGCGAAACGAAAAAGAGAGGGGTTGCAAGGTGAAACGATTTTTTAGAAAAGGATTTCAATCATTTGGATTTGCGGTAATCTGCTTCTTGCTGGCGGTTTGCCCGGTTTTATCTGGCAATGTAAAAGCAGCGGAGCAAGGCAGCGGGATCTCTCTAGAACTTAGCTCTGGTTTCCAGGGCTATGTCAAACAAAATGAGTGGTATCCCGTCAGGCTTACCCTAACGAACAATACGGCTCAGGATTTGAAGGGCGAGCTAGTCATCACTAACCAATCCTCAAGAAACGGAATGACTGTCGATACCGTCATTCCTGCAGAACTGCCGAGGGGGGCCGCTATTCAGCTCACGGCATCGATCCCGGGAGACGTGCTTAACAAAGACAATAACAGTATTCATTTTTACAAGGACTCATTCAAATCAGGAAAAACCATTCCGATTATCGGAACCAGCTACATAGATGTTCGGGCAACGAGCAGTTATACCATTGGGGTGATTTCCCGCGATCCGGATACGTTGAACTTCATGCCTTCGTTGAATCAAAGAGGCTACGACATTACGGTAATTCCGGTTTCGGAGAAGGATTTGCCGGATGATCCCATTTTACTAAATACGCTTAGAGTACTCGTCATTAACGATGTTGCGACCGCTGATTGGAGTCAGCGCAAAATAATAGCTATCCAGAATTGGGTTAAGCTCGGAGGTACGCTTATCCTCTCAGGCGGAGCCGGTTACGGCAAAACCGCAGAAGCCTTTAAAGCAATTGCGCCGCTTGAGGCGGCCGGTATGTCATCCTTGACGAGTGCAGATTCGTTGAAAGGCTACGGCGGAACGGAGCTTAAATTGGATGCTCCGGTTGCTATAGCGACCGGGAAGGTTACAGATGGCATCGTAGAGCAATCGGAAGGCGGACAAGCCTTGACCGTGTCTCGCAAGCTGGGATCAGGCAGCGTATTGTCTGTGGCTTTCGACCCATCATTAGCACCGTTTGCTACATGGTCAGGGAGCGCGATGTTATGGGCTAAGCTATTGCAGAATTCACTGTCTCCGATTCAAGCCGTAACATCAACGCAAGCTACCAATGATATGTATTGGAGCATGGATTCCATTATTAATGAATTTCCTTCTATCAAGCCTCCTAATTTCATGTTTCTGATGTTCATGTTTATTGGGTACATGATCGTTGTTGCGCCTATTCTTTATATTTTATTGGCCAAAGCAGACCGCAGAGAATGGTCATGGTGGTTAATTCCGCTGTTATCCGTCGTTACCGGATTCGTTCTTTTTTTCTTCGGCGCAGAGGACAAACGGAATATGTCCGCGCATACCGTTGAAATTGTTGAGCTTGTCGGACAGGGAGATGCGATTCGGTCAGGAGCAACTGCCGTGTTCATACCGACAGGCGGAACGGTAAAAGCCGAGTTTGATGAGAAGGTAAGCGTCATTCCTTATGCGAACCAATTCCAAAACGGAAATCTTGCGCTGGACGGCAAAACACAAGTGATTTCCATAGATAAAAAAACAGAAGCGCTATGGCGCTCTGTCCCTTATTGGTCTACACGGAAGCTTTGGATCGACAGAAGGGTGATGGGAGAAGCGGGACAAATTAAGCTATCTTACAGAAGGAACAGCAATGATATCGAAGTGACAGCTACCAATGAGACGAAAAGCGATCTTACGCATGTCGCGCTGCTAATCAGCGGACAAGCCCAGCTTATCGGTGATTTGAAGCGTGGAGAGAGCGGCAAGGCGACCATATCGATAAATAACGGGAATGTCTCCGGCTATTATTCTTATGGATCATCGATCTTTCCGAACTCTTCTTATCGAAGCAAGGATGAATTCAGGCGTGAGCGTCAGCTCTTAGACAATTTTATTAATCGCAGGAACGGGGGATTTTCGGCACCCGATTCTCTGGTGATCGGTTTCAGCACAGATCATGAGCAAAATTACAAGGTAAATGGCAGCGGTGTAAAGTCTGATAATTTAAAAATGTGGGTTCAAAAGCTGAACGGGGCTTTTGTGGACGGCGACCGGGCGATTGTGCCAGCCGGACATATTAAGCCTATTATCACGGAGAATAAAGTAAATCGCATGGATAATTATGGAGACGGCATGTATTCCTTTGGGGAAGGCGAAGTCGTATTTGAATATATGCTTTCGGATAATGAAGAAATCGCATACGACAAACTTGAAATTATATTGAATAACGGTGCAATAGGGTCGAATCTATTCCTATCAGTATGGAACGAGGCCGAGGGTGACTGGACGGATTCCGTTGACGTTGCCGCAGACCCGAACGAATATATCATTAATCATCAATTGCTTCGCATGAAATATACAATAAAAGGCAGCGCGGATACTGCATTGCCATTAATCGCTTTGGAAGGAGAGGTGAAAAGCCGGTGAGCAAAAACAGCGAAATCGAAATTATAAACGTTGACTTACAGCAAAATACAGACGGTGAGACGAAGGAAGCGGCAGATCGTGAAGTGCCTATGATTGAAATCAAGCAGCTGCGAAAAGTATTCGGGAGCTTCCAAGCGCTAAAATCCATTGACCTGACGATTCCCAAAGGCACGGTGTTTGGATTTGTCGGTCCGAACGGAGCGGGAAAATCGACAACGATGTCCATTTTGGCGACTTTAATGATGCCAACCTCCGGCTATGCAAAGGTAGATGGGTTTGATGTAACGCTGCACCCGCAAGAGGTGAGGAAAAGAATCGGTTATATGCCCGATTTCTTCGGGGTTTACGACCAGTTCAAAACGGTTGAGTATTTGCATTTCTATGGGGCCAGCTATGGCATACCAAAAGCCGAGCGCGAGGAATTGATTCCGCAGCTGCTGGAGCTTGTTAATTTAAGTGATAAAAAGGACGCCTACGTGGATACTCTCTCCCGCGGAATGAAGCAGCGGCTTTGTCTGGCCCGCTGCCTGGTGCATGATCCTGAGCTGCTCATTTTGGATGAGCCGGCTTCCGGGCTTGACCCGCGCGCGCGTATTGAAATGCGCGAAATTCTTCGGGAACTTAAGGCGATGGGCAAAACCATTATCATTTCTTCCCACATTTTGCCAGAGCTTGCTGAGATGGTTGATGAGATTGGCGTAATCGAGCATGGCGAGATGATTGCCATCGGAAACGTGGCGGATATTCAAAACAAATTGCGAGTGAAGCGCTTCTTGCATGTCAGATTGCGAGATCGGGAAGAAGAAGCGGAGGCATTTTTGCGCGACCGACCTTACGTTAACCGGATTTTGCGGGATGAGCGCGGCATTCAGATTCACTTTGGCGGACAGGATGCGGAGCAATCGGAGCTGCTGCATGACATGGTCTCGGCAGGCTTTCAGTTGATTTCGTTCAGCGAAGCGCAAACGAATCTGGAGGATGTATTCCTGGAAATTACGAAAGGAGGCGAAGGAATCGAATGAAGGAACAAGCAGCCATGAGAAAACAGGATATCAACTGGCGGAATAAGCTCATCAATCCGGTGCTTAACAAAGAGTTTAAATTAAGAATGCGAACGCCGCGCGCGATGTGGACACTGTTCTTCTATTTGTTCGCTATTGGGTTAATGGCGCTTAGCGCAATATATTTGACGGAAATCAATTCCGGCGGGGGACAATCCTTTAATCCGGAAGAGAGCAAGGTGCTGTTTTATTTTCTGAGTATGGCACAGCTTGGTTTGATTGCCTTCATGGCGCCTGGCTTAACCGCTGGCGTCATTAGTGGGGAAAGGGAGAAGCAGACGCTAAATTTATTGCTGACCACGCAGCAGAGCTCGGCAACGATCGTGCTCAGCAAGCTTGTATCCTCCTTAAGCTTTATGGTGTTGATCGTGGTGAGTACGATTCCGGTGTACAGTATGATGTTTTTGTATGGCGGCATTTCGCCAAGTCAGCTTATCCTTGTTTTTCTGTTTTATCTGTTTATTATGTTCGTGCTGGGTTCCTTCGGCATTTTATTTTCTTCCTTGTTTAAACGGACCATGATTTCCGTCATCGTAACCTACGGCGTTACTTTGTTTATTTTTGGCGGAACAGCTCTGCTGTTTTTTGTTGTAGTCAACATGGTCGAACAAAACCCATATTCCAATACGGCCTCTTATAGCTGGGTAGGGCATTTTATTGCTTGGAATCCTGTGGCTGCATTATACAGCATTTTGGACCCTTCCATTTCGGAGCAGGCCTTTACAGTGAACATGGGTTCTCCTTCGACCAAGCATGCTCCCATGGCGTTGTGGCAGGAATTTATGATTATTTATACGGTTCTGTCGGTTATTGCTTTATGGGTAGGCATTCGCAGCTTGCGTCCGCGTTTGAAACTTTAATTGGATTAGCTGATTATGCGGGTATCTTCGGATAAGGCTTGGAAGGGCGGTTATGCATATGAAGTCGTTGATTGAGCTGCTTCGCCCAGTGCGAATAAGATTGTCGTTGTTTACGATAAGCCGTTTTGCGTTAATAGGCTTGCTAGGCGGCAGCTCAGCAGCTCTAGTCCTGCTCGGCATCAGTAGATTGGTTCCGATATTGCACGCTCGTTCGTGGGGTGTTTCGTTGATCGGAGCTGGCGTTGTTATAGGCATCTGCTTCGGTTTATGGAAGCGCGCCACTTTAAGGGATGCCGCACGAGCGATGGACCGGAAGGAAACGGAAGACGCAATCGCAACTGCGCTTGACGGCTTGAAGCAGGAAGACGAAGAAGCAAAGCCGATCGTCAGGCTGCAGCGGGAAGATGCGATTGCGGCTGCGGAGCGTTATGTAAGCAATTTGCATACAAGCTTGCCCTGGCCATCATGGCGAAGCTGGCGGCGGCTAGTATATGGCGCAGCCGCAGTAGGGTTGGTGACGGCAGCGCTGTTCGCCTTGCCTAATCCGCTCGATGAGCGGGCGGAAGCACTGGCTCAAGCGAAGGATCGGGTGGCGGTACTGGAGCAGGAAGCGGAGAAGCTCGCCGAGCTTGCAGAAGCAGCGGAGCTGCCGAAGGAAGCGAAGCAAGAGCTGCTTCAGCCGCTGGAGGAGCTGCGAAGCAAGCTTGACGCGTTGAGCGGCAGCGGTATTGAGGCGCTGGAGCAGCTGGAGGCTGCGATCCGCGAGCTGGAGAAGGCCGCAGAGGCGGCGAAGCAAGCGGCGCAGCGGATGGAGACTGCGGCGAATGCGATGAGCAAGGAGCCAAGCCTGCGGCAGCTCGGTCAAGCTTTGCAGGACCGAGACGCCGCAGGGATGAAGCAGGCGATCAGCAATATGCGATCGCAGCTGCAGCGATTGACGCCAGAGCAGCGCGAAGCGCTGGCGGAAGCATTGGAGCGGCTGGCGGCAGAGCAGCCGCGGGAAGAGGGCGCCGCAGAGCTAGCGGCGGCGCTTGAACAGGCGGCGCAGCAGGCACGCGCCGCAGGAGACGACGGGGCGGATGGCGAAGCCGCCCCGGGCAATGGCGGCGACGGCGATGGTCTCGCCGCGCTGGAGGAAGCGCTCGCCCGCGAATTGTCGCAGGGCGAGCTGGAACAGCTGGCCCGGAGCATGGCGGGCCAGCTAGAGCAGAGCGGCCAGCAGCTCGCACAGCAGCTGGCTGCGCAGGGGGGCGCGGTGCCGCCGGGCTGGCAGAGCGCTGCAGGTGCGGGAGGTGCCGCAGGTACGGGCGGCACGCCTAGTTCTTCATCTGGCGCGGGGAGCCAAGCGTCCGGCCCAAGCTCAGGCTCTTCATCCAGCCCAAGCGGTTCAAGCGCTGGCTCCGGGTCTGGTTCAGGCTCTGGTTCTGGACCTAGCTCTGGAACTGGAACTGGATCTGGATCTGAATCTGGTTCAGGCAATGGCAATGGCTCTGGGACCGGCACTGGCTCGGGATCTGGCTCTGGAAGCGGAAGCGGTTCAGGTTCAGGTGGCGGAGCAGGTGCCGGAGCAGGTGCCGGTCTCGGCACGGGCGGAAGAAACCTGATTACGACACCTCGCGGCCTTGCGGGCTCGGGGAATGTGCAGCAGGATGGCGGCCCAGCCTCCGGAGGGCAGACGGAGACAGGCGGTCAATCGCCGATGATTGATGGCATGACGCGTCCCTATGAGGAAGTGTACAACGAATATCAGGCCGAAGCGAAGAAGTCGTTAGGGCGGTCTCAGCTGCCGGACAGCATGCAGGAGAAGGTCAAACAATATTTTGAACAAATCCAACCGAATCGTTGATGGAGATGATGCCAAATGATTGAAACAAAAGCGCAATTGGAAGAGGCTGCCGCGCGCATCGCCTTGCTCAGGGAAGAGATTGGCCGTGTCATCGTGGGTCAGCAAGCGGTAGTTGAGCAGCTTCTATGGTGTCTGCTGGCAGGCGGACATGCCCTGCTTGAAGGAATACCTGGCTTAGGCAAAACCATGCTTATCCGAACAGTTGCGGACAGTGTTGCGCTGCAATTCTCAAGAATTCAATTTACACCCGACCTCATGCCTTCAGATATTACGGGGACAACCTTGATAGACTTTGGCTCGCAAGGAAGCGCAGCCCACCGTTTTCAGCCAGGACCGATCTTTGGCAACCTTGTTCTTGCCGATGAGATTAACCGGGCAACGCCGAAGACACAAAGCGCGCTTCTCGAGGCCATGCAGGAAGGAACGGTAACGGCAGGCGGAGAAACTCATCGCTTGCCGAAGCCATTCTTCGTGCTAGCTACGCAAAATCCGATCGAGCAGGAGGGCACGTATCCGCTGCCTGAGGCCCAGTTGGACCGTTTTCTGCTGAAGGTCGGCGTCGATTACCCTAGCCGCGAGGAGCTGAAGGAAATCGTGCTGCGCACGACATCAACCTCTCAGCCGCAGGCATCTGTCGTAATGAGCGCAGCCGAGCTGACTGATCTTCAATTGGCAGTGAAGCAAATTTTGGTAAGCGAGGATATGCTGGATCTAGCGGTAAAAGTGGTGATGATGTCGCATCCGCACGAGCAGGATGCGCCTGATGACATTCGGAAATATGTCCGTTTTGGAGCAGGACCGCGCGCTTTGCAAGCAATCATATCGGTTAGCAAGGCCAGGGCGTTAATGGCAGGGAGGCTTCACATTTCATGGAATGACATTCGTCAATCTGCGCTCCCTGTGCTGCGGCACCGCATCATACTAAGCTACGAAGCACAGGCCATGGGTATAACGAGCGATCGAATGACGGAAGCCATTCTTCAATCCATTGAGGCCGAACGATGACGTTTCCAACAGGGCAAGGAAAACCTGAAAGCCTAACTGGAAGCACGCTAACCCCCCAGCAAGCGCTGCAGCTTGTCTTTCCAAATCCTTCGCTGCTTGCTGAGCTGGAACGATTGAGAATTAACGCGGGCGTGCAAATCAAGGGAACCTTGGCGGGCAAGCGGCGCTCGAGCTCACTCGGCGGGTCTCAGGAATTTGCGGATTATCGCCCTTATTCTCCAGGTGACGATATTCGGCGAATCGATTGGAATGTTTATGGACGGACCGGCAAAGCTTTTATGCGCCAATATTGGGACGAGCAGGAGCTGCATGTGCACTTATATGTGGATGTGTCACGTTCCATGGCTTTTGGCGATGAGGAAGAGAACAAAGCTTATTATGCTTTGCGATTAGCGGCTTGCCTTGGTTATATCGGGCTTAGCGGCGATGACCGTGTCTCCATGCAATTGTTCCGGGATCGCATCATAGGAGAGCTCCCCCCGCTTCATGGCCGTGCGGCTTCTGCCAAGCTGTTTCAATTTGTGGCTGAAACGATGCGGCAAACCAAAGAGGCGCCACCAGCAAATGAATCGATTCTGGATACGACGGATATGGCGTCACCATTCAAAGCGACAGCAGCACTTCCGCGCCGGGCAGGCACGACTTGGATCTTTACCGATGCCATGTTCGAGCAGGGCATTCATGAAGCACTGGTAACGTTCATTGCAGCTAGGCAGCATGTCGTTCTTGTTCATCTTTTATCTCAAGATGAGGTTGAGCCCAATTTGAGCGGTGAGCTTAACCTGATTGACAGCGAGCGTGGAACGGGCAAGGAAGTAGCCATCGGCCATAAGCTATTGAAGGAGTATAGTCAAGCAGTAGCAAGCTTTCAACACGAGTTAAAGCGCATTTGCGCTGAGCTTGGCGCCGTTTACCTATTTGTTAATACGGATACTCCGCTCGAGGAAACGATCAGGACGACCTTTCTCTCCGCGAATGTGTTGAACAAATAACAAGGCGAGAAATAACGAAGCTTACTATTTAACTGCAAAAAATCTAAGAAAAGGAGGGGAATGGATGCAGTTTTTGTCAGCCGCGTCTGCCTGGTTCGCAGCTTCGTTGCCTGTGATCGCGACCATGTACATTTTGAAGAGAACCTATGAAAATAAAGAAATTTCAAGCCATTTATTATGGCGAAAGGTGCTGCAGGAGCAAGAAGCGAATCGGCCTTGGCAAAAGCTGCGCAGCCGGTGGCTTCTGATTTTGCAACTGATTGTGGCCTTGCTTATCGTATTTGCTCTAATGGAGCCTGTATGGTTGAGGGCTGCAAAGCCTACGGCACATGTCGTATTGCTGGTTGATCGTTCGGCGAGCATGGCGGCCAAGCCAGGCTACCAGGATACTGATTTTTTAGCAGCTACTCGCCTTGAGCTTGCCATTCAAAAAGCAAGCCAATGGTTAGATCGGCAAGCGGCTGGCCGGCCTGTTACCTTAGTTGCGACAGGAGCTCAGCCTGAAGTAATAGCCAGTAGACTCACGAATAAAGAGCAGATCAAGGAGCGCCTTGAATCGATTCTTCCATATTACGGGAAATCCGATAACGCGGGAGCGCTTTCGCTGGCAGATTCGCTTTTGCAGGAGGATCCGTCGGGAGAAACCGTTATTTTTACAGATGGTTACTGGTCTGATGCTGAAGAAGCGAATAAGCTGAGACTGAAAGCCCCCGTTGACCTGGTTATGGTGGACGAAAAGCAGCCGCTTGGCAATTTGTCGATCTTATACTTTGGCGTCAAAGCGGATAAAGGGGAAACGGGGACAAGCAACGGGGTCATAACGGTACGTAACGACAGCAGGCAAGACCAGACGGTCAAGCTTGAAATATATGCCGAGTCTTCAGAGAAGGAGTCTATCCTTGCAGCAGCACCCAGCATAGCCGTTCCGGCAGAAGAGTGGCAAAGCGTCGAAATAGCATCTCTCCCGCCAGCGCTTTATTATAAAGCGCATATTCAACAGCTTAATGACGCGGTACAGAGTGATAACGACGCTTATCAGTTCCCCGCTGCTCCTCGCAACCGGCAAGCGCTGCTCATCACCGATGGAAATTTGTTTCTGGAAAAGGCGCTGCAACTGGCTGGAGTTGAGCCTGTCAAAGTTAGTCCTGGCAGCGCGGCTCCTGCAGGCGAGCAAGCAGCCAAGGTGGATTGGATCGTGTTAGATGGTTCCAGCGAGCGGCTAGTCGGCGATCCAGAGTGGTCTAAGCTGCTATCGGACAAGCCGCTTTGGCTTATCGACCATCCTGACCAAACGGATAAGACTTCCGTCATTCCGGCAAACACGCGAGTGGAAACAAAGGAGCATCCCGTTACGTCATATCTTACTTTTGCAGATACGCACATCGGAAGGTTAGCCTTACCCAATTCGGCAGATCTCGTATGGGGAGATGCCGTATTAAGCTATGGTGGTATCCCGGCAGTTTATGCCGGGACGGACCAAGGAAAACCAAAGCTTCGTTTCACCTTTAACCTTCAAGAAACGGATTTGCCGCTTCGACCTGAGTTTCCGGTACTCATTGTCCAGGCTGCTCAGTGGATGAGCGGAGGATCGCAGCTTGAACTTGGCGCAGCGGTGGCGGAGAAACCGCTTGAATTGTCGCTACATTCAGAAACGGTTAGCGCAGCCTGGGAGGCTGTAGAGCTGGCTGGAGGCGGATTGCCAGCCGAGCAGCAGCGGTATGGAAAGAAGACGGAGCTGGCTTTGGACTTGTCCACCCAGCTGACGGCTCCTTCTGTGCCTGGGCTGTTTCGACTTATTGAAAGCAATAAGGATGGCGCTGTGGTGAGTAGCCGCCTCCTTGCGGTAACCGCTGATCATTCGGAGCTGCAAAGCAACGATTCCGCTTCGGAGACGAAACTTGAATTAACAGCAATAGCCGATAGCCAAGCAGAGACATCTTCAAGCCCCGCTAATAAGCAGGATCAAGGGCAAAAGCTGTCGCTTCAGCTGTACGCGGCTATTGTATTGCTGCTCATGATGGCCGCGGAATGGGAGGTGTACCGCCGTGGGTTTTCAAGCTAACCTGCCTTGGGCACTATTGCTTCTGCTACCTTGGTTTTTTTATTTGATATGGGCATCCAAAATGACGGTGCGACTGCGTGGCAAGCGAAAAATCGTTTCGATTGCCATACGCGGCTTTATTCTATTGCTGATTATCGCAATGATCGCAGAGATTCAGCCTTACATTGACAAAGAACAGCGGAATGTCGTATTCGTAGCCGATCGATCTGCGAGCATGAGGGCAGATACGGTGGCTGGCGAGTGGATTTCGGAAGCTTGGATGTCGAAGGCATCGAAGGACCGTGGCGGAATCATATCCTCGGGACTGAATGCAGCTGTAGAGAAAACGTTGACTCCGCAGCCTATCACCGTCGAAGGCGGATTTATGTTCCATGTAGATGTAAATCAGCGATTTACTGATCTATCTCAGGGCTTGCAACTGGCTGCAGCTATGCTGCAGAAGGATGGCGGCGGACGGATCGTCCTGCTCTCCGATGGGGCGGAAAATGCAGGCGATGTACGCAGGCAAGCGCGAATGCTTGCAAATTCGGGTATTTCGGTTGATGTCGTACAGCTGGAATCTATCGTAGCAACGGATGCAGCCATTGAGGAATTGATCGTCCCAGCAGCACTAAAGCAAGGAGAAACGTTTACATTCGAGCTCGCCATCAGCAGTACTGCAGCTGGCACGGCGCAGCTTCGTCTCTATGATGACCAAACGGAGCTATCGATTTCGGAGCTTCAGCTGGAGAAGGGGGACAACCGCTTTGTTTTGCAAAGTGTTGCGCTAGCCCCCGGTTTTCATCGGTTTAGAGCCGAGCTGTTCATGTCAGGAGATGAGCAGTCCGCGAACAATACGGCACATGCCATTAGCAGGGTAAGTGGACCGCCTTCCGTATTGATCGTTGAAGGAAGGAACGGGACATCAGCCAATATCGAAGCAGCGCTGAAAGCATCCGTGATCCGCTATCAAACGATTTTGCCTGAGCAATTATCCGTAGAACTAGCCGATTATGCAGCGTACGACAGCATTATTTTGAATAATGTTTCCGCCACCCGTATTGCGGAGAAACCGATGGATTGGATCACAAAAGCCGTCAGTGATTATGGCGTTGGACTTGTTATGCTCGGAGGCGATGAAAGCTTCGGTCTGGGCGGATACTTCAAAACGCCGATTGAGCGGGCCCTTCCCGTCTATATGGATTTGCAGGGCAAAAAACAAATTCCATCGATTGGGCTTGTTCTTGTCATTGACCGTTCAGGCAGCATGATGGATGGAAAGCTTGAGCTAGCGAAGGAAGCGGCGATGAGAACCGTAGAACTGCTCAGGGATATCGATACGGTTGGCGTGGTTGCTTTTGATTCCTCACCTTGGTGGGTTGTGGAGCCTACGCAGCTTTCGAACCGTGAAGCCGTTCTGGACAAAATACAAGGCATTCAAGCCGAAGGCGGCACGGAAATCTTCTCGGCGCTAAGCAGCGGCTATGAGGGTTTGGCTAAGCTGGATGCTCAGCGCAAACATATGATTTTGCTTACGGATGGCCAATCCGGAATGAACGCCAATTATCAGCTCATAACGGACCAGATGAACGAGCAGAACATGACTTTATCTACGGTAGCGGTTGGAGAGGGAGCCGATCAGCAGCTGCTAAAGCGGCTTGCGGACAATGCGAAGGGCCGCTACTATTTTACGAAGGATCAAAGCACGCTTCCGGCTATCTTCAGCCGTGAGACGGTTATGATGTCAAGAACCTATATCGTGGAGCAAACCTTTACTCCAAGCATCGGTCAAGCAGGAGATTGGTCCTCACTATGGCAAAATGGGATTCCTTCCATAAACGCTTATATCGCGACCACGCCTAAAGAAACGGCCGAAATCGCTCTTTGGACGCCCGATAGTGATCCGCTCCTCGCGCGCTGGGCATACGGTTCGGGAAGAACGGTTGCGTGGACGAGCGATTTAACAGGGAAATGGTCCGGCAGCTTTGTGCAATGGCCCGAACTTCCCAAAGTGTTCGTCGACTGGGTCAAATGGACATTCCCGCAGTTTGAGAGCACCCCTTATTCGATCACTACTCAAATGGATGGCAGCGCAGCGACTTTGCGCGTTCGCTCCCAAACAGGGGGAGAAGGGGCAAGAAGTGGACTTACGGTGGGAATTGAAGACCAAGCAGGGAATAATGAACAAAAACGGCTGATGCCGGTGGCTCCGGATGAATACGAGACGCAGCTGAGCATCACTGAACCAGGCGTATATTTGGCCCAGATTGGTCAATCCTCAGGTTCATCGGCCATTCAAAACGGGACAACCGCAGGTTTTGTTATTCCATATTCGCCAGAGTATCGAATAACGAATGTGAACGGACCGTCTGTAATGAAGCAAGTTGCGGAGATTACCGGTGGCAGGTTACTTGATGCAGCTAACCCAGCGATGGCCTTTCAGTTTGATCCACTTTCCTCTCGACAAGCCTTTGACCCTGCAAGGGTGTTATGGGTGATAGTGCTGCTGCTGTGGGTTATCGATATCGCGATTCGAAGGTTGTCTATCCCTTGGGGAAGCGTGTATGAGCTGGCTGTGCGGCCGTTTCGTTCCAAAAGAATAGTCCGTGGTCAAAAGTCAGCGGTGCCCAATGCTCCAACCGTCAGCCTGACCCGATTGAATGAGCGCAGATCGGAAACTACTCGCTTTTATAGGGGAGATGACCGCTCCGTCATAGGTGAGAATCTACCACATACAGGGTCGAAACAAGAGTTTGCTAAGAATGGCCAATCAGCAGCAGTATTTCAGAACCATAGCGTTTCTTCGGATAAGAAGTCTGAGGAGCGAGCAGGAAGCGGGTCGGTAAAAGAGGCTCCCGTACAGGAAAGTACGGTAGAGAGTAATGTTACCATTAATCGATTGCTCGCTGCCAAAAACAAGAACAAACGGTAGCGGCTTCTGGAGAGCGGGATGGTTGCTGCTTTGCGCAGCAAGCTCCCGATGATCGGTAATACTTCTTGCGGTTATGGACATTAAATGCCCTTCGCGATACAATGCTGATGTGTAAACAACTAAACTGATAAGCTTGAAGGGATGGGTAACATATGTATCCGGAAATAACGTCAGCTGAGCTAGACAACCAGCTGAAAGAAGGAAAATCCATAAATTTGATCGATGTGCGTGAACCGGACGAATGGCAAGATGGACATATTAAGGAAGCGCGGAGCATCCCGCTTTCGGAGCTGCAAGAGCGTCTAAATGAGCTCAAGCAAGGTGACCAGGACATTGTTCTGATTTGCCGCAGTGGCGGTCGCAGCGGCAAAGCTTGCGATTTTCTCCACGCACAAGGCTATAAAGTCGTAAATGTTGCCGGCGGGATGCTGCAATGGCCCGGGGAAGTAGCATTCGGCGAATAAGCATTCTGATTTTTTTTATTTTGAGAGAACCCTGCATAAGGGTTTTTTCTTTTTTTAATTTGAGGATATATCATTTTGACTTAAAAATTTCATTAAATCATTCCTCAGCTGCACAATCTCATTGTTAGCATTATTCGCATAGTCCGGCAACATCATATCACTAACCATGTTAGTTCGTAGCCAAGTCATAAATAAAAAATCCAAAATTAAGTTAGGTAATTTTAGCACCATTTTGAGCATGGGTGGATCAATTGTAACGCCAGCTTTTTGTATTGCCCTTAGAAGCGCTTTTAAAGTGACTGTTATTTTGCGTGCCGTTTTTCTAGTTCTGGCTGTTTTTTTGTCAATAACCTTATTCTCAGAATGCAAAAAGCTCAACATGGCAATGTCTGATACGGAATGTGTGATTAGATACGCCTGCATATCCTTTTTAATAACGTAGGGAAGCTTTGCTGTATTAAATAATTTTGCTAGGTCTTCTACGCGTTCTGTCACTACTCCATTAATTTCCCCAAATGCAGTTGCCGCTATAAACTTCGGTAGAAATCGAGCATGCAATACTCCATCTTTAATCTGTCCGCCGAAGCCGGGGAAAGCCGGTAAAAGTCTATCCCCTACGATATCCAGCCACGAAGAAAATCCAATAGAATTACTAGTCATCGTAACTATATTTTTGCTTTGATTATCTTTTAGCGCTAACAACGCTGATTCGGACCGATCATAACGAACGGTAACGAATATGAAATCGTAGATATCGTCATTTTCGAGCGTATCTATGACATTCACTTGTATCGATCTAACCGTACCTTTTTCATTATATTGCAAGCCATGTTCTCTTAATAATTTAAATCTATTAGAATGTGCAAACAGGCTAACATCAAACCCTGCTTCAATAAGCTTAATTGCGTACATGCTACCGATGACACCTGCGCCAAAAATTAAAATTCTAGCTTGTTTTGCTGACATGAATACCACCCCTACTTATTAACATTTGTTTTTGATTATCAGACAACATGTTGTATGATGTGATTATAAATCTTCAATATTCCTTGATCAACCATCAGTTTTTTATGATTTGTCGGATGATATTGTCATTCGCTTGTAGGGGGAAAACATGAAAAAGCAACCTGAAATAACGGAGAAAACAAGACAAAAGTTTGTAGAAGTTTTTTGTGAGTTATATAGCCAAAAGCCGATTGAGAAAATTTCGATTCAGGAAATTGCGAATAAGTCAGGATATAACCGCAGCACCTTTTATCAATACTTTACCGACATTTACGAATTGTTAGACTCTGTTGAAGATGACTTATTGAATGACATGAAAAAAGAATTGGCGAATAAAGAGCTTTCGATGCATACGGTTCAAGATTCGCTCTATTGTCTGGACAAAAGAGAACATCTCCTGGTTCTTAGTGCACTTTTGGGTGATTATGGAAGTGCCCACTTTTTAAAACGCTTAAAAAAAGAAATCAATTTGAATCAATTAGAATTAAACGTTCCGCAAAACCATTCCTTAACGCCATACTTAATTGAGTTTAACCTGACAACTTCCCTTTCTTTATTTCGGCTTTGGCTCCAACGTCAAAAGGATTTATCGTCGGAACAATTTTTTAAGTTAGTGGAGAACCTATATTCAAGAGGGATTACGCCTTATTTTAAAGAATGAGTCTGTCATTCAAACTAAATCCATTGCGTCTATTTGTGATACGGTTCAGTTTATCATCGCTAAGGTGAAATCATTTGTTGTTTAAATCCCGCCGCCGTGCACCGCATGCGGCGGGATCGAGTCTACGTCTAACATAGCGGCGGTGCACGTCAAAGCGAAGAAGTACTCGGTGATCAAACTCATGAGCCTGATCTTGCCACTAACCCTTCCTCAACACGCTGACCACATCCGCCCGCCGACGACCGCCACTCCTTTATAAAGACACGTCCTAGCCCAACCGGGGTAGCGGTATCCAATCAATCACCTCAAAGACGGTGACCGCGTCTCATTCCGCCCTCCCGGTCAAGCCGTAGAGCAGGCTCAACCTTGAAACGCTCTTGAAACTAAATGGCATTCTGCTTTTCCAGCCATCTCAAAATCGCTTGGTTTGTTTCTTCCGGCTTTTCTTGCTGGATCCAATGGCCGCAATCCAGATTGACCACTTCGACATTGGGTACGAACATTGACAGATTTTCAGACTTTGGAACCACATCCCGGTCACCATAGATCATGAGAGTAGGCTGTTGGATGATTGGGTTTACCTTCGCCAATAAGCGCCAATTGCGGTCAAGGTTCCTGTACCAATTTATGCTGCTCGTAAACCCTGATGTTTCAAAGGCTGATACGAAAACGGCCAGTTCATCGTCGTTCATCAAGGGCTCGCCGCTCGGTGTTTCCGCGTTGGCAAGATTGATCATCGCCATGCCGGGCTCAGGTCCTTTGAGAGGCTCGTTCTTGCGGTACAGGTTGCGAAGAAAGCGAAACGTATTCTTATCCAATACGGCGTCCGCGACACCTGGCTGTCGATTGAAGTGGACAAAATAGTAGTCGATGCCAAGTATTGCCTCCAAGAACTCGATCCAAGGTTTTTCTCCGCGCTCTTGGTAAGGCAAGCTCAGATTTATCACTTTGTTTACACGTTTTGGATGCAGTAAGGTCAGTCCCCAAACGACCATTGCCCCCCAATCATGACCGACAAAGGTGGCATGTTCGTATCCGTAGTGATCGAGAAGTGCCACAAGATCACCCGACAAGTGTTCAATGTCATAGTCTGTTACTTCGGTCGGTCGGGATGAGTTGCCGTAACCCCGCTGGTTTGGGACGATGACATGGTAGCCCGCTGCGGCAAGGGCGGCCATCTGATGGCGCCAAGAAAAGGCATGCTCTGGCCAGCCATGACAGAGGACAATGGGTTTTCGGGCATTTTGTCGGCCTGCTTCAAAGACTTCGAGTTCCACACCGTTGACTGGAATAAGGGTGGGCTTGGGAAAATCGCTTGGATTAAACATTAATCAAAACCTCCTTCTTGTGATACATGTAGTATAATGAACAAAAGGTGACATCTTATTGTCACCATTCTGAAATCGTGTAGAAAAAAAGAGGGCAATGATGGACAAAGTGGAGAGACTCATTTCAATTATTATGATATTGCTAAAAAAAGAGGTTGTTTCTGCAAAGGAATTCTCACAACTATTCGATGTTTCCAAAAGAACGATCCTTCGCGATATGGAAACATTGAGCTTATCGAGCATCCCGATCTACTCTGTCAATGGGGTCAAAGGCGGCTACGGCATAATGGATGAATACAAGGTTGATAAACGCCTTTTAAGCAGCTCCGATTTACAGAATATATTAACCGCGCTCGGCGGATTGGAACAAATCCTCCTTACTGAAGACGTTGAAAGAACGATAAAAAAAATAGAGGCAATGGTTAGTCCATTGTCTCTGAATCGTTCCATTCATCTGTCATTTTATGATTGGGAAGGTCGGTCCGAGATTCTTGAAACCTTAAGGACATGTCAGGAATCCATTTTAAAGAAAAGGCTGGTTTCGTTTGATTATACAGATAAAGACGGGGCTGTAACGAATAGAATGGTCGAACCCTATGAGCTGCATTTTAGCGAATCGAGTTGGTACTTAAAAGGATTCTGTTTATATCGACAGGGGTATCGAACATTCAAGCTATCTCGGAGCGATCATATTACTATGGATGAACGCGCGTTTCATCCTAGAGCCGATTGGTTAGAGGAAGGATATGAAGCAAGCTATCTACCGCAATTCGTCACGATTAAGGCATGGATAACGCCTAGCATAATAGATCAAATCGTCGAAAGGTATGGTCGGAGAAGTATTGAGGACCATAGCTCTGGATTTTTATTAGCAACCATTTATGTCCCTCAAAATCAGAGGGGATTTCAATTTTTAGCAAGCTTGGGCACTCATCTAACAGTTATAGAGCCCAAAACCTATGTTGAAGACTTTCGGAATTATTTATATCAAATGATGGAGAACTATTCCTGATAAAGATCTCGTTTCGCTATATGACCGATGCCACAGGAGTTGGGCCTTTACGCGCTTCTTCATAGATTTAGTATTGAAGCTTCAACCCTCAACTCGATACCCATTGGATGAGCTATATGCATATGCTGAGGTAACCGTGTAAAGCAGGAGCATTTTTCGAACCTGTGGATTGCAGTAGGAAAAGATTCCCTAGATTTATTAAAAAGTAAAATTCGTTGAACGAGAGTACCCCGTAAATTAGGCTAGATATATTTTTGTGAAGAAATACGGTATTCTTATAATCACAATATGGAATAGAAAAAAACTTCAGGATGATCCATTCATGAAGTAAAGGATTGGGTGATTGAAATGATTATCATTAAAACGGCAGAAGAAATTGCGAAAATGAAAAAAGCGGGCGAAATATTAGCAGCGTGCCACCGTGAGCTGCGAACCTTTATTCGGCCTGGATTAACAACGATGGAAATCGACCAATTTGCTGAAGCATTTTTGCAAAAAAATGACGCGATTCCTGAGCAAAAAGGGTATCATGGCTATCCATATGCGACATGCACATCTGTAAATGATGTCATCTGCCACGGATTTCCAGGTCAGACCGTACTCGTAGAGGGCGATATCGTTACCGTTGATATGGTTGTGAATTTGGATGGGTGGCTTGCAGATTCGGCCTGGTCCTACAAGATCGGCAATGTGTCAGAAACTTCCCAAAAACTGCTCGACGTCACGAAGGAATCACTATATAAAGGCATTGAACAGGCAGTTGTGGGCAATCGGATCGGAGATATTTCAAATGCAATTCAAGTGTTTGCTGAAGCACAGGGCTTCTCGGTCGTACGTGATTTCATCGGGCACGGCATCGGCCAGAAGATGCACGAGGAGCCGCAGGTTCCGCATTACGGACCACCGAATCGTGGAACACGTCTGAAAGCAGGAATGGTATTAACGATAGAGCCAATGCTGAATACGGGAAAATACCATAGCAAAATTGATTCTGATGGCTGGACGGCGCGAACCGTTGATGGCGGCTTATCGGCTCAATATGAGCACACGATTGCGATTACCGACGAGGGTCCCGTTATCTTAACGGAACAATAAGGTTTCGAATGGATGGAGCGGCCTCGCTTGCGGGAGGCTGCTTTTTGCTGTATTGGGCATTTCAAACGTGTCGTGATCGCTCCAGGGGCATTCGTGAAAAAACGGTATTAGAGCCTAATCCGATTTTCTAATATGTTTTTCATACTGATATGTGATTTTGAAGGCCCGAGCTTTACAAGCTCATCCTGAAAGTCTGCAAGCGCAGAGATCGAAGCGGTCTGTACCTGAATCAGGTAATTATATTCACCGCTAATGCGAAATAAACCGGTCACTTCGAATGAATCCTCGCAAAAATCAACTAACTGCTGGCAATGCTCCGTCTTGATGAGGATGAATGCGGTGGTTCCGCGGCCGAGTTTCTCCAAGTCCAACGCTGTCGTATAACCGGAAATAATTTGTTTCTCTTCCAGCTTGACGATTCTTTCTTTGACAGAAGGCTGTGACATAGCGATTTCTTTGCTCAATTGGGCAATGGTCATTCGCGCATGATTTTGAAGTAATTGGATAATTTTTTTGTCGGTTTCATCTATATTATGTTCCAGATCGAACAACTCCTTGTCTTCTTAAAAAGTTAGGTAAAACCATTAAAATAACTACGATTCAGTAATCATTTTACTACAAATGCCTTATCATTTCTATTTGAAAACCTCTTTGTTATTTCTATAATTATTGTAGATAAATCAAGAGGAGTGAGGATCGATGAGTATAAAAGGTCTGGCTCATGTAGCCATTCAAGCAGATAATTATGAGCAAACCATCGCATTTTATACGGAAGTTTTGGGATTTAAGGCGGGTCATCATTGGAGCTTGCCGTCGTTTAAGATTAAAGAAGCCACTATGCTCATTTCTCCGGATCAAAAAACATGCATTGAAGTTTTTGACAACGAAGCAGAAATTCCTGCCCAGGGCAAAAAGGCGGCATCTGCGAGTGAAATCGCTTATGGGGCGATTTTACATTTTGCGTTTTACGTTAGCGATGTGGACGAAATCTACCATCGAGCACTTGCTCATGGCGCCAAGGCTTATGTTGCTCCTGGCCCAATTACGCTTGGTGAGCCGCCCCTTGTGTTAAGAAACGCGGTGATACACAGCCCGAACGGTGAAGTGATCGAGTTTTTGGAAGAGGTTGATTTTAATGTCGAGGGCAGAACGGAACATTAATCGAAATCTATGCCAGGCATCAAGTAAACTTAGATAATTCATAAAAGTCGGTCTTTTGTTGCCCGTGTGGAGCCATGCAGCTGGAATAGATCTATGATTTAGATCTATTTCTGTCTATTGGCCGATTATTGAACAAATAGATCTATATTTTAGATCTATCTTACAAAAATTGGTCAATAACCGCTCAAATGGAGCTACACAGTAGTATTTAGATCTATTTAATAGATCTATTTCTGTCCATTTGACGATTTTTGATCAAATAGATCTAAATGTTAGATCTATTTCCCGAAAATGGACATTACTGCCTGTGAGGAGCCACAAAGCTGATTTAGATCTGTATAAGTTGAACGAAAGAATTGGGGTTTAAGCGAAGCGAGAAGAGTGTTAGGGGAAGAAAGTGTTTGTTTTTGTAGCAGGATACTTACCTTAATTTGTCTAAGTCAAACCAAGAATCTGGCTGCAGCTGCGCCCCTGAAGAATGATCTATTCGCACATCGACCAAAACGAGAAATTTTAGATTAATTTATCTATATATCATCCTTTTATATGTAACAAAAAAAGACCGATTTTGGAATCGGTCTAATTTAACGTTTATTATACAAAAAATGAATTTGCAGCTCGGTGGATGATGCTTCCATCGGACATGCGAATGGAATCATCGTTATATCCAGTAACGGTAGATGCGGGTCTGATTTGCATCCCGTTTTGCATTGCTTTAACACTAACTTTCTCCGCAATTGCAATTTCAAAGTCTTTATTTGTGATTAATTTTTGACCAGCTTTTAGCTTGATTTTTTCTTGCATGTTATATTGCCTCCATTATTGCGTTATTTGTTGTGCCGAGGTCATATGATACACTATCTATCTACGTATAGTAAACATTTATTCTTCATTATGGACTTATTTTCATAAATCCAATCGTTTAAGAACAGGAATCTGTAGCCAGAAGTTATGCGGTCGTGCAAAAATGTTTGTAAAGCGATTACATTTCGACAATTAGGTTTCGATTTACCGCCTTTTAAAAAGGCGGTTTTTTTTTTGAAAAATCAAAAGTGTTACTATTTCTTCAATAGGAACGTCTTCCTTATATCAGAAGATCCAACCACTATTGTCGAAAGTAGGAATAAACGTGAAACTGAAGTACGGTTATATGTTGTTAGGAGCGATGTCGCTCCTGCTTATTCTTTTTGTTATGAATTGGGTCCGAATGAACACTGATAATTTCAATTATTTCCAAAGCTTCTCCGTGACTTTAATCAACCAATCTGATTATGATATTGTGTCTGTGGAGATGGGGCTCGTAGGGAGCAATTCAACGCATTTGTATACTAAAGTGCTGAAGGCAGGCGACAAATCCAAAATAAAGCCGCAATTAAGCCTTGTTGGTGAAGGAAGCGTCTATTTGAAATATACGGATACCCGTGGAATAACGAAAGAAACATCAGCATGCGGATATACGGAATCACTTTCCGGGCGTTCGACAATAACCATTGGCAATGACCGAATCATCGAGAATATTCAAAAGTGCTTATAGTTTCATGAGCAATCAATTAACCATCATAAGTCCTCTTGACACGTTCACACGTATCCTGTATAAATACATTTAAGTATTCAACTGGATAATCAACATTGAGGAATGGGACAGTAGTCTAAGACAGAGAGTCACAGCGAGCCGGGTCAGTGGAAGCCGGTACGGATGTCTAAGATGAAGCGGCCCCAGGAAATGGTTTGCCGAACCGAATTGGAAGCAGTAGGCAGATCCGGTCAACGACCGTTACAAAAGCGAGGGGTCAAGTTCATATTGGACTTGGCACTTAGAGTGGTACCACGGGATCTTAAGGCTCTCGTCTCTTATTTATAGAGACGGGGGCCTTTTTTTATTTTCAACCTAAGGAGGAGTAAACATGATTTATGAACAAATTACATCAGCCATCGAAGAAATAACGCAGCTTATGCTGATGGAGGCGAAGCTAGAAAGACCAGAGAAGCTTGCCATCGCACCCCAACATCCAGTTAATCCGGAACATGGCGATTACAGCAGCAATATCGCTATGCAGCTTGCCAGACATCTCAAACGGGCACCGATGCTGATCGCAGAAGATTGCAAGGAGAAGCTACTAGCGGTCCCGGAACTTGCTCTTTCTGTGGCTAAAATCGAAGTGGCTGCTCCCGGCTTCCTTAATTTTCATGTCCATTGGCCTTGGTGGGCTGCAGATTCTGAACAGCCTACAACAGCGAGGGCTTCAGAAGGGAAAGTACTGGTGGAACATACGTCTATCAATCCGAATAAGTCGGCTCATATTGGTCATTTACGTAACTCTTGCATCGGCGATACGATTGCCCGTCTGCTTAGAAAGGCTGGGCATCAAGTAGAGGTACACAATTATATCGATGATCTTGGCAACCAGCTGGCCGATACAGTAGTTGGGATAAATGAGACAAAGACGGAGGAGTCTTTCGTTCGGTTCGGTGATTTTTGCTGGGAGATCTACTCCAAAATAAATAAAGCCTACAAAAATGATCCTTCTTTGCTGGAGAAAAGAACCGAAGTATTGGCTCACTTGGAAGAAGGGCGCTCCAATGTCGCTTGGATGGGACTGCTCATTGCGGAGCGAATCGTTCGCGAGCATGTGGAGGAGATGAGAAATTTCGGCATTTCCTATGACGTGCTTGTATGGGAAAGCA
The DNA here is from genome assembly GCF_006345825.1 of Paenibacillus paridis. Lineage (GTDB taxonomy): Bacteria > Bacillota > Bacilli > Paenibacillales > Paenibacillaceae > Pristimantibacillus > Pristimantibacillus paridis. Next base: position 1,419,894 of record NZ_VCIX01000092.1, read on the forward strand.
GCATCGTGAGGGAAGGCTTCTGGTCCCAAGCCTTTGAACAGCTTAAGCAAACGGCGGTGTTTCGCCAGGAGACAGAAGGGAAGCTAAAGGGCTGCTGGGTACTTAAGCAGCAGGACTTAGAAGAGGGGGAAGGTGAGGGCACTGAATTTCAATCGGATAAGGTACTCGTGCGCTCCAATGGAATATTGACGTATACAGCGAAAGATATTGCTTATCATTTGTGGAAATTCGGCTTGCTGGAACAGGATTTTCGGTACAAAAAGTTTAATGATCGACTCTGGTCAACGGATTCAGGCGGGAAGAAGAAAAAGATCGGCCGCGCGGACACGGTCATTAATGTCATCGACCAACGACAAGAATATCCGCAGGCGATGGTCAAACAGGCCTTGCTTGCGCTCGGCTATCAAGGGCAAGCTGAGAAGTTGAAGCATGTAAGCTATGGTGTCGTCTCGCTCAGTCCGAGTACGGCTGAGAGCCTAGGACTTGATATTTCGGATGGCAAGCATGCTTACGCGATGTCAGGAAGGCAAGGGATCGGCATCAAAATTGCGGACTTTCTGGCGCAAATGGAACAAATTATTGACAGGAAGCGCTCACGCAAGGCAGGCATAACAAGCTTTGCTATCGCAGCAGCCTCGATCCGGTATTATTTGCTTCGTTTTCATCTCCAAACGGAAATTGTTTTTGATTTGGAGCAGGCCACCGAGGTATCGGGAAATACGGGCGTGTATTTGCTTTATTCATATGCACGTTCTTACAGCATTTTGAAGAAGGCGGCTGAAACCGAAGCGGCATCGCCGGATTTGAATTCCTTTGTGCATCTGAAGCTTCAAGAGCGGCTGTTGCTTCGTCAGCTGTCCTATTGGCCGGAAACGCTTCAAGCAGCTGTTAAAGAATTGGCTCCGAATCAGCTATGCAACTACGCTTATGAGCTTAGTACGTTGTTTAATCATTTTTATGCGACTTGCCCGATTCTGAAAGCAGAGGAGAGTGATAGAGCCTTCCGTATTTGGTTGACGCAGAAATATCAGCATACCATGTTTGAAGCGCTAGAAATATTAGGTTTGCCTACGCCAAACCGAATGTAAACACAGGTTCCATTCATGCAATTCGCTTGCCTGTCATATAGTTTAATTCAAGAGGTACAGGCAGGGGATGGCGATGAATGGAAGGCAGGTGTTTCCTATGGTGCATACAGAAAAGCATAGTGAGCCAGAAAATGATTTGACGATAGATTTTGCGATCCAAGGGATGAGCTGCTCGGCCTGTGCGGCCAGAATCGAGAAAGCCGTTGGCAAAATGGAGGGCGTCCAGATGGCTGCGGTCAGCTTTCCGCTTCGCACGGCGTGGGTGCAATTTAAGACAAACCAGCTTACCCCGCAGCTAATCGCTGATCGAGTCAATCAGCTGGGGTTTGCCGCTCTGCTTAACGAGACAGCTAAAGCGGGGCTATATCAAGAGCATAAGACGCTCAAAATCAGGCTGATTCTTTCGATTCTTTTGACTCTGCCACTGTTAACCGGCATGCTTCAGCACATTCCTATGCTTGCTCCGCTCGCGGCAAGCCTGCCCGTCTGGCTAACGATGCCATGGCTGCAGCTTTTGCTAGCTTCGGTGATACAGTTCGTAATCGGCATGCCCTTTTATATTGGTGCCTATCATGCGGTTCGGGAACGCAGCGCCAATATGGATGTGCTTGTGGTGATTGGCACCACCGCAGCTTATTTATACAGTCATTATGTTGTTTTTCAGAATGGATTGTTCGAGCCGCTATCAGCGACAGCTGCACATTCAGCCCCACTCTATTTCGAGACGTCAGCCGTCGTCATTTCGGCTGTCCTGCTCGGGAAGTTCATTGAAGTGTCTGCTTCTATCCGGTCACAGCACGGCTCAGAGGGCTACGGGAAGCTGCAAAGCCAGACTGCAGCCGTAGAACGTGCAGGTGAAGTCACACTCATCCAAACGGAATTTGTGAGAGCGGGCGACTTAGTTATCGTGCAAGCCGGAGAAGTGGTGCCGGTTGATGGCGTCGTCAGCAGCGGGTTCTCTGCGGCAGATGAAGCTTTGCTTACCGGAGAGAGCTTGCCCATTGCCAAGCGCGAGGGCGATTCGGTTTGGGCAGGGACGCGTAATCTTAGCGCTGAGCTTCGCATTCGTACAGAAGCCGCAGGCCATGATACGATGCTCAATCGCATCAGTGAGCTGGTCAGGCAAGCACAACGCTCGAAATCCGCGATTCAGCGCAATGTGGATGCAGCAGCAAGCTGGTTTGTACCCGTGATGCTGATGTTTGCTTTGGCAACGGTGATTATGTGGGGAGTTTTTCTGGAGCCAGGCAATTGGAGCCGAGCCTTTGTTTGCGGAATTGCCGTATTACTCGCTGCTTGTCCGTGCGCACTTGGGTTGGCTGCGCCGATTTCATTAGTGCTTGCATCGGGGAGGCTTGCCAAGCAAGGCATTATCGCTAAGGAAGCGGGCGCGCTAGAGCGAATGGCGACGATCCAAACCGTTATATTTGACAAAACAGGTACGTTAACCGAAGGGAAACCTCAGATTAGCGCATCGCTTTCCATCAAGGGAAGCCGAGCATCATTGGTGCGCCTAGCGGCTGCCGTAGAAGCGCAAGTTGCTCATCCGCTTTCTTTCGCCATCCTTCGCGAAGCCGCCAAGCAAGGCCTGGTCATTCCCGCAGCCACCGAACACGTCTTTACGCCGGGAGGCGGTGTGGAGGCATTGGTCGAGGGGCAGCGATTTGCGATTGGCAACGCCTTGTATGCCGCAGAGCGGGGGTGGGAGGTAGGCAGTGAGGTGATCGCTTTTGCGAATCAGCGCGAGCAATATGGCGAAACCGTACTGTATGCGGCTATCGGAAGAAAGTCGATGGGTGCCATTGCTTTTAGCGATAAGGTGAAGTCGAATGCAAGGGAAACGATTGCGGAACTGAGAACCCTGGGCGTGTCATCAATCCTAGCTACGGGAGATCATATGGCGCCTGCAAAAGCGGCTGCCAAAGAAGCGGGAATCGCGACTGTTCATGCTTCCATTTTGCCTGAAGGGAAAGTGGCGCTTGTCGAACGGCTTAAGCGTCAGGGCAAGCGCGTCGCGATGGCTGGTGACGGCTGGAACGACGCGCCGGCGCTGGCAGCGTCTGACGTAGGTCTGGCTATGGGGGAGGGGGCTGACGCGGCATTAAGCGCAGGCCACATGACGCTCTTATTTTCACGACTGCAAGCGATCCCAGAGGCCATAAGAATCAGTCGGTTAACGATTCGGAATATTCGTCAAAATCTAACCTTCGCTTTCTTATATAATGTACTTATCATACCGTTCGCCGCTTTTGGATTGCTTGAGCCTTGGATGGCAGGAACGGCTATGGCTCTTAGCTCTGTTTCGGTCGTTGCGAATGCCCTTCGGCTTAGCGGACAGCTGAGAAGAAGGGCTGGAGTGCGAGGATGACCATCACATGGCAGCAAATCGGGTTTATCATTTTGACCGGCTTGTTTAGCGCTCCCCATTGCATTGGCATGTGCGGGGGCATCGTTTCTACGGTGTCGACAAACTCATCAGCCACCCTTCAAAAATCGATGCTTCTATATAATGCGGGCCGAATCTTGTCCTATACCATGCTGGGCGCCGTCATGGGGGCAGTTGGATCTTTCGTTGACGTTGCTGGTAAGCTGGCAGGCGTTCAGGGCCTAGCATCAATTATCGGCGGGTGTTTCTTGCTGTTATGGCTATGGAGAAGATTCCAGCTGCCTTTGCTGCAGCATGTGTCTTCTTTCCTGCATAAGAGACTCATAGGTGGCGCCAAGCGGCCTTCAAACCAGGAAACTTGGCATTTGCTTGCTACCGGAATAGCTTTCGGATATTTGCCCTGCGGGTTAACCTATGCCATGCAAATGACAGCAGCCTCGACCGGTTCATGGGCGGAAGGGGCTGCTGTCATGGCTCTGTTTGGCTTATCCACCTTTCCTGCATTAGCGGCGGCAGCTTCCATCGCTTCATTTGCAAATAAGAAATGGCGCCGATTTATGAGAAAGGCAAGCGTAATTACGGCGATTGCAGTTGGCGTGATTTCGATTTTACGCGGGTTAGCTGCCAATGGCGTCATTCCAACAATTAATCCATGGCTTTGGTAGATCCATTAATGAACGGCACGAAGCAATCGAACGATCGTATATTCTTCCTTGTTTTTTGTGTCGAGCGTTAAGGTTGCCTTCCAGGTGCCCGCCATTAGCGGGACGCCTTCTCCGGCATATTTTCCGGGAGCTACTTCGGTCATTGCAAAGGCATAATCGCCGCAAATCATATTGACCATATCGAGTTTTACGGAGAGAGTCGCGCCTTCCAAAGGAGCGCCGGCCTGATCCGTCAGGCTGATTTCAAAGCGGTTTTCATGGAGTGCCTTGGCCGGGTAATCAGCAATGGACCATATGGCATGGCCGCTGTCGAACGTATGCTCCGTCATCGGCGGAGCAGCTTCATTGCTTGATTGCAGCCATACGATGCCTAGTCCTATGACAATAGCGAGTGCAATAAGCATAAGAGCATATTTGAACAAGGAAGTGCGAGATTTAGGTTCGGATAACATGAATAGCCTGACCTCCTAAGGTTATTGGATCCGTTGTGCCCAGCTGAAGTGCACTACTTCATTACGTTACCTATGCGGCAAATGATTGAAGCAGAACGTTTTTGTTGCCAAGTCCCGCATGGAGTCGACATTGGACAAATGAAGTGCGACAGTGTATAGTAACAACGGATAATTTTATCCCTCGTAAACAAACAGATGCGGATACGAAAATGCTTGAGTTATATCTTTTCAAGTGGCGTATAACAGTATTTCTGGCATCTATGCCAGAAGTGCTTTTTTTTATATACGAAAAACATCCTATAGGAGTGAAGAGAAAAGATGAACGGAATGAATCGCACCATGAAGAAGCTGCTTTTCGGCTTGCTGCTGACGATGCTGCTAGTAGTTATGGCCGCCTGCGGAACGGTGAAGGAAGATAGCAAACCGTCCGCGACAAATGCTCAAGTGGAAACAGAAGCGCATTATCCGCTTACGTTGAAGGATGATACGGGCGTAGAGATCACCATTAGCAAAGAGCCTTTAAAGGTTGTTACGCTAGCGCCTAGTGAAACAGAAGCTATATATGCCATTGGCGCAGGTGAGCAAGTCGCAGGCGTGGATGAATACAGCAACTACCCAGAGGATGCGGCTAACAAGGCGAAGATAGGGGACATGACCATTAATATCGAAGCAGTAACTGCGCTAGAGCCTGACCTTGTACTTGCTTCCTCTTCCATGAACGCAGAGGCTATCACAAAGCTGCGCGAGCTGAACATTACCGTTTATGCGACCGATCCATTGACCTATGATGCGGTTATTGCCAAAATCGAAAATTTAGGTCATATTATGAATAAACCGTCCGAAGCAGCCGCAGTTGCCGAGCATATGCGCGAGGTTAAGAAGCAAGTAACGGAAGCGGTTAAGGATGCTGGGAAAAAGAAGGTTTATCTAGAATTCTCAGCCGGATGGACAGTTGGCTCGGGAACGTTCTTGGATGAGCTGATTACCTTGGCAGGCGGGACGAATATCGCTGGTACATCGCCGGGCTGGTATGAAGTAAACGCTGAGGATGTCGTTCAGCAAAATCCGGAGCTTATTATCTATCCTAATCTAAAGGAGGACCCGAATCCGATCGTTGCGGGCATCGAGAGCCGTCCAGGCTGGGAAGCCATCGATGCGGTGAAGAACAAGCAAATGCACGCGGTGACCGAAGATCCGCTTGTACGCGTAGGACCGCGGCTTGCCGATGGATTACTCGAGCTTGCGCAGGTCATTCACCCGGATCTCGTAAAATAATCTCATGACCTATAAATTAGTTTGGTATGGAGGAGCAGCTATGCTCCTTCTTGCTATTTCTATCGTTATCAGTTTATCCATTGGATCGGCGGGCATTTCGATCAGGGACGTCTGGGGAATTCTGCTTCATCAACTGCCTTGGCTAGCTGATCAGCCGGTGTCTTATTCCCCTGGTGAAATCGCCATCGTAACGCAGGTGCGGCTCTCGCGGGTGTGGCTTGCCGTTCTTGTTGGCGCCTGTCTTGCCCTTGCAGGGACAGGCTTTCAAGGCGTGCTTCGCAATCCCCTTGCTGATCCTTACACTCTCGGCGTAGCATCAGGCAGCTCTGTTGGAGCCGCGTTCATCATTTTATTCGGATTGCAGACGGCACTTGGCTTGTGGACGATTCCTCTTGTTGCTTTTGCAACGGGAACGGTTACGCTGCTGGGTGTTTTCTGGCTGTCGCGGGATAAAGGAGTGATGCAGATTGAAACGCTAATTCTTTCCGGTGTCATTATCCAATCGTTTTTAGGCGCTTTTGTTTCGTTTATGGTCTCTCTATCGGAAGGCGTCGTCAATCAAATTTTGTTTTGGCTGATGGGATCGCTGGCCATGCGGAGCTGGGACAATGTTTATATGCTTATTCCTTTTCTTGCCCTTGGACTTCCGCTATTGCTCGTCTATGGCAAATCTCTTAATTTGTTTGTACTTGGCGAGAGGCATGCTGCGCATCTCGGCGTAAGAGTCGAACGAACAAAGCTGATTATACTCATCAGCTCGACTCTTCTTACGGCCGCTGCCGTATCTGTTTCTGGAGTTATCGGTTTCGTTGGACTGGTGGTTCCGCATTTGATCCGCTTGATGGTGGGCCCGGATTACCGGTTAATTACGCCGTTATCCGCAATCGGTGGCGGCATATTTGTGCTTTGGGCGGATACGCTTGCCCGTATGGCGCTGACTCCTAGGGAAATTCCGCTAGGTGTCGTTACGGCGCTCATCGGTGCTCCTTTTTTTGCCTATTTGCTGCACAGAAGGAAGCTGAAGACGGGAGGCCCATTATGATTGAGGCACAGGACATTGTGCAAACGGTACAAGGAAGAACTGTACTGAATGGTTTATCCTGTTCATTCCAGAAAGGGCGCATGTATGGCGTGATTGGCCCAAATGGCGTCGGCAAATCGACGCTGCTGCATCTATTGTCCGGCGTGGAACAGCCGAAAGCTGGTAAAGTGATGCTGGACGGACAACGGATTTCGGCGTATCCCAGGAAGCAGCTCGCCAAACAAATGGCTGTACTTCAGCAGAGCGGATTGCCGCCCGTTGGCTTCTCTGTCAGGGAAGTTGTCAGCATGGGCAGATATCCTTTTCAGAGCTGGCTCGGAGGGGATGAACAGGATGCCGACCAGATCATTGACGAAGCTTTGTCAGCTATGGGGCTAGGAGAGCTAGCGAACCGCAAAATGGACCAGCTAAGCGGCGGCGAACGGCAGCGTGTGGCCCTTGCCAAGCTGATGGCACAAGAGCCGTCCATAATTTTGCTAGATGAGCCGACGACCTATCTCGACATCGGATTTCAGGTACAGCTGCTAGATACGGTTCGAGCTTGGCAGCAGGCACGTGATCTGACAGTGATTGCTGTGCTTCATGACCTCAATCTGGCTTCCCTTTATTGCGACGAGCTTCTTGTGCTGCATAAAGGAAAAGTAGCGGCTGCCGGGGCTCCGCACGACGTACTGACATCCGCGCTAATAGAGCAAGTATACGAGACCAAAACAACGATAATTACACATCCGGCGACGGGTGTACCGCAAATTATGCTTCAACCAAACGTTAATTTTTGACTTAATCATGCAGAGATGAAGGGGCAATCCAGAATGGGTAACGAGTTGTACATCCGGTTAATCGAGACGGCTAACCGAATAAAGCCGTTTCATGACGAGGCCGCAGCATCGGCGCTGCAGCACTCCGATCATTTGACAAAGCCGCCAGGGAGCTTAGGAAAGCTAGAGGCCATCGCAATTCAGCTCGCGGGTATTTCAGGTCGTTTATGGCCGGACCTGTCGCGCAAATCGGTTATTGTGATGGCAGGTGACCATGGCGTTTGCGAGGAAGGCGTAAGCGCGTTTCCGCAAGCGGTTACTCCGCAGATGGTTTTGAATTTTCTGAACGGCGGAGCGGCGGTCAATGTGCTTGCCCGGCAAGCAGGAGCTGAAGTGGTCTGTGTTGATATTGGCGTGAATGCGGATTTGGCGCATGAGCAGCTAGTCAGCCGTAAAGTGATTCGCGGCACGGCCAATATGGCGAAGCAGGCTGCCATGACGCGCGAGGAAGCGCTTGAAGCTATTTTGGTTGGGATCGAGATTGTTCAAGAGCAGGTGCGGCGAGGCTGCCGTTTGTTTGCGACAGGTGAGATGGGCATCGGAAATACGACAGCAAGCGCTGCGCTAACTACCGTATTGACAGGCATGTCGCCTGAAGAGTCCGTGGGGCGAGGCACAGGCATTAATGACGAAAGCTGGGCAAACAAGGTAGAAGTAGTGAAGCGTGCGATTGCCGTGAACAAGCCTGATGCTAGCGATCCAATTGATGTGCTAGCCAAATTAGGCGGCGCGGAAATTGCAGGGCTAGTCGGCGTTATCATCGGCGCTGCTGCAAACGGCTGTCCCGTTGTGATTGACGGTTATATTTCGTCTACTGCTGCACTCATCGCTTCACGAATTGCGAAGCAGTCGCTGCCTTATATGATCGCTTCCCATCTGTCGCAGGAGCAAGGGCATGCTAGGCTGCTTGAATCGATTGGCCTATCGCCGATGATGCAGCTCGAGATGCGTCTTGGCGAAGGTACGGGAGCTGTCTTATGTTTTCATTTTATCGATGCTGCGCTCCATCTCATGCAAGAGATGGCCACGTTTGAGAGTGCAGGCGTCTCCAAGGAATAGGTGAGGATCAATGGCAATACTGGTAACCGGCGGAGCCCGCAGCGGAAAGAGCAGCTTTGCGGAGCAATACGCGATGCGCGTTGCTTCGCGAGGCATCTATCTCGCCACTTGTCAGCCGTATGATGATGAGATGCGGGAACGAACCCTTAAGCATCAGCTGGATCGTGACGAGTCCGGATTTAAATGGGAGACGAGAGAGGAAGCCTATGATGCGGCAAGCCTTCTACCGCAATTTGCAAGGCAATTTGCTTTGGAGCTTGAGGCCGGCATCGAGCCGCCCGTTGTGCTGCTTGATTGTTTGACCTTATGGCTGACGAATTGGCTTTTGCTTGACGAACAACAACCGCCTGCTGATAAGCGTCTGGCGATTGAAATTGAAAATTTAATAGATGCCATACATCACTATCCGTTTCCATTGCTAATGGTTACGAATGAGGTTGGTGATGGCATCGTTCCGGCTTATCCGCTCGGACGGATATTCCGGGACGAAGCGGGTCGGCTCAATCAGCGGATAGCCTCTTTGTGCGATCGCGTCTTTCTAGTAACTGCCGGAATTCCATTAGAACTCAAATCGCAAGCCTTCAGGTGGGAACAGTTATGATCATTTATTCGCTGAAGGAACTGCTGCTGCTTGCCGCAGCGGCGATTGCGATTGACTGGATCGTTGGCGATCCGAAATGGCCGACTCATCCAGTGATTTGGATAGGAAGGCTGATCCGGTCTTTGGAGCGCAGACTTGCCCCGGAAAGGTTCAAAGACCAGCAAACAGTTGTCAAGGCTTTAGGTACTGCTTTGATGGTTATCACATTATTAATGAGTTGGAGCGTAACCTGGCTGCTTGTATGGACAGCCGATGCCTTGCATCCTTGGATTGGTTATGCGGTTAGCGCTTGGCTCATATCGACCACGCTGGCTGTTAAGGGCTTGAAGGAAGCGGCATTGCTTGTCTATGCTCCCCTCATCGAGGGCAGGCTCGACGAAGCCAGAAAATACGTGGGCTACATCGTCGGGCGGGATACGGAAAGCTTGAATGAGCATGAATCTTCGCGTGCCGCTGTCGAGACGGTAGCGGAGAACACGGTAGATGCTTTAGTATCCCCTTTATTGTTCGCTCTGATTGGCGGGGCGCCGTTTGCCATGCTGTATAGGGCAGCTAACACGCTGGATTCTATGGTCGGCTATCGGAATGACAAATATAGGGATTTTGGCTGGTGCTCGGCAAGAACGGATGATTGGCTTAACTATATTCCTGCGCGCCTAACAGGCGTAATGCTTACGATTTCAGCAATGGCGTATCGTCAGATGAGCGCTAAGCAATCCTTTAAAGCTATTGTGGCCTTTGCGCATCTCCATCCAAGTCCGAACAGCGGCATTCCCGAATCCGCGGTTGCGGGTGCGCTAGGCATTGAGCTCGGAGGAACAAATCTATATTTTGGTGTTCCGAGTGAACGAGCGAGAATGGGCTGGCCTACACGTGAGCTGCAGCCTCACGATATCGTGCTTACGGTTCGTCTTCTGTATAGCGTAAGCGTGATTTTATTTATGGGAGTGATTGCCGCATGGTTCGTCATGAGATAAAGCTGCAGCTGCAAGCGTTTGTCGCGGCTTTTCAATTTCTAACGCGTGTCAAAATTCCGATTGCTGTTCCATTTAACGGTCCGGTTCTATCCAGAAGCATCCTCTATTTCCCGCTTGCAGGAGCTTTCATCGGCGCCTGCCTTGCCGTTGCCTCCTGGCTGCTTGCTCCGTATATTCCGGCATGGCCGGCTGCGATTCTTATTCTTGCCCTATGGACAGCTTTAAGCGGGGGGCTGCATCTTGATGGCTGGATGGATACCGCAGACGGCGTTCTTAGCCACCGCTCTCGCGAGCGCATGCTCGAAATTATGAAGGATAGCAGAGTTGGAGCTTTGGGTGTTTTGGCTGCCATACTGCTGCTATTATTTAAAGCTTCGTTGCTAGCTGAGCTATACAAGGGAAATCAGTTCGGCATGTATTGGCCGCTGCTTGTTTGCGGTCCGGTATGGAGCAGGGCGTGGATGGGCGCAGCAATTGCTTTCTGGCCGAATGCACGCAAGAATGAAGGGATGGGCGTTTTATTTAATGAGGTTAAATGCCATCAGGCCTGCGCTTCTTTTCTAGTGTCCGGGGCAGTTACTTGCATTGTTTTTTGGCTGGCAGGGATGGAGCTTACTACTTCATTCATTTGGCTGCTGCTGCTCAGTTTGGTAACGATGATCTGCGGCGGACTGCTGGCAGCCTGGCTGCACCGAAAGCTGGGCGGTTTGACTGGCGATACCTACGGGGCAATGAATGAAGCGGTTGAAGCGGCATTGCTGTTTGCAATCATCGTATGGATACATAATCAATGAAAAAGGAGGGGTAAGCAACCATGTTGGAAAGATATGGCCATGGTGGCGACTTGCGTACCGCAGAGGAAGCTTTCGGCATGCCCGCAGCGCAATTTGTTGATTTTAGTTCGAATATGAATCCACTTGGACCCCCGCAAAGCGTAAAGACTGTACTCAGCAACTATGCAGCAGTCATTGGGCAATATCCTGATCCTGCCGTGCGAGGCTTAAGAAGGAAGCTGGCGGAAAAACATCAAATTGACGAGCAATCGATTGTGGTAGGCAACGGTGCCGCAGAGCTGATTGACCTCATTGTACGCTCGCTTCAGCCAGAACGAACGACGCTCGCGATCCCATGTTTTGATGAATATGGAGATGCTTTACGTAAAATAGGAGCAGCGGTGAGCGAAATCAAGCTCTCTGCCGATCATCAGTTTCAATTGCGGATGGAACAAGCAAATGCCGATGCTGCTGCTATGCTAAACTCATTGTACATATTAGGCTCACCCAACAACCCCACCGGCCAGCTTGTAGATCCATCGCTCATTCGCACACTGCTAAGCAATGGGGCTTATGTGGTCGTTGACGAGGCTTTTATGGATTTTGTCCCGGAGGAGTCGAGATTCAGTCTAGTACAGGAAGCGGCTAAGCATGGAAGACTGTTCGTTATCCGATCCATGACGAAGTTTTATTCCATTCCGGGCATTCGGTTAGGTTATATTGTCGGAACGCCAAGATCGCTAAGCGGCTTAAAGCGACTGCAAGTGCCATGGAGCGTCAACTCTCTAGCGATGCTCATTGGCGAAGCGGTCTTGGAGGAAACGGAGTTTGCCGAGACCACAATGGCTTGGCTGCGACAAGAAAAGCCATGGCTTACCGAACAACTAAAGAAGATCGGCTTCCAGGTTACGGAGAGTGCGGCTAACTATTTGCTTCTCCAGATACCAGAGACGGCGGGCTTGAGTGCCAGTATGCTTCAGCTTGAAATGGGCAAGCAAGGCGTATTGATCCGCGATGCCTCCAGATTTGCAGGACTTAACCATACCTACATCCGAGTTGCCATTAAGCTGCGGGCGCAAAATGAACAGCTGGTAGCAGCATTCAGTTCATGCCTGCACCGAAGCGGAAGCACTAGTGTCAAATGATTCGATATTTGAGTCCTTTAAGGAGGAGAAAGAATGACGCAGCCCTTTCGGAGCGGAAGCCATTATGATTCAACGATTTGGAGCGGCGTCCGTTTGCTTCTGAAGGAGGATCGGATAGAAACGAGTACGCCGGAACTTGTATATGTTCTTAGCAGTGCCGTTCACCCGGGAGGTTTTTCCTATGCGAACCGCATCGTCAATTGGAAAGTTCCGTTGGCCTATCAGGGTCATGACCCCGTAGGTGATCTCATTTTGCAGTGCGAAAAGTGGGGTTGCGATCCGGTAGGTACGATTGGGCTCATTACAGCAGCGAAACTAACGCATGCGTCAATTAAGGAGATCGCTGGAGATCGGTTCAACCTGCTTTGCTGCACGACTGTCGGCACCCGCAACGCGGCTAGAGCAGGATTGCCTCGCAGCACCTTTTCCGCGTATGCAGCGGGTACGATTAATACCATTTTACTCATCGATGGGCAGATGAGCGAATCAGCGATGGTTAACGCAATTATTACGGCTACAGAAGCAAAGTCGGCAGCCCTTCAGCAATTAGGCATTACGGAGGAAGCAAACGGGCAGCTGGCAACCGGCACGACGACAGATGCTATCGTCATTGGAGTCAGCCAGGCGGCCGATTGGGATGCGTTGCATGCCTATGCAGGTGCTGCAACAACGATCGGCTGCGCCATTGGCGAAGCGGTCTATGAGACTGTGCTGGAAGCGGCTCGAACGCAGCATGAGGACTAGATGCCAATCCGGTTGATAGAGGAATGCTCGATAGTCAGCCCAAAATACGACCGGGAATGAACTGGCATTACAATCGTCGTTTTTTCGTGTAAAATGGACAAGTCGAATCATTGGCTTTACCTATGGAATATGCGGTGTTTAGAATGGAGGTTTTCTCTTGATTCGAATAGATGGTTATACCAAACAAAAGGAATGGCGGTCGGATTTGAGCTTCGAGGATCTCAAATCGCCAGAGCTGGATTGGTACTGGGTAGATTTTGACAACCCGTCGGAAGCGGAATGCCGGCTGCTGGATACGTTCTTTCATTTTCACCCGCTAGCGATCGAGGATTGCTACCATTTACTGCAGAGGCCTAAAATGGACCATTATGATGACGTGCATTTTTTGGTGCTTCATGAGGTGGAGTGGAAGACATTAACCGTAAATGAAATTAATATGTTCATTGGTCCTCATTTTCTCGTAACGTTTCATTATCAGCCTTCGCCGGAAATCAATGAAGCACGTGGCAAGCTCATGGCCAGCGCGAAGATCGGGGAGACCGGACAGCTCTTTGCGGCATACCTCGTCATTGACAAGCTTGTTGACCAATATTTCCCTGCCGTACACGAACTGGAGGACCAACTGCTGGATATGGAAATCGGTAACGATGAGGTACGCAGCCAAACGATGATGAGCGATATTTTCAATATACGGTCAAGGCTGCTGCGACTTAGGAAAACGATCATGCCGATGCGCGATTTATTATATCGGATGACCAATACGGACCGCATTATTGGGCTGAAGCCTTATTTGGCTTTTTATCATGATATTTATGACCACTTGATCAAGTTGTCTGAAATGATGGATTCCAGCAGAGAGATGACGGCTGATTTGAGGGACAGTTTCATATCATTCAACTCGAACCGGATGAATTCGATTATGAAAACTCTTACCGTCATCACGACAATCTTTATGCCATTAACCTTTTTGGCAGGCATTTATGGAATGAACTTCGTTAATATGCCTGAGCTTGAATGGAGCTGGGGGTATTTTGCAACGATCACCGTTATGTTAATCATCGGACTATCGATGTACGCTTGGTTTCGGACGAAAGGTTGGTTTAAATGAGGTTAGTTAAGGGGATTAAATAAAAATGGACATGAAAGAACGTGCCCCCATGGGCAGGAAACGGTGGTTCGCGGTCGGCGGTATATTAGCAGGCATTTTGATGGTTTTGGGCGTCATGCTTTATTTCATGATTATCGCGCTTGGCAATCGTTCGGCGATGGATATTCCAAAGCTGGAAGAGGCACTTCATTATACATACTTTTCGGAGACTTCGGCAAACGGCATGGAGCTTCATGTGCTTAAGACAAAAGCTGCCTATGTAACGCTGGAGACGATTAACAATAACGTTACCCTTACAAACAAAGTAGGCATTAACGGCGGATTCTTTTACGGCAATCAGCTGCTTAGCATCGGCGTAGTAAATAGCTTGCCTGTCAACAAAGAGATTGGCAGCTACGGAACGGGCGCTGAAAATGTGAAATATGCGCGCGGCACGCTTGTGTGGGATGGGGCCTCGGATTCCTTAAGCGTGCAGGTTGCAAGCAAAGCCTCGGAGCTCAAAGTGAAGGACCATACGCGTTTTTGGGCACAAGGCGGCATCAGCATGAGCCTTGGCAACGATGCGGAATGGATACAGCAAGCTGCTGCAGAACATGCGCCATTCCCGGATGACGACCGGCTGCGCTCCGCTGCTGCTTATGATCAATCAGGACAATTATATTTAATCGTAAGCAAAACGAAGGGATCGTTGTCGGTATTTCGCGAAGCTATTGTGGACAGCATTGGAGACGGCAAGCTTGTTGACGGAATCTTTCTCGACGGCGACGGCTCCTCGCAGCTGCTGAGCAGTGAAGCTTCCTTGCCTGGGGATAATAGGCCAGTCGTCCAAATGCTGCGCGTCGTGAAATAAGATGGAGCACCGTAAAGGAGCAATACGCATGATACCAACGCAAATGCCTATTGACGCTGTACTGCCGGAGCTGCTGGCTTCGCTGCGCAGCTTTAACAATGCCGTGCTCGTTGCTGAGCCGGGAGCGGGCAAGACGACGCGCGTCCCGCTGGCGCTGCTTGATCAGCCATGGCTTGCAGGCAAAAAGGTCCTCATGCTGGAGCCGCGCAGGCTCGCTGCACGATCTGCCGCCCAGTTTATGGCCAAGATGATAGGCGAGCAGCCAGGTGAAACCGTCGGATACCGGGTTAGGCTCGATACTCGCATCAGCGCCCGGACGCGAATTGAAGTAATTACCGAGGGCGTACTGACACGGATGCTGCAGGAAGACCCGGCGCTTGAACAAGTGGGTGCCGTGCTGTTTGATGAATTCCATGAGCGCCACCTACACGGCGATCTGGGCCTCGCTCTTTGCTTGCAATCGCAGCAGCTGTTACGCGAGGATTTACGATTGGTCGTGATGTCAGCAACGCTTGCAGCAGGGCCGATCGCCGAGCTGCTTGGGGGTGCCCCAGTGGTCCGGAGCGAAGGGCGGTTGTATCCGGTTGTGACCCAGTATGCAGCAGCAAGGCGAGCTGGCCCGATTGAGCCGGTCATGGCACGTACCATTGTTGAAGGGCTGCTCGCACATGAGGGCGATGTGCTTGCTTTTCTTCCAGGTGTTGCCGAAATCCGCCGAACCGCCAGATTACTGGCAGGGTCCGGACTTGCAGCCAATATTCGCGTGGAGGAGCTGCACGGCAGCTTGCCGCTGGAGAAGCAAGATGCGGCCATCGCTCCTTGCGCACCCGGAAACCGCAAGGTCGTTCTTGCAACGTCCATAGCAGAATCGAGCTTAACGGTCGAAGGCATCAAGATCGTCGTCGATAGCGGCCTGATGCGCATTCCGCGCTTTTCGCCGAGAACGGGAATGACGCGGCTGGAGACGGTCCCGGTATCCGCTGCATCGGCAGATCAGCGTCGCGGCAGGGCCGGCCGGACAGCGTCAGGCATCTGTTACCGGCTGTGGACCGAGCTTGAACATCCTTATTTGCCGGAGCAAAGCACACCTGAAATTTTGGAAGCGGATCTTGCTTCTCTTGCATTGGAGCTAGGAGTCTGGGGTGTTCAAGATCCTCGGGAGCTTGAATGGCTGACCCCGCCGCCAACTGCGGCATACGAGCAAGCCATTTCACTGCTGAGGCAGTTGAACGCTGTTCAAGCGGATGGGAAACCGACAGCAGCAGGTGCGCAAATTGCGCAGTTCGGACTGCATCCGCGCCTTGGAGCGATGATCCTGAAAGCTTCCGATTTCGGAATGCTTAGGGAAGCTTGTGAACTGGCAGCTTTGCTAAGCGACAAGGATCTTCTTCCGCAAGAGCGCAATGTCGATGTGCAGCTTCGGCTGGAGCTGCTGCACCGGTTGACGGGGCGAAACCAGCTGTCCAAAATGGACGGCAGAGGAGATCACCCAAGCATCCCCTTCGCATACCGCATCGCAGCCCAGGCGGATCAATGGGAACGAGCAGCCGCGCAGTATGCTAAGGCGCAGACCGCAAGCCAGAGCCAAGATAAACCTCCTATTGGCGTCCTCCTGGCGTTTGCCTATCCCGACCGGATTGCCCAGCGTCGAAGCGACGGACGTTATTTATTGGCAAGCGGAAGAGGAGCCGTGCTGCCTGAGCTGCAGCCGTTGTCAAGATCGCCATTTCTTGCTGCCTGCGAGCTTGATGATGCCGGTACGGAGAGCCGAATACGGCTCGCGGCAGAGCTTGAGTTAGGAGATCTGAATGCTCATTTGAGCTCTTATGTGACAAAGGAAGCAGCCGTCGAATGGGATACGTTAGCACAAGCGGTTCGCGCACGGCAGCGTACGCGGCTCGGCACGATCGTACTGAAGGAAACCATCCTTCAGAAGCCGGATGAAAGCGAGGTGGCAGATACGCTTCTCTCAGCTATACGCCAAGAAGGCTTTGCAATGCTGCCGATGAGCAAGCAAGCGCAGCAGCTGCAGTCGCGAATGAAACTGATGGCGCTAGCTGGCCAAGATTGGCCGTCAGCTACGGACGAAGCGCTCTTAGATACTGTAGATGAATGGCTGAAGCCGCATATTTACGGCATGAAGAGCCGGTCAGACTTGCAGAGGCTGCCCATGGCGCAACTGCTCGAGGGCAGGCTCAGCTATAAGCAAAAGCAAGAGCTGGACGAGCAGGTGCCCACTCATATCGTTGTTCCTAGCGGCTCACGTATCCCCGTAGATTACAGCGATCCAGAATCACCCGTGCTTGCCGTTCGCTTGCAGGAGCTGTTTGGGATGAAGGACACGCCAAGATTGGCGAGGGGCAAACTGCCGGTCACCCTTCACTTATTGTCCCCATCGCAGCGGCCGGTGCAAGTAACGCGCGATTTGCGAAGCTTTTGGGAAAATGCCTATTTCGATGTGAAAAAAGATTTGAAAGGCAGATATCCGAAGCATTCTTGGCCGGATGATCCGTATGCCGCTGTTCCGACAAATCGGGCCAAGCCCCGTAAATTTTAACGGATTCCATGAGGGCTTGGGCAGCAGAGCTCCAAAGCTAGAGAGGATGAGTGGCATGGTTACTGCCTTATCTATATTAATCATTTATTTGCTGTTCATAAACGGCTATACCTTTGCGATTATGGGCTTGGACAAACAGAGAGCCAGGAAACACCGCAGGCGCATCCCCGAGAAACGGTTGTTTACGCTTAGTGCGATAGGCGGGGCTGGCGGAACGTGGATAGCAATGAAAGTATGGCGTCATAAGACGATGCACCGTTCGTTTACGGTTGGCATTCCTTTTTTATTCGGTTTAAATGTACTGCTCCTCATTGGAGCGATTTGGCTGATTGGCATTACGGCAAACTCTTGATTGCGTTGAGAAGCTATCCTATGGTATATTGGGGCTTCTCTTTTTTTTGACAACTAAACTTAGGAGGTAACTGACTTGACAGTTCAAAGTGCCTATCAAGAAGAGCAGACTCGCTTAACGGAAGCGCTGCGTGATATTTTAAACCAGCTGCAGGACATTGGGCCTCGTTACAAAGGTGACGATTTCACAGAGCAAATGCTCGACTTGCAGCAAGAGGAACGGAGACTCAGACTTGAAATCTCCAAACGGGAGCCCTATTTCGGACGCATCGATTTTCAGGAGCTGCCTGCCGGAGAGCAGAAACCGTTATACATCGGCAAAGCAGGCGTAGCCAAAAAAGGCAGCAATGAGCTGCTTGTAATCGACTGGCGCGCACCGGCAGCTAGCGTATTTTACTCTTTTACCGGCGGAGAAGCGCCAGCCTCTTATGAATCCCCGGACGGGGAAATTGAAGGATTTGTACATCTGAAACGAAACTTTATGATTCGCCAAGGCGAAATTGTCCGGCTGGTTGACAGCTATATTCGTGGACAAGAGGAAGGCTCCGTTACGGATGAATTTCTGTTATACCGGCTTGGCGAGAACAAAGATAATAAGCTGCGTGACATTGTATCAACGATCCAAGGCGAGCAGGACCGTATCATTCGTGCGGACCGGAATAAAGCACTGTTCATTCAGGGAGTTGCGGGTAGTGGGAAAACGACGGTTGCGCTGCACAGGCTCGCATTTCTGCTTTATCAATACGCAGACCGCATGCGTGCGGAGCGCATGATTATATTCGCGCCTAACCGGATGTTCCTAGATTACATATCCGGCGTTTTGCCCGAGCTTGGGGTAGGCGATATTCAGCAGACAACCTTTAGCGACTGGTCAATTGAGCTTCTTGAGAAAACGATCGCCGTAAGTGATCCTGCCGACACGATGGCATATTGGTTCGAGGAGCGCCGGACTGCTGACGAGATTGAGCATGCTTCCGGGCGTTTCAAAGGCAATCTGGCATTCAAAGCCATCGTCGATGAGCGGATTGCTGACTTTGAGCAGCGAATTGTGCCGACGGTGCCTTTTATCCCGATCGATCGGCTTGAGCTGAGCCCTGAACAAATGCGCGAATGGTATGACACGGATTACGGTGAAGAGACGCTAATGAAGAAACGGGATCGGTTGGTTAGCCGCATTCGCCGCTGGTTTGAGTCCGAGCTAAAAATGAAAGGCATTTCGGACAAGAAAGTCCGTGCGAAGGCACTGGCCAAGTTCAACAGCTATACAAAAAAAATACCGTCCTACACTTCCGTTCAACTTTACGCGTCCTTATTCAGCGGGAAACAGCTCGCAGCAGGCATTCCTAAGCCCGTCGCCGCGGCAACTGCCGATAGGCTGAAGAAGGGGCTTGCAGCCGCTGAGGATTTGGCGCCGCTTGCTTACATTCAGCTTCAGTTGTTCGGCTTGCCCAAGCAGGCGTTCGACCATATCGTTATTGACGAAGCGCAGGATTACTCGCCGTTTCAACTAGAGGTTCTGCGGCTCTGTCAAAGAACCGCTTCCATGACGGTGCTGGGCGATTTGCAGCAGGGGATTCATGCTTATGCCGGCGTGCAGAGCTGGGATGAGCTTACGGCTTTGTTTGAACAAGAGCAAATTGGCTTTTATGAGCTTAACCGGAGCTACCGCTCCACGATGGAAATTATCGAATTTGCGAATAAAATATTAGGCAGCATGATTGGTGGTGTCAAGCCTGCCGTACCCGTGTTCCGCAGCGGCGACGAAGTGCTTGCGGAGCATGCGCCGGAAGAAAAATGGCTCGCTGGCATTGAAGCTACCGTTCGTGAATGGCAGGCAAAGGGCGAGTACGAGACGATTTCGGTTATCGGCCGTACAGCGCTTGAATGTGACGAAATTTATGAATATTTGATAAAACAGGGCTTTGATGCTTCGCTCGTACAGAGCAAACAACCTGCTTACGGCGGTGGATTGTCAGTCGTTCCCGTCTATTTATCGAAAGGGCTGGAATTTGATGCCGTGCTGGTTGCGGATGCAGGCGAGGGAGCGTATACGCCTCTCGATGCCAAGCTTCTATATGTTGGGTGTACTCGTGCCCTGCATAAGCTGAAGCTGTTCTACCGAGGCACGCTTTCTTCGCTGCTGGCAGATCATTCTTAATTCAGCTATACTTAAAAGGCATGCCGCTGCGATTACCGCAGCGGTTATTGCTATATGCTGACGCTCAGTGTGCTCGGCAAGAATGCCTCTCCTATTTCTTTTTTGTTTACGAACCGTTCATTTGGAACAATAATGTGAACAACGAATCCATTTGTCGTTTGTGAGCGTATTACAAGCGAATAAGGAGCGTGTATAAGAAAATGGGGACGGGCATCGATACGCAAGAGCAATTGCAAGCAGCTTTACTGGAAATCGAAGTATGGGAAAAAGAACAGAAGGATTTATGGTTTTGGGAGAAGCTCGGCCGATTGCCCTTCATGTTATTGGATAAGGTAACGCCAAAGTTCATCCAAGAGAAGATTGGCCAGGCCGTAGACGAAATCGGCAGCTATATTCAAACCGGCGGCAAATATCTCATTTCCGAACGCTCGGTAATCGAACGGGTGAACCGAAATTCAGATGTAGAGCAGAGCCTAAACATAGACAAGAATGAACCCATTACGATTGGCGATCTGGCAGCTATGCCGTTAGCGGTCATGAACAAAAGCGCAGCGCAGCTGTCATCAAGCCGCTCGGCAATGGCTACACTTCAGGGCGCAACCACCGGAATTGGCGGTATCTTTACGTTAGCCGTTGACATTCCGGCCGTACTTGGGCTTTCACTCAAAATTATTCAGGAAATCGCAGTCTGTTATGGCTTCGATCCTAAGGTCAAAGAAGAACGCGTATTTGCTGTCAAGGTGATGCAATTCGCTTCTTCAGATATCGTTGGGAAAAAAGCGATTATTGAGGAACTTGGCGCCTATGACCCTGCCAGCCGCAGCAATCAAATGCTCTCGCAATTGCAAGGATGGCGCGAGGTTGTGACCGTGTACCGCGATAATTTCGGATGGAAAAAGCTGTTTCAAATGATACCGGTCGCAGGCATGTTGTTTGGCGCATTTATTAATCGCGGCATGCTGAATGATGTAGCAGAGGCAGCCACGATGCTTTACAGGAAGCGCAGAGTGCTCATAAAGCTGGCGGAGAACGAGGAGAAATCAGGATGATAACGACAGAAAACAAGACCATGGAGGAGCAAGCTGCCTCCTTTCTAGGCGAAGCCTATTTTGAGCTGGGGAGGAGCGAGGAGGAGGCTAAGTTTCGCATAAACGAAGCGCTGCTAGAAATCGAGCGGACAGGCAGCTATACCCATACCTATGAGGAGCTCAAGCACGGAGCGAGAATGGCATGGCGGAATAACAACCGCTGTATCGGACGACTGTTTTGGCAAACGCTAGAGGTGTTTGATGCCCGTGATGTCAAGGATGAGATTGATGCAGCAAGCCGAATCTTCAAGCATATGGGTTATGCGACGAATCACGGGCGCGTCCGGCCGGCAATTACGGTATTTCCGGCAAGCCATGCGTCTAATCGCTTAAGAATTTGGAACCATCAGCTTGTTCGTTACGCCGGTTATGCCATGGACGAAGGGATCGTAGGCGACTCCGCATCGCTTGCATTCACGGCTGCTTGCGAGAAGCTTGGCTGGAAGAGCGCAGGAACTCGCTTTGATGTGCTGCCTCTGGTTGTGCAAATGGAAGGTAGTGCCCCGAAGTGGTTTCCTTTGCCGGAGGAAACGGTTCTGGAGGTACGCTTAACTCACCCCGCGCACGAAAATTTCGGAGAGCTCCAATTACAATGGTATGCCGTTCCGTTTATCGCGGATATGGAGCTTGAAATCGGCGGGATTCGATATGCCGCAGCACCATTCAATGGCTGGTATATGGGGACAGAGATAGGGGCGCGAAATTTATCTGACAGCGATAGGTATAACCAGCTGCCAGCGGTAGCCAAGCTGTTCCAATTCGATACGTCAACAAATACCTCCTTGTGGAAGGATCGCGCGCTGACCGAATTAAATATAGCCGTGCTTCATTCGTTCAAGAAGCACGGCGTTAGCATTGTCGATCATCATACGGCTGCAGAGCAATTTCTTCGTTTCGAGAGGCAAGAGCAGGAGCAAGGCAGGGAGGTGACGGGCCGCTGGTCATGGCTCATTCCGCCAATGTCTCCCGCAACCACTGGTATTTGGCATCGCAGCTACAATGATATCGAGCGCACGCCTGCTTACCGTTATCAGCCTGTTCCGTATGAAACGAATTAAATGACATCTTGTTTCAGCAAATCCTCGCGTATGAGGTCGGCCGTCAATTGTCCGCTTAACGTGACCATTGGCACGCCGCCTCCCGGATGGGTGGAGCCGCCAACAAAATATAAATTGCCTAGCATGGCGCTTCTAGATGCGATTTTGAAGCCTCCGTTCAGCTTGCGATCCGTAACAACGCCATAAATGGAGCCTCCGTTGGAGCCGTAAAGCGATTGAAGGTCATTCGGAAGAAATTGGTATTCCCATTCAATATGCTTTCTCAGATCCTGTGCACCCATCCGCTCAAGCTTATCCAGCACGAGCTCGCGGTAAGCTTCTTGATAGGTCGCCCAATTTTCTCCCTCCCGCAGCGGTGGAACATGCGTTAAGACGAACCAATTCTCTTTGCCGGCAGGCGCTTGCGATGGATCGTTTTTGGATGAGATACCGACATAAACGGTCGGGTCAGCCGATGGTCTCTTGTTCACAAACATATCGCGAAACTCTTGCTCTGGCCGCTTGGAGAATAGGAAATTATGGTGCTTAAAGTTGTCATAGGACCGATTGACGCCAAGCAGCATGACATGACCTGATACGGAAGGTTCGTATTTGGCCAGCTTCTTTATGGTCGATGCGCTTTGAGGCTGGGACCCGAGAATGCTTTTGTGAGCAGGCACCGCTTCCAGATTGCACACAACCAGGTCGCAGGCTATCGTCTCGTTTTCCAAGCGGACACCCGTGGCCCGGCCGTTCTCCGCAATAATCTCAAGCACCTCGCTATTTGTCCTTACCTCCACGCCGAGCTCAACCAGTAACCGAAGCATGCCTCTGGCAATGTTGTACATACCGCCTTCGACATAGTAAATGCCAAGCCCCATTTGAACGTAAATGAGTTGAGACAAGGCTGCCGGTGCTGCGTAAGGCGATGAGCCAATATACATAATCATAAAGTTAAAGAGCTGCTTCAAATGCGGGTGGCGCAAATAATGCTCCGTTTTTTGAGCCATTGATTTTAATGGATCCATCGCCAGAAGCTCTTTCAAGGAATGCTGCTGGCGCATATCCGATATGCCCGTAATCGAGCGGCTGTAGAAGCTTTTTAAGCTAAGCTCATATTGCTGGCGGCAATAGTCCACATAACGGATAAAGCGATCCCGGTCATCCGGAGATAGCGAACCAATCTGCGCAAGCATATTCGGCAGGTCGCCAAGTACGTCCAGCTCGGTCCCATCCTCATATTTAGCCCGCCACTGCGGCTCGACCCTCTTTAAAGTCATGTAGTCTTCCAACTTTTTGCCGGCAGAAGCGAACAGCTGCTCCAGAACCCAAGGCATAGTCAATATGGATGGGCCGGTATCGAATCGGTATCCCGCGCCTTCGCGAATATTCAGCTTGCCGCCGGCTCTTTCGTTTTTTTCCAGCACGAGCACGTCATGACCGTCAGCACGCAGCCGAATGGCAGCTGATAGCCCAGCCAACCCGCCTCCAATTACAATAACTTTTTTATTCATCCTATATTCCTCCTGATTTGAAATAGCTAAAATGGTTGATAATAGATTCATACCCCCATTTAATTCCTATTAATCCCAGTGTGTACGCTTTCGCGTCAGGAAATACGGTACATCTGAAAACTTTTAATCCGTTCAATATAAATTATAATGATTTACGGTTTCATAGAGTTTGCTCGTTAGCTTTTAACCTTAAAAGGAGATATTGCCCTATGATTCTTTATTTTTGGGATGCCGCCTGCATAGCGGTCGGTTTTTTGCTTTTTCAACCAGCTTGGCTGGCAAATCGGAAAAGTAGTCAACCGGAGAGTGCCGTAAGTGGAGCGATGTCGGATGAATATCAAAGCGCCAAGCAAGAGGGAATGGTTTCGGTTATCATTCCTGCGCGCAATGAAGCACATAATTTGCATATTCTGCTGCCCTTGCTTATGGAGCAGACTCGCCTTCCTTATGAGATCATCGTGGTAGATGACGGCTCTGAGGATGCTACTGCTGAGACAGCCGCCGCTTATGGCGTTGTGGTACACAAGGCACAGCCTTTGCCGCAGGGCTGGATCGGAAAATCATGGGCTTGCTGGCAGGGGGCTAACGTATCCAAAGGGGCATGGCTGGTATTTATCGATGCGGATACCCGTCCTATGCCGCAATTCCTTGAGCAGATGCATAAGCAGCTTCAGCAAACGGATGGACTGATTACGGTTCAGCCTGGGCATGACGTGCCATCTTTCCGTGAGCAATGCTCCGCGTTCTTTAATCTCGTCATTACGGCGGGCTCCGGAACGAGAAGCGTCTTCCCGATGCGTACCGATGGCTTTGGTCCTTGCGCGGCTTGCAGCAGGGAGCAGTATTTTGAGATGGGTGGCCATGAGAAAGTACGATCGGAAATTTTGGAGCATGTCCATTTGGGCAAGCAATTCAAGTCTGCTGGCGCATCATCGCGCTTGCTTCTTGGCAAAGGGCTGCTGCAGTTTCGAATGTATCCGATAGGCTGGAGGCTGCTTGTGCAAGGCTGGTCCAAGAGCATTGGACTTGGCGCAGGCTCAACACCTTTTGCGATGCTGCTTCTTGTGATCTTATGGTTTTCCGGGCTTGCTTCTGCCGCAATTCGTTTGTTCTCCATGCCTGCTTTGCCGGATGCAGCAGACTGGTTAGCCTCGCTTGTCCTTTATACGTTCGCAGTATGGACGGTCGCAAGGGGGCTTGAGCTAAGCGGAACGTTCAAATGGTATACGAAGCTTTTTTATCCAGCCTATATGCTATTTTTTGCAGCCGTGTTTCTTTACTCTTTCATTCTTTCGTTTGTTAATCGAAAAGTTTCGTGGAAAGGGAGGCAGATCGATGTTCCTTAAGCTGCCGGCCTATTTCGTCTGGATTATGAATATCGGAGGGTTGTCACTGCTGCCTCTGTTGATCAGTTTCGTGTTCATTCAATTGCCTGACCGTTGGTTTCATCAGGATCAGGGGCTGCTTAGGCTTCTTCCGATGGAGCGAAACGGGAAAATATATAGTCGTATTTTAAGGATAAACCGCTGGAAGGGCTGGCTCCCCGACGGAGGAGCATGGATGAAGGGTGGATTTGCCAAAAAAAAGCTTCAGACAAACACGCTTTCCTATTTGCAGCAATTCACCAAGGAAACGAGACGCGGCGAATGGGCCCATTGGTGCATGCTGCTAATGACCCCCCTGTTCATACTTTGGAATGAGGGCTGGGGCATAATAGCTGTGTTTGCCTATGCTTTTTTTGCCAATTTGCCCTGTATCCTTGTACAACGGCACAACCGCGCGAGGTTCTCTCGCCTGATGTCGCGAAGGGACGAGATATGCTATTCTAAAGAGATGAAATTAGTCAGCTTGGAGGAATAGTAAACGTGGATTTTAACCTGCAATATTTATCTTTTTTCGTCATCCATACCGATGGAGAGGAGAGTGCCGCCTCCTCAGGCAAGCGTTACAAGCATTATCAAACGCTGGAGGAGGATACTTACGAGGATAGCGAGATACAACGGTTTCTCGATGATGAGTTCAAGCGGATCGTGAAGAGGAAGGTGGAGCGCAATCCGAACTCCGCCGGAGCCCCGACGAAAATCGGCCGCTTCATGGTCGAGCCCGGCTATGAGCTGGGCAGCAACCAAAACTATAATTTGTTCCAGCGCCTGCGCGACGCGGATTCGAAGGAGAGGTTCATAGGCATTGCAGATGAGCTTGTCCGGATATACATGGATACAAGCGCGGTTAGGGGCGGGGCATTTATTATTGCTCTATCCAAGCTGAATACGTATTTTGACGAGCCGTTTTTGTTTCTTCTCAAGTGCGACTTTGAACCTAAGATCGCTAGAATTTCCGATGAGAAGAGCCTGATTTCCCAAGTAGAGATGGCGATAAGCGCCCGCAGCATTAAGTCGATCCAGTACCCGCATATGCCTGAGGAAGGAATGCTGGAGCATTGGGAGCTGAAAATTCACCAGGCCTCGCATGCTCGTTATTTCGAGGATTTCTTGAAATATGTCTCCTACGAGAAGCCATTGCCGGAAGTAATGGGCGAGCAGGTGGTTGAGATGGTCCATCAATTTATTGCCGACAAATGGCAGGAGGACGAGAGCAGCGAGCGCCGCGAGGAGGAGAATGCGGTCGAGGTCTGGGCTGCGAGCGAGAAGCGGGAATTACAGGAATGGTGGACACCTGAGCAGGTTGAGGTGGCAGCGGCAGCGCTCGTCGAGCAGAAGCCGGATTTGCAGTTCTCTTTTAAACTAGATGATGTAACCGTTAAGGGGCTGCTTGCCGACTTTGGAGCCGCGATTCATTTTGCCAAGCATAACGGCCGTTATGTGGTTGTCATTGAAGGCGATGCGTTTCAATTCGAGAAGGGCATGTCTCCGGTAGAGCTAGTGCAGCCGCTGGATTTGGTCGATGTGATGCCGCGAATCGGCAGCCGTAAACCGGCAGAAGACGCTGATTCTGGCTATAGCTACACGCCGGCTGGCGAGAGTCCATCAAATAACGATGATGTGCCATGGTAAACTTGCGAGCATGTATCAAATGCTGGAATAAGGGAGAGGATAATTAAGTGGACAACTTATTTTTTATAGAAATAGGCATGGGGTGCGATCTTCACGGTCAAAATATTACGAAGGCATCGGTGCGTGCGGTACAAAACGCCATTCACCACAACTCGATGCCGGGACTGCGGTCGCTGCTTCCGGGTGGGTCGCTGGATCAGATGAAAGTGCGGGTAAGGCTTGCGCTTCCTTGTGACCATGAACTGCTTGATGTGGAGCAGGTCAAAGCAGTGCTGCCGTACGGTCAAGTGACCGTAGAGCTGCTCGACGGCGGGATGCTTACGACTAGCGGTGTGGTCTTGCCCGATAAAGACGACAAAAACGATTTGATCTATATCGTAAACGCGTCGGTTGAGGTAGGCTACTAATCGCATCTCCGTTGCCAAAAGGGAGAATACGATGGTTTTAAAGCTCGTTCTATTCGCACTATTGCTTGTATTTACGGCATTCTTCGTAGCAACGGAGTTTGCGATTATTCGCATGCGCTCAAGCCGGGTTAATCAGATGGTAGCAGAAGGAGCGAAGAACGCTAGAGCCGTTCTTCAAGTGACAAGCAAATTGGACGGATATTTATCCGCCTGTCAGCTTGGCATTACGATTACAGCGCTTGGTCTCGGCTGGCTGGGTGAACCAACTGTGGAGCAGATCTTGCATCCCATCTTTGACCGTCTTCATATCGAAGGCGAGCTGAGCTCGGTCTTGTCGTTCGTGATTTCGTTTCTAATCGTGACGTATTTGCATGTGGTTCTCGGCGAGCTAGCTCCGAAGACGCTGGCGATTATTAAATCGGAGGAAGTCAGCCAATGGACAGCGCCAATTATCGTCGTTTTTTATAAGGTGATGTATCCTTTCATTTGGCTGCTCAACGGCTCCGCTAACGGTTTGGTTCGATTTCTGGGATTAAAGCCTACAAGCGAGCATGAAGCGCATTCTGAAGAAGAAATCCGCATTATCTTGTCCGAGAGCTATGAGAGCGGCAAAATCAATAAAAGTGAATATGGCTATGTGAACCGGATATTTGATTTCGATGAACGGTTGGCGCGTGAGATTATGGTGCCGCGCACGGATATGGTTTGTTTATTCACGGACCTTACCCGTGACCAGAACCTTGAAATCATTAAGAAGGAGCAGTATACCCGATTTCCGGTTGCGAAGGGCAGCAAGGACAACATCATCGGCATCTTGAACACGAAGCAGTTTTTTCTGCGCTATGATACCGACCGCGATGTTGAGGTGGTCAAGCTGCTGCAGCCGGTCATGTCCGTTCCAGAGGTTATACCCATCAATAAGCTGCTCCGAAAAATGCAGCAGGAACGAGTGCATATTGCGATGTTGCTCGATGAATACGGAGGCACCGCGGGCTTGATTACGATCGAAGACATCATCGAAGAGATCGTAGGCGAAATACGCGATGAGTTTGACGCGGATGAGGTGAAGGAAATCGAAATCATTGAGCAGCAGCGATATTTGGTCAATGGAAAAGCCTCGATCAGTGACTGGAATGAAGCGGCGGGGACCCATTTGGACAGTGAAGACGTGGATTCGATTGGCGGATGGCTGTTCAACCAGAAGCCGGAGCTTCCCGTAGGAGAGCCATGGACGTATGATAATATGACCTTTATCATACGCGAGCGAGATGATAATCGCATTCGAAAAATCGAAATCCAAACGGATTTGAGCGAAAGTGAGATTAGCGCTTACGGACATGCATAGGCTTGTATAAGGAGCCGTATTTTAGTCTATTTATGAGGGGGCCTGGGCGTTGGGGGATTTAATTAATGCCATTATTATGGGGATTGTGGAAGGATTGACCGAGTTTTTGCCCGTCTCGTCAACCGGACACTTGATTTTAACGGCAGAGCTGCTGAAATTCACGGGAGACCGGGCCAAGACGTTTGAGGTGGTCATCCAATTTGGTGCTGTACTCGCTGTGCTGGTGCTCTATCGAAAGCGGTTTGCCAAGCTGCTTAACTTCAAGATAAGCAAAGGCTCAGGCTTGAATGCCCTTCATGTATTGCTGGCGATGATTCCTGCTGGTGTCTTCGCGGTTGTGCTGCATTCATTCATTAAGCAATACTTGTTTGGCCCGCAGACGGTCCTCATCGGGCTCGTAGCGGGCGGCATTCTGATGATTATCGCCGATCGGGTGAAGCGAAAGCCCGCAGCAGAAGAGCTTGATGATATTACATATAAGCAGGCCTTTGCGATCGGCTGCTTCCAGGTGCTTGCGCTTTGGCCGGGCTTCTCGCGTTCCGGCTCCACGATATCAGGCGGCATGCTTTTTGGAACGAGTCAGAAGGCAGCCGCAGAGTTTACATTTATCGTCTCGGTTCCCATCATGGCAGGAGCAAGCGGCATCGATCTACTCAAAAGCAGGGAGTTTCTGACCATGGCCGACCTGCCTCTGTTCCTGATTGGACTTATCGCTGCTTTCATTGTCGCGATGATTGCCGTTGTGACCTTTATCAATATGATGAAAAAAATTAAGCTATCTTGGTTTGCCTATTATCGCTTTGCGCTTGCAGCACTATTTTATTTTATCATTTTATAAAAAAATGCCATTAACCGCTCAATTGTAAGAGAAGCACCGAGAACCATTTTCATTTAGCTTTTTTCGCCAAAAATATCAAGTCATTCATCTATCATTTTTTTATATCTAAACGATCATTTTTTCTGATAAACCACCTTAAATCAGGGCAAATTGCCCTGATTTCTTTATTTTCACGAGCAATATCGCCAAATTGCATAAATATGGGATTTTGAAGGCTCGTGGACAGCGTTGAAGGATTTGTCTGATTATGTTAGGTTAAGTAATATTGTAATGGTTTTTTCAGAGGAAACGAAATGTTGATGATTTTATGTTTATGAGAGGTGGATATTGTTGCAACTTCAGGTAACGAACAGTCCGTTTAACCAAGAGCAGGCCGAGCTTCTAAATCGCCTCCTGCCTACATTGACCGAGTCTCAGCGCGTATGGCTTACCGGTTATTTATTTGCCAGCCAAGCGTCGGCTGGAGCGGCTACAGCCGTTTCGGAAATCCAAGCAATTGCAGCGGCTCCAGCTGCTGCAGAGACCGTAATTGCAATCAACCAACCTGCCGCATCCAAAGAAGTTACGATCTTGTTCGGTTCCCAAACCGGCAACTGCCAACGGCTCGCAACGGGGTTTGGACGCAAGCTGGAAGAGCAGGGCTTTCAAGTCACTCTAGCAGCCATGAACAAGTTCAAGACGAATGGCTTGAAGAAGGTTGAAAATTTACTGCTTATCGTCAGTACTCACGGCGAAGGCGAACCGCCAGATAACGCGCGGGCGTTCCACGAGTTTCTCTATAGCAAGCGAGCGCCACAGCTTGAGAACCTGCATTTCTCCGTTCTGGCGCTTGGAGATACGTCCTATGAGTTTTTCTGCCAGACGGGCAAAGACTTTGACAAGCGGCTGGAAGAGCTTGGCGGAAAGCGGCTATGCCCGCGTGTGGACTGCGACCTGGATTATGATGAGCCGGTGGCAAGCTGGTCTGCGCAAGTGCTTAACTCATTAGGCAATCGTGTCAATGCGGTATCAGGAGCGGCTCTTGCAGCAGCGGCTACAGATCTAGCGAACGATGTTGCTGCCGAGCCATCTGCCTATTCGCGCACAAATCCGTTTAGAGCGGAAGTTCTGGCCAATTTGAATCTGAACGGCCGCGGCTCAGATCGGGAAACCCGTCATTTGGAGCTGTCCTTGGAAGGTTCCAATTTACAATACGAACCAGGCGATAGCCTTGGCATATATCCGGAAAACCATCCTGCGCTCGTTGATGCGATTATTCAAGAGTTTGGCTGGAATCCGGAAGAAATCGTTCCCATTAACAAAAATGGCGAGCAAGGCTCGCTCAGAGAAGCGCTGCTTAAGCATTATGAAATTACGACTTTAACGAAACCATTGCTTACACAAGCCGCAGAACTGTCGCTGCATGCCGGATTGCGGGAACTTATCGCACCAGGCAAGGAGCAAGAGCTCAAAAATTATATCAACGGACGGGATCTGCTTGATTTGGTGCAGGATTTTGCCCCATGGCAGGCATCTCCAAGCAGCTTGGTTGCTATTCTAAGAAAGCTGCCAGCGCGTCTTTACTCCATTGCAAGCAGCTTTAAAGCGAATGAGGATGAAGTTCACCTGACCATTCGCGCTGTTCGTTACGAATCCCATGGCCGCGATCGATACGGCGTGTGTTCAATTCATTGCGCGGAACGCGTGCAACCAGGGGACAGCTTGCCGATTTACATTCAGCAAAATCCGAACTTCAAGCTGCCGGCTAATCCGGAGACACCGATCATTATGGTTGGCCCAGGCACTGGCGTAGCGCCATTCCGGGCATTTCTTGAGGAGCGTGAGGAGCTTGGCGCAGAGGGGAAATCATGGCTCTTCTATGGAGACCGTCATTTCGTAACAGACTTCCTCTATCAGACGGATTGGCAGAGAATGCTAAAAGACGGTGTGCTTACGAAGCTAGATGTTGCCTTCTCTCGCGATACAGAAGAAAAGGTATACGTTCAGCACCGTTTGCTGGAGAAAAGCCGGGAGCTGTTTGCATGGCTGCAAGAAGGAGCTTATGTATATATTTGCGGAGATGAGAAGCATATGGCTCATGATGTACATTCGGCTTTGCTTACCGTGATTGAACAAGAAGGCGGTTTGAGCGCCGAAGAAGCCGCAGCTTACCTTGAAAATCTACAGCAGGAACAGCGCTACCAGCGTGACGTTTATTAAATAGATAAATAATCAGCATGAGTGTGTTTATGATTGCGAGAGGAGACAGCAACAATGGCAAAAGAGCAATTGGTTAAGCCGATCGGCGGCCCGCCAAGCGAGGTTGAGCATATCAAGATCGAAAGCAATTATTTGCGCGGCGCGCTAGTTGAAACCATGAGAAATCCGATTACAGGCGGCCTGCCTGAGGATGACAATCGGTTGTTGAAATTTCACGGGAGTTATATGCAGGACGACCGGGATCTGCGGAATGAGCGTGAGAAGCAAAAGCTGGAGCCAGCATTTCAATTTATGATCCGGGTGGTCTTGCCTAGCGGCGTAGCCACCTCTGATCAATGGCTAGCGATGGATGGGCTGGCACACAAGTACGGCAACGGCACGCTGCGTTTGACGACTCGTCAAACCTTTCAAATGCACGGTATCCTTAAATGGAATTTGAAACCGACGCTGCAAAAAATCAACAGCGAGCTGATGACTACACTTGCAGCCTGCGGGGATGTTAACCGCAACGTAATGTGCAGTCCGAATCCGTTTCAATCCGATCTTCATGAAGAAGTGAGCTACTGGGCTCGTCAAGTGAATGACCACTTGGCGCCGCGGACTCGCGCTTATCATGAAATCTGGCTTGACGGAGAGAAAGTGATTGACGGTCAACAAGATGGGGCAGAGGTTGAACCTATCTACGGGCCGGTATATTTGCCACGTAAATTCAAAATCGGATTTGCGATCCCGCCTCATAATGATGTGGATGTATTCTCGCAGGATATCGGCTATATTGCTGTCGTAGAAGACGGGAAGCTGAAAGGCTTCAACATTTCTGTTGGCGGCGGCATGGGGATGACGCATGGAGATTCAACGACTTATCCGCAGCTTGGTAAAGTCATTGGCTTCTGTACGCCTGAGCGTATCGTGGCGCTTGCGGAGAAAACGGTCATGATTCAACGGGATTACGGAAACCGTTCCATTCGTAAAAATGCAAGATTCAAATATACGATTGACCGCCATGGTATCGAATGGTTCAAAACCGAGCTGGAAAACCGTCTTGGTTGGCAGCTTGAGGAAGTCCGTCCTTATCAATTCGATAACAATGGCGACCGTTACGGCTGGCTGAAGGGCAGTAACGGCAAATGGAATTTGACGCTTTACATCCAAAGCGGGCGCATTGAAGACAAAGACGGTTATAACCTAATGACCGGACTGCGCGAGATCGCTAAGGTTCATGCTGGCGATTTCCGGATTACGCCGAATCAAAACCTCATTATTGGCAATGTAAGCAGCCAGAAGAAACGTAAAATTTCCGAATTGGCGGAGCAGTATGGCTTAACGGATGGTACGCAGCATTCTGCCCTGCGCAGAAGCTCTTTATCTTGTGTATCTTTGCCGACTTGCGGACTTGCCATGGCGGAAGCTGAGCGTTACCTGCCGACTTTGATCGACAAGCTGGAGCCGATTATCAATGAAGCCGGTCTTCGCGACAAGGAGATCAACATCAGAATGACAGGTTGCCCGAATGGCTGCGCTAGACCAGCTCTCGGCGAAATCTCCTTTATCGGCAAATCGTTAGGCAAATACAATATGTACATGGGGGCTGGCTTTGCTGGCGAGAGGCTGAATAAGCTCTACCGTGAAAATATTGACGAGACCGAAATTCTCGACACCTTGAAGCCGATTATCCATCAGTACGCGAAGGAGCGTCAATCCGGCGAGCATTTCGGAGATTACGTTATCCGAGCAGGCTTTGTCAAAGCGGTTCATGATGGGCAGGAATTCCATAATTAATTTGCTTTTCTTAGCATAAGCCAAGGTAAAACTGTTGTTTCCATCCTTTGGCGATGCGGGACCTTTCGTTCCAAGAAATATAGGAAAGTATAGCCTAAGGCTATGCTTTCTTATATATGAAGCCAGCCCAGGGCAAATGCCCTGGGCTGGCTTCATATATAAGAAACAGGCGATCCGATAGCCGGAATCGCCTGTTTAATTCTTGGTTTATTGTCTGAATAATTAACCGCGAAGAAGCTTCTTGTCGAGCACGAAGGTGCCAAATGGCAGAAAAGCAGCGATAAAAGCGGCTGCGACCTTGAGTATCGACCAGCGGTGAGCTATCCAAACATGAAGAACGGCAAGCATATAAAGGACAAATAAGAGCCCATGCAAACCTCCAACTACAGTGACAGCGTGCGGGAAATCTGCCCAATACTTGAGCGGCATCGCAATGAGCAGCAGCACAAGAAAGGAAATCCCTTCATAGAAGCCGATGAAACGCAACCGGCCTAAAGCAGTCTTTAACATCAAATAACCTCCAATTTAATATGAGCTAGCGCGGTTCCAAACCTGTCCACAATAGTTCTACGATTTCGGCAGCAGCTTGTTCCACTGTTTTTTCATGATTTATAATTTCTTTACGGTTTTTTATGGTCAGCATAGCCGTGAAGATGTGAGCAAGCAGCATGGCATCGTTACCGACAATCTCTCCTTCATCGATAGCTTGCTGAAACACGCGGGCTATCAATTCGTGCAGCGCATGCTCGCTAGCCCGAATGCTTTCGGCTTGTTCCTCGGTCAAGCCGCTGGA
Organism: Paenibacillus paridis; assembly: GCF_006345825.1. Classification (GTDB taxonomy): domain Bacteria; phylum Bacillota; class Bacilli; order Paenibacillales; family Paenibacillaceae; genus Pristimantibacillus; species Pristimantibacillus paridis. The sequence continues at coordinate 1,453,957 of NZ_VCIX01000092.1, forward strand.
CGCCTCCCGCATCATCGTTTCAAACTCGACATGGGCATTGTTCATATGACGAATGGCAACTTCAAGCATTCGCTCCCTAAGGGGACCTGGGCTATGAACAAGCTTGGCCGTTTGATCATAGGCCATCTTCAATACAAACTGGAGACATTCCGTAAAGAGAATAGCCTTGTTGTTAAAATAGTAATATACGCTTGCTTTGGTGATCCCGCAGGCTTTTGCTACACCTTCCAAAGATACCTTTTCAAAACCATGCTCCATAAATAAATACGCAGCGGTTCGCAATATTTGATGCATCGTCTGAATTGAACCTGTGCCTTTGGGACGGCCTGGTTTGCGTTTAACTGGCTCCTCGCTCATTGCCATGCCCTCCATTCATCATATTGTCAAAATTAATGATTGATTAATTAACCTTCGGGTATATATAATTAATTAGCAGCATGATTATATTTTAAACGATATGAGCGATAATGTGAAATGGAGGATTTGTCAAATGATCGAAAAACTAGCTGGGATTATTGCAGGGCCGCGTACCAGATGGGTCACGTTAGCCGCCTGGATCATCATAGCTGCACTTCTGAGCGTATTTCTTCCCGCAGTTGGCGAAAAGGAACAGAGCAATGCACCAAATCTAGAGGCGGATAGCCCCTCGGTTGTGGCGGATCAGCTCATTAAGGAAAAATTCCCTAGCTCATCGGGTATTCCCGCGCTCGTAGTCTGGCACCGTGAAAGTGGGTTAACAGAGGAAGATTATGTACTTATTCAGAAAACGACTCAAACCATCGTTGAAGCTCCTTTGAAAGAGCAAGGAGATGTTGTACCTTTGCATCAAATGCCGCTGCCTGCTTTAAAGGACTTTGCATCTGATGATGGAACAACGCTTGTACAACCAATCTCTTTCGGCGAACAGACAGAAACTGAAGTTTTAAAAGAAAACATGGACGCCATACAAGTGGTTATCGAACAAGCTTCGGGTAAAAAGCCTTTTGACGTTGCTACGAACGATGCTGCTGAACTTAGCGTGCGAATCAGCGGACCCGCAGGCATTTCCGTAGACGCGACCAGCTTATTCAAGGGTGCTGACGTTTCTCTGCTCATCGCAACCGTATTAATCGTGCTTGTATTGTTACTGCTGATTTATCGGTCGCCAATCCTCGCGATTATACCGCTTGTCGGAGTTGGCTTTGCTTATGCCGTAACCAGTCCGCTTCTAGGCTGGATGGCTGGAGAAGGCTGGATTACCGTTGATGCACAAGCCATATCAATCATGACCGTGCTCTTGTTTGGTGCCGGAACGGATTATTGTCTGTTCTTCATCTCACATTTCCGTCAGGAGCTTACGCGTGAGAGCGACAAAATGAAAGCTTTAAGACGCTCGTTCAAGGATGCTTCCGGCGCTATCGCGATGAGTGGTTTCACGGTTGTATTATCCTTGCTTGCGTTGTTGGCTGCCAAGTACGGTGCCTATGATCGCTTTGCAGTACCATTCAGCTTATCGATACTGATTATGGGCATAGCGAGTCTCACACTTGTTCCTGCACTGCTTGCGATCATAGGGAGAGCTTCCTTTTTCCCTTTCATTCCGCGTACGGAATTTATGGAACAGTCCCGTGCAGCGAGGAAAGGCAAACCTTATCTCAAGCCTAACCCGCAGAAGAAGCTGGGCTCTAAAATCGGAAGTATCGTTATTGCTAAGCCGTGGACAGTCGTTATTTCATCTGTGCTTGTGCTAGGTATTCTTGCAAGTTTCTCTAGCCAAATTAAGTACACATACGATTTGTTGTCTTCATTTCCTGAAGATATGCCATCCCGTGAAGGGTTTGAAGTCATCTCGAGAACGTTCACGCCTGGCGATCTCGCACCGATAACGGTTGTCGTTCAGACAGAAGGTGCTGCACAGGATCTGGATACGTCTCTTGCCGGCGTTCCGCTGGTCGATCATGTACAAGAGCCAAAGCAAAGCACGGACGATCCAAATTTAATGTCCTATAGCGTAATTTTGAATATTAATCCCTATTCGCAAGAAGCCATGGATACGATTCCGAAACTTCATGCAGCAGCCGAAGCTTCATTAACGGGCGCAGGGTTGACCGATGTGGAGCAAAAGGTATGGGTCGGAGGCCAAACAGCGACGCAATATGACTCCAAAGTGCTGACGGACCGCGATAACCGTGTCATTATTCCTTTGGTTATTGGGCTTATTATGGTGCTGCTGCTAGCCTACCTAAGGTCTGTAACTGCTATGCTATATCTGATAGGTACCGTATTGCTGTCCTATGCTGCTGCTCTCGGGCTCGGATGGATCATTTTGCATGAATTTATGGGAGTAGAGGCGATCCAAGGCGCCATACCGCTTTACTCCTTTGTATTCTTGATTGCTCTCGGCGAGGATTACAATATTTTCATGATCTCGAGCATATGGAATAAGCGCAAAACAATGCCTTTAAAGCAAGCTATAAAAGAGGGCGTAAGCGAGACCGGCGGTGTCATTACATCAGCAGGGCTAATATTAGCTGCAACTTTTGCAGTATTAGCGTCGCTTCCGATTCAAGTGCTTGTCCAATTTGGGCTTATTACCGCAATAGGTGTCTTAATGGATACCTTTATCGTTCGTCCATTCCTTGTGCCAGCGATTACGACTTTGCTTGGCAAACATGCATTTTGGCCATCCAAAGTCGAGCTTGTCAAGGATTCCAAACAAAATGTAAAAGCATAATTCAATAAAGGCTGGATTTAAAGCGGCGGTTGCTGCATTAAATTCAGCCTTTTTTCTGTATAGCTTCCTCTTGCTGAGGTAGAAGAGGCCAATTCTTCTTGAAATGTAGCACCGTATAGGAGTTTGCTCGTGCTTTCACCATACGTCTCGCAGAAACGATGGTGTCTACAGAAAGGACGACATCAAGCGTTCTTCTTACCAAAGTTGAAACTTTTTCCCATTTCATTACGTCTTATCTTAAAGGCCTAAAAATACCTATTACAGAAAAAAGTCGGGGGAACTATTTTATGATGATCAAAAGATGCTTAATCAGCGTGGGGCTATCGATGATCCTTATCATCGGCAGCATGCTTTTAGGAGGAACAAAAGCCTCGGCTTGCTCATGCGCCGGCACGATTGCTGTAGAAGAAGCGCAAGCCAAAAGCGATGCTGTATTTGAAGGAACTGTAACCGCAGTCAAGTCATCTTCCATGCGTTTATTAAACTCTCCAGCCAAAGCGGTAAAAGCAAACTTTCAAGTCAATGAAGTGTGGAAAGGGCACGTAGCGCCCACTATTGAAGTGTTAACTGCCGGGAGCAGCGAGAGCTGCGGCTATGAGTTCACGATGGGAGAAAGATATTTGGTATATGCTACTGCCACTGGAAAATCACTTGAAGTAAACCTTTGCAATGGAACGGTTCTTCATAATCAGGCGGAGCAACAGATCTCGCTGCTCGGCAGCGGCTCCTTGCCGCCGCAGGCAAGTGAAGGAGAGCAGCAGTCAGGCGAAACATTCGTACGTAACATGATCCTGCTGTTCAGCGTAATTATTGTTGGCTCCGCCGCCGCATTGCTATACCGTAAGCAAAGAAGCACTAGATCAAAAACATAGCGACGATCGTTGTTACAGCGAGACCGATAAGGACAGGCTTCAAATTGCGTCGTGCTAGCTCAAAAGGATCAATGCCGCAAATGGCAGCGGCAGGAATGAGTGCCCAAGGGATGATGGTACCGCCACCAACCCATATGGCAGCGACCTGGCCAAGGGCTGTTAAGGTGGCAACGCCCGAACCAATAGCATGGCCGAACAGCTGCGCGATCGACCCTGCCAGGGAGATGCCAGAGAAGCCTGATCCATCTAGACCGGTGATTGCGCCTACAACCGTTAAGGTGATTGAACCTACAAATCCATTTACTGGCACGACATGTGCGAGGGCAATGCCAAGGTCATTTACAATGCCATGAGAGGCTTCAGGAAGCTTCTCCCCAAACATTGCCAAAAAACCGGAGTCTCCTAAATAAAAGAAGGCAGCAATAGGAATGACGGGTCCGAATACTTTAAAGCCAAACAAAAAGCCCTCAATTAAATAACTCGTCGTTTTTTCTAAACCTTTGCCTTTGTGAGTTAGCATCGTAATCAGAAGCATAATGAGGATGGCAGTACCGCCGATCAGTGCTGTTGCGTCCCCTCCTTGAAGATCAAGGATAAACATGGCTATAACGTCTAAGGCAAACAAAACCGGAATGAGGATGGCAAGCAGGCGCTTGGTGTTAAGCGACAAAGCGGTGCGGTCCAATTCTTCATTAGGATCGATCACTTGCTCTTTATCGTTCGTTGTAGCTATCAAGCCATCGCGCCAAGTCCCCAGCTTCTGGTCGCGCCGCATCATCCAATATGCAGCGACAGTCGTTACTAAACCCATCACTATGACTAAAGGTATGCTGGCTTGCATAACAGAGCTTACAGGTATTCCGGCGGCGTCAGCCGTAAGTTTAGGAGCACCCTGAATGATATAATCGCCGGATAAAGCAATGCCGTGGCCGAATAGGTTCATGGCAACAGCAGCTCCGAGAGCTGGCAGCCCTACACGTAGCGCAACAGGAAGCAAGACGGCTCCAATAAGCGCAACCGCAGGCGATGGCCAAAAAAACCACGATGTCACCATCATAATGAGTCCGATTCCCCAAAAAGCGAGAGCAGGCGTTCTTAGGAACCGAGTAAACGGCGAGATCATAATTTCATTTATACCGGTTCGGATGAGTATCCGGCTCATGGCCACAATAATGGAGATAATCAATATTGTGCCGATCAGTTCTTTTATTGCAAATATGAAGCTGTTGAAAATACCGCTTACAGAACCGCTTGCCGAAGTCGTTGCAAGAATGCCGATTCCCAAAATGCCTGCGATACAAATTAATGTGGTATCGCGCCGCATTAGCATAAATCCGATAATAGCTATAACGAAACCTAAATAAACCCAGTGCAGCGCCGATAATTGAATATCCATCCCGATCATCTCCCTATGAGATACACGAAACCAGTGCGAACTGATTTCGTATACTACTGTATGCATGAAGATGGATAGGCGTTCATCTAGAAGACTTGAGTAAAAATAAGGAGTGATCGGATGATAAAGCGCAGCGTAACCATGCTACTGCTCTCTGTAATGCTTCTGACTTCTGGCTGTGGTATTATGAATGAAGTAGGGCAAACGGTAAATTTTGCATCGGAAACAACGGATTACTTACAATCGTTAACGGATTTTGGACAAGAAATGAATACACTTGCTGAGCAGGCCGTCACTGATTTGGATGCCAGAACGAATCTGAAAGAGAAGCTGCTTGCGTTAAAGGAGCAGGTTGTTCAATATGAAGGGCTACAAGTCCCGGAATATGCCCAAAAAATTCATGAGTCGATTTCCGAATATAACGCGACGCTTCAGAAGGGTCTTGATCAGGCTCTGACGAATATAGAACAAGGAAGAGCCGCTTTCGATTCGACGGGTATTCCGGATACGATCAACAAAATTAATGAGCTGCTGAATCAAGTGAATCAGCTCACACCGTAACAACCAACAGGAAGGAAGAACAACAGTGATTAATATTCAAGTATTGGAAGCATCGATGACGTATGCCAAGGAGGACGGCTACGTAGGCAAGGTACATTTCGGAGTGGATGGGCATGCCAATGAGTATGAGATTGCTTTGCACAGCAAGAAAGGGAAAGAATGGGGCTACGGCTTGTTTTTCCTGCATGAATCCGGCAAGGAAGAAGAGCTGCTGGCTTTAGAGGATTTGCTAGAGGAGGACGACGAATTGTTCGATTTTCTCGTCGACACGGCAAAGGCTAAGCTTGAAAAAGCAGAATAAAGGAATATACACAAGGCCATGCGGGCTCTCTCTGATGAGAGAGGCTCGCATGGCCTTATTTGTTTAATGACCGTTGGATGAGGTTAAGCCTAGCTTGCGAATTATCAACTTGCTTTCATCATTAAGTCCGATAAAAGATACTTGTTTGCCTTGCTGCTCATATTTGCTTTTTACTTTAGCGATAGCCGTAACGGCTGATTGATCCCATACATGGGAGCCGCTGAAGTCCAGCGTAATTTGGAGGGGGTCGCTTTGGTAATCAAATAGAGAAACAAAGCGGCTTGTCGTTCCGAAAAAAAGCTGTCCAGCGATTTTATAGGTACGGCCCTTGGTTTTGTCGGATGAGACAGCCACGCGAATTTTTGCCATTTTCCCAACGAATACAAATGCGCTTAGAACAACTCCTGCAAAAACACCTTTTGATAAATCATGAGTAATGAGCACGATCACAACGGTAACGATCATAATCACAGCATCAGCGCGTGGAACCTTATGGATATGAATGACTGATTTCCAGTCAAAGGTGCTGATCGAAACCATGATCATAACACCGACTAGGGCAGCCATCGGAATGTTATTGACCACATCGCTTAAGGCCATGATAAGAAAGAGCAGGAACGACCCAGCCACGAGAGTAGAAAGTCTAGAACGGCCGCCAGATTTGACATTAATGACCGATTGGCCAATTAACGCGCAGCCAGCCATTCCACCGAAGAAGCCTGTTGCCATATTCGCTATGCCTTGCCCACGAACTTCTTTGTTCTTGTTGCTGGTCGTATCCGTCATCTCATCGAGAACCGAAGCGGTTAAGAGCGATTCCAAAATACCGACAATAGCTAGAGAGAAGGAGTAGGGTAAAATGATCCATATTGTCTTAAGTGAGAAAAGTACGTCCGGAATATGAAAAATCGGCAGCGTGCTTTCAATTATGCCTCTGTCGCCTACGGTTTTGAGATCGGCGCCAATGGCAACGGCAATGACGGAAACAATAATAATCGCTGCTAAGGGAGACGGGATTACCTTTGTAAACTTAGGCAGCGTATAAATGATGACCAGAGTTAAAGCGACGAGAGCATACATGATCCAGGTAGCGCCAACGAAATGAACGAGCTGGGTCGTGAAAATGAGAATGCCAAGCGCGTTGACAAAGCCGAGCATGACGGATTGCGGAACGAATTGAATCAGCTGGCCAAGCTTCAGAACACCCATGATATACTGCAGGATACCAGCTAGAATTGTCGCTGCGAACAAATACTCTATGCCATGATCCTTGACAAGGGAAACCATGAGAAGGGCCATTGCGCCCGTGGCAGCGGAGATCATGCCGGGCCTCCCGCCGACGATGGAAATCATGACAGCCATGCAGAACGAAGCGTACAGGCCGACCATGGGACCAACGCCAACCATTAGCGAGAAGGAGATGGATTCGGGAATAAGGGCTAAGGCAACCGTTATCCCTGCCAGTACATCTCCCCGAACATTAGAAAACCATGATTTTTTCAGTTTTTCGAGCAAAACAAAGAAGCCTCCTTGAATTTTTTGTCGGAGGAGCTATACCGCTCGCAATCCGATGACTGAATTGACTTTCCACTCTCAGAAAAGTCGGGGCCGATGCACACTAGGCGTAATTATACAATAATTATGGCATCCTTGATCAATATCAAAACTTTACTTAAGCGCTTACATTTAGGTATATCAACCGTTTTCTCTGGTTTTCGCCATTTTAGACAGTAAATTAAATTAAGATGAAACGGCCTCACCGTCCTCTGCAAGTGGAGGACGATGAGGCCGTTTGCCGTAGAAATAGAAAATATTTTATCGCGTGAAACCTATAAAGTCTTCTATTTAAATAAAGGAACTAGCGCGTCATTAGGCTGATTCCTTTATTTGAATACGGAGGGCTACATCGGACGGTCAACTTGGTCTTTGGCTTGTTTGCCTTTTACATATTTGTAGGCAACAAAGAGGACAACGACTGCGGCTAACACATAGATGATCCATGTTCCGTATTGGTAAATGTGATTGGATAGATCCTGAACTTGATCCCCGACAACAGAGCCGATAAAAAAGTAAATCAGCGTCCAAATAAGCGCGGAAGGATAAGCAAATATGGCGAATCGTTTGTAGGCCATCCGGTTCATCCCCATCACATACGGGGTTACATGCCTCAAAAAGGGGAGACAGAGGCTAAGGCTAATGGCATAACCGCCATAACGCTCGCTTAACTGCTCGGATTTTTCGACAAATTTGCTAATATTCTTCTTGCTGCTGAACCAGACCGTCAGCTTGCTTCCTGCAAATCTTCCGATGCTGTAACCGAAAGTCATTGCGGAGCAAATGCCTAGAAAGGTCATCATGAAGGCAGGTATAGGCGATAAAACGCCCGATTCCGCTAATGCGCCGCCTGTCATAACTACGGCTTCATTGGGAATGGGCAGGCCGATTAAGCCGAGACAGAGGACGAGGAACAAAGCGAAATAACCGATTTCTTCTATGATACTTAATAATAAATCATACATTAAACAACATCCTTATCTTCCATATCATGCATGATGATGATCATGGGCTTTATATAGGTTAACACATCCGAATTCGCTTGAATACCATTCATACGCGGGTAGGTGAAGAATGATTCAAATTTAACCATTTCGTAACTAATTGGCCTTATCGAGCAGATACAATAGAGAATAGGTTTCAAGTGGCATGAAGGGGCGACTATTCACATGTTGGATTTCCAGAAAAAGGTTGAAGATTTACGGCGGTTTGAATCGCTCTGTTTTACAATATGCATGACCCTGCTGGCAGAAGAACAAGCAGCTTGCAAAGCAGCTGAACAAGCATTATGCCAACTGTTTGGCGATATCGGGTTTTGGAAACTCAATGAAAAAGAAAAATCGCCATATATTCTCCGAATCTGTACACACGAGTGCTTTCAATGGAAACGGCAAAATTTATTGCAAACGTCTTAAAACAATAAATACGTTGATATTTCATGTATGCAGCGATCATAATAGAAGAGATAATCATCTTTATTATTCTATTTTCCTATACGGAGACACCGAAAGGATGGACAATGAACGCTAATCAGACTCGCAAAAAAGTTACCATTGCCTTGTTCGTCGCTACGTTTCTAGCAGCGATTGAAGGAACGATCGTCAGCACGGCAATGCCAAGCATCACTGGGGAATTGCAAGGCATTCAACAATACAGCTGGATCATATCGATCTATTTGCTAGCAACGGTGATTACAACACCCGTGTATGGCAAGCTGTCCGATTTGTACGGAAGGAAAAAGATGTTCATTATTGGAGCCTTGATCTTCCTCGCTGGTTCTATGCTGTCCGGCGTGGCACAATCGATGAATCAGCTCATATGGTTTCGGGCTTTGCAGGGCTTGGGTGCCGGAGCGTTAACCACGATTCCTTATACTATTATCGGGGATTTGTACCCCTTTGAGCAACGGGCTAAAGTCCAGGGTTGGATGTCGAGTATTTGGGGAATTGCAGGAATATCCGGTCCTTTGATGGGCGGCCTGCTTGTAGATTACATATCTTGGCGAGCGATTTTTTACATGAATTTGCCTTTCGGCATCGTTGCCATCTATTTATTGTCGACTTCCTTGAGGGAGACGATTGAGAAGAAGAAAAGACATATCGACTATCCGGGCATTGCCACCTTTACGATCGCCATGTTCAGCTTTCTCTATGCCATGACGCTGCTGCGTGAAAACACAGACGAATCCGGCTCTTTCGGGCTGATGGGCTTGCTGTTTGGCATCTCTGTATTGTTTTTTATTATATTTGCTCGTATCGAAGTTCGGTCACCCGAGCCAATCATTCCCTTTCAACTGTTTCGCAATCGAATCATAAGCATGGCGAATTTGGACAGCTTTTTGCTTTGCGTCATTAACGTAGTCATTATTTTTTATTTACCGCTCTGGATTCAAGGCGTCTTCGATAAACCGGCTACTTATTCCGGTCTGGCGATGATACCACTTTCTGTCGCATGGCCGCTCGGTTCGATTTTGGCAGGCAATTGGATTTCCAAAAAAGGATTGCGGTTTATCGGCGTGATCGGTTCTTGCTTCTTGCTGGCCAGCAGTATCGGATTTGCTTTCATGACAGCTTCCACTTCCATTGTATTATTCATCGTCTATACTTTTATGGCAGGGTTGTCATTTGGTTTGTCGCTGACGTCCTTAACGGTTGCCGTATCCTCTTCGGTTGGCTGGGAGCTTCGAGGCTCCGCTGTAGCCAGCAATAATTTCATTCGCACCTTAGGGCAAACGATTGGAATTACGATTTTCGGCTTGCTGCTCCATACCGGCAGTGCGGATACGATTGAAGCATCCGTACTTTCAGCTAGCCTACATACGATCTTTGTTTGGGTGGCCGTGTTATCGGTGTTGGTTGTCCTTGTGTCCATCGGATTGCCGAAGCTGAATCAAGCTGAACAGCAGCAAAGAAACGCATCATAGAAAGGTCGTCACCGGATATGAAACCAATGGATCTGGATTCCTATAACAAGCAGCTGTCGGAATGGAAAATAAACACGGTTATCGTTATGAAAGGCGAACGCCTTCTTGGTGAATGGTACGCGAGCGGCAAGGATACGATCGGACCGTTATATTCCTGTACAAAGAGCGTTTTGTCCGTTCTGATCGGCATTGCCGTTGATAAAGGCGTTATTTCGGATGTGGAGCAGCCAATCACAACCTTTCTTAAGCATCCGATAGAAATCTCCGAGGCGCTCAGTCAGATTACAATCAAGCATTTGCTTACAATGACGCCGGGCTTTGAATGGCCAGATTTTGATAAGCCTTACAAAACGTTCAAAGCAGCGCCGGATCCGGTAGCATACGTTTTTGACCAGCCGCTGATTTCCGCACCGGGAGCTGCATTTGCCTATAATTCGGGAGGGTCGCATTTGCTATCGGCGATTCTAACGGAAGCGGCAGGCATGTCCGCGCTTTCGTTCGCAAAGGAGCATTTATTTGAGCCGCTTGGTTTCCAAAGCGCTCGCTGGATGGAAAGAACGGGTGTTAATGAAGGGGGAACAGGGCTCTATCTCACCGGTAGGGATCTGGCTCGAATCGGTGCTCTATACGCCCAAAAAGGTCGTTTCGGGGATAAGCAGCTCGTGTCGGCAGCTTGGGTGGATGAGTCTACTGCTCTTCATCACAAAGGACTATTGCAATATGAGCCTCCGATCTACGGAGGGTATGGCTACCATTGGTGGCACTCGCCTGAGAGCCATAACGGACAATGCGACTGCTATTTTGCGTTTGGTCATGGCGGACAATATTTGCTAATTGTTCCGGAGTATGAGCTGGTTATTGTTATTCGCAAAAAAATTACGAAGCGGAACGATGCCATGTTTGCGAGAAGACTCATCTTTGAACAGATGATCCCCGATTTCTTGTCGTCGGCCCGCAATTCTCAGAAAATAAGCATAAATAAACCTTAAAATGAAAGGCACCGATCCCGGATCGGTGCCTTTTTCATAACTAGCCGGTTCGCCGTGGCTAATGCGTGAAGTACATGTTATGTTCGAACGAAATCCGAAAGATGTGCGTATAATTATTTCATGAAATGTATTGCTTAACGGTGAATTCTGCATTATGATGTTATATAATCTTACATTACGAAAGTGAAACGACTTATTTACTTTCTGTTTGGCAGTCCGGCTGAGAGATGCTGACAGGTGAGCAAATGCATAGCATCCTTTTAAGCAGCGGTAAAGAAGTCATTGGTCCATTTTAAAAAGTCAGAAAATTATAATAATTAAACAGAAAACTTGCGAGTTTGACATGAGGGGGAAATTAGATGTCTACGATATTAATTCGCAACGCAGTCATCATGACAATGAATGCGAAGGATGATATTTTTACCGGGGATGTTTTAATAGAAGGAAATCGGATTATGCAGTTAGGTGAAGGACTTGAGGCGATGGATGCTGACCGTGTCATTGACGCTGGCGGCAAGGTGCTGCTTCCGGGTTTCGTGCAGACACATATTCATCTTTGTCAGACGCTGTTCCGTGGCAGAGCTGATGACTTGTCGCTTATTGAATGGCTGAAAGAAAAAATTTGGCCGCTCGAAGCCGCGCACAGCGAGGATTCCGTTTATTATTCGGCTATGTTGGGAATTGGCGAGCTGATCCGCAGCGGAACAACGACGATATTGGACATGGAAACCGTGCATTATACGGAATCTGCATTTCAAGCCATTAAGGAAAGCGGCATTCGGGCACTCTCAGGCAAGGTGATGATGGACCATGGCACTGAGGTTCCTCTAGCTCTGCAGGAAAATACGCAAAAATCGCTGCAGGACAGTGTGGATTTGCTGGAGAAGTGGCACGGCACTGAAAATGGGAGAATTCAATATGCTTTCTGTCCGAGGTTTGTTGTCTCTTGTACGGAAGAACTGCTTGTCGGTGTTCGTGACTTGTCAGCCAAGTACGGTGTCATGGTACACACCCATGCTTCCGAAAATGCAGGCGAAATCGCGATGGTAGAAGCGGAACGCGGCATGAGGAATGTCGTCTACCTGGATCACATTGGCCTCGCGAGGCCGAATTTAATTTTAGCTCATAGCATTTGGCTGGATGATGAGGAGAAACAGATCATACGTGAGCGGGGAGTGAAAGTCACGCATTGTCCCGGCTCTAATATGAAGCTGGCATCCGGCGTGGCGGAGATCCCGCTAATGCTCGAACAAGGAATTGATGTCGGGATTGGAGCAGATGGCGCACCTTGCAATAACAACCTGGATATGTTTCAGGAAATGAGATTAACGGCTTATATGCAGAAGGTGAAGCATGGCCCAACGGTAATGAACGCGAAGACGGTTTTGCGAATGGCGACGATGGGAGGCGCGAAGGTGCTCGGATTAGAAAAGGAGATCGGCAGCGTCGAGGTAGGCAAACTTGCTGATTTGCAGCTGCTGGATTTGGAGGACTTCCACGTATACCCTTCCTTTGACGCGGACTGGTATTCCCGAGTTGTTTATGCCGCGACGAGAGGCGATGTGGATACGGTGCTTATCGACGGACAACTGGTTATGGAGAACAAGCTTGTTAGGACGGTTGATAAGAAGATCGTTCTCAAGGAAGCGGACCGCTCGCTAAGAAAGCTAATTGAGCGGTTATAAGAATAAGTTCGTTCAAACGGCTAATCGAAACCTTGGCAAGGCTGGATGCTTAGGGAGGGATATCGGATGGATATGCATGAGATATTAACAGCGGTGAGGGAAGAGAATCAAAGAGCAGTACTTGCGACTATCGTTTGCGTGGAGGGCCATTCTTATCGCAAGGCTGGCGCAACAATGCTGTTCATAATCGGGGGTAAGCAAATTGGCTCTATAAGCCCGGGCTGTTTGGAGCATGATCTCATGGAGCGTGCCGAGGAGGTATGGACTACAGGCCGATTTTCTTGTATCGACTATAACATGAATCAGGATAAAGATGTGATCTGGGGCGAGGCCATCGGTTGCGGAGGGGAGATCCGCTTGCTATTAGAGCCGGTCAATGAATGTTTGCGAGCGGTTTTGCTGAAAGCGAAAGAGTATAACGACGAAGGCCAGTCTGTTAGGCTTACTCGAAGCTGGAATGACCATGCTATCAGTTATTCGTTTACCGATGTTACCTTTGAAGAAGACGCACCATGTTATACCGATAGGCATGAGGAAGGCTGGGTTAGAATGTCAATGGACATCTGCCCAAGGCCGCGGCTTGTTTTGTTTGGAGCGGGCAAGGATACGGATGCTTTATACGCTTTAGTGAAATCCATCGGATTCCATATTGTCATTGCGGATTGGCGGGGAGCAATATGCACAAAGGAGCGCTATCCGGATGCAGAATGTATCGTAGGTACGCCTGTGGAAATTATGGAGGAGGTTTGTTTTCGCCCAGATGATTATTTAATCGTTTGCAGCCATCAGCTTCAGCAGGATAGGGAAATGATTCGGCTCGCTTTGCCGCTGAAGCTAGTATACATCGGTGTCATGGGCTCGAAGAAACGCATTCGGCTGCTGTTCGAGACCTTTTTAATTCCTTCAAATGTAAGAGCGCCTATCGGTCTGTCTATCGGTGCGGATGGTCCGGCAGAAATTGCGGTTAGTATAGCCGCCGAACTGATTGCCATAAGAGCGGGCATTAAGCAGCGCTCTAGGAAGGAGTGGGGAAGGGATGTCGATTTCGGCCCTTTATTTGGCGGCAGGGCAAAGCAGGCGCATGGGAATGCGCAAGCAATCGTTAGAGCTGGCGACAAATAAGCCGCTTGCAAGCCTCGCGCTTCAAGCTCTTCTATCCAGTTCTGTCTCTCAAGTGGTTGTCGTCGTACACCCGGAGGACCCGTTATCTTGGTTGCCTAAGCGACAGCAGCCCAGCGATAGCCATTCGTTTGCAGGGGGGAACTCTATCGTCAATATCGCTCCGTGCATGGAGGCGGCCAAGGGAATGGCGCATTCCATCAAATATGGAATTGGCGTGCTATTGGAGGAAGATCCGTCTGTTGAAGCGGTTTGCATTGCTCTAGCAGATCAGCCGTTTATTTCAGCCGAAATGATCGAGGAGCTTATTCATTATTGGCGCAGCCACCCGGAGCTGGACTTTGTTGCGACTAGATCCGGAGAAATAAGCGATGGCATTCCTGTGTTGATGCCACCTGCCGTTATAGCGCGATCTATGTTTGCGGCTTTAATGAGTTTGGAGGGAGATGCGGGTGCGCGAAAACTGTTTCGTTCACCTCTGTTTAATGGAGAAGGTCTAGCTGTAAAAGATAGAACTATTTTGATTGATATTGATACCATATCTGACATGGAAAAAGCGAGGGATCACTATTCGAAATGGATTTGTCAATAATAAGCGTAATAAATGTAAATATATATAACATTAAACATGATGCATTTAATTTTTCGGGGGTATATTCAGCAATAAAATTTTTATTATGAATTTAATGTTATATATATTGACGTAATGTTAACGTGGATATATATTGAAAGTAAGTGATTGGTTTCCACCAAAACTAGCGAGAGCTACGAAAGCTGAACTGTAAAGGCTGACGTAAGCATTTTGCGACAGGAGAATGGCGGCTCTTTTGCAGCGTGTACAGTCATCTGCTAACTCTTGAAAAATAGAGAGTCGGGGAGGAACAGTATGAATCCTTACAAAAAGGCAATGTTCACAGGTGCAGCACTTCTTTTATCGCTCGTATTGGTCCTTAGCGGTTGTTCTGGCAACAACGCAAACCAGAAGGCTAACGGGGGCGCAACCACAACGCCAACGGAGGCAGCTACTGAAGGCACAGCGACAGATGAGCCCGCAAAACTTCCGCGCGTCGCATTTGTTTATATCGGTCCTCCAGGAGACGGCGGCTGGACATTCGAGCATGACAAGGGCCGGTTGTACATGGAGGAGAAGCTGGGGATTAAAGCGGATACGGTCGAAAATGTACCGGAGAGCGCGGATGCCGAGCGAATCATTACCGAGCTTGCGCAAAACCACGACGTCATCTTTACTACAAGCTTCGGTTATATGGATTACACGTTAAATGTGGCCAAAAAATTTCCTAACGTGAAGTTTCTTCATACCGCCGGTTACAAAACGAATGACAATATGGGCACGTTCTTCGGCAAAAACTATGACGCCAGCTATTTAAGCGGCATTGCAGCAGGGAAAGTCACGAAGAAAAACGTGATCGGTTATGTTGGAGCGTTTCCTATACCGGAGGTTATCTATAACATCAATGCCTTTGCGCTTGGCGTGCAAAGCGTAAATCCGGAAGCCAAGGTAAGCGTCGTATGGACCAATACCTGGTATGATCCGACAACCGAGCGGCAAGCGGCGGTCAGCTTGCTTGATAAAGGAGCGGATGTGCTGCTGGCATATCAAGATTCCCCAGCTACTCTACAAGCGGCGGCTGAACGGGGGGCAATGGCTGGAGGCAATGACTCGGATATGACGCGTTTTGCACCGGAAGCCTACTTGACGAACCCGATTTGGAATTGGGGTCCTTATTATACGAAGACCGTTCAGGATATCATCGACGGCACTTGGAAAAGCGAGCAATATTCAGGTTCGCTCGCCGATGGAATGGTTGATATTGCACCGATTGGGCCCAGCGTGCCTGAGGATGTAAAAACGCTTGTCACAGACACGAAAGCCAAACTCATTAACGGAGAGCTGAATGTCTTTACAGGGCCAATCACGGATGCTTCGGGAGCCGTGAAGGTCGAGGAAGGCAAAACGCTGACGCTCGACGATATTTTGGTGATGGACTGGTTTGTCAAAGGCGTTGAAGGCACGATCCCAAAATAAGCAGCTTTACACATACCGATCAATCAACAAATCCCTGAATGAAGGGATTTGTTGGTTTATAAACAGCTATTTCCGCAAACGCCCGCTTCCCAAATGCTTAGAACAAAACAAAGGTAATGCTTACGAAGCAGTTTTGTATTAGAAATGTAGACGATACTTTCGTTTCTGATACAAAACTTTAGGAGGGAACCTATGCATGAAACGTACTCGGTAGAGATGAGAGGGATTGTGAAGCAGTTCGGCACGGTCATCGCGAATGACCATGTTGACTTTCATGCGAAGCCCGGACAGATTCATGCGCTGCTTGGCGAGAACGGAGCGGGGAAGAGCACGATGATGTGCATGCTCTCCGGTGTTTATCGGCCCACGAGCGGCGAAATTTTCATCCACGGCAAGCCGGTAAAAATCCGATCTCCGAAGGATGCCATGAAGCTTGGAGTCGGCATGGTTTTTCAAAATTTCCGGCTCGTCCAAACCTTAACTGCTGCAGAAAATATCGTGCTTGGGGAGAGATCGTCCTTTTGGCGGGGGCCAAAATGGATGAACAGCAAGCAGCAGGAAATTGAAGCGATAGCGGATCGTTTTGGTTTAGCGTTTCCGGTTAATCGGCCGATTTGGCAATTATCCGTAGGTGAGCAGCAGCGGGTCGAAATCGTCAAAACGCTTTACCGCGGAGCGGAGCTCATTATTTTGGATGAACCTACCTCGGTGCTGACGCCTGGTGAGGCTGAGCAGCTGTTCACGACGCTGCAGCGAATGAAAGAAGAAGGAAAGACGGTCATTCTGACCACCCATAAGCTGAAGGAGGTCATGTCCGCTGCGGACCATATTTCGGTCATGCGCAAGGGGAAGCTGATTCATTCTATGGAGAAAACAGCTACAAATGAACGTGAGCTGGCAAAGCTGATGGTCGGCAAGGAGATTGGCGAGAGCCGTGCGTTCCTGCCGCGGCCGCAAGGAAAGGTTTTGCTTACCGTGTCCAGGGTCGATGTGCAGGCGGATCATGGAAGGAAATCGCTTGATCAATTTTCGCTGCATGTCCATGAGGGGGAAATTGTCGGTGTCGCCGGCGTAGCGGGCAATGGGCAGAAGGAGCTTGCCGAGGTACTGACAGGACTTCGGAGCTGGAAGCAGGGGAGGATTCATTTTGCAGGCAAGGAGCTTAGGAACGGTTCGGTGCGGGCGGCGATTGAGGCGGGGATCGCTCATGTACCGGAAAATCGAATGAAAAGCGGGCTTGCCGGCAGTTTAGGGATCGTTGACAATCTGTTGTTCAAAACGTACCGAAAGGGCGAGCGTTCACGCTTAGGTTTCCTTCGAACAAGTAACAATCGCTCCTGGTCACAAGGGCTGGTCGACCAATTCGATGTCAAAACGGCGGGTCTTGATACGCCAGTTCAGCAATTGTCGGGCGGAAACCAGCAAAAGCTGCTTTTTGCAAGGGAGGTTGACCAGGAGCCGCTCCTGATGGTAGCTGTGCATCCAACGCAAGGGCTTGATGTCGGGGCTACCGAGGGGGTTCATTTGCTTTTAGGGAAAATGAGGGATGAAGGTAAAAGCGTATTGTTGATTTCGGAGGATCTGGATGAGGTCATTCAGCTGTCTGACCGCATTCTCGTTATTTTCAACGGGAAAATTGTTGGCGAGATGGGGCGGGAGGATGCGGATCGAGAGAAGATCGGCATGTATATGGCAGGCCTCCAATCGGCGGAGGAGGAAGCGGGATGAGTGAACAAAAGCCAATCCTTCACAAAGGCGGGACGATTTCCGTCGAGGCAACGCAGCAAGCAAGCAGGCCGAGGTGGCGTTCCTATCGCATCGAAATCGACAGTACCAAGAAAGACAGCTCGTGGTGGATTCCATTTGTATCGATGCTGCTAGCCTTAATCGTTTGTGGCATTTTCATTGCTGCGAACGGCATGAACCCTTTTCCTGTCTATAAGAAAATGTTCACAGGTGCGTTTGGAACGTCTTATGGCTTAACGGAAACGCTCGTTAAAACGATACCGCTACTGCTGTGCGGGCTCGGGGTGACCATTGCGTACCGAATTTCGGTATGGAATATCGGAGCGGAAGGGCAATTTGCGGCAGGAGCGATGGCCGCGACTGCGGTTACGGTTTATTTTCCAAATATGCCCGGTCTTCTCATTATTCCGACAATGATCGTCTTCAGCATTGTTGCAGGAGGGATCTGGGGATTGCTGACGGCGATTCCGCGTACCTATTTTCAAGTCAATGAGCTTGTCACCTCACTCATGCTCAATTACGTCGCGCTGCTGGCGATGGATTATTTCGTATTCGGTCCTTGGAAGGACCCCAAAGGCATGAACTTTCCGGGCACGCCGATGTTTACAGAGGCTCAGTCGCTTCCCGTATTGGGTGACACCCGGCTGCATTTGGGACTGCTGTTCGGTTTGGTTGCTATCGTTCTATACGGTTTCTTCATTAAGTATACGCGTTGGGGCTATGAGCTTAGGCTGATCGGAGCCAATCCGGAAGCGGCTAAAAACGCGGGCATTCGAATCAGCAGACATATTTTGCTGGTGATGCTGATCAGCGGCGGCTTAGCTGGCCTAGCTGGCATGGCGGAGGTGTCTGGCGTCACGCATCGTCTGATGTACGGCATATCCCCTGGTTATGGCTATACGGCAATCATCGTGGCCTGGCTCGCCAAGCTGCATCCGATCGGGCTTGTGGTTTCCGCCTTTCTGTTCGGCGGTCTTATTGTCGGAGGTTACAGCGTGCAGACGATCGGGCTTCCATCCTCGATTTCGGAGATGCTGCAGGGAGCGATACTGTTCTTTCTTATTGCAGGCGGCACATTAAGCAAATTCCATCTTCGCAGAATTCGATGAAAGGAGCGTGCAAGGATTGGAAATTGTGTATCAAATGCTGCTCGCCGCCATCTCCTCCGGTACGCCGTTATTGTTTGCAACCCTAGGCGGCATATTGATTGAGCGTTCAGGCATCATTCAACTTGGCGCAGAGGGACTGATGCTGATGGGTGCCGTCACAGCCTGCCTCACGTATCTACAAACCGGAAGCCTCGGCATCACGCTTCTGGCGGTGTGCGGCATCAGTATTTTGCTAGGCGGCATCCATGCTTTTCTTAGCGTTTCCCTTAGAGCGAACCAGATCGTATGCGGGCTTGCAATGACGCTATTCGGTGCCGGCCTTAGCGCCTATTTGGGGAAACCCGTCAGCGGGCTGCCTGTGCCAAGAGCGGTACCCAAGGTAGATATGCCTTGGCTGGAGAATGTGCCGTTTATCGGGCGCATCTTTGCCCATCTTGATTTGTTAACGTGGTTTAGCTTCGTCCTTGTAATTGCCCTTCATTTGTTTATACATCGAACCTCATGGGGGCTTCATCTGAGGGCCATCGGAGATAACCCGGCAACGGCCGATGTCATGGGCATTCGCGTTCAAGCGTTTCGATATGGCTATATTATCGTCGGCTCGATTCTTATCGGCCTGGCAGGAGCGGATTTGCTTCTCGTATACTCGCCGACCTGGACGGAGGGCATGACGACGGGGCGGGGCTGGATTGCGGTTGCTTTAGTCATATTCGCCAGATGGAACCCGATTCGCGCGCTCTTCTGTGCTTATTTTTTCGGAGCGCTCGATATGCTTGGTTTCCGCATTCAATTAATCGGAAGCGATATCCCATCGTATTTTCTGAAAATGATTCCTTATGTTGTAACGATATTAGTATTAATGTTTCTAGGATGGCGCAACCGCAACAAACCTTCCGGCTCGCCGGAATCGCTTGGCATACCTTATATTCGCGAACAACGATTTTAACGGCAACTGGAGGGGAGTACGATGGGCATGAACATACAGGAGGCCATGGCGTCTCCTCTGGTTTGGCATCCACAAACGGCTGCGGAGGCTTGGCAGTTGAAACAAACCTATGGCACAGAAGGAATTTACACTTCAGGCGGAACACTGCTTCGCACCCAGTGGGAGTCAGGCATATCGGCCATACCGCGGCATTTGATCGATTTAAGCACGATCCGCGGATTGAATGATCTGAGAATTGGGGAAGCGGGGCTTGTGGTTGGCGGTCAAACCAGTCTGCAATCCTGCCGCTCGAATACGCTGCTCAGCCGTCATTTTCCGATGGTTTCCGAAGCGATTCGTACCATTGCGGCCCCATCCGTCCGGCATCTCGCTACGATAGGAGGCAATGTCGCCTCCAGCATTGGCGATTCGATTGCAGCGCTGCTTGGATATGATGCGGAGGTCATCTGGTTTGACGGCACGACGGAGAACAGAACCTTACTGTCGGAATGGCTGCCTGAAGCAAGTGCAGCAAAGCGTGGGAATGAACGTTTGCTCCTAAGTATGCTGCTTCCTTTTGAGATATCACTTGAGGAGACCTCAGTTAAACATGATGATAAGGATTTAACAATGCAAATGAAGCGCTTCGGCGCTTACCATAAAATCGGACGGCGTGAAGCTTTTACTCCGTCAGTCGTCACAGCTTGCATGAATGGCGTGCTCACTCATAACAGCGTTATTAAACAGATTCGGATAGCGCTAGGCGGGGGGCAGACGGTGCCAGTCAGGCTGGAAAAATTGGAAAAGGAAATCAACGGTGCCGCAGTGGATGGTCACCTTCTCCGTCACGTATATGAGCGGATTATCGAGCTTTTTGAACCGCGCGAGGATTTATTCGCCTCTGCAGCTTACCGGAAATCGACAGCCGCCAACTTGATTGTTGCCGAGCTGTGGAAAGCAGCCAAAGGCGAAACGAAACCTCTTTAATGAGATTTTAACTGGCTTTAGAACAGTGAAAGAGATACGTTGCGAGAAAATGGTTGCTTGGAAACGCAGCATTCGTCTTTACAGAACAAAACAGGAAGGGTGAGGCGTATGCTCTTAAACCGTGCTAGCAGTGGAGGGCGTTGGCGAGTTCGTCCCGATGGACCGGGGAAGGTGACGGGCGGCTTGGCTTACTTGACGGATATGACGACTGACCAAATGCTTTATGGCCTTGTGCTGCGGAGCGAGCATCCACATGCCCGTATTCTATCGATTCATACGGACAAAGCGAAGAAGCTGCCAGGAGTGCGTGCGATTCTCACCTATATGGATATTCCCGGCCTAAATGCCTTTGGGATCGCGCACCCGGATCAGCCTGTGCTTTGTGAGGAGCGAGCCAGATACGTTGGCGATGCTCTTGCGACCGTGGCAGCAGACACGCTCGCAGCTGCGCAGCAAGCGCTTGAGTTGATTGAAGTGGACTATGAGGTGCTTGAGGTCGTAGATGATCCCGAGCGTGCGTTATTGCCGGGTGCACCACAGCTCCACCCTGGCGGGAATGAGCTGCATCGTACGGTATTTAGCAGGGGCAATGTTGATCAAGGCTTCCGCGATTGTGCTTACATCGTCGAAGAAACGTATTATACTCCCCGTCAAATGCACACGTATATGGAAACCGAAGGCGGCTTGTTCGTACCGGGAGAGGATGGGCGCTTGACCGTATACTCTCCTACGCAGCACGGCTTTATGGACCGTATGCAATTGTCCCGTATTTTGGCTAAGCCGCAGGAGGAGATCCGAATCGTATCGAGTCCGATCGGCGGCTCATTTGGCGGCAAGGATGAGTTAAACGTCCAGCCCTATGGCGCGCTGCTTGCGATGCAGACGGGAAGGCCCATTAAAATTCACAATTCCAGATGGGAGTCGGTCCGCGCAGGGCTCAAACGGCATCCCATGAAAATTACGATGAAAACAGGCATAGATGCTGCCGGAAAGCTTATGGCTCATCAGGTTTCGATAATCTCCGATACCGGACCGTATTCCACGTTAGGCGCTGAGGTGTTGAATTTTGCGACTGAGCATGTAATCGGCCCATATCAGTATGAGCATTTGGATGTAAAAGGCGTTTCGGTGTTTACGAATAACGGAATGTCCGGAGAGTTTCGCGGCTTTGGCGGCAATCAGGCGATCTTTGCGCTGGAAGGCCAGATGGATCGTCTGGCAGAGATGGCGGGCATGGATCCCTGGGTTTTTCGGAAGCTGAATATGAGGCAATCGGATGATCTGGGCCCTTTCGATCAGCCGATTGCAATGACAGATGGAGCCAAGCAGGTTTGGGAGGCGATCGCGAAATGCCCGTTATGGATGGAGAAACAGCAATTGGCGCGTATGAGCCATAGCGGTGATGAACCTTGGATCAAAACGGGAATCGGCGCTGCGTTCACCATGCACGGAGCAGGGCTTGGCGTCGGTATTCCTGATCCGGCAGGTGGACGCCTTGCGCTGGCAGCTGACGGGAAAATCGAAGCGGTATTCGGCTATGAAGAGTTCGGGCAGGGTCTGCTGGCTTCTCTGGAGCAAATGCTGATGGAGCAGTTTGGCTTCGGGGCGAAGGATATCCGAATGATTATTGGAGACACCGATGTCGTCCCTGACAGCGGTTCTACCACGGCTTCGCGGGCAACCGCAATGATGTGGAAATCGCTGCAAAAGCTGAAGGCGCCATTCTCCGGTCAACTGCTGCAGCGGGCAGCCGCTATACTGAATCGCCGAGTTGAGCAGCTTCGGCTGGCGGAAGGCGGGATAAAAGGGAGGAGTGAAGAAGCGCTGCTCCTTTCCTATAAAGAGCTTGCAGCTGCTGCAGGCGAGCCGATCCGCTGTGAAACCTCTTTCTCCTTTCCGACCTCGTCTACCGAGCGGGTAGGTGCCCACTATATGTATACCTATTCCGCTGTTGTCGTAAAGGTAGAGGTCAATACGCTAACCGGACGCGCCAGAGTGCTGCAGCAATACCATGTCGTTGCCGCAGGACCTGTTATTAATCCACAGGGCTATTTGGGACAAATTGAGGGCGGAAGCAGCATGGCGCTTGGTTTTACGCTGCTGGAGGAATCAATCATGGAGAAAGGCCATTACATTACCCGCAATCTAGATTCGTATTTGGTTCCTACAATAGAGGATCAACGCGGCCTCGTCGAGGTTGAAGCGATCGAGCA
Source organism: Paenibacillus paridis (assembly GCF_006345825.1). Classification (GTDB taxonomy): domain Bacteria; phylum Bacillota; class Bacilli; order Paenibacillales; family Paenibacillaceae; genus Pristimantibacillus; species Pristimantibacillus paridis. The sequence continues at coordinate 1,477,097 of NZ_VCIX01000092.1, forward strand.
GCTGCCAGAGGGGGACGACTACGGGCCGCGCGGCATTGGCGAGGTAGGTTCCGTCACTTTAGCGCCTGCCATTGCGGCGGCCATACGGCAAGCCAGCGGCAAATGGGCAACAAAATTGCCGGTGGAGCCAAGCTTTTTACAGGAAACGCCGTTTTTTCTAGGGAAGGGGTGAGTGGGAATGAGCGAAGAGGCCGTGAAGTCAGAAACACCTTATGTACTGCGCTGCTTCGTTAATGGAAAGGAAGAATCGATTCACACGACACCGGCTGCTCGCTTGCTAACCATTGTAAGAGATGAGCTTTCCCTTACGGGAACGAAGCGTTCCTGTGAAATTGGCCGCTGCGGCGCTTGCATGGTGTTAATCGATGGGAATGCGGTTAATTCATGCCTTACGATGGCTTATCAGTGCTCGGAGAAGCAAATTACAACGATTGAAGGATTAGCCGTGCAAGGCATGGATCCCATTCAACAAGCATTTCTTGAAGAGGGCGGCTTTCAATGCGGCTACTGTACGCCCGGCATGATTATATCCGTTAAAGCGCTGCTCGATGAAAATCCCGACCCTACCGATGATGAAATATCCGAAGCATTGTCAGGCAACATTTGTCGCTGTACCGGCTATGGCGGCATATGGAGAGCGGTAAAACGGGCAGCGGAAGGGAGGCGTCAAACGACATGACAAGCAAACATGAGCACTCCTATTATCTATTAAGAAGCATAGAGGTTTCCCGGCAAGCAAGGGAAGCTGGAAATACGCCTTTTGGCGCGATATTGGTCAATGCTGAAGGCGATATTGTATTGGAACAAGGAAACATTGAGATAACGGAATTCAATTGCACAGGCCATGCGGAGAGAACGCTGATGGAGCAAGCCTCGAAGCGCTTTAGCAAGGAAGAACTATGGCATTTTACGCTATATACCTCTGCCGAGCCCTGCGCGATGTGCGCGGGTTCCATTTATTGGGGGAATGTAGGCACCGTAGTCTACGGCATTTCAGAGAAGCGCTTGGCGCAGATTACTGGTGACGTTGAGCAGAATCCTACGCTCGATTTGCCATGCCGCATTGTATTTGCGCGTGGCCGCAAGCCAATTCAAGTCATCGGCCCGTTTCCCGAAGTAGAGGAAGCAGCGGTGGCGGTTCACGAGGGGTATTGGAAATGAAACTAACTATGGATCAAATTAATGCATGCAGCCGTGAACAATTTGTTGAGCGGCTCGGTACGATTTTTGAATATTCTCCTTGGGTGGCGGCATCCGTTTACCATGCGGTTCCGTTTGCTGACATTGAAGCGTTGCATGCGGCCATGATCAACGTCGTTCGGGAATCAAGGGTAGAGGCGATTGTCGATTTGTTCCGTGCGCATCCCGATCTGGGAACGCGCCTTGCGGTAGGGGAATATTCGGCGAAGGAGCAGCAGGGAGCAGGCCTGAATCAGCTGTCAGCCGAGGAGTATGAGCGATTCTACGGTCTAAACCAAACGTATGTCAAAACCTTCGGATTTCCTTTTATTTTTGCAGTGAAGGGGAAGACCAAGGAAGACATTCTTGCTGCTATGGAGACAAGGATTTGGAACTCGTCAAGCGAGGAAGCCGAGCAAGCGCTGCTTGAAATTGAAAAAATCTCGGGTTTTCGGCTTAGGGAGCTTCTAATCGATTAGAGAAGGGAAGAGGAATCATGCTAAAATTACGCAGCGGTCGCACGCTTTATTATGGGAAAGGGGATGTGCTAACTTATCGCACGTATGCCGCCCCGCTATCTGTCAAAGCGATACCCGAATCCCCTTATACCGGTGACAGCAATGTCATTTTTGCTCATAATATTACCTTCTCTGTCAGCAGCGAGGTGCTGCTTACCTCGTTCACGGAAGGGGACAACACGCAGGTCGTTGCGACAGATTCTATGAAAAATTTTATTTTAAGGCAGACCGCTAATTACAACGGCAGCACGACGGAAGGGTTGCTTGCGTTTATTAGCGAGAGGTTTCTGGAGCGGTACCCGCATATTGACGCGATTGAAATAAGCGCTAGCAAGCTGCCTTTCACTTCGGTCACCGTTGCAGGGGAGAAGGGGTGGAGCGACAGTCAGCTCGTCTTTCGCCGCTCGCATAACGAGCATGCAAGTGCCTCGCTGAAGTGGGCTCGCGGTGCTGATGGAGCAGCTGAACTTACCCTTCATGAAAGTGCCATAGCCCAAATCCAGCTAATAAAAGTAAGCGGCAGCTCCTTCTATGGCTTCGTTCGCGATGAATATACGACGCTGCCGGAGAGCTTTGATCGTCCATTATTTATTTTTTTGGATATATTTTGGACCTATATAGAGGCAGAAGATGCTTTCGATAGCAGTAGGGGGAGATATGTCCCCTCGGAGCAGGTTCATGATCTCGCCCATACGCTGTTTCATTCGGCCAATTCGCCTTCGATTCAATATTTGATTTATCGAATCGGAACGAGTATACTGAGGAGCTTTCCTCAGCTTGCTGAGGTTCGTTTTGAATCCAATAACCGGACGTGGGAGACGATTGTGGAGCCTGAGCATTCAGCGGCAGCCGGCGTTTACACCGAGCCTCGACCGCCCTATGGCTTTCAGGGTTTTACATTAACTAGAGCTGACCTTGAGGAAGGGAGCGGGCTCGAATGAGCGGCCGGATTACGACTCATGTACTGGATTTGGCAGGAGGAAAGCCGGTGGAGGGCATCACGCTAGAGCTTTGGTATTTGGGAGAGCTACCGGGAGGCAGTGACGCAGGTCAAGCTCCACAGCTAGTTGGCGCTTATCGGACGAATAAAGATGGGCGGGTGGAGCAGCCTTTGCTCGAGGGGGATAGGTTAAGGCAAGGCGTATATGAGCTGATTTTTGCGGCAGGTGATTTTTTTCGGCGAACGAATCATTTAGCTGCAATATCAGAGAGCTTGTTCGATGATATCCCCATCCGTTTCAGTATCCGGGAACCTGGGGAGCACTACCACGTTCCGCTGCTGGTCGCTCCAGGCGGATACAGCACTTATCGCGGAAGCTAGATGCAATGGCAGGCATGTATACCCAGCCTGATTGATGTGTATGAATATAGCGAAAGGGGATTTTGACGATGGCGTTAGTGAAGGAACAAGCGGCAGCTGTTAAGGCGTTGTTGTCGCAGCTGCCAAAGGTTGATTTGCATGTGCACTTGGATGGAAGCGTAAAGCCGGAAACTTTAATAGAACTGGCTAAAGAACAGGGAGAACCTATGCAGCTGGAATCAGATGCGGAGCTGCTGGCCCAAATGAAAGTAGAGGACCATTGCGAGAGCCTCAAGGAGTATTTGGATAAATTCAGTTTTGTTCTGCCCTATTTGCAAACGGGTGCTGCGATAGAGCGAGTGGCATTTGAGGTAGTCGAACAGGCGGCCAAGGAGAATGTTCGCTATATTGAGGTCCGGTTTGCCCCTCAACTGCACCGCATGCAGGGCTTAAGCAACCATGAAGCGATTTCCCATGTTATCGCGGGCTTAAAGCGCGGCGAGCAAGCCTTTGGTACGATAGCAAGAGCGATTATTATTTGCTTGAGAAGCCATGCTGAACATTTGAATATAGACGTTGTTGAAGAAGCAGCGCGTTTTTATAAAAGAGGGGTCGTTGCTGTAGATTTAGCCGGCGATGAGGCATCATTTCCTGCTATCAAGTTCCGTCAGCTATTTGAAAGGGCTAGGCAGTTGGGCTTGCCGATTACAATCCATGCAGGCGAAGCGGCCGGAGCGGAAAATGTAAAGGTTGCGATTACGGAGCTAGGGGCGACGCGGATTGGCCATGGCGTCCGAATGCTAGAAGACCCCGAAGTAGTCGGACTGGTTAAAGAAAAGCAAATCCCGCTAGAAATGTGTCCGCTTAGCAATATTCAGACCAAAGCCGTCACGGGCTGGGGAACCTATCCCATTCGTCGTTATATGGAGGAAGGAATTATTGTTACCGTCAATACCGATAATCGAACGGTGTCGGATACAACGATTCAAAAAGAATATGAGCTGTTAATGGACCATTGCGGCCTTTCTCTTGATGATATAGGGACGATCATAATGAATGGGATCAAGGCTGCTTTTCTTGAAGAGACAAAAAAGCTGGAATTAATTGCGAGCTTCTCAGCAGAGCTTCATGCCCGCGGCATTCAAGCATAATGTAAATATATCATTTTAGGGGCTTTGTGTTCTTTACGGAACGCGAAGCCCCTTTGTTATGGCTAACGTTTCCAAATCATTCTATGGTTGCTATACTGGATCTAGAAATTCGAAAATGGCTTCAAAATGGAGGTAGCATAGAAATGACGAATGTGCGGGATGGTATTCTTGGTTTATGTGTTGGCGATGCGCTTGGTGTCCCTGTCGAGTTTCAGTCACGCAAGACGCTCATGGACAAGCCGCTGACGGATATGATTGGCTATGGTTCGCATGCCCAGCCTGCGGGAACGTGGTCAGACGACAGCTCTTTGGTTTTTTGCTTAATGGAAAGCTGCGCTGCCCATCCGCAAATTGACCTTTATGATTTGGCTGATCGTTTTGTCAGCTGGTTGAACAAAAGCTATTGGACGCCGCATGGTGTGACTTTTGATGTCGGAATTGCCACCGCAAAAGCGATTGAGCGTTATAGGGAACTTTGCATACGGCCGGACTTGGCAGGCGGCGTTGACATCTACAGCAATGGGAATGGTTCATTAATGCGTATTTTGCCGCTCGCCTATCTGCTTAGAAATGAACAAATGGAGGATCGTGCGACGCTGATTGCTAAAGTGTCATCGATTACGCATGGACATCCGATTTCGATAATCGCGTGCGTCATTTATATTGAAATGGCTATCCATTTATTGAATGGCTGCAATTTTGAGGATAGCATCGTGAAAATGAGAGAAACGATACTGGAATACTACAAGGATTCGAAAATGGAAGATTTCAAAAGATTCGACCGCATCCTGAAAGGCGAGCTCGGCAAGCTTTCTGAGGAAGAAATTCAATCCTCTGGTTATGTTGTGCACACGCTAGAAGCGAGCCTATGGAGCTTGCTGAATACGGATAACTACAGCGAAGCTGTTATGAAGGCTATTAATCTGGGCGAAGATACGGATACAACAGGCGCTGTAACAGGCGGATTGGCAGGGATCTACTATGGCGTGGATGCTATTCCTCAAAGCTGGATTAGCCAACTGGCAAGACTAGATGATATTACGGATTTATGTGAGCGCTTTGAGGCGGTCTTAAACGCATAGGATGCAGGTAGAGGTAATGGGAGTGACGAAATGCAAAGAGCAAAAGAGCTGTTTACCGATTATTTCGGCAATTACTTTCAAATGCACAAGAACGGACTGCTCGAAGAATACAAAACATATGAGGTAACAAAGGAAGCGGAAACGCAATGGTATGAGGAAATGATAGCAAACGAAGTGAAAAAGCTTTCCATTCGGAACTGGGATGCCGCCTTGCAATGTGTTTCGATATCCAAAAATTATCCTGACAGTAAGATAGTGGAACAAATCGTCGCATTTGCTTCCCGGCATGTGATGTCGTCGGACAGCATGGTTAAGCTGATGTACGCTGAGCTAATAATTGAAATCATTAAGCTGGTCAAAGCACATACCGCGACTGAACTGCTTCATAAAGCATACAAAGAAACAGCGATCATTTTGGAAGATATTATTTCGAAGCCGTTAATCATAGATCCGGGCCATGAGCTGCATGTATTTGGCTTGAAGGACAAACGCTCTCTAAATCTTAGAGCGGCGAACAGCATCGAGAGCATTAAGGCATTATTAGCTTCAGACCAATAAGCATGCGGTTTACATTTGACAATCAGTAATTCCATTATTTGAGCAGTTCGTTATTTCCAATTCGAGATAGAAATGTTACATTACAAAGAGATGGTTTTTTTAGTCTATAGCTTGGGAATTCGTGATATAAGTAAGCATTATACGAATTTGGGAGTGATGTAGATGAATAAGGATCAGCAGCTTTCGCTATTGTTTCTCTTTCTCGGCGTCGTGTTTGTTATTGGAGGGATGGCGGCAAAAAACGTTTTTGAGTATTCGCCCATCCTAGGCTGGATCCTAGGGCTTATTGCGTTTTTAACAAGCACTTATTTTGCATCAAAAGCCAAAAAGTAAGAAAATATAGGCTGCAACAGTTGAAGAAAGCTTTGGAGGATATGATGAAAAAGAGAAATTGGGCACTGCTTGCAGGTGCGATCATTCTATTTTTTGCCCTGTCCAGATGGAATGCTTTTACGCACCTTACATCAGGGCAAATAACGGTAATCGCTGTGCACGAGCATGATATTGAAATTCAGGATCAGAGCGGACACCGATCTACCATACAAATCCCGGATGGCATCTCAAAATTAATCGAAGCAGACAAGTCTTATTGGATTAAATACGAACATCGGGAGTGGGAAAAGCCAACCTTGGTCTCCATTGAGCCTTAGTTGAATTTGGAAATATACCAATCAAGCCCCGTCTATTGTTTGGTTTCTCATTTTGAAGTTGAATATTTAGAACGATATCGTTAGTATAGAACAAGGCATGACGTTTTTTTGCACAAATAAGCGTATGAGCGCGTATCCACTAGGTTACACCTATACGATTTCTAAAACAGAGAGAAGCACAACTAGGAGGAGCAGCATGTCGAACTTACTGGAAAATAAAAACATCGTCATCATGGGCGTTGCGAATGACCGCAGCATTGCTTGGGGAGTAGCTAAATCTCTTCACAAGCAAGGAGCTAACCTTATTTTCACTTACCGCAAAGAGAGATCATTGGATAAGCTAACAAAGCTGCTGGAGCAGCATCAAATCACCGCTCTTCAGACGGTATCCTGCGATGTACTGGATGATGAAAGCGTAACGGCTGCCTTTCAGGACATTCAGCAGAAGTCTGGCATCATACACGGAGTGGTTCATTCGGTTGCTTTTGCCGATAAGGATGAGCTGCAAGGTGAATATGTGGATACGACTAGAGAGGGCTATCTGCTCGCACAGAATTCAAGTGCCTATTCATTGGTTGCCGTTGCCCGCGAAGCTAAGAAGCTAATGACCGAAGGCGGCAGCATCGTGACGCAAACGTATATTGGCGCAGAACGGGTTGTGAAAAACTATAATGTGATGGGTGTGGCCAAAGCTGCACTTGAAGCCAGCGTGATGTATTTGGCAGAGGATTTGGGGAAATACGGCATCCGTGTCAATGCGGTATCCGCAGGCCCGATTCGAACGCTGGCAGCCAAAGGCGTGTCAGGCTTCAACGACATTATGTCGACCATAGAAGAACGAGCACCGCTGCGCCGCAACATCGACCAGGACGAGGTTGGCGACGCCACCATGTTCCTTCTAAGCCAATTGTCCCGTGGAATTACGGGCGAAGTGCTTCATGTCGATGCCGGCTATCATATTCTAGGCTTATAGGCAGTACAAAAAGGCTCAGATTCCGTAATGGGATCTGAGCCTTTTTAATATGGCCAACGTTTTCTAATGAAGAGGATTCTGGTCTAGCGCTCCAAGATCTGATTTTAAGGTGATAGAAGGGCAACGGCCAGCTACTTTTGTTTTTTCGCTTGTAATGCGGTTTGAATGTGATGATTCACGGCTTCGATATCAACGGAGGCCGTCGCAGTATCTTTCAGCTGGTATTTGTTCTTTAAGCTCAGTATGCGATAAACGCTCTCATCCAGTCGCGCTTTGGAAAGCACATCATCGCGAGCAGCTTGCTTTAACGATTTGAGGACTGAAATTTGTGTTGCATAATCATGCCCAATTAGAATAATGTCGCTTCCGGCTTGTACGGAATCTACGGCTGCCTCGCCGACATTAAAATGCTCCGTAATTCCGCCCATCGTCATATCGTCTGTAATGACAATGCCATTATAATCAAGCTCCTCGCGGAGCAAGCCGGTAATCATCTTCTTCGACAAGGAAGCGGGGTAATCCGGGTCGATCTTTGGAATCAATAAGTGAGCAATCATGATCGCATCAGCACCTTGTCGGATGGCCTCTTCAAACGGAAGCAGCTCAAAGCCTTTTAATTCATCGAGCGTCTTGTTAACGACAGGCAGATCCAAGTGGGAATCGACGGAGGTATCTCCGTGCCCAGGGAAATGCTTGACGACAGCCGCTACCTGCTTGGATTGAATGGCCTTCATGGTCACGATGCCATGTGTAATGACAGTATCAGCTTTAGCGCCAAAGGAACGATTGCCAATGACTGGATTTTTGGGATTGCTGTTAATATCAAGAACGGGTGCAAAATCCATATTGAAGCCAAGTGCGCGTACTTCTTCGCCAAGAGCTTGTCCGATTAAATTCGTATAGTTGGCATTAGCAGCTTTGCCAACATCGGCAGCTGGCGGCAGCTTCTTGAAATCGTCCGGCATACGGCTCACTTTCCCGCCTTCTTGATCGATGCTTAGCCATAGCGCGGCTTGGTTATCCTGATTTGCCTGTTTCAGCTGATTTAAGAACTTTAATGTTTGGGCTGCGCTGGTGATGTTATCCTTATATAGGATAAATCCGCCAACATGATAGCTGTCGATCATTTCTTTGGAATGCTCCTGCATGGATGTGCCTTCTAAACCGACAAGGACCATCTGGCCAATTTTTTCATCCAGGGTCATGTTGGCAATTTTTTCGGCAATCGGATCGATGGCTGCTGTAGGCTCGGCAGTTGGAGACGCAGTCGGCTCTATTGTAGGCTGCGTACTCGGAGCAACGGTTGGATTCGTAGAAGAATTGGCTCCATTGGATGTATTTGTACTGCTGCAGCCTGAAAAAATAAGCATAATGGAAATCACGGTAGCTATTTTCAAGTTCATCAACGATACCTCCTTCTAGCAATATCCCCTTGAATAAGTTGGGGCATACCATGCTAATGTTTTTAACTGACGAGGATTGACGATCAGATGTTGCAGCAGAAAACCACATATATCATACTCTCTCATCATAAGCTGTATAGGTCATGAATGCCATGATTAGATGAACAAGTGATAGGGAGTGGAAGAATGGAAAATCCACCTTATGACGGGAAAGACAACAATCAAATCCCGCAGCCCTTTAGAATAAGCGACGGTGCTGGCGGAATTGACCGTGGTCCGAGGGATATTATGCGGGACAAGGAAAATCCGAATATGTTCGTGCCGCCAGTGACAGACGCGGGTTTGCTTCCCAATTTAAAATTTTCCTATTCAGATACGCATATGCAACTAAATCAAGGCGGCTGGTCTCGGGAAATAACGGTCCGTGATCTCCCTATTGCGACAACGCTTGCCGGCGTGAACATGAGCCTGAACGCAGGCGGAGTGCGCGAGCTGCACTGGCACCAGCAGGCTGAATGGGCTTATATGCTTCTTGGAAAAGCGCGGATCACTTCTGTGGATCAAGCCGGACGTAATTTTATTGCAGATGTCGGAGAAGGGGATCTGTGGTATTTTCCAGCGGGCATTCCTCATTCCATTCAAGGGCTGGAGGGCGGATGCGAGTTTTTGCTCGTCTTTGATGACGGCAGCTTCTCGGACCTTAATACTCTTTCGATTTCCGATTGGTTTGCTCATACGCCAAAAGAAGTGCTCTCTGCTAATTTTGGCGTTCCAGAACAGGCGTTCAAGGACATTCCAACCGATCAAGTCTATATTTATCAGGACAAAGTGCCAGGTACGCTTGAGAGCCAGAAGGTTCAATCTCCCTACGGTACGATACCTCTGAGCTTTACGCACAGCCTCCTAGCACAGCCGCCGCTTAAAACGTCTGGTGGCAGCGTGCGCATTGTGGATTCCTCCAACTTTCCGATCTCGAAGACGGTTGCTGCCGCCTTAGTGGAAGTTGAGCCGGGAGGAATGAGGGAGCTGCACTGGCATCCGAACAATGACGAGTGGCAGTATTACCTTGCCGGACAGGGACGGATGACGGTTTTTGCTGGAAACGGGGTTGCGCGAACCTTCGATTATCGAGCGGGTGATGTCGGATATGTTCCATTTGCGTATGGTCATTATATCCAAAATACGGGAGAGCAATCCTTATGGTTTTTGGAAATGTTCAAAAGCGACCGTTTCGTCGATGTTTCGTTGAATCAATGGATGGCTTTAACGCCGCGTGAGTTGGTTAAAAGTAATTTGAATGTGGGAGATGAGCTGCTGGATGCGCTGCGCAAACAAAAGTGGCCGGTCGTGAAGTATCCAGGTTTTTCTTATGAGCCTTAACAGAATAGAGCCAAACAAAGAATTTCCATTTGCCTTAGGCGGGCGCGATGGAAATTCTTTCTTTTTTATTTGTTGAAAATATTTTCTTCCAGCACATCATGCTTGTTGCCGTATACTTTCACGATGTGGCATTCTCCCCAAGCCGATAACGAATCCAAGATGGCCTTCAAGCTTTGGCCATATTCACTGAGTTGATACTCTACCTTCGGGGGAACCTGATTATATACGATGCGATTGATAATACCGTCTTCTTCAAGCTCTCGAAGCTGCTGTGTCAGCATCTTTTGGGTAATGTCGGGGATGAGGCGCTTAAGCTCACTCGTCCTCTTCAAACCATGCGTCAAATGACATAGGATGATGCATTTCCACTTGCCTCCGATAACCTCCAGTGTGGCCTCCACACTCACGTTATATTTCTTTTTGATCATGCTATGACTCCTCTAAGTTCATATTGTGGGTACTTAAAAGTACCTATAGTACTTATAAGTACGTACTGTTCAATTTGCTCGGCATAACCGATAATAACATTCATCGGCCGATCAACGCTACACGAATTATTTTATAGACAGAGGATGGGGGAAGCAGGATGACGACAGAAAAAAGAAGAAGCACATTAGCGCTGCTGGCGTTAGCGGTTAGTGCGTTTGCCATCGGAACAACGGAATTCATTAGCGTCGGATTGCTGCCGCTCATTTCGCAGGACTTGAATATTTCGGTTACGACAGCCGGTTTAACCGTGACGTTATATGCGCTGGGTGTGATGTTTGGCGCACCAATTCTTACATCCTTAACGACGAAAATACCGCGAAAAACACTGCTGCTCGCAATCATGGTCGTCTTTATTATCGGAAACTCGCTGGCTGCTACGGCTTCGACGATCGCATTTCTGCTATTTGCGAGAATTATTTCGGCATTCGCACACGGTGTGTTTATGTCCATCGGGTCGACGATTGCCGCTGACGTTGTCTCTTCAGACCGCAGAGCTAGCGCGATTGCAATTATGTTTACCGGATTGACCGTGGCTACGATAACCGGCGTGCCAATCGGAACGTTTATTGGACAGCAACTGGGCTGGCGAGCTGCTTTCATAGCGATCGTTATTGTAGGAATTATAGCGTTCATCGCCAACAGCATTCTTGTTCCGTCTGATTTGCGCAAAGGTACGCCGACGACCATCGCCCAACAGATGAAGCTGTTTACGAATGGCCGATTGCTGCTTATCTTCATCATTACAGCTTTAGGTTATGGCGGAACCTTTGCCGTATTCACTTATTTAGCCCCAATGTTGCAGGAATTAAGCGGGTTTAAACAAAATCATGTGACCGTTATTCTGCTCTTTTATGGAATCGCGATTGCGATCGGCAATGTGATTGGCGGGAAGTTAGCTAATCGCAAGCCTTTAAAAGCTTTATTTTACATGTTTATTGTACAAGCCGTCGTATTGTTTATTCTGGCATTTACAGCTCCATTCAAAATCGCCGCGCTAATTACGATCCTCCTGATGGGCTTGTTCCATTTCATGAACGTTGCAGGACTTCAGGTTTATGTAGTTATGCTGGCGGAGCGGTTGATGCCTGGCGGCGTCGATGTTGCATCTGCGATCAATATTGCAGCGTTTAATGCAGGTATTGCCATTGGCGCATATCTAGGCGGAGTAGTGACTGATTCCATTGGTTTGATTCATACGTCTTGGTTTGGCGGGATCATGGTGGTGGCAGCCGTGCTGTTGACGGGCTGGAGTCTCAAGCTGGAGCGCAAGGATACCTTGAAAGAAAAGACAGTTTAACTACAACATTTTACTAGCGAAGGAGATTATATAATGAATCATTTACAAGCGACAACAACTTTGCATAACGGTGTGGAAATGCCTTGGTTTGGGCTAGGCGTATTTAAAGTAGAGGAAGGCGAAGAGCTGGAACAAGCGGTAGCTTCAGCGATTAAAAATGGGTATCGGAGCATCGATACCGCAGCTATTTACGGTAACGAAGCGGGTGTTGGAAGAGGAATCAAGCCAGGACTTCAGCAGGCAGGCATTAGCCGCGAGCAGCTGTTTGTGACATCGAAAGTATGGAATGCTGATTTAGGCTACGAAGAGACGCTTGCGGCCTATCAAGCGAGTCTTGACAAGCTTGAACTTGAGTATCTGGATCTTTATCTGATTCATTGGCCCGTGGACGGAAAGTTCTCTGAAGCGTGGCGAGCATTGGAAACCTTATATAAAGAAGAGAAAGTGCGGGCGATTGGGGTAAGCAATTTTCAAATTCATCATATCGAGCACTTAATGAAAACAGCAGAAATCAAACCGATGATTAATCAAGTGGAGTACCACCCGCGCTTAACGCAAGAAGAGCTCAGAGCTTACTGCGCGCAAAACGGGATTCAACTCGAGGCTTGGTCACCGCTGATGCAAGGGCAGCTGCTTGACCACCCGCTTCTGCAGAAAATTGCGGACAGCTATAGCAAATCAGTGGCACAGGTCATTTTACGCTGGGATTTGCAAAATGGTGTTGTTACGATACCGAAATCAACGAAGGAAACACGAATCATCGCTAATGCAGACGTATTTGATTTTGAACTATCTGCAGAGGATATGGCCCGTATTAGCGGCTTGAATGAGAATCACCGCGTAGGTCCGGACCCGGATAATTTCGATTTTTAATAGGGAGAGACAAAGAATGTTATATTCTTTGTCTCTTTTTTCGTTATTGCCGCCCACTCATGAAGTTACTCGGCACTAATCGGCTAATGTGTTAAAATATGCCTAAGACCAAACGATGATGAGCGGAGGCCATGAAATGAAAAATAATAAAAACAACCTTCATGAAACGCAGACATCAAGAATGGAATCGGTAAGCTCCTTTCATCCCCTATTTGAGGATGCGCAGCGTATTGAAGGCGGAGGCGTCCCGCAAAAGGTGATCTGGCATACGCTGCCCAAAGGCATTCGGGTCATTGGCTATATTTTTACTGGGCTTGTTGTGGCTATGCTACTTATCGCGCTCAGCACCAATTTTTATTGATTTTTACTTTCATATTTAGGAGATATTTTTAACATGCTAAAGTATAATATTTGTTTTATTAAGCGCGGGGCTGAAATCCTATTGCTCAACCGGGAAAGGTCTAGCTGGATGGGCTGCTGGAACGGCATTGGAGGCAAGCTTGATCCTGAGGAGACGCCCCGCGACTCCATGATTAGAGAAATGGAAGAGGAAACGGGCATTGGGTCTTATTCGTTGAAATTTAAAGGGTTGGTTACGTGGACGGGCGATGACTTTGATTTTGGAGGGATGTATGCCTATGTCGCCGAAGTGCCTGAGAACTTTGAATACGCCACGCCTGTTAGAACGGATGAAGGGATTTTGGATTGGAAAAAGATAAATTGGATCCTGCACGCGGATAATGTCGGCATTGTACCGAATATACCGATCACGCTGCCATATATGCTAAATGAACAGGAATGCTTCAATCATCATTGTATGTATGAGAAGGGGAAGCTGCTAGACATTTATCATGAACGGATATCTCCGGATATTGAAACCGATGAAGTAAGCAGGGAAATATTTTTTCAGAGCTGTATAGCGAAACAACAAGCGAGCATTTGCAGGTTATAGTTGATTTATGAGTGCGGTTTAGGTTATTTTGCATATAAGGATATCCATACATAGAACCTACAGAATAGAGGAATGAAGTTGAAGTTTAGACCTTGTATCGACTTGCATGACGGGAAAGTAAAGCAAATTGTCGGTGAAACGCTGAATGCCGAAATCATTGAAAATTTTGTATCCAAGCAAGATTCTACTTATTATGCTGAGCTGTTCAAAACGGATGCGTTAACAGGCGGACATGTGATTATGCTTGGCGGCGGGAACGAAGCGGCGGCAGTTAGCGCTCTTCAGCAGTATCCTGGAGGGCTGCAAATTGGAGGCGGCATTACCGCTGAGAATGCTTCCTTTTATTTGGAGAAAGGCGCTTCGCATATCATCGTTACGTCCTACATCTTCAAAGATGGTCAGCTTAATACAGATCATCTGGCGAAAATCGTTTCCGAGGTAGGCAAGGAACGACTCGTTATCGATCTTAGCTGCAAAGAAAAGGATGGGAAATGGTTCGTTGTGACGAATCAGTGGAAGCAGTTCAGCAACTTTGAAGTTAATCAGGAAAACATGGCCTATCTTGAGCAGTATAGTGATGAATTTCTGGTCCATGCGGTAGATGTCGAGGGCAAGCAGCGTGGGATCCAGCAAAGTCTTGTCAGCTCACTCGCGGAGTGGGTCCATATTCCGACCACGTATGCCGGCGGTGCCAGATCCATTGCGGATATGGATCAATTTCGTGAGTTGTCCGGAGGCAAGCTTGATATAACGATCGGCAGTGCCCTGGATATCTTTGGCGGCAATTTACCTTATGATGAAGTTGTGGCATACAGCAAGAGACAATAGACGATTTGTCTGTCTGACTTGGACGTAAATGAACGAATCGTAAAGAAGATGGCTGACCATAGGTTGGCCGTTTTTCATTTTATGCGTGGTGTCGGTGCAAGGAGGAGCCGCTTGACCCGACATATTGAACCACTTATACTTTTTGAAAAAGACGAAGAGCAAAAAACATGAATTAAAAATGGTGTCTCCTTTTATAGGCGGTAGGACTTTAGATACGGAAGGCGGCGAGGGATGAGCAATTCAATGAAAGCTGAGCTTTTTTTACGGGAAATGGAGTTTCTCCAAGGTAGGAGTCGGATCGAAAAGATCAATAAAGGCTATTCCAATGACCTGAAGTTTATTGTTGAGAAGAATGGCGTGCTCTACTTGTTAAAAGCCTTTGCACTGGAGGAGTTAACTACCAAGCAAGCCGAATATGACGCAATATGCCAGATGCAGAAGTTCGATGTTAGATGCTCCAAACCGATAACGATCGGCGTGCTGCCTCAAGAAAATTTAGGTTATATGGTATTAACCTATGTTGAGGGTGAGGAAGCAACGGATGCACTCCCTACGTATTCACCTGACATACAGTATACGATTGGTTTGGAAGCGGGAGCAGAGCTGGCTAAAATGCACAGCTGGCATGCACCTGCGGCTAGCGAATCGTGGCATGACCGCAAGCTCGCAAAGCATATGCGCTATATGGACGAGTATTCAAACCTGCCAAGCGAGCATCGGATAAAGGACGAAAAGCGATTTCTGGCTTTTATTGACCGTCATTTGCATCTGATGAAAGGGAGGCCGAACGTTTTTCAGCATGATGATTTTCACGTAGGCAACTTAATTATCAAGCAAGGCGAGTTTGCCGGCGTTATCGATTTTAACCGAATGGATTGGGGCGATCCTGTTCATGATTTTTTGAAGGCAGGCATGTTCAGTTCTGAAGTAAGCATCCCCTTTACGATAGGCCAAATCAAGGGCTATCATGGCAATCGGGAACCTGATGAAATGTTTTGGACGCTCTATTCTTTGTATTTGGCGATGAGTATCGTTTCGTCTGTGGTTTGGATTTTGAAGGTTAAGCCTGAAGAGCTTGGAATCATGAGATCCAAGCTTGAGCGAGTGCTGGAGGAGCATGATCATTTTCAATCAACGATTCCAAGTTGGTATTTGAAGGAGCAATTATAATTATGAGAACGGATCATTATAAGCTGATGTACGATTTTGTGAGCTGGGCAGGCGAGCAATCCCATATTGCAGGCATAGCGCTTGTAGGTCCCTGTGCAGACGATGAGAATGAGGAAGCGGGAGAGCTTACCTTCCTGCTTCTTTCGGATAAAAAATCTAAAACGATTGATGCCATCCTACATCAGTTTCATTTTGAGGAAATGGAGCAAGTGACCAAAGAAGACCGGGGATCGTTGGTTACGATACGAATCAGTTATGCTAGCGGTTTGGAAGTTGAGTTTGGCGTGGCTGATGAAGCTTGGCTGCAAGTGCCAATCGAGCAAGCGGCAGGTGATGCCTTTATGCAAGGCTTCAAAGTCATTTGGGAACGGGAAGCGCTGTTCGAAGAAATTGGGAGATATATTGAAAGACGCTTACTTGAATAATCGGAAGACAATTCTAATGGAAGCTTTTCAGTCAGAATAGGCGTGAATTATACTCAGCTAAGGTGAAGGATCTTCAAACTGCCATTCGTATGGGGTTGAAGGTTCTTTTTGTTACGTTCAACGATATATAGGAAAGCTTGTTGAAATATGGACTATCCCATAGAAATAATTAGATGTATAATCATGGAAATAAAGGGAGGGGATGCGATGAAGGAGATCCGAGCGGTTATTTTTGATTTAGACAATACGATTATTGACCGGACAAATTCATTTCAGTCATTTGCTGCTTCCATGCTGGAGCATTATTTTAATCATGAAGCGGATCATTCCCAAATGCTTAACCATGTGATGGAGTTAGACCAGGATGGCTATAAGGACAAGCGGGAGCTGTTCGATGAGCTTCTTGTCAGCCTGCCATGGCTGAACAAGCCTAAGCAAGCCGAGTTGATGAGGTATTATCATGAGCACTATGCAAAAAACGCGGTCCTCATGGAAAACGCACGAGCAGTCATTGGCTACATACGTGGCAAATACAAGACAGCAGTGATTACCAATGGAAGAAACGCAATTCAGTATGGGAAATTGGATCATTTAGAACTTCGGGCGGCATTTGATTTTATCATCGTTTCGGAGGAAGCGGGCTATAAGAAGCCAGATCTTCGGATCTTTGAAGCTGCCTGCACAGGATTGAAGCTGTATCCACACCAATGCCTTTACGTAGGCGATCATCCGGTAAACGATATCGAGGGCGCTTGGCGTGCGGGCATGTCTACGATATGGGTAAAGGTAAATCAGCCGTGGCGCGAGGAGCTAGAAGCAAAGCCTCTGCATACGATTAACAGGTTCGACGAATTAAGGCATATTCTTTGAAAAGGAGGAAAATATGAAGGTTACCTTGCAAAAAAATGATATTGCTAGCAAGCAGCTTTCCTGGTTATGTGTAAAGCCCATTTTGGAAGAGGTAAGAGGCAAGGATGCAGCCGTCAAAACAGATGCTTACAACCGGTTGAATGATGCCCAAAAGGCGCTATATCTCTTTTATGCTTTCCATAACCATACGAAAACGTTAGCCGAGTTTTATTGGTTTGCCTCTTATTTTGTAAGTGAGCTGAAGGGCTGGCGAGAGCTGACTAAGGGACTGCTATTTTACGGAGAAGAGCATTTGGTCCTTATTTGCAATGAAATGGAGCAGCTGGTTACCGCGCACAACAAGCAAGCTGACGGAGCTTGGCGTCAGGCGCTTGCGTCGGATTTAGACCACAACAAAGAGTTGCTCGGACATGTGACAAGGCTGTATGAGCAATACCAGCCAGCAGCAGAGAAAAGCATTCAGCGAATGAACGAATATATAAATAACCATAGTGAGCAATTTTACCATTTGAATGATTAAGAAAGAGGGGAAGATTCCGAACATGATCCGATATCAAAATAATAAAGAACTAACTGCGGAAGATCTATCCAAGGTATTCGAAAGCTCGGGGATTAAACGTCCTTTTCAGGATCTGGATCGGCTGCAAAAAATGATTGAACATGCGGATATTATCATAAGCGCTTGGGATGGGGAAGCGTTAGTGGGCGTGGCCCGCGCGGTGACGGATTATTCTTATTGCTGCTACCTCTCAGATCTTGCGGTTAGCAAACCATACCAAAAGCTCGGGATCGGCAAGCAACTTGTTGAACGATTAAGAGAAGTGCTTGGAGCAGAGGTATCGCTTGTACTTCTCTCCGCGCCATCGGCTATGGAGTATTATCCGCGTATTGGCTTTACTCAAACCGATAAAGGCTTTGTCATAGCTAGGGAAAGATAAAATGAGTGTGCTACAGGGAAGTAGAGGATGAAGATGGAATCATACTGGGCTGTCAATCAGGATATAAACATTCATTACATAGACACAAAATCTTTAGCTGATTTGAGTTTAACGCCGCTTATCATTTGTCCGGGATTGTCGGAAACGGCAGAAGAATACGAGGATCTATTATTATTTCTTCTGCCTAGAAGAGCGATTGTGTTATCCTTTCGCGGACGTGGCAGCAGCGATACTCCAATGAGAGGGTATGATCTTAAGGAGCATATAACGGACATTTCTGCGGTAGTCGAACATTCCAAGCTGGAGCGTTTCCATCTCATGGGGAACTCTCGCGGTGTATCCTATGCGCTTGGATATGCTCAAACCAACGAGGAACGTCTTGATTCCCTGATTGTGGAGGATTATCCGGCGGAACATAAGCAAATGCCGACCGGGTGGGCGGCTGATTACTTATCCAATTATATCATTCCTACGAATCGGACTGCGAATATACGAGTTGAAGCTGTAGAAGGTATCCAGCGAGAGTCATCCGCTGTTTTTTTTAACGCGAATCTCATGCTACCCGTTTTGGTCATGCGAGGTTTGCTTGAAGGCTCTTTAATCAACGATCAGGATCTTTGTCAATATACAAGCTTAATGCCTAACGTAACGATTGCATCATTCGAACAATCCGCACACAATATTCGCTATAAGGAACAAGGTAAGCTTTATCAAACCATTAGTCAGTTTCTGGCTCAAATTGACCAGGAAAAAGGTTAAGAGGATAGGGCATTACTATGGTAGCGCTTCCCTTTAAAGGATAAGATAAAAGGCTAAAAACCCAGTTGACATTGAAAATGATAATTGTTATCATTAGGTGACTTTTGGGGTGACATGCTTTCACTTCAATCCAATATCTTGTTCTACAGGGGGAACTACCGTGAATATCCG
The DNA here is from genome assembly GCF_006345825.1 of Paenibacillus paridis. GTDB lineage: Bacteria > Bacillota > Bacilli > Paenibacillales > Paenibacillaceae > Pristimantibacillus > Pristimantibacillus paridis. The sequence goes on from NZ_VCIX01000092.1 coordinate 1,496,063, forward strand.
CAACAACAAAAAATTTATGTTCGTATTAGTAAGCTTGATGGTCATGTCCTTATGGCTGGCAGCTTGCGGAAACAATAAGACGAACAACGAGACGAACAGTGCTGCAACAAACGAAGCTGCTACGAATGCACCTGCGGCTACTGATGCGCCTACGGAAAGAACATTAACGGATGAGCTTGGCCATGAAGTTACCATACCTGCCAATCCACAACGCATTGTAGCATCCTATTTAGAGGATCATTTGGTTGCTTTGGGCATAAAACCTGTTGCGCAGTGGTCGGTGCCTAACGGCATTCAGGACTACCTGAGCGCGGATCTTGAAGGCATTCCTACCATTGCTTACGATCTTCCTTTTGAAGCGATGACGAGCTTTGAACCTGACCTTATCCTAATGGCATACGACGGCAATGTTGAAGGCGAGAAGTTTGACCAATATACAAAGATCGCTCCAACCTTTACGATTGGAGACAAGCTGACGGCAGATTGGCGCGGAGCTTTGCTGAAAATTGGTGAGGTTGTCGGCAAAAGCGAAGAAGCTCAAAAAGTGCTAGACACTTACGATGCTAAAGCAAAAGAAGCTAAAGAGAAATTGCAAGCCGCAGCGGCAGGCCAATCAGCGGCAGCGCTTTGGTTTGTCCAAGGCAACTTCTATATCGTAAGCGACCAGCTCTCAAGTGGCGACTTGCTTTACAACCAGCTTGGTTTAACTGTACCAGCAGTTGTTAAAGAAATTTCCGCTACGGGCACGGGCAACTGGAATGCGATTCCGCTTGAGAAGCTAGCGGAGCTTGATGCAGAACATATTTTCTTAATTAATAGCGGTACGGAAACAGATTCACAAGCGCTGAGCGATCCGATTTGGAAAAACATCCCCGCTGTGAAAAACGGCAAGGTATATGAATATCCAAGCACATCCAGCTGGCTGTATGCAGGTACAATAGCATATTCCCAAGTGATCGACGATGTATTGGAAAGCATTGTGAAATAAGAGCGTTAGTAGCTAAAAGGACTGTAGTTACAGGCAATTATTGCTGTGACTGCAGTCCTTTTTTTGTATGTCCAGCCTTTATTACCACTCTATATCCATGTATAATCGTGGAAGCAAGTATGCTGGTGTGAGTGTTATACGTTGAAGTAAAAAGGAGCCTGATTAAATGGGATTCTCATCGCTGCTTTTAAATAAGCTTTTTGTTGGCATGCCGCCGATAGCGATTGACCATCAGGAGAAAGAAGCCTATGAACGGCTTATTCAACATACGGATATCCGTGCTGGAGTCGCTAGCATTATTTATGATTGTCCATATCCGAAGCATCGCTTTGTTGCGTATATGGCTGAGCAGAAAGGTATGCTCGTTCATGGCTCTAACAATCAAGCGATCACAAATTTCGAGACGAGGCGGCAAACGTTATATAACGGAAAATATGTAAATGCTGTATTTGCAACGAAGGATGCGATTTGGCCGATTTTTTATGCTGTATTCAATCGTTCTAAGCTGGTTGGAAACTTTCGAAACGGTTGCTTGCGCATCAAAGCTCATCCATACCGATATTATTTTTTCTCGTTGACAGAGCAAACGTTTAGCAACACTCCCTGGACAAGCGGAACTGTCTATTTTTTGCCGCAGCAATCCTTTGTTAGAGCAAGCAGCGCTTCCGTCTACTTCGATGAATGGGTAAGCGAACAAGAAGTATCTCCGCTTTTCAAAATGGAGGTAGGTTTAGAGGATTTTCCGTTAGTTTCCATGGTTACAAGCCACGTTAGCGAAGAATCCATTCTGAAAACGTGGCTCCTGTATAAACGTAGATTGCGAGGAAAACTTTCGGCAATTTCGAATGGAAACAGACTTTAACCTAAAGTTGGGAGGATATCATATGAATCAAATAACTAGACAAATCGCGATGGAAACGGCCATTGCGGCTGCCTACGAAGCGGGTCGGCTAACCCGGGAACGATTTGCTACGCTGGATCACTTTGAAGAAAAGGATGACCATGGGGATATTGTAACGGAAGTGGATTATTTGGCAGAGAGCCTTATCCTTAATAAGATCAGGCGGATATTCCCCACCCACCAGATTCGATCTGAGGAGGCAGGCGAGAACGGGCTTCTGAGCGATTGGCTGTGGTTGGTCGATCCGCTAGACGGTACTAACAATTTTGCAGTGGGACTCCCTCTCTTTGGCATATCGATTACGCTGGCCTATAAATATGAGCCTGTACTCGCGGTTATTTATGAGCCGATGACAGATCGATTATATGTTTCAAGCAAGGGCGAGGGAATGACGTGCAATGCACTTCCACTTAAGCAGCGTGAAGTGAAGAGCTTAACTAAAGCAAGAGTCGGCTGGATACAAGGACATGCTGTGCAAAATGAGCAGAGAGCCGTTAAGCTCAGAAACTACGTAGATGTCCATACGAAGCGGATGATGCGTCTATGGGCGCCAACGCTGCAGTGGACGATGCTCGCTAGAGGCGATTTGGATGCCATAATCGTTTATAATTCAGAAGGAGAGGATCTATACTCCGGTATTTTAATGATGCAGGAAGCGGGAGGGATCGTGATTGACTATAACGGTCGGCCGTTTAAAGGGATGATGGAACAGCCTTATTTAATTGCGTGCCGGCCGGAGCATCAGTCTTATTTTATGAACATGGTTAAAGAAGGTTTGGCATAACGCATAACAGAGAAGAGCGGTGAAAGGCTTGGCAGAGGTTAAAACTCAAATCTTTATACAAGCGCCGATTGAGTATTGCTTTGATCTGGCGCGAGATATTGATGTACATACGAAAACGGTGTGGAAGCATACTCGTGAGCGAGCAGTAGCTGGTGTGACGTCAGGTCGCATTCAAGGTGGAGAGCTGGTTACGTTTGAAGCTACGCATTTTGGGGTTAGGCAGCGGCTTACTTCAAAAATTACCGAGTATAACGCACCCTATTTATTTGTTGACGAAACCCAAAAAGGCGCGTTCAAGAGCTTAGAGCATATTCACTTGTTTGAACAGCAGGGCGAGGGTACCTTAATGAAAGATATACTTAGATTCGAAGCGCCGCTTGGGGTCCTTGGCTGGATCGCTGAGCGGCTGGTGCTCAAAGCTTATATGACTAAATTTTTGGAGCATCGGAACGAGCAGTTGAAACAATTGGCGGAACAAGGCTTGCCGGATGCATTTAGGGGTTAACGTGCAAAATAAGGAATAAATAGAAACTTCAAGTGAATAAGGAGAGAACGTATGGCCGAAGCGCTAATTGGAAGCTTTATTTCAGCAATGGCGACAGTGCTTGGCGCGATCCCACTGCTGTTTGTCAAAAGCCTCTCTGAGAAATGGAAGGATATCCTCATTGCCTTTACGGCAGGCATTATGGTTTCTGCCTCTACCTTTGGATTGCTGCCGCAGGCGCTCAATGAATCGGGTTTGATACCTTTGACCTTAGGGCTGCTTATTGGAGTAATTGCGCTGGATCTCATTGAAAAAAATATTCCCCATATCGACATTGAGCAAAAAAGAGGCATCAGCTCATTTGACAACAAGTCTCTGCTCGTCATTTTTGCATTGTTCATCCATAACATCCCTGAGGGATTAAGCACCGGTTTTAGTTATGCCAGTACAAATGGAGGACTTGGACCGATGGTGGCGATTGCCATTGGCGCGCAAAATATGCCGGAAGGACTTGTGCTTGCGATTTTTCTAATCCACTCCAAAGTTAGCAAGCTAAAGCTGATGCTCATTGTTACGTTAACCGGATTAATGGAAGTTGTGTCTGCGATTGTCGGTTATTTTGCTGCTAGCTATGTGGAAGGGCTTATAGGTTATGGACTTGCTTTTGCCTCGGGAGCAATGTTGTTTATTGTGTATAAGGAGCTTATACCGGAAACGCATGGCCATGGATTCGAGCGATCAGCGACGTATTCCTTCATCATTGGTTTGCTGGTCATGATTTACATCAGCCATTTCTTTGGTTAATGTTTACAAAATAGTGTTGAATTTTCAGCGGAAAGCATAATTCTTCAATTACGGCTTGGAATTAACCTGCTCTTTCGTTTACAATGAACGATAGCAAAGGGAGGAATTATGACATGATGGAAAAAAACAGGCTTTTGCTTGATGTAGATACGGGAATTGATGACGCTCTAGCGATTTTATATGCGTTGCTTTCACCCGAGATTAGGGTAGAGGGCATTACCACCGGTTTCGGCAATACGGATGTGGACCAAGCGACGGAAAATACGCTGCGAGTTATTCAGGTCGCGAACTGCGGCTATGAAGTGCCTGTAGCGAAAGGGGCAGCGGGTCCGCTTAAACGGGTATTCCCGGGAGGAGTACCTCATATTCATGGCAATAATGGAATCGGCGACGCGGAGCTGCCATCGTCCAAGCAGCAGCCCCTTGAAGAAACAGCAGCCGAGTTTATCGTTCGCAAAGTAAACGAAAGCCCAGGTGAGCTCATTTTGGTTACCGTTGGCAGGCAAACGAATTTGGCGCTCGCTCTGCAGCTAGATCCATCGATTGTTACGAAATTCAAGAAGGTTGTCGTTATGGGCGGCGCAGTATTCGTGCCAGGCAATATCACGCCGGTAAGTGAAGCGAATTTGTATGGTGATCCAGAGGCCGCTGCAATCGTCTTTGAATCCGAGCTGCCGCTTGTGATCGTCGGTCTGGATGTGACGCAGCAAACACGTTTAACCAAGCACCATATGGCTCATTTGGCTCGTGAGGTCGCTGAAGATAAACGCGACGTGTTAGCCTTCGTCGAAGCATCGCTAGAGCGCTATTTCGATTTTTATGCGTTTTCTAACGGATTTGACGGTGAATGCTCGATGCATGATCCATTAGCGGTTATCGTAGCTATTCATCCGTCACTGGTCAAGACGCAAATGCTAAATGCCGTCATAGATTGTGGTGCCGGTTATACGGCTGGCATGGTCATTACGGATCGCAGAGTACGCTCACTTGTTGGAAGACCTGTGGAGTTCTGCTTAGAAGTTGATTCGGCAAAAGCGATTGAGGAATTATTATCTGTATTTACCAAAGGGGAATAATAAACGATGGAACAACGGTATTCACGCGAATCCAAGTGTTACAAAACAGCAAGGGTATTTCCGCCGGATGTAAACAATCATAATACGCTGTTTGGCGGAAAATTAATGGCCTATATCGATGATATTGCTTCGATCGCTGCGACCAAGCATTGCCGGCGTTCCGTTGTTACGGCATCTACTGATTCCGTGGATTTTCTTCATCCCATCAGGCCTTCGGATTCCGTTTGCTTAGAATCCTTCGTCACTTGGACGGGTCGTACCTCTGTAGAAGTTTTTGTTAAGGTCATCAAGGAAGACTTGCTTAGCGGTGAACGCAGGGTTGCTGCGACTTCCTTCTTAACTTTTGTGGCATTGGATGAGAATCGCAAACCTGTGCCAGTACCAAACGTAGTTCCGGAGACGGAAGAGGAGCTTAAGCTTTATGAAACTGCGCCGCATCGTGCGGAAATGCGCAAGATCAGAAGAGATGAAAGTAAAAAATTCGCCGGTTTTCTCACCGTGAAGCATCCTTGGGACTAATTCCATTGATCATCGACATGAAAATGAAGCGGGAAATCGCTAATTTAGCCAATTTTGTTAAAAAAAATGCCCAAAATACTCCATGGGAATATTTGTTCTCGTTCGTTTGAGGCCGGACTTAGCCAATATGGTTCCTTTATTCGTTTTTGACTTCATTCCGCATGAAAAAGAGAGATTTTTATGGAAATGGCCAAAATACGAATAGAGAACAAATGTTCGCATTGCAGGAAAGCCCCTTAAAAGGGGCTTTTTTGATGTGTTGAATGGGTTAAACTACTCCACGATTTCATTCTCTTGAAATGAAGTGTTCGCTGCACTATAATATGTAGTGGAAGGAGAGACCTATGGAAATTAAAAATTTTAAATACGGCGAAGTAGGGTTGAATCGCTTCTTCGGTTCACTTGAAGCTAAGATTATGGACATCTTATGGGAAGTCGATGAACTTAGTATTAAAGAGGTACAATTGCGGTTAGAGAAGGACAAGCCGATCAATTTCAATACGGTCATGACCGTTATGAACCGTTTGTTAGATAAAGGCGTTTTGCAAAAAAGACTGAAGGGGCGGCTTTCATTGTTCCGCCCAGTTGAATCAAAGGAAACCTTTATTGAGCAGCAGTCCAAGCTGTTGACGGAAAATTTGTTGGATGAATTCGGCGGTGTAGTGATTAATCACATGATTGACGCGCTGAAGGATGTTGACCAATCTTTGCTTGAGAGATTGGAGCACAAAATCCAGCAATTGAAGAAGGATAAGCCTTCATGAGACTTCGGAAAAAATCTACCGTCGTCCTCACTCTAAGCTTGTTGATTGCTGTTATGGTATGGAGCCAGATGGGCATGTACCTCGCTCATCTCTTGTTTGGCGTTAACGTGAAGGTAAACTTCTTCCGCTTTTGCATCAGCTTGTTTAAAGAAAATACGCTTTATTATTTTTTAGTTATTACTTTTTTAAATTCATTGATTGCCTATGCCATTTTAATTTCGATGATCAAAATAACGCAGCAATTTTTTCTTTCGAGAAGATTTAAAGCCAGATTGATGTCAATCAGAAATATTAGCTTAACCGCTTCGGTGTTCCAAGACTTTCAACCGCAAAATCAAAATATTATCGTGATCGACCATGAGCGGGCTATGGCCTTTACCGCTGGCTTCCGGCGGCCGCTTATCGTGATTTCGAGTGGTTTAATGAACATGCTTGATCATATGGAGCTGCGGGCGGTCATTGAGCATGAGTCATTCCATCAACAAAAATTCGATGCTTTGAAAATTTTTGTGCTGCAAATTATCTCGCAATCGCTATGGTTCGTTCCCGTTACCAAATGGAGCTATAGCAGCTATAAGCTGCTAAGTGAGCTGCTAGCCGATCAATATGCCGTACAAAAGACTGGCAGTGAGCTTGGACTTGGAAGCGCATTGTTGAAGTTGATCAAGAAAGGCTTTAGCGATAATCCGACGCCTGTGTTGGTACATTTTAACGATGGCGTTGTAAATTATAGACTGCAGCAGCTTGTAGATCCAGATCAAGTGATGCCTGTACGGCTAGGCTTGATTACTATAGTGATTTCCGTTCACGTCCTGCTTTTGTTTATGGGTATGGTCTTGCTCGCTATCACTTAGTTTTTTTAAGAAAAAGCACTACGGAATGTAGTGCGACGAAGGGGCAGATATCGGAATGGAAGAACACTTGCTATTGCACGAACAAACGGGGTCTACGTATTTTTTATTGTACACAGCAGCAGTCATTTTATTATTGGCAGTCTTGGGATACTGGTACGCTTCAAAGTGGAATAAGGAAAATACGAGCCGTTTAAAAAAAGAAGAGAAAGCAGCTTTGAGAAAGAAAACGAAAAAAATGCGTTTAGCGGCTCATCTATTCTTGAGTTTATCCATCATCGTAGTTATTGTTCACTTTGCAATAGATATGGGCAAAGCCTACAATATCGATACTTTAAATCTTAAGGCAGAGATAGAGGTCAACGACGATCAGAACTATGGAGCAGAGCACTCCGACGATCCTGTTGAATATGAGATGAAAATTCCAACTTCAGGAACGCATAGCCCGCATGACATTCAATTTGGTTTTTACAAAGAAAAACCTCGTAATGAGTTGTTGGTTCACAATATGGAGCATGGGGATATTATTATCCATTATCCTAAGGATGCCAAACCCGAAATTATCGAACAGCTTAATTATTTCGTTAATTTTAGAGAAGCGGGAGCGGGCGTATTGGCGGTCCCTGACGAGAATATTCCAGAAGGCAAAGCCGTTGTTGTAACCGCATGGACCAAAACGATGGAGCTGGATGAATACGACGAGCAGAAGGTAGCGACGTTTATTTATACGTATATTAACAAAGGGCCTGAGAAGATACCTGCTCAAATTCGTCGCGGCGGCGGGACCATGTAAGCAGATCATAAGAACATATTCGAAAGAACCGGGACTGCCTTGCTGCAGCTCGGTTCTTTTTTATAGCGCTTCGCAAAATTTTTATTGCGTCTATAACCCTCAAAGAGTGTACTTTCCTCAAAAGTTTAGCTAATCTTTAGGTTACGCTTATGTAATTTTTAATGTGAAATTATATACTTATACTATCAGCCAAGATAGGAGTGAGTATAATGAATGAGCAAGTATTAGCAGGTCAAGTTCAAATATCAGAGGCTGTGGTCTCTAAAATAGCAGGTCATGCAGCACTTATCAAAAGCGATGTCGCCGTATTAGTCGGCAGCATCTCAGAAGGAATAGCGAAACGTCTCGGCGGTAAAAATATTCCCAAAGGTGTATCTGTTTCCATGGATGAACATAAGACGGCGATTGAATTGCGGGTTATTATCGCTTACGGGTCCGATATTCGCCGCGTTTGCCGAGAACTGCAACATCATGTTCATGAAGCGGTAGAGATGATGACAGGCAAATCCTTTATTGAGGTTCATGTTAAGGTGGAAGGGGTTTCGTTCAAAGGAGCATCGAAAGAAAACGTTGTACATAAGGAGATATGATGAGGTATACCATACTAATTGCTGATGACGAACCTGAAATCATGGAATTGCTTCAACTTTATTTAGAAAATGACTATGCCATTCTGCAAGCCAAAGATGGCATTGAAGCGCTGGAGCTTGTCCAAAAAGAGAAGATTGATTTGGCTATCCTTGATATTATGATGCCTGGTCTGGATGGGCGCAGCCTATTGAAAAAAATTAGGGAAACCCGAACGTTTCCTGTATTATTTTTATCCGCTAAGAGCCAGTATCATGACAAAATACTCGGACTAGGTTTAGGGGCTGACGATTATATGTCTAAGCCGTTTAACCCGCTTGAGGTTGTTGCCCGCGTACAAGCGCTGCTGCGGAGAGTGTATCACTTTGATGCTGCTGATACGAGCTCTAGCCAGAGCAACGTTTGCAAAGTTGGAGAACTCAAGCTTGATCGAATCCGCTGCTCTCTTTTCCATGGGGAGGAGCCTATTTCTTTAACATCAACCGAATATAAAATTATCGATTTATTAATGAAGGAGCCAGGTCGTGTCTTTACCCGCAAAAAAATTTATGAGTCAGTCTGGGATGACTATTACGTTCATGAGGATAGCGCCATTATGATGCATATTAGCAATTTACGCGAGAAAATTGAACGGGACCCGAAGCAGCCCGTCTATATTAAAACGATTAGAGGGTTGGGATATAAAATTGAAGCGCCAAGGGAAGAGTAGTAAAAACAGGAAACTGCGTACTTCGCTCATTTACGACTTCTTATGGTTCAACATCCTTTTGCTTCTTTTGCTTGGTACCATGATCGTTATCGGAATTATCGATTTCAGCCATCGAGCCGACCCGGCTGCTGTTAATAATAGCAGCTTGGTTTATGTTATGATCTGGGTAGCGCTGATGGCTGTTCTTATTTTTGTATACAGCTATTGGGTCGCCAGGCGAATCAACAAGCCACTGCAGCAAATTTCTATTGGATTAAAGGAAATGATTGAGGGAGATTACAGTACGCGAATTGCGTTAGAAGGGGAAAAGGAATTCGTACAAATACGCGACACCTTTAATTATATGGCAGGCATTATTGAAAAAACGGCAGCGGAAAAACAATATGCAGAAGACAGCAAACAACGGCTAATCGTTGATCTTTCCCATGATTTGAAAACGCCGATCACGAGCATACAGGGCTATGCACAGGCTTTGTATGAAGGAAGAGTAGAGGACGATGAGCGGCAAAAAAAATATTTAAGCTATATTTATTACAAATCAGAGCAAGTGACCAAGCTCATACATAATATGCTGGATCTGCTCAAAACAGATTCTCCCGATTTTCGAATGAAATTAGAGCGCAATGAAATCGGAGATTTCCTGCGTGAGGTAGTGGCGGATTTGTATGGCGATATCGAAAAAAAGGATTTTGTGCTGCAATTGAACATAGCAGAGGAAAATGTGTATGCCGTATACGATATCGATTTGCTGTCCAGCGTGATTCGTAATCTGATTGCCAATGCACTAACCTATAACCCGACACGCACCCACTTGAGGGTAGAGCTAATTCCGCAAGCAGAACATGTAATTATTGAAATCGCAGATACGGGCATAGGCATTCCAAAGCAGCTGTGGGGCAACATATTTGAACCGTTCGTACGCGGTGATGAAGCGAGAGCCGGCGAAGCAGGGACAGGCCTCGGACTATCCATTGCAAGAAAAAACACAGAAAAAATGGGGGGCATGCTAAAGCTTCGCGAACAGGCCGGGGAGCCGACCGTTTTTTCCATCCATCTGCAAAAATAATACTAAAAAGGTCAAGGAGAGACTTGTATGCTTTCATTAAATCGTTTTATTCGCTGGTGTTTGGCCATTATGCTCGTACTAGCAAGTGTTTATTTGGCCTCGCTCGTTGATTTTATATTTAAACCCATTCTTTCACTGGTCAATATTGTGATGATTCCGCTTATTTTGTCGTTTTTCGCTTATTATATGCTTCGTCCGATCGTGGATTGGATGGTACGCAAGAAGACTAACCGTACGGTGGCAATTTTAGTGATCTATCTCGTCATCGCCTTGATCGGAGTTGTCTTTCTTACCGGCGTGTGGCCCTCTTTGCGTGAGCAAATCAATAATTTGTTGAAGAATGGACCGAGCATCCTTTCAGAATTAAATTTTCAACTGCAGGAGTTAGAGAAAAATGAATTTCTCTCTGCGTATATCCCCGCTGATTTCTCTATCGTTACACAGGTTACAGATTTCTTAAGCCATGGTTTTGCATTTCTAACGGAATACATCAAAGGACTATTTTCATTCATTTCGAATATGGCGATTACCTTGTTTGTATTTCCAATCATCTTATTCTATATGTTAAAAGAAGGCGGCAATTTTGGAAAAGTGCTCGTTCGGGCGCTTCCAAAACGATTCCGTGCGGAAGGGGAAGAGATTACGGGTGAGGTTGATAAAGTATTAAGCGGCTTTATCCTCGGGCGAGTGCTCGTTAATCTTGCGCTTGGAGTACTCATGTACATCGGCTTTCTGATTATTGGACTGCCTTATGCGCTGCTGTTAACCGTAGTAGCTGTGATTATGAACTTTATACCTTTTTTTGGAGCTATATTGTCCGCTGTTCCCATCGTTATTATCGGTTTCATTGAATCGCCTTCAGTTGCAATATGGTCGATCATTATTATTTTATTGGCACAGCAAATTCAAGATAATGTGATTGCTCCTTATGTTTTTGGAAAACAGCTCAATATCCATCCGCTTACTACGATATTACTTGTATTAGTAGGGGGCGATATTTTCGGCATCATTGGGATCATTATCATTATCCCTGTATACATGATCGTGAAAATCGTGGGGGTAAAGGTTTACGAATTGTTCTTCAAACATTCATGGGAAAATATTTAAAATCGCACATCGCATATCATAATAAGAAGGAGTTTGCTGTGATTGCAAATTCCTTTTTTTATAAAAGTTGACAATTTAATTATAAGTGTTAATATATACCATCTACAGTCGAATCATAAATCTGTTAATTATACGAACATTTGAAGAAATACCAAGTTCTATGGATCCGCGGTTTCCGGCATTTTATACTCTTATTGCAGATTAAGAGGAGGTAAAAATGAACTCCAAAAATTTCGAAAAGACGCCACTGAGGATACGTTTTATACTTGGAAGTCCTTCTTTTATATTCTTAATTATAGTTTACGTTAGTTTATTCTGGCTTGCTCCACTGTTTGTTGAGCTGGGAATCCAACCTAAAGATCGTTTTGTTATTATCGTTGTAGTAATGGTTACTTTCTTAATTGGTCTTTTCACCGGAAAGCTTATTTCTTATCTAGAATCGAAATTTAAATGAATTTCTTAGTTGAAAGTCCCATGAGGCGATACCTCAGGGGACTTTTTTTGCAAAATTACCTTAACGGGAGCTTAATTGTTTGACATAGATACGTAATAGAATTAAGGCTTAGGTAACCCCTTGTTACACAGGATCTAAGGATGACTTGTTAGAATAAAGAAGACAAAACATAAGGGGATGGACAGACACATGAGAAAAACGTTGAAAGTTATTTTGAAAGTCATTGGAGCAATATTGCTAGTATTTATTCTTTTTCTGGTCATTGTTTTTGCGGTTAACAAGATTTGCAATAAAATCGAAAAAGGAAAAATTGAATCCTATGGACAGCTCGTGCCTGTAGACGGGAAAAATATGAATGTTACCATTCAAGGTACTGGCGAGAAAACGGTCGTCATGCTTCCGGGATTTGGCACAGCGTCACCTGCGCTTGATTTTAAACCGTTAGTGGACGAGCTAACTCCGTATTACAAAGTAGTCGTCATTGAGCCTTTTGGCTATGGTTTGAGTGATGTGTCCGATAAGGAAAGAACCATTGAAAATATAGTCAATGAGATTCATGAATGCTTACAAGCTTTAAAGATTGACCAATATATTCTGATGGGCCACTCCATTGCCGGCATTTATGGACTGGATTACGTGAACAAGTATGAGAACGAAGTCAGCGCATTTGTCGGAATTGATACCAGTGTTCCTTCGCAAGACAATTCGGATCCATTTCCGTCAGAAATGTATAAAGCACTTAACAATTCAGGATTCTACCGATTGATTATGAAACTTAGCCCAGATCAACTAATCACACCACAAGTAGATGAGGAAACTAGAGAGCAAATCAGAATGATTTCACTAAAAAATTCGTTTAATGCCAACATATTAAGTGAAGGAGAACATTTTGAATATAATTTTAAAGCCGTTGAAAATACAACATTCCCCAAAAATCTTCCGCTTATCTTCTTTTTAGAAGCGAATAACACGGATGTTGAAGGATGGGAACAGAAGCATGATGAACAAATTAAAGATTCCGTACATGGAAAAGTGATAAATTTTGAAGGCGAGCATTATTTGCACCATACCAAATCGAAAGAAATTGCTGAGAATTTTAGAAGCTTTATGAATGAAGTTGAAATAGGCAAGTAAAAAAATCCTTAGTTCGAACGAGACACAGTTGAGTATGTGTTTCGTTCTTTTTTTAAGGAGGAGCATTTGAAAAACGCCTTTATCTGCGAAGATTACTCTTCTGTAGGAAAGGCGTTTTTCTCGTTGGTCCTCAACGCGCTACAATACGGGTTACCATTAGAGAAAAGAAGCCGCGACTACTGCTTATGATCATATCAGCCCCAAAAGTGGAGAAATTTACGGTTAAATGTGCATTTTTTTATAAAGTTCTATAGTTTCTCTATGTTTAATCTAACAATTGTAGGGTTGTTTCCGCTTCAGGTAAGCTCTACACTTTATATATTCGTCTACTTTAATCGTAAAAGGAGAATTTTTATGACTAATAAACCAATTCCAAACAAACCGCTTGTTACCCATATTTATACGGCTGACCCTTCTGCACATGTATTTGAGGGTAAAATTTATATTTATCCTTCGCATGATCTTGATCATGATGGACCAAGCAATGACAATGGCGATCAATATGCTATGGAGGATTATCATGTGTTGTCCATCGATAATTTTGATTCACCGGTCGTTGATCATGGCGAGGTTCTGCATTTGAATAATATTCCATGGGCTTCCAAACAACTATGGGCGCCAGATGCAGCCTATAAAAATGAAATGTATTATCTGTATTATCCGGCTCGAGACCATGCTGGTATTTTTAGAATTGGCGTAGCTACAAGCCCATCTCCCGCAGGACCATTTATCCCGGAGCCAACTTATATGGAAGGCAGCTTCAGCATTGACCCAGCCGTGTTTGTGGATGATGACAATCAGGCTTATATCTATTTTGGCGGTTTATGGGGCGGACAATTAGAGAAATGGCAGACAGGTTCTTTCGAACCCGATGCAACAGGACCAGAGCCGGGAACAGCAGCGCTTGGTCCGCAGGTTGCGCTGCTTAGCGACGATATGTTGTCATTACAAGGCGCCCCGCAAGAAGTTTTGATTCTGGATGAAGACGGAAATTCGATTAAAGCCGGAGACGAGGATCGCCGCTATTTTGAAGGACCATGGGTCCACAAATATAACGGTTGGTATTATTTATCGTATTCGACGGGCACGACACATAAGCTTGTCTATGCCATCAGCCGGAATCCACAAGGGCCGTACACGTTTAAGGGAACGATTCTAACGCCAGTCATCGGTTGGACGACTCATCATTCCATCGTACAATTCGAAGATAAATGGTATCTATTCTACCACGACTGCTCGTTGTCAGATGGCGTAAACCACAAGCGGAGTGTTAAATATACGGAGCTGCGCTATAACGAGGATGGAACGATTCAGACGATTACCTATAGCGAGCTATAAAGCCATGACAAGTTCCTACAATAATCAAATTCCCAAGCTGTACGAAGCGTTTAATGGACAATTTCTAATTGGTGCTGCAGTCAATGCCAAGACGGTAGTAACGCAGCGTGATTTGCTTACTTATCATTTTAATAGCTTAACAGCAGAGAATGAGATGAAGTTCGAGCGCTTGCAACCTGAAGAGGAGCTGTATACCTTTGAGGAGGCCGATCGATTAGTGGCGTTTGCAAAGGAACACGACATGGGAGTAAGAGGCCACACGCTTGTCTGGCATAATCAGACCCCTGACTGGATGTTTGAGCATCCCTCCGGCAGAGCAATGGACCGCAATACCTTGCTAGCTCGGATGAAGTCTCACATTGAAACGGTCGTAAATCGTTACAAAGGTATGATCTATGCCTGGGACGTGGTGAATGAAGCCGTGTCTGACAGTGGAGAGCAGGTGCTGCGGCAGTCAAAATGGCTCGACATTGCCGGCGAGGATTTTATTGCAAGAGCATTTGAATACACTCATGCGGCAGATCCAAATGCAATGCTGTTCTATAACGATTATAACGAGTCAGTACCTGAAAAGCGCGAGAAAATTTATTCGCTTGTAAAGTCGCTTAAAGAGAAAGACGTTCCCATTCACGGGATCGGGCTGCAAGGCCATTGGAACTTGGAGCATCCGACTTTGGACGATATTCGCGAAGCCATAGAAAGATATGCAAGACTGGGTATGATGCTGCATATTACTGAGCTTGATGTATCCGTTTTTAATTTTGAAGATAAGCGAACAGGACTGTTGGCTCCAACAGAAGTCATGGTGGAGAGGCAAGCGGAACGTTATCAACAGTTTTTTGAATTATTCAAAGAGTATAGCGAGCATATCACGTCTGTAACCTTCTGGGGTGCGGCCGATGATTACACGTGGCTGGATAACTTTCCGGTATATGGGAGGAAAAATTGGCCGTTTATTTTTGATCAGCAGCATCAACCAAAGCAAGCTTTCTGGGATATCATTGATCTAACTCGTTAATGAACGGATTGTAATATAGGCTTATTAAAAGCTGTTCAACAGCAAGGAACCTATTTCTCATTACAGAAATAGGTTCCTTGCTGTTGGATAGCTTATATTTATTTTAGCTTAAATATGGTCGAATATTAATGACTTCATAATCGGTTGCAGCGAATAATATCGTTTACATTTTTAAATATAAGTAATAAACTTAAAAAGGCTTAAGTGATTTTAAGTGATATCATTGCGAGGTGGATAAATGACGCAGGAAGAACGACTCAAGGGTATTCTAGAGCATATAAAGGAAAACGGGAAAATTCGGATTGAGCAAATCTGTGAAAAATATCATATCTCCCGGGACAGTGCTAGGCGCGACTTAGTCAAATTGGAAGAAGCGCGGCTGATCCTTCGCACACATGGAGGGGCAGTCCTTCCTTCATCCGGTAATTTTACAGCTCCTTATCATGTTCGTTTAGAGAATCAAGCAACGAAGAAACGCATCGGCAGGCTAGCGGCTGGTTTGGTTCATGACGGAGAGACTTTATTTTTGGATGCGTCAACGACTGTTCAAGCTGCAATAGAAGCGCTCTCCGCCAAAGATATTACTGCCGTTACTAATTCGATCGATGCGGCCGCGTTTCTAGGTAAAAAGGAAACTGGAAAAGTTCATCTTTTGGGTGGTGAATATAATGCATGGAACAGAAATCTGACTGGTCCTCAAACGATTGCAATGATTCAGGACTTTCGAGTGCAGACCTTATTTCTGGGAGCATGCGCCATTACACCTGATGGGTTATCGTGCCCTCAGCTGGAGGAGGCTTATGTGAAGCGTGAAATGATTTCGAGAGCAGACAAGGTGTACGTTCTTGCAGAAAGTATCAAATTCGAAAAATCATTTCTTCATCATGTTTGTGGTCTAGAGAGCATCAACATTCTCATTACGGACAGTGAGCCGCCCGTAGCTGTGCAAGAGATACTTGATAAACATCGAATTGAGATCTTAATCGTACAAGAGGGAGATAACAATTATGAAAATTAATGTTGGTTTAGTTGGTTACGGCTTATCTGCTTCCGTGTTCCACGGTCCCATCATTCGAAGCACAGAGGGGATGAACTTACAAGCAGTTGTTTCATCAAATGCCGAAAAGGTACATAAGGACTATCCTGACGTTGAAGTATTTGCTGATATCGAGTCTTTGTTGCTGCAGAATGAAATCAATTTAGTTGTCATTTGCACGCCAAATACGATGCACTATTCTTTTGCCAAAAAAGCTATATTGGCTGGAAAGAACGTTGTGGTTGAAAAACCGTTCACAATAGACTCTAGCGAGGCACAGGAACTGATTTCTCTGGCAAAAGAACATAACGTTCAATTGGCAGTTTATCAAAATCGCAGATGGGATAATGACTTTTTAACGATAAAAGCCTTGCTGGCAACCGATATGTTAGGTGAATTATCGACCTACGAAGCGCACTATGATCGATTTAGACCAGAAGTCGGAATCCGTTGGCGCGAAGAGAACCAGCCGGGTTCAGGAATTCTTTATGACCTTGGGTCACATTTAATAGATCAGGCGGTACATCTATTTGGCATGCCTCGAACGGTTTGGGCAGATATTCGATCTGAGAGAGCCGGAAGCCAGACGGATGATTATTTTCACCTTATTCTCGGCTATTCGCATCTAAGGGTTATTTTGCACTCCGGTTCCCTTGTGAAAACGGGAGGACCTCGGTTTGCGTTGCATGGGGATAAAGGAAGCTTCATCAAATATGGAATAGACCCACAGGAAGATCAACTTAAAAAGGGAATGCACCCCGGCGATTCTGAATGGGGGGAAGATCGACCAGAGCATTATGGAAAGCTAAGCAGCGTTGTAGGCGGACTGTCGATGGAATCGGTGATCAAGACATTGCCTGGCAGCTATGAAGTGTTTTATGAGAGTATGGCCAAAGCCATTCAATCCGACATGAACGTGCCTGTATCAGCAGAGCAAGCATTAAATACAATCCGTATTATTGAATATGCAAATCAAAGCCAACGGGAACAACGTACGATACAACTGCCGAATTTTTAGATCTGATTATAGATGTGTAATCGCTTTGCAGCCGGTCGGTAATGACCGGCTTTTTGTTTATTTGAAGAGCGGCGCCAGAGAAATGTGAATTTATCATGAGTGATTTCTTGCACGCTGTAAACGCTTGTTTCCAGTCAACAGAGTGAGACCGAAGCTTAGAATCAGGACAATTCCCGCGACCACATAGGGGAAGTTCACGTTCACATCGAACAATATACCTGCTGCTATCGGTCCAATAATATTGCCAAGGCTAGTAAAGGCAGAATTAAGTCCTGCCACATACCCCTGCTGTTCTTGCGCGACCATGGACATTTGCGTGCTGATAGCGGGGCGTAAGATATCAATGGACAAGAATATAACAAAGGTAACTGCAAAAATCAGCCAATATTGATGAACGTACAACGTTAGCAGGATGAATACCCCTGAAGCGAGCAGACAGAGTGCAATGACTCGCTTTTCTCCAAAACGGTTGATGACCCAGCCAAAAATGGAAAGCTGAATTACCGCGCCTCCAATGGAAGCAAATGTGAAAATGAAGGCAATATCCTTCGGCGTGAAGCCGAGCTTATGGTCGACGAAGAGGCCGAATACTGCTTCATAGTTGGCAAGTCCAAAGGACATGACGAACACAAGGATTAAGCTGAAAAAATAGGGTTCGCGGTAAGCAAAACGCAGCTGTAGGAGCAGACTCTTTTTTTGCTTCCGAGTAGACATTGTCTTTTCGCTATTCTCATCTGCTTTTACAGTGGATGGCCTCGATTCCCGCAGTACAACTGTTGTAAGAACTGCAGCGACCAAGCCAGCGATTCCAGCAGCATAAAACGGTATACGAATGCCAAATTCAGCAAGATAACCTCCGATGCCAGGACCAATAATGTAGCCAGTCAAGAAGGAAGCATTAATAAAGCCCATCCCTTTGGCACGTTCCTTCTCATTAGTCATATCTGCCGCATAGGCAATCACTGCAGGCATAATGAACGCTCCGCTAATGCCGCCCATCATCCGTGACACAAAGAGAAGTAAAGCAGAATCTGCCAATCCGAATATAACCTCAGCGCAAGCGAAGGTCATCATTCCAGCAACAATGATGCGCTTACGTCCGAAGGAATCGGATAACCGTCCCGCCAGTGGAGAGAAAACCAGCTGTGTAAATGCGAAGGAGGCGGTAAGCAAGCCGGCGGTGCTACCGTTAATATCAAGCATTGTGATGTATTTGGGTATAACCGGAATGACGAGTCCGATACCAGCAAAGACCAAAAATAAATTAAACATCAGAAGCAGCATAGCACCCCGATTTTTGAACAATAAAGCCATCTAGATTCTCCTCTAACCCGGTTACTAAGTATTTACTTCACATCCATTTTTTCCTCAGATGCCGGATTAACCCATAATGAAGTTCGTCCCAGCAAAAGCCTTTCAAATTACAGTCGACTACTTTGTAAAGGTAAATGTATATAAAGTATTATGCAAATGTAATACACATTGTTTTCAGTGTCAATAAATACTTTGTAAAATAAATTGTTTACTATGTGGAATGGGCATTCAGAAATCCAAAAATCTTTATGGCTGTTTGCTCATAAGAAGGTATTCTTATGACATTGATCTAGAGAAGACGAAGAGATTCATTTGGCAGTTCAAGTTGGCTTTGACTATGCCATATGCGAGTATTATCGAATCGACTACGAAAGCTCTTCGCTAGGCCGTTATTCTGGCTACCGCTGTCGCTACAACTAGGCAAATCCGGCTCTCGAGTGCAGTGAAGGTGCTATCTTAGGATGATCCCATGCGGGTAAATCAGGAATTTGCAACGCTGGAAGGTCTATCGAACGGGCGAGCGGAGATCAGGGCTGGAAGGGGTTCGTTCATCGATTCGTTTCCGTTATTTGGCTATGATCTGAATGATTACGAGGATTTATTCGAAGAGAAACTGGAGCTGCTGCTAAAGATTCGCGCTACCGAAAATGGGAATTGGAGGGGTGGTCATCGTCCGGCTATTGACAATATCGGTATCTATGCTCGTATGCAACAGGAGCTTCTACCTGTCTGGATCGGTACAGGCGGAAGCGCTGAATCAACTGTTCGTGCCGGCTTGCTGGGAGTTCCGATAGTCTTCTCTATTCTGGGCGGGATGCCCTAGTTATATAGATTTAGAACTGTGAAATTGAAAAGGTATCGGCAGCGGGACAGCTGATTACGGTTTACTCGCTAGATTATGCCATGGGCACTCCGATTCGAATAGCACTTACGGCAAGAATGGATCGAAGAGAACTAATGCTGTCCGCTTTGGGATTATTTTTCGTATGAGGGGGGAATCGTGACATCAGGAGATTCTTCATGACTTATATTAAGTTAATTTTGTTGTTTTGTATCTTTTTTAACATCATTTCTATCTGATTCAAATCATTTTTCGTTTTTCGATTTCGGCTAGCTAAATGGAAGACGTGATAATAACTTCAATCTCGAGCGGCAAGGTGTTGCGATTGTCGATGAGCTATTACTTCAAGTATTTTACATATTTCGGTCTGGAACGTTGAAGGTCGGTTCTGGATACTTTTATAATACCTTAGAAGATTAGAGCTGAGATGATGCTCCCCGTAACTGCTGCTGTTTTTCAGCCATACATGTACCAAATTCTCACGGCAGCTCTGAAGGTCAATTGGCCTGGCTCGATGGGGCTTGTGGCGTTCTGCAGAGGTATAGCTGCCGCCTTGAAGAATATAGGTTCCGCCCCAGGCTGCGCTACTTCCTCGACTTTGCATGGAACAGCTGACAAGGAAACACAGAGTGCCCGAGCTATGGCGGTAGCCTTCGTCTCAGCATCTCGTACTGCAGCAATCAATGCTTCTTGTCTCGCTTTAGCGGCCTCGCTTGAATCAAACTCAATCGAATTAACAAGGTTCGCTCCATTCGCAACAGCTTCATCGATCAAACGTCCAGCTTCCGTTACATTGTCTAGTATCACTTGAAGCAGGTGGGTGACTCTGTATCCGCGGAACTCTTGTTTACCGTCTATATAATCGTATTGTGGCTCAATTTGAAATTGGGTAGTTTTGATGCTCTCACGGGCAATGCCCGAATGCTCTAGCGCGTCAATAATCGCAGCCATCTTTGTAGCATTGTCGGATTGTACTGATTCCAGCTCTACCCCATCACTGACGGTTCCCATTGTAATCAAGGTGCGGTCTGGAACTGCTGTTACCACACCTTCTCCCCACACCTCTAGCGTAAAATCACATGAAAGCTCTTTATGTTGATCCATAGTCCCTATATTCCTCCTTTATTGTCACACCTACAATTATACTATTGAATCCATATGAAGCTGCACAGTTCGGAGAATCTCAAACAACAAGACTATGGATGGTAAATATCATTACTCCAGATGGTCAATTTTACGAAAAACGTCCAACATATTTTTATATATAGGGTAGTGGCTTTATAGCGGGAGATTCAATAGGCGGTGTTCCTAACAAAGGATCGGCTCAAAATACAAATGAATTAATGGTTTTAAATTATGCTTTAGCTCTCCAATCTATACACCTATACCCGTAAAACAATTATCAGAAGCCGTCCGATTCATGCGGAAAAATGGAAAACAGAACGGAATTAAACAGAAGGCCGTTCCCGATTAAACAGGGGACGGCCTTGTATTGAGTTAATATTCGATAACCTAGAATAGCTTACACGAAAGTAACCTTGACCTCATCCTTGCCGATGAGAGCCCCAGAACCGTTATAAGCCTCAGCTATAATAACGAAGGTTCCGGCGTGCAAAAGCATGAGCTTCGTATAGCTCGAAAGAGTATGATGAATGTCGTATCCGCTGGATGGCACGTCGATCCTGCCCGAATCGTAGGTTAATGATCCATATATTCCGTTATTTTTCTCCAAAATACGAATTTGGTACTGGTAAGCCCCGCTGGGCTTTGTAATGCCAATATAGTCCGGAACTGCTCCGTAGCTATTTGGATACGGGTTAAATACGTAAACCCCTCCATAAGCAGCGCTTGCTTGGGACGCGATACCTAGCAGCAAGGTAATGGCAATCACGAGTGAAAACATCTTCTTCATTAATCATTCCTCCTCATAAGGGTTGTCGTACCCAATCCGGCCGAACAGGGTATGTACCTATGCCGAGAGCTCTCCCGATGAATATATCATCATTTAGCAGAAATAACTATATTTAGAATCTGTTATTGTATGTCTATTTCTACTGGAATTAAAGTGCGTAAATACGTGCATCGTTTACTTGGGTCAGAGCGAAGAGGAGCACAGGCTCGAGCGCGTTCCATATTTGTTTATAATGGGAATGCTTTTGATCTTTGTTAAAACGATATTAATTTATTGTTTAACGATAAAATTTCTGGTAAAGTAAAAACTGAATTTAAATAAGTGCGGTGCAGTTTATGATAAGAGGAAAAACACTCTTTTTGAAGATAGCCGTTATTCTTATCGGAGTCTCAATCCTCGCTTTTTGCCTATTTTTAGTGCCGAAAATTGGGAATTTTGCTGGTGAATTGTATCCAGAAAGGGCTAATATGAAATCTCTCGTTTAAATCGATATGTACGCAGCAGCGATTCCTTTTTATGCTGCTCTGTATCAAGTTTTTAAACTTTTAAGCTACATGGATAAGAATCAAGCGTTCTCGGAAATATCGGTAAAAGCTTTAAAGTATATAAAATACTGTGCTATCACAATCAGTGTCTTGTATCTGCTAGGAATGCCGATCTACTATCTCATGGGGAAGAAAGTTGACCCTCCAAGTTTCATCCCAATGGGAGTGGTCATTATTTTAGCCTCTATGGTGATCGCCGTTTTTGCTGCTGTTCTCCAAAGACTTTTACAAGAAGCTATCAATATAAAATTAGAAAATAATTTGACGGTCTGAGGTGGAGCACATGGCAATCATTTTGAAAAAAAGGAATGCCGACACCTAACGAGGATAATCACAGCATTTGATAAAAGCATAGTTATAGATATAATAATCGAAATGAATATTTTTTGAAGGGATGATTACATTGAAGCCAGGGATATTAGTTTTTCTAAATGGAATTCAAGTTCCGGAAAGACCTCCATATCGACTGAAATGATAAATCAGAAAGAGATTCCTTTTTATCATTTATCAATTGATGATTTTTTTAATAATTACAATGATTTTATTAATAATAAATTTCCTGATGAGCCTACTAGAGAAATAGATCATCAAGTTGTTTCACAAATACTTGATGATTCCATAATCGCAGTGTACCATTCGACAATTAAATTGTTATCAGAATTGGGTTTTAATGTAATCATAGATACCGTAATCGATAATGACAAGAGGTTTAATGAGTTTGTTGTTCAATTTTTCGATCAGCCTACGTTATTTATAGGTGTAATATGCTCGAAAGAAGAACTCATAAGAAGAGAACAAACAAGAGGAGATAGACAGATTGGACTAGCAGCTTCACAGTATAGCAAAGTATACTGCTTTGAAGAATATGACCTCGAAGTAAATACAGAAGAGATGAATCCAACAGAATGTGCCGAAAAGATATTAAGTTTTATTAAATCCAATAAAGAATACTCGGTATTTAAGAAATTAAGTAAAAGAAACGTTAGTGTTTCCTAGACGGCGTATCCAACAGATAACTTCATATTCCAAACAACCTCCAATCCATTCATTTGATTGGGGGTTGTTTGGTTTTGTTGAACAATCATCAAGCTAACCAGCAGTTTAACGTCAATGAAACATCGACCGTCTAGGGATTTATTTTCTACAGACAACGGGCCGTGATACGCGTTCTTTTCCTTCTAATTTTCCATATGTCATTGGTTCCCCTTTTGCAGAAATTTCAGTTTGAGGTTCACCAGTGCAATGCCTGCGATAATTAGAACAAGTCCAGCCACCAGTTTGGAAGTAATCGTTTCACCCAAGAAAAGGACACTGGTCATGATCGCAATGAGAGGGACTAGAAAATTAAACGAACCGACTTTGCCAGCTTCGCCCGATCCGACAAGCAGAAAGAATACGAGCCAGGTTAAGGCTGTACAGAAAACCGAAATAATCGACAAAGACGAAAGGAATGACAGATTCCAAACGATATCCATCCAGCTTTCAACGGTAGAACCAGCAACCAACAATACGATCCCACCAAAGATCATCTGAACAGTGACCAACCAAATGGCATCCACCTTTGTCGCGGTTTTCTTTATATAGATGGTACCAAGCGTCCAAGTAATCGTGCTGGCTAAACCGAGCAGAATGCCGACGGTTGAAATACTACCGGAGCCCCCGCTTACGCTGACGACAGCGACTCCAAGAAAGCCGAGTATTAAACCGACCATTTTCAAAATGGTCATAGATTCGCCTAGCCACAACCAAGCGCCGACGCCGAGCAGAACAGGCTGCAAGAAAACGATCGTCGAAAACAGTCCGGCTGGCATAGCTTTCAGTCCGAAAGTTTGAAATACGAAAAAGAGAATAATATTCAGCAATGCGGAGATTAAGTAGACACGCCAAGTATGCTTCAGATTAAGCTTCTTGTAGCGGGGTAAAGCGAAAGGAAGCAATATAAGACCCCCAATAAATATTCTCAAGCCAGCGAAAAGCAATGGCGGCGCAAATTCGAGCGCATATTTGGAAAGCGGCCAATTCACCCCCCACATTATAACTAGAAACGTTAAATAAACAATAGTACGTGTTCGCGAAAGATGCATCATGTGTCTTCAGCTCCTGTTGTGAATTTGTATTTACCATGATACAATTCCTTCTGAGATAAATGAAATGAATGTTTTCTATAGAGGAGATATCAAAACTGTTATGACCCATTCGCAACTGATGTTATTCGTGAAAATCGCCGAGACCGGCAATTTCACAAAAGCAGGGGAGCAATTGAATATGACACAGCCTGCCGTTAGCCGAGCGATCTCCACGCTTGAATCGGAATTAGGGGTCATCCTCATGATTCGGGATAAAAAGAAAGGGATCATTCTCACCGATATTGGGAACCGCCTGATTGTCATATTCAGAGAGATTTTGCACGGCTACAATAAGGTGGAGCAGGAGGTAACGGCCGAGAAAGGGTTTGAAGTCGGCACCGTCCGCATTGGTACGTTCCCAATTGTGTCCGCACACTTCTTACCGAAAATATTAAAGGTGATCGGGGAGAAGCACCCTGGGCTCACGTTTGAACTGTACGAAGGAACTATTTACGAGATTAAAGAGTGGCTGTCTTCTAGAATAATCGATGTCGGCTGGATTATTCCACCGAATGGTGAATTGGAAGGGATTCCGTTCTTTAAAGACGAGTTGTGTCTGCTCCTTCGGGACGATCATCCATTGCAAAGCCGCGCGGAAATCCATATCACCGATCTTGACAATGAACCTATGATTGTATGCAAAGGCGGGTTTGTTACTCCGATTTATGAGTTATTTCAGCAATTCGGAATCGTTTTGCGTATCAAATATGACGGCCACAACATAACCACGGCATTGAGCATGATTCAAGAAGGGCTCGGCGTCGCTATCGTTTCGACAACTTCGTTGTCGTTATCGGTACTACCGCCTAATGTCCGCGTCCGGACAATTAAACCGCAGCCGTTCAGGGAGATTCAATTGGCGGTTCCGTCTCTAATGGAGGCTCCTCATGGCGTGAAGCTGTTCCTGCAAACCGCAAGAGAGCTTTATTTATCTGGTGACCGGAACCGCTAATGTGCAAATTTTGCATAGAGTATTTGCTTATTTCGCTAAACTAGCGGGAAAGATATTTCAATAAAAATACGGAAGCAGTCGACCACAATGATCGGCTGCTTCATTATGCTAACGAGCAGGATAATGTGATGTGTATCATGAATATATTATGATAATGGATTACTTTATTAATAGAGAGGGAATAAAAATGTGGATGAACTCAAAGTTTGAAAGGAATTTTGGTCATGGTCGGCGGGCTTTATTTCTTGCCACAAGCATGGTTCAATTCATTATTCTAAGTACAATTGCAATTTCCAATCCGCTACACGTGAATGCCGCTACAAGCATCACAAATGTAGTTAACGGAAATGTCATTCAACATCCTTACTTGACCATTCAAGTCATAAAGCAGGGTAATCCAATTTCGATTCAACCAGGTATGAGCAAGCAGCAGGTGGACAAACTGCTCGGTACTCCTGTAGAAGTCGAAAGTTCCAGTTTCAAAGGCTATTCTTATTCATCTGCTATGGTGTTTGTCGGCTATATAGACGGAAAGGCGGCCTCGATTTTCACGTCGACAAACAAAGCGTCATTAAATGGCCAATTCAAGATAGGCACACCCTGGAAGAAAGTCTTAGCCAAACTCGGTCAACCTTCTCAGAAAAATGATTATCGATATGATTACGTGTTCCAAATTATTAATGGTAAACTTAAACAAATCTATGGAAAATCGATTGCTTTAGGCAAAGGTAAGTCTGACGTTTATACTCTACGGTTTGTAGAAAATACAAATGGCAACATTTCTGGGATTACTGTCGAACAATCTGCTTTTACCCAATCTATGGAGGACCGACTAACGAAGCCAGATCCGAATAAGCCGACCTTTGCTATAGAAGAAATCATTGGCATTAGAAGCGGCGATGGCAAACGGATCTCATTGGGCATGAAACGTGAAACGGTTGAAGAGCAATACGGCAAACCTGATGGACATTTTTCTTATGGTATGGCTGTCATGGATACTTACGGGACGATATCCATCTTTTATCGCGACGAAATAGTAGCGGCGATTCTCGTTGATTCCTCAGCAGACATTCAGACTAATAAAGGGCTCAAAATGCCAGCAAGCCGAAATGAAGTTCTTCGGAGCTATGGAGAACCAACTTTTAATGAGTCCGGCAGCCTAGACTATAACTTTGAACAAGTCGGAACACGGTTACAGGCGATGAACATGTTCAAATCGACCGACCGTATATTTCACTTTAACGAAAAGTATTCTCTAACCTTCGTTGCAGATGAAGATGACCCTAATCAAATGGATTACTTCATCCTAAATGATTTTGATTTCATTTATGATGAAATGAATTTACCAAAGCCAACTAGTTAAATGAAGATATTATTCATTGAGTAAACAAACAATTATTTGTGATTGTAGGTTTGGAAAGGAATTGGAAGGATAGTACCAAGTGAGGTAATATCAGGTTGAGATATTTGTCGGAGGTGTAGCTTGAAAATAAAGATTACTAGGAATAAAAGGAAAATTATTATTGATGATTACTTTTATATCGGCGGAGCCCCTGAACCAAATAATTATTGTGATAGGTGTAAAAACGGGCTTTTCTACTATGATAGATATGATGCTACTGGTCATACCCCTGTCAAGTAGGCAATTGAAAAAAACTATGCTGTCAGCGCGCACCTATATTCAATTGGTGCGCGCTGCTTCAGTTTAGATTGATACCGCTGGTAGTGATAAAAGTAAATGTACTCTTCCACAGCTTGCCGAATTTCCGTTCCTGATTTACACTGTTGAAGATACAACTTCTCTGTCTTGAGATGCGAAAAAAAGGATTCGATGCATGCGTTTTCTAGGCAGGTTGCTTTGCGAGAGTGGATGCCTTTAACGCCGAATGCTTCTAAGCGCGTGTTGTATGCCTGAGACGTATATTGGAAGCCTTGATCCGAATGGAGAACGGCTTCCAATATACGTCTCTTTTTCTTGTCCACTCTTCGACTGTATCCAGCACGAGTTGCACATCGTTGCGCGAAGACAACTGCTAAGCGACAATCTCATTGTTGGATAAATCTTGAATGACAAAGAGGTAGTGGAAGTTCGTGCCGTCGGAAATGTAGGTCATATCCGTGACCATTTTTTGTGAAGGTGCTGTGGCATGGAATTCGCGTTTAAGACGGTTGGGGTACACGACCGGTGGCGTGTACTTAGACTGTCTTCGCTTCCTTCGAATAACAAATTGAATGGACAGTGCTTTCATGAGTCGCCATACCTTCTTGTGATTAACGATATATCCTGCCACCCGTAAGGCTATCCTCATACGTGGGTACCCGAAGTAAGGGTGTGTGAAATGGATGGCCAATCTGTGCTCTTTAATCTCATGATCCCGGTCTTGTCTGTCATCACGCTGAGGCTGCGTGGATCGCCATTTGAAAAAGCTGGCTCTTGGTATTCCTGCAAGGGCTAATAGGCGTGTAATGCCATGCAGATAGCGTAGTTCTTTGACTATATTATAATTGTCTCGCTGACCTAGTGCTTCTCCTTTACTAGAATTGGATAACGCTTCTTTAAGTAATCTACCTGCGCTTTCAGATAATCTCGTTCTTCCTCAATGGTACTGAAGATCTTGCGAGGACGTCCTGTAAGAGGGTTAGGTATCTTATCTGCGCATGTCAAAGGCCTCATTGTTTTGCCATTTCTTCACCCATACCTTCAATTGGCTACAGTTTCTAATTTCAAACTTTTCAACCACTTTCTAATAGCTGGATGATCCCTTCATGTGCTCTTGTACCGCAGCCAGCTTAAATTCTTCTGTATATTGCTTAAATGTTTGTCCCACTGTAGCCATAGAAAAATTCCCTCCAAGTTCACTCTTTCCTTCATGATAACATGAGGTTTTTTTTGAGTGTCTACTTAAAGGGGATAATACTAGATCTGGGTAAGTTTTTTTGGCAATTCTTTTATTTCTTCGGTGTGCTGCCGGATTTCGCATCTTCGAACATCGTAAACCCGTTTCCGTCAGTAAGTCCATGAGAGATGACTTGTTCGGCTACGTCGGTCGTGGGCGGCGACGATTTTTTGTCTTCAACAGACGAAACGAGCTGGTTGTCCCATACCAGAACAGACGTTTTTTTATGTACAGAATATATTAAAGCGCTATCAAAACGAAGTAAACAATGGGTAAGCAAGTAAAGAGTTGCCCATTGTTGTCCATAGATCTAAAACATATAATGAAAACGCATACAATGAGAGCGCCTGGAAGACTATAAAAAATTTGGGAGGGAAGAACCTTGCCCAGCGTCTCGGCAATCAGCTGACAACTATGATGGAGCGATCCTGCTGGCCCGTGAGCACAAGAAGGATTGCCCCAATGAGGATGGATGGAGGGAGGCATGTAGCCGCCAAGAGATTAGGCGTCGAACGATGGCCCATTCGGCAAATACGATCTGCTGACAGAGGTATCATTCGTACGTTATCTGAGCGACGTGGTCGAGAACAACGGAGGGGGAGTCCTGAAGCACGAAACGTTGGAAAACAACCACCGTTGGACGGCGTGTACGAAGAAGAGCTAATTTAACATCTTAAGACTCCCTAACGGCTCCTATCAAACTGGGGGTGATTCATTTGGATGTAGGCGATAGTCATGTCGTTAATTTGTAATGAAAGGAATTGAGATAAGGAATAAGAGAGGAGTTGTAGGTAATGCTTAATAAAAAATTAAGTGTAGCTATTTTGGTTTGCTTCATTATGGCAGGTTTAATGGTATCCAGCTTACCCCTGACCAAGGCGAAGGCAGCGCCGGAACCAAACGACGCGTGGAGGCAGGTCGACCCTGCTGATGTCCAGGTTGGCAGAAGCTATCTCATCGTTTCCGAGCACGGCGCGCTTACTAACGCTCAAGCGACAATCAGCACACCAGGCGACGTCACCGGCGACACTCAGATTGGCATGGGGTCTAAGCCCGTGACGATTGAAGACGGCTTAATCACATCCGAAGTGACCGACGACATGATCTGGCAGTTTGGCCTTGGCGCAAACACTGCGGCGGCATCCGGCGGTCTTGGCGCAGGACCGGGCTACTATTTATTGAACAACGCTCCTGGCGCAGGCGGTGGCAAGGAACCCCTGAGAAGGGAGTCCAGCTTCAATGCGCAGCATGCGCCCCTCAACACGACTGGCGCAGCCATTAATGGCAACCAGCAGAGCCTGTTGCTGAATGTTCTGGATGAAGAAGAAGGCACAGTGTCCCTGTACATCTGGGGCGGGAACAACCAGTGGAACTTTGCCCTGACTAGTACGGAAGGCGGCTTCACCGCGAAGAGCAAGGCCGCGAGCACGACGAGCTCGGCTCAACTGCTTGAGCAAATAAAGGAGTCACCATCATTGCGGCTGTATGAACCTAACGTGACCGAAGGCGTTCAGCACTACGTCATGGCATCGTCCGGCGCGAACGGCAGTATAAGTCCTTCCTCCCTGGCAGGCCATGTTTGGGTGAACGATGGCGCAGACGTGACCTTCACATTTAACCCGTCGTTCGGGTTTGAAGTGGATAAGGTTACGGTTAACGACGAAGAAGTGGCCGTTACAGACAACAAATTCACTATGAAGAACGTAACCGCAAGCGGAACAAGGATCCACGCGACATTCAAGCCTGCTTCAAACGCAGGGGATTTACCGTTCACTGTGTATAACGACATATTCTCTGTCGGCAACGTCACAACAGCGGTCATCATCGACCTTGGCGAAGGCAAAGCGGCAAACCTTGCCGACCTGAGCGCCGACATGTTCACCGCGGCGGCTAGGAACACAAGACTTGATGGCTCGACCGTGATTTTCGACGGTTTGCGCAATATCAAGAGAGTATATGTAAACAATGATCCCAAGCCGCTTGGCTATATTTCGCCAGCACCGGGATCGGGCGATCTCGTTACAGATACGCCAGCGAGCGGACGATACATCATCGTTGAATTTGAGTTCTGGAATGTCAATGGCTATACATCCGGCGCAATGGTTTCGGGCAACTTGCAAAACGCATTCTCGGCGCTCCTCAATTACCGCGTCAACGTGGATCGCGAGATCAAGCTGACAGACGGCACTACCATAACTCCTAAATTCACTCAGGCATTGGTAGTAAACCCGGCGCTCGACAAGTTTGTCCCGGGCAAATCGAACCCGGGCGGCACAGACAGTATGGATATCCTGGTTTCGATCGACGAGTCTTGGGAAGACCTCGGTCCTCTCCCGCTGTTCATCTACAATCATGGCGGCGGCCGCGGTGGCCCTTCAGGGGACTTTTTCGCACCTATGCAAACAGCGAACGGCGCAGCCGTGCTTTCCAAGCGTCAACTGGAGAACCCGGGCAAGTACAATGCCCACATCATAGCTACGCAGAACCACGCGAACAATCAGGCCAACAACGAGGCCCTAATGGCATACGTGGAGAAACTGGCGGCTGAGGGCAAGGTGGATCTGGACCGAATCTACATGTCCGGCTTCTCGATGGGCAGCATGTACACAATTGGTTTCTATAACCGCAATCCAGAGTTCCTAGCGGCAATCGTTCCGCTTGCAGGAGGCAGCTTGCCAACAGTGGGACAGCTTACCGAGAACCCCGAGCTCACAAAAACTGCCATATGGGCGCATACACATAAGAATGATAGCGCTGGTAATACTTGGACGCAGTATTTCACAACAGGCGCTGGCGCCAGCGGTTTATACTCAGAAGCCAACGTGAATGTTCTGGAAACCAATCAAGCCTTTAATTTCCCGTACTACGGCTTTGACTGGACGCCGCACGAAACCGAAGCCCAAGTGTTCAGCAACCTTCTTGGCCAATCAAACGCCAGCTTCAGGTATGGCGCAAGCCAAGTAGAGTTCGCAGGTAAAAACATCTTTGATTGGATGTTCGCGCAGTCCAGAAACAAGGCTACCAGCTCAGCAACTTTGTCAGGCCCGGCTTTAGTGCAGTTTGGTGATACATTCGATGTGACCTACGGTCTTGAAAGCTTGAAACAGGAAGTGTATGCACAAGACATTACAATTGAATATGACGCTGATAAACTAGTGCTTGTTGGTCAGCCAGTATCCGTGGATTCCGGAAAGTTTGTTATTGTAGGTACAAACAGCCAAGAAGGAAGCATTCGAATTCTAGGCGTACATTTGAATGACAGCGTAAAAAATCCAAATCAGAATCTCTTTAAGCTTAGCTTCATGGCAAAGAACACAGCCGGTATTGCGGATATAGCAGTAACGCTTGTCATGCTTGCTGATGGCGAAGGAGTAGAGGCGGAAGTTGATGGAGATACTCATTCCGTTGAAATTCGCAAACCTTTAGTACCAGGTGACGTCAACGATGACGACAGAGTAACCGTTGGTGACTTGGCTCTTGTTGCGAAAGCTTATGGCAAATCTTCAAATAGCCCAGATTGGGAGCAAGTGAAGAAATACGACATTAATAATGATGGAACAATCGACATTGAAGACCTTGCCGCATTGGCTCGTCTCATTCTGACTAAGTAAATGAATACTGGATTGGGAAACAGTTTAATATCTGAATAACCTAATTAGAAATCGCATGACAACGCCCCCTCTACTGGAAGGATAGAGGGGGCGAATCAATATTCATTCTCCATAACGAAATTTTCACATAACCATGAAGCCGTCAAACTCATAATTAACGATTCCCGTAAGCTAATGTCAGACTTTGTTAACATGAACAATTAATGCTTCGTGAAGCGTTCACCAACAAAAGCATTAAGTCTCTATTGTCCTTTCTTTGGCAAGCTGAATCCTGAAGGCGCTGAAGCAGTTGCCCCCCCGTTCTCTCCACCTAAAATGCGTTCATCTATAGTGAGCTACTCATCCGATTCCTTCGATTATTCCTTTGATATGACCGATTCATTGTTGCTACAGCTAGATATGAGAGTCATGACAGCAAACACAAGATTTATAATAGTTGTAAATTCAAAAAAACAGGGTGAAAATTTGAATTCCTTTCACATGTGAATCTAGTACACTTGTATAAAGTTCCTTCTGTTATAGTGTCATGGTGATGCAGTGAAGTTATGCAGCAGCTCAAAAAGCAGCTGTTATTTGGCAAATTCACTAAACTGATGCTGAATTTTTATGGAGAGCTTAAAGACTTTAAGTGTTTGAATGAAATGGCTAGACGTCTCAACTATAGCTATTTTGAAGGGAGGGGAAATCTAACCGGACGGTGTCAAGCCAGTATATCGCTACGGAATGCAGAATTGAAGAAAAGTTTCTAGCGATGAATTGAAAGGATTACTCGGTGAATATTAGAAAGCGCTTTCTCCAAAAGCTAATTACTAGGTATAGGAACGTTACAGAGGGTAAATGTCATTTTCCACCAAATTAAAAAAATATATCGTAAGGGAATTACTATTACTGGAGTAATAAGTTAGTTCAGTAAGAGGACGAGCAATGGATTGAATCTTTAAAAAACTAATTTTGAAATGTGAACAGGAGGATATTATGAGAGCGGTTAACAAAAGATTGATACCATTGATTACTGGATTTGCACTGTTTTTCGGATTACTGCCGGTTGGAATTAACGAGGCGCCTTCGGTATCCGCTGCAGCGAATGCTATCACAAATGATAGTCTTTCTGCTACAATCGGGGATTTAGGACAGATCGAAGTACTAAATATCAAGAATAACCCATTAAACAAAAAAAATGCTGTTGTCAATTTTGTTTTGCCAAACTCTACATCGCCACAGAACGACGTCCAGCACCAATGGATGGGCGAAATGCTTTTTTCTTACCGTACCGGTGACACGGCAGTATTCCCTAACGACAGAGTTGGCTTTGTAGAAGTTGATACAAATAAAACACTTGCGGCTGGTGGATCGACTAAATATACAACCATCAATGCTAGTAATCAATATTTTACGAAGGTGGCTTCTTCAGACGGCAAGAAAGTAGAAGTCAATTTTATCGGACAAGCTCTTACTTCTACAGCTGCTCGCGTGATGAAAGGTTTTGACGTGAAGTCTGTATTTAACATGGATACTACTGATGGTTCATTGCAGTGGGAAATCACCTTGAAAAACAAAAGCACCAAATATATTGAATTCGGTGATATCGGTTTGCCGATGCCATGGAATAATAAGTATTTAAGTACATCAGATACCTATGACAACCGAGTGACTGTGCATAATTTCGCCGGTGCTGATAGTGGGTATTCTTATGCCATCCGCACGAGCGGCGAAGGGAATTTCATGATGTTCTCCCCAGTGCCGGAAAGCGGCGCACGCATCGAATATGTTGATTATTGGTTGGGTGACGCGGGTGAAGTTCGTGCTGGATCTTTGTACTCGAACTGGGTTGGTGACAGTGGCGGCTGGTTCCCGGGACTAAGTGTTCTATATATTCACTCAAAGGATATATCAAAAACAGGTCGTGGATATTTTACTGATGCCTCTAGCTTAGTTTTGGCGCCTCAAGCGGAAAAAACATATAAGTTTAAGTTTTCAGCGGTACGCGCAGGAGACAACACACCGCAAGTAAATGCCGCAAGTTCAAATAATGCTTCTACTTCTATGGAAGACCGTGAGAAAAACCTTCGTTCCATTCTATACAAATCAGGGATGATTGACGCAGTGGCGTTGCCTGGCTTCCAGGCTGCAATCAATATGCCTGTCAAGCTGGATTTGCATTTCGACAATACAAAAATAGATTTTCAGTCGATAGAGATTCAGAATATCCTCCAGAATGATCCATATGATGCAGCACATATCCCGGTTATTAAAGGTACGAACAGAGCCGCTGTGGTCAACAATACTCGTACCGGACGTGGTTTACCTTCTGGGAACCCAGGCTATACAAAATCCGCAACGTTTGTGGAAACCAAAATAATAGACGGTGAACAGCATCATATCTATGCTCTCACTTTTGACAATATCGGCAATAACAGCGTTCGTGTGAATTATAAGCTAAAATCTGATCCTGTAGGGGTGAATAAATTTACCCAATTGGAATTCAATATTCTAGCTGAGCTTGACCAAACATCACAAGCCCACAGCCAATTTATGGTAGATAATACACAGGATAAGGTCCCAACTAGTCCTACCTTCGGTATCTACCGTGACTGGTACCTTACAACCGGTCTTGATACGACGACCAGCCATTGGGGAGATGACTGGAGCCACGATAACATCAACTTCATGACGATGAAGAATTATCTCGATCCAAACGCTAATGAAATTCGATCAATTGAAAACTACCTGATCGACTTTATGTGGAAAAATTATATGAAATATACGCAATCAACGTTTACGGTTGCGAACTATCTCAATGCTTCAGGTATTTACTCAACTTCAAGTGCGCCTTATGTACGTACATTTTCTGAAGCGATGGTGGTGAGTGGCTTCTTCAATATGTATCGGATCCAAAAGGCATATCCCAATATAATAGAGTATCGCGAATCTCCGCAATTCTATCTGGAAAAGGCCTATGGCATTTACTATAACCGTGTCGGCAACGGAGCAACCGGATTCTACGGTGAACAACAAATTCCAGATTTAATTGAGGCACTTAAAGAAGAAGGAATGCTAACTCAGCATAATAATCTAAAAACGAAGTTTGCCCAAAATAAAGCAACGAGCATTCTAAACGCTGCTTATCCTTACGGGTCAGAATTTGAATACGACAATACTGGTGAAGAAGGAGCCTATGCAGCAGCAAAGGCATTGCGCACTTACTTCCCACTAGACTCGAAGGTAGCCAAAGCTTTGGAAAGCATGAAAGCAGATGACTTGAAGACTCGTGCAATGCGTGGTATCCAGCCTACTTGGTACTTCTATTCCGTACCGGCATTCCGTGCCGGCGAAAGCTGGTGGAATTTCCAATATACCGCGTCTTTAGCTGGATCCATTATGGATGATATGCTTCGCTATCAGGCTGATGGCAGGACAGCAGATCAAACGGCTGTCGCACAGCAGCGCAATTATGCTGCGAAGATTTCAAACTTTAACGCCATTAATATGGGGCAGATATCAGCTCAGTCTGTAGGAAGTACCGCTTGGAGATTTAATGCTCATAAGGGCGGAACAGGTACTAAAGACGTATACGATGGTGGTACTCGCGTTATGAATAATGGCTGGCAGGACTTTTCTGGAGAATCAGAGGAAGGACTCTATGGCTCGCTATTGCGTATCAGTTCTGATATTGTCATCGATCCGGTATTTGGGCTTTTCGGGTATGGGGCTACGGTCACTGACGCAAACAACAAATACAATATCACTCCAAAAGACGGTTTTGGCAAGCGTATCAACCTAATCAAAGAGAAAATTTACTTGGTTTCGGAAAGCGATAAAATTCAAAATGCGATAATTCAAAAAGACGGCAAGGCAATTACCCTGCAAATCTCGAATCTTGCTCAAAAAACGCACGCATCAAGAATTACTCTCGATGGGTCAGGAGTAGAGAATGGCTATTATACAATCAAGCTGAACGGTGCAAATGCCGGACAGTTCTATGTGCAAAATAACAAAGGTGTTGCCATGTTCCAAATGAGCAGTCCGCTAACAACTGCTGAAGTGATCATTGAAAAGTCACTTACAGGATCAAATCAAGCACCACAGGTTACTACAGAGGTGGTAACACTAAGCCCGTCGGTAAATCTTCCGATTTTATTGAACGGAATTGTGACAGACGACGGCGCACCGAATGGAGCTACGACTTACCTATGGGAAGTTGTCAGCACTCCGTCAGGTGGCCAACTAAGCTTTACCAATAATAAAGCAGCAGTCACAAAAGCTGTAGGTACAATAGCAGGCTCCTATACAGCTAGGCTTACCGCTAATGATGGTGCATTGAGCACCTCTAGCTTACTGACCTTTGTGCTCGGTGGTAGTGGTACAGGTAACGTAGACAAGACGGAGCTGACAAACAACTATAACTTCGCAAATTCATTAGTAGCTGCGAACTTTACCGGTCAAGGACTTACACCGATTGCTGCTGCAAAAACGAGCGCATCCGCTGTGATAGCAAACGCATCGGCTACACAAGCTGAAGTTACTCTAGCGAATGATCAGCTGCTGGCAGATTTGCGATTGCTCACTCCGCTCAATAATAATATGGCGTTTGCAGCGAGTGTCTCAGCCAGCTACACTTCAACTTGGGAGAGTCTACCTGCGGTTAAAGACGGGTTAAAAACAGCTACAACCAACCCGCATTGGGGTAGCTGGGGCAATGCAAGCGCTTCGGAATATGTGCAATATAATTGGCCACAGGGAGCAACAATCGGAAGCTCAAATCTGATGTTGTGGAATGATGGACAAGGTATAAAAACGCCTACAAAGATAGAATATTCATACATTCCGAAGAATAGCAGTACGAATGCATGGGTAACTGCAGGGACCATTACCACAGGCATCGTAGCTTTAAATACGCCAGTGGGTTCCTCAAATATATTTAATATTAACCCGTCTTTAGAAGTTAAAGCACTGCGTGTTACAATTACAAAACCAGCAAATGATAGTACTGGTGTTGGCTTATGGGAATGGGAAGTTATCAAGGGGTAACGGTTCGTCCATCCAGTAATTATGCATCTCACTGCAGCAGATGATGCAAGTGGCGTTGAAGAAATGCACCTCGTCAAGTAGACAGTAGAAATAGTAAGTTAGTTAAGCGGCCTTTGTCCTGAATTCCATAGGACTGAGGCCGTTTAGTTTTGCTTTGTGACTGAAGAAGACTAGACCATCAAAACTGTTCATCAGAAAATTTAATAGCCAGGAGGTCGTCATATTTGGCACGCGGCGTCTACGATCAACTCATTAGAGATTTTGTGGCCAGAAAAATTCCTTATGACCAGATGGAAATTTATATTCATCCCAATTTTTATGGCGCAAGAGCTGCGTGAGTTCGTATGAAGAAAAGAAGAAACATTCATTTGAATTAGGGGTTAAGGCGATTAATCTACTAGTCAAAGAAGGGGCAGCTGTTTTATATCGAACAGTCTTCGACAAAACGAAAGAATTTGACCCTGAAGGAAAAGGTATTCATCCCAATACTATACGTAAAAACAAAGAACTTCAAAGCTATTTTCTTCCATACATTACTGCTAAGGCTCCCAAACCTCGCTATGGCTCTCATATTGCCACTGAAAATGATTTTGATGCATTCAATCAGATTTAAAGCACGATAGGAATATTGCACGCGTTAGGGCATATGTGACAAACATGTAAGCAGACAGCTTAGTTTTAATTAAGCTAGCTGAGATGAAAACGAATGATTATCTCATCAAAAAAATAATGGTTGACTATTCCAATATATGTTTTATAATTGTGTCAAATAGTTGAATGGTGGGATAGGTGCAGTGATGATGATGATGGTGTTTCTGACGGAAATTAAAGGTTAATCTAACCTTATATTACATGAGCGTGACTGAGGCACACTACTTAACTAGGTAGGGTATGCTTTGATATGTCTACGTTTCTGTACTCCGTTATGAAACAAATCATCATCACTGCTTCCATATGGGATGCTTTAGAACGGCGACAGCTGGTTCTTCTTAGGCATGTCTACGGAAAGAAAGCCGTGAGTGAACGAATTGTTCATTCACGGCTTTTCTATTTCCATTTACTATTTTATTTCAATTGAAACCTCTTGAATGAAAGGTTTCATTCAAACATTCCAAAAAGCTGCATCTGCTAAAGTATGTCTGTCTAAGCTATAGATTTGGGAAGATGCCTTCCCAGAATGTAAACACACGTAATAAAAGGAAGTTAAGCGTAGAGAAAACTAAAAGCACTAAGGAGGCAGTAACATGGGACCTAACAAGCCAGATATATCTATTACAACTGTTCAAACTGTATTGCAGCAACACTGGGGGTGTCCTGCTCAGGAAGTATCCGCAGTTGGCGAACATGGAAATCTTAGTACCGTCTATTACTTTACAATGAAAGAGTCTGAGTATGTCATTCTGTTTAATCAAGCCGAGGAGGGAGGTTACCTAAGGGAGCAGTGCATTGCTGACTTACTCTCCACTCAAGGTGTACGCTATCCAAAAATGATAGGGCAAGGTACTGTGGGGAGATATCGTTACTGCATTTCAGAGCGTATACCAGGTAATGTGCTGGCTGATTGTTTACCCGAACAGAAGGTTAATATGCTTTCAGATTTAGTTCAATCAATTACTGTAATGAATCAGGTTCGATTGCCTGAAACAACAACCGGATTCGGGGCAGTGAGGGAGGATGGCAACGGAGATTTTTCCTCATGGCTAGACTATATCCAGACATTTTTTGCTGAAGATCAGACAGGAACGTTTTGGGAAAACTGGCATAATCTCTTTCATACCACCTGCTTGGAACGAGACGTCTTCAATGAATGCTTCGGCCGGCTGCTAACGTTTAGCAAATACAATGCACCTTACCGCCACTTTGTTCATAACGATTGTCATGCTTGGAACATTCTATCAGATGGTAAAAGGATTACGGGCATTATCGATTCCAATCCGTTATACGGTGATTTTCTCATTGATATAGCGACGATTGAAGATGCTGTTTCAGGGAGAGATGTGGCAGAGGCATTCCGTATTCATGCTGAGCAGATAGGCAAACCGATTCATAACTTTGAAGCGAGGCTTACCGGGGCCAGATACTTCATGGGTCTGGATAGCATGCGATTCTATGCCAAAATGGGCTATACGGATGCCTATACCGAATTTCGTGATAGCTTGCTAGCCCTTCCAACGGAGTTTTAATAGTGGAATACATGTATGAGAAATACGACCAAAATTATGAAGACTTCGCAAGTGGAAGGGTACTGTACAATGCCCATGGATTAACCTCGTAATTGGGCTAATGCACGGTCATCGAATTAATAATATTTATGCTTCCGATGTTGATCGTGAGGTTCTTCAAGTAGCTGAACGAAACATATCTTTACTAACTCCAATTGGATTAGCTCAGCGTAAAGAACAGTTGACCCAATTAGCTGCTTTATTTCAGAAAAAATCACACGAAGAGGCTTTAACAAGCTTGGAGAGACTATATGAACATTTGGCACAATCAATTTTAGAAGAAACATTTGTGTTTCAAGGCGATATTACCGCAACCGAAAAGAGCAATTCTCATAGTGAAATTAATATAGTTATCACAGATCTACCTTACGGTAACAAGGTCAACTGGAGAACCGATAGCCCAAACTCAATTTCGGACTTTTTTGATCAGATCTTGAAACGGATAAATCCGGATAATTCGGTTGTAGCAATTATTGTGAATAAAGGCCAGAAGCTAAAGCACAAAAGGTTTAAAGGCTGCAATATTTCAAGATAGGGAAAAGACAAATCGGAATATTTGAGCTAATCTCTTTTTAAACTTGATGATGAGCAGAGCTGAACCTGCAAAAGATTGTGATGTAGTGGCTTGCCGATAATCAGTAGCCTGTTGAAATGCTAAAAGAAAAGTCTTTATAAAAATTATAAAATTTGGAATTGAAAAGGTGGACTATATATGGTAAATGAACGCAACTCTCTAATGGTGAAAAAAATACCTCTATTTATTGTAACTGGTTCAAGTGGTTCAGGAAAAACCTACGTTATTAATGAGCTTCGAAAAATATTACCTGATTTTGATATCTTTGATATCGATAATCTTCGCGAAGTGGGTATTTCTGACGAGCAGCAAATACGAGAAGTTTGGCTTAGGGTTGCACGAAATACAGCTGAAAGTGGACGGATGACAATAATATGCGGAACAGCAATGACATGGGATATTGAAAAATGTGTTGACTATCCCTATTTTAAACATGTGTATTATTTGAATTTACACTGTAATGATGAAACCCGTGAGAAGCGATTACGTGAAAGAAATTGGCCAGAAGAAACGATTCAAGACTATAAGGAATTTGCAAAATGGTTGATTGATAATGCAGAAAAAGAATATAGCCCACCAATGCCTATTGTCGATACTACGATTGCCGACGTAGCTGTTGTAGCAGCTCGAATTAAGGAATGGGTGTTACAATACACATAAGCTTAATTCATAAAAGATGGACAGCTAACCCGCAGCTGTCCATCTTTATTTTAACTAATAAGTGTGTTATACAGCATATAAAAACACTAGGGTTTAGAATGTAAGAAGATGGGATTTTCCTGTTATGATGGGATGAGTGGATGGACAACCTTAGCTCGATTCATCTTGCAGACCAAAGGACATAAGCTTTCTCGATGCCATACACACATGGAAGCCGGTCATCCCATTTTTCTAGGTCGTACTTTCGGCTCAAGTTATGACTGCTGACCATTGAGACGAACCTTTCCGAAAGGGGACTAGGTCCGCAGCAGGGCCAAGAATGCGTTTATTGGGCAGCCGACACTGTTTGCTTAAGCAGTTCAGCGAATGCGTCCAATTGCTTCATCGTGGACAGCGGGTCCGTCGTGAAATAGGTGTCCCAATCCAGCTCGACGACGCGATTGCCGATGGATGCAGGAAGGTTTTTCCAGATGGCGCCTTTCGTTATTTCCGCTGCCCGCTCAGTTCCGCCGTCGTTACCGAGTACGGACAGGAAGATGTAGTCCGAGCTGGCGTATTCAGGCAGCAGCTCGAGCGATATTTCCAGCTGCCCGAGATCTGGCTCTATCACTTTCTGCTGTACGATTTGCTCTGCCTTAAGTCCGAGGAGATCATAGATGACATAGCCACCCATTGCTTTGTTGCCATAGATGAACTGATTGGCAGGACGGATGTTGAATATTGTTACGGTCTCGTCTTTGCCAATGATGTCGGAGACTTTTTGTTTGGTTTTCTTGACCTTGGCGTCGAATTGGGTGAGCCAGCTTTCCGCTTCCGACTGTTTGCCGAGAATATCCCCGAACAGTTCGATTTGCTGAGGCGGATTATATTGAAGCCAAGGGATCCAGAGGGTTGGCGCGATTTTCGACAGTTCCTCATACGTATCCTCGACATGGGTAATAATTAGATCGGGATTCAAATCCACGATTTTTTCCAGATTAAGACCGGTCCAAGGATCTCCTACATGTTCAATTCCGGACCATTCCTGCTCCAGCAGCGGATATTTGGACCATTCGTTGTCCGCGCCGACAGGCTTGACGCCAAGCGCCAGCATGGCTCCAGTATATTGAATAGCGACGATGCGCTGCGGCTTGACGGGAATGACAGTAACGCCTTTGCCGTGTTTAAATTCCCGTGTTGCGACTTTGTCGCCGTCCGTTTCTTCCACTGTCGGCCCTTCCGTTACGACAGTAGTGGCTTCGGGAGAGACAGTTGGAGAGGGTGACGTGTTAGCCGCGGGAGCTTTGTTGCCGGAGCAGGCGGCCAAAACGACAGCTAACAGCAGCATAATTACGACCGAGCCTATGGATTGTTGCAGTTTCAATGAAAAAACCTCCTGATATTGATTCTCATTTTCAATAAAAATCATACCAAAGAAGAGGTGGAGGGAACCATGGTATGGCGTAAGATTTTATTTGGACTTTGGTATGCCGCCTAGACGTTCAGGAAAACCATTTCATAATATCGGTCATCTGCCACTGGATGGAGAGCGGATCGTAGCCATGCCACCGCCGCATATCGGCACGATGGACCCGGCCGCCACGAGCAAGATAAGATTGCCAAAGCTCGCTGTCCAGCAAGTCCTCGGCTCTGGCCTGCGCAGCAGGAGACGGCGGGACGATAATAAACATATGATCGGCTTCGTACCGGGGGAGAATATCACCGAGATTGATTGGCACGGATGCCTGATTCGTGATAGCCGCGCGAACCTCGGGAGGCGGAGCTAACTTCAGTTCGTCGTAGACGACCTGGCTGCCCATCCCCCTGTTCAAGTAAAGGAAGGCGGCTTCGTCCCGGATATTCACAATTGTGGCGGTCTGCCGTGCAAGATCGGAGGCTGTTATCTGCCGCCGTAAAGCGGAGATTTGATCTTGAAAACGGGCTAGCCACTCCCGCTCGCGCTCGGTGCGTCGGCATACCTGAGCAAGCATGCGGAAGTGTCCTTTCCAGTCGCTGATATACCATGGCACAACTAGGGTAGGTGCCAGCTGCCGGCAATCGCGCAGCCTAGCATTTTCCAAATTGTCGATGCCGATGATCAGCTCGGGACGCAGCTCGGCCAATTCGGGCTGCGTATAATCAATGGTCCAATCACGGCATTCGCAGCCCGCAGCCTGCAGCATAGTCTCGTATTCGCCGAAGCCCCACGGATACGACGCTGTAGCGGCGGGCACAACGCCAAGCGCCAATAGGTGCATGGTCAAATGAGGATTAAGCGAAACAATCCGTTTGGGGGATTGGACGTATTGGGTAGGCGATACCCCAACCTCATGCTTGAAACGACGGCTGACGTAATATTCATCCTTGTAGCCGACTTCCCGTGCGACATCGCCGAGACGCGTACCGGCGAACAGCAGCCTTTCCTTGATATGCCGGATGCGAAGCGCGGTTACGTAGTCCGTCAGACTGCAGCCGCTGATCGACTTGAACAGGGCGGAGAAATATTCGGGACTAAAGCCAGCCATCTGTGCGAGGACGTCGCGCTTCAGCTCCTCGTGATAATGAAGATCGATATGCCTTATGACGCGGCGAATCGCTTCTTCGTTGCCTAATGTCTCCTTGACCGGATAGATGTTGGCTCGAGCGAGCTCATGCATCCATTCGTGGAAGAGACGGTCCCCGTAGGCGGTGTCGGGCGGATCAACGCTAGTGCCGGTATGGAGCAGTTCCGCCGCGAGATGGAGCAGGCGCTCCGGAAGTCCAACCGACAACTCTCCCCAGGGGGCGAAGCCGCTTCGTTCGCGTAGGAATCGTACTGTGTCGGCGCTGCGCTCTTGAAGGACCAGCCTTTCGAAGCAGATGACAATCG
This sequence comes from Paenibacillus paridis, assembly GCF_006345825.1. GTDB lineage: Bacteria > Bacillota > Bacilli > Paenibacillales > Paenibacillaceae > Pristimantibacillus > Pristimantibacillus paridis. The sequence continues at coordinate 1,539,025 of NZ_VCIX01000092.1, forward strand.
CCGTTATTTCGTTAAAATAAGGCTCCACCGACAGCGGCATACCGGGAAGGGCATAGTAACAGCGCCCGGCTGATACGGGGGAGGTGCGCCCGTTCAGGGTAAGAGTACCCATGCCGTTCTCCACGATCAGGACGGTATGATAATGCTCGTGATCGAGCAACAGTCGGTCTCGAAAGCAATGACGCTCGGCGGAATAAAACGCATTTCTGGTAGGGGCGGATAGCCGGGGCAGTTCCGCGGGAAGTCCATGATCCATCGGGTCAACCTCTTTCTTTTTAATACCAACAGTATATCACAACGGAAGGGAGCGGTTGGGAGTTCGCAAGCCACGCGTTCCCGTATCAAGTGAAGACTAAGCAGCGGTACATCAACAATGAGTCTGTCTTGTTTCTTACATTCTAGGGAATTTATAGTGTTATTGAAAAAATGGTATGCCTATCAAAAACGAACCGACCTAAATTTGGGATACTCATACTTATTTTAGTAAAGTGGGTTACTAATTTTTTCGTCTTATGAATTACACAATGATAGCTTTCGTTTATGGAGGCTGGTGATCGATGTGCTATTGGAGAAGAGATCATGTAACTGACTGCACGGGGTTAAATGATAGCACTGTGGGCTTCGAAATAGCGGTCACGGACGTAATTGTTGCGACGTATTCGAATCCAATTCTATGGTGTATAAAGGGATTATGTTAAGTTATAGACATATGTATAAAATACTATATAATATTAATTTATAAGTTTTGTAGACGAGTCTATGTTTCTACTGTATTTTCATATAGTGTTACACATCATATGTGGACATCCGTTTCATTGAAACGGAAATGTCCTTTTTTTGTGTAAATGAAGATGGAGGTTGTAGAGGAAATGGCTTCGTTTTTTCATGCATATTGTCCTGAAGGAGTGAACAGCAAATACCGTCTCATTGTTTTTGACGATAAGAAGGAGGCGTTCATTCCTCTTACAGAGTTTTATCACGATCAGTTCAACAGGATCAGTGAGAGTTCCGTAATCGCTTATTTAAACACCTTAGAGCCATTCTTTTATTGGTTAAAGTACAAAAGCTACTACAAGGCCAGAAAGGTCTGTTGGAATGATGAGTAAGAGGCTGTTAAGGAAGCTGTAAGACAATATTTAATTGAACAGATGCATTGTAAGATTCGTGGCAGAGATGGGCATGAAGGCGTGTACTTAACGAGTAAAAGTTCCAAAACGGTTCAACTGTTTCTGTCCGCTATTAAAGGTTTTTATAAGACCATGATTCGTTTAAAGAAGTATAAACAGGCCAATCCACTAATCGATTTAGAATATAAAGTTAGTGTTTCTGAGCAACCAGGGGAAAGGGGAAATAGACCAAGGATGCCACAAGCGGCAGGTACCGAGGAACCACTATCTTTCAGAAAGCAAACGGATTCTTATTTTAAAATCATTAATGAAGAATGGGTACCTGAGATCATTGGTGATTGGGATCTGCCTTACCGCATTTACCAAGCTGGGGACACTCAGGGATGGCGGTTACGGGATGAAGTAATAACCCGGTTTATGTTTGAGACAGGGGCGAGAATATCTGAGATATTAGAACTTACTGTTGGAGATTACAGGAAACGATCAGATATCCACGAACTAGCCGCTACGAATAAAGGCAGCTTTAAGCGACGAATCAAATTTATTAGAATATCCCCTGAAACATTGAAATTATTAATCAAATACGCGAATTCAGAGCGACGTCATTTTGCAAGTACACAAGTAAAATTCAACGACTTGCCTGATGGCGAACCATTATTTTTATCAACAAGGGGTACTCCATACACATACTCAGCTTTTTATTCAAATTGGTCTTCCATCATCAAAAATGCCGGGATCAAATTAAATCCGCATAAAGCGAGGCATTGGTTTGTGACTTCCATGTTGCGCGGCATTTATGAGCAATCTGAAACAGCTGCCCAAATCGAAGACAAGAAGAAGCAGCTTATTGAATATATGAAATGGCGAGACCCAGAGACATTAAGCGTGTATGAGCATTATTACGATGAACAGAAATTCCGAGATTTGCATGAGAAGCTTCAGGAAAGCTACATGCAACGCGAGAAAGAGTACTTTTGCACTCGACATTATAACATCCTCTGGTGCCAGAATTAATGAACTGCTGCAAATTAGTTATGATAAAGACTGCTGTGTGGTAACGGTAGATAAAAGCGTTAGTCCACCAAGAAAAAACTACATTTTCCGATTGATCCTTAAAGGAAGGGAAGAGCCAGAAAACTACTATTTGCCTGAAGAAGTCTTTAAGTTTATGTCAGAAATTCTGAATATGCTTAAGGAATCCTATAAGTCCGATTCCATTCCAGAGGTCGAGTATGATGTTGATAGTAGAAAACATCTATTGCCACCGAAAAAATATATTTTTCAGTACCAATTGAGACACATTAACGTTATAACACTTAATGCGATCCTTCGTTTTCTTTTGCACGGTATTGTGATTCAATCTGCAGAAGGCAATCAAGTTGTTTTGAAAGCTCATCTGTTGAGACATGCATTTGCGACTCATGCGGTTCAAACGGAAAAAATACCGATCGACATTGTGAAAACGCTGCTCCATCAAAAGGACATTGAGGTGACTTCATACTATTCTGCACCCACAGCTCAACAGGTTTCCGAATCAATAAACTCGCTTCACGAAAACTGGATTTCATATGTCGATATCCAAAAGGGGATTCTTAGGGGACCGGAAGAGCTTAAAGAGATTTATGAAGATTACCGCTAAAAGGTAGGAACCATGTCAAAGGTAGTGGGAGGTATATGTACTATTGACTCTGTATGCCCGACTAAAATGGCTTGTGTCGGATGTGGAGCAAAAGTTCCGCGCCCGGAATTTAAAGACGAAATAGCCGCCTTTTATAATTGGGCGGACGAGAGTGAAAAACGATTTGAGCAGTTGGGTCTACTCCTTGAAGCAAAGAAAATGAAAATTGCAAAAAATAGAGCTAAAAACGAACTTAAGGAGATCCAACTGATAGAGAAATCTCAAAGGGATGTGACATATGCGCCGGAAATCCGTATCTCAAACAAATGAGCTGGAATGGCTTCAAGCATCGTACGACAAGAAGAAGAACCGATCACTTGAACTTGGTGTAAAAGCGATTGATACGCTTATCAAAGAAGGTAAGACGATCTCGTACCGAACTGTTTCAGACAAAACAAAAGCTATAGATCCAGAACGAATAGGTATCCACCAAAATACAATTCGTAAGAACCAAGAGCTTCATAATCATTTTCTTCAGCACAGTACTACAAAGGCCTATAGGCCTCGTAAAAGGTCACGTAAGCCCTTGGACGATGATCTAGATGCATTTAAGCACATAAAACAGGATCGCGACATAGATCGAGTCAGACAGCGTTATATGCAGTTAACCAAGCCAGAATTGGTTGATTTGATTATACGGATGGAGCAGTATATTGGATATCAGAATCAGAATTGGCTTAAAAATGAGTTTGAAAAGCATCGGTAAAAGTTCATCCGCTAAGAATAAGACATGCTGGAGATCAACTGGAAGAAAAAGATCTAAGGATTATTGACAGGAAGATATTGTTAAATATAAGATTAAACTAATATCATCAAAACGCAAAGATTGGGAGTATTAAGGAATATACCTGTTGCTCAGAGAACTGTCGGGAGGTGTGAGACAGTGTACAGGTTCCCCAACTCACCCATGAGCGATAAGACTGAATATTATAAGGTCTTAACGGTTAACCTCCGTTATCAGGTCCAAAGATGATTCGTTGTATTCAATCACGAATCAAGAAGAGTGGTACCGCGCTTGGTAAAAACCTATCGCCTCTTTGCAGGCAATAGGTTTTTTTTATTTGGATTTTAAACTGAGAATAAGGGAGTGGATATTAAAATGATGTCTTCAAATGATTGTTTTGTATGCCGCAAACATAATGGTGAACTTAAAGTAAATGGTGGGTGCATTTATGAAGATGAATTTGTGTATGTGGGACACATTGGGTCTAATGAGCCATTGATTTATCTGGGTTACCTTATAGTGGATTTAAAGCGGCATGCAGCTGGCTATGGTGATATGAACGATGATGAAGCGCGTGCTATTGGCTTTACTTTGAATAAGTTAGGTAGAATATTAAAAAACTCAGAAAACGCCGAACATGTATATAGCTTTGTACATGGTGATGCTTTTCCTCATTTTCATATTCACCTTATCCCAAGGTATCCTGGCACACCTAAAGAATTTTGGCACCCAACAAATATCAAAAACTATAAAGCAGTACATGGTACAGTTAATCAAGTAGAAGAGGTCTGTTCCCGATTGAGAGGAGTTCTTCAGCGTGAAATCGAATAGTTTAACAAATTTAAACTGGATCGGATCTGAACAAGCATATCTCAATTTGCCATCAGTAGAGAAATTTCAACACATAACTATCGGTAGGTATGGTGGAAACATTGAGAGTGGAGCACATAAAAATGAGGATGGTTTATTAGTTTGGCAAAGTATTTCATGGGAGTTTGTAACATTAATTGATGCACATAGCTCTTGTGATAGTGCAGAACTGATTATTGTCACGCTAAAGGAAAATGAAAATTCGATTAAAGAGATTCTCGATTCAAAAATAGATGTTTTGTTTGATCAAATTGAAATATTACTACTTCAAATATTTAAATCGGATAGGTTTATTGATAAATGCCGTTCACTAAAAGGTGAAGCATCTTGCTTAATCTGTATTCGAAAAGAGAACGTTCTTTGGTGGTTTTCCGTTGGTGATTGTCAGTTGTTTCTAATTCATGATGATTTAGAAAAATGGGGTCAAGTGAGTTTAAACCAAAGAAATTTTTACGAATGGATAGGTAAAGTAAATACGTTCGAAAAGGTAGTACCAAGTTATTCTCTTGGACGTAGGGAACTTAGAACAGGAATTAATTATATTTTGTTGATTACAGACGGATATCTTGATGCAAAAGAGACTACCATTTCAATTCCTGAGCTTTGCCGCTCGGAGAGTTTGGTTGTATCCTTTCTGAATAGCTTACATTGTCAGCAAACCGTAGATAGTACTACATTAGTACTTTGGGCTGTAAAGAATGAGCTAGATGCAGCATTTCCTTCAAATTGATAATTTAAAAAATCAAGCCGCCATTGGCGGCTTTTTCAAACTTATTTTTTATAAAATCAAAAAGGGAGAGATATAGTGTATGACACTAAATAGATTTCAAGTCTGTATAATGGATATAGCTGATTTGTAGACATATGTATAAAATACGAGTTTTGTGAATATGTATGTGAAAATCCGCGAACCGCTCGGATTTATCGCTCTATGTTATCTACTGCTTTCTTCATCTCCTCATCTGTTAGATGTGTATATATCATTGTTGTTTGTATCGATGAATGACCTAATTGATTTTTTAATCTCGGAACATCATTGTTTTCTAAATGGTATCGTGTCGCAAATGAATGTCTTAATGAATGTACGGTTAAAGCTGGTTTTCCAAAAGCGATTGCATATTTTTCGATTAGTTTTTCAATTGACCTTTGTGTTAAGCGTCGACTTTTTCCTTTACGACCGATAGGAGCTGCTATAAACAAAGAAAGTTCAAGTTTTTCTGGTTTATATCTTGATTCTCGAATTTGTAGATAACTTTCCACATCTAATCGTGCTTGCTTGCTGAAGTAAACGTATTGTTCTTTGTTACCTTTGCGTATAACCCGCACGATAGCTTTACTTAGATCCAGATCTTCCAGGTTAATTCCGGCAACCTCAGAAAGCCTAAGTCCTGAGCCTAAAATTAGAGATATGATCGCTGTATCCCGTTCACGATTAATTTGATGAAAATGAAATATTCGTTTATTCTTTTTATTTACTTCTCCGAAGTCATGGGCTACAAATTGTCTAAAAGCCTCAAATTCGTCTTCTCTGAGAATTTTCCCCTCAATACGGTTCGCAATGGTTTCCTGGCTTTCCTTGACGACATTTAACTCCATTTTGGCCATAACATTACGTTGAATATAGGGCTTCAACTCAGAGGTTTCAGCCTTGTTCTGCAAGTAATCAAATAAGGATTTCAGTGACGATAATTTGCGATTGATTGTGAGATTAGTATTACCCAACTGATACTCTAAAAAAGATAAGAAATTCTCTACTTCACGAATTGTCAGTGTTTCCAATGAAGTTAAACTAATTTCTGTCCGGTTGGCCGTTGTTAAGTTTTCGGCAACTAACCAATTAAAAAATATAATGTAATCATGGCAATAATTAAGAAGTGTTGTTGGAGAAAGCTTGCGCTTACGGCTATCAATAAATTCAGTAACGAACCATGGTAATTGATTTAGCTTTTCATCAATGCGGTTCATGTAATGAAGCTTCATTTGTTTATCCATATGTAAGAACCTCCTGTAGTTAAATATAATCTTTATATAATTATTCGTCAAATTATTATTTTACGTAATTATAATACGGTGACCATAAAAACCAGTAACTCCTGTTCTTCTCTCCATCTGTTTTACATGTATCAATATTTCTCTACCCTTGATCAACCCAATCGTCCCAACGGAGATGAATCCTCCCTATCTTCACCTGTATTGTAGTAAGTTGCATAGGCAACACATTGTTCGTCCCTATGTAATGAACGGTCTGGGGCTGGTATCGCAATAACGACGATTACAGATGAAAAACGAGCTTGGTCAGATAGGAACGCTGGTGCACCATGCGCTACATACCTTTCTATGTTTGCATGGTTGGCCGACACATCTGCCCGTTCTATGTCGGCAGCATCGTCTTGGTGAATATTAAGTTATAGTTTCCCAATAGCGTAATCGTCACTCGATACCTACCTTTTAATTGTCTTATATTCAGTCGAATTCCTGTATAGATATTTATCACAATTTACGCTTCAAATCCACGTGACCGATGAATTCCCGGATTGACTGTCGTCTATATAAACGAAGGCATAAATAAACACAAACTAATTTGACGAAGAGGTGTTTTGAAAATGGCATTAACGTCTGCATTCACGAGCTTCAACCTGCCTGTAAAAAATGTGGAACAATCGAAAGCGTTCTTCACCGGACTCGGATTCGAGCTCAACCCGCAATTCCCCGAGAACGAGAATTCGGTAGCCATCGTGATCGGCGACAACCTGCAGGTCATGCTGATCAATCAAGCATTCTTTAATACACTCACGGAGAAGGAATCCGTCGATACGAGCAAGTATGCGCAGATGACGATCGCATTGGCCTTCGAGAGCCGGGAAAAGGTCGATGAAATCGTGAATACCGCGGTCTCTTTAGGCGGGAAATTGCACGCTGAACCTGAAGATTATGGGTCCATGTATCATTGGGGCTTCGTGGACTTGGATGGTCATCTGTGGGCCATTAACTACATGAACTCGGATGCGGCAAAAGGTTAAGGCAAATGGATAGCACTCTCCTACTAGTGCTCAAAAAGAAAGACGCTGGGCATCTTCCCCGGCGTCTTCTTCGTGATGATTCGTTTTGTTTGGTAAAGGCTTTGAAATTGTACACGATCGCTTGCCAGCCTGCTTGCTGAAACTCAACGGGATTGGAGCTTGTAAGCGTCGAACGTTCCAAGGACTTCCTCTCATTCCCTTGTTTCCATTTTAAATAGACACCTTTTTATGATATTCATCGTTTGTTTATTCTCAATGTTATAGACGTAAGCCAGTGACGAAATTTATTGTTCAATTCGCTCAGGCAGCCCAAATCGCGAAAATAACGTCGTATGTATGAAGTTTTGAACGTGCAGGATTTGATTTTCTTTGGTTTCGATGACGTGGATGCCCCAGGGTACCAGGCCAGAGCCCTCTTTGCCCGGCATGTACTGGGCCAACGCCGGATAACCGCCATTCACCGTAATGGGCACAAATCGCGAACCTTCGCAATGCCAGCGAGTAAGCGAATAAAAGGCGGACAAATCTTCCTTACCGCGGATCCACATCTCGAAGGGCGGCATCGACATGCAGCCTTCCTCGCGGAACAACGTGACGAGCGCAGCAATATCAAATTGCTCGAAGGCGTCCACATACCGGGACAGCAGCTGCTGCTCCGGTTGAACGTCCATGCTGCTGAGTTCATCCGAGCGAAGCTGCGCCTTGTCCATCGTCTCTCGGGCTCTTTGCAAGGCGCTGTTCACCGCTGCCGGCGACATCGCCAACGTTTCCGCGATCTGCTTGGAGGACCATTCAAATACATCCTTCAAAATGAGTACCGCGCGCTGCCGCGGAGGCAAGGTCTGCAGGAGAGCGATAAAGCACAGTCGAATGGTTTCTCTGCGGACGAGCCGATCCTCCGGATTGCCCCCAAAGTCGGGAGACGGCCAGATCCAGGCAGAGTCCGGCAGCGAGTCGCGCGGCTCGATGATGGCAACGGCCGGGTCGAATAGGTCAACGGGAAGCGCGCGGCGTTTGGATTGTCTTAGCTTGTCCAAGCACAGGTTGGAGGCAATCCGATAGACCCAAGTTTTGAACGAGGAATCCTGTCTGAACATGCTCCAGCTCTGCCAGACCCGAATACTTGTCTCCTGAACAGCATCGTCCGCATCGTCCATGGAGCCTAGCATTCGGTAACAGAACGAGGTTAAACCCGGCTTCAAGCTTGCAAATAATGGTTCGTCAAATACGGTCTCGTTCACGGCGGCCTCCCTTAACTATCTCCCCCGAAGGGTTGTACCTTCATTATATGCAATGAAGCGGACAGGCTCAATCAGTTATCTACCGCCTTTCTCATTTCTTCATTTATTAAAGTTGGTTTTTCAAAAAAAAAAGACCGTGCCCATGGCACGGTTTAATGTAACAGGATTTTGTAAAGTTAAGGCTGGTAGCAGCCCAGCGGCAATCAATTGGGAACATGCTCTAATTTCTTTAAGCAGTTAATGGATTTGAATAATCACTACGGCTAAGGATGGTTCAAATCCTTGATCGCCTCAAGCGGGACCTTCAGCTTGCGGTTTTCCTCAAGCATGCCGTTCACTTCTTGCTGAACGTCGGTAATTTGCGTATAGCAGTAGCCAACGATGTAGTCTGTTGCCTTAACCGCCTCATGAAGCCCCTTCAGCCGATTCAGGAATGTCTCCTCCGACGCCTCCTGATTGCCATAGCCCCATCCTGCGTCGTTCTTGAAGGCAACGCCTCCGAATTCGCTTAGAATCACCGGCTGTCCGCTATATTGGTAACCGTCGGCATAGGCGTATTTCTTCTTGTTGAAAGCAACCTTGTTATGCACGATATGATCCTTGTTGCTGTAGCGCTGCCGGAATTCCTCCCCGGTCTCAACGTAGTCATGAAGCGTCAGAATATCCGATACTGTATGCTCCCAGCCGTCATTCGACACGACGAGCCGCGTCGGGTCTATCGATTTGGTCAGATAGTAGATCGATTCGGTGAATGCTTGTTGCCTGCGGTCCTTGGCCACATTCATGATGCCCCAGGATTCATTGAACGGCACCCATGTAATAATTGAGGGATGATTGTAATACTGGCGAACAATTTCAATCCATTCACTATTAAAGCGCTGAATGGCCAGATCGTTGAACTCGAAGGTTGCCGCCATCTCTGACCACACCAAAAGCCCTTTTACATCGCACCAATAGAGAAAGCGGGGATCTTCTACCTTCATATGCTTGCGTACGCCGTTATAGCCCATTGCGAGAATGGCATCGATATCCTGAAGGATTGCCTCCTCCGACGGAGGCGTAAGGTGGCTCTCTGGCCAATACCCTTGATCCAGAAGCAGCCGCTGGTAGATCGGTTCATTGTTCAGCAGGATTTGTCCGTCCCTGGTGGAGATCTTCCTCATGCCGAAGTAAGAATGGACATGATCCAGTTTCTCATCCCCTTTGTACAATACAAATTCTATATCATACAAATGAGGAGTCGCAGGCGTCCAGTAGCTCATCTTCCACGGCCCGTTCATTTCATGCAGCAGATCGATGTCGAGCTCCAGCCACGCCCTGTCAATCGAAAGGCTGAACTGCTTTACGCGGTCTCCCTTCAGGCTAATGATGGTCTCCAGCCGAATGTCTTCGGAATCGAGATCGCCTCGAATCTGATACTCCAGCTTCAAGCGTCGGGTGTCGACGTCTGGCGTCATCTTGACGGCTTCAAGATGGACCGGATGAACATACTCTAGCCATACCGATTGCCAGATGCCGGTCGTCTGCACATAGAAGCATTCGAAGCTGTCTTTCGTCCAGCGCTGCTTCCCGCGCGGCTGGGCGGCGTCCATGCTGTCTTCGGCCTTGACGGTCAAGCTGTTGCTCTCGCCGAACGTTACATAGGAGGAAATATCGAAAGAGAATGCGCTATATCCCCCTTGATGCCTACCGACATAACACCCGTTCACCCATATCATTGCGACATAGTCGACCGCTTGGAAATGCAGGATAACGGCTTTTCCTGTTTTTTCTTCTGGAATGTTGATTGATCGTTGATACCATACCTGGCGATGATGCTCAGGCTCGCCGATGCCGCTAGCTTCGGTCTCATAGCTAAACGGTACGATAATGGTGCGGTCCCCGCCGAATTGCGAAGGCCAGCCATCGCGTTCGCCAGAGTTCTCATCATCGAATCCGAATGCCCACTCTCCGTTCAAATTCGTCCATTCATCCCTCACGAACTGCGGCCTGGGATAATCTTTGATATAGCTGCTTGTCGTCATCTTCGCATCCTGTACTCCTTTGTCTAAGTCTATCGATCGTTGCAGCCGGCCGCTACCCCTTCACACCGGTCATCGCTACTCCCTGCACGATATGGCGCTGCAAGATAATGAAGATGATCATGGTCGGAATAGCCGCTATCGCACTTGCAGTCATAATTGTGTTCACATGCAGCACGTTATTGGCAAGGAAAGTAGGCAGCCCTGTCGCGAGCACCATATTTTCTTCCGTATTGATAGCGATGTAAGGCCAGATAAAGTTGTTCCATGACATGATGAAATAAAAAATTCCAATCGAAATCATCGCCGAACGCGTCAGTGGCACGTAGATCGACCACCACATGCGCAAATCCTTGCAGCCGTCTATTTGCGCTGCCTCCTTGTAATCCTTCGGAAGTCCATCCATGAACTGCTTAATAAGGATCAATCCGAGTGGATTCGTCAAGCTAGGCAGAATAATTCCCCAAATATTGTCCATCAATTGAATATGCAGCACCGTCTCGTAAAGCGGAATCAGCATAGCTTCCGTCGGAATTAGCAGACCGGAGACGCATAGCAGAAACCAGAAACCTTTGGTCTTAAACGATTTTCGCGAAAAGGCAAAAGCGGCCAGCGAGCTAATTGCAATCGTGATGACGGTCGTAATGATACCGATTACCAAGCTGTTCCATGTCCAGGTCAGAATTTGGGACTCCGTCAGCACCTTGGCATAGTTGCGCAGCGTCAAATCCGAGAAATCTACCCATTCTTTGATTGTGATGGCGGATACGCCTTCAGGTTTAAAGGATACGATGAACATCCAGACTAGCGGAGTCACAAACACGACGGCCAATAGCAGAGTTAATAGATAAATCAAGATACGCGCCATACGCATTCCCTCCTTCTAATCTGTTTTGCGATTCAAGAAAAAATATTGAACGGCTGCGACGAGCAGCATGAATAGGCAGAACATCGTAGATTGTGCGGCAGCTAGGCCGAACATATCTTTTTTGAAGCCAGTAACGTAGATGTAGCGAATAATGGTATTCGTCGCATCGCCAGGCCCGCCGTTCGTCATAATTTGCACTTGGCCGAACAGCTTCAGACCGGCGATTATCTGGAAAAATATCTGAATCTTCATCACGGGCATTAGACCTGGAAGCGTAATGTAACGGAACTTATGGAATGCCGATGCGCCGTCGATATCCGCCGCTTCATACAAGTCGGGCGAGATCTCCTGAAGACCGGCAAGGAACAGAACCATTACAAATCCAACAGTCCACCAGACGCTAGCGATCACAATCGACCACCACGCAGCGCCTGGGCTGGTCAGCCAGTTGACCGTCGGCAAGCCGAGCGTATCCAGTATGACATTCAGCAGCCCGTTTTTGGAATCAAACATTCGCAGCCAGATGAAGCTGATGACGGAGACAGACAAGACGTACGGCAAGAAGTAGATGGAGCGGAAGGTCGTTTGAAGCGGAATCTTCCGCTGGACCAGCAGGGCTAGCAGCAGCCCTAGTGTGATAATAATCGGTACGATCAGTAATACGAAATAAAAACTGTTCCATAAATAATGGAAGAAATCGCCGCCTGTCAGCAGCTTCTTATAATTGCCGAGCCCAACGTACTTCTGCATGCCTAGAATGCTCCAAGAATGAAAGCTAATCCATACGCCTCGCAGCAGCGGCCATATATAAAAGAGCAGCAGCGGAATCAGGAACGGAGCTAAAAAGGCGAGCGCCGACAGTTCAAGCTTAAGATATCCCTTCCACCTGAAGCCGGCTCGTTGCTGAACTTTCATGGTTATTCTCCTCCAATGGCCGGCAAGCCTAATCTGTCTCTGTAAGATGCTGCTGCGGAGCGCATCGCTGATGATGGGGTCTCCGCAGCAGGCAACCCATTAGTTTTGTATAATCTCGTTAATCTCTTTCTCCATGCCCTTCAAGCCATCTTCAGGCGTGATCGTCTTAAAGATGATGCCTTGCAGCACTTCCTTCACGACCGTATCGATTGCATTGTATTGATCAGTATTCGGCGCATATTTCACCGTCTTCTGAGACTTAATGAATTCATCGCGATAAGGCAGGCTGAGATACTCGTCGCTTGCGATAACAGCCTTGCCAGCAGGCACGTGGCCTGCTTGGCCCCATATCTTGCCGCCTTCCATCGTGAAATATTTCATAAACTTCATGGCGGCGACCTTCTTCTCATCTGCAGCATATTCCGGAATGACCAGCGTATGCGAGCCGGACCAATGAGACTCGCTTCCAAAGAACGCAGGAATGGATGTAATGCCAACATTCAACCCTTCTTCGCCCAGATGCCAGCCTGCTTCCCACACGCCGCCGAACCAAGTAGCGGACTTGCCGCTGTGGAACGTATCCCAAGGCGTCTTGTCGTTAATGTCGCTGAGGCCTTGGTCATACAGATCCAGGTAGAAATTCAGCACGTTCAGCGCATTCTCGTTATTTAGCGCCGATTGGCTCAGATCGTCATTCAGAATGCTTCCGCCAGCCTGATAATAAAGATTGTAGAACGGCTCGTGGAAGTAAGGTGTATTGACGCCGAATGGCGTAACGCCTGGTACCTTGTTCTTGATCTCAGAGAGGAACTGCTTGAAGCCTTCAGGCGAGATGTCGCCAAACTTCGGCGTGCCGTCTTCGTTCAGTAGTCCTGCCTGCTCCAATAGGTCCTTATTGTAGTAGAACATATGGAAATGCGTATCAAGCGGCACGGCATAAGGCTTGCCGTCATAGCTGACGCTCTCGACGTTCGCATCCGTAATTTCAGAGAAGTTGAAATCCGCTTGACCAGCAAGCTCGTCAAGCGGGCTAAGCTGCCCAGCCGTCACGAACGGAGCCAGTCGGTCGGCGTGAGCGACGGCAACGTCTGGGCCTTTTCCCGAAGCAAGCGCTGTGCCGAACTTGGCGTAATATTCATTGGATTCAAGTCGTAAAGTCTTGACCGTCACTTCCGACTGGGATTCATTGAACCCACTCACAATTTGATCGACAAAATCGCCTTCCCCGCCGCCAAACAAGTTCCAGAACGTAATCTCGACCGGCTGGGCGGATTCACCGCCACCTGCGCCGCTGTTAGACGCTGACGGCGAAGGACTGCTCGTATTTACCGGTTTGTTGCTGTTGCCGGAGCAGCCCGCCAACACTAGCATCACGGCAAGCGCTGTCAGAAGCATGTTGACCCATTTTTTCTTTCCTGTCATGGATGTTCCCCTTTTCCTTTTCGAATTCGGTTGCGCGAATTCGCTGCACCTCTATGGTGTAAGCGCATCCATCGCATTCCTGTAATCATCATAACGGCTCAACTGATATGCAGGAACGTTAGGATCAACGCAATTTGTCGTAATATCGCATCAAACAAACAACGCACGAACCCTCATCGCGATCCGTGCGGTGGAAAATCTATCGGTAGGTGTCAAATCTACAGATGAGTCGGCACTTGGACCGCTTCGCGGTATTCGCTCGGTGTGAGGCCTGTCATTTTTTTGAACAGCTTCGAAAAATATTTGGAGTCCGGTATGCCGACCTTCTGACTAATATCAGCGCTTCGCAAATCTGTACCCCGCAGCAGCGACTTTGCCCGGTCGATACGAACCCGCGTAATAAAGTCGATGACGCCTTCGCCCCTCTCTTTCTTGAACAGATGAGCCAAGTAGTTTTTGCTGAGATGGACGTGAACGCTTAATATTTGCAGGGACAGCTCCTTGTCGTAATTCTGCTCGATATATGTAACCACTTTCGAAATCGTGCCTTGATCGCTTGAGTAGCCGCTGCGAACTTTAAGGATAAGCTCCTCATACACCTGGATAAACCAATGTTTCCGGTCCGCAAGCGTTTCAAGCTCCTTGATTTGTTCGTACAACTCCTTCTTGCGCTCATACAGCCATTCATGGTCATTCGTCAAATCGGCATACATATTGGTCAGGTTAAGAAGCAGCTCTATGGAGATCAGCTGGGCGCGCTCTACATCCAGCCTGGTTTCCGCGTCATTAAAGACATGGTCGATGTATGTTCTCATGGCTTCGCTATCGAGAGAATACAAATAGTCGTTCAGCTTCTTGTTCGCAAGGGGAACAGGTTGTTCCGTTCTATGTGCTGAAATCATGACATCGGCACGAATGACGCTTCCGCAGCCCAGGAAAAGCTTCAAGCTATAGGCTTGCTCCGCCTCAAGATAGGCATCACGCAGCTTACTTACAGCATGAAATATGCGGCTCATTCCAACTGATACAGATAAGTTCAAGATTTCCGAGATGCGGTGTATAACGGCTTGGCCAAGCCATTCTGCCATCTCGTCATCGGCATTCCTAAGAAGGATAGTCCACTCCCCCGTTCGGCTTGAGAACAGTTCCATGCCATGCTCATCCGCAAAGCAAACATGTCGTATAATAGTGGCTGCTTCGGTATGCAGCCTGATAAGATCATGCTCGGACAGACGCTGCGCTGCATGCTCCATATAATCGAGGCCGATATGCAGAAGTACCAGCTCACCCTGTGAATGCTGCAATTCCATTGACTGAAGCATGGCTTCTGTCTGGCTGGTTGACAACGTGCCATGCGCCAAGCCCATGAGGAAGGCATCCAACGCCATAGTCTCACGCGCTTCCAAGGCTACTTTGCCTGCCTCTGACTGCCCCCCTTGCTCTCCGCGTTCATGATCCAGCATGGCCTTCAGTTCCAGCATGACATTCTCCATGTCCTGCGGCATCATGTTGGATTTGATCAGATAATCGGTTGTGCCGAGCCTGAGCGCTTTCTGCGCATATTCGAAGTCTTGCAGACAGGTAAGCAGGATCAGCTTTGCCTCCCGGTCAATCGTACGTACCTGCGCAATCAGCTCCATACCGTCCATGACGGGCATCTTAATATCCGTGATCAGCACGTCGGGAGTTAACTCCTGGAATGCTTGCAGCCCCTCTTTGCCATTGCTGGCTTCCCCCACAACCTGAAAACCGATGCTCTCCCAATCGATCATGGCTTTAATCCCGTAGCGGACCAAGTGCTCGTCATCGACAATGAGTACCTTATACATGGCTGCTTTCCTCCTTCATGATGGGCAGTGTGATTGTCACCGTGGTGCCGAAGCCTACCTTGCTCGTAATGTTTAGACCGAACTCTTTGCCGCAAATCAGCTTAATTCGCTCCTCGACGTTGGAGAGGCCGACACCTAGAAACGATGCGCTCTTCGTCAGCTCTTCAGCCTGATCATCGTACAGCTCCGGCATATCTGCCTCGAAGCCATGGCCATTATCCTCGATTATGAACATCAATCGGCTATCTAAGAGACAGCAGCGGATATGAATGACAGCGCCCTCGCTGCGGTCCGCGAAGCCGTGGAGAACGGCGTTTTCCACAATTGGCTGCAAAATGACTTTCGGTAAGCGGTATGATTTTACTTGCTCCTCGATGTCATAGACGACCTCAATCCGGCCAGCTGCGCGCAAATTTTGGATGCCCATATAACATTCCACATGCTCTAGCTCCTCCTGCACCATCACCGTGTCACTGCCCTTGCCGATGCTGATATGGAGCAGCCTGGACAGAAGGCGCGCCATCTCTGCCGCTTGGTTCGCTTTCTGGAACAAAGCGGTCCACTTGATCGCATCGAGCGTATTGTACAGAAAATGAGGATTGATTTGCGCTTCCAGCGCTTTCACCTCGGCGATCCGTTTGTTGTTCTGCTCCTGATAGACCGCCTGCAGCAATTCCTCGATCCGGCCGACCATATCGTTGAAGTGGTATTCCAGACTGCCAATTTCATCAATACGCTTCTCATCTCGCTGGATTCGCGTCGCCATATTGCCGATGTGGACCTGCTTCATCGCTTTCACCATCCGTTTCAGCGGGCTGGAAACCGAACTGGCCATTGCATATGCCGCAACGATGGAGAACAAGGCGCATACGGCAAGCAAAATCGCAATGACCTGAATAACCTGGTCCGAATCTTTATAAAGACTGGAGCGCTCGATCACATGCACGACCCGCCAATCATTACTTTTGAGCTGCTGATAGTTGACGAGCACTTCCTTCCCTTTGTAGTGGGCAACGAAGCTGTCTTCTCTTCCATCGCGCAGCAGCATGGCAGCTTCTTCCGCATTGAACCAGTTCTCCAAAGGAGTAAACAGCATCTCTTTGTCGCCATGGGACAAGATAAGACCGTTTTCATTCATGACGAAGCTTTCCGTTCGAAGATCGCTTGCAGCATTGTTGCGCAAAATCTCGCTTAGCATCTCCTCGCGGATGTCCAGCACGACGGCCATGCCTAGTTGGCGGCCATCATGAATATTGAACACTTGCTTGGAGACGGAGAATACGATTTCCTTATGACTGTCCGCTGTATCGGAGTAATAACCCTGCCGGGTTGGAAACCAAACAAAGTCGTTTCCAGCGCCCATCGTCTTGCTATAGAAATTTTTTTTCAGCTCAGCCTGGTCATCCCAACGAAAAATACCTTTGATATACATGGAATCGGTGACGAAGGAGACCGACTTGAACTCCGGGGAAACGGCAGTGAAATACGCGAGCTTGGATGTCAGCGAAATATGCTCGGCAACCGCCTCGTCCCGCTGGTTGATACGGTGCAGCAGCGACATGATCTCCGAATTGGTAATCATCTGCATGACGATATCCTTATAGCCTGAGAAGCGGATATCGATGTTCTCCGCGGTCTGCCTGATCAGTTGCCTGGACGCATCCGTCACTTTTTTGTCGATTGCATTTTTAGTTATGGAATACGAGACTGCACCCAGTACCAAGAGCGGAATCAGTGTAATAGCTGCGAGCAGCAGCAGCCATTTGTACATAATGCTGGATCGTAATTGTATTCTGCCTTTCCCCAAAGCCCCCATGTTTACCATCTCCGTATCTGTTCTATCGAACAAAGAAAGACCCGGCCGCAAGGCAGGATCCGTCTTTGGTCGTTCTCTTCTTTCCTATGTTTCTATGGGTACAAGATGACGTTATCGAACGATGTACTCTTGTATGCCGTTCTCAAGCCGATCTTCCCGTGGGTGAACGCCGTTGGCGAATGGTCATTGTAATCCAGTTTCGGCGTCGTCATATCGCCCACGTATACCTTAATATTCGTACCGTTCACGACGACCTTCATCTTATGCCAAGTATTTATGGCAAGCGGTGTTGTGAATCCGGCCAAATTGCTCCAGTTGTAATTTTGCTTGCCAAGGTAGACACCGTCTGTCTTGATGTAGGCGTAGTAGCCCTGTAAGAAGTCGGCATTGCCTTGTCCTCTCTCCAGCCCGTTCGCCGGATTTTTCCCTCTGACGATGATGCCAGCATCTCCACCGCTTTCATTCATGCGAATATCGGATTCAATCGTGTAATTCGCCCAGTTGTCATTGCCGATTGTCGTTTTGGCGAACGTGCCGCTTGCCGAATGATATTGACCGCCGCTGACCGACCAACTGCCTTCCCAGCGCTTCCAGCCTTCGCTGTTGTTGTCGTCGAAGTTATCGTTCATGCTCGGAACGGCCTCATACTTGTGGAACTTCATGCTGGCAAAATCTGCTTCTCCCGTCACGAATTCCACTCTGAGCTCCTTCAGCCCTTGCGTCATCGGGATGTTCGTTACGGTGGTTGAACGCCATGTATCCCAGCCGCCGGTATTCGGGATGGAGACCACACCTGTCAGGGCAGTCGAACCGTCCCAGAGGCGAATGCCTACACCGTTCATTGTTGTCGCCATTCGAAACGTGACATCATACGCGCCTGTTGCCGCGACATTCACCCGGTATTTCAGCCACTCTCCGGTTTGGTTCCAGCCCACGTTGTAACCGCCCTCTGGATTGGCGCGAATATCTACCGCATCGCTGCGGTACTGACCGCCGAGATTAGCTGGCGTTAAGTCATGGTAACCGACTCCTTCGCCGCCGCTCATGTAGTGGACAGCCTCGATTTTACCAGGAATCGGTTTGTACGCATCCCAATCGCTGCTTCCCCCTGCCTGGTTGCTATAGGCGACATAAGCGAAATCCGCATGGGTGTCTTCGGATACATAACCAACTTTCCCGCCTCCCAAATTGGCGGAACTGGTCACTTTCAACATATTGTCTACGTAAATTTTGAACGTGCTCCCAAATTTATCCACTCGAATGTTATGCCACTTACTGTAATCAAAGCCGGCGGGCAGAGCTGCATTCACCCAGCCTTGGGAAACGCCGCCAACGACCATATGCGTCTCTAGTCTGTTGTTTTTGGAGCTTAGCATGGCTACGCCGTAATTGTTCTCATCCACGTAAGAGAAGGTTGCGCCATATCTTGGAGAAGCGCTTGTCCCTCTCCCCATCTGCTTTGCATGAAATTCAGCTGTATAATTGCTAGCTGCAGCCGCATTCGTAATTTGTTTGTAAGCTGTTGTAGTACCGATAGTATCCTGCCACATGAGCTCTTGATTGTAAATTCCCCATGTTCCGCCGTTGACATTGGTCCAGCTTGTTCCAATCGTCGTCCTGTTGAATCGATCCTGGAAAGCCGGCAGCGCCGGATCAGGCTGTGAAGTCGTCGTAGGTCCCAGCACGTTCATCTTGTCCCCGTTCCAGACGACCCGGTCCATATTAATACTGCGAATCGGCCAACCTTCAGGGGTAAAGCCTCTCCAGTCATGGTAGAACATGTACATGGAATCCAGATCCGGACCTGTCACCAAGCCGTTATGCCCAAGGCCGATGGTTGGACCCTCTGTCGAGATGAGCACCGGATTTTGGTTTTGCACGGGCACGAAGCCGGTCAACGGATTGTCGCTTACCGCATAGTCGACCCGATAAGCTGGGCTATGGACATGATTGCCGGTATAGGTCATATAATATTTTCCGTTTCGCTTGACGACGGTTGCTCCCTCCGTCCATCCGCCATTCACAGAGGCGCCAGTGTTGAAACCAGGGCCGAACGTATACGGGTCGCTCATGCGATGCGCAACCATCTGTCCAAGCTCTGCGCGATAGAAGTACCACTGGCCGTCATCGTCAATGAAGACGTGGCCGTCAATAGTCAGCCCTTTATTGGGAGTCTGGACGATAAATGGCCCTGTCGGGCTTTCGCTTCTCAGCACATAATGGCCGCCGCCTCCTGGTGAGGTATACATATAGAAGTAGCCGTTCCAGTAGATGACCTCCGGAGCATAAGCCGCTTTCGTGAGCAGGTCTGTCGCCACCAATCCAGCATAGGTCCAATTGACCAGATCGGTAGAGCTCCAGGCTTTGATGCCAATCTCGGAATCCTTGGTGCTGACATACAAATAATAGACGCCTTTGAATTTTAGAATGTACGGATCGCCGGAGCCATAGGTCGGCCATTCATTGCTGAGCGGCCTTGGGTTCTGGTACGCAGTTGCCAGCGAAGCAGGAAGCATAAGACATAAAACGAGGAGCGCTAACAGAAGCTTTGATTTGTTCATAATGTTCTCCCTTTCCATCGGTTGATGTAATCGTTTTCATATTACGCCTACATCGTACCACCATGGCTCCTCCGGTTTTATATCTTATTAAGTATATTTTTGTGAAAAAGCGTAACGGGCACCGCCACTCTTCTTGGCTTGTAAATGCCTTGAACTTGCTCAAGCAGAAGCTCGATCGTCACTCTGCACATCTCCTCCACATTTTGCTTCACGTAGCTTACATCCACCCATTCGGACTGGTCGAAGCTTACGAGCTCCACCCTTCTGCCAGCGTGCGGATTCATCGCATCCATTGCGCGGCGGGTATGGCCTGTAAGCTCCGCATTGCAGGTGAATACCGCTGTTATGTCGGGATTATCCTGAAGGAATTCCTGAATGATAGAGACGCTTCTCCCAGTTGTAATGTCCTTAATATTAAGCGTGCACCATAAAGTTTTGTGGATGGGCAGATTGCGTTCCAGAAATGCTTTCTCGAAACCGGCAGCCCGGTCTGCCGTAGCGGAATTGGTCACTTTAACGGTCACAAACGCGATGTGCTCGTGGCCTTTGCCAAGCAAATAGCCGACCGCTCGGCAAGCTCCGTCCAAATTGTCTGCGGCAACGCTGTACGTCTCAATTTCCTTCATATAGCGGTCAATCATTACAAGTGGGAATCGATTCAGCGTTAACCGCAATAGATCATTACTGTACATTTCTTGTTCGATAGGGAAGATAATAAGACCCTTCACCCGAAGCAGCAGTAAATCATCAATTGCCTTGCTCTCTTCAAGCGGGGATTCCTGTGTAATCTTTACGAGCAAATAATAGCCGCTTTCTCTTACATATTGTTCAATTGCATTCATAATGCGCTGGTCGACCTTGGTTTTCATGCTAGGCAAAATCAGCCCGATGAAACCTTTATGGCGGCTCATGGCAGACAGATCCTCATGAGTCGCGTTGACGAATGTGCCTTTGCCACGATGCCGGATGAGAATGCCTTCCTCGGCCAGACCATTTATCGCGTTTTTGGATGTAATTTGGCTGACATGATAGTGCTCGGCCAGATCCTTCTCCGATGGAATCCGGTCCCCCGGCCTAAGTTGTCCCGTGCGAATCTGAAACCGGATATCTTCTTGTATTTTCTTATAAAGTGGAAGCGATTTCATATTAACCCCTCGTTACGCTCTTGTTATCTTGCAGAATCAGTGTGATCAAGTGTTGCTCCGGTAGAATTATAACATGATCTTTGTCCATTTCCGCTGCAATGGCGTAAGCAAGAACCGTTTTTGCCTTGAAAAACTCAACGCCTGTTTCTTGAGTGAGCGAGGAGAATAGGACTGAACACCGGACACAATCGCCGACTGCTTTTCCTTTACAAATAACACGCACTAAAGCTTTATTGCTATCGAGGATAGGTTTGACTTATCGGGTCTATCTGTAAATCATCCGGGGTTGTGCTAAATACCCGAATTTCCCCATACTCAAAAGCTAAGCGCAATTTATAACAGCTCATCTGCGATTAATTTTGCCATTTCCGCAAGCTCCCTCATATCATCGGACGGAACAAGTTCAGCTAAATCGTAAGACAGCGGATGACGGGAAAACTTGTTCAATTCATCTTGAAGCAGCCTTCTTTTTTCTTCAGAGGCATCAATGTAAAGTTTGCGCGGCTGCCTAGCCTTATCCAAATCATGCAAATCGACATAACCTGACTTAAGACTCTCCAACACAATGGCTGACAGGTCGATTAGTGCGCCGCAGGCAATATCAAGTTCCACCCGAAACTTGCCGTTAGCACTTTTCATATCAAATCCAATAGTTCCACCGCTTTGCAAGTCCCCTTCAGAAAGCAGAGTATCGAAACCCAAGTCCTTTAAAATATGATCAAGCGACACCTCTGTTGGCTCCAATTGTTCCAAATAATCTAGTAATGCCAGCGAATCATCGGAACCGCCAATTAAATCTCCCCACCATTTGCTTATGTACATGTTTATCTCCACTTTCTTTTGAGGATGAATTAGTAGTTTAATCTAGATATCGTTTCCTTAGAAATCTTTTCACTGTATAAAACCTTCATTTTGTTTCCAATATAGTAATGTCTATTTCATAATTTAGAAAATGCTTATTTCGTGGTATATGGAGAGAGGAAAGACGATACAATTCATGCCGGTCAGTTCATGCTGAAGCTTACGACCTAAGGTTACATTCATTTTGAAAGATAAAAGTCTTCCCAATGATCTCTTGTGTTCTGTGATTGTGGATTAGCAGGAATGATATTTTTTTCCGTTGGCAAGTAAAAATAATTGTTCTGGCTATGCTTTTGCAAACCTGAAATTTTCTTTAAATCCTTTTGAAATGATCGATAAAAAGATTGTATCTGTTTGTTGGGATTCTTGGATATCATACGCATTTGTATAAGTTCTCGACTTTTGGATGTTTCCCTGCCGCCTTTAACTTCAATAGAATAAAAGCTTGGTAAATCGTAAAAATATCCAAATTCATCGATTTGTGATAGATCTTGTATGTCGTAGCAGGAGAAGAAAAAAGAGTTATAGGCAGTATTGTTAAAATAACTGGCGAACAAATCGATTTTTTCATTTTCAAAAGATAAATATTGACGGTCACCCTGTGCGTTAACAAATAGCTCGGCATATAGAGTAACTCCATGACTCAACATTGCGTTATGACTTTCAGTAAGAAAATCTATAACAGGCATTGAAATATTAAAATAGATAGCTATGCAAGTTTCCTCCTCATCCAAAATATAAATTAATAATGCGTTATTGAAATTAAAATCCCACTATACCAAACGAATCTTAAACAGAATAAATTTACTCTGCCTCTTTTCGTATATATGATCGTAACTATCAGACCTATCCAGCGTAAATCAACAATCATCATTTTGCAAATTAAGGATATTGTATTGATGCTAATCATGTTTAATTTCAAATTTACTTAAATCATTTTCACCTCTTTTTTCATCGCTCCTTTCTTTCATAACCATAAAAAAAAGCCCCCCATTTTAGAGAGGGAAATTAGTCTTAACTTACCGCTTAGTTAGTTATATTTTGAAATTCGGTGTTCATCTTCTCACCATTTCAAATAGCCAATTAGTCCTTCTATACTATCGTTATTTACCTTTCAAATTCGTTCCGATATCGCGAACCGCATTGGCCTATTCCTGCAGGCGGTAGTCCGCACCGTGTATGAAGGTTGTATCCTATCTGACCTTATCCCACTAAAGCGATCTGTCTGCATTTACGGTCTCCCCGTAGTCGCGGTCTCCACCCGCTGACAGCGCGATTTACCAAATTCCCCAAATTACATCCGCTTCTTATACGCCTTCATCGCAAAGATATATGCCACGACCATGATACCGATGCACCATGCGAGAGCGACCCATATATCATTGCCCACCAGCTGACCTGACAGCAGCGCACGAATGGCTTCCACGATCGAAGTGACCGGTTGGTTTTCAGCAAAGACGCGAACGACAGTCGGCATCGACTCAGTCGGAACAAACGCAGAGCTGATAAACGGCAGGAAGATAAGTGGGTACGAAAACGCGCTTGCGCCTTCCACCGATTTTGCGGTTAGTCCGGCAATCGCCGCGACCCAAGTCAAAGCCAGTGTAAACAGCACGAGTATACCGGCTACAGCGAGCCAAGGCAGCACCCCTGACGATGATCGAAAGCCCATGATGAGCGCTACAATAATAATGACGATCACAGAAATGACGTTGGATACCACCGAGGTCAGCACATGCCCCCATAGCACGGCGGAACGCGAGATCGGCATGGAGTGGAACCGCTCGATTATGCCACGTTGCTTATCCAGAAATAGGCGGTAAGCTGTATAAGATATGCCGCTTGCAATCGCAATCAGCAGGATACCAGGCAACAGGTAGTTCACATAATTCTCCGTACCGGTTTGGATTGCACCGCCAAACACATAGACGAACAGCAGCATCATCGCAATTGGAGTGATACACACCGTGATGATAGTGTCCAAGCTGCGGGAGATATGGCGCATCGAGCGCCCAAGCATAACGCCTAAATCGCTGAAAAAATGTTTTTTAATCGTCTCCATTTACATGGCCTCCTTCTTGCCGATGATTGCGAGGAAGATATCCTCTAATGACGGCTGTTTTTCAACATACTCTACCTTCGCTTGCGGGAACAGCTTTTTCAGCTCCGCGAGCGTGCCGTTCGCAATAATTCTGCCTTCGTGCAGAATAGCAATACGGTCAGCAAGCTGTTCCGCCTCCTCCAAATACTGCGTGGTGAGGAATATCGTCGTACCTCCAGCGGCAAGCTCTTTGACCATCTTCCATACCTCCAGGCGTGCCTCGGGGTCAAGTCCGGTTGTCGGCTCGTCAAGGAAAACGATCTGTGGTGTTCCCACGAGGCTCAGGGCGATATCGAGCCTACGGCGCATACCACCTGAATAAGTGGAGGCCTTGCGGTCGGCAGCCTCTGTCAGACCAAAGCGCTTAAGCAAGTCTTCTGCAACCTGACGCGGATTTTTGAGGTATCTTAGCTTTGCAATCATGATTAGATTTTCCCGTCCGGTCAATATTTCATCCACTGCGGCAAATTGCCCGGTCAGACTGATCGCTTGTCGTACATGATCGGGGTTGGAAGTAACATCGAATCCATTTACTTTTATGGTTCCGCTGTCCGGCTTGAGCAGCGTGGTGAGGATTTTGACCGCGGTTGTCTTGCCGGCGCCATTGGAGCCGAGCAAGGCAAAAATACTGCCCTGCTCCACCTCGAAATTAACACCCTTTAGGACTTGATGCTGCTTGTAAGACTTTTGCAGCCCCTTTACTTGGATTGCAAGGTTTTTCATATAGTATCGCTCCCCCCTCCGATTTTGTTCTTCATATCGTGGTTTAATTTTTTGCGGAAGTTATCGGTCCATTTTCTCGTATCGCGCAAAAGCTCATCGCAGAAGTGGGCAACATCTTGGCCCGTCACGTCAAGAACGTGCTTGCCGTCTGCCGCGCTGGCTTCAAACAACTCAATCAAATCGCGCTGAATTTTCAACATGTCGGAGCCGTCTCCTACTGCAAAACCCCACATGTATCCATGGATTTTTTCAAATACAAACCGATAGTCTTCAGGCAGCGCTTTTACCCTTTCCATTTGCTCCCTATAATCTTTCTTATCTCCAATCATTTTTTTGATAAGCTCCAGCATCGTTAGTTCTCCTCCTTATTAAATTTTTTCATTATCTCTTTGTTTAGTTTTTCTCGCAGTGATTCCGTATTGGTAACCGATGCGCGCATAAACTCGTCACTAAATTTGCCGACATCACTGCCTATAACATCAAGAACCTGTCTGCCCTCTGCCGCGCTTTCTTCAAAAAAATCGACTAAGTTTCTGAACATCGTTAAATCAGTAAATATCGTCATGTCACCGCCTGGGGGGCCAACGCTGAACATATAATGTTGAATTTTGCTGAACGCAAATCGATAATCTTTCGGAAGGGCGTCAACTCGCTTCATGAATTGCTTATAAACCCGTTTTTCTTCCAAGTCGCCAATTAACAATTTAATAATAGAATCCAGCATTGTTATTGCTCCTCCTTTAATTGATTCATTTTCGATGAAACAAATTCCCATTTTCCCCAGAACCTTTGAAGTTCCTCGCGTCCCGCGTCGTTGAGCGTGAAAAATTTTCGCGGCGGCCCCATGTCCGAGGGCTTTTTGGTGATCTCTACCAGCTTGTTTTTTTCAATTCGGATTAGGATGGTGTACACCGTTCCCTCCACAACATCTGTGAAGCCAAGGGCATTCAGCTGCCGCGTGATTTCGTAGCCGTAGGTTTCGTTGCGGCTTATAATTTCAAGTACGCAGCCCTCAAGCACACCTTTGAGCATTTCAGTTAAGTTTTCCAGCGCAATCACTCCTAGCTACTCTGTATGACTGGTATTTCGTGTTACTTAGTACCTCTACATAGTATAACGTAGTAGTGCGTTTGTCAACACGTTTGCTCTGAAATTTAATTTTATCTAAAATGCAAGATGCTTACTGGCAACCAGCCCAAGTTCGGCCACTTTGGGCTAGCTTTGTCCGAAATCATGCACACCCTAATTCAGCTAAGGATATATTTTATCGTCTTTCGCGTTGTACAAGAACATATATTCATTAAAAAACCGCGCAAAAGCGCGGCTTTTTAATGAATATATGTTTTAGTTCTCCGACCACGGCAGCTGTGGATTACCAGGCGTACACGCCCTTCTCATCCAAGAATTCGCCATTATGATTTTTGCCATCTGTCGCATAACCTACAATAATCGCGGCAGCGGCTTCTTTCGATTTGCCGCCTTCCGCATTGCCGTTAAGATCTGTTGATGTGAAACCAGGCGTTACAGCAAATACTTGAGCTCTTTTGTTTCTGAGTTCATAAGCCATCGAAACGGTCATGGCATTGTTGGCCGTTTTGGATGAGTTATAGTCGAATGCGTTTAAAGCAAATCCTGCGTTTTTCATATGATCCAGTGAAGCCATATCGGTTGATACATTGACGATTGTGCCTTCGTTATCTTTGATGAACGGAAATAAACGCTGGTTCAAACGGAACATACCGAAAAAATTGACTTCAAAGGCGTTTCTCAGATCCTCTTCATTGGTTTCCGTAAAAGAGCTGGAGAAAGCGCCAGGCATACCAGCATTATTGATCAGAAGATTTAAGTCCTGATAATTCTTAGTAATCGTATTGGTTGCGCGTTCGATGCTTTTCAAGTCACCCATGTCGATTTGTACAAATGCTATGTCCAGCCCCTTGGAGGTTAACTCGGAAACGGCAGCTTCGCCCCGTTCGGCGCTGCGTGCGCCAAGGATGACTTTCCAGCCTGCTTCACCTAACTGCTTAACAATTTCGTATCCAATTCCTTTATTTGCTCCAGTAACAAAAGCGGTCTTTTTCATGCGAATCCTTCTTTCTCTCATTTATTTATGATTTAACAATTTATAAGATACAATGCTACACTTAGTGTAGGTCAACTATAAATTTATTAAAAAGAGGGATAGCATGTTAACGATTGGAGAAGTAGCGAAGAAAGTCGAGATCGCTATTGGAGCGATCCGCTTTTATGAAAGAAAAGGGTTGTTGAAGCCTGCAGCGCGAAGCGATCAAAATAACCGCCTGTATTCGGATGATGATTTGAATTGGCTGGTTTTTATCAAATGCCTTCGCGAAACCGGGATGAGTGTGGAGGATATCAAAAAGTATTACGATAAGGTAAATGAAGGAACCTCCACCCTGCCGGAAAGAATTAAACTGATTCAAGATCAAAGGCAAAAGCTGCTGAAGGATATCGAGGAGAAGGAAGCGCAGCTCGTTCATTTGGATAACAAACTGCAGCGCTATTACCGGGGTGAAAATTATTAATCTAAGCCGTGTCCTATAGACTAAGCTCCGAAACTCACTGGATATTCTATAGCACAAGATAAAAAAGTGGTGTTGCATTAAAGTGGACTTTAAGGTCTATAATAAATAGGATTCTTAAGGAAATGGATCAAAATTATCAATAAGATTTTGGAGGATACTATGGAATTTCATATAAAAGAAGCAGCAGATAAGATTGGTTTGCCAGCACATACACTGCGATATTATGAACAAGAGGGCCTTCTCCCTTTTATCAAAAGAGATGAACATGGTAACCGTATTTTTAACGATTCCGATTTATTATGGTTAGAACTTATTGTATGTTTGCGAAAAACGGACATCCCTCTCTCCGAATTACGTGAAATTGTGGAACTAACGAAAGAGGGAGACGGAACTGCTTTGCAACGAAAACTGATATTTGAGAAACATAAAGCGAAAATGATGGAGAAAAAAAGAGATATGGATAACGCTTTTGCCAAGATTGAATTGAAAATAGAATATTACGACGAATTGGAAAAGAAATACGATGAAGAAAATGTTAATGAAGAACGATATGCAAAATGAAATGCAATGAACACTGCTCTCTTTTCTCGCCCATCATTTTTTCAAAAAATGCTTGCCTTAAAGTTGACTTTAACGATTAAGCTATTCTTGTAGCTTTTAAATCTATGAAAAAAAAGTTGATGGATGCGGATCATATCTTCAATTAACTTTTTTTATCGACAGAAAGGTTTGTGTAATTATATGTGCATTAATCACAAAGGCGAGATTACGACACGTGTTTTGAGTGTTCCAAGTGCAAAAGCATCATTTGTAAAGACTACGATTGAACGGAGAGAATTGCGTCCGCACGATATCTTAATTGATATAAAGTTTAGTGGCATTTGCCATTCTGATCTTCACAGCGCATACGGCGAGTGGGGAGGCGGAATCTTCCCGATGGTTCCTGGACATGAGATCGCCGGTGTCGTAGCAGCTGTTGGAACAGATGTGAGTAAATTTGTTGTTGGCGACCGTGTAGGCGTTGGTTGCTTTGTTGATTCCTGTGGAGAATGCGAATACTGTCTGAGCGGCGAGGAGCAATTTTGCACGAAAGGCGTTATCAATACCTATAACAGTTTAGACTTTGATGGAAATCCAACATATGGCGGATATAGTCAAAAAATCGTTGTAACGGAAGGTTTCGTTGTCCGGATTCCAGACAGTCTGAATATGGATGTAGCAAGCCCGTTATTATGCGCCGGTATTACCACATATTCTCCTCTAAAGCATTGGAACGCTGGTCCTGGCAAGAAGGTTGCCATCTTGGGAATGGGCGGTCTCGGGCACGTAGCCATCCAATTTGCTCATGCTTTGGGTGCGGAAGTAACCGTATTGAGTCGCTCTAATGATAAGAAAGATGAAGCATTGAAATTTGGCGCAGATCACTTCTACGCGACGAGTGATTCTGATACATTTAGACAATTAGCAGGTTGTTTTGATCTAATCTTAAACACAGTGTCTGCAAATCTGGATGTTGATGCGTATTTGTCGCTCCTTCGAATTGATGGAACGCTTGTAAATGTTGGAGCACCTTCCGAATCGGACAACTTTCATGTATTTTCATTAATTATGGGTCGTCGCAGCATAGCTGGCTCGCTGGTAGGTGGGATTCGTGAGACACAAGAAATGCTCGATTTTGCAGCTGAACACGGCATTGCCCCTATGATTGAAGTGATCAATGCCGATCAAGTGGGAGAATCGTATGAGCGTATCCTCAAAAGTGATGTACGGTATCGGTTCGTAATTGACATTTCTACTCTGTAACAGGAGATGATGCTTGCTGCCATTATAAATCTGAACCGATAAAAAGAATAAAACCATCGTTTTGAACAAAGCTTGTTCAAAACGATGGTTTTTGTTATTAAAATGCATCAAGATACCAATACCGGCTGCTTACCAAAAAATAGTTGAATCTCCCTTTCTGCACTCTCAATGGAATCAGATCCATGAATGATATTACTGGCAATGTCGGTCGCAAAGTCTCCCCGAATCGTTCCTACATCAGCGTCAACAGGATTTGTTGCACCAATCAAAACTCTTGATTGTTTTACGGCATTTCTGCCTTCCCAAACCATAGCGAATACTGGACCGACAGAAATAAAATCCACCAATTCCTGAAAAAACGGTTTTTCTTTTAAATCCGAATAATGTTCTTCTGCTTTCTCTTTCGGTACCGTCATTAATTTGGCATCGGTCAAAATGAAGCCCTTCCGCTCAAACCTTATAACAATTTCGCCAATAAGACCTCTGCTGACTCCATCCGGTTTAACCATAATAAATGTTTGTTCCATGTGTATTCCTCCATTAATAGTTAGTTATACGGCAGGCAAAACATTGTTCTCATCTTTAAACTGTATAACTGCTTGAGCTGCTGCAATTCGAGCTAAAGGAATTCGATATGGCGAGCAGCTCACATAATCCAAACCCGCGTTATGGCAGAACATGATGGACTGGCGATCGCCGCCATGCTCCCCACAGATGCCTGTTTTGATACGAGGCTTTACGCTGCGCCCCGAAGCAACGGCCATTTCAATCAGTTGTCCGACGCCTTCGTGATCCAGCACTTCAAAAGGATTATGTGGCAAAATGTTATGATCAAGATAATGGGCAAGGAATTTATGCTCTGCATCATCACGACTGTATCCATAAGTCATTTGAGTTAAATCATTGGTGCCGAAAGAAAAGAAATCGGCTTGCGCAGCTATCTTTTTAGCCGTCAATGCCGCGCGCGGCACTTCAATCATGGTACCTACTTTATACGGGCAGGCCTGTATTTTTTCTTTGCCAAGCACTTGCAGCGCTACTTTATCAACGAGTTCCCGCATCGCTCTTAATTCAGCCACATCTCCTACCAATGGAATCATTAGTTCAGGGATGACTTCTACCCCTTCGTCCAAACAACGGGAGAATGCCTTGAATATAGCTTCGATCTGCATATCATAGATTTCCGGATATACGATGCCGACTCTGCATCCGCGCTGTCCCAGCATAGGATTTTTTTCTTGCAATGCCTCCGTCTTCAGAATGAATGCGCTTAACTGTTGTTGTTTCAGCCGTGATGCCTCTTTATCTTCAGTAAGTACAGCTAACTGTTCTTCACGCTCTAGCTGGAGCATTTGTTCGCGTAGTTCATCGAGATTAGGCAAAAATTCATGAAGCGGTGGATCCAATAGCCGAATCGTCACGGGAAGCCCTGACATCTCCTTGAACAGTTCAAGAAAATCGGATAGCTGCATCGGGAGAATTTCTTCCAGTACCGCCTTTCGTTCATCAATTGAATCCGCAAGTATCATCCGCTGCACTACCGGCAGCCTAAAGGGTGAAAAGAACATATGCTCTGTTCGGCATAAGCCGATCCCTTCAGCTCCAAGTTTCCTGGCCACGGCTGCATCATGGGGAGTATCTGCATTAGCTAATACCTTTAACTTTCGAATTTCATCGCTCCAACGAAGTATTTCTTCAAGCTCGATCGACATTTCCGCTTCATGCAAGGATACTTTGCCTTCGATAATTCGGCCTGTACCGCCGTCCAGTGTAATCCAATCTCCTTCATGGATAACTGAAGAAGCAACATACATCGCCTTGGTTACCGGATCAATTCGGACAGCCTCGCATCCGCACACACAAGACTTCCCCATTCCGCGAGCCACTACCGCTGCATGGCTTGTCAATCCTCCTCTGCTGGTTAACACCCCTTCCGAAACGAGCATGCCTTGGATATCCTCGGGAGTCGTTTCCTGTCTTGCCAGAATCACTTTTTTACCGGCTTTGCTCCATGCCACGGCTTGGTCGGTATCGAATACAAGTTGGCCTGTCGACGCTCCCGGAGAAGCTGCCAAACCAACAGCTAAAACATTTTGAATTTGGGATTCATTTAAACCTCTGTGCAGGAGTTGATCGAGATGTGAGGGCTCAATCCGCAGGATGGCCTCTTCCTTCGTTATCACTTGTTCGTGCACGAATTCTACTGCTAATCTTACAGCCGCTTGGGCATTTCGTTTACCGCTTCTAGTTTGGAGTATGTACAGCTTACCCTGCTCAATCGTAAACTCGATATCTTGCATATCTTTAAAATGCCGTTCTAGACGTTTAGCGACTTCGACTAGCTGTTCAAATGCTTCAGGCATGGCTGCTTCTAATCGAAGGATGGGAAGAGGGGTTCTAATTCCGGCTACCACATCTTCGCCTTGCGCGTTAAAGAGAAACTCGCCATATAATTCGTTAGCGCCAGTAGAAGGATTTCTGGAGAAAAGCACGCCGGTTCCGCTCGTTTCGCCTGTATTTCCAAAAACCATGTTTTGAATAGTAACAGCCGTCCCTTGCTTATCTGATATGTGGTTTATTTTCCGATAGTATTTTGCTCTAGGATTGTGCCAAGACTTGAACACCGCTTCAATCGCAAGCAGCAATTGTTCGTGTGGATCTTGAGGAAAAGGCCGTCCAGCCTGCTCGATCACACATTTCTTATACCGGTCGACGATCTGTCGTAATGCCGCTTCCGTTAGGTCTTGTTCATGATCAAGCCCTTCTTCCCGGAGAAGCGCTGTGAGCTGATATTCAAAAAAATGATGTCCGATGCCAAATACGACGTTGCCAAACATTTGAATTAACCTTCTATAGCAATCGTAAGCAAATCGAGGATTTTTCGTTATGGCGGCAAGTCCTCGAACCGTTTCATCATTCAATCCTAAATTTAGAATGGTGTCCATCATACCGGGCATAGAGGTCACTGAGCCTGAACGAACCGATACTAGCAACGGGGAAAGGGGATCACCCAACCGTTGTCCTTTTTGCTTCTCTAATCTTCCCAACGCTTCAAATAGTTGATCTTTTAATAAATCATCGATCTTATATCCGCGATTGAAAAATCGTAAACAAGCTTCTGTCGTTATCGTAAATCCTGGCGGAACAGGCATACCGGCTCTAGTCATCTCTGCAAGGTTTGCCCCTTTGCCTCCTAGCAGCGAACGCATTTTGCCGTCACCCTCGTTAAAATCAAAAACCCATTTTGCACTAGTCAAATTCTCTCGCTCCTTCAATTTCGCTTTTGCAGCCTTCAGAGCATTCACCATAGAAACGCTTTACGCGATTTGTTGGAAGAGTCGCGATTAACGAGTCGCATCTTTTACAAATTACGTAACCAAGCTCCAAACCGTCTTTCTTTTTGTTACTGCCGTTCATTTCAACGCTTTGGTATTCCATTAGTACTCCGCCTCCTGAAGACCGTTTAATTTCTTGCAAAATGCGCCAAGGAGCATTCAAGCCATGGGGGTAATTCATGACTCTTCGTTTAATGTGATTATCATTTGACGCCTCTCACCCATATAATACAACACAATTATTAATTAGTACACACTATATAATTAAAAATATACGAAACAGACGAATTTTTGACTTTTGGATTCAAATGTTCGTCACAATAGAAGATAAGTCCATATCAAAAAACTTATTTGGCTATATCCCAACGTCAAAACGATATTCGTATGGGCAACCTATAAAGTCGCTTGACAAAAAAAAGCAGCCCTTCGGCTGCTGCATTTTGAGGTACATATAAAGAAATCAAATTTTGATAGAAGATTTAATATTCATTCATTACAATATTTCGATATAGCCATCTGTTCCATGTACTCGAATTCGCTGCCCATCTTTTATTAGCTTGGTAGCATTCTCCACTCCAACAACTGCTGGCAGACCATATTCTCGCGCGATCACTGCTCCATGAGTCATCAGTCCGCCCACTTCGGTGACTAGTCCTTTAATGGATACAAACAATGGTGTCCAGCCTGGATCTGTAAAGGAGGTTATTAAAATATCTCCATCTTCTAGATCTGTATCTTCCATACTTAAGATGACACGTGCGCGTCCCTCAACCACGCCGGCGGAAACAGGTAGCCCTACAATAGCGTCGGCTGGAAGATTTTCTCGTGCGTACTTCCCGGCGATGATCTCACCATCGGACGTCATAACGCGTGGAGGAGTTAATTTTTCGAATAATTTGTACTCGCTTTTTCGTCTGTTGATGATTTGGTTATCCAATATATTCGTGCGTACGACATCACGAAGTTCATCAAACGAGAGATAGTAAATATCTTCTCTGTCATGAATGATGCCCGCATGTACGAGTTGTTCGGCTTCTCTCAGTAAAGCCTGTTTATAAACGAAGTAGCGATTAATCATACCGTATTTGGGATACTCACGATATCCGATGTACGTTCGTATGATGCTGATCATCCGTTTGGTCTCTTCTGCTTTTTGTACACCGCCTGGCAGTTGATTTAATCGATGCAATAACTCTTGTTCTTTTTCTAACGCTTCCTGCCGCCCCTGCTCAAATTTACGTTTGCCGGTATTAGGCTCAAGGTTTTTAATGTTACCTAGAATCATCGGGACAAGCGTAAGCGGTTTTTCGGACCAACGTGCTTTAGAGATATCGATTTCTCCAGCACATCGCATACCGTATTTATGAAGATAAGCATTGATCGCGTCCTTCGATTCTTGTCCGCCGTCAAACTTAACGAGTTCATCCAGAAAACGATCATCTTTAACTTGCTGTAAATAATCAATGACTTCTGGATAAGGACGAATCTTATCTGCAACATCCAATAGCGCCAATCCCATTTCCGAAGTAATATTGTTTGGTACGGATTGAGAAAGCTTGTCTGCTGCGTTTTTTTCACCAAGCCACTCGTTCATTTTTTCATTGATCCACGATGAGGCATTCATAGCAGCCATAAATACGCTTGTACTTTGCGGGTCAAATAAAAGCTTCTTTAATTCAAGGATGTCTTCTTGAATAAAATCAATTAAATCCGATCCTGATTTCGTTTGGATATTTTGTTTTAATTTCTCTATCGATGTTTGATTACTCTTAATTAAATCAGTAACGATTGAAGGATCGATTTCGACTTGCGCCAACTTTGTTGTATTGCCTCTGCTGCGCTTCGGTGCTTTTTCGTCATCCGGTAACGATTTAATAAAATCTCCTCTCTCTAAAACGGTCGTGAGTGCGTCTTTTATGAGCGGATCGGATTGTCCCACGTTATCAAATAACATTACTCTGTTGGTAGGCGAAGCCAGCATAGGCGTAACATCAACAAACAACCTTCCACCGGCTTTACGCATAGGTGCAGGAGTTATTAATAAGTAGAAAGATAACCCCAGAGGTGTGATGGGGTCGGTCATCATTTGTTGATGACCCACAGATAAATAAACGTGATTATCTTGATCATTCGCTTCCGGAATCGGATATAATGTCGTGATTGGCCGACTTTGGACAATATAAAATGAATGATCGACTAGACACCATTCGATATCTTGCGGGCAGCCAAAATAAGCTTCGATCTGTCTACCCATTCGTGCAAGCTGTAAAATTTGTTGTTCGGTGAGCGTTTGAGCCTTTTGCTGTGGGGGATTGATTTGCTGAATCTCTGTTCCGCCTTCTTTTAGTCCGTAGATAGCTAATTTTTTGGTTGCGATTATCTTACTGACGATGACCTCATCCTGAACTTTATAACTATCAGCAGAGACCAAACCAGAGACCAGTGCTTCTCCAAGTCCAAAACTAGCATCGATGGATAACAGCTTTCGGTTAGACGTAATCGGATCAGCAGTAAATAAAATTCCAGAAGCCTGTGGGAAAACCATCCTTTGAATGATTACGGAGATAAAAACTTCCCTGTGGTCAAATCCATTTTGCATCCGGTAAATGACTGCTCGATCCGTAAATAGAGATGCCCAACATTTGCTAATATGCTGCATGATTGCTTCGTGGCCAAGGATGTTTAAGTATGTGTCTTGTTGGCCAGCAAAAGAGGCATGTGGCAGATCTTCAGCAGTTGCACTAGACCGCACGGCATAAGCATGTTCATGGCCAACGTGTGAGAGATAATGAGTAACTGCTTCCATAACATCTGAAGGAATCTCTATATTCATAATGAGTTGTCGAATCTTTTGGCTGATTTCATTAATTTGATCTCGATCTTTTACTTTTAGCATGGATAATTGAACCAACAAAGCATGATACGTTTCATTTTGTTCAATGGCTTTTTGATATCCTACAGTCGTAACACAAAATCCTTCGGGAACTGCTATTCCTTTAATTTTAGATAACGTCCCTAAATTCAACCCTTTTCCGCCGACGAGCGAAAGCTGCGTTTTATCCATTTCTTGAAAACCGATAACCAAAGTATTCATTTAACATCGCTCCTTATTATAAAACTGAAAAAAGGTTTGACAAAAACGTACCGGCGTGATAAATTAAATATATAAGATAGATAATTTATGTCTAAACACATTAATTTAATCGCGTCCTTATTATATCATCGTGTATTTTTATATGCAATATGAAAGAACCTGATGAATGAATCAGGTTCTTTTTTTGATTTCTATGATCAGTACACTCGTTTATTACTCTTTTTATGAAATCCCCTTCTCTCTTTTCAATAAAGCATCTCCTTCATCCACTCATCCGAGAACTCTATTTTCATTGCATTTACAACAATAATAATTTTGTGTATGCTTGAACTGTATTGAATTATTGAAGAAAGCATTGGGAGTGAATCGTATGGATATAAAAATCGATGATTTAACAGGAACCGAAATCATAGCATTGATCAAGGAGCATCTACAGAACATGTTTGAAAATTCTCCTCCTGAGAGTGTGCATGCATTAAATTTGGATGAATTAACATCGCCTGAAATTACTTTCTTCAGCATTTGGGAACAAAACGAGCTTTTGGGCTGTGGCGCTATTAAAGAATTGGATAAACAACATGGTGAAATTAAGTCCATGCGTACTTCTACCAAGTATCTAAGGAAGGGCGTCGCATCAAATATGCTCGCCCATATTATTGAGGAATCCAAACGGAGAGGCTATCGGCGATTAAGCTTGGAGACCGGATCCATGGCGTCTTTCGAACCAGCTATAAAATTATATAAACAATTTGGATTTGAACAATGTAGTCCGTTTGCGAATTACACCGAAGACCCCTACAGCGTCTTTATGACAAAAGAATTATAAGTGTAACAATGGTTCTATTGGTAATGGATAATGATAGTTACTTTCTCGAACTTATTTGAAGATGTACAGAGGGTAAAATAAGCCCCGGACTACTGACCGGGGCTAATTCAACCAATCTTCTCACCATGTTGGAATAGCAAGCACTGAATTGGAGAAAAAGCTGGAATATTTGCATCTTATTTAAAAATTAACTTCGCTTTATGATTTCGGTTATTTTGAGTGGATTAAGATGGTCTACCGTCAGACTGACTTCTTCTTGATGCACGATAATCAAGTCCATGGTAGCCTTCTTCAGGAGATTAATCAATGTCTCCATTATTTCGGAATCATCGTTAGAATTAGGCGTGAGCTTGAATGTGATTTGTCCAAAATGGGCTTGAGGAACCTTATATTTCACCATATAGGACATATTGTTCACCAAAGTTTCCAACTTGCAGGTTGAGTCTATCGATACGTGAATATTACTAAACATTGTTTTCGATAACTGATTCTGCAATTGAACCTGTTCCCATCTTAAAATATCCTCAAGCGGCATCACTTCGCGAAATTTCCTTCCGCGCATTTCATGGTGGGCTAGAATTTCTTCACTAAACAAAGCAAACTCACTTTCTTCTGCTTTGAACGGTACAGTCAGCTTCTTGGGATAATGCCTCTCATTATAAAGCTGTTGGTGTTTTTTGCCTTCCTCCATCGGCTCGTAAGCATCATAAGGCAGAGCAATCACCGCGACATCCTGGTACGTTCCCGTTCGGGAAACCATCAAATCATCACTAAGCGGATAATCCTTTTTCAGCTTTAGTGCGTTTTCCTCCTCTAGTTCCGTCATTGCCCCTGAGAATGGATGATAATTGTTCGAGTTATGTCCACCGCTTGTGCTTAATCCCATCATCCCGCGCCCTTCGCCTTGCCGCTCGGCTAACAGCATATTGCCGTCCTCGTCAAACGGGACAACGCCCTGATAATTAATCTTGGCGCTCAGCATTCGCTGAAGCAATTCCCGCACAGGCACTTTAATTGTTAAAGTGTTGCCCGATGCCTCGCAATGCTGTTTATCCAAGTTCAATGACCGTGACAATGTGCTTGAAACAAGTTCGAGCTTATCCTTCTCGTTTGATTGATCATTAACTTTAATTTGAACGTAATCTTCATCAATCGTTCTTACCTCGATACTGTATTCCTGGAGCTTATTCTTATTATTGAGTACAGAGCTCTCTGTAGCCCCTTTACCAGTAACGGGATGGATCGCTCCATTCTTTAAGAAAAAGTCTTCGTTCTGTGCAGAAGTGAGCAGCGTTTCCATTTCATGCTTGAGCAGCGCATCCCGAACTTCCTTTACATTGTTAAATGATCCGTGCCCTTGAGGGGAATCCGGAGCATGTTCCTGACCGTCAAGCATTACTTTGAAATCAGATAACGGGTCCAGTTCGTCCATGGACATTTCGAGGCTGTCTTTATCCACATAGTGCGTATTGCCCAAAGCCCCCGCTAGTGCGGTAATTGCGGCGGAATGCGTGCCATCAGCACGGCGGTTATGGTTCAGCCTGGTTTTTAATGTAAGCTCATCCTTGGAAAGAAGCGCCGTCGTATATTCGCTCTTGTTTTCCAAAATAAGCTTTTGCAGCAAATTGATATCCGTCACTTCTCTTGGAATAACGGCAATGCCTTTATGCGGAACGATATTGTTGGTATACATCACATTCAGCAGCTCAACGATCTCTGATTTTTCGCTGTTTCTCGCAATATCAAGTGCACTCTTCACAATAAAAGGCACTTTTGCCGCTTCAGGATGTTCCATGAAAAAGTTCTCAACTGCCAGCAAATCTCCTTCTATTATGCTTTTCTTCAACTCCGCCAACTTCATGGTGACATTCTCCGATTGCTGATTAGAATCGTGGGGTTTGCGAATGGTGTCCATATAGCGGATATCCAGTGGCAATGATCCTCCAATGGAAGCTTCCATGAAATAAAACTTTTGAAAAATGTTGGCTACAGCCTGCTTGGACTTTAATTCCTGCTCCATTGGTATGTTTAGTTCCTTCGCCTGCTTCAGCGGTTCCAAGATCTGCAGCTGCGCCTTTTCCGGCAATTGATCGAAATGACGCATAATGAAGCTAGCTGTGGCTTTTTTGAAGTTTTTCCCTACCGCTACTTCATCCGAAAGGTTAAAAGAATATTTTTTTATTTCGCCGCTCGACTTATCGCTATAGGTATAGTGAATTTTCGAATCCTGCGTGTGTACCTTTTCAGGTTTGCCGCTTTCGAACTCGATCATGATTTTCATATCTGAATCTAGCTCAATCGTACGTTCGTGCTGCGCCCCCCAGTCCTCGCCCTTCACGACCAAATGCTTTGCATGGAGCGGCTCGGCTTCCATGAAATCATCCACGTTCATAATAAATTCTGGATTGGTGGTGCTATTCAGCGATTTTGGCGTTGGAAGCTTGTCCTTGATTGTGCCCGTACTGTGATAATTATAATAATGCGATTGGTTCGCTTGGTCGGACTCGGTATTCAACCCTTTGCTTTTGATCCCTTTGACATTTTGTACGCGATCCTGCGACATAAGACTTCCATCTTGCATAATAACATCATAAATAGCAGGATCGGTTAAGGCATGCTTCATGTAATAAGGTATCTGCTGCGCTAGCTTGAAGAACTCCGCTCTCAACTGTTGAAGCTCAGGGTGGTCGTGCAGCTCTTTAGCTGCGCTTCGTTCTCCGTAGGCTGCATTGCGTTCGGAGGCTTCGACTAAATCAATGCCTACATGTTTTTTTACTTTTTTAATCGCATGACGGCCGCCGATGATTTTCTGTAAAGTGGTAATCAACTTTAGTGATTTATCTTCCAATAGTTCTTCGCGTATTTTAGGCTTGCGAACGGCCTTTCCATCGCCAAGATTTTCAATCTCGTACATCGTGTCGGAGGATTCAAATAACCCCACTAAATCCCCATGCCCATTTTCCTGTAGAAACTGTTTCAGGCTCATCTCTAAGCTTTTGGCTTTTGCATGCTTGTGAAGCTCAACGTATACCTTACCGACGGCGACAACATTTTGTTCAGGAACTAGTGCTAGAAAATCCCGAAACGCATCCTTCTGTTCCGTTAGGCAACCAAGCATGTGAGCCACGTTCGATGCGGTTTCTTCCTCGTTATCCCATGTAAGTTCAGAAATGAGTTGTTTTGACTGCTTCAGTACATTCTGGTGGCCTTCTTTCACGCTGCGGCGAATGGCCGTTCCTAACGTCACGGCATTGCTGCTGTTCAACGTGGTGAAATCTAATTTTTTGACGATGGTTCTACTCTCGACAGGATGGCCTAGCAGCAATTCTACTACGTCGGTATACTTACGGTCAGCTGCCGCATCCAATGCTGTCCTCCATTGCATCTTCGGTATTTCCGGGTACTCCGTATCTTCATCATTTTGTCCGTTAGATTCCGTGATTTGAGGGACAGCCAACTCTTCTTTGCTTTCTTCGAATTGACCATCGTCGGAAATTTCGAAATCTTGCACATCAACGTCTTCATCATTCTGTTCACTATCCGTATCCGTATCCGTTTCATTGCCCCCATTCGACGACAGGTAGGCGAGGTTCGGATTGGCATGCATGGATAATAAATATTCAACGACATCGATATGGCCTTCTAACGCAGCGTTTATTAGTGCAGAACCTGAATGACCATCGGTTCCAGAAACAGCGTCTATCTTAGCGCCATGGATCACCAATAATTTGACAAGCTCGAGCTTCCCTTCGCCCGCTGCTTCATATAAGGGCAGTTGATCAAGAAAGCCAGGTCCGTTAACATCGGCTCCAGCGTCAATCAATGCCTTAACCATCCCTATGCTGCTCTCATATATTGCGTGGCTAAGCATGGTGTTCATTCCCAACTTCGCGTTTAAATCCACACCGCTTTTCAATAGCTCCGTCAGCATATCTTCACGATCCGCTTCAATACATCGAAAGGCTAAAATAACCTTGTTTTTCGGTGCAACAATCATCAATAGATTCCGATTAACAATTATTTTCAGCAACAAATCGATTAAGTTAAGATGATTGCTCACGTAACTAATTACTGATGTCAAATAGTTGTCGGTTACATCATCAGAATAGTTTTGGAGGATTTCTTGTACTACTGCAAACTTACCCTCCTTAACAGCTGCAACTAAAGCAATATCCTTGTTTATCAACTGATTGACAGGGGAGGAGCTGTTCTCTGATTTTCCGGCTTGCTGTTTCATCAGCTTCATTACAGCATGATTGCCGATTGTCTGTTGCAAATGATTTATCTGTTCATCGGTTAGATTTGACGGTGGTTTACTCTCGTTTATTGGAGTTTCACTTTTGTTGACAAGATCGGAATCCTTATTTTCTGCTTGCTTCGTTGAATGGGAGACCTGAGGCGATGGTTTCATCGTGGATTCCCCTTTCTAAAAACCAAATTTAAAAGCAAAGGAATTTTTCTATCCAGAAAAAGAGCATGTACACCCATGTTTTACCATAGATTACCATAGTTTAAAAAGGAAGAACACCAAAATTGTTTCATGTCGTAATCCAATACATCATTCTCACAAGGAATGATGCTGTAGGTGATTTGAAGTTACCTTTCTGAATGCTTTTCGTATTACCATATGGATTTAATTTGCTTTGTTCTTCGATTAACCGTAATAAAAGTTTGTTATATAATTTTAGGAGGTCTGTGATGCCTGATTTGTTGCTGTTGCTATTCTTGTTTAATTTATCTCTATTTCTCCTGCATGAAATGGATGCAATCCGACGTTCGGAGTGGAAACTGTTTATGGTTTTAAAACAAATGGATGATGCAAAAGCCTATAAAGTGTTCACCCTTATCCATCTCCCGTTATACACTATCATTCTTGCTTTTCTATTTAGCCAATATCAAATGATTATGTTTTGGTTTCTAGACATCTTTTTTATAATTCATGCGATCCTGCATTTGTTTTTCGAAAAGCATTCCAGTAATGAATTTAAAAATACATTCTCTCGATTTATCATCTATCCAATGGGAATCATTGCTGCCATCCATTTATTCTTGTTGATTACGGATATATGATATGTTACTTTTAGCAACGCTCAAATAACCAAAGAATCATCGTCAATGCTGAATAACGATGGTTCTTTGGTTTGAATTCGTTTTTTATTTAAATGGTTTGTTTGGAAATTGTCTCGAAATATTCGATAACGATCTCTCGGAACTCCTGAGCTGCCCGTGAAATGTAACGACTCTTGTGCCAAAGCAAAGCGATTTCCCTTACCAATTCGTGATTCTCTATTTGGAGATATGTGATATTTACCGTTGTAAGTCTTGCCGTACTCGGAATAAAGGCTATGCCGATTTCTGCTTCCACAAGCGAGCTTAACCTTGCCGGTTCATCTCCCTCGTACACATAATTGGGAACAAATCCAACCGATTTGCAAATAGAGTCCACTAGATCACGAGTACCATAGCCCCTCTTTACACCGACAAACCATTCATCTCTAAGTTCTGATAGGGATACGCTCTTTCGTTCTGCTAACCGATGCCCCTTTGGTACGGCTACAAGGATAGGGTCGATATATACGATTTGACACTCTATATCATCCCCTTGAATAGGTGGAGAAGACAAACAGAAATCGATCTCTCCTCTATATAGAAGCGTAACCATTTCAAGCGTGGTCAGCATTTGTACATGATAATGGATATAT
The DNA here is from genome assembly GCF_006345825.1 of Paenibacillus paridis. GTDB lineage: Bacteria > Bacillota > Bacilli > Paenibacillales > Paenibacillaceae > Pristimantibacillus > Pristimantibacillus paridis. The sequence continues at coordinate 1,581,253 of NZ_VCIX01000092.1, forward strand.
GGCCATTTTTTCCGAAACTCACGAAGGATATTGGGCAACGCGCTTGCTGTGGTCACAGCCAGTTCAAGCTTGCCATGTTCGGGGCTGGTTAAATCGCTAATTTCCTGCTTTCCCTGTTCCAATTCAAACAAAGCCTTTTCTGCACGGCGAAGGAATTTGCTTCCAAACTCATTTAATCGCAGCTTCCTTCCAATTCGATCGAATAATGGGACTCCTACATCCTCTTCTAAGCGTTGAATCGTTTTGCTTAAAGACGATTGAGTGACATGTAGACTTCGCGCAGCTTCAGTCACATGTTCCAAGCGTGCAACCGCTAAAAAATATTTTAATTGAAGTAATTCCATATCAATATCCTCCACTCATTCCTTTAAATCAATGAAATCATAACATAAAATGCGTTGGAATAAATATATGATTTCAATTACCATGACATTAATAAGCTATTGGGGGAATCATACATGAGTGTTAAAAACAGATGGTTAATGATTTCAGTCGGGCTCGGGATATTATTGAATCCTTTGAACTCTTCTATGATTGCTGTTGCTATTGCAAGACTGCAAACGGTATATCAGCTGGATTTTACCGTTGTTTCTTGGATTATATTTTCTTTTTATATTGCCAGTGCTGTCGCTCAGCCTGTAATGGGAAAAGCCAGTGATTTATTCGGTCGCAAGAAAATATTTCTAATCGGACTTGTTGTTGCCTTTGCTGCATCATTACTAGCACCGTTATCGCCAAACTTTGGATGGCTTATCGTGTTTCGGATTGTTCAGTCCATCGGAACAAGCATGATGGTTTCAGTTGGAATGGCCATTGTTCGGATTCACGTTACGGAGAAACAAGCGAGTGCGCTGTCCATTTTGTCCATATTCCTCTCTGGAGCGGCAGCTATTGGTCCATTTGTTGGTGGGGTTTTGATTCACTGGTGGGATTGGCCTGCGATCTTTTTAGTGAATATTCCGTTTGCATTGTTGAGCTTTATATTAGGCTGGAGGAATATCCCCAAGGACAAGCCTTCATCCTCTATTGCCTCCAACATGACATTTCACAAATGGCTTAATTTAGTCGATGCGCCAGGTGTTATGCTTTTCACTGTAGGTCTGGTTGCTTTGCTTGTTGGATTACTGTCAGCAAAATCATCGGGGTATGTCTCATACGGACATGTCATGGTCGGCTTGTTTGGCCTTCTTTCTCTATGGGCATTTATACGGCATGAGTTAAAAGCGGCATCACCGTTTATACCTTTACGCACCTTTGCTAAGCATCCTGCGCTGACTTGGGTCAATATCGAATTCATACTCGTTAACATACTTTATTACTCGCTTTTTTTTGGACTTCCTTCCTACTTGCAGACGGTACGTCATGTCAGCGAAATCCATACCGGAATTCTCATGCTAAGCTTAGGTTTGTGCTCGCTTATTGTTTCTCCGGTAGCAGGACGCTGGATTGATAAATCCGGAGCTCGACCGGCATTGATGCTATCTGGAATATTGATGGCATTTGGGTCAATATGGATCATGACTTTAAATCAAGCTTCACCGGTAATCAGTGTTTGTTTGGCGTTAGCTGCATTCGGTATTAGCAACGGATTAAACAATGTCGGTATGCAAGCTGCGTTGTTCAAAAGTGCACCGAAAGAGATGATTGGAGTAGCATCTGGCGTATTTATGACCTCGAGATACTTGGGAACGATCCTATCTTCCTTGTTGTTAAGCATTTTAATGGGAAACCAGTTCACTGCTGGGGGATTTCGACTGCTTGGTGCTATCCTCACTGTAATTGCATTGTCCTTGGTATACATGAGCTGGCGGCGCCGGGAGTCAGCGCAATTGGAAGTGTCATAAGCTCTAGAACAATGGAATATTCGGGTCCATTTTTACCCTAAGGAGGACAATAATGGAGATCCATTTATTGTCCTCCTTTCTCATATCTAACAGGAAAAGCGAAGATAGGATTACGCGGAATAGCTATCTTAATATGCGTGAAAGATGGAGGATGTCCATCGATTGTTTTCTTTTTTCTATAGGGATATTTTCAAGGAGGATATGTTCTTTACCTGCTTCAATCATGATTTTGCGCAAGGCGGCAATACGTCCCTTATTAAAATCTATAAACTGAAAATCCAATTGCTTTAATTCAGGCATTGTTGCCAGCCACGCAAACGCCTCAGCCTTTAAAGCCGGGTTAATCTCCGATAATACTAAATGTTCCAAATGAGTGGCCTTTTGCAATGAATGAATCTCTTGCAAGGATTTCATGGATTCGAGCTCAAGTTCTTTGAGCTTCTCCATGTGGGAGAAATCGCACAGCTGTTTCACTCTGGATAAAGCAAGGCCAAGGAAATGCAATTGCTTAAATTCACCGATCGATGAGATGTCCTCCAATTTGTTAATGGCCGATAGCTTTAGCATCTTCAGCATGGGGAAGTTACGTGCGTCTATCTCACAATTGATGCTGCAGTTGTTGATTAGCATATATTCAAGTGGAAGGCGCTCGGCAAAATTCAGTTGATGGATTGTCGCTTTTAGAATCAAACTTCTCAAATGATAACATTCTGAGAGCGGCGACAAGTCTTTGAACTTTCCATCCAGTTCCAAATAGCTTAGCTGTTTGAACGCGGTCAAAAACGCAAGAGATATTGACTTTGCAGCTCTTATCCTCAGAAAGTCCAGGTTATGGAGGGCTTGCAGCTTGCTTAGATTTTGGCTCTGCATGATGTTCAAATGCAAGGCTTTGATATGCTTTAATCCTGCTAATGTGTCAATCCATTCCTCGGTATACTCTCCTTTACTGGCCGTACTCCCGATATTCAGAATTAAATCCGGTCGTTTAGCAAAAAGCAACTCATCTAGCTCAATCAGATCAGACAGCTTGTCTGCACCAAATACAAAACCGATGGAAGCTCTCCGCCGCAACAATAAGGCAGCTTCCTGCATCTTCGGAATTGTCCAAGGAACGCCATTCATGGAATGAATCCATGGTTCACTCATCAATCTACCCCCTCAATCAAGTGTTCATGATTATCGCTTATTTGTGTCATTTCATCATACGCCTCAGTTTTTCATATAATTTATGATTTAAGTAAGCATACAACCTAGGGAGCCAGTAGAAAATGCCAATGACCAAGGCTGTTATTAGCGTTGTTAGCACACCCATTCGAACAGTTAAAGTCCCCTTAGAAATAAAGATAGACATCAAAATAAAATAAATTATGCTGACAATCCAAATGCCGGTCTTAAAAAATAGCTGAATCCCAACCATCCTTCCTCTTGTTATTTAACCAAAAACCGTGCTGCAGCTAGCAGTACGGTTTTTGATTGGCTTTTCGCTGAATTCATTATAAAATTTTAAGAGAAAAAGGTCTGCGGCCTTTTTACCTAATTGTGACAAACAGTCCTAGTGGCATCTACTGCTGTTCGACTTCGATGGTCATTTTACTTATTTCGTAAATTTGGCAGAAATAGCAAAAACGGATGAATATAGATTGATTGATCAAAAAATAGATTTAATCTATCCCAAGGCCCCAATTGACCTGGATATGGCTAGGTTTTGGAGAAGTAGATCTATTTTTTAGATCTATTCAGGCGGAAATCGCCAATTGGGATGAAATAGGTCTAAAAAATAGACCTAATTCAGCTCAACGGCTTCAAATGGGTAGCTTATGGCTGATTTCTGTAAAAATAGATCTATTTTTTAGATCTAATCTGGCGGAAATCGCCAATTGGGATGAAATAGGTCTAAAAAATAGACCTAATCTAGCCCTGTGGCTTCAAATGAGTAGCTTATGGCTAGGTTATAAGATATGAGAAGCGGTAAGATCGATCGGGAGAAATGAAGGGTTAGGCTTAGTCTCGAGAGTCTTACCTTTACAAGTCTTAGTCTATCTAAGAATCTGGCTGCAACAGCGACTTCATAGAATGATCTACTCAAACAGCGCCTAAAACGAGAAACATTAATTCTGATTATATTGTTGTTCAATATCCAATGGTTCTCGGACCATAGCTTTGAATTTCTGCTTACATACCCCATACTCTTTGTAGTTCTTTCTTGCTTGTGTCAATGAAATATGGTTTGCGCCAATATTTCTATCAGGTTGATCATGGGCGACAGCATCATACTGCCAAAAACAAACATCACAAATATCCACGATTACCTCATCATTGCTTTCAACAGTGAAATATTCACAGCAAGGGCACTGTAATCTCTTCATCTTCAACTGCTCCTATCAAATGGATTGGATCTGGCCACATCGTTATTGAGAGATAAATGCTTCCAACTTTACTTTGACCGAAGGCCACTCCTGATTGGTAATGCTGTAGATCACCGTATCGCGAATGTATCCGTCATTCAGCACGCGATGATTGCGCAGCACCCCTTCTTTTACGGCGCCGATGCGTTCAATAGCTGCTTGGGACCTTGTATTGCGAAGATCTGCTTTTAGCTGCACTCTAATCATTCCCCGTTGTTCAAATGCTTCGCGCAGCAGCAAATACTTGCACTCCGTATTTATCTTTGTCCGCCAAACGCTCGGATTCATCCACGTATAGCCGATTTCCAAGCCACGATTCTCATCAGATATATCGAAAAACCGGGTGCTCCCTACGATTTTATCCTGCTCCAAATCCCAGATAGCATAAGGGATACAGGTTCCCGCTGCCTCTTCTTTTTTTGCATGTTCAATATACTGCTCGGCGTCAGCTAACGTAGAAATCCCTTTTAAGGGTACGCCCCAAATCGGGGTATCCTTTGCAGCTTTTAGCAGCAGCTCAGCATGATGCTTCTCCAACAAGATCAGTTTGGCGCGAGCTCCTTGCAATACGAATGGCTCAGTTGTCATGATGGGTGTCCTCCTATTTAGTATTTGATTCTTTCGAGGTTTTGTGAGATTGTTGTCATTATATGACGAGTATTGGCTCACTGGTAGATCCAATTTCACTAAATTTGATTAGACCACTTCATCATCCGAAAGGAAACAGACATGTTTATTTATATTGCTTTGGAGCCCTATATGGCACAATACTCTACCAAGTATGAGATGTTATACCATGCCCTGAAAAATACAATCGTACAAGGCAAATTGGCCAATGGGGTTAGGCTGCCTTCCAGTCGGGAATTAGCGCGGATGTATGGATTTTCACGTGGTACGGTCTCCAATGTGCTTGAAGCGCTCACGGCCGAAGGGTATGTTACTGCTGTGGTCGGCAGCGGTACTTTCGTCAATTTTCAGTCCGCCAGTGCGCCAGTGCTCCCTCCCATCAAAAAAAAGGTTCGCTTATCTGAATGGGGAGAGCGGCTTAGAACTCCAACAATTAAGGAATGGGAAGCAGCAAACTCTACGCAGAGTCCAAAAACCTCTCATCACGCATCAAAAGTAGATACATGGAGTACAAAAAGAAACGGGACGGTTTCTTTTCAACTGGGGATAACCGAGATGAGCCCTTTTTCAAAGGAAGCTTGGAATCGTTGCTTGCATGAAGAAGCAAGATCGATGACTGAGAAAGCTACCGTCGATGCGCATCAGCCGCTTGGCGTAATGGTGCTGCGGGAAGCTATCGCCAAACATTTGCAGCGTAACCGTGGGATTGTGGCGAATGCTGATCAGATTGCGATCGTAAACGGATCGATGCAAGCCATTGCCCTTTTGACGCAGCTTTTAACAGGTTCTGGGGATGCAGTCGTTGCTGAATGTCCCGGGTATCGCGGGATAAAGACAGCTGTACTTGCTTCAGGAGCAAAGCTGATTGAAGGCGAAGTCGATAACCAGGGACTTATTCCACAATCCTGGGATGCCAGGATGCTATTCGTCACACCGAATCGGCAATACCCGACCGGAGCGGTGCTGAGCTTGGAGCGAAGGCAACAATTGCTCTCATGGGCTGCCGAACAAAGTGCATTTATTATCGAGGATGAATATGACAGCGAATTCCGTCATCGAGGCAAGCCGATCGAGACGTTTAAAAGCTTGGACAAATCGACCGAACTCGTAATCTATACAGGCACCTTTTCCAAAACAATGATGACGGATATAAGGCTTGGCTTTGTCGTGCTCCCGACTGTTTTAGTCGAGCCTTTTACCAGCGCGAAGTCGTTATATGAACCGCATCCAAGCGCTATTCTAGAGCAACGAGCATTGGCCGCGTTTATGGGCAGCGGGCTATATGAACGCCATTTGCGAAGAATGAAGCGAATATACAGCCATAAATTTTCGCTTTTGCGCGACATGTTGAAACGTAAGCCCGTTCCGATTCGTTGGATCGATGGGGACGCTGGCTTGCATATTTTCGGATGGTGGTCAGGAACGAAGGAGCAATATGAGACTTATGAAAAAGATTGCCGGGAAGCAGGCGTTGAGTGGGTGCGAGATCGAACAAGCCACGATAAAATAGGCATAAGCCTAGGTTTTTCGCATCTCCAGGACGAGGAGCTGATCTTAGGAATAGGAAGAATGATCGAGGTTTGGGAGCGAATGAGCTGAGACTTTAAGTCAACGATAGATAAAATAAAGCCTGCGCACTTCGATTCACAATCGATGTGCGCAGGTCGCGTTTGGCCATAGGCACGGATCGTTTTAAACAGAAAAACTGTACCAGAAGATAATGGCATTTTTCAATAAAATGATTTGGTTACGCATAGCTCTGATTACCCTGCCCACACGTCTTTGGCATAACGCCCTTCTGCTTGGAGTTCGTTTAACCATGAATTCGCCTCATTCTGCCCTGCTCCGTGTACATGCTGGTAAGCTTGCATGAGGGTCTTTTCTACATCAGGCGCCATTTTGCTACCGTCACCGCATATATAAAGCCGTCCCTCATCGGTTAAAATCCTAATCAGCTCGATGCTGTTTTGCTCCATTAAATGCTGGACATAACAGTTAGAGGATTCATCGACACGGGAGAAAGCGATATGGAGCGTGACAATGCCATCCTTTTCATATTGCTTTAATTCTTCGCGGTAGAGAAAATCAGATTCATTCCTGCAGCCGAAATAAAGATGGGCTTCGCCAAGCTCTACTCCTTGCTTCTTGAGGGCTGCTCTTGCCTGCAAGAACCCCCTGAACGGAGCAACGCCTGTTCCCGGTCCGACCATGACAATTGGTACGGCTGCATCGGCCGGCAGCTGAAAACCGGATTCCGGTGTGCGAATAAACATAAGAAGCTGTTCGCCTACCCTTTGATTGGCCAGATAGGTGGACGCCACACCGTGATATTGTCCATTGCCGCTCCATGCGGGTGCATTCAAAACAGCGACCGTCATGCTTGCTTGATCTTGGTGATGCCGAGGTGAGCTTGAGATAGAATAATATCTGGGCTTAAGCGCAGGCAGCAACTCTAAGAATGTCCCAAATGGTAGTTCACAGGCTTCGTATTTTTCTAGCAGATCGAGCATGGTCACGCGTTGTCTCAAAACCTGTTGTCGATAGCTATCCTCTTCTAGCATCGCCTCCAATTCGCGTTTGTGCGGCGGGCATACCGTATAAGCGGCGAGAACACGCAGCTGCGCACGTGTGGCGGGTTCCTGCAGCTCTATGCTGTTCTTCAATATTTCTCGAAGATTTACAGGCTGCTCTAACGGAAGGTGCACCGGATGGCGTCCGTTTGCCGACAAAATCAACTGATCGTTTCCGTCAAGCTTGAACCGGCGTAGGATTCGATTGACATTTGAAATATTGTTGCTCGGAAGCACTCCGATGTGATCCCCTTCTTGATAATTCATTCCAGCTGGCAATGCCATTTCAATATGGCGCGTGCTTCGTCCGCTGTCTTCCGACTGAAGCTCACGGTTTGCCACAATTGCAGCATAAGCTGCACCGTATGTTCGTGCCAGCGGTAAGGTAGGGACGCCATCTACAAATTGAACGGACAATGAAGCCTGTGTTTTTTCTGCCTTTGCCTCTTTGTCCATTTTCAGGTCAAAAGCAGTCAAAATATCCTTCCATAGCCGTTCTTGCCAATCGTCAACCTCCTTCTCAAAATCACCGCCAGCGTCAGCTTCTCCCCGAGCGGATAGCCTAGTCGCCCCCTTCTGATCAAGCTGTTCATCCATCCATTTGGGAATGTTTTGATAAGTATTCGACCAATTGCGGTCTCCACAGCCCAATACCGCATAGCTAACACCGTTCAAATCGCCAGGCTGAGTCTGTTCCAGCCAATTAACGAAATTCGCAGCATTTTGTGGAGGCTTTCCGTTATAGGTTGCAGTGATGATCAGAAGAGCGCCTTCCTTCGGAAGCCTGCCCATCCAGTCATTTAAAGGACCGACCTCGCTCTGCACGCCATACATGCGTGCTGTATCGGCAAGCTCCCTCGCAATTCGCTCAGCCGTTCCTAAATTCGAGCCATAAAGCACGAGCAGAGGCAAACGTTCTGCACCTATGATTGTGCTTTCGTAAGATGATGGTTTTTTCTGTAATTCCTTTACCACGTTTTCTCTCTTAATTGGCATCTCTTGCTGTAGTATGCTTGCTGCCTGTTTATTTGGCCGCATTTTCACTTGGATATTGAAATCGCCTGGTTTAAGGGTTAGTGTCTGCTTTACATCCAACTGGTAGTTTTGAAAGTCGATGAGCTCAAAATGCTGCAAAACCATCCCCAGTACCAGTGTCGCTTCATAAAGCGCAAACTGCATTCCAATGCAGGCCCGTTCACCGTTACCAAACGGTTTGTACGCATGATTCGGCACTTTGGAGGGATCGGCGAACCGTTCGGGTCGGAACTCGTCCGCGTCTTCTCCCCATGCGTCTTTATCCCGATGAAGCTGTGGCAGAAGAACACTGACGGTCTCCCCTTTTTTCATAGGGTACTGCCCTCCAATCACGGTATCTTCTTTCGCATAGAGATCAAATCCCGGCGCAGTGGGCCACAGACGCAAGGATTCGTTCAGAATCATTCGGACGTATTTGAGCTGGAGGACCTCTTCATAGGAAGGAGTGGATTGAGTCAGCACTCGATCCACTTCCTCATAGGCCTGCTTTAGGGATTCTGGATTTTTCAACAAGAAGTACAGGGCGAAAGACAATAAACCGCTTGTTGTTTCATGTCCGGCTATGAGAAAGGTAATGATTTGATAACGGATGTTCTCGTCATCGAGCTTCTCTCCCGTATCTGGGTCTACTCCGCTTAACATGCGGGCGAGTAAGTCGTTCTCGCCATCAATACCGCTCGCCTTGCGTTCATCAATGATTTGGTCTACCAATGAAAACATGGTCTGAATATCCTTTTGGAACTGCTTTTTCGTTTTCACCATCAACAGATTTTGTATGCCAAGTCGTGAGCTTTTTAGCATTGCTTCATTGAGCGCGCGTACCATGCTTACGATAAACGGGCTGTGATTCTCTCTGTAGAAGCTGTTAAAACGGTAATTAAATCCACAGAGCCCAATGGTGTCCAGCGTAAGCCTGGTCATGTCATCAGGCACGTCAATGCTCTCCTTCGGATTTAGGCGGCTCCATTTCTGGATTAACTGCTGAGCAATGTCCACCATCATCGAATGATATCCCTTCATCGCATGCTGGCTGAAGGTTGGCAATAGAATATTATGGGCCTTTCGCCAGTTAGGCTCGGCCGTTCTGCTCGTGAACAAGCCATCTCCGCCAAAAGCGCGCACATTCTCCAGTTCGTTATACACGTACTTGTCAAAGCGCGTAACATCGCAAACTTCTGCTACCAGCTGATGCCCTGAAATGACGAGACTGGAGAAGCCTGGACCCGTTAAACGATATATTGGACCCAATTCTTCAGCCAGCTTGCCAAGGGACAGAGTCGGTTTTTCCTTATCAATTAGAGGCAAGTTGCCAAGCGGTCCGTAGGTTTTGGGCTGCGGAACGTTGCTTATTCCAGCTTCTTTCATTGTTTACCTCCTCTGAATGAATCATCAATTTAAGTTTTAACCCCGTGAAAGAGCGTATCGATCACCAGCTTGGCAGCGGAATTTTTGGCGATATTGCCTTGCTGCACTTGCTGCCAGGTCAGAATAAGCAGTGAATACAAAACATTTAAAATCCATTCCGTGTCCAGATCCTGCCGCAGGGTTCCTGCTTGCTGCAAGGACCGGATGGCATTTCGAATCGGTTCCAATATTTTATTTTCGGCTGCAAGCATTTCCTCGTTGTAGTACAACGAAGCATCGTGAGTAAGGAAATGAATCTTATCTCCTAGTGGAATTAATGCTTCTATGAGAGCCGGAATGTAGCTGTTCCCATCCTTTTCATCTTGCGATAGGCAGCTCATCGTGTCTCCCACGACTTGAACAGCTCTTAAGCCAAGCTGAAGCATAAGCTGATCTCTGCTCTCCACATACCGGTGTAATGTTGCAATACCGATACCGGCATGCTCGGCAATCTCATTCAATGAAGCCGTCGGCTTCTCGACAAGCAGCTCTGTTGCTGAATCTAGAATGGCATGAAGCTTGGCTTCTTTTGCCGTAATTCTCGGTTTATCCATTGGGCATTCCTTCTTTCATTACTTTAAAAATGATAGATAAAACTATCATTTAATAGAATTATAAACCATTAATGAACGGATTTCAAATCTTGAGCTTCCGATCTACTTCTTAACAATAGAATAATGCAGATAATTGTTAACAAACAAAAAAACTAGGACCCCTAAAGTGGTCCTAGTTTTTTAAAGTGTTAATCATGAACAACACAATAGATTAAGTTAGCAGTGATTTGAAGTCCTATTGAAAACAGAATTTAAGTGTTATTTAGATTCAATGAGTCCAGTTGTTGTTAGATCTTCAATGTTCAGATACATGGTACCTTTATATTTTTTTACACGAATGTCACTTAAAGTAAAGTCGCCATCCTTGGCCTTCTTGTACTCCGCCGTTAAATTAATATCCAATCTGACAATTTCGAAGCCGACATATTTGCCGATCGTAATGATGTTGGCACTGCTATTGCCAAGATTGCTCACGCCTTCGATTTCAGACAGCATAGATAATGAAATCCATCCCTTGCTCATCAGCGGCGGCAATGCTTCTTTCTTCTCTGCTGCAGCAACATAATTGGCGTCAAAATAATCCGGATATCCTTTATATCCTGGTTCTTTGGATTCCTTCTCTGTTGGTGGCACTCCAACAATACGGAAACTAGGGAAATTTGCAATCGTCTTGGTAATGGAATCGATCTCGGCTAATTCTCTTTGGGTATTCAAGGCGTTCGATGCAGCGGGACCTATCGATATTACTCCGTCGGCACTGAAATATAACGGGATACCGTCAATAGTATATGAAGCCCCTTTAAAGGATGGACTATTAATTTGAATCACATTCGCTTCTGCTGACCAATAAACGGAGTTACCTGTTGCTTCCCCAACGATCCGAATTGGGATGTACGTGTTACCATTTTGCGTGAAAGGTTCTGCTTGCAATGCTTTCTTCTGGCCGTTCACATAGGCTGTTTTGCTACCAAGCGTAAATGTTATCTTTAAATCATCTTTTTTTCCCGTTACTTGTTTAAGTTTTGCATCATAAATGATTTCCATTTTCAAATTTCCAAACAATTCTCTGAAGGGAACGAAGGAAACACCATTCTTGCTTACTGATTTAGATTTGAGTGGGACTCCATCTACAAAAATATAAGCTCCTTTATTTGCAGCTGATACAGGAATAATACCTAAACTGAACAATAAAACGAAAATCATAGCAGTAATCGACAATCTCTTCAAAAAAACGCCTCCAGAACTAGATTTAATTTCCACTATTTACTATCTTACTATGATTTGGAACTCTGTCAATAAAATAGTTAGTTATTTTGTCGAAATGCGTCTCAATTATTCAATACACTTCTGAATTCCCCCAAAAAAGAGGTTAACCCAACTGCAGGTTAACCTCATCAATCGTTTACATACTCTGTGCTGTCGGCCTGATCACGATCTCGTTAATTCCGGTATCTTCCGGCTCATGAATGGCGTATGCGATCGCTCCGGCGATCCGATATGGCGAAATGCTTAGGCTACTGAAATGTGAAGCCATTGCTTGAACTTCAGGACTTTTGACGGTATTTATTAGCTCAGAATCGGTAATTCCCGGGGATATGATCGTTGAGCGAATATTAGAGGTTGGGGATTCTTCCTGGCGCAGTCCTTCCGAAATGGCTCTAACGGCAAATTTGGTAGCACTATAGACAGCTGATGTCGGACTTACCGAATGTCCGGCAACCGATGAAACGTTGATGATATGCCCGTTTTGCTGTTCCCTCATAGCTGGCAGAACCGCAGCAATGCCATACAGCACGCCTTTTATATTCACGTCAATCATATGCTCCCATTCCTCAACTCTTAATTCATTTAGACGTGAAACGGGCATGACTCCGGCATTATTCACAAGCACATCAATGCGGCCATATTGCTTTAAAGTAAACTGTGCCAGCTCTTGCATATCTTGTTGCGAGGTTACGTCTGTCGTGAAATAAACCGCTTCTCCGCCTTCTTGTTTAATATCGTTGACGATAGCTTGCAGACGGTCCTCTCTTCTTGCCGCCAACACGATTTTCGCTCCCTGCTTGGCCAGTAATTTAGCTGTGGCTTCCCCAATTCCACTGGATGCTCCCGTGATGATGACTACTTTAGCTGTCGTGTTTTCCAATGTTATCTGCCCCTTCGAAATCAATATTCGAACGAAATTTATTCAACAATTGTTGTATAATTGGCGTTCGTTGATTATCATTATATCGAGACGGACAGGATATTCAATCGCTAAACGGATCGTATATGTTCCATACTCAACATCATGAACCAAACTGTTGAGTAACTAGGGAGGAAAATATAGATGAGAACCACTACTAAAATAGATCGACGTATCGTAAAGACGAAAGAAGCGATCAACAAGGCATTTTTGGAGCTTTTTTCCGAAAAAGACTTTCAGCACCTTACGATTAATGATATCTCGGAACGAGCGAATGTAAATCGGGGTACTGTTTATCTCCACTACACGGATAAATACGACCTGCTTGATAAATGCATTGAAGATCATTTAAATCAACTGATTGCTTTCTGCAGCCTCGATGAGAACAACCCGGGCAACACAACGCTAAATAGCGATTTAACCCCTATTTTTATTTATTTCGAGGGAAATTTCACTTTCTTCTCTTCGTTGTTCGCGCACCAAAGAACGTTTGTTTTCCGCGAGCGCCTACTAGCGTTTATCACATTGAACGTTAAAAAGAAACTTGAAATGCAAAACTTAGATTCGAAAATCGATCATGAGCTTAATGCCCATTTTATGGCTTCGGCCTTTGTTGGAATCGTGGAATGGTGGATACAGCATGCGATGCCGCACCCTCCTTCCTTTATGGCGGATCAGTTACGGAGATTGTTTGAGAAAAATGACATTTATGCGGAATAAAATATTAGCGAGCCATTTGCTAGTCGCCTAGATATCAATAAAGTAACCTATGGAACATCCGGTTTTGAGGCTTTCAACGTAATAGCGCTGGAGGTCATCTTTAAGATGACTTCCAGACTGCCGTTTCACAACCACGGGATTGCTTCCCAATGTTAAATAAAAATTACAGCTTAACAATCTTTGTTGCGATGTTATTGCAAAATTCCCTGTCATGCTCCACAAACAAAATGGTAGGTGCGTATTCCAGCAGCAGCTCTTCAATTTGCATGCGCGAAATAATGTCAATAAAGTTGAGCGGTTCGTCCCAAATATGCAAATGAACTTGTTCGCTTAAACTTTTTGCAATAAGCACCTTCTTCTTTTGGCCTCCGCTGAAGGCGGAAATATCTTTTTCGAACTGAGTTCTGGAAAAATCAAGCTTTCTTAAAATCGATTTAAAAAGGCTCTCGTCAATTCCGCTGCTGGCAGCATAGTCGGACAAACTGCCTTGAAGATGGGAGGTATCCTGTGACACATAGGATATCTTCAACAGGCTATCCTTCCGGCAGGTGCCCGTATAGCTTAGCTCCTCCCCGCAAAGTAGCTTGATTATGCTTGATTTGCCAGAGCCGTTCTGGCCGGAAAGAGCAATGCGCTCACCTAGCTCAATCGTAAAACTCACATCGGTACATACTTTTCGTTCGCCGTAAAAAATCGAAACCTGATCCAGTTCAGCAAGCTGGCTTTTATGAAAAGCAAGCTGTGAAATCTCGAGTCCTTCCGCATTTTCGATATTTTTAAGGAGCTTAGACTTTTCATCGATAGCCGATTGCTGCCGCTGCTCAATGTTTTTGGAACGTTTCATCATTTTAGCGGCCTTATGGCCAATATAGCCTTTATCAACCTTAGAGCCGGAGTTTCTTGTACCGTTTTTTGTTTTTTCCACTTCGTGTGACCAGTTCCCTGTCCGCCTAGCGGAATTCGACAAGCGTTTAATGTCTTTTCTAAGTTTTTCGTTCTCGGCAAGCTCAAAGTTGTCTTGTCTTTGTTTGTTTTCCCACCAACTTGAAAAATTCCCTTTTTGAATTTCAATGTTTGTTTTATTGATAGATATAATATGGTCTACGCAGTTATCTAGAAATGACCTGTCATGAGAAACCAAAATATAGCCGCTTTTTGAATTGAGATAATCGCTGACCAGTTTTCTGGCATTCATGTCCAGATGATTAGTCGGTTCATCAATCAGCAGAAAGCTATTTTCCTTGATGAATAATGCAGCCAGCAGCACTTTCGTTTGTTCTCCGTTCGACAATGAAACAAAGGGCCGATACAACACATCTTCAGAAACCTTAAGCAAAGAAAGCTCTCGCATAAGCTGCCAGTGGATATAATCGGGGAAAATGTCAGTGATCACATCAATCGTATTGTTTTCCTTATTCTCTACTGGGAAAGGAAAATACTCAAAGGTGACCTTAGCCGAAATAGTGCCGCTGTATTCGTATTTGCCAAGCAGCAGCTGGAGAAAGGTCGTTTTCCCTCTGCCGTTTCTTCCTGTAAATCCTAATTTCCAATCGGTATCGATTTGAAAATTCACGTTTTCAAATATGTTATCGTAGCTGCCCTCATAGGCGAACGTAAGGTTTGTAACATTAATTAATGACATGAAATCATCCTCCTGTATAGAAAATAAAAGAGCTACAAGAAAGTTACTTTCTTGTAGCTCAAATAAATACAGCAAATCCAACCCATTATAGGGTCAGAAAAGGATATCGTTTGAGTGAAAAGAAGTAGTAACTTTCTTGCATATAAACAATAAAACAAACGAAATAAACCAATCGCTTTTGTTGTTTTATTTTTTATATTGATCGCAAGAAAATTTCTACATTATTCTTTTCAGCTCCATTCATTAAATTAGGAGTAGTCTATCATATCTTTTTTTCAATATCAAGTTCCCCATTGCATGGATATTGTTATACATATGGCCTGCTTCTGTTTGGTGCTTGAAGCTGCTGCAACAATCAGGTGCCGCAATAGGTTTGGTAATTTTGGTTGGAGTCCACTGGCAATGTGGCATATTCAGCCTGCTCAGCCGTGTGTGCGTATGGATTCGCAAGAGCCGCAAGCAGCCGTTCCATCACGCTAAAATCTCCTAGCACAGCTGCTTCCAGCGCCTCTTCGACTCTATGGTTGCGCGGGATCAGAGCGGGATTGCTCTTGCGCATCAATTGAAGCGACGATTCTTTTGATTGCTGCTGCTTCCCAAGTCTTTCTTGCCATAACGCATACCAGTTTACAAACTCCGACGTTTCGAATAAAGCCTCTCCTGACAGCTTATCAAATGTTAATGCTCGGAAGGTATTGGTGTAGTCCGCACCATGCTGCTGCATGATCGTAAGCAAGCGTTCAATCAGCGTTTTATCTTCGGAATCCTCATTGAAAAGGCCCAGTTTCGCCTTCATTCCCGTCAGCCATTTAAGCTGATACAAATCAATAAATTCGGAAAGCGCCTCTTCGGCCAAGGCTATAGCCTGCTGCTCATTGTCATGCAGCAAAGGCAACAGTGCTTCGGCAAGTCTTGCCAAATTCCAAGCAGCAATTGGAGGTTGATTCCCATAAGCGTAACGGCCATGAGAGTCAATGGAACTGAATACCGTTGCAGGGTCATAAGCATCCATGAAGGCACAAGGCCCATAATCAATGGTTTCTCCGCTCAGTGCCATGTTGTCGGTGTTCATGACACCGTGAATAAAGCCAACGAGCTGCCATTTGGCAATCAGTGCAGCTTGGCGCTTAATCACCTTTTGCAATAGGGCTAGATAGCGGTTCTGATCAGGGTCTACGTCCGGGAAATGCCGCTGCAAGGTGTAATCTGCCAGTGCCTGAAGCTCTTCTGTCGTCCCCCATTGGGCTGCAAATTGAAAGGTGCCAACGCGAATATGACTAGAAGCCACCCTTGTTAAAATGGCACCGGGCTCCTCGGTTCCACGGTAAATGGATTCACCGGTAGTCACGACCGCAAGACTTCGCGTTGTCGCAATGCCAAGCGCATGCATAGCTTCGCTAATGATGTACTCGCGAAGCATGGGTCCCAGTGCCGCACGCCCATCGCCACCACGGGAGTATGGCGTTTTGCCTGAGCCCTTCAGCTGAATGTCAAACCGCTCGCCTATCGGCGTGATCTGCTCACCTAGCAACAAAGCCCGGCCGTCGCCTAACCGATTAAAATGACCGAATTGATGTCCCGCATAGGCTTGAGCAAGCGGCATGGCTCCTTCCGGCGTTTGGTTTCCAGCGAGCGAAGCTATGCCTTCCTTGCTTTGCAACGCTTCAGCGTTCAATCCAAGTGATGCTGCCAGCGTATCATTAAAAATGATTAGCTTTGGTGAACGTACGGGATTTAAGTCGAGGCTTGTGTAAAGGGTTTGCGGCAGACGTGCATAGCTATTGTCAAAGTTCCATCCCGAATCTATGATTGCATTAGTATCTGTCATTGGATCTCCTTTTATAGGCAAATGAAATGTAGTGATTTACGATTAATATCACAGCCTGTTAGCTTGTATAGTGTATACTTTGATTGTTTTATTATACCCTTTTCATGCTGAGTTTACAGATTTTATTCTATGAATGCTAGTAGATTTCACTTTAAAGACTAATCGCACAAAAACAACCCTCATCTCATGAAGAAGACGAGGGTTGGCCGTTTTTGTCGCGTTTCGATTTAATGAGAAGCGGTGTATTCTTCCAACTCGGAAGCCGGGTCGAATTTTTCTTTGCTCATGGCCAAAGCAGCAATGAGAGCAATGACAGACGGTATGAGTGCCCAAGCAAAAGTATGGACAAGCGATGAGGACAAGGCCTCTGTTATTTTATCAAGAATCTGAGGAGGAATGTTATCGCGCGTATCCGGTGTTAAAATTTGACTCGGATCGCTTAGGTCAATGCTTCCATTTGCTTGTTCTCCACTGTCGAACATGGAAGAGAGTTTATTCGTAAATACATGACTTTGAATTATGCCGAATACGGTAATGCCAAGCGTCATTCCAAGCTCACGCGTAAAGCTTAGGGTCGAACTGGCAGACCCCCGCTGCCTTGCTGCAAACCCATGAATGGCTGCATTGCTGAGTACTGAAAATGACGAACCGATGCCTAGACCGACCAAGACCATATAAATAGTAACTAATAGCCGTGAAGAATCGGTTGTCAGCGTGGCTAGCAATGCAATCCCAACAACAAGCAGCGCTAAGGTGGATATCATGATAGTACGGTAATTAAACTTGGCAAGTAAAAATCCGCCGCCAGCAGCCGTAACTACGGAACCGAGCATCATTGGAAGTAGGACAAGTGCTGAGCTCGTTGCCGAGCCTCCAAAAACACCCTGGATAAAGATTGGGATATAGACGGAAGCGGTAATAAAGGCAGCTCCACTGAATAAAGCCATCAGATTGCTTGTGGTGTAAAGCCGGTTCTTGAACATGCCGAAGGTAATGATCGGTTCTTGCGCACGGCGTTCGATAAATATAAAACCAACGATAAGCACTGCGAATGCAAAGAACAATCCAATGATCATACTGGAGTTCCAAGCATACTCCTTGCCGCCAAGTTCAATGGCAAACATAAGGCAAAGGATAGAGGCGACAAGCGCAAATGCACCAAGATAGTCGATTTTTTGCTTGGAATGTACGATTGATTCTTTGTAGAAGAAAACAATCATCCCAAATGCGATAAGTCCAATGGGCAGGTTGATATAGAATATCCAAGACCAATGAACATAATCCGTAATATAGCCGCCGATTAGGGGGCCGAAAATGCTGGAAATGCCATAGGCGGTACCAAATAAACCGCCGATCTTGCCCCGTTTTTCCGGAGCGACTACATCGAACATGATCGTAAATGCGATCGGAACGAGCGCACCGCCCCCAATGCCCTGGATCGCGCGATAAATGCTGAGTTGCACGATTGATTCTGCTGTACCGCATAAAGCAGAACCAAGCATAAATACAATAATTCCGAAGATGAAAAAGCGCTTGCGGCCATACATATCGGAAAGTTTACCGAAGATGGGCATGCCAGCCATTTCTGCTACCATATATGCAGACGTTACCCACATTAATTTGTCAAAGCCGCCTAAGTCGCCGACGATGGTTCCGATTGCAGTTGCTGTTATCGTATTATCCATCGAAGCCATAAGCGTGGCCAGCAGCAAAGCCACGATAATTACTGCTACATTATTTTTTTTAGCCAACATCCATTTGTAACCTCCACATTCCTCTGCTTGCTTAACCAATGTTAAATTAGCCAGTCATTAAAGCCCTTCTGCCAAAATCCGTCTCAGGAACATGCCCGTATAAGAAGCAGAAACTTCCGCTACCTGTTCTGGCGTGCCTGTGGCTACCAGCTTACCGCCGGCTGCTCCGCCTTCTGGGCCGATATCGATCACCCAATCCGACTCTCGGATTAGTTCCAAGCTATGCTCGACAATAACGACTGTATTTCCTGAATCGACCAGCTTATTTAGCAATACTTGAAGCTGTTTAATATCTGAGGGATGGAGTCCGGTCGTCGGTTCATCCAGCAGATAGAGGGTGTGATTTTTGGAAGGCTTGCTAAGCTCTTTCGCCAATCTGATTCGCTGCCCTTCACCGCCGGATAAGGTTTTGACCGACTGTCCCCACTTCAAATAACCAAGCCCAACCTCGCACAGCATCGAGATCAGACCGGATATTTTGCTCTCCGATTGCAAGATAGGCAGGCTTTCCTGAACCGACATGTTCAAAAGGTCCGAAATGGAGAAGCCTTCGTACTGTACCTCCAGCACTTCGTCCGTAAACCTGCGACCTTTGCAATCATGGCACTTCACCTCTAAATCGGGCAAGAAATTCATATCAATGGAAAGCACGCCGAGGCCCTGGCATGTCTCGCATCGTCCGCCAGGCGTATTAAAAGAAAAATGCTTTGAGGTCAGCTTACGTCTCTTCGCTTCCGGCAATCCAGCAAACAGCTGTCGCAAATGGGTAAATACCTCCGTATAGGTCGCGACATTCGAGCGCTGCATTCTGCCCATTGGCGTCTGGTCAAAGATGACGATATGGCCGACATGCTCTAAGCCTGCGATCTGATTGAAGCCTTTTGGTTCCTTTTTCATTGTATTTCCTTGCGCTAAAACATCGAATACAAGCGTAGATTTACCTGATCCCGATACTCCGGTTACGGACACCAAGCTGCCTAACGGAAAAGCTACCAAGGGGATATCGATATTTCTAATTTGCGCTCCCTGAATCGTAATTTGCTTTCCATTTCCCTCACGTCGCAAGCGTGTTGGAATTTCCCGTCCTTCTTCGCGTAAATAAGCTCCTGTCACCGATTCCGAGCTCGCCATCAAATCCTCCACGCTGCCTTCACCTACAACGGTTCCTCCATAAACGCCTGCACCCGGACCTATATCGATGATATGATCGGCAGCACGCATCATTTCGATATCATGCTCGATCACAAGCACGGTATTGCCGAGATCACGCAGCTCCTGAAGCACGCGAATGAGCCCAACAGTATCCCGGGGATGAAGACCGGTCGTTGGTTCGTCAAGAATATAGAGTACGCCTGTCAGTCCCGAGCCAAGAAGCGAAGCAAGCCGCAGGCGCTGTGCTTCTCCGCCGGACAACGTAACGGTTTGGCGGTTCAGGGACAGATAGCCGAGCCCGACATCCATAATTCTTTTGAGCCTTATGGGCATGTCTTGAAGGATCGGTTCAAGCAGATGAAGACCTTCAGCGGGCAATTCAGCCTCCAGTCCTCTTGTCCATGCGTATACCTCGCCAAGAGACCACCCGGATACATCAGAGATCGTTGCGTCAGCCACTTGAACAAGGCGAATTTCTAGCTTCAGGCGCGCTCCAAGGCAATCCGGGCAAAGCTGCTCATGAAAGAAACCTCCGTCTTTTTCTTGGGCGCCAGCCTCCCCTTCTTTCTCCTTGTAACGCCGCCATAATCCGGGTATGACGCCTTCGAATTTCGTGCCTTGAACCGGTTTGACATTCGGATAATGACGTTTGAACGCCTCGCTCTCGACTCCGTAGTACAGCAAATCCCGTTGAATTTCACCGAACTCCTTCAAAGGTTGATCAGGATCAAGGTCAAAGCCGTAATGCTTGGCTGCCGCCAGGAGTATTCGGATTTGAATATCGCGATGGACGCCGTTCAGCGAAGCAACTCCCCCGCCGCGCAAACTAAGCTCCGGATGAAAAACAGCTGCTTTATTGATGCTTGCCACATGTCCAAGTCCGCTGCAGGAGCCGCATGCTCCCTCCGGTTTATTAAAGGAGAAGTGCGACATTCCAAGCTTTTCAAGCTCTGCATGGCAATGAGGACATTTTATGGTCTGACGACCCATACTCTCGTCTTCTTCAGCCATTAGACCCGCAGGTTCAAAGGTTGGCGGAATGCTGCCGCTGCAGGATAAGCAAATTCGCGCTCCGAGCCTCGAGAAGATAAAACGGACGTACGTATAAATATCTGTTACAGTGCCAACTGTCGAGCGCGGATTACGGTTCGTTACATGCTGCCCGACGCTAATGGACGGAGACAAGCCTTCAATCGACTCGACTTTAGGCTTACGAATGGAATCTGACGCCAAGCCCATGGACTCCATATACTGTCTTTGGCATTCTCTCTGGAGGGTATCCATCGCCAACGTCGATTTGCCTGAGCCTGATGGGCCTGTCAGAACAACAAGCTTGTATTTCGGAATCGATAGCGAGATACTCTTCAGGTTGTTTTCCCGCGCACCTTTAATCACAATCGTGTCTTTCACAATAACGCCTCCTCGTGTATCTTTTCGAATGGATCCATTTCGAAACTAGCGGTACAACTGCTTTTTTACTAAGTAAAAGCTTAGTAACTTTGCATTTCAGTCCTGTTTTCGTTAAAATTAATTTGATTAAACAAATGAATGTCTAGTATCTTGAATACAAAGTATCTCGATGGTCGAGATAAATTATATCTTAAAAGGAGGGTTGTTATTTGTCAAGCCATGGAGGACAAGATCAACCAACAGAGCTGCAAGAAAATTTCACTCTGCGCATGCGGGGATTGGGCTCTCGCACGGTCTTATATCAGCAAAACGTAGCGGCTTCCCTAGGTTTATACAATAATGATTTTTTATCCGTCGATATTTTGCGTGAGAAAGGCCCGATTACCGCTGGCGAGCTCTCCAAGCTAACCGGGCTAGCTACGGGAAGCGTAACCTCATTAATCGATAGATTGGAAAAGAACGGCTTTGTCCGCAGGGAGAATGATCCCAACGACCGTCGCAAAGTCATCATTGTCCCTATGTATGAGAATAGAGAAGAAATCAGCAATACGTACCTGCCCCTTCATGCCGAAATGGTCAAGCTTGCTTCCTCTTATAGCGACGAAGAACTTTTGCTCATTACGCAATTTTTAGACCGGGCAAGTGCGGTCCTTGAGGATCAAATTCAATACCTTAGCTCCAAGACAAACGGCAAGTCTTCTTCTTGAAGCTTGCTATCATCAACAAAAAGGACGGTACGCCGATCAGTCAAATGACCTCGGGTATCGTCCTTCTTACCAGTATGCTTTAATGTTAGTCTACCTATTAGGAATTCACTTAATTAATGATTAGGCCAAAACCATTTTGAATGTAGTTTACGTTAGGATGTGCGATATTGCTGGTCGTCAAATTGTTGAACGTGGCTGAACCATTGCCTGTATAGGTATAGATAGCCGCGCCTGGATGTGGCGAGGTAAACCGGGAAGTTAGAATTCCGTCACGTCCAGTTCCATTAATGTTAATGTTGTTAAATACGATATTTTCAAAGCCGCCGCCATAACCAAACTGGATAGCACTGCGCTGCGTGTTGATAATATCGATATTGGTGAACGTTACATTTTTGATGGAATCGTTGGATGCCTCCAAATCGATGGCCCCTCGCTCCCCGTTATAAAGGTCTTTACTGGTTCCGCTGTTAATAATCGTCGTATCCGAGAAAAGAATGCCTGTGTTGTTCTGGAAATGATAACCCGGGAACACCGTGTTCATTCTAATGCCGGAACCGCCGACGGTATCGATGATCAGGTTATTTGTAGCTTTATGCCCGCCTCCTCCGAAAAATGCAATGCCTGCTGCACGCCAGTTATTCTCAATCGTATTGAATGAGAAGGTATTGTTGACGCCTGCCCTTGCACCATTGACGTTACTCGTCCAGACAGCAAGGCCGTCATCTCCGTTATTTCGTACGCTGCTGTTGCGTACGGTCGAATTGCTCGTTCCCTGGGCGAAATTCACCCCATCCGCAAGGTTGTTCCGAATCCGGCTGTTTTCAATGATGAGTCCATCGGCATAAATGGCAGGTGTATGCGCGTAATCCCCTACCCAGAACCCGCACTCAAAATGTTCAACCCAGACGTTGTGCACCTTTGAATTTTTACCGAAATTGTCCATAAATCCTTTGTAAATCGCATTCTCATGATAACGCGACCGTAGTTTCGAATTCATATAGATATGGCTAAAATCAAGCTTGCCCTCAACCCGGAAGGAAATGCCTCCCGATGCCGAATTTGGATTGGTAAACTGGATGTTTGTATGCCATATGCCAGCACCTACGATTGTAATGTCATTGATCATATTGCTGACAGAGCCTATCTTCCACATGTTTCCAAGATGGAATGTTCCTTCAGGAATATACAAGGTTTTGCTTCCTGCGACAGCGGCAGTTACCGCAGCTTCAAAGGCTGCAAGATCATCTAAGCTATCATTAGCGATTGCTCCGAAATCGGTAACAGAAACCGAATTGGCCGGACGTGCGATTGCTGCAGGCACGGGTTCGATTTCGATGAAATCGACGCCATATTCAAGGTTATCCGCATTGCTCTTCTGGATTCGGATCGTATCGCCAGGCTGGAGCGGTGTGTCCATTTTAAAATGTACCTCGTCAAATCGGAAGAGCGGACGTCCACCGGCAGGCGTATCTGCAGGCTGATCGCTCGAGAAATACTGCCAGTTGTAATACGATGTCAAAGGCACGGTCTTGGCTTTCACTCCATTGACATATACGTCAAGCGAGCCGTTTAGACCCATGCCATCTGCCGAGTCTGGCATCGTGAATCTCATCGTTACGCCGGCGCCTCCCTCTCCTTGTCTAACAGACCACTCGAGATAGGAACCACTCCCAGGCAGTGCTACATAGCGCTGCCCGGAAGCCTCCGATGCAATGAAGGCTTGATCGAATGTAGGCGCAGATTGCAGCGTTGCGCCTCCGCCTCTAGTTGCATCGTCGGTATCATACCTGGTATAAGGCATGCTCGCCCCACGGGCAGAATAAACGACCAATGCCGTTGAGCTCACATTATTGGGTTGCTTGATGGCGAGTTCATTGGCATCTGCTGCAACTGTCGTGGTAACCGTATAGCTGCCAGTGGCTGCTGTCCATGCTCCGGGAATGGAGAGGTTGACAGAAGCTCCGGCTGCTAAAGCGCCATTATATGAGCCATTAAAGGTTTGGATCGTCGAGCCTGCTGAATTTTTCAGAGCAACAGCAACGCCATGTGAACCGCTTGCTGTTGCAATGTTTCCGATATTTTTCAAGCTCACGTTAAAAGCTACAGAATTATTAGCTACAGGATTGCTTGGAGTCCACGAAACCTCTCCGACTAGATCGGCACTTGCGACAGGAGCGACAATTAGCGGCGTTGCGTTCGTGTAGCTGTTATTCGCTTCGTTTTGCTCGATAATCAAATTGTTCTCATCGACCTTAGCGTTGACCGAATAGGTGGCAGCTGCTTTCGTGCCGGCATTCAGATTTACAGATGCCGAAGCGCCAGCAGCCAGAGCGCCTACGTTTGCAGAGCCCGCAAGTTCGTTGTTTAAGTAGAAGTTCACGGTCGTTGCAGCGGAGCTGGCATTTCCGTTATTTTTAACGGTTGCGTTGAGCGTGATCGTGTTAGTCTCAATGGGAGAAACAGGCGACCAGGTCATTCCTGTAATCTGGAGATCAGGGTTCGTTCCTGGCGAGCCGAATACTTGGAACTCAGCAATTTGGCCAGCCGAAGCGCCTGTATTCGCCGTTATGCTCAATTGTAATCGTTTAACCGTTGCACTTACTGGTATCGTCACCGTATTGCCAGTGGATGGATTAAACGTGTACGTTTGCGATGAGACTAGGTTACTGAAGGTAGTTGTATTCTGATTGTGGCCAAGCACTTGAATCGTTTGTGTGCGAGCAGCCCATGAGGAGGATGGATTTAACTTTAGCACAATAGACGTAATATCATGGTTGGCACCCAGATCAAGCGTGAGCGTGCTTGATGCTGCACCACCTTCCCAATAAGTTGTGTTGTTGTTGTCATTAGCGTTTGCTGCCACGAAGGAAAGCGTGGTTGAAGATGCAGTAATGGGTTTGCCCACGGCAAGGTTATCACCTGGGAGCGGTGTAACTGTAGGTGCAACCGTAGGAGTTGGGGTTGGAGCTATTGTCGGAACTGGCGTTGCCGTAGATGTTGGTGTTGGAGTAGGTGCAACTGTAGGTGTCGGAGTCACAGTTGGACTAGGCGTTACAGTAGTCGTGGAAATGGTGATTTGATCAAGGTTAATGTTGCCGGTATCACCGGCGTCGTATTTATATGCGATGGTGTTGCTGCCTGCATTCAGATTTAGTGCCTCTACTTTATTGCCCCATGTATCCCAGTTCGCTAGATTAGGCAGCGAGGACTGGCGAATTTTCGTGCCGTTAACGTAGACGCTGATTGTGCTGGCACTGCCATTTGCATTGGCGTATTTAAGCGTTACATCACGGTTTCCTGCGGAGGCTACGTTTACCGTGAAGGTTGTTGTCGCCCCTTGCGTCCAGTAGCCGTCAACAAAGCCTGTTCCGGAGTAACCGGTATGGTCCGTGTTTACTTTCGCCCCGCCCGAGAGCGCAGCAGATTCAGCTTGGTAGGTGCCGGAAGGCGTTGGTGTCGTTGTTGGAGAAGGAGTTGGGCCGTTCGTACCGTAAATCTCGAATTCGGATAGCTGAGCAGCCGGCCACTCCGTGTTCCCGGTTACGTTCAGGCGAACATAGCGCGTGTTTGCTGCTGCAAAATTAATGGTAACGGAATTTCCGGCTATCGAAGGATTGAACGTGTAACCGGCTGCGCCGACAATCGTTGTAAATGTGGAGCCGTTCGTGCTGCCTTGCACAGCAATGGTTTGTGTGCGCGTTTCCCAGCCTGCCGGCAGCTTAAGCACAATCTGGTCAATGCTGGCAGTTGCGCCTAAATCGACTTGAATCCATTGGGGAAAGGCGTTATTCGCACTCTCCCAATACGTTGCTGCATTGCTGTCCTTCACATTAGCCGGTGCATATGTTTGTGATTGGCCGCTCGCGGTAACATCTTTGCCCAGTGTCAGGTTGGGACCGCCTGCTGCAGATACAGGTGAAAAAGGACCAGCAGACAGTAACAGAGTTGAAATCAGCATGGTTACGATCAGCGACCATGCCACATACTTGTTACGCATTATATTCCTCCTCAATATTGGTAGTCTGCGATAAAATGTATGAATTTATGATATCTACGGATGATAGCGCTTGCAAAATTGCTTGTTTTAAGTATTATTCATACTCGTATTACTTCCTTTCCGGCCCACCTTTCTTTAACGGACATAAAACAGCCACTAGCCCTCCTTTCCATGTCATACCCTTTTATTATAGAGACAGTGCCGCCAAAGCTATAAGATGCAATCCTACGCAATATGTATGTAATTCCAAGATCATTTTGAATTTTTTAGTGAATGATTCGGTCTAGTATGCTCTCGCCCAACTGGCGGAACCGTTCTTGCTGGCATGGCTAATTTTTTTACCACTCATTTTTTTCCTCTTTCCATTGTTCAATAATTCGTTGCAATTGACATCGGACTTAGCCCTAACGAGTTATTTTATATCCTCATGGTTAAGGGCATAATGAGCCAAGGCCCCCATATAGTAAAACCTACTTAATACCCTTGTGAATGAAATCACATTAAAGGAAGGCGAGTGAAATCATGAAATCAGGCTCTGAAGACCGTACCCGCCAGCAAGAGAAAAAATTAATTATATTGTGCGCGGTCGTAGCGCTGCTCATGCTATTGGCGATCATCCGCAAGCTGGTTAGTTAGCAATTACAAAAGAATGAATCATCTAAGGAGTGAACGCTATGCTATTAACCGGATATGATCCTGTCATGTTCAGCCGCATTTTGACCTCTTTGACTCTCGGTTTTCATATCATTTACGCGACGATCGGTGTCGGCGTGCCGCTTATGATTGCATTGGCTGAATGGATCGGCATTAGGCGAAATGATTTTCATTACCTGCTGCTTGCCAGGCGTTGGGCACGCGGCTTCGTCATTACGGTTGCCGTTGGGGTGGTAACGGGGACCGCAATCGGGCTTCAGTTAAGTTTACTATGGCCAAGCTTTATGCAGGTCGCGGGTCAATCGATTTCGCTGCCGCTGTTTCTTGAAACGTTTGCTTTCTTTTTTGAAGCTATATTTCTAGGCATTTATCTTTATACATGGGACCGTTTCAAAAGCCGGATGACGCATTTCTGGCTGCTTATTCCCGTCGTTATTGGCTCTTCCGCATCAGCTTTTTTCATTACCATTGTTAATGCGTTTATGAATTATCCTGTCGGCTTCACGTTGAAGGCTGGGGAGATCTCCGAGGTGAATCCGATTGCAGCTATGCTAAGTCCGGCCATGCCCACCAAGGTTGCCCATGTTCTCTCTTCTGCTTACTTAACTTGTGCTTTTGTGCTTGCAGCGATTACAGCATGGTCATTATTAAAAGGCAAAAATCACGTGTATTACAAAAAAGCATTAAAGCTAACGATGGTGTGCGCGTTTGTTTTTATGGTATCTACGGCACTCATTGGTGACTTATCCGGCAAGTATTTGGCCAAGTATCAGCCGGAGAAGCTGGCGGCAACCGAATGGCATTTCGAAACGATGGGCAAAGCGCCGCTTGTGCTTGGCGGGGTGCTGACCGAAGACAATCAGGTTCGCTTTGGGCTGGAGATCCCCTTTGGACTCAGCATCCTTGCTCATAGCAATCCCTTCGCGGAGGTGATCGGACTGAACGATTTCCCGGAAGATGAACGGCCGCCGCTTTGGATTCATTATTTGTTTGATATCAAAATGGGCTATGTCGCATTTATGGTATTCGTCTCCCTGCTCTTCCTTGTAGAGATGATTCGAAAGAAAGGGAATACGTATCGCCGGTGGCTTCTTCGCGCCATTGTAGTTGCTGCCCCTGTTGCTATACTCACGATTGAGCATGGCTGGATATTTTCCGAGGTTGGGAGACAGCCTTGGATCTTGCGAGGCATCATGCGGACATCGGAAGGGGCAACAACTTCAGGACATGTAGACTTGATGCTTTGGCTATTTGCATTGTTGTACCTTGTACTGGGGGTTTCATCAGCAAGGGTGCTAGTGAAAATGTTCCGAAACAATCAGGCTGAGGATGAACTGGCCAAATACGATAAGGAGGCTCGCGACCTGCTATGAGCTATGAGGTGATTGGCATTACCGTACTTTGGACGTTTCTGTTTGGTTATCTGATCGTAGCTTCGATTGACTTTGGTGCTGGTTTTTTCAGTTATTACAGCTCCATTACAGGAACGAGGCATCTGATTCATTCCATTATCGACCGTTATCTGTCGCCGGTGTGGGAGGTTACGAATGTTTTTCTCGTTTTCTTTTTTGTCGGGTTTATCGGTTTTTTTCCGGATACGGCATATTATTACGGTACAGCATTGCTTATACCGGGAAGCATAGCCATCGTATTGCTAGCCATACGTGGTGCTTATTATGCCTTTAATCATTATGGCTCGCGCAGCCGGAAGATATATACGCTTATGTATGGAGCCAGCGGACTGCTTATTCCAGCGGCGCTATCTACCGTATTGACCATCTCTGAAGGTGGATATATTGAAGTAACCGCGGATGGCAAAGTAGTGTTTCTGGTAAAAGAATTGTTTCAAAGCAGCTATTCCTGGTCCGTCGTACTGCTTGCGCTTGTGAGCGTCCTTTACATATCGGCTATGTTTTTAAGCTTTTATGCACATAAAGCAGGCGATCTTCCGGCATTTCACATTGTTCGAAAATATGCGCTTGCGTGGAGCTTACCGACCATTCTGAGCAGCCTTCTCGTCTTTTTTGCCATCCATGGCCATAATCGGGAGCATTTTGAGAAGATGCTTGACCGATCATGGATGTTCGCCTTTTCCTTTTTGTTTTTTATGCTAGCTGTCTATTTCGTTTGGAAAAAGAAAAATCTTGGTTTATCGTTTATTTTCGTAATGCTGCAATTTGCCTTCGCTTTTTATGGATACGGCTCCGCGCATTTGCCTTACATTTTGTATCCCTACTTAACCATCCATGATAACTTTACGAATGAGTCCATGGCTATTGCGTTAATCGTGGCGTTTGTACTAGGTTTATTGCTCCTGATCCCTTCACTCTATCTGTTGATGCGATTGTTTTTGTTTAACACTCCTTATGTTAAAGGGAAATAAAAGGAAAAACGAAAGGCGGTATTCTTCGCATGGAGTTTTTGTTAATTATGGTTGCCCCCTTGCTTATTGTGTTCTGCGCAGTGGCTTTCTTATTTCTATGGGGCGCAAAAGGTCAAACGCAGCCCAAAGAATAATCTGCAAACCAACAAACCCAACCCTGCTTTCGAGCGGGGTTGGGTTCTTTTATTTAAGCTCTGATAACCAGTCAGCCAACTGCTGGATTTCTTCAGCTGTAATGCTTTTGCCAAACTTTGGCATGCCCTTGCGCCCATTCGTCACCACTTCAACGATTTGTTCATTTGAGAGTCTGGCGCCAACGTTCTGTAGATTAGGGCCGGCTCTTCCTTGCAGCTCCGCTCCATGGCACGAAATACACATTTTTTTGTAGAGAATGGCTGCTTCGCCGGTTCCTACAACTTCCCCGTAGCTATCGCTGTTTTCCACCCGATCATTCGTTGCTGTGCTGCCGCAAGCGGTTAACATAACCGTGAGTGCGATGACCCCCATGACGGTGACCTGCTTTAATTTTTGCTTCATTAGCGTCCCTCCTATTCATTTAAAATTTATCATAACGAATTTGCCGTTTTATTGAATGACTAAAAGGAGCTATTTAAGGCTTCCGATTATGAATTTAAACCAACATGTTCCAATGGATATAAAATATATAATTAACTTTAATGTTACTTATAAGAGATAATCTCATTAAGTATTTCTTATTGACAATACGTTACTGCTTTAAATATACTGTTCTTGTGAACGGGAACAATAACATTAGTATTTATGATTAACTTTTAAATTAACTTAATTTAGAGGAGGATTTTTGTGACAGCAACTAATCATGCCATTCCGCGCCCGGAATATCCCCGCCCCCAAATGGTTCGCTCCAAGTGGCTTAACCTGAATGGCGAGTGGGAGTTTGAAATTGATAATGGTCAAAGCGGTAAACAGCGCCAGCTGTTCGAGACTAAAGCTTTAGCAGATAAAATCAAGGTTCCTTTCTGTCCAGAGAGCAAGCTGTCAGGCGTTGAAAACAAAGATTTTATGGCTGCCGTTTGGTACCGCAAAGAAATGACGATACCTACAGACTGGAATGACGAGCGCATTCTTCTTCATTTCGGTGCCGTTGATTATGAAACCGAGGTATGGGTGAACGGGAAATCTGCAGGTACGCATCGAGGCGGTTATGCCTCATTTTCGCTTGATATCACTCACCTGCTTATTGCTGGAACGAATGTGTTAACCGTATGTGCGGAGGACGATGTCCGCTCAGGTCTTCAACCGCGAGGCAAGCAATCGGCTTTATTTCATTCGCATGGCTGTGATTATACGAGAACAACAGGAATTTGGCAGACGGTATGGCTAGAAGCTGTCCCTCAGCACTATCTCCAAGGATTCAAATTAACGCCTGATCCCGATAATCATTCTCTGCATGTCGAAGGTGAGTTCGTTGCTTCTGATAGCTTCACTTTTACAGTAGAAGCCGAGTTTGATGGGAAAACGGTAGGCTCTCAATCCGCAATCATCAACGGCAACCAAAGCCGCCTGTCTGTTAAGCTCTCGGAGAGCCATTTATGGGAGATTGGCTCCCCTAAGCTCTACGACTTGAAATTATCGATACAGCAAAACGGGAAAACCATTGATGAGGTAGATAGCTACTTTGGACTTCGTTCAGTGAAATGGGATAACAATGCGATATTGATTAACGGCAAGCCTGTGTTTCAGCGTTTAGTGCTGGATCAAGGCTTTTATCCGGACGGAATTTATACAGCGCCTACCGATGCAGATTTGAAGCGCGATATCGAATTGTCAATGAGCCTGGGCTTTAACGGCGCTCGCTTGCACGAGAAAGTTTTTGAAGCACGTTTCTTGTATTGGGCAGACCAACTCGGCTACATCGTTTGGGGAGAGCATGCCAACTGGGGACTTGATATTACAACGGCTCAAGGGCTTCAGCAGTTTTTGCCAGAGTGGATTGAAATTGTGAAACGTGACTACAATAGCCCGGCATTAGTGGGCTGGTGCCCATTTAATGAAACCTGGGACGGGCCGCAGGGTACCCGCCAAAATGATGAGGTGCTGCGGATTACTTACCAAGTAACCAAATCATTGGATGCTACCCGTCCAGTCATAGACACAAGCGGAAACTTCCATGTGGTTACCGATATTTTTGATATACATGATTATGAGCAAAATCCGGAGAAGTTTGCTGAGAAATACGAGGCCATGCGAAGCGGCGGCGAACGGTATGTAACCTTCCCAGATCGGCAAAAATACGAAGAGCAGCCTTACTTTGTCAGTGAATATGGCGGAATTTGGTGGAATCCGGGGCAAGCCGACCAGAAGAGCTGGGGTTACGGCGACCGTCCGAAGACGGAGCAGGAATTCATTAGCCGTTATGAGGGCCTAACTTTGTCGCTGCTTGAAAACCCGTATATTTGTGCCTTCTGCTATACGCAGCTTTATGATGTCGAACAGGAAGTTAATGGTCTGCTGACTTACGATCGAAATCACAAATTTGATCCTGAAATCATCCGCCGTATTAATGCTACCGTTGCGGCTATCGAGAAGATAGCCGCAAATACAGCAAAGTAATTGTTCAAAGGGGAACAAGCCATTTCCTCAGGAAATGGCTTGTTTTGTTAGCTTAGATTCAGCCTTGCTTAGCTTATTCTAGCGCCTTCAAAACGTGTGGCTAAGCCGCTTTGTATATCTCCATTTTCCCCGGTTGCCCTTGCAAATACCTCTACCCGATCACGTGCATGTAATTGGATAATGCCTGCTGCATCTATCAGCCCTGTTCTCGGGGTGAAGTTTTCTTGATCAGATATTCGGGGAACGCCATTGATTCTAATCTGCAGATCCATAACTACAGGTGTAAGTGTGATGGTTTCAAAAGAAACACTTGCAAACAGAGAATAGATGCCATTCTGCTTGGGACGGAAGGTGGA
This sequence comes from Paenibacillus paridis, assembly GCF_006345825.1. GTDB lineage: Bacteria > Bacillota > Bacilli > Paenibacillales > Paenibacillaceae > Pristimantibacillus > Pristimantibacillus paridis. The sequence continues at coordinate 1,613,072 of NZ_VCIX01000092.1, forward strand.
TGTCGCTGAATTATATTCATTGTTCAAATCCAATTCTTCCACTTGGTATCTCACTTTGGTAAAAACGCCATCTAGGATCGTTTGATCCGCACCGGATACCGCTCTAAACGCTGATTTCCGGATTCTAATCGGTTTACATACCCGCTTTCTGCTTACCGCTTTTTTGCAAACCGTTTTTTTACAGACGATTGTTGTACAAGTGCTCTTTGCTACCTTGGATCTTCTAATTGTCATGCATTCTCCTCCTTGTAGTGTGCTAATTCTAGCATTTACTATCATATGGAAGAGAGATTCTAATAGAAACGATATCAGCCCGTCCTTGCTTTAAAAAGGCTTCTATCAGCTAAATGGTTGTAACCGCTGCTTACAGCAGCCAGGCTTGTTAATTCCGTCCCTTGGAATCTATCTTTTGGCTAATATGCTTTTCTAGCAATTGTTTGTTTTCCAATAGATTAGAATCATTTGGAGAATACGAAAGTGCAATTTCATTATGTTTATAAGCCTGTTCTAAATCTCCGAGCTTCCCATAGCATGCGGTAAGCTGCAGGTGAGGGAACCAAGTCCAAGCCATGTTGTTCAATCCTAACAGCCTTTCTTGTGGTTTATCGAGCTTGAGTGCCAGCTGATACCAGTGAACGGCTTTGTTAAAATCATGGTTTTCTTGAAAATAGTAACCAATTCGGCAAACGTAATCCGCACGCGGAATATCGTAATGAAATGTCATCATTAAAGCTTGCAGCTCTTGCTCTTTCTGACCAAGCTCATGATAACAATGGGCCATCCGGTCACATGCTTGCAATTTATACTCAAAATAAATGGAAGGTTCATTGAGGATGGATGTAAAGATCTTGACAGCTTTACCGTAATGACGATTAGCTGACAACTCCATGGCATAATGCAATAATTGCCGATCTGAAAGTCGCTCTCCTTGACCTGCCATCTCCTCAAAAATACGTAAATTCCGATCTTGGTGATGATGCACCCGGTCGTGACTTACCGCAATATCGGAGAGGATGATATTCCCGCTGACCAATAGATACTCATGCACCGGATCCTGCCATTGAAAATTCATGGTACGCTTTACGAGTCTGTTTCTCTTTACAACGGTAATGGGCTGTCCATGCGGGTCGAAAGCGATGTTGTAGTCCATGCAAACGGAATCTATTTGAGGATCGAGAGTCTGCTTCAAGGCCTTGAATTTGGTCAGCTCGTTAGCCAGCAGCACGTCGTCCGCATCTAACCATAAAATATAGTCCTGTGTAGCTTGACGAAAAGAAAAATTTCGTGCAGCCGAGAAATCATGGTTCCATTCAAAATGAAACAGGCGATCGGTATACCTCGCGGCTATGTCTTTCGTGGCGTCGGTCGATCCCGTGTCCACGATAACGATCTCATCCACGAGCTCTTTGACCGAATCCAAGCATCGCTTCAGCACTTGCTCTTCGTCTTTTACAATCATGCACAAACTAATCGTAATCACTTCATATCCCCTCCATTACCAGTTACAGTAACCAGCCTGCTCGCTATCCATATCTTTGATAGGACAGCACTGACTGGAACGTTTCTTTATAGTACGTACAGACTATCGTTATTGCATGCACATATCGCCAATTTCCCCATCGTGAAGAAAGTTACAGTTCTATGTAAAAACCAAAAAGCCGCTCCTCGATGAGGAGCGGCTTACTTAATTTAACCGCTATTGTTATTTTGTTATTACTCCGCTTTTGCGGGAATGCTAATTGTTTTGGACCAGGTTTTTCCGCCATCCGTAGTTTTGTATACGGACGGACTTGTCAGGCTTGTATCCGCCATCCAACCGCTATTTTTGCTTGTAAACGAAATGACGCTCTCGTAACCTTTGATCGGTTTGAAATTGGTCCATGTTTTTCCAGCATCTAATGAACGGCCCACGCCAATGGCTTCTCCTGCAGGCGAGTATCCGGCGAGTATAGCCGCTCCGTCTACGAGCTGAAAATTGCTTGGATGGCCGCCTGGCGAAGCTGGGCCTTCCGTCACAATTCCTACAGCACCGCCTGGAGCAGGACCTCCGCCTGCGGTGTCTTGGCTAATCACTTTGCGCCAGCTCGCACCGCTGTCCGATGAAGCATACAGGGAATAAGATTGCTGGGACATCCCTGCTCCTCCATAAAATTCGGCCCATATCTCATTGCCTTTCGTGAAGATCTCTCCGCCGCTAACCTCATCCGATTTCACATTAAGCTTGACGGCCCACTTCGCTCCGCCATCAATAGTTCGGTAAAGTTTATAGCCGTAACCTGGGACGACAACAAGTGCCCAGCCATGCTTTGCATCTTCAAATTCCGCGTAGCGTGTATTTGCCGGCGTCGAGATTTTGGTCCAGCTCTTGCCGCTATTGGATGTTTTATAAGCAAAAGCTTTCGTGTAACCAAATCCATTTGCTGCATCCGTAAAATGGATTCGCTCCAAAGCGATAGCTCCGGTTGGGTATTTCGTAAAAGTGCTTCCGCCATCCGTTGTATGAATAAGGGCATTAGGCCCAGTAACGGATGATTTGGCTAACGCCCAGCCTGTCGTGTTGGATATAAAGTCTAACTGGGTAAATTGCCAAGTCCCTTTATAAATGGATTGCCAAGAAGCTCCTGCGTCCGAGGTGCCGATAAGGAATCCGTTTCCAGCAGCGCGGCCGGTCGTATTGTTCAGAAACTGAATTTCGCTGAACCGATATTCGGAAGCTCCTGCTGGCGTACCTTTGAAAAGTTCCTTGCCAGCGGTACCTTCTTCTGCTTGTACTAGCGGACTGATGGTTGCAAATCCAATGACCAAAGCAGCAGCTAAAACACCATGTTTGAACTTGAATTTTTTCATGTGACTCCTCCTTCATTCTCTTAGCAGTAGGATTAGCTTATCAATGGCAATATACCCGTTTTACCTATAAACGAATCTAAGGGAGAAGTCTGCTTTAGAATTAAAACGAAACAGAAGGACGAAAGCCCACTACGGCTAGTGGGCTTTCGTCCTTCTAATTTTCAGTCAAGTTGTAGGTTAGGTCAGTTTTAGTTTGGTCCATAAAGTAAACATGGGAGAGCAGCAGGCTGCTCCCAGCTCGTTCCTTTACTTTAAGGCCATCCCAATGATAGAAATAGCTATCTCTGATATCGAGCGTTCTATAGATCTCCAGCTTATCTTTGTCCAGCAATACATCTGCCAAACGTGTCGCTTTGTTAGTTTTACGATCAATTAACGTAAGCCAACCTGTATCATGCGGCCGAACTACCATATACTCCTCATCGTACAGCTCTACTTGAAAAGAAGAAGCATCCAAACCAGTTAGCGTTTTTAAATCATGAGTCTCTTTAACGCTACCTTCACGATTGACTTCGATTAATTGTGTTCCATTCATGAGGAGCGCATTTTTTCCTGTAGACCAATCTATGTTTTGAATCGGGTGGATTCCCCAATAATGCACCTTCGTTTCCAGTTTGAGCTTTTCATCTACAATGAGAAATTTAAAAATAGCATCGTTTAGATGAGGTTCGCCTTCCTGCTTATCAGGACTGCTGTAAATAAAAAAAACCGTGCTTGGCACGGAGAAATTATGAATATCCTAAAGCTCGAAAGCCATCAAATCCCGGCCCATGGTGATCTTGTTGGAGTAGATATCGCTCATGCCTTGCATGTACTCGGCTTCTGCTTCATCCGTTGCTGCAGGCGCGGGAATATGATGGGTAAGCACGAGATGAGCCACTTCCGCCTGCTTGGCCATTTGAGCCACCTGCAGCGTAGTTGAATGGTATTTGGCGGGATTGGAAAGCGACTGCGCTTGCTCTGGGAATTTTGCAATTAGCGCATCCAGCCACGCTTTGTTATAGGATTCATGGATAAGGAGGTCAGCGCCTTGACTATATTTAATCATATTAGGAACAGGAATCGTATCTCCAGAGATGACAACCGTTTTGCCGTTGTATTCAATTTTGTAGGCGAGCGCCGGATAGACCGGACGATGGTCAACCTCGAAAGCTGTAATTTTTAGACCTGCTCTGTCATAGACGACACCTTCATTATTTTCGATATAGTTGATTTTCGAGCCTTCGTCAGCGGATAAGTTATAATTGACTCTTAGATTGGCATCGAAATCAAATGATTCTCGCATTTTCCCAATGATTTCTTTTGTCGTTGTCGGTCCATACACGTTCATAGGCACTGATCGTCCTTCAAACACCCTCTCCGGTATGACATGCGTGCGCCAACTGGATATAAACAAATCAAAAAAACCGGAATTATGGTCGCTGTGATGATGGGTGAAAAATACATCGGCTATTCGCTGCGGCATGATGCCTGCTTTGATCAACTGATCGACTACGGCGCCTCCACAATCAATAAGGATGACTTTATCTCCTGCTAATATGGCGACGCTTGATTTGGCTCTTCCACTGTAAGCACGTGGTGTGCCAGTGCCAAGCAGTATGACTTTCAAATGTTCATGGAAATCGGGAAGCAGTGTTTCTTGTGATTGAATTTGCATAGATAAACCCTCCATCGTATCGGATTGATTTTGTGAATTGCTCCAGCTCAGACGTGTTCCGCGCGTTAAATATCATCAAAAAAGCGATTAGGATGAAAAATGCTTATTTTTTTCTTCGTATACGTAATCATCTCGTTCTCTTTCCATTTATTCAACGTCTCAGTTATCGTTTGTCTGCTGCAGCCTATGACATAGGAAATCTCTTCGTGGCTGAGCTGCAAATTAACCTCAAGAGTGCCCTCTCTTCGCTTGCCTATTTGATAGAGGAACCAACCAAGGCGCCATGCAGCAGGACGGCTGATCAGCGATTCTACCCTTTGCTGGGTTTGAAGCAATCTGCGGGCTGTTATCACGGCCAATGAATAGGAAAACTCAGCGTCCTGCATGGCAAGCTCGTGATACTGCCTGGACTCCATCGACATGATTTGACTGGCTGTTAAGCATTTGGCATAGCGTCTGCGATTCACATGGGCAAGCAGCTCTGCATTCCCGAAGACCTCGCCGGGGTAACGCAGAAACAACGTTATTCCCTGTCCTTCCTGTGTGGATTGGGAAATTTTCACCAGTCCATTCTCCACTAAATAAACGGCAGTGGCAGGATCATTTTCTTGGAAAAGGAACTCGTTTTTCTTATATGTCCTGCTCGTCCCAAATTTGTTAAAGGCATCGAGAATGATTTGATTATGATGATCGGAATGATGTGCATCGATCGCATGACTGGTTTCTATTTTTATTTCTATTTCAGTTCCGCTCATAGCTGCCCTTCCTTCTCCGCAAATCCAACTATTCTTATGCGTTATAGCTAGAGTACCACAATTTCAATAGTAAAAATGTCGGTTAACTGACAAAATCTTATCTTTGGCACTTTACCGGCTGCACTCATAGGGTCATCTTCTGTGAAATGTATGAAAAAAAACCTGATCATACCGATCAGGTTCGTGATTACCACTCTTGTTAACTTAGGGAAAGGTTAGTGGCCGCGTGATAGCGCCGACTGTGCCATTCGCTCCTGGCGTAAAGACGTTCAGGCCGGCAGTGAACATATAATTTTGAGAATTGTTATTATCCCATGTGCCGCTGCCGTTATTAAAGACCGCCTCCAGCTGCGTGGCAGTGCCTAGATCAATGATGACCTTTGCATAGCCGCTAACCTCGGAGTCTGCCATCGGCTTGCCTGGAACGGTCGTCCAAGTTCCGCCAGCTGGTCGATAGTGAATATAAGGTGATGAATATCCTTTCTTATAATAAATCGTTACCTGGTTTGAACTGGATAGTGGATTAGTCGTGACACTCAGGATTGCGCTTGCTTCAGAAATATTTCCAGCACCGTCATACGCCTTGATAAAATAGCTATAAGCGGTATTAGAGGTTAACCCTGTGTTTGTATAGCTCGCAGTAACCGAGTTCGCGATTTTGACACCATTGCGCCAGATTTCATAACCAGCTACCCCGGTCATATCGGTCGATGCCGTCCAACTTAAGGAAATCGAGCTGTCGGTCTTAGTTGTTGAAATTAAGCCTGACGGTACGGTTGGTGCGGTTGTGTCCACGCTTTGCGGCGCACTTGCCGTAATTGTGCCCGCCGCTCCGTTGATACCTGGTGTATAGGTGTTTATGCCTTTATTAAATCTGTAGTTCTGCATGTTGTTGCTGTCCCAAGTGCCGTTTCCATTGTTGAAGCAGGCTTCAAGTTGAGCAGCAGATGCGATGGCGATCGTTATTTTGCTGTAACCGTTTATTTCAGAGTCTGCCATTTGCGCTCCAGGGGCGGTCGTCCATGTCCCTCCAGCCGGGCGATAATGAATATACGGAGTTGCATAACCTTTCTTGTAATAAATGGTGACCTGATTATCACTTGGCTGAGCAATCGGCTGCGCATGGCTGATTACATATTGCTTATAGCCGGCCATACTGCCGCTAGCCGAGCCGTCTCCATTCACTACGTTAGCCAAACGCAGAAGAGTAAAGCCGTTATAGCTCCATTTGGTTATTTGCTCTTCGATTTTTTGGAAGCTTCCTGTAGGAAGCGCATTTTCGCCATTCAACCTAACCCCTTTGGCATTGGCTATCGAAGAAACGGTATCGACAAGCGTGGAGGGCAGCGAAAAAGCAGGTGAACTTCCGCTATCGTACATTTCAAGTGCGGTAAAGGTTAAGTCAAGATTACTATTTTTAAATTTCTGAATCAATTCATTGTAATTGTAGTAGCCAGCTGCATGCTCGGCGCTGTGCGGCGCACTCGGGTTGTTCATTTGCCAGTGGATTCCGGAGATTTTAGCGCCAATTCTCACGCCGAATACAGAATCGAATTGTTGATGGGCTGCCGCTGCAATAACGCCCAAATGATTTTCGAGTACGCTTTGATTCCAAGCCAGAAAATCCTTTCCATATGCCGTGTTGTAGCCTCCGTTAGCGTAGAAGGCATCTCCATCGCTAGGCGGATTGATTTGGCCTGTGTTTGTTAACTGCAATCCCCACGCTTGGTTGACTCCGTTTAACGAGCTGTATTTACTGAGCATTGCTGAACGGAAAGCATTTTTGGCAGAGTCCGTATAGACTTGAAATTTGCCTCGTGACGGATAACTCCAGCCTGCCGACTGGTAATAGGATGGATAGCGAAGCTCACCGGATGGACCGGCGCTCAAGTAAATTTTTGCTATCATAGGCTTGTAGGAAGAGAAGGTTTGGGCGAAGGAAGAATATAGCTCATTATATTGCTGTTCAATGCCACTCCAAAAAGGTGAAATGGCTTCATTGTTGACATAACCAGTCTCGCTTTTATATTTCATTTCGTCAGCAGTGCCTTTGCTCCAGAGCCAGGAAGGAATCGGAATATTGCAGTCATCGCCGGGGTTTCCGCCACAGGTATGCGTAGAGAGGATGGGTACCCATTTTAAGCCGGATTCTAATACAGCGTTAGCATAGTTCTTATAGTAAGTCCAATCAAACTGGTTGTCCCCTGCTGCTTCCACATCGCCCCACCATACATCGGTAGTCAGTGCATAGACGCCATTGTTTTTCAACGTATTCAGCTGATTTTTGAATGCATTCCAGTCCGTAATCTTCGTAAGCGGTGCCATAACCGAAGCTTGAAAATCGTTTGCAACATTCGCGCTAGCTGATCCTGGAAAAGAACCGAAGAAGGTTGAAATAAACACCATGGCACCTAATAAAAGTAAACGGCCCTTCTTCCAAATCATTTTTCTGAAATACAAATTGATCATCCTCCCATGTTTTAAAATAAGTAAGCCATCTTTTGTTCCATAATAAGAAAACGCTTACAAATTTAGTTTAAAATCTTTTCCTTCATTTGAACACGCAAATCCTTGTACTAGGAGGTGGAATATTTTGTCTTGCTTTTAATGTTCGGTTGACTGAAATAGAAGTCCAAATAACGATGTACGATCATCTCCACCTTTGTTCCATGCAACAAATTGTAGACCCGTCACGTTAAAGAAGGTAAGCAGATGTAAAATATACCATTACTGAGAAAAGGAGTTTCCCGTATTTTGAAAGCGAAAAAAATAGGATTACTATTCATTGTACCTGTCGTTTCCATCTTTTTTGCCGTCTACTTCGGAATATATGTCAGCAAAGCCTATTACCCTAACCTTCCTTTCGAAGGCGGATCAAAAAAAAATGTCGTTGAAAAGCTGGAGAATAGCAATCAAGAGCTGGTGACATTAGCAAAGGTAAACGGCTATTATTGGCTAGGTTTTGAAGGGAACCAAAAAGAAGGAAAAGATAAAATCATTAACGAAATGGAAAGCAAAGGATTGAAATACAATTATTACGAAGGGTCCGGCATTTTTTTCGGAGAAACGGATCGCGTTGTCGTAACTGGGCAGGTTTGGACCCGAAAATATATTCTGTACAAAATTCCGGAAGAAAGCTTTTTGGGAAATGAAAATATAGTAAAGTAATGAAAAACGAGAAACGGCGGTACATGACCTAATATTCGAGTCATGTACCGCCGTTTTATATCTATTTGCGATTTTGCTTAATAGGACGCCGTCGACTGCTCCAGCCAAATGTCTTTAAAATCGATCCAGCCGAGCGAGTTTACGCCTACGCCTTTGATATTCGGATTGTAAAACGTGTTTAGCTTCTTATGGAGCAGAAATAAGACAAACGTTTCCTCACGGAGCTTATTTTCAATTGCGAGCAGATGCTTCCTTCGGTCCTCTTCGCGTTTGCAAGCTAGAGCAGCATCGATCTGTTCCTTTACCCAAACAAGCAAGCGCGAGTCCAAATGTTCCCGCAGAAAATTTCCGGTTTGTTCATAAAGCTCAATTAAGCAAACCTCGTCCTCTGCGAACACGACACAATAAAGAAGGCAATCTGCGTTTTGCAAAATGTCCTCCTCCCTGATACTCTCCCACGTTTCCACTTGAACAGTTACATGGATGCCATAAGAAAACAAATGCTGCTGCAGCCACTTAGCATCCTGCTCGTGAATACCATAGGTGCAGATGCTGATCGTTTCGCCGTTATAACCGGACTCCTTGAGCAAGCGGAGCGCAGGCTCGGATTCACAGCGATCCTGCCAGTTTGCCGATGAATCGTCCGGATGAAAACCGCGGGCCGGATACATTCGATCCTCGCCTAGCTCTCGGATCATCCGCGAACGATCCACTAGCAAATCCACAGCTTTGCGGAATGAAGCGGATTGCTGGGCTCCTTCCTTTCCCATGTTCCAAGTAAGCAGACTGCAGCCATTGCAGACCGACTCGATTTTTTGCCATCCTTCTTCGGTTTGGATATCTCTTAGATCATGGTCAACGAGCAGCTGCTCCCAGCTTTTGGAGAAGGCAATCGTATTCTCCGGCATAATGACGATAACGACACTGTCCAAATGGGCTCTCCCTTGAAAGTAACCAGCATTCGCTTTCATAGTGAATCGATCTGCTGTCCATTCCACAAATCGAAACGGTCCCGTACCTACGGGATGACTCCAAAATTGTTCATCCTGTTCCACCAGTTCATGAGGCACGATGGAAAGGCCGGCAGAGCATAAAAACCGGAGAAATAGCCAATTGGGCTTGGCCAGCGTAATTCTAACGGTTCTAAGCCCAACCTCCTCCGCCTGGACAACCGATCTAACAAACCACCCCGAAGCGCTGCTGCCATGTAAACGGTTTAAAGTGTAGGTAACGTCTTTCGCAACCAGCTCGCGACCATGATGGAATTGGACGCCTTTGCGAAGATGAAAGGTCCATATGGTTCCGCTCTCGTCATGCTCCCAGGCATGGGCGATCGCCGGAACGATCTTGCCCGTTGAACGGTCATATCGTACCAAGCAGTCAAATAGCTGCTTAATCATATGCGCGCTGAACGAGTAGTATAGCTCTTTAGGATCAAGCGTCAAAATAGGCCTATAAACAGGAAGCCGAAGGATATCAGCTTCACCGTCATCGATTTGAACCGTTTGATAACCAAAATGGCCGTTTAACCATTCGATAAATAGGCTTCTCGCAGTCGTCCCCTCGCCAAAGCTGTCAATCAACTCAAACGCACGCTTATACTCGCCTTTCGTGCCAAGCAGCCGTGCAAGCTCAAGGAGTTGTTTTTCTTTATCTATCCGGAAGGTGATATGGGAGCGGTTCCCGCGTCCGCGCCCACCTCTCCAGTGGATGAAGCCCTCCTCCTCCAGCTTCCGAAGAATGATTTTTACGTTGCGTGAAGTACAATACAAGGCTTTGGACAACTGATCCAAGCTGACTTCTATTTCCTTGTCGATGCCATCCATGGAGGCGAATTTTGTGAATAAGATGAGATATCGCTCTGTCGTTTGCACCTGTCCGTCCTCCTTGCCTTAACTAAAAGGGGAAATATATGAATGAGATTATACTCTTTTTATCCTCTTTTTGCGACTGCATAATAAACGTAACAAGTTCATGCGATTGCAAGGAGATGATTCATCATGCTGCCAACCGATTATGAAGCGGAAAAATTATATCAAGCCAAGGAGCGGGAATGGGAACGCCGCGCCAGATGGGGAGATTTCATTTCAAGCGAGATACCGAAGTTGCCTTTTTACCGAAAGCTGCTCTCCGCTATGGGCAATAGGAGAAAAAACCGCAAGCAAGCCAATAAAAAAGGCTAATCCCCTATTGAGGATTAACCTGGTCGTTTTATGGGATAAAGCTTAATCGTCAAGCAGCGACTTAACAAAACGTAGCGCGTAAAGAATTAAGTTGATTAGATCTAAGTATATATTAACGACCATAAGCGGAATATCGCTCTCATCAAAGCCTTCCTTGGACATCCGGTTGAAGTCATACAAGGTGTAGCCAATGAAGATCAACAAGCCAAAACCGGCATAGATCGTTTCCATCATGCCTCTAAAGGGAATGAAAAATTGCATTAAGCCCATTACGACAAGCCCAATGAGCGAGGCGAACAGAAAACCACCGAGAAAGCGGAAATCCTCCTTTGTGTAGGTCGCATAAATAGCAAGTCCCGCATAGATGAGGACTGCAACGGCTACCGTTTGGATGACAATGGATGCCCCCATTGATGCGATGTAATAGCTTAAGGCAAACTGGAGCGTCGCACCGGATACGACCATAAAAGCGTACATTAAAGAATACCCAATGACCTTTGACTTGCGAAGAAACATGATAGCAATGATTAAGCCAATCTCCACTACGAACAGTGGAATTCTCGCTGCGTTAGGAAGCATTGTACCGATCAGCATGCCGCCGACTGAGACGAGCATGGCGAAAAAAAAGGTCAGCATCAGCTTTTGCATCGGTTTGCCATAACTTCCTGATTGAATAATACTCATCTTCCATTTCTCCCCAGTAACGATTTTTATAGACCCAATAATAGCATGAAATATGACTATTAAAAAGAGATATAAAAAAAGAGCATTGAATATGCTGCTGTCGGGGTTTGGGAAGAAGCGGTGAGGACTAATACAAACGTGTGAAGGTCGATCTCGTCCAAGCCAGCTTTAGGCCCGCACGTTCCATGTTCCGTTGGCTGCTGGAACCGAAGCTTGCTTGCGCTGCGACGAGCTCACAGCCATCCTCATAGGCGTCATGCAATCTTCTTTGAAGGAGCGCATATTGCAGCCCACGTTGTCTGAACGCTGGGGCCGTTGCCGCTAGCGTACAGGAAGCGATGCCCTTGCTGATATGCATCACAGCCACCGCAGCAGGAATGCCATTCCAATAGGCTAAATAGATGCTCCAGCCTGCACGGTTCAATAAACCAATATTGTTATTTACAAAATGGTGCTTGTCCGATAAAGGCATGCCCGATCCAAGACAATGAATTTCGGCATAATGCTCAAATTGTTCAGGCTGTTCGATTTTTATGATGCTGATTTGATTTGGCAGCTCGGGCTTCTCCGACACTGGCAGTCCGTACAAGACGGAATGAAAGCCGCTTTGGCGCAAGCCATGTTCGGCAAGCTTCTGGAATAGCGGAGTACTCACTCCAACGGGATTCAAATCCAGCTGAAAGTTTCTGTCTCTGGCTTCGTAGAACTGAAGGATATCCTCAAGGCTTCCGCTGTCTTCATCGGATAAACCCTTTACGGAATTGAAAATCCCCCAGGGCATCGTTCTGATATAACAAGCGGTCGTTCTGCCGAAGGTTTCGATCTCCACGCCCTCGGGATTCCCATCCCGCTCGCCAATCGATTGAATTCTAGATGTTATAAAATCGATTTCCGATTGCTGCAAACGCAAGGCAAGCTCTTCATTCATGATTGGAAGCTTCATCAGCTACCTCCTTATTCGATGATGAAACGATCGTTCATCGCCTAAGTATTCAAAATCAGCTTTAAGCCTTCAACCTTTAATTGCTCCATGCGGACAACCCAGTTTCTGAGCGCTTCAAAGGTTTCGTCCGAAAAGCCGAATACCTGTTTCATTTCATTCGTGATCTTCTTCTCATCGTCGTTAAAATCACCATCGGCATAAATCAGCAGCAAGATCTCGGCGAAAAAAATATTTTTAATATGCTCGTCTTTTAGACCGCCTATAATATCCCCAAGCTGTTTTTCCTTAGAAAAACTGATGTCCGTATGTTTAATTTCCATTTCTTCCATAAACGATTGCAAATAATCTCTTTCTTTCTTATGTACGAAGCCATCAGCGCTTGCCACAAGATGAGCTAATTCCAGAAAAGCCTCTTTATGCTCTTTAGTTTGAAGAAAATGTAAAAACAAACGGTCCACTCCCTAGTTTCAAATATGACTGACATTACAGTAATTCGACATCTGCTTATCGTTTCCTACTAGTTTTCTATTTTATTAGATGTTTAAGGTTCCCTAGTTTTTGTTTACTTCTAATAAAAAAGGAAGGTGACCGCAAATGACGCAAAAGTCACAGACGATCCAATTTTTCAAATGTCTTTACAGTCGCTTTAAGGATGATGATGTTCCTGCGCTGGGAGCTCAGCTTACATACTATTTGATCCTTGCTTTCTTCCCGTTCCTCATCTTTATGGTTAGCTTACTGAGCTTTATCGAGCTGTCTGGTGACAGCGTCGTGGCAGAACTTATCCGTCTGCTCCCAGCGGCTGCGAGTGATTCGATAAGCGGAATTTTAACAGAGGTAGTGGATAACAGCAGAGGCACTCTGCTCTCCTTTGGTATGATTGCAACCCTATGGTCGGCTTCCAACGGAATTAATGCTATTCTCAAAGGTTTAAATAAAGCTTATGATACCGAGGAGGTTCGTCCATTTTGGAAGGTTAGGGGCATTTCCCTTATTGCAACGGTATTCCTCGTCGTTGTCATCATGTTGGTGATGATCATGCTCATTTTCGGAAAAAGCATCGGACAATATTTATTTGAATGGATGAATTATCCAAACGGATTTGAATGGATTTGGAATGTACTGAAATATGCGATTCCAGTCGCGGCGATGATTGGGGCCTTTACCCTGCTCTATTGGATCGCACCTAGCCGAAAAATAGGCTTAAAAGAAGTACTGCCAGGCGCGGTGTTTGTCACCTTCGGCTGGATTGTTACATCCCTGCTATTCCAATTTTATATTAACAACTTCGGTAATTATTCGAAAACCTACGGCAGTCTCGGTGGCATGATCGTATTGTTAATTTGGCTTTATATTAGCTCCATTCTCATTATGCTTGGCGGCGAGATCAACGCAACGCTGGCTTCGGCTAAATCTAATCCTCCTCGTGATCATTCCGCTCGTCATAGCTTCCGATTGTCCCATAAGAAAAATAACGGCGTGAATACGATTCATTCCTAAACAACAAAAACCTGATAGCTGCGGCCATCAGGTTTTGTTTGAGAACCTTGCACCTCTTTGGGCATATGCTGAATAATCAGCTTTCCAAGGGGGAATTACGTTTGTTAGCTTATGATCACAATGGATTATTTGCTCATTATCCTTATTATAATACGTATCCGTACTCGTTTCGCACGCAGCTAGCCTATCAGCCGCTTACGTTTGTGCTTGTCCATGGCTCTTGGGCGGATGCAAGCTTTTGGGATGAAACGGCGTTTGAGCTGCGCAAGCTGGGTCATCATGTTTATACGCCGGAATATGCTGGCCATGGCGCCGACCCCAACAAAAATGTCACACATGCTATGATTGTCAAATCCGTCACCGATTTTATTGTGGCGCATCAGCTTCAGCAGATTATTTTGGTGGGGCACAGCTTTGGAGGAACGGTTGTCCAGAAGGTGGCGGAGGTGGTTCCTAACCGTATCAAGCGTCTCGTTTTTTGGGATGCATTTGTACTGAAGGACGGGGAAGCGGCAGCAAATGAGTTTCCAGCAGCCGCTTTGGCCGCTTTCCAGCAGCTAAGGAAAAGCTCCAAGGATGACACGATTATGCTCCCATTTCCCTATTTTCGGGATGCATTCGTCAATATTGCGCCACTAGAGACGGCGCTGCAAATTTATAATAAAATTACGCCAGAGCCGGCGAAACCACTCTTTGAGAAGCTGGATCTCAAAGCATTTTACAGACTCAATATCCCAAGAAGCTACATCTTTTTCACTCAGGACAACGTGCTCCCGCAATACAATGCCGAGTACGGTTGGCATCCGCATATGTCCAGCAGACTGGGGATGTTCCGTTACATTCAAGGTGATAGCGATCATATGTCCGCGACTAAGCTGAATCCGGATATGCTGGCTTGGAAAATATACGAGGCAGGACGAGATTAGAGCTTTAAGAAGGGAGGGCGCCTGCAACAGGCCCTTCCCTTCCTTGTCTGTTTGAAAAAGATGAAATTATATTGCTGCTTTGCTAACCCTTCTAATTCTAAGGGACATGATTGCCGCAAACAGGCATAAGAACCCGGCTATGACAAATGGAACAGTGTAGTTGCCAAGCAAATCGCGCAGTATGCCTGCACCATAAGCAGCTAAGGAAGCTCCTGCTTGATGTGCCACCACAATCCATCCAAATACCATGCCTGCCTTCTCTTTGCCGAACGCATCGGAGGTGAGCTTGGCGGTAGGCGGTACAGTGGCAATCCAATCCAGACCATAAAAGACGGAGAAAATAAGCAGCTGCGTATATCCAGCGCCGAGCGCATAAGGCAAGAATATAAGGGAAAGCCCGCGCAAACCGTAATACCAAAGCAGGAGCCATCTGCTGTCAAAGCGGTCAGTCAGCCAGCCCGACATCGTCGTGCCCACTAAATCAAACAAACCCATTAGCGATAATAATCCCGCTGCAATAACGATTGGAATTTGAAAATCACCGCATGCCGGTATGAGATGCGTACCGATAAGACCATTGGTGGAAAAACCGCATAAGAAAAACGTGCCTGTCAGCAGCCAGAAGGTTCCGCTCTTGCTTGCTGAAACCAAAGCCAAAATCGGGGTCAAAAAGAGATTGCCTGCAAAGGGAACAGGTTTAGCCAGCTCTGTTTCTCCCAAGGGAGCGATGCCAACGTCATAGGGATGGTTCCTCATCCAGATGGCAACGACCGGAAGAAGCAAAGCGAGTAAAGCAACAACTGAAAATATCGAATATCTCCATCCAATTTCACTTGTTATTTTCGCGATTAGCGGGAGGAACAGCAATTGGCCAGTAGCGGCGCTGGCCGTCAGCAAGCCAATGACAAGCCCCTTATGCTTCACG
This sequence comes from Paenibacillus paridis, assembly GCF_006345825.1. Classification (GTDB taxonomy): domain Bacteria; phylum Bacillota; class Bacilli; order Paenibacillales; family Paenibacillaceae; genus Pristimantibacillus; species Pristimantibacillus paridis. The sequence goes on from NZ_VCIX01000092.1 coordinate 1,628,660, forward strand.
AACCAACGATTGGCAACGGATACGCCGAGTACATTGGCGAGAGCGCCTGTGCATAGACCGACCACGATCCCCCATAACAACACAAACTGCCAGATTTGTGTGATAAGCGGCGTGAGTGAAATGCTTGCAATTAATAAGATAATCGCAAAAACCATTATTTTGCGAGTGCCATATCTGGCCATTAGTGCTGCGGAGAACGGCCCCATTAAGCCGTATAATAGAATTCGGATTGAGACCGCTCCGGAGATCGCGCTGCGATCCCAGCCAAATTCATTTTCCAGTGAAAGCATCAGTACGCTGGGGACTGAGCCGATGGCAGCGGACACAAGCAGCGTGAAAAATACGATGGCAACGATGATCCAGCCGTAGTAAAAAGGATGTTTTGGCGAAACGTTTTGCATGCTAATCCTCCTCATATGTAACTGGAATAGTTGTATTCAATTGCAAAAAATAAGTTAAGGACCTGCATGGGAAAGTGTGTCTTGCACGAGCATAGTTAGCGTCGTCTTAGACAACTCCTTCCGGAAAGCTGCCTCCGCTGACTCGTAATAATGAGTTAGAGCAGGTTGTATCCCTCTCCCGATAGGGCAAGCGTAATTGGGGGCACTGTAGTGCAGTTCTTTCAGCGGCTTTTCTTCTACGGCTTCATATACGTCAAGCAAGGTCACTAGATCTGCGCTTTTAGCGAGACTCCACCCGCCATTTACGCCTCCACGCCTCACGCTCACCAAGCCTGCTCTGTTAAGCGCCCCAAGAATACGACGGATAAATACGGCATGGCTGTTCACACTTCTCGCAATGAGCGCTGAAGAGACGAATGGCTGGTTCTTATCCTTGTCTAAATAAATTCTGGATAAAATATGAAGGGCTACTGTGAAATGACTGTTCGATGCCATAGGACCACTCCTTAATGTAACTATATTAGTTTCATTTGATTATGCTGTCAATCGTCATTTGTACAGACATAGAAAAGCCGCGCGATGCGCGGCTTTGAATGTAGCATTCATGTTAAGGCACGAATTGCTGGACGATGCGAATGATCTCTCCATCCTTCACAGTTAAATGATATGGAAAGCCCTTGATATCCAAATCATCCTCTGTGCTCAGCAGCTCGATAAACTTATCGACCGAAATCGGCTCATTCCATACGATGTCTGCTTCTAATACATTGCCTGTGCGGTTATAAATTTGCATAAGCACCTCGGCATCGCTCGCGATGGGCAAATCATGAAGCGTCTCGTCATCATTAATGATGTAATAATCGTCCGGTGGGCCATCGAGCCCTGAATCTGCTTCTCGCTCAAGAAATTTCTGAACGGCTGCTTCGCCTTCATACCAGTCGACTTGATCAATGGATAGCAGATAGTGATCGTTCTTCTTATGAACGTTTTCAATGTAGCCCGTTTCCATGTCTGGGGTCTGTTCTACTGGCACATATTCACGGCCTCCCGTCGGCGCAAAGCTAAAGGCCGTGAGACAAGCTATCGCAACTACTGCGATGATTGCATATTTTTTCATAGCGCAGACGCTCCTTCTATTTGGTCTATATTCTTATTCAGCTTACTTATAGAATATAACGAGTTGGGGGCACAATAAGTTACAGAAAAGCTACAAAAAAATTTAAAGCAAGAAGAAACGGCTTCTCCGTCCCCTGAAAGAGGACGTAACCCGTTTCTCGCAAAATGATAAGGCTTCTTTATCGTTTCAAACATATAAAGCCTTACATTTTTAAAAAGCGAATGCCTGCATATGGCGCAGGCATTCGCTTAGATGACAAACAGATCCATGAATCGCTGGACCGAAGTCTGCTCTAACGTCTTCTGGTCATTACAAAGCTCTAAGATCGCTTGTGTTTGCTTGGCGGGAAATCGGCTTCTTACATTCATTTCGAATTTTTGAAGCAAGAGCGGGATCGCTTCCTTCCTCCTTCTGCGGTGACCGATCGGGTATTCCACTGCAATCCGGTCAGAGGTCGTTCCATCTTGGAAGTAAAGTTGGATGGCATTGGCAATGGAGCGTTTGTTTTCATCCCTATAATCCAAGGTATAGGACGGTTCTTCGACAACAGTCATTTTTTGGCGCAGCTCATCGATACGCGGATCAAGTGCCGAAGCATCCTCATAATGGTCAGCAGTCAGAGTCCCATGAAGAAGTGCAATGGCTGTCATATATTGAAGGCAATGATCACGGTCAGCGGGATTATGAAGCGGACCTGTTTTGTCAATGATTCGAATGGCAGATTCATGGGTGGTCAGCACGATTTTATCAATCTCATGAAGCCTGCTTATGATTAAAGGATGAAGCTGGATGGCGCATTCCACCGCGGTTTGCCCATGAAACTCAGCAGGGAAGGAAATTTTAAACAAAATGTTTTCCATGACGTACGAGCCAAACGGCCGTTGCACGGAGAAAGGTTTTCTTCCAAACAACACATCATAAAAACCCCAACCAGGCGCGGTAAGCGCGGATGGATAGCCCATCTCCCCTTTTAACGCCAGAAGGGATAGCCGAACGGCCCTGCTTGTCGCATCTCCGGCAGCCCAAGACTTGCGGGGACCGGTATTGGGTGAATGACGGTAGGCACGAAGTGCGTGGCCATCGATCCAAGCATGCGAAACGGCAGCTTTGATTTCTTCGAGCGTTCCACCGAGCAGCGCAGTCACAACGGCGGTTGAAGCGACTTTTACCAGTATGACATGATCGAGCCCTACCCGGTTAAAACTATTCTCAAGCGCGAGAATTCCTTGAATTTCATGCGCTTTAACCATGGCGGCAAGCACATCTCGCATAGTTAGCGGCAGCTCTCCATTAGCTAAATTGGTACGGCTTCGATAATCTGCAGCAGCGAGTATTCCACCTAAATTATCAGACGGGTGCCCCCACTCTGCCGCCAGCCACGTATCGTTATAATCGAGCCAGCGAATCATGCAGCCGATATTAAAAGCCGCTGTGACAGGGTCCAATTGAAGCGATGTGCCAGGCACACGTACACCATTCGAGGTAAATGTACCAGGTACAATTGGACCTAGCAGCTTGGTGCATTCGGGGTAACGCAGAGCAAGCAAGCCGCATCCCAAGGTGTCCATAAGGCAATAGCGAGCCGTAACAAGAGCTTCTTCGCTTCCTGACGAACTGCTGGCGGCATAGGCGGCAATGTCTTCAATCAATTGGTCATAGGCAGGTCTGCTATTGTCAACTGTTGAGCCCATCTGCGATTCTCCTCCTCTAACCTTTACGGGCGTTGATCGATAGGGAGCCACGATCTGCGATCAGGTCCAATGTAGTCCGCATTTGGCCGAATGATCCTGTTGCTTGCCCTCTGTTCTATAATATGAGACGACCAGCCGCTAATTCTCGAGATTACGAAGATTGGCGTAAAAAAAGCGGTAGGTATACCCAATCTCCGGTATGCCGATGCGCTATAGAAATCCAAATTCGCAAATAGACCTTTTTCTCTCTGCATAACGCCTTCAATCCGCTCCGATATATCGAATAAAGCCATATCGCCGGCTTCTTCATTTATCTTTCTAGACCAATTTTTAATGATATCCGATCTCGGGTCTCGGTTGGAATAGACCCGATGGCCAAATCCCATAATTAATTGCTTATTGCCAAGCTTATTCAGGATTCCGGCTTCGGCCTCGTCTGGACACGTGAATTGCTCGATTAAAGACATAGCTGCCTCATTGGCTCCGCCATGAAGAGATCCGCGTAACGTGCCAATCCCGGTTGTCACAGCCGAGTAAAAATCGGACAACGTTGAAGCGGTTACCCTCGCCGCGAAAGTGGACGCATTAAATTCGTGTTCTGCGTACAAAACGAGAGAAGCATCTAGCGCCTTCTCATAAAGCTCGATAGGCTCTGAGCCGTGAAGGAGTTGGAGAAAGTGGCCTGCAATGCTTGAATTGCTCGTGGCGGTATCGATTCGAATGCCGCTCGTATGATAATGATGCCAGTATAGCAAGATTGAGGCGCTGCATGCCATGAGCCGATCTGCAATCGATAAAGGCCCGTACTCTCCATCTTCTGGCTCGTAAGCGCCGAGTGCAGATATGCCTGTTCGCAAGACATCCATGGGATGAGTCTTCGGCGGCAGCTGTTCTAAAATAACGGTTAATCCGGCAGGCAGGTGCCGCAGGGAGATAAGCTTTTTTTTATACAGCTGCAGTTCGGCATCATTAGGCAGATTTCCGCGAAGGAGCAAATAAGCCGTTTCTTCAAAGGAGCCATGTTCTGCAAGATCCTCAATGGTAAACCCTCTGTACGTTAGGCCCTTACCTTCCTTTCCGACCGTGGAAATGGCCGTTTGACCGGCAATGACATCAGCGAGGCCCCCTGCTTTTTTAGTCGTCATCGCTGTTTACCTCCTCTTGGCTGGAGTATAGCCGATCCAGCTTCTCCTCATAGCTGTAATAGCCTAGAAAGTCATAAAGCTCCGCTCGGGTTTGCATGTGAGCGATCACATTTTGTTGCGTTCCTTCATGCCGAATAGCCTGAAATACTTGAAGCGCAGCTGCATTCATAGCTCGGAAGGCGGATAGCGGATAAAGAGCCATGCTGACCCCCGCTTGGCTAAGCTGCTGGAGCGTAAAGAGCGGGGTTTGCCCGAACTCCGTAATGTTGGCCAGCACGGGTACGTTTACGGCCTCCGCAAAGGCTTGATAATCTTCCAGCTGCATAACAGCCTCGGGAAAAATCATATCGGCGCCAGCTTCTACAAAAGCGCATGCCCTATCAATCGCAGAAGGCAGCCCTTCCACTGCAAGGGCGTCCGTGCGAGCCATAATGACGAATTGGCGATCCTCTCTGGCGTCGGTCGCCGCTTTAAGCCGGTCAACCATTTCCGACTTGCTGACGATGGCTTTATTCGGGCGATGGCCGCAGCGCTTGCTTGCGATCTGGTCCTCGATATGAACGCCTGCCGCTCCTGCACGCTCCATCATCTTGATCGTACGCGCGATTTGAAGGGCACCGCCAAAGCCCGTATCGACGTCAACAAGGAGAGGAAGCTCTGTAACGCTCGTGATTCGACTGACCTCCTCGAGAACATCCTGCAGCGTTGTCATGCCCAGGTCAGGAAGTCCATGAGCCGCATTAGCAACGCCGGCACCGGAGAGGTACACTGCGCGAAAACCGACTTTTTCGGCCATAATGGCTGAGTACGCATTAATCGTTCCTGCAATTTGCAGAGGCTTCTCGATTGTTATTGCTTCACGAAAACGATCACCAGCTGAAGGGCCCATTCCGTCACCGCCTTTTCCACATAACGTTTATTTAAGTAACTTCCCGCTAATGACGATCCGATGGATTTCATTTGTCCCTTCATAGATTTGTGTCGCCTTGGCGTCACGGAATAATCGCTCAAGCGGAAAATCCTTTGAGCAGCCAATGAGACCGCATAGCCGGACACCTTCACCCGTCACTGAAACGGCTGTATCGGAGGCGAACATTTTGGCAGTCGACGCTTCCTTGGTACACGGGAGGCCCGACTGGTATAAATAAGCAGCGTGGTAGACGAGCAAACGCGCAGCTTCTACCTGGGCCGTCATTTGGGCTAACGCCTCATAGGGCTGAATTCGCTTCATTTGAGATGGAAACGGATGATTGTTGCGAATCGAGAAATGCCGTTCAATCAGTTGAAGCGCTGCTTGAGCAATGCCGAGCGCTTGCGCTGCAATGCCAATCCGCCCCCCATCCAGCGTCCCTTTGGCTATGGCGAAGCCTTCCCCTTCTAATCCGAGGCGCTGTTCTGCGGACACTTTTACCTGATCGAATACAAGCTCGCAGGTGTTTGAGCCATGGAGGCCCATCTTATTTTCGCTTCTGCTTACCTTCAGCCCCTCTGCGTCGCTCTCCACTATAAATGCCGTAATTCCCCGAGTGCCCTGCATACGATCCGTTACTGCGAAGGTGATGTACGTATTTGCTGCGCCTGCATTAGTAATAAACTGCTTTACGCCGTTTAAAATGTAAAAATTTCCGTCAAATTGGGCTGACATACGGATCGAAGCGGCATCGGAGCCGGCATGCGATTCCGTTAATGCGAACGCGCCTAACCATTCCCCTGCTGCTAGCTTTGGCACATAGTAATCGATTTGTTCTATTGTGCCGTAACGGAGGATGGGGAAAGTGCCAACTGAGGTATGAACAGATAGAATGACGCCAACGGCAGCGCTGACCTTGGCTATTTCATGGATGGCAATGACGTACGAAATGAAATCGGCCTCCGCCCCGCCCCATTTCTTCGGTATCGGAATGCCCATCAAACCGAGCTCAGCCATCCTTTTTAATACATGTGCAGGGAACATATGGTGCAATTCCATCTGATCGATGGCTCCGGCAACCTCCGTTTCCGCAAACAGCCTGACGGCTTGCAGATATTCCATTTGCTCCTTCGTAAATTGGAGATCCAAGGTACAGCACCCCTTCCCGAATGCGCTAGCCCTGTTGTCCGTTGTATAGGAAAAAGCCTCTTCCGGCCTTTCGTCCCAGCCATCCGGCTTGCACGTATTTGCGCAGCAAAGGGCAAGGTCTATATTTGGAATCGCCAAAGCCCTGCTGGAGCGTCTCCATAATGGCTAAGCAGGTATCCAGGCCAATAAAATCGGCTAATTCAAGCGGTCCCATCGGATACTTCATTCCAAGCCTCATAATCTGATCGACCGACTCTGGCTCGGCAACGCCTTCATACACGGTAAAAATGGCTTCGTTAATCATTGGCATTAAGAGGCGGTTCGAAATAAAACCGGGGAAGTCCTTGACCTCAACGGGGGTTTTACCGATCGCCAGCGCAAGGCGATTGATGTGCTCGAACGCCTCCTCCGAGGTGGCAAGTCCGCGAATGATTTCAACTAATGGCATAATGGGTACAGGGTTCATGAAATGCATGCCGATCACGAGCTGAGGCCGCTTTGTTGCTGTTGCCATATCCGTTATCGATAAGGATGAAGTATTCGACGCAAATAGCGTATTCGGCTTGCAAATAAGGTCCAAGCGGGCAAATAATGCTTTTTTGATTTCCATTTGTTCAGGAGCCGCTTCAATGACAAGGTCTACATCCTTCGCGTCTTCTAGGTTCAGGGATGTAGTGAGGTTTGCCAAAATTAGGTCACGCTCCTGAACGTTTAGATTTCCCTTGATTACTAGACGGTTTAATCCAGCAGCGATTGCTGCCTGCCCGCGGTCAAGGACATCTTGGCCAAGGTCATAAAGCGTAACGGACAAATCGTTCTGGGCGAGGGTCTGAGCGATGCCGCTACCCATTTGGCCGGCTCCGATAATCATGATCTTCTGGATTGCCTTTGTCATCTTCATCGTTATCCCTCCGGTGTCAGGCATTGACCTGTATCATGACAGCATCACCCTGCGCACCTCCGCTGCAGATCGCTGCGATGCCAATGCCCCCGCCTCTCCTATGCAGCTCATGCTGCAGAGTTAGCAGGATACGTGCTCCGCTTGCACCGATCGGATGGCCTAGCGCGATGGCTCCCCCGTTTACGTTCACTTTTCCTTCATCCCAGCCCAGCTGCTTGCCGCATGCCAAGATGACAGATGCAAAGGCTTCGTTTACTTCGAATAGATCAATATCACCGATGGAAGCGCCTGTCTTCCTTAAAAGCTTTTCGATGGCAAGAGCAGGAGCAGCGCCAAGCTTGCCAGGGCTCGTGCCTATCGTACTGTGTCCAAGTATTTTTGCGAGCGGCACCGTACCCGTCCGTTTTGCTTCTTCATTAGACATCAGCACAAATGCGGCAGCTCCATCGTTGAGGCTTGGTGCATTTCCCGCAGTAATCGTGCTGTGAGTATCGTAAAGGGGTTTCAATCTAGCTAACTGATCGGCGTTGGTGCCTGGCCGCGGACCTTCATCTGTATCATTGGTAGCGCTTCCCGAAGTAGGGAAAGGCACGATTTCTTCCTTGAATAGTCCATTGCGGATCGCAGAAGCAGCGCGTGTATGGCTTCGCAACGCCCATTCATCCTGATTGAATCGGGTTAATCCGTATTCAGCCGCAACCTGATTGCCGTGCACTGCCATCAAAACATCTTCGAAGGGACAAAGCAGACCGTCGTGGAGAAGCAGGTCGATCAGCTCCGTATGGCCAAGCCGATTCCCCCATCGCCCGGTTTGCACAGCAAACGGAGCTTGGCTCATGCTCTCCATCCCACCTGCAACGATGGTTTCCGCGTCACCGGTCCGAATAGCCTGATCAGCGATCGTAATAGCCCGCATGCCGGAAGCACACACTTTATTGATCGTTTCCGCTGGTACCTGCCAATCAAGTCCTGCTAGCCTTGCCGCTTGCCTTGCCGGGTTTTGGCCGCTGCCCGCTTGAAGGACCATGCCCATCATGACAGCGTCGATTTGAATCGGATGGATTCCGCTTTCCGACAGAGCGCCTCGGATGGCGGCTGCACCTAGCTCAACAGCCTTAGCTTCCTTAAATATCCCGCCTAATTTACCAAAAGCCGTTCGCCGTCCGCCCACAATGACTGTATGACGCATACTGAGCTCACCTCCTAATCCGACAAGATTGCGAGGCTGCAGTTCGTGCTCATGCCTCCGGTTCCCATTTCCGTTTGAATGCATTTCGCATCGCGCATCAAGCGCTCCATTCGATATTCCTGCATATAGCCGTTGCCGCCAAAAATTTGAACAGCCTCTTTGGTCGCAAATACCGCCATATCGGCGGCATACTTGCGGGCGATAGCAGCTGCTCTGCCATAGTGCAAGCCCTGGTCCTTGCGCCAAGCGGCCTGATAAACAAGGAGCCGAGCAGCATCCAGGCTCGCGGACATGTCCGCGATTTTAAATGAAATGCCCTGCTGTTTGCTGATGCTCGTGCCAAATTGCTTCCGCGTCTTGGCATAGGTTGCCGCAGCTTCCAACGCGCCTTGAGCCACCCCGACCGATTGTGCGGCAGCACCTAAATAACCGAGGTTAGTTAAGGAAGAATGAATTTCCTTGCTTTGGACATTGCTGCCTATTTTATGATTTTCCGGAATGCTGCATTGTTTGAAAGAGGCGCTCGTAATCATAAGGGAGCGCAAGCCAAGCGTCCGGAATTTCTTTCCGAATTGAAGTCCCCTCGAACTGCCCTCCATAAGAAAAGCTCCCGTACCAGAAGAATGCTCGCGATCCCCTTTATCCTGCTTGCCAGCCCTAGCATATATTACGTACCAATCTGCATTTCCCCCATGTAAGACGTAGGGATGCCTGCCGTTAAGTTGCCACTGGGTTTCGCTTGTGTGTACTGAAAGTTTTCTCATTTGCTTTGCTTTCCCTATATTCACATCAGGTAGGGCACTGCCTCCCAGGCAGCTTCCGCTTGCCAGCCGCGGCAAAATGAGCCTTTTTGTGGATTCGCTGCCATAAGCATAAAGCGGCCATGCCGCAAAAACGGTATGCGCGTGCAGCGCAGCCGCAGTAGATGCACATACTCTCGCAATCTCTTCCAAAACGATGGAGTATGCCAACCAATTACCCCCAGCACCACCATAACGTTCTCCGATTGGAATGCCGGTTAAGCCGAGCTCAGCCATCTTCTGGAAAAGCGGTCGGTCAAACCGTTCGGAAGCATCCCGATCCGCAGCGCCTGCTCCAATTTCGTTCTCCGCAAACTCCCTAATGGCTGAGCGGGTAAGTGCCAGTTCCTCGGATAGGGCAAACTGCATCTCCCTCCCCCCTCTTCTCGTTGCTGTTCCAACCAGGTGGACAAAGTTCGACGGGTTCCGCACGTATCGTAGTATATGAGTGCTCCTTCCGTAAAAATGCCTTGTGCTTCGCCTTGGCGCAGCCTATCCTTTACACAAAAAAACCAGTCTCGAGTGAGACTGGCTTTGGTGCTGCGAAAATCATCAAGTCGTACGATATACATAAGGATCTTCCGGCGTTTCAATCGGTTCCCACTCGCTAACCTTCAAGACTGGTATCGTTTGCTTAAACGGCTGATAGAGCTCCCATGTTAGTTTACCAGTCACGTGCACCCAAGCATCGTCCTTCATTTGGGTGTTTTTTGGGAATTCAACTAGCATGCCAAAAACCCCAGAATCGGCAACGCAATGAATGAACCCAAACCGGAAAATAAAATAATGGTTTCCATCCACTTGCTGACCCTTGTAGGCAAAGCCGTCGAACCCAATGGTTTTGCCCATGAAAGCCTCTGGCGAGTTATAAATAACCTCCATGCCTTTTAAATAATCCGCATCGGTCAGAAGAATCTCAGTTCGCTTGATATACTCGGCAAGCTCTTTGTTTTTAACAAGGTCATAGTCATCTTTGCGGTAGTAAACGCTGGAATCCGGCTTCAAAAATTGATGGGCACCTGGATTTTTTTCGATATTCTCTTCAAAGCTCGGAAAGGAAAAGCCTTTGGCTTTAACAAAGCTGGAATCCAGCGCGTAGGCGGGCAGAAATAATCCCGTTACAATCGGTACAAATAATATCGAGTAGCTTATCAAGCGCTTTAGCTTGCTTTCATTGCCATGGGAATGTCCGTGATCGTATTCATGCTCATGATCGTGGTCATGACTATGTGCGTGATCATGAGACAAGCCAGTATGATCCTGCGAAGGCTGATCGCAGTCACAGCGGCCTGCTTGTTCAACACTTTCAGCAGCTTCCCGTTGCTTCTCTTCAGCTATTTGTTTTCGCGAAACCCGCACAAACTCGAATACGCTTAACAATCCCATAATGACTACGGCACTCAGTGATAAATAGGAATATTTCATATTAATATATTTTTTAATGTCACCCGTATAATGCAGCATGAAAAACATGAATGAAAATCCGAACAAAATAAAAAAGCGTATCATCCGAATATCCTCCCTACAATCAACGAACCCGCCAGGGTGAAAACCGTGACTAGCGCGATCAATACGAATACAAATTTACTGCGATAGGTGCCGAGCAGCATCAGCGTATTTTTAATATCAATCATAGGGCCAAACACAAGAAAGGCGGATAAGGAACCAACGCTAAATGTGCTTCTGAACGATGCAGCAATGAAAGCATCGGCTTCCGAGCACAATGAGATTAGGAAAGCCAGAGCGATCATGACTAGCGACGAAGTGACAGGATTACTGCCTAAATGCAGCAAATAGGACGTTGGCACAAAGGTTTGCATACAAGCGGCAAGGAAAGCCCCGAAGACCAAATATTTCCCGACAGAGAAAAATTCTTCAATGGCATGAACGATGACTTCGTACATTTTTTTGCCGATTGGCACTGATCGCCCTCTTCGAACAGAAACTTGCTCAGTCCCGGCTGCGGCTTGTCCGTCTTGCACTCGGAAAGGCAGCTCCTTGAACGTCAAGGAGACAATTAAGGCTACGCAAAAAGCAACCGCAACGGCTAGCCCTGCCCGAATACCAACCATCTCCCAATCATTTCCGAAAGCAATATAGGTTGAAAATAATACGATCGGATTGATAATCGGTCCGGTCAGCATAAAGGCAATGCCCGCGTGCAGCGGCATGCCTTTGTTAATAAGCCTCTTCGTTATCGGAACGATCCCGCACTCGCAGGAAGGGAAGAACATGCCGATGCCGCAGCCAAAAAGAATGGCCAAGACCCGATTCTTAGGCATAATGCGGGCAATCCAGTTATCTTTGACGAAGGCTTGAATGAAGCCCGAGATGAGGACGCCGACCAGCACGAATGGGATGGCTTCCATCACCATGCTAATAAAAATGGTATTTAATTGATAAAGGGTTGTCACATTGTCTCATCTCCGGCGAACAGGCTTTTCTTGCTTCACTTGCTATACCGATTGCTGGCTAACGGTACCTCCAGGCTCGAAGGTTAGCAGCTTCGTTGCGATTTTATCGATAAAGAAGCGGTCATGACTGACCGTCACTACGGCTCCGGGAAAATGGATCAAGGCCTGCTCCATCACTTGTATGCTCGTCAAATCCAAATGATTCGTTGGTTCATCCAAGATAATGACCTCTGCACCGGACAACAGGCATTTAGCTAAAGCTACTCGTGCCTGCTGGCCGCCGGAGAGCGTACCAATGACTTTCTGCAAATCGGCCTCAGAGAACTGAAGCATGGACAAAAACTTGTTCACCTTTTTTCTAGGCGCATTCAGGCCAAGCCCGAATATATTAACGGCGTGGCTTACCGTGTCCTTCGGATCAAGCTCGTCCCACATCCGATTGAAGAAAGCATAATTGACGCCTTTGTTCCATTGTACCTTGCCGGAATTGGCAGGCTCCTGTCCCGTTAATACTTTAATGAGCGTTGATTTACCGCTGCCGTTGGAGCCGATGATGGCTATCCGATCTTCCTTTTGGATATCAAAGCTGACATTTTCAAAAATAGTCCGGTCCGCATACGTTTTGCTAATCGCCTCTACCGAGCATAGGTTATCCGGAAATCGCAGATTTTCATAAATATCCGTAATCAGTACATTGACCGGATGGGGCTCTACTCGCTTCTTCAAATCTGCGAGCTTGCGCGAGAGGCGATCTTTGGAAGATTTTCGTTTGGAGCGGTCATCGATCTCTTCTGCTTCCATCAGGAGCAGCTCCTCTTCCCATTCGAATTGGCGATCAAGCTCTTTTTTGCGCAGCTTCTTTTTCCGGATATAATCTGTATAATTGCCATCGTACTCCTGAAAATGATAATTTTCAATTTCGATCGTACGCGTAACCACGCGGTCAATAAATTGGCGGTCATGGGAGATAAGCACCATCGTACCGCTGAAGCGATGCAGCCATTGCTCCAGCCAGGCTAGACCCTCCAGATCCAAAAAGTTCGTCGGCTCGTCGAGCAGAACGATGTCGGGCACTTCTATGAGCATTTTGGCAAGCGCTGCCCGATTGCGCCACCCGCCAGAGAGCTGGTCGACAGGCTGTTGGCGCGATTGGTCATTGAAGCCTAGCTTCGTTAGCACCGTGTCGATCTCAACAGCGGCATTCCAGCCGTCATGGTGCTCCATTTGCTCGAACAGTTCCGCTTGGCGATCCAGCAGTGCATTCATCTCTTTGTCATCTGCAACACTGCCTAACTTCTCGCCGATTTCAGCAAGCTCACGCTCAATGCTCCATACATGCTCATAACATAGTTCCAGCTCCTCCTTGACGGAGCGCGTACCGCTCAGCTCGGAGAATTGCGAGAAGTAGCTGAGCTTTAGCTGCGGGTCTCTCTCTACTTTTCCGGCAGTCGGTTCTTCCTGCCCAAGAATGAGCTTGAATACGGTTGATTTTCCAGCTCCGTTTCGGCCAATTAGCCCAATTCTCTCGCCCTTGCTAATGCGAAAATAAATATCTCGGAATATGAGCGTGTCCCCATATTTTTTGGTTACGTTTTCTAATCGAATAATGCTAATGACAATCACCTCTGTATATGGTTTTAAACCACGGGAGACCTTTGTGTCAAGCAAACGCCAAGAAAGGACCACATGGCCCTTTGCTGGCAGCTCATCGTGGTCCTTCGGAATAGGTAGCAATTCTGGCAGCTATTCTGATTTGTAAGATTTTAAGCGCAGCGGCGCAATATGAACGGCCGAGGTTTTAAAGCCAGGCATTTTGCAATCGGGATCGAGCTCGGGACTCGTCGCTTTGTTTACGTTTTGCAATCCGCCCCAGTGCATGGGAACGAAGACGGTGTCCTCTCTTATCTTATCCGTTATCCGGCTTCGAACACTGAAGCTGCCTCTGCGCGAGGTTACTTCTACCCACTCCCCGTCCTCAATCCGGTGCTTTCTTGCCGTAGCGGAGTGCATTTCCACATAGTTTTCAAGGCTGCGGGCAGCAAGCGAAGGACTTTTATGGGTTTGAACGCCAGTCAAATAATGAGCAAGCACTCTTCCATTTGTCATAATCAATGGATACCGTTCATCTGGTATTTCCTGCGGGAGTTTGCTGTTAACGGGAAAAAAAATAGCTTTGCCGTCTGGATGGGCGAACTTGTGCTCGAACATCATGCCTTGGTTTCCATCCTCATCTGTGGAGGGGCATGGCCAGTATACGCTGCCCTCACGCCGCAAACGCTCATACGTAATGCCGTAATAATCCGCAAGCCCTCCGCGGCTGGCAAGCCGAAGCTCATCAAATATATCTTGAGCGGAATCGTATTTGAAGTAGTGCTGCTTACCAAGCTTCTCAGCTAATTGGCATAATATGGCCCAATCATGAAGGGACTCTCCTGGAGCAGCGGCAGTGGATTCGCGAAGCAGCACCCGCCCTTCCAAATTCGTCAACGTTCCGGTATTTTCAAGGTAAGCCGTAATGGGAAGAATAATATGAGCCATCCGGGCGGTTTCCGACATAAACATGTCTGCCACGACCAGGAGTTCAAGGCTTTCCAAAGCTTCCTCTACCAGATTGGCATTGGGATTCGAGACGACCGGGTTAGACCCCATTACGAATAGGGAACGGATCTCTTGCCGATGGACAAACTCCATCATTTCGTAGGCGGATACTCCCTTGCGCGGAAGTTCATCTGGCTCAATTCCCCATACACCTGCGACATAACGTCGATCTTCTTCTTTCTCAATGCTCCGATAGCCGGGCAATTGATCGCTCTTTTGACCATGCTCCCGCCCGCCCTGCCCATTTCCTTGCCCCGTAATGGCGCCATAGCCGCAGCCCACCTTGCCAATCTTCCCGGTGGCAAGCACCATATTCAAGAAGTTGCGTACGGCCACATGCCCGTCGGTTTGCTGTTCAACGCCTCGAGCGGTGAAAATAATGCCAGTCTCCGCTAGTCCATAGGCAAGCGCAGCTTTACGGATAATAGCCTCCTTGAGGCCGGTTAGCTCAGCCACTTCTTCCAACAGCACGCTAGCCATGTGTGCCTTCAATTGTTCATAGCCGCTTGTGCGATTGGCGATAAACGAGTGATCGAGAAGATTTTCTTCGAAGAGAACCTTTAGGAGACCATTGGCAAGCGCAGCGTCAGTGCCTGGTTTCACTTGCAGATGGATGTCGGCCATATCGGCAGTTGCCGTAATTCTAGGATCAATGACGATAATGATAGCCCCGTTTTCTTTTGCTTTCGTAAAATAAGGCATCAAGGTCGGTTGGCATTCCGCGATGTTGGTGCCTGCCAGTATGATGCAGCGAGCCAGCGGAATATCCGAGAGTCTACAGGTCAATCCACGGTCTACGCCAAAGGTTTTATTGCCCGCAGACGCAGCGGCCGACATGCAGAAACGGCCATTATAGTCTACATAGCGTGTACCAAGCGCGACTCTGGAAAATTTGCCGAGCAAATAGGCGGTTTCATTCGTTAAGGACCCCCCGCCATATACGCCGAGAGCATCCGCCCCGTGCGCTTGGGTAATGGTTTGGAAACTGCTCGCAATCGTGTTCAAGGCTTCTTCCCAGGTGACAGGGACGTGCTGGCCATTCTTCTTCATTAGCGGTTGAAGAATGCGGTCGCGGCTAACCGCGTGCTGATGTGCGTTTCTGCCCTTTACGCACAAACGGCCTTCTGAAGCGGCATTGGGAAGCCCTTCAATCGAATAAGTAAAACGATTCGCTCCCGTGGCATCCGGTTCCTTAACCACGCGCATCTTACACTGTACGCTGCAAAACGGGCACTGCGTGTCCAGTACAACAAGCGCATCCTTTACCGCAGAGCTTTTTCTTATTGGCTGCATATGTGTTCACCGAGCCTTTCACTAGTTAGATAAGTGGCAGCAGCTTCCGCACGGCTCATAAGGTCCATGCGATGCTCAACGTGCAATACTAATTCCCTGATCTCATCGATTGATGTCCGCTCCAACCACTTCCAAACCCTTTCCCCGTATTCTGCTTGCTCCCGATAAAGTTGTAAAATAGCTATAGCAAGTTCTTTCGCTAATGAATCAGACTCAGCAATTCCGATCAACTGACCTTGCTTCACCGGATGCTCCGCATGGCCTCCGGCATAAATCTCCCACCCTGCAGGAGAACCGGCAATTCCGATATCATGGACTAGCACGCCTGCTGGACTATGAATTCCAGAGGAGATCGCCCCTTTCACAGGAGATGGTAACGTTAGATATTGGCAAGCTTGGTGTAGATGTTTCGCTAACAAAGTCGTATTAAATCCGCTGATGGCTGGTGAAGGGACATGCAGGATTAGGTTACGGGAATCTCTGTTCCTGTCTTGAGCTGAAGCTTCTTTCGTTAGTTGTGGATAATAAAGCGTCCAATAATAGGCCAACGCATCAGAACAAGTAGGGCAGCCTGATGGGTTCAGCCAGCCCAGCGTCGCCATCACTTCCTGTATATTCATAAATACGCCACTTTTCATCGCAGATTTGACCATGTCATGACTGTAGGCAGTACAGCTGCAAATTGCGGCAACCTCAGGCGCCAACGATTCCTTATCGTACCGAAGGGCATAACGGACGATTGCCTCTACCATCGGCCTGCAGCCTCCGCAGGAGCTTGAAGCCTTTGTACGGTCGCGCACTTGCTCAGCGGTTTGTAAACCATCCTCCATAACCGCACATATGATGGACGATTTGGTGACTGCGTTGCAAGCACAGACCGTCTCATGCCCTGACATGCTAACGGCTATGCTATCCTCGTCCGATTGATCCTCCTTCGGCTTTGCAGCAAGCTCAGCTATGGGAGCTCCCCTCTTTACTAAGCCGAGCAAGGTTGTTCCTTCTGCCGTACTGCCGAACAAAATAGCTCCGCTTACTTTGCCATCCTTCATTGTTATTTTCTTATAGGTTCCTTGAATGCCGTCATAGACCTGCAAGGCGGTATCCGCCTCTCCTTGTTGAATACTGCCTACGGAAAATACTTCGACCCCGGATACCTTCAACTGTGCATAAGGCACGGAGCCTTCATAGCCAGCCGCTTGGGTACCGCACAAGCTTCCCGCAAGCACCTTCCCTTGCTCATAAAGAGGTGCAACAAGGCCGTAGGCGACCCCGCGATGCTCCGCACATTCGCCGACTGCGTAAATGTGGGGATCGCTCGTTCGCATAAAGTCATCCACGACGATGGCCCGATTCGTGGTTAGTCCACTTTCCTTGGCAAGAGTAATGTTTGGCCTTATTCCGACTGAAATAACGATTAAGTCCGCTTCAAGCGTAGTTCCGTTAGAGAACCTTATGCCTTTCGCACGATTAAGTCCTGTAATGCTTTCTGTTTCCTTGCTAAGCCAAAATCTCATGCCCTGCTGCTCCAGCTCTCTGCGCAGCATGTCGGCAGCCATGGCGTCAAGCTGGCGATTCATTAAATAAGAGGCATTATGGATGACTTCCGTTTGCATACCTAGATTCAAGAGACCGCGCGCGGCTTCAAGACCGAGCAGGCCGCCTCCAATCACGGCTGCTTTTTTATATTTTTTCGAATAATCGATCATGGTGGCACAATCCTCCATGCTCCGGAAAGCAATAACGCCAGGCTTGTGAATGCCGGCAATTGGGGGAATAAAAGCGGAAGACCCTGTTGCTATAATTAGAAAATCATAATTCGCGCGGATGCCGGATAAAGTTGTCACCTGCCTTGCTTGGATATCCAAATGAACGACCGTCTCTCCCGTATAAAGCTTGATCTCCCTCTCTTCGTACCATGACCAGTCGTTGATAACGATACTGTCGATGGTCGAGTCTCCTTGCAGCACCTTGGACAATAGGATCCGATTATAATTAGGATGCGGCTCTCTTCCAAATACTGTAATATGAAACCGATGAGGCTCCAGCTTTAAAATTTCCTCGACACATTTCATGCCAGCCATGCCATTTCCGATCACAACAAGCTTTTCTCTCTTCATCTATGCTCACATCCACTCGCGAATTTACTATAGCATCAGCGATACCCATCGAACCTCTTGCCCTGCATCGGCACCGGAGCCGCCTGCTTGAATAAGAGCCAATGCATTAGCCCTTGCGAAAGCGGCCACATTTCCGGATTTATCATTGCGAAGCGGCTCGATCATCCACTCTTTTCCATTACGGTATACGAACGCTCTTATATAACGGGGATATGGCGATGGTTTGTCGATCGGATCGGTCAGTTTGCCCTCCAGCCATTCTGAACGATAATCGTTTCTGCCAGTCGCTTTCATGACGATTGGACGCAGCAGCAGCTCGGTTCCAGTGAAGCAAGCAGACGGATTGCCGGATAAACAGAGCAGCAGCTTGTTTCCGATTCGATAGGCAGAGGCAGGTGTTCCCGGTCTCATAAGAACCTTAGTAAACAAGGGTTCACCGCCAATAGCGATTGAAGCCTGTTTGACAAAATCGTATTCTCCGACGGAGACGCCGCCTATCGTAACCACAATATCAGCTAGATGAAGCGCATCTGATAGTGTGGTCTCAAT
Source organism: Paenibacillus paridis (assembly GCF_006345825.1). Lineage (GTDB taxonomy): Bacteria > Bacillota > Bacilli > Paenibacillales > Paenibacillaceae > Pristimantibacillus > Pristimantibacillus paridis. The sequence continues at coordinate 1,646,934 of NZ_VCIX01000092.1, forward strand.
CGTTTCCTGGCAATCAGCAATGGGGTTGTAGCGCTGTACTTCCGAACCGAGCTCACGCAGCCTCGCTCCAACCATAAAACTGTTAGCATCAAAGATTTGACTAGGGCGAAGCTCGCAGCCGGGCACAGCCAGCTCATCACCAACTGGAATAACCGCAACCTTGGGTTTCTTGTACACGTGGACCTTGCTTTGTCCAAACGATGCAAGCACGGCAATTTCCTTTGCTTTTATCGCCGTACCCCGAAATAAAATATTCAGCCCTTGTGGAACATCCTCGCCTTTTTCCGCGATATGCTGCCCCTTATGGCTAGTACGGTCAATTTGTATGGAAGGAAGACCTAGTAAATCATTTCTTACGACTGCAGCTTCCTGCATAACGATCGCATCATATCCCGCAGGCACGGGGGCACCCGTAAAGATTCGGACAGCCTCCATTAGCTGTGGCGTCGCTTCTTTCTCTTCTTTCTCTTCTTTCTCTTCTTTCTCTTCTGTCGCATCTTGTAGCTGGCCTGCACGAATCTCATGGCTTACCTTCAGTCGAACGGGATGTTCCCTTGAAGCGCCCAGCGTAGCATTAGATACAACGGCATATCCGTCCATAGCCGCTCTGCGGAATGGCGGCAAGGAAAACGGGCTTTGAAAGTCCGCGGCAAGCACGCGTGATAATGAAGCTTCTAACGAGACTGCTTCCGATAGGGGGGCCTGAACAACTTTAACCATTTTCATAACGGCGATGGATACAGCTGCAGTAAGCGAATCCGGTACAGTGATGGTAGACATGAAATTCCTCCCCCGAAATTAGGTATAACGGTAAATGAACAGAAAAAGCCCTCTCCCGCATATGGGGAAAAGGGCATCGTTGCCGTAGGAGCGTGCACGCCACTGTGCTCAACTCGTTTATATAGTAAGATTAAACGACTCTTGATTCCATGTCAATATACATTACGCAACATTAGCGAATTCGTTAATATAAAAATATGTGTAATATATATTGACATACATATTACGTGACCATATAATTCGAATTGGGATTACATTATCGTCATCTCTTAAATGTGAGGCAGCACAAAGACGTGCAGCCAGTGGCAATGAAGCCGCATTTCGTTCCTTGAAAAGGGATGAATTGCGGCTTTTTAGGTTGATTACAAGAGATAAGGGAGAGATTGGGATGGAGAGAAAAGGATTTTGGCAGAGCGGTCACAAGCCCACATTGTTCAGCGCATTTTTGTATTTTGACATGAGTTTTATGATTTGGGTATTAATTGGTCCTCTAAGCGTGATCATTGCGGCAGATTATCCGATGGACCCTGTGCAAAAAGCGAATCTGGTCGCCCTTCCTATTTTAGGAGGTTCTATTTTGAGGTTGGTATTAGGCTTTATGACGGATTATATCGGGCCCAAACGGACCGCCCAATTCGGAATGCTCTTTACGCTTATTCCTCTGATTATGGGCTGGAAGTTTGTTGATTCCTTAGACCAGCTGTATGTCGTTGCTCTATTGCTTGGCGTCGCTGGCGCATCGTTCGCCGCCGCTTTGCCCTTGGCGAGCCAGTGGTACTCCAAGGAGCATCAAGGTCTAGCTATGGGCATCGCTGGAGCCGGAAATAGCGGGACGGTAATTTCCACGTTGTTCGCTAACCGTCTTGCCCAACATTACGGCAGCTGGGAGCTTGTCTTCGGACTAGCTATTATTCCGATCGTCCTCGTATTTATTATATTCACTATTTTTGCGAAAAACAGTCCGAACCGCCCTGCTCCGAAGAAGCTGTCGCAATACGCACAGGTGTTGAAGCAAGGCGACGCATGGGTATTTTGCGCCTTTTATTGCGTGACCTTCGGAGGGTTCGTGGGACTCTCTAATTATTTAACGATTTTCTTCAACACGCAATATGGGCTTTCCCCCGTGAGAGCGGCAGATTTCACAACCTTCTGCGTCATCGCGGGCAGCTTCTTCAGACCGGTTGGCGGCTACTTGTCCGATCGGATCGGCGGCGCCAAAATGCTGACGATTTTGTATGCTGGAGCGGGACTTATGCTTGCTGCTGTAGCTTCCATGCCCGCCTTGCCTGTCGTAATTACGATGTTGTTCATTGGCATGATGTGTCTAGGAGCTGGGAACGGTTCGGTATTTCAATTGGTGCCGCAGCGTTTCGGCAGCGAACTTGGATTAATGACAGGCATCATAGGAGCTGCCGGTGGCCTAGGCGGATATGCGCTCCCGCTTATCCTCGGCAAGCTTTATCAATCAAGCGGTTCTTACACGCCAGGATTTCTGATTTTAAGCTTGGTCACGCTCGCCTCCCTTATACTTCTTACCGTCATGCAAATGAAGTGGAAGCAAAAGTGGATGGCCAAAGGCGGCAAAGCAAGAATAGACCATATCTCCGACGCATCCCAAGTTAACGCTTAGCTACTCGCACTAAGCTCAAGTAAGTCCCTCTAGACTGGGTAATGATCAGTCTAGGGGGATTTTTTCCTGGTTATTGGACAGGAGCGAGTACGAAAGCTTCAAGATTTTCTTTCTGGTGTTTGTCCACCCCAAGGAAAAAAGCCGTATAATAAATGCCGTCTTGCTTCCACATATAATACGTTTGAGTTTTGAACTTCAACGGATTGTTATTCGAATGGATAGGCTCCCAATAGATATGATCCTTATCTGCATATGCCGATATTTCGATACCGTTTATTTCCCATATGTGTAAGAACGACAACTTGCTCGCATCCACACTAGGCGCTTTGCTCTGATAAAACTCAATCGTGTCATTTATTTCATAAATGGAAGAATTGTATGGAACGCGATAAGTATTCTTCAAGGCGTCTTTGTCCGGTCTAATGTAGTACCCGGTGTTCTGATCGTCAGCCTGCTGCATAACCGAATCGGATAGTTTAAGGCCAAAGTCTGAGAGGGCAAACGGGAATTTAACAGGAAAGCCAAGAAGATGTTTGGCTTCCTGCAAATCCGTCTCATCATATAAAGGGAATGAATTGCCCTCACCCTTATAATCGACATATTGAACTTGTTCAGGCAATGAAAATGACTGAACGACTTTCATGAGCTCTTCTTGGGTCAGATCAGCGCTAAAATAATTGATCGCATACGTTAAACCATTTTCCTGCCACACAAAACTTTTGGCCGTTGCTGGTTTTTGCTTGTACCTGGGCATTTTACCCGTGTACAAAACACCTTTAACATCGCCTACGATCAGGTCTTCCTGCTTGTAGGAAAGCACGCGACCCGGCTCTTGTGTATTTTGAAAATGAGAAGAAGAAGCGCCCCATAACAAATTATGCTCCAGTAAGGTGCCCTTTCCTTTAGAAGCGTACACCACGATATTCTGCTCGTCTGTATGGCCAAAGTTCGATACGAAAGTGATCGTTACGAATTCAATCAAGTCTGCTTTATGCGCACTGCTGAAATTTTCATTCAATTCCACATCTTGCAGGTGATAACCTTCGGGCAGATAGTCAGGTACTTTAAAGTCAAACTTTGAGAAAGCGAGCGCCCGGTTCAGATTATTAAACCATTTGAACGAGGGTATGAGCCTGTCGATTTGAAAAGAGGAAACCGTATTTTCCGGCTTGGAATACGCTGCCTGGGAGGCATTCGATTCGACATTCGCGTTGGTCAGCACAACTGCGCCTAAGACTAGAATCAATAAAATAGCGACCGCAGACAGCCGGTACGAACCTTGTTTAAACTTCGTAATCATGGTAATTCTCCGTTTCGTCTCATTCTTGTTGTTGAAGAAATAGGAAAGATAAAACCGTGAAGATGAACTCCGCGAAAATAAACGCGACAGCATAAGAAGTGTCAAGCCGTACGACGAAGATTCCCGCTCTCCCAGCGCCTCAAGCACAACCGCATCACAGGCTATTTCCCGATCGGAGGCCATTTTTTGCCGCGCTAGCCAAACCAAAGGATTAAACCAATGTAGCCATACCGCTATCGTCCATAAGGAATTGAACCATAAATCTTTGCGTTTATAATGTGCCAGCTCGTGTAGAAGAACATGTCTCAATTGCCGGGAATCTGCGATGACAACCATATCTTCCGGCAAATAAATTTTTGGCTTTAACATTCCGTAGATCCATGGGCTGTGAAAACCGCTAATCTCATAAACCGGAATGTTACGTTTAATACCCAGTTGTTCACTGCACGCTTTAAGAACAGAAAGTACCTCTACATGGTTGATCCGGCGGGCGAATCGGAGTTGTTTTCTGAATCTTAGTGTTACAACCAGGTAATAAATACCGAAGAATACTAATCCTCCAAGCCATATCCATAAGCCGATTTTAAGTATATTGGACCTACCTCGATTTTCCTCGCTGCTTTGAGTGAGAGGATTTGCGGTTGCCAAATCAGAATCCTCAAGCCGAGATGCCGATAAATCGGAAGGCAGAGTTTCTTCTGCTCGTTGTTGTATGGCTGCCTTCGTTTCGCCGCCGGATTTGAAAGTGTCCTCGCTTTGCTTCACGGAGCCGGAATTGTCAACAGGATGGCTTTGATCGGTTGTCCATTTATCTGCTATTGCGTGCGGAACCAGATTAAACAAACTGATAGAACTCGAAGGAACAACAGGTACAAGCAGTTTTATTAATACAAGAAACCACAGGACATGAATGAATCTAGGTGTAAGCCGCAGATAAAACAACTTCCGAATGGCAACTAGCAACAAGATGATTGCCGCCGACGCTAACGATGCATTCAAAATAAGGGAGAACATCGTCTTCATGAATATCATGAGTTCTTCTTCTTTTCCAGTAGTTGTTGAAGCTCCTCGATATCTTTCTCAGACAGAGTCTCTTCCTCAAGAAATTTCGTACAAAGCATGCCTACAGCCCCGTTATAAACTCTGTCTAGAAAGGATCGGTTCTCTGCTTTTAAGTATTCTTCATGTGAAACCAACGAATAATAGAGATAATTTCTGCCAGTCTTTTCGAAACGGATCGCATTCTTCTTGTGCAGGCGGTTAAGGAAGGTTTTGATCGTCTGATCCGTCCAGCTCATCTGATCCGACAACTTCGAAATGATCTCATTAGCAGACAAAGGTTCCTTCTGCCATAGAAGCTTCATTACTTGGCTTTCGGCTTCGGTTATGTTGGGAGAGTTGCTCATCTTCTTCACCTTTTTGTTATACAATTCGTTTACAAGCGTAAACGTTGTTTATAGATTACGCTTGTAAACGAATTAAGTCAAGCGGAAACTATCACCAGCAGCGTAGTATACAGATCTTTGCTGTTCATCATTGCAGGGCCAGCTCTCCTACCCATAACAAAACAGCAGCAATGATATTAAACCATCCGATAAACCTTGATACTTTGCTTTCTTTCATTAATCCAGCTAGCTTAAAGCCCTTAACATCAATCTGCAAAATGAGAATTCCGCTCAAAAGCCATAGAAATATGGCGTAATTGAGATAACTTGTCGTATAGCCTTCGACAACCATCGGCCTACTCTCCTTCGTCTTTGGAAACGCTCTTCTATTTCGCTTTCATTCCAATTCGTCGCAGCTTCATGGACACTTTAATGTCAAAGGTGCTGTCCTTGTACATCTTCTGCCAGCCTTCAGCCGATTTGACATTCTTGTTCCAAAATGACGGTTTTTTACCCCGGACATATTCGCCAAAGCCGAAGATATCCGAGCCCTTTTCCTGTGTTTTCTTGATGATATCCGTGTAAAACTTGAGGGATACCTCTTCCTGCTTCTTCTCGTATTGCTTTAAGATAGCGGGATTATTAAACTGGATATTCTCGCTCAATTTCTCTTCAATATTTAATTCAACCGATATGGTAATCGTAAAATGAGGGACATTGTCTTTGATCTGTACCTTGGTAGTCGCTTTTCGATGAGTGGTATTCGTCATGATGGCCGTGGAAGCGTCGCCAGGCTGAATGAATACGCGGTAACCTGCAGGATTAACCCCCTTGATTCCCAAATACCCAGCAATTTCAAGCGGTTTGGTTATGCCCACCAAATGATCACCCCGAAAGTAAGCTAAACCTTTAATTTCGATGTTTTGTTCTTTTTTCAATTCGACGTAAGGCAAAAATCCCTCTTGTCCCTTCTTGGATAAATTACTCCAGAAAATGCCGATGTAATCCTTGGGGAACTTACCCATGCGGCTTCCTTCGTCCAAGGTTGACATCAAATAAAGGGTCGGCACCCTCTCCAGCTTCGGAGTTGCATCCATAAAACGTATGGCTCTCCCCTTTGAGATCATCATCCAAGCCATTCTGCGCACTTCCGGGTTTCTGCGGAAATAATCATTTATATTTTCGAGTCCTTTTTTGGCAACGGATTCGGATACGACTATAACGCGCAGATGACCAAAGAAAAGCCGGCTTGACACCTGCTGCTGCAAATTCATAAAGGCATCGTCAATGCTATGACCAACCACATCGATAACCCAAACGGTTTTTTCGGCTGGCCCGTTCCCTCCCCCGCTCTCGCCGGGACCTAGAGGTATTCTGCCCGGTAGTGCAATTTGAACAGCAACTCGTATTAGTGATTTATTTGGTGCTGGGATGGAATTATTGAGATGGGATACCTCCCCTTCTTCCTCTTGGGAATGATCTGATTTTACCGAGTCAATCGATACACCTAAGACAACGGCTCTCTCTTCGATTTCAAGCCGATCCCAGCAGCCAGTCAGCATAGGCGTAATGATGCAAAGACAGCAGAATAGGTTAACGGTTCTGATCCACTTTTTTCTTCTCAACCGAATTACCTCTCTTCTTGCGAAGGATGGAAATGAGCAATAACAAGCCGGGATAAACAATCGTAATGCAAAGGCCAATCTGGCCCACGTTAACAATAATTTCGTACATTTCTACAATGTTTTGCGGCAGCATCGCCATCGTAAACACAAATGGCAATATAAAATACGAGAATAGCTTGTGGTCCTTTAAACGAAATAGCTTGCTAATCGAATGTATCGTTAAGAAGTAACTGGATAAAAGGGTCGTAAAAACGGCAGTTACCCATACGGCCAAAAATGCGGCATCAAGCCGCTCCAAAATGTTAGCAGGCAAGGATGTGGCTTTAGCTAATTCAAGAGTTGGCCACAGTAATTGCTTGATTTCTTCTGCGCCAAATACGCTTACCGCTGCTGCAACAATAATGACATATAGTCCACCAGCAATCAGCATTCCACCGATACTTGCTTTCATCGCATTCTGAGGCTTATTCATCGAAGGGATTACCGCACTTAAAACAAACGTACCCTGAAACAATGCGGCTATCGTCAACGTACCTTTCATCATCCCTTTTGATTCGTTCCCCCACACTGGAAGTAAATTAATCGCCTCTGCGTTTTTGAGCGACAAGGCTACGATTAATAAGACGGGGACTAACAGTAGCGGAAAATAAAAGGTGTGGATATAAGCAATGGTCGTAATTTCATTGCGCGTGGAAATGGCTGCAAGCAGCAGCATAACGATAACGGTTACCTCAACCGGTGTAGATCTCAGGACTGACGTGACGACAACCTCGCCGAATTCCCTTGCAGTCAAAGAGGTAAGTACCGCAAAAAAAACAATAATGAGCACACTTCCGAAGCTTGCGAGACCTTTTCCGATAATATCTTGGCTGTATTCGATGACTGATTTGTCGGGAAACCTCATTCCTAACACCGTAATCAAAAAAAGCCCGACAAAAGCGAGCAGCATTCCGAGAAAAGTAACTAAGGGCGCTCCGGACTCTGCCGCTTTAACTGCAAATAACGGGAGGGCAAGCACCCCTACTCCAATAATGGAACTGACCAGAATAGCGGCTGCTTGTATGACGGTAATTTGGCGGTCCTGCATGACTGGTCATCCCTCCTGTTGATTGATATCGTTTTTCGGATCAAGTGCATTTGAGGCCTGATCGGTGCTATTGTCTAATTCATTTGCCGCCATCTTCGAAGCGTCCATAGGCTGCAGGAAGGAAGGACGCTTGTTCATCGCCCATAACGGTCCACGTATGATTAAATCCTTTACCCCTTGAAATTCTGTTGGGACAAGCGGACTAAGGTAAGGAACGCCAAACGACTTTAACGACAGGAGATGATTGGCGATGAGGATTAGCCCGATCATGACCCCATACAAACCGAAGGTTCCGGCCAGGATAATGAGCGGGAATCGGAGCAGACGCAAAGCAAGAGCCGCATTGTATGCGGGTGTCGCAAAGGAGCCGATTGTCGTCAAAGCAATGATAACGATCGTGATTGGGCTTGCAAATCCTGCGGAAACCGCTGCTTGACCGATAACCAGAACCCCTACGATGGAAAGGGCTCCGCCAACCTGTTGTGGCAGCCGGATCGTCGCCTCGCGCAACACTTCCATGGAGATTTCAATGATCAGCACTTCAATAATTGCCGGAAATGGAACTCCCGCGCGCCCGCCTGCAACTGCAACCGCAAATTCCGTAGGAATGAGCTCGGGGTTGAAGGAGATGATGGATACGTAAATCGACGGGAAAATTAACGAGAACATCAAAGCAATTAATCTGGCCAGCCGGATAGAGCTCATCAGAAGATAACGCTCGGTATAGTCTTCTACCGTCTGATAAAACTGGCTGAACACCGTTGGAACGACAAGTGCCAGCGGAGAACCGTCTACGAGGATCGACACGCGTCCCTCCAGTAAATTCGCAACGACCTTATCCGGCCTTTCCGTATACTGCACTTGAGGAAAAGGGGAATAATGATTGTCTTCTATAAACTGCTCGAGATAACCTGAGTCCAGCACACCGTCAATGTCGATTTTGGAGAGCCTGCGGTTGACCTCCTTCACCAGCTTCGGATTCGTAATGCCATCCATATAACATATGGCTACCTTGGATTTTGTCCGACGTCCAATTCCCATCGTTTCGACTCGCAAATCCGGTGACTGAAGGCGATATCTTATTAATGAGATATTGGTACCTAAAGGTTCAATGAAGCCTTCACGCGGACCCCGAATAACCTGTTCCGTTGCCGGTTGATCAATCGCACGCTTGTCGATATTTCTCGTCCCTAGCAGAAATGCCTTATCCAACCCGTCTACAACGACTACCGTTTCACCTCTTAAAATACTCTCAATCAAAGTTGTAAGCTCAGACTCTAGTTCGCTTTCTCCGTGATACAAGGTATCATTTTGCAATACATCGATTAATTGACCTATTTCGATGGAGCAGCCAATCAGATGGTTCGGAACATACATTAACGGCTTGACAATATCGACATTAATCGTGCTCTGATTAACCATGTTCGAGAAATAAATGATGACTGCCGGATGCTGGCCAAAAACATGAAAGCGCCGTATCGTTAAATCTTCATTGACACCTAAAATATTTTGTATAAAAGAAATGGTTTGTTCCATTTGTGTACTGATCTGTTCGCCCTTATGACGTTCAAGGACGCTGCTAGGGCCGACCGCTATCGCTTTTGTTTTTGACTTCTTTTTGTTTATAGGCATTTCATCACTTCCCGTCGACACGAAATGGCGCTTCTAATCGAATTTTGGAAATATTGCTCACTTTTTAGCTTTTACATGTCGAGGGTAATTTAATCATTGATGAATATTCCGTAACATGGATAACAAAAAAAGCCTTGAAAAACCCTTGGTGGGTCTTTCAAGGCAATCGCTAAGCAGCAATGCTGCTTATGATAGAGAAAGCTCACGGACGGAGCCATCCATGTAGCCGACAATGACATGTGTAGCCATTTCGACAAAGAGGCCATTGTCTACTACTCCCGTAATGAGGTTTAAGGCTTGGTTAAGCTCATTTGGATTTGCTATTTGACCAAAGCGGCAATCAGCAATATAGTTACCGTTATCCGTTTTGTAGACGTGGTCGCCAGTTTTTCTTAATACGGGTTCTGCACCGAGCTTTTGGAGCTTTTTGATCGTCATTTCGTAACCAAACGGAATGATTTCTACCGGTAAAGGAAAAGCCCCCAATTGTTCGACGATTTTACTCTCATCTACAATTATGATTAGCTCCTTACTTGCTGAAGCTACTATCTTCTCGCGTAATAGCGCCCCACCGCCGCCTTTTGTTAAATTCCAGTGGGAATCGACTTCATCTGCCCCATCTATGGTCACGTCGATGGTATCGATATCTGCAAAGGACAACAAAGGAATACCACACTCCTGCGCTAACTCCTCCGAGGCGGCTGATGTTGCGATCGCATGAATGTTAAGGCCTTCCTTCACTCGTTGACCGATTTTTTGAATGGCCCAATAAGCGGTTGAGCCGGTTCCCAATCCGACAATCATGCCATCCTTCACATATTCCACGGCTCTCTCTGCGGCTATTCTTTTTGACTCCATCCCTTCAACTCCATTTCATTTATTTCCGACACTCGTTACTTGGTTACTTCACGCACATCTCCGGTCACGCCAGGAGTCAGCAGCAGGTAATCAAACTTGACCTTACTGCCCTCGCCAATAGGTGATTGTGCGACTACTCCTACTTTAAGCTCTTGTGGAGCATCCATTCCGAAGTACCTCACTAGCTTCCATTGTTCACCGTCTAGCGAGTAATGAAATGCGAAGCAATGGCCTACTCTTGCTATCCTTAAGTAAGGATGTTGTGTTGCTGCTTCTCCTGATACGCAATCATCTGAGCTATTTTGAGTAACGACGCTTAGAATAGACGGTTTGTGGTCGAAAAACTCAAAACAAAGCTTTGCCCAGTTCAATTTGTCGGCCATAATCATTAAACAGCCTGAATCGTATTGCCGAATCATCTCTACGCTCACTCTAGTCTCCAAGCTAAAATCGCCATTGATCGTCGTATAAAGAAACGGCGCAGAATCCTTTATCGAAATGCCAGCGGGATCTCGAAAAAAATCAGCCATTGCGGGTGCAGACACCGTTAGCGCATGCTTGTCATCAAATGACCATTCTTTCGGTTCATTCATCCATTTAAGCTCTGAAGATGGGCTTTGCTCCGAACCGTTTATAAATAAATTCATGATCTTCAACTCCTATTGAGTACATTAATTTGAATTAAAAAATGGATATGCTGGTCATATTCTACCATTAATATAATCTTTTCTCATAGGTTTCCTTTAGCGAAGCAGCAATATCTTCTTCCTGGGATGCGGTGTGCGCTGCTAATATTTTTGCGGCGTTTGGCAAGTGCTCGCTTGAAGGCCAACTATCCGGTTGCCATAGCTTTGATCGTTTGAAAGCTTTGGCGCAATGAATATAACACTCTTCGACCTCAACTCCGATTGCGACAAGCGGTTCTTTGTCAAACGCCTTCATGCGTTCCAATATCGCTTTATCCTTGATAACGGTGGCTATTCCGTTGATCCGTAACGTTTCTTCAAGCTGAGGGATAACAAATAAAATTCCTATGTGAGGATTCTCAAGTATATTTAAAATAGAATCGAGTTTGCGATTTCCTGGCCGTTCCGGAATAACGAGATGCTTGTCGCCAAGGATTTGGACGAAGCCGCTCTGATCGCCGCGAGGTGAAACGTCGCACGCACCCAAACGATCTGCGGTAGAGATAAACAGCATAGGCGAACTTTCTATGAATCTTTTACAATGCTCATCGAGATAGGTAATCGTTTTCTTCATCACGAGCGGGCTAGGATAACCAAGCAACTCTCTTAACTGCTCCTCGCTCTGAATCGAATCTTTAAATATAGGATTCATAGCTATATCTCCTTCTCTCTATTCACCATGAAGTGTTTTTATAAATAGACTCTTAATGCCATTATAACGATCTTTATTAGGGATGAATACCCATATTCAGGGAAATGCCTATTCCACTTTCAGCCAACTCAAGTTTTTTAGGGTTCCTCGTTTATGTCGTTAATGAATTGGTTATATACATTAGGCATATATTGAGTTCGTTGTCCCAGAGCCAGCAAAAAGCTAGATCGAATGAACGCTATTTATGTCGTTAATTTTTTTATTTTCCTTCCCATCAAGCGACAAACATCCCGTCTTGTATCTGATAATATTTTTACTAGGTTGTCCCACCACAGAATAGGAGCGCTGATTATGAATACAATAGCGAATGAACATTTTACAAACGAAACGATTGCTTTTGACGGATTTAGCTTTATTGGCTGTACCTTTACGAATTGCGTTATTATTATTACTACGCTTGAATTTAACTTTGAAAGATGCTCGTTCTTTGAGTCCTCCCTGCATGTCAATCCGAAACTTTCCATCTTTGAAATTTCGCACAAGCTCTCTCAGTCCACGTATGATTCGGATACCAATTGCTACCGTAATGATTATAAATACCCTCAGACTGTCGTTGATTTGCCGGTTGCAACGGTTCGTTAATAGAAGATTGCTTTAATAGATTCTAAATAATAATGCAGTTAACGGTATCCCATACAGAAATGCAAGAAGAAGCTATCCCGCTGTCATATGACAGAAGGATAGCTTCTTCTTTTCGCCCCCAAAGGTTCTGCGGTAGCTATAACATCCGATTAGCTAAACGCTCAATGCGCAGGACAAGCTCCTGCATATGAAATGGTTTGACTACATAATCATCGGCACCGATTTGCAATGCCTGAACAATATCAGCCGTATTGTTGCGGGCAGTCAGCATTACGATTAAAAGCTGTTGCTCCGGATATTTCATACGAAGCTGCCGAAGCACCTCTAAGCCGTCTAGATCGGGCATGGAACCGTCTAGCAAGATGATATATTTTTCACTTTCATTATACCAGGCAGATTCCAAAAAAACGTTGCCGCTGGCATACTCTGAAGCTGTCACCTTAATATGGCTGGCTGGCTTCCAATTATAGAAACGCTGGATGACAATTTCCCTGATAAGAGGATCATCATCGACAATGATAACATTAAGGGAAGTTTGGCGGCTCTTCTCGATTAATTCCTTCGAATAGACCACGGTTTGGTTTCTGCCAGATCGCTTGCCGCTATACAATGCCTGATCTGCTTCCGCAATTAACAGCTCAACATGACTGTTAGGCAGGCAGATTTCCGTTATGCCTGAGGAGAATGTGACCTGAAAAGCTTCACTATTTGTTTGAAACTTAATGGCGTTAAACACTTGCCGAAAACGCTCAATTAAGACGGCAGCTTGCACCGCATCGGTTTTTGGCAAAATCATAGCAAACTCTTCTCCGCCATAGCGGCACAAAATATCCGTTGGCCGAATATTCTCTAGAGCAGTTGCCACAAAGGCCCGCAGCACTTCGTCTCCCATCAAATGTCCGTAAGTATCATTTACATGCTTGAAGTAATCCAAATCGAGCATAACAAGCGAGAATACTTCGTTCGATCGTTTGAAGCTGTCAATGTGCAGTTGGATGGATTGATTAAAATGTTTTCGATTATAGGCGCCAGTCAGCTCATCAATAATAATGGAACGCTCCCAATCCTGTTTCATAGCAAAGCGGTTATCGATAAGAGCCGTCAGAAGCTCTACGTCGAACGGCTTTGCGAGAAAATCCATCGCACCTGAACGGTAGGCATTAATTTGATTTTCAGTGGAGAAGTTTCCGCTGACCATAATGATGGGAATATGCTCTTGTTTTGCTTTATCAACAATTTGATGTAGGACTTCCATGCCGCTTTGGTCCGGGAGTACGATATCGAGCAAAATGAGGCCGGGCTTCCATTCATAAAATAGCTTGAGCCCTCGCTCGGCATTTAGCGCAATGGTAACCGGATAGTTTTGCTTTTCTAAAACTTCCTTTACATACGTAACGAAATGGACATCGTCATCAATAACAAGCACACGTTTTTGTATGTTATCTGGATTATCCAGTGCAGCAGATTCATTAAGAGCCGTTGTTTCAGAAGCTTTATTCTCCAAATCTGCATATGGCAAAAGATGCGTTAACGGGAGCAAATGCTCTGACCATTCCTTGCGTAAGAACGCTTTAGTACTTTTCTCAGCAAAGATCTTCTCTTTCTCTTCTGAAAACTTCTCAATTTCCAGTAATCCGATTGTTCCGCTTGTTCCCTTGAGATTATGGAAAAATCGATAAATTTCTTGTTCTTCGACAAGGTCTTGACCGGACCAAGTATCAATGGTTTCCAGTATTCGTTGTTGAATGAGCTTTTTATATTTTTCGGTTTTCATTGCCATGGACTCCCTCGATTATCGCAGCATGTGCGTAATGGCTGCACTTAGTCTGCCGGGTAAATAGGGTTTTACTAGAAAGGCATTGATTCCCCATTGTGCAGCCTTCTCTTTCTCCTCAAATGCACTGGAGATGATGATCGGTTTGTTATGCAGAACTTCTGATTTTTTGATTTTGCTAATAATATCCCAACCGGTGATGTCTGGCTCCAGCATAAGGTCAATAACGACAATATCGGGATTGAGCGTTTCGATCTCATTAATGGCCTTCATACCCTCCGTAAACAAATGGACATGAAATCCGCTGGATTGCAGCTCATCTCGTAACAATATCGATAGGTTGTGATCATTTTCGATTAACATGACTTGAATAGTCGTCTCGGTCCCTACAAATACCCGTTGCTCATCCTCTTCTAAAGGATGAGGGCTCGCTGATGGCAGCGTAACGGTGAAGGTACTGCCGTGCCCAAACTCCGACTCCACTTCAATTGACCCTTCATGCCTGGTAATAATTTCTTTAACGATTGCAAGTCCCAAACCGGTGCCGCCAATCTCTCTGCGATCTGAATTATCTACTCTGTAAAACTTTTTAAATAGATTAGGTAGAGCATCCTTCGGAATGCCAAGCCCCTGATCTTCCATGCGTACTATGATTTTATCATCTTTCATGCCGCAATAGAGCTTTATTTGTCCGCCATTCGGAGAGTATTTAATTGCGTTGCTAAGCAAATTGATAAAAACCTGCTGGAGTTTGTCGCGGTCTGCCAGAAGGGTTGCCTCAGGAGCATCGTTTTGCCATACGATTTGATGATTGCCTGAAGACAATTGCTGCATCTCAATAACTTCATTAATTAATGACGTTAACGAGATGGATTTGATTTCATACGTTTGCTTTCCGGACTCCATCCGCTGCAAATCAAGAAAATCATTTATTAACGTCGTTAACCTTCGGGCTTCTTGATGAATGGTTGTGATGTACTTTCGCTGCCGTTCGGGTTTAAGCTCCCGATGCAGCAGCAGCTCCGCAAACCCAAGGACACTGGCAAGCGGAGTACGCAGCTCATGGCTAACTGTGCTGACAAACTCTGATTTCATCCGGTCCACTTCATACTCTTTCGTAATATCCCGGTGAACAAGAAGCAATCCGAATTTTTGGCCGTTCCGATATAGCGGCTCACCATAAATTTGAATGAATTTCCGTTCCGGTTCCGTAATTTCGTAATTCATGCTTCGAAGACCGTTCAAATGCCCAGTCGTCACAAGTGCCTCCATAAATTGAAGGAATGGCTCTGCTTCAACAACGGTGGATTGCACAGCGAATTTAAATTGCTCAAGCGGCAAATGAATCGAACCATCCGATTGTTGAAATAACCCGAAGATGTCAGACATCTTGCGGTTAACTTGTAGGGTGGTTCCATCGAGGTCCAGTAGTTGTATGCCTTCTTGTACCGTATTTAACATGTCACTTGTCATCAGACGCTGCTTTTCTGACTGCTCGTACAAATACAATTTATCGAACGCCAATGAAATCTGCTTCACCATGCTTACAATTTCTATCTCTTCTTGCTTTGTAATGCCGCGGTTTACTTTGGTGATGACAATGCAAGCGACCATTTCCTCGTTAGCGTTCAATATAGGCAGAATAAGGTCGGTGGCTCTAGCGGCTTGCTCATGATAGCCTTGCTCTGGTGCTGTACAATCGCGTGTAATGGAGTAAGCTTGTTTCGTCTGAAGGGCCCGAAGTAAAATTCCTTCGTCTATCGTTTCGATAAACTGGGCAGCCGCGTGTTCAGAAATGCCGATTGAAGCATAAGAATGCTCACGGTTCATCATCACGATGAATCCTTTATCCGAATCCGTAATAGCAACCATATTGCTTATTATGCTTTCCAGCAGCTCATGCTGCTCTAGCGTATTGGATAACGATTGCACTAGCAAATTCCGTTTCTCCAAATACTGTTCATTTTTTTCCATACGCTCAAGCGCCTGCTGTAGTTCTTCTTGCTGTGCTTGCAGTTCATCCTGTTGGGCGAACAGCTCTTCATTTTGAGCGACTAGCTCTTCCTCTTTATTTTGAATTTGGGCCATCATGCTCTGGAATGTTCGGGCCAGCTCGCCAAGCTCATCCTCACGGGTTATGTGTTCAACCTCAATGAACTCCCCCTCCGCAAACCGCCGGGCATATCCGGTTAACTTCTGAAGCGGTACCCCAACATCCTTCGCCACTTTTCTTGTAATAACGGAAGAAACAACTAGTATTAAAAGGATATAAGCAATAAACAGCAAAGCTTGAAAGGATAAACTCTGAATAAGCTGAGCGTTTTTGTTTTCCGCAATGGTCTGAACTTGATGCTCAAAATCGCGCGAATAACTGATCAGTTTATTCACAGGATTATCTTCTCCAGCAGAGACCAGCACCCGAAGGGCATCATAATTTTGCACTTTGGAGTATTCGATGGCTTTGGGAAGAATTTGATCGAAATAATCTATGAAAAAAGATTCGATATTTTGCATGACCTCTTGCTCTGAAGCACTGAGCTTCAATACTTTAATTTCGGCAAGCGCCTGATCCAGTGAGGTTTTTTCGATAAAAATTTGATTATATTCAAAATCCGATAAATAAACATAGTAGCCGCGAGCGCGCAAAATAATTTCGTTAGAATGGTCGGCAATTTGGGACACCAGTTCTTGTTTCTCCCTCAGCTCGGTCGTTTCTTCTTCATAATCCTTTAATATGAACACGGTGCTGAGCAGCACAAAAACAGCACCAACCAAAATCAAGGTTAGCGCTAGTATCATCATTGATGTGAACTGCCGCGTTATGCTTTTCTTATAATAGTGCTGCAGCTTACCCACGAAGCATCTCCTCTACCTTATCGATAAGCTCCAACGGACTAAACGGTTTTGACATAAATCCGTCAGCACCCGCTTGAATAACCTTATCCTGCTCAGCTTGCTGGCTCTTGGCTGAGAGCATTAAAATCTTGGATTGCTGGCGGCTCTCCAGCTGCCTTGCCTTCTCGATCACTTCTATACCCGTCATCTTAGGCATCATGTAATCGAGAATAACCAAATCAAAATCAATTTCTTTTATTTTCTCCAATGCTTCTTCTCCATCGGCGGCCTCTTCCAGTGCATAACCTTCATCTTCCAGCGTATCCATAATCAGCATACGCAAGATTGGTTCGTCTTCGGCAATTAATAGTGTTTTCATGTTGATATCCTCCACTGCGTTGTTCGTTAGCTCTTCTCGACATAGAATGCCATAAAACTACATAATAGGAGTTCGACATTCGACAAACAATCCCTTTAAGTGCGGATGAATTTGTATGCAAAAAAAAGCAGATGCCTCAAGGCATCTGCTTTTTTGTCAGGCTGGATTACCGTGCTTTAACGATAATTTTGCGGATGCTCTCCCCTGACAAATGATATTTCCGCTCCAGATCCGCTACGGTCCAGCCGCTCGTGTAGTAGAGATAAATTTCCTTGTTTCGTTCCGCCAGCAGTTTCCGCGTTCCGCTGACCTCACCCCAATGCGCCCGTTGATCAGCGGCTTTAGGAACGTAAATTAGATCTCCCTGAATGTATTTCTGCAATTCCTTCAACAAACTAGGGGGAAGCACATCTCTCCCATTTTTGTAGTTCACAATAAACGTCCTCCTCGAACAAACTCAGCTTAGTCATATCATTCATAGTCGTAACTCTTAACATCTTTACTGCCTCCCTTCGATTATTTGTAAACCATTCGCGTCTCGAAATAAAAAAAGCCATGGTTGCCAGATCTCCCATAGTAACTTCTTTTGTATAAGTACTTTATAAGTATATTGTAAGCCTTTACAGTTGACAAGAAATGTTTGACATGATTTCCAGTTATTTTTCGGCCTGTCATATGAGAATGAAAAGGAGGCCTCGCGGCCTCCTTCCTATGGGTGATCTCCGCTTAAACGGAGATCACCTCCAAGTTGTTAATCAAATCGATCAGCTCCTTTCCTATTGATTCGTCGGCCCGACTTCATCATTATATAGCCTCGGAGCAAATACAAGAAAGTGTAAAAACAGCTATAACTGAACTTTACCAACTCTAGTAATGTCAAGAAATAAAAATGAGATTTTTATTATGACTTTTTAATAAATGCCAATTTATATAGTCGTATCAAGGCTTTTTTTCCTCATAGGTAATTTGTGGGTAATTAATCTATGTTATGGTATTTCTAGCGGATTTACAAACTACATAATACTAGGAGGAATATCATGATTAACTCAAAGAAAACACGCTTTAGCAAAGTAATAGCAGGAATTGGCATTAGCCTATCCATTGCCATTTCCGCAGGCTCGTTCGCGCTGCCTCAAGAGGCGCAAGCGGCAACAAGCTCATCAACAGCATCGAAAGTAATCGCCACAGGCAAGAAGTATGTCGGCGTGCCTTATAAATTCGGAGCATCCTCCGGTATTACTAGTGCTTTTGACTGCTCTTCCTTCACTCAATACGTATACAAAAAAAATGGAATCAGTCTTCCGAGATCATCCAAGCAGCAAGCAAAGTCAGGTTATTACGTATCAAGAAGCAATCTTAAAGCGGGCGATCTCATTTTCTCCGACACGAACCGTGATGGCATCATTAACCATGTAAGCATTTATATCGGCAATGGCAAGCTGCTTCATACGTATAGAGTAGGCGTTGGCGTTACAATCTCTACTTTTGCCGGCAGCACTTGGGACAAGACTTACGTCACTGCACGCCGCGTAATTTAATGATAATCAAGAGGCTTATCTTCTGTAGACGAAGATAAGCCTCTTTTTGTTGCACCCTGCATCTGCTTCTAGTCTCCTAACAAACCTAGCATCTTCAACCCATACCGAATGCCGTCCTCCGCTACATCCTTCGTGACATAACGGGCTGTTTTCTTCACGACATCAGGTGAATTCCCCATCGCTACGCTATGATGGACATATTGAAGCATCTCCAGATCATTTAATCCATCGCCAAAAGCATAAATATCTTGATGATTCACACCTGTCCGCTCAATTAGCGCTTGGATGCCTTTTGCCTTAGAACCGCCTGGCGGAAGGATGTCGCTACCATACCTATGCCAACGGTTGTATCCGAATTCAGAAAAGTTTGTTTTGTAGTATCCTTCGTCTTCTTCTTTACAATAGAGCAAGCATTGATAGATCTCTTTTCCAATGTGATAATCAGGCTCTAACGGCGGAAGCCGCAGCTTTAATGGCTCGTCTGCAGCCTCCGCGTAGGCGGTTTGCAGCGAATTCGAACGCATGCCGTCCGGCGTCATATACACCAGTGGATGCTTATTCGTGATTGTTATTTGGGCTAGCTCAAGTAGACGCTTAGCATCAATCGGGTGGCTATAAATCACTTCCCCGTTGTATACGACATAGGAACCATTAAAGCTAACATAGGATTCGATTTGCAATGCTTCGCTTACAGGTTTTAACATGAAAGGCCCTCTGCCTGTGGCGATGACTACCTCGTGCCCTTCTTTTTTCAATTCCGCGATGGCTTCCTTCGTTGATTCAGGAATTTTTTTGTCGTGATCCACCAGCGTTCCGTCAATATCGAAAAATAATAGTTTTTTTGTCATGTTCAGTGCCCTCAATCCTTCGTATCATAAGCTTCATTATACCCTATTTCTTGTGTTCTCGGGCGTGGCCTGAATATAGACAAATAAACGGATGCCGCTCACGGCATCCGTTTATTATCGAACCTAGACGACAAGACTTAAGCAGCCATTTGGAGTGTGGAATGGATATATGCTGCTCGGCTGTTCGTTTTCACGCGTGTTTTTCTGGTGAATCGGATTGCGGCGAAAGCTTCGTCCAGCATGGCTAGTTCTATAAGCTTATTCAAATCTCCGTTTCGATAAGCGTTAGTTATTGCGTTGAACAACATTTGCTGATCGTCGCTTAGCGGCTGTATTGACGCATCCGCTTCAAGGCTGCTTCTTACCTCCTGCAATCTTTCTCTTGCTCGATAAAGAGCTGCTTTAACCGCTCCCGTAGACAAATGCAGCAGCTCCGAAGTGTCTGCAATGGAAAGCCCCAATCCCTCGCGAAGAAGAAAAACCGTTCGCTGTAGCGGCGACAGATGCTTCAATATTGCAAGCATGGATTCTTCTAATTCTATAGAATCTGTTTCTGGCTCGGCTGGAGTAGGTTTTTCTAGCATAAGGATGCGGGAGTACTGGTTACGTCGCCTCGTCTCGTCAATCCATGTGTTTTTGGCGATACGCAGCAGCAGTGCTTCCGGATTATTGTGATTGCCCTTTTCTGCTGCCCGAATTGCCTTTAGCCAAGTCTCTTGCGCCAAATCCTCGGCATCCCATTTGGATTTCGTTAAGGACAAACAATATTTTTGAACCGTACCATGCAAGTGCTCGATTTTTTCGTCCATGTTAAAAGTATGAATTCCCATTGGCTTATTTGCCATCCTTCTGCCTCCTCAAGCTCTATCCTGACTCACGCCAGGTAAAGGGAGTTATCCTTATTGAAATAAACGAATGAACTCACCAAAAAGATACGCATAAAAAGAATTTTCTTTTCCGTATCCTTTGCCATCGTTTAATCGTTTTCAAATCGAAAGCAATCAAATGTTATTGGAGGCAAACAAACATGAGCCCATTTGTACCTTATGTCGTTGAGCAAACGAGCCGCGGCGAAAGATCCTATGATATTTATTCCAGACTACTCAAAGATCGCATTATCTTTCTTGGTTCCGCCATCGATGATCAAGTATCCAACAGCATCATTGCGCAGCTGCTGCTATTAGCTGCAGAAGAACCGGATAAACCGATTTTTATGTACATCAACAGTCCTGGCGGCTCCACGTCAGCTGGTTTTGCCATACTGGATACGATGAATTACGTGAAGCCGCCCATACACACCATATGCACAGGGCTTGCCGCTTCTTTTGGCGCTATTTTGCTGCTGGCAGGTGAGAAAGGACACCGTGGCGCGCTGCCGAATAGTGAGATTATGATCCATCAGCCTCATGGCGGTGTCCAAGGCCAGGCTAGTGACATCGCAATCAGCGCCAAACGCGTACTGAATATTCGTGCAAAGATAAATCAAATCTCAGCAGAGAATACGGGACAGCCCATCGAAAAAATCGAAAGGGATATGGATCGAGATTATTATATGTCATCTCAAGAGGCATTGGAATACGGAATTATCGACAAGATCATTACGTCTATGTAGAGATTAGGCTTTTGTGCATCCAGATCGCCGCTTGGCTGCCATCACCCATCGCAATGGTCACCATCTCCGAATGGGCGGTTACGTCTCCCGCCGCCCATACATAGGGGGCGCTTGTTTGCTTGGTACGCGGATTAACAATGATATGATTGTTATCCGCTACTTTTGCCTGAAGTTGTATCGCGAGATCAGATTGCACATGATTCCCTCCCATTGCAACAAAGCAGTGTTTACGGAGTATCGTTAAGCCATCCTCCATATGGATACCGAGAAATTGTGATTGATCAGTCAAAACCGAGCGGATCGGTTCGCTAACATAGCTAATCTTCTTGCTAGTTAGCTGACTGTGGACATCTTCACTAAGTGGTGACTGTTCGTGATTGATGTAAATAAGCTCGGACGTCCAGTGCGTTAAGGTTAAAGCCATTCTCGCACCAGCGTCACCAGAACCAATCACCAGTGTCGGTTGATTTGTGATTTCATAACCATCGCAATCCGGACAAATGAAGACGCTGATGCCCATGCATGGATAAAGTTCCGGGAAATCAGGAAGCCGGTCCTTGACCCCTGTTGCAATTAACAGCCTTTTCCCGTAATAGCTTTGCTTATCGGTTGAGACAATATGAAAACCATCTGCCGTAGGCTGTGCTTGACTGGCTGTTGCCTTAATAAAACGAACGCCAAGCTGCTCTGCTTGCAGTTGGCCTGCGGCAAGGAGCTCCGAGCCGCTAATGCCGTTTGGGAATCCGATTAGATTATGATAGCTCCTGCAAATGGTGGATCGTCCTTCTGCGGCATCGATAACTGCCACGCTATGGCGATAACGTCCCAATTGGATTGCCGCTTGAAGGCCTGCAAATCCCCCGCCAACAATCAGGCAGTCGTAACGCATTGTCTTCCCTCCGTAAGCTAATTTCATATTGCCTGCCATGGTTGAATCTTTAGTATTGATGAAATGAATGTCGGGTATGCAGCAAGATATAACAAAACAAGCCAGCGGTCTCGACGGAGACAGCTGGCTTGTTAACTTGCAATTTACTGTAAACTTAATCTTCTTCGCTTCATAAGCTTCATAAGCTCCGGAAGCGCAATTCCAATGAGTACGACCGCAACGCCTGCCCATTGCAGTGCGCTCACATGCTCGTTAAGAACGAGTGATGACAGCATTACCGCTACCGGAAGCTCCGATGCACCAAGAACGCCGGCCATGCCTTCTCCAATATGCGGTACGCCAACCGCGAACAGTACGGGTGGAATAAAAGCGCCGAACATGCCCAGCAAGAAGCCGTATAGCATCAGATCGCCCCAAATGAGACCATTGAACAAAAAGGCCGGCGGGAACAAAATAAAGACGAGCACTAGGCCGCCCGTTATCATCCATGCGCTGCGATAAACAGGATGTACGGATGGTACGGCTTTTCCGCTGAATAAAATAAATAACGAATAGCTTACCGCTGAAAGAAGCCCAAGCACAACACCCATGATGTTGAATTGGCCTGTGCCCTGCTCCATGATGCCGGCAGCAAGCATCGTCCCGCCGAACAAAATTGCGATCGTAAACAACATAATTCCATTCGGACGTTTACGATGGCTGATTGCTTGAATTAAAACGCCAATCCATGTGAATTGAAATAACAAAATGATAGCTAATGATGCAGGAATATAACGCAAGGATTGATAATAGAGCAACCCAGTAATCGCTGTCGGCGCGCCGGCTGCCATCAATAGCAGCCGATGCTTCCAAGTTAGGCGGCTTGCGTTGCTTGAGCTCGCCGCTTTCTCAGCCTTGCTGCCTCCTTTGCCCTGTTTCTCGCGCCATTTCATAAACAGCGCCAGCCCCCATGCGAGGATAAAGCCGGTTAGCAGTTGGCTGCCCACGACCTCTCCAAGCTGATAACCGTTGCCGTATGCCAGCACTACGATTGTGGATAATATGCCATAGCTGGCCGCTCCTAAAAATACGGATAAAATATACTTCATCTGTAGTAATGCTCCTTCCTGTCTTTTGCAAAATCAATAAAAACAAAAAAATCCTAACGACGAATATAGGATCATTGTGCAATGATCGCATATTCGTAGTTAGGAAGTTAAGGCTTCCCGTAGAAACCCTCACCCTGTAAAATAAATTCCGTGAGGTTATACGAATTATTCAGTTATGCGGACTCGTGTTCAATAGTACAGATGTTACATGAGAAGTGAGGTACTGTCAATAGACAATATGTTGGAAAAGAATAATTAGGCTGCTACTTTCAGCATAGAGTGAGCAAAATCGAAATGATATTCATTTCTTATATGGTATGATATTTAGACATGATATTGGTTACAGGATGGAGTGAACGATAATGATCAAACCTGCTATGAATGGAACGGTCCGTTCCGTATGCCCTTTTGATTGTCCGGATACTTGCGGCCTCAGCGTGACGTTCGAAGAAGGGAAAATAACGAAAATTACGGGTGATTCCGAGCATCCTGTCACACGTGGAGCGATTTGCAATAAAGTGCGGCAGCTTAATGACCGCGTTTACCACCCTGAACGCCTGCTGTATCCGATGCGGCGCACCGGGCCAAAGGGTGAGCTTGCTTTCGAACGCATTACATGGGACGAAGCATACAAGGAAATTTCTGCACGCATGAGAAGGATCATAAGTGAGAATGGCGCAGAAGCTATCTTGCCTTACAGCTTCTATGGCAATATGGGCGTCCTCAACTCAGAAAGTATGGATCGGCGCTTCTTCCACCGGCTTGGCGCAAGCCAGCTCGATCGCGCCATCTGCAATGCCGCAGGCTCCAAAGGTTATTCTTACACGATGGGAGGCTCAATCGGCATCGATCCTGAGGATACCGTGCATACGAAGCTGTTTCTCATCTGGGGCTGCAATTTGGTATCCACGAATATGCATCAGACGATGTTAGCTACCGAAGCTAGAAAAAACGGCGCCACCGTCATCCATATCGATGTTCACCGTAATCGCACTTCCGCCTGGGCAGACCGCTTCGTCCACCTTCGTCCGGGCACGGACGCAGCGCTCGCCTTAGGCATGATGCATGTCATAATCCGTGATGGGCTTACCGATATGGCGTTTCTTGAACAAAACACGCTAGGCTATGAAGATCTCTTCGAACAAGCAGCAGAATATACGCCGACGCGCGTGGAAGAGATAACAGGCGTTCCGGCAGCTGAAGTCGAGGAGCTTGGCCGCTTGTATGGCAGCACTTCCCCCTCTTTTATTCGGATTGGCAATGGCCTCCAGCATCATGACAACGGCGGCATGATCGTTAGGACAATATCCTGCTTGCCTGCACTAACTGGACAATGGGGAGTTCAGGGCGGCGGTGCCATGAAAGGCAACAGCTGGTATTCCCGTCTTAATGGCATGAAGCTCGAACGACCGGATTTATTGCCAGATCCTGAGGTTCGCACGGTAAGCATGAATCAGCTTGGTGAAGCGCTGCTGGAGCTCTCTCCGCCGATCCGGATGCTATTTGTTTACAATAGCAATCCAGCAGTCGTAGCGCCCGATCAGAACCGGGTTCGGGAGGGTCTGCTGCGCGAGGATCTGTTTACGGTTACGCATGATCTGTTTCTGACGGATACTTGCAAATATTCAGATCTCGTTTTGCCGGCCACCTCGCATTTTGAAAATTTGGACTTGTATACCTCGTACTGGCATTTGTATTTGCAGCTTCATGAGCCCATAATGGAGCCGATGGGCGAATGCAAATCGAATTTTACGCTATTTAAAGAACTGGCTCTTCTCATGGGCTTCGAAGAAGCTGAATTTAATCTAACCGAGGAACAAATGATAGCCGAGGCACTCGATAGCGAGAACAATCCGCTTCTGGAGGGCATCACCTATGAGACGCTGAAAACAAATACATGGATGAAGGCTGGCGGTGGCAAGCTCCCTCCAGTGACCGAAATGATACCGACAGCGTCGGGAAAAATCGAGCTTTATTCCGATGCGATGGCGCAAGCCGGGCTGCCGCCCGTGCCTGACTACACGCCGCTGCGCGAGCCTGATACGTATCCGTTTCTGCTCACAACTGGGCCTAACCATAGCTTTATCAATTCGACATTTGGCAATCAAGAACGTCTCCAAAAGCTGGAGAAGGAGCCTCTCCTCCACATGCATAGTCAGAATGCGGATGAGCTTGGCATCAAGGATGGCGAACGGGTAAAAATACGTAATGACCGAGGCGAAGTGGAAATGGCGGTTCGAATCGGCCATGATGTGCTTCCTGGCGTTCTCGTAACCCAAGGACTTTGGTGGGATGACCAGAAAAAAGGGCATCAGGCCGTCAATACGCTTACGCCTCAGCGGTTAGCTGATATGGGCGGCGGTGCCACCTTCTTCTCCAATCGCGTGGAAGTCTTGAAGCTGGAGTAACATGATCGCTTAAAAATCCCAAAAAACAGTACACCCATAACGCGGTGTACTGTTTTTTGTAATGATGCCCCTTCGGCTGGCTAATAGCAAATTCCCACGCGCTCCCGCACAAAGGTCTGATTCAAATAAGAAGAAACCGCAAAATGTGCTGTATCCGCAAATGAAATTTGCGAACCTCCCGTAGGCAAAATATTTTTTCGCACGCGATATTCGCCCGTGAACTCCGTTTGAACAAGTCTTGTTGGGCATACAATCGTCCAATCCAGGTTTGAATCAGCCAATGCGCAATAAGCTTGCTCATGCTCCATGGCCGCTTCATGGTTCACCCTTTTGTTCTCGATGGATTGGTAGCGCAAGAGATGCGGCTGAAGCTCGCTTTGCAAAATACCAGCCGTTCCTATCGTCACAAGCCGCTTGATTTTAAACTCTTGCATGGATCTGACGATATGCTGAATTCCGGTTAGAAGCGTGCCGTTTCCTTCGGTGTTCAAAGCGCATATCACCCCTTCTGCACCCGACATGGCTTGAAGCACATCCTGTTCGTTCCGAATATCGCCAAGAATGCTTCCAGTCTGAACTTGCTCCGGCATTCGGACAAATCGCCTAGCTTGCAGTCCCTTTTCTTCGATAAAATGCTGTATGTATTGCCCGGTCTTCCCTGTGGCTCCAATAAGCAGCAAACTCACTAGCCCAAACTCCTTTATCTGTTCATATTATTTTGTAGGTCCTATCATCATTTCCTACTCGGCGGCAAAAGTAAAGCAAGAAGCCAAATGTTCATTCCTTAAAAAGGAAATTGCCGCTATTCCATAGAAATTCCTCAACCATTAAGCTATGATATATAAAAATGTGAACGGAGCTTGTCCATGGAAATACGCCAGCTAGAGTATTTTGTAACCATTTGCGAAGAGCTGCATTTTACGCGTGCAGCAGAACGGCTTGGCGTGACGCAGCCCACTCTTAGCCATCAAGTTAAGGCGCTTGAAGATGAACTTGGCTTGCCCTTATTTAACCGCATCGGCAAAAAAATCTCGTTGACGGAAGCCGGCTTCATTTTGAAACAACAGGCGAGTGTTCTCTTTCAGGCTTTGCAAAGTGCCAAAGAACAAATGGATGAGCTGCATCTTATTGAGCGTGGGACCTTAACGATCGGTTCTTTGCCTGGTGAGCTTAATCAGCTAGTTGCCTCGTTACTGGTCGATTTCAACCGATTATATCCAAAAATTCAGATAAAAATCGTTGCGGCAGGCGATATTTTTGAGCGTGTGCTTCATAATGAGCTTGATTTAGCCGTGACTATCCATCCTGCCGAGGATGAACGCATTTTAAAAATCCCTTTGTACGAAGAAGAATTTTACATGATGGTTCCAATGGGACACGCGCTTGCGAATGCCAAAAGCATCGAGTTCCAATCGCTGCAGCAGCTGCCCCTTATTTTATTTCCGCCTGATCATAAATGCCGCCAGTTGATAGATGCCACCTGCAGCTCGCTTGGTCTTCATTTCAAGCCACTGATTGAAACCAATACGATTGATTCGATCTTCAGCCTAGTACAAGCAGGAGCAGGCGTAACGGTTCTCTCCAGAACCTTGATTCGTTTGAATGGCAATCATGCCTTGAAGGCGGTTAAAATAACGAATCCTTGTTTAATCAGGCAAATCGCAATCGTCCATCAGCAAGGCAAATATTTAAGCAGCTCGGCGAAAGCCTTTATCGAACTTCTGAAAAATCATATTGCGCAAAGAGATATTAGTGTTTCAGCAGTTTAAGGCAGGCACATTCTTCTTCCAATTAGATCTCCTCGTATCGATCGTGAAAGCAGAAAGAGCCAGACCGGATTCGGAATGGCTCTTCATTATGAAGGATGACATCAACAACTAATCATTGCTGCTGCCTATCGTTTGCTTGTCTTTACCTAGCTGCAAGCTGGCATACAAATCGGGATTTACGATTTTGCGCAATAAGTGCATCGGTCCATCGCCGTTGTCAAAATCAAATACATGCAGCTTCTCGTAACCTCTGCGTTCATACATTGGCAGCAGCCATGGATGCTTCTCAGCGGTGGCCAGCGTTACGGCAGCAGCGCCTACCCGATCACGGATAACGTTCTGCTCTACCCATGTGAGAAGCTTGTCTCCGAGACCTGCACCTTGGTAAGAAGGATCTACCGCAAACCATTTGATAAACGGAAAATCAGTGACAGCCTTCACCTCTTCGCCTTTGGACAAAGTAACCGTTGCGGCAATTACGCCATCTTTCTCCAGCACATAACATTCATTGGAATGGATATTGTCTTGAATTAAAGCCAAATCAGCATGTGCCGCCGGCCAATGGAGCTCCAATTCCCTGATGGTGATATAAGCCTCGTAAATGACATGCTGTAAGCGCGGCGCGTCTTGCATAGTCGCGAGCCGATAGTTTTCGCTCATCTATTTCACCCCTGCTTCATTTGATAGAACGAACAATGCCGATTGATTTAATCGGGATTCCGTTTATTCACTGTATCATCCCTTCAAGCAGGTATCCAATAGACAATTTCTATTGATTGATAAAAATAAACTTGAGCTACCTTAGTTCGTCAACGATGCATGGCGGCGTTTGCCCGGTTAAGGCGTAAACTAAGTTTTTGGCAGCAAGCATGGCCATATCATTTCTCGTTTGCGTCGTAGCTGATCCGATATGCGGCAGCGTCAGTACATTCGGCATCTGAAGAAAGGGATGGTTGGGCGGTATCGGTTCTATCTCGAACACATCGAGTCCAGCGGCAGCTATCGTGCCTGCTTGAAGGGCCTCGACCAATGCATTCTCGTCTACCGTTTGCCCCCGTGACACATTAATAAAAATCGAAGATGGCTTCATTAAGCTGAATTGTGCTTTCCCAATTAGCTGATTCGTTTCTGGTGTCAATGGCGCTAGCATCACCACAAAATCCGAGCTTGCGAGCAGCTCATTTAACTCGGAGTAGTGGACGCCGAGCTGTTCTTCAGCATGAAGCTTTCGGCTGCGGTTATAATAAGCCACTTCCATTTCGAATCCGAACCTCGCCCGGCGTGCTACCGCTTCACCAATCCGCCCCATGCCGATGATGCCAAGCTTGGCATGATGAACATCAGTCCCGAATAAGGTCTTGCCGTCGCCTTTTTTCCATTGTCCGTCCTTCACGTACCGATCAAGCTCTGCTACCCGTCTAGCCGCTCCGAGGATAAGAGCAAATGCCAGATCGGCAACGGTATCATTCAACACATGTGGCGTATGGGTTCCGATGATGCCGCGGTCTTTCATTGCAATTAAGTCAAAATGGTTATATCCCACGCTAATGCTGCTCACGACCTTCAACTGCGGGGCATGCCCTATGAGCTCGGAATCAATAGACGCGCCTGCCGTAAGCAGCCCGTTTGCGTTCGCCACCTTTTCAAGCAGCTGTTGCCGAGGAATTTGCCCATCGCCATCCCATTTGTCAATCGTACAATGCTCAGCGATAAATTCCTCAACCTCCAAGGGTACCTTTCGATCCAAAAAAACCGTTGGTTTCATCTTCTTTTTCCTCCCATCCTGTTATGGTATAAGCATAGCATAATCAACGAATGCTCGTACAAATGGAAAGAGAGCGGCCGATTGAGGCCGCTCTCTCCTTGGATCTATGCAAACATGGCTGCGTGTCTTTTCATCAAATCTTCAACTACGATACATGCCATCGCTTCAACGACAGGGATGATGCGTGGGCATATACACGGATCATGTCGTCCGATCGTCTCAATCATTTTCTCCTGGCCATGAATATCCATCGTTTGTTGTGGCAAGGAAATGGAGGAGGTTGGTTTTACTGCGATCCGAAACACGATTTCTTCTCCCGTACTGATTCCGCCAATGATGCCACCTGCATTATTGCTCAAAAACCCGTCCTTATTCATCTCATCGTTATGTTCGCTGCCAAGCATGTCCGCTGCCGCAAATCCGGCGCCAAATTCAATGCCTTTGACGGCGCCAATGGAAAGCATGGCTTTGGCAAGCTCTGCATCCAGCTTGTCGAAAACAGGCTCGCCGATGCCTGGCTTAACGCCTCTAATTCTGCATTCGACAATCCCGCCGCAGCTGTCTCCTGCCGCAGCCAACTGCTCTACTCTTTCGATCATGCGCTTAGCGGCCTCAGGATCGCATGCGCGAACGGCATTTTTTTCTATTTCATCCTCAAGGAATGTTTCGCATTTGATACCGCCGATTTCCTTGGAATAGGCTACGACGCTGATACCTTTGTTTTCCAGCAGCTTGCGTGCAACTGCGCCGCCAGCGACGCGACCTGCCGTTTCTCTGCCGGAGGCTCTGCCGCTGCCGCGGTGATCGCGAAGCCCGTATTTTTTTAGATAGGTGTAATCGGCATGCCCTGGACGGAATGAATACTGGATGTCATTGTAGGCATCCGGTCTCATATCCTTGTTATGAAGCATTATAAAGAGCGGCGTGCCTGTCGTTTTTCCTTCGAACATCCCCGACAAGATGCTAATCACATCATATTCCTTGCGCGGTGTAGTTACGGAAGACTGCCCCGGTTTCCTGCGGTCCATTTGCGTTTGGATATACTTCTCATCTAACTCCACGCCTGGTGTAACGCCATCTACGATCACCCCTACAGCTTCGCCATGCGATTCGCCAAAGGTTGTAATTTTAAAGCTGCTGCCGTATGTGCTTCCTGCCATCTTGTTGTCCTCCTTGGATCTGGCTTTGACGCTTTCAATCTATATCCATTATAATTTTGATTATGAAATAAATGAAATCAAAATATTAAAGCATTGACATAGAGAGAAGTGATATCATGCAGGTGAATATGGAATGGTACCGTATTTTTTGGCATACAGCCAAATTAGGCAATTTGACAAAAGCAGCCCTTGAATTGCACATCACGCAACCGTCGGTTAGTTATGCGCTAAAGCAATTGGAGGCCCAGCTAGAGGTTAAACTGTTTAACCGATTGTCCAAAGGAGTGAAGCTGACGCCTGAGGGTCTTGAAGTATTCCGCTATGTGGAGCAATCTTTCACGACCCTGTTCGCGGGCGAGAGCAGGCTGCAATCCCTAAAGGATCTAAATGCAGGCGAGCTAAGAATTGGCGCAAGCGGGCCGATTATTAAGCATTTATTGCTCCCTGTACTCGATACATTTCATGCCGAGCATCCTAGCGTGCGTATTCGGCTCTCCCAAGGCAAAACATCGGATATTCGGTCTCGCTTAAAGTCTGGTCAAATTGACGTCGGATTAGTCCATTTGCCGCTGTCTGATCATGAGTTATCCGTTCAGCATCTCACTACGATCCAAGATTGCTTCGTGGTAGGGCGGTCATATCAGCATTTAGCAGAAACACCGATCACGCCCGCTGCATTGTCCAGCCTTCCCCTTCTTCTTCTGTCAGAGGGCAGCAGCACAAGGCAATATGTCGAGAAATGGTTCTCGGCAGGCGACATAACGGCTGAAGCCGATATGGAACTAAGCAGCATGGACATGCTGATTGAGCTTGCTGGCCGAGGCTATGGCGCGGCATTTGTGACACAATCCTTCGTCAATCAGGAATTAATAGACGGTAAGCTGCTCGAACTGCAGACAACCGTCCCGATCCCGCCCCGCGCGGTTGGCTTTGCCATCCGAAAGGACACCGTTCTCTCCATTGCCGCCAGCCGGTTTATGGCATTATTCCAATGATGGTTGCTTATGAAAGAAATATGAGCGGCATGCTCCTATTCCCCCGGCCTTTTAATGCAGAGGGTGAAATGACAAAACCCCAAAAACACGCCAAGCCGATTGGGCTTAGCGTATTTTGGGGTTTCTTTGCCTTAGCTTTAGAGGAATGCTTCTATTCCGATCTGCGACGTCTTGCGAATACGTATCAATATGCTCTCTCGTATTGCTTAGGTGGCGCTGCTTCTCCTTTTACGGCTTGAATGGCATGGAGAGCCCAGTAAGGATCAACCAGCATTCCGCGGGCTACAGCTACGAGATCAGCATCCTTGCTCGCAACGGTCGCTTCTGCAAGCTTGGCGTCTTCTAGCATACCGACGGCGATGACTGGAACTTGCAATGCTTGTTTGAATGCTCGCGCAAACGGGACCTGATAACCGGGATAATTGCCGGGCTTGCGCGTGCCGGACGGACCTTCGCCTCCACTGGAAACATGAAAGATATCAACACCTGCAGCAAGGTACTTCTTGCTGAGTTCAATACTATGTTCAAGGTCGTACCCGCCATCCATGTATTCGATCGCAGAAATTCGTAAGATTAGCGGCATATCAGATGGCATTTCGCTTTTGACTGCTTGAATGACCTCTACACCGAATTTAGCATAATCCTGGCCATACTCATCATCGCGCTTATTGATCTCTGGCG
The DNA here is from genome assembly GCF_006345825.1 of Paenibacillus paridis. Classification (GTDB taxonomy): domain Bacteria; phylum Bacillota; class Bacilli; order Paenibacillales; family Paenibacillaceae; genus Pristimantibacillus; species Pristimantibacillus paridis. The sequence goes on from NZ_VCIX01000092.1 coordinate 1,678,952, forward strand.
ATTGGAATTGATGGACCAGATAACCATGCGCTCCATGAATTTCGATCGTATCCACACCGGCCTCTACGGCTCTTCGAGCCGTTTGCTTGAACTGCTCCACAATTTGTTTAATTTCATCCGTTGAGAGCGGCTTTGGCGTTCTGTAATTAGGACCTGCTGGTATTGCCGAAGGACCGACTGGCGTTACAGCATCCTCTGCCTTCCGGCCCGCATGTGCGATTTGAATGCCGATCTTTGAGCCATATTTATGAACTTCATCAATAATCCGTTTGTAAGCAGGCACCTGCTCGTCGGACCATAACCCGAGATCATGGTCTGTTATCCGTCCGTCAGGATCAACGTCGGTCATTTCCATAATAATGAGTCCCGTCCCGCCTATCGCTCGCGAAACATAGTGGATATAATGCCAATCATTCGGTGTTCCATCCTTGGCTTCCACAGAATATTGGCACATAGGCGCCATAACGATTCTGTTTTTAAGCTCAAGATTTTTGATGGTAAAGGGTGTATTTAAATGAGTTACAGTCATATCGTTCTCTCCTTTGGTTTCTTCGGATCGTGTTCCCTTTTCTATTTTAAACATAGTAAACAAAGAAAATAAAGAAAATAAAGTACTGATCTTTTTTACATATAGTTTCCGAAAAGTTACTTTTGTACTATACTTGGTCTCAAATGAAAAAATAAAAAAAGAGGGATCTCGATATGAACCAGCAAGAACCGCTGATATTAAAGCGCGGAACACCGGGCATTCCTTGCGTCATAGGCAAAGCTCTTGAGATTATTGGAAACAAGTGGACGTTTCTTATCATTCGCGACTTGCTTGTTGAACAAACGCTGCGTTTCAGTGAACTGCTCAAATCCTTGGAAGGCATTAGTCCAAAAACACTCTCCCTCCGACTGAAAGAGCTCGAAGAGCAAGGGATTGTGAAACGAACGATTTATGCCGAGGTTCCTCCAAGAGTAGAATACACCATTACGGATAAAGGTAAACAACTGGAACCGGTGTTTATCGAGCTTAAGCGATTTGGTCTGACGTTATGACGTCTATCCAAACACCTACCGAAGAATCCTGTTGTTCATTGGTTTTACTGTTGAAATTCCTATCAAGTTCAACTATAATATAGACTGCTTTTAATTGTTTACCGGAAAGGAAAAACTACGATGAGCGATGCCAATCAATTTCGCGTTTTATTGTATTATAAATTTATAGCTGTTCCCGATGCAGAGCAATTTGCTGCGGAGCATCTTGCCTATTGCAAGGAGTTAAATGTAAAAGGCCGTATTCTTATTGCTGACGAAGGCATTAACGGTACGCTATCAGGAACTGTAGAACAAACCGAGCAATACATGGCGCATATGCGTGAGAATCCTCTGTTTTCGGACATTGTTTATAAAATAGATGAGACAGACCAGCATGCCTTCAAAAAAATATTTGTCCGCTACAAGAAAGAGCTTGTTACTCTTCGTTACGATAAGCCTTTAGACCCGAATACGCTAAGCGGAACACGCTTGTCGCCAAAGGAGTTCCACGAGTATCTGCAAAGAGAAGATGTGATCGTACTCGATGGAAGAAGCGATTATGAATACGATTTAGGCCATTTCCGCAATGCGATCAGGCCGGATCTGGAAACCTTCAAGGAATTTCCGGAATGGCTTCGCGAGAATATGGCTGATTTCAAGGACAAGCCTATTCTTACTTATTGTACGGGTGGCATTCGCTGCGAGAAGCTTACGGGCGTGATGATGAGCGAGGGCTTTAATGACGTGTATCAGCTAGAAGGCGGAATCGTTACTTACGGGAAGGACGAGGAAGTCCAAGGCCGATTATTCGATGGCAAATGTTATGTGTTTGACGAGAGAACCTCTGTCGTGATCAATCAGACGGACGAAGCTATCGTTGTGGGGAAATGCCACCACTGCGATAATCCAGCAGATACTTACATTAATTGCGCAGATGATTCCTGTCATCTTCAGCATATCGTATGCGATGACTGTTTAGAGACTAAACATGGCTTCTGCTCCAGCGAATGCGAAGAGCATGTCGTGGGAGTCAAATAATTCATTTCATTTAAAAACAGCGATCAAAAGCTTGAATTCTCAGGCCTTTAATCGCTGTTTTATTACGGTAAGAGCATAAATAACAAGCGGGAAAATAAAAAATCCCGTTAAGATATATAACGTTCCCGATTTTGAAATAAAGTCCCCTATCATTTGGAAGTCCTTCGCAAGCCAAAATGTTGATAACAACAGCAGCAGTCCTATCGGTAATATAATGACCACTGGTTTTTGAAGTTCCAGCGTTTCCGATAAGCTTAAATAGATGGTGAAATAATAAAAACTGATTTTGAAAAATTCGCCAAGCACCCACACCATCATCACGATGGCCTCCACATGCTCGAAAAACTCTGCATAGGCGATATACCGAGCTGCCGTAAAGACAGGATAATTGTAAAAGGAAGCACTCTCGCTCATAAGCATAAATACGGTAATATTCGCGATTAGCATTAATAAACCAATCCCCGTTACACAAATGTACCCCCATTTTTGAATGGTATTCTCTTGTTTGACATAAGGCAAGATGTAAATAACTAAGAAGATCTGGCAAAACCAGCCTGCAACTACAACTGAACCTTTAAAGACGGGGGCTGCTCCCTTCTCGAACATAGGAAATATCGTAGATGGATCAAGTTCTGGAATCAAAAAAATGAAAATGAACAACGTGCAAATCGTTATGATGGGAATAAACACTTGTCCCGTTCGAGCTAACACTTCAATTCCACCGCTAACTACCCAAGCACATAGAATTAGCATGCTGATAATGATAATGTAGACCGGTGTTTTCAAATAGAAATTTGTTACGATGAACTCCCCATAATCACGTGTAGCAATCGCTATGATATGAACTTGAAAGATGATGAACAATATATTCATACCTTTTCCAATCACTTTGCCGAACGACGATTCCAACAACTTTACGAATGATCCATGCGGTGCCAGTTTATATAGCTTGAAGGCTACCCAAACGGTAAGGTAACCAACAAGCATGCTAAAGATAGGCGTCATCCACATGTCTTTACCAGATAGCATCGTTGTAATCGAAGGCATGAGAAGTACGGAAGAACTCAAAATCATTTGAAACATTAGAAGAAACATTTGAAATGAGGATATTTTTTTCTTCATTTAAATTACCTCCTCCTATGGACTTAACCAGCCGTGAAGAGGCCGATAGAGTGCATTGACCCATTCGGTAAGACCAGGCAAATTTGGATTCAATCCTAGTCCCAGCGATAAGACAAAAGCAATGAATAATAAGCTGAACAGCACCTTTTTCTCTTTTTTATCGTGTTTTTTCCAGGATGGATTCACGATCCCATATCCTCCGATAAGCACCCAAATCGTGATAAGAGTATGCCATGACATATTAGTTGTTCACTCGATTCATTTTTTTTATATTTTGGTTTAATATGCCTGGTCTTTGGATATTGATTTCAACATCCAGTTCCGTCTCTATTTCCGAGAACATAGTACTCCAGTTTTTCTTTTCTTTTTGCCATTGCTTTGGAGCAAGCTTACGGAAACGGTCGCCGAAATCTAAGACATCGGTTTTGTATTTTTTTTGAAGTACCTTTAACGCTTGCCTGATGCTCATCTCTACCTCTTCATTCGTTTTTTTGATCATAGCCTTATGCTGGGCTGGATTCATAAAATCGAGCGAGCTTGTATTTTGCAGCAGATTCCCTTCTCCGCGAACCTTTATTTTCATCTTCCATTTTCCATCCGGCGTGATTGAAGGAATCAGCGTTGTTTTGCTGTGAGTGAGCAGGACGGCTAAGGTTTGTTCCTCCGGCATTTTCAAACTAATAATTGTATTGCCTTTGATTTGATTCGTGATCCAGAAATATCCCCATGTTAAGTCGGAATTTAAATTTCCGTTCATTTTTCCTTTCTTGAATAGACTCATGCCTCTAAAATAAGGAACGTTCGGGTTGCGCACATGGCTCACGTCTGTTAATAGCTTTCCGCGATTAATATACGGAATCGCGTAGGTTTCATCAGGCGTTTCTACAATTCGTTCAATAATTTCCTTTAGATCAACGGTAATGCTGATTTCTGTTTTAGACAGCTCGCTTAATGCCTCCATCGAATTTGGTTCTAGCCTGGGTATAATGCCTAGCACATCAACAGCGCTGCCTTCCGATATGTAAATGTTTGCTCTCTCGCGCATCCGAACGTATCTCAGAATAAAATCAAGGTCATCCTCAATGCCGTGCTCGGCCCTCGCTTGCCCAATGACAAAAATATCATTATGGCCCCAATACAGCTTGCGGGAAAGCCGCTCTTGGAGCTTGTACATCGCTTCAGCCATGGAGGAGCCTGCCGCACTGGAAACAAATGTTTTACCGTTGCCATTCCCCGCTTTCATACCGCTCTCCTGACCTTCCCCCGTACTTTCTACAGGGATATAAATCTCCGCTGATAGCTTCACCTGCTTTCCATCCATTTGGTCGATACCAGCCCCAACAATGATAGCAATATCATTCACTTCGACTCGATCCCAACAGCTCGTCAAGAGAGGAACGCTCCAACAAAGGAGGCCGCATAACATTGCCCGAATCATACGTCGCTTCATTGCTGTTCACTCTCTTTCTGCTGATGTATCAGGCTTAAAGTTTTGAACCTTTCGTTCTACGAATACTGCCTCCGCTTCTCGTGAAGCGCGGTCTCCGATTTGGCTTCCATGCTGGTGGACGCATAACTACATCCTGCCATTCTCCGGCCATTAACGGGGCAAGCGGCGATAAATAAGGAACGCCAAACGAACGTAGACCACTCAAATGGATCACGATGCCGATTACACCCATCAGCAGCCCGAGCAAACCAAGAACACCTGCAAGCAGCATGATTGGAAACCGCAATAGCCGAATAGATATGCCTACCGAATAATGGGGCAGCAAAAAGGAAGCAATCCCCGTGATCGCTACAACCATAACCATCGGTGAAGACACGAGCCCGGCAGAGGTAGCTGCTTGTCCAATGACCAAAGCCCCCACGATACTAACCGCCGCACCTACCTGCTTGGGGAGTCTTACACCCGCTTCCCGTAGCGCTTCAAACATCGTTTCCATAATAAATGCCTCAACCAAAGCAGGAAACGGGATCGATTCTCTTGATTTTGCAATACTTAGCAGCAAGGCTGAAGGTATCATTTCTTGGTGGTACGTTAATAAAGCAACATAGGCCGAAGGTACAAGCAACGCGACTAGAAAAAATAAATAACGCAACCAACGGATAAAAGTAGAAATAAGAAACCGCTGGTAATAATCCTCTGGTGACTGAAGCAATGAAAAAATGCTTATCGGTGCAATAAGCACAAAAGGGGTATTGTCTGTCAAAATGACTGCCCTTCCCTCCAGCAGGCCGGCAACGACCGTATCAGGACGTTCGGTTGATATTAACTGCGGGAACGGGGAGTATGGCTGATCCTCGATAAACTCCTCAATATTTCCGCTCTCTAATATGCCATCCACTTCGATAGCCGCTAAACGATGTTCAATCTCGGCGATCAGCTCCGGTGCAGCCAGCCCCTCAACATATCCGATTATAATTCTTGTTTTCGTATATTCCCCAATCTCTATCCCCTTCATCTTAAGTGAGGGCGTTCGAATTCTCCTTCTGATCATCGACATATTATCATCCAGTGTTTCCGTAAAGCCCTCCCTTGGTCCACGAATCACGGACTCTGCGACGGGGTCTTCAATGGCTCTTTTGCGCCAATCGCCAAGCGAAAATACATAGCCGCCATCGGAGCCATCAACAAACAGAACCGCATTCCCAAGCGTAAGCTGACTCATCATCTCTTGAAAGGTTTCGATTCTCGTACAGCTAAAGGAGGTTACCTCTTGCTCCATCGTTTCCAGCCATTCTTCAGTCTCGCTGAATTCCCAACTGAACATGGAATGCCTAATCTCATTAAGCCGTTCCTCATCCGTCAGGCCATTAAAATATACGAACATGCCTGGCACCTTACCGCCAAGCTTGCAACTAAGATAAGCAGCATCACTGCAGTCTTTGAGTGATTGTTCTATATGGTGTCTGGATTGTTCCAAATCTTTGGAAATCCTAGGTTCAGCTTTTTCAGCGTTTGCTTCCATGGCAGGAGTTCCCTTCATCTGGATGGGATTAATTGTTTGCTTATTATTTTCCAGTACCCTGCTTCCTATCCAGACTAAGCCGGAATAACCGATAATTTCTGAAAAACTTGGTTAACCTATTGAAGGGCAATACTAAAGAGGCAGCTACGAGGAGGAGGTTTAACATGGCTAGTAACAAGCATAAATCCATTCCAGCTAAAAACCAGGCATTTGAAGCAAGCTCCAAAGAGGCTGAAAATAATGTTGCCGCTTCAACCGCAGAGAATCGCAATCAAAAAGGACATGTGCCAAACAGTCCCTCAACGGGTTAGTCGACGGTCATTTTGAACGAACAAAAACAAAGAGCTTCCCGTGAATATTCTCACGGAAAGCTCTTTGTTTTTGTTCAGCCTGATCGAAACGTTAGTCTCTCTTCACAATGGGTTCCCAGCGATGCTTATATTGCAGTAATCGTGGATGCAGTTTCGTAGGCTCTTCGGTCAACACCAATCTGATCTTAACGATCCATTCTTCAAAGGAGGAGTACGATGCGAATAAATTAGCCATGTCTCCGCTTAAAAGGAGAAACAACGGTTTGGGATAGGTTTCAGACAGATGACGCAATGCCGTATCGATAGGCGTATACTTCTTCCGCTTGATTTCTAATCTTTCCACGATTACGTTCGTTTCTCCGCGATCATGTCTCCATTCATGAAGCCGGTCCTCTCGTTTATGGAAAGGGCTTACCTCGTCCTTCGACATTCGCTTGACGCTCTGCTCATGCAGTGGATATAACACCAGCTTGCTGAAGGAACGATCCTTAGCCACATAGGCTGCGACATCCAATTCGCGATCGGTAATATGCTGAAACGAATCATAATAGACCAGGGTACCTTTGTTCTCATCCTTTGGCGGTTCATAACCAAACGGCATCTTTTGAGCGATTTCACGCATACAGTCGGCCTCCTACGCAGCACTAGCTTGGTTTTGTTAGGGCTTAGGAGAAGAAAATAACATATTTAAGGCCAAATTGCCAAGCTAAAGCTTTCGGTAATCGCTTTTCATTATGCTTTTCACCAAGCTCGGCCATTTGGAATTGGCAGGGCAATATTTTTTGGCTACCTTCTCAATGGTGGTGAGCCCTTTCCCCACATAGTTTCTGGCTAACAATTGTCCGAACTTTCTTACGCTGTCACCTTTGGTTTCAAAGCTGAATGCCTTATTGTATTTATCGCCATCAATCGCATTAAGGCCAAACAGGTTATTTTTGCTTTTGGCCAAGCGACTCTTGCCGTTGCCGCTCTCCAGCTTCATGACTGCAATTGTAAAATAAGCATTGATGCCATATTCTTCTTCGATTTCGAGGATGGCTTGTTCCAAATCCTCGCCGGAGAGCGCCGTGCCTTCAAATATTTTAGCGATATGTTCTTCCGTTAAGCCGGATTCGGATTCCACAATCGAGGTTGGCTCGGTCGGTTCTTCATCGGGAAGTTCATCTATAGTTTCAGATTCCAGCGCTTGCTCAGCGCCGATCTCTTGAATTTCAATCGTTGGCTGGCGTGTATCGGTTACGGAGAAGGAGAGGATAGAAGCTTCTTTTTTCACCTTTTTGGCGTAGCCTCCATGAATATAACCGCCGCTTTGCAACTGCAGCCAGCCATTTTCAGTTTCGGCAACGATCTCAAGCCTCGTAGCTTGCTTAACCACTTTTTGAATAGCTGACTTTGCATTTGGCTCTGTGCGGACATTTAAGTAAAAAGCAGTAACTTCATATGTATGTACGAGTTCTTCGGCGATCGCCGTTTCTTCTTTCGTTGAATCAGGGAGGTCAGCGGTAGGTGCCGGAGGCGGATCAGCTGGAATGACCGCAATGGCTGATATGGCGGGGCTCATTGAGGTTCGAGCGATAGGAATAGGAGTAAGGGAAGATCGTTGTGCAGTTGCAAGCAGCGGTTCGTTACTTATAGTGGAGACCTCATTCTTCTCAGGCGCATCCAACACATGATTTTCAATCGTGTTATTTAAAGGTTGAACGTTCATTCCTAAGGTAATGACTAAGGATAAAATAAGCAAATAGACGAATAAATGCTGATTTAACTTTTTTCGCATGGTTATACCTCTCCCTTGTTAATGAAGTATACTTGGAATACAAGACTTTATATGTTTTACACGATAAAAAAGCCTTATATTTCTGCGAGAAACGGATCGCCTCTTCTTGCATAGGACGGCGACAGCCGTTTCACCTTGAAATATAGGAAAGGTTATTATCTCGCTATCCCTTCTCTACATTTCTCGGAATGAAACGCGCTGCGCCGCCAAAGAACAGCGACAGCCGTTTCACCTTGCAACAAACAACGGTTGACAAGTATAAGTGGACGGTCTGTGAAGATTATATGTCGCTGTCCCCTTCAAAAGACGAGTTTTTACGTATCTATTGAATTATGAGAAAAAATTAAACGAGCAAAATCGCAGTTCTATGCGCTCTTTTTACCTTTTTTCCATGCAAAAAAGCTCTTATTCCCGGGAGAATAAGAGCTTTGCTAATAAAATGTCTGATATGAAAAGTGCCGTGTTTATTTTTTAAATCCGGACGCGTGCGCCGCAATGATCGCATCCATCTGCTCGTTCCACTCGGCGTCTTCCGTGCAGCGCTCGGGGTGAGCTTCAAACCATGCGACCGTTCGTTTGATTCCTTCCGCAAACGATAATGTCGCTTCAAAATCCGGTACAAGCTGTTTAATCTTGCTGTTGTCAAATACGCTGGTTACGGCTTTATCGCCAAGCAGCCCGCCAGTAAGCTCAGGGTCATGCGACACAAGAAACTCACTCGAGATATGCACAAGCTTCGGCTCAGCACCAGCGGCTGCGCCGATCGCTTCATAAATTTGATTCCAGGTCAGCACTTCATCGGAGGTGATGTGATAGGCTTCGCCAATCGCTTCCTCTCGTCCGAGCAAACCGACAAACCCTTTGGCAAAATCCGAGTTATGTGTCATCGTCCATAATGACGATCCGTCGCCATGAACGATAACCGGCAATCCCGCACGAATGCGTGCAATCAGAGACCACGGATGGGGCCAGCTATTTAAGGCTGCCGGTATCATCGTATCCCCGTAGGTGAAAGATGGACGAACGATGGTGTAAGGAAATTCAGTTGACGCATGCTCTTCCTGCAACAGCTGCTCGCAAGCAATCTTATCGCGGGAATACTGCCAATATTTATTTTCAAGAGGCGTGGCATCTTCCGTAATGATATAATGTACGGGCGGCTTCTGATAAGCCGATGCCGAGCTTATAAATATGTATTGCTTCGTACGGCCGCGGAACAATTCAATATCAATGCTAACCTGCTCAGGCGTAAAAGCGATCCAATCGACGACGACGTCAAAATGATAACCTTCCAAAGCGGCTGCCGCAGACTTCGGATCTCTAATATCGCCTAGGATGACTTTTGCTCCACTTGGAACATGAGCATCCCGCTTCCCGCGGTTGAAGAGATACAGCTCTATTCCACGTTCTATTGCCAGTTTGGACACTGCTTCGCTAATCAAGCCTGTTCCGCCAATAAACAATACCTTCATCGTCAATCGCTCCTTTTGATCTATCGTTTTTTACGATTACATCGAAAAGCCTACGATATAGAAGTTCTCAATCGTCAATTAATAGTACCATAGGAGATCATCTTTTAATATTTGAAAATGATATACTATAGCCATACCTAAACAAATAAGGAGTTGCCCTACGTGAAACGTTTAGCGACAACAACGCTCTATTCCGTCCTACTATCTTCCATGCTGCTTAGTGGATGCAGCAGCCAGAATCAGCCGGCGAAAGCCACGAATGTGGCCAACATCGCAAGCGGCTCCGGACATGGCGAGCACCCTACCGATTCGGGAGATCTTCAAGAATGGACGGCTTCGCTCGAAACGCTGCCATCTTTCCTGGATACGGCCTCCGCTACCTTACAAACCGCTTATCGAACTGCGGCAACCGTTACGGATATTTTGCCCTATATCCCTTGCTATTGCGGCTGCGGCGACAGTGCCGGCCATAAGAGCAATCTAAACTGCTTTATTGCTGAAATTAAGGCAGACGGGTCAGTGTTATGGGATGATCACGGCACCCGCTGCAGTGTCTGCGTGGAAATTGCCGTTACTGCGGCAGCGATGAAAGCCACCGGAATCGAAAACGAACGCATTCGCGCATTCATCGACGATACTTACAAAGAAGGATATGCAAAGCCAACGTTAACGGAATATCCACCCGCCACCTAAATATTGCGTATCTACGTGGAGGCAAGAACCCGTCGCCTATTCTCTCTTGCCTCCACTGCCATACTGTCGAAGCTTTACTTCACCTCCGCATTTTTTAGCTGATAGAAGCCCTCATCCGTTCGTATGATCTCGTAAACCGCCTCATGACGGCTGATCTGCCTTTCGGTAGAAGTAAAATCAGCTAGCATTCGATCAAGCGTTACATCTAGTACAACGTCATCACCTCGCACGAAAACAAGCTTATGAAGAGAATCGTCCAATAAAGGGAATTTTTCTCCGGTTAGTTGATGAAACAAATAATTAAAATAGGTTGGCTCAGCGATCCATTTCAAGCCTATCGTTTTCTCCATTTCAGTTTTTGATAGATATGGAGGGAACATATATAGAGTATTCCATTCGAAATCGGTTGTTTCCTTCAAATCCAACTGGCTGTTTTGACTAACGGCAGCCTGCAAATTTTTAAGGAATCTGGCTTCCTCCAGATCATTGATTTTCAGTGCACGGTAGTTCACGTAGCTAACAGCCAAAGGAATACATAAACCTATAATCATTGCCAAAATGACATATTTATTCAAAATCCGCATGGTAACCTCCTATTTATTGTTACGACGACTTCAACATGCTCACGTTTCGCAAAAAAACAAACAAAATCATAACTTTACGGCATCGCCACAGAAGGGTCAAACTTACTAAGATTAAGCTGCAAGGTGTTACGGTTAACTCATGTCTGCTTGATGGAGGGGATCTATGAATCTTCAAACAAAGCTAGTGTTCATTACGGATGCGGACAGCCTTAGCGGCAAAACGATGATTGCTCGGTTAGCGCGTGACGGCACCCATTTTATTCTCAACAGCAGCTCAGGCGGTTTGGAATTGTCAGCTGAATTAGAGCTTGTCCACCGTGCAGGCTTAAAGGCAATCGTTGTAAATATAGACCTGTGCAACAGCCATGAAATTGAAGACATGCTGCAGCACGCTGAGCAAGAGCTGGGCACCGTCGATGTTCTGGTCCATAACAATCAAGAGATTACTCCAAGCACCATCGAATATGGCGAGGAAGAGCAATTTCTGAGCAGCATAGCCGTAAATGCCAAATCAGCTTTTTTCTGCACCCAAGCTGTCGGCAAGCAAATGATGAAGTCGCATGCTGGTAAAATTATTTTTGTTTCCTCGATTCATGCAGAAAAACCTACAGGATCTGCTTTTACGTACAGCATCGCCAAAGGGGCTGTCAAAATGCTCGCCAAGGAAGCTGCTCTAGCTTTGGGCCGGTATGGCGTAAGCGTCAATACGATTGAACTCGGTCCGCTGCCCGGAGATGACGAACGTTTTAGGAGCACACTCTCCACTCTCTACGATCATTATGAATATAAAGTTCCGGATGCAGTGCTGGGAAGCGATGAGAATCTCGCAGAGCTTGTTGCCTTTCTCTCCTCTGATGATTCCCGTTATATCAACGGTTCCGATATCAGGCTTGATGGCGGCTTCCTTCTGCATTATATGAATTTCAAAATGAAACAACCTTAACCGCCCTACCGGAGGTGTAACATGAGTATAGCAGGCAAAGTGGCTCTAGTAACCGGCGCAGGCACTGGAATTGGCAAGGGCGTTGCCATTGAGCTTGCTCGCAGAGGAGCTTTAGTGGCCGTTCATTATAACCAAAGCGATGCGGGAGCTCTTCATACCAAGCAGCAAATTGATGAGTTTGGCGGCGATGCAATCCTTGTCCAAGCCAATGTAGCGGTCAAAGAAGAAATTAATCAAATGATTCAAACCGTTGTCAATCATTATGGCGGAATTGAAATCTTGGTCAACAACGCCGCTCTCCAGCTCAATTACAACTTCTTCGATTATGACGAGGCTTCCTTTGACCGCATGATGAATATCAATTTGAAGGGCTATTGGCAATGCATTCAGGCCGTTGTTCCCCATATGAAGAAAAAGCATTTCGGGCGAATTATTAATATGTCTTCGGTTCACAGTAAGCGCCCGACAGACTTTGATGCCGTCTATTCGATGACCAAGGGTGGCATTCGCATGTTAGGCAGGGAAAGCGCGATTGAGCTCGCCCAGTATGGCATTACCGTCAACACGATTGAGCCTGGTGCCGTAGACGTTGGCAAGCAAAGCGCGCGCGAGTCCAAGCCGATTATGACTGCCGAGGATATCGCCAAGCTTAAAAAAACGACCAGATCGATCCGTGATAAATTCCCGCTTGGTCGTGTGGGACGCCCGCTTGATGTGGCGCAGCTGGTTTGTTTTATCGCATCCGATGAGAGTGAATTCATGACAGGGTCGGCCATTCGACTTGACGGTGGCAGCATGCTGCTCTAAATCACCGTAAGCTGCTGTTCAATCTTATTCCATACAAGGAGTGATTGTCTGTGTCCAATAACCAATCCTATGAAGAAACGTTAGCGCATGTCAGCACCTTCTCCAGCCCTGCCTCCCTGCGTATTACCGATATTAGGTTTACCGATATTGTTGGGGGCCCTTTCCACAGCAGCTTGATTAAAGTGTATACGAATCAAGGGTTGGTTGGCTTTGGTGAGGTTCGTGATGGTGCCGATAAGGTATATGCCCAAATTTTGAAAGGGAGGTTGCTTGGCGAGAATCCTTGCAACATCGACAAGCTGTTCCGCCGCATTAAGCAATTTGGCGGACATGCCCGCCAAGGCGGCGGAGTGAGCGGGCTTGAGATTGCGTTATGGGATTTGGCTGGCAAAGCCTACGGCGTCCCGATTTATCAAATGCTTGGCGGCAAGTTCCGCGAGAAGATCCGAATGTATTGCGATACCGAGGTCGTAGGCAAGGATACGGGCACCGCTATGGGCTTGGCGCTTAAGAAACGAATGGATGAAGGCTTCTCGTTCCTCAAAATGGATCTGGGCATTGGCCAAATTATTGATGAGCCAGGCACATTGAGCGCTCCTGTAGGCTTCCTTCAGGAGATGCGGGACATCTCCAAAAACCGGTACAGCTCCAATCAAGATACCCTTACTGAGGACGAGATCCGCGATATTCGCAATAAGCATTTTGAAATCAACAATATTCCTCATCCATTCACTGCGATCCACGTGACGGAGAAGGGCCTTGATCTGCTGGAGCAGTATGTTGCCGATGTTCGGGCGGTCATCGGATACGAGGTGCCTTTGGCGGTGGACCATTTTGGACATATTGGCTTGGAGGATTGCATTAAGCTCGGAAGGCGCGTTGATAAATTCAATCTGGCTTGGATGGAGGATATGCTTCCTTGGCAGTATACGGAACAATACGCTAAGCTGGCACGTGCAGTTGCTACTCCGATTTGTACAGGCGAGGATATCTATTTGAAGGAGAACTTCCGTCCGCTTCTGCAAGCAGGCGGCGTATCTGTGATCCATCCGGATGTGCTGACGACTGGCGGCATTCTGGAAACCAAAAAAATCGGCGACATGGCGCAAGAATATGGCGTGGCGATGGCCATTCATATGGCAGAGAGCCCTATCGCATGCCTTGCGGCCGCTCATGTCGCTGCTGCTACCGAAAACTTTATGGCACTGGAATACCATTCCTGCGAGGTGCCGTGGTGGGATGATATCATTATTGGCAGCAAGCTGCCGAAGAAGCTTGTTCAAAACGGCTTTATCCATATGACCGATGCTCCTGGACTTGGAATCGACGATTTGAATGACGAAGTGCTGGCCCAGCATCTGCATCCGAAAATACCCGGCTTATGGGAAGCAACGGACAATTGGAACCACTATCACTCGAATGACCGGCTTTGGAGCTAATACAAACATGAAAACAGCTGAGCAGAAACGTCTGCTCAGCTGTTTTTATATAGATGCCCCAATTTCAATTAAACGATTGAAATTCGCTACTTAAACTATTAATTTCTTCCAAGTTGATTTAGATGGATTTGCTCCCTCTAATATTAAGGATTTTGATCATTTGAGGCATTTATAAGGGATTTTTCCCTTTAATACTAGGAAATACCAAGTAAATAACGTAAAATGGTTGAATTAACGTGAGTAATTCCCTTTAATCCACTTGCCCCGCGGATAACGCTATTTTAGAGGGAGAAATTCCTGTTAAATGATAACCAATCTATATTCGCCACTCAACAAGAACAAAAGCAACTCATTTTAGTATTATCCTATGTTCGTTTTATCTAGCTCAAAATGCTTGCATCTGTTCCGGGATTAGATCGGACGCAATCCTGTTACGTCAGCTGGCACATGTCACTATAATATAGTGGATCATATCAAAAAAAGAAGGACGAGATGTCAAAATATCTCGTCCTTCTTTCTATGGCTTACGCATACTCCCGAACGCCTGCCGCCTCCATTAATCCGCGTATATAGCCGATTCCATATAACCGGCCCAGCAGCTCATAGCCCGGATTCGTGTTTTCCTCCCCTTCCATCGTCGGTACATGGTCGGGCCTTGCCGGTCCTTGGAAACCGATCTCATAATAGGTGTGCATCGCCTCAAGCATATTGGTTTTCCCGTCATCATGGAACGTCTCTTCAAATTTCTCAGGCGTGCCGACCACATCCCGAAAATGAACGAAAAATAGTTTATCCTGCTTGGCGAATTGCCGGATCACGCTCGGAATATCGTCCCCAGCCGTAGCCAAGGTGCCTTGGCACAACGTAATTCCGTTATACGGGCTAGGCACGAGATCAATGGCCCGCTGCAAAGCAGCTGCACTTCGTAATATTCGCGATATGCCCCGTATCGGCGTAATCGGCGGATCATCAGGGTGTAGCGCAAGCTTCACCCTCGCCTGCTCCGCTACGGGAACGATGCGTTCCATAAAGTAGCGGAGATTTTCCCAGAGCTGATCTTCCGTAACAATGCCTGCCTCTGTTAAGGGAGCATCCTTCATCAAGCTGTGGTCGTAGCTCGATACGAGCGCGCCGCCTCTTGTGCGTGTTGTTGTAGAAGTCCGGAACCAGTTAAACTGTGCCATGAAATTATAGCAAAGCACGGGAATCCCGGCAGCTCCCATATTTCGGATAAACTGCTGGAACACTTCGATCTCTGCATCTCGCCCAGCCGTACCTAGCTTAATTTCATTGCTCGGCGGCATGGATTCAATGACTAACAGCTCCAATCCAAAATCGGAAAACCGCTGCTTCATCCGGATAAGCGGCATGAGATCCCAGGGCTTCTCGACTTTCTCTTCCCAAGGCAAGCCTCCAACCGCGTGATTGACGCCAAGCTGCTTCGCCAAATGCCAAAGCCGGTTCGGCTGGGACGGAAACACTTCTGCTAGCTGCATGAATAGACACCTCACTCTTTAAATTTATTGGCCGCCTGCTTTGGCTGCTAATTCTTTGCCCATCTTATCCATTTTGTTGAACGCATCCTCAATGGATTGCTGGCCGAAGGTTACGGCTTCCATTTCTTTCTTGTACGTATCGACCCATTCCGAGAAACCTGCTGCTGGCGGATAGAATGGCAAAGCTTTGTCCAATGAAAGATCGTAAATCTCTTTGCCCAGCTTATCCTTGTTCTCAAGCGTTGGCTCGAGCGCGTTGTAGACTTCCGGATTAATCGGAATTCCGCGCGTAAGGCCAAGCGCCTGCCCTGCTTCTTGATCAGCGATAAACCATCTTACGAATTTTTTCGCTTCATCCTTATTTTTCGAGTTTGCGCTGATGCTAAGGAAGATTGTAGACTGCGCCCAGCCGCCGCCTGCAGGGCCGACCTGCATGTTAACGACGCCGACTTTGCCTGGCATCAGCTGCTCTAAAGCGCTCACAGAGCCAGTGGTTGCGCCTCTAGTCATGACAACGCCAGAGGCCATAGGGTCGGCTTGCGGATCATTTTCAAGGAAAGAAGCTGCTTTCTCGGCTGGCGGGACAATTTTGGCTTTACGGAATTCCTCATAGGTTTGATAGAAGGTCATAAACAACGTTTTGTCGAGCGTAAATGTTTTGCCGCCATCGGCCATCACCGGCGGTTTGCCCATAGCCGTCTGATAATAATTGAATGCATCCCAAGTCGTCGTATCGCCAATCGGATATTTGCCTTCCGGCAGCTTTTCCCTCGCGTCTCTTGCCCATTGGAAATACTCCTCATACGTCCAATCCTTGTGCGGGAGCGGTATGCCAAGCTGCTCAAGCTCCGGTTTGTTAAAGGCCATCCCTTGCGCATTTTGACTGAGTGGTATGCCGTACAGCTTGCCGTCGATTTGTAAATTAGCAATGACCGAAGGATCTACAATTCCGCTCAAGTCAATATCGGAGAGATCCTCCAATTGCCCGCGCGATACATATTCCTGGATATAAGCTGCATCCATTTGCAGCACATCCGTAATCGACTTCGACGCTGCCAGCGTCGGAAGCTTCTGCCAGAAGGCATCCCAAGCCATAAATTCGGGCTTAAACGTAACGCTCGGATTTTGCTTGGTGTAAATATCAAGCGCTTTTTTGGTTGCTTCATGCCGGGCATCAGGTCCCCACCACATGATGCTTAGCGTTGTATTGCCGCCTGCCGGCTTTTCTTCTTTTTTGCCCTGCTCCGTGTTGTTTTTCCCTCCATCATCCGTCTGTTTCCCACCGCTGTTGCCCCCGCCACCACTGCATGCCGATAATACAAGCAGCATTGCTAGCGTTAGGAATATCGTGCTTTTTGACCAACTGTTGACCATTCTGAGTCATCCCCTTTAACCTGATAAAATATAAAGCGATTACCCTTTCAAGCCTGTTGTAGCTATTCCTTCGACAAAGTGCTTCTGCGCAAGGAAAAAGATAAGTACCGAAGGAAATATCGACAGCAGGGACATGGCTAGCAATTGCCCCCACTGAATGTCGAACTGGTCAATGAACATGCGCAAGGCTAAACCGACCGTAAATTTATCGACAGAGCTTAAATAAAGCACTTGGGCGAAAAAATCATCCCAGCTCCAAATGAACGTAAAGATCGCTACGGTAACTAGCGCAGGCTTGAGCAGCGGCAGGACAACACGCCAAAAGATGCCGTACACGCTCGCGCCATCGATCGTTGCCGCCTCGTCAAGATCTCTTGGAATGCCCCGGATAAACTGGACTAACAAGAAGATAAAGAATGCTCCCCCGCCAAAAAAATGAGGCAGCACAAGCGGAACATAGCTGTCAACAAATCCTAGCTTATTAAAGAGAATATACTGAGGAACAACCGTAACTTGTCCCGGAAGCATCATCGTCAGGAGCAAAATCGAAAACCAGAAGCCGCGCAGCTTAAAATTCAGCCTCCCAAAACCATAGGCGACGATAGCCGCCGTGGCTACGCCGCCAAGAACGTTGCCGAGCTCCATCAACAGCGTATTACCAAAAAAATGAGCAAACGTATATTCCGAAGAGAAATGCCAGCCCTTCCAGTAATTGCTCCACATCGGCGTAGAAGGCCAAATCGTCGGCAAACTCAGCTCCTCTGTTTTTTTCAAGGATGCCCCTGCCCACCAAATGACCGGATATAACATCAGAAAGGAGAAAAGGGTTAGATACAAATGGCTCGTCAGCTTAGACCGCAGCGAATTCATTTCGGTTTCCCTCCATCCGACTCGTAAAATACCCAATACTTCGAAGCCGCAAAATTAATAATCGTCAATAGCGCCACAATCGTCAGCAGGATCCACGCTAGCGCGGAGGCATACCCCATCTGGTAATGCTTGAATGCTTTCTCGTACAAGAACATGGCATACATATAGGTAGAGTTGATGGGTCCGCCCTTCGTGATAATAAAAGCAGAGGTAAAGGTTTGGAACGATCCAATAATACCGAGCACGAGGTTAAAGAACATGACGGGCGAGAGCATCGGCAGCGTGATACTTATAAATTTCCTAAACTTGCCCGCACCGTCTACCGAGGCCGATTCATAAAGCTCCTGGGGCACCTGCTTCAGGCCAGCGAGAAAAATCACCATCGTTGAGCCAAACTGCCAGGTGTTAAGCAGGATCAGTGTTCCAAGCGACGTATCCGGATTGGATATCCAGCCAACGCCCTCGATGCCAAACCAGGCCAACACCTGATTGATATACCCATCAATTCCAAACATATTGCGCCACAGGGCGGCTACCGCGATGCTGCCCCCGATCAGGGACGGAAAATAAATGGCTGTCCGGTAAATATTCATTCCACGAATGCTTTTGTTAAGCGCCAAAGCGACCATTAGCGAGAAAAACAGCTTAAGCGGTACCGAAAACAGCACAAACATAAACGTTACGCTAAGCGATTTGGTAAAGGTGGTGTCGGCCGTAAATATTTTGGTGTAATTGTCCAGCCCTGTCCAAACCGGTTCCTCCAGCAATGAATAGTCGGTGAATGATAAATAAAAGGATTGCGCGATCGGCCAGAGCGTGAGCAGCAGAAAGCCGATCAGCCATGGGGATATAAAAATGTAACCTGCCGCTAGGTTGGATTTTGTTTTCTGGCGTGCGGTTTTGGTTTGCCGGCTGCTTGTACGCATTTTTTCCGTATGCGCTGTCTTCACCTCGTTCATTCCTCCCCTTCCTCTCGTCCGCGGGTTTACCCTTTGCTAAGCGTTCTATGCTCGCAAGAAGCTCGTTACACCAGTTGGATAACGTTCCCTTACTTTATACGAAAGCGGTTACATCGTTGAAGGTGAATAATTTATGAATTCGTTTGATTTTATATAGTGTGAAAAATTCATAGATGGCGGGCAAATGCCTTAAGAAAGTCGCATCGACAAATACAGCAACGTCCCTAACAATAGAGATAGGACACGGGGCTTAGGCCTGACAATCACGATAGCGAAAGAGGTGCTCAAATGAAATTCGATAACCCGGAAGATATCATTCAGCTAACGCCGCTTTGGGAGGGTGAACGCTTTCCTAACGGTCGGCCAAAAGTATCCGAGGACGTGCTGCGCCGCATGCGCAAAATTACGCTGGAGGAGGCCTGGGGTCCACTCTGGAACAGAGGTTACACCTTTCAATTTGAGGGTGATTTCAAAATCATTCATCCTAAGCAAACGATGGTTGGACGCGCGGTTACGGCGGTCATGGTGCCGAAGCGGCCTGATTTGCATGAAACCCTTCTTAACTACGGGCACGAGCAGGAGGAACGCAAAGGCTTCTTCAATCAATGGGTAATCGATACGCTTGTTGAGGATGACGTAGTTGTCGTAGATATGTTCGACAAGGTGCATCTGGGTACTTACGTTGGCGGAAATTTGTCGACAGCAATCTCTACGCGAACGAAGCGCGGCGGAGCAGTCATCTGGGGCGGGATTCGCGATAACCAGCAAGTGGTAGAAATCGAGAACATCAATGTGTTCTATCGGGGCAGTGATCCGACCGCCATTGCGGACGTAACGATGGTAGGCATGAACGTGCCGACGCGCATTGGCAAGGCGATCTGCATGCCTGGCGATGTTGTGCTCGGTACGCCGGCCGGGGTTATCTTTATTCCTCCCCATCTGGCGGAGCTTACCGTCGTGCAAGCGGAAAAATCCCAGGTTCGGGACGTATTCGGATTTGTTCGCTTGCGCGACAGCGTCTATACAACGGCACAAATCGATGCGGCTTGGGACTTGGCACTGTGGACGGACTTCCTGGATTGGTTCGAAAATGATGGGGCTGCGGCTGAGTATCGGCATTTAAGCTGGAGCTCCGAGCTTGAAAATGTGCGCGCGACGGAACGCAACGGCCCTCAAAGCGATGTTCGCTTATAATACAAATAAGGACTCTTGTCGGCAGCGTCTTTGCCAATAGAGTCCTTTTTGATGCCATCCTTATTTTCCGATCGAATCCCTGTACTCGCTAGGCGAGAGCCCAACCTTCTTTTTGAAAATTTGGCTAAAATATCGCGGATCCTGATAGCCCACTTTTTCAGCGACCTCATAATTTTTAAAATGCGTGCTCTTGAGCATGTCCTTCGCTTTGTCAATCCGGATATCCGTCAAGTGCTCGATAAAGGTTTTGCCGGTATTCATTTTGAACAAGAGGCTTAAATAGGTTGGTGTCATATATACCTTTTGCGCGACGCTTTGCAAGGAAGCATACTGGCATTCCTGCTCCATGTGGTGAATCGTCTTTTTGATAATGCTCCGATGGCTTTCCTTCTGGCCATACATGAGCACGTCCTTTAATCCGATCAGAAAATGAATCACGTATTGCTTAATTTCATCAAGCGTAGCAAGCTTCACAATCGACACGACATCGAATCTTTCGTAATCAATTACGTTCTCCGCTTCGGCAAGCACGCGTTTCTCCACGCCAACCAGCAACCGGACCGTCGTATCGTATATGTTTTGCGTGTCGATGGGTCCTTTGCGCAGCATTTCTTCATAAAAATTCAAGACGCATTGTGCAATCTCCGACTCTGATTCTGCCGCTTTGTAGGTGTCGAATAGCTCCTTCTCCTTGTCGGAGGGGTATTGCAGCAAGGATTCATAATTGCCAAGTTCGCTATAATAAATAATTTTGCCCGTCCCGCGGTAAAATTTATGCTGCAGCGCTGCCGAGGCTTGTCTATAGGATTGCGCTATATACTGTAAATGGCTGCAGGGCTTCCCTACTCCGACATTAAAGGGTTTTTGGAAATAGTCCTTCAGCATAGACTGGATCGCGTTGATCGGTTCTTTGGATACCCATGAGAAGAGCCACCCTACCCGCCCCGCTTCGTCTACAAATACGACGCTGCCATCGGATATCTTTTTGTGCAGAAAATCACGCATGCGCTCCAAGTATATTGTTTTCTCATGCTCATCATGGAAACAAAAGGCAGGCTCTAGCAAGGCTAGAGCGGGGAACGTAAAGTATGGGTTCAACTGCAGCCGCGAAAAGCTCTCTTTCACATCAGGCCTCGCTGTATTTGCATTGGAAACCAAATTCCGTAAAAACCGATCCCTCATCCACGTTAAAATGACATCCTCTTTAAACAATAATCCTTCACTCAGCATGCGCCATTACCCCTTTTGTAAGGTTGACTTGCGAGATGCATGATTTCATTTTTAAGCAAGGTGAATCATCTTGTAAGAATGCATATGCTCAATAAACGTTCGCTCGGCTAGGTCTGCGTCACCGGAACGCAGCACCTCAATTAATCGAAGATGCCAATCCGCAAGTCCGTCCGTTTTATAATGGCGGTTGGAAATGGCCATGAAACGCATCACCTTCATCCGCATATGGTTCCAAAGCTCCAAAATCATATGATTGTCACAGCGTCGGTAAAAAAAACCGTGAAATTCCATATCCAGCTCCAATATGCTCAAAATATCATTTTGCTCATGAGCCTCATGCATTTTGCGGATAATTTCTTCAAGGTAAGCATAATCAGCTTCGGTTAGCTGGCGCATCGTCTGCCTTACGGCAAATCCTTCAATGATTTCTCGAAGCTCGAATATATCTTTAATTTCCTTTGAAGTGATTGTAGACACGACCGAGCCCTTATTCGGAATGCCCGTAATAAATCCTGCGGATTTGAGTCTCTCCAGTGCTTCACGAACCGGCGCTTGGCTGATATTGAATTTTTTGGCGATTTCAAGCACGAGCAAACGCGCCCCCGGCTGCAGTTCTCCCGCAAGAATTTCTTTTTTTATCGTCGTGTAGACATGCTCGCTAATCGAGTTAACGGGTGCATAAGGGACGTTTCCATACATCAATCTCACCTCTTTCGGTTCACATTATCGATTATCGATAATACATTTCAAAAAAAGAAAGCGTTAACAAATTGCTCCAAAATTTCATTTTGAACTGGCTGCCCCATCTCACCGGATTATCGATAATCTGCTGCTACCGTTATTATAGAACTTATTTCCAGCCAAAACAACCGATTAAATTGTCGAATGCCACACAATTTACAAATCATTTGGTAACCAACCATTTATTTATGTCGCGTATCTAGTCATCTCCCCCTAGAACAGCATATAATAGAAATTGGTTTATATCCGATATAACTACTTGGACAAATGGAGATATGATGATGAATGTAAAGCATCCGACGATAAAGAAACAAGTGTTTGATTATATTATTCGCAATGGATTAGTTTCTAAAGCCGCGCTAATGGAACGCTTGACGGTTACAAGCACAAGCTTGTCTCGATTGCTAGAAGAGCTGCTAAGTGACGGATTAATTCTCGCATCCGAGCTGGGCCGATCCACCGGAGGACGAAAGCCGATTTTATACCGGGTTAACCCCGGTCACCGCGCTGTTTTCGGACTTGAAATTTCCCGCTTCAGCTCCTCCATCGGCCTTTACGACCTCAACCTAAAACCATTGGCGTTCGAGAGATGGAAGATGGATGAACACATGACGCCGGAGCGGCTGCTGTCGAAAATTGCCGACATGGCTGAACGAATGATGAGCGAGTGCGGCGTTGAGCGCGAGAAAGTGATCGGTATTGGGATTGGTGCCGTTGGACCTTTAAGCCGTGAGGATGGCATTATGCTGCAGCCGCGCTACTTCCCTGCCGACGGCTGGAGCAATGTACCGATTTGCGAGTGGCTGCAAGAGCGGCTAGGCCTGTCCGCGCTGCTCGATAATGGAGCTAATACGGCGATTATCGGGGAACACTGGGCACTTCGCAGCGAAGAAGTCAAGCATATGGTGTATGTGCACGCGGGTGTTGGCTTGCGAACCGCTATGCTCTCCAACGGCCAAATTGTGCGTGGCGCCGTAGACATGGAAGGCTCCTTCGGCCAAATGATCATTCAGACCGATGGTCCAAGACTCGGCGATGAAGGAAACTATGGTGCGCTTGAGGCGTTGGTTTCCATTCCTGCCTTGGAGAAAAAAATTCGCTCACAGCTTAAGCTTGGCCGGACAAGCTTGCTCTCTGGGTTTCCCCCAGAGGAAGTCCAGTTCGAAGCGCTGCAGAAAGCTTTTATCCAGAAGGACGCGCTCGTTACCGAGCAATTTCTGCAAACTGCAACCTATCTGGGCATCGGCATTGCCAATTTGATTAATATTTTGCATCCGGAGGCGGTTATTCTCGGCGGTCCGCTCGTCAAGGTACACAAGACCATCTATGAAACGGTCATTCAAGTGGCGCGGAGCAACATCTATTATTCGCAGCAATACGAGCCTAAATTTACGCAAGGCCAGCTGACGGAGGATGCCGTTACAGCTGGCGCCGCTATTATGGTTTTGCAGGATTGGGAGCTCAATTAAAGGAATAGTAACTTGAACCTTGCATATAAACACAAAGCGCCATAGGAACCCTATCCTTACGAGAGAATATAGGGCTTCCTATGGCGCTCTTTCATTCAAAAACAACTCATTGCCAAGCCTAAACTAATAAAGCTGGAAGCTCGCTTAAATGAGCAATTTCATAGGTCGGATTTGCAGAGGTCGAATTCAACTTATGGCCAGGATTGAACCAGCAGGTATCAATGCCGTAATTGTTGCCGCCTTGGATATCGGAAGTTAATGAATCACCGACAATAAGAACCTTGCTCTTGTCAGTAATCAATAGCTTATCGAATGCATAGTCGAAAATACCCGTATGCGGCTTGGAATAACCCGTATCCTCGGATATTATAATATGCTCGAATGAATTTGCAAGGCTTGACCTGCCGATTCGGCTATGCTGTGTCTTCTTGATGCCGTTAGTGATAATGGCAAGCCGCTGGCCTTTGGCAAGCAGCTCTGCGACAAGAACATCCGCCCCGTCGATCAGAAAGGAGCCTTCCCCTAAAAAATCGACATAACGCTCACTAAAATGAATGGCATCAAGATCAGCTTGGATTTCCACAAATAGCTTTCTAAATCTTTCATGCCGCAAAAAATCAAGCGTTACTGCACCCTTCTCATAATCATGCCACAGCTGCTGATTAACGCTTCGATAGAGCTCTACATGCGGCTGCATGAGCTCTATCTGATGCTCCAGGAAGGTACTCTTCAGTGCATGTGCCTCCGCGAGTGCGTAATCGAACAAGGTGTCGTCCGCATCGAATAAAATCACTTCATATTTCAATTTACAAGTCTCCTATTGGTTATTTTCTTCTTAATACCGAAGGGTCATAGATGTCCACGGCTCCACAATACATGCAGGACCGAAATAAATAATGATGGTACTGGAGGTTCAATACTTTGCTGAGACCCGCTCCAGTCATCGCGACTTCATTGATTTCACATTCCTCATGCCCACATTTGGAACATTGGAATTCATTCATTAGCTTTGTTTCCAAATCGAGCACGTCTTTTTCGAACGCTGTTTCCACGGAGAGACTCTCATCACCTTCAAACGGCGGGTTCAAATGTTCGGTTAACACCTCATGCTGGCATACCGGACATACCTGCTGTTCCAAGACCACCTCGTTGCTGCACCAAGGACATTCAATCATTACATCGTTCCTTGTTCAAGGTAATGGTACACCGCCATCATTTCTTGTTTATTCAACTCACGAATTCGATTAAAAATAGGGATTTCTGCTACAGCCACAATATTTAGGCTGTCCGTAACCACATCGCTTACTTTACCCGTTAACCATCTTTGTACGTCTACGCCTTCCACAATTTCTGTGCGCCCTTCATCATTGATGCCACTGGCATAACAACTGACACAAGGCACCGATAATTTAAATACGCCATCATGCAGCCCGTCTTCCGAAATGACTCTTTTCCCTTTGCAGAAAGGACATGGTTGACTTGCTTTAATCTTATTAATTAAGGTAACAATTTTTTTGTAACCAAATGCTTCATAGACATAAGTCAGTTTCTTGTATTTTCCATTGGTGAAATATTGATCTATGATGGTTTCTCTCGTTTCGGAGATATTAGCAAAGTCACAGACGGTAATTCGATTATGAAGGCTGATGGATTCGACACTGCTGCTAATACTGCCCCAAAATGGCAGGACATTTTGCAATACCATTTCATAGCCCGCAAAGCTTGCCAGCTCTAGTTCAAGCATTTTTAGCGCGACTTGCGTTTCCCTAGGCAATAATGAGACTTCTTCCGTCAAAACCATTTCACTGCCGACGATCGCTTCCACTTTTTCCAGTACCTGTAGTTTCCCGACTAAGTTCATCGCTTGCCCAAGAGGCTGCTGAATAATCTCGCGAATATCCTTTTCGCCAAAGGTTAGCTTTTTATGATGCTTTAGTACGGTTCCTTCGCAGATGGGACAGCTGATTTTGTGTTTGGATTGTTTGATGTGCTCTTTAATGATCGATTTCGATACAACCATATACATTCCAATGATGTGATTAAAGCCTTCCCAGGTCCTTGTTGCTTTAGCGGCTTTATCATAAAATGACTTTTCCCAATATCCATACAAAAAGGTGTGCTTTTCTGCCTCTGTCATTTCATTATAGCTTTTGCTTAGGTCTTGGCCTAGCTCATTCTTAATCTCATCAAAGATGAATTTTATTTTTGGGAATTGATAAAATTTTAATATATCCATCGCATCCGGATGCAATAAGCCATCCCAGAATGGCACGGATTTGTCCTGCATAACGATATCAAAATCAAATTTTTCGATGACTCGACGGCCCGAGCAGCACGGACAATGATTGGCTTGGTTATAGAAATCGAAGCTATTCGTATCTTTATTGGTTGGATGTGCCGCTACGATATGATTGATCAAGCCGCCAATTTCATAAAGAAAAGTATATTGGCTATACAAGTGCCGTTCCAAATCAATGGCTATAACGGGTGCAATGGTATCCGATTCATATTCGCCATAAATTAGGCGAGCCATGGAAGATAGGCTTTTTAAGATGCCGCCTTTATAGACGTTTTCGGCGTTTTTGAAATAGGCAATAGGGTTATCTTTTGAATAATGGATTCCGTTTTGTTGATGGAGTGTTGAGGGGATTTTCAGTGTAGCCGCTGTATCCTTATTGTTTTGATGACGATAATATTCATCATGACTGACTACCTCAAGTTGCTCCACGGGCTCAAGCTGTCTTTTGCCAAAATCAACGATAAAATCAGAGCTTTCCAACATATACGAATGATGTTCTATCATGATAATGGTGACCGATTCATCCTGCAAAATGACCCTAACGCTATCAATAAATTGATTTAAAATGTTTTGTGATAAACCTTTTGAAGGCTCATCAAAAATAAAAAGCGTATGTGGGTTTCTTGAACCCGCAAACAGCTCAGAAACTAAATGGACGCATTGAAATTCACCCGTGGACAAGGATTGTGTTTTGCGTTCCAACGTCAAATAACCAAGTCCGAGTTTGATCAATAGGCTCAATCGTTTATGAGCGATGTCTTCATTTGGCAGTTCATCAATGATATCTTCAATCGAGCGCTGAAAAATATCATCAATATCTTCGCTGTATTTGGTGAGCTTTCGTTTAATATCAAGGAAAGTGGCAACGGTAGACCGGCTGGTAATCGATTGGTTTCGATCTTGCCCAACCATGACCAGTTTATCCTTCGGATATCGCTTTAGAAAATCTTTGGCCATACACTCATTGACGAGTGTAGATTTACCGCAGCCAGACTCCCCTGTAAACGTTACAAGCCGATTTTTGGGAATTTGAATCTCGGCTATTTGAACATTTCGGCAATATAGATCGTTAAATTGGTAATAGTCGGATGGAGCTGCTTGATTCCGTTCCCCATAGATCGGTTTTGGGCGTGGTGACTCTTCAACGATTTTCCCGCCGTATTTACCGCTGCCAGGCCCAAAGAACAAGTGCTCGTCCGCTGCGCCGAGTACCGTATCCGAATGGTCAATAAGCCAAATTTGATTCTTATGCCCCAACTGTTTAATCTCGGCTAAAATTTTCAATAGGGTTTGGTGATCAAGCCCAACGGAGATTTCATCAATGATAATTACCGTATTTTCACTGGTTGCCATGAATTCTGCCAAGTAAAGCCGCGTTACTTCTCCGCCTGATAATGTACCCATAATACGGTTTAATGTTAAGTAACCAATATTCATATTGATTATATTTTTCAGAATGTTTTGTTTACCCTCGCTAATCTTTAAAACCTCTGCTAGCGAAAGAATGGTTTCAACGCTTAACTCATTGATATCGGAAATACTATGCGCTTGATTAAATAATTCAAAGGTATACTGCTCAACTTCTTGATTGTAGCGCTTTCCCAGGCACTTTTTACATTCGATATTTTTAGTCGTTCCGCGGCCTTTGCAATCCGGACACCAGCCTAACTCGTTATTAAATGAAAAAACTTCCGGAGAAAGATTATATTTTTCAGCTACAGCAACACGAATTTCTGTAAATACGCCAGTATGTGTGCCAATGGTTGATCGTGGATTCGAAGAAATGGATGATCTGCCTAGAAACAGTACAAGCGGCATTTCTTCCATCTTGATGGCACTGAAATTCGTTTCCATAATAGTGGGAAATAAATACTGATATTCCGCCTTTGGCAATAAGGATACGAGGCGTTTCTTGGATTCTTCCCCAATGGTTTTACAAAATGTGGTCTTTCCCGAGCCGGACAAACCAGCGATCCCTAATGATTGATCTACTGGCAGTACTTCGTCCAATTTGTTAATATTGTTCGCGATTAATTGATTTATTTTCAAAGCAAATTTCCCTCCATTCTCTAAAGCTACCCATAAAAAAAGAGCGCAATTCTTACTACGGAATTGCGCTCTATCGTTGAAGGATAGCTTATTTGTATCTTTCGATCCTATAAATAATATCCATTTACAGTTCTGCTAAAACGGTTCCGAGCTGTCCGCCAAAATTTTTCCATGCATAGGTTGCTCCCTCGATGGCTCCTTGGCGTGCTTTTGTTTCTTCGCTAAATCCGGTTTGATCAAGATGCAGGTGGACCGTTCCATCTGAACCTTCTTTCAATGTCCATGTAATCGTGGTGCTTTCTCCTGCACTTAACCAAGTGTAAGATAAAGTATGAGGCTCGTCCACTACAAGTACCTCACTATCTACAATTCCGTTCCACCATTCGGATGGCTCTGTCCTAAACTGAAATTTATGTCCAACCACAGGTTTGAAATCATTTTCCCAGATCCATTTCGCAAGCATATCCGAATCGGTTAAAGCGTTCCAAACCTTCTCGATTGAGCTTGTAAATTGAAAATCTAAAGATACATCGGCTTTCATTATTATTCCTCCAATAAAAGTTTTAGTTTAATGATATTTTCTTTCCAGAATCCTTCGTAAAAAGAGACCCAGTCTTGTATTTCTTTCAATGGCTTGGCATTCAACCGGTATCTCGTTTCTCTACCAACCTTTCGTGCAATGACGAGATCAGCATCTTTAAGGATAGCCAAATGCTTGGAAACGGCAGTACGGCCCATTTCAAAATGAACCGTTATCTCATGTAGGGGCAGGTCTTCAACATTAGCTAATAGCTGAAGTAATTTTCTCCTAGTCGGATCGGCAACAGCGTCATAAACGTCCCTCATTTGACCGCTTTCGTCCAAAATCACCCCCACCTTTTCAGTAATATTTCCTGTATTGTTATCGAATATCCTTCTTAACGCGCTAATAGGACACCATTTATAGTCACATTAATTATAGGACACCAAAAAGTGTCGTGTCAAGTTGCGGAATAAAAAAAGACAAAACATCCACTTGGATGTTTTGTCTTTCGGCATTAGGAATCCTTTGATCTGTTGGCCATATCGATGATCATTACGATAAGCACGAGTAGTTGAATGAGCACTTCAATACTCATATCAATCCCTCCCAGCTGCAGGTAATGCTCCTTCGTTTCGGCCTCTCCTCCCCTTATGACAAGGGTAAAAATACATCTCCCATTACCATATCTATGGTCGGAATTTGGAACTTATGACAGAAACCCAGACCGCTGCAGCAGACATAACGATTGACAATAGACATACGGCGACAAAATGAAGCAATGTATTTTCAATAAACCAAGACTCGAGCTTGGCCGCTTCTGCCCCTCCTCGAACAAGCACAATCGCAATCGGATGCAAGATATAAATCCATACCCGCCATTCCCGGAAACCTTTGCCCGATTTCCCTTTCCATTGCTGCGCCCATTGAAACAAAAAATAGGTGGCAGGAAGCGCAAAGATATACATGCTGTCATGCCTAGGTATTTCCGCCGAGTGCAAAAGTATGCCTTCTGCGAACATCAAGCCAAGCGAAACTGCAAACAATCCGGCATTCGAGAGCGGTGATCTTTGCGCTTGGCGCCCTTTGGCAGCCCATGCTCCCATGGCCAGGTAGACGGGGGCATAAAATATGCCGTTGCGCGTAAAGTCGAATATGGCGAACATGCCGTCGTACGCCTCCGATATTCCGTGATATGGCTTAATAAAGCCATAGTAACTGTCACCGAGCAAACCAATGAAATACAATAGAGCAGCTACGGCGAGCATAGCCTTAAGTTGCATTTTCTTATAAAGCACCGTAGTTAATACGATGCCGATCATCAAAGCAGGCAAATACCACAAATGATAAAAAGTGCCGTCAAACAGCAAATCCTTAAAGATTGAATACGCGGTAAAATCATTTTTAAAGTAGCCTGTATACACATTGAGAGGGATATACAAAACGATAGCGATAACATATAGCTTTCCTATTTTTTTTAGATAGTCCTTCATGGCTCTCAGATCGCCAGCTTGATCCCCGTTCAGTTTACGGAAATAGAAGAAGCCTGAGGTCATGAAAAAAATGGGGACAGCCACACGGGTCAAAATGCCGCTGAGCAGGAAATTTGCATAGGGACTGTAAGACAGCAGCGGACCTGTATGATTGGCGACAACTAAGAGAGCAGCAATAAACTTAAGCCAATCAAGTCCGTTGTAATTTGGTTTATCCAGCACTAGCTTGCGTCCCCGAGCCTGAATATGCCGTGACGATAAATCCGTCCCTATTGTTCCCCGATATCCGGTACAGATCACATTTAACAATGGGGACAGTCGTATAAGCGCCCTTTTCTGCCGGAATATAATAAATGCTCATCGTCAATTGGTTATGCTCATATCGAAGATGCTCGCCTTCATACCGATAGTTCTGAACAAAGTCGATATACTCCTCCAGACAAAAACCGTTCTGCTCCATAATGGAAGCATGGGGATAACCGACGTACCTGAAATGCCAAGGCTCGCATGAAATCGATGTGATCGTTTCTTTTCCTTCCTTATATCGTTGAACAAATCCAAATTCAGCAGCATGCTGCTTGAAGGTGTGGTAAACCCCTGTGTCAGGAAATGATGGCGCAATAAAGTCCACTTCCTTATCCAGCTTGCCGACATCGATGGCTAACCCTGTTTGATGCTCGCTCCGGTCAGGCAAGGCTACGTAACAGGATGTATACTCCGGTCCATTTTCTAGCAAGGAATCTGCATAGATCTGGATTTGTTCTTCTTTGGTGCGATACCCGCTAACCGCGACGATCTCCTCCATTCCCTGGCAAGCTTCCAATAGGGATAGGAGATGTTTTAGGCACGTTTTCTCGAGAAGCATGCCATCATGCAGCTCTCTGATCTTTTCATTGGAGCTAAGCGCCAGCAGCTTATGCGGCGGCAGTGGTTTTCGAATCGGATTCTCGCGATTGATGAGCACCAGCGGTCCCTCGTACATCGCTGAACGATTTACCTGAACGGCAGCGGGTAGGTCATGGCTGCTTTGTTGAATTTGCTTTGCATGATTCGTTTGTCCCATTGAGTTCGAGCCTCCTCTATCCCTTTGTATATTCGAGCCACTCTAGGCGAGAGCGACGTTGATATTTCTTGCGCAACACTGCCAATATGGGCAGCCAGCTCTGAAAAGGTGATTTCTTCGCCGCCTTGGCGGCCGATTAACGTCACCAAGGTCCCTTCTGCATATTCATGCGGCAGCCTTATCATGAGCTGATCCATGCAAATTTTGCCCACCACCTTTGCCCGTTGCCCCCCGACCAAAACTTCAGTATGCTGCATGGCTTGTGACCAGCCGTCCGCATATCCGATCGGAACCGTACCTATCCATTCCGCTTCTTCTGCCTGATAGGCGTTGTCATATCCCAGATATTCTCCTTTGCACAGCTGCTTGACCTGCATGAGCTTGCTATGCAGGCTTAGCGCCGGTTCAAGTTTTACAGAGGTAACCAGCTTTTTCGGGTAAAAACCGTACATAGCTGCGCCAATACGGACCATATCCATCGCTAATTGAGGAAAACGAAGCGCTGCTGCACTCCCGGCGCAGTGATAGTGGCGAATCCACAGCTTAGATGCCTTTGTCCATTCCATCATGCCAGCGAAACGGTTGACCTGCAGCTCAAGAAAAGCAGTATCGGCTTTGCTAGCAGTGGCAAAATGAGTGTAAAACCCGTCAACGACAATATCAGCAGCTTTTAGCCAAGGTACTAATGCCTCCCATTCGTCCTTCGTTTGCAAGCCGATTCGACCAAGTCCCGTATCCACTTTCACATGAACTTTAAGCTTCTTCCCATGAAATGAGGGCTTGTGCGCCCTCATCTCTTTAAACCAATGGGCACTCGTGACGGTTAGCATCAAATCGTGTTCAATTGCAAGCTTGGCATGCTTGGGAAGAATCGGAGTCAGAATTAGAATCGGGAGCGTTGTCCCATTTTCCCGCAGGCGAATGCCCTCATCCAGATAAGCAACTGCAAGGGAATCCGCTCCTGCTTGCTCTGCCATAGCAGCTGCTTCCCTGTCGCCATGTCCGTAGCCATTTGCTTTGACGACCGCCATCAGCTTGACTTTTTTAGGCAAGCTTTGGCGTATTTTCAGCATATTCTCACGGATATGGTTCAAACTAATTTCAGCCCAAGTCGCTCTATGCATTGAAATCACCTCGTATAGTGAAGCAATTGTTTTTCGGCGTGACGGGTAAACGCATAATCGATCAGCTTCTCGACAAGCTCGGGGTAAGCCGTTCCATTCGTTCGCTCCCACATGACCGGATACATGCTGTAATTCGTAAAGCCTGGCAGCGCATTGATTTCGTTCAAGTAAAGCTGGCCGTCACTTGTGTAGAAGAAATCGATACGCGCGAGACCGGAGCAATCATGCGCTTCGAAAACTTGAACCGCAAGCTGCCTGATTCGGATGGTGATCTCTTCCGGCAGCAGCGCCGGGATGGACATCGTCAGCTGCTTGTCCATATATTTGGATTCAAAATCAAAGAAAATATGATTATGCACGAATTCTCCTGGCAAGGAAGCAAGCGGCTTCCCATTCCCCATCACCGCGACTTGAATTTCCCGGCCGATGATTTCCCGCTCAATGACGAGCTTGCTATCGTAGTTGAAGGCTTCAATGATTCCATCGATCAACTGCTGCTTATCGATGCATCTGCTAATTCCGATACTTGAGCCTAGAGAAGCCGGCTTTACATAACAGGGATAACCGATGTTCTTTGCGACAGCATCGAGCACAGCCAAACGGTTATCCTGCCACTCGGCAACACGGCAGGCTAAGTAATCGGTTTGATTAATGCCGGCTTGGGCGGCAAGCTGCTTGGAAATCGCTTTGTCCAGCGTAACCGCCGAAGAGAGCACGCCATTGCCGACATAAGGAACGTTTAATAGCTCAAGCAGCCCTTGAACGGTTCCGTCCTCGCCATTCGAGCCATGGAGAAGCGGCAGCACCACTTTTTTTCCTGGAATCGACAATTGATTCGTAAGCACCTGCCCCATCGATTCGGCGGCAGTCTGAGATTGGGCTTGAAGGGACAAGTCAGTAATATCCAAGCCTTCACGGCTAAAGTTATCCTGCACGCACCAGATGCCGTCCCGAGTAATGTAAATAGGAGAAATGTCAAATTTGGATTCATCTATGGATTGGATGACTGTATAGGCTGTTTTTATGGATACCTCATGCTCGACGGATTTCCCTCCGTAAACAATAAACAATTTTGTTTTCACAACAAAAAACCTCCTAAAATCGACTTGTTATCTCTATTAAAGATAACCGTCAATCGTTAAGAGGCTTGTAAGTAAAGTTTAATTAAGTCTTAAGATTCCTTAAATAGTTTATATGGTTTGCTTCGCAGTAACCGTCATCGCCGCGGCCAGCTCCTGTAAATCTCTGCCCTGTAGCGCACCGGCTACAAGCTCCGGCAGACGGTCCGGCGTACAGCCGAAGCTTGGGATGCCAAGCCCCGCAAGTCGTTT
The DNA here is from genome assembly GCF_006345825.1 of Paenibacillus paridis. GTDB lineage: Bacteria > Bacillota > Bacilli > Paenibacillales > Paenibacillaceae > Pristimantibacillus > Pristimantibacillus paridis. The sequence continues at coordinate 1,712,342 of NZ_VCIX01000092.1, forward strand.
GGCCAGCTCCGCATCATAAGATGGAATGCCGCCATCGGACAAGGCTAGCAAGCAAAGCACGCTTACGCCCGATTGCCGCATGTTCTCCATCCTTCGTACAAGCGCGGACTGATTGCCGCCTTCATATAAATCGGAAATAAGAATAAAAAGCGTCTTCTTCGGATCATGAATAAACTGCTCGCAATACTGGACGGATTTATTAATGTCCGTGCCACCGCCAAGCTGAATGCCAAACAGCATATCAACAGGATCATTGGCGCATTGCTCGCTTAGATCGACGACTTCCGTATCAAAGGCCACGACATGCGTGTCAAGAGCAGGAAGGCTCGCGAAGATCGAACCGATAATCGAAGCATAGATGACGGAATCAGCCATGGAGCCGCTCTGGTCAATATCCAGAATGACGGTCCATTCCTTGCTTCGCCTTGCCCGCTCAAAAAAGTAAAACCGTTCGGGAATGAGCAATTGGCTATGATGGTCGTAATGCTTTAAATTTCGACGGATCGTCGTTTTCCAATCCAGTCCCGACATGGACGGGATCGGCGAGTGCCGCCTGCGATTCAAGGCGCCTGTCACAGCGCGGCGTATTTCATGCTCTAGACGTGCTAATATTTCATTGACGACCTCGCGGACAAGCATCCTCGCCGTTTCCTTCGTTTTCTCGGGGATTCGTCCTTTTAACGCAATAAGCGTCGCCACCATCTTAATATCGGGTTTGATCTGGCTGAGCGTCTCCGGCTCGAACAGCAGCTGCGTCAAGCCTTTCCGCTCAATCGCATCCCCTTGAATGACCGATACGATATCCGGAGGAAAGAAGCTTCGTACATCTCCCAGCCACTTCGTCAGCTTGGGCGAAGAAGACCCCAGACCGGCGCTTCGCTTGCCAGACGTATTTTGGTTATCTTGACCTGTACCAAATGTTTCGTCGTAAATTGCGGCAAGCGCTTCATCCATTAAGCTGTATTCTTCATCGAGCAAGCCTTGCCCTTTAGCCAAATCAGTCAGTTTCTCGTTTGCCGCTTGGCCAAGAATAAGCCGCCAACGTTTCAATTGTTCCAATTCCTGATGATCGCTCATGTTATAGGTCTCCAAAATCGAACTCATTGAGCTCGTCCAATTTTTGCTGTTCCTCGGTACTTAGTTCCCGCTGCAGAACATCTGCGACTTCGTCAACCCCAAGACCCCACAGCTCGCCGAGCAGCTCAGCGATCGCGTTTTTCTCCCTTGCTTCAAACGATGCGAAGGCCCGCCTCAAAAACACGAGGGAACGTCGGAACTGCTCTTCATCCAGCGATTGCAAATAGAGATCGAGCTGTTCCCACAGCTGGCGGCGCGATAGCAGCACATACCGGTTTCGAAGCGAAAGCCCTTCAAACCAGCCGGCACCGATATCGGCCGGAATTCCTGGCGATAACCGGCGGGAAACCTCGCCTGCCAGCCGTTCATTTTCGATTTTATTCCTCTCTAGCAGAAGCGCAAAAGCAAGGCCGGACAGCTTGGCATTACGGTCATCGCGATAGGCGAGCTGTTCCAGCTGCTGCTGCCAGCGTTCATCATCCACCAGGTCGTAATGCTGCTGCGATACCGTATGCATATCTATAATCGCTGCAGCCATGCTTGTAGCCGCATCATCGCTGCACACGGCCGAATCGACAAGAAGCAGCGTGCCTCTCAGAAAGAGCTGCTGAAGCAGGGGGATTAGTACAGCGGTATCCATTTTGCGAACATCGCCAAATTGCACCAATATCGATAGCTCGCGCAGAGCTGCGGAAATTTGCGAATAATCGCCGGCCTCAACCGCAAGCTGCTGCAGTGTCCGGCGGGCATCCTCCATCGAAGTCGGGAGGCCGCACTGCCATGCAGCCTTTACTAACGCTGCGGCTTCAACGATATTGGCGCTTTTCTCCAGAGACTCTTTGATGCAAAAGGAAGCGGCAAGCTCGATGGTCTCCCCTTTCATAATCGATTCGACGATTTCGATCTCGGCCTCTGGCGTCCAGCGCAGAACCCAGTTCTCCGCCCAGGTCGCACCGTCCTGCCTAACCGAGCCTTTCTTTGCAAAGCTGATTTGCAGAAGCTGAAGCCGTTCGAGGAAAAAAGACCTGCGAAGATCAAGGAAAGCAGCTTCCTCTGATTTGACCCTTCGGTTCTCGCGAAGATCAAGCGCAAGGTCAGTAGTCACGGTTGTTTTATATTTTTCAAGCTTCAACATTTTTAAGTTCCGGTTTAAATCATCCTGTATCGGCGTTTGGCTAACGCCTTCAGGCAATGCTCCGATAGCTGTGCCAATATCGGTTCTGACCAGTGCGTCCGCGACGACGGATAGCTCTCCATCGCCCAAGCAGGTAACTGCCGCATCGCGCAAATCCTTTAAGATTGGCTGCTGCCCGCCATGCATAGAAGCAAGTGCATCTGCCAAGCGAACGGCTTCAATCACCGATGCTGCTGAACGATACGTCCCGCTATCGCGCATCTGCCCTGCAATCGAAGCTAAATATAAGGAAGACAGCTTGCCGCGGTCTCCGCTTTGTAAACATCGCCACGCCAGTTCGAAATAAGCGGGTGCGGGATTGCCTGCTCCATAACCCGAATGGCTGGACAGTTTATAATACGAATAGGGCATAAGCGTTAGCTTCGTCCCTATAGACGGCAAACTTGCAGCTTCCTTATCTGACATGGGGGCCATATCCGCTCCAAGCGCTGAAACATGGTAAGCTCCCGTAACGACAACGATTTTTTCGGCTGCAATCCCTTCTTCCAATGCTTTGGCGATACTCATGCGCATATAAGCTTCGCGAATATCATTGTGCGCGGCTTCATAAGGGGTATGAAGGCGTTCCTCGCTCTCGGACAGCTCCCGCATTTCCCGCGAGAACGCATGGATGGCCTGCCGGTATGCCCCCGGCTCATCCATATGCTCGAAGCAGCGTTCCCAGTAAGCTTCATAATCCGGCTCTCCGGCGAGCTCGGCAACACGCTCATATCGCTCGTTTATATGATGGTAGTGCTGCTGGGCAGCATCGCCTGCTTCATTGTGGTCTTGGATCGCTCTACGGCTTGCTCGCAGGCTAATCGAAACCGGTGAGGGAAGGTCAATAAATCGTGCTTCCACCCCATGCTTCGCCGCCCATACAAAGGCTTGGTATTCAGGCGAATATTCCGCTAGCGGAAACACGACCGTTTGAATGGGCAGCTGTTCCGTATAGGCCAAAATAGCAATTGGAGGCTTTACGCCGCTTAGCGTCATTTGGCTAATTAAATCCGTAGCATCCGAAGGGCCTTCTACGAGAACAAGCTGCGGCTGCACGATGTCAAGAAATGTTCGCAAATGGATGGCGCCGGTCGGCGAGAGATGCCGAACGCCGAATAATTGCACGCCGCTCGTAGCTGCGGCAGCCGTACTCACGAGTTCAGCTCACGGCAAGCCCGATACAATCCTCTCCAGTCGGCTCCCCGTTTCTTCATCACATTCTCCAAATACTCCTTCCAGACGGTGTCGTCCTTAGCCTCATCCTTCACGACTGCACCAAGCAAACCCGCAGCCAAATCCTCTTCCGCTACTTGCCCGTCCCCGAAACTGCTGGCCAGAGCCATGCTGTTTATCAACAACGAGATCGCTTCGGCAGTCGATATCGCGCCGCTCGGCTGCTTCAGCTTCTCTTTGCCGTCAACGGTCATTCCGCTTCGCAGCTCGCGGAATATCGTCACGACCTTGCGTACCGCCTCCTCTTCCGGAACGGCACTGCCCAAGCGGTAATTAGCCGCAATTTCGCTCACACGCTTCCGAACGATCGTTACTTCCGTTTCTAAGTCAGAAGGTGCCGGAAGTACAACGATATTGAAGCGCCGCTTAAGGGCCGCGGACATATCATTGACCCCACGGTCACGCGTATTGGCCGTTGCAATGATCGAGAAGCCTCTTGCCGCAGGCATATCTTTGCCAAGCTCGGGAACGGAAATCGTCTTCTCTGACAAAATGGAAATCAAGGCATCCTGCACTTCGGACGCACAGCGGGAAATTTCCTCGAAACGCGAGATCCCGCCTGTCTCCATCGCCCGGTAGATCGGACTCTTTACCAGAGCCTCTTCGGATGGGCCATTCGCAAGCAGCATGGCATAATTCCAAGAATAACGGACCTGCTCCTCTGTCGTACCCGCAGTCCCTTGGATGACCTTGGACGAATCTCCATGAATGGCAGCCGTCAAATTCTCTGAAAGCCAGGACTTTGCGGTACCTGGCTCACCGATCAGCAGCAGTGCGCGGTCCGTCAGCAGCGTTGCAATCGCAATTTCCACCAATCTCGTATGGCCGATGTATTTTGGCGTAATATCGACATCGCCAGCACGCCCGCCTGTAATAAAAGTCAGAACGGCACGCGGCGACAGCTGCCAGCCTTCAGGCCTTTCCCCTTTGTCGCTTGCCTTAAGCGCTGAAAGCTCATGCGCATACAGCAGCTCAGCCGGCTGCCTTAATATATTTTGTTTTTGATCCATGACAGAAATCCCGCTCCCTCTTGTTTTTCATTTATTTCCTCAGGTTTGGCCGCTAATTGCTCCGCTAGCTGCTTTAATTGATTTTTTGCATATTCATAAGTCACTTTATCCGCGATCTGCTGGATCCGCTCCGCATAGCTGCTTGGGAGCATGGCAATGACAACTTGCGCTTCCCTATCCAGGTAGTGAAAGGATTTTTGAGCGGCAAGCTCTAGCGCATCAATGACCATATCGGGCGTATCGCGGTGTCCCAGCCGAAAGAGAGCATAAAATAAATGAATGGTCCGCTGCTTTAGGAGCTGAGGTGCCACTTTAGACTTTTCGACGAGGTAAGCAATGACCTTCTTATCCGGCTTCGTGGCGAGGCGACAGACTAGCTCCTCTTCGTTAAGCTCAATAAACCGGTCTACCCACCGCTCATCCCATGCCAAATTCTGCCTAGACCTGCCCTCAAACAAAATATCGATAAGCGAATTGTGGCTGTATTGGTAAATCGTTTGAAGCAGATCACTCATATACTTGCCTTTTTTAGTTTTAAAATAGCTCTCGTACAGCTCATAAACTTGAGCCGCATCATAAATGCGCAGGGCAGCCTTAAAGGAATAACCGACGAAATATTCTTTTTCGCTGCGCTGTTCATGCATGAACGTTAAGGCATTGATGTCGTTTGAGTGCAACAAAATGGCAGCCGCTTCGCTTGTGAGCGACTCCGTGCCCTTGAACTCCAAATGATTATTTTCAAGCGCTGCCATTAAGAAGCTGATAACCGAACCGTCCTCTGCCCTTGTCTCCAGACATTGGATTACGCTGCCTAGCTTCTCCCGCAGCTCTACATCCTTCACGCTGGGAACATTTTTGTCGATGAGCGCTTTGCCGTAATGGAGTAATTGTAACGTTAAGGCAGCTGATTCATAGTTTTGGATGGGCCCAATGGAAAGCTCAGCGTCTTTGCCCATTAAAGCTTCCATGAATCGATCGTCGATTTTGGATGAAGACAAGTGAGACATCGCTGCAAGCGCCGCTCCGCGTACTTCTTTCTTTCGTGCATAGGACAAGTCAAGCAGTTCCTCTTCGAAATGCGGCAAGTCGGCCATTAACGCAATCGCTGCCAAACGCACAGGCAGAGCCGCTTCTTTTGAGACCGACGATAGCAGTGGCCACAGCTCCTCCCGGTTATCGGTCAGCTTATAAAGGGTTGTTATTATTCTTGCATCGCCACTTGCTCCGTCCCGGTCAAATTGCTGCTGAAGCATAGGAAGAACAGCCTTGCCGACGATCGGAATTACATGCTCAGCGACATAATCGGCAATTTCGGAATAACTATCCCTAAGGGCATGCACTGCCGGAAGCGCTGTTCTTAAGTCAGCGAATGCCCCGTCCGTTTTCCCTTGGGTAATAATTTCGAGCCTGCCAGGCCCGCGCTGCGTAAGCGCGTCCATTAACGGCTTCAGCTTGCGGTAAGGAATGTTCGTAGAAGCGACAGCGCCTGTTGACGAACCTAATGCCGACAGTTCGCCTGGCGCTTCCGTCGTGCTTTGGGTATGGAGCACGGCTTGCAGCAGCACGGCCAAATCAAGCAGCTTCCCTGCGGCATCCTCCGGTTGAGCTTTCGTCACTGCCGCTACCTCTTCGGCTACCCGCTTAAAGATTGGCGCTTTTTCGCCTAGCTGCGCAAGCTGCGGCTGTATTCGATTCAAACGGAGATCGTCAATGGCCATGTTTGCTCCAGCAATGGAAAGCCGGCGAACGTCTTCATGCAATTCTCGCAATAATGGAATACTCATACTATGCTCCTTCGGCAATCTTTAATAGAATAAACGAACAATATCGTCATTGGTTATTAACGTCAGCGGCTGGGCCACGAGCTTTCCTTCCGCAAGGCGATCCTCAAACATGACAAGCACTGCCGTTTCCGTTAGCATATTTGGGCTGACATATGGCAAGAGCTGCATGGTCGGCTGATTGAGCCGCTGGGTATGGGCAAGAGGAAGCCTAGCTCCTTGCTCATCGACAAGAACATACCCTTCCCCGATTTGAGCGATCTGTGCAGCATGCAGAAGCATCACCGGATTTTTGTCAGCCAACGGGCTTTTGAGTTGATTTTTCACGGCTTTTACTGCAGATGCGACGCTCCGCTCCGCAAAGGAGCAAATATCCGACCGATCGGAAGAATGAAGCTCCCGCATCGTCAGCTCTTCCCACCGTACCCGGGCATTCAGATCACCTGGATAAGTAAACAGCTCCTTGGTCTGAACCACCATTGAGCAGGTATCCTCTTCCTTCATATGCTTGGCTGCACGAAATGGACGGTAGCTGCGCGTAACAACAAGTTCTCCGCCTTGCAGCTGCACCCAATAGCCTTCATCCACATGTTCGCCGCGGGCTTCGTCGGTATAGGAGTGGAAGCATAGCTGAATTAGCTCTGCATTTTCGCGTACGCGGCCAAGCTCGCGCAACTCGGCGAGCTGCCAGGCATGTCCAATTTTTTCTTCCAGGACGGTTGCTACATCCAGCGGGCGTTCAGGATCGGCTATGCGAGCATTTAAATGCTCTTTGCTCCGCTTGATTAGCGCATGCAGCGCTGCCAACTTTTCTATTGCTTCCGAATAGACGGATTCGGGGTTGTCTGCTGAACCGGTGAGTACCAGTACCTCTCGCACGGCTGCTTGGATTCCGGGGATATAATGGTTGCCAAGCTGCTTGGCTTGATCTTCATACATTTTAATGGAACGCTTATCCAAAGCCGCAAGGCCGGATTGGACGATTTGCAAAACAAGCTTGTGGGCAAGTTCTATTCCTTCCAATTGAGCAGCCAGCTTCTTGGCTAGCGCATTTTTGTTTACTTTCCTTTTGCTTTCCGTTCCGGTTGGGGCGGACGCGGTATCCTTCTTCTTCTCTTCGCGTTTATCCGCTTTCTCCCGTTTATCGGCAATATCCGCCGGGAGCTCATCTACCGTAAACTCTTTTCCCCCGGCATAAGCGTACATCAAACCTAAAATATGCTTACAAGGAAATTGTCGGCTGGGACAGGAGCAGCGAAATACGGGCTGTTCAGCCTTTACGAAATCGGCGGAGCAGCTGTAAGGCTCTTTACCGCTTCCTTTGCATTCCCCAAACAGCAGTGTCCCGTCTTCCGTGCGGCTGAGCTTCTGAAAGCTGTTTTTACGAACAAGATCATTCCCATTTTTGATGGCTCCTGCATTAAGGGCTAATGAATCGATATAAGCTGCTGATAGATCTGTCATAGTTTCCCTCGCTTATTAGGTTGTTTTACCCCAACTATTTCCACAAAATAATAGCGGTTTCCTGCTTTTGCAGAGAATATGCGGCTTTAAGCATAGAAAAACCCAGGCATAAATGCCTGGGTCCCTGTTTTACCATGCGTAATCTCCGATGTTATTCAGAATCGCATCGATTTCTTTTAATTCTTCTGCCGTCAATGGTGCGCCTTCTAGCGCTTTGACGTTTTCCTCGATTTGGCTCACACGGCTCACGCCGATTAACGCCGAGGTTACGCCGCCTTCGCGCAGCGTCCAGTTCAAGGCCAACTGGGAGATGGTTTGTCCCCGTCTTGCCGCCAATGCTTCCAGGCTGCGGAATTTTTGCACGCGCTCGGCGGTAATCGCTTCCGGCCGTAGCGTGCTCGAGGGAGCGTTCGATTCCGCTTCAATTTTATCCGCGTATTTATTCGTAAGCTGTCCCCTGCCAAGCGGGCAATAGGCAATCGAGCCAATGCCGTTCTCTGCGAGTACCTCTTGCAGGCCGTCTTCGATCCAGCGGTTCAGCATCGAATAATTCGGCTGATGAATCAAGCAAGGCGTGCCCAGCTGCTTCAAGATTTTGACCGCTTCGCGCGTCTGGTCCGCGCTGTAATTCGACAAGCCTACATAAAGTGCTTTGCCGGATCTTACCGCATAATCAAGTGCGCCCATCGTTTCTTCGAGCGGGGTTTCAGGGTCCGGGCGGTGCGAATAAAATACATCGACATAATCAAGCCCCATGCGCGTGAGGCTGCGATCCAAGCTCGAGAGCAGGTTTTTACGCGAGCCCCATTCGCCATAAGGACCCTCCCACATGTAATAGCCAGCTTTGGTTGAGATCAGCAGCTCATCGCGGTAAGGAACCAAGTCCTTCTTATATACCGCGCCAAAGGTCTCTTCTGCAGAACCGGCTGGCGGACCGTAGTTGTTCGCGAGGTCAAAATGGTTAATGCCTAGATCGAATGCTTTCAAAATCATGGCACGTGAATTTTCCAGCGGCTGATTGCCGCCAAAATTTTGCCATAGGCCCAGCGAAATCGCAGGCACCTTTAGTCCGCTCTTGCCCGAGCGCTTGTACACCATATCGGAATAACGTGATTGTTCAGCAATATAAGGCATATTGTTGTTTTCCCCTTTGTTATACTAGATGATTTCAGCAGCGAAAGCATGCTATAATGATTACTTCCTTTGCTGATTGCTAACCCAGTATAGTTCAGGAATGCAGTGAAAAGGAATGTCCGCAAGCAAGTTATATATGTCATAATGTAATTTAATTATAGATGCAAGCAGGAGTTGATCACGGATGTGTGAGCGGTATGATCTGATTTATTACTACCATGGCAAACAATTTTGCGAGCCGGGCTACAACTGGGGACCCGGGGTCAAAGACCATTATAAAATTTTGTTTATTCACGAGGGCAAAGGCACCTACCAAGTGAATGGCTGTACGTATTCCTTAAAAAAAGGCGAAGGATTTATGGTGTTTCCGGATACCATTTGCCATATGGTTGCTGACGAGCACGACCCTTGGGTTTACTCCTGGATCGCTTTTCAAGGCGACTATGTCGAACCACTTCTTACGCAAGTTCAATTAAACAAAAACAAACCTCATTTTCAGTTTGCTCCTGCCGGGTGGTTCGATCCTTGGCTCGATCAACTAACGGAAGCCCATAAGCTTGCCAAGAACAGCGAGCTTGTTGTACACAGCATCCTATATCGCCTCTTCGCAGAATGGCTTGACATGCTGACTGCACCGCAAGCCATCGGCTACTTGCCGAAAGCGAAGGAGGTCTATGTTCGTAAAGCTATGGAGTATATTAAAACGAATTATTACAACAAAGTTAGCATTACGGAGCTGGCTGGAATGATCGGCATCGATCGGATCTATTTGTCCTCACTGTTCAAGGAGTCCATCCAGCTCTCTCCGCAAATGTATTTACTGCAATACCGGATGGATAAGGCTTGCGATTTAATGAATAATCAACAGCTCTCCATCTCGGATATTTCCCATTCGGTAGGCTATAATGATCCGCTGCTCTTCTCCAAAATGTTCAAGAAGGTTAAAGGTGTCTCCCCCTCCCATTACCGCAGAAAAATTGTCTGATGCACGTTAAATAGAGGCTGCGATCACTGCAGCCCCTATTTGACGCGCATCCGCTTAAAAGGGATGAATGTGTAGTAAAAGGCGGCTGCTAAAGTTCCCTATGCCTTCTTTATGGCTTGTTTACTCTCTCGCCTTGCTTCTAACGTAATAAATGACAATCCCGAGCAGTGCTACTACAGCCGCCGTAAGCCCTATAAAGAGTTTGCTGCTGATCTTTCTTCTCTCTTCTTCAGACTGTTTATTTTCTGTATGGCCATTTAAATCTTCTGCTAATTTAACGATATTTGTCGGTTCCTTGCCTTCGCTTAAAACCGTTAAATCTTCTTTGGCTTGGATCAAGGGCCTCGTTCGATCGCAGATGATGGTCACAAGCAGCTCTTTATCGCCATACATCGTCGATGTTTGAGCGTATACCAGATATTCCGTGCCTTCTGTAAAGCTAATCCCACAATCTCCTCCGCCAGAGCCGGTATAGATGATGCCTTGTTCTCTAGACCTCAATTTCAAGAAAAAAGTTTCACATTTTTTTACCAGAACCCTTCGTACGCAATACAAAAAAACCGTTCAACAGCATCTTAATGCTGCTTGAACGGCCTCTTTGTTCGCAAATCTATGAATGATGTTGAATCAGATCATATAGTTAGTTCTGCTTCATTAACGACTTCAATTCATTGACGTTACTGCTAGTCAAAATCGGAATGTTCTCGGTTATTTTCGCGATCTCCCAGTCCCACCATTTCATTGCTATGAGAATCTCAATGACTTCCTCATCGAACCGACGTCGAATCAGTTTGGCTGGATTCCCTCCAACGATCGAATAGGCAGGAACGTCTTTGGTCACGATCGCATGGGAGGCAATGATCGCACCGTCACCGATTTGAATTCCGGGCATAATGGTAACGTTATAGCCGATCCACACATCGTTCCCGATGACGGTATCGCCCTTGAAGCCCCCGCTTAAGTTGTCCAACCCACTCACCCAATCCCCGCCAAATGCTCCAAATGGAAAAGTCGTGAAGGCGCCGGTATTATGATTTGCACCATTCATAATAAATTTAGCTTGAGACGCAATCGCGCAAAACTTACCGATTTTTAGCTTATCACCGATAAAGTCAAAAAGATAAAGTACGTTTTTCTCGAAATCCAATGGATTTTGATGATCATCATAATACGTGTAATCCCCAATCTCAATTTGAGGATTAACGACGATATTTTTCAAGAAGCATAAGCTTCTAATGTTTTTCATAGGGAAAACATGAGTTGGATCTGGTCCAGACATTCAGCATCGCTCCCCAAAAATAATTAATGCGATAAATCTTTAACCATCTTAACATGAGGAATATTTTCCTCCATGAACACCGTTGATGCGACTTCGTAGCCTTGCTTCTCATAAAAAGCAGCAGCTTGCACTTGCCCGTGCAGCTTCGCTTTAACTACGCCCTTCTCCTTGGCGATAGCCTCCAGTTCCTCCATGATCGCTTGACCCAAACGATGTTTGCGGTGGGAAGCAAGGACGCAAATCCGCTCCAGCTTAGCCATATCATCAACGATGCGGACCCTTCCGGTGCCGACAGGCTCGTTCTCGTAATAAACAAGCACATGGGATGCTATATCATCAAATTCGTCGAGCTCTACTTCCTCCGCGACGCCCTGTTCTTTCACAAAAACCGTTTTCCGAATGCGGAAGGCTTCCTCTAATTGCTCATCTGTCGTAATACGTTTCGTCTCCATCGTCATCTACCTTCCATTCATGCTTCTCTTTTGTTGCTGACTCGTGTCAGCTCTATCTCTTATTATAATGCTAACTGTCTAAGATGCAAAAACTTAGCGGTATTTCAATGCTAAAGAGGAGACAGCTTCCGCAGCTAGCGCTGAATTAGGATTCAAGTTGCTGGAAAATCACCAACGAGAGGAACTATTCGCCAAATGCAGACCGTTTTTTTCAATCGGTGAAATGCTATGCTAGGATTATGAAATTCATTTTAGAAGAGGCGGGATATAACATGTCGTATTTTTCGATTAGCACTTGGAGTTTGCACCGTATATTAGGTCCACTGCATTGGACCGTATGGGATGCCGAATCGGGAACACATGCCATCAACGTACAAGAACAACCACTCTTACACACCTTGCTGGAGCTGCCTGCAGAAGCTGCTTCCAGAGGCTACCAAGCTCTTGAAGTTTGCCATTTTCATTTCCCAACGACAGAGCCCGAATATTTAGAAGAGCTTTGCGCTTCATTCCAATCGGCAGGGATGCGGTTCGACACGTTGCTGCTTGACTATGGTGACCTAACCAATGCCGACGAAAACAGAAGGACGGCTGATCAGGCATTTATTAAACAATGGATCGACATCGCTTCTCTTTGCGGCGCAAAACAGATCCGTGTCATTGCAGGCGAAGCATTGCCAACGGATAAGGCAGCATTGCAGCTTTCTGCGGCTTCACTCCATGAACTGGCGCAATATGCCGCACCCAAAGGCGTTCACGTCATAACCGAAAATTTCAAAGCGTTAACCTCTACCGCTAGCAGCAGCCTGGAGCTTCTTGAGCAAGCGGACAAATCCGTTGGCTTCATTACTGATTTCGGCAATTATCATGGTATTGGCAAAATAGATGAGATTGGGGCGACAACGCCTATTAGTGTCTCCGTCCACGTAAAGCCGACCTATGACAGCAACGGTATTCCCGATCAAGAAGAGCTTGTTGCCTATTTGGAAAAGGTACAAGAGGTTGGTTTTGATGGCGCCTATGTCCTCATTTATGATGGTCCCGGTGATATGTGGGAAGGACTTGCCCGTGTGAAAGCCCTAACCGCGCCTTTTGTATTGACAGCACGTTAGTCCGCTCCTATACTTATAGAGTTGAAAGAATGATAATCGTTATCGATAAATCATATACTCTATAAGTATTTTTATTTTGATCTCTAAGGGAGTGCGCTGATGACACAGGACATGGATTTTACGCTTGTTGAAAGCTTTTTTCACATTTCTCCAAAGGGTGCAGACCATCCGTATTACGAGCTGCCCGCCACTGATTTTCTAGATGAGGCCATCTCGTATGCTACGCTAGTTAAAGCCGGAGAAATGGTGCAAGCGATCGGAATGCAGCTGCCAGCCTCCTTCGTTGGCACCTCCTTCTTCCATTTGTGCATTACGAATCTAATTTTTTCCGCGCAATACAACCGGTATTTGGATTTATCGTTACATAATCTCATTTATCAGCTAGAGAAGCATGATGACCATGCCCATTTGGGTTTTAAGATCAAGGAGCTGCGCTGGACCGAGGTTCCAACTAGCGAGCAGGAGCGTAAAACCTTTCTGGAGAACGCCTTTAGCTCCTTCTTTAACCAAGAAATTAACGGTATTGTAGAAACGGTGGCCTCCAGCGCAAATTTAAAATCAGGGATGATCTGGAATCAGGTTGGCACACTATTTCTATCTGTGGTTGAATATATAGAGGAAAATATTAAGGATCAAACGCTCGTTGATCGTTTCAAAAGTGATTTTGACGTCCTTGTCGGGCTTCCGGCAGAGGTATTTAACCGCAAGCGAAGCCCTTTCATTCATAAGCCTCGTTATATTGACAATCCGTGGTCACCGCCGAATGGAAAAGCAATGATCCGTTCGGCTTGCTGCATGTACGATTGCCGGGTTGATGGACAAAAATGTTATACTTGTCCGCGGATGCTGCCTGAAGAGCGTGAAGAAAGACGCAAGCTTGTTCTTGCCGGTTCCGTTTAAATTCGAAAAGCTGCTGATCGATAGATTTCTATCGGTCAGCAGCTTTTTTTATCGAAGCATACTTCCTATCGCAATAAGTTAACATAACTATTATTATGTTAACTATTTTGCTTTCTTGCCGGAATTTTAGTGGAAATATTATCCATGGCATGCCGCAGCTGTTTATTGTCAATATGTGTATAAATTTGAGTCGTCTCTATACTTGCATGACCAAGCAGCTCTTGAAGCGTTCGGATATCGGTACCGCTTCGGATTTGCATCGTGGCGAAAGAGTGTCTTAGCTTGTGGCTGGACAACTGCTTGTCCGCGAGCGATGGCAAAACATCCTTTAGCTGTTTTATCGTATCATCGGCAACCGTCTGAATCATCCGTATGGATAATCTACGGCCAAACTGCGATACAAAGAACGGCTGATCCTTCCCCTGCCGCGAACTCTTGCGATCCTCGAGCGCTTCATTCAAGAAGCTTTGCAAAGCTTCAGGGAGAGGAATAACCCGCCACTTCCGCCCTTTCCCCAAAATATGAATCGAGCCGTCCTGGCGGAAATCCTGTACGTTCATTCGGTGAACCTCGCCCACACGCAGTCCCGCATAGGCCATAAGCAAGACGATTGCCGCATTTCGAATGTAATATTTCCCTTTTATTGCATGGAATAACTCCTCGAGCTCATCCTCTTCCAAATAAACGGGAATGCGGTTTTTTTCTTGTTTGGATTTTGCAATGAGGGCCGCTGGATTAGCTGTCAAATGCTCCATTTCAATTAGCGCTTTAAAAAAAGAACGCAAAGACGACAGCTTGCGGTTACGCGCTTCATCTCCTGCTCCATTTTCCCGACACAGCGCCATATAGCGCATAATATCCATTTTCGCAATGAGCTTCATCTCGGTTGGATAAACGGATTGCAAAAAATACCCGACATCGCTCAAATAGGCTTGATGGGTCGATTTGGTCATTCCTTTATTTTTCATCCAGATGGAAAAAAGCTCTAGTTCGGTTCCATAACAATCCATGACCTCGTGCTGCCTCATACGCAAGTTAAATCCCCCAAATTTATGCAATTCTGTACTCTATTTAAGTGACTCCTTCTCTAGTATCATAGCTGAAAAATAGATATAAATGCAAATTGCGTGAAATATGTATTTCACGCAATTTTTTTGGCCCGTATTTTTCCGTTAATGTCCCTGTTTTTCACCCATTTCAGTGATTTTTAGCGTTACGTCGTAATTGACCTCCGCACGGTTAAAAGTCTCATCCCAATCCATTGTTTGTAGAAATAAAAAAAGAAGAAAGGCCGTTAGCCCCTCTTCTCTTAAATCAACCTTATTTTGTTCAGCTCTAACTAAGTGAGCGCCACGCCTTTAGGTAAAATGTGTTCTACCTGCTCCCGAACATAAGCATCATTCATTTTCTCGCCGAAGATAACGATGTTTCCGCTGTCTTCACGCGTTCGAATCAACCGACCTATTCCTTGTCTAAGCCGCAATAGCATGTATGGCATATCTACCTGCTCAAACGGCGATATAGCATCGTTGCGCCTTGCTGCAAACAACGGATCGTTAGGAGGAAATGGCAGCTCCCATACAATGACCTGCGATAAGGACGGACCTGGAATATCCAAGCCTTCCCAAAGGGTTGCGGCGCATAAAATACTGGCTTCGTTATTTTGAAACTGCTCGATTAGGTAACTAATTTCGCTTGAGCCCTCATAATAGAAGGTGAATTCCGCTGCATCGGCGTGATGCTCCAATTCGGCTTTAAACTGCTCCAACTGTTCCATAGAGGGGAACAAGATCAGGCTTCTGCCGCCCGTTTGCTTCAGCAAGCGGCAGGCAGCTTCCACTTTTTTAGTTAGCGTCGTATCCGAATCGGTATGCGGAAGTTCAACACTCATCTGCTGCTCATAATCGTAAGGCGATGGTACCGAGAAGGAAATAGAGCTGTCCATGCCCAAAATATCCATCATATAGTCAAACGATCCATTTACCGACAGGGTTGCTGAGGAGAAAACAATCGGCATTTTACGGGAAAACACCTGCTCCTTCAACACTTCCTTCACCCATTTAGGCATAATGACAAGCGAAGTTCCTTCCTTGTCCTGAGATACCCAGCTGATAGGCTTGTCCTCTTTCTTGAATAAGGACAATGCAAATTGGATCATTTCCAAATGCTCTTCCACGATCTTTAGCTGATACGTATCGATCGTATACAAGCCGCTTTCGAAGACAAGTTCTTCTTCAATAACGGAAAGCGTATCCTGCAGGCGGTTGATTTCGCGGATTAATTCCTCGCTCCAAATGATTTCTTTCCGATCTGACGCGGGCACTTTCTTACTGTTTTTGTTCATCAGTTTAAACAAGTATTCGCTCTGGGTGATCGCATCCTCGACGGCTACGGCGAGCGATTCCCGAATTTCTTCCTGAAGGAGCCGAGTGACAATACCTTCAAACACGGCATGGTTCAATTTATAAGTCAATGCTTGCTGGGCAGCCGTTTCCAATAGATGGCCTTCATCGAATACAACGGAACTGTACTCTGGAAGCAATGGCAGCTGTCCTTCGCGTTTACGGGCTTCATAAGTCCAAATATGCTCCATATAAAAATCATGCGAGCAAATAATAACATCCGCTGCTTTGCGGTAATGATCACGAGAGAGCGTCTGGCCGCAGCGATGTCTTACGTCGCAGACCAAGCAGTCCTGAAATACATCCCAGCCTAGTTTGTTCCACTGTTCATCGTTCAAGCTCGGATAATCCTTGCGGTTTCCGTAGGGATAGAAGCTTTGCATCGAATCCGGCTTTTGCACAAAGCTTGGGAGTCCTTGGTAAATGCTGTCGAATAACTCGGCATCATCCTGACCGGATCTTACGTCATCGAGCTTGTTTAAGCAAATATACTGATCTGCTGATTTCCCAAGTCTAGCGTCGATGGTCAGGTCCAAATAGCGCGCAAGCTTAGCGATATCCCCTTCAGGCTTTACGAGCTGTTCAATCAGAGATTCATCGGCACATGCGATAATGGCCGGTTTTCGCGTATATCTAGCATAACTAATTGCATAGAGGAGATACACGAACGTTTTGCCTGTGCCGACGCCGGCTTCGGCAAAAATCGTTTGTTTGTCGGCATATGCGCGTTCAAGCTGAAAAGCCATATAAATTTGCTCGTCTCTAATTTCGAAGCCAGCTTCCGGCAGCTTCTCATAAAAAACGTCGGCAATCCAATCGCTCGCCTGTTGGATAAAGGGTTGTTTCGGGTCAAAATCAAACGGATATTTATTCACGGGTAGCTTGCCTCCATATAGTAGGCACAAACGGCTGCGTGCAAGCACGCAGCCGACTGTGAAATCTCCTGTACTAAGCGTACACTCAAATATATCACTAGAGTGCGGCATAGTCAAAGATTTTGCAAACAATTCGCTTATTCTGTCCATTTGATTAAATGAGGGTGAGGATCTAGAATGGATTCATACTGTTCCTTCCACCCATAAACCGCATCCGGATCTAGCTGTTTATACCGTTCATACTTGTGCAGACGATCCTGTTCCCGCGCCCAGCCCCAATGCTTTACGCGCAAGCTGGACGTTTTATTGGCGAGACCATAAATATTCTGCGGAAACCTGCCGCAATGCTGCGGCGTTTGCTTCCACTCGTACGTATACTCCTCCGCATATTTCAAGAGAAACGGCCGGTATACGGAATGGGCATTCCAATACTGGTCTTCTCGATATTCATCTGGCGACCAAAAATCATAGAGGCGGAACAGAAAAACATAGGCTTCCGGATCATTGAGCAGAACAGGCAAATCGAGCTGAAATCTATCCTCAAAGTATTCATCCGCATCCATATTCAAAATCCATTGTGGCCGTAAGCTTATTGTTTCCTGCCATTGCTGCGTTCGCAGTTTCACCTCATTATGGAATTGTGAGCTTTCGTTCTTAATATAGGTTAATGGTATGCCAGCCAATACTTCATGTACGATCTCACCCGTATGATCCGTGCTTCCATCGTCAATAATGACCGCATGGTCGATATACTGACGGTGGTGCTCCAATGCTTCACGCAAAAAACGATCCCCTTCATTTTTTACAATCATGGACAAAGTAAGCTTAGGCCCAGCCGCCGGTACGATAATCGTTGGACCCGTTGCGATGGAAGTTGGCGGTTCATCCACAGGCACACTGCCTGTGGATTCCATGAACAGCTTCGCCCTTACAAGATCAGATTCCCGGTATACGTGAAAAGCGGGGTAGTGAGTGTCGACATGCAGATTTAGGCCAATCGCCGCCGCTCGAATACAGAAATGACGATCCTCGCCCCATAAAGAAACATTCGGGATCGTTCGGAACGAAATCGGCTGCTCCAATGCATTTCGATCAATGTAGGTGCAGGCGCCAAGCCCTCCTACTTCATAAAAACCGGGAACTCTCAGTTTGATAAGAAAAAGAACCGCGGCTTCCGCCCCATCGCCGGCATTCAATGTACGATCATTTTGAAACGGCCAATACGTATCCTTAAGCCAAACCTGAGGAAGCTCCATCGTATTCGGCTGCCACTGGGTCCAAAAGATAGCTGAAATAATATCCTTGCCCGATGACCGCAAAGATTTTAGCGTTTGTGGGTGCAGCAGTAAATCCGAATCAATAAGGAATAATCCATCATAGCGTTGGTCTCTGGCCGTATGGATCATATGATCTTTCCAGTTAGCAATTTTATCAATTAAATCATTGCTCCAATAATGTGTGAATTCATCCCTGGAATAGGGAGTCATGGAATCGCTTCGTTGAAGAATCGTATGGCTTCCTTCTGCTTCCTGCTGCTTTGCAATAAATTCATTCAACAGCTTCGAGGATAATTCGTCATCATTGTCATCGATAAAGTAATAATCGACATGAAAATCATCCTTCGCCAGCCGCTCCAGCGAGGCAAGAAAGTAACGCAATACCGCGGGTTTCTGACGAATAGGACTTCCGATTAAAATTCGTTTCAACGCTATGCCTCCTCTATTCCAAGGTGGAGATTCCTTAGGAATGTTAATCCTTATGAGACATATGCATCTAATATGCGATTTCCTTGTGGTTTTATTTTTAACGGAGGTGTCACCGCTATGGCTGCTATTCAGAAATGGGATCTAAACCCGCTGCTTCTCGGTCTACTCTTTCTATGCTTCGCAGATGCCTTTTTCACAGACATTGGGCTACGAATGCAGCTCATTGAAGAGATGAACCCTCTCATTAAACAAGTGTACGATTGGAACGTTGCAGGCTACTATAGTTTAAAGCTCGTACTGCCCGTTTTGCTTTTTTTGCTTTATTGCAAGACAAGCAGCCGCAAATGGATCAACCCCTGTATTCTTCTTACAACCACTCTTTATTTTGCCGTGAATATCTATCACTTGATTTGGATTTCGTTTGGCGTGCGGGAAGGAGCTATTGTATTTGAACTTTTCTGATGATCTTCTTTACCTCCACTAGGAGTACGGTATAATAATAGTTAGAGGTTTTGGTATCTTACATTTGAACATAGGAGACATCAAAGGGGCTTTATTAACATGATTAAGAAAAGGCTGGTTTCTCCGCTTTCTCTTCTAATTTTTTTACTGAAATGGCTGCTAATCGGAGGAACGGTAGGCCTATTATCCGGAACTGCTTCTGCACTTTTTCTTACTGCCCTCGACTGGGTGACGGAAACTCGTCTCCAGAATTCCTGGCTGCTCTGGCTGCTTCCTATTGGCGGTGCTCTCGTCAGCTATCTCTATCTAAAGTATGGGAAAGAAGCGGGCAAAGGCAATAATCTCATTATTGAACAGATTCATTCCGGTGACGGCGCCGTTCCGTTGCGTATGGCTCCGCTCGTCCTCTTCGGTACGCTTGTCACCCACCTGTTTGGCGGTTCTGCCGGCCGAGAGGGAACAGCCGTCCAAATGGGCGGGAGCTTAGCAGAATGGGTGGGCAAGCCATTCAAGCTTAAGCCTTTGGATCGCAAAATCATTCTCATGTGCGGGATAAGCAGTGGCTTCGGCGCTGTATTTGGAACTCCGCTTGCGGGGACGCTATTTGGCTTGGAAGTGTTAGCGATAGGGTTGATTAGCTATGAGGCGCTGCTTCCCTGTTTTATCGCCAGTTTCGTTGGGCATCTTGTGACTACCGCCTGGGGGATTAAGCATATTCATTATGCCATTGGTGATGTACCGCCTCTACAGCTGCTTCTCACGATTAAAGTTATCGGTGCATCGGTATTGTTTGGTTTTGCGGCGCTTCTCTTCATTCAATTGACACGAAGCTTAAAGCGGTTATTTAGCAAATGGATAGCAAATCCAATAGTAAAAAGTGCGGTCGGCGGCATTTTGATTATCGCTCTCGTCTACGCGTTAGGTACACGCGATTATTTGGGCCTAGGCATTCCGCTCATACAGCAATCCTTTCAAGAGACAGTCTCTCCCGCTGTTTTTTTGCTGAAAACCGCATTTACGGCACTTACGCTAGGAACAGGCTTTCAAGGCGGCGAGGTCACTCCGCTCTTTGTCATAGGCTCGACGCTAGGGAGCGCTCTCGCCGGCTTGCTTGCCGTACCCGTTCCGCTCTTGGCAGCCATTGGCTTTGTTTCGGTGTTCAGCGGTGCAGCCAAAACGCCGATTGCCTGCTTTATTATGGGAATTGAATTATTTGGCTCCGAAGGAGCGATCTATTTGTTTATGGGCTGTATGATCGCCTTTCTCTGCTCCGGCAAGTTAGGAATTTACGAGTCGCAAAAGCCAATCGGCGAATCTAAAGTGTACTAAAAAACCTGCTCCCAACATTTTGGGAAGCAGGTTTTTGCATTTTAGAAATAGACGATATAAATAACGGCTGCCAGCACGATCCGATAAATCGCGAAAGGCACGAGCTTGATTTTGTTGATCAGCTTTAAGAAGAAACGAATCGACAGAAGTGCAAAGACAAAAGCGCTCAGAAATCCCGCAATGAAAAACGGCAGCGATTCCAACGTGAAATATTGCCAATTTTTCGCCAGCGAGAGCAAGCTCGCACCCGCCATGATCGGAACCGCCATGATGAAGGTGAAGTCCGCTGCGGCGCGGTGACTCATCCCTAGCAATACGCCGCCTGAGATCGTTGATCCTGAGCGGGAGAAGCCTGGCCAAAGCGATAAGCATTGAATAAGACCGACCGACAACGCTTGCTTGTACGTAATTTGGTCCACCGTTTCCACCTTCGTCTTGGCTGGCCGGAAGCGATCCGCGATAATCATGAATACCGCTCCGATGACGAGCCCAAAGAGCACCGTTCTAATGGAGAATAAATACTCATCGATGTAGTCATCGAACAATAGGCCGAACACGCCTGCCGGAATCAGACCGACCAGCACATGGGCAAGCTTAAGCCTTTTTTGAGGCCCTGCAACTGCCTGCTGTCCCTCTTGTTGCTTGGCCCGCCGCAATCCTAGCAAATCAATAAATCGGTTGCGGAATATAATGACTACTGCCAAAATCGAGCCAAGCTGGATGACGATTTTAAACGTATTTGCTACGTATTTCGTCAAATATTGCTCCGATTGGAGCCACATATCGTCCACAATGACCATATGTCCCGTCGAGGAGACAGGTGCAAACTCTGTCAAGCCTTCCACAATGCCCAAAATAATCGCTTTTAAAATAATAAAAAAGTCCATGTTCCGTAGAATCTCCTAACCGTGTGAATTCATAGAATGTTTTAATAGGGAAGCACGTATCAAATCATAACACATAACCGTGACAGCCAACAAATCATCGGATGACTTTGATTATTCGCAATTCACAGCTTGGCTAGATAGGTGGCTTCATAAGAAAAAACGCCGTTTGCCCACCTATGCAGCACGACGAATTTCTGCTATTTTTATAGTAAATCTAGTGGTGAGGGTTCAGCCGAATCGCTGGCGATAACCGCATTTTCGGCAAAGCTCCTCTACCGCTTCCCGTCTCGAAAATCCTTCATACAGCTTGGTTGATCGATCATTCTCGATAATTTCGGAAAAATGAGTATCATGGATATTGCCTAAATTAATTACTCCCTCGCCATCCAAGCAGCATGGAATAACCGTTCCGTCAATGAGGATGCCTGCTTGGTTTCGAAGCGCATGGCAGAAGCCTTTGCCGCTATATTCGGGCTCTTTCAAATCTGGCCATTTGAACTCAGGGTCTTGATTTAAATAAATGCGTTCAGCAATTTTCACTCCTGAGCCAGGAATGAATTTCTCTTCAATTTTATAATCAAGGTCGAAAGCCTTCTCGATCATGCCGAGCAGCTCTCGGTTTTTATTTTTCTGTTGATTGGTTTCATTGTCCATATCCAGATTCCATAGCCGAAAGGAGATGATGATGTTGCTTGTGGCTACCGCTTCCTTCACAAATGCCAATATTTCAGCCAGATAGCCTTCTTTATTCGTAGATCCGGCATGTCCATCAAAGCTGTGCAGCGAGAAATTAATTTGGCGCAAGGCCGGCTTATTCAGCAGCTTGTCTTTGTTTTTGGTAATGAGTGTTCCGTTAGACGTAATATTGACTTTGAAACCCTTCTCGTGGCTAATATCAAGCAGCTCATCCATCTTCGGGTGAAGCATCGGCTCCCCCTTGACGTGAAAATAAATATAATCGGTATGCGGCTTGATTTGATCAAGCGTCTTTTTGAAATCCTCCACTTGAATAAAACCTTTCGCGCGAAGCGTAGGCGGACAAAAGCTGCAGGATAAATTACAGATGCTTGTCGTCTCTATATAAAACTTTTTAAACTTCTTCATTGGTCATATACTCCATTCCCCATAGGTCCAGCCTGTGTTCCTTATCGTTGCTTCTGCTATTATACAACGAGAAGAAGGAAAGTGACAAAAAGGAATATACGACAGCAGCTGATCATTCCCGTTTTTCTTCCCGCAAAGGCCTTATGCCAATCGGAATGCTCTCTGAATCAGTAGTTATGAAGGCAGCCTGGAAAGAACCGACATAGCGAAAAACCCGCCCTATGATCGGGTTGCGAACCTCAACCGTTATTTTATAACAGCTCTCCTGATCATCATACCATTCGTTGACCTCGGCTTTGCCAGTCAATGCATTTGGGCATTTGAATTGAAGCCATCCTTCATAAAAGCGTTGTTCTCCTGAGCAAATTTTTATGCCGCCATTTTCCGAGACGCTTATCTCCAAATCAACGGCTAGATGCTGTTGGTTTCCTAAATAATCAACGATCCTGTCTCGTTCCCCGCTGTAAACCATCGTCGCATCAAAATGTCGCACGCAGTGAGTGAATTGGAATTTGCGAATCCAAGTGACCGTCTCCCTCCCGTAATGATCTTTATATGCGAAATTTTCTATAGAAAAGGGAATGTTCGTGCCTCCCTTCGGAAACATAATATGCCGCAAAGTACCGAAAAATAGCGGCAATGCGACCAGCTTGTTATACCAAATATGGTGCATGACCCCGCTTCCAATCGATGCAGTCCGGTCTTGGCTGGAGAACCCAAATCGTTGTTGAATTCGGGGATGAAGCTTGGCAAAATCAGCTCCGAGCGCCTGTTCATAGATCGATCTCATCAGCTCATTCCACTCTCCTTTGCAGATTTATGATATGCACGCTTGCAGCGAGACGCTTGAGGCAAGTGCAAGCGGCTGACCATCGCCGTGCAGCATAAACCGACCATCGGCAAGGCTAATGTAAGGGGATGAAATGGCGATTTGAACAGCTCGGGTTCTGCTATTGCAATCGGAAGAGTCAGAGCAAGAAGTAAAAACATTTGAAGAGTAAAGATCCATCTTCTCCTGTGAAAGCCTACCGTAAGCAAACCCAAGCCGATCTCGGCAGCTCCAAGCAATCCAATCACTGTCTTTTCAATGCCATCGAACCAACCGATATGCTGCATGACGGCCAGCTCTCCCGCATCAGGGAAAAGCAGCTTAGGCACAAGGCCTTCATAGCACCACATCAGCATTAAGAGCATTACGCTCAAATAATGAACGATTGCGCGCTCTGCAATGACGGCAGGCGGGATTCGCTCCTCCAGCCATATGCGCAAGCGGTCAAAGCTCCAAGCTGTTGCGTATCCGAATAAGGGCCGGAACACGAAGCGATCCAGCAGTGAACCAGCCAAACCGAAACGGGTTTGATAGCTATAGAGCGTAGAAAACGTGATTTGATGTGCATGTGCTTCATATTTCCAGTATCCGCCTCCTCTCCGAATCAAAGAGATTGGCTGCTCAGAGGCAAAGGTCAAGGAAGATTTACGATAGCACGCAGAGGCTGTATTAGTTTGAAAGGATTCGCCCGTACCTGAAATTTTTATGCCAAAGCCGATTCGGGTCTCGTATAAAAACTTCTGTATGGAAGCTGAATGGCTTTTTGGCAAATAGCGAATTTGAGTGAACCGAAGATCCCACTGCTCATGCAGCAGCGGGTTTTGCGTATGCTCCCAAAGCTCGCTCATTGATCCTTTGATTTCAAGCTCAACATAGATAGATTTATTATTCATCCCCATCCCCCTCTGCCTTTACGTCTACTGGCTGCATTTGTCCATCCATAAACCTGCTTATCAAATCTGGCGTTGGCAGAATGCAATGGGTTGCCCTGCCAAACCAACGATACCGATTACGCGCAATCAGATCATATGCCGCATTTCGCAAAACGCGGGGTACTATCTTTCCTACAACTGCAAATCGCCACCACCCGCCAAGCCGAACAAGAACATGTAAAGCAGCATCGGATTTGATGAGAAAGCTCCCTTGCTGCACCATAACGAAAGTATCCAAATCCTCCGTTGGCAGCTTGCATTCAAGCAACAGCTGCTGTCCAAGCGGTGATTGCAACGTAGCGAAGCGGAAAAGATTTTCTTTATCTCTTTTGACAACAAAATGTGTAATGCCATTGCATAGCAAGCATTGGCCATCAACAAGAAGTATACTCGGAGCCCCATGCTGATTTTTTTTATTCTTCATTGTCTTTCGCTTCCTCTCTCTCCTCATTTTATATGGCCATTGGGTTGCTTCGGCAGTGCTAACTTTCGTAGAACATCACAAAGAAGGGTACTACACGACGTAGTACCCTTCTTTGTATATCGATAGCTTGTGACCGCAACATTCATCAATTTCGCAAAATCTCAGTTTTCCGTTTCGTCCTTCTGAAGCAAGCCTCTTCGCCTAACTTTTTCAACTGCCGCCTTACTGCTGCTCACGCCGAATTTTTTCAGCATTTTATTTACTTGGTTTTTTAGTGTACTTTCCGCTTTGAACAGCTTCTGCTCAATTTGCGGTTGCGTATGACCCGCCTCAATCAACTCAAATACTTCACGTTCCGCTCCGGTCAATGGTTTGAGCTGCTCTTCTCGTTTTAGCCTCGCGAGCTCCTTAATCAGTGCCTCCATCGGTGCCGAATGGTGAAAGACTCCGCGAATCGTCTGGGGAAGCTCCTGAAACCTTGTTTTCTCCAAATATTGCAAGGCACCGGCCGTGAAAGCCTTTGTCATGGAGCTCTCGTCACTTAGTGACGTCAGCATAATAATTTTTGCAGAAGTGCTCTCATGCATTAGCATGGCAGTTTGAATCCCGTCTAGCGCGCTACCTTCGAGCTGGATATCCATAAGAATGATGTCGATAGCGGTTGTCTGTGCCATGCGAAGCGCATCCACTGCATTTGTTGCGGCTCCGACAACAAGAAGGTCAGCTTCTCTATTCAAATAAGATGTGAGCGCCTTAATCCAGTCAGCATCATCCTCAACGATAAAAACTTTAATATGGCTCAATTGATTACCTCCTCAGCGACTTATAGCAGCTTCTTCCTAGGCAAGAGAAAGCTCACCTTGGTCCCTTTCGTCTCTACGCTTGTAATCCGGACTTTCACTCCGCTTTTCTGCATAACATTGTACACATACGATAAGCCAAGTCCAAAGTTACTTCCCGTCTTCCCCATGCTAAAGAATGGATCGAACACTTCTCCCAGCTTCTCTTTAGGTATGCCAATCCCGCTATCTTGAATAGAGAGCTCTACCCCATTCGGATGTGCTGCAAGTCTAATTTCAATCTTCCCTCCGCCAGGCATCGCTTCGCAAGCATTGTTCAAAACATTTCCGAGCGCCTCGCTAAAATGAACCTTATCGCATATAAAGGTAGGATGCTCCTCAAACACGCGATTCACCGTCACGCCGCAGCTTCTAAAAAGCCCTTCATGCTGCAGCAAACAAAGCTCAATGAAGTCCGCTAACGGTACGCTATCCTCTTTAAGGCTGATATCCTTCATCTGGCTGTGCATGCGGCCAACCATTTCAAGCATGTGATTGGAAGCATTCATAATAATCTGCATATGCTGCTTCGATTGCTCATCGGGAGCTGGGATCATGGATTTCAAATTTTCCGTGCTGATTGCAATTTTGCCAATCTCGTTTTTAAGCGTGTGATTGAGCATGGCCGTTCCTGAACTGACTGCACGCATCGTACTCTCCATTGGATCATGCTCAAAACGAAGCCTGACTCCCAGCACACCGTACATGAATGTACAAAGCAGCGCGACAGCAAGCGAATAGATGATAAAAACAGAAATATAATTAAAAAATTCAAAATCAGGCGATATAACCTTCGCTACGTATATAAAGAAAAGAACGGCAATCAGCGTAGGGACGATAATGATCATTGAAATAAATCGGCTCCGTTTGAGACGAATGTCCCGCTCTCTCCAAAATGAAGCAACAAGGAAATAGCATGAGCTTAGATAATACGGCGCACTCCAGAGCAGCAGTAAACTGAAAAACAACGTTCGGATATCTGAAAAGAAAAAGGGAATAAGCATGAACGGTATTGGCATAGACAAGAACAGTTTGAATGTACGGATAGAGCGTCTAGCGGTTAGCCACCCTGAATAAGAAAGACTGAAAATGATGACCGCATACGGTGTCAAAGTATAATTAAGAAATTGCAATACCTCGGCAACGATAGTTAACCTTAAGTTTAAAAGAAAATCGGAAAGTCCGCCAATCGAGGCGCTGCCAAGGAAAAAGGCCGCCCAGCGGTTTGCTTCATTTTTTCGGTTGTTTAACCATACAATGATGGCTGCCGTAAATAATGCTAAAAAGTAAAAGAGCATATTAAACAACCATCCTGTCCTCATTTGGTAAGTCTATCGTATCACAAATGGACGTTTGATAGTTCAACAGTCGAAAGATGCGATCTCGGATCAAGCGAATAGGTTCATCCATTCCTTTGCTGTCAATAATTAAAAAAATCCCAACCGCTGTTCGAAAGCGAATTGGGATTTTCTTAAATTTTGATCTTCCGTTACTAGTAATCGGATTTCGGTTTGCGAGGCTGAGGCTTCGGTTTGTTTTGCACTGCCGGCAAATGGCGCATGCTTCTAAGCATTGGCCCTTTGCAGATCGGGCAGGTTTGCTCTGTTGCTGCAAATTCGTCTCTTACCCATGCCTTGCAATCCGGATTTTTACATTTGAAAATTTTTGTTGCCTTTAATTTAGGTTTATCGTCTTCGTTAATAGCCACGCTTATGCTTTCCCCTTTTCATCTCTATACTTATGCCATTAATCATTTATGTGGTTAAATAAACAGGGACTACGCAAACCGGCTTCGAAACCGTAGTGCTGATACCTGTGTGCACCAGTTTCCCGCTTGCTTTGTCGATCTTGAAGGTTACGATATTATCGGTATCCCGATTGGCAGCAAGCAAAAAATCCCCGTTCGGCGTAATTGCAAAATGGCGTGGATGTCCACCCTCAACCGAAATATGTTGGACAAGATTCAATATCCCTGTCTGCTCATGGATGGCGAATACAACGATGCTGTCATGTCCGCGATTCGAGCCATATAGGTATTTACCATCTGCAGATACCTTGATTTCGGCACAGGAATTTTCATCCTTGAAATCAGGCGGCAGCGTACTCACCGTCTCTTGTGTTACTAATAGACCGGATTCTTTGTCATATGTAAACGAAGTAATCGTTGAATCCACCTCATTAATGACATAGACAAGCTTTCCATTCGGATGAAAGCTCAAATGACGCGGACCAGCCCCTGGATGCAGTGCCACCTCGCTTTGACGAACAAGCTTGGCATTTGCTTCATCAAGTGCGTATGTCACTATTCGATCAAGCCCCAAATCCGATACGAGCAAATAACGGCCATCCGGGCTATAGAAGGAAGAGTGCGGATGTGGACGGTCCTGGCGATCGGGATGCTGACTGCTTCCTTCATGCTGTTGGACATCAAGCAATGATCCGACTGCTCCTTCTTCCGTAATGCTCATTAACCCAATCATCCCGCCATGATAGCTTGTAACGGATAGAAAACGGCCGTTCTCGTCGCGCTGAATATGGCAGGTCGTCGAATCAACCGTGACCTCACGGTTCATGAGTTGAATGGTACCGCTCGCGGCGTCAATAGAGAAAGCTGCAGCTTCTCCAACCTTTTGGCCCGCTTGATTAACTGCCTCAGAAATTACGTACAGCAGCTTGCGCTTCGCGTCAACATTTAGAAACGTCGGATTTTTAAGACCAGCGAATTCGTCAGTCAAAGTTAATGTTCCCGTTGCTTCATCGAAAGCATACACATAAACGCCGTTATCTCCCGCTTCCGCATATGAGCCTGCGAACACGAGAAGGCGCTGTGATTCAACTGTCAAAATTCATTCCCCCTAAACATTTGCATAACATGGCTGCTTCAAAAGCAGTTGTCTTCGTTTCCGTTATCTATTATAAGACGAGAAGTCATTAGTGACAAATAAGTTCTTAAAGCTTGTTCTCGCCTGTGCTTTCGAACAGCTCAATAATTTCTCCGTCCGGTCCTTTAAAGAACGCGATTCTAACCGGAACGCCTCCTAGGACAGCATCTTTAGGCTCAACCGTTACTTCCATGCCTGCCGCTCTAGCAAGTTCTATAGCCTCAGTTACATTATCAGACCGCAAAGCCAGATGCAAAAAGGCACCCTCGTCCTTCTGGCCTTGCGTACCGCCTGCGAATACTTCTAAATAATTGCCATCACCCGTATCAAGCATGATCGCCCGAGCATTTCCCTCTCCCCACCTCACTTGCTCCTTAAACCCTAGCACCTCTGTATAAAATGAAACCGTTTTGTCAAAATCAAATACGCGGATAGCGATATGATGAAAGCCGCCGCCGCCGATTTTCGCATTGTTACCCATTGCATCCACTTCCTTTTCCAATTTAATGTTCTTTTGGTATGGGACACCAGCTTTGGCCTGTCCAGATAACGAAATCGCCGGGAAGGGCTTCCACGGCGATTTTATTGATCGGAACATTCACATATTGGCCATTTATCTCCAGCGATGCTGAATTTTCGTTTAGGCTGACCATTCGCGCTACACGCTGGATTTGGCAAGAGCTTTTCGACTTTGAATCTTCCATAAGCAAGCCGCCGCCCTTCCTATCTATTATGATTTAGGGGCGTCTGGCGCGCAATACCCATCTGTGCATAATGCATCCGTCTCTCCGTCATTGACTTGTATAAATGCAGGATGCTTCTCGTTCCAAGCCTTGTTCAACGTATCCAAAAATACTTCTGGTGATTGTGCGCCTGATACCGCGTATTTGCGATCAACGACGTAAAAAGGCACACCGCGAATACCAAGGGCGCTTCCTTCCTCTTCTTGCCCGCGCACAGCATCACTGAATCGAGCAGACGCCAGCACGTCAGCCACTGCTGCCGCATCCAAACCAACCTCAACCGCCAGCGCAGTCAAGCGGCCACGATCGCCAACATTTTCTCCATCCGTAAAATGGGCTTTGAACAAGCGCTCCGACATCTCTTTCTCCTTGCCCTGCTCCGCAGCAAAATGAACGACTCGGTGTGCGTCAAACGTGTTGGTTGATACAGCTTTGTCGAAATGAAACGTTAATCCAACGGCCGCCGCTTGATCCGCCACATTTTGGGTGGTCTCTTTCGCTTTCTCAATACTCATCCCGTATTTTGCTGCGAGCATGCTGTAGGTGCTTTTGCCTGAACGGGGATCTGCTCCAGGATCTAGCTCAAAACTGCGAAATACAGTCTCAATCTGTTCCTTATGGGCAAAACGCTCTAAAGCGAGCTCAAACTTTCTTTTTCCTATATAACAAAACGGACATACGTAATCCGACCAAATTTCCACTTGCATGACTTGCACCTCCGGTAGTTTTTAAAAAGTAGGGAACTTACATTATTATTGTAACATGTTTGGTTACGACTTTGAAAATGGTTATTTTGTCGCGTTTGACCATAAAAAAAAGCGAATCCTAATGAAAACATAAATCGCTTGTCATTAAGAAACGCTTCCTTCTATAAGATGCATGGCCAAAACCTGAACATTACACTGCGAAAATGTGCCTGCCGATCTTCACGGTCTGCTTACGCGACCAAATCCAATCCGATGTAGCGGTTTGCGGATTAAAGTAATAGAGTGCATCTCCCGTAGGGTCAAAGCCCTTAACGGCATCCTGGGCAGCTTGATAAGCCGTTTTGTCTGGGGTAAGCTTGTATTGTCCATCATCAACAGCAGTGAAGGCTCTAGGCTGCTCAATCACTCCTCTTATCGAATTAGGAAAGCTTGATGAGGCTAAACGGTTCATAACGACTGCTCCTACCGCTACCTGTCCTTTGTAGGATTCGCCGCGTGCTTCCGCATAAATGATTCTCGCCAGCAAAGTAAGCTCTGTTTGGTTAACCGAAACTTTTTTGAGTGTCTCCCACGTCTGTTTGCCTGCCACGCCGTCAGAAGCGATGCCGTAATCCTTCTGGAAACGTTTCAAAGACTCGAGCGTCGTCGTGCCAAAATAAGCTGTGACATCCTTATTGAAATAACCTAACGTCTTTAATCTATACTGCAAATCAGGTACATCGGCACCCGAACTCCCAACTTTCAGAGTTGCAGGCGAAGCGGCTTGAGCCGAATGTGCCGGAATGCTAAAGGCCAGAATAAAAATCAAGAATAGCGCTATACTATGGGGTATGAATTTAATGTTCATTTAGAAAATGAACCTCCTTCGTTTGCTTATAATTCATCCTTAATAATAAATTGGAATAAGAATGGGAATTCCTCGCTTGGCATGTGTTCGAGTTTAGCACAGTTATCAGGGGATTGTAACCGGAATCAGATAATTACATACATTTGCTAATTTACAAATCAGATAAAATCTGAAATATAAAGTTGACAAAACGCGAAACCTGTAACTATAATTGTTACATCATTTGTTTGTAGCTGCTTCTTATTTTTCCCGTTATTGAAACTCTATATATTAAAATTTATGAACAGTATTGAAATGTTAAAAAATCAACAAAAACAAGGAGATTATTCATATGAAAATTGCCGTTATCGGAGCAACCGGACGTGTAGGAAGCCGAATTGTAGAGGAAGCAAAAAGCCGTGGCCACTACGTAACCGCCATCGTACGCGATGCCTCTAGACTAAGCAGCACGGAAGGAATTGAAATGTTAGTTAAGGATGTATTTCAACTAGACAGTGAATTGAGAGAATTTGACGCTATTGTGAATTCCTTCTCTGCAAAACCGGGTGAAGAGCATAAACACGTAGAAGTGATTAAGCATCTGATTGCTGCACTAAAACCAGCGCAAGGAACGATTTTATACAATGTTGGAGGCGCGGGCAGCTTGCTGGTGGATGATCAAGGGACACGGTTGATGGATACACCTCAGTTTCCCTCCCTTTTTTATGCGACTGCCAAAGCGCAAAGCGACCAGCTAGACGTGCTGCGTGGGGAAAAAGAATTGAAATGGACATTCTTTAGCCCTGCAGCCGTATTCGAGCCTGGGGAGAAAACGGGCAAGGTTCAGCTTGGTGAAGATCATTTCCTTCTGAATTCGCAGCATAAGAGCAAGATCAGTATGGAAGATTATGCGTCCGTTCTACTGGGTGAAATCGAAAATCCTAAATTTCTAAATCGCCGATTTACAGCAATCAACGTATAAGCAATAGCAATTGTTAAAAAAAGCCTCTATGAAAGAGGCTTTTTTTAGTTTCTTTTTTTCTGCACCCGTTGTATGGCAGTAGCCACATTGCTACAATTAGGAGATAACATAAACTAAAGACGACATTTATTTTGTTAACATAATTATTATTATGTTCTTTTAATCAAGTTAACTAATAACGTCATTAATTATAAGGGGCTGATCGGATATCAATATTTTAAAACAAAAGGATCGCGAGGAACTGGATAAACGCCTGCCCACGATGCCCTGGTACATTGATAAATTTATTAACTTTAAGTTGCCGGACTTGTCCCCCTCCTCCCTCGTGGAATATATGAGGGATTATGAAACTTTTTTGAACTGGTTGATGGCGGAAGGATTATCTGAAGCTTCTGCAATCAAAGAAGTAACGCTGTTAGAGCTAGAGAAGCTGCATATGGACAGCATAGACGGATTCCGCATGTATTTATCAACCTACAAAGCGGAGCGAAATAGCAAAACAACGATCTCGCGCAAGCTCTCTTCCCTTCGCTCACTTTTTCATTATTTAAGCCAGATTGCCGAGGATGAGGAATTTTATCCGTTATTGAAACGAAATGTGATGGCAAAGGTTATGATCAAGCGAACACACAAACCGAAGGATACGGCAGCCAAGCTGGAAGGAAAACTGCTGCAAGAGGAAGAAATTTCGGAGTTCATGGCTTATATCAAGCAGCATTACGCAGCGGACGTTGCCTCGAATAAACAAGCTTTATATGCTTATGACTTGAATATGACGCGCGATGCCTGCATTATCAGCTTTATTTTACATTCAGGGCTGCGGGTTTCAGAGCTCGTCAATTTGAATGTCGATGATATCGATTTGAAGAAGAAATTATGTTATGTCTACCGGAAAGGCAAAAACGATGATAATTTCAAAACGCCTGTCTATTTCCGTCAGGAAGCGGTCGAGGATTTGCAAGCGTATCTCACGCTCCGAGAGGTTCGCTACAAAGCGCCAAAGCGTGAAAAAGCCCTTTTTCTCGCTATAGCGAATGGTAAGCATGAAGGTGCGCGCATGACCAAAAGGGCCATCCAAGAAATGGTCATTAAATATGCCAAGCGTTTTGGCAAACCGTACTTATCCGTACATAAACTAAGACATAGCTTCGCGACGGATTACTACTTGCGCAATGATATTTACAAAACACAGGAGCAGCTTGGTCATGCCTCTCCGGAAACGACGCAAATTTATGCTCATTTAACCGACAAAACGATGGCTCAAGCCATTGACCGCACCAAAAAAGAGGACGAAACAAGCTAGCGCCACCCGCGCTTCTTGTTTCGTCCTGCCTTGTTTATGAACTGGTTTGCAAAATAACGGATTCCTGCATGGACAGCTGGGTTAGCACTAGCTTCGCATACAAGCCCCCCTGCTGCATCAATTCCTCGTGTGAGCCTTGCTCAGCAATTCGGCCATCTTCCACCACCAATATAAAATCCGCATCCTTAATCGTTGATAGGCGGTGAGCAATGATAAATGCCGTTCTTCCGGCTAGCAATGTATGCAACGCTGCTTGGATATGCTGCTCGGTCTCCGTGTCGACGCTTGAAGTCGCTTCGTCCAGAATCAATATTTTCGGATCGGATAAGAGGACACGGCCAAATGCAAGCAATTGACGCTGACCGACAGAAAGTTTTGAGCCGCGTTCCTCCAGCTCTGTCTGGTACCCATCCGCTAGCTTGGAGACAACGCGATCGAGCCTTACGTTTTCGCCTGCGCGCCGCAGCTCCTCATCCGATGCTTCTTCATTTCCATATCGCATATTTTGCTCCACCGTTCCCGCGAAAACAAAGGAGTCCTGCAGCACGATTCCCATCTGCTTCCGCAAGGATTCAAGTGTTGCCTCCTTGACATCAACGCCATCAATTCGGACGACGCCGTCTGTTGCATCATAGAAGCGCATTAACAAATTGACTATGGTGCTTTTCCCTGCGCCGGTCGGCCCAACCAAGGCTACCCGCTGACCTGGCTTTACGCGGAACGAGACTTGATGGAGCACATCAGGCTTTCCTTCCTCATAGCGAAAGGATACATTTTCAAACGCTACTTCTCCCTGTATTGGCGGAAGAGCCTTGGCTCTGCTGCTATTTTTCACCTCTGGTTCGGTGTCCAGCACCTCAAATATCCGTTCTGCCGATGCCATCGCGGAGAGAAGCTGACTGTATACTTTGGATAATGCGCTGAGCGGTCCCCAGAAACGCCACAAATAATTGATGAAAGCCATAATAAAGCCGAGCGTAATCGCGCCTTCAATGACTCTCATGGCTCCAAACCATACGACAATGCATGTGCCGAGCATCCCGATCATTTCAACTAACGGATAGACGGTAGACTCCAGAGTAATTGCCCGCATGAAAGCCTGTTTGTTCCGCATGTTGATCGTATTGAATTTTTCGTTGTTTTTATCCTGGCGGGAAAATGCTTGGATGACCCTGATTCCCTGAATCGTCTCATTCAAATGACCATTAATCGAAGACATCGTCGAGCGTGAGCGTGACCACGAGCCCTCAATCTTCGGACGAAGCTTCGCAATGATAACAAACAGCAGCGGCATCATAATAAAAGAAAGCAATGCCAGCTGCCAATCCATCCACACAAGGATGACGACAATGCCGAGAAGATGAGTAACCTCCATCACCATCGTAATGAGACCGCCGTTGATCAATTCCCCAATCGCATTCGTATCGTTTGTGATCCTAGACATAATTTTGCCGGCAGGTCGACCGTCGAAAAAACGGAAGGACAAGGTCTGAAGATGATTAAATAATTGCTGACGCAAATCGAATAAGATCCGCTGTCCCGTATGATTGATCCATTTGGTATGCAGCCAGCTAAACAGCCAGCCCAGCAGCTTTATGCCTAGAAGCACGGCTCCAAGCACATGAATGACGGTAAAATTTTGATCAATGATTCCTTTATCAATGATATAAGCCAGGATGATCGGTTCCGATAAGCTTAGGAGCATGTTTAGGAGCACTACGATAACTACCCATGTCATTAATTTGCGGTAAGGAACAAGATAGCCCAGCATGCGCTTGAAATATTGGCCGTTAAATGGCTTCTCCTCGGCTTCGTTATCCGAATCCCATTCGACTTGACTCATGGTATCGCCTCTTTTCTAGGTTGGCGTGATTTCCTTCTGCCTGTCAAATAGTTGACGGAAAAAGCCATTGCCCTCGTTTAATTGCTTATGTGTCCCCTGCTCAG
This sequence comes from Paenibacillus paridis, assembly GCF_006345825.1. Classification (GTDB taxonomy): domain Bacteria; phylum Bacillota; class Bacilli; order Paenibacillales; family Paenibacillaceae; genus Pristimantibacillus; species Pristimantibacillus paridis. The sequence continues at coordinate 1,747,122 of NZ_VCIX01000092.1, forward strand.
TCAATCGACCGTTTTCAAGCACGATAATACGATCTGCATGCTGGATAGAGGATAGCCTTTGCGCGATAATAAATGTCGTTTTCCCCTTCATGACTTCCAGCAAAGCTTCGTGAATGGCCGATTCCGTCGCAGTATCGACGCTCGCCGTTGCTTCATCTAGGATTAGGATTGGAGGATCTGTTAATATGGCTCTAGCCAGCGCCACTCTCTGCCTCTGACCGCCGGACAAACCGACTCCCCGCTCTCCAATTCGCGTGTCGTACCCGCTAGGCATGCTTTGAATAAAATCATGTATCTGTGATTTTCTCGCGGCTTCCTCAATTTGCTCCTGCGTAGCATCGGGACAGCCATAAGCAATGTTATCGCCTATCGATGCAGAGAAGAGAAAGGTTTCCTGCGGGACAACACCGATGCTTCTGCGAAGGCCGTCAAGCTCGTAATTTTTGACATCGACTCCGTCTATCAGCACTTGCCCGCCCGAAGTATCATAGTATCGCGATAGCAAGCCAATCAGGCTGCTCTTGCCAGAGCCCGTTGCGCCAAGTACGCCGATGACCTCTCCCGCCTTCACATGAAATGTAATGTCATCTAATATCGGTTTATCCTTCGTTTGGTCTTGATCAGAAAAATAAAACGAGACCTGCTTGAATGAGACATTCCCATTTATGTTGCCAGCAGGTGTTCCTGAAACCGGATTTCTAATTTCCATTGGCGTATCGAGCACTTCAAAGACCCGTGGCGCAGCCTTAATGGCTTGCTGAAATATATTAATTTGCCAGCCCAGCATGTTCAGCGGCCAAATAATTCCCCAGGTATACCATTGAAAAGCCATGAAGGTACCGATGGACATCTCGCCGCGCACAACAAAGATGGCGCTGATCCAAATCATCAGCACGAAGGTCAATCCTCCGTAAAAGCCCATTAACGGGAAACTTTTTGCCTCCAGCTTGGCCCGATCCATATTTGTTTCAAAGTTTTGCTCATTCCGCTCTGCAAATTTCCGCTGCTCCACCGTCTCGGTCGCAAACGATTTAACGACGCGAATGCCTGAAATATTTTCTTGCAGCGTCGTTGTTAATCGGCCCATTTGCTCCCTGATGCTGGACCATGCCGGCCCCACCTTATGGTTGAAACGGAACAAAACGAACAAGATAAAGGGTATCGTTACTAAGCTGATCAACGTAACCTTCCACTGCATCGTCATCATAAAGATAATAGTGCCTAGAAAGGTCAGCATGCCCGTAAACAGGTTCATGGCGCCAAAACCGACAAAGTTTTTCACCGCTTCAATATCGCCTGTCATTCTGGACATTAATTGTCCGGTCTGTGCCCGGTCATAATAGGAAAAGGACAACCGCTGCAAATGCTCATATAGCTCCTTCCTAAGCTTGAATACGACATTTTGGCCGACAAGCTCCTGAGAATATCCTTGAACAAACATGCCAGCGCTCTTTAGCGCTTGAATGCCCGCCAGAGCAAGAGTCAAACCGATAACGACCGACATCTTGCCTTTAGCGATCCCCTTATCAAATATCTCTCCCAGAATCCATGGGGCAACCAAGTCGAAGATCGTTGCCAGTATCATAATGCAAATAGCGGTAACTACCCATTTCATACTTGGTCTTACATAAATCATTAGCCGTAAAAGCGTTTTCATTAGACAGCTCCTTCCCCTGATGGAAACAAAAAAAGACCTCAAGCCATCATTGGCTAGAGATCTTCGTATGTAAGCGAGCAACGGCGAAAAAACGCTACGTTGACGCCCTTGAACGAAGGCAGGCCAGTCGGCATGTTGATGAATTCAATTGGAAATTCAAGCTGATCTGCACGCCGAAAACAAACATTCCAAAGTCACCGTTCAACATCCTTAAGCCCCCCTTTTTATTTTCCATATAATCAATTCTTCCTAATACATCCAAATCTTAACATCTTCCCTCTGCTTTGCGCAAGAGGGGTTAACAATAAATATTCAAAACCTGTCCGACTCAAAAGGCAGCTCCATATCACTTGAGGATATGCCTTCCTCTACCGCGAATTCAAAATCCTCGATATCATAGATTTGCACGGGGACTTCCGCCTCAATCAGTTTATCTTGAAATTCGAACTGATCGGACAAAAGCGGCACGTTCAGCTTTAAGCTCGTTAGAAGCAGTTCTGTTTCTATCGGATCAAACGTTTCGCCGTAGTGCGCATTATCGACGGCATGCACAACCGTAAATTGAATCATTTCGTTCAGCAAGAGTGGTGAGCTCTCTCTCCATGGTACCTGCATCGCTTTTTCAATTTTTTTCCGATTGAGCGAATCTTCAAAAAAAGCGATAAGTTCATTTATTTTGCTTTTGACATGCCCATCATCGTCTGGATCATCCATGACCGGATCCACTCCATCCCTCATTTCATAAAGCTCAGCGATGGATGAGTATGGAACAACGTAATCAATCGGACGGCTCGGTACAAGAAGATGCCCATACGTTGCCACTAATACTGCCTCTATTACAAAACGCCGCCGCATGTGATCTCCTCCAATTCTTACGTATGCGAATGCTAGCTTCATAGGAAACCAGTCAAAAATAAAAAACAGTTCCACATTATTATACAATATTCCTTTGGCTGTACAAGAGAGTCAAAAAACCAAATTTGCACAATATACGCGCTGCAAAGTAAAATAGAGTTAAAGATAGAGAGTAGAGGCAGCAAAAGCTTCGCCTTATTTTTAGGAGGAAACTGCATATGCAAATAGAAGAAGCCATCATAATCGGAGCAGGTCCTTGCGGCTTGGCGGCAGCCATCGAGCTGGAAGCGATCGGGCTCCGTCCGCTTGTTATAGAAAAAAGAAATATTGTCCATTCCATTTCGCAATACCCGACTTATATGCATTTTTTCAGCACGCCTGAACTGCTTGAAATCGGAGGCATCCCCTTTACGACCGCCAACGACAAGCCTTCAAGGCTCGAGGCTTTGAACTATTACCGAACAGCCGCTCAGCGGCATCAGATCCGTGTTCAGGCTTATGAAGCCATTACTCGTATCACACCCGACGAAGGTGCTTTTTTACTTGACGGAGAAGACCGTTTTGGCCAAAAGCGTTCCTACAAAAGTCGATATGTCATCATTGCCACTGGTTATTTCGATCATCCCAATGAGCTCGGCATACCTGGAGAGCAATTGGATAAGGTCAGCCACTTTTTCAGAGAGTCCCATCCTTATGTTGGCATGAAGGTCGCTATTATCGGCGGAAGCAACTCTGCAATCGACGCGGCGCTTGAGCTGGAGCGCGTTGGCGCAGATGTGACGGTCGTATATCGCGGGGAAGATTATTCTTCCAGCATCAAATCATGGGTGAAGCCCGGCTTCCAAAGTAAAGTAGCCAAAGGCTCGATCCGCATGCTGTTTAACTCCCAGGTTATCGCAATCGATAATAATGACATCACGGTTCGGGGGCCGGAGGGTGACATCCAAATACCAAATGATTTTGTATTAGCTTTAACCGGCTTCCATCCCGACCGCAACTTCCTAACCGCTAGCGGAGTTACGATGGAGGAGGAAGGCTACCCTACCTTTGATCCAGACACGATGGAAACGAACGTTTCCGGCATCTACTTGGCAGGCGTGGTTGCCTCCCGTCATGAGGCGAATGAAATCTTTATCGAGTCGGGTCGATACCATGGCCGTAAAATCGCTGAACATATTCAAAGTGGGAAGTAGTCTTTTCAGTTTTCGATAGCGTTAGACTACTCTTTCCAACGAAAAAAAGGTTAACCTATTTAACGGGTTAACCTTTTTTTATAACAAAATCTTCTCCTGGTGCTGCTAAAGGTTTTAAAAGCAATGCTTTTTTTGCTCGCCTCATTCACTGAACAAAGCAGACTTTCCGAGTGCTTCCCTTTGCTTATCGACCGGATCATGCAAGGTAAGCGTACGAGCATTGCGGAAATACCGGTCAAAGCCGTATTTTCTTGTAGCAGCTCTCGCTCCCATAAGCTGAAATACGTCGGATGTGATTTCAAGGCTGGCTGAGGTTGCAATTACCTTCGCTTGAGAGGCAGCAAGCGCAGCTGACGCATAGAGCTCCGGTGCAGACTGCGCCGCTTGCAGCAGACGCGCTGCATGGAGTACAAGCTGTCTGGCGGCTTCTAACTTCGCATCCATTTCGCCTATTCGGATTAAAATAGCCGGGTCCTCTGTCACTTTTAAACCTGCTGTCCACGTACGCGTTTTCTCCTTCACATAATCCAAGGCTTCACGAAGCGCACCTGCAGCTATTCCGACATACTGCGCGGCAAAATGAATATGGAACTGCGTATTGAAAAAGGAATGGACAAGCCCATACGCCCCCTCGCCCCCGATGACTCTCCCGCTAGGCACAAGCACTTGGTCTGCGTGCACCGTGCCGCTGCCCGTACCTCTTTGTCCGATGCCATCCCAATCGTCGGTGACGGTCACGCCTTCGGCTGTCAAATCAACGATTGGCATTGCAAACCGATCTTCCTGGGATCCTTCCACATCCGTTCTTACTGAGCGCCAAATGGCCCATTTCGCGCCTGTAGAGCCCGTAGCGAAAATTTTTGTACCGCTTAAACGATAGCCTCCATCAACAGCAGCAAGCCCGCTCCCTAGCTTAAAGCGGTCCGCTCCAGCCTCACTCCCAAAGCTTGCGAACAGCTCTCCGTGCATGACCACCCTATCAAAGAAAAAAGCGCGCTGCTCAGCATCGCCTAGGGCATGGACCAACTGCACTCCCGTATTGTGAAGCGTGAATACTTGCGAGGCGGATGAACACCAAGCAGCCAGCTCCATCAGAAGAAGGGGCAGCAGAAGCGCGTCGCCGCCGAAGCCTGCACCATGGCCACCTGCTTCTTCCGGAACTGCAATGCCAAGCAATCCAGCTGCCCTAAGTGATTGGATGGCTTCATGCGGATATCGCGCTTCATGATCGACCTGCCAAGCTGCCGGGCCAATCTTCTCTTTGCCAAGCTCGCGAGCTTGCTGGAGAAACGACCATTGTCGGTCCGTTAGCTCTGCTCGAATGGAGGCTTCTCTAACATTCGTAACCTTATCTTGATTAGACGATAAATGCATGGCTGTCATGCTTTTGCAGGCGCATGCCTGAATGCAGCGCCGGGATGTCCAGCTGACAATCTAGCATTTCCGAACAGCTTCTCCCGAAAGGTTCCCTGCTCATATTCACGTTTAAACAAACCGCGCTCCTGAAGGACCGGAATCACAAGCTCCACAAAATCCGTATAGGAATCCGGCAGCACATAAGGCTCCAGATTGAACCCATCCACATCTGTAATCGCTACGACTTCTGCAATCCGGTCAGCGACTTCCTCCGGCGAGCCGATGATCGTTACGCCGCGAAAGCCTTTTTTTAGAAAATCGTCACGGACCTCGCCGACCGTTTTTTTAGTCTTCGCATGTTTTGTAAACCGGTCGGTATGCGTCTGGCCCATTTCCGTATGAATATTTTCAAAAAAGGAATCAGGATCCAACTTGGTCAAATCAATCCCCGTAACGGATGCATAGCTGGACAGGGTCGCCTCAGCGCTCTGATAACTTAAATACTCCTCGTGCTTACGATGCGCTTCCTCGCTCGTAGCTGCCGTAACGACAGACAGGCCTGTGAATACCTTGATTGATTCCGGTTCCCTGCCGTAAGCTGCCGCACGCCGGCGGATATCGGCAATTTGGTCGCGCAGCACCTCTAAGGTCGGAGCCTTTAGGAACACGCCCTCTGCATGCTTCGCAGCAAATGCGCGGCCGCGTTCCGAGCTGCCCGCTTGGAAAAGTACAGGCGTACGCTGCGGCGATGGCGAACTGGAGAAATAGCCTTGTGATTTAAAGTATTTGCCTTCATGCGCAACCGGATGGACTTTGGATGGATCCGTAAACACACGCTGGGCACGGTCGATTTGCAGCGCATCCTCTTCCCAGCTTCCTTCCCAATACTTATAGCTTACGTCAAGGAATTCATCCGCAATGTCATAACGCTCATCATGCGGGACGAACTCGCTCCGTCCGAACAATGCCGCTGCCGATGGCGAGCTCGTGGTTACGACGTTCCAGCCAATTCGGCCTTTAGATAAATGGTCCAGCGTGGCAAATCTCCTCGCATTGGCATAGGGAGCTTCGTAAGTCGTAGACGTTGTCATCGTAAAGGACAAATGCTCGGTAGCGGCTGCCAGAGCCGGAAGTAGCAGCATCGGATCATTACCGGGAGGACCGGAAGCTTCACGGAAAGCAAGCTCCGCGTTTTTGCTTGGCGACCCATAAGAATCGGCAAAAAACATAAAATCGAATTTCCCTTTTTCCAGTATTTTCGCGATACCGAGCCAATATTCCAGGCTGTTGAAATGGATACGGTTTTGAGCCGGATGCGCCCATATCCCTTGTGTAAGGTGATTGACGCTGTTAACTTCGAATACGCCTATATGGATTTTTTTCATCAAATGCTTCCCCTCTCTCACTTCAAGCTAAATGGCAAGCGGCAAAATGGCGGTCTGCGACCTCACGCTTCACCGGTATTTCAATACGGCATCTTTCTGTTGCAAGTGGACACCGAGGATGGAAAGTGCAGCCGGACGGCGGATCGAGCGGCGATGGCACATCTCCCTCAAGCAATATGCGGTCCCGCTTTCCAGCAGGATCGGGATTCGGGACTGCTGACAGCAGCGCTCGCGTATACGGATGCCTAGGTGATGCAAACAACTGGTCGGTCGGCGCTTCTTCCACAAGCTTGCCCAAATACATCACGCCGATTCGGTCCGAGATATGCCTGACAACGCCTAAATCATGGGCAATAAATAAGTACGTCAGTTTAAAATCCTGCTGGAGCTGCTTCATTAAATTCAAAATTTGCGCTTGGATAATGACATCAAGCGCTGATACGGGCTCATCGCAAATGACTAGCTTTGGCTCAAGGATGAGTGCTCGCGCCAGCACCACGCGTTGGCGCTGTCCGCCTGAGAGCTCATGGGGCAGCCTGTCATAATGGGACGGCTGCAGCCCAACCACTCGCAAAATTTCCAGCACACGGCTATAACGCTCGTCTGGCGTGCCAATACGATGGATGACCAGCGGTTCCGTTAGAGCAGCACCAATGGATTTACGAGGATGGAGCGAGGCGAATGGATCTTGAAACACCATTTGCAGCTGCTTTCGGCTGGCTTGCAGCTCCTTGCCTGGCAAGGTGAATAAATCCTTCCCGTGATATAAGGCAGTCCCCTCCGTAGGCTCGGTGAGTCTTAGCAGGGTCCTGCCTAGCGTACTCTTTCCGCAGCCTGATTCGCCAACAAGTCCATAGGTTTCTCCTTCGTATAAGCGGAAGGAGACATTGTCAACGGCTTTCAAGGTCTTGGTGCGCCAGGATCCGGGCTGCTTCGAAGCAAAATATTTGCGGAGTCCGTTCACCTCAAGAATTGGCTTTAAAGGAAGCTGTACCCTTATCATATTAGGCATGTCCAACCGCCTCCTTCTGGGATAAGGCTTCCGAATGCCAGCAGCGTGCTTGCGATCCTAAGCTTCCCTTAGCTTCTAGAAGTGGCATTACTGCATGGCAGCGCGCATCCGCATGCGGGCAACGTGGGGCGAAGCGGCAGCCCTTTGGCAGCTGGTGCAGCGCTGGAACAAAGCCCTCCACGGCCTGCAGCGGCTTTGCGCGGTCACGGTCAAGGCTTGGAATCGATTGAAGCAAGCCCACGGTGTAGGGATGCTGAGGTTCCCGAAACAGCGTTGCTACATCTGCGGTTTCAACGATTTGTCCCGCATACATCACTGCCACCCGGTGGCATACCTCGGCAACAACGCCAAGATCATGCGTAATTAGAAGCACACTCATGCCTAGCTCGCGGTTTAACTTTGCAATCAGGTCCATGATTTGCGCTTGAATCGTTACATCAAGCGCTGTTGTCGGCTCGTCCGCAATAAGCAGCTTCGGCTCGCATGCCAGCGCAATTGCAATCATGACACGCTGGCGCATTCCTCCCGAGAGCTGATGCGGATATTCGTGGACACGCCGCTCTGGCGCCGGAATGCCGGTAAGCCGAAGCAGACGAACCGCTTCCTGCCAAGCATTTTTTCTGCTGAATTTCCGGTGGCTCCGGATGGTTTCGGTAATTTGCTCTCCTATGGTCAGAAGCGGATTGAGCGAGCTGAGCGGATCTTGAAAAATCATCGATATGTCATTGCCGCGAACGCCGCGCATCTGACGCTGGCTGAGCTTAAGCAGATCGACCCCTTCAAAGTGGATCTCGCCACTGTAGCTGGCTTGTGATTTCTCGTCCAATAATCGAAGAATGGACTGGGCCGTGACGCTTTTTCCGCAACCGGACTCGCCGACTATGCCTACGATTTCTCCTGCTCCAACTGCCAGAGAAACGCCATCGACGGCCGAAACCTTGCCGGCTTCCGTATGGAAATGGGTTTGAAGCGCTTTGATTTCTAGTAAGTTTTCGCTTGCCAACGGACCTTCCTCCTTTATGATGAAGCTTGAGTCGCAGAGCTAACCTTCTCATTATTGTTGTCGCTTGTGTTCTTTTCCATGGAGCCTTTTCTGCTGCGCTTGCGTTTCGTCCGCGCATGCGGATCCAACATGTCACGCAAGCCGTCTCCGAACCAGTTCATCGCAAGGACTGACAAAATGAGCGCGAATCCCGGAAAGAGGGTCATCCACCAGGAATTATAAATGAACTGCTTGCCCTCTGAGAGCAAATTCCCAAGGCTCGGCATGGGAGCCGGAATGCCGGCACCAAGGAAACTAAGCGCAGCCTCGACGATAATGGATTCCGCAAACACGAATGAGCCTTGTACGATCAGCGGCGACAGTGTGCCAGGCATAATATGCAGCCACAAGATGCGTGTACGCGATGCGCCAAGCGCCCTCATCGCCTCAATATAAGTCTGCTCCTTTACAACCAGTGCCGATGACCGGACAATTCGCGCGACCGCCGGGGTGAATACGATGCTTAAGCAAATCATTAAATTAGATACGTTAGGACCGAGCGCAGCCATCATCGCCATCGCGAGCAGAACGGCCGGAAAAGCAAAAATACCGTCCATTATTCGCATTAGCACTTGATCTAGGCGCCGATAATAAGCCGAATACAAACCAATGACAAGGCCAGCAGCCGAGCTGACAAGCGCTACCGTCAACCCTACCTGTATGGAAATTTTCGTTCCATTCAAAGTGCGGCTGAATACGTCACGGCCCAGATTGTCCGTGCCGAACCAGTGCTTCACGCTAGGCGGCTTAAGCCGGCTAACTACATCGACAGCTTGCGGCTCGAACCGGGCAAGCCATGGCGACAGCAAAGATGCCGCTATGAGCAGAAGCATTAGCACGCCGCCAATGACTGCGGTACGGTTGGCCATGAATCGCCTTACCGGCTGTGAATGTATAAGGCTCGTCCGGCGAGCTTGCTGCTTCCCTTCTTGCACTGTTGAATCTGTCAATGTCATAGCCTCCTGATGCCAAAATTATTGCAGCCTAATCCGTGGATCAACGACTGCGTATAGCAGATCAACAGCAAGGTTGACTGCCACATAAACGATAGCAATAAACAGCACCATCCCTTGAATGACGGCATAGTCTCTTCGCTCGACCGCATGAACCAGCATTTGGCCAAGCCCTGGAATGTTAAAGATCGTTTCAATAACCGCAGCGCCTGCCACCAGTGTGCCAAATGACCCGCCCACTACGGTTAAGATCGGAATTAGCGCGTTGCGCAGGACATGCTTGTAGATGATGGTATTCTGACGAAGCCCTTTAGATAGCGCCGTTTTCACAAATCCTTCATGCAGCACCTCCAGCATGGACGCCTTCACGATACGCGCAGTCAGCGATGACATGACAATACCGATAGAGAGCGCCGGCAGGAACATAAACTTCAGAAAGCTGCCAATCCCTTCATGAAGCGGGGCAAAACCGGACACCGGAAACCACTTCAGCCTTACTGCAAAAACAAGCACAAAAAACAGGCTGAGCAGGAAGCCCGGAACGGATATACCGAGCAAAGAATAAGCATTCAAGGTTTTGTCAGCCAAACCGCCGCGGTTCACGGCAGCTCTAACGCCAAGAGGTATGGCGATCAGAACCGCAATGAACTGGGCAAACAATGCAAGCGACAGCGTAGGTGCTAAATGCTCGCGAATGGCTGTTGATACAGGCTGCTGGAGGAAGAAGGAACGTCCCAAATCGCCTTGAACAGCGTTTCCAATCCAGCGCCCGTATTGTTCAAGCAATGGATAATTGAGACCCATCTGCTGTCTGAGCTCTTGAATCGTCGATTCATCGGCCCCGTCTCCGAGCATGACGCGCGCCGGATCACCCGGAATCAAATAAATGATTAGAAACACGACGATCGACATTATCAAGACCACGGGAACCAGCGCAAGCAGACGCCTCAAAATGTAAATGACCATTTAGGATTTCAAGACTTTCACGTTTCCGAGATTCGGGTAGCCTGCGTAAAGGATTAACCCTTGCAGCTCATCCCGGATCGCATAATAAGTGAAGGTGTCCCCGATTTTGGATACCGCCAAGTATTCCCATGCATATTGCTGGAGTGCGTCATTAGCTGCTTTGACCGCTTCCGGCGTAATCGCCGAAGTCGATGCTCTCAGAAGCTCAGCAAGCTTGGCGTCATCAGCAAATCCGTAAGTCGGATTGAAGTACAACAGCTGCGAAGGCGTAGTAGGAACGGTAAATCCGCCGACATAGATGTCCCACACCCCTGCATCCGCCCGTTTCGTGAGCATCGTTGCATAATCATACGTGTCGACTCTAGTTTTAAATCCAATGTTCTCCAGTTGGGCTTGAACGACCAAGGTCGCGTTATAAAATTTTCCTCCAAGATCCTTGGTAGTCAAGAATACAATTTCCCGTCCATCATAGCCGGATTGCTTCAGCAGCTCCTTTGCCTTCTCTGGATCATTTAGATTGTATTGGTCGCTTCCCGCTTCCGAATACCATGTTGCGTTATCCTTGAACATATAGCTGGAGTTCAGTTCGAACAGCTCAGGCGTAGATACAGTGCCGAGCAGAATATCGTCTACCTTGAGAGCGGTATTTACGGCTTGACGATTGGTCAAATTAGAAAATACAGGTGATTTTTTGTTGTACACCAGGTTGTAATCGCTGGATATCGATTTGATAATTTCAATGCCTGGTTGCCCTTCAACCTGCGGCAAATTATCCAAATCAATATCGACGAAGTTGTATTCGCCTGTCAAAAATGAATTAAAACGTGTCGAGGTGTCTGTCACGAGCGAGAAGCGGAGTTTCTCAATTTGCGGAATCTTCTTGCCCGAGAAACCGTCCGGCTCACTGCCTTGCGATTGGTAGTCCGCGAATTTCTCCACGTCGATGTATTGATCTTTTTTCCATTCCACAAATTTGTAAGGACCGGTCCCGATATATTCAGTAATGCCCTCTGGGGCTGCGCTATCCACGACTTCCTTAGGCATAATCGCCGCAAAGTTAAGCACATGGCTTAGCTGGGCAAGCGTGTCGTTTTGCGGAGCAGTCAACTTAAGAGCGACAGTGTAATCATTCACAATTTCAAACGTGGAATCGCCAAACGAGTTTTTGGCGCGGGGCGCTTTATCCTTCCAGCGGTTCAAAGAGGCGGCCACATCCTCGGCCTTCATCTCTTTGCCATTATGGAATTTGATGCCTTGGCGCAAATGGAACGTATACGTTTTGCCGTCCTCGCTCACATCGGTCGACTCCGCAAGCATAGGCACGGGCTCAAGCTTTGAATTAAAGGCATAAAGCCCTTCAAAGATATTCAAAATGACGGCGCCGTTGCTGCCTCCCACGGAAAGATGAGGATCAAGTGTGGAAACGGCTTGTCCAAGAGCATATTTAAGCTCCGTGGCTCCCGGTTTGTCGGTTGTGTCTGTTGCGGCAGGCGCTTCATTGCCCGGTGACTGTGCAGGCGTGTTGGAACCCGTATTATTCGAGCAGCCGTACACAAAAATTAAGGCGCTTAATAATAAAATGATTGCTGTGGATTGACGAAGCTTGTTCATATAAATCCCCCTTGACGTTAATTCATTTATATCCGATTGTTTTAATCGGATTAAACTTTCACCTATCATAACGGATCATTGCGAAAAAGTACAATGCAACCTTTTAATAGCTGAGTTTACTATTTTCTATAATTGAACCCAATTTACTCTTGCTGCTGATTAAGCAGTTTGTCGGCCACTCGCAGAAAAAGCCTTATGCCGTTCAATAAGCCGTCTTCGTCGAACGTAAATTTGGGATGGTGATGAGGATATACGATGCCCGACTCCACATTCCCGGCTCCAATATTTACAAATGCACCAGGGACATGCTGCTGGTAGGCAGAGAAGTCTTCGCCTCCCATCGCAGGCGGTGTTGCAATGACAGCCTCCGCTCCAACGATTTCGATAGCCGCCTCTCTGACAATGCCCGTTACCCATTCATCGTTAATGACGGGCTCATAGCCGTATACAAATTCCACTTCAACGCTTGCCCCATAGATGGCCGCTACTCCCTCTGCCATCTTTTTGATCAACTCAGGCGCCTCCTTGCGGACAGATGACTTAAAGCTGCGAACCGTGCCTTTAAGTGTAGCTGAATCGGGAATGACATTGTGGGACGAGCCGGCAGTAAATTGCGTGACGGAAACAACCAATCGCTCGAGCGGATCGGTGAGGCGCGATACAATCGTTTGCAAATGTCCTACCAGCTGCGCTCCTATCGCGATTACGTCAATAGACCGGTGAGGATATGCCGCATGCCCGCCAAATCCTTTGATTACAATTGTGAAATTATCAGGAGATGCCATCATCTCCCCTTCGCGGATGCCAATTTGCCCGACGGGAAGCAGCGAAGCCAAATGAACGCCAAATACCCAATCGACGCCATCGACGACACCGGCATTTACCAGCTCTATGGCTCCGCCAGGCGGCAGTTCCTCTGCATGCTGGAATATAAAGCGGATCTCTCCGCGTAGTTCTTCCCTTCTCTCGCTGAGCAGCCTTGCAACCGCAAGCAGCATGGCCGTATGTCCGTCATGGCCGCATGCATGCATGATGCCAGGCACATCCGAAGCAAATTCAAAATCATTCTCCTCCTGAATCGGAAGGGCATCCATATCTGCACGCAGCGCCAAAGTAGGACCAGGCAAAGCTCCCTTCAATATCGCTACTACGCTCGTAGCGGTAGGGCGGTTGATTTCCAGCCCCTCCCACTCGCGCAAGGTTTGCTCGACATATGCCGCTGTGTTGTGCTCTTGGAAGGACAACTCCGGATGCTGATGCAGATGCCTTCTCCAGGAAACCACTTGTTCCGCTACCCAATTGGGCAGCGGCTCAAATGGCAGACGTTGGTTGCTCATTCATTTTTCCTCCATTCTATTTTTAAGCGTGGTCAAAAGCTTGCTGAGCGTTTACGCGATGTGCAAGTGCCGAGCCTGCTTTAAGCGCAGTTGCGACAAGAATCGTTTCTGCGAGCTCTTCAAGCGTGGTACCGGCTTCCTTGGCTTGGCGGGAGAAAATATCAATGCTGTAGGCATTGCCCGTAATATGAGATGAAGCTAACGCGATCAAAATTTTCTCTTTGGACGTTAGCAAGCCGGGCTGCAGCGCTTGATGGACAAATGCCGTGAAGGAAGTGAATTGCTCCTCGTTCAGCTTCTCTACCTCTTCGATTTTGCCCAGGTTGTCCCTTGCGTACAGGTCTTCTCCCACTTCACCTCCGCGATAGGCATTTAAAGCATTAATTGCGTTATAAAATACGGAATGGGCATTCACCGCCGTGGCGACTACAATCGACTCTACCAGCTCTTCTAGCGATGCTTGCTGGTCTTTCGCTTTGTTCACATGGGCTTCGATACAATAGGGGCAGCCGGTAATGTGGGCAACGGCTACGGCAATCAATTCCTTGGCCTTTACGGAAAGCGCTCCTGCCGCAAGCGCCTGCTTGTTGAATTCTCCGAACGCTTTAAAGGCTTCAGGTGCGTAAGCAAACAGTTTCGCGGAATAGGCTTGATTATGGCGAATATACAAACTTTCAGTAGACATTTTAAAATAACCTCCAGATTTTTTCGGAATACCAAGTATTCCTCTTTTATTAGTTATGAAACTTCTGTTATCATAATAGATATCTGATTGTTTGTATAATTGAAAAGTTTAAATCCGCAATTTAACTTTATTAAAGAGAGGGAGGTCGCCGAAGTGGAAATCCGCCTGATCAAAGCATTTCAAACCATCGTGAAACTGGGCAGCTTCCAACGTGCAGCCGAAGCCCTGCAATATTCACAGCCGACCATAACCATTCAAATAAAAAAACTAGAGGACGAGCTTGGCGTCCGATTGTTTGAGAGAGGCAAGACCATTACGTTAACCAACGCGGGACGTTTGTTTCTCGAGCGAGCCGACTCGCTGCTGCAGGAGTATGATGTGCTGAACAGCACGCTGAGCGATTTCATTAACGGTGACGCCGGCACTGTCCGCCTAGGGGCGACGGAGCCTTCGGCAAGCAATCGCCTGCCTGGCATTCTGGCTCGATATGCTGCGCTCAAGCCTAAGGTGCAGATCAACGTCGCCATTGGCTCGACGCGAGAGATGACGCGCATGCTGCTCGAGGACCAGATTGATTTTGCCTTGTGCAACCAACCAGAACCGCATATCGATCTTGCTTTTGACTCCCTATTCCGCGAGACGTTTACACTTCTGCTTCCAAGCGGACATGCACTCGCAAGCAAGGATGAGATCCAGCTGCAGGATTTGAAAAACGAAAAAATGCTGTTTACGCCAGGCACCTGCCCTTTCCGCATTCGGATTGAGGAAATGATTACAAGCCAGATCGGGCAGTTGCGGCATGCAGGCATGGAGGTCACAGGCATTAACGCCATTAAATATTTCGTCCAAGCCGGCATGGGCATTGCCTTGTCCCCCGAAGTTGCGGTAACGCCTCCCATTCCGGGAACGGTCATCAAATCGGTAAAAGATTTGCTTAGCGGGCCGCCTCTTGGGCTGTTATACAAACGGAATACCGACGCACAAAGCCGCATTGCCATTGACTTGAAAGATGAAATCAAACGTCAGCTTGTCGTTGAGTCTTAAATCATTGCAACTGAAGGTCTATTAAAAAAAGTAAATTGCCTCTTTAGGATTATCTATTATACAAGCCCTGCTTTTTTCGATATGATCTGAGCACTGCATGACATATTGGGGAACTTAGGTTAGGAGTGATGATCATTGAAGAAGATTCATTTGGGCATATTCGATATTCAAACCCCGAATCAAATGACGCAAGGGGCATGGGCCCATCCGGAGAACCAGTCCACGCGCTATCGTGAGCTCCCCTTCTGGATCGAGCTGGCGCAATTGTGCGAACGCGGGCTATTTGACTTTATATTTTTTGCAGATTCCTACGGCTATCCCGTCAACAAACGCGAGCTAGCCTACCGTGAAGCGGTTTATACCCCCGGACTCGATCCGATGTTAAGCATCTCGGCGCTGGCAGCCGCAACAAAAAAGCTTGCATTCGTTACGACGGCATCCCCATCCTACGAAGCCCCTTACGCCAATGCTCGACGGTTCTCCACCTTGGATCATTTGACAGGTGGCCGAATGGGCTGGAACGTTGTCGCTGCCGGAGGTTTGTCAGGCGCTGCTTGCTTTGGACGGGATCAAGTGCTTAGTCATGAAGAGCGCTACGATCAAGCAGAGGAATTTCTTGAAGTCAGCTACCGTTTATTCGAGGAAAGCTGGGAGGAAGATGCCGTAACCGCCAGCCGCAGCAAGCGGTGTTATGCGGATGCATCAAAGGTACATCTCATTGACCATGAGGGGCCATATTTTAAAGTAACGGCATCTCATGCCTGCGAGCCCTCCCCTCAGCGGACGCCTGTACTATTCCAGGCAGGCAGCTCTGACCGGGGCCGTGACTTTGCAGCTAAGCATGCCGAAGGCATATTTCTAAAGGCACCGACGAAGGAAGCGCTGAAAGCGCAAGTGCAGGATATCCGGGAACGTGCAGCTACATACGGACGTAATGCGGATGAGATTAAAATATTTACGGGCCTATCAGCGATTGTAGGCGAGACGAATGAGGAGGCAGCGCGGAAGCTTGCTGATTTCAAAGCTTACAGCAGCCGCGAAGCCGCCCTCCTCACCTATGAAAATGCGACTGGCCTCGATCTTGCAGCAATGGAACCCGATGCGCCCTTTGCAGGCGTACAGACGGAACAAGGGCTATCGCATACGGAACGATACACGAAGCATCAAGGCCATGTGCTAACCGTTTCGCAGGTCATGGATAATTTTGCGGAGAAAGAATTTCGGGGCATCACGGTCTGCGGAGATGCGAATACGATTGCAGATACCATGCAGGAATGGATCGAGCATACCGGAATCGATGGCTTTAATCTGGAACGATATTTGCTCCCGGGAACTGTAGCTGATTTTGTCAATCATGTCGTTCCTGAACTTCAACGGCGCGGCGTATTCCGAACTTCCTACGAAGAAGCTACCCTGCGCGAGCGGCTATTTGGCAATGGGAAACCCAAGCTTCCATCCTCGCACCCTGGGGCAAGTTATCGTCACGGTAGCTCTGCGGCATATTCTGTCAACTAAACTTGTCCGCTGGCATAGAAAATGGCGCTCCTGGATTGCTCCAGAAGCGCCATTTTTTATTTTTTATGGTTGAATTGCTGCTTCAACGACTCTACGACGTTATCCGCTTGCGGTATCTCACCATAACGAGTCTCTTCGTACACGTCAATAAAAGACTGCATGTCCTCATGCTTATATTTCCCGTTATTCCATTTTGCCAAATCAGCGGCCGTCTCACGAGGCGTCATATGCGCTTTGGCTTCATACCCCTGCTCGGAACCCGTTCGTAGAACATACGAATATAAATATCTGATTTTTTCGGTATTGGTAGTGAGCTCGTTCCACTCTTGGGCGAAAGAACGTTTCCTTGGCATGAGCTTCTTCAAACGGTTGCCCATACGCTCCCTCAACGTAGAAAGCGTCATTAAGCTCTCGATCTCATCTGTATAGCCTTCGTCTCCATTACCACGATTCGCTCCACGCTCTTGCAGCTTTGCAGCCAAAAGCCTCGCCCATTTCATTGCTTTTTTGATGATAAAATACATCAATACAACAACCGCTGCAACAAGGAGTACAATCCCGACGATCTTTATGATCTGCTCCAAAATCAGCATCCAATCCGATGGCGGCTTTACTTCCCCTTGCGGCATTTCCGGCGCTTGCGGATTGCTAGGCGGTTCTTCCGTTATTTCCTCTTTTCCCGGCCGGTTAAGCCAGTTCATCATCCGTTCGATGACCGAGTGAAAAAACCGCTCAACCATTTGCTGAATTTGCCGAAATAACGCAAGAACGCTAATTAGGATAACTACAATCATGATCAATAAACGATTCTGGCGCTTGAAAGCGAGCGTAGCTGATGATTTTGCCGAATCAATGGTCTCGCTGTTCAAGTGCCGCTCATTGGCGAAGAAGAATAATAAGATAACGGAAGCGATGCCGCAAACGATTAATAACCCGTTATAATCCACTAGCTTTTTGAACAAAAACAATTTTAAAGGCTGCATCCCAATATAAAGCGCAACTCCGATTAACATCTGTGTGTTAGAAAACGAAATCAACCAGCCGCGCATCTGGGCAGACATGCCTTTAATTGCTGTAATCGCTGCAACAAGACTGCAGATAGCCAGAGGAAGAACCGGTAAACCTTCCCCTGCTGTACTCATTATGATTACGCCATGTAGCAAACCGATTACCAATGCCAGCAATAGCCTTATGCCGTAACGCAATTGCGTGAATTTTTGGAGAAGTAACGAAGCGGCCCAATAACAAAGCGGTAAAGTCGCAATCCACCCCCATAAGGTCGCATCCGGCAGTAAATAAACGCCTACGATTAACAAAACAGGTAAATAAAAAAACAACTCGATTACGCCTTGACCGAAGGACGTCCAAGCCATGGAGCGTTTTGTTGGCACATTCATGCGGTCACCTCTTCTCTTCCCGCTTCGGGTGAAGGCTGAAGGTCGCCACTGAGCTCGGATAGCAATTTGTCTGTCAACAGCCATACGGCAACCGCATTGCCATTATAACGAAGCTGTTCAGCTTGTTTTTCCAGCTCTTCGTTCCAGTAACTCGTAATCATCAGAATGTCTCGTTCGCTATACCCGCGTTCTGCTTCCCGTTCTAGCAAATGGTGAAAAAGCTCCGTACGTTCAATTTCAAGCTTCGCCATTTCTTCAAAGATCCCGAGTAAATGCTCATGTCCCCCGCGCGGTTCGATATGAACGCTTTCTCTTGTGCCGACAACCGGCATATTGGCTGCGAAGCCAACTTCCATCCCCTGCTGGATTACTGCTTCAGCTGCTCCGGCCGCCCATTCTATGCCCCGCTCAATTAACGCAGCATCCGTTACGCTTCGCCACATTCCTTCTGCGTCATCTACGTTCAAATAAATCATCAGCCTGCGATCCGCCGTAAAATCATATTGATGCACCTGAAGGCTGCCCGTTTTAGCTGTAGCCTTCCAATTGATTTGTTTATAGGTATCGCCTGCCTGATAATTGCGAACCCCGGCTATAATAAAAGGGTCGCTAATAATCCATCGCTTGACCGATTGATCCCCTTGCCAGCTGTGGTATGGCAGTTGATGGACAGGCACCTGTGCCGGCTTCGGGTAAACCAGTAGCTCACCATGGAGAGGAATTTGTTCGGACGTGGAGGAAAGCCCGAGCAAATCGCCACCGGTCAGGGTCACGGTCTGCAGCTTGTACCAACCGCGCTTCGCGCAAGTAATGCGATGCGTACGCGTAATTTTAGTATAAGGAGCAAGACTGAAGAAGCTCTTATGATTCTGGTAAACCTGCCCGCTGCTGACCGAAAAATTATCAAGCTTCTGAAAATGCAAATGCGTAGCCAGTTGAGATTCGACGCGGAGCCAAGGCACTGGCAACCATTTCGCATTGGACATTTCTTCAATGAGCTCCACCTGCTCCCCGCTATAGCAGGTTTTGGCTGTAAAGCGACGCCCATATCGGATATGACGCAGCACGAAACGTTGAAATACTCTCCCTTGGACGAACAAAATGGCTAATGCCGCAACGATAAACCAAAATAATACCATCGGCTGCCCGCTTAATGGACTGGCAAGCCGGCTTCTGCAGGCACTGCCGTCAATCGAATGATATCATCAATAATGGCTTCCGCCTGATTAGCTGCACGCTGAATGCCGCGAACAGCCAAACGATGTGCTAGAACGGGCTTAGCCATTGCCTTCACGTCATCGGGCGTAACGAAGTCTCGGCCGCGCAGAATCGCATGTACCTGAGATGCGCGCAGCAGCGCTTGACTGCCCCTCGGGCTGACACCAACTGAAACTTCCTCCCGCTTGCGCGTCTGTTCTACGATTTGCAGCAAATATTGCAGAACATCGTCCGTTACCTTAACGGAGGTGTAGGCCTTTTGCGCTTGTTGAATGACATCAATTCCCGCAACAGGCGCGAGCTCAGCCAGCGGATCCTGGTCTTTAAACCGCTTCAGCAGCTGCAAGCCCTCTTCCGTTGTGGGGTAACCCATTTTAATCTTAAAGAGAAAACGGTCTAGCTGAGCTTCTGGCAACGGAAAGGTGCCTTGATTCTCTATTGGGTTTTGGGTGGCAATGACCATGAAAGGCCTCTCCAAAAGCTTTGTTTCTCCATCGATGCTAATTTGCCTCTCTTCCATGCATTCCAGCAAACTTGACTGGGTACGTGGCGTGGCGCGGTTAATTTCGTCGGCGAGCAGCAAATTCGTAAACAATGGGCCTGCGCGGAACTCGAACTCACTTATTTTCTGATTATAAAAATGAATGCCGCTCAAATCCGAAGGAAGCAAATCTGGCGTGAATTGGATGCGTTTAAAAGTTAAATCCAGTGATTTGGCTAATGATTTCGCTAACATCGTCTTGCCCGTTCCCGGAACGTCCTCAAGCAGCACGTGCCCGGATGTAATAAGTCCGATGAGCAATAAATCCACTACATCCTCTTTACCGATAATGACGCGTCCTATATTCCCTTTTACCTGCTCGGCTAATTGTTTGATGACTTCAAAAGACATGGGTCAGCTCCTTCGGTTAGGTTATAAAGCCTGTTCTCTCACGCTGAAGCTTCTGCAGCTCGCGCCAGCGAATCATACGAATTCCCTCGTCCTTCAGCGTCTGTTTCATTTCCGTATCACGGAACAGCTCTAGCTCCATACCCCGTTTAAGGGGTTGTGCATGAAAAGCATTCAGCTCTTCCGTTACGAATGACGGATGGATGATAAGCTCCGTTACGCCCGGATGCAGGCTCTTCAGCAGCTGCTGCATATCCGTCTTCAAAGTTTCAAAGCTTTCGCCTTCCTGCAAATGGAAAGGCAGCCCGACCAAATAATCAAGAATGACAACGCCTTTGGAATCCGCGAGCTGTGCAAGCTGCCTTGCTTGTTCAGCAAGCTCTGGTGGCGCGACCTGTCCGTTTTCCTGAAGCAAATAACGCGGCAAGCGGAAAGGCAGGCCATAGGAAGCGCATACATCTAGCACCGCAGGTAGAAAATGACGGCCGGTTGCCAAACCGTACAAGCTGCCCATATGATTATCCGCATGAGAAGGCTTCATGCCCATAGCAAGAGCCATTTCCACTTGAGCTATTAATTCCGCTTTTACCTCTTCTGGATCAGCTTGCAGTTCGAACGTCTTGCTGTCCTTCGGAAAATGATTCTCGTTCGTCACTAATGACGCCGTGCTGCTCTTGCGGTTCACCGGTCCCCAGCGATAGGGGTCCCATTCGCTCGTAAAGGTAAAATGAATGCCTACATCCACTTGCGTATGCCTCGCACTCCATAGTGCAGCTTCCCTTGCCCATCCACAAGGCATCATAATCGTAGCCGAGCTGACCGTCTCTTCGAGCAGCAGCTGCTGAATGCCGCCGTTCACCGAATGGCAAAGACCGTAATCGTCAGCATTGATGAGAAGAAGCTTCTCTCCTTCGTTATATCCAAGCGCCTTAGCCAGACTCATTTGTATTCAGCCTCCCAATGATCATTTATCCAATTGCATCCAAATAGGGATTGATCGATTATACCGCAAAGGATTTCCGCTTTATCTAAATTATCCCTTAAACGAACTGCAAAATGCAATGCCACATCCAAAAGCCGTAATTTCATCAACGCAGGCAACTGCTTCCGTTCCTCCTCAGTTAGCTGTATTCCCGCCTGATAGCCTTGGAGCAGCACCTTCAATTTGCTTTGAAAATCGGGATCTCCCGGTTTGATCATGTCGACGATAATAACAGCCAATTCCATCGCTCTGGCATCGATCGTTGCAAACTCAAAATCGAGCACGCCGACAATGTTATCTTCATGCGATACCGTGTTATTAAAAACTAGATCGCCATGAATCCATTGCTGTGGCAAGAGAGCCAGCTCCCGGCAGCTCTGAATTAACCGCTCTCGTTCCCCATGAAGGGCTAGTATACCCGGTTTCCTTGCTTCAAGTGCCTGAGAGCGAACAGCCAACGATAAAAATGAATCCAGATCCATAGAAGCATACGTTTCTTCAAGCGAATAATAAGGGCTATACATTGGTTTTCTTATAGGTTCAATCCGGCCTAATGCCTCTGTCAGTTTCGCAGCGGTATAGCCTAAAGCATAGATATGCCTTTCATTTGCCATGGATGGCCTATCCCCTTCTATGTAATCAAAAAGGGCGGATAATGTGCCGTCTGGTGCTAGGGTAACTGAATCTCCGTATTTATTGTACAGCGGTATCGGCACTTGAAATGATAGCTCCTGCTCATTCAGCTTCTGCAGCACCTCATGCTCAAGCCTAACAATGTCCGGATCTTTATGATTATTATAAATGCGGAAAACATATTTACGGTCACCCGATGTAATGATACGGGTCGTATTATTCATCCCGCTCTCGCGATTCTCTACCACACAGGGTTCTTGAAATTCATAATGGTCTAAATATGCAGTGAAATCTATCTGGCTGTTCAACGATCCCAACACTCCCTACTCCAATGTCTTCAGCTTATCGAGGCGCTTGCCCAGCTGCTTCTGCCAGCTTGCCGCCAGCTCTTGTACTTCAAGCAGTGCACGAATTCCGTCCTGGTCTTCCTTGTCCTTATACATGACCCGATTGGCCTCTGCAATCGTTATGCGAGCTGGATGCCTCTGTGCAATCGATAAGGCTGTCCCGGCTTTGACTCTGCCCTCCTGCAGCACGCGGAAATAAAATCCTGTATAACCGGTGAGCTGCACTTGCACTGGCAAATCAGGGAGCTCGTGCCGGATTCCCAGCTTAAAACAGGGCTGCCTAGGCTGGCTGACCTGTAAGACAGTCTCGCCCGCTTGAACGATATCTCCGATGCACAAATCGTCCTCGGTCCACTTCGACAGCGTGAAATTTTCGCCAAACGCCCCATAGTGAAAAGGTTTGTCAAACTGGCTCCGCCAATAAGGGTAACGCTGCTCGAAGTAGGCGCAAACCGCCTTGTCCGGTCCGCCATGATTGACAAGGTCCCCTTGGCCATCCCCTTCAAGACCCGTAAGGCTGATTGCAAGGGTTTGTGCGGAAGGCTGCTTGATGATGCCGGATAATACCTCTTTCGAGCCATGTGCAAGAGCTATGGGCTTACCAACGTTAAGTGATACGAGGCTTGCTGATTCGATTTGCTGCGACATGCTGCCTTTATCCTCCTAAATGCATTTTCTTATTCGACTATTATAATCGGGATAGGGAGAAGTTGGCAAAGCGAAATAACCACATTAAATTTTAATGCAGTTAATTACTGCTCATTTGGACCCTTCGACAGCTTAAGAGACCATCCACCATTTCCTGTCGAAAACCTCTCTTTCGTGTAGCATATTGCGCTTCCCCGGGAAATGTTTTTGAAATAGTTAGAATATTTCCTAAAATTCCATTCTCTATTTCCCGGGTAGAATATGCCTAATCATTTAAAGGAAACTTTCTTTCCAACCGATAAATCTCTTTTTGCGACTTGATCCCGCTGCTTTGCAGGCGCAAGGCGTGACGCTTTCTGTTTCTTAACTCCAGAAGAAAGATGAGAAGTGCTGTGACGGCAACCGCCCCTGCTCCCCAATATTGAATGTAAACCCCAGCTAGGCATGAGGATACTGTCAGCCATCCAACAGCTAGCCAATTGATAGGTATGCTCCAAGCCCCAAGCCGCCATGGCGCAAACCGCCAAATGCCAGCGGATGCTCCTCTTCTTAACTTTAATACGATAGGGATAACATAAGAAATATGCAAAGATATAATGGCGAACGATAATAAAACGAGAATCATTTGATCGCGGGAAAAAATAAACATGAATCCCAGCAGCATGAGTGAAGCTATGGCCCCTAGCCAAATCGCGTTGTAAGGTGCCTGTTGTTTCATGGATACGGCTGACCATTTTTTGTGCAAAGGCAATGCCTTTTCTCTTGCCAGACTGAATAGAATTCGTGAACTTATCGTCAACGTATGCAAACCGCTTCCCCAGAGAGAGCCAACCACCAGCAATAAAATAACAGCTGATCCTCCTGCCCCCGTTTGCGCTGCAGCCAGAAACAACCCTAAGCCGCCTGTCTCAACAGATCCTGCAGTGGTCAGCAGGCTAAAAGCTAACAGCACAAAGCCGAATACAAACGTATAAGCCGTTGAGAGATAAATGGCCCATGGCACCCGAATCCGCGGATCAATCGTTTCTTCCGCTCCATGACTGGCGCCATCCATGCCGACGAAAAGTTTAAGCAGCAGCATTGTACCGCTTATGAAAGCTCCTCCGGTTACCGTACCGTTCCACTCGGCATTTTGAAATTGATAAAGCAAAGCGGGAGAATAAGCCCCTGGCCAAAACAACCATAGAAGACCAGCCAGCATGATAAGGACAATTCCGGCCTGCAGCACTACTCCAATAGATTGCAAGCTTCCGAGAAGCGGCTTTCCCCAATAGTTGAGGGCCCCTTGCGCAAGCGTCAATACGATAACCGTAAACCAAAAGGTAAAATCGGTTGCTTGATAGGCAAACTTATCCGAAAACAGGCGATCAATAAGCGCAGCGCACGCACAATTTAGAAGCGCGAGTATGGCAAGATGGCCAGCGGCTTGGAAATATCCGGCTCTCCAGCCCCATTTTCGACCACCTAACGCTGATGCGGCATGATACACGCCACCGGTGGTTGGCACCGCTGATGCCAGCTCGGCGAGTGAAGCACTGACTGCCAGTCCAAACAGCGCTATAATCGGTAACCCGAATCCAATCACCGATGCTCCTCCCTCTCCGATAGCAATGCCGAATAAAACAGCTGCGCTTCCAATCAATGCTGCTGTATTGAAGGATAAACCAAAGGAGGAAAGGCCACCCCATCTGCGCCTGAGCTGC
This sequence comes from Paenibacillus paridis, assembly GCF_006345825.1. Lineage (GTDB taxonomy): Bacteria > Bacillota > Bacilli > Paenibacillales > Paenibacillaceae > Pristimantibacillus > Pristimantibacillus paridis. The sequence goes on from NZ_VCIX01000092.1 coordinate 1,771,550, forward strand.
TGAGCGAATCCAAATTGATGCAAATCATGAGCATCCTGCAAAAGCTGTGCCGGTCTCCCGTACTCAAGCATGCTCTTGTGTCTGGACAATTGAATGGATTGCTGCGCCTTGAAAGCAATGGCTATCACTACCATGCATACGATAATGAGCAGCACTATGCCGGCAATAACCTGTATCATCCGAACACCCCCTTACGTAACTATATGAGCATGACAGGAATGGCATGCAGCCTTCGCTACCTGAACGGATGACATAGCAAAAAGCCCTGCATCCCGTTGATGCAGAGCATTGGTTACTCCAAAGAGCGAACCGCTGTTCAATGAGCTTATTCCATAAGCAGAAGAACTTCCTCTTTCAGCTCGATGATATCAAAGGGCTTCGTAAAGCAATGGCTAATGCCAAGCTTTAACGCTTCCTCCATTTTGGAAGGTTCGGCATAGGCAGTAATAAGCACGACAGGCACTGCTTGCGATTGTTTCCTAATCTCCCGAAGCACATCAATGCCATCTATGTCCGGCATTTTCAAATCGAGCAGTACGCAGTTCAACGTATGTTTTCCAATCAGCTTTAAAGCAGCATCCCCGTTCTCGGCTTCAAACACCTCTACGCCCTGTGAGGCAAACAACTCCTTAAGCATAAGGCGGATGGATGGCTGATCGTCCACCACCAAAATTTTTTTATCCGTTAACGGGCCTCGTTCAGCAAAGCTTGGGCGTTCTGCAGGCAGCTGTTGTGTCGATAAGATGCTTGCCATATTCGATGGGACAATCTTAGAGGGTTCCTTAATCGGCTCCGGCTTCTTTTCTATTTTACGTTGATGGTAATAAACAAACGACACGGCAACAAGCAATGCAGCGGCGAAAAGTATGAAGAAATAGGTCAATGCGTCGTCTCCTTAAAGCTTTGCGGCTTACAGCAGCTTAGCATAAGTTAGGCTTGTTACGAACTAGTCGTTAACGGTCATGGCTCCAAGCGGCCCATCATCGTTAATAATATCCTGAAGTTCGTAGACCGATATGGGAAAGTAGAGAAAACCGAATACATAGGCGGCCAGCTCATAGAGCTGAAAGTAAATGACCAGCGAACGATCTGCCACATAATAATCTTGATCCGGCCGGATACTTTTGAAGGGCTCCAATGTATCGATCTTCCGGAGCTTGATTTGGGCGCTCACAATCGCGCTTATCCGCCCAATATAGTCGGAACCAGGCTTAAACAGCTGTGCCAGTGTATAGGTTTGCCCTGTGGACTGCTTAAAGGTGAGCGAATGCTGCAAGGTAAGACCATGCGCACCACCCGTAAAAGCATAGTTGAACAATGACAGGCTGAGATAATCCTTTTGATTGTTCTTCTGTTCAAAATAACCCAGCATCTGGGCATTCGGATCATCCAAGGAGCCTTGGCTGTGCACAAGCTGCTGCACGGAATGATGAATCGTGTGGTTTATTTTTTTATCTGCGGCTTCGCTTTTGCCTCCACTCACATAGGGAAGCGCAAGCTCGGCTTTCGGAAATTCTGCCTTGGCGGTCTGAATGACGACGGGCGGTTGAAATGGCATGTGGAAGACACCTTCCTATTCGGTAAGATGCTCCATTGTATGCAGGGTACGGCTCATCTCATACCAAGTGATGCCGCCATGCGTAGAGCTTGATGGCCCATGCAGCCGAAACTGCTTGTCCTCATAAAAAGGAATAAGATGCTTCTCGCACATTAAAATTATTTTCTCAATGTCCGCCTCTTCACATTGCTCAACAAGTTTCTGCAGCAATAAAGCGCCTATCCCCTGCCTACGCTGCTCTTTATCCACTGCCACAGTCAGTACACAAAAGTTGCTTCCTTCCGCAGCATCCCCCTGTATCCCTTTCATCTCATCGCCACAATCATTTTGAAACGTACGTATGCCGTTGGCAATGCCAACCAGCCGGTCGCCAATCCATGCCGACCAGAAGAAGGGACGATAGTGCTCATAACGGTACTGGAACCCCTCCAGCGTCGCCGCAGCGTCCTCAGAGTAGCAGTTCTTCTCCAGTGCGATGGCAGCACTCAGCTCTTGCTCTTCAATCAACCGCAGTTTAACTGTACTCACAGCAACGATTTCTCCCGCTCCGTCAATCTTCTTCCTGTAACGTCTACGACAAGCTTGCCGTTATTCAATCCGAGAATTCGATCGGCAAAGCGCTCTGCCCAGTCTCCTTGATGCATGACGGCAATGACGATGACGCCCTGCTCTTTGCAGAGCGCTTTCAAATCGGTCAATACCTGGTCGGCCGTATGCGGATCAAGTCCTGATACCGGTTCATCCGCTGCAATTACTTTGGCGCCATGCACGAGTGCTCTTGCAATGGCCATGCGCTGCCGCTCGCCCCCGCTTAGGGTGCTAGCTTTCTGATGGGCCTTGTCGATCAAGCCGCGTTTCTCGATCATGTCCATGGCGCCCATATAATCATCATTGCGAACCATGCCCGTCCATCTGCGCCAAGCCGGCGTTTGGGTAACCGAACCGATGATGACGTTCTTTAATCCTGTTTTGTTGGGGAATAGGAATGGCTTCTCTTCCACATAAGCTACCTGCTGCTTTACTTTAAGCTTGCCGGCAAAGCCTTCCTTGAAGACATCCTTTCCTTCGAATTGATAGGAGCCCTCCGTCCACTTTTCTTGCAGGGCAAGGCAGCGCAGCAGCGTCGACTTTCCGCTTCCACTGTCTCCTTTTATTGCGACAAAGTCTCCAGGATATACCTCGAAGCTAATATCGTCGAGCACCTTGGGCCCGCCTGGAATACGTTTGGATAGGTTTTTTATTCTGATCATTTTCCGCGCTCCTTCTGTTTGCAGCAACTGCCTCTATGAATCTAGTTTACGTTAAACAAAAAACAGTTTCCATACGAACAAATGTTTGGTATAATAAAAACAAGAACAAACGTTCTAAAGATCATCGAATTCAACCATTTGAAGGAGGCCTGATCACCATGAATAACATCTGCGAAAATTTCCGTTATTTAGAGAATGGACGTCCTGGACGCGACCTTACTTTTAAGTTTTACGCCGATGGACGGCTAATCATTATTGACAATGTAGCAGAGGAGGTGATCACTCCCAATGATTTGAAAGGTGCGAGCAAGGACTTTTATGTTCGTAGACGAATCGCTTTTATCAAGAATCAATTAAGAGCCTCGCAGCTTAAATATGCATAAATATAAAGATGAGGAGAGCCTGTTCAGGCTCTCCTTTTCTATTGAATTTCTTTAACATGCTTAAGGAAGCTCTTTTTTTATTCTGTTTAAGCTCGGGGGCCGTTTCCCCTGCTTGTCAGGGTCTAGCGTACCGTCTTGCTCACGATTGTTTATCGGATTTTTTTGCTGTTCGTTTTTGTTGTTTTTTTGAAATGCCATGCCTATCACCTCCGTTGTCATTATGCCTATTTTTTAGAAAAACAATGTAAATTTGAATCAAACCGCTTCCCTTTCATTGACTCGACCCCTCCTATTGCGGTAGATTGGTCATACAGTTTCAAGTTTTGCAAAGGAGAGTTCTATATGAAGCAACAAATCATGTTTGACCTCGACGATACGTTAATCCACTGTAACAAATATTTTTATTTGGTTATCGACCAATATATTGATTCGATGACTACCTGGTTCGGAAGCTCTCCTCTGGTCAGCGTACAGGCCATTCGGGACAAGCAAATGGAGATCGATATTGCAGGAGTGGCCGTATTCGGCTTCAAGAGCGAACATTTCCCACAGTCTTTCGTAGATACCTACATCCACTTCTCCCATCTGACGGGCCGCAAACGCTCCACGAATGAAGAAAACTTTTTGTGGAAGCTTGGAATGAGCGTTTACGAACATGACGCAGAGCCATATCCCAATATGGAACAAACGTTATTTTCGCTTGCCGAAGCGGGACATGAGCTTCATCTGTATACAGGCGGGGAACTGCCTATTCAGCGACGCAAAATCGAAAAAATGAATTTGGAGCGCTATTTTGATTCGCGCATTTACATTCGCAGATTGAAGAACAGCGATGCATTGGAGAGCATTTTGTCGACAGGCCTCTTTGACAGAAGCAGCACTTGGATGGTTGGCAACTCCATACGTACAGATGTCGTACCAGCCCTGACCGCTGGTATTCATGCCATTCATATGCGGGCGGTGTCCGAATGGGAATTTAACGTCATTCAGATTGAAGTCGAGCCAAAGGGCGCCTTTCTGACGCTGGACCACTTAAAGGACGTACCTGACGCGATCCATGGCTACGTTAACCGATAAACAAAAATCAAAATAAATAGACCCGTATCTACCTCGTGGCAAGCGAGATCGATTCGGGTCTATTTTTATTTTAAATTGGAAGCAACCAATCGAACCCTCTACTGCTCGATGGCTAACTCCCCAGTCTCCGTATTACGGATAACGATTTTCCCTTCTCCTGGTGTTCCATCCGCTAGTTCAAGCTTCAGCTTCGCGGTTTTGCCTTTCTCCACCAATGCCCGTACCTGCGTATCCGTCAAGCTTCGGCCGAAGCTTTCCTTCCAAATAACGAATTTGCAGCCTTCTTTGTAGTGGGAGCAGCCATAGCCTTTGCGTCCCATAAAAATCGATCCGCCGCAGCCTGCACGCGGACAGGCCGCAATGACGACAGGCCCTCCACCAGCTGCTTGGGTGGCTTTCTCTGCGCTCTTGGTTTGAGCCCCAATGGCTTTCGCTTTCGTTACTCGTGTCCGCGAGGCAGCTGCCGATTTCCCAGTTCCTCCTCTTCCTGAGGCTGGTGCTGGTGCCTCGCTTTCGAACGATGTTTTTGCGGCACGGGACTGGACGCGAACCTTATCGACAATCATGGTAGCGAATTTTTTAACATTTTCCATAAATTGTCCATCCGAGGCGGTTCCTCTTGAAATTTCGTTCAAGCGTCTCTCCCATAATCCGGTCATCTCAGGTGAGGTTAACAGGTCAATTCCGGCACCGCGTATAAGCTCGATAGCTGTTCTGCCCTTTTGTGTTACCTGAATTTTCTTCCCCTGCATCTCCACATAACCAACGTTCTTCAAACGCTCAATCGTTGCAGCTCTAGTAGCAGGCGTGCCAAGGCCCGAATCCTTCATCGCATCGCGGACATCCTCGTCCTCGATTTGCTTGCCGGCGCTCTCCATCGCTTTGAGAAGCGTACCCTCTGTATAATGCTTAGGCGGCTGCGTATCTTTCTCCTTTACGATGGCATCGGAACACACAACGCCTTCATCAGCTGAAATGGAGAAGGGCTCGTTTACCTCAACCTCTTCTTCCTCAGCATCCTCCTTGTCTTTTCCTTTGGCTGTCGACTTTGCCTTATCCTTTTTCTGATCGGCATAAATCACTTTCCAGCCTAGGCTGAGCAGCTCCTTCACCGTCGTTTTGAAATGTTCCTTCTCCACTTCTGTTATGACAGTATGAACCTTATATTCTGCTGCTGGATAAAATTGCGACAGAAACCGTCTGACGACAAGATCGTAAAGCTTTTGCTCATCGGGACTTAGGTTGTTTGCCTTTCGGTTGGTAGGCAGGATCGCATGATGGTCCTCTACCTTCGTTGGATTACAAATAAATTTATTTCCTTTATGGACCAAGCCGCGATTTGCTCCTTTTACGAGCTCATCATAGCTTGTCCCTTGCAACGCATTCAGCGTTTTATGCATTTCCGGTATATTTTGTTCGGTCACATAGTTGGAATTCGTTCTTGGATACGAGATGACCTTGTGCTTCTCGTACAGCGCCTGGGCGGTATCGAGTGTTTTTTTCGCTGAAAAACCATATTTGCCGTTCGCTTCCCGCTGCAGCAGAGTAAGGTCATACAACTTAAAAGGATACTCCTTCGTATCCTTCACCTCATAGGAAGCAATGCGGCCTTGCTTGCCTTTTACTTTGGCAGCCAACGCTTCAACCTGAGCCTGATCGGTCATTCTCTCGCCCTGCCACATCGCTTTATACGTCAGCTCGTTCTGCGTAAAGTGTCCTTCCAGTTCAAAAAACTTTAGCGACGAGAAAGCTTCAATTAGCTTCTGGCGATCATAGATCAACGCCAGCACGGGCGTTTGAACTCTTCCTACGGACAACAACACATTATGTTTTGTTGTAAAGGCGCGTGAACCGTTCATACCGATAAGCCAATCCGCTTCGCTCCTTGCCGTAGCCGCACGCGTCAGATTCTCATACTCGGCGCCTTCCTTCAGCTCATCAAAGCCTTTGCGGATCGTCTCAGGCGTAAGATCCGAGATCCACAGCCGCTTAACCGGCTGGCTCAGCTTTAAGTGCCGCTGAATCAGCGAGAAAATATATTGACCTTCCCGCCCTGCATCGCAGGAGTTGACGAGCAAATTGCTTCGCTTAGCCAGATCCCCAATCACCTTGAGCTGATCGATCGTTTTTTTGTTCGGAACCAGCTTGAACTGCGCCGGAATGATCGGAAGATCGTTAATATTCCATTTTTTATAGCGGTCATCATAAGCATCCGGCTCCGCGAGCCCGATGAGATGCCCAATCGCCCATGTAATAATATAGTGTTCGCCTTCTATGTAGGAACGGTGATTTTTTGCTTTGGGATCGATTGCGGCGGCTATGTTTCTTCCCATATCGGGTTTTTCCGCAATGATTAGTGTCTTCAAAAGATAATCGCTCCTTCTATAAGCATTTCGCAAGCTTGCCGGCTGATGCAGGCTGTGAGCAGCATTCATCAGCTTCGCAAGGTGTGGCCTCTAAACATTTTACAGACTTCTCGAACAAAAGGGAATCCTTTTCACCGTTTCAGGAGTAGAAATCAGCCAAAAAAATAACCCAATAGGACGTTTGTCCCAATTGGGTTATTTGGTATAAGAGCTATTGAATCCATAATGGCTGTAGCATCCCTATTATTCATTATGATCTTTCGAGAAGAATCTAAAGTTGTTATTTTCCAGTGGTTGGCGCTTCAATAGAAGCGACTATGGATGCAAAAATAGACCTGACGCCATCCGACCATTTCGGGTCTTCCGCATATTTCCGATTAATCCAAGTAAACGGATCGACTTCGGAAGGACGTTCCTTGCTTAAGTTGAATACCGTTCTCGCGGCTATCTCCGCCGATTGCTCGATCGTTGTATTAAACTCCTGCCAGCTGTGGAAAACATTAAAGGGATTGTTCGCTATTTCCTTATGCTGCTTGTTTGTCTTGGGCACAAAACCCTGCTCCTGCCCAGTAATTGCAAACAACAGGGCAGGATGAATATCGAAGGCATACGCTGCTCCAACAATGGCATCAAAGTAGGGCTGCTCCGCCAAAATGGATGATCTCTTCTGCAAATAGGCGATCAGTTTTGCCGAATCAATCTCATGGTATCGCAGCTCCTCTGGCAACCCGCTTGATTGGACAGGTAAAGGCTGAACAGGTTGTGTCACCACCGTTGGCTGCAGCTTATAAAGGGAAGGCTTGCTTAATGACCAGCCATATAATAATGAAGCACTAATTAAACAAGCACATAAAACCGCATAAATAAAGGTTTTGGTCCGAGCGATTCGACCGAAAGGCTTTTGCCACCTTGAAATGGGCATTACGATTACATCTCCTGAAGACCGGCTCGCGAGCTCATCGCCAAATTCAGCGCCTTCTGCCATTAGCATGCCCCTTAACTTCGCTAGAAGGCCTCCCTCAGCCTCTTCGTTAGTAACAGCCCCCAACTCCCCCGTCGCCTGCAGCTTGTCCATTAAACGGAGCAAGAGAGGCTTCTCGCAACGCATATGCAGCTGTCGCTCTAACCAATCATGGAGGGGATCATATACATTCGAATTTTTCTGATCAATCGATAAACAAGCCTGCAATATATCCTCGGCTCTGACAGGCCCCTGACGTTCTAAAACGACTGTGCGAATCAAAGTTTCCGTTACGGCTATTTTTAAGCTGTTCTCGAATTTAGGCAATTGCTTATGTATGATTCGTTTCACAGCATCAGCCACAATCTCTGCGCGCGCCTCCTGAGGCATGGCTGCATACTTGTGCTGAACATAGCTTCGTATGTTTCGTACGTCTGTAGGTGAAAGTACATATGCTTCATCAGCTGGCATGACGAATCGCCCCTTCGCGTCATCTCAAACCGATTTTACCACAAGTTTCCTTATGATGGTGAGGTAAGTTTCGGATTTCGTCTTGAATAGCCTCCTTCTTTGTCTATTCCAAGCTGCGTCCTCAACAAGAAAAGCGCCCAAAGGCGCTTCTCCAAAAAAAACGATTATTAACATTGCGTTTCATTACTTTAGCTTAGCCGTTAAGGCAGCATCGATGTTCCCATTAAATATTTATCCACTTCGCGAGCAGCCTCGCGGCCCTCGTTGATTGCCCATACAACCAAGCTTTGACCACGGCGCATGTCGCCTGCCGCAAACACTTTATCAACATTGGTTGTATACTTGCCATAAGCAGCCTTTACATTCGTGCGACGGTCTTGTGCAAGGCCAAGCTGTTCGATCAACGTCGTTTCCGGTCCTTCAAAGCCTACTGCAATGAAAACAAGATCCGCAGGCCATACTTTTTCCGTTCCAGGAATCTCGCTATATATTTTACGGCCGGTCTCGTCAACCGTACGCATAATTTGTACCGTATGAAGCTCTTTGAGGTTACCATTGCCGTCGCCAACGAATTTCTTCGTCAACACGGAGAAGGCACGTGGATCTTCGCCAAACAAGGCTTTCGCTTCCTCATGCGCATAATCGAGCGTGTACACGTTCGGGAATTGCGGCCAAGGATTGTTCAGGCTATCTCGCTCAAGCGGCGCTTTGGCATGCGTGCCGAATTGAGTAACCGATTTACAGCCGTGGCGAAGCGCCGTTGCCACACAGTCCGACCCGGTGTCGCCGCCGCCGATAACGATAACATCTTTATCTTTAGCCGAAATATAGTTGCCATCCTCAAGGTTGGAGTCCAAATAGCTCTTGATTGTGCCATTCAAATAATCCATAGCCATGTGAACGCCATTCAGGTCACGGCCTTCGATTTTAACGTTACGTGCTCTAGTGGAACCGCCGCAAAGGACGACTGCGTCGAATTTCTCGACAAGCTCATTAGCCGTAACGTCTTTGCCGATTTCCGTATTCGTTACAAATTCCACACCTTCTGCTTCCATCAGATCAACACGGCGCTGAACGACATGCTTCTCCAACTTCATCGTCGGAATGCCATAAGTGAGCAAACCGCCAATGCGGTCAGCACGCTCATATACCGTTACGGTATGGCCTGCTTTGTTAAGCTGGGCAGCGGTTGCCATTCCGGCAGGACCCGAACCAACTACGGCAACGCGTTTGCCTGTGCGGACCTTCGGAGGCTGTGGAACAACCCATCCCTCGTCAAAGCCGCGATCGATAATGGCTTGTTCGATTGTTTTGATTGTAACCGCATCGCCAATCAAGCCAACTGTACAAGAACCCTCGCACGGCGCTGGACAAACCCGGCCCGTGAACTCTGGGAAATTATTCGTTTTGTGCAAACGGTCGAGCGCCTCGCGCCACAGTCCGCGGTAAATCAGGTTATTCCACTCTGGAATCAGATTGTTTACCGGACAGCCGGAAACAGATCCTGCAAGTTCGATACCGGTATGGCAATATGGCGTGCCGCAATCCATGCAGCGCGAGCCTTGCGTCTTTAATTGCTCATCCGAAAAATGCTTATGAAACTCTTGCCAGTCTTTAATGCGCTCCAGCGGGTCGCGATCGGCCGGCAATTCACGTTGATATTCCATAAATCCAGTAGGTGTAGACATGATCGCTTTTCCTCCATCCATATTTCCCGTTAACCTTGTTACGATTCTCTTCAAACTATATCGGGAATCCATCTAATATTCAATAACAAACTTTCTCAAAAACGAATATTTTGTCTAAAGCACTCGTTTACTATTTTACAACATCCTAGCATTCAAGTCCTTATGACGTTAATGGATTATCCGCACAATCATTTGCACTTTCTGACATATCGTTCGTCAAATGTTCGGAAATAGCCTAAAAAGCTAAGAAGATCGTCGGTTGAACGTTTGAAACGTGAAGGCATAACTATTTTTTTCGTCGCTTTCTCTTGGGTCGCGAGCCGCTAGCTCCCACTCCGAATCGGAGAACTCAGGAAAAAACGCATCTCCTCCTTCGATTTCCACATCAACCTCAGTAAGGTAGATTTTATTGGCAAATGGCAGGAATTGCGCATAGATATCCTCGCCGCCAATGACGATCAGTTCTTCCTCTTTGGACAGCGCAAGCGCTGCTTCAATCGAATGCAAAATCTCACAGCCCTCAGGTTCGTAATTCGATTGGCGAGTCAGTACGACATTTCGACGATCCTTGAGCGGTTTAGGAAGCGATTCGAACGTTTTGCGACCCATCAAAACCGTTTTCCCTATTGTGGTTTGCTTGAAGAAGGCCATCTCTGCGGGCAGACGCCAGGGTAATTTGTTGCCGATTCCTATCGTGCGGTTGCGGTCCATGGCCGCGATTAACGTAATTGACATGACCTTTTCCACCCCTTAATGAATAATTAGCTGCATTCTCTACACGGCTACTGGTGCTTTTATGGATGGATGCGGCTCATATTGTTCAATCGTTAAATCTCCAACTTCAAAGTCAAAGATCGATTGTTTGTCCGTATTTAGTTTTAATGTTGGCAAAGAACGAGGTTCCCTGCTCAGCTGCAGATCGATTTGCTCCAGATGATTCGTATAAATATGCGCATCGCCGAGCGTATGGATAAACTCGCCTGCTTCAAGCCCGCATTCATGAGCAATCATGTGCGTTAATAGAGCATAACTCGCGATGTTGAATGGAATGCCGAGAAAAATATCGCCGCTCCGCTGATAAAGCTGGCAGGAGAGCTTCCCGTTCGTCACGTAAAATTGAAACATTGTATGGCATGGCGGCAGCGCCATATTTCTAGGCACGTCTTCCGGATTCCAAGCGGAAACGATCAGCCTGCGGGAGTCAGGGTTGTTTTTGATGGTAGCAATGACATCCTTAAGCTGGTCTATGGTTTCACCTTGTGTTGTTTTCCATTCCCGCCACTGCTTTCCATAAACATTGCCAAGCTCACCAAATTCCGCAGCAAATGAATCATCCAAGAGGATCTGCTGCTTAAACAGCTCCATTTGCTCCTCATACGCCACGGCAAACTCAGAATCCGTTTGTGAGCGAAGCCCGAAATTAGTCATGTCTGGGCCAGTGTATGCCTTGCTTTCAACCCATTTTTTGAATGCCCATTCATTCCAAATATTATTGTTGTGCTGAAGCAGATAACGAATATTCGTATCGCCTTGAATGAACCAGATCAACTCACTCGCAATTAGCTTGAAGGGCACCCTTTTGGTCGTTAAGAGGGGGAAACCTTCACTCAAATCAAACCGCATTTGGTAACCGAAGGTAGAAATTGTCCCAGTACCCGTACGGTCTTCTTTTTTGGTTCCGTGTTCAAGAACATATTTTAACAATTGCAAGTAGGTTTGTTCGCTTTTGCTCATTTGGATATCGCTCCTTATCATGAAACAAACGTCGGAAAAATAACACCAATTATACCATCATCCGCGTTTCCTGTCCTCTTTTCGTTTCTTGCGAAGCGCGTATCGTTCAGGTGCCGAAGCGTGCAGCCGCTTCTCTTCTTCTGTCAATGGAACAACTGCCGGTACGATAGCGGGTTTGCCGCTGCCATCCAAAGCTACAAAGGTAAAGAAGGCGGTTACCGTCGTTTTACGCAAGCCGCTGAATAAATTTTCGGAATGAACCGATACATAAACCTCCATGGAGCTCCGATTTGTCCATGTAACGAAAGCTTCGACCTCAATGACTTCTCCTACCTGGATTGGCGCCAAAAAGTCCAGGCTGTCCGTCGAAGCGGTCACAGCCTGCATTCTAGCATGCCTCATAGCAGCAATAGCGGCGACTTTATCCATATACTCCATCAGCTTGCCGCCAAACATCGTATCGTTATGATTGGTATCCAACGGAAATATCAGCTGTGTCATGATCGTTCTGGACTCGCTTGTCGGTTTGGACGCTTGCTCCATCGTCATTTTCGCCCCTTTAGCTCTAGTTTACGTTAAATCCCCTTTAGAAGCGCAAAGAGGCCCCGTCGGCTGGAGAGCCGCGTGACCTCTACTATCGCTAATGAACAGTCATTAGTACGAATTATTTAATGAAAGTGTGGATAGGGTGACCAAGTGCAACCTCGGCCGCATCCAGAACGATCTCTCCCAGTGTAGGGTGAGCATGAATCGTAAGCGCGATATCTTCAAGCGTAGCGCCCATTTCGATACCAAGCGCAAGCTCGGCAATCATGTTGGATGCTTCGATACCGATAATTTGAGCGCCTAGCACAAGACCGCTGTCTGCATCCGATACGAGCTTAACAAAACCTTCGTTCGCGTTAAGCGACATCGCACGACCATTGATAGCAAATGGGAATTTACCCACTTTAACGTTATGGCCCTTGTCTTTTGCTTCTTTCTCGCTAAGGCCAACGCTTGCGCATTCCGGATCGGAGAAACATACCGCCGGTACGCATTTGTAATCAATTACGCTTGCTTGGCCCGAGATGGCCTCAGCAGCAACGCGGCCTTCATACATCGCTTTGTGAGCTAGCGCAGGTCCAGCGATGATGTCACCAATCGCATAAATATGCGGAATGTTCGTACGGCATTGCTCATCAACTTCAACGAGTCCGCGATCAGACAGCTTTACGTTGATGAGGTCAAGACCAAGCTCGCCGTCGGTGTTTGGACGACGTCCAACCGTTACAAGCAAGTAATCTGCCGTTACTTTTTCTTCTTTATCGCCAACGGTGTAAGTAACCGTAACGTCTTTATCCGTTTGCTCGGCACCTTTGGCTTGTGCGCCAGTGATGATATCAACGTTCGTGCTTTTCAGTTTCTTCGCAACGATGGAAGACATATCTTTATCGAAGCCTGGAAGAATTGCGTCAGAGCCCTCGATTACCGTTACCTTAGTACCGAATTTGGAGTACATTTGACCAAGCTCAATACCGATATAGCCGCCGCCGATAACGACAAGGCTTTTCGGAATTTCCGGCAAGGACAAAGCGCCAGTCGATGATACGATACGGCCGCCGTAAGGGAATGCTTTCAATTCAATCGGACGCGAGCCCGTAGCGATAATGCAGTTTTTGAAACGGTAGCGCGGCGCTTCTTGATCGTTGAATACGCGTGCTTCGTTCTCATTGATGAACATCACTTCGCCTTGAAAATATTGGACTTTGTTCGCTTTCAATAGAGAAGCAACGCCGCCTGTCAATTTTTTGACAATACCGGCTTTAAACTCTTGCACTTTAGTGAAATCAACCTTCGCTTCGCCAACTTCGATACCGAAAGCAGAAGCGTGGCTGATGGATTCGTATTGATGCGAAGCAGAGATCAACGCTTTGGAAGGAATACAGCCTACGTTCAAGCATACGCCGCCTACGTATTCTTTATCCACGATGAGTACGTTTTGACCAAGCTGAGCAGCACGGATCGCTGCGACGTAACCGCCAGGACCCGCACCAATGACTAGAGTATCAATATCTAGGGAAGCATCACCTACGACCATGTCTTATACCTCCATTATGAACAATTCCGGTTGGCCCAGAAGTGTTTTGATGTAATTCATAAAGTTTTGTGCCGTTGCGCCGTCGATGAGACGGTGGTCAAAGCTAAGTGAAAGTGCCATTACCGGAGCAGCTACGATTTCGCCGTTGCGAACGATTGCTTTCTCTGTAATTCTGCCTGTACCCAAAATAGCAACCTCAGGGAAGTTGATTACCGGTGTGAAGAACATACCGCCAGCCGAACCGATGTTCGAGATGGAAATCGTGCTTCCTTTCAGCTCGTTAGCAGCTAGCTTGCCATCACGGCCGCGAGCAGCTAGATCACGGATGGAATCCGCAATTTTGAACAGGTTTTTACGGTCTGCATCTTCGATAACCGGAACGATTAGGCCGTTATCTGTGTCTGTTGCAATACCGATGTTGTAATATTTGCGAAGCACGATTTCTTGGTTAGCCTCATCAAGCGTAGCGTTCAGGATCGGGAACTCACGGCAAGCAGCCACAAGAGCCTTCACAATAAACGGCAAGTAAGTCAGCTTGGAGCCTTTTTTCTCGGCATAAGGCTTATATTTTGCACGGAGTGCAACAAGCTCAGTTACGTCAACCTCATCCATAATCGTAACGTGAGGCGCTGTGTAAACCGATTTGGACATTGCATTTGCGATGATTTTGCGAATGCCTTTGAACGGTACGCGTTCTTCCGGACGGTAAGCTGTTCCAGCTGCTGTGTGCGCAGGCTTCGCTTCACCAGCGCCTTTAGCTGCCACTTCCGCGTTGCTCGGTTGCTCAGCAGGTGCTGCGGCATCAGTAGCAACAGCAGCAGGTGCGCCGCCAAAACCATTGACATCATCACGAGTAATACGGCCGTTCTTGCCAGTTCCGCCGACTTGAGTCAGGTCTACACCTTTCTCACGGGCAAATTTGCGAACGCTTGGCGTTGCAAGCACAAGTCCGCCAGTCGCTTTCGGAGCTGTAGGTGCAGCAGCAGCCGGAGCTTCCGCTTTAGGTGCTTCTGCTGCTGGAGCCGCTTCCGCTTTAGGTGCTTCCGCTTTTGGAGCCTCTGCAGCTGGTGCTGCTTGCTCAGGAAGCTCGCCTTCCGCATCAATGATTGCCACAATCTCGCCTACGTGGCACACTTGGCCGTCTTTCACGAGCACTTCCAATACTTTGCCGTTAACCGGACAAGGTACTTCAACGATTGCTTTATCGTTTTGGACTTCCATAATAATATCATCATCTGTAACCGTATCGCCGACTTTGATGTTCACTTTCACGATTTCGCCTTCGTGCAAGCCTTCGCCGAGCTCTGGGAAACGATATTCGAATTTTGCCACCGCTAGTAACCTCCTTTAAAAGTTCAATACTTTTTGAACCGCCGCAGAAACGCGAGCTACCGAAGGAAGCCACGCATCCTCAACAAGCGCAAACGGATAAACCGTGTCCGGTCCAGCTACGCGCAGTACTGGAGCTTCCAAATGAAGAATCGCATGCTCGTTGATTTGAGCAATGATTTCTGCTGCAGCGCCAGACGTTTTTTGCGCTTCTTGTACGACAATGGCACGGTTCGTCTTTTGAATCGATGCAACGATTGTTTCAATATCAAGCGGCACAAGCGTGCGAAGGTCGATAACCTCTACGCTCACGCCTGTTTTTTCAAGCTCTTCAGCGGCTTTAACCGATGTATGAACCATCATTCCGTAAGTAAGGATCGTTACATCCGTACCTTCGCGGACCACATTTGCTTTGCCAATTTCAACGGTATATTCGCCTTCAGGCACATCTGCTTTAAATGCACGGTAAAGGTTGAGATGCTCCATGAAGAAGACGGGGTCATTATCACGGATAGCTGAAATCATCAAGCCTTTTGCATCATAAGGATTGGAAGGAATAACGACTTTGATACCTGGTGTTTGAATAGCCAGACCTTCAAGGGAATCCGTGTGCAGCTCAGCTGCTTTCACGCCGCCGCCGAAAGGCGTACGGAATACGATTGGCGAGTTATAACGTCCGCCTGAGCGGTAACGCATGCGAGCGGCTTGGACAAACATTTGGTCAAGCGCTTCATAAATAAAGCCAACGAATTGAATCTCGGCAATGGGACGGAAACCTTGCAATCCCATACCTACTGCCATACCTGCAAGAGCAGACTCGGCAAGAGGCGTATCAAATACGCGATCTTCACCAAACTCTCCTTGCAAACCTTCTGTCACGCGGAATACACCGCCGACCTTACCTACGTCCTCACCGAAAATGACAACGTTTGAGTCGCGTTTAAGTTCAACGCGCATCGCATCGCGAATTGCTTCCAACATATTCATTTGAGCCATGATCGTCTGATCCTCCTCTACTATTGAAAATCGGCCTTTTGCTCTTCCAGGTGCTTCGGTGTTGTTTCGAACATGCTATCGATCAAGCCTGCAACCGTCATTTTCTCAACGGCTTCGGTTTTCTTAATTTGCTCGTTAACGGTTGCTTTTGCTTCTTCTTTGACGCGGTTTGTGTCTTCATCCGACCACAAGCCTTTTTTCTCCAAATATTTGCCGAAACGAACTAGCGGATCTTTAAGCGCCCATTCTGCTTCTTCTTCTTTTGTACGGTATTTCGTTGTATCATCCGCCATGGAGTGCGGACGGAAACGGTAAGTCAGCATTTCGATCAGCGTTGCGCCTTCGCCGTTGCGGCCGCGCTCAGCTGCCTCTTGAACGGCTTTAATTACAGCTAGCACGTCCATGCCGTCTACTTGAACGCCTTTGATACCTGCTGCAACCGCTTTGTGCGCGATCGACAATGCGCCCGTTTGCTTAGCGTATGGTGTCGTAATAGCGTAGCCATTGTTTTGTACTGCATAGATAACTGGAAGCTTGTAAGCACCAGCAAAGTTCATGCCTTCGTAGAAATCGCCTTCGGATGAACCGCCATCGCCTGTATATGTGATAGCAACACGCTTTTCATTCTTTTTCTTAAATGCCATGGCTACGCCAGTTGCGTGCAAAATTTGCGCGCCGATAATGATTTGCGGCATAAGCACATGAACATCATCAGGAATACGTCCGCCCTCTTGGTGGCCGCGGGAATATAGGAATGCTTTATACATAGGCAGACCATGCCAAACGATCTGTGGCATATCGCGGTAGCCCGGGCAAATGAAATCATCTTTATTCAGTGCATACTCGCTGCCGATCATGGATGCTTCTTGGCCGGATACCGGAGCATAGAAGCCCAGTCTTCCTTGACGCCCAAGATTAACGGCACGCTCATCCCAAGTACGGGTAAATACCATGCGGTACATAACTTCTTTTAGTTGATCATCAGACAATTCCGGCAATAAATCCGGATTAACAACTTCCCCGTCGAGTGACAAGACAGAAAGCGGAGTAACCGGTTCCGTTTGAACTTCGTATGGCAATTTGCTCATTTTGAACGCTCACCTCAATCGAAATATTTGAAAATCCTTAACCTCTGTTATAGAATTATTATAAACCTGTTTAACGAAAATGGTCAAAGCAAAAAACAAAAAAACCGTTGTTTTTTCGCTGATTCTCATCATTATCTTAAGAAATTGTATATGCTACAGACTTATTTTATTAGTATAACAGCATAATACAACACGACAGAAATAGATGCGATTCCTTTGATTGCCTTTCTATTGTTTACCCACATGAGAAGCTTTCCATTCAACAAACCAACCCGCGAGGAGAGAAAGAAATGACAGATGAACGCTATTTAAAAAGAACGATTGTTAAAGAAACGGTGCCTAGCCGCTATTTGCCGGAAGACTCCCGCAATTTAAGAATCTTTTTGCCACCCGGGTATAACGAGGTTTTGAGTTACCCGGTCGTGTATTGCCAGGACGGCGAAGACTTCTTTAACTTTGGGCGCATTGCGACAACGGCAACAAAATTGATCTTGGACGAGGGATTAGAGCCCTTCATTATTGTAGGCGTTGATGTTGACAAAAAAATCAGAACGGATGAATATGCACCCGACGGCAATCGACATGCGAACTACATTCGGTTCTTTGCCGAGGAGCTTATTCCGTTTGTCGAAGAGCGTTATGCAGTTAGAAGCGTTCCTGAGCATCGCCTGCTTGCCGGCGATTCGCTTGGCGGCTCCGTCTCGCTCCATTTGGCGCTTGCCTACCCAGAGCTCTTTACGCGCGTGATGTCGTTATCAGGCGCTTATTACGGCGTCTCGCAAAATATCATCTCCGAAGCTGGCGATCTTAGCTGGCTGAACATCTATATGATTGTAGGCTTACAGGAAGATGCCTATGAGACCGATCGGGGCGTATTCGATTTTGTTGCACTCAACCGCAATGCAAAGGCGCTGTTAGAGCATAATCAAGCGACCGTCTTCTATGAGGAGAAGGACGGCAAGCATCAATGGGGCTTCTGGCAGAAAGAGCTTGACCGGGCTTTGTCCTATTTTATCGATATCGAATAGCCATTTAAACGGAGCACATGTCACTACGCCTGATCAGAGGCAAAAAAAGATTGAGCATTCACAGAAAAAGCTTCCTATTCGGCTGTTTGGAATAGCCATAGGAAGCTTTTTTGTTCGAGAAAAACTTGTTTTAGTTTAGATCCGCTTGCACTCTGCTTAACAGCTCTTTGCAGCCGTTCTCCACCAGCTCGAACACAAACGGAAAATTCCCATCGTAATAAGGATCGGGTACATCCACAATCCCCTGCTCCGGCAGCAGCTCCATAAAGGTAAACAGCTTGGCTTGTTCCCCTTGTTCTTTGGAAAGTAGCTTGCGCACATCCCGCAGGTTGTTCGTATCCATACAAACGATGTAATCAAACGCGTCAAAATCTGTCGATGAAACTAAGCGAGCCTTCATGCCCTCGTATGAAATGTGGTGCTCATCGAGCTGCTGCCTGGTTCCTTCATGGGGAGGATGGCCCAAATGCCAGTCGCCTGTTCCCGCAGAATCGACTTCAATAACTTCCGACAAATTTGCAAGCTCCACCTGATGGCGCATGACCGCCTCAGCCATTGGCGACCTGCAGATGTTGCCCAAGCATACGAATAATACACGTTTCTTCACGATTTGCCTCTTTTCTGCTGTTCATGAACAGTATTAATATTTAATGAACGCCGCGGCAGCTTCCATTTGTAGTATACGGACAGCATCCGAAAGCTAATGATAACGACGAATAGAAATAGCAGCTCCAGTGTCGACTTAAGCCACCCCAGTCCAATAACCAACCCTGCGAGCATCGCCCAAACGGCATAAATTTCATCTTTCAGCACCAGAGGTTTACGTCCGGCAAGCACGTCGCGAATGATGCCTCCCCCAATTCCGGTCAGCATGGCAGCAACTAGCACCGCACTGAGCGGATGCTTCATCTGAGTTGCATAAAGCGCGCCTTGTATGGCAAATGCGGACAAGCCAATCGCATCAAAAAAAGCCTCGCTCCTTCGCCAGCGCTGAATCCATACCACGGGGAGCAGAAATGCGATCGTCATTGCAATCATGGCAATTTTCAACAAATAACCTTGGCTCCAAAGCGATGTCACCGGCATGCCGATCAGTAAATTACGGACCACTCCCCCGCCAAAAGCGGTTACGAGACCCAGTACGAACACACCTAGTATATCGTACTCCTCTTCCATAGCCACAATCGCTCCGCTGACAGCAAATGCAATTGTGCCAATAATGCTGAATACCCCAAAAATATCCATACTCACCGCAATAGCTCCTCGCTTCCCGTCCATAGACCGGCCGCACTCGCCGGTACTTTCCTACACCATTTTAGCTGGGAGCATGCGGTTACGCAACGACAATTTTCGCAGTTCTTATTTCAAGATCAAGCAGCAGATCAATTACCCACTAGTCTTTATAGTCAAAAAAGCTTTATACTTGTAATGTTTTCTAATGATTTCCCTAATAAGAAAGGAAATTTGAATATGCAGCCTCTGATTGTCATTTGTACAGGCGGCCAGCTTGGTGACTGGGCGCTTAACTTTATAAACACGGCTGATCTGCTCATTGGAGCCGACAGCGGTGCCCGTTTTTTAATTTCACATGGCTTTCGCCCCGATATTGCCATCGGAGATTTCGATTCCGTATCAGAAGAAGAATTGCTAGCCATACAGGCAAACAGCGCCAAAACGATTTCATGCGATCCCATCGACAAAAACTATACCGATACGGAAATGGCTGTGCGTCTCGCGCTGGATCTGAAGCCGCGCAAGCTGGTACTCCTAGGGGCACTCGGCACTCGCTTCGACCATTCGCTAGCAAATGTCCATCTCCTTGCCCTCGCCATTGAACAGAATGTGATTGCCGCAATAATTGACGACCATAATAAAATCTCGCTCACTAAGGATCAAATGACGATTGAAGCAGAGGGCTATCCCAATGTATCCCTGCTCCCACTCTCCATGCGGGTCGAGGGAATCACCCTTACTGGCTTTCAATATCCATTGAACAAGGCGGTATTAACGATTGGACAGTCTCTTGGCATAAGCAACGTGCTTATTTCTGATTACGGTACAATTCAATTGCGCGCTGGACTGCTTCTCGTCATTCAAAGCCGAGACTAATAAACTCATGCTAAACAACTAAATTGAACCAACCGCGGGAGCTCTTCGAGAAGCCTTTCCCGCGTAATGGGATCGTCAAAGTTCCATTTCGCCCCCAGCTTGATGACTTGCCCATTCTGCACAGGACGAAGCTTCCCCCAGATCGTACTGTTCAACAGTTGATTGGTGGCAAAGCGGGAAGCTTCGTCCTCTGCGACTAACAAAACGAAGCGGTCACCGTTAAACTCAGCTATGTTCTCCAGTTCCAGAGCCTCGAAAGGGATTTGATTTTGAATAAGCCTGTTCACTCCATCCGTTGGCCTAAAGGCTAAAGGATGATAGAGGGTCGGCGAGATCCCATGGTTTCCCATTACAAAAGCGCGTCCCCCCACCACGACGAATATCGTCATCGTTTCACCAGAATGAATCGAAGGCTTTAAAAGCCGCCACATCGCCTCAGCCTTCTTCTCATAGCGGGCAATCCAGCTCTCGGCCTCCGTCTGCTTCCCTAAAATGACTGCAATTTGGCGAAGCCTGACATAAGTCGAAGCGTTTTTTTCGATGGCGATCGTAGGAGCAATTCTCGAGAAAGTGTCAAGCGGCTTGTCATGCGTACTACAATGTAAAATAAGCTCTGGCTGCAGAGTTCCAATAATCCGTTCATCTGCATGGCTTCCGATATCTGTAATATTTTGCAGCTCATTTCGAAAAACAACCTGTTGGCCAATCAAAGAAAGATCAGCCCCAATCGGTCTAACGCCAAGCGCCAGCAAATCGCCTAGCGCATACCCAATAGCTACAACTTTAGAAGATTGGAGCGGAAAAGCAAGCTCTGCCCCTCCAAAGCCCTGGATGCTGGAATGCGGGTTATGCATACGGACATATTTTTTGGGAGATAGTCCTGTCATTTGCCGAAAACGGCGATTAAAATAATATTCATCTTTGAAACCTACGCTTTTTGCAATTTCTCGAAGCGGATCATCGGATTGAAGCATGAGCGTTTTGGCTCTATTTATTCGAAGGTCAGCCAAGTAATCAAGCGGTTTTTGCCCGGTAATGGCTTGAAAGATTGAGCTGTACTGCCATCGGCCAACCCCAGACATTCGTAATAGCTGCACGACCGTGATCGGTTCACGATAATGCTCCTGCATATAAAGAACCGTCTCTTCCACCGCTTCAGTCACGTCAGGATAGCTTTGCGATTCCTTGGCATTTTCAAGCAGAAGCACAAATAACTCTAGCATCATCAATTGTCGCTTCATCTGCTCAAGGTTCGTTTCGCTTCGATCAACTGCAAGCAGCTTTGTAAAAACTTCTACTAAGGCAGAAATCTGATGTACAGAAATGAGCTTGTTATAAGGAAGTAGCTCGGATAATGACGCTGCCGGCTCACGCTCGTGTGCCTGAAAGGCTCGCAGCACCATCCAGTAGCCGGATAATTGGGTGCCATCCAGATCCAAAAGGTTAAATTGACTCTCAGGCAAAATCAACAAGCAGTCCCCCTGCCGAATCTTGTAGGAGATGCCATCGAGCCAAAGGGTACCCGTACCGTTAGTTACCGCTAATAGGATATGTTGAAAATGCTGCGCAGGCATATGGTTTGAACTTATGGACGGTGTTAGCTCACCGATCTCGTCTAGCGCGAAGTAATAGCGATTTGGCGAAGGAGAAACTATTCGTTTTGAGCTCATGTGCCAGCCTCCTTCTTATAATGATGAGAACAATTATCAATAATCCTATACTATACAAAAAAAAGAAGCGTTTCAACGGGTAGTTGAACGCTTCTTGCAGAGCCAATTAAAATTATTGGTTTACGATATTCGGAAGCTCGTCAAGCAATCTTTCCTTCGTAATCGCATCGTCAAAATTCCACATCGTTTTCAAGTAATAGACTTTGCCGTTTTTAACAGCCGGAATCGCCTTCCACAAGGGATCATTGGTAAAGGAATCAGTAGCTGCACGCGCGGTCTCGTCGTCATCGGTAAGCACGAACATCCACTCTCCTGCGAGTTCGGCATATACCTCGCTTGAAATATTGGCAAAAGCTTCTCCTTTGTCAATCAGCTCTTCCTTCACTTTTGCGGAGGGTGAAAAACCGAGGGTCTCATATACCGTAGAGCCGAGTGAAGCATTTCCCATGATATAAAAATCTTTGCCCAGCTGCAGAAAAACAGATGCGGTCACGTTCGTATTTATGTTTAGCTTGCTTACGACTTCCTTTGCTTTAGCATCATAGTTACTTATCCACCGCTCCGCTTCAGCTTGTTTGCCGAGAATATCCCCGAATACACGCAAGCGTTCATTGGTGGACAAACGGTCATACGTAATCGTCGGTGCTATTTTGGAGAGCTGCTCAAAGGCGTTCTCTTCATAATAGCTCCCGCCGCTATCGAGCAAAATCAAATCCGGATCAAGTGCAGTCACTTTCTCTAAATCGCCAAGCAGGTCACCTACATCTGCGATGCCATTAATAAGCTCCGGGTAAGCAATTTGATCTCCGATGATTCCTAAAGCTGCTCCTATGGGCTTCACATCAATGGCAAGCAAATCTCCAAGCTCACCGCCAGTATAGATCACGCGTACAGGCTTAGTCGGAATTTCGACTTGATGCCCCTTTGAATCGGTATACATTCTTGTAGCAGCCTCTGTGGACTTGTTTCCATCGTTATTTGAAGAAGTACTTGATTGATCGGTTGGTGCGCTCACGTTCGTATTCGATCTATCAGCATTTGAACCGCATGCTGACAGCAATGCCCCCATTACCATCGTCATACATAAAATAAAAATGCGTACATGTTTCATCTGTTTTGTGCCTCCGATATATTTATCTTATCAGATAATGATAATCATTATCGTCAATATATATCTTAAGTAAACTTTTCAACGGGCACAATGGACAAACGTCTGATATTAATTGGGACAAAAAACAGAACACATCTGGCAATAACCTCTCGTTCTGTTCGGAACGAGAGGCTTCACGATTACCTGAAATTTATGGCTATAACTTCTCCTCCGGCGTCTCGATCGTAAGTCCTTCCACATGCTTTCGGTTCAGTAGCTTCCGTACTTTTCTATTTTCCTTAGTTTCAAAAACAATATCGAGATCATATTGATCGTCGGGATAAAGCTCTGCTTTTGGAATGTAGAGCTTCATCCTTTTATGGTTGAACGTAAACCTTTGTCCCTGCACTTGAACAATCACATTGCCCCGCTCATCTGCGGGGCGGTACACAACCCCCATACGCTTGAGCGGGTAGATCCATACCGCATCTCCTTTAACGAAAGCTTTTAGGTTCGCCTTCACCTGCTTCGGAACAGACTCCTCGCCAGCTGCTTTGGATTGTACGGCTGTTTCAGCTCTTGCCCTTTTAACTGACGTTTGGACTTGTTCAACAGGTCCAAGCTCACCCGTTCGTATGCCTTCTTTTCTCTCTAGCCATTTTTCCGCTCGCAGCATCACTTCCTCGGGAAGACCATATCGCCTTGCAATTGCAAAAGCATGGCTATCGCCCGCTTCGCCAATTTCCAACCGGTAAAGCGGCTTTAGCGTATCGATGTCAAAGGCCATCTTCCCATTCTGGCAGCCTTCCGTGCGAGCGGCGAATGCTTTGATTTCGTTGAAATGCGTCGTAGCCACAGCCAAAGCCCCCCGTTTTAAGAGCTGCTCCAATAATGCGATTGAGAGTGCTATCCCTTCTGTTGGATCTGTACCAGCAGCTAACTCATCGAGCAATAAGAGCGTATGCGGACTGGCTTGCTGAAGCATTTCCTTCAAAACAGTGATATGTGATGAGAATGTGCTTAGCGATTGTTCTAAGCTTTGTCCATCTCCTACGTCTGCAATCACCTGCTGAAAAATTCCGATCTCGCTGCCCTCTTCGGCCGGAACCAACAATCCTGATTGCACCATCAGCACGAATAAACCGATTGTTTTAAGTGTAATGGTTTTGCCGCCAGTGTTGGGCCCCGTAATTATTAACTGCCTCCAGCCAAACCCGAGCTCGGCATGAAGAGGGACGCCATTATTTCCGAGCAAGGGGTGTCGCGCGGCAACTAGCCGAATGACTGGCATTGTGGATAGCTTGATTTTCTTCCCCTCGAAGGAACGGGAAAGCTTGGCTCTTGCCGTAATAAAATCAAAGGACGCCATCGCTTCCACATTCTGAAACAGCTCATGCGAGAACGATTCTGCAAGCTCTGAGAGCCTTGCCAAAACGACCGTTCTCTCCCGTTCCTCCTCCATCTTCCATTGCTGAAGCTCCGCTTGCAAATCCGCTACGTCTAACGGCTCCACGAACAAGGTCTGACCGCTTGCCGACTCATCCCATACCGTACCTGGCACCTGTTTGCGAAGCTCGCGTTTCACAGAAATAACAAATCGGCCATGTCGCTTGCTAATAACAGGTTCCTGCAGAGCAGAACGGTATTTGCTTAGCGCTAGCTCCATTTTTTTCTGAATTTTATCCTCAGATGCATAAATATGCCTGCGAATAAAGGCAAGGTCTGCGCTAGCTTGATCGGTAATGAGACCGTACCGGATAGAGCGGTTTAGCTCCTCCCGCAGCTCTGGGCAATCATACATGGATTCTGCATAAGCTGCGATTGTAGGCGCTATCTCGCGTTTACTGTTCATGTATTTTTTCATTTGCACGACGGAGGTCAACCAAACGGACACAAGCTCCAGCTCTTGTTCGTGATAAATTCTGCCTTTGCCGAGCAGCATTAGAAAAGGATCGATCCCCTCCATTGCCGATAGCGGTATGCTTGCCCCGCTTCCCAGTAGATCATCCGCTTCCGCTGTTTCTTGCTGCCACGCTGCTACTTGGCGTAAGTTCGTACTTGGTTCATGCCTCTCCGCTAACAATCTGCCAGCAGGTGATACGGTAAAGCTTAATAATCTATCTTTTACCTTGTCGTACTCTAGTCTTCCCCATGTTGCTTTATTCATCTTGATGGCCTCCTCTAATTTTGGGCATAAAAAAAGACAGGAATAGAACGCGGGCGCGTTCCATTCCTGTCTTGCTCGACTCATGCTCCAATACCGCTTCCGGCCTTAACGAAATCGTTAAGCTGAAAACGGGCATAAAAAAACCGCGCTGCGAGAGCACGGTGATTGGGCCGCTGTCGAATCGCTACAGGCGGAAATCCTCATGTCCTTAACTCTTGGCGCCAGATCACGAAATAGAGCCTTGCCGCTTGGTGCATTTCGCACCTTACGATAATCGCAAGACCATTAGTCATCTGACCATATCCAATTTATGAGTTAAAGACACCAGCAAACATTAAAATTTCCCCTTTAAGCGTAATCATAATCTAAATAAGGTTACACCCTTAATGTACAAAAAAGGCAAGCTTGTTGTCAAGTTTGTTTTTTCCATAACTCAGCTCTTAAATTTCTATGTGCATACCGGTAACAGCAAGCTGGAGCTGTTCTGGCAGCCCATAATCCTTGCCAGCATCAATGTCATGGGACATATGGGTGAGAACCGTATGCTTAGGCTTCCACTTGTTGATCAAGTCAATCGCTTCAACCACATCATATACTGATCTTGTTTCATACGCGAATGGCTCATGATAGAAGCTTGTTCCGAGTATGAGAAGATCCAGATTGGCAAGCGGCTTTTGCTGCTCATCGGTCAACCCAATAGAGTCAGAGCAATAAACCCATTTGAAGCCGGTATCACGATGCTCAAACCGAAAGGCATAGGCGTACCCATTCTTGCCATGATGGACGCGCCAGCTGGCTGCCATCCACTTCCCTATGCTGACCGGTTCATCAAAGGTTTGAAAATGAATATGATTGCTTAGCCATGGAAACCGGTCCAGAATTTCCAAAATCACTTCAGAAGGGGCGTATGCCGAGCCCTTCTTCTTCTGCCAGCGACAAGCATCCGCCCACTCAACCAAGCCGCCAATATGGTCGAAATGCGCATGCGTGATTAGAAGAGTATCAATTTCTCTTAAATTGGCCGCTTCCAGCTGCTCACCGAAATCCGGTCCGCAATCTATCCATACGTTGCCTGCTTCTTCGTCCCATATGTGCAGCGAGGATCGCAAGCGCCGGTTCAAGCCTGTTTCCCGTGCTTCCGAGCATACATCGCAGTCACAATAAATACGGGGAACGCCCATCGAGTCTCCCGTTCCTCTAAAAATAAGCCGGGTCATAGCGGATGAAGCTCAAGTGTACCTGAAGTGCGAATTTGTTCCATCATGCGCAGCCATTCAGCAGGCTTGTTCGGCAATGCGGAATAGTAGCCCTCCAAAAACTCAGCTACTAGCGATGCATCGATTGCAGACAGCTCTTCGTCCTTTGGCAGGAAGCACAAATCAAGCTCTGCAACCGCTTGGCCCTCATGATCCCATGACGGATGAACGTAGCTGACGCCAATCCGTTTATAGCCGATATGGGACAATACTTCTCGGCGGACATAGGGATTCATGGGTGAGACTCCGCCAAACGAATGCTCTTCAGCGCGGTAAGGATCGTATACTTCAGCGAACATACCGATTGGCGTTGTTCCCGATTGCTGCGCAAGTTTCTCCAAATCACGTTCTCGGTTACGCAGCAAGAAACGTCCGATACCGAGCGAAGGCTTGCCGATAATCGTAAAATCGGTCATTGCTACGCGCATGTCGGGGTAATAACGGTATTCGGTTGAACCGACCACTTCACCTTCATGGATCGCAACATAGACGTGAATCGTGGGATCTTCAAGAGGTTCCTTCCACAATTCGTAAGCCAATACCTCTTCGGGCGGGAAAATCGTTTGCAATAGTTTATGTAAAGCGCCAAAGTATTGATCTTCAATGGAGCAAATACGATGATAAATAAGCATATAGCATATCTCCTTTATTTAAATGGATTGCGCCATTCCATCATGGCAGCGCAGTTTCTTGATTCCTCATCATCCAAATAATGATGTGCAACACCCACTGGCATGCGGCCGCATCTGAGCAAGAAGGTGATGACCGGGTCTTTCAAATCACCCGTAATCACCTTCTCCAAATACTCTTCAGGCGACATTGCTTCTGCATAAGCCCCATAACCCGGCATACGCCCTCCGCCAAGCAGCCTGTTCAATCCCAGATACACAACGGTTTCGTACATCGTTTGCATAAGCCATTTGCCGATCCCTGATTTTCGATATTCAGGGATCACGCATATATCCACCACATACAAAGTGTCTCCGCTTGGATTGTGATTGCGGATATATCCGCTGCCGGAGATAGTCTCCCAGTCATGGGCATGGCCGTAATCGTTCATATTCACAAGCAAGCCAGTCATGGAACCAATCAATCGGCCATCAACTTCCGCGCATAAAGCGCCAGCGGCAAAACGGGAGACATGCTCAGACAATTGCTCCTTGTTCCACCATAGCTCCGAAGGATAAGGCGGTGGAAAGCTCACGCTCTGCACTTCAATCATGGCTTCAAAATCATGCTGGTTATAATTGCGAATGATGGTTTTGACCGGTTTTCCGTCAACAATCAAATAAAGCTCTTTGCGCATGGCTACCCGCCTCTCCACCATGATTTTACGATTTCCAATCTGGATACAGATCCGTACGGCGGTCGCGCCAGGTCGTTACGGACCCTTTCGCCCGCACTTCCTCCAGTAGTGCCAAATCTAGGTCAGCTACGACGAGCATATCGTCATTGATGATCCCCTCACTCAAGATGCCTGCTGGCGGGAAC
The DNA here is from genome assembly GCF_006345825.1 of Paenibacillus paridis. Taxonomy (GTDB): domain Bacteria; phylum Bacillota; class Bacilli; order Paenibacillales; family Paenibacillaceae; genus Pristimantibacillus; species Pristimantibacillus paridis. Next base: position 1,799,342 of record NZ_VCIX01000092.1, read on the forward strand.
GGTATATCATTTGGCGCGATAATGGCAGCCTGACCGAAGTTTGCACGCATCAGATCAACTTTCCGAAGCGAACCGACCGTACCGGTTGTTACGATGTAAACCTGATTCTCGACCGCTCTCGCATGACAGCAATATCTAACCCGGTAGAAGCCGTGGCGATCATCGGTACAGGAAGGACAGAAAATGACGTCCGCTCCTTTTGATCGCGCCATTCTTACAATTTCAGGAAATTCAATATCGTAACAGGTGAGCATTGCAATCGTGCCATAAGCAGTCTCAAATACCTCAAGGCCCTCGCCTGCGGACATGTTCCATCCTTCTACCTCAGACGGCGTAATATGTATTTTGTGCTGCACATCAATTTTTCCATCGGGGTGAAAAAGATGTGCCGCGTTGCGAAGGCTTCCGTCTATGGTTTGAATGACATGCGTCCCGCCAATGATATAGACGTTATATTCAGCTGCAAGACTACTGAACAATTCTAAGTACTGCTCCGTAAAATCAGGAAGCTTATGAATGGGGAGAGCATTCCCCTGCTCATCTCCGATCGACATCAGCTGAGTCGTTAGAAACTCAGGGAACAAAATAAACTGAACCCCATACTCCGAGGCATTTCGTACATAATGAGCAACTTGCTCTGCGAATTGCTCAAATGTACTAATATCAGCAAGCATATATTGAACGGCTGCTGTCCGAAACTTCATTTCTGTTTTCCCCCATTAATCCTTGTTATTGTTTCCGCTGCTTGAACTGCAAGGTTATGGTCGTTCCGAGATCAGGCAAGCTAAACACGTCAACCTTCCCCTCATGCAGGTCGACGATACGTTTGGCTATAGATAATCCAAGCCCTACTCCGCCCGTCGCACGGCTTCTAGCGCCGTCTACACGGTAAAATCGCTCGAATAAATGCGGAATCTCATTCTCCGGAATTCCCATTCCTTTATCCATGACCTCGATCTTCACGATATGCCTAACCAGCGAAATGGTGACATCAATCGGCTCCTTCGAGTATTTGATCGCATTATCAAGCAAGATGACAAGCAACTGCCTGATCTTGTCTTTGTCGCCAACCATACGAACAACCTTGGACATTGCTTTCACGCGGATCGGACGGCCAAAGGTGGTCTGCAGCATGGTAGCCAGCTCATCAACCACCTGTACGACGTCAAACAGCTCTTGTCGCAGCCAGTCCTCTTGCTCCGCTTCAGCGAGCATAAGCATAGACTTCGTTAAATTTTGCAGCCGGTTGGCTTCCTTGTCAATCGCTTCGATGGCTTCGTTGCGCAGGCTCTCATCATCGCGTCCCCAACGCTTAAGCATGCCAGCATAGCTGCTGATTACGGTTAGCGGTGTCTTCAGCTCATGGGAAGCGTCCGCAACAAATTGCTTTTGCTTCGCAAAGGTCCGGTCGAGCCGTTCAATCATTTGATTAAACGCACGGACGAGCTGCAGCAGCTCTGCGGATTCCTCCTTGCTGCTAAGCTCAATTTGCCTAAGCTTGCCGCTCCGGTCAATTTCGCGCATCGTATTGACCATTTGCTGAATGGGAGCTGTTAGCCTGGAGGTGAACCAATAGGTACCGAAAATGGCGAACAAGATCGCGCCACCGCTCGTAACGCTAAGTGCAGCGACCAGCACCTGCAAATAATTATCTAGCTCATCCAATATACGATTAATCTCAAGCATAGCTATGACCCGATTTCCATCATATAAAGGGACGCGCATAAACAAAATGCGCTCTCCGCCCTTGGTGATCATCCCCGTATGATGATGAGACTCAAAAGTCGCCGGCAGCTGCTGAAGAAGCTCATCCGAGCCTGTTATATTAACGACTCTGTTATTCGGAGCAATGATGCGAATCATTTCGTTAACATTATAATATTCGTTGAGCAGCTCCGGATAGTTTAATCCTCGGCCGCTCTGAATTCGGGGATTCTCCAGCATGAGATTCACCTTGTTGGCAATAACCTCTTCTTCGCTTTCAGTTGTAATCTTAATCACATAAAAATAAACAAAAATATTAAACAAAATCAAAATAAAGATCAACCAAAAGATCGTAAAGAGCGTAAACCTTTTGCGCAGCGTCATGCGTCCGGCTCCTTGATCATGTAACCTACTCCGCGAACCGTGTGAATCAGCTTATGACGATACCCCTTGTCCAATTTTTGGCGCAAATAACGAATATAAACGTCGACAAGGTTCGTTTCCCCAATAAAATCATAGCCCCATACTTCAGACAAAATATCTTCGCGCGATTTCTCGTCATTTTTGTTCTCGACAAGGTACACTAGCAGTTCAAACTCACGCGGCGTCAGTTCGATAAGGATATCCTTTCGATAAACTTTACGGGTCCGCAGCTCAATCGTAAGGTCGCCGACCTTAATCATATCCGAGCCTTCCGCTTCCTTCGGATACTGTTGGAAGATACGCAAAATGTTGCGGACGCGCGCAAGCAGCTCCTCCATCGCAAATGGCTTCGTAATGTAGTCATTTGCTCCATGCTCAAATCCGCTCACCTTATCGGGGACCGTATCACGCGCAGTTAATAATATGATCGGTACCGGATTCCCTGCTTGGCGCAGCAAACGCAGCACTTCTATACCACTCATTTCGGGCAGCATGACATCGAGCAACACTAGCTCCCATTCGCCTGTTGATGCCATTTCATAACCCGTCCGGCCATCCGCGGCTGTGCCTACTGTATACCCCTCATGCTCCAGTTCCAGCTGTAAGATGCGGGAGATCCCCGCTTCATCTTCCACGACAAGAATTCGTTCCTTCATCTTAGAGGTTCACCTGCTTCCAGTTGTAAATAAATCGCTTGCAAATATCCATCGCCAATACTAAAAAAGCATAATCGCTTAAATTTATCATAATGAAGACGTTTCACAAATGCAAGCAAGCCGATCTACAAAAAGAGTAGACCGGCAGCTATTGAATTCAAATCATGGAACAAATTAGCTTTGCATCGACCATGCCTCTACGTCCCATGTTTTGGTTACCCAATCCTCATAGAAATCAGGTTCGTGAGACACGAGAACGACAGTTCCTTTGTATGCTTTAAGTGCGCGCTTCAATTCAGCTTTTGCAACGATATCCAGATGGTTCGTCGGCTCATCGAACAAAATCCAGTTGCTCTCGCGCATCAGAAGTTTGCATAATCGAACCTTAGCCTGTTCGCCACCGCTTAACTGATTAAGGGCGCGAGTAATATGCTCATTCTTTAGGCCGCAGCGCGCAAGCGCTGCACGAACCTCATGCTGGTTCATAAAGGAAAATTCGTCCCAAACATCCTCAAGAGGCGTCATTGTCGGCGCTTTGGCCTCCTGCTCGAAGTAAGCAGGATTCAAATAATCACCGAGATACGTTTTTCCATCCAGCGGAGGAATGACCCCCAGTATGGTTTTGAGAAGAGTAGACTTGCCTACGCCATTACAGCCGACAATCGCGATTTTGTCTCCGCGCTCAATCGACATATTCATCTTGGGCAGCAGCGGCCTATTGTATCCGATCACCATATCCTCAGCTTCAAATACCGTTTTGCCGCTCGTTCTGGATTCTTTAAAATTGAAAGTCGGCTTTGCAGCCTCCTCAGGCTTGTCGATCCGGTCAATGCGGTCGAGCTGCTTCTCCCGGCTCTTCGCACGGCCCGAAGTGGACGCACGCGCTTTGTTTTTATTAATAAATTCTTCTTGCTTCTTAATGAAATCCTTCTGTTTCTCGTAAGCATCGATGTGCTGAGCTTTATTTAAGTCAGCCATTTCCAAAAACTTATCGTAATTGGCCGAATATCGCGTCATTTTTGTAAATTCAAGATGATAAATGACATTAACAACCTGATTCATAAAGGCTGTTTCATGTGATATCAGGACAAAGGCATGCGGGTAATTTTTCAAATAGTTGGTCAGCCAGTTGATGTGCTCTTCATCCAAATAGTTGGTTGGCTCATCGAGCAGCAGCACGCCTGGTTTCTCAAGCAGCAGCTTCGCAAGCAGCACCTTGGTCCGCTGCCCCCCGCTAAGCGCGGTCACGTCACGGTCGAGCCCAATCGCATTAAGGCCTAGGCCGTTAGCCATCTCATCGACTTTCACGTCAATCAGATAGAAATCGCCGATCTCAAGCTCTTCTTGAATTTCCCCCATTCGGACGAGGAGCTCATCCAGCGTATCCGCATCGACATCCGCCATTTGGGCAGCAATTTGGTTAAGCTCCTCTTCCAGCTGGAGCATCGGCAGAAAGGCATCTTTCAACACATCTCGAATGGTCTTGCCCGCTTCAAGCTTCGTATGCTGATCCAAATAACCGTAACGAACACGCGGCGTCCATTCCACCTTGCCTTCGTCCTTAAGCAGCTTTCCTGTCAAAATATTCATTAATGTTGATTTTCCGGTACCATTCGCTCCGACTAGCCCGACATGCTCTCCTGCCAGTAAACGAAAGGATACGTTGCGAAACAGTACTCGGTCGCCAAACGTATGTGATAATTGCTCTACAGTTAACAAACTCATTTGTCTTTATCTCCATTCATGTATGCACCTTAACTAATGCTTGGGATGATTCCCGATTAACCCGTATTATTGTACCACAAATACGGTCATTCTGTGTTTATTTCATTGTAAATGTGCTTGAAAATGGGCAAAAATGCTTGATTAAGCTGCTTGCGCATTCGTGAATCGTCAGTCGCCCTTCGACCGCCGTATTGCATGGATAGAAGCTTCTCTTCATCAAGGCGCGGCAAAATCACAAATGGAGCTTCCGGGAACAAAGACAACCATTCATTTCTCCCGCGAAAGGATAAATCTTTATTCGCTATAAATTTCAGCTGTCTTCCTGAGGGCTGCAGCTTTCGTCTGATCGAGTACAGCTGTCTAAGGTCATTGGCTTGCCATTTAGAAGCAGCTGGGTCTGCAACCACAAGTACAAGTGATGATTCATACAGCAGCTGGAGCGATTTGGCATCAGACCATTGTGAGGATAGATCGATTAATTGAATTAATCCTCCCGTATGCCGTAAAAGCTGCTCAAAGCGCCCGTCCTCCACTATACCGCTCTGGCTACGCTGCTCCGGATGCAAATAATACCAATTGACCATTTGCTCCCGATCACTGAATTGGATGAAACGCGAATCTCCTGCACCAGCTTGATGCGGCTGTTTATTTTGTTGGCCGGAAAACCAAGCATGCCATTCAGGCTTGGCAAGCTCATGCTCTACAGCCGTTACGGTCATTCCCTTCCTACCCAGCAGCTCAGCAAGCGCATGCGTCAGAAAGGTAGCTCCCGCACCAGATGATAAAGATAACACACTAACACGTATCGGCTTGATTACGGCAGCGCCACGCTTTGGTGCTCTAATCTCTTGTTGAGCAGCAGAGAGATTATAATACATCGTAAACGGTTGAAGTGCTTGCTCAACCTCTAATATCGAGCCATACCTTAAATGTGGAGCGGCCTGCAGCATGCGCAGAAGAACCATTTTAAATGCTTCCGGAACGTCAGCCTGCAGCTGCCTAAATGGCTCCATCTCTCCCCTGCTTCCAAACGAAGGTCGATAGCTGGCACCTTTACTTGCCAAATAAAAAAGCAGAGCTCCCAGCCCATAAACATCTGTCCGTTCATTACTTTGGCCACCTTCTATTTGCTCCGGTGCCGCAAAGCCTCGCGTGCCGAGCTGCAGCGTATCCTGCAGCTGTCCCTTCTTGTACTGCCGCGAGATGCCAAAATCAATAAGCTTGGCATCGCCTTGCTTATCGATCATAACATTCGATGGCTTTAAATCACGATGAATAATCGGTGGTTGATAGCTGTGCAAATGGTTGAGCGCCGAGCAAAGCTGCAGTGCAAGCTGGATAAGTTCTGCAAAGGAAAAGTGGGTCTTAGGATTCCGAAATAACTCTGCTAATGTACAACCTTCGATATATTCCATCACAACCGCCTCAAATCCCAGTTCGCTTCTTCCAAAATAATCCACGATTAACGGTAAATGAGGGTGATTGATTTTCATCATCAGCTGCGCTTCATCTGCAAGCATAATATTTTTGTGCAGGTTAGGCTCTAGTACTTTAATCGCTCTAAGCTTGTTGGCAAGCTTCACATCCTCTGCCAAATAAACACTCCCCATTCCGCCCCTTCCAATTTCCCGTATAATTCGGTAACGGCCGCCGATCATCGTTCCACTCATAACGAAAGCCTGCTCTTCTGCCCATTCAGCCATTCTTTGATCCTCCATTAAACGCAAAAAAACACTCCAATACCGTTTGTTACGAAACAAACGGTATCAGAATGCTTTTCTGATTGGTTATTTTAAAATATAAGCCTTTATTTATATTGCATAATAAGCAGGTTTATAATTCTACGAGAAACAGGTACCCATCTCTTTAAGAGAAAGGGAAGCCCATTCCGTTTCTTCTTGTTAGAGCTACTTTAACATATTTTGAGATATAAATACAGATTTCCTCTTTTAAAAAACACGTTTTTGAGAATTAAGCAATTCTGAAAGGAAAGCAAGCGCGAGGCCTTGGCCCCAGCCTTGTACCCGTTTATGCGCCACGTCCTTGTACCCTTGCTGATCGTTCATCACAGCCGTTCCTGCAGATACGTTAAGTACAGAACCATCTTCCGTAATCTGACTTAAAATACCGTCAATGGACCGTTGGATGTATTTGTTATATAAGGAACCGAATGCGAACAATCCAGTAGCAATACCCGCTGAGCCCGAAGTTTCATGGTATGAACCATCATCATTCAGCACCGTATGCCATAAGCCGTTATCCACTTGCAGGCGGACGAGCGTGCTCAACTGATCGCGCATCGAGCCTTCAATCATCATAAAGGAAGGATGCTGAACGGCAATGTGCGGCAGCGCTTTCGCCATCGTTAATGCTGCCCAGGAGTTGCCACGAGCCCAGAAAATCGAAGACATATGGTTTTGGGCAATATTGTCCCAACCGTGATAGTACAAATTCGTAACCTGATCCTGCAGAAAATGCTCATGGCCATGATATTGCTTCAGGCCATCTTCCAAATAATCCTCACGTCCTAGCAAATGCCCCATTCTGACCAGGAAATAACCTGCCATCATCATCGTATCTACCCAAGCCTGCTCCGGGAAATTGTAGGTCTCCGAATTTACGGTATGCTGGAAAACGCCATCTGCAAAGCGAACGGCATCATGCTTTAAGTATTCTGCCATCTGGGTGGCAACGTTTAAATATTTTTCTTCATCAGTAGCTTTATAGAGCGAGATTAGAGCGTGGCCAATGGAAACGCCATTCACGGATAGCTTAGGAAGACCGTCCTCCAGCTTCTCATCTACCCACTCCTGCAGCAGCTTGATGTAACGTTCGTTGCCCGTGGCTTCATAGGCTTCCGCGACACCATAGAAAGCGACTCCTCCCGGCCAATCCCAGCTAAAATCCATTCTAAACGTTCGGTCTACAACACGGTCAATTACCTCTCGAATGTGATTATCGTCAAATTGAAGCTGAGGCATTTCCATCTTCCTCTCCTATTCTTCTGCTCATTTTCTATTTCAAACCGCTTGTGCTAATCCCTTCAACGATGTACTTCTGAAAGGCGAAAAATATAGCCAGAACCGGAATCAAGCTCACAATGGACATCGCGAACATGGCGCCCCAATTGGATACCGTATCACTGTCCAAGAACATTTTCAGTCCCATAGATACCGGATACAAGCTTGGGCGGTTCAAGTAAAGAACCGGGCCGAGCAAGTCTTCCCAGCGCCAGTAGAAAGAGAAAATCGATGCCGTAGCAAGTGCCGGTACAACGAGTGGCAAAATGATTCGGAAAAATAATCGAAACTTCCCGCAGCCGTCAATGGTGGCTGCCTCATCAAGCTCATTAGGAATCGTCCGGATAAACTGAATGAGCAAGAAGATAAAAAACGGAATGCCAAAATATTGCGGAATGACGATCGGTTTAATGGAATTAAGCCAGTGCAGCTTGGCAAACAAAATATACTGCGGCACAAGCACAACGTCATGCGGCAGCATGAGCGTAACCATCATAATACCGAACCAGAAAGTTTTGCCTGTGAAGTTAAGACGTGCAAAGCCAAAAGCGATAAATGCCGATGAGAGCACGGCGCCAATCGTTGAGATGATAACGATTTCAAGGGAGTTCATAATGAAATTGCCGAACGACTGTCCAGCGATGCCGATCCAGCCAATCCGGTAATTATCCCAAATCCATGGCTGAGGAATGAGGGAATCCGCTGTTGCAAAAATTAGGTTGCTTTGCTTGAACGAGCTCATGAGCAGCCATAACACGGGATATACCATTACAAGAGCAAGCGCAGCAACGAAGATATGGTAGATAGGCCACTTCAATTTTTTCAAGATCATGATTAATGGCCACCTTTCGATTCGTAATGTACCCATTTTTTGGAGGTGTAGAACAAAATTCCTGTCAAAATGGCAATGATGATCAGCATAACCCAAGCCATTGCTGAAGCGTAGCCCATGTCAAAGTAGACGAACGCCTGACGGAACAAATAAAGCGAGTAAAGCAGCGTGCCGTCCAAGGGACCGCCCTCCCCTTTGGAAATAATATAAGCGGGAACAAAGGTCATGAATGCGCCAATCGTCTGCATAATCGTGTTGAACAAAATAATTGGACTCAGCATCGGAATCGTAATTTTGAAGAAACGAATAATCGGTCCTGCTCCGTCAACATTTGATGCTTCATACAATTCCGGCGGAATGTTCTTTAGGCCAGCAAGGAAAATCAGCATAGAAGATCCAAATTGCCATACCGACAACGTAATGAGCATCCAAAGTGCAGCTGCAGGCTCAGCAAACCATCTCACGCTATCTAAACCGAGTGCATTCAGAAAAATGTTTATGACTCCTTCGTCACCGTAAAGGTTCCGCCACATGATTGATACTGCGACGCTGCCGCCAATGATAGAAGGAAGATAATAAACGGTCCGATATAACCCGATTGCTTTCGAAGCTGTATTTAAGATCATGGCGATAAATAAGGCAAAAGCCAAGCGAAGCGGAACCCCGATAAACACGTACAAGAAGGTTACTTTGAGTGACGCCCAAAATTTCGAGTCATCCGTAAACATCGTCGAGTAATTCTCTAATCCGATAAAGGATGGTGTCGACAAAAGGTCATAATCGGTGACCGAGAAATACAACGATGCCACAGCCGGAACCAAGGTGAATAACAAAAATCCGATGACAAAAGGTCCGATAAACGTGTAGCCAATTAAGTTGTTTTTAAGTGATAGCGATTTCATCTTATCCAACTCCTATACGAAGTCTAGCTTGCTGGTCTCTTTTTAGTAAAAAAGCGATGGCCGATCTACCGACCAACCATCGCATCTACTCAAACAATATTACTTGTTTTTCTTAAGAATGGAGGTTGCTTCGTCTCTGAATTTCTTAGCTGCTTCTTCCGGCTTGATTTTGTTGTAGTTCATTTGCTCAGAAAGGCTAGTCAAGGATTTGAATACTTCAGCCGAACCGATTGGATCTGCTGGGTCCATTGGGGAGCTGTTAGCTTCTGCCCAAGCAACGTAGTCATACACTTGAATTTGCGCTTCTGTTGAAACTTCTTTCAATGCGTCTTTTACTTTAGAGGAAACCGGTACGCCGCGGTCGCCAAGAATCAATTTGTTAGCTTCGATATCATTTACGAAGAAGTTGATAAATTTAGCCGCTTCTTCTTTTGCTTTCGAGTGCTCAGAAACGGAGAAGAACATACTTGGTTTCAGGAACAAGCCTTTTTCCATGTTCGGGCCAGCCATTGGAGCAATTGCAAGCGGGCGGTTAGCTACTTGCTGCAAGCCTACGTATTGGTTAGACCACTGCCATACGCCGATGCCTTGGTTAAGCACAAGGTGGCTGTCTTCAGCACCTTTAATTTGAGCAAGCACGTCTGGTGATGGTACTGCGCCGTCAATGACGAGCTTAGCTAGCATTCCGAAGAAATCGGTAAACATTTGATCATCTTCATAGCCAAGACCGTTACCTTCTGCGTTAAACAGGGTTTTGCCTAATGTACGAAGGTAGTAGCCGAAGAATACTTCCGGACGCATGCCATTATCGAAGTAAATGCCTGCAGCTTTGGCTTTCTCAGCCATTGCTACGTAATCATCCCAAGTGAAGTTCTCAGGAATGGAATCGATGCCTGCTTTTTTTAGAAGCGCTGGATCATAGTTGAATCCAAGTGCATTTACGCCAAGGTTCATACCGTAAAGCCCATCGCCCAATTTGCCACCGTCAATCGCGTTTTGACTAATATCAGAAACGTCAATTTGGTTGCCTAAGTATGGTGTCAAATCAGCCAGTTGTTTTCTTCCAGCATATTGGGAGTAGTTTTGCGTATCGATTTGAATGATGTCCGGAAGTTCATTTGCAGCTGCTTGCGGAGCAAGCTTTTTCCAATAGTCATCATAATTTGCATATTCCATTTCAATTGTTACATGCGGGTTTTTGGCTTTGTACATTTCAATAACTTTCATCGTGTAATCGTGACGTGGCTGTCCGCCCCACCAAGCGATGCGTAGAGTAACCGGCTTAGCTTCCGCTGGCTCTTCTTTCACTTCATTGGTCGTTTTCGGTGTGTTGGTCGCATTTGTTGTCTTGCCGTTGTTTGAGTTTCCGCCGCAAGCGCTTACGAGAACCAGTGCAACAGCCATGAGCATTAAAAGCATTTTCTTCGGTGCTTTCATTGTGTTACGCCCCTTCCAGACTCTTTAATGTTGTTTACAAGCTTTATTATAGGTCGAATGTCGAAATGTCGGAATTAAAAAAACCGCTTTCTTTGTTAAAAAAACAGAGGTCGCCATTAAGGCGACCTTTTGAAATCCGAAGGGGTAAACCCCGTATGTTTTTTAAATACCTGGCTGAAATATTGAGGATTATCCCCGAATCCAAATTTCTCGGCGAGCTCAAAAACCTTAACGTCCCCCGTTTTTTCAATTTCCTCCACGGCCTTTTCCATTCTCAAGCGGACCACATAATTTGAAAATTTTTCGCCGGTTTCCTTTTTGAATAGCTTTCCTAAATAGTCAGCATTCATATACAAGATCTCACTTGCTACCCAGTTTAATGACAAGCCCGGGTTAGACAAATGCTCTTCTATGACTTGAATCATCTTATGAATAATGCCGGAATGCTTCTTAATTTGGAAATGGAAATTGTGCAAGCAAATTTGTTCCGCATTTTCCGTAACGAACTGCTCAATCGTCCGCAAGGTGTAAAATTGATCAAAGCTTGCGATTTTTTTGAGGTACTCGTTTATCTCCTCCGGTTTACCTTGGCGGACTATCGAGATGTAGAGGGGAATGACATACGATTTAGACAGATGCGTATCCATTCTACTGTCCGCCAGCAGGCTGAAATAATGCTGAAGCTCCGACTGAACATACGTCCAGTCCCCCGATTTCACATGCATACAAAGCGGCTCTTCATCATAAAAGAATGCCTTTATGGATTCATCGTCTTCTCTTTCAACATCCTTTTGCGTTATAATGCTGCCTTCGCCTAAGTAAAACTGGTAATTCAAGCATTCCAGCGTTTCTCGGTACATTTTGCGCGCATGGACAATTTGCCTTGGATCGCTGACCGCAACGGTTGCATCGAGCTTGTAGTAGGTAGAAAAGGTTTTCTTAATCTCATTAAGCAATACGAATAATGACGACGTATCCTCGGTTTCTTTGATGAGCAGCAGTACATGCTTACCGATCGTTGTGCTGAGAAGCACTATGGATTTGCCTAGTACATCCTGAGCAATGTTTTTGATGGCGAACATATGCTCAAATTCAAACTTCCCTTCAATCTGAAACAACAGCAGCTGTACTTGATCATTTTCCATCGTGATGTGAAACAATTCACCGTAATCGTCCCAGTCACGCTTGCCATACGTTTTATTGGTAACAAGCTCCTTTAAGAACTGCTCCTTAGCATGCGGCAGCACTTTAGACAGCTCCTTCTGGATATTCAGCATAAAGCTCTTCTGCGATTGCTGCTGTTCAAGTTCAGCAATCACTTCAGATAAAGCTTCCGTAATCGAATTTTCATTGCATGGCTTCAAGAGATAATGTTTGACGCCAAACTGCATGGCTGTTCGCGCAAAATCAAATTCACTAAAGCCCGATAACAATATAAATGCGATATGCGGATATTTCTCATGCACCTTCTCCACAAGCTGCAATCCGTTCATGCCTGGCATTTTGATATCGGAAATGACAATATCGGGCACATGGCTTTCAATAAAAGCCAATGCATCTAGACCATTGCGCGCAGTTCCGGCAAGCTCCGTGTTAGAAGCATTCCAATCTACGGTAAGCGATATGCCCTCAACTATAATCCGCTCGTCGTCAACCAAAAGCACCTTATACAATAGAATCCCTCATTTCGAATGGAAGTATCATCATCACCTTCGTGCCTTCGTTTGGCTCGCTTTCAACTGTCAATCCGTAAGACTCTCCATAGAGAAGCTTGATCCGCTCCTCGATATTTTTCAAGCCCAAGCCGGAGCCCTTTGTTTTCACTTGTCCGCTAAGCAGCTGTGCAACGAATGCCTTTTCCATGCCGGGTCCGTTATCTTCTACAGAGACATAAAGCAGCTTATCCTCGGTATACGCATGAATTTTTATGCTGCACGTGTCGATCATTTGTTCAAGGCCATAATTTATTGCATTCTCGACGAGCGGCTGAAGCGACAGCTTTGGAATGCTGCAATAGAGCAGCTTATCTGCTACATCGACTTGGAAATCAAGGCGCTCCTCAAACCGGTATTTTTGAATCGTAACATAATGACTAATAATTTCGAGCTCTTTGCTCAGAGGAATCAGCGGTTCTTTCAGGTTGATTGAAGTTCTAAGCAAGGAGCCTAACGCTTCAACCATTTGCGAAATATGCGTTTGCTTGCTTAGCTTCGCCGACCAGTTGATCGACTCCAAGGTGTTGTACAAAAAATGCGGATTAATTTGCGCCTGCAGCGCTTTGAATTCCGTGTCACGAATCGTAAGCTGCTTCACATAGTTCTCGTGTATAAGCTCATTAATCCGTTCAACCATGATGCGGAAATTACGGTGCATTTGCCCCGCTTCATCCATGGCAAGCGCACGCTCGTTCGGTTCCTCGATATATTCAAAATGGCCCAGCTGGACCCTTTTCATTTTCGCGTTAAGCCGCTCGATCGGTTCCGTAATTCCTCTCGCAAAAGCGACGGCGATCAGTAGAATGACCACAAACAAAATAGCCAAAATCATCAAAATGGTATTTTTCACTTTGGCAACGCGGTCGAAAATGTCATCGAACGGAATTAACGTATAATACGTCCAATCCGTGTAGGTGGAAGCGATATAGGTTACAAAGTACTGTTTTCCTTCATAGCTAATCACTTTGTATCCTTCGCTCCCCGTGAGCTGCGACAAGCTGTCAATCGGAAACGCTGACGCTTCGGGAAATACGGCCTCATTGTTTTTCATAATAATAAGCTGGGCGTCGTTGCTGTTCATTCCTTTGGCTAAGTCCCGAAACAGCTTGTTCATATCAATTCGCAGCGCTAGCGTTCCGATATAATCCAAATTCAGCTGCTCAAATGACCGGACTTCGCGTGCAGCAATTAATGATTTATCGTTACTGTAAGGTGCAATCCACGTATTGCCTCCTTTATTGTCAGCTGTGAGCTCCTTAAAGGAATTCAAACGGTCTTGATAAACCGTTATGGAATTTGCTCCCACCGCATACTCGTTATCATAAAAATCATATAGTTGGGCTGAAAGCACGTATTTATCAAGCGCTCCAATGTTCACCATTCTTTCTCTTACCGTCAACTGCACGACATAATTGTCATACTTGGACAAGCCGCTTTTGATTGAACGCAAATATTTTTGAATCGTTGTGTCTGTGGCCAGCATGAAAGTAAGTTTTTCCATTTTTTTGAGCTCATTCTCAATGCTAATGGAAGATAAGCTGAGCGCTTTGGAAGATTGCTTGTAAATCTCCTCATCGTAAAAGTCAAATGCGTACTGTTGAATAATAATGGCGAGTACCGCGACAAACAGCATCACGACTGAGATTAGCACAAACATTTTATGCTTGATCCTTAAATTCAGATAAAGCGCTTTCAGATTAAGCATAGACGTTGCCTCCTCGGGCGTTTCCCTGATCAGTTGCTTATCCAATATAACAAAACCAGCTGCGCATGGAAAGAAGCGAATAACAGCTGGTGTGGTCTCAAAACAAAGCACCCTGCCCTGCGGAGAGGGTGCTTCGTTTTATTTTTTGATGAGGTATAGCGTTATTTCTTCACGGTTGTGGAACAATTGCTTAGCCTTTTGAAGTCTAAATTCTGTAGATAGTCTCGAAATCACATCACGAATCGTTTGCAGCGGTTTGCGATGCATGAGCTTCACAGTAATTATAGCCGTTCCGCCCTGCGATAACGCCGGTTCCAAATCGAGCACAAGCTTGCACATCATCATCGGACTCCAGCTCATATCGCAGACGAGCAAATCAAAGGTTCCAGCTTCAAACTTCACATCAGAAGCATTTCGCTTCAAGTAGGTCAAGGTAGGATATGCCATTAGAGACGGATGAAGCTCCGCGGGATCAATGGCGGTAACGCGTAGTCCACGTTCCAGCAAAAGAGAAGTCCAGCCTCCCGGCGCAGCACCGATATCAATCGCATTCCGGAACTCGGCGTAATTAAGGCCAAATTCCCGCTCTGCCTCGAGCAGCTTGAATTTGGCGCGCGAGACTTGTCCTTCCTCACGCTGAAAACGCACCGCACCGCCTGGCCAATCCGAGAGCATATCAGGTGGCGCTCCAAAACCGACATAGAGCTGCTCAACCGCTGCATAAATGGCAATGATCACGTCCGGCTGCTGCACGACCGGTTCCGCATCTAGCTCCTCCAATACAGCATCTAGTACCGCTTTCGTATCAGCAGCAGAATAGACAAAGCCGGACTTTGGCGTTCTTCTAATATGAACGGCCACCCGTTTATTCTCAAAAGTCATAACGGCATTGCGCACCATGTCGGATAACTGCTCCAAGTCGTTGGCATTACCGGTAATTTCAATTGTCCGGTCCACCGGCTGCAAATGCCTCAGAAAGATCGGTTCTTGCTGGCGAATCGCTTGTAGCGTCTCTTCCCGCTCAAGCGGACACGACATTAAGAACACTTCCCCTGCCGCCAACTGCGTAAATGTTACACCCTCAATCAATCTCCGAAGCTCTTCCATTGCATAAGGTGCATAAGTTTGATTAGCCGTTCCGATCCATTGACTCACTAGTATAAACCTCTTTCGTATGTGAATTACCATAAAGTTACCTTATTACCTATAAGGGTTTTGCTTGCTGCCCCTAAATCCGATTGCACAACCATTCATTCGAATTAGATACATTTCGTGAAACTAAAACTGCAAAAACTGTTGTTCACTTACAGCTTGGTCAGTTAGCCCTTTCAAGTAATCATTAGGCCCACGAAATGTAGCTAATAAAATCCTTTCAACGCAAGCTTGTCCCACAAGGACAAAATCGATCCCTGCACACATTAAACTTTCACGCGTTTGTCTATGAAGCTAATAAAATCCCCAAAATGCAAGCGTGTCCCATAGGGACGAGAGCGTTCCTTGCACACACAATACTTTCTCGCATCTGTCTAGCTACTAAGTTAGTCCAGTTGCGGGTGTCCAGAGGGTGCAACCCTTGGGGCCCTCCCTTGGAAGGGAGGGTTTGGGTGGGTTCGAAAAGCCTTTAAAGGTTTGGTAGAAGCCCTATAAGGGTTAGGTGTCTCCTACGCCTTTCCGGCAATTTCATGCAACAACGTATCTGGCATTGGACCGTTATGGAGCTTGGTATCTGCTGGAGCGCTGAGCGAAAGCGTATGGTACATTTGCATTCGGCCAGCGGCGCTTGAAGTGTGTAAGTAAATTTGGTTAGGATAACGACCTGATTCTACGATGTGACGAACAACCTCGTAGCCCGTCGGCTGTGCCCAGCCTAGGTCATAATCCAGCGACAAAATTCCAACTTCACTGTGATCCAGCAGCTGCTTGCATTCTTCCGCGTTGCTTGCCAGCACGAAGCCCTTTGGACATGTACGGTAGTCATCTAAATAAACATGAATCATCAATGAATCCTCCGTTCATCCTTCAGATTCGAAGCATGTTATTTCACTGATCCTTTTGGCAGTCTGAACATACGAATGCTTTTCGTCCGGAGACATCAATTTTCTCAATTATGCCGCCGCAGCGCGGGCAAGTCTCACCTTCACGGTCATAAACTTGAAAATGACCACGGTGTCCCCCTGTCAAGCTATCCCCTAAGGAAAATGCATGCTCACCTGCTCCGCCTTCTGAAATCGCTTCCTTTAACACATTATGCATCGCTTCATATAGGCGTTCCCAAGTTTCACGCTCAAATACAGGGATCTTAGCGTCTGGGCGTAAGGCGGCTGCATAACAAATTTCATCCGAGTAAGCCGCTCCGATACCGGAAAGAACATTTTGATCCATTAATGCGGATTTTATCGCGCCGCGTTTTTTGGCAAACCGCGAGATGAAACGATCAATAGTCAGTCGTTTGTCCAAAGCATCGTATCCGAAACGTCCAAGTTTTTCTTCGACTTCTCTTACAGTCAGGAGTTGAAGTTCATCCGATCGCAGCCCTACAAAATAAAGCTCATTCTCTCCAAACTTCAATGTGACTTGAGCCGCACGGTCTGGTTTGTCAGATTCATTGCCCTTATACAAATAAGCCCCTTGCCCCAAGCGGAGCAATAGACGCTTGCCGTTATCCAAATGAAACAACAGATGCAATCCTCGGCGTTCCACAAACCATAATACTTTCCCAATGACATTCCGCTGAATTTCATCTTCACTCGCTTGAAACGATTTCGCGCTTGATATCTCGACACCGGTAATTTGAGCTCCTGCGAATTGTTCCGCGATCAATGCCCGATAGATATCCAGTTCCGGCAATTCCTGCATGAAGTTTCTCTTCCTTCCTATGTTCTCCGTTGTAGCTTATATCTCTCTATAGTCAGATATATACGAACGAAGCTTTTCTAAGTTTTCAATAACTATGGTAGGCTTGCATCCCGCTTCCTCGATATAAAAATTAATATTATCAGCAGTAGTCAGACCAGTCAGAACAAGAATGGTGCCACAGCCGGCGGCTACGCCAAATGCAATATCTGTAGCCATATTATCTCCAATAACCCAAGCCTCGTCAGCCTTCAAACCAAGTTCTCTTAAAGAATAATCCATCAATATTGAAGAGGGCTTGCCAATTAATATCGGCGCCTTCCCTCCAGCTGCCTTTAGCATAGCACCTATGGATCCTGCTCCCGGAATAAGACCATCGCTGGATGGAAGCAGTAAATCTGGATTCGTCATGACAAAGGTAGCTCCGCTGTGGATGTAGCGGACGGCTTTGGTTAAACGTTCATAGGTGAATGAACGGTCAATTCCCTGCAGCACAAAATCCGGTTGGTCTTCCGTAATGACCAAGCCTGCGTCCTGCACAGCCTTCCGGAGTCCTTCCTCCCCAACAATAAATACAGCCGCACCTGGATGAAGGTCGGAAATATGTTCAGCCGCTGCTTGCGCAGAGGTACAAACCTCTTCTGCAGCCGCATCAATTCCCATTTGCAACAAACGGTTCGCTACCTCTTGCGGTGTTGCTGATGAGTTGTTCGTTACAAAACGAAATGGCAGCTTAATTTCACGCAAATAAGCAATCAGTTCACCTGCGCCTGGTATACGATGAATACCGTGGTAAAGCGTTCCATCGAGATCAATGAGCAATCCGCGCATGGGTTGTTTCTTTTCTGTCATTGCTTTGATCCTCCAGAGCGTTATCGGCAATAGCTGCCATGTTGTGGATCGGTAGCTAGTTTAAGCTAACGAACTCAACAAGCAGCGCATCAACGAATAGAATAACGCTTCTTCCCTATTTTGAGACTGCACGTTTATTGGATGTGTTTCTCCTGCTTGCGGCGCAGCCGGGTAATTCGGTTCCGCAGTGCTTCGAGCTCTGCACGTTTCTTACTGTCTCGCTTCGTCAGCATCGAATGAGTCATCGCTTGTTCGAATGCCTGATTCGCATGCCCTAACGCCGATTCATAATCTTTGAGCTTATGCTCATAATACATGGCGAGCTCAATGCAAGCCTCGTTTGTTGCCGAATTATAATTCAAAGAAGAATGAATAATGGCCTTCTGCCACAATAACACAGCACGATCCCAATTTCCAGCCTTCTTATCACGCGCTGCAAGCATGAGCAGCGTAGATGGATTAGCATCATCTGCTTCTGCAGCCATATGATAAAGTCGTTCTGAGAGTTTGATTCGACCCATACGTTCCAGCCACAGACCTGTACGAACCATCTCCTCAGGCTCATCCGGCAGTGGGATGTAGCTTTCAATATTGCCGCTTAACAAATGTCCGAACCGAACGGCCAAGCAGGCTAACGAAAGCATATCCGTTTCATTATGGTGAAAAACGCCCTCAAGCGGTGAAGGATCTCCAGTAGCCAAATATTGAAAATAAAGCTGGGGAGCCAAGGAGCCCGGCACATCATCCTTACGATGAATACCGAGTCTTTCTTCCTCCACATGACTGAGCCTGCATGAAACAAGCGTATTACGCCAAATCGATCTGGCAGGATGCAAAAAGTCTAACTGCTTGGGCTCCCATATTTTCCGGCTAAGCCCGTTCATGATAAAACGGTTTTCTACAAGCGGCCAATCAAATGTTTTGCCGTTATAGGTTGCCAAGTATGCATAATGCTGAAACTTCTCGGCCATATACACCAGCATCGCTCGCTCCTCTGCGGGATTCCTGATCAAGGTCTGTTCAATAACAAATTGCTCCTTCGACATATAACCTATGCCAATCATGAACGGAACGTTACCCGCGCCTACGCCGAGTCCCGTAGTCTCCAGGTCAAGGAACAAAATCTGCTCTGCCGATGCCTGTTCGATAGGGTGAAAAGCTGTTAAGCCGGCCGCCGCCTCGCTCAGTTCACTAAGAGAATGCAGGCCATGCCGAAAATCAACGGGATAAACGATCCTTCGCATTAGAAAGCTGCCCTCTTCGTTTCGGTGCAGATGAACACCAAAAGTTTCCCATACCGGCGAAAGCAGTTCTTCTTCCGGGTCATCCAAAACGGAAGCCGCTGCCTCCTCGTGTGAAGGAATTGTTTTCGGAGCGCTCTTATCTCTGTCCGCACTTTCGCCTCTCAATCGGTTCATCCTATCACGCATTCCGCTCATCGAATACCCTCCGCTTCATTCAGCAGCTCTAATGCCTGCTGCTTGCCCAGCAGACCCACCTCTTCGATCGGGCCTACGCAGGCCGGACAGCCGCTTAAGCAGGAGCAGCCCCGAATTAGGGATTTAGCCTGCCGAATAAGATCGTCATGAACCTCAAACAATCGCTCACTAAGCCCAATGCCGCCTGGGTACCGATCATAAAAATAGATGGTCGGCCTTTGAGTGTGAACGGCTTTGACCTGAGGCACTACTCTAATATCAAACGGATCGCACATTAAATAGAGCGGCGCAATATGAACGAGCACGTTCGCAATGCCAAGCAAGGCAAATTGCATTTCGTTCTTGCTTTTGCGCGCGGCTGCTTCCTCACTGAATGAGAACCAATAGCCGCTCGTATGCAGCTCTTCTTCTGGCAAATGAATCGGACCCGAGCCAATGTTTTCGTGGGTGCGCAGCTTTATTTTTTTGAAAATGGTTGGCTTCGCATTGACCGTAAGCTCGCCGTATTGCCGAATAAGATCACCGGACTCACGTTCCTTGTCTACGTATAACACCTTGAGCTCTACTGCCAGATTTGCGTCTGTATAATAATCAACGCTAACCTCGCGTACATACGCTTTTTTCTCGGGATAGTCCAGCTTTTCAACCTGATACTGCACGCCTTCGTGAATATAGATTGCTTCCTCATGAATGAGAGTCGGAGCGCTGAAGCGGTCTACCTCTCCAAGCACCCTGCTGCCGCTAGTGTTGTCTATGATCACAAAGTTCTCCTGCGCGGCAGAGCGAAGCGAAATGTTATGGGCGGGAAAGGATTGCTCCATCCAAAACCAACGATTGCCAGCTTTGTGAAGTACCTTCTCCTCCACCAAAAATTCCATCATGTCCGCGAGCGACTCTGAGCCGAAGGTATCGCCAACCTCAAAGGGCAGCTCGTAAGCCGCACATTTCACATGATCGATGAGCACAAGCAAATTATCAGGATGGATTAACGCCCGCTCCGGCGGCCGATTAAAGAAAAAGTCCGGATTTTGAATCATGTATTGGTCCAAAGGATTGCTGCTGGCGACCATAAAAGTAATCGAGCTCTCTTGTCTTCTCCCTGCTCGTCCGGATTGCTGCCAAGTACTCGCAATAGTACCCGGGTAGCCATTCAATACACAGGCTTGAAGCTGACCGATATCAATGCCGAGCTCCAGTGCATTCGTGCTGACAACTCCGCGGATTTCCCCTGACCGCAGGCCGCGCTCAATCTCTCTGCGCAGTTTAGGCAAATAACCGCCGCGATAGCCACGAATTGATTTGTCATTAATTTTATCACGGATCAGCTCCTGCAAATAAGTAAGCAGCAGCTCGACACGAACCCGGCTGCGGGCGAATACGATCGTCTGTACGCCTTGTTTAAGCAGCAAGCCAGCGAGCTTCCGCGTTTCCAGCACACTGCTGCGACGAATACCAAGCTGCTTGTTGACGACAGGCGGATTATAGAAGACAAAATGCTTCTCCCCCATAGGTGCTCCGTTATTGTCAACGAGACTAACCTTCTCCCCAATGAGACGCTCTGCATGCTCCTGCGGATTATCAATCGTTGCGGAAGCGCAAATAAACTGCGGATTGGAACCATAAAATTTGCAAATTCGTTTCAAACGCCGAATCACATTCGCAACATGGCTTCCAAATACCCCCCGATAAGCATGAACTTCATCGATAACGATAAATTTAATATTTTCAAACAGCTTGACCCATTTGGTATGATGCGGCAAAATCGCCGAATGCAGCATATCGGGATTCGTGACGACAATATGGCCGGCATTTCTGATTGCCGTTCGTACGGTAGGCGGCGTATCCCCATCGTACGTATGCGTTTTGATGCCAACATCCATTAAATCCGCGAGCGCTTGTAGTTCCGCCACTTGATCCTGCGCGAGTGCCTTTGTTGGAAACAAATAGAGAGCCCGTCCCTCCTCATTCTCTAGCAAGGATTGCATGACCGGCAAATTGTAGCAAAGCGTCTTGCCAGAAGCTGTCGGGGTTACCGCTACGACATGATGACCCGCCCGCGCAGCCCGGTAGGCGTCCGCCTGATGCGTATATAATTCGCTGATTCCTCGGGAACTCAGCGCTTCCTTCCAAGCATGGTGAAGTCCGTCAGGCAGCGGTGCGGTTCGCGCCTCACGCGGAGCAAGGGTTCGCCAGTGCGTCACATTGTCCATAATCTCGGTATTTTGCCGCACATGCTCCAACCACTCCTCCAAGCCGGAGGTTTTACCCGTAAACCGGTTCATAACCGTCCCACTCCCATCAAACATTTGTTTGTTTATTTTCATTTTACAGAATACATGTTCGTGCTGCAATTTTAATTTGCTAAACATCCCGTAAAGCTGTGAATTGACAGCCAATTGGGGAAACGTTATAGTAATTTCAGCTTCATTATTTAGAAGATTGTCTAAGTATCTAATTCCTGTATAGGTGAACTTGGAAAGGATGGGTTAAATGACCATCAACTTTGCTTTCAAAGCGCTATCCGATCCCACTAGACGCATCATTTTGGATTTACTAAGAGAACGTGACCTTACCGCTGGAGAAATTGCCGAGCACTTTCAGATGACAAAACCGAGCATCTCCCACCATCTCAATATATTGAAACAAGCGGAACTCGTTTTCGATCAGCGCAACGGACAGCATATATATTATTCGCTCAACACCAGAGTATTCCAGGATATAACGAACTGGATCGTCTCCTTTCAGCAGATTAAAACCGAAAGGCAGGAAAGGCATGAAAGCTAGCCTATTATCTTGGTTCTTCATTGCCCTCGCCATAGCGGCGAGTATAATCAGCTATCCCGATCTTCCTGAGCAAATGGCTATTCACTGGAATATGAGCAACGAAATTGACGGATTAGCTCACAAAGCCTTTGCCCTGCTTCTGCTTCCCGCACTTATGGTCATTTTGATCGTGGTTCTTCCCAGAAAACAAAACTTTTTAAAACACAAAAAAGCAATGATGATTATGCAAAACGTTATTCTTTTTTCCCTTCTTGTCTTGCACAGCATGACCATTGCTTTCGGTTACGGAGTGGAAATCAATATCGTTAAAATTGTGCTCCCTATGGTTGGCATCCTGCTAGCAATAACCGGGATCTACATGCCGCGATTCGAGCCAAACAGTTACATTGGCATCAAAACAAACCAAACGCTCGCAAGCGAAGCCGTATGGATAAAAACACATCAAGTAGCTTCGAAGTTTTTTGTTTTAGGCGGGTTAATTATGATACCGACAGGTTTCCTGCCTACCCCTTTGCCTATGATTGGATTTTTTGCAATCATTGTCATCATTGTTCTGGCTTCTGCATTTCTAGCATTTCATTACGGCAAAGACAACAAATAATCAACAAAAAAACGCGAGGAATACAGTCCCTCGCGTTTTTTTGTTCGAATTACCAGCTTACCCTCTGCGCTTTACTTCCACATTGAGCAAATCCCTAGCGGCTATAACGTTCGGAAAATGGGCAGCTGCCTCAGCTTCTAATGCACCTAAATCCTCGTTGCTATAGCGTCCGCTAAAATGGGTCATCACAAGCTGTCGCGATCCGGCTTGAGCAGCGGTTTGTGCTGCTTCTGCTGTAGTGCAATGACCGAACTCATGGGCCTTTTCTTCCATGCCCGCCCCAAAAGTGGCTTCGTGAACAAGCAAATCTGCTCCCATCGCCAAGTGCAGCGCATTCCCGCAAGGCTTCGTATCCCCAAGTATCGTGATTACTCTCCCGATATGCGCGGGTCCTGTTACATCTTGAGGCTGTATCACGACGCCAGTGGGCGACGTAATGGCATGCCCCTGCTTAACCTGACCGTATAAAGGGCCAGCTTCTACGCCAAGCTCCTTCAGCTTATGAACGAGCAGCTTTCCAGGCTGGTCCCTCTCAGTGATACGGTATCCGAAGCTAACTACGCGATGTTCAAGCGTCGCGACTTCAACCTGAAAACAGTCATCCTCAAAAATAATGCCTTCATCGCCCGTCAATTCATGGATAACCAGCTCATAATCAAGGCGAGTAGCGCTTACATTAAAAATCGTTTCGATAAATGGTTTGATTCCTACGGGTCCATATAGCTGAACAGGCGTAACGCCGCCGTCAAATGAACGGCTGCTTAACAAACCAGGCAATCCGTAAATGTGATCGCCATGCAAATGAGTAATAAACACAGCCTCCAGCTTGTTAAGCTTCAGTGGCGTATGCATGATCTGATGCTGAGTAGCCTCACCAGCATCAAAAAGCCACCAGTTGCAATCCGGTTCAGGCAGTTTCAGTGCTACAGCCGTTACATTCCTATACTTGGAAGGCCTTCCGGCCCCTGTACCCAAAAACCACATCTTCATGTCCGAATACACCTCATCCTGTCCGCGCTTGCGATTGCGCGTTTGAAACGAAGAGCCCTCTAAAGCTCGGTAATCCGAACGCTCAAGGGCTCCATATCATTATAACCTATAGCTTCTCTACGTTAAAATATTGTGCTTCTGGATGCGCAAATACCATAGCGGATACGGAGGCTTCCGGTTCCATCATACACCCTTCAGTCAGCTCTACGCCAATGTCCTGAGGTCTCATCAGATCGAACAGAGGCTCCTGATCCTCTAGGTTTGGACATGCCGGATAACCGAACGATACGCGAATGCCTTGATAACGCGCGCCATGACGCTGTTTCATCGTCATCTCAGCAGGGTCAGGGTAACCGCTAATGTCCCGCATGATGTGATGCACGCGCTCAGCCATTCCTTCCGCAACCTCGAGTGCCACAGACTGCAGGGCGTGGGATCGCAGGTAATCGCCATTGTCCTTCCATTCATTTGCAAGCTCTCGAATGCCATGTCCTGCAGTTACAACAAGGAAGCCAACATAATCCATCACGCCGCTTTCGACGGATTTCAAGAAATCGGACAAACAAAGGTAAGGCTCAACCTGTTGGCGCGGGAATGTAAACCGTTTGATTTCTTGGCGCGGCTCAACCGGATTGTAGATGATAACATCATTGCCCGAGGATTGCGCCGGGAAGAACCGGTACATGCCGTGGGTTTTAATGATGCCATCCGAAGTTCCTTGTTTCAGAATTTCATCAACGGTTGCCTTGAGATGTACCGCCTTTTCATTGCCTTCTTTCAGCAAATTGTCTACGTTGCCCTTTAAGCCAAGATGATGGCCGAGCAGCATCTGCATATTCACATATGGAATGACATGTGGCAGCGGAACATCGCGCAGAATATGGCGATCCAAATCTGGCGGCGTAAACACAGGCGCATCTGGCGAAATTTTCGAACGAACGGCTCTGGTTAATTCCGGCAGAGGTTTCTTCACTTCCTCTTCCAATCCCCCGGATGCTTTGTATGCAGCCATCTCTTCCTCAAGCCGGTTGCGATGCTCGGGGTCCATCAGCTTGTTCGCGATGTCCAATCCGTCCATGGCATCCTTTGCATAGAGAACAAGCCCGTCATATTCAGGACCGATTCTAGTTTTCGTAAATTTCCTCGTAAGTGCCGCGCCGCCAACAAGTATAGGTGCATCAATGCCGGCATTACGTAGATCTTGTGCCGTAATGACCATTTGCTGCGCGGATTTCACCAGCAAGCCTGAAAGTCCGATCGCATCGACCTTCTCGTTGCGGTAAGCTTCAATCAGCTGCTCTGGCGGAACCTTAATGCCAAGATTAATGATTTTATAACCGTTGTTTGACAAAATAATTTCGACTAGGTTTTTGCCAATATCATGCACATCGCCCTTAACCGTCGCCAGAATGATTTTGCCTTTTACGGATGATTCATTTTTTTCCATGAATGTTTCTAAATAGGTGACAGATGCTTTCATAACCTCTGCGCTCTGAAGAACCTCCGCTACGATCAACTCGTTACCGTTGAACAAGCGGCCGACTTCCTCCATCCCGCGCATTAAAGGACCATTGATAACTTCCATTGCCGAATACTTTTTGAGTGCCTCATCTAGATCCGGAATGAGTCCTTCCTTAGTTCCCTCAACCACATAAGAGCCCAGACGTTCTTCGAGGGACAGGTTTGAGATTTTTTCTTTCTTCTCTACCTTTTTATCCCGGAAAGCAGCGACGAATGCAGCCAATGTGTCATCTGTCGTATTATAGATTAGCTCTTCAGCCAAACGCCGCTCTTCATCTGGAATAGACGCATAACGCTCCAGTTTCTCGGTATTCACAATGGCGTAATCGAGGCCCGCTTTTGTTGCATGGTACAAATAAACGGAATTCAGCACCTCACGGCCTGCGTCAGGCAACCCGAACGAAATGTTACTCAGACCCAGAATGGTCTTGGCGAGCGGATATTTTTCTTTAATCATCCGGATGCCCTCAAGCGTCTCTACAGCCGAACCGATATATTGCGGATCGCCCGAGCCAACCGGGAACATGTTCGGATCAAAAATAATATCCTCAGGATTCATCTTGTATTTTTGAGTCAATAGGTTATAGGAGCGTTCAGCAACTTCCATTTTCGCCTGGCGGGTAACCGCTTGGCCACGCTCATCAATGAGAATCATAACAACGGCAGCGCCATAGCGGTGGATCAATGGCAAAATCTGTTCGAATTTCGATTCGCCATCCTCAAGGTTAATGGAGTTAATGATCGCTTTTCCTTGTGAATATTTCAAGCCTAGCTCGATAATATGATCATAGGTGGAATCGAGCATTAATGGCGCTTTGATTTTTTTCACGACCTGCGGCAGGAATTGGTGCACCGCATAAGCCTCGTCAATATCCGTATCCTGTAGATTGATGTCGATGACATGGGCTCCGCCCTTCACCTGCGCGCGTGCAATTTCGGACGCTTCATCAAATTTCTCTTCTTTCAAAAGCCGCTTAAATTTACGTGATCCTGAAATATTGGTACGCTCGCCAATCATAATTGGGCGATTTTCCGGCTCGATAAATACCGTTTCGATTCCGGAAACGGCGTTCGGATGCGATCCCATTTTTGTGCGGGGCGCATATCTAGACATCATTTCGCCCATGACGCGAATATGTTCTGGAGTTGTACCGCAGCAGCCGCCAGCGATGTTAAGCCAGCCCTGCTCGGCAAAGGCCGACATCTTCTTCGCCAGAGACTCTGGAGATTCATGATAATGACCATTTTCATCCGGCAAACCCGCGTTCGGGTAACAGCTTATTGCTGCATTGGCGATTTCGCTAAGCGTCCGCAGGTGATCCCTCATAAACTCTGGCCCCGTAGCACAGTTCAAGCCAATGGAGATCGGTTTCAAATGTTCCAACGAAATATAAAAAGATTCAATGGTCTGCCCTGCCAGCGTTGTACCCATCGGCTCAATCGTGCCGGAAATCATGATGGGCAGTTCTTTGCCAAGCTTGTCAAAAGCATTGCGAATACCGATGCTCCCCGCTTTAACGTTCAATGTGTCCTGTGAGGTTTCAAGCAGTAGCACATCAACGTCAGCTTCTATTAAAGCAAGTGCTTGCTCATAATAGCTCTCAACAAGCTCATCGAAGGTTACCCCTCCCGTAACGGACAAGGTCTTAGTCGTTGGGCCTAATGCTCCGGCAACATACCGGGGTTTTTCTGGAGTACTGTATTTGTCACAAGCATCGCGAGCCAGCTTGGCTGCTGCCAAATTGATTTCTCTCGCTTTTTCAGGTATATCATAATCTGCTAAGACGACACTGGTAGCGCCAAACGTATTCGTTTCCAAAATATCCGCGCCGGCTTCCAAGTATTGTTCATGAATCGATTGTATAACATCAGGACGAGTCAGCACGAGCATCTCATTACAGCCGTCCAGCTCAGGTCCGCCAAAATCAGCTTCATTTAAATCCGCTTGTTGAATCATCGTACCCATTGCGCCGTCCAAAATGAGTATGCGCTCCTGAAGCATTTGTTGTATGGTCGGTTTCGACAATTTACTACACCCTTCCCAAAATCATTAAACCATAGTTTATCAGAATCCCCTTATTGTGAAAAGGTAAATCCATCGACAATCGTTTTGATTTGTTTTATAATAATTATATCATTTAATTTCTATAGGAAAAGAGGGAATGTTCATGGCTGAAATAAGAATTCGCAATACAGAGGAACGGATTCAAGGTGAAGAGGCTGTTCGTGCATTTCTAGAACAGCAAGAGGTGCTCTATGAGCATTGGAACCCAAGCAAGCTTTCGGAAGAATTACAGCAGAAATTTGTTCTTTCCGATGAGGAAAAACAGCAAATTCTAGCCACATATGACGAAGAAATTAAAGATTTAGCAGAGCGTCGCGGCTACAAAACATGGGACATTATCGCTTTGTCCGATGCTACGCCGAACCTTGACGAGCTTCTTAAAAAATTCGAGAACGTTCATACACATACAGAAGATGAAGTGCGTGCGATTACCGCAGGACGCGGCATCTTCATTATTAAAGGTACGGACGATGTTGGTTATTTTGACGTTGAGCTAGAAGCTGGCGACGTTATTTCTGTACCGGAATACAAACCTCATTTCTTTACGCTCATGGACAACCGTGAGATTGTTGCGGTTCGTTTGTTTATCGAAACGGAAGGCTGGATCGCCCATCCTTTCGCCGATGAGAAATTTGCTTCCAAACAAGCTTAAACTGGAATGATTTAAAAATAATGCAAGCCCCTCGTAAGCAGCAGAAGCTGACTCTGAGGGGCTTTTTGCTGCTATTATTTAGGCATCGAGCAGCTGCAGCAGCTCTTCTAAATGTTTGATTTCATGCGTAGGTACGATCTCGTCGTTCCTTACCACGTTATGTCGGTTAATCCATACCGACGTCATTCCGATCGTATTTGCACCTAAAATATCGGTCGTCAGCTTATCCCCAACCATGATGCCATGATCCGTTTCTATCCCTAAACGTTCCAAAGCGTGTTTGAAAATCGAAGCGGCCGGTTTGCCTTGTCCGAACTCGCCTGAAATTATAATATGATCAAAATATGGAATCAGTTCCGGTACACCAGCCAGCTTTTCGCGCTGCAAGTCCGGCGATCCGTTCGTCAGAAGCAGCAGTTTGTATTTGCCTTTCAGCGCATCAAGCACGCGGAAGGTTTCTTCGTAAACGATAGGTCGTGAGCGTCTTTCCGCAGGAAACTGCTCTGCCAGCTTCGCGCCCAGCTCCTCGTCATCAACGCCTAGCGATTTTAAGCCTTGTGTCCAGGCTGCTTTACGATAGCCAGGCGCAAGCTGTTCAAGCTTGCGGAACTCCTCCTGCTCCCCTTCTAGAAAGGGTGCCCAAAGCCCTTCAAACGGATTAATGCCGATCATCTTCGTAAATGCAAACGTCTCGTAGGATTCATACAGCGATCTTGCTTCACGGCGCACGGCTTCCTCCAAAGCGTCAGGATCAACGCCAGTAACCTCTGCCGCAGCCTGACATGTCGCTTCAAATGATTCCTTTACGCTGCGGTCGTCCCACAGCAATGTATCGTCCAAATCAAATAATACTGCTTGTTTAGCCATCGTTGTCCAAACTCTCCTGCCTGTTTATTTTTGTTGAAATGGAATTCCATTTGCTTGTGCAAAAACTTGAAGTTTCTCAGCGATCTCATCCGTTGGAAAACGGTTGGTCAGCTTTGAGAACATCCAATTACCGCCTTTGTGCTGCTCCACGATAACATAGCCCTTTTGAGCGACGATGCCTTTGATTCCGGATACCGGAATCCGTTTGTCACCCGTTAGACGGCGGGATTGCACATAATCTTTGCCAATCGTTATGTAAGGCCTGCGGAAGAAGAACAAAGTAGCTAGCAAAATGTAGCAGCCAATCGTAACCCAAAACATGGTATCCATTTTGAACTCGGAAGAGCCGGACATTAAAAAGACATACATGCCAATAAACAAAATCAGCATAATCGGTGCAATATAATTCCGTCCGACAATTTTCTCTGATTTCTCGGCATTAAAAACGATTTGACCATTTCCTTGCTTCTTGCGCTGCTTATTAACGACACTCATGTTTTTGCGCACTTTGCGCTCCCAAGAACGTGACAAGCTGATTCTCCTCCTAATGGTACTTCCTATTCGAACGGTCTGCGGAACTTTTCAATAAAACGATTCGGATAATCCTCGGGCAGCGCACTTACCTGATCCAAGCGATCCCAGATCTCACTTGGCATATCCCAGCCGATCGCGCCAATATTATCCTCAAATTGCTCTAGCTTGCTTGCACCAAAAATCGGTGATGTAATGCCTTCGCGCTGAATAAGCCACCGAAGCGCAACTTGCGCAGGCGTTTTGTCAAGCTCGTTAGCTGCTTCCAAAAGAGTATCGAGTATAACAAAGTTTTTGTCGGTTGCCCGTTTGTCCCAGGCGCTTTCCCCAACTTTAGAAGTCAAGCGGCCCTCTGTTGGAGTATCTCTGCTGTATCTGCCCGTAAGAAAGCCTCCGCCTATTGGCGCCCATGGAATAATGCCCACGTTTTCTTCTAAACAAAGAGACATCATTTCACGATCCATTTGCCTGCTTACCAAACTGTACTGCGGCTGAAGCGAGACAAAGCGAACATACCGGCTGGCATCGCTATAAGCCAAAGATTTCATTAATTGCCATGCAAAAAAGTTAGAGCACCCGATATAGCGCACTTTACCCGACGTTACCAAATCATTAAGCGTACGGAGCGTCTCTTCAATTGGCGTCGCATGATCCCATACATGGACCTGATACAGGTCTATATAATCCGTCTGCAGCCGTTTGAGACTTGCTTCAACTCCGTCCAAAATATGTTTGCGTGACAGGCCGCCTCCATTAATATCGCTAGAAGTAGTCATGCGAACCTTGGTAGCTAGCACGATATCAGACCTTTTATTTTTGATCGCTTTGCCGACAATTTCCTCTGAACGACCACTTACATATACATTGGCTGTATCTAGAAAGTTACCTCCACGATCAATAAACCGGTCAATCATGGTTATGGAATCATCTTCGTTAGTCGTATTCCCAAATGTCATCGTTCCCAGACATAGCTCCGATACAGCAAGTCCACTTCTGCCGAGTAATTTGTAATTCATTTAAACAACCTCCCATGGCTATTTAATGGTTGTGCAAACCTCGATTAATGCTTGATATTGTCTTGGTCGTCAACAATTTCAATGGTATCCAGCTGCTGGCGGAAATTGTTTTTGAAATTTTCCAAATACAACTTGCGAAGCCCATCTCGTTCAATCGTTTCTTCATCGGTAAGCCCTACCGATTTATTTTTACGAGCCAGCTCGTTGATTCGTTCAATGATTTTTGAAAATTCCATTACTTGCTCTACTCCCCTCATGATGAAAAAACCTCTACTCTATACTTTGACATTTCAACCGATGAGTTGTCAAGGCAGAGCAGAGGGATATCCTTTTCGTTGTTCTCTATTGGTTTGATGATTATTGCAAAACAACCTGATCGCCTGGCTTCAGTCCATCCAGTACTTCCGTTAATTCTGGCGTCTCAAGGCCGATCTTGATTTCCTTGCGTTCATATTGCCCGCTTCCATTGTCATACATAACGAAATGTTTATCCTTTTCCCTGATGATCGCAATAGAAGGAACGGCTGTCGTGTTTTCCTTTCGTTCAGTCTCGATGGCACCGCTTAGGCTCAAGCCAGCAATTAAATATTCGTTAGGCTCCAGCACGATAACGACTTCAAATTGAGCAGCTTGATTCAGGTTATTCTGATCCGTACCTGTTTTCGCAAATTTGGATACTTTTTGTACTTTTCCTGCTAGTTTAAGCTCCTTCATTGCATTCATTTTTACTTGTACGATCATGCCTGGCTTAATTCGAAATATGTCTTGCTCGCCAACCAAGGCAATAAATTGCAATTTATTTAAATCAACGACCTTTCCAACATACTCGTTATCTGTTAATACCTGTGGTCGCTTATTGGGATTATCGAACAAAAAGATGCCTGTCGCCGGTGAATGATAGGTCGCTTTATTGAGCTTTGTTTTCTTTTCTTTCAGCTCATTCGCTTGAATTTTGGTAGTTACTGCATTGGTCTCTCTAGTCAAACGGGCAATTTCTTGATCCACCAATTGCTTCTTCCGGCCTTCCTCTGTAAATTCTAACGGCTCTGCATCAACGCTTTGCTGGTTAAGATAATCATTTAGCTCGCCTTCCAATTTAATTTTGCGCATTGATGCTTCCATCTGCAAAATCTCATTTTGAACCGCCGTCTGATCGAGCTTGAATAAAACATCACCTTTATTAACCTGCTGTCCATCCTCAATGGACCAGTCCGTTACTTCCGAGCCAAATGGCGCATAAACAAGCGTCTCTTGCTCGTAGAGGGATTTCCCCTTTACTTCAACCGTATTTGAAATCGTCGCCTTGGTTACTTCGAACGTTATCGGCTCATTATCCATGGTCATTTCCATCTGACGCGATGGATTGCCTATTTTGTATAATCCGAAGCTAATGCCAATAATAATTAGTCCAATGATTCCCCATTTAATTTTCTTTTTCATTTTTATACTCCTTCATCCATCTTAAATTAATCACGTCTAATCGCGGTGAGCGCGTCTGTGCGCGAAGCGCTGATTGCCGGGTAAATCCCTGATAAAATACCGGTTGCAAGGGCAAATGCCATGCCGATCGGTATCGTTAAAAATGGAATAAATATAATAACAGAATCCTGTTCTCCCGATAAATTCATAATCAAAGCGTTAATGCCCCATACAATCCAGTAGGAAAATAATACGCCAAGCAAACCGCCTAGCAAACCAAACAAAGCTGCTTCAACAATAAACATATTTCGAATTTGCCCTAAATTAGCGCCTAGCACCTTCATGATGCCAATCTGCCTTCGCCGCTGATAGGTGGACATGGTCATGGCTACAACGATGGATATCGAAGCGATAATCAGAATAAATACGCCAATGCCGAGTGCAGCGGCTTTAATGATCTTAAATTCACTCGCTAGGCGTTCTTTTTGATAGAGATTCGTTTGCGTGCTTACGGTTAGCTTCTGCAGCTGCTTCTCTACTTGCTCAATTTTGGACTGCTCATCCACCTTGACAATAATTGAATTGTAGCTGTCTCCGGTTTCATCGCCGCGTTTAAGCTCTATACTTAGAAGCTCTGCTGTTTCAAGCGATATGTACCCCTTCTTGTCATACATGATTTGATCGTCACTTACTCCTGCCGGCTTTTTCAAGACCCCAACCACCCTCAGCGGCGTACTGAGAACCGGACCGTCATTGGAGTACATGCGCAGCTGGATCTGCTTCTGATAAAGTGCTGTCGGTACACGGTTTAAGTTTTGGTATTGCTGAAATACCGTTTCATCGTAAGGATTTGCATTCAATTGATCTTGGATGTTTTTCCTTGTGAGCTCATCGACTAGCCCCATCGTAGCCCCATAGCTAAGTACGATGGTGCCTTCCATATCCGATGGCCCGCCTTGCATATAAGAGTTGCCAAAAGCAGTTAGCATATCCAAGTCTGTGCCGATCACCTCTGTCGCATTTTGTGCCATGAGACCGTCAATGGTCGATATTTCCATATAGTCTAGCTGGCGATAAGGCGACGCAGCTTTCACATGCTGGATCTGCCTCATAATGTCCAGCTTTTGTTCGGTCAATTTGCCTTGGTCTTGCAGCGTAAGGTCTGCAGGAGATGACTCCCCTCCTGTTTTGACACCCGTATTCGCGGTCACTGTTATTTCGTCCATTTTCAAATAGCTGTTCATTTGCTTCTCAATGTACAACTGAGCGGATTCTCCTATACTCATGGCGACAATAATGGCCGCACAGCCGATCGAAATACCCGCCGCGCAAAGTGCCGTAACTACTTTTCTCCGCTTGACCTGGTCCCAGGACAAACGTGAAATATCACTAATTCTCAATTTGTGTTCCTCCTGCCACTATTCCTTCCTGTACAGTCTCCTGCTCAGTTACCAAGTACCCGTCACGCAGCGTTATGATTTTTTCGGTTTGCGCGGCCACTTCACGCTCATGCGTGACGATGATAAATGTGGTTTCCATCGTTTTGTTCAGCTTCTTTAAGATCATAATGATTTCTTCTTCGGTTTTTGTATCCAGATTACCCGTCGGCTCATCTGCGAATATTACGGAGGGTTCCGTAATGAGCGACCGTGCTATGCTTACGCGCTGCTGTTGGCCGCCTGACAATTGAGAGGGAAACAGCTCAGCTTTATCTGGAATGCCCACTTGTTCAAGCAATGCAAGTGACTTCTTCTTTCGAATAGATGGGTGAATCGATTGAAATACAAGCGGAAGCTCGACGTTTTCCCTAACCGTCAAATTGGCGATAAGCTCATAGGCTTGAAAAATAAAGCCAATATGCTTTCTTCTAAACTCCGCCAGCTGATTCTCGTTCATCGTTACAATGTTATGATCAGCAATAAATATTTGACCTTCCGTTGGCTTCATTAATCCAGCCATCAGATTCAGCAGCGTAGACTTTCCTGAACCTGAGCTTCCTAATAACGCAATCATTTCACCCTTATGTACATCAAAGTTAATGTGCTGCAAAACAGCAGTCGATTCATTCCCATTCATAAAGGAATGGGATAGTTGTTCAACTCGTAACAATTCAGCCTCTCCTTTCATTCCTCTTTCATAGACGAACAAATTACGGTCGCCCCCTGCAGTTTACGCAAAAAAACTTTCTCAAACAAATAGATTACCTTAGTCTACTTGTTTGAGAAAGTTTATGGGAAAACATTATTCTTTTATTTTAAATGGTTCACTTGTTATAGGCTAGGAATGATCAGCTTCTGGCCAGGCATGATTTGTGCGGATTGCAGCGCATTGCGATCCTTAATTAAATAGACCACATAACGAATATCCTGGCTGCCATCGGTGAATTGCTTGGCTATTCCCCAAAGAGTATCCCCTTGCTGAACCGTAATTGTCTGTTCCCCTATAACGGCCAGCTCAGGCTGATTACCTGAAGCATATGTTCCCATTAGCAAGAAGCTAGTGAATAGAAGCACGAAGAAAGCAGTGCATACAAGAAGCTTTACTGCATGCTTCTTCGCAATACGTACGGCCATATGACCGATTCTTACTGCTTTGGTTTCTTCTTGTTTATGGATCGTTCTATAAAAACTTGGACTAGTTATCATCTCTCAGCACCCCAAACGTTTGTTCTGTTTTTAGAATACACGAACAAACGTTTGGTGTCAATCTCAAAAATGCGAACTTCTGTACTTAAGAACTTATGTTTGTACGAACTCCGGTTCTATGTTATAATTTTCTACAAACCTACTAATGGAGTGATCGCAGTGTCGAAGATTTCTAACCGACAACATTCGATTCTTGAATTTATTAAGAATGAAGTCCGGGAGAAAGGCTATCCACCCTCCGTTCGAGAGATCGGCGAAGCTGTTGGATTGTTATCCAGTTCAACCGTTCATGGTCATTTGGACCGCTTGGAGAAGAAGGGCCTGATTCGCCGGGACCCGACTAAGCCCCGTGCAATTGAAATTTTAGATCAAGAAGGTGAAGACGGTATCATTCCCCTTTCTGTAGCTAAAGTGCCGATCGTCGGCAAGGTTACAGCGGGTGTTCCGATCACCGCTACCGAAAATATCGAAGAATATTTCCCTCTTCCTTCCCACTTTGTGGGTGATAGCAGCGTATTTATTCTGAATGTTATGGGAGAGAGCATGATTGAAGCCGGCATTCATGACGGCGATTACGTAATCGTTCGCCAACAGCAAACGGCCAATAATGGAGAAATCGTTGTTGCCATGACTGAGGATGACGAAGCTACCGTTAAGACGTTTTACAAGGAAAAGAATCATATCCGCTTGCAGCCGGAGAATTCCACGATGCAGCCGATTTTGCTTCAAAACGTCACCATACTAGGTAAAGTAATTGGACTTTTCCGCGATATTCACTAAGCAACAAACAAAGAGTACATAAAGAAGAGACTGAATCGATGCTTAAGCATCTCGATTTAGTCTCTTTTTTCATTGTATAGGGCAATTATTGTATCATTATAGCGGAATTATACAACCCTTTTCCGCAGCAATAACGCAGAGAAATGCTGTTTTTTATGTTGAGCGAGCCTATGTCGGTCAAGCTTCGGATAATCGTATAGGTATCCTTCATAGACCACACGAAATGGTTCATTCATCAGAAAATCATGCGGCGTAACTAACGTTGATGGGCGATTCCAGAAGCTTATCCCGCTTCTACGCAGCGCTTCAGCTACAAATTGAGAGCAAAAAAAGGAATTAGGAAGTCCCATATCCATGTTGCATAACACCCCAACCAGCCCTATTAAATTATAGCGGTATTTGTATTTTTTCTTTTCGAATTCCTGTACCAACTCGATAACCGCCTTGCGCTGCTGAGCTGTCACTGCGATTTGAAGCAGCACACAGCTCGTATTTTGGTAATGGCGAAAAGTTCCCTCGTAAATATCTTCCTTTACAAAACCCGCATTAAAAGGATTATTCGCTTGTTTGCGTCCAAAGCTGTACACTTGCTCCAATTCATCATCCATGACAAGAGAGGCGTGGTTGTAAGGTGCGCCTGTAAAACCTTTGATTATTCTTGTGAAGAGAGTTCCTGTATCGCTTAAAAGCACATAAATATGATCCGTCAAATCATCCTTTGTAATCAGCTTCGTCATGCCGTTCACCTCATTATCCGTCTGCTGTCCTTTTTACCGGACATGACTTCCTGATATGAATATAGCAATCGGAAAAGCTGCCGAATAGTACCAACTCTTTATGGTACCCTAATACATGATCAAGAATGATTCGTAGAAATATGATTCGTTAGACTTTTCACCGAGCGTGTGCTTCTCTTTGATCCGTAGCAGCCCTGTCCCCAATTAGCAGCTGCACTGCAATCATAACTACTATGACTGCCAGCATTAACACAAAAGCCGGGGTAAAACTTCCACTGAAGTCATGCACTATTCCGATAACTAATGGACCCATTGCTCCAATCACATAACCGCCGCTTTGTGACAAGGCTGACCAACTGCCTGCCTCCTCTGCATTGCGTGTCTCAACGATCGGAAGCATAAGTGCAAGAGGAAATAGACCGCCGGCACCGATACCTAGACTTATTACAGCTAACATCACCGGCAAATGGAGCATTAGCATGATTATTCCTGCAAGCTCAAACATGCTGCATAGTACAAGAAACCATTTTCTTTTGCCAAAGCGGGAGACCATAGCCGGAATGACCATGGAAACCGGAATTTGAACAAGTGTAAATACCGTTAAAATAATGGCTGCACTTGATTTACTATGGCCCATGCTTTGGGCAATCGGTGATATCCATGCAGTGAGTGAATAAAAAATACTAGCCATTAATCCAAAAAACAATGTGAGCAAAAGAGCACGTCTATTTCGGATAGGCAGCCGGGAATGATTTTGCTTCATCATTATCGATTTATGGCGTACGAGGCCAATCCAGCCTACAAGTGCTAGTAGCCCAAGCAATGACCAGATGCCGAGCGTTAATGTTAAACTTTGACTGCTGCGCGTATAAATCGGAATAGCTAAAGCGGATGCGAGACCGGCACCCACGGTCATAGAAACGGAATAGACGCTTACGATACCAGGCTTGCTGGGAAAATATTTTTTAATAAAACCTGACAATAACGGTCCCGCTAAGCCGATACCAATCCCTGCGATAAATGCTGTCGTTATCAGCATTATGGCTGAGCCCGCAATTCCTCGCATAGCTGTTGCAGCTGTGACCAGGACTAGCGCAATAAAGATCGATCGTTCCAAGCCTACTCGATCTCTCATTTTTGTCGCAAATGGGGCAAAGATTCCCATGCAAAGTACGGGTAATGTCGTTAATAAGCTAATGGTAAAACCGCTCATCCCTAACGTCGACTGAATGGTTTCCAGTAACGGCGCGACCGATGTGATCGTTGGCCTTAAATTAAGTGCAGCTAGACAAAGGACAAGCAGCAAATAAAAGGTTCTCATTAGTTTCTCTCCTCTACACTTTCTGTCTGTGTTACCTGAGTATAGAGACGAATCATTCATTGATCAATACTATTGTTTCTATTATAATAATAGAAAATAACTATTTGATGAGGAGTAATATCATGGATACTCGTCATATGAACTATTTTCTAGCCGTTTGTGAGCATCTTCATTTCACAAAAGCTGCAGATGAGCTTGGCATTAGCCAACCTACATTAAGCCAGCAAATTCAAGTGCTTGAAGGCGAGCTTGGCATGCCCCTCTTTGATCGCGTAGGCAAACAAGTCATCTTAACCGAGGCCGGAATGCTGCTTAAGCTGCATGGGGGGAGAATGCTGCAAGCTGAACGCGATGCCAAAAATGCAATTACCGAATTGTTTTCGGGAGAACGCGGAACGATTCGTATTGGATTGCTGCCCTCTGATTTAGATTTTCTGTTCATCCCTCTGTTTATTCAATTTCATCAAGCTTATCCTGCCATTCAACTTCAAGCGTATTCCACGATTCGGATTCAGGAAGAAGTTCTCTCCAACAAGGTTGATATTGGCATTGGGCTTCAAAGCATGCCGGACAGCCGATTAGTGCAGATCCCCCTTGGTTCTGAGGCTTATCACCTATTAGTTTCTGGTACAAGCCCCTTAGCTGAACGAGAGGCAATTGCTCTTCATGAGTTAGAGACCATCCCATTAGTTTTGTATCCATTGGGGTTTATTGGCAGAGACATTGTTGAATCCACATGCAGGGTACACGGGGTTAAGCTCGATACGGTTATGGAGACAACGACAGCTACTTCCATTCTCCAACTCGTACGCGCTGGCATAGGTGCGGCTATTCAACCAGAACGACTGCTTAGAGGCACGACACAGGAAGATGGGCTCATTGGCATACCATTTCGCGAGCATGCCCCTGTTCGTCATTTAGAGCTTGTCTACCGCTCCGACCGCTTCATTAGCAAAGCACAAAAACAGCTTGAACATAGGCTTATTGATTTTTTCAAGCAGAAGGAAAATTGAAGTGGATGAATTTTCATCAGTGAAAAACGATTAAACGGTGTGAACTTGAATAGCGCATATATAAAATGATTAATTTTAAAAAACTTAACAGCTTATGCTGTACCCCTTAGAATATACTTTGGAAAAAGCCATGGTTATTCTAAAGATTTCTTAGGTGATTATTTTGTCGTAATAAAGAGTCAAAAACTGAAAACGTAATCTGATGAAGTAAAGTAAAAGTTTGATTTTATTCGTTAATTATGAAGTAAAAAAGTCAAGTTATTGAAAAATCAACGAGTATTTTGGAACACTGAGTTACGAGAAGATTTAGACTTTCAAAAAGAATAGTCATCAACAAAGAGAATATGATTTAATGGATAGTCACGAACGCAGAAAAAATCACATCGATAAAGTTTGAGCATATAAGCAAAACAAACGGGAGAATTTCTCAATATACAGTTTCTCGATAATTTAGTAGCAAGTTTACTTAAAGTGGATTTTAAATTCTACCTAATAATGATATTAAGTCAGGAGAAGTGCCTATCATTAACACTATTACTGTCTGCCCTCAAAAAACTTTATGATAATGATACTATCTCTTTTATAACTTCAGTCATCATAATGAAAACGATTTGGTGCTCAACAAATTAAACAAAAGATCTCATAAATCCAAAGCTTTACATTACATGTGTAATCTAGTGTAATGCTTTTACCACAGTGCCTTTACAGCGTTCAAATGAAGAATCTCAACAAAGGATCTAAGCAATTAACAAAAATTATAAATAAGCGTATTTAAACAAAACTAAACAAGCTGGTTCCGACATCGTATCGGCACCAGCTTGCATAATAAGAACTATTTTTTTGTCTTTAAAATAGGTGCTTGTCCAGTAGGTCAGTTGAGTTCATATTATCAGAATGGTTTACCTTCATTAATAATTATTGGTGTGTCTTGAAAAAGTGTGTTAGTAGAAGGAGGTGTTGAACTAGAAGTAACTATTAACTTTCTTCCTTGTACATTACCACCTGCCATCAGATGACCACTATTAGAGTTAACAACTATCTTCCCATGTGTCGGCCTCTCGGAACATGCCACTTTAGATTCTTGGCCAAACCATCCAAAATACTGGATAGTAGAGTTAGCTTGAATCGTTACAGATGTTCCTGGTATAAATCCGGAATCAGTAACAATTCCAATAGCTGCATAATTATTAGAACCAGGTAAAGAGAACGCTGTTCCGTCTTTTTTATATAGGTACAATGTCACATTATTAGGAGTATCACTGACATTATTAATATGTAGATATAACTCGCTCCCAAAAGTAGTTGAATTACATACTCCATTATTTTGTATAGTAAAATAAACCACCCTACTTGCTTCTGCAGTTGCTGACGTTGTAGAAATTGTTAAAATTGAAGCAGCTAAAATTGCAAATAAACTAAGTCTTTGAAATATTGATTTTTTCTTCATAATCGATTCACTCCTTAATAAATTTATTACTTTCATCTTATCACAATCTAATTAAAGGAAACAATCTACAATAATAAGTCATAATGCAATATAATATAAAGTGGACCCTTTTATTTTTTTTTATAAACATCCAATTTCCAAATAATTTAATAACATAATACATGTTCTCTAATTTGAAATATTCAATTCTATCCTTCATGTACAGCAATCGCAATTTCTATTTATTAGTATAAAATTACATTAAGCACCTAAACGAACCATGTCACTAAATAATTGATTTTTAACTAACATTTACTTAGTCATTCAAATTCATTGGTTGTTGAGATTCTTTTTCAAATAATTGTTTAATAGATATTCATTAAAGAAAAATCAATGATCATAATAAGTAGAATGTATCCTATTTTATTTTGAATGAACATATTAACTTTTAATCAAAAAGATATGAACTATTTGGAAGCCTGGAAAAATGCAAGTAAAAAAGCGAATAGCGGTGTTTCGCAACTATCTCAAAGTTACAAAAGCACTTCGCGTCAAATAATCAGTTGTTCAAATCATCAAATAACCGTATTACTAATTCATGAAGCCGTAGAAACCGGTGCAAGAGAATACTTAGCTTAAAAAGCGCTTAAACTAATACTAAGAACACTACATAGTTGACGAAATCAAGAAGTATGCAAGGAACAGCGATTTCAGATTGTGCCTAGACACAGGCAGATTAGGCTACGTAAATTGAAACAGAATCTACTTTCTATCGCGTCTTGCACCAAAACAAGTTATTTCATCAACGTGGGAAAAGTGCAAAATCAATATCTAAACAATCGACGAGTCATCGCACAATAAAGACAAATCAAGACTGAATGTGGGATACTACTCAGCTTGCAGACCTTGTTAAAGGCTTCTATTTCTATCTCTCTTATCATTGATTTATTTAGCAGAAAAAGCGTGGGCTAGTTAAACTTGGGAGTAAGTATCCGTAGACTACACGAGCCAATTAATTAATAGAACCGTATTATGTGAGCAATGTTTGATTCACATAGTTCGCTCGACTTACATTCAGACAATCGTAGTCCCTTAAAGGACTCAAGTCTTCTAGAGATACCGAATAGTCTTGACATACCCCGTCTAGAAGCAAACCACGAGTAAGTAATTACAACAAATTTACGAAGTAGTAAATGCCTTACATCAACACGTTGGTCAGGAAGTACTCACAACTGGTGTTGAGAGGAAGAAGTGAGGCCTATTAAAGCTGAACAAAAATCAATATACTAACTACTACTTTTCTACAAAATTCAAGACACTATCTTGACTAACACCGAATACATGGGTGAAAAGACAAATAATCAACTTATCTAGTACAAATAGAAAAAGAATGTGTAAACCACAAAATGCTCAGAACGAACTGAAAGATTTTTTTGTCGAGATATTCCAAAAAAATGGATACGGTAATGAATCTGCATTTAGGTTACGGCAAATACGAACATTAAGTAAATAGACAATCTACTGTTATCCGAAACGATTCTTAAAACGGTTAACTTTAAATATGAAGTTCAGGAAATTGTCATTTCTCATTTTCGTCAAGGAGGAAAAACTTTAGTCTTGAAAAGTTCAAGTCGAAATTATACCAGCATTGATTTTTAAATTTTTACGTAAATGATATCAGTGCACAAGAAATACAAGACAATTTGGAAATCTCTGCGGAATTGACGTTCTGCTCATACACATTA
Source organism: Paenibacillus paridis (assembly GCF_006345825.1). Classification (GTDB taxonomy): domain Bacteria; phylum Bacillota; class Bacilli; order Paenibacillales; family Paenibacillaceae; genus Pristimantibacillus; species Pristimantibacillus paridis. Next base: position 1,840,718 of record NZ_VCIX01000092.1, read on the forward strand.
TCTACAACTAATGAAATACCTAAAGACAGAAAAGTTGGAATAATACAGAGTATATACACGATTGATTTATTTCGGATACAATTCACTTCAAGCGAGTTAAGACGGGGTTATTGAGACAAAACTACGTACATGACTAAGATCAATCTTCATGTAAAAAGCATTTCCAGATGTGTGAATTAGTAATATTGGGTTTGCTAAGTTCAGGTTAAGCTTAGTAAACAACCTAAAAAACCACGCTATAAAAGTCTTCCTTTCTATATGTCCACAAAATTCAAAGAGGCCGTTCTCAAGATATTCAAATTCTCCATAAGTGACTACATTTGCAATTAGACAAGAAGTGCACTGTATATGGAATAAGATGGTTCTCCCACTCTCCTATTTTTCTAAATGAGATCCAATATTGTTTATGTAATAAGAAAATTCCTTCTAAATGGAGCTTCCTAAAATAGCTAACACTAAAACATAAAAAGACACTTAGACTTGACACTAAACAAGATTATCTTAATATTTTTTAGATCAAGACTAATAATAATTAATAAAATTATAAAAATAGTTTTGATTCCATAATTACTCATTCTATAATTTCACTCTTGTTAATATTTCAATTTTACCTCTTTTATAAACAGAACGTAATTTATAACTTATAAATACTAATATCAAACAATAATTATATTAAAAATATTTATTAATTACATAAACTTGTTTAACCATTTTGAACTTTATCATTCATTAACATGAGATAGAGCGATAAAATAAAGAGTGAAGTTCAGGATTTCTATAAAAACAATTTTATAATCCATGAGGGAAACCTTGATTTCAAATACCTAGGCTTTTCCCTCATGAACGATTAGCAAAACTTTTATTCTATAATTTTCCTACTTAGTAAAGAGTCAAATACTGATCGCGTTCCCATTGGTGAACTTGGGTGCGGTACATATCCCACTCGATTTCTTTCAGCTCGTAGAAATGAGCAAGAGCGTGATCGCCGAGAGCTTCGCATACGATATCGCTTCTTAGCATTTCGTCAAGCGCTTCTTTCAAGTCGAGCGGCAAGCTTGGAATACCTGCATCCTGGCGCTCTTCCTCTGTCATGATGTAAATGTTACGGTCAGTTGGCGCTGGCAAAGGAAGCTTGTTCTGAATGCCGTCAAGGCCTGCTTTAAGCATAACTGCAAGCGCTAGGTAAGGGTTAGCCGCTGGATCCGGGTTGCGAACCTCTACGCGCGTGCTGAGACCGCGTGATGCTGGGATACGAATCATAGGCGAACGGTTGCTTGCTGACCAAGCAACGTAGCAAGGCGCTTCATAGCCAGGGACCAAACGTTTGTATGAGTTAATAGTCGGATTAGTAATAGCTGCCATCGCGCGGGCATGAAGAAGAATTCCAGCCATGTAATGGCGAGCGGTAGCGCTTAAGCCTAGCTTGTCCTTCTCGTCGTAGAACACGTTAGTGTCATCTTGGAACAATGATTGGTGACAGTGCATGCCTGAGCCGTTTACGCCAAACAAAGGTTTAGGCATAAACGATGCGTGCAAGCCATGCTCGCGGGCAACGGTTTTGACAACAAGCTTAAATGTTTGGATTTGGTCGGCTGCTTTAATGGCATCCGCGTATTTGAAATCAATTTCATGCTGGCCAGGAGCGACCTCATGGTGGGAAGCTTCGATTTCAAAACCCATTTCCTCCAGCGTCAATACGATTTCGCGGCGACAGTTCTCACCCATATCCATAGGCGCAAGGTCAAAATATCCGCCTTGGTCATTCAGTTCTGTCGTTGGCTCACCGCGCTCATCCGTCTTGAACAAGAAAAACTCAGGCTCAGGTCCGACGTTCATCGCTGTATAACCAAGCGCTTCCGCTTCTCTCAATGCACGCTTTAGAATTCCGCGCGGGTCACCGGCAAACGGCGTACCGTCAGGCATATAAATATCACAGATCAGACGGGCAACACGGTCTTGGGTTACCCATGGAAATACAACCCAAGTATCTAAATCTGGGTACAAATACATGTCGGATTCTTCAATGCGCACATATCCTTCAATGGACGAGCCATCAAACATCATTTTGTTATCCAAAGCTTTCTCAAGCTGGCTAACCGGAATTTCTACGTTTTTAATGGTTCCAAGCAAATCCGTAAACTGCAAACGGATGAACCGAACATTTTGTTCCTGTGCTATACGTCTAATATCATCTTTAGTGTAACTCACAGAATCATCTCCTTGGTTGGCTAATCGATTGTTATAATAGTCAATCTAGCGCTTATTTAAGAATCGAGTCAATTGACCCTGAATGAGCGAGGCCTGACCCGGTCTCTTCTCTAGCAATTGCTGCTTCAGCAAACGATGCAGCTGCTGATCGGAAAGCTCGCGGCGCTTCACTTCCGATTGCTCACTGACGATCGTCGCATCATCCGATTCTTTCGAAACCGGATTCATGACTTGCTTAATGCCGGCGATATTAACGCCCTTCTCAATCAATGATTTAATTTCCAAAAGCCGTTCTACGTCATTAAACGAAAATAACCGTTGGTTTCCTGCTGTTCTAGCAGGTACGATCAATTCATGCTGCTCGTAATAGCGGATTTGGCGGGCCGTTAAGTCCGTCAGCTTCATTACGATGCCGATAGGAAATAAGGCCATATTTCTGCGAATATCATCAGCCATGTCGCATCAACCTTCCAGTCGCTCATTTATATGTCCATTCTATACGTTACAACGCAAATGTGTCAAGTTATGTAAGGTTTAATCACAATTAAACCACTATCAACAAGCCGGTATAACGCAGTCAAAACGCCATATTTTGCATGAGCATACGTTAGTCCGCCCTGCATATAAGCAATGAAAGGCTCACGAATCGGCGCATCCGCCGACAGCTCTAAGCTGCCACCTTGAATGAACGTTCCTGCCGCCATGATGACAGCATTCTCGTACCCCGGCATGTCCCACGGCTCTGGGACGACATGAGAATCGACAGCTGCCGCTTGCTGTATGCCTTGTACAAATGCAATGAGATGTTCTGCTTGTCCAAATCGGACGGCTTGAATAAGATCCGTACGCGCTTCTTGCCATTTGGGCTTGGTTTCGAAACCAAGCTCTTCAAACAAAGCAGCTGCCAGCACGCTGCCTTTAACTGCTTGTCCAACCAAATGCGGAGCTAAAAACAAACCTTGGAACATCGGCCGCAGCGTGCCAAGCATCGCTCCAACCTCGCCTCCTATTCCCGGTGCCGTCAAACGATACGCTGCAGATTCAACCGCTGAAGCAGTACCGGCAATATAACCTCCGGTTTCAGCAAGTCCACCGCCTGGGTTTTTGATCAGGGAGCCAGCCATTAAATCTACGCCAACTTGGGTTGGCTCGAGCAGCTCAGTAAATTCGCCATAGCAATTGTCAACAAATACGACGACGCCAGGCTTTAATGCTTTTACCCGTTTGGTAATCTCTTCAATCTCCGCTACGGTGAAAGAGGCTCTCCATGAATAACCGCGTGATCTTTGAATGCCGATCACTTTGGTTTGTTCGGTTATCGCGCTTTCTATTCCTGTCCAGTCAAGACCGCCGTCCTCCAGTAAAGGCACCTCGCCATACTTGATTCCCCAATCTTGCAAGGAACCGGTCCCGTCTCCCGGCTTCCCGATAACTTTATGCAGAGTATCATATGGCTTGCCGGTGACATACAGCAATTCGTCCCCTGGCCGCAATAAGCCGAATAATGCGCAGCTGATCGTATGCGTGCCTGAAACGAAATGAGGACGAACAATCGCAGCCTCCGCACCCATGACGTCTGCATAGACAAGATCAATAATTTCACGGCCCCTGTCGTTATAGCCATAACCAGTAGAACCCGTAAAATGGAAATCACTGACTTTATGGCGTTGAAAGGCTTCAATAACTTTCCACTGATTGCGCTCGGCTATGCGGTCAATGCGTCGGAACGCTTCCTCCGCAACATCCTCGGCCTGTCCCGCCAAGCGCTCCAGATGCTCCCATAGCTTTTGATTCTCATGCTGCAAACTCATTGTGATATCTTCTCCTTAAAAGTTTTGCGAAGCAAAACTTGCTTCGTAAGCATCCGCTTGGTTTTGCGAAGCAAAACTCGCTTCGTAAGCATCTGCATGGTTTTGCGAAGCAAAACTTGCTTCGCAAGCATTTGCTCGGTTTTGCGAAGCAAGGTATGCCTCATTAACAATGGCTTATTCGATATATTGTTTTAACCGATATCCATGCTGCTCATAATCCTGCTTGCTAACGTGAACGGTTAATCGCAGCGTTTCTTCATTCACTTCTTGGTTTACGACTTCGCCGCTACGATAGGCAAGTGCAATCAGGTCGCCGCGGTCTGCGGGCACGTTAAAGGTCAATAAATCCCCGCTGAGCTTATCTTGAATCGTCTGGCGCAGCAGCTCGAGGTCGCCGTCCTCATATGCGCTTATCACCAAATTATCACCGCTCGTAATAGGCAAATCAGCTAGGGTCCCATTGTTGCTGCATAGATCCTTCTTGTTATAGACCATGACGTATGGCTTGTCGGCTGCGCCAAGATCGCCGAGTATTTTATTTACGACAGCAATTTGTTCATCCCGCATCGGCGAGCTGCTGTCAATCACATGTAGCACAAGATCCGCTTCGCAGACTTCCTCCAAGGTGGCTCTAAAGGCCGCTACAAGATCATGCGGCAGGTTTTGAATAAAACCTACCGTATCTGTAATGACGACTTCCCTGCCGTTAGGCAGCTCCAGCGTTCTTGACGTAGGGTCAAGCGTTGCAAACAGCTGGTTTTCAATATATACGTCTGCATCAGTCAGCTGCTTAAGCAGCGTAGATTTCCCGGCGTTCGTATAGCCGACCAAAGCAACTTGGATTACGCCGGATTTCTTCCGGCGCTCCCGGTGCAGTTTTCGGTGACGCACAACTTCTTCGAGCACTGTTTTGAGATCAAAAATCCGGTCTCGAATATGGCGTCTGTCGGTTTCAAGCTTTGTTTCACCGGGACCCCTTGTTCCGATTCCGCCGCCGAGGCGGGAGAGATTCTTGCTCTGGCCCGAGAGACGCGGCAGCAGGTAGCTGAGCTGCGCCAGCTCCACTTGAATAATGCCCTCGCGCGTCTTGGCGCGTCCTGCAAAAATATCCAAGATCAACTGCGTGCGGTCTACGATCTTCAAATCGAGCGACTCTTCCAGGTTCCGGACCTGTGCACCAGATAGCTCCTGGTCAAAAATTGCGGTCGTAGCGCCAAGCTCATCTGCCAGCGCTTTAACCTCTTGTACTTTGCCTTTGCCAATAAACCATTTGGAATCAGCGGTTTCCTTATTTTGCGTTAGCGTGGTAAGGACTTCAACGCCTGCGGTTTCCGTAAGCTGTTCCAGCTCTTGAAGGGACATCTCAGGGTCACCGCCCTTACGTTTGTCTTTCGATGTCACTAAGCTAATCAATATCGCTTTTTCAATCATATCGGGGTTCGTGTCGAATGTTTTCTCGCTCATATTTGCTCCTTCTAAATTACGCCGTCATTGCGACTTCGTCTCCCATTTTAAATCCTCCGGCCTAATGGACATCAGCTCTTGCTTCGCCGGCACGGAGCTGGCATATTGCGTAAGCAGACGAACGGCCTGAAACCGAATTGCCTTTTCAATTGTATTTCGGACATACCTCGCATTGCTAAAGGAAAACATCGTTGTTAGCTTCTCCTGCATCAGATGCTGCCTTAATTTAAATATGGTCTGCGGCTGCAAAATATAGTCTCGTTCCTTGGCCATTAGCTCGCTGATTTGAATTAACTGGTCCACTGAATAATCGGGGAACTCGATTTGTATCGGAAACCGGGATGGCAATCCTGGATTGGTAAGCAGAAAATCATCGATCTCTGCAGGATATCCTGCAAGGATGAGCACAAATTGATTTTTATGGTCTTCCATGGCCTTTACCAACGTATCGATGGCTTCCTTGCCAAAATCCTTCTCTCCGCCACGGGCAAGGCTGTACGCTTCATCAATGAACAATACGCCGCCAATCGCTTTGCGTACAAGATCACGCGTCTTCTGTGCCGTATGCCCGATATATTCGCCGACAAGATCCGCGCGTTCCACCTCGATCAAATGTCCTTTGGATAATACGCCCATTTTTTGGAACAGCTTCGCAACAATGCGGGCAATCGTCGTCTTTCCCGTCCCCGGATTGCCTTTAAAGATCATGTGGTAAACATGCGAACCGCCAAATAGTCCGGCTTCCGAACGCATCCGGCTAATATAAAGCAAAGCATATATTTCATAAACAAGGGTTTTCACATTGTCCATGCCAATCATCGGCTCTAACTCTTTTTGAATATCCGCATAATGATCCACGCTGGGCAGCGGCTTAACGGCCGGAAGCGGCTCTGCTTCCAAGACATGAGCGGATGCTCCCGTTTGAAACGTTTCTTGGCTTCTAAGGACCACATTGATTTGGCGGGAAGGCCTTGCATTGCTATTTACTGGTCCAGACTTGACGTGTCCACTCATCTGTCGCATCACCTATCCTTTGCATCGAAAGCTGTAGCGGCTGACCGCACTACAAGTTTATTCTATCTTGCAGCAGCATATTAGCAGATTTACAGCGGCGATTCCGATGAACGGATTCCAAGCGTGAGAAGCAACGAGTCCACCTTCCATTTCGTAAAAGCAAGTACCTCTCGCGATTCGTTATACACGGGATTCAATACTTTGGATTTCGTCGCGGCGACTTGAAAGCCCTTGAAATCAAGCTTTTTGGCAATCTCCTTCGCTCTTGCCGCATGATAATCATGCGTGATGACAACCAGTTTATCCAGGTTGTTCGCTTCGGCTATCCGTTTGCTTAGGCCTAAATTCTCATAAGTGCTGGACGCTTTATTTTCTAGCAACAGCTTGTCAGCTGAAATACCTTTTCCAATCAAATAGTCACGCATGCCCTCGGCTTCGGTCTTCTTAGCTCCGTTAGCATCAAGACCGCCAGACAAGATCAGCTTGTCCACCGTTCCCGCTTCGTAAAGCTGCAACGCAAGGTCCAAACGCTCCTTTAGAGCGGGACTCGGAACATCATTCCATAAAGCTGCTCCAAGCACGATGCCCGCATCTGCCTTGGTTAATGGCTGATTTACTGGGAAACCGTTAATTAACCAAAGCAGATAACCGCACCAAAACACGCCTATACATATGATCCAGGCAGCAACGCGAAACAGGAACAGCCACGGACGACTTTTCTTCGTTCGTTTACGTGAGCTGCTCCTTCTTCTCGTTGCAGTATTCATGATTCGCTTAGTTCGCCGGTTCGCTCAAGCAGGCTCTTCCGATGTTTCAGACTAAGCGTAAAATAACGAAAACGGCCATTTCGAATGCTCGACAGCAGCTTGCCTGCGGTTTTTCGCGCGAGCGCGACATCCCTGCCGTTCACATCGCCTGACCTTAAGGCATCCTCCAGTTCATCCTCATCCATCAGGAAGACCTCCCCGCTTGGGAGAACGACCACATCCAGATAAAGATCATCGAACCATGGGACCTGTTGGTCGGTCAAGCCCTGCGTCTTGCATACGTCGATATACCATTGCACGACGCGTCCCTTATCGTCGAACATCGTCGTTACGACAAAATGCTCACCCTTCGGAAAATGCTGCATCCATAAGTAACCGCGATCAGCCAAACAAAGTTTTCGCCCGTTATATTCCTTCCATAACGGTTCTCTGAGCTCGTGAATCCGGTAAAACGTAACGAGACCTTTGAACTCCTCGCCGTCCAGCGCTAAGCATGTATAGCTCTTGCGCAAGATACGCCTCCAGTTGGCCCGGTCTGAAAATTTTCTCTTCATACGGAACGTACCTTTCCGTTCATTTGGGATTCGTGCGCCAAGCCTAGCGCAGGTCCTCCTGGTGTTCCTTCACAATGAACTCATCGCGACATACGACAGTTTACATTTACCTATAAAAAAAGATTACCATATCTTTACGTCCATCTCCAGCCGACAAACAAAATAAACCAAGCTATTCACTCAAAATAAAAAGAATACCGCCATTTCTGGCGGTATTCTTCCTTATTGCTCAACGATCTCGATGGAGTTAATTTTGATAACCTCGCTCGGAACATTGTCCTTCACGGGCGTTTTCGCTATGGCTTTGACGATATTCATGCCGGTCTCCACCTTGCCAAAAATCGTATAGTTGGGCTCTCGATTTAGATTAGCCGCATCAGGACCGGTGCAAATAAAAAACTGGCTGCCGCCCGAGTTCGGCTTGCTGGCATTCGCCATCGCTACAATGCCTTCCTCATACTTCACGTCCGTGCTTAGCTCATCTGGAATCGCATAACCCGGTGTCCCCGTCCCATTGCCCTTCGGATCACCGCTTTGAATCATGAAGGACTCGATAATGCTGTGAAAGGTCAGCCCCTCATAAAAGCCCTCACGGGCCAAAAACACAAAATTATTTACCGTTACCGGTGATTCATCCGCAAACAGTTTGACAGTAAAATCGCCTTTAGTCGTTTGGAACTTCGCTACATACGTTTTGTCTAGATCAATCTGCATTTCAGGCATCTTGTCCCAGCTCATCGTTTTTGTCGAAGCGCCAGCACTGCTACCTTCTGAACCTGATCCGCCCTTGCCGCAGCCAGCGATAAGAATCACTGCCGAGACAAGAGCAATCACGCAGAGGAACCGCGCTTTCTTTCTATCCGCCATTACTAACCACCCGTTCCTTGCGAATTGCCGCCGGTCGCCGTATTTCCTAATGCATTAGTGGTATCCTCATTGCCTGTACCCATAGCAGGTGCATCTGTTGGAATGGGATCTGTAGAACCATTGCCCGCACCCGAATTTGGCGTTGGCGTCGGAAGCTCGATTCCATCGCTTGGCGTTGGAGTAGGCTCCTCGCCGCCGCCATCCACCGGAGGTGTAATTTCTCCGCCATCCGGGTCATGCGGGTCCGGTTCCATCGGAATTTCCGGATTTATTTCCGTTTCTGGAATAGTCACCTTAATTTTCTGGGATGGCGCGCTTTCCTGGTCATTCTCTGCGTCATACGCTACGACGTAGTATTCATAGGTCATTCCAGGGAACGCGCTCATATCATCGACCCCAGTCGAAACAAGCGAATCCACGAAACGGATATAATCACTCTCCGACGCTTCCTTGCGGAAGACTTGGTAAGTCACCTTACCGTCCTGATAAGGATCCCAAGATAATTTAACCTTCATTTCTTCCGGAATGAAAACGGCGCTAAAATTCGTTATTGCTGCCGGCGGCTTGTCTTCTTTGATTCCTTGAGGTTTATTAAAGCTGGATTTCGGCACATTTTTCATTGCACTCTTCATGACCTTGGAGAACATGGCTGCTGCTTGGCTGCTGCCCGTCTTTAGAATATGGTCAACATTTGTTTTATCGTATCCCATCCAGACGGCCGCTGTCCACTCCGGCGAGTAGCCAACGAACCATGCATCACGAATTCCGGAGCCGCTGTAACCCGGAATGCCATGCTGCGTTGTACCTGTCTTGCCCGCTAGCGGACGATCAATGGCCGCTTTGGTTCCCGTGCCGCCTTTTTCAACGACCGTCTGCATCATCTCCGTCAAGTAATAGGCGGTCTGCGCAGACATCAGCTGCTTGGTGGCTGGCGCCTTGTACGTATAAGGGTTGTTATCTTTGCCTACAATTTTCAAAATCGTATGGGGGTCAACAGATTTGCCGCCATTAGCGAATACGCTGTAGGCCGTTGCCATCTGCATCGGCGTCGCACCTTTAGTAAGTCCACCCAGTGCAGCTGTTAGGTTGCGATCGTCATCCTCTAGACTAAAGCCCAGTTTGTCTGCAAAAGCAAAACCGCTCTTCAAGCCGATTTGGTTCAGCATCCAGACCGAAGCCAAGTTGCGAGAATCCTTAATCGCCTGCGTCATAGAGACGGCTGTGGCACCCCATCTGTCGGTTGGGCAATAATTGCCGTAACATTTCTTGTCATTCGCAAGAACGGTCCAAGGGTAATACTTTCCTGATTCCAAAGCAGGGCCATATGAAATTATCGGTTTAAAGGCCGAACCAGGCTGCCGGGCAACCTCGACGCGATTAAGTCCTTTTTTCACATAGTCGCGACCGCCTGACAAAGCCTGAATCTCACCATTACGGTGATCGATAATTATCATCGCGCCTTGCACCTGCTGGTCATCCTTGCTTTTCTCGAAATTATCATCGTTACTGAATTGATTGTCCATGACATCCTGAGCTTGCGTATTAAGCGTCGTATAAATCTTAAATCCGCCTATGCGCAGCTCTTCTTCGGAAAGATTCGTCTTCTCTACCGCTTCTTCAACGACATAATCAACAAAGGCAGGATATTTATCTGTATTTCTTTCGGCATGGTTTTCTGGAATTTCATAGACAACCGCTTTCGCTTGCTCCATCTCCTCTGCCGTAATATAGCCCTGATCGAACATAAGCTTCAGAACTACGGCACGGCGGTTCATTGAATCCTCGGGATGAGCAATCGGATTGTAGCGGTTTGGCGCTTTAGGCATCGCTGCTATCGTAGCAATCTGCCAAAGCTCCAAATCCTTAAGGTCGGTATCAAAGTAAAACTTTGCGGCTTCCTTGACCCCATGTACTCTTTTCCCGAAAAAGATCCGGTTCAAGTACATCGTCAATATTTGCTGCTTGGACATTTTTTGCTCAAGCGCAACAGCAATCGATGCCTCTGTCGCCTTCCGGAAAAACGTTTTGTCAGCCGTTAGGAATACGTTCTTAGCTAATTGCTGTGTAATCGTACTTGCACCTTCAACTGCGCTGCGCGCAATGACGTCCTTGACGACGGCACGGCCAATCGCGAAGAAGTCTATGCCTGAATGCTCGTAGAACCGCTGATCCTCCGTTGCTACGATCGCATTGAGCAACTGCTCAGGAATCTCTGAAAACTCAGCCAGCTCCCGATTTTCATCCGGGTCCGATAATCTTGCAATTTCCACTTCATTCACATCATAGATAATCGATGCTTCGCCAAATACCAGCTTATTGGCATTTTCCGTCAGTACCCGCTCCCCGTTTAAAATAATAAGCAGATATCCGATAATGCCACATACAATTGCGATAACCGCGGTAAAAAATAAACCGTAAAACCATTTTCGTCCTGATATCTTCTTTTTCTTCTTTGGTTTCGGTGCAGTCTTGCTGCGTGGTCGCTCAGCCATTGCCGACTCCCCTCCTGTTGTTCCATAGTCCGTCTAATCTATCTTTGCCACGAAATGGAAAGAGCAACCCAGCTTGGAGCGGGTTGCTCTTACCTGCCGCTATCTAGTTAAACGATACTCGTTATTAGAAAGTTTCACTTTACGCTATCACCTATGAATCGGAACCACTTTGGTCCTGCTGCATAAGGGAAACATTTCGCTGCGGGGTAAACGTCGAAATAGCATGTTTATAAACCATTTGTTGACGACCTTCGCTGTCAATGATAATCGTGAAATTATCGAATGCTTTAATAACGCCCCGAATTTGGAACCCATTCATTAAAAAAACCGTAACCGGTATGTTGTCTTTGCGCAGCTGATTCAGAAACGTATCTTGAATATTGATCGATTTGTTCATTGGACGTTACCCCCGTCTTAAAAAGATTGATTAGAATTATATTCAAGATTAACTTGAAACTTTCCTGCTATTATACCATGAACAGCTTGCAAATTGTTGTGAAAATTTTCCCCCATATCAATCCAATGAATGTCCTTCATATGGCGAAACCAGGAGAGCTGACGCTTGGCAAATCTTCGCGTATCCCGTTTGAGCCGTTCTATAGCTGCTTCCAATGTGCAGTTTCCTTGCAAGTAATCCGCAATCTCCTTGTAGCCTAGCCCCTGCATAGCAACTGCCGCAGGCGGCAAATCTCTTTCAAGTAGTCGTCTCACCTCTTCTACTAACCCTTGCTCCATCATCAAATCTACCCGCTGCTCTATTCTACGATACAACTCTGCACGGTCCATAGTCAAACCGATGATGCAAAGTTCATAGGGTGACTCCTTCGTTTGGCCTGCTTGCTGCTCCGAAAAAGTCTCGCCAGTCATATGGTAAACCTCTAATGCACGGATCACGCGCCTCAAATCATTAGGGTGCAATCGCTCGCCAGCAGGCGGGTCAATCGCAGCTAGCCTTGCGTGCAGAGCTTCAGCGCCCTGTTCAGCGGCATAGCGCTCCTGTTCTTGCCTGAATGCCTCATCCGAGCCGATATCGGCAAATTGAAATTGATAGCATACCGACTCTACATAAAGTCCGGTTCCGCCAACGATAAAAGGCAGCTTGCCGCGAGCTGCGATCTGGGAGATCGCCGTAGTTGCCCCCGCTTGGAAATCTGCAGCGGAATAAGCAACATCCGGCTCGCAAATATCGATCAAGTGATGCGGGATGCCTTCCCGTTCGTCCATGGCGATTTTGGCTGTTCCGATATCCATGCCGCGATATACCTGCATCGAATCACCGGAAATAATTTCTGCATTCCAGGCTTTAGCAATATCTAGGCTCATGCGCGTCTTGCCTACCGCAGTTGGCCCAATAAGGACAAGAAGTGGCTGCTTGCGTTGCGGTTTATCTTCAAGGCCAGAATCCAAGCCCGTAAGTTCTGTATTCAAAGCTGTATCACTCCATATGCAATTTTCGAAGTATTCACATGGCGGCGCTCAAATCCAAGCCTAGCAAATTCTTCACTTGCTTGATGCTCCTTAAGCACTACGCATTTGCGGGCAACCCGCTTCGCTTGTTCGATGGTCTCAATGGATAAAGCGTCCATATTGGCCACTGCCCTGAGCGGCTCCATCGAGCTCGATTCATGGATCGGCTTTCGGAACATGGGATCAAAATATACGATATCAACGCTTTTGTCAGGCAAATTCGTTAAATAGACAAGATGATGGACGTTTATCATTTCGATGCGCCTCATCGCTTCATTCACATCTTCTAGCATAGTCTGATAGACCGCCAAACCTTCCCGAACAAGGGCACAAAGCACTGGTTCGCTCTCTAAGGCAGACACCTTCCCACTAGGACCCGCGGCATAGGAGAAAACGAGCGAATCCGAAGCCAGCCCCGCCGTACAATCTACGATATAGTCGCCTGCCTCGCATCCGGAGAGCTGAATAAGAGGGTCTGTCTCCCCCCGTCGCAGCCGCTTCACGCGGACAAACGCCATGCTGGGATGGAAATACAACGGCGTCTCGGCTTGTCCGTCGTAATAACGCACCTCTTCTTCGGTAACCACAAGCAATCTCTTGTCCTGTGTTAAGCTGAGCAGCTTATTGACGGTCAGATTGCCTCGTGATCTAAGCGTTGAAGCGAGCTCTCCGGCAAGCCGCTCTGCTTGCGCTAGCGCGCGCTGGCTTGGCTTAGCCGTTGTTGTAACGATCACGACATCACCCGCTTGAACATTTTTTCCAGCTGGTAGCTCGATAGATGCACGATGATTGGCCGGCCATGCGGGCAAGTATAGGGCTGCTTGCAATGGCCAAGCCTTGCTAGCAGCGTCTCGCCTTCTTCCCGGTTCATTCTGTCATTGGCTTTGATGGATGCTTTGCAAGCACACATGATGGCCGCTTTCTCGCGCAGCTTTCCGATATTGATGGATTTGCGTTCCGAAATGAGCAATTCAGCCATTTCTTCAAGCAGAGCTTGCTCCTCACCCTGCGGCATCCACTCCGGATAAGAGCGAACGAGGAAGGTTTGTGCGCCAAAGGCCTCCAGCTCAACGCCAGCCTGCGCAAACAAAGGCAGAAGCTCTCTGAGCTGCGAGGCTTCCCCCGCTGTAAATTCTAACGTCAAAGGCACAAGCAATTGCTGGCTTGCTGATTCGGGATTCCCGAACTTTTGGAAAAAATATTCATAATTAATCCGCTCATGTGCCGCATGCTGATCAATCAAATAAAGACCGTCCTCGGATTGGGCTACGATATACGTTCCGTGATGCTGACCAATCCAATAAAGCTCTGGAAACGCCGGCTGTCCATCTTGTACATCCTCATCCGTAGGCAATTGAGCGACCGGTTGCTCAGCGGAAGGCGCATATTCGCTGCTAACTTCACCTGCTTCAGGCTGCTCTGACGACTGTTCGGAAGACATCTGAGTGCTTTGCGATATGATTTCGCTGGCTTGAGCAGTTGGCTGTTCTGTATATTCCTGAACATTAAGGTTTTCAGCCAGCGGCTGAGAATTCTGTTCAGAAGCGTTAACGGGCAAATCGGCCGGTTGATGCGTCTGCTGCTCGGAATGAGCCGTCTGGTGCGGTGAGCTAGCTAAGGTTGGCGCAGCTTGCTCCCATGGTGCAAAAGCCTCGCGGACAGCAAGAGAGTCGCTGCTCGTTGCCGGTGGTGCATAAAGCTTCTCCGCTGCATTTTTGGGCACATACTCCCGTTCGATGATAGGCGGCTTATAGCTGCTAGCCGAGGGTTTAGGAGTCGTTGCCGGCTGAAATGGCTTAAAAGCTTCTGCTGCGGGCTCAGGACGGTGAAACGATATAGCATCCTGAACAAATACCGGCTTGGAACGATCTGCTTTTCTGCTTGACTCCGGCCCTGGAATATGGCGTTGACGTCCGAGTACGTCTTTAATCGCTTGCTCGATCATTGTCCGCAGCTCTGGCTCTTTGCTGAATCTGACCTCCATCTTCGAAGGGTGTACATTGACGTCGAGCAGACTCGGATGCATGCCCAGCTCTAAAATAACCAGCGGGTACCGGTTGATCGGCAGCAGCGTATGATACGCTTGCAGCAAGGACTGATTAATTGTGTGGCTGCGGATGTAGCGCCCGTTGACGATCGCAGTGATCCCGTTCCGGTTAGCCCGGGTAAGCTCAGGTTTCGAGATAAAGCCTCTCAGCTCGTAATCTGACGTTTCCGCTTCAATCGGAAGCATAACTTTGGCAGTATTCGAGCCGTAAACAGCGGCAATCACCTGCAGCCTGTCCCCGGTGCCAAGCGTACGGAGCAGCACATTTCCGTTGTGCTTGAATGTAAATGCAATGCCGGGGTGCGCTAGCGCAATCCGGTTGACATAATCCGAAATATGGCCAAGCTCGGTTTGAATAGCCTTCATGTATTTAAGCCGGGCAGGCGTGTTATAAAATAAATCCTGTACGGTCATTTCTGTCCCTTGCGGCGCGTTTGCCGGTTCATCGATGGTAACCTTGCCGCCTTCAATCGCGATTCGGCGCGCCAGTCCCGTGGATGTCTCTGATGAAACGCATTGCAGACGGGATACGGCCGCGATACTCGGCAAAGCCTCCCCACGGAACCCAAGACTCGCAATCCGAAAGAGATCGCTGCTCGTAGAGATTTTGCTCGTGGCATGGCGTTGAAACGCCGTAACGATATCGGAGGCTTCAATGCCATAGCCATTATCAACCACTTTTATAAGCGATAAGCCGCCTTCTTCAATCGTAATATCGACGGTAGTGCTGCCGGCATCGACGGCATTTTCGACTAGTTCCTTCACGACAGAAGCTGGCCGTTCCACCACCTCGCCTGCTGCGATTTGGTTGGCAAGCTGCTCGTCAAGCACTTTGATTTTCCCCATGACGCACTGTTTCCCCTCTCGCCAGGCTAATTGTTCAATTTGTTTTTCATATCATTCAGCCATTGCATCGCCTGCATTGGCGTTAGATTAAACAGATCAAGCTTACGTAATTGATCCGCAAGCAATTCAGCCTTTGGACTAGCTTTCTTCTTCGCTGGTTCTACCTCGCTGGCAGCTGCTGGCTCATCAAAGATCGAGAGCTGAACCATGCCGCGGGTCTCCATGACCTTCTCTGGCTGTTTGCTCTCCGCTTCGGGAACGGAAGCAAGCGGTGCATATGAAAAGTCCGGTAAAGCTGCAGACGACATTCCTGATGCTTTAGGCGCTTCAACGACAAGCGTCTCATCCAGCAGCTCATAAGCCCTGCCGATAATCGACTGCGGAAGTCCCGCAAGCTGAGCGCAATAAATGCCGTAGCTGGTACTTGCCGCACCAGGTATCAGCTTGCGCAGGAACGTTACATTATCGCCGCTTTCCTCTACAGCCATACGCGCATTGGTTAATGAAGGCAAAGACTCCTCGAGATGCGCCAGCTCATGAAAATGGGTCGAGACGAGCGCTTTGCAGCCAATATGGTGATGGACATACTCAATGACCGCTTGCGCAATGGCCATGCCTTCGCCTGTCGAGGTGCCACGGCCTAGCTCATCGATAATGACAAGGCTATTTTTTGTGGCCTTTTCTGTCATGAGCTGGATATCCTTCATCTCGACCATAAACGTGCTTTGACCACCGATTAGATCATCGGCAGCGCCAATTCTCGTGAAAATCCGGTCAATCAGCGGGATAACCGCCGACTTGGCGGGCACGAAGCAGCCCATTTGAGCCATGATGCAGATAAGCGCCACCTGGCGCATATACGTGCTTTTCCCAGCCATGTTCGGTCCGGTAATAAGCAGCATCCATTGGTCATCCTTATGCAGGCCCGTACCGTTTGATATAAACGGCGTGCCGTCCATCATCGCTTCGACCACCGGATGCTTGCCATCCTCAATATGCAAATCGTAGGCTTCGGTTACTTTCGGCCGCGTAAAACGGCGCTCGGCGCTAACCGTCGCTAGCGACTGGTACACGTCAAGCTCAGCAATAATCGCAGCTGCCTTCTGGAGCCGATGCAGATGAAGTGACAAATGGTCCCGCAGCTCGATGAACCTTGCATGCTCCAAATCGACCATCTTATCCTCAGCCTCAAGAATCAGCCGTTCCTTCTCCTTCAGCTCCGGCGTTACGAACCGTTCTGCATTGGCAAGCGTTTGCTTGCGCTCATACCTTCCTTCCGGAAGCATGGCCAGATTCGCTTTAGAGACTTCCAAATAATAACCAAAAATACGGTTGTAACCGATTTTTAATGTTTTGATGCCGGTTGCCTCGCGCTCCTGGCGCTCCAGCTCCGCAAGCCATTTTTTTCCGTTTGTGCTTGCTTCGCGAAGTTGGTCCAGATAGCTGTCATACCCTGCACGAATCAAGCCGCCCTCCCTAATGGTGACAGGAGGCTCGTCTACCAATACAGTCTCGATTAGGTCCGCCAAATCCGAACACTGGTCAGCGCCTTCAACAAGCGCCTTAAGCACATTAGAGCCGGACTGCTCGCAAAGTGCCGTTAACTGTGGAATGCGGCGCAGCGAGCTTCTCAGTGCGTTCAAGTCGCGTCCGTTTGCGCTGCCGAAGGCAACCCGGCCGACCAGTCGCTCAAGATCGTATATCGGCTGAAGCTCTGAGCGGATATCATCTCTTAAAATCAAATTTAAATACAACGTCTCAATCGCATCCAACCGGGCTTCGACTGCCGTGCTGCTGAGCAGCGGCTTGTCAATCCAGCGGCGAAGCAGGCGCGCGCCCATGGAGGTCTGCGTACGATCAAGCAGCCAAAGCAGAGAGCCCTTCTTATTTCGGTCGCGTACCGTCTCGGTAAGTTCTAGATTTCTTCGCGTGTAATGGTCCAATATCATATATTGGTTCGGTTCATAGCTTGTTATCGCACGAACATGCCCAAGCGAACGTTTTTGCGTTTCTTCCAGATATCCGGTCAAGACACTCACCGCTTGCAAACGTGCGCCCGCAACCTTTGCCAGCTCAGCTTCGCCAAATTGTTCGGCAAGCTTGTCCGCAGACATCGGCTCCCGTGCGGTCAACAGCAGCTGTTTGTTCCATACAGCCGCCTCCTGTACCTTGTCGAGCAGCTCCTTGTCCCCGACTAGCTCTGAAGGCTGATAAACGTTGATCTCATCAATCAATGCCTCCATATGCTCTGGGAAAGAAGTGACATAAAGCTCGCCCGTTGACAAATCGCAGGCCGATAGCCCAAGCATTCCGCCGACGCGAACGATGGCCGCAATAAAGTTGTTCGACTTGCCCTCTAACGCCTTCGATTCCATGACTGTGCCCGGCGTAATAATACGAACGATCTCACGGCGCACGACGCCTTTGGCCGCTGCGGGGTCCTCCACCTGCTCACAAATGGCAACCTTGTACCCTTTTTCCACCAATCGGCTAATATAATTCTCGGCAGAGTGATATGGCACGCCGCACATCGGGATCTTTTGTTCGCCGCCGCCTTCTCTCCCTGTCAAAGTAATTTCGAGCTCACGGGAAGCTGCTATCGCATCCTCAAAAAACATCTCATAGAAATCGCCTAGCCGAAAAAACAAAAAAGCATCCTTCGCTTCTTCCTTAATCGCAAGATATTGCAAAATCATTGGAGTATATCCAGCCATTCCGATCCTCCTCAAGAACCTATGTATCGTCATTCTGCTTTAAGCTCTTCTTTATTTAACAGCGTTAATTACATGGCCGCTTCCTTTTATAACATACCGACCATGCAGTAAACATTAGATATCTATTATAACAAGCGGAACAGATGTGCGCTATAAGCGAAAACAACCAATGCGGGCATAGTCGTTAAAGTTAAGTATGATTTTATTGATAAAAAAACTTTTCTGAATCCATTTTGGCTGAGCTGGGGTTACTTCCAAGACTGGGGTGCGAAGCAGGCTGAGCTATATTGTACGCAGGCATTAACTTACCTTAATTCGGCACACAAAAACATTCTATCCTGCATATTCGCAATAAAATAGCTCCTTCCATCTGTGAATTGAAGGTCAAAAGCCTGCTAGCATGCATTCGTACATTATAGCTCCCGAGAGATCTCTCAATCCTCATTCTATAGAGCAAAAATACAGGATAACTTAGCTATATTCATTAAACCTTAGATAGTTAATGAGGTTAAATAAATAACTGCACGAAGTCGTTCTGCCTCTCACAATATGAAATCTTTCCCGACGTATATCAATGTGTACTCTAATTTTGAGAAATCAAAGGTTCAGTATTTCAGCGCACATTAGGCAACTCGTCTTAGAAAAGAATCATAAATTTTTTTATAATAAAATAAATACGAATTTCATCCTGTCATGATTAGGGGTAGCTTGGCTTCTTTGAAAAAAACCGGTTGGCCAGCATTTCCATTAATAATTACGTACCAATACTAGACAGGATAATGCTTTAGCATGCATAAAAGTAATGGTTAATCAGACATAAAATAAGCAGATGCTTTAGCGAGCATATGAATTATATCAATCTGACATTGAAAAGTAGATGCATTTAAAAACATGATTGATGATCAATATGACATCGATAAGTAGATGCATTAAAAAACACACGATGGAGGTCAATATGATGCACAAATGTTAATGACATTAAATAAAGTTCGAATAGGTCAAACCTAACCGTTTCCAGAAAACTGGCTCATAACTGAGCAGTCTGGAATATTTAATGATGTTAAATAAATAACGTATCATGTTGCCCTCCAATCTGCCCCTACGACAATGGGTTACAAATAACGATGGAGACTTGATTAGAAAATAGGAAGAATTCCAAATGAACCCCCTGTCTCGGCACGCATCACAAAAAATAGCAGCTCCCTCATCAATGAGGAAGCCGCCATTTGATGCGGATATCTGATCGTTCGTCCCAGGTCTTGCCGCGTTTAGCGGCATCAAGGAGAGGCTCAATATACGGAGCCAGCTCAGTGTAGCTGTTCGTGGCCGCGAGCGATGCGGCCAGCGCATCCAAGCAGCCGGCCAGCACTGCGCGGTCGCCGGCGTAATAAGCCTCAACATACCGCTCCTCCAGAGCAGGTATGTAATCCAGGTTCTGCTCCTCGCGAACGCACAGCAGAGCGAGCGCGAAGGAGGCTTTGGCCGCTGCCGGCGATACGAGCCAGCTTGGCAGCGTTCGGTACTCAAACCCGCCATGCGGCTGCAGGCGGAAGTCCCCGAGCATCCCGTATCGGGGACGGCGGGCCCGCCCAGCGGGGTCCTCGACTAGAGCAAGCGGGAATGCCGCGTAGCTGTCCAGCAGGCGGAGCAAGCGGCTCGTGAGCGGCGCTCCGCTGAGGTGGATGTGCCCGCCGAGCGCAAGCCCCGGCACGGGCATGGCTCCAGCGGCCCAGCGCAAGCTTGGGTCGCTGATGCGATCGGCGGCGCGCAGCAGCAGGCGCCGCACGTTTGCGGCGAGCGCGGCCGGGTCCTCGGCCGGCTCGGGCCGCAGCTCGGCGACGGGATACAGCAGCCGTCGCCCCACAAGCAGGGCGTCGGCCCCGGCTGCCCCGCCGACGCCAGCGCCCAAAAACCGCGACGCCGATGCGATCTTCCCGCCCGGCGTCACCAGCACAAACTCCGGATCGGCGCCAATCCGCAGCCGCCGATCCCCCTCCCCCGCTCTCGCCGCCGCATGCCACGCGGCGAATCGGCGCAGCATAACCGCCTCCAGCCTCGTGTCCCTCAGCTTCGGCCAAGCGGCGCGGACGACTGTCCGTCCGTCCCCGCCAAGCGCTATCTCGGCCTCTCCAATATCGAGGCCGAGCGCATAGAGTGCCGCGGCTGCCGTTCGCGCCACTCGCCTTAGCGCCGGGTCCTCCGGCCAGGCGCCAATCAGCTTATGGCCAGCATCCACAGGCTTTACATTCCGTGAATCTCCATTCCTGAGTTCTGCATTCCTCGATTCCACGCGCCTGCCCGGCAGTGCCTTACCAGTTGCATCTATACGGACCATCTCCACCGGTTCCAAATGCACGATACTGACAAGATACAAACGCTCGCTCGTCAGCGGCGCGCCTCCGCACAATCCGGCTCTGCGCCAAATGTGCTGCTTTTCCTCGTCGCTTTGCTTTGCAACAATATATCCGTTCCCATTCAGCACCCAAACGCCCGGAAACCGGCTTCTATCGAGTTCGCGCGTGTCTGACCACGCCAATACCGCATCGCCCGGTTTAACCGCTGACCAAGGCTGTGCATTAAGCGGTTGCCCATTGCGCTCGCCGGAAGTATGGAGCTCTTTCCCTGTGTAAGCAATCCGCTCTAACCGATCGTAGCTCCCTCTCCATATCCATGTCGAAGCCATTGTGTTTCCCGCCTTTACTCCTTTTATGTAAAGGTAATTTTTACGATTTAAATATTTCAAAAAAAAAGAGGGCTTTCGCCCTCGAATTTGCCGCTTGCGCAGCATATGATACCTTGACAGCAAAGCTTCCCGGCTTGCTTACAACTCATCGTCCAGCAAATCTGGATCCAAATCCTCATAATCGCTATCGCCGAGGCTGAATTCCAAATCCTTGCCGTCCAGGTCGCCGCAACCGCCTGGAAGAACCGCAACGCAGACCTTTGTCTCGGCGACAAGTTCCACTGCAAACTCACGCTCTACACGAATCACGACACTCGAACCGTTCGAAGAAATGTTGGCTTCGATACAATTCGGCTCCTGAATCACCTCGGCAGACACTTCAACTGTAGAAGGCCGGTGCTTCGGATCTACATAGGAGAGGTTCACGTGCTCAACGTAATGCACGGATTCCTTTGCCACGTCCGTTTGCGAGTTCTTGCTGTACGAATACCAGATGTTGATATCGTAAGTACCAATTACCTCAATGCCGTCGCCCGAACGAACCGCTTCATATTGATGGTTGATTATCCATGCTCCGAGAATACTAGTCGGATTATGAGGCGGCGTTACGGTATGGGTTACAGTGGAAAACTTACGACCTTTGCCGCAGACAGCCTTCGTAATTATTTCTCTGTACTGTAGCTGCTTATCTGCAATAGCCATTGATTTAACCTCCTCCATACAATCATTCATTTAAAGTGTATGCAGGACATAGGCAAATGTTGATTAAGTGGTCCCATATAAATGTTTATGTTCAATAGCAGTGGGATATTAACACTCATTCGCTGCGTCTCCTTACATCTATATGTGCTATAAAAGTAAATGATTCGCGCTTGGCAACCTCGCCCACAAAAATAGAATAAAGACCTATAAATATAGAACTAGATCCGTTCACGGTTCAAAAAGCAGCAGCCTTATGGACAATAAAAAGCCCACAATCCATAAAAACATTGTGCTAAACTAAATCGCCTATTATCGGCTTTCTATATACGAACAGGCTGTTATTTCATGAAAAGCCATCGAACTCCTCTGCTATCTTTTCGATATCTTGGTATTTTAATAAAATCATTCATCTCGCTGATACAATTCTCAAAACTGTCATCTGACGATAAATCACAAAAGAACGTTACCTTTTGGCGCTTCCAATAACCTTGAATAGAACCTTCAACACTCCAGTGTGAGTGAAGTTCGAGTTCGCTTTGTTCTAGCACGAAATATTGAGCTTTCGTTTGCACTTCAACCTCAATCAGCTTCGCATTCAGTTCCTCAATCCGCTCTTTGAAGGCACTCACCATTCATCCCTCCTTTTACAAAAGCATATCATGAATTTTCGCGTCGATGATCAAAAAAAGTCCTGGCAGGCCTTGGACTGGATTCCCCAAAGACATACGCAGGACAACACGCTCTCGCACTCGCTATATTTCACTCATCCATTGCTATTCTGCTGGCTAGGCTTGAAGCCCAGCCATTTTGGCCTTCCTTTTCTTCAAACGCTTAGCAATGCCCAAATACCGCTCCAACTCGCGCAGCAGCTTAAGCAGCGAAGCGCGCACTTCGAATTCATCACGCGTCTTGGGAAGCTCCATTCCTTGAAACAGCTGTGACAGCTCATGCAGCCGCTCTTCGACGTTGCCTTCATATACATCCGATTTGACGTCGCTCGCGAGCTGATCAAGCAGGTCTGCAATCATCACGGCTTGCGGGAATTTCTGATAGACAAATGCCAGCTCCACGAGCATCTGCTGCACCGACTCCAACTGCTGGCGCCTCATCTCAAAATATGTCGACCAATACTGTTCCTGGCCCCAAAGTCGATTTTCCCGATTCCGCACAGACCGCTGCGCACCTTCTTCAATCGCGCTGTAAGCTTCAAGAATCTCGCTGCCGTTCCACACATGCGCAGGATTGCGCAAGGTGAAAGCCATTTCTTGAAAGATGATACCGAAGTTCTGTTCGAGCGAATTGCGGTAATGCTGCAGCTGATGCTCGTCCTTCGGCATGTAAATGATATTTACAATCGTCGCCCAGCCGAGACCCGCAAACAGCAGCAGTATTTCGTTGCCGATAATGCCCGTAGTTACTTCCTCGCGGTTAAACAGATGGAATACGATGACCGAACTCGTGACGATCCCGTCCTTCAATTGAAAGCGGGAAAGAACCGGGAAGGTAATCAAAATAAAAATGGCCACCGCCCAAATATGAAAGCCGAACAACGAAAAAATAAGCGATGCAAAAAAAAGGCCGAGCACAGACGCAATAAAACGGACGAATGCGCTCTTAAGTCCCTTCATTCGCGTCACTTCGACGCCGAGTATGGCAAGAATGCCCGCGCCAAGCGGCGGCTCCAGACCCAGATAGACAGCGGTATATATAGCTGCAATGGCTGCCAGAGCTGTTTTGATAATGCGAATGCCCATGAAATTAACCTCGCGTACGATAGGATTTATTCCTACATCCTAACGCTCGCGCCAGCCTGCCGTCAACCGTCGCTCCAGCATCGCCACTAGCTGATACATAACTGTCGCTACAATCGCGATCACAATGAGGCTGGATAAGACCAGTGTAAAATTAAACACTTGGAAGCCGTAGATGATCAAATAGCCAAGTCCAAGCTTCGCGACAAGGAATTCACCGACGATTACGCCAATCCAAGCCAAACCAACGTTAACCTTGAGCGTAGCGATTATGACCGGAAACGAGCCGGGCAAGATGACGAGCTTAAACAGCTGTAACCGCGATGCGCCAAGCAGCCTAACAACCTTGATATAGCCGGAATCGATCTCCCGAAAACGATTATATATATTCAAGGTTGTAATGATGACAGTAACCGATAACGTGATCGCAACGATGGACATAAACCCTGGGCCTAGCCCAACAATAAAAATCGGTCCCAACGCTACCTTCGGCATACTGTTGAGCACGACCAAATAAGGATCGAACACGCGCGACAAAAAGGGAAACCACCAAAGCACTGCAGCCATTGCCGTCCCCAGAATCGTACCGAGTAAAAAACCGACTACCGTCTCCGTTACGGTCATCCCGACATGCGGCCAAATGCTGCCGTCAGCCATCGTTTTCCACAGCTGCTGCAGCATTTTTGTGGGATAACTGAACAATAAGGGATCGATCCATTTATTACGCCCCGCAGCTTCCCACAAGCCAACAAACAGCAGGAGCAGAACCGTTTGCGTCACGATGACCGCTGCCGTAAGCTTTCGCTTCTGCGATTTGAAACGCATGTGAAGATCACCCATCCAGCTGCGTCGATCCTCCTGAATGCCGGAAGTATGGATGGGCCCTTGCATTTCTGCATGTTCAGCATTCTGCTTGCTTCGCTTATCCATTACTTCTGCCTCCTTCACCGTCATCCTTGTCAAGCTCCGCCCATAAGCTGTCGAACAGCTCTTGAAAGCTGGGCAGCTTGCGTGCAGCCATTGGGGCCGCTGCGCGTATATGCTCATGAACGGAAATCTCGCTTCGGATATGTCCGGGATTTCGGCCAAGCACGATGATTCGATCGCTCATCGCAGCCGCTTCCGCCAAATCATGGGTGACAAGGACTGCGGTTTTTCCAAGTCGCTTCAGCGTCTGATGAACCAAATCCTCCAGCTGCAGCTTAATATGCAAATCAAGCGCGGAGAATGGCTCATCCAGAAGAAGCACCTCAGGCTCTGTAGCCAGCGTTCGCGCAAGCGCTACTCGTTGCCTCATCCCGCCTGATAGCTCATGGGGGTATCTCCCCCCTGCATCAGGCAAGCCAAGCTCGCTGAGCAGCTCATCAACAGCCCGTAAAGTCTTCTCAGTCTTGCGGCCGCTTATTTCAAGCCCAATGGCGGCATTTTCTCTTATCGTGCGCCATGGAAACAAATAGTCTTGCTGCAGCATATAACCTACCTTTGGCGAAGGCCCCTCTACCCGTTCTCCGCCTAGCAGCACCTGCCCTTTTGTGGGAGGGAACAAGCCGGCGAGCAAGCTAAGCACCGTCGTCTTGCCGCAGCCGCTAGGCCCAACCAGGCTAATAAACTCTCCGCGGTCAACCGTCAGATCGATCTGTTCAACCGCGAGAGAGGCTTCCTTTTCATTCACATATACATGTGATAATTGCTGCAGCTCAAGCACAGGAGTATGTTTCATGCCCAAGCCTCCATTTTCTGCATGCCGATTATTTCACTGCTTCGATCGCCTTCTCCGCAAAACTTGTGTCAACCAGCTCGCTGTGTTCCGTACGCTTCTCAAGCTCGCCCGCTGTCGTTATGACATCCAGAAGATTATTCCATTCCGCTTCATCGATTATCGGATCGGTAGCGAAGGACCCCTGCTGCTTGTAACGGTCAATTGAACTTACAACAATGTCACGATCCACATTATCAAAGAAAGGCAGCACTGCGTCTGCAATCTTATCCGCGTCATTGCTCTCCACCCAAAGCTGCGCTTTATGCAAGGCATTCGTGAAGGACTGAACCGTATCCTTATTCTTCTTCAAATAGCTTTGCTTGGTCATGAACACCGTATAAGGCAAATGTCCACTCTCCGTTCCGAAAGACGCAATAACATGCCCTTTGCCTTCCTTCTCGAAGATCGATGCGGTTGGCTCGAACAGCTGGACATAATCACCCGTACCCGAAGCGAAAGCAGCTGCGATATTGGCAAAATCCACGTTTTGAATCAACTCCAGATCAGCCTTCGGATCAATGCCATGCTTCTTCAGGACAAACTCGCCTGCCATTTGGGGCATGCCGCCTTTTCTTTGTCCGAGAAAAATGCTTCCTTTCAGTGAACTCCAGTCAAAATCCTTCACTTCATCCTTCGCCACTAGAAATGTGCCATCCGTTTGAGTAACCTGTGCGAAATTGATGATTGGATCATCGGTTCCTTGCTGATACACGTAGATGGAAGTTTCTGAACCTACGAGCGCGACGTCAATGGCGTTCGACAGCAGCGCAGTCATCGTCTTGTCACCGCCCGGCGTCGTCGTTAATTCCACGTCTAGGCCTTCTTCCTCAAAGAAGCCATTGGCAAGTGCTACATACTCCGGTGCATAGAACAATGACCGGGTGACCTCTCCGATCCGTACCTTTGTTTTCTCTGAATCCCCTTTGCCGCAGCCCGCGAGCGCAGCAGTCATGACGAGCGCTACCGTAAGCAGCAGCGACATGAATATACGTCTTTTCATTTGGAGTCCCTCCTGCACATTTAAGTCATTTGATGTACTCCAGCCTATGCAAAGACAACTTGGGCGGTGAATGGGCATGCAAAAAGAAGGCTGCCCGCATATCGTCAATGACGAGCGGACAGCCTTCTATTACCGTTCCTATTCGTTTTGCTTTACAGCTTGTAGATATCCGTATATTTCTTGGTCAGGTAATCAACTAAATATTGTGGGTCGAGCGGCTTGCCGGTTACGCTCTCAATCAGCTCAGATGGCGATCTCAGCTTGCCGTATTTGTAGATTCGCTCCGTTAACCAGTCCTTAATAGGAAGCAGCTCACCACCGCCGACATTCGTCCAGAAGCTCGGAAGCTCTTTCTC
Organism: Paenibacillus paridis; assembly: GCF_006345825.1. Lineage (GTDB taxonomy): Bacteria > Bacillota > Bacilli > Paenibacillales > Paenibacillaceae > Pristimantibacillus > Pristimantibacillus paridis. The sequence goes on from NZ_VCIX01000092.1 coordinate 1,867,220, forward strand.
CATCGTATCTGCGATTTGCGCCGCATACATATTGCCAAGCGAGTAAGATGGGAAGTAACCGAACGCTCCGCCAGACCAATGCACATCCTGAAGGACGCCTTCGGCATCATTCGGCGGTGTCACGCCCAAATACTCTTTGTATTTGTCGTTCCAAATGGCAGGCAAATCGGCTGCTTTCGCTCCTCCGTTAAAAATCAGCTTCTCCATCTCATACCGAATAATGATGTGAAGGTTGTAAGTCAGCTCATCCGCCTCGATTCGGATCAAGGACGGCTTTACGACGTTGTTGCCGCGGTAAAACTGATCAACGCTAACATCAAGCTGGCCAGGAAAGCGTTTCTGAAGCTCGCCGAAATATTGGTTCCAGAACGGCCTGCTGCGGCCGATCACATTTTCCCAAAAGCGGGATTGCGATTCATGGATTCCCATGGAGGTACCCGTGCAAAGCGTCGTTCCAATAAGCTCCTCCATAATATTTTGCTCATAGAGAGCATGGCCGCCTTCATGAATTGTCCCGAACAAAGCGCTGGTAACATCATCTTCCAAATAGCGTGTTGTAATACGTACGTCGCCAGGGCTTAAACCGGTAGCGAATGGATGTGCACTCTCGTCCAATCTGCCTGCCTCAAAGTTATAACCCATTTGCTCCAATATGTATAAGCTGAAAGCTTTTTGAGCGGATTTATCATAATTTTGCTTTAAAAATGACTCATCCGGCTGGTGCGGCGAGTTCGCAATTGCCGCTGCCAGCGGAACGAGCTTCGCGCGCAAGCCGCCGAATACGCGGTCAAGCTCGGCTACGGTCATACCCGGTTCATATTGATCAAGCAATGTATCGTAGCGGGTTTCCTTAGCGCCCCAGAGATCAATAAATTGATTGGTATACGAAATGACTTTCTCTAAATAAGGCTGGAAGCCGGCATAGTCGTTGTTTTCCTTTGCTTCCTCCCACTTGGATTCGGATTGTGAGGCTAATACCACATATTCTTGATACAGCTTTGGAGGTATTTTCACGCTTCGGTCGTATTCCTTGCGGGTTTCCGTTACAAGACGCTGGTCAATCTCAGACAGGCCTGAATAAGCTGCGCTTTCCTCCAGCACCGAAATCCATTCTCCCAGCTCGGGTGAAGTCGAAAGCTTGAATTGGTCGGCGGATAAGGCACCAATGACCTCGGAACGATTATCCATTCCTTTACGGGGCGCTCCTGTGCGCAAATCCCAGTACAGCACGCCAAGCGCTTCCTCATAGCTTTTTATTTTGCGAATCGTTTCTTTAAAGCTGTTCAGCGCTTCATTCGTTTTGGTTGACATCATTATACCGCCTTTCTATAGTTATCGGATTGCTATCTTCATGGGAACTTCACTTGATCTTCATTATTTCAATCCTTATAATCATCTTAAACCTGCTCGTCATCCAGTGCAAGAGAGAGAAAGAGAGGAAGCCTTATGCATATTATTTTTTCGAAAGCAGCGATTGATCGGATTACTCCCTATTTGGATAACCGAGAACTCAAGCTAAAGTTTCTTCATGATACGGAAGGCTGCGGCTGCGTCGTTAGCGGCGTGCCAGCGCTTCAGCTCATACATGAACCGACTGTCGATGATCGGCTTGGCCAAGGCGAGCCATTCGCCTACTATTATGAGCCCCGTCACGAGATTTATTACGAGCCCCAGATGAAAATCGATTATAATGCGGAAACCGGCAGTTTTAGTCTAAAAAGCGATAGCCAGATTTATACCCATCACCTTCGCTTCTTAACCAAAGGAAGTGCAGCGTGAACAAAATCGATGACATCTTAGCCTACAATAAGCAATTTGTTGAGAATCGTGATTACGAAACCTATTCGACAAGCAAATACCCGAAAAAAAGAATGGTCATCGTAACTTGCATGGATACGCGGTTAACTGAAATGCTCCCTAAAGCTATGAATCTTAAAAACGGTGACGCTAAAATCATCAAAAATGCCGGTGCTATCGTCACGCAGCCATTTGGCAATATTATGCGAAGCATACTCGTTGCTCTATATGAGCTGCAGGCCGATGAAGTTTTTGTCATCGGACACACCAATTGCGGCATGACCGGACTTAATCCCGAGCTTATCATTCAGCACATGGAGGAACGCGGGGTGTCTACTGACACCATCACTACGCTTAAGCATTCCGGACTGAATTTAATGCGCTGGCTAACGGGCTTCGACAATGTGCACGACAGTGTGCTTAACAGCGTAAGCATCATTCGCAACCACCCGCTGCTGCCTGCAAACATCCTCGTTCATGGTTTAATTATTGATTCGGAAACCGGACAACTAGAGCTCATCGACGCAGCTGAAACGCAAGATTAAATGAAAAGGGAGCATAACGGCTTTATTAGCCGTTGCGCTCCCTTTTCTTCGCTTCATAGGCTTCCTGTCTAGCGGCGATCACATCTGAGCGATCTCTTAGCGTATGCCGGTGAATGGTTGCATCCCCGAACGCTGAACTGGGAGCTCCCCAAATCAAGTCCCTACCCTTGCAAGCCTGCAAACATTGTTCCAAAAGCTCATCGCTTGTTAGGCGTAAATCCATATCCGTATAATCAGCATCAGTTTCTGACTGCAGCGCCGCAATTCGCGGCAGCAATTGATTTTCTAAGTGGTCCTTGTCAATTCCTAATTGATCAAGCGGGGATAAAGACAGCCTGCGCTCAGCTTGGACCATCATTTTGAGAGCGCCGCGCTTGTTGCCCCGCCTTTCGTGATAAAGCCCAACAGCCAGCTGAATAAGCCCTACCCAAGTATCCGCAAGCGGGTCCTCTGGGTGCTCTTTCCAATATTCTTCAAGCAGCTCATGGCATTCAAAGAAATCCCTAGTTGCATGAAACTCCACTAAATAAGATAAATAAGCAGCAGGAAAAGTGGTCATGTCATCCTCCCGGGCAAGTGTAATCATTCCTGTAAATTCACATTTAATATTAGAAATAGTAGCATAGATCACTTATACTTTCATACTTTTAGACCAATCCTATATAAATAAATGAAACCCAAGTCTCACTTATGCGTATGAAAGACGGTAAGCAGCTTATGTATTAAAGATACCAGGAGGAGAACAGACAGATGAAAAAGGGATTCATGGTCATGCTGGCGTTAGCTCTATTCTTCACATTAGGGTTTGGACAGTATGCCGATGCAAAACCACGGGGCGGCGGCATTAAATCTCCAAAGCAAAGCGTAACGCAAAACCCTAAGAAATCAGAAAACGTAAATCAAAGCAACCCGGGTACAAAAGCAGGCACGACAGCAGGCACAACAAAACCAGGATTTTTCAGCGGCGGCGGCCTTATGAAAGGCATGATGATCGGCGGCTTGGCTGGCTTGATGTTCGGCAGTATGTTTGCTGGCATGGGCGCATTTGGTAACATTTTGGGTTTCATGATTAATCTACTGGCGATCTTCGCGATCATTATGCTGATACGCGTAGCATTCGTATACTTGCGCAGCAAGCGCAACCCGCCAGATCAACGGAGACCTTACTAATCGTGCGTATCTATACGGATGAAATTATAAACGCTATCTGCCTGAACATGGCCGACCGCAGAGGCGTCAGCCCGACGGATGTGGAAGTTCAGCTCTCATGGGAAGAGGAATACGGATTTACGGCTGAGGTTTGGGTAAAGGGTCGCAGCCAGTTCATTCTGGAGTCTAACATCCTTGAGGCTATTGAGCAGTATATGATTAAGCAATACAATAAAAGAGTGTTTCGCTCCAACATTACGCTAGATGCGGATGAAGAGTTTTGGGCGGACATTACCGAGGAAGGTTAGACCATTAAGCATTCAGAAGCTTCGCTTATCGTAAGATAACGCGCCTCTGGGTGCTTTTTTTCATGTTCAATTTCCGATAATCGTTCTATTTGAAATAATTGCTAGTCTAGGATTCATAGATAGAGAGCAACCTCCGCCCTTTCCTTGCGTCTAACTGTAGGATATGGAGAGGAGTGAGCAAGGACAATCTATGAGAAAGTGGATAAGCACCACCCTGCTGCTATTATTAGTTTTACAAACCAGCCTGACTACCTTGACGAGTACAGTCGAAGCAGCGTCCCCACAAATGACCAAATACCGTGTTTACCAGAACGATCAGGCATTAAAAGAATTCGCTACACAGTCACAGGCTATCGCCTATGCTGGCAAATTCGCCTACAGCCATGTGGAGACCATTTCCGGACGCGCCTGGGTTTGGGACAACCTTCCGCGCTATCAACTTTACCAGAACGGTAAGACACAGTCCAAATGGGCATTTCAGAGTTACAATGAAGCACTTTCGACAGCGAGGAAACTGACCAACGTACATATTCGCGATTTGGAGAACGTTGGCTGGGTCTATCAATCCTACGCGAAATACCAGCTCTTTCAAGGCGATAACACGAATATAAAATGGTCCTTTCCTACTCTTGCAGCTGCTAAGCAAGAAGCCTCTAAATGGGGCAATGCTCATATTATGGAGCTGAACTCGAACACCTGGGTTTGGAGCAACCTTACAGCTGCCCAGGTTAAAGCTCAGCAAGAAGCAGCTCCTGTCTACCAATTGATGTTAAATGGAGGACCAGTCGAAAACACGCCTCTATATTCCTTTCTTAAGGAAGCCATTCATGCTTCTGCTGGAATAACGGGCAGTGAAGTATTGAATGTAAAGACAAACAAAATCGTCCATTCGAATACTGCCGATTATTTGATTCAACAAGCAGGCAAGATTGTTGGCTCTGCTATAAGCCTGGAGGCTGCCGTTCAGCTTGCCAAAAAAACGCCAAATGCCGAGGTTTACTACAAGGATCAGGTTTATTGGTCCGGCATTCCTTTCCTAGCCGTCTATCAAGGCGACAACAAGCTCAAAGCATTCAACGCGCGAAGCAGTGCTGTTGCTTATGCCAAAGGTTTCGCGAACAGCTCTGTGCGAACGAGTGAAGGCAGAACCATATGGAGCCAAACGAAGAAGTTAGTATATATGGGCTGGAACGGAAGTTCCTCCAGTTCTACGATCATTGGCCATACCGCTAACACGCAAGGCTTAACGATTGATTCTCCCACGTGGTTTGAGCTTGCTGCCGCAGATGGAACCGTCACTGATAAATCCGATCCAGCCATCGTTTCCTTGTTTAAAGAAAAAGGAATCCAAGTGATGCCGCTTGTTCATAATCAGTTTAATAAACAGATGACTACCGCGTTTTTGAAAAACAGCACAGCTCAGAAATCATTCATTAACACAATCACAACAAGACTATCTCAGCTCGGCGCAGCAGGCGTCAATCTTGATTTTGAGGAAGTGGCCGGCAGCGACCGAATCGCTTACACCTCCTTTGTCACAGCTTTCGCGAAAGCTGTACAGGCAAAAGGCATGCAGCTGTCCATTGATTTACCCAGAGGCAGTCTAAGCTGGAATCACTTAACCGCGTATGATCATGCCGCGCTTGCTCCTGTCGTCGATACCATAATTATTATGGCCTATGATGAGCATTGGAGCGGCAGTGATACCCCTGGCTCTGTCGCAGGGCTGCAATGGGCCGAGGAAGGTGTAAAGCATTTTCTTAGCTACGATATTCCGAGGAACAAGCTGATGCTGGGAATCCCCTTCTACGTCAGGGAATGGAAGCTCGACAGCAGCAATAAATTGGTTAGCAATCGCGCCGTTCTGATGAAGGAAGTGCCTAAACTGATCGCCGATACTCACGCGCAAGGCACTTATGACGCCGCCTCCGGCCAGATGAAATACAAATACGTGAAGGATGGCTTCACCTACTTGTTCTGGGCAGAGACCGAAGCAACCGTCAAAGCCCGCATTGATCTAGCCAAAGCATATGATCTCGCTGGCGTTGCCGCATGGCGCCTCGGCTACGAAAACTCCGATTTATGGACGATGATGCTTCGTATGAAATAAGGTGAAACGCCCCTGTTCCGAGGTCAACGGAAACAGGGGCGTTCCTATTATTTTCAAAATTCGAATTTATCGTTCCCCTTCTACCGCTGGAAAACGGAGTACAACCTTTGTCCCGGCACCTTCCTTGCTCTCAAACGAAATTTTTCCGTTCAAGGCCTCCACGATTCGAATCGTAACCAATATCCCTAGTCCCGTCCCCGTATCTTTGGTCGTAAAAAAGGCCGTACCTATATTGTCTAAATCTTCCTTGGACATTCCTTTTCCATTATCCTTAATCTCAATAAAGATCTCCTCATTGCGATAATAGGCATTAACGGTAACTATCCCTGTATTGGGAATGGCCTCCACGCCATTTTTAATTAAATTCAGCACGACTTGTGACAGCTTTGGCTTGTCAGCAAGTACAAACAGATCTGTTTGATTGCAATTTAATTGGATTTGGACATTTTGAATTAAACTGAACGAGTTCATAATTTCGAGCGTACTGCTCAGAAAGCTGGACACTTCCACCTGTTCAAGCTGGTCTGCCTGAGGTTTAGCCAAGTTGAGGTAATCGGTAATAATATATTCCGCTCTCTCAAGCTCCGATAAAGCTATTTTTAAATAATCCTTTTTTCTATCATCTACCGATTCTTTGAGCAGCTGCAGAAATCCTTTGACAACAGTGAGCGGATTACGCACCTCATGAGCAACCGAAGCTGCGATCTGGCTCACAATCTTGAGCTTCTCGCTTCGCTCCAGCTCCAGCTTCAAATAGTTCGTTTCAAGGATATGTTCTTTAAGCAAGGAAGAAATCGCCATCCCGATGAGTGAAGCTATTGCTAATATGGATATTGTGATGAAAATATGTTTTTGATCCTCTACGGTGTAAGCTTGAATCTTTATGTAGCTAACCAAGCTGATGACAACAAGAATAACGGAATGAAGGGATAAAAGGATACAGATGATCATGCGTTTGATCGTCTTATAGCTTGAAAATGATTTTATAAAGAAAAAGCTTGGAGCTACAATCGCTAAAAAACCAATCGTAGTTATGATAATAACATCGCCGCCTAAGTAAATACGGTAAAGTACGGCAATAGACAAGGCGATAATGCCGGGCAAATATTTTCCAGAGCTATACAAGATTGATATAATAACGGGTATGGATCTTAGGTCACCCTGAAAGTTTCCGATTACTTGGACTGGCAACGTCATGCACAGCACGGCTGATGCGCCGAACATGCAGCCATTTACGACTTGGTAGCGAATGTCATCCGATATTTTTTTGCGCGCAAAAAAGAACTGCTGGATAAAGATCGGAAACAATATGATAATAAGATGAATGAGTAATTGATTTATCATATCTCGTTATCGATTCTCTCTCCTTTTTACAAATTTTGTATAGTTCTTCGGAACTAATCATTATATTTGTATAATAACACAAAAAATAGAAGCAGATCACTATAATTTTGACATATTTACATTCCATCGGTAAACGCTTTATATATATCTCTGCTCGTTGGCAATTAGGCAAAATGTTCGTAACTATATTAGCTAATCCAGCACTGAAAGGAAGATGATGAGATGAACTGGACAATCCGCTTCGAATCTAATTATGAGTGTTCTGAAGGCATAGCTGAGGAAGAGTTGCTGCGTTTTCTCCATACGTGGAATATCGCTCTAACCGATCCAGAAAAAAAGGAAATTAACAATCGGCAGCGCAATCCGTTTCCGCTATCGGACCCCTTGTATCCGAAATATATCCCGATTGATCCTGCCGACTGGTCCTTTCCTCAAAAAAAATTGCCAGAGAGCTATTTAGCTTTCCTGCGTTATGCCCATGGTGGCGAGTTCGGTAACGGTGAACGATATTTTCAATTTTTCAGTACGGCTGATCTTAGAGAGATGAACTTGGCTTATGAGATTCCTGAATATATGCCTGATGCGGTTTCCTTCGCCATGGATGGCAGTGGCAACCATTATTTATGGGATATGCGTGGGGACATGAAGAATGGTGAATATCCCATACTGGTTGCCCACTCCGGCAACTTGGGGTTCGAGGACTGCAAACAGATAGCCGATACGTTTGTGGAGCTTTGCACAGGGACAACTTCTGTTGACGAGGAGCTGAATGGTTAAATATTTTTACAGTCGCACAATCCTCCTGTAATGCAAATGTCCCATCATGTCATCCCATTCCACATCTTCACTGTAAGGATCTCGATAATATACAGCGGCAGCTGGCAAGTAACCAACCACAACTCCCGTTCCTCCGCAGATCATGCTTCCTCCATCTCCCCCTTTGGGCATAAGGAGACCTTCGCGGGTAGTCCATTCACACTGGTAAGGATCTCCTGTAAAATGCAGTCCGAAGGCATTGGGCAGCTCCAGATCGTACTCTCGCGAAGTATTGTCTGTATTTAGGTCTTCAAAGTGCTTGAGCTTGAAATTGTAGTTGAAACTATCGCCCCAGGGAAATAAGGTCCGGCAGCCGCCACCATAGCAATACTCCCACTCATCTTCAGTAAGAAGACTAAACCCTTCGTCAAGTAGGCTGCTCACCGCTTGATCGTAGGTCAAATCTTCGTTGAACATATAAAGGACGATTTCTTCTTCTTGACGTATAAGCCGAAAATGCAGATGCCGCTCATATTCGCTATAGGTGGAGGCGCGGAATTTTGCAAGTTCACTCTCTACCTCTGGTTCGTCAAGCGCTGATAGTTCTTCAAGTGGAACCTCTTGCCATCCGGCTGATCGAGGGACGCGCTCCACAAGCATTGCTCCAATAATCGCTTGCCTCAGCGGCGACATTTGATCTCGAAGAAATTGATCTGAATCCTCGATGTCGTATTCGCTAAGCGATTCTATCAAATCCTGCTGCGTGGCTTCATCCATGCCATGTTCCCAGCGTTCCCAGCCGAGCGTGGCCTGATCGCCAGGAATAAACAAAAATTCACTATCCTTATATGTAAATATCCCTGTTTCATTCGTTTTTCCATATCGCTGAAAAGCCGTAAATCCTTGATACTCAAAACCTTGCGGCAGTCTACTGAGCAGTGAACGCATCGCCGCGTCCTTCTCACCCTTGTTCATAGCAATCCAAGTACTCCGCTCTAACTCGTGCATTCCTTCATTCTCATCCTCTCCAAATAGCATATGAACCAGTTACGGACTATTTTATCAAAAATAGATTTCCACTGAATATCCTTAAATCTTACTTTTTTAATCTGACATCTGGCAACAGCTATAATCGCGGGGATCCTCTAGTCAACGTCTGCTTTATGCAGTTAAAAAAAGCCATCCCATACTTTGTCGTTCAGGGATGGCTTGCTCGTTTTCATTATCCTAGCGTTTAATTGCACCAAGACTACACGGTTATCAAGTGGAGGAGCTTAGAGCGCTGCGATCCGATCCTGGATACGTGGAAACAGTCCAAACGCATTCTCGTAAAATACCTTCTCATGATGCTGCTCCGGAACAAGCCGACGGACGAATTCGGCATACAGGTCAATTGCTGCTAAAGGCCAGTCCGTCCCGAACAACATCTTCTCGTAATGGTCGGAGTACACCAGCGCCCGTCGAAAATGGTCCATATATAACGGTTCGTTCATAAACCTTTCAAAGTGAGGCCGATCGCCAACGACCAGGCCTGACAAATCGGCGTAGACGTTCGGATTCTTGGCAACCACTTCGGCGGCATCCATTACCCAAGGATCACCCAGATGGCAGATCATAAAGTTTACGCCGCGCTGCTGATAGGCTAATTCATCTACGGTAAGCGGGTGCGAATACTTAAGCAATCCGTTCATGGAGTAAGTATCGCCAGTATGAATAACCACAGGCAGATTATACTTGGCTGCTAGCTCATAAATCGGTGAGTAGATAGCGTCATAGACGTAATGATGATAGTATCCGGCATACAATTTGATTCCGGCCACTTCGGGTGCTTGCAGCCGCGCTTCAATCCGGTCCAGCTCCACTAAAGCATTTTTACCAGTAAGCAGGTTCGGATTAATCCCCACACATTCCATCAGGAAAGGCGGGACGGTGCCTTCCAAATCCAGTCCCATCGGATTAGGCGAATGGATATCAGGGAAGGCTCCCTTCGTCTGCTCCGAAACGCCCATACCAATGCCAAGAATGACATCGTTTTTATCAAATTCCGCCTTGAGGCCGGCAACGGAATAATCCACTTTGGACAAATTCCTCGCTGTATGATGAAAGCTATCGATATCCGACAGATGGATATGAATATCAATGATCGGCATGAGAAATCTCCTTTTCATCCGTAAGGTTCGCAAAGGTTAGCTTTGATAAGCCACGTACATCCTCTTCATTCAGGAGCATTTTCCCAAAGATCAGAAAGGTCGGCTGTGTCCAGACTGTTTCTCCATCCAGCAGTGGCAGCTGGCAATTTACACCGTGAGTGAGCACCATATTGTTCACATACACCGAAGCGCTCTGGTTGGGATGCCTATTCACGATATGCAGCATATCCTTGCGTGTTGATGCACCGATTCGCATGATCCCCTTGGAAGGAAGTCCTGCTCCCAGCTTTCCTAGAAGGAACCGCTCTCCTTCAGGGAGCTCTACCCATCCTTCGGAAAAAACAGCCGAAGGCTTGAAGTAACTATCTTCCGACAGCGAATAATTCGGAAGAGCCACGCCGCTTTTGTTGGTTACCGAATGCAGCACACAGAGCACAGGCACGCCAGGCAGCATAAGGTAATGCTGGTCGATCGTGATCCCTCGATTCGCTTCCTGCTTCTCAATGCAAGTTGTCATTCGAAGTCCCTTCCAGACGTTGCCTTGATCATCCGCCTGCTCCGTCCAAGCTGCGGATCTCGGCTCCTGCTGACGACTAAATCCACTCATTCCTGAAATCCCAACGCCTAATCCACCGTGCCATGGATTCCACCACGAATGAGGGATCGCTTCCGGATAGGAGCTGTCCAGCCATTCTTCTCCTTGAAATTTCAGTGAATGTACGATGCTGCCAAATCCAGAAGCAGCTGCTAGAGAGAGAACTCCGTTGCTTACAGTGTGAATGGGCCCTGCCTCTCCTTCTTCTATCTCGAATTTGATGCTTGCTTCTGTCTGCGGGAACCATAGAGACGAACGCTCCTGAACTCGGTCCTCACCGTGATAGACGGTACGGACCTTCCAAGCAGATGCGCTAAGTTCTGACGATTCCGGTTCCGTTGGAGCAAAGGCATAGCGGGCTGAACGCAGATCCTGCTCCCTTTGCAGCTCGTGGACAGAAACCTTCTTCTCTGGTTCGTTATCGTTTTGCGCATGCCATTCGATACTGCCAGCGAGCGGTACCAGCTTCCGTTCGAGTAATTCTGCACTTAACGTACTGGCCGCGAACGGATTTCCCTCGCCGATTATAAGTTCAAGATGATCATTCAGCATCGGTTCAACAGATTTTCTCAGCTTACGGGCGTAGGAGCGGAAATCCCACCACTTGTTGAAGGTATTTAGCGCAAACACGGTGGCCTTAGTCCGCACGACGGCTCCGTCTGAAATACGACCAACGTTATGCTCCAGCCCAAGCGGATATTCCGGGCGAAGCAGCTTGAGGGATGGGTCCCAACAGATCCCGTAAGCAACACTCTCCTCTTTACAGAAAAGCCAGTTTTCTGTAATATGGGCACTTTCCCAATGATCCGGATCTCCAGAGTAAGCATCGCCCATATCCACAAAATGTCCTTGGTAAGGCAGAATGAGCCTGTTTCCGAAAAACCCAAAATTCGTCAACAAATAAATATCCTCTGTCAGCTCAATACTGCCGGTGTTGCCCACTTCATAATAAAATTCGGTGATTCCACTTGCGAAGAGCTTGCCTACTGATTTAATCTCAAGCCCTGGGTAATCTTCCGACTCGTAGAGAGCTTCGAGCACTTGGCTCTCCCCATCCGAAAAGATGTTCACTTCTCTGGCCTGCTTCTTGGAAAACTCTTCTACAAATGGCTTCCCTAGCTTCGGATAAGACCACCAGAATCTATGGTTAGAACCAGGATACTCGATGCTCATGTGATTTTCGTGCTTGTTGAGATGAAGGGAAAATGCGCCATTCACGACGACCCACTGTTCTCCGTCTTCCCCGCCAAAGCGTCCATGTGTTCCTTTTATTAGTACGGACAGTTTGCTATTGAAGAAAACCGCGTTCTCACCGGCCTGAACGGCCTTAACCTCAACTTCTCGCGAGTAGAGCCCATAGGACTGCAAGGTAAAGGGGACGGAAATAGAAGCTTTTCCCTTTGCCGGAACCTTAAAGGCGACTGCACGCTCTTCCCAAACCAAGAATTCATCCTCCGGCAGGTCGAAAGCGAACTCCGCCTCTGAAGCAAAATGATTCTCCACATTGAGGTACAGCTCGGCAAGTATGCCCGGATAGAGCTGCTGTGAAGGTAATACCATCTTCATTTTAACCGGGAATTTCGGGGCGATGCCTATACGAAACTCTGCCTGCTTACCGCCGATCATCCATTTGCTTATCACAACGGGATGGGTCTTCTTATCCTTCTGCTCCTCCATAACTGGATCAAGCTCAAATTCACCCTCCACGATGATTGTTTCTCCTGGAGCGATCGTTTTTGCTGCAGAGAGGGCAAAACGAATATTTTTGTCGTCCTGGCCTTTGATTTCGATGGACAGCTCCGACGCCGAGCAATTCTTGATACGATAACGAACCTGATAGCTGGCTCCGAACACAAGATCATGCTCTTCGATCTCAGTGGAAATTTCATAATCTGGCGTTTGGAGAGCGGTCAGCCCACGTCCGCTTTTCTCAAATTCAGCGCGCAGGAATAGCTCTCCCTTACGCCAGGAGTAATCATAAAAATCAAAGCCACGTTCTCGGCGACCATCGGGCTCAATGGCGAGCTCACGTGTGCTGTCTTCGTACCAATGAAGCTCCTTGAAATATGGAGCGAGCGCCTCCGTTTGCAGGATCGTTGGAATGAAATTCATCAAATGAACATAATCATCATTTTTCTCCCAGAAGAACCCGCATTTCTTATACATCGGTACGGCTTTTGTGTTGCCTGCCCAAGTGAACAAATCGAGGCGCGGCCATCCCGCTTCAACCGTCTTATGGACGGCGTTCAATATGAGATTGCGGCCGACCTTGTAGCCATGATAATCCGGATGCACATTTAGCAGCGGCACATACAAAGCGCCTTCGTCCTGGCGATAGTGGGCAAAACTGCAGAAGCCAACAACTTCCTTGCCATGGACAGCGAGAAATACATGAAGATTTGACGAACTCTCCATCTCCCGTCGCACCGTGTCCTCCGTTCTAAGGTTGGTGCCGCCTCCCCAACTTTCGCGGCTGGCGTTCCACATCTCAGCCACGTCTCCTGCGTAAGATGGATCATATTCAATAATGCGGATTTGTTCCGCAGTGATTTTTGCGGTCATGATTTCAGCTCCTTATGGTCAACTATAAGCATTTGTAGTAATTATCTTGGCTAACGAATGTGCAGAAACGATAAGCAGCTAAACTACTGATTTGAAAATTTAAAACATAGTCCAATGCTCAAATTTGAGAAATACAGCCATTGAAGACAATACTATTATCATACCATTAGTTGGAATATTATTACCAATGCTCCCACCCTAAACAAAAAAACTTCTACCGGTATAAAGCGGCAGAAGCTTTAAAAAGGATTAAATTTAATTACATCTAATTAATTAAAGCATAACGGTTAGCAGGAACCTGAAGTCCCAGATTGCCCCGCAGCGTCTCATGCTCGTACTCGGTACGGAACAGCCCCCGCTCCTGCAGGACCGGAACTACCAGATCAATAAAGTCCTCAAGACCGCCTGGCACCACCGTACGAATATTGAAACCGTCAGCGGCTTCACTTTCAAACCAATCCTGGATCAAATCAGCCACCTTCTCTGGTCTACCGATGAACGAAGTGCGAGGCGTAGAGGTGAGCAATGCCACTTGCCTCAAGGTCAGCCCCTCTTCTTTTGCCTGCTGCTTGATCTTGTCTGTGGTGCTGCGGAAGCTGTTACTGCCGAGATCGCCGATCTCAGGAAACGGTTCATCCAGCGGGAACTGAGAGAAGTCGAAGTGCTCAAAATATCGGCCTAAATAATTCAGAGCCTGATCAATGGTGACCAGTCCCGCGATTTCCTGATATTTTTGCTCGGCTTCTTCTTCCGTTTTCCCCACGATTGGACCAATGCCAGGGAAAATCAGGATATCTTCTGCCTTGCGACCAAGCGCTACCGCTCTTTTCTTAACGTCTGCATAAAACTCTCTTGCTTCTTCCAGCGTCTCATGCGCTGTATATATAGCATCTGCCGACCGGGCAGCCAAATCTTTGCCGGATTCGGAAGAGCCTGCCTGAAAGATGACCGGCTGCCCCTGTCTGGAACGTGCCACATTCAGTGGTCCCTGCACAGAAAAGTGAGTCCCTTTATGATTCAACGTGTGCAGCTTCGCGGGATCAAAAAATACGCCATTCTCCTTATCTCCAATAAATGCATCGTCCTCCCATGAATCCCATAGGCCTCTGACCACATCCAGATGCTCTTCCGCAATTTCGTAGCGCAAAGCATGATTCGGATGCTCGCCCTTGCCGAAATTAAGCGCTGATCCTTCCAGCGGTGAAGTGACGACGTTCCATCCCGCCCTTCCTCCACTTATATGATCGAGAGAAGCGAATTGCCTCGCAACCGTGAATGGCTCACTGTATGAAGTAGATAAAGTCGCGACCAGTCCAAGGTTTGAGGTAACCCCCGCAAGCGCAGTAAGAAGAGTCAGAGGCTCAAAACGATTCAGAAAATGAGGATTGGATTTCTCGTTGATAAACAGACCGTCCGCAATAAACAGCAGATCAAATTTTCCTTCCTCGGCCTTAAGTGCCTGCTTTTTGTAGAAATCAAGGCTTACGCTCGCATTGACCGGAATATCCGGGTGGCGCCAGAAAGAAATACTGTTGCCCACTCCGTTCAAATTAGCTCCTAATTTCAATTGTCGTTTCGTCATGTTTAAGCCCTCCTATAGTTTGGTCATTTATCAAATCGGTTTTTAACGTCTTGTTTGAATCGTTGACCTTTACCACCCATGCGGCTAGCAGCAGTACAACACCTGTCAGAAGAAAAATAAACGGCACTCCTGTCCAGCCGCCCAGAAATCCGCCGATTAACGGTCCCAGCACAATACCGAATTGGCTGGCGGTCTGGCTCAAACTGACGGCTCTCCCCCGGAAATCGTGATCGACATATTTTATGATCAGAGCATTCATGGCCGGGTACACCGCTGCAAAGAACAAACCATATACAAATCGCAAGCTTCCAAAATAAATCAGGTTAATCGCAGTCAGTTGCAGAAGGCTGCCAATTCCGCCACCTAGCAGACCGATAAACAGTGTTTTCTCGTACCCGATCCTCCCGCCAATCCGTCCCCAGCGCGGCCCCATAATCACCGTAGCTACGCCGATAGCCGAGAAAACGATGCCTGCACTAAGTGTCGCACTGCTGACATCTCCCCCGATTTGCACGACATAAAGCGTCAGTACAGGTTCTATAATTAGAACGGAAGTCGACACCAGCAGAATCAGTCCATAGATTCGCATTAATCCGGGAGTGGAGGCTGCCTTTTTCAGATCGCCTACGATGCTAGAACGAGCGATGGTCTGGGGCCCGCGCGTTTCTTTGACTCCAAGTACCATAAGCGCCGAGATCAGCGTAATCATTCCGGATGCAATAAAGCATCCCCTCAGCCCGATCCAATGGCTTAATATTCCACCTGCCAGCGGTCCAAGAATTCCTCCGGCAGCGGTAGATGTGGAGATGACACCAAGCGCATAGCCGACATGCTTCTCGGGCGTATTAGTTCCCACTAAGGTGATCGATGCTGGATTAAAACCGGCCATGAGTCCCTGAAATATCCGCACAGCAATGAACATGTAGGGATCATGTACAAAATAGTTAGCCAGATGGGCCACCGCCAGCCCAACGCCTGAACGAATTAGCATTAGCTTGCTGCCGTACTTGTCAGCTAGCGCTCCCCAGAAAGGGGCACAAAGTCCACTGATCAGAAAGCTAATGGAAATCGATACGCCGGACCAAACTTCCAGCCCACTCTGAATTCCTAAATTATTTTGCAGGAACAAAGGAAAAAACGGAACAGACAAGGTATATGCCATATGATTGAAAAACAAGCCTAACCATAGAATATACAGATTTCGTTTCCAATGAGGCATAGGCCAATCTCCATACTCCATAATTCCTATATAAAAAGTAGGTTATAGTCCATATTAAGATACTGCTTCGGGAAAGTATAATAGAAAAGTTCAATATGCACATTCAACAATTGAATCAGGTTAGCGCGAATATTCGATAAGGAATCACCTCATCTTAATCATGTGCCGAAAATCAAAATAAGCCGCCTCCAATGCCAGAAGCATTGAGGCGGCTTAAATAGAATGGCGGTACAGATTATAATATTCTCTCTGAACGAGGTACGCATAGTTTTGCTATCAATAAGGCAGGTGTCAACATAGATAGTTAACTAAATTTAACCCCTAACCGTAATCTTTAATTGCTCTTCAACAAAAACACGACAGATCTCCATGCTTTGATACGCCGTATTGGTCGATTGGTCTACTTCGAGCGTTACCCAGCCCGTATAACCGATGTCATTCAGCGAGTCTATAACAGCAAAAAAATTCACAGCCCCTCTTCCCAGCTCACAAAAGAATGGGATCTGTTCATGCTCCTGCAAACCTGGAAAATTAGCTCGGCTTGCTCCTTGGACAGTCAGGTCTTTAAGGTGGACGTAGGCTACTCTATCCTGATATTGCCTAATCTTAGCTGCGGGGTCCATTCCCGCTCCGAGTAAATGGGCGGAATCCGGTGCGAAGAAAACAAACTCCGGATCTGTAAGACTCATGATGGCATCGAGTTCATTCTCGTCTTGCACCTCTGTCCATAGATGAGGATGGACACATGCTTTTACCCCCCATGCATAGGTTTGCTTAGCTAGTTCATTAATCGTATCCGCAGCAATTTGCAGTTCTTCACGAGTAGTAGGCTTGTCTCGGGTACCTCCCGGGCCTAAGACCAGAATATCAGCGCCACATGCCGCAATGATCCGAGCCAGCCGTACATTATAATCAATGATATGGGGACGGTCAGCCAAATTTCCAAAGCTTTGGTTTTGCCCGCCTGAAGCCCCTCCGTACAAGGCGGTCATTGCCAGCCCATAGTCAGCTAACAGCCCTTTAAATTGTTCTGGCTTCTCTTCAAATTGAAGGGCAAAAGACGCCCATGGCTCTATCGCTTTATAACCCAGCTTTGAAACTTCCTCTAGTGCCTGGAGATGCTCTTGTCCCCATGTAATGGTGTGCGCCGCTATTTTACCTTTAAACTGAGCCATACCTAGTCTCCTTTTACGTCAACAACTACTATATTTCCAACCCGCTATAGTTCATGCCATGACCCATTAGTTTTCCAGTGACGCGAATACTTTATCAAAACCAGCCTTTGACCGGGCCAACAATTCTTGTGAGCTCTGGCTAGATGCATAAGATAACACTTCTTGGGCGACAACGCCGGTGTAGCCGATCTGCTTCAGACTCCGCAAAAATCCAGTTAGATCAATAATACCTTCCCCGGGATATAACCGATCTGAATCCTGCACTTCCTCTATAGGCAAAGGCTTCGCATCATTGATGTGGACATACGTAATTTGATCGGGTTTTAGCTTTAGCAAATCCATGGTGGTAAGGCCATTCGTATGCCAATGGTAGGAATCCAGCAATAAGCCGACGTTCCTCGCTTGAATAGCTCCCATCCATTCCAGCGTATCTTCCATTTTCCAAACAAACGGATTGGCCCACTGGGTACGTAAATGATGAGAACCTACAAACTCCAAGCCCAAAGAAATTCCATATGCAGCTAAAATGTCAGCACACAATCTTAATCGTCTCGTAGCTGCAATCATGAAGGGCGCTGCTGGAAGATCCGTAGAAGGCAAAATGTACGTACAGCATGCCGAGCAATTCAATGCAGCCGCTGCCTCCGCCATTTCAACAAGCGGCTTCAGACCTTCCTGAAAGTTTATTTCGGTTGACCGCCAATCTACTTCTAAACCGAATGAACCGATAGAGATACTGTGTTCTTTCAATAATTGAAGAGCGCCTTCATTGCCATATTGCTGTATGAGTTCCAACGGATTCAAATCGACCGACTGAAATCCGAATCGAGCCGCCTGCCGAATAAAATTTTCATTGGAACCGATCTCTCCCAAGCCTGCTTTCGTTAATCCTCTAATCATCGCAGCTTCACTCCTCATCATTAGTTGTCCCTCTAAATGTATGGTTTTTTGAAGAGTTTGTCTTTGACTGCAATTATGATTTTTTGTCTAAAAACACGAATTAACAGCTACATAAAGTTTCGTGTCCTAATAATATAAAAAGCCGGAGCGCATGATTCGCATACGCTCCGGCATCAAAATAATTCGCTTTATAACCGATCCAATTTACCGCAATGCCATCATCTCAGTGATTTCATTAACTAGCTCCTTATTAACCTTGCAAATAAGAAACTTTCCTTTTTTTTCAGTAGTAACAAGCTCGGCGTTCACCAATTCTTTGATGTGATGGGAAACGGTAGGTGCACCGATATTCAAGCAGGAAACGATTTCTGCAACGCAAAGTCCTCCACCCGCTTCGAAGCTGGATTCATTGGACTCCGCGATTTTAAAATATAATTCCAAACGATTTTCATTCGAAAGGGCTTTAAATATTTTAGCCATTTTTTTTGTGTCCAATGTCCATCAACCCCCTATTCGACGATATCATTATTCGATAATTATCGAATAATTTTAGCTTACAATAGGGTTCATGTCAATGAACGGCTATTCCATAACTATTCAGATATGATCATTAGGAAAATAACTTTCAAGTTTATCCCAATTCGGTGTCGGAATGTTTGCATTTTTTTTCAAATCGTGAAAGGCTTGATTTAATGCTGCCATCTCATCTTCAGATACCGCTTTATCGCTTAACATCATTCGTCCTGCAGGAATGGCAAGCACCATTTTCAACCCGAAATAGAACAGCTTTTTTTTCTCGCGTGCCAATTGGACTTGACTAGCAGGCGTTATCGTATAGCCAAGCTTTTCTAAGACCCGATGCCCCTCATCTGTCGCTTCAATCACCTGATTCAGTAGTTTTTTGTCTCTACCGGCTTTGCGAAGGTTACCTTGACTCGCACTCGCAATAAAGTTAATCGGCAAAATCATAACGAAATGACTTTTCAGCCACACATCCATATTCTGATAATACGTCAGTTTATATTTCGTGTTAACAAAAGCTTCGTCGATCATAGCCCGCCAAGTTAATTCTTCATTAAGGCCCCCAATGGCCATTTCCACCTTCGGACCACGCAAGCTTATCATCTTGCCTTCCTCCCTCCAGCCGCCGTTTAGTTGAAAGGCGAATGCGATCTTTTTCTCAGAAGGGCTGTTTACTTGCAAATAATCCTGCATCTCCCCAGGGCTCGCATTATTTCCCGTGATTACGATATGTTTGCTTTGATTCGCCGCCAGCGCAGGCAGTACCGCCTGAAAATCCGGGTACTTCATGACAACAAAAATAAGATCATAAATATCGTCTTCGCGCAGCTCACTGATCACACTCACCTTGTCCACCGTAGCATGAAGTTGAAAATAATGCCGAATTACATTTCCTTTAAGCCGCAGCTCTTCCAGGCGGCGTCCTCTTGCCAACATGGTCACCTCGTTGCCGCCACGCACCAATACGTGGGCAAGATAACTCCCTAACACTCCGGCACCATAAACTAAAACTCTCATTCTATCGTCCTCCTACTTATGCTGCTTCATGTGCTTGTCACAACAATATTACGATTCGATAACTTTCGAATTGATTCTAATGCATACTTTCTTTATTGTCAAATTATGAATATGATTTCACCACATACAAATAAGCTGGAATGCATGACCTGCACTCCAGCTTGGTTTATTTCAGGCTATTCATCATCTTTGAAAGTTTGATTCTTCCAACGCGACTGCATTTTCGAAATACTTACAATGCTCCACTCACCAACCGTCCAAGGTACCAAACGGCCTGCCGGGGTGCTCTTCGGGCAACTGCCTCCGCAGAACAGCTGGCATGAAGCAATACAAAGCTCGCATCATCGCCAACCTTTGGCCAAAGGTGCTCACCGTTTGCATGGAGTGGCGATAACCCGCCAGTAATGAATTGAAGGGTTTGCGACAGGGAAGCTTCATCCTGGCAGCCATACAGTTCTGCGAATCGGCCTGCCTTTTCGAGCTGATCCCCATTCCCGAACGGTGACCAATGATCCGTTAGGCTATCTGTCGCAAGCTTGACTTTGACACCTTGGCTGTGGAGCATGGGGAGCGGCATGGTCATTCTTCCAATCGGTACCGTCGATGAAATAGCCATGCCGAGGGCGGCCATTCGCGCTGCCATTTCTTTAGCCTCCTGCGGCTGAGCGCCTGCAAACCAGAAAGCGTGGCTAACGGTTACTTTACCATGAAGGCCAGCTTCCTCCGTTAAATCTGAGAGCTTGGTCAACGTCTTTTTGCCCACTTCGCCACCCTCGTGCAGGTGGATATCCACACCTGAGCTGCTCTCCACAGCGAGTTCAATCATCGCGCTCAACGATCTTTCTATGCTGCCGTCCACCGTATGCGGATCTACCCCGCCCACATGAGTTGCACCTTCAGCTAGCGCTTGCTTTACGAGTGATACGGATTGCGAACGAAGCAGGCCATGCTGCGGAAAAGCAACGATTTCAGCTGAGATTTTGCCAGAGAATGTTTCTATCGCTTGCTTCGTTGCCTCTAGCCTCGCCAAGCCGCTTACTGGCTCTATATCGCAATGAGCGCGCACATGCGTGGCACCGTATCCTTGGATCAGTGTCAAAATACTCTCGGCTTGCTGCTTCGCCATAGGGAGCAGCTTGGGCAAAAGGACTTTTTCTTCCTCTATTCGGTCAAAGATGCTAGAAACCGATCTGACCGCTTTCCACGCACCGTTGTAATAAGTCTTGTCCAAATGAATATGCGCCTCCTCGAAGGAAGGAAGCACTAATAAACCCTTAGCATCGTATTTGGGAAGCGAACTCTTCAGCTCCTCCCCCTCATCCAAAATTTCAGCAATCTTGCCGCCTTCGATTCGAAGATGGCAAAGCTTCGTTATTGTACCTATGACTTGACGCTGTTCAATTTCATAACTCTGTTCTACCCTAACATTAGTGAGCCAATATGCATCATGTAACATGCCATCCCTGCTTTCTGATTTAAGCCCCTGCGTCGATTAACAAACGTTCGATTGCTGCAAATTGTCTTGCTTTGGCATGCTCCAGCGGCGTAGTCCCTTCTTTATCAGGAATATTCACATCCGCGCCATGCTCGATTAGCAATTGAATGACTTGCTGCTGCTTTTCATTGCCATTATTAAGCACAATCGCCTCCATTAACGCCGTCCACCCCAGATTATTGATGTGATTGACGTCAATGCTTGAGTTCTTGAGCAGTTCCTCAACAACCTCCACATACCCATGCTCTGATGCCGGAATCAGTGCCGTACCTCCAAACCGATTCGTGATGGCAGGATCTGCTCCCGCTTCATTCATTAGTTTCACGATCTCCAGCTTTCCCTCTGCTCCCGCGTATAACAAAGGATTATCCAATCGGTCATCCTGTAAATTAATGTCTGCTCCGGCATCTCTTAATGCTTGCACGGTGTCCACCCGATTCCCATGAGTAGCTGCCAAAATCGCCGTCCGTCCACGATCGTCTCTGACGTTAATATCGATACCGTCCTTGAGATGCTGTAAAACCTTTTCCGTCTCCCCGCGCTCTGCTGCTTCGATGAATGCTTTGCTCACAAATGTCACATCCTCTTCGACTATGTTCGGTCTGTTTGTACAGCCTGTAAGCAGGCAAACTAGAACGAACAATATGATTTTTTTCATGGCAAGCGACCTCTTTCTCTTGAGCCTAACCTTATGGTAACATAGCCATTATCATACTTAAAATATTTATATAATTCGTTTCACATACCCTTAACCTTTAGAAAGGAGTGATTTCAGCATGGATATTCGTCAGCTTCGCTATTTCATTGCTATCGCTGAAGAGAAACAGCTTACGGCCGCTGCCGATAAGCTTAACATGACGCAGCCACCGCTGGGTCAACAGCTAAGAGGCATGGAAGAAGAGCTTGGGGTTCAGCTTTTTGTCAGAAACGGGAAATCGATGGAATTGACTGAAGCAGGTGAAACGTTATATACGCATGCGTTGCAGTTGACAAAATCTCTCGAAGAAACAGCGATGGAGCTTCAAGAGATGGGCCTCGGCATGCGCGGGAAATTAACGATCGGTGTAAATACTTTATCCGCAATAGCTTTGCCTAAGCTGCTGCATACATTCAAAGAGCGATTCCCGCTCGTCACCTATAAAATTCAGCAAAATGAATCCTCGCAAATTGTTCGCCTCATTAAAGAAAGATCCATCGAGCTTGGTATCGTTCGCCTGCCCTTGGAGCTGAGTGATTTTGAAGTGCTGACCCTTCAGCCCGAACCCTTCTTCTTTGTGACCGGCAAAAGCTCCCCGCTTGACACTCCTGTATTCACTTATCGCGATATCCAGCATTATCCGCTTATTTTGCCGAGTGCCGAAGGGCTTGGATTGTACCAGAGCATCGTCGGACAGTTCACGGATCGCGGCTTAACTGCGAATGTGATTGGTGAATGCTCTGATATTGTAACCTTGTTAAAATGGGTAAGTTATGGAGATGCTGCAACGATTGTGCCGGAATCTGTACTTCAATTGCATCAAGGGTACAATATCCGGTCATTTCCCATCACGGATAGCAATCTGCAATTTGCGATAGGACTGATTTGGCTGAAGGGGCGTTATATCACTCAAGCGGCAAAACAATTTATTGAACTGATGAGGGTAAACGAAGATACGCGCCAATGATGACAGCTGTTCGGAGATCAGGATAAATTAAAAAGTGCCTATTAGTTGAATAGGCACCTGTTATTATAGCTCAGCAACCATGGTCACTGAAGTACCACTTACACCTACTACCTTAAAGCCGAATCGTTGGTACAACTTCATTGCAGGCACATTGTTTGGATCTACGCTTAAAGATATTTTAGAAACCTGTTTTCTGCGAAGCTCCTCGACCATAGTTTTTAACAGGGCATTTCCAATTCCTTTCCCTCTATAGGCTTCCGTTATCGCCATTCCAAGCTCCGGCACATCATTACCTACATAACCAAATCCTGCGTTAGCCTCGTCAAAATAACGTATCGTCACTGACCCTACAGGCTCATTCCGATGATTAACAGCAATATAGCCCAAATCGCCTTTTCTTCCCCAGCCCTCCGCATATTTGGATATTACTGGTTCTTTAAGAATATCCCTGCTGAAAGCCTCTTGCCCCTCAGGAACATACATGGACTCATACAGCATTTCCCATAAAAATGGTTCGTCTTGCACATCTACAATTCTAATTGTATATTGCATACATGAAATCTCTCCTTATCATGAAAGCCATTCTAGGGTGAGCTATTGTAGCAGGAACAAAATCTTTTTGTATTCCGATATGCACTTGATGAGTGCCGCATTGGAACCAAACGCCACCACGTTTTTTTAGAATTTCAGGTTTTGGAATCTCCGTCCAACCCAATATATTATGGAAAAAATTCCGAGCCACTGTTTCACAACCTTCTGGGGCTGCCAATTGAACGTGATCAAGACCATAGAAATGGTAAGCCATATGAATCGCTCCCTTGTGTTTCATATAGTGAAACCTTGTTTCATATTACGTTCCATTTTATAGTAATGCTTGATAAAAATCCAGTTCTTTTTTAACCAGCTGAAAGCAACAATAAAGCGACCGAATCCCCATTGAAGCCAGGGACTCGATCGCTTTTTATGAAAATCAGCTAAACTATTCACTCATTGTTCCAAACTCAATCCGCCAGCAAGGAAACCTTCTCCCATTCCGCTACTTCATCCATTCTTTTGCCCAAGGCATCGCGAATGCCATACGAAGCCAACGATCCAACCGGAAAGTGAAGCGGTGGATTTTCGCTATTAATCATCGTGATCATCGCTTCAACCGCTTTATTCTGATCTCCTTTATTCAAAGCCTCATAGCCTTGATAAAAAGCATCATATATCGGAGCATACTCGGGCAAAGGCTCGGCTAGTTTCCTGGAATGACCCATAAATTCTGTTTCAAAGACACCTGGCTCCACAATCGTAGTCTTAATGCCAAATGGTGCTAGCTCTGCTGCCATTGACTTGGAGAAGCCTTCGACAGCAAATTTGGAAGCAGCGTAGAGACTGAAAGCCGGAATGGCCCACACGCCAAAGATAGACGAAACATTCACATAATGACCTGATTTCTGTTTCTTAAAGATAGGCAAGGTTTCACGGATGACATCCAGCATGCCAAAAACATTCACATCAAACTGATGCCTCATTTGTTCGTCTGTGTATTCTTCTAGCATGCCGAATAATCCATAACCTGCATTATTTACAACAATATCGATGGTTCCAAATCGGTTAACCGCCTCTTGAACCGCTGCTTTGACCTGCTCTTTCTTGGTTACATCCAATTGTGCGATATGCACCTGGTCTGGCGAAGCTTCTTTCAGATCTGCAATAGACTCCAAGTTACGTGCGGTCGCGACAATTTTATCGCTGGTGTGCAGCAGTTGCTCTACGAATTTACGGCCGAATCCCGTGGACGTTCCCGTAATAAACCAAACTCTACTCATGATACTATTCTCCTTTGCAATTAAGCTTTCAGATAAATAGGAGCGCCGAACGGGGATGAGCCCGCGCCTCCGTCAACGCTGATTTCTGCACCTTGAACGAAAGAAGCATCATCAGAGGCCAGGAATAGAGCTACGTTTGCGATTTCTTCCGGCTCGCCCAAGCGGTTAAGCGGAATCGAGCGTGTGAGCGCGGACTCCATCTGTGCTAGCCCTTCGGGTTGTCCCCAAATCGGCGTGCGCGTTGCTCCGGGAGAAATGGTGTTTACGCGGATTCCGTGTGGTGCCAATTCAGATACCAGCACTCTCGCCATACTGCTGACCGCGCCTTTACTCGCAGCATAAGCGGCCCATCCTGGGCTCCCTGCCGTTGCAAGCACCGAACTGTTCAAGATGACCGAGCCCCCAGCCTTTAAGTAAGGCAGAGCAGCTTGAACCGTAAAGAAGACTCCCGTCACATTGATCTTGAGTATATTTTCAAAAACCGTAAGCTCCGTTCCCCCAGTAGGCGTATGGCCAGAGATACCCGCATTGGCGAAGACGACATCCAGTCCGCCAAATTTTTCTACAGCCGCCGCTGCCGCTTTCTCCATACTTGCAGGATCTGTGGTATCTGCTTGGACTGCATAGCTAAACTCAGCGCCAATCTCCTCCACTGCCCGGTTCAGCGTCTCCTGATTCCGACCGGTAATGACGACTTTTGCTCCTTCAGCTACGAATTGTTTTGCCGTTGCCAATCCGATTCCGCTGTTGCCTCCAGTAATAAGCGCTACTTTACCTGTTAATTTTCCCATTTTACCTATCCCCTTTAGTGATTTATAATTATGATTCATTCATTTTATGAGAACGATCATTCTCATAAAGTCAAAAAAATTTATTACCCCTGGATTTGCATCATCGAGAAAGAAGATCCCTTTCCTTCGGCCTTCTCAACATTCAGTTAGATTGAAGGGAAAGCCATTGCATTGCATCTTCCATTTCACTAAAATTCATCAGTTCATATGGAAGCTCGCCTAATTGATTCACCGTTCGGTCTAAGCTTAATTTCGCAATCGTGCTTTTTGGCAGTACCATCGCAAAGTAGCGCAATCCGTTCCCAAATGCGTGCGAAACAAATGTTTGCCTGATCCAATCCTGATCCTCTGCTTTAATTGCCGATCCTTTGCGGGCATCCATTAATAGTCGACCGCTTCTCATCTCGCTTAATAATTCGATCCCTCTATTCATAATCGTTTGAAACTCTACGCCATATGCAAAGCCCTTCCACTCCATGACTACAGCCTTAAGCCCTTTATCCCATGAAACCTCTCCGTGGGTCGATTGATAAGAAATCATCTGCATCAAACTCCTATAGATACTAGCATAGTTGCCGAATTTATTTGAGAACAATCATTCTCAAAACATTAAAAAAATAAATAAGGTTTGCCATTTATTTATATAATGTTTCCATGGAAACATTGGCAATACGATGAAGCTTCTCCTTGTTTGCTGTGGAGGTCCGGGTAAAAACCCGCAGCCCTAACAACGTGTTATGGATGCTTTCAGCGAGCTCCTCGGCGTTCCGTTTGGATGTAAACTCACCCGACTGCTGTCCTCTTCGGATAATATCTGTGAGCAGCTCCTCAGATTTAGTAAAGCTGTCACAAACCTTAGCTTCCACTTCCGGATCTCTTGCAGCCAGCTCGACCGCCATATTTACAAATAAGCAGCCAGGAGGACTATCGTCGATGCCTTGAATCATGAAGTCAAACATAAAAGCGATGGCCTGCTTAGGAGATGAACGAATGATGCCTGCATGCAGCTCGGCATTAATCAGCTTGCTATACCGATCAACTACGGCAAGAAACAGCTTATGTTTATCGCCGAATGTGTCATACAAGCTCCTTCGGTGAATCCCCATACATTCGACGAGATCATTAATGGATGTTTTTTCATATCCCTGTTCCCAAAAAAGCCTCATCGCTTTATACAACACCGCATCATCATCAAATTCTTTCGTTCTTGCCAATGCGATCACTCCCTCCTCTCGAAATGATCATAACATATTGAGAACGATCGGTAAAGAATATTTTTTACTGATCATTCTCAATATGAATTCACTCAATCGATATAGATTTTTCAAGTTTGGACAAAATAAAAACGACCATCCCAGCCCTTCTTCTTATTTATAATGCCGTTCAATTGTCGACTCAAGTCTTGTTATGATACGATGGGCTTAATTCATCCCAATCGAAATGAAATAGGCCATTTGTGTCTCCTCTTTCATGGATAACAAAAGCAGGTGTACATCGTGTGGAAACCCGATCGTCAAAGCTCCACCCCCTTGTATCAACAAATTGCTAACGATTTGCAAAGCAAAATCATCGATGGCGTGTACCCTCCAGGCAGCCCGCTTCCTTCCGAACGGAAGCTTGCTGAGCAATTCGGCGTTAACCGAAGCACCGTCGTGCTGGCTTATTCCGAGCTTCGCTCGCTTGGCTTTATCGAGAGCCAACCCGG
This sequence comes from Paenibacillus paridis, assembly GCF_006345825.1. GTDB lineage: Bacteria > Bacillota > Bacilli > Paenibacillales > Paenibacillaceae > Pristimantibacillus > Pristimantibacillus paridis. Next base: position 1,894,420 of record NZ_VCIX01000092.1, read on the forward strand.
GAGTAAAACGCTGGTTAGCCCGTATAAATGGAATGACGAAGCCAACCGTACGCCGGAATGGCATCGCTACGCCAAAAGCGGAGGTTTTCTTCCGAATCTTCCGTTTCTGCGCCGTATACGGGAAGAGGTTGTTCGTAATTCTTCACTCATCGATTTTGCTAGCGGAAAGCTATCTGCTGATCTGTCGCCCGTACAGGAAATCAATCGGATCTTGCAAAGCACCGAATATAACCCAGGGCAAGGCGCTGACAATAATCAGGGCTTTCTTCCGCTAAGAGAAGCATTAGCCTTGTTTCTCCGTCGCCACCGAGACATTCATACGTCTGCATCATCCATTCTCGTCACCAGTGGCTCCCAGCAATCATTGTATCTGATTACACAATGCCTGCTCTCTCCCGGCGATGCAATTGCAGTTGAGACCCCATCATTTACACATTCGTTATCTATGTTTCAGTCAGCTGGCCTTCGGATGTACCGCTTGCCCGTGGATGAGTATGGCGTACGTCCCGAAAGCATCCGCCAATTACATAAGAAGCATCGGATCAAGATGCTGTTCGTTAATCCGAACTTTCAGAACCCCACCGGTACGTTGCTGAGCTCGGATAGAAAAAAACAGCTTCTAGAAACCGCTAGCGAGCTGGGACTTCCCATTGTAGAGGATGATCCGCTGAGCTTAACGGCATTCGAGACGAACGTGCCGCCACCTATAAAAGCAGAAGATGCTGCCTCAAGCACGCTATATATCGGTTCTTTCTCCAAAATAGCCGCAGCCGGCCTTCGCATTGGCTGGATCGTAGCGCCGCATTCCGTTATCCAGCGGCTTGTTGATGCCAAGCGTCAAATGGATATGGGGTTTAGCATTATTCCGCAGCAAATTGCCGCGAAGTACATAGAATCGCCGCATTTTATCCCTCATATCGAACATTTAAGAAAAGAGCTTATACGTAAGCGGAATCGCTTAGCCGCAGCTTTGGATCAAGAAATGAATGGGCTTGTCCGGTTTAATCTTCCCATTGGAGGCTTGCATCTTTGGTGCAAAATCATTCCCAAGGTCAATGACGGCAAACTGCTTGATGCCGCATTGCGGCAAGGCGCAGCCTTTGTTCCCGGAAGTGTGTATGGAGCCGAATCTGGCTTTATGCGTCTTACTTACGCACATCCGAAATTCGAAGATATCACCCCAGGTGTATCCCGGCTTGCTTCTGCCCTCCGCGAGGTTTTGGAATAAGCATGAAAAAAAGCGCAGAATACGGGCTCAATGGCCTAACTGCGCTTTTGTTATGTTTATCTTGGTTTCCGTACGATTAATACATATACAAAGTAAGGGGCTCCGATTAAAGCCGTGATAATCCCAGCTGGAATCTCCAGCGGAGGATGAACGATCCGTCCGATTAGATCCGCCATAGCAACTAGCACGGCGCCAAGGAGCGCTGCAACCGGCAGTGAATATTTGCTGTCCGATCCGATAAGCAGCCTTGCGAGTGGCGGAATAACCAGACCTACGAAACCGATGGTTCCTGCTACCGCCACCGCACTTGCGGCAAGTCCTACGGCCACCCCAAGCAGCAGAAGCCGCACAAGCTGAATTCTCATACCAAGACCTTTGACCGTTTCTTCATCCAGCTGCAGCGTATTTAAGTACCGGTAACTCATTAAAGCTACCAGCAAGCAGCCAAGCGTCCACGGCCATAATAAGTCGACATGCTGCCATGAACGGGCATATAAGCTTCCCTTCAGCCACACCAATGCCTGCGAAGAAGACAAGGCATACTTAACAATCATAAATGTAATCAAAGCTTGGAAGCCCGTTGATACGGCCACCCCGGTCAGGGCTAGCCTCATCGGCTGAATGCCTCCGCGCTGATAGGAGATCAGATAGACGATTGCAGCGGCAAACACGGCACCGGCAAATGCCGCTGCTGGAAGCGCCTGTGCCCCTAGCGTAGGAAACACCAGCATAACAATGACTGCGAATAAACCTCCTCCGGATGAAACACCGATAATATCGGGTGCAGCGAGCGGATTGCGAGTGATCGCTTGCAGGATTGATCCCGAAACCGCCATATTTACACCAACCAATAGTGCAATGACAAGCCGTGGCAGCCGGTATTTCAGCACCAGCCACTCCCCGCTCACGATTTCCTGAATGATATCGGAAAGCGGCGTTTCCACCGCTCCTAATCGCAGGCTTAGTAACGCCATAATGAACAGGAGAATGCATAATCCGCCCGAAATTTTAACAAAACGGGCCTTTTTCATTTAACGACCCTCCTTTTCGAGCGAAGCAGATAGAGAAAGAACGGCACGCCAAGAATCGCGGTAATGATGCCCACCGGAATATCTGAGGGATAAAAGAGCCACTGGGCAACAAAGTCTGCTGAGGAAAGCAGAAGTGCTCCAAGTAGGATCGACACCGGAATGAGTACCCTGTAATTGTTGCCGGCCATTCTTCTCGCCATATGCGGAACGATAAGTCCAACAAATCCAATAGGTCCCGCCACGGCTACCGCACTACCCGTCAAGAGGATTACCAGAAGGCCAATGATTCCCCGTATGCGCCGGACACGAATGCCTAATCCGCTGGCAATCTCCTCGCCTTGCGCCAATACATTCAAGGTATTGGCAAGAACATAGGCGGCAGCTACAGCAGGAATATCCAGCAGCCATACCAGATGGCTGTCTCTCCATTCTGCGCCGGACAGCTTTCCAGCCATCCAATACAAAATTTCCGTTAGCTGTGTCTCATATAACAAAATAATGCCGGTAGTCAGTGCGCCCATGAATGCGCTTATGGCTACCCCGGCTAGCACCAAGCGAGAGTGATCACTGCCGCTGTAGCGCGAAAACCAATAGATCAATGCTCCGCTCATCCCTGCGCCGCATAAAGCCGCAATCAGAATGACATTTGCGCTGTTGGCACTTTCAAATAACAGCAAGGCTATGACCGCAAAACACGATGCTCCTTGATTCAAACCCATAATTTCGGGATCTGACAAGGGATTCCTTGTCATCGCCTGCAGCAGGCAGCCAGCCACTGCCAGCGCTGCGCCGAGCGTGATGGCAAGGAACAACCGGGGTACCCGAACATGCCATACCGTAAAGGAAAGAAGGATATCCGCCGAATCCGAAGACGGAAAGAAGAGCGGCCTCCAAGCGAGGCCGCTCACCCGAAAGGCTACCGTCATGCATGCAACGACGATAAGCAGAACGATTAGAGTAACGAAGAGCAGCCAAAGCGAGCCTGCAAACCGCAAACCCTGCCGCTCTCTTCTGATGCTGCCGCCCATGAACTTTCTCTCCTTATTTAGAAACGGCATTGCCCGTCAGGTTGGCAAGTGTTTCATCCAGTATTTTTCCGGCCGCTATCGGTCCACGTCCACGCGCCCAAAGATTGCGGTCCACGACAATAAAATGCTGGTCCTTTACCGATTTTAGATCTTGGTACAGCGGATTGCTGAGCAGCTTGTCAGGCTTGTCACCATAAAGCATAATGAAGTCGGGATTAAGCTCATGCAGCCGCTCCAACGTCATTTTAACCCCTTCGCCTTTGCCTTCCAAGTTTGACTTTTCGCCATTGAAGGCATATTCCGCACCCACTTGGCTAAGTAAAGAACCTACGAAAGAATCCTTAATCCAGACCGTGAACATATCATCGAAATACCCGGCAACTACAATCGAAGGCGCATCTGTAATCTGCTGCTTCACAGCCGCAATCTTCTCATTAAGACCTGCCGCAACCTGCTCGGCTTCTTTCTGCTTCCCTAAAATTTCAGCGATATTTTTCACATTGTCCATCACTTGGTCATAGCTCACATCGTCAAAAGCAACCGTAGGCGCAATTCCCTCCAACTCGTTACGAATCATGCTATGCCGGTCCACGCTTGCAATGATCAAATCCGGTTTCAAGGATTGAATGACCTCCAAATTCGGTGCCTTTCTCTCCCCTACATCTGCCACTGTAGCTTGCAATTGGTCCTGTAAGTACTCAGGGAATTTAGTTGTTCCAACACCGGCATTGCCCACAGGCGTTACGCCTAAGCTCGTTAACGTATCCATAAACGAAAAATCCAGCGTGACTACCTTTTGCGGAGCTTGCTCGATTTTATATGTTCCCCATTCATGGGTGATGCTCTTTCCATCGCTTTGTACGGCTGTTTCTGCATTTTCAACGTTTCCGGCCCCATTTTCATTTACGCTTTTCTCTGCTCCGCAACCCGCAATGGCTATACTGCACAACAGCATAATGGATGCAATCAGTTGTTTTTTTCTCATGTTACTTAATCCCCTTTACCCTCATCGTGAATGATTATTATTCTCAATAACATATTGTAAAGGAGGAATTTTTCTTTTACACCATCCAGTTTTCAAATGTTGCCGCCATCCAGTTTCGTGTTCATTGGCTCTTCAGCGTCTCCCTACGTTTCCCTTTATAGATAAAAGCCAGTAAAGCAATGGAGACGATGCAGATGAGCAAAAGGATGACAAAAAACGTTCCTAATACATCGCTCCGACTCTCTAATGATTGATTCCCATTCCACATAGCAAGCGCTAGCGCAGATCCAAAAACCATGCCTGCATTACGGGTCAAGGCAATCATTCCGCCAATAGCCCCCAAATGCTCTACCGGTGTATGCCGCATGATAAAGCTGTTATTCGGGGATGCAATGAGTCCCATTCCTGCGCCAATGACAGCAAGCAATGCAGCAATTCCGCCTATTGGCAGCTGATTCAGATATATAAGGAACATAAAGACACCAACGCCCATGCAGCTTAGTCCACCTAGCATCAAGCGACTGGAGCCAAAGCGGTCGGATAAATATCCGGCAGCTGGCCCTGTGATCGCAAGCGAAATTGGATAGGCAGCCAAGATATATCCGGTTGTCACTGGAGATAGACCTGCTGCTCGCACAAGATAAAACGGCATGATCACGAGGATAGAATTAGATAAAACAAAAGATGCGCAGCTTATCAGCAGCCCACCTGCCACGATGGGAATACGAAGAGCTTGGAGAGGCAAGAAAGGAACAGATTGTCGCCGTTCCCACCAGATAAGTAAGAGCAATAGCAAGACAAAACCCAAAGCCAAATAAAGAATCTTGGTTGAAGTCCACCCCCACTCTCTTCCATACAATAAACCGACAATGGCCATGCTGATGACAGCAGCAAAAAGGATAGCCCCTAAACGGTCGAAGGCTCCTTTGCTGTTTCCTTTTTTTCCTGCGGGAATAAAGGAGTTAGCCATGAGCGTTGCAACAATAGCGACTGGTACATGAGAGAGGAACAGCCATTGCCAGCTTAAGCCTTGCGCGATGAAACCTCCGACAACCGGTCCGGACATTCCCCCAAGTGCAACGGCTGTACTTACGATGCCAAGCGCTCTCCCTCTTTTCTCCCTTTCCACATGGGTCGTAATGAGTGCAATGTTAGTCGCTTGAAACATTGCTGCACCTATCGCCTGAACGATTCTAAGCGCAAGCAGCGTAGGCAAATTGGGTGAAAAAGCAACTAGAATGGAGCCCACAGTAAAAATAAGGTAGCCCCAGTTATGTATGTTACGATACCCATATCGGTCGCCCAGCTTCCCCATAATCGGAAGCAGCGCTGTGATGATAAGCAAATACCCCGTTGTAATCCATGTTATTTTGCCAAGATCCGCCTGAAAATACTCCATAAATTGCGGAAGCGATACATTAACGACTCCTGCTGTAAAATGTGACATAAACGCGCCTAAAGCAATAGCGGTCATCATCCACAAACGATTGCGGCTGGCGTTAGTTTTTTGAGATACATTAAAATCGGTCATGCTAATCCCTTCTTTACCTGGAATGATGGCTCTAATTCTCTGTGTTCATTACAACTTGTTTCCAGCTACCCATCCGCCTCTTAATTAAGAATCATTCTCAATTATAGATGAGGTGAGCGAAACAGCAATCCCATATATATGGGATTCTTAGTGCTGTGCAAGCATTTCTTGCGTGAATTAATCCATGAAAACGCAGGTTACCGGTATGCGAACTGCCCGACAATCCGCAAAACAAACAACACGCCCCCACAATGATGTGATGTGCCATTACTATACCTGTATAGTATAATTTGTTTTAGTTGGCTGAAAAATTTTCCATAATGTATTCATTTTTGAAAAGGAGGCGATTAGGATGAACGAAGATCTCCTTGCGAGATTGCAGCAATTTCTATTTCGTGAAGACAATGAATCTTTAGTCGGCAAACCCGCTACTGATGAAGAAATTGCTGCTGCCGAGCTAGAGCTTGGTGTTCCGTTAGACAAAGAATATATTCAATTTATTAAACGCTTTGGAGGGGCTTATGCGGGATTGTCGATTCATGCATTCACTAATGGGTCCTCCATCGGCCGGGAGACGGTAACGGAATTAACGAAATCTTTCAGAGCGGACTTCATGGGCACATCTGCAGGAGACATGTTGAACCGTGCATGCGTGTTTTCCATTGATGGTTCGGGCGACCCAATCTTTCTTGATTCGGAAGGCAGGGTCATCATTTGTTATCACGATACAGGCGAGAGCAAGATTTTGGCTAACTCTTTAACCGAACTGATTGAACAACATTTTGACGAATGGTGAGCAAAACTGGGGGGAATTACCACAAATAGCATCGGAAATGATTACTCTTTCATATAAAGAAGCCGAGACGCTTATTCCTTAAGCGTTCCGGCTTCTTTATATCGGCTTGTCAGTCACAAATAGGAATAAAGATTACGTTTCCTATGACTGCACGGTTTCAGTTCATGATCTATTTCTATTCTTACAAAATCTTCGCTTAATCTAACGTAATGAGATCACGGTATACGCCTGGGAAAGAATCTTCAATGACAACGGCTCCAACGATTCTTTGATAGAATTGCAGAGCCTTATCCACCCAGCCAATGATTGCATAGCCGTAGCCATCATTGCGCATCGCATGCAGGGACTCCAGAAGCAGCGCCGTACCTATGCCAAGGCCGCGATAATCCTCCAACACTCCCGTCGGACCAAAGAAGTTTTTGACTACGGCATCATGGCAGGAGAAGCCAATGATCTGTTTGTCTTTCACGGCTACAAAGCAATTGACAGGCAAACGGGCAAAGGTGCACTCGCATTCATTGCTCCAGTTCGTTGTGAAATGCTTGCTGACAAAATCAACAACCTTGTCTTTATCTGCTGTGAGCACCCGCTTGATTTGGATGCCTTGTGCTTTCAGCTTGCCCAGCAACTCCTGGTTATCCGGCAAATCATATAGTTTTACGAGCATATCAGGCATGTTATTCCCCCGCTTCCTTATCGTTTTGTTCGTGCTTCTCAAGCATGGATTGCAGCTTGGCTTCGTAAAGATCGAATAAATAAAACCTAGAATTCATAAACAATTCAACCATCGTCGGCGTCAGCAGTTTGGACAAAATCTGAAACATGCTGGTTCTAGCAATCCTCAAATCTCCATATGCCAATTCATATTTATGTTTTAATGTGGTTACAACCTCTTCAGTTACCTCGGACATCTCGCCCCGGAACAGAAACGTATGAAGCGGGAAGCGTCGTTTGGCTGGAAGCTCGAACTGGATCATAGCTGCAATGAGCTCAGCCGTGTGAAGGTTATGTTGAATATCCGGCAGCAATCGTGGTATCAGCTGATAATAATCTGTTGCCACATAATCGAATTGTTCGCTTGCCTCCTCCCCCTCGGTGCTTACACCATGGTATTGAAGAAGAAATCGTTTCAGAAAATCGCTGCTATCTGCATGGACGTTCCAATTGCAATCCGCTGCAAAAAAGGCAGGATAGCGAGAGGTTTCAAATAACCCGTACGGACTGCCTAACGAAAATGGAGCCGACCAATTCGTATTAATGATGCCGCTAAGCTGTTCCGATTGCGCGAGCTCTACCCAATCCAGCACATTTTTGATACGGTTCTGAATGACCGGATAATTCTGGTCGCCTTGATCGTCCCAACAGCGAACTGCTGAAGCTCCGATTACTGCAACGCCAGCGCTGCGAAGCTTCCGAATAATATCCTTCGCATCCGCCTTCATGCGGTAGCCGCCATAAATCCAAACGACAACGATGACTCTTTTATCAAGCTGGGCAATTTCATCTTCAGCAGCATGGGCAAGCATGTCATGCCAAATCATCGGTTTCTTGCCAAGCGAGCAAGCCTTGTCGATTAAGCGATTTACGAACCGGACAAACGATAATTCCCTGCTTAAGCCGGAAGCTAAGCAATCTTCACAGGTACCTAGGCTCCAAACTTCGTCACACCCTAAATGAAGATATTCGCTATGCGGATGAAGCTCGGCGATTTCTTCCAGGATGCCTTCCATCATTTCAAAGGAGCCTGAACGATGCGGGCAAAGCTCCCCTACGTTGCTCGGTGTCTCCCGCAAGTCTATAAATTGCGGATGCTTCAATATATATTCCAAATGGCCAAAGGATTGCTGCTTCGGAATAATTTGAACAAAGTGCTCATGCGCCGTTTGCAGCAGCTGCTTATGATGTTCATCCGAAAATACCAGCTCGGAATGACGCAAAAATGAAAGTTTGCGGAACGGAAGCTTGTCTTCATACTCAACAACTAGCGTATTGATCTTATAGCTGGCAAGCTCTGCAATATATTCGAGCATATGCTCGAAAGTCGGGTATACGGTTCGCAAATCAAGATAGTCACTGCGAAGCTGTAAATCCGCCCAATCCACAATCGTCAATGCCGGCAAATGTCCATTGTAATTATGAAGCAGCTGCTCGATCGTTTTCATGCCATAAAACAATCCGCTTGCCGTAAGAGCATAAATTTCAAGACTTCCTTCGTTAATAATGAGAACATAGCCGTCCTGCTTGCCTTTAATCCGGTTCAGCATCTCAAGGTTAAGCGGCAAGCCGACGGTATGAAGCGCATACACATCCGATCCTTGAATAAACGGAGTCACCTGCCCAAAGATACACTGCCCCAGCATATACAAACGATTGTCCGCTACCGGGGTATGAATGACAACATCCACATTCGAAAAGTCGGAGGCCAATCGATGGCCGTTCCTTTGTACGAATTGCGGTTGAGGAATGAGATTAAGCTTCATTTTATATCTCCTTTGCCCATAACGAATCTTATAGCCAGCGCACTCTGCCTTTGAAGCGTTGGATGAATTGATTGTTCCACTCGTCCCCGCCCGGCGCATTGCCGCTTCGCCATACCGGAGCTTGAACGCCCATCTCCCCTAAGTAGGCAGCCGTCGTCATCATTAGTGAATTGAGCAAAAACGCATTGGCGAACGTTGAGGTAGATCCCATTTTCGGTTCAATGCCATCGATTTCAAGGGCCGCATCCCCCGGCTTCACCTTGCTGTCCAAATAGTAGTCGCAGACTTCATATAGATTCAGCTGTGAAGGATGGCGGGCGATATGGCCGGATGGTGTCGCCTGTGCATGGCCGACTGAGGTTACTGCAATCGTCGTCACCCCTCTCGCCTTCGCTTCTTGCGCTGCATCTATACAGGCGGTATTGATTCCATAAGCATTCGCAATAATTAAAATATCGCCTTCTTTAAGATTATTGTCGGCAATGACGATTTTCCCATACCCTGGTGTCCTTTCAATAGCCATGGAACGAAGCGCACCATTGGAGATCATCGTACCTTCATCCAAAATCGCGCTAATGTGCATCAAGCCTCCTGCTCGAAAGAAGACCTCCGTTGCGTTCATATTGGAATGTCCTCCTGGTCCATATAAATAGATCAGCTTATCCTCCGCAATATGGCCTGCCAGCAGCTTGGCGACGCTCTGTAATCTCTCCGGCGGCTCACTCTTGATTTCCGTAAAAAGCTCTATAATCTTATCCATATAAGCTGACATAATATCCGAATTCGCATTCATGAATGAAACCTCCTAATCGAGTATAGAAATCGATTTCTATAAAACACTTTAAAACTGATGTATGCATAACGACAATACCAAACATATGCTGAAAAGTAAATGCTAAATTGCTGCTAAAATAGCGGTTACATTTTAAATTCGAACTTAAAACTGCTCAATTTTACACTTACTATCCCATAAAATAAGCAGAAACATCAAAGAAACAATTAATGATTCTGCTTAAATAACTATTATTTTCGGGCAGTAGTGGATTCCCTGATTACCAATTTCGGCTCTAATTGCATGGATACATGGGCAAGCGAATTTTGCTTCTGGGGAACAATGTTTTTGAAGAGTAAATCAGCTGATAAATGCCCTAGGTCAAAGGTGCTTTGGTCGATCGTCGTAATGCTCGGCGTTGTCATTTCAGTAAATGGAATATTGTCAAAACCAACAACAGCCATATCTTCCGGTACTGAAATGCGTTTTTCTTGCAAACGCCTAATTAATCCGATCGCGGCCATATCATTAATGCAAAAAACTGCGGTAGGCGGTGTTGGCAGCGACAAGAAATAATCTGCTGCTCGTTTCCCAATCATAAAATCATAACGCTCGTCATCGTCATTTTCATGGGATTCCACATAGATATAGTCCTCATTAATCGAAATTCCGTTTTCCAATAAGGTTAGCTTATAGCCGGCAAGCAGCTTCTTTCTGCTCATTCTAAGCAGCGGCGCTGTCACGAAACCGATGTTGCTGTGTCCGCATTCAATCAAATGCTCAGTCGCCAGACTGGCCCCAGCCGTGAAATTAAATCCCGTCCGGTTGCATTCTGCTTTAACATCCTGCTCCATCGCTACCACCGCGACATTTTTATCGATGATCTGCCTTAATACCTCGCCGCTGTCATCAATGGAAGCAATGAGTATTCCCTTCACTTGCTTTTGCAGCAGCAAATTCACGTTTTTCTCTTCAACCTTTACGTCCCGGTAAGAGTTGCACAAAATAATTTGTGAATCGTATTTCAGCGCAACATCCTGTATTCCCCTCAGCAGCGTACTATAGTAATTAGACATATTGGGGATGACTACTCCGATATCATGATTTTGATCTGTCTTTAGATTTTTGCCAATCAAGTTCGGAATATATTTCAAAACCTTTGCTGCATGTAAAATCTTCTTTTTTGTCTCCTCGCTTACGGGGTAGTTACTATTGCTAAGCACCCTAGATACTGTAGCTGGAGAAACGCCGCAAAACTTTGCAATGTCATAAATAGTCGTCTTTTTAACCACTAATTTCCCCATGCGCTCTCTACCTTCTTCTAAGATTAGCTGATACAGCCAGATTCTGTTTCTATAGAAATATGAATATTTGTTTCTATTTCGAGTATACTATTCTTTACTAAAAAGTCAATTTACGATATCACAAACTTTGTAAACGCTTTAAACTAACATAAATAGTCAGTTTTTTTCATTGAAATTTCTTGACAGTGACTGTTTTCTATAGTTTAATCCTAATTAACAGGTGCGGAGATGTATGCAAAACCAGAAACCTGTGAAAGAAATCGATTTCTATAACCAACTAACAGTGAAAGAAGATGACATCAGCATGAGGTATCTCATTACGAATGCTCAGGTTGTAACTCCTGCAGGAATTATGGAACGAGGATGTGTTGCAGTCAGCGATCAGCGGATTACAGGCATTTATGAGCATACCGCTGCTGCAGACTTCAGCGACTATACAATGATTGATGCAAATGGCCTTTACGTTTCCCCTGGATTTATCGACATTCATGTTCATGGTGGCGGCGGATATGAATTTAATCGTTCCACGCCGGATATGATTCGCGAAATTTGTGTTGCCCATGCTCGGTACGGAACAACGTCGATTTTGCCGACAACACTGGCAGCGCCACTCTCAGAGCTGTATGAAACCATACATGCCGTCAGAATAGCGAAGCCTCTCGTTGAAGAATGCAACATCTTAGGCATTCATCTGGAAGGCCCCTACTTTGCCCAATCTCAGCGCGGCGCACAAAATCCCGACCATATTCTAAATCCGCTAAAAGAGACCTACATGGGCCTGCTTGACCAATGGGACCAAATTATTATGATGGGCGCGGCTCCCGAGCTCCCTGGTGGATTAGAACTGGGTCTTGAGCTGCAAAAGCGTGGAATTATCGCCTCCATCGCCCATTCCGATGCCACCTTTGATGAAATTACGGAAGCTGTCGAACACGGCTATTCCGATGTAACCCATATTTATTCCGGCTGTTCTATGGTACACCGAGTGAATGGCTATCGCATTGGCGGTGTCGTTGAGGCCGGTTTGCTGCTGGATGACTTAACTGTCCAAGTCATTGCCGATGGCAAGCACCTTCCAGCAGAGCTGCTGCGCCTCATTTACAAAAACAAAGGCGCTGACAAAATTTCGCTTATTACCGACGCTCTCTTTGCTGCCGCTTCCGATTATAAGGAAGGAGATCTTGTCGCCCAGAAGAATGGCATGCAAACAGTACTTGAAGACGGTGTTATGAAGCTGCTGGACCGGCAAGCCTTCGCCGGAAGCGTGGCGACCACCAACCAGCTTGTTCGCAATATGGTTACACTGGCTGGCGCTCCACTCTGCGACGCTGTGAAAATGGCTGCGCTGACTCCTGCTACCCTCCTTGGCATTCATGATCATAAAGGCAAATTGGAATTGGGCTACGATGCAGATCTCGTGCTTTTCGACCCAGATATCGATATCAAAATGACGATGGTAATGGGGAAAATCATCTTTAAGGATGACGAAGTCCAGACAAGTCACATGAAATAGGAGACAAGAAAATGACAATCACAATATCAAAACATGCAAGAGAACTCGGAGAACAAGCCGCAGGCAAAGCTAGCGAGATTTTATTATCCGCTATTCGCAGCTGCGGCAAAGCCCGACTAATGCTGGCCACCGGACAATCTCATTTTGAATTTTACGAGGCTTTGCTCGCCATGGATATCCCTTGGGACAAGGTCGAGATTTTCCATTTAGATGAATACATCGGCATTCCCGCTTCCCACAAAGCTAGCTTCCGAAATTATTTAGTTACAAGGTTTACTAGTAAAATCAATCCGTCCGCTGTCCATCTCATTGACGCTGACCAAGACCCCTCACTAGTTATTGCATCGCTTACGGAGAAGCTTTCGGAAGCGCCTATCGATTTAGGAATCGTTGGTATTGGAGATAATGGTCATATTGCATTTAATGATCCTCCAGCTGACTTTGATACGAAGGAATTGTACCAGGTCGTCGAATTGGATGAGCGCTGCAGGACGCAGCAAGTAAACGAGGGCTGGTTCCCCAGCTTCGAAGATGTGCCGAAAACGGCAATAACCGCTACCGTCGCTCTGATCATGTCTTGCAAAGCTATTGTTTCAGTGGTTCCCCATAAGGCCAAAGCAGCTGCTGTCAAAGAAACGCTGGAGGCAGCAGAAATCACAAATCTGATGCCTGCTACCATGCTTCGCAAGCATGAACAATGGTTCTTATATTTAGATGAGGAGTCTGCTTCACTGCTGAATCGAGACATTTACGTGTAGAGGTGCAATTTTTCCGCTAAGCACGCTTTGCCTGATGCTAAATCGATTTCTGCTGATCTGAAACGAGTCGAGGTGACCTAATCATGGAGCCAAAGAGATCTCTCAAATTCAAAGAAAATGTTGCTGCCTATTTGTTTTTATTGCCTAGTCTTTTGGGCTTTGCTTTCTTCATCGTGTTTCCCATTATCGGCTCCCTCCTGCTGAGCTTTACGGAGTGGAATTTCCTCACCGGCTTTAAAGGAATCAAGTTCGCAGGACTGGACAACTTCACCTTTTTATTATCCGGCAAGGACGAGTGGTTCACCAAATCGATGCTCAATACCATTTTATTCGCGCTCGTTACCGTTCCTGTTGGATTAACGCTCGGTTTGTTGGTTGGCGTTATGATCAATAAATACGTCTATGCGTCAAAATTGTTCAGAGTCGTCGTTTTCATTCCTTATATCTCTAGCGTTGTCGCTTCAGCTGTCGTATGGATGGTTGTCTTTCAGCCTTCCTATGGTCCGATCAACAGCTTTCTGATGTCCATTGGCATTGATAATCCTCCCAAATGGTTCACGGATATGAAATGGGCTTTCCCAACCGTCATGGCGTTTCATATCTGGCAAACCCTTGGCTACAACGTCATTGTGTTTATGGCCGGACTGAAGGGTATTCCAAATGAGCTCTACGAGGCAGCGACCATTGATGGTGCTAACGAGGCTAAAAAATTCCGTCATATTACCATTCCCATGATCTCGCCAATGACCTTCTTTCTTGCCACGATGGGCATCATCGGCTCCTTTAAGGTTTTCGACTCCATCCGCATTTTGACCAAAGGCGGTCCAGGCAATGAAACGACGAATATTGCCTATTACATCTATCGTGAGGCTTTCAGCTTCTACAATATGGGTACTGCGAATGCCGCAGCATGGCTGATGTTCATCATTATCTTTATCATCACAATGATTCAAGTGCGTCAGCAAAATAAATGGGTCATATACGATTGAGGTGAGAATATGAGCGCTCGTATAAAAATCTCCAAGCTTTTGAACACATTGCTATTGGGACTTTTCACGATTACGATGCTGTTCCCGCTTCTATGGATGCTTTCGGCGTCGTTTAAGTATGAGGTCGATGTTTTCAATTTTCCGATTGAGTGGATACCGCCTCGCTGGAATGCGTGGAATAACTATAAGGAAGTATGGTCATCCAACTATGATTTTCCGCTTTATTATTTGAATTCGATTAAAGTCTCGGTCTTCGTAACCGTAACGCAGCTGCTAATTGCCACGATGGGAGCTTTTGCATTCGCAAAGCTGAATTTCAAGTTTAAGCAAGGGCTGTTTGCCTTGTTTCTTGCCACGATGATGATTCCCGATCAAGTAACCATCGTGCCAAAATTTATGTTGCTCACCTGGCTCGGGTTGATCGATACCCATGGCGGACTTGTTCTCATTCTCCTTTTCAGCGTATATGGCGTTTTTCTGCTAAGGCAATACATGATGTCGATACCCGATTCATTAATTGAAGCAGCCAAAATAGATGGCGCAGGATATACGAGAATCTTTATTCAAATCGTGATTCCGATCTCTAAGCCGGCCATCGCTACGCTCGCGATCCTTCGTTTTATATGGACTTGGGATGATTACCAGAATCCGCTCATTTTTCTTAACAGCAAAGAGCTATTTACGCTTCAGCTTGGAATGTCGCAGTTTGCTTCACAATCAGGCACTTACTATTCCTTGCTGATGGCAGCCGCCGTTTGCGCCGTAGTTCCGCTGTTGCTGGTATTTATCGCAGGCCAAAAATTTATTGTTGAAGGTATCACCAGCGGTGCAGTTAAAGGATAACCTCGCACTGCATTCCGCTGTGCCATACATCGCTTTACGGTACATCATACAAAAGGGAAGAGGGAAAATGATGACAAAGAAAAAATGGGTCTCGATGTTTGTTGTTTCAGGCGTACTAATTTCAACCTTATTGGCAGGCTGTTCAAGCGATTCGAAGAACTCTGGCTCAGCTACAAATGGGCCAACAGGGAAAGATCCGGTGGAGATCAGCTTCTTGACTTACGATGGAACGAAAAACAAAGACGGGAAATATTTGAGGCAGCTTCAGGTCGATGCCTTTAATGAAGCCAACCCGGACATTAAGGTCAAGCTGGATCTGCAATCTGAGAACGATTCGGTCGAATTTCTGAAGAAGCTAGATTTGATGTCGCTATCAGGAGCAAAATACGACGTTACTGCCCTTCCATCCTATAAGGATTATGCAGAGCGGGCATTAAAGGATTTATTTGCTCCGGTCGACGAGTATATTCAAGCCGAGGGCAAATCATTTGAGGATGTGTATCAATTCACTGCGGATGTGAATGGCATGAACTACGGCCTTCCTTACAATTCTTCGATTTATTACGTCATTCTGAACAAGAAAATGCTCGATGAGGCCGGACTGCCTGTCCCTCCACTGGATTGGACTTGGGATGATTACAGCACTTATGCGAAAGCACTAACTAAAGGTGATGGTCCAAACAAGGTTTACGGCTCCTACATGCATACATGGGCTGAATACCGTAGAGAGGCATTGTTCGCAACGAAGCTGGACAACCCATATGTGAAAGACGACGGAACTTCCAACCTAGCTGATCCGGTCTTCAAAGAGTGGCTGCAATTCATCCGTGATATGGAGCAAGTAGATGGCAGCCAAATCACTTATGCTGATGCGAAGTCTACGAATATGGCTTACCGCGATGTATTTTTTAATGGCAAAGCAGCAATGGTCTTCACCGGATCATGGATTGCAGCCGATATCATCAACACTGAGAAATTCCCGCATGATTTCACTACCGTATTTGCTATGATGCCAAGATGGAAAGACAGCCCAGAAGGCAGAACATCAGGCTCAAGCACCTATAATGCCATTAATAAATCTTCTGCGAACAAAGAAGCTGCTTATCAGTTTATGAAATTCATTTCCGGCGATGGCGCTAATATCGTCAACGAGTTCTCGACGATGATCGGAGCGGACAACACGGCAACGGTCAAAGCGATTGCCGCGGGTAATGAAGCCTTAATCGACACAGACTCTATGCTAAATGTATGGAATCATCCGAAGCTTGCTCCGAATCCAATTACTAAATTCCCTGAATCCTTTGCCGTTCTAGAGGATATTTACAACGTAGAAACAGAGAAATATATGGTAGGCGGTCAGGATCTGGATACAACGATCGATAAGCTGGTTAAACAGGCGGAAGCGGCACTTACCAAATAAGTTTTTTTAGTTTCAAAATTAACGGGCAACTGGGTTACTACTCCAGTTGCCTGTTTTTATTTGGGAAATGCTACAACGATTCAATTAAGACAACTAATGTGACGTAGAGTAACGGCTTGCGAGTAGGGCCATATCTTTGCTCCCCAATATGGACGCATCATAGCTCTCATGAACTAGATAAATCATTGCCTGTCCCAGCTCTTTCAATGTAATCACATGCCTCGGCAATGTCCGGCGCAGAACAGGATACATCCAGCTTAAAGCGGCGTAATAACGATGTGTATTCGTCAAGCCCTTTGTCGGATGGATGTAGCCTGGCCGAAACATATAGGCTTTACGGAATGGCAGCTGAAGAAGCTGATTTTCCGTTTTCCCTTTCACGCGAGCCCACATGCTTTTTCCATTTTCGCTTTGATCAGTCCCTTCACCTGTCACGTAACAGAACACCATGCCCGTATTCCACTTGGATAGCAGTTTGGCCACATATGTCGTCAAATCAAAAGTAACTCTAGTATATTCTGCTTCGTTCATACCGACAGACGACACGCCCAGACAGAAAAAACAAGCGTCATACCCTTTTAACTGTTCTTCAAATGCTGACAAATCGAAAAGGTCAGCATGTACAATCTCCATTAATTTGGGATGCTTTATACCGACCGGCTTGCGGCTAAGGGATAAAATCCCCTCTACATTTGGGTCTGCTAAGCACTCATGCAGCACCCCTTCTCCAACCATGCCCGTAGCGCCGGTAATAATTACTTTCATTTTCTTAGCTGTTATTTGCTTTTCAGCACTCATCAGAAATCCCTACTCTCTTTGTATTTTCTTTTAATTAATCGTTCGTTCGTTTAATAATGAACGAAAAAGTAGGACGCCATTCCTTAGCTTCTTATGGCGTCCCAACTCATGCTGATCATATGTTCTAAACTCGCTTCATTCGCTTCAAACTGTCCTTTAAAATGAGCTCTCGCCAGCTGTGTCACCGGGAAATAGCAATACGTCAGCAAAACAACGGAATCCACCTGCTTAAGCTCTCCCCTTTGTTTGCCCCTTTCAAACAATTGATGCAAAGGAATAAACATAGACGATGTATCTTCAAGGCACAGTTTCTCCATCAATGGCGAGGTCGAAAACTGTTCTAGAAATAAGAAATAATCTTTATTATCTAAAATAAAGGCATACGAATTTCTCATGTATTTCTCGCATACTTCCTGCGTAGTTAAAGATTCATGAAGTCCCTCCAGCACATGCTGACTCATTTTTTCTTTGACTTTCACATAAAGCTTCCCGAACATATCCTCCTTGTTCTCAAAATAAACGTAAATCGTTGCCGAGGAGACGTTTGCTCGTTTAGCAATCTTGGACATGGATATATTCGAAAATCCAATTTCATTTAACAATTGAATGGTAGCTTCAAAAATCGCTTCATTTTTATTTTCATCTTTATGTCTCATGATCTTATGTTAAATGAACATTTAATTAAAATCAATGTCTATTCCTCATAGCATTCCGGTCTTAATAAAAACAGGAATGATCACGAAGAGCATTAGCGATCGCTCTACGGAATCATTCCACGCTCTACTTACAATGGCAGATCCTTGTCTTCTCTTGCTTGCAGTTTGTCATGCTCCAGCTTTTCAATCCATCCGCCGACCCGAATGAATACAAAAGCCGTAACGATTGTGAATAAAACAATGCCATAAAAACCTGCTCCGATTCCAATGCCTACGCCTCCGGCAAATAAAATCATAGCTGCTGAGGTTAATCCTTTAACCTCGAAGCCGGTTTTCATAATGAGACCCGCACCGAGAAAACCTAAGCCTGAAACAATTTGCGCAGCCAAACGCATAGGGTCCATCATGGTCCGATCATGCATGTGACCATATACTTCTACGCTTTCTATCGAAACGATGGTAATGAGTGCAGACGCAACCGTAACGAAGGTGTAGGTTTTTACTCCTGCCGGTTTGTTCTTATGGGTTCTATCAAATCCGATGAGCAGCCCTAAGAAGGCGCTGATGAAAATACGGAAATAGATTTCATATTCCGAGAAAAAATGAGAAAAAAATGTGAGTATAGGTTCCATGGCAAGCCTCTCTTATTTCATAAATCTTTGCTTCCTTGTTCATATGGATGAACATGAGCTTCTCTCAATAATTTTACTGTTTACAATCCATTGATCCTGATACTCACCGTCAAGGACAGCAAGCTTGTGCATGAGCAGCCTGACGGATTGTACGCCAAGCTCCGATGGCTGGAGATCCATGCCAGTCAGCGATGGCGTAATCTGATGCATCATCGACAAGTCTCCGCAGATAACGAACAACGAAATATCTTCTGGGACACTATAGCCCAAATCCTTAATGGCATTCATCGCACTGAATGCCGTCCGGTCATCATCCGCGATGATCGCCGTTACCTTTTCTTTCAGTGTGCCCAAAATATGAACCGTTTCATTATAGCCATATTTCATATATTCGTCGGAATGAATATACGGCTTATAATGAATCATATGCGGCTGAAGCTCAATCTGATGCTCCTTTAATGATTTTTTGAACGCTTCTGTTCGTTCAATGGAGACGGTCATCTGTTGTCCAGCATTTAGAAACATCATGTTGCGGTGGCCAAGGCCGATTAAATAAGAGCAAATGTCTTGAATAATTTGGTCATTGTCATTATTGACGGTAGAGGAGTCAGGAATGCCTTCATTAATAATTTTGCCGACCGTAACAAATGGAATTTGATTCTGGTGCAGCAAATGGATGCGCCCATCCTCTTCCGTAGGCCCGAGCACGATCGCTCCGTCAATCGGATAGCTTGCAAGCGACGGCGTTTTCACTTCCTCAACAGCAATCATGTCTAGCAATACCCGATATCCGTAGATAGAAGCTTCCAGAACGACGCCATTGATAAATTGGTTGTGAAATGCGCTGAAGAAAAAATTTCCATGCGGGATCGTAAGTCCAATAGCCATTGTTTTCTTGGTGACCAAGCTTCTCGCGATATGGTTAGGAACATAATTGAGTTCTCTGGATACACGAAGCACTCTTTCCGTCACCTTTTTGCTTGTGGGCCTCTTCTGACTAAACACATTGGATACCGTACCTTTGGAGACGCCCGCTAGACGGGCGACGTCATCGATTTTTGCCATTTTTGCAGTAACATCCTCTCAAAGCTAGTTCAAGGCAATTCACGATTAAGAACCTCTACCAAATCTATTAATTCAAGGGGAGTATTAATCGTATAATCGGGAATTTCCAAATCGTCCGCTGGCGATTTCGGGTATCTTGACGTCCAGCTAAGGAACACACTCGTCATGCCAAGCTGATTAGCTCCCCTTACATCACGGCTTAAATTGTTGCCAACCATAATGATGCGGGAATAATCCTCCTCGCTAAGATCCATCGCGCCAACTGCCGCCTTGAACATCCGTGGACTCGGCTTGGATGCTTTCACGGGCTCGGAGTAGGTCAACGTCTCGAAATAATCATACAAACCGTTCTGCGTGAGCAAGTTTTTGAACGATTGCGCTGTACCGTCGGCGACGATAGCCAACCGGTATCCCCGCTCGGCAAGCGTCTTAACCATAATATCCGCGCCTGGAATGACTTTACCGTGAATGACCGTTCCCTCTTCGTCCCGGATCTCGGTACCTTCATCAATGATGGTGTCGCCGCAATCCAAAAAAACAATCAATTTCTTTTCCTCAGCCTCAGTTTGTATTTGCTGCATCATTTTGGACACCCCTTAAATGTAGTTCTTCCGCATAATGACAAGCCGTAAAATGATTATAACCTACTTCACGAAGCTCTGGAACTTGTTGGACGCATTTATCCGTGCGATATGCGCATCTCGGATGGAAATGGCAGCCGCTTGGCGGATTTGCAGGATTCGGCACTTCCCCTTCGAGTATGATTCGATCCTTCTTCATTTCTGGATCCGGCTGCGGAACTGCGGACATTAGCGCCTCCGTATACGGATGCTTAGGCTGACCGAACAAGGAATCCGTTGAGGCTAGCTCTACGATTCTGCCTAAATGCATGACGGCTACGCGATCTGATATATTTTGTACAATCGAGAGATCGTGAGATATAAAGATATACGTGATTTGATATTGCTCCTGTAAATCCTTGAGTAAATTTATGATTTGCGCTTGAATGGATACGTCGAGTGCAGAAACCGCTTCATCGCAGACAATTAGCCGAGGCTGCGTGATAAGCGCCCTTGCGATAGCGATCCGCTGTCTTTGTCCGCCAGAGAAGGCATGTGGATATCGTCTAAGATAACTGACATTAAGGCCCGTCTTCTCCGCAATTTCAGTAACTTTTTCTTCGATTTTCGATTTTTTCAGATTGAAATTAGCGATCAGCGGCTCTGAAATAATATCAAACACACTCATCCTTGGACTAAGCGATGAATAAGGATCTTGGAAAATCATTTGAATATCTTTGCGATATTGCTTCGATTTTTTGCCCTTTAGCTTAAGAAACTCGATTTTCTGCCCATCTTCTGTATGATAAATTACATTACCGGAGGATGCGTCCATGCCTCTTACAATACATCGGCCTAATGTCGTTTTGCCGCACCCCGATTCTCCTACGATACTTAACGTTTCGCCTTCGATGAGCTCGAATGAGATATCGTTAAGCACGCGGACTGAAGTAGGCTTGCGGAATAACGCCGTTTTGGATTTCACTTGAAAATCCTTATTCATATTCATCACATCAAGGATTGGTTTTGTCATTGGGATTCTCCTTCACGCTGCTCTGAATAAAGAAAACATCTGACGGAATGCTGGTCGGAAATTCGGGTTTTGGGCACTGCCTGCGTATTGCAGACGCCTTCGATCCGATCCTTGCAGCGCTCGTAAAACCCGCACATTGGAGGCATATTGATCGGCATTGGAACCGAGCCTTCGATTGAATCCAGCCGTTTGCTCTTATCGCCGCCCAATCTTGGCATCGATTTCAGCAAACCTTTTGTATAGGGGTGCTTCGGATTATAAAAGATTTCTTTCACGGGAGCCTGCTCCACAATTTTCCCCAAATACATAACGGCTACCTCGTCGCACATTTGAGCAATAATGCCCAGATCATGGGTAACCAATAAAATGGCCATGCCTAGCTCCGCTTGCAAACTTCTCATCAGTTCCAGCACCTGCGCTTGGATCGTTACGTCTAGCGCGGTAGTCGGCTCATCCGCTATCAATATTTCAGGATTGCACGATAATGCCATCGAGATCATGGCCCTCTGCCGCATTCCTCCCGAGAACTCATGGGGATACTGGTCAAACCTTTTCTCTTGATCCGATATGCCTACTTTCGCCAGCATTTCCAAAGCTATTTTTTTGGCTTCCTTTTTGTTTTTGGTTCGATGGATTTGGATCGCTTCCATAATCTGATTTCCAATCGTATACATCGGAGAGAATGCTGTCATCGGCTCTTGAAAAATCATAGCGATCTTGCGACCGCGAATGGAACGGATCTGCTTGCTAGTCGGATTCAAAGAAAGCAAATCCAGCTTTTTTAATGAAGCCTCGTTATCAGAACGATAGACAATGCTCCCTGACGTCTCGCATTCCTTCGGATTAATGCTAATAATCGCTCTGCTGGTCAAGCTTTTGCCGCAGCCCGATTCTCCTACTAGTCCGAGCGTCTTCCCTTTATGAATTTCAAAATCGACACCGTCTACCGCTTTCATTTCCCCATTATCCATCTGAATTCGAATTTTAAGGTTCTGTACTGATAGCAAAGGCTGCTCCGATTGAGCTGCTTGCGTCGTCATGGTATCCCCTCGCTTGCCTTTATTTTAGAAAGCTATTTTTTGTATGGATCTGCAGCATCGCGTAATCCGTCACCAAGGAAATTGTAGGTTAACACCGTTAATATAACGATTCCAAGCGGAATCAGCTTCCATGGATATAAGGCTACATTCTCAATCTTCTGGGCCTCCTGCAGCAGTACTCCCCAGCTAGTAGCCGGAGAACGAATGCCAAGACCGAGGAAGCTCATGGCTGTCTCGCCTAAAATCATGCCAGGAATAGCCAGCGTCGTCGCAACGACTAAGTAACTAATGAAGCCGGGCAAAAGATGCTTCACGATAATCTTCGTATTGCCAACGCCAGCGATCTTAGCGGCAATGACATAATCTTCATTTTTCAATGCGATAAACTTCCCCCGTACCACCCTCGCCAAATCGGTCCATCCAATAAAGGCAAATATAATGACGATGTATAGATACATGGTGACGACGGGTATTCGAGGCGGAATGGCAGCAGATAATGCCATCCAGAGCGGCAATGTTGGAAACGATCGAATAATTTCAATAATGCGTTGAATAATCGAATCGAGCCAGCCGCCAAAATAACCCGAAATCCCGCCGATAATCAAGCCTAGCACGAAGCTGATTGCCACACCCACTAGCGGTATGCTTAGCGAGATCTGGCTTCCAAGAATAATACGCGAGAATAAATCCCGGCCCATGCCGTCCGTTCCCAGCAGGAAAATTCGTCCTGGCTGCTCTACGCCTAGCAAATGGGTTGAAGTCGGAATTAAGCCCAGAAACTTGTAGGGCTCCCCTTTCACGAAAAACTGGAGCGAGTAGCGCTTCTCCGTGTTCGACACAAATATTTTGCGCATCGTTTCTGGATCGCGCGTCGATTGCAGCTCATAGACGAACGGTTTGATATGAAATTTGCCGGCTGCATCTACAAACCGAAAGCCCATCGGAGGCGCGTTCACATATTTGCTGTCGTAGCTCTGCAGCCCATAAGGCGCGATAAATTGAGCAAATAGCGCGATCAGATAAAGAAAAGCTAGAATGAAGAGGCTAATCCGCGCAAGCTTATGCTTCTTGAATCTGAGATAGATCAGCCGCCATTGCGAGCTGTAGTTGGCATCCTTGATTTTGACTGGCTGAGGAGCTTCCGTCTTTTGTCTTCTGAATACAGGCATTGTTCTCATCGGCTAATTACCCCTGAACTCTGTACGAATTTTTGGATCTAACCATGCTAGCAAAATATCCGAAATCAATGTCCCTAAAACGGTAAGCAGCGCCATGAACAGCAGCCAGCTGCCGGCAAGGTACATGTCTTGCCCAAGCAAAGCGTTATACATAACCGGACCCTGCAAAGGTAAATTCAGAACAATCGCGGTAATGGTCGCACCAGTGAAAATCGAGGACAGCGACCACCCAAACGTACTAACAATGGGATTCAGAGCCGCGCGCGTCGGGTATTTAAACAAAATTTTAAATTCCGACAACCCTTTTGCTCTGGCCGTAACGACATTGGGCTTATTCAGCTCATCGAGCATCTGGCCCCTCATTATCCGAATGAGATCCGCGGTGCTCGCAAGCCCGATTACGATAACGGGAATAACCATATGCTTCATAAGGTCAAGCACTTTGTCCATCGACCAAGGCGCATTGACGTATTCACTGGAAAACAGGCCAAGCAGCGGATCACCGAACCAGGTGTAGGAGAGATACATTAATATAATGGCTAAAAGGAAGTTCGGCGTTGCCATACCGATAAAACTTAATCCGGAGAAAAAATAATCGCCAGCGGTATACTGTTTGACCGCTGTGTAAATCCCTATCGGGATCGCTACGACATAATGAAACACCATCGTGACAAGCGATACGACCAAGGTCAGCCCCATGTATTGTTTAATGACGGCGGTGACCGGTTTGTTGTAATTAAAGGAAAACCCGAAATCGCCTTTTGTCACTATTTTTTTCATCCATACAAAATATTGTTCATAAATGGGCCGGTCCAGCCCTAAGTTCGCCCGCATTTCATCCATTTCGACCGGAGTCATGACATCTCCAGCCGCAGACATTTTGGCTGAGTAGTTGGAAACATAATCGCCAGGAGGAAGCTGGATGATATAGAAAACGATAAAAGAGATAAATAACACAACGGGTATGACCAATAGGATTCGTTTTAATATATATTGAAGCATGTCATATCCTATCCTCTCCGTAACAATTCGACTCGTATTGGTGGGACAATAGCAGGGAATTTCGGTTCCCTGCTATTGCTTCTTAAGCTAAAAGCGACTATTGCTTAATGAAAAATTGCGATGGATGGCCTTGGCCAAGCGAACGGTATTCATCTGCCCATACTGCATCAGTCGGAATGTTGCGCACGTTATTTGAAGCGACAATCAGCACTGGAGTAGGCCCCGCATAACCGATAACCCATTGGTTTTTCTGATGGAGCTTAACAATTTCGTTGCTTAATTGATTGATTTCATCTACACTTTTGCTTGCTTTGATCTTATCCCAGTATTCAAGGATCAGAGCTACGTCGCCCTCTGGCTTAACGCCCTCTTTGCCACCCGAGGAGCTGTACAAGCCATAATGGCCGAACCAAGGTGTTATGACACGAAGCGGAACAAGCGTATCCGGACGGAAAGCTACGTTCGCAACAGAGATATTCTCTGTTGTCATAGGTACCTGATTCGCATATTTCATATCAAAATGCGTTCCTTGATCAACGACCTTGAGGTTTGTTTTCAGTCCCATATCCTCATAATATTTTTTAAGCAGCTCTAGGAAAGCCGCAGAGTCCGTGCTTGATTCGATGACGGTTAGTGTCAAATCGGAACCATCTTCGTACGTACGGAAATTATTTTTATCCCGCTTGCTTAATCCGAGTTCATCTAGAATTTGGTTAGCGCGTTCTGGATTATAATCCGCCCATTGCTTCGACCAGCCCTCTTGATAGCCAATAACGCCTTCCGGAACGGAAGCTTGCACAGGCTCTGCTAATCCGTTGGATACGATTTCGGAAATTTCTACGCGGTTAACCCCGATCGACAGCGCCTCTCTAAAGCGAATATCTTGGAAGAGCTTGCGCAGCTTAGGATCTTCCGTCGTCTGATTTAACTGAATACCCGCACTGGACCAGGCAGGCTGTGTCCAAGGAATAATTCGGTAGTCACCTTTCTTCTCGTTTTCCTTCAAGACCGTAAATTCTTTGGAATCAAAGGTTAACAAATTGTAATCGCCTGCCAGCGTGCCAAGCGTCTTTTGGCTTGGATCTTGGATTTTTGTTGCAACAATCCGGTCGATGTATGGAAGCTGTTTTCCTTCGGCATCCGTTTTCCAGAAGTACGGGTTCCGTTCCATAATGAACTGATCGCTGTTCGGATCGGTTTTCGCAACCCATGCCCGCAGTGTCGGAATTTGGGAGTGAAGCCAGAAATAGTAGCCTGTTTCCACTAGGAATACCTTTGGATCCTCATAGCCCCACTGCTTTGTAATTTCCAGCGTTTTATCGTCGCCTACAAACTCAGGTAGGATCGTTTTGTGAAAATGCGCGGGAGCGAAGAACCATTTGTTATCGATGGCGACACGCTCCAAAAACTGAACGCTCGGATACTTGTGGGTAACCGTAAATGTGTAAGCATCTACTTTTTTGACCTCAGCCAACGCTTTGTCGCCCGTAACCGGATCAACGGAGTAGTAGGCATCATAGATCTTCTTGCCGAATGTTTCTTTCGTCAGCATGTGCTCCCAATAAAACAGGACATCATCTGCCGTAAACGGTACGCCGTCCGACCATTTCATCCCTTCTCTCAAGTGGATGGTGAACACTGTGGAATCTGCATTCACTTCATAGCTTTTGGCTACATTCGGTTCCACTTTATCTCCCGTTTTGTTAAAACGGAAGAGAGCCTCTTCGGTAGGCTGGCCAACCCCCCATTTGTCGCCAGGACCTGACCATGGCATTTTCCAATCTCCGCCATATTGCCCTATTTCATCGACAACCTCTTCAATCTTGACATCCGCCTGAACCGGAAGTCGCTCTTCGAGCGGCGGCAGCGTGCCAGCAGTGACAAGCTTAGCAAGCATCGGAGCTTCTTTGGCATCGGTAGGAGTGACCGGAGCTTCCTCCACCTTTGTTGATGGTTTGGGACTGTCTTTCACTTGCGCCGGGCCTGCATTATTGGTGCAAGCTGCTAAAACGACGGACAAAATCACGAGCAGCATAATGATAAATCGGTTTCTTTTCAAATGAACCCCTCCAAATTTAATTTTCCCATTTGCTTGTTGCTTGTGATGCAATAAAACCATTGCACCTCCTCGATCAAGATTAAACCGGTTTAATTTTCAGGGTTATCATCCGTACTTATGTAATAAATTTCTCATGTTTGTTAAACCGGTTTAATTAAAACGGTTTTTGTAAGCGCTTAATGTAAACGCTTTATTTGTATAATACATGGCTTCCTCATCCGACGCAAGAACATTTGACAAAGATGGAATTTTTTTTTTGTGAAAATATCGGCTTTCTTATTCCGGCTGCAGGCTCCCCTCTCGTTGGCTCACCTCCTCTTTCTTATATTTCTAAGCACCACTAGCTTTATTAATATAATTGTGAATTGTAATAGCAGTGTTAGGCTTTTATATGCTTATGGTGAAAATAGTTAAATAGTCTTACGTCCTGACTATATGCTCCTTTTTCCCTATATTCGCCATTTCTTCGTGAGGTAAAGTCAATCATTTTTCGTTTGTAATATTTTTAAATCGCTATATAATAGGGGGTGAAGCGCATAACCCGCTTTGGGTTACCTAATGAGAAATCATGAATCGACTATTTTCTAGGAGGCTATCCTTTATGTCTTTGTCCGATAATCATCTTGACTTGGAAATGGTAAGACGCTATTCCCCTATTTTGTTCATGGATAAGCTCGAACCGTTTCAACCGATCCGCGTGGGCGTGACTGTATTCGAATCCGATGCGCCATCACCGTCATTCAATCGCAGCATTCGGTTCGACCGCTCAAAAATAAAAACAGTGATCGAATACGCTATTTATTATGACTATGATATCCAGCATATTTATGATTTGGAGCATGTTTGGATCTATGTTGATCATGCAGGCAGCATTGCCTCCTGCGAGGTCAGCTTCCATGGCCGCTACTTCCTCGGCTTGCTGCGTGATCGCAGTAATCTATCGGATCAGGATCAGCGCGTCAAGCTGTTCGTCCAGCCTGGAAAACATGCGATGTCACCGCTCGAAGAAGTCTTTCATCTGCTGCCCAACGTTTCATCATGCTGCCTAGAAGAGGCCGGAAATGAAGGGCTGCTAGAGCCAGATTTGTTCCGGGGGGAATACAAGCACGGAGAAGAGATTGACAAGCTATCCGAGGAGCATCTGCGCACGTTCTGCTTCCAGCCGTCATTCGACTATTCACCTCATAACTGGGCTTCTGACGTCTTCGTCTCGTGGAATGAGCTGCGTGTGGAAATTCCGGCTCGTATGAATTCGCTGCTCGCTTCATTGAGATAAGTCGATTTCTCTCAAAACAGACAGTCACGGCTTTCATAAGAACTCCAGCCGTGACTGGATTCAGCAGCTTACTTGATATAGGATTTCAATTGCAGCCGAAACCTGAATTTCCCATCCTCGCCATACCACATTGGAAAATTAGTGCCCCAGATGTTGTTATGCAAGTTAAATTGCCATCCGTGCTCCAGAGAAGCGAACGTGTTGTCAAACTGCAGAAGTCTCTTTTGTCCTGGTGCTGCCAATGCCGAATCAAGGCTTTGAATGACAGCTAACCCGTCTGCCCCCACATAAGAGACCCCGTAACCAAGAGCATGGAGATTCCTGTTTCCATCCTTCACCACTCGAAGCGGTGAGACGGCCTGTCCAAGCTTGTCCATCATCCAGAGATTGGGGTTATTGACTTTCAAACCGCAACCAAACCAGCTTGCTTCAGGCAGTCGGTTAGCTTCTTTCCCAAACCATTGCAACGTTATATCAATCCAGCCGGGTTGTTGAAATGTATATTTAATTTCCAATTCCTTAGGCGCCCCATAACGCTCATGCGCTTGCGCTGGCATGCGAAGCCGAATCAAATAAATATCAGATTCCGCTCCTCGATTTCTTATCATTTCCGTAGCGACAGGATGGAAAAGCTGATAACTCGGCAATGGCCTTACAAATTCAAAGCCAGGCTTATTAAAATCCGCATCCGCCCATGGATGCGTAACAGGCAGATTTTGCATATAGGACCTAAAATATCGGTCATAATCCTCTTTCCCAAAAGTCTCATACGCATATAAGCCAAAGGGATGCTCTTTCTCCACCCAGCACTTACCGTTGCGATCCTCCAGATGCATTAAAGCTCCGTTCGTATGAAAAGCAAACTGAAAATCCCCGCTCCGGTAAACTTCATTTGGACTGAAGGACTCGTATGACCCCCCATCCGTCTTCGCTGGAATTAAGAATTCCAGAGCCTGTACTGCCTGTGCTTGTTTCTCCTTCTCCAAACTAGATACCGCCTGCTTCACATATTCCCGCTGCTCCTCCCATGATCTTTCGAGCATGGAATACGTCCGGCGCCTTTGCTCTGCTGTAAATAAATCACTGGAATGCTTATCGAACTCATTCATGGCAAATGACCCGATATAGCTAAATTTGGCGGGCAGGTCATCCAGATCGATCTCATCCTTTATGCGAGCTTTATGAAATGCCGTCTTGGCATAATTCCGGAAGTCAGGCAGCCACTTCTTCACATCTAGTCCCCAGGTATGCTCGGTAACAAGCAGCATGGCATCGCTCATCTCTTTGTATTCCTTACTCTCCTTGCTCATGCTGCCATCTGCCAGCCACACCTTTCTCAATCGCATAAGCTCCCGAAGCTGGGCAAGCTTAAGCGGGTCTGTACTGGCCCCATGAATCCATGTATCTCCTATTTCCTCATAGACGATTGGCAAATGCTCGCGAACGCTCGCCAATTGGCCAGCAAATGAATCGAGGGAAGACGCTGCCACTTCAGCATTGGCATAACGCACCTGAATTTCACGAAACTGCTCACGGATTTCTTCTGCACTCGGCGGACCGCAGTTATCTCCCGTATGCGCGAACACTAAAAGCTCATCTAATCCTTCCACCACTACCGGTTCACCGTAATTCCCCGCGTAGTTCACGATGATTTCACTGCCATCCTCCGCTTGCCAGCGAAAGAGTCGCGGAACATCAGGGCGCTGCGATGCCGGATTAACGCCAAGATGCAAATATTGAATGCCGGCCGCATGCATATAGGGTACCATTGCCAGCGTATGGCCTGGGACATCGGTCATTTTCGCTGCGATGGTTTGTTTGCCAAACTCGATATCCAACTCATTGCTGATCGACAGCGCATAACGAAACAGCGCGGGGTCCATCAGCTCCGAATGCGTCGTAAACGGCAAGCCATGCCAGACGATGTACCCTTTCTGGATGGCTATCTCCATGGCTTTCCGCTTCGCACCTATGGCATCGTCTAAATACTTGCGAATAAGCCATGATCCCGTTGTCCACACAAACCTTACCTTGCCGCCTTCTGCTTCCAACTGCTCGGACAAAGCAATGGCTTTGGGTATGTATTCGTGCATATATTGTTGTATCACATGTTCCGCAAGATGAGTAAAGCCGATATCCAAATGAGTCTTAAAGATGACATGCACTTTTTTAATATTATCCATTTATGAGATATTGCCTCCGTCCTACGAAGTAATGGTGACTATTTTGTAATTAGTCCAACACGACATCATTCGTTAATGCGCCTTTTTCCTGAGGACCGGTGGGCCCGTCTGCAAATAGCGGCTGCCCAAAGAATGTACCTTGAGCAGGATTTCCAAAACGGTACACCGAACCGCTGTTTGGATTCGTGTAATCCTTGTCCAGCCAAGAGGGCCAAGCATTGCCAAGTCCATGGCCTGTCGCTAAATTCGGATAATATTGAAATGCCTGAATGTTATTCCATGTGTCCCAAGCCGTGCCTTGATTCGTCACATCCGTTAATTGGGTAACGACAAGCTCTTGGTACACATGGGTTCCCTGATCCTTCCACATGCCGTGAGAGCCGAATGCCGAATAAGCTACCGGATGAGTTTGATTAAGTTTTGTCACCTCATCCCAGTTGTAGGTTGTACCGAAGGAATGTGAACCGTAGAAAACTTGGACCGGCTTCAAATAGTTTGTGTTATGATCTACGAATTTGGCCAAACGGACAGTAACCCGCTCCCAATCGCCTACATGGTCGCCCACCTCGGTGCCCAGCACGTTTTTGCCCAAATCGTATGGCGTGAACTGAAAATAGACCATATCCACGTTGTTGTATTCCTTCTCTACCCAAAAGGCATAGATGGGTGCGTTAGCCAAGTCGCCTGAAAAGTAAGGAAGCTTAAGCGTATAGGGATCAAGCGTCGTCTTCGTCTTAAACTCGTATTTGCCAGAGTTCGGATTCAAATAACGATCCACATACGGGAACGTAAATTCCACGGAAGAAGGAAAATAAGCTTCCCCCTGTGCAAACCAAATTTTCGGGGCGAATGTCTCCAGCAATTGTCTCTTAGAAATATCGCTATATGCATTGTTGGGAACAGCGACGCTAGTTGCGTCCAGTGGGGATATGGTCTCTACCTTCAAACTTGACACACTATCATTAAAATCAAAAATGAATATCGCATCGGCAGTCAATACTTTGGATGCTCCACCAAAATTATAATCTTTGTATAGGGTGACCTTATAGCCGGGAGCAATTCGAAGAGAAGAAATTTGATCGTTCCCCACGCCAGATTGCAGCACGTCTACATTAAAGTTCCCTACTCCAAATGCCTGCTCAATTCCTCCATAAGGTGAATTGGCATATGCGGTTACTGGCAAATGAGCAGCACCAATAATTTCAACCTTTAAACTGGAGGTCTTGTCGTTAAAATCATCCAGCCATGCCGCGTCAGCCGTTATAATCTTGGAATCACCTGAGAAATTGTAGTCCTTGTAGAGAGTTACCCGGTAACCTGAGGCTACTTTGATGGAGGAAAGCGTATCATTGCCTATGCCTGCCTTTAACTCATTTACATTATAAAATCCTGCCGAGAGCTCCTGTGAAGCGCCTGTAAAATTACCGTCCTTGTATAGGATGACAGGCGCTCCTGCATCTGCGTACACTTGCTTGGAAACCGGAATCGTGAATGAAGTGGACAACATCGCTAGTAGACAAACAAGAATCCATCCTTTGATTTTTTTCATAAACATCCTGCTCCTCTTATTTTATTCTGTTCTTCTGACAAACCGGTGCAGCGTGCTTTTTATGCATGTCCTTTCTTACACAGCCATTGATAGCGCTTACACTTATCATCCTCCTTTTGCATAAAAATGTAAGTTGCATACATTAAGACTAATGTATGTCATTGACATATACAATCCGTTAAAAAATAAATAATTTAAGGGCCAATATGCAAAAGGATGGTATGTCACTGACCTATTTTATACAAAAAAAGCTTTTGGACCGTTTAAATGGCGGCCGCGAAAGCTTCACGTTGATTCTATGATTTTGATTCCACCCTGCTGCATAGCGTATGTACAGAGCTGCGCTCTACAATCATTGTATTCACTTTAATTGTAATCGCGCCTTCTCTGGATTTTTCAATTCTTTTCAATAAAAGGTTAACGGCTGCTTGTCCTAATTGTTCTGTTGTTTGCCTTGCCGTGGTCAACGGAACGGGTAACAAACTGGACAATTGAATATCGGAAAACCCGATGATCGAAAGCTGCTCGGGTATGGCTAGGCCCATATGCAAGGCTGTATAGAGGCATGAAGTCGCTAGATAGTCATCTGCGCAGACCACAGCAGTTATCGAAGAATGGTTTGATATATACGCTTGGAGTTGGGGATGGGGAGCATTCAGATTATTCATGTACTCCTCATTGCAATGGAGAAGAATATTGGGGTTGCTAATGGACAAACCATGATCAAGCATCGCCTGCACATAACCTTTATAACGATCCTCCCTGCTAGTCACCCCGTCAAATGGCATGGATAGATAACCGATTTCGCTATGGCCTTTGTTAATTAAATACTGCACGAGATTGTAGGTCCCCTGATAATGATCGTGATACACGCAATCAAGACTGACTTCACGAAAAATTCGGTCAATAATAACTAAAGGATAATGCAGCAGATTCAGCTCAAGTACCTTTTCGCTGCATTTCGTTCTTCCTCGCGGATACAGGATGATACCGTCCACCCCATCCTCATAGAGCTCTCGGAGGCACTCGTTCTCATCTTCTTTATTCAGAGATATGCGAATAAGCAATTGACAATCCGATTTCCTGGCTTCCGTTTCTGCAGAAGCCATAATTCTAGCCGTATAGTCATCCATGTTGGGAAAGACCATGGCTATTCTTTTCTTCTTTAATTTTTTCTCAGGCCGATTGCTGTTTTTTTCTGCTGCATTTGAACGGCTTGTTTCATTGTCGGATAAGAACGTCCCTCTTCGCGACATTCGATAGACAATGCCTTCTTTCTCCAGCATTTGCAAAGCTAGCTTAGCAGTCATCCGACTGACAGCATAAAGCTTGGCAAGCTCGCCCTCCGAGGGGACAGGATCATGCGGCTTCAGGTTCCTTTGGACGATCTCGTTTCTGACCTTCTCTGCTGTTTGTTTATACAGTAACGGTTTCTGTCCTCTATGATGATGGTTAACTTTCATCCGAGCATTCCTCCTGCTATTGAATACTAGAGTGACGCCGATTCTGCTGTTCTAGCTCGGATTGTTTCTTTGTGACATGGCATATTTACTAGGAACAATGCCCTCTGCTTGTTTAAATAGCCTGCTGAACAAATGAATACTGGAAAAACCAACTTCATCCGCGATTTCCGTTAGGGTCTGATTCGCTTGGATTATTCTTTTTTTGGCATGCTCGATCCTGATATGGGTTACATATTTATGAATGGAGATGCCTAGCTGCGTCTTAAATAAGTAAGACAAATGATTCGTAGACACGCCAACATGGCTGCTAATGACGGCATTATCCATTTCTGGATCATGATAACGTTCATTCACGTACTTCATTGCCTTTTCAATAAATATCCAGCCTTTTGTCATCTTTCCTTCTTCCTTTTTGCGAACGGTCTGACTAGTAAGAAACAAATACAATAATTCCAAACAAATGGATTTCAGCAGCAGGCTGCTTCCATGCTTCCGGTCAGTGTAGGCATTATACATAGTTAGAAATCTTTTCTTAAAAATGATTTGATCGGACAGCTGCAAATGGACTAATGGATATACCGATGCCAATCTCATTTCCTGAGTATCTTTTTTTTCTGGAAGCATAGTGGATGCGCTTTCATGCTTTAAAGTGCTTCGCTGCTCATCATAATAAAGATCAAAATGAAAAATATATTGGATTAATGGTGCAGACGTTGTTGATTTTATAATATGGGACATATAGGGATGCATTAACAGCACATCGCCTTCTTTAACCAAATATTTAATTCCGCTTAAGAAAAACTCTGCTTCTCCTTGCTCAATGTAGGTATACACATAATCATAATCCATCCATTCTCCGCTTAATGAGTGGGATTTCATAATCTTCGCAACCCTCACGAATGGCGATATGCCATTCAACCAAGGCTCATCCATTAGCTTCCTCCTGATTGCTGCTCGGCTTCGCATGCCAGATGGGCTGCAGCCCTAATAATTTCCCTTTAATTATAGCCCAAGCCTCATCCTGGATGCTATTCAAAAAAAAGAGAAGGCTTAGAGCTTTGGTCGTTTGCCTAGTCGCAAACTCCCTCGCTCAGCCTTCTTTAACTAGGACCAATTAAACAATACGCCGTTATACTGATCTTTATTTAATCTAAGGCCCTCATAAGCCTCTCTTGCTTGTTCAGGTTTAATCACATGACTGATAAGCGGCTCGATATGAAGCCTCTTCTGCTTCATAAGCTCAAATACAATTTTGGAGTTTCGAACCAAAGAATGTTTAACAAATTCAGCAGGATGGGTTGGGAAGCGCCATTCATGTGCCCCTTTAAATGTAATACACCCCCTGTTGTAGAGATGACAATAGTTTAAAATGTCGGTTACATCCGCATTGTACTCTCCGCGCGGGCTGCCCAGAAATATAATTTCACCTAGTTTAGCAATCCATGCAAGGCTATCGACGCCAACCTTGGCTACTCCTGTAGCTTCGATATGAGTAGAGACGCCTTTGCCATCGGTTAAGCGAAGGATCTGTTCCTTTATATCCCCTTCCCCGCCATTTAACGTAAAATCCAAGCCGCAGCTCGCTGCAGTTTGAATCCGCTCCTGTGATAAATCTACACCTATCACTGTCGCACCTTGCAATCTCGCTAATTGTGCTGCCATATTTCCTACGAGTCCTAATCCGGTAATGCTTACTGCATCGCCAATTTCAATAGTAGAGACGCGTACAGAAGTAAAGGCAACGGTTGCCATACGGGTAAACGGCACCCACCTCGCATCTATATCCTCTGGCAGCTTTATGAGAAGCTGATCGGCGGCCACAACCTGGTATTCCGAATGGCTGCCATAATGAAATACGAGATCTCCGGGTTTGAATTCCGTAACTCCGTCACCGGTTTCCAATACTCTGCTTACGCTTGAGTAACCGGGGCAAATCGGCAGCTTAGCCCATGCTTCTTTTCCTGAAAGCATAGCGAGTTCAGTTCCAGGACTAATCAGTGAATACACAAGTTGCACAAATAGCTCATGCTCACCCAACTTGCCTGGAATATAGTCCTCCTCTATAGTTTCAACTTCCAGCGGACTCATAAACATTATTTTTCTATTTTTCATCACATACACTCCCTCGGCGTTTGCTTTCACACTAAATGTAAAACTTTTCGCCACGGAAGTCTTTGATAGCAATAACGATTTTTTGTCTAAAACACCGAAAATAGGTGCTGTCCTTTTCTTTTGAATATCTTATATTGACCATTTCCAATAGGCTGATAGACTTTTGTGCATAATTTAATACTTGCTCTGCGGACTCCTTTTAAAGCGTGGCCTAACACCGTTAAAGGAGAAATATTCTTTTCACACCCCTTTAATTCAAAAAACATATTACCAAATGGTTCTAGGTATCTTTCCTGTTAGGCCTTTGATTAAAGTTAATTAAGGCATAGTAAGGCAAATGTCCAAGCAAGCAGGTTATTGCCTGCATTTAATAGTTAGAAATTATAATTAGGAGGGATTAAGCAATGGCTTGCAATAACACTGCAACTGCTTTAACCTGTTGCGCTGATAAGGATTATGTGCAAGATAAAGTATGTACGCCGTGGAGTGGGACAGTTGTCGCGGCCGATGTCCTAGTTGTTGTGTTCACCAATAATATTAATCAAAATATCGTAGGTACCGGATATCTGCAATTCGATATTGGACCAGATGATATTACGTTTGATTTTCTTGATAGTACAGGAGCGCCTATTAATCCAACTCCCTTTACCCTTACTCCGGGCACAAGCCTTGCCTTTACGTACCGGCGTTTTAGCGCCATCCAAATCACATTGCCTGCTGCGTCTCCAGGAACCTACCAAGGCGAGTTTTGTATTACAACCCGTTACCCTGTCCAATAAAAAATAAAGGAGGGATAAAGTTACATGTGTAATTCAAATCTATCGACTCTTAGCTGTTGCTCGGATAAAGTCGTAGTACAAGATAAGGTTTGTATAAACTGGGCTTTGGCGGCAGCAGGAACACAAACCATTTATACGGATAATATATCCCAAACTATAAACGGAACAGGATATGTTAAAGCAGAAACGGGTACGGGTACAGTAACCGTAAACTTTTTCCGAACAGGCGTTGTCGCAGCTATACAAACGATCGTTGTTCCTGCAGGGGGAAGCACATCGTTTACAGTATCTCGATTTAATACAATTTCCTTAACCACAACCGCAGCGGCGCAAGGAGAATTTTGTATTACTGTCCGGTATGCCCTATAATAGTCAAAAAAATATTCGGTGGTTCAGTCAGGCAACTGACGAACCACCTTTTTTATTGTTCAATAGCAGACGCGGGATGATCCGGTAGATGTAGCGTAATCGATATAACGTATTTCCCTTCTACATACGCATGCTCATTGCCTTTTGCGGATACCTTAACCGTTTTGATGCCGTGACCAATAAAATTGATGGTATTGCCTGGCGGGACCATCATATATTTGATTTGATCACCATCAATTTCC
Source organism: Paenibacillus paridis (assembly GCF_006345825.1). Classification (GTDB taxonomy): domain Bacteria; phylum Bacillota; class Bacilli; order Paenibacillales; family Paenibacillaceae; genus Pristimantibacillus; species Pristimantibacillus paridis. Next base: position 1,931,094 of record NZ_VCIX01000092.1, read on the forward strand.
ACTTCAATGGCCTCTGTGCTGGAAGAGAAAGAATAAATGGTAATTTGTACGACACTAATTTTGGAATCAACATCGTTTTCCCAAATTTGAAAGGCTGGCTGTCCGCCTTGAATTAATAAGTTACCGCAGCATTCCTTCTCCACCGGAATATTCGGCTTTACCGGATCTATCGGATCTATACAACATGGCACAGGAATTGGAATGGGACAAGGTCTTGGCTTTTTCCTGTGGCAGCGCTTGGGCGGGCAAGGAAAAATGGGAAAGCATCGCTTTCGTCGCAGCCTCTTTTTGCAGCGTTTTTTTCTTGTTTTACATTTCCTTGGTTTAAGGCACTGCGAATTGCAAGAGGGATTTACTTTGAGAACGATCATTGCTGCGAATATTGTTTTTTTTTTAACGCATCTTTTCCTTTTCAGCATTCTCCCCCCTCTTCAAAAGCTTTTTCAACTCCTTCCTTATATTAAATGTATTTTTTCGGAACATGGTCCTACTTTATCTAGAATTATTTCAAATAAGGTTATATGCCTATTAAAGTGATCATTCACGGTACACTGGGATTTTGTGAAATCATTTACGTGATTTCATGCATGGACCAAACGACCCCATTAGAGGCACCATTTCCTACGTTTAACGCAACGGTCAGTCCATTGGCATTATAAAACAGACCAACGACATCACCTGCATTTAGCGTAACCTCTCCAGCTAAAGTGACATTTCCTGTCCCAAGAACGGCACGCAGTGTTAACAATAATACAATACTGACATTCAAAATGGGCAATAGCCCGGCAACTAAACTCGTAGCAGTGGGCGAAGTTCTCTGGACAACAAAGAAGGGGTTAATGCCAGCTCCCAGAACAGCGCTTATCGCGGCTGTCGTCGTATAATTTATCGTTGCCAAGATCGTATACCTTCCAGTCACGGGGATCACATAATTGCCCGTCACCGGATTAAAATTTGCGTTTCCATAATAAGGGCTCGCTACAGACCAGTTTGTCAATTGACCACTAGCTGATATCGTTACGGAAGACAGAAAAGCCGAGAACCCTTCGGTAGCAAAGTTCGGACCTGTTGCTCCTGTCGCCCCCGTGGCACCTGTTGCCCCTGTCGCTCCTGTTGCTCCCGTTGCTCCGGTCTGACCTGTTGCCCCTGTCGCTCCCGTTTGCCCCGTTGCTCCCGTTGCTCCGGTCTGACCTGTTGCTCCTGTTGCTCCTGTCGCTCCTGTCACACCTGTCGTGCCCGTTGCTCCTGTTACTCCTGTCACACCTGTCGTGCCCGTTGTTCCTGTTACTCCTGTCGTCCCTGTCTCCCCAGTTACTCCTGTTGCTCCTGTCGCCCCCGTGGCACCTGTTGCTCCTGTTGCTCCAGTCTGTCCTGTTGCCCCTGTCGCTCCCGTTTGCCCCGTTGCTCCCGTTGCTCCGGTCTGACCTGTTGCGCCTGTCCCCCCTGTCGCACCAGTCGCTCCTGTGGCCCCCGTTATTCCTGTCACTCCTGTCACACCTGTCGTTCCTGTATCCCCAGTTACTCCTGTTGCTCCAGTCTGTCCTGTTGCCCCCGTTGCACCTGTCGCTCCCGTTTGCCCCGTCGCTCCTGTTGCTCCAGTCTGCCCTGTTGCCCCTGTCGCTCCCGTTTGCCCCGTTGCTCCTGTTACTCCTGTGGCTCCTGTGGCTCCTGTGGCTCCTGTGGCTCCTGTCTCCCCAGTTACTCCAGTTGCTCCTGTAGCTCCGGTCTGACCCGTCACCCCTGTTGCTCCTGTTGCTCCCGTGGCACCAGTCGCTCCTGTTGCCCCCGTTATTCCTGTCGTTCCTGTCGCTCCTGTCTGACCTGCTGCTCCAGTGGCACCAGTCGCTCCTGTCGCTCCTGTCTCCCCTGTCGCTCCTGTCGCCCCCGTTGCTCCTGTGGTTCCTGTCGCTCCTGTCTGACCTGCTGCTCCAGTGGCACCAGTCGCTCCTGTCGCTCCTGTCTCCCCTGTCGCTCCTGTCGCCCCCGTTGCTCCTGTGGTTCCTGTCGCTCCTGTCTGACCTGCTGCTCCAGTGGCACCAGTCGCTCCTGTCGCTCCTGTCTCCCCTGTCGCTCCTGTCGCCCCCGTTGCTCCTGTGGTTCCTGTCGCTCCTGTCTGACCTGCTGCTCCAGTGGCACCAGTCGCTCCTGTCGCTCCTGTCTCCCCTGTCGCTCCTGTCGCCCCCGTTGCTCCTGTTGCTCCTGTTGCTCCTGTTGCTCCCGTCGCCCCTGTTGCTCCCGTGGCACCAGTCGCTCCTGTGGCCCCCGTTATTCCTGTCGCACCTGTGGCCCCATTTGCTCCTGTCTGCCCCGTTGCCCCCGTTGCTCCGGTCTCCCCAGTTGCCCCTGTCGTTCCTGTCTCCCCCGTCGCTCCTGTAGCTCCAGTTGCACCTGTAGCTCCAGTAACCCCTGTTTTAGGGCGAGTACCGTTGCAGCTTAATGAGCCTGAACAGGAGCAGTTGCTCGATGAGCATTTACCGGATGAACAGCTAAGTGACGAGCTATGATGAAATGGAGATTCCAATATAGGTCTATTAAATATCAGTCCATTATCAAACATGTATATTATCCTCTCATAAAAACTGACCTTATTGACAGCGTTACTGTCTCATCTCTAATAAGCCCTTAAACGAATAAGGCTGTCGCGCTCTCCTAACCACGAAGTAGATATTCCCTCTATTTGTTCTCTCTACTACTATTAAATGAAATTCCTTGCTCTTTTGATTGTACTTAAGCCTTACTGAATGCAGTTTTGGTTCATTAAAACCCATGCTTCATAAATCATAATTTTCATCTATCATTATTATAGAAACTACGTTATTTACTAATGATTATGTTTCAATTATAGTGGGTTACAGCAACATATTGTCCTGCAGGGCACATAAAACTAGAGGAGGAACAACGTTGGCACAACGTATCGCAAACATTATCATTCCTGACAGCAAACTCGCTATCGGCGCAGCAGAGCTGCTTCGTGAGCACGGTGACTCACTCTTATGGAACCATTCACATCGTGTATTTTTATTTGGTGCTCTCCAGGGTGAGAGGAATAAGATCAAGTATGATGCTGAATTGCTTTATATCAGCGCTTTATTTCATGATTTGGGCTTGACTAAACAATATAGCAGTCCTGACAAACGCTTTGAGGTTGATGGAGCTAACGCTGCAAGAGACTATCTACGACAAAATGGCGTGCCTGAAGCATCTGCAAGTCTCGTCTGGGACGCTATTGCTCTTCATACTACAATTGGAATAGCACAATACAAAGAACCGGAGGTAGCACTCATTTATTCAGGAGTAGGCTATGACGTCATGGGCGAAAATTTCGAGAGCATTACTGAAGATGTTCGTCATACGGTAGTTAGCTCATTCCCTCGAAATAATTTTAAGAACAAAATATTGCCTGCCTTCCTCGAAGGCTTCAAGCATAAGCCTGAAACCACATTCGGCAACATAAAAGCTGACGTTTGCGCCAGATTGCTCCCTGATTTCAAACCAACCAACTTCTGCGATTGCGTACTCCATTCTCCTTGGAAAGATTAACAAACATGGATTCATAAAAAAAGACAAGCAGCCCTTGACCTTCCGGTAGGGCTGCTTGTCTTTTCTCTATCGCACATCCACATCAGAATTATCCATCCTAGGATCATAAATAAAGTGGGTAAACAACAATTATCAAATGTCTACGGTACAAACATCCAATCACGCCCCCCCGTTCATGCATAAGCTACATCGTAGTCAAAATGCTTGGAGGTGAATGTCTAATGTCAGGATTCGTTGGTGGTGCTAACAACAGTATTGGTTTCATTCTGGTACTGTTCATCTTATTGGTCATTATCTCTTGCAGCTGCGGTATTTTCGGTGGCGGTTACTAATAACCGGCAAATGAAGGTTTTCAAATAGTCTGTTCCAATGTTCAGGCTGCAGAATAACCCTAAATACTCTCCAAAGGATAATCCTGCCTTTATAGCTGATTAAAGTCTCAATAAAGTGACGAACTATTTTTTGGCTAATCCATTGAAATTTCGAATAAATGAAATCTATACGTAAGGAGGTTGAATGGAAATGTCCGGTTTTGTAGGTGGTGCGTTTACGAACACTGGTACCATTCTGGTGCTTTTCATTTTATTGGTGATTATCGCTTGTAGCTGTGGAATTTTCGGCGGCGGCTGTGGTTACTAAATAATAAACCAAATCTCCTAAAAACACTCAAGCAGCTTCTCCACAGGAATCACACAAAAAGGCCCATACTTTGGGCCTTTTTGTTATGTGCAGCTTCGAAATGACCTCCGATTTCCAGGAAAAAGGGTCGATGACCGAGGCAGCCTAAGATTCATTTAAAATAATAATACAAATTCCCTTCATACTGATGGTCCAAATTCTGTTTGCTGTCAAAATAAACCTGCAAGCTGTCATCCGAAAAATAATCAAATTCGTCGTAACTCTTAACCGCACGATTGAGTTCGGCTTTCAACTCTTCGCAGTTTCCGTTGGCCTTGTTGTGCTTGACATCCGCATTCGTTAAATAAAAGACGTTTATGCTGGGGAACCTTCCAATGATATCCCATAGATTTTGGCTGTGAAACTTAGCTGCAAGATTGTCATGATGGTCATGAAGCATCTGTTTAACAGCCCGCTCCCCTGCTTCGAACTCAAAATCGGTGTAACAAATAAACAGATCATCAATAGGAAAGGAAATCTTAAGTCCCGATTCCCTAACAATTTCTTTGAAATGCAGGCGGATGGCCTCGCGGTATTTTTGATTGTAGCTATAGCTATTTTTTCTGTCATGCATTTTGTTGTACTGTTTGGTTGTATTCAATATAAGATTTAATTTCGGTGTATGCTCAGCGTCATCTAAAATATAATTCAGCATTTCCACTTGATATTTCATCTTCATGAAATCCGCCAGCTGATTAAATGCCGGCTCTAGCGTTGAACCGCTGCGCTTCAACTTGCAGGTTTGCGCATATGCCTCGGAATCAAGAAACACGGATTCACCCTCTTCCCAAATAACATTAGCGTTCCGTTATTCCCAAATTTCACAATGGTTTTGCAAAAGAAAAGATGAGATCTCCTCAAACAAGTCCTGTTGCTCTGCTTCGTATTGAACTGCAATTTCTCGGCCATTCGCATAATTTAAACGCAAAAAGCCGCCAAGAGAGTGGATAAACAGCTTACAAGTATATTCGTTTTCTATAAGCAAGTCGGGCTTGTAGCGTTCCTTGCACTGCTTGCCTAAATCTGATAAAGCAGGGTATTCTGCGCTCGGTGTAAAACGAAAAAAGACATGATTTCTCGAATCATTCCAAGGTTCAAAATAAGAAGATTCCGGATTTGAATTCCCATACGCTCCCTGAAAGATACGGTCCAAAGTTTCCGTATAGTCACCATCGCCGGATAGCTTTACTGTAATTTCCTCAGAATGCCTGGGCAGCCAAACGATACCTTCGACATTCGGATGAACAGCCAGAAAATCGCCATCAATCGTTGTGCCGATCGACACGCATTCCTTAATCTGCGGCTGTGTAATGGGACTGAATTCATCATGCTCCCACAAATCATATTCTGCAAAGGGCTGCATCACTCCCGCGTCTGGAAGCTGCACGTTTAACCATCCCCGGTAAGTTCCCTGTCCATATTGACTAAGAAAACGGATATAAGCCTCCGGAAGCTTAACATGCGTTTCTTTCTCGACTTGTTCCAACTGCTCCAACGGTATGGGAATCATTTTTGGAGATGAAATATACATCAGCGGATCTCCCTCCCTTCGTTCAAAATTCTTTTTTATACATCTTCTGAACACCTGGCAGCAAAGCAACGACAAGGATAACGATTGCTAATGCCATATAAATGAAATGGATGACGACAAACCGATCAATAATTAACACTTGTACGGTAATCCATAAGATTAAAGAGATTCCCGAGTACAGCGTAAACGTCCAAGACCAATGCATATCGGCAAATAAATTGCATTTTTCAGCAGAAGACCATGCCCATTGCTTATATAATCCCCAAGCGATGATTAAGGGCATAACTCCAAATATGGTTACTAAGATCAAGCCCGGTATGAGATAATTGCTAAACCAAGAATGCTCGATCAGGGATAGCGGCATATCCATCAATTCGCCACTCGGATCTATGATCAGAAAAGACCCGCCAAACAACGCGCCGACAGCTAAAAATAGCTGAAGATCAATTAAAAGGTTGGAGTGTTTCTTTGTATTTGATTGGTTCATCTAGCAGCATGAAGCAAAAGCTGTGTTAGCCTTTCATGCTTCTCTCCTTTGGCTTTGGCTATAGCAGCTTCGAGCTTGGCTGAACCACCCCAAATGGTGTAAATGAGATGCTCCACTTGATGCCGCTGCAAATCAGCCATTTCATGTAACAACTGCGGTAAAATACTTTCTTCCTCCATTTGCTTTTGAACCTTCAGCTTAATCGTGTCAGTGCAATGCAGTAAACAAACGACAATAGTTGAGAGCACCTGTTCCGTAAAGTCGTATTTTTCGGTAAACGCTGCCGTAAAACCATTTTGAACAGACTGATGCTCGATGTCCACGATTTTCATATAATCTTTAACCAAGGGGAAATAGACCTGATCTGCCAACCCAAGGCCAAAAACGGCAAACGTACCCGGCATGCAGCATTTCTCGCCTTCTGCATCCTCATACCACTCAAATTCTTGCATAGCTGCCCGTGCATATTGCTCTAACAGCGGTCTCAGCTTCGCATATTCTAAAGCGTTAGCAAAGAAACGATGAGTGCCCGTCTTTGCCAAGCCTTTGATCGGTAGAAACTGCTTCTCACTCGATTTTAGCTTAATTTGGTAACTTGCAGGAAAGCCATGTTCTAATAAATGGATCATGAAACGAAGCGCTTGAGCGTAACTCTCCTCTGTTTCCTTTCGTAACACGATCGTTATCGTAGAAAAAATATCGTTTGCTTTGCATTCTACAAACTCATCTTTATAATAAATCTCGTCTTTAGCAAAGGTGCCGCTACCTTCCTTCTTTAGGAGAGAAGCTTTTTCGCTACCAAGCTCTTCTGCTCGATTCAGGAACTCAATTCCCGTGTTTTTGCTGTAGGCCGGCTCATATTTAATTATGGCTATCGCCGCATATAATAGGAGATCTACGGTAGAATGATCAAGCTCTTCAGAAATGCCAGCGTTTTTTCTGATATAGGTTCTGGAATGCCACTTTTGTTCCTGTATCGTATAATAACGAGGAAGAAATTGATCCTCCGCCCAGTTCTGCAGAGAACGAATGATATAACTACGATGCTCCTCCAGTTGGGACTTGTTTACTTTGTTGAGTTCAAGCACTTTATCGAAGAGACCGATTACACGCTGCGAATCAAGCTCGGGAAATAGTTCTTGATCCAATAGATGCTTAGAGAGAAAAAATGTCTCTAAAGGCTTGGTAGGCTTCTGGCCCTGATCGAGACATATCTTTAAATAATTCGCTATTCTCTCCAATAGCAGCTGCTTCTTCTCCTCATTTATGTATGTTACTAACGGAGTTTTCACCTCGCCGCCCTGGGCTCGAAACTTGCCCCAAAAGACAAACTTGTAATCAATTAATGTGGTTGGCTGCAATGCATCGAGCTCCTGCTTCACAAAACCGGCAAGCTGAGGCTTAATGAATTCATGGATCATTTCCTCAGTCCATGATTCGGCCGGCTGTCCGTAAGTTCGTTTAGCCGACGGTTCCATAAAATCAAGATCAGAATCATAGATGCTTATATCGCCATTCTTATATTCCAACAAGGCATAATCATGAACGCCGACCTGCAGCTTTGTTCGACCGACAATATGATTCGTATCCTTCTGGCCAAGAAGATCAAACCATTTGCTTATTTCCGCTTTTATCTCATTCATCAAATTTTCAGTTGATCCGAGTGCCGTCTCCATGGTTTAACCGCCTTTCATTTCAGCATTATTCAACTGCACCTACTTAAGAGCTGACAAAATGGTCAACGATTCGATAACCAGCCTTGGAAGCTAAGCGTTTGAGCTCGACCAGTTCCTCAAATGGCACGGTAATCAGAACGTAAGAATCACTCAAGATATCTACGCTTGCAAGAGCAATTTCGTAAGGCTTGAGCTTATTTTTCATGATTTCCAGTGCTTCCGCGGTAGGTAAGTCTTCCATAAAATCGAATTCGGACCAATCCATATCTTGCGGCAGGAGCTGCTTGCGTGCTATTAATTTTCTAATCGTGTACAAAACGATAGTGCTCTCTGTTTTCCAGTCAAACTCTTCCGCCATACGCTCTTCTATTAGCGCATCTACCATTGCAATCCACGAAAGCTCTTTAAACGGCACGCTTATTCCGCGATCGTCAAGCCGATCCTGCCATTTCTCGCAATATGCGTGTGGTGTCAGCAGTGATTCGTTTACTTCAAGAACAACGTCTTCATTATCTAATGATAATTGGCGACTGAGCATAAGCAGCGCTTCGCGGCGTTCCTCTTCGTTCTCATATTGTCCATCGCTTGAATCAAGAGGCTCATCCTTGCTTAACCTCTTTTTCCGAAAAAAATCAAATATCCCCATCCGATCATGCCTCCAGTTTAATAGCTATTTATGGCCTTTGTTCTATGGTTTAAGGTAATCTACCGTTTCATTTTTAGTTAAAAATATGCAAAAAGGCACCCTGTGTGGGTGCCTGCGTCAATTCACAGCGATGGAACGCTTATTGTTCCCACGTTTAAAAACCTTTTCTAAATTTTATCCCATCGGTTTCCATATGGCAATAAGCCTTATGATGGGTTTAATTTATCATTTTAAAAGCGGTATAGTCACTTAAGTAAAACCGGCATCCAGGCTTTTCGTAACAAATGTATGCCAACTTTCATTTCATTCTCTGTTACTCCTCCAAAACCTGCATAAACCTTGGCTTTGCCGCCACAAGTGCTTTTAGAAGAATCTTGGCTGCCATAGACGAGCACGCCTTCATTACGCGCTAATTCGACCAGCTCTTCCGCACTGCAATTAGCCGATATGGATAATTCAAGATGCAAGCCCGATCCACTTGCTTCGACTTGTACGGAATCTGGCATAACCTCTTTGATCAGTTGGACGAGTGCATGATGCTTCAACCGATATACCTTTCGCATTCGTCTCAAATGCCGATACCAATGCCCGCGGGAAATAAACAATTGCATTGCCCATTGGTCAATTCGGGAAGGTGGAGACAGCATTTTATCCATCGTGTGCATTTTATTTAATAGCTTAGGTGGCAATACCATATAATTCATTCGAAAAGCAGGTGTGAAAACCTTAGAGAAGGTTCCCATATAGATGACAACCCCTTTTTTGTCCAAACCCTGAAGCGAAGGGATTGGTTTGCCTGACAGTCGAAGCTCCCCATCGTAATCATCTTCAAGGATATACCCTCTTGTATCAGCGGCCCATTGCAGCATTTCCTGTCTGATTCCATAGGGCAAAGGCTCTCCAGTCGGACGGTGTGAAGGTGTAACGTATAGCGTGCGAAGGTTATAAACAGAACATTCTTGCTCCAGTTGCTTGCGCGTCTGCATCGATATGGGAATGGGATGAAGCCCGTTTTGTACAAATGCTTCTCTTACTTGAGCGATTCCAGCCTTCTCAATTCCGACGCTTGTTTCTCCCTCCAACAGTTTGGAAAGCAGCTGAATGCTATAAGAAATTCCATTCCCAACGATGACCTGTTCAGGAGTGCATACAACGCCTCGTGAATGCTGTAAATACTGTGCCAAGCTGACTCGCAAGGCGTATTCTCCGCGTGGATCACCATATTGATGAATGAACGGACTATTTTGCGAAAGGGCTTCTCCTGCTACAGACTTCCATATACGGATTGGGAAGGAATCACCATCCACCGTCAATAGACTGAAATCAATGAGAGGTTTCTTATCCGTCTCCCTTGTTTCAGTACAGCACCCTTCCGATGTGAAGCTGGCAGACATCTCTGCCGGATTCGATGCAAGCAGGTGACTCGGATTGATAACAACTAAACCGGACCTTTCTTTGCTAGCAGCGTAACCTTCCTCCAATAAAAGATGATAGGCCGTCTCAATTGTCGTTTTGCTTATGTTTAATTGTTGCTTTAACGCACGGATGGATGGCAGCTTCGTACCATCCTGCAAGACTCCATCCTGAATTAAGGAACGGATATGAAGATATAATTGCAAATACAAAGGTCCAGCAGCATGAAACGAAATAGCCAGTTCGATGCGGCATCCTCCTCATCTGACCTTGGAATAAAATACGAAACAACCTCTTTAACAGTAAAACCATCCCATAAGCAGGATGGCTCTGTTCTTAATTCGCTATGGCCACTTGCGCGGCGGTACGTCTATTAGACTCAGCTGTCAGCTTGCCTTCTCGTACTAAGACAGACAGAAATGCCTTGGCTGCCGCCGGGTCGAACTGAGAACCGCTGTATTTGGCCAGCTCCTCTGCCGCCGTATCCGCGGACAGCTTTTGCCGGTAGGATCTATTTGTTGTCATGGCATCAAAGGCGTCGGCAACTCCGATAATGCGAGCGCCTAGCGGAATTTCCTCGCCTTTCAAGCCGCTTGGGTAACCCTTGCCATCCGGCCGCTCATGATGAAAGCGGACCATGTCTGCCACCCCTAGGTCTTTGAGCCTCTTCATATCTTTAACAATCTGATATCCCGCTTCGGAGTGCTGCTTCATAATATCATATTCTTCATCGGACAAACGGCTCTCCTTATGGAGGATAAGATCCGGTGTTCCGATTTTCCCGATATCATGAATGAGTCCTGCCAAGTAGATCGAATCAACCTCACGTGAAGGCAATCTCATTTCCTTAGCGATGCTCCTAGCATATTCAGCAACGTTATTCGAATGGTAAGCGGTATAATGATCGCGCGCATCGATCGTTTTGGCTAAAGAGAACATAGTGCTCATCAGCATATCTTCTTGGTTTGTCTTTTCATTAAAGTGCTGCTGCGAGACCCACACGACACGCTTTACGATTAGGATGAGCAGCGCAAATGCAGCTGTAACAGACAACAAAACGACGCTAACCGGATTAAGCAACACAATGGTGCTCAATAGCAAAATCCCCGTGACCGCAAACTGAGGAATTGTAATCTGAAGCATCGCCAAAAATACAATGGGAAAGGCGTACAGCATAAGAAGCAGTTCTGATTCAAATGCAAAATTAAAACCGATTGCCATAAATCCGCTCAGCAAAAACAAGCTCCAGTACATTCGACCGTCCCGTTTATAGGAAACTGGGCAAAACGCGGGCTCATCTTTGCATCTCTTCCATTCATCCTTCATGATTGTCTCTCCCATTTCTTAGATGCTCAAGAATAGTAAGCTTCTATATTATAACTTGTATAATAAAGGTTGTCCGCAACCATTTCAATGCGTAAATTGACATTATATATAAATTGTCTTCACTTTCGGCATTTCTCGCCAAATCTTCTTATAAACCTCGACGAATATTTGACATACTTTTTTGCAGGAATCCGTTATTCTTGATTTGTCTCTATGCAAGTGAATGATAAAGTATTCCAATTCGATTGAAAAAGAAAGAGGAGATGGATGATGCTAATCAAGAAAAAAACGGATATCACGTTGATTTTGGAAAGCTTTAGTGATTTGGCGCAATGGGATGCAGCCGGCAAGAAATTTTATCTTGTCTTTTCCGATCGGAAACGCGGAGGACAATGGACTTTGATGGGCTATGACGAGGATCGTTACAGTATTCATGGATTGGGAGAAGACTACAGGGATGAAGCCGAACTCTTTTTCGAGGAGCCGAGTCAAATTCATTCTTTTTTATGGGAAAATCGCGCTGCCTTTAACGCAGCTTTAAAGCCTGCTGCCATGTGCAGCTAAATCCGATAGTATGCTTGCTTCACTTATGCTATACCATTCCTTAAACAAAAAAACACATGGCTCATGTGTTTTTTTGTTGCTATTGCTATATAGCCCAAGATTTAATTTGCTAAATTTAGGAAGCCGTTCCTTTATGGCTTAGCTTCTGCTGCAGCATTGCCGCTAAGTCCTCTGCTTTGTCCCAAACGAACGGACGAATCGGATGTGATTGAACGAGCACCAAGTCGACTGAACTCCGTTTGATTGTCCAGGTCACCGGAATGTTTTGGCTTAGCGCGTAACCTGCCGCAAAATAAACCTCTGGAGAATGGTTCGTTAAATCCGCAATAATAAGCTTGCTATCTAATATTTGCTCCAGCGTATGATTTTCCCTTCTCTCCGTTTCGGTTTGCTGAAACAACCTTGGCGAATAGCCGCATTGCTCCATTTTCGGAAAGACTTGCAGCGCCCATTCGCTTCGCAGCTCCTCATCCTCAGCAAGCAGAATAAAACAATCCTTTGTTTTCCCGCCAGCCGAACTAGCGGCAGCCTCGTCCCAACCTTTCTCCGTAAGCTTAAACGTCATGCCTTCCCTTATAATCAGTTGGCTCTCTCGCAGCTTCTCAATAATATAAACAAGCTCTTGCATATTAGGCGAATACGTCAGGTTATAATTTTGAGACAGAGGATGAATGACTATAGCCTCTCCTGGCCCTTCGGATTTTTTGTACAAATATTGCAGTAAGCGCATTTCCTTTTGTTCAATCGTAACCGGAATGCTGGCTAAGTTCTCAATCTCCGCCATATCCTCGGCAGCTAAAGTCATGCGCTCACCCGATTCGGAGCGTTCGCGCAGGTAAGCCGAAACAATCGGAAATCTTTTGCTCTTTATGGAGTAAGAATATGAATTTATCGTATCATAGCTTTCGCTTAACAATCGATATGAGCCTTGAGGCGTGCAATGACAGCTTACGTAAACCTCATATCCGTTGTTTTCTTCTATAGTGACAAACTCCGAGCAGAACAAACATCTTTTTTTTCCCATTTCGCTTCTCCCCCTATACGTTTATCATTCGCATATCTTAACGAATATTAGGGGGAAGATGTCATTAAGATTTTTTAATAAGGGGTGGTATTATTTCCCTTGCCCAATCCGTGTCCAATTTTGGGGTGTATCCCAGCATCAATTCCAACAATGGTGGCGACATGAGATTTATAATTTTTGCTGCGACGGTTTGGAGCATAACTTTTGCCTTGCAAATCCACAATAAGAAGCAAAAGGATTCTCCCTGTTTATTTCATTACCATTCCGCGCACCAAGCCGATTCATACCCCTTGTTGATCGAATGCTGCGGGACAGCTTGATCCCTTGGTTCCTTAAAGGCATCATTCGTACCCATAAAGTTGGCAAAATGCTTGCTCTCCTGCCTACGGATACGACGGGCTTCTTTGCGCTCTGGTGCGGTCTCGAACAGCAACCGCTCCTCAGCCGATTCCGCAATAACGCCTGGAACAACCGTCGGCTTGTCATCCTCCCCTAAAGCTACAAAGGTTAAAAAGGAGGTGGCGCAAACTTTGCGGCCACCAGTCAGCAAATCTTCGGTCACAACTCGAACGAAAACCTCCATTGAGGTTTTGTGCGACCAGGTAACGAAAGCCGATAAACTAACCGCATCCCCTTTTCTGACCGGATGGAGAAAATCTACCGAGTCGGTTGAAGCCGTGACGACAGGACGACGAGCGTGCTTGGTTGCGGCAATCGTTGCCACATCATCAATATATGCCATGAGCTTGCCCCCAAAAATAGTTCCGTGATGGTTCGTATCGGGAGGCAGCACAATAGATTCTTTTATAGTCAGCGAAGTTGAAGCAGGTCTTGAGTCTAACGGTACGTTAAGCTTTTCCATCATAATCATGGTACACCTTATTTCTATTTAATTTCTGGACACCGATAAGTTTACACCCGCTCGACATATAGGTAAAATACATATATCGAATAGTTTTCATTCCTTTTCACTATACCTGACACAGCAGCACTAGCAGTACGACCTGCTGACATGCTTAGAAGGAGCCTGTCTCATGGACCTTAAACATTTGAATTATTTTGTTGCCGTAGCTGAAGCGGGCAGCTTCACGCAAGCCGCCCGGACGCTTCACATTACACAGCCCTCCCTCTCCAAGATGGTTCGCATGCTGGAGGAGAATCTTGGCGTGCAGCTTATTGACCGTTCGTCGAAACAGATCGAATTAACCGATGCCGGCGTAACCATCCTTCGTTCAGCGAAGCATATCATCCAATCGTTTGAGCATATGTCGAGCGAGCTGGAGGAGGTCGTGTCTTTAAAGAAAGGAACGCTGCGCCTCGGTATTCCTCCGATGGTTGGTAGCTATTTCTTGCCAGCAATCATCGAGAAATTTTTGACTCATTATCCACAAATCAAGCTGCAGGTCATTGAACAGGGCGGCAAAAGAATGGAACAGGACTTGCTTCAAGGCGAGCTGGATTTCAGCATGGTCATCCTTCCAGTCAAGGATATGGAGCGCTACCACATTCTCCCTTGCATTCATGAAAACTTACATCTTGTCGTTCATGCTAATCATGAGCTTGCGTCTAGCTCCACCATTCGTATGCATCAGCTTCAACACGAGCGATTCATCATGTTCCGTAATGACTTTACCATTCACCACCTGATCAAGGAGCAATGCGAAGCAGCAGGCTTCGAACCGAAAATCGTCTTCGAAAGCTCTCAATGGGACTTTATGACAGAGATGGTCGCTGCCAAATACGGAATCACGCTTCTGCCCGAAGGCATTTGCGGGCAGCTTGACCCGCTGCGCTTCGCTACCATTCCTATCGTTCAGCCTGCTATTCCTTGGCAGCTGTCGATGATTTGGCGCAAAGATAAATATTTATCCTTCGCCTCCCGCGAATGGATTCGGTTCTCCGAAAGCGAGCTGGCTCTCATTCATAAGGCATAAACATTGAATATAAATTTTATTTTTAATTGTAATAGGCTTGAAATTTGGAAAACTACTTGAACGTGGAGGAAAGGTGGCTTGGCTAGGGGGAAAACAGGAGCTGCCGTTTGGTGAGGCGCTCCTGTGCAGATTCAATTGAAAAATATAGTTAACGCCTAATGATCCGCTTTTCTTCCGCAGCCTTAAGCCAGCTCGGGAATTCATGCAAAAGCTGATCATACAGCATCTCATCTGATGTTGCGGCAATATCGTCCAAATGGAAGAAATTCGCGTTGTCAACGATTCGCCCCTCCATCGTGTCCAACTGCTTTAACACTTCAAAATCAGAATGTCCAATACCTACAAACTGCCAAAAGATTGGCTGAACCGCAGCTGCCGTAATGACCTTCTTAATCGGTTTTACTACTCCCCCATCGTTAATAAAAATAATAAATACGGGAACGCCAGTATCTTCTTCAACGGTATATTTGCGGATGACATCTTCCATGACCGGTGGTTCATTGTTGCGGCCAAACTTATGAATCGCTGCATTGTTTAAAATTTGATTTTGCACATAATCTTTAAAATCCCGCTCCGTCACCGACGGCAATCTGCTGAAATGTGTATCGTATACCCATACGTCCAAAGCCCCGTTATCGTCAAACTTAGAGGCTACAGCCAATATGCGCTCCACTACTTCCTGTACCGTGCCATTTTTATACAAGGTTTGCATAGAGCCCGTAATGTCCAGCACAATTCCGACTCTGGCTTCGACATGGGTTAGTTTTTTCTTCTCCAAGGTGATTTGAACGATCTTCTTGCGCAAATCGATAGGCGCTAGAGCCACTTCTTCTGCCCATTCAACCGCTGCTGCCGCCTCACCTTCTTGAGCCTCAATCTCCAGCCCAAAGCTTGTGCATAAGGCTTCAAGGCCCCCGTAAAACCCACTGCCGATGGCGTTAAATTTCCACTCTCCGCTATGCCTGTACAATTCACCGACAACGACCGCTGTTTCCTTCGTGAATTCGGCACCGTACTCGTAGCGATATAATTCTTCTCCCGTTCTGCCATCAAGAAGTCTTACATACATGCCGGATACGTCCTGCATGAAGTGACTTAAGCGCTCTCCTTCATGAATCGTCACGGTAAACGCAATTTTTGACGTGTGATCCTGCAGACGATTCAATGCAATCGTTACGGACTCCTTGTCAGCTGGATGCGGAGCAGCAGCATGCGACACAGAACCATCGCGGGCTACCGGATTACCGTAAAAAATAAAATCCTCATCCTTTTCGCAGCGGTTTTGATCCGAAAGCAGAAATGCTGCAGCGTCAATACTCATAGATGAATGACCAACCGACCAACCAAACTGCAAGCTTATGGATGTCAGCTCACGCCCCTTGGTTACGTCTGCTTTCTGACCTCTTAATAGCAGCATGAATTCAGCTCCAATCCTGTATGATTTAGTAAACATTTCTATTATTATACCTAATCTTCAGGTAGTAAGATATGGCTATGCCAAAGACGAAAGAACCCCAACCAGCCATGGGGCTGCGAGCAGCGTAACGAAGGCCGTCACCATCATGGCAATGCTGGCAACCGAGCCTGTAACCATATCGTATTCAAGCGCTTTGCTGATACCTGCGGAGTGTGCGCTTGTTCCGAATAATATGCCGCGTGCTACCGGACTCTTAATGCTGCACCATTTGACAATTAGCGGTCCTGCCATCAATCCGATTAATCCGGTGATTAGAGTCGCCACGGCCGTAATCGTAGGTACTCCGCCCATCGAGCCCGATATCGATATGGCGATTGGCGTGGTCGCCGAGCGAGGGGCGAGGCTTTCCATGACTGAGGGGTCCAGTCCGAACCCAATCGCCAAAGCAGCGGATGTAACAATCGCCAGCACCGCACCTGCTGTCACGCTAACCGCAATAGCCCATGCATTTTTCTTCAAAATATCCATATGACGATACAGCGTAATCGCGAGCGCGATTGTGGCAGGCTCCACGAGCTTCGTTAACCAGCCCGCTCCTTCATCATATTGATCAAACGTTGCCCCGCTGATTGACATGCTTAAGATCACCACAACCGGAGCGACGAGCAACGGCGTAAGATACACTTTAGGAAAGAAACGATACAGCTGCTTAGACGCCCAATAGATTCCCACCGTAAATACTAGCCAACCCAGTGACTGAATCATTGCGCTTCCTCCCGTCTCCCTCTCACCATACGTTCACCCAGTATCCCGGCAAGCACCATAACCAAGATCGTACTGCAAAAAATAGTGATGAAAATTACCATGCCGCTATGCAAAATCAAGCTTTTATACTTCGTGATGCCGACTGCCGCTGGGATAAAAAACAACAGCATTTCGGCAAGCAGCCATTTCGATCCTAATTCGATCCATTCCATCCGGATTGCCTTTATTTGCAGCAATCCAAATAGCAGCATAATACCAACCACACTTCCGGAAACCGGCAAATACAGCTTAGCTACGATAACATCCGATACCTCGGCCAATATAATAAAAAAAACAACCTGGGCAGCCGTTTTAAATAGGTTTTTCATGCTCATAACACCTCTTCCTCTATAAAAGTATACAGAGTGACCTATCATAGGTAAAATGAATATATCGTATGAAAGACATTCCATTCATCTATGCTAAGAGGTGCTATTTTGGAAATCCGCCATCTACACTATCTATCTGAAATTGTGCGACATAACAGCTTCACCAAAGCGGCAGAAGCGCTTCATATTACGCAGCCGACGATCAGCAAAATGATTAAAAATTTGGAAAACGAGCTGAATTTTGAAGTGTTTGATCGGGATGGCAAGCAAGTAAAGCTTACGGCTGAAGGAAAAGCAATCTACGATTATGCCATCCCCATATTGGAGCTGTTCGAGCAATTACAGGCAGAAATCAATGATTTGGCCTATTTGAACAAAGGCAGCATCCGTATCGGGCTTCCGCCCATGGCTGGCTCCAGTTTTTTCCCAAGTGTAATTAAAAGCTTTCAAGACAAATATCCTGGCATTGCGATGAAGTTAATAGAGGACGGGGCAAAAAAAATAGAAGAGCAAGTGCGGAACGGCCTGCTTGACGTGGGTGTTGTCTTAGAGCCGATTGATACGGAAGCGTTCGACTCATTCCCCGTTATAGAGGACCGTTTGAGAGTCATCCTCCATCCGTCGCATCCTCTTGCCGGAAACGCACAAATCGGTTTAAGCCAGCTGGCACAAGAACGATTTATTTTATTTAATACTGACTTTGCGCTCCATGACCGGATCATTAACGAATGCCGCATGATCGGATTTAATCCGCTGATCGTCTACGAGAGCTCACAGTGGGATTTTATTGGCGAGATGGTCGCCGAAAACCTTGGCATTGCGATGCTGCCCGACCGCATATGCCAGCTGCTCGATCCAGCGAAGGTTACAACGGCTGCGTTGATTGAACCAAGCATTCCATGGCGGCTGGCTATGGTTTGGAAACGTACCGGCTACCTTTCATTAGCGACCAGGGAATGGATAGCCTTCAACCGGCAACGATTTGCGAACGAAAAAGGACGGCTTGATTAATCAAGCCGTCCTTCTTGCGATGGTCCCTTCAAGCCTATATAAGCTATACGACCAAGTGTCCTTTATTTTCCGCAAGGCCAATCGTTGCCTCCACACCGGAATTGAATTCCAGAAAATCGCTCTCCACTCCATCGCTGAATATAACCCCGTTTTCCGGCATTTGCGACGTAATCCGAAGCGGCCTCCGCTCCTCGATCTTCCCAAATACCAACTCCGCGTCCGTCGTTTGGCTCGGAAATGGCTCTCTGACCGTAAAATAAAGAAACGGGGAATTCCAATGAAAGCCGTCTTCCGAGCCCGTTATCGCCTCAGGCGACAACGGGAGGTTCTGATTCGTTGTACTCCTCATAATCCCCTTTGCGCCGGCAAGAACGCTTTTGAACCAGCCTGTGGAGCCAAGCCCCGTTGATACGATAATGCCACTAGAGGATTGTTGTTCCATTCTATCGCTGAGCTCAAGCTGATATCGGGCGGAAACATGGGTTTTTCGGCCAACGAACAAATCATTTACGCCATATAAGCACTGGCCGTCATTCAGTTCTGCCTTGGCAAGCGTCACTTCCTTGATCGGCCTGCGCCTGCGGATAACATCGGGCACGATCAACTTTAAATCTTTAACCGTAAAGGGGAGCAGCACGCCATCCCACCGCAGCGGGTCCGGATTAACGCCAATCAACGGCTGCTCTCTCAAATATTTTAGCGTGTTCGCTACTAGTCCGTCTTGCCCGATCACAACGACCATATCCTGCTTGCCAAATATAAAATTGGGAACATGCTCCCGGTCCAGAATCTGCACCCGACCGTAAGCGTTCAACTCGGCAGCGGCATAGGCAACTGCTTTGCTGTAACGGTCATCCTCTTCTATATAATGGCTAAAATCCGCTCCAAGCCGCTCAATATAGAACTGCGCCTGCTGGATCGTATTATAACGAACGACGAGCTCCTCAAGCCTGGTTTTGCGCTTGATTAGAATCATTTTCTGGTGGAGAGCCCCTTCACTCATCGTCCCGCACCTCCGCGCATGCTTGTTCCAGCCGTCGTTGGTTGAGGAGTCATCAAACCTTGCAGAAGATCCGGCGTAATGTTCAATTGGCCGATCTTCTCCGCTTTGTCAGCAATATCCTGAAAGGCAATCGCAATAAGCTTGTTCGGCTCCATGCCCATATTCGCCATTGCCTGAAGGATATGCGGCTCAATGCCGCTCATCGAGCCCATAAGAGCTCCCAGCTCATACGCTTTCGCATCAGCCTCGGCATTCTTGTTCGCTATAGCCAGCTCTATTAAAGATTTCTTCTTCTCTTCCAGATGCGTATCAAAGAGAAGCTGCTCCTCCTTCATTTCGTTTTGCTTCTGCTTCACTAAGCGCTCTGCGTCTAGCTGGGTTTCCCGAATTTGCTTTTTCTTCGTCTCGACCGCGATCTCCGTGCTCAGCTCGTTTTCCTTAACCCGTCTTTCCTGCTCGATCGAGGCATTGCGGCGCTCATATAACGCTTTATCCGCTTCGCGCAAAATCTCCTCGCGCGCCTTCGCTTCAAGCGCTCGCATCGTTTCTTTGTTCGGCAGAATGGCCAGCACGGACAGGCTCATAATTTCAATGCCAAGTTTCGCAATATCCTCGCTGCCCTTGACCTCACGCGTTGTGACTTCAACTAATTGTTCGCTGGATTGGATTGCATCCTGCAAAGGCATCTTCTCCAGCTGTTTCTTGATCATGACCTTAACAATATTGATCACTCGCTGGGCAAGCTTGCTTGGGTCATCCGACAAATAAGCCCTTTTTCTCAGATTGTACGTATAATTCAAAATTTCTGTCGTCTTCTTGTAATCGACGATGCGATAGGTTAGCTGTCCCTGAACTGTGACCGTCTGATAATCATGGGTGATTTCTTCAAACATAAACGGTACGTCTATGGAGGATACCGGCACGACAACGACCGAGGTCGTCGGCTCATAGTAGTAGAAGGAAAGTCCAATCCCCTCTTCGACGACTTTTCCGTTTTTAATTTTAAGGACATAATCACTAGGCTGAAACTTTACAAATTTTAATCCAAACATGGCAAAAACCTCGCTTTCATTCAGATGATGGGTCGGAATTTTTATTAGTCGTTTTGATATTATCAATACGATAACATCGAAATTTGATAATGTCAACATGATATTATTGAATTGGTTCAATTGGTGCACACTTACAAATGATCCTGACTCAAACTTGGATCATCTACGGCTAAAGCCCCGCTACTAAATATCCATAAAATATCAATTCATTCGTTTACAAAAGGACTAATTTATTATAAAATTCTTTATAACGAACAATTTGTTCGCCATTTATGCCGTGTCGGGGGAGGTGTTAGTGTCATGTCCATGCTCAAGAAAATGATCTGTCTAACCTTATTAATCAGCGTATGTATTGTCCCGGCTACCGCATTTGCAGCATCCAATTCTGAATCTTCCAGCAATAAGAAAAGTCTGATTTCCAGCATTTTATCTATTTTTAGCAATACTAAGAGCAACAACAATACCAATAACAACAATCATTCCAATTCTTCGAACGCTCCAAAGCCAGACAAGGATTGGAACTCCAAGAGCTGGTTTGACTGGTTTAATCATAATGATAACTGGTGGGACGAGATCTGTTGGTGGGACAAGAACAAAGATGATTCTTACAAGCTTTGGGAACGTTATTATTGTTATTAATTGAACAAACGCAAAAGAAACCGTTGACGATCGTCAGCGGTTTTTTCTTTTCTATATGTCATTCACATGAATATAGCTATAGTTAAGAGAATTTATTTGATTCGACACTTATTAGAACACTCGGCTACTTATTGATTTCAGCCTCTGCTTTGTTGAAGGTCCCCTCTTTGATTTTATGAACATTGTACATGTTAACGGAAGAATCGATGATATAAGTAGGGCCTTCCTCGTTTCTTCTGTTCCGGTGTCCGGCGATATGAACGGGATCCTTCTCCCAATTTTTCCAGGCTTCTTCGGATTCCCAGCGTATCATAATCACGACTTCCTCCGAATCCTTTGCTTTTCGGTTCACCATGATATGAATATCAATTAAGCCTTCCATTCCGTCAATATGGCCCTCTTTGCTAAAATTATCAACAACCATCTGAGAGTTTCCCGTTTCTACTACAATGGATCTCATTTGAATAAACACTGCCACGCCTCCCGTCATCATTATCATTTATGATCTCCCATAAAATATAACGATAACGATAATCAATGTCAAATAGCTTTGATCGATATCTCTCTTCTAACTATTCGGTTCGGTAAGCCTTGCATTGCAGTCTTACCGCCAATAGGCTAACCCAATCGTCGAATGCGCGCATCATGCGCCCTGTTCGCTTCTCATTGCGCAGCCCCCTGTAGTCTTTCAGCAGCGGTACCAGCCACCGGCTTAGCGGACTGGCCGCATTCGCTACGGAGTAACGCACCTCACAGCCTTTGGCATGCGGCTTTAGTTCATAGTCATTGCGATACCACCAGCCGCCAAATACGGAGAAATGCCCATTTGCAGCATCGATATCCAGATAAGCGATACGGATTTCTACGCCTTCCTCACCAGTATATACCGTAAAAAGCTGAGGCCCTCCTTTCACCTGCAATATTCCATCCGCGCCCGCAGCACTCGTAAGGAGAAGCGGAATTTGACTCGCTTTAATCCGACCGGTAGGCATTGCAGACATGTACCGGACAACCTCTTCATATGGCTTTTCGATAATCCCGCGATAACCTATTAATTCCTTCACTTGCGCACCTCCTACATACCTTCCTTCATTTTCGCATATTGCCGCTGCCAAACACTCACGCCTCGGTTGGATTCTTTCTCCGCCTGAAGGCGGAGGATAAAACAAAGCCGCCCAAGCCATAGCTTGGGCGGCAGTCAGATACTCCATTTAATGCTTGCGTTTGTAATAAGTAATAGCCAGTGCCAGCGCCAGGACAGAACCTTTCACTATATCCATTGCGTAATACGGAACGGATAGCATGATCAAACCATTGGATAAAATCCCGATTAACACAGCGCCTGCAAACGTACCGAACGCATTCGGCTTACCCGCTCCAAGGACGGAATAACCGATAAACGCAGCTGCAACGGCATCCATCAGGTATGGTCCACCGGCATTAACCTCAGCATTCATGACACGGGCGCCCAGCACAATACCGCCAATCGTTGCAAAGAGAGCAGAAATTAAATAAGCAGTCAGTCGGTATCTGCTTACTGCTATGCCAGAGAGCTTAGCCGCTTCCTGGTTTCCGCCGATCATATACATATACCTGCCATGTTTCGTATAGGTAAGGAACAAATGAACAGCAGCAACGATGAGCAGCATGATAATGATAATCCAAGGGACCTGTCCTAATTTTCCAAAAATCTTAGGAATTTGGCCGGTCGCAAAATCGCCGCTTGGCATCACCATGTTTTGTGATATGGTAGCGCCTCTCGTATAAGTGAGCGCTACGCCCTGGAACACGAACATTGTAGCCAGCGTCATCAACATGTCCTGAATTTTAAAATTAATGACTAAGAAAGCATTAATGACCCCTACAACCAGGCAAAAGATGATCGTCACTGCGATTCCAAGGCCAAAGCTTTGTCCATGCCACACATACATCGAAATCACGATAGCATTGGCAAGAGAAGCAACGGAGCCTACGGAGAGATCAAAGCCTCCTACTGCCAAGGATACCGTTAGTCCAATCGCAATGATCGTTACGATCGAGATGGAGCGTAAAATGTTAATAATATTAGCCGTACTCAAGAAGTTATCCGTCATCATGCCAAAGGCAGCGATAAGCAGCAATATGGTAATCAAGGTGCCGTATTTATATAAAAAATCTACGAGCTGAAACGTTTTTTTCTCCCGAACAGGTTCGGCAGCTTTCATGTCAACAAGCCTCCAGTACTGTATAGCAATATCTCTTCCTCATTGGTATTGCGGGTTTCCAGCTCTTTAATGACGTAACCATCGTACATGACATAAATGCGATCCGTAATGCCGATCATCTCCGACATTTCGCTGGAAGCGTACAGGATACACTTCCCGCGACTCGCAAGCTCAGATACAAGCTCATAGATGTCCCGTTTCGCTCCTACGTCCACCCCTTTGGTCGGTTCGTCAAAAATATAAACATCCGCGTCCGCAAGGAGCCATTTGCCGATAGCAACCTTCTGCTGGTTCCCGCCTGAGAGATTTTTCACCTTGGCATGCTCATTTGGTGTCTTGATGCCTAGGCTTCGAATCAGCTCCCCAGACGCATTCTTTTCCTTGGATTTGCTAAGCCACGGACCCAAGCTTGTGAAACGGGACAAAATAGCCGCTGTCAGATTAACGCCTACCGATTCCTCTACAAAGACGCCTTCGCGTCTGCGCTCTTCCGGGACTAGCGCCAGCCCGTTTTTCACTGCCTGATACGGTGACTGTACTCTCAGCCGTCTGTTGTTCATGTACAGCTCGCCGGAAGCATCCGGTGCAGCTCCGAACAATGCTCGGCAAAGCTCGGTCTTGCCTGCGCCTACCAAGCCGCCTATCCCCACGATTTCCCCTTTATGAATATGGAGATCGACACCGTGAACTTTATCGTTGTCACGCATAGACTTGACCTCGAACCATTTTTCGCCAATGACTCGCTCCGTCCTCGGAAATTGCCCGTCCAGCTTAGAGCCTAGCATATATTCGACGACTTTATGCTGATCAACGCTTGCCAGCTGCTCCCGTATGACAAGCTGGCCATCTCTCATAATCGTAATATCGTCGCAGATTTCATATAATTCAGGCAGACGATGAGAAATGAAAATAATACCGACGCCTTCCGATTTTAGAAACCGGATTAATCGAAATAACTGTTCGGTCTCGCTATGGCTAAGCGGAGCGGTCGGCTCATCCAATACGAGAAAGCGGCATTGCTTCGAAACCGAACGTGCGATAAGCACCATCTGCTTCTCTGCGAGCGTCAGCTCCTGTACAAGCTTTCTGGTTGGAACCTTAACGTTCATGCGATCCAAAATGGCTTGCGCAGATTGATGCAGCTTTTTCCACTTAATGAGATGCTTGCCCTTCATATCGTGTACGGTCTGCTCAAGCATAATATTTTCGCCTACTGACAAATTAGGAATTAAGGCAGTGTCTACCTCTTGATACACGACTTGAATGCCATTGTCCTTTGCATCCTTCGGCGTCCTGATCCGCACATCCTTGCCATCTATAGAGATACTGCCCGTATAATGGTCGTATGCGCCGGCTAGCACCTTCATGAGCGTTGATTTCCCAGCGCCATTAGCGCCAATCAAGGCATGGGCCCTGCCGGATTCCGTATGAAAGTCAACATCGGTTAACGCCTTGACGCCTGGAAAGGCAATGGATATCCGTTTCATATCCAGACGGCTTGCCTTCGAGTCTGCCAACAGCCCCACCTTCCTCTCCAAACAGGATTTAGCGCCCTTGTCCGCTTGGACAAGGGCGCTATTTTTAAAACTGATTATACCATTTTTTCGGTTTATTTGCCGTAAATGGTTTTTAGGGATTTCATCCAATCTTCCAAGAATGCATCAGTCGTTCCCCATCCAGGAATAATCGTAGCCAAGCTCACCATATTTACTGGATCTGCTGATTTGCTTAGTTCTGCTTGATCAATAAGAGCAGCTTCCAAATTATAAGTAGCAGGCGTTTCTTCGCCAGCAATTTTTTTGGCAAGCAATCTTACGTTTACAGCGCCAATCATTTTCGGATCAACAGCAGCCGTTGCTGCCCATGGGCTGTTTTCTTCCTGCATTACTTGCAAGTCCGCATTCGAGACGTCAATTCCGTAAATTTTGATTTCTGTGCGTCCTGCTTCAATAATTGCTCTTGCTGCACCAATCGCGAAAGCGTCCCATGTCGCAAAAATCGCGTCGATCTCGCCTTTTGGATGCTTCGTCAGCATAGCAGCAACTGCATTTTGCGTATCTACCGAAGTGTTGTTATTGGCAACGCCAAAGCGCTCTACTTCTTTGATGCCTGGATATTTGGCCAACGTATCCTGATATACTTTGTTGCGGCGAATCATTGGCGGAAAGCCATCTACCCACAAGTATACGATTTTTGCTTCTTCGCCTTTCTCCTTGACCAATTGATCCAACGAGAATTGTGCAAGCGCTTCGTCATCCTGCGATGTTAGCGTAACGCCAGGAATGGCAGACAATTCACCAACGGAGTCAAATGCGACTACCGGAATGCCCTTGTCCGTCAACTTTTGGACAGCTTCCACTGTAGCTGGATCATCACCGTGAGAAATAACGACACCGTCATAACCACCGTCGGTTGCTTGCGCAATCGCATCATGGAACTTAGCTGTATCGCCATTAGCTGAGAAGGTATCCACTTTAAAGCCTAGTGATTCCCCTTCTTGCTTTGCTCCTGCCAAATATTGTGCTGTATGGTCATCTCCGCCGATTTTACGGATAACCATCAGCTTGATGTCCTTCTTCTCCGCAATGGCCGCCGGTAAATTTTCAATGCTTGCTTTGTCCGTACCTGCGGTAGCCCCTGTGTTTCCTTCGCTCTTTGCTTGCCCGCAGCCCGTTGCGATAATGACAATTGCCATTAGCAAGCCGAACACGCTGCGTAGTTTCTTGTTAGTCATGCTGTCTTCTCCCCCTGTACCTATCTACTATTTTTAATAATAGTAATCCTATCGGATATTTAATTTGCCGTCAATACATTTTTATGATAATAAGGATCTCCTTCACTAGTTCTCATAAACATGCCGACTTGTCTTCGAAAAAATGGTAAAATAAAAACGAACAAACTGAAAGGCGGAGATTACATGATCCATCATTTCGTTATTGAGCCCAAAAATGACATTGCCTTCGAAAACGAGGCGGAACTCATAGAAAAATGCAAGGAATGGGGTTTGCTTTCCGAGAAAGCCTCTAAGTCAAAATCATTCACTTACAAACGTAGCGGCTTGAGCTTAGCTTGCACCATTACGGGCTTCGTAGATCGAATGACAGCTGTCATTACGTTTGAAGACGGTCAGAGGCATTGCATTCATCCCTCGTTCTTAAAGGAGATGCAGGCTGCGAACTATGGCCTAAAAGTATCAGCTGTCCCTGAGGAGTCTCTCCAAGCAGACAACGCTGACATGGTGGAGTTGGATACGCTGCCGGTTGCCGTTTTGGAATCTGAGCCGAAGGTTGAAGAGGAACCCCAAGTCATCCCTAGCGATGAGCCAAAAGCTGCTCCAAAGAGCAAAGCCAAAAAAGAAAAAGCACCGAAGCTTGAACTTCCTGAAGCAAAAGTAAAAATGGTCGCGACCGTCAAAGAATTTACGACCGTCCCGAACAATTTCTCCGATACGGAGGATGAAGTTGTTATTTACGAGGCGGTTGCGATCCTAGAACCTGAGTTAGCCGTCGGCGATGCTTGGTCCAGCCACAGCGCTACGCTCAAGAAATTTGAGCTGGAAATAGGCGATACGATTCATTTTGAAGGCAAAATCGTGGCTAAGAAGCTGACGAAGCACCCTATCCCCTATAAAATTAACAACCCAGCCAAAATTCAAAAAGAAAAAGCCGAATAACAGCCAGAAAGAGGAGCATGCAATCGCATGCTCCTCTTTCTATAGACACCGTTAAGATCTGGACAATTTATTAACGAATCCGGTAGCTGAGGTCATTCCAACGAAGCTCGTTGCGAATGCTGCGTACGGATGAATGCTTATCGATAACGACAGTCTCAATCCCTACGAGATCAGCCCAATCGACTAGTTGCTCAGTCGTCACCACATAAGAGAATACCGTGTGGTGCGCGCCGCCGGCATAAATCCAGCTCTCCGCTGCGTCGCGCAATGACGGCTCTGGCTTCCACAGCACGCGGGCAACCGGAAGCTTAGGCATTTCATGCGTAGGCTTGACTGCATCCACTTGATTGATAATGAGGCGGAAACGATTGCCTAGATCGACTAGGGAAGCGTTCAGCGCTGCGCCTGAACGACCGTCGAATACGATACGTGCTGGATCAGCCTTGCCGCCAATGCCGAGCGGATGAACCTCAATCTTCGGACGAGCGTCAGCAATTGTCGGACATACCTCAAGCATATGGGAACCAAGCACAAGCTCATTTCCTTCTTCAAGATGATACGTGTAATCTTCCATAAAGGAAGTGCCTTTGTTGTTCGCAATCAGCTTCATCAAGCGCGTAAGCGCAGAGGTCTTCCAGTCGCCTTCTCCGCCGAAGCCATAGCCTTGCTCCATCAGACGTTGAACGGCTAGGCCAGGAAGCTGCTTCATGCCGTGCAAATCTTCGAAGGAAGTGGTGAACGCCGAGAAGCCGCCCTCTTGCAAGAAAGCTTTGAGTCCAAGCTCAATGCGGGCTTGTTCGCCGATGGATGCCCAAGATGCGGCATTCCCGCGAGTTTCGGAGGAAATCACGTATTGCTCGCTGTATTCTTCAAGAAGCTGCTTCACTTCCGAATCGGAAACCTCATTCATGCGGGCAACCAAATCCCCGATGCCATAACCGTTGATCGACCATCCAAACTTGATTTGCGCTTCAACTTTATCGCCTTCGGTAACAGAAACCTGGCGCATGTTGTCGCCGAAACGAGCAACCTTCAGATGACGGCCTTCATTTACAGCAATAGCCGTACCCATCCAGCTGCCGATCCGAGCACGGGTCTCGTTATCTTCCCAATGGCCGGTTACAACTTTGCGCTCTATACCGAGACGGGAGAAAATATGTCCGTATTCACGGTCACCATGCGCGGATTGGTTCGTGTTCATAAAATCCATATCAATCGTTTCCCAAGGAATGTCCCGGTTGAATTGCGTATGAAGGTGAAGAAGCGGCTTCCGAAGCTCGGACAAGCCATGAATCCACATCTTCGCCGGGGAGAACGTATGCATCCAAGTGATAATTCCGGCACAGCTCTCATCCGCTTTCGCCTCAATACAAAGCTTGAAAATATCTTCCGGCGTCGTTACTACCGGTTTGAACACGATTTCAGAGGTAATGACAGCAGAATCATTTAATGCCGCAGTAATAATCCGTGAATGCTGGGCAACTTCCTCCAACGTCTCCGGTCCGTACAAGTGCTGACTTCCGGTAACAAACCAAAATTGATAAGGTTTTACTTGCAACATTTAATGGTTCCTCCTTAAGTTTTGCGAATGCAAAACTGCTTCGTAAGCATTCACTTCGATTTGCGAATGCAAAACTGCTTCGTAAGCATTCACTTGTCTCAAATCCTATTCATCGTTTAGAAAATACAATAGCCTTTACAAGTTCAACTTGTACGGACATTAGTGCGAATAATCACTGGTATGACGGAGCACTTGTACATACAACTTGACGTACGTTTATCATACTCCGAACAAGGAAGGTTTTCAATATCATTCCCTTATAATTTTCAAATCTTAATTAGGTTGAACTTAAAAATTAAGCAGCCTCCCCTATGAAAGTTACTCTATTTGCTCCAGACGGTAGGTATATCCGCAGAAGGAGCAGCGAAACAAGACGCTTCTATCCCCTACTGTAAAAGTCAGCCTATCGTCATCCTCAATTTCGATAAATTCTCTTCCATGCTCGTCCCGATCACCTGTTGCAAACATTGCTGTTTTATTGCCGCATTCACATTCAAAACTCATCATAATCAAGTATCTCCTCTTTTTTAAAAGATATCTTTGTCCACAATGAAGCAGCATCGTTGCAGCCGCGGTACTCTTACCTTCGGGTTACGAATAAATACCAGCCTATAAATGACACGGTTTCATTGCTTCATTGAGTTACCTTCGATATAATTAGCGTTGACATTATTATATTACAAAAACAACGTCAAGGAAGGGTTACGAATAACATGTACATAGCAGATAAATGGATGGATTACGAGGTTATAGATACGGGTGATGGAGACAAGCTGGAGCGTTGGGGCAATTACACGCTTCGCAGGCCTGACCCGCAAATTATTTGGCCGATTGTCAATGAAACTGGACTTTGGAAAAAAGCAGATGGGCATTACCATCGCAGCAACTCTGGCGGTGGCCAGTGGTCAATGAACGACTCGCTGCCTGAACGCTGGACGATTTCCTATGGCGAGCTTAACTTCCATATTAAGCCAACCAATTTCAAGCATACCGGCTTATTTCCGGAACAAGCCGTCAACTGGAGCTGGATGATGGACAAAATCCGCTCGGCAGGCCGCCCAATCCGTGTTTTAAACCTGTTTGCCTACTCTGGAGGAGCAACAGTTGCCGCTGCAGCTGCAGGCGCAGAAGTCTGCCACGTCGACGCTGCCAAGGGCATGGTGCAATGGGCTAAAGATAACGCTCAGCTCTCAGGTCTCGAATCGGCTCCAATCCGTTACATTACGGACGATGTATTCAAGTTCGTTCAACGCGAACAGCGCCGCGGCAAACAGTATGACGCCATTATTATGGACCCGCCTTCTTACGGACGCGGACCAAATGGGGAAACCTGGAAGCTTGAAGAGAATCTATTCCCATTTCTTCAATCCTGCACAACCATCTTATCAGACAATCCGTTATTTTTGTTAATCAACTCCTATACGACGGGTCTATCGCCATCTGTGCTGCATAATTTGCTTCATATGACGATGAATGCCAAGTACGGCGGCGAAATTAATTGCGGCGAGATCGGGTTGCCCATTACCAAATCCGGATTGAATTTACCGTGCGGCATTCTGGGACGATGGGAGTCCAAGTAATGCCAATCACGGTACTATTCGAGGATAACCATGTGCTGGCTGTCGTCAAGCCACCGGGCATTTTGTCCCAAGAGGACGATACCGGTGATGCTGACATGCTTACGCTCCTGAAACAGGATTTAAAAGAGAGACATAACAAGCCGGGGAATGTATTTCTCGGCCTGGTCCACCGTCTGGACCGTATGGTGGGCGGTGCCATGGTTTTTGCTAAAACCTCGAAAGCTGCTTCTCGATTATCCGAGTCTGTTCGAAGCCGCCAATTCGGCAAAACGTATGTATGCGTGGTACAAGGTTCTCCCGCCAAGCCACAGGCCCAATTAACGCATTATATTCTTAAGGACAGCAAGCAAAATCAAGTGACGGTCTACAACAAGCCTGTTGGCGAAGCAAAAGAAGCTGTTCTCGATTATGAAGTAACAGCAGTGACTGGCCGTTATTCACTCGTTGCAGTAAAACTCCATACTGGACGGCCTCATCAAATTCGCGCACAGCTTGCGCATATAGGATGTCCGCTTGTCGGCGACCTTAAATATGGTGCGAAGCCGACCGGAGGCATATCTGAAATTGCCTTATGGTCAACCTCCGTATCCACTCCCCATCCCGTCTCAAAAGAATGGATGGTATTCCGCTCCATTCCAAGCGGCTCCGCAGCGTGGTCCTGGTGGTCCTATGAGCAGCTTGAAGTGGCCTCCAGTATGCTGAGCAATGGATGAACAGGAAGGAAGATCACTAAATGCGCCGCAAAAGGGCCCATCGTAAGTTTCAAACCGTTCTATTATTGCTTAGTGTGATCGGTCTATTGATTATATTTTTGGTTCCCTCTCTTTTCGAGAGGGCAACCGCACCTCCTGCTCCAATGACAGAGGCAACAGCAGAGCCTTCTCCGGACGAGCAAGCAACCATCACGCCTTCACCGTCACCGACTCCTGCACTGCCTACTCCATCGCCAGAACCTGTTTATGCCGATGCGGTATGGATGGCTGTTGGCGATATCATGATGCACACCCCTCAGCTTCCCGGATCCTACGACAAGGCGACGAAACGATATAATTTCGATCCTTTTTTCGCAGAGGTCAAGCCGATTCTCGAACAGGGGGATTGGGTTATCGCGAACCTAGAAACGCCAATGGCAGGAGCTGACTTCGGTTACTCCGGTTATCCGAACTTCAATGCCCCCACCGAGCTCGGAGATGCACTGAAGAATGCTGGCTTTAACCTGATCACTAATGCTAATAATCACTCCTTGGATCAAGGCGAATCCGGTGTGCTGCGCACGCTCGAGAACTTAAAGGCACTGGATATACCGACAAAAGGCACGGCTGCCTCGCAGGAAGAAGCAGACGATATTCTCCTGTCCGAGAAAAATGGAATAGTTATGGGATTGCTTGCTTATACGTATGGTACGAATGGCATTCCGTTGCCTGAAGGAAAACCATATCTGGTTTCGCTGATCGATGAGAATAAAATTATCGCAGACATCACCCGGCTTAAGGAAGCAGGCGCGGATCTGATTACGGTCTCCCTTCATTTTGGAACGGAATATCAAACTACGCCAAATGAAGAACAGAAACGTCTTGCAAGAAAGCTCGTCGCTGCGGGAGCAGACATTATCGCAGGCTCTCATCCGCATGTCATACAGCCCTACGAAGTCATTGAAACGTCAGACGAGAACGGACATGCCAAAAAGGGCCTTATCATTTATTCCATGGGTAATTTTATTTCCAACCAACGGGGCGACACGAAGGATTACGGGGTTATTTTCAAAGTTAATGTTCGTAAAAATATGAATGACGGCACGGTCGACCTGACAGAAATTGAATCCATTCCAACCTGGGTGCATCGCTATAAACCGGATCATTCCTATCGGTACCGGATTTTGCCAATTGAAGATACGCTTGCAGCATCCAGCGATACGCTATTAACCAAAGCCGACTACGATGTGCTTCAAAAAAATGTTGACCTGCTGCGCAATCGGCTCGAGTCGATGAAATAATGGAGCTCCTTCATTTACAAGTTAGCTACTTTACCTAACAAATAAACAAGCAACTGCTGATTGTGGGAGGAAATGCGGTCCAACGATTGTTCGATCATTTCGGTTCGAATCGTTGAACCGCGTTCCGCTTCCGCCTTCCCCTTCTCCGATACCGCCACCCACACTATTCTTCGGTCATTATCATCCCTGGAGCGTTCAATGAGTTCATTTCGTTCCATGCGGTCCAGCAGCGTAGTAATTGCCGCAGGCGTTGTTGCCAAATACTGAAGCAAATCAGATGGCTTCATCGGCTGATGCTGCAATAACAGCTCAAGTACATTCAGTTGGCCTTCCGTCAAAGGTGCAAGCGATTGCTCCAAGTTATTTTTCCATTCCCGCGAAAGCTTCGTCCATAATCGAGTAAATTCTCCAGACACCATAGCTTCACACCTGCTCTCTGTCAATTTCCATCTATTTACCGTTTATTATACCAGTCTTCATTGTCGATTAAAAGGTTAACCCAATTAATAATTTGTGTCATTAATCGATACAATAATGAACATTATGACAGCGTTAGACATACAATGTGGCGAAAGCCCAGTGAGATGTCTATTTTTGCTTAGCAAGCAAGGAGCGTGAACCCAGTGGATGAACGAAAAGCTATTATTATTCAAAAAATTAAAAACTACGGCATCATAAAAGACCCACAATGGCTGGACCGCCCGGATGAGCTGGTACCATTGTGGGTCATGCTTGAAGCTATTTTAGAAGTAATTGAACGGTTTGACCCGCCTAATCGGCCTTTTGACTAGCATCGTTGACAGAGCGCGCAAGCGTCTTCGTGATGACGTCATTTTTCTCTACCGGGAAAATAAGCTTTCCTATCGACTTGCGTTCTTCAATCGAAGCTTTCTCCGATAAAGCGTTAAGCTTTGCACCCGAAGAGGTAATGGCGACAATATCCATCGCTTCCTTGCAATAATAAGCTCCGATCAGCGCCGAACCGTTGGGACGCACGCGCTTTCCTTCCTTGAACTCAAAGGTTTGCACGCCTTTACCGCCCCTGCCTTGAATCGGATAGTCTAGCAGCAGCGTTCGCTTAGCGTAACCGATATCCGTAATGACGAGCACTTCGCCCTCATCCTCAGCAACCCATTCCGCTGCGATCAGCTCGTCTCCGTCTTTAAGCTGGATGCCTCTCACCCCGGTCGCTACTCTACCCATTGGGTTAACCTCGGTTTCTGTGAACCGAATACTCATGCCTAGCTTCGTAATGAGCATAATTTGCTTCGAACTGTCACTAAGCACAACCCGGATAACTTCATCGCCATCCGCTACTTTGACAGCGGCAACCGCCGTTGATCTTGTCGTCGCATATTCCTTGAGCTCAGTTCGCTTCACCTGCCCTCGCTTGGTTACGAACACCAGAGATCCGGCAGTAGCCATAATATCTTTAATCGGAATAATGCTTACGATCGCATCATCTTTCGGAATCGGTACGACATTGACGATGGCAGTCCCGGTATCCTTCCATTTGAATTCCGGAATTTGATGGACAGGCAATAAATAATATTGGCCTTTACGGGTAAACAATAGCAGGTTGTCAATCGTATTGACCGCCAGCAAATCCCTTACAAAGTCGCCATCCTTTACGCCTGCATTTTGCAGCTCGCCGCCTGAGCGAGTAAAGGAGAGCATGCTTGTCCGCTTCACGTAGCCATCCTGGCTTAACGTGACTAGAACATCCTCTGATGTAACAAGCACCTCTACATTTACCTTAAGCTCCTCGATCTCACCGCGTAGATCGGAACGCCGGTCAATGCCATATTTCGTTTGAATTTCAAGTAACTCATCTTTAATTACGCCGATCAGCTTCTTCTCGCTGGCAAGGATTGATTTCAAGTAAGCAATCTTTTTCATTGCCTCCTTAAGTTCCTTCTCTAGCGTCGTAATTTCAAGATTAGTTAATCGATAAAGCTGCAAGGTGAGAATGGCATCCGCTTGTCTTGCCGTGAAGCCAAATTTGGCAATCAGATTGTCCTGAGCATCCCCACGGTTTTTGGACGCTTTAATCGTTGCGATGACTTCATCCAATATGTTAAGAGCCTTAACAAGGCCTTCTACGACATGTGCCCGATCCTCGGCTTTCTCCAGATCGTATTTGGTACGGAAGGAGACAACTTCCTTCTGGTGGTCGATATATGCGGACAAAATTTGCTTAAGCCCTAGCTGCATTGGCGTTTTGTTCACGATAGCAACCATATTGAAGCTGTAAGCAACCTGAAGGTCTGTCTTCTTGAACAAATAAGCCAAGATTCCTTGAGCATCGGCATCCTTCTTGAACTCAACCACAATTCTTAGGCCATTGCGCCCGCTCTCATCGCGAACCTCCGCAATGCCTTCGACCTTTTTCTCCAGACGGATATTTTCCATCGCGGTTACCAGCCTGGATTTTACAACCTGATAGGGAATTTCAGTAACGACTAACTGCTGCTTACCTCCGCGCATGTCTTCAATTGCCGTCTTAGCTCGGATATAAATGCGGCCTTTGCCAGTAGCATAAGCGTCACGAATGCCTTCTTCCCCCATGATAATGCCGCCAGTTGGAAAATCCGGTCCCTTGACGTAAGTCATAAGCTCTTCCAGTGTAAGCTCAGGGCTTCCCATAAGCGCGATACACGCGTCGATGACCTCGCGTAGATTATGGGGAGGGATTTCCGTGGCAAAGCCGGCAGAGATGCCGCTGGTCCCGTTTACAAGCAAATTGGGGTACCGCGAGGGCAGCACAACCGGCTCCTTCGTCGTATTATCGAAATTATCCTTGAATTGCACCGTGCGTTTCTCTATATCCCGAAGCAGTTCCATCGCGATTGGAGACAAGCGCGCTTCCGTATAACGCATGGCTGCTGCAGGATCATCGTCCTGCGAGCCCCAGTTTCCATGGCCATCTACCAGTGGATGCCCCATCTTCCAAGGCTGTGCCATACGCACCATGCCCTCATAAATGGATGAGTCTCCATGCGGATGATAATTGCCCATAACGTCGCCGACCGTCTTAGCTGATTTGCGGTATTGCTTGTCCGGCGTATTGCCGGAATCGTACATCGCATACAGAATACGACGCTGCACCGGCTTGAGGCCATCGCGAACGTCAGGAATGGCGCGGTCCTGAATAATATACTTTGAATAGCGTCCAAAGCGGTCGCCTACAACCTCTTCCAAAAACGCTGGCAAAAACTGTTCCAGCATACTCATGCAGTAATCCCCCTATTCCTCATATTCCATAAAGTCGACATTTTCAACGATCCAACGCTTACGCGGATCAACCTTGTCGCCCATCAATGTCGATACTCTGCGTTCCGCCTTCGCCGCATCCTCAATTTGGACTTTCAACAGCGTCCGTTTCTCAGGATCCATCGTCGTCTCCCACAGCTGATCAGGATTCATCTCGCCCAATCCTTTATAACGCTGAAGCTCGTAATTTTTGCCATATTCCTTTAAATAATTTTGAAGCTGCTCGTCCGTCCAAGCATAACGAATCGTTTCGAGCTTTCCTGATTTCCGAGTAATTTTATACAATGGCGGTTGTGCGATATATACGCGGCCAAGGTCAATTAACGGCTTCATGTAGCGATAGAAAAAGGTGAGCAGCAAAACCTGAATATGAGCGCCGTCTGTATCCGCATCCGTCATAATAATAATTTTATTATAGTTGCACTCTTCGGCTACAAATTCAGAACCCACGCCTGCGCCGATTGCAGAAATAATCGCTTTGTACTCGTCATTTTTCAAGATGTCGATGAGCTTCGCTTTCTCGGGATTCATAGGCTTGCCCTTAAGGGGCAGCAGCGCCTGATATTTCGAATCTCTGCCTTGCTTGGCTGATCCGCCGGCAGAATCGCCTTCCACAATGAATAGCTCCGTGCGTGTATAGTCCTTAGACTGCGCCGGGGTCAGCTTGCCGTTAAGATTCGAGCTCTCGCTCTTCTTCTTGCCGCTGCGGATTTCTTCACGGGCTTTGCGCGCAGCTTCGCGCGCTTTCGATGCTTGAAGCGACTTCTTCAGCAGCATTTGGGCGATTTGCGGATTCTCTTCCAAGAACACCTGCATTTTCTCCGAAACAATCGCATCGACTGCGCTCCGCGCGGACGAACTGCCAAGCTGATCCTTGGTTTGACCCACGAATTCGACCTCGGACATCTTAATGTTAATGACGACCATCATGCCCTCGCGCAAATCATTGCCCTCAAGGTTCTTATCCTTCTCCTTAAGCATCGCGGCCTTCCGGGCATAATCATTCATCACGCGGGTATACGCCGTTTTAAAACCGGTTTCATGCGTACCGCCGCCGCGAGTCGGAATGGAGTTGACGAACGATGCTATCGTCTCCGTATAACCATCGTTATACTGCAAGGCAACCTCGACCTCGATCTCATCCCGTTCGCTGGCGAAATGAATAACTTCATGCAGAACGGTTTTTCCCTCATTCAAAAATTGAACGAATTGACGCGCTCCACCTTCATAATGAAACACATCCTGCTTGCCGCTCCTGTCGTCTTTAATAGACACCTTTAGCCCAGAGTTCAAAAAAGCAATCTCCTGTAGGCGTTCAGCGAGCGTATCATAGCTAAGGTTCGTTCCGTTCTGAAAAACCCGTCCATCCGGCTTGAAGGTTACCTTCGTGCCTGTGCGATTTGTCGTTCCGATGATCTCAAGGCCGCGTACGGGTTCGCCTACGTGCTCACGTCCCGCTTCATCCACCCAATATTCGAAGCGCTGTCTATGAATTTTACCATCGCGGTAAATATCTACTTCCAGCCATTCGGACAATGCGTTGGTGACCGATGCGCCAACGCCGTGCAGACCGCCGGATTTCTTATAGCCTCCGCCGCCGAACTTGCCTCCTGCGTGCAAGATCGTAAAGACGACCTGAGGCGTAGGAATACCGGTTTTGTGCATCCCCGTTGGAATGCCGCGCCCGTTGTCGTGCACGGTGACTGCTCCGTTTTTGTGCAGCGTCACTTCAATGGCCGAACAAAATTTGGCCAAATGCTCGTCCACCGCATTATCGACGATTTCCCAAACGAGGTGATGCAGACCTGAACTGCTGGTACTGCCTATGTACATGCCGGGTCTTTTACGAACTGCGGTTAAGCCTTCTAGTACCTGTATATCATCGGCCTCGTAGTTTCGGTCAGCGGCCGCTGTATTTTCAAAAAGATCTGTACGCTCTGACATGAGTGCCCCCCAATCTGTAGTCACGTTTCCGTATCTTCAAGCTATTTTAATTCAAGATGTCCTATTTCGTAAAGACTTCCAAGAAGACGTTTCGCTTATCCTTGCCCAAATCGCAGACGGTATAAGCAAAAAACAAATTCCAATTCGATAAGCAAATCAATCATGAAGAACTATCATATACCGAAAGCCACGCTTGATCCAACTTTTTATTGTCCTTTGTCACATTGTTCGTTAAGATGCTCTGCTCAGCGTAAGGAAAAATCGGAATAAGCGCAAGCAAAATTCGAGAAATATGAAAATTTCTTTTTATAATCAAGCCAAAGGCTCCTCGCAACACATGCATTTGTTATAATCTTCTACCATTGCTCAAAGCGATAAACGCTATGCTCCAAATTATCTTGTTTTGCGCCGTATGCCTGACGGGGCATCACCGCCCAAATATTGCTACCAAATCGACTTCAGTATAAAATATAACCAAAGAAAAGCAAGGATTGCGAGGTCATGATCATAGATAATCATCGAATTAATTGTTTGAAGTGCAAACATTATTATATAACATGGGATCCTAAATCCCCAAAGGGCTGCAAAGCATTTGGCTTTAAATCAAGTGCCATGCCCAGTATCGCAGTATTCGCCTCCTCAGGCAAGCCATGCATGAACTTCGAGCATAAAATACAAGCGCAAGCTTAATGTGCCCGTCAGTGAAGCGAGCTCAACACACCACAAAAAGAGCACCCTCGGGTGCTCTAGATGATTATGCTTTATACTGACTTGATTGAGCCGTTTATTTGTGCTTAGACCAGCTTGGATCGCTGTTTTCCAGTAAATAAGAAAAATCGTTTTCCAGCCGCTTCTGCTCTTGTTTTTTCTTCTCTTCCTCTTGCTTGCGCAGCTCTTCCTTATGGTTTGCTTCTGCCTGCTTCATCTCATCTGCCTGAGCTTTTAGCTTATTAACCATGTCACTGCTAAGCAAATCCTTAAGCGTCATGCCGTTGTCCGGCTCGTTTTTTGGTGCTGCTTTCTGATGGGGAGCGGTTACTTTCTTCTGTTTCTTGCCCATTGCGCTTTCACCTGCCTTATGCAAAAAATACTGCGGCATCCCGCATTTATTCACTGTCGTATTTAATATAAAGCGACTCGGCAGCCGTTCGAGCCAAGCTGCGGGCCTCCTCTACGTTTGATGCTGAACTGAGTGCAACGGCCATACGGCGGCCTACTTTCGTTTCTGGCTTGCCGAAAAGGCGTACCTGTGTATTCGGCACGGCAAGCGCATCCTCCACGCCTCCAATGCTGAAGTTAGTGGATTCCCGGTCAGCCTTCAACGTATGGGAGGCCCCTGGCGTCAACAAGCGGATGGTCGGAATCGGGAAACCAAGAATCGCGCGTACATGCAAAGCAAACTCAGACAAATCCTGCGTCGCCATGGTGACCATGCCCGTATCATGCGGACGCGGCGAAACCTCGCTGAATAACACGCCCTCCTTCGTTAGAAACAGCTCCACCCCATAGATGCCATAACCGCCAAGCTCATCCGTAATCCGCAAAGCGATTTCTTCAGCTTGTGCCACTTGCTGAGGAGTCATTTCATGGGGCTGCCATGACTCAATATAGTCACCGTCTTTCTGAACGTGACCGATCGGCGGGCAATAGCTTGTGCCCGAGACAGAGCGAACCGTAAGCAGCGTAATTTCGGATTCAAACGTGATAAAGCCTTCGACTATAATCCGTTGCTTCTTGGCGCGTCCGCCTTCCATGGCATAGCTCCAGCAAGCCTCAAGCTCCGCTTCCGAGCGGCAAACGCTCTGACCTTTGCCCGATGAGCTCATGATTGGCTTAATAACGCAGGGGAATCCCAGCGCCGCCGCAGCTTCGCGCAGCTCGTCCAGCGTGTCGGCAAACCGGTAAGGCGCCGTAGGCAGCTCTAAAGTTTCTGCAGCTAGGCGGCGAATGCCTTCGCGATCCATTGTCAGCCAAGCAGCTCGTGCCGTCGGTATGACGCGGTGCCCCTCCTTCTCAAGCTCCAGCAGCGTTTCCGTTGCAATAGCTTCAATCTCCGGCACAATATAATCCGGCTTCTCTATCTCAATGATTCTGCGAAGCTCTGCTCCGTTCAACATATCAGTCGTATAATTACGGTGCGCCACCTGCATAGCAGGAGCGTTATCGTAGCGGTCCACGGCAATCGTTTCGACTCCCAGTCGCTGCGCCTCCAGCACAACCTCTTTTCCCAGCTCTCCAGAGCCTAGCAGCAGAAGCTTGCGCGCTTTCGATGTTAACGGTGATCCATACATAAAGAAAAAGAACCTCCTGGAAGCAAATCGAAGGCACTTACCGTTACCATACGAGGGCTAGGCAAGCGCTTCGGTTCGTTTTTTCTTCCATTGTGGAGGTTCTATCTTCAAAAATCAACTGTTTTTAAAAAATGAAATTTATAAGTAACGGTACTGCGCTTCAATAAGCCCGTTATACACGCCTCGTTTGGCAATCAGTGATTCATGGTTGCCTTGTTCAACGATTTGGCCGTGGTCTAAGACGATAATTTCATCGGCATGACGGATCGTAGACAAACGGTGAGCAATCATAAACGATGTACGTCCGGCAAGCAGCGCCTTAAGCGCCTCTTGAATTTTCAATTCGGTTTCCGTATCGATGCTTGCCGTCGCTTCATCGAGAATGAGAATTTGCGGATCGGCGAGCAAAGCCCTAGCGAACGAAAGCAGCTGGCGCTGACCCATGGAGAGCACATTCCCGCGCTCCTCAACCTGCGTATCATAACCGTCAGGCAATCCCATAATGAAATCATGCGCATTGACCGCTTGTGCCGCCCTCACAACCTCCGCATCCGTCGCATTCAGCCGTCCATAACGGATATTATCCCTTATCGTACCCGCAAAGATGAAGGTGTCTTGCAGCACGATCCCAACTTGCGAGCGCAAGCTCTCAATCGTGACATCGCGGATATCGATACCGTCGATCAGCACGCGTCCTTCGACTGGATCATAGAAACGGCACAGCAGGTTGATGATTGTACTTTTACCTGAACCGGTATGCCCAACCAACGCGATGGATTGCCCGGCTTTCACGTCAATCGTCACATTTTTGAGTGCCGGTCTACCTTTCTCGTATTCAAATACGATGTGGTCGAATTTGACATCCCCTTTGATCTTTGGCAGCGCCTTTGCTTGCGTTAGCTCAGCCACGGTCGGCTCCTCATCAATGAATTCGAAAATCCGCTCCGATGATGCCATTGCAATAAGCAGCTGGGAGTACATTTGTCCAAGTCGGTTAATCGGGTCCCAGAAGTTTCCAATATAATTGGCATAGCCTACGAGCAGACCGATTGTAATCGCTCCCGTTTGAATGAGATGCGACCCGTACCAGAACAAAATGAACGTACCAATCGCAGATGTAATTTCGATAACCGGTCCGAATGCTTGGTTCAGCGCAGAGGCTTTATTCCAAGATTTTACGTTATCGGTGTTCATATGGTCGAAAAAGCTCATATTATCTTTTTCTTGC
The DNA here is from genome assembly GCF_006345825.1 of Paenibacillus paridis. Taxonomy (GTDB): domain Bacteria; phylum Bacillota; class Bacilli; order Paenibacillales; family Paenibacillaceae; genus Pristimantibacillus; species Pristimantibacillus paridis. The sequence continues at coordinate 1,971,915 of NZ_VCIX01000092.1, forward strand.
ACATACGCCTGTGTAACCTTCATCCCTTGAATGCTCTCATTTAGGTGTGAGTTGATGCGGGACTGCTTGATCCGCACATCCTGCCAAGCGAAACGGATTCGTTTGCGCAGCGTCGTTGAGACGAGGAACATAAGCGGTACCGTAATCATAACCGCAAGCCCGAGCTTAAAGTTCCATACGAGCAGGATAATGACGATACCAAAGAGCTGTACGCAATCCATCAGCAGGTTGACAACGCCATTCGTGAAAAGGTCTTGCAGCGCATTAACGTCATTCGTTACACGCACGAGTACCGATCCGGCAGGCCTTTTGTCGTAGAAACGAAAGCTTAGCTTCTGAATATGCTGGAAAAGATGATTTCTTAGATCATAAATAACGCTTTGCCCAATGATATTCGTATACTTAATCCGGTACGTATTTGAAGCCCATTGGATCACATACAACAGCAGCATAATGCTTGCGATAATAAGAAGCTTCGGAATACTCGTATTGCCGCTCGCAGGAGCAATGGCTTCATCGATTGCAAGAATAACGAGAGCCGGTACTCCTAAGCGGGTCAACGTGCCCAAAATCATCATAAAGATAACAGGCATCAATTGTTTTTTATAAGGCTTCATGTACATGAACAAACGGCGCAATTGCCCCCAGTTAAAGGGTTTTTCGATCAGCTCGTCGTCCTGGTAGATGAAGCGTTCATTTTTATTGCTTGCCTTGGCTTTGGCACTCGTGCTCATTATACGGTACTCCCTTTCCGGTCATGCGCCTCCGCTGCCAGTGATGAATCATCAAGCGGATAATCAGCATATTGAATGTTGTAAGTATCGCGGTATGGCCCACGCTGAGCGATCAGCTGCGCATGCGTTCCGCGCTGTACGATGTGACCCTCGTCAAGGACGATAATCTCGTCCGCATGGCGCAGCGAGGAAATCCGGTGCGCGATAATAAAGGTGGTACGTCCAGCCATCAGCTCCTTGAAGCCCGCTTGGATCTCATGTTCGGTCTCCATGTCGACGGCGCTTGTCGCATCATCCAGAATAAGGATTCGCGGATTTTTGATCAGCGCCCTTGCAATGGCAATCCGCTGCTTCTGGCCCCCCGATAAGCCCATGCCTCGCTCACCAACGATCGTATCGTAACCAAGCGGCAGCTCCATGATGAAATCATGCGCTTTGGCAAGCTTCGCGGCATATTCGATCTGCTCCGGCGTTACATCGCGCACACCGAATGCGATATTATCGCGGATCGAAGCCGAGAACAGAAAGGTTTCCTGAAATACCGGTGCAATCAAGCGGCGCAAGCTTGCTACGTCAAGATTGCGGATATCGATCCCGTCGAGCGTGATCGTCCCCTTCTTCACGTTATACGCACGCATCAGCAGTTGAATAATCGTTGATTTGCCAGAGCCGGTTGCACCAAGGAAACCGATAACGGAACCCTCTGGCGCATCGATGACAAGGTCAGTGACTGCCGGTGACTTATCCGGATAATTGAAGGTTACGTGGTCAAAGCGGACATGGCCTTTGACCGTATTGCTGCTTACTTCAATTGCATCCTCGGTGTTTTTCACGTGAACGTGCTCATTCAGCAAGCCGAGCACCCGCTCTCCGGACGCTTTAAACTGGGTATAGTTGTTTATGTGGAAGCCAAGACCCCACATCGGGCCGATAATATACCAGATCAAACTGAAAAACGCGACGAATTCCCCTAATTTAAGCGAATTATTAATGACTAGAATACCGCCAGCAACCAGCAGGATGACGGCGCTTAAGTTGGCGACAAGCTCCATGACTGGAAAATATTTCGCCCATATCTTTGCAGCGCCGACCTGATTGGTTTGGTAGGCTTCGCTGCGGATCGAAAATTTGGATACCTCATGGTTCTCGCGGGCAAACGATTTAACGGTGCGCACGCCTGTAATGTTCTCCTGAACGGCTGTGGTCAAGTTACTCATCGCTTGGCGCATTTCCCGAAACGCGGGATGGATATTGCGCTCAAAGCGAATGGCCGCAAAGCCGAGCAGCGGGATCGTCACTAGTGTGATTAAAGTAAGCTGCCAATGAATGGACAGCATCATGGCTCCGCCGAAAATGATCATAAGCACCATGTTCAAAATTTGCGCAAAACCAAAGCCGATGAAGTTGCGGATCGCCTCAAGATCCGCAGTCAAGCGCGACATCAAGTCGCCTGTCTTTGCTTTGTCATAGTACTGGTACGATAGCGTTTGCAGCTTGTCATACAAAGCATTACGCATACGGAAGGCTACCTTGTTGCCAAGTCTTCCTCCAAAAAATCCATGTAAAAACTGCATGCAGCCTTTAAATGCGATGACCGCTACTACCGTAAAAGCAAGTTTTGGAACCAGGTCGAACTTTTCCGGCTTAATGACATCGTCAATCAGGTAACGCAGCAAATTCGGATAGACAAGTCCGAGCGCCGTCGCGCACATTAAGCAAAATATGGAGGAGAATAAAAACTTTCGCTCCGCCCAATAAAATGCTTTCAATTGCCTAAAAACGTCCAAGTAAATCCATCTCCCCGTTGCTATTTTGTAAGTATGAATGAATATTATCAGCATCCCGAAATGCGAGCAAACAGTATAAGTATGCATATAACTGATTTAAACAGCTAATAGCCGCGATATGTAAAATGGAAACGGTTAATGCTCCCAATTGGTCCTAAATCGTGACAGATATGTGCCTATTGCTCACTTTTTGCACAGAAACACACTAAATTAAAAAATGCTTTTGCAGGCGCAACTCGCGCCCACAAAAGCATTCAGCTGTATATGCGATAGATAGATACGCATTCATTGACAATTAGATATGAATAAGACTGTCATGCAGCTGCTTCAGTTCTGCCGTATTGGCAGTGCCGGACAGCGAGCTCCGCTTCCCGCTCTCATAAGCCAGCATATCCTCTAGCAATTTGATTCCGGCTTGTTCGGCAGCCTGCTGCCAAATCTGCTCATAAAGCGAAATCCAAAGCATCGTCTGTTCCGTCATCCATCCGTTCAAAGACGGGGCAAGCAGCGCTTCGAGCTCCTTGCGAAGCAAACCCTTGCCCTCCCCCTCGAAAAACTGGCGTGGCGATTTGAAACGGCTCCACAGCAGCTTCGCATCGACAGCCGAAGCTTCCCAGGCAGCCGGTTCATCCGGTGTCGGCAAATCCGAAGCGCTATAAGGAACGGCGTTATAGGATGCGATAGATGCTTCCAAGCGCTGGGCTGCGATCGCGTATTGCTTCTGAAGCTGCGTATGAATCCCCTTCTCCATGCGGAGCGACGTAGCCAGCATCTCTTGCGAGAGCTCCAGTTGGACTAGCCGCTGCAGCTCCAGCCATGACGTCCAGATCGCCTTGCGCAAATCGCGCCCGTCGTCCTGCAAGGAAGCCGGGTTAAAGGCAAGGTTGTAAAATTCGCCAAAACGATACTGAAGGCGCTGTACGACATAATACAGAAGCTCGCTTAGCTCCTGCCGCAGCTGCTCTGGCAGGACCCCGGACTGAAGCGCGGAAATTTCGCCCTTCGCATCGTTTACGGATGCCTCCAGCGTGTTTAGCTCCGCTTCCCGAGCAGCGACATCGCCTTCGGCGCTCTGCAGCCAACCTGCTACGGTTGCGGCTGCACGCTTCAAATCCTGTTCTGCCGCATCAATGGCGAGCTTTCCAAGATCATTTTGTACAAAAGATAGAAATGATTGCTCAAATGCTTCAATGCCGGACTTCTTCAGAAGCTCTGCATCCCCGCTTAGCTTGCCGTCGAGCGCTTGCAGGCTGGAAACAGGAAATAGGCGCGGCGACCGTATCGCATGCTGAAGGAGATTTGTCTCCACATGCTTTAAGACGCCAGCCAGCTCCTCCTCATCCGCAGCCAAATCGGCGGCATTGACGAGGAAAAACATTTTGTCGAGCTCGAACTGATCCTTTACCCTGCCGAGCTGCATCAAGAATTGACGATCCGCTTGGGAGAACGCGTGATTGTAATACGTGACAAACAGAACGGCATCGGCATTTTTAATATAATTAAAAGCAACGCCGGTATGCCTCGCATTGACGGAATCGGCCCCTGGCGTATCCACGAGCACGATTCCCTGCGCGGTGAGCGCGCAATCGTAATGAAGCTCGATCTCGCTAACGAAGCAAGAACGCGATTCTTCCGCGACATACCGTTCATATTCCGCTTGGTTAACCGAGAGCTGCTCGCCCAGGAGCGGCTCATGCTCTGCCCATCCCGCCCGAGCGGCGCGCAGGAAGCTGAAATGCGGGCGGCCGCCAGCACCGATGGAATCGGGAGTGAGCCGGTCAATCGCCCGCATCAGGGCTGCGGCATCCGGCAGCTGGTCGATGCCGGCTTTCTCGCCGAGCAGCGCCAAGGAATAGCGCACATCGTCCTCAATGGCGGCGCGCGACTTCATGACGATGCGCGCTGTGCCATGTCCGTGCTCAGCCGTCGGCGGCACGAGCCGGTTGATCGCTGCTGTTGTCGGATTCGGCGAGACCGGCAATACCGGCTCGCCGATCAGCGCGTTCGCAAGCGAGGATTTGCCGGCGCTGAAGGCGCCGAACAATGCGATGGTGAAGCGGCTGTCCTTCAGCCGCTTCGCCTTGTCGCGCATCGCCTGTGCAGCGGCAGCAAGCGCCGCATGCGGGGCAAGCAGCTCAGCAGCGCCCGCTAAGCGAGCTGCTGCGCTGTGCTGCTGCGCAAGAGCGGCTCCGCCGCCCCATGCGCCCCGCCCTGAAGCGGCAGGACGCGGTGACGCGGCCGTGCTGCGGGCTAAGGCGGCTGACGCTTCAGCCGCCTCTGCAGCCGCATGCTCCGCGGCTGCTGTATGGCCAGCGGCGCGCGGCGCTGGCAACGCCGGCCTCGCCGGCGCCTCTGGCAGCGCGCGCGCAAGCCGCGCTGCATGCTCTGCCGCGCGCTTCGCCAGCGCAGCAAGCGCCTCAAGGGCGCCAGCCTGCGCGCGAAGCGCCGCGAGCTGTGCCTTGGCCTCGGCGGCAGAGGCTTCGCCTGCCGCTGCCGAATGATCCGCCAGCGCATCGATCAGCTCTAGCGCCCGCTGGCGATAAACCCCCTTCACATCCGCGGCAAGATCGCGGCTGAAGGTCATCGTATATTCGCTATTGATGACAGCTCCGGGCTTTACCCGCCCAATAAGCCACTGCGCATCGGGCAGCCAGGCAAGCTTCTGCCCAAGCTCCGCCTCTAGCCGCTCGTTATCGAAGCCGATTCGCTCCGCTTCCGTACGAAGCAATTGCTTCACATGCCAATCAATAGAGGCACTGATAAGGCTGTTCAGCTCTGCGCTGAAAGCCTGCAGCCGCCTATCCTGCTCTGCGGCTGTCTTCGCTGCCGCAAAGAGCAAACCCGCTTTAAAACCGGGCTTGCGGCTCTCCAGAAACGTTTGGGCCAAATCACGGAGTCCAGCTGGCGTAATATTCGCATTGTCGAGCAAGCTTTGCAGCTCCTTGCGCAGTCCTGCCCGGTAGACTTCCTTATGCGCAGCGATTTGAGCAACTAATGCGGTCAGACGATCCATCTCGCCTTTCACCCTGGCCGCAGCCTCTTCATCGCCTGCTTCTTCGACCAGCCGTTCCCGCTCGGGCTCAGCCAGCTCGTCTTCCCGTTTCTTATGCCCCTCTACCAAGTGGCGCAAAGAAGCATCCACACTATATACGCAGAGCGGCTCACGAATCGTTTTCAACTGATCAAGAAGCTCGAGCAACGACTCCCATTCCTGCTGGGGATGCTCCGGCTCGCGCAACGACAAATAAACGATCCCTGCCGGCTCCAAATGCCAAGCATGGAACGCATCCTCGACGCTTTGACGATAGCTTGCGAAGGATAGCTCACGTTCGCGATGCTTATCAATCTGATTGACGATAAAATATAAGGGCTTGCCCCAATCCTTCAGCTGCTTGGCAAAAGAGAAATTGATTTCGGATTGGACATGGTTGTAATCCATAACATAAAAAACAACATCTGCCAGATGCAGCGCCGATTCCGTTGCCATCCGGTGCGCATCGTCGGTCGAATCAATGCCTGGCGTATCCAGCAGCACCGTATGATTGCCTAGGCGCTCGCTTGGATAAACGATCGATACCGATGTAAATTGCTCCCCATCGACGCAGTAACGGTCAAGCTCCTCGATCGGAACCTCCGCTTGCGAGGTTGCCCCATTGCGAAGAATTTCCACTGCCGCATAGGCACGGTCTCCGCCGCGGATCGATACCACGTTCGCGCTGGTTGGGATCGGACTCGAAGGCAGCAGCTTTGTGCCGCAAAGGCGATTGATCAACGTTGATTTCCCCGCCGAAAAATGTCCACAAAAAGCGACAGTAAGCCGACCATCGGTCAGCTTACTGTTCAGCTCTTGTGCTTGCTTTGCATGTAACACATCACCTGCAGCCGCCATGAGGCCAGCTGTTTCGGATATAGCTCCCGCTATGCTTTGCACGGTTATTTGAGTCATCGTCTTCTCCTTAAACGGCTTGCTCTTCTTCAGACGGCAGGCAAATTTCAAATACATTGCCGTGCTGCAAGATCATAATGTTGCGTTCTTTGTCTCTCATCACGACAACCTCTGGCTTCGAACGCATACGCTCGATGTATTGGTCAGGCACATCGCCCGAGCCGCTTACGGTAATGCCTTCTACCAAAATATCCTCGTGCTCCTCTGGCGGTGACTCAAGCACTTGCTCGTAAATATCGGAAAAAAGCTCAAAATTGTTCGTGTAAACGGAAATACAGTTCATGTTCATCATCCTTCATTGGCTATTTTAGGTTTAATGCTCTTATTTTTTGTTTTAAACCCTGGCTTCATACGTTGTTTTCCTTCTTTGCATAAATCAAGCAGTGGACAGATCGGGCACTGCGGGCTTTGCGCCTTGCAATGATAGCGGCCGAAAAAGATCAGCCTGTGGTGGGTCAAGGTCCACTCATCCCTCGGTACGAGCTTCATCAGCTTCTTCTCCACCTCTAGCACCGTGTCATCCGGCTTGGCAAATCCGAGCCGCTTTGAGACGCGATCCACATGCGTATCAACAGCAATGGCTGGCACGCCAAACGCGTTAGACATCACAACATTAGCCGTTTTGCGCCCAACACCCGGCAGCTCGGTAAGTCCCTCATGGCTCTCGGGCACTTCACCGTCATATTTATCAATGACGATCCGGCAAAGCTTTTGTATATTCGAAGCCTTGCTGCGAAACAAACCGATGCGGCGAATATCCTGCTCCAGCTCCTCTAGTGGAACGCTCAAATAATCCTCGGGCCGCTTATATTTTTCAAATAAGGATACCGTCACTTTATTGACCGTTTCATCCGTGCATTGCGCTGAGAGCAGCACGGCTATCGTAAGCTCGAACGGATTGCTGTGGTTCAGCTCACAGTGTGCATCTGGAAACATGCCCGCTATTACGTCCAGCACATGACGCATTTTCTGTTTCGCAATCATCGTCCTCTCTCCTAATGAAACACTATCGTTCAAAGTGTAGCGAAATTTGTCACGCTTAGCAACCGTAATCAAGCATATTCTATAAAAAAACTGCCCATTAGGGCAGTTTTTTCACAAATTTTAAATATATCGGCACAAATCCATCCATTTTTTAAGGAAAACGCTACTTGACGATTGCAATCGCGTTGTTGCGGAAACCGAAAATTGTAATCTTATCCCCGGCTTTCAAAGCAGTTACAGTGCCTACAGCACCATTCAGCGTATACTTTGTGCTGCTGGTCACGTTAAAATAATTGCGGTTGTCCGAATCCGAAGCTTTTTCCGTCCAAATTTGGCCAGTTGAAGCATTATAGCTCGTGAAGACGCGGCTTTCCCCAACTGCTGCTGTGATTATCGTGCTTGCGCCTTCCGGCTTCTGTACTTCCACGTAATCCCCTACTGCCAACAGGCTCGTTGCCGTGCCCTGCGAAGCGCCTTTGCTGATCGCGAAGCCGGCATCGCCGTTATACGTAATCGTTTGTCCCGCCAAGCTTACGACGGTAACGGAATTAGCCGCTACGGATTGTACGGTCCCTAACGTTACAGGTACGATCCGCGCAGTTACCGCTTGCTTGCCGATATAATTAACATTGATGATCGAGCCTGTCGGGATTTGGTCTACCGTTAGTTTCGCCCCAACATCATTCAGCAGCTCTGTATTCAACACCGATAAATCAAACGCGGCAGTTGCTGTGTTTTTTACTCTCAGCTTTTTGTTAATCGTATCTAACGAGATGACCTCATACTGGGCGTTAAGGTGTACTTTAACGGTTGCAACACGGTCCTGCGTGCTGTTTAATTCCAACGTTAGCAGATCGCCGGCCTTCAAATCGCTCAAGCCCGCATTCGCGATAGTTGGATGTTCAACGAAAGCGGAATTGTAAGGAACGGCTGCAGTAGCACCGCCATCTAATCTGAGGGTCATCAAATTAGCCGCAGAGTTCATCGATACAAGCGAACCTGTGTATTTCGTTATAAACTGCAGGGAAACGATCGAATCGCCTGTATAGCTAATTACAATTTTACGGTTTTGAGTCAAGAGGCTATTAGCCGAGGCAAGTGAAATCACATTGCCGCCGTACTCAATTCTTGTTTTGTCTGTAAAATACAGCGCCTGTGCGTTTCCGCCTGAAGCATCTACGATCGTTAGCAGCTTTTTGTCATAGACATAGCTTGCAACCTGAGCGCCTGCTAATGTTTTCACATTGCGGTTAGCTACTTTAATTTTTGTCACTTGGTCTTTATCGTTAAGCGTTAGTTCTACTTGGTCGGCTTCCTTGATCAGATCGTTAACCGTCGCTCCATTAATGCCATCAATCTCTACGGTTACCGTATCAGCCACAAACTTGGATACAAGCACCGAGCCCGACATAATGGTAACAAGCTGACCATCCGCGCTATAGAACGTGCCAGTGGCAGTTGTAGCTGCAGCTTGCGACGAAGCCACAATCTTCAGGGCAAGCGGAGTTTCACGGAACGTATCCTGAACGATACTGATCTGGCTGTCTCTCTTAATCGCAGACAGAGCTAGCGCCTTCCCGTCTGTATCTACGACAGAGACTGCATCGTTATAGTAGATTTCCACGGGCTTGTCATTGATCCATACGTATATTTTCTTCTCGCCGGCAATCACCCGGTCAAGCGTACCTGTTACTGTTTTCGTGTACTGCTTGTCCCCTTTGACTTCCACGTACTTTGCTTTACCGTCCTTAGCAATGACAGTTACGTCTCCGAAGTCTACAAGCTGTTCTCTTGTAATTGGCGTTTCCGAATTATAGTGATAAAAGAGCGTGTCCGCATCAACGGCATAGCTGGTTTCCTTCTTGTCACTGAAAATAGTAAGCGAAGCTGCTGTGTTCGCTGTGACAATTCCGTTTGTTTGTCCTTCATATGCCACAGGAAAAATCGATTCCGCCCGGCTGAACATCGTCGCCAAGCTCGCGCGGTTCACGTTCGCTTTGGGATCAAATTTCGTTGCCGTAACGCCTTTGACAAGCTCCAGCTTGGCGGCTGCATTGACATATCCCTTGTATATCGAATTGATTTGGGCAGAGTCGGTGAAGCTCGACGCCGCGTTTTGCAACCGTACGGCTTCTTCTTCCTGATCAATTGCACGAACCATCAGCTTTGTGACCCATTCCCGAGTAGCTGGTTTAGTTCCCCATGCGACTTTAGGCTCCTTGGCGGCCAGCTCGAATTCTTCTGCCTGATCAAGCAAACCTTCCTGGAAAGCAAGCGTCACATAAGGTTTGAAATAGCTGCTCACCTCAAAAGAGGTAGGAAAGCCGATAATCGCATTCTGGTCGGCTTTTTTATCCAGACCTGCAAAACGGAGCGCCATCAAAACCGCTTCCTGTTGGCTTACATTTTCGCTTGGCCGGAACACAAATGCCCCGCTAGTTGTTGTATTTCCCGCGATGATTCCTTGCAATGCCAGCTTTGCTATATGCTTCTCGGCCCAATGTCCGCTGCTCACGTCTTTAAATGGCGTGGTTAATGCCGCCGCAGACACCTGAATTTGATTTGGCAGCATAACGCCGCTTCCGGTTACGAGTGAAAATACAATCGCTCCTGTTAAAATCTTTTTGCCTGCAAATTGCAATGTCATAGATGGATATCCTCCTGAAAGTTTAGGATGAAATAAGCAGAATCGACCCCGCAAGCCTTTTGCAAGGGCGGAGCCGTTCTATGTGTAACTATGTGCTGTGTGAGTGTTTCATATAAAACAACTGCTATTCTTGTTCGCGCACCATCGGATATTCTAATTCCACATGGCCCATGAGCGTTTCTACTTCAGCGCCATCAACCAATAGTTGAATTCCTTGGACGAAGTCAAACTGGAATAACGTTTTCTTCAAGGTCTCGATGACAAGCATTTCGCCAGGGGCACCCAGACGAGCCTCGTCCGGCAAATGAATATCCAGAACGACAAGACCATCAGTTAATTCTACGGATGTAAGCTCAATTGGTTGCCATAGAGCCAACACATTTTCGGCAGGATCTTTTTGAAGCTCGGCTATTGCCGCTTTCACAAGATCGGTATCCGTTTCGTATTGCAGCTTTACGGATTTCTCGATTGTTTCAGCTAGCTCAGTATCGGTTAAATAAATGATAGCTTCGCGCTCGTTTAATGCTGCGGTAGGCTCCGGCGAGGGAGTCACGGTAGGCGCAGCTGTGCTGCCTGGTTGGTTGCCTGGCTTGTCCTGCACACCACAGCCTGCCAATGCAGCAGATAAGATGATGACAGCAAGCAGCCCGCGTGCTTTGAATGTTTTCATTACACTGAACACCTGCTTTCTATTTTACTTTCAAGTATTCCTTGATGCCCGCAACAAGCTCAGCAGCTATGCGGCTTTGCGCAGCATCATCAAATAGCATTTTGGCATCAGAGGTATTCGACAAGAAGCCGGCTTCAATCAACACCGCTGGCATCGTTGTTTGCTTAATGACTTTATAAGCTTCTTTTTTCACTCCACGGTCCTTTAAGCCGGTTGCTGCAATCAAATGCTTATGGATAACACCAGCCAACGCTTTACTATTATCGCGATAATAATAAGTTTCGGTACCAGATGCGGTACTTCCTCCGCTATTGGCATGGATCGATAGAAACAAATCAGCTTTTAAATTTTCAGCAAATTTAACACGGTCGTCCAAAGTCGGGTAAGTATCGCCCGTTCTCGTAAAATGAACCTTGATTTTAGTTTCTTTTTCGAGCAGTGCTTTCATTTTCAATGCAACATTCAGGTTAAATTCTTTCTCCCATTTGCCCAGTACGCTCTTCGCGCCAGGATCTGAACCCCCATGCCCGGGATCAATGACAACATCATAGACGTCATTCGAAGAAGGCGGGTTCTCAGGATTAACTACAACTGGCGGTTCAACCGGAATGCTTGGATCTGTCGGCACGTCAGTGAGTGACATGAAGGTCAATTCAAACTTGCCCAAATCCTCCGTCAATACATATCCCGTATTTTCGCTAATTTCAAGAACTAAGCGAACAGTAGCTGGCGTGCTGCTAAATAAGGAATAACGAATTTTTTGCAAATAAGTGCTGTCTGTAACGTTTACTTCAGCTTGTCCAGTCAATACGGTAGCAAAAGCCGTGTTCGGAAAATCGAATACTACTCTCTTCGGATTCTCAAGCAGCAATGGCTTATTCGCTTTCATGACTCCGTCATACTTGACGGTTAGCGAGCTGTTGCCATTGTAAGCTACTTCTGTAATCGATCCTGTTGGTTCGGCAGGCTGTGCTGGTTCAGTTGGCTCCGTAGGAACTGTGGATTCTTGATACATATGTACTTCTTTTTCGGCAGCTTTGTACTCGAATTTAAGTCCGTACTGCTCACCAACAAATCGAAGCGGAACTAACGTCGTGCCTTTGATGATCGTCGTCGGTGTATCCAGTTGTACCTTTTGGTCGTTAACCAAAGCTGTCTTGTCATTTTCCTTTAGCTTAATGACATTACCGCCGTGGATCACCGTCACTGTTTTGGTCTTGCTGTCCCAATCAATCTGAAAGCCTAGTCCCTCAGAAATCGTTCGCACGGGAACGACCGTGGAGCTGTTGATGATCTGGGGATTCACAGCCGATTTCAGCTGCTGGCCATTCAGGAAAAGCTTTGGAATGACCTCTGCCGCTTGTCCTACAGTGGCGAACATCGTGAAAAAAACCGACATAAACAAAAACATGGATACAAATTTCTTCATTTCCCACCTCGATGACTGAAATTGCCCGCATCGAATGAGTGCATTCGACTTTTACAGACTAAAATATAGACGCAGCTTGTCAGAAAAAGTTGCGTTAAAAGGAAAAAAGAGGACGATTCGCCCGTGAAGGCCGAATCGTCCCCTTTCTTATGCTAATTTAGCCTAGGCGAGCAGCGTGCTTTTGCTCGTATGCCGTAATTTTATCTGCGTGCTGAAGTGTCAAGCCGATATCGTCAAGACCTTGCAGCAAAAATTGACGGCGGTGCTCATCAAGGTCAAAGCTGATCGCCAAACCGTGGTCATCGGAAAGCTGTTTGTTTTCCAAATCCACTTTCAAGGTATAACCCTCGAATTTAGCTGTGCGTTGGAAAAGCTCTTCCACTTGTTCTTCGCTCAGCTTGATTGGCAAAATGCCGTTTTTGAAGCAGTTGTTATAGAAAATATCCGCATAAGACGGAGCAATAATAACTTTGTAGCCATAATCCAGAATCGCCCAAGGCGCATGCTCACGGGAAGAGCCGCAGCCAAAGTTAGCACGGGAAACGAGGACAGAAGCGCCTTCGTAACGCGGTTTGTTCGGTTCGAATTCAGTGTTGATATCGCCGTTTTCGTGAAAACGCCACTCAAAGAATAGGAATTGGCCAAAGCCGCTGCGCTCAATGCGCTTCAAAAATTGTTTAGGGATGATTGCATCAGTGTCGACATTGACCCGGTCGACCGGGGCGACGATGCCTGTAAGTTGTTTAAACGGTTCCATATCGGTTATACCCCTCTCTCGCGTTCAATTAGTTCAGCACTTCGGATTTGATTTCCCAGTCACGAACATCGGTAAAGTGACCTTTAATCGCTGCAGCAACAGCCATTGCAGGCGATACCAAATGCGTACGTCCGCCACGGCCTTGACGGCCTTCAAAGTTACGGTTGGATGTAGATGCGCAGCGCTCGCCCGGCTTCAATACGTCAGGGTTCATCGCAAGGCACATCGAGCAGCCTGCATCGCGCCATTCAAAACCAGCTTCGGAGAAAATTTTGTCCAAGCCCTCTTTCTCGGCTTGAATTTTCACACGGCCAGAGCCTGGCACAACGATAGCTGTAACGCGATCGCTAACTTTGTAGCCTCTAGCGATTTCAGCAGCAGCGCGCAAATCTTCGATACGGCCATTCGTGCAAGAGCCAATAAATACATAATCGATTGGAATCTCGTTCATAGGCGTACCTGGTTTAAGATCCATATACTCAAGCGCCGCTTCAGCAGCTTTGCGCTCGTTCTCAGTTGGAAGGTCAGCAGGGAAAGGAACCTTTGCCGTAATGTTTGTTCCCATGCCTGGGCTAGTCCCCCAAGTCACTTGTGGAATCAATGCATCAACGTCGAAGTGTACGACAGTGTCATACTCTGCGCCTTCATCTGTTGTCAGCTGTTTCCAAGCTTCAACCGCTTCATCGAAGTTAGCTGGCGCATACTGGCGACCGCGCAAATATTCAAATGTTGTTTCGTCTGGAGCGATTAGGCCCGCACGAGCACCTGCTTCAATAGACATGTTGCAGACTGTCATACGCTCTTCCATAGTCAAGCTTGTGATAGCTTCGCCTGTAAACTCAATAACATAACCTGTTGCGAAATCTGTACCGTATTGAGCGATAACGCCTAGGATCAAGTCCTTTGCTGTTACGCCAGGCTTGCGTTTGCCGTTGAAGCGCACTTCAAGCGTTTTTGCTTTCGATTGCTGCAAGCATTGCGTAGCCATAACGTGCTCAACCTCGCTCGTACCAATACCGAACGCCAAAGCGCCAAACGCGCCGTGAGTCGACGTGTGGCTGTCTCCGCAAACGATCGTTTTGCCCGGATGCGTAAGGCCAAGCTCAGGTCCCATAACGTGAACGACACCTTGGTCGATGCTGTCAAGATCGAATAGCGTTACGCCAAAATCTTTACAGTTCTGAGTAAGCGTATCGATTTGTTGTTTAGAAATCGGATCCGTAATATTAAAACGATCTTTCGTCGGAACGTTATGATCCATCGTAGCGAAAGTAAGGTCAGGGCGGCGTACTTTACGGCCTGATAGGCGCAATCCTTCGAACGCTTGCGGCGATGTAACTTCATGCACCAGCTGCAAGTCGATATAAATAACGCTTGGCTTGCCTTCTTCTTGATGAATGACGTGATTATCCCAGATCTTCTCAAACATTGTCTTTTTCGTCATTATATTCACCCCATCGTTTCATTAAATCTTCTGCTTTTCTTAACTGAACCTACTATATCATTTCTTTCTTCATTGATCCAAGATATAATATCTATAACGACTATAGGTAATAACTATAATGGATGTTTTCAATCCATAATTTTATATAGAGGAGTTTCACGGTATGGAACTAAGACAATTAAACTATGTGATTCAAATCGCTTTGGAAAAAAACTTTTCGCGGGCTGCGGAGAAGCTGCACATTGCCCAGCCATCTCTCAGTCAGCAGCTCTCCAAGCTGGAGCAGGAAATTGGCGTACTATTATTTCGCAGAACGACAAACTCTGTTGAACTCACACAGGCTGGTCAGGTGTTCGTAAGCAAATCGCAAGACATCCTGGATGCCGTAGAACAGCTGAAGCAAGAAATGGATGATATGGCACAGATGCGTCGCGGCCGGCTTGTCGTCGGAACACTCCCTATTACTGGATCGCATATTTTACCGCTTGTCCTGCCGGTATTTGGTGAACTTTATCCACAAATCGAAGTGGTTCTTGTCGAAGATACTACCGCTAAGCTAGAGCAGCTTACGGCAAGCGGCGGCACGGATTTGAGTTTGCTGTCACTTCCTCTCATCGACAGTTCCCTGGCATGGGAGCCGTTTATGGAAGAAGAAATTTGCTTGGCGGTTCCGCCGCTTCATCCGCTCGCCCTTCGAGATACGCCGATCGATATTGCCGAGCTTCAAGATGAACCGTTTATCGGGCTCAAACGCGGACAAGGCTTTCGGCAAATTACCGTTGACCTTTGCGAGCAATCCGGCTTTGCTCCGCGCATCGTTTTTGAAAGCAGCAATATTGATACGATTCAATCTCTCGTAGCCGGCGGCATGGGCATTGCCTTCGTCCCGCAAATGCTTACGCGGACGAAAGGCTCCGACTTCGCTCCTGCCTACCTGCCCTTAAACCAACGTCCTACCCGAACGCTTGTCGTCGCAAGCAGGAAAGGCAGATATCTCTCCAAAGCAGCGGATGCTTTTATCCGAACGTTGAAGGAGACGCTTGTCACCCACCATTAATCGATTTCATATATAGAAGGTCTTCGATCTTCAAATACCGGGATTCTCGTTCTTACCTCGTCGACGAGCGACAAATCGATCGTCGCGTATAAGATCGTTTCTTCCTCGCCTGCTTCTGCAATCGTTTCGCCCCAAGGATCAAGCACAATGGAATGCCCAAAAAATTGAGTAGCTCCACTCGTTCCCATCCGGTTGCAAGCGATGACGAACATTTGGTTTTCGATGGCGCGCGCGGTAAGCAGCGTGCGCCAGTGGTGCAAGCGCGGATGCGGCCATTCCGCAGGAACGAACAGAAGCTTGGCGCCTTCCAGCGCCAGCTTTCTCGCAAGCTCAGGGAAGCGGATGTCGTAGCAAATCATCATCCCGGCGCCTGCTCCTTCAATCTCCAGTGTGCCGAGCTTGTCTCCGGCTACCAAAAACTTTTCCTCGTCCATAAGTCGAAACAAATGAATTTTGGAATAATCCGCAACTACGTTTCCGCCGCGGTCGAAAGCGTAGATCGTATTCAGCACCTTATCTTCCTTCCGCTCGGCAATGGAGCCTCCAATGATGTGAACCTGATGTTTCTGGCTGAACTCGGCTAAAAATGCTTTCGTTCGCGTTCCCTCATGATCGGCCAAGCTTTGAATTTCGGTCAATGCATATCCCGTATTCCACATCTCCGGAAACATAATCACATCCGGTTTGTCCGTTTGATTAACCGCTTCTTCAAGCATACAGGCTAATTTCTTAAAATTGGCTTCTGGATTTCCCACTTCTATATTCATTTGCAGCAATGCAAGCCGCAATGGGTTGCTCATCTTACAGTCCTCCCGTTATTGCTTTTTTTCCTAATGATACCCTCTCATGCTTCTGTGTCAAGATGGGAAACGTAAGGTTATGATCTTTACCACTAAACAATAGATGAGGAGAATGTCCGTTATGCTTTCCAAAAAAATTGCCGCCATGCTGCTTGCATGCTGCTCGCTTCTGTTAATGGCGCAAGTGGCTTCTGCCCAGCCCGCCCAAGGTTCACCTACCTCAGAGGTTGGTCTAAAGCCAGTACAAGTATTTGACGTGGCTGCGGGCAAGGTTGTGAAAACCATTCCGAATGATGCGAGCTATCAGGCTTTAGCTGCCTCGTGGATTGGCTCGATCACTGGACTTGCCCCTCAATTAACGAATGATGAAAGCTGCAGTTATGTGTACCGTGTTCCTTTAGAGAAGGCGGTCACGATTAAGGCAAACGACGTTTCCGTCGTTTCCAACGATTTGTTTCTATTTTATTGCAAGGACAAACCACCGCTCCTTCTTGTCTTTGACGAGAAGCGCAGGCCGTTTTTGTTCCTGTTCAAAGCTGATATTAAACCGTTTATTCAGAAGGTAGGCATTCCCGCATCTTAGGCTTAGCTTCTCATCTCCCCACATTCGTGCTACATTTAAGCTATTGCCTAATAATAGATAGCGATTTTTCATGTGGAGTGTGAGGGAATGGAAACACAAATCGGTCAACACCTTATTCAGCCCGCGGATCGGATGAACGGACTTCCGACGCAATTTTTTGCCAAGCTGGTCGCTAAAGCTAACGCTCAAGTGGCCAAAGGACGCGATGTAATCAATTTGGGACAAGGCAATCCGGACCAGCCGACCCCTCCCCATATTGTTGCAAAGCTGCAGGAAGCTGCAGCTAACCCGTTGTACCACAAATATCCGCCTTTTAGCGGCTACCCTTTTCTCAAGGAAGCTGTTGCTAAGCGGTATAAGGAAGATTATGACGTTGATGTTGATCCAGCTACCGAAGTTGCCATTCTCTTTGGCGGAAAAACCGGTCTTGTTGAAATCAGCCAATGCTTGCTGAATCCCGGCGACGTATGTCTCGTTCCTGATCCGGGCTATCCTGATTATTGGTCAGGTGTTGCGCTTGCCGGTGCTGAGATGTCATTCATGCCGCTAATTGAAAAAAATAACTATTTGCCCGATTATGGAGCGATTCCGCCTGAAATCGCTGATCGCGCCAAGCTGATGTTCATGAACTATCCGAACAACCCTACCGGCGCTGTAGCAAATGCTGAGTTTTATGCTAATACGGTCGCTTATGCCAGAGAGCATGGCATCGTTGTGGCAAGCGATTTTGCTTATGGCGCAATCGGCTTTGACGGCAGCAAGCCGATTAGCTTCCTGCAAACCCCAGGCGCTAAGGAAGTTGGCGTTGAGTTCTACACGTTGTCCAAGACCTATAATATGGCTGGTTGGCGCGTAGGCTTTGCAATCGGCAATGCACAAATCATTAAGCTGATTAACCTGATGCAAGACCATTATTACTGCAGCTTGTTCGGCGGAATTCAAGAAGCAGCTGCCCTCGCCTTAACGGGTTCTCAGGATTGTGTAGCTGATCTGAAAGCACGTTATGAAAGCCGCAGGAACGCTTTGTTTGCCGCGCTTGACCGCATTGGCTGGAAAGCTGACCGCCCAGGCGGATCCTTTTTCTGCTGGCTGCCTGTGGCGCCAGGCTATACCTCGGAATCGTTTGCCGATCTACTCCTATACGAAGCAGACGTAGTCGTAGCGCCTGGCGTGGGCTTCGGAACACATGGCGAGGGCTATGTACGCCTTGGACTGTTAACGGATGAGGCACGACTTGAGGAAGCAGTGGAACGGATCGGCAAGCTTAATCTTTTTTGAGAACTGCCTTGCGCTTGCATTCCTTTACAGCAGCATAGGATCGTGATATGCTTGTAGGAATTGAACATGAAACGTGATGACGGGACTATTAAGCATGCAAGGTCGCGATCAGAGAGTAAATTCCATGGGCTGCGAGAATTTACCGAAGGCCGCTTGCTGAACCTACCTCCGAGCGGCCGGTGATGAACCGGACAGCGCCTTCTGTTATAGGCTTAAGCTGGATGATCTATTTGTATTGATCATCAACAAAGGTGGTACCGCGGAAGTGAAGACTTTCGTCCTTTATGGACGGAAGTCTTTTTTGTTGTCACGAAACAAGCATAGGATGGGATTAATCATGACGGAACGTATAGTCGTAAAAATTGGCAGCAGCTCCCTCACTTCCGAGGAAGGCGGCCTTAACCGCGAGCGCATTCATTATTTTGTTTCTGAGCTTGCCTCCCTTCATCAAGGCGGCAATGGCGTAATGCTCGTTACCTCCGGAGCAGTTGCAGCCGGTTTTCGTCAAATCGGGTATACAGCCAAACCAAAGATCGTACATGAGAAACAGGCAGCCGCAGCCGTAGGCCAGGCTCTGCTCATGCAAGCGTATCAAGAAGCTTTCAGCAAATACGGTATCGTCGCTGCTCAAATTTTGCTCACGCGCGCGGACTTCTCAAACCGACGCCGTATCCAAAACGCATTGATGACGATTGAAGAGCTGCTCCGGCTTGGGATCATCCCGATCATCAATGAAAACGATACGGTAGCTACCGATGAGCTCGTACCGAAATTCGGAGATAATGATAGCTTATCTGCGCTAGTAGCAACGATGACAAAGGCTGCCAAGTTAGTGATCATTACGGACATGGACGGTTTGTATACCGAAGACCCGCGTAAAAATCCGCAAGCCGTCAAAATTGAGCGCGTGGATCAAATTTCCGAGGATATTATGAAAGTGGCTGGCGGCGCGGGCTCCTCCGTAGGTACGGGCGGCATGCGTTCCAAAATCGAGGCAGCGCGCATTGCGATGCGTGGCGGCGTGCATGCCTTCATCGGCAAAGTTCAGCAGGAAGGCGATCTCATGCTCGCAGTTGATGGCATAGGCCGCGGCACCTACTTTGACACGAAGCTAAATAGCCTACCGATGAAGAAACAATGGCTTGGCTTCCATTCCATGCCGCAGGGCTGCATCACCGTCGACGACGGCGCCGTACTCGCTTTGCTTGAAGGCGGTAAAAGCCTACTGCCGGCTGGAGTAACCGAAATTCAAGGAGATTTCCTGCCCACCGACGTCGTTGAGGTTAAAAATAGGCAAGGCGAGACGCTTGGCCGAGGCGTTGTCAATTACGCCGCTTGGCAGATTCAAGCAGTAGCCGGGATGACGACCGAAGAAGTGAAGCGTAGAGTGGATGTTACCCGCATTGAAGTCATTCATCGTGATGAATGGATCACATTGAAATCATAAGTTAGCTATAAAATCCATAAGGAGGCTTCATACTATGACAAGCGAAGTAAGACAAAAAGCAACATTGGCACAAGATGCAGCGGCAATTATGAACCGGTTGACGACAGAACAGAAAAATACGGCGCTTAGCCGAATGGCGGATGCCCTGCTAACCGAGCAAACTGCCATTATAGCGGCTAATAAGCTTGATTTGGAGCGTGGTCGCGAGCAAGGAACAAGTCCCTCCCTGCTCGACCGCCTTGCTTTGAATTATGACCGTGTTGCGGCTATTGCCGAAGGATTGCGCCAAATCGTGGAGCTTCCGGACCCAGTTGGCGAGCTGCTTGAGCATTTTGACCGCCCGAATGGCCTTAAAGTGAATAAAGTCAGAGTACCGCTCGGCGTTATCGGCATGATCTATGAAGCGCGTCCGAACGTAACCGTAGATGCCGCTGGGCTTTGCCTCAAAACCGGCAATAGCGTCGTACTGCGCGGTGGTTCCGCGGCGATTGAATCGAACCGCAAAATTGTAGAAGTGTTGAAACAAGCTCTTTCGAATACGGAAATGCCGGCAGACGCGATTCAACTCATTGAGGATTCTGACCGCGCATCGGTTAATGAAATGCTTAAATTAAACGGACTGCTCGATGTGGTCATACCGCGCGGCGGAGCTTCATTAATTCGTAATGTGGTAGAAAATGCTACCGTGCCTGTTATTGAAACGGGAGCTGGTATTTGTCATACCTACATTGACGAAAGCGCAGATTTTACGATGGCTGCGGATATTGCTTTTAATGCTAAGGTACAGCGTCCTTCCGTTTGCAATTCCATGGAGACCTTGATTGTTCATGAAGCCTTCGCGGATCGGCACCTTTCTGAGCTTGCCGAGCGCTTCCAGAAAGCCGATGTTGAGCTGCGCGGTTGCGAGAAAACAGCAGCGTTGCTGCCTGGAACAAAGCTTGTCACTGACGAGGACTATGCAACCGAATATAATGACTACATCATGAATATTCGTATCGTGCCGAATCTCGACACCGCTTTGGCGCACATTCGCCGCTTCGGTACGAAGCATTCCGAATGCATCGTCACCGAAAACGCGTCGAATGCCGAACGTTTTATTCAAGATATCGATGCTGCTGCCGTTTATCATAATGCGTCTACCCGCTTTACGGATGGCTTTGAATTCGGATTTGGCGCTGAAATTGGCATCAGTACGCAAAAACTGCATGCTCGCGGTCCAATGGGCTTGCCAGCCCTGACCTCGACGAAATACAAAGTATATGGAAACGGCCAAATCCGGGGATAATTCATCCCCTACATTTATATTGAAAACTTAATCCATAGGGAGGAATATAACAAATGTCCTTGTTAACAAAAACCGGCGTTTCCAGCTTACAGCTATGTTTCTACGGTGCCGGTTCGATGGCCGAGGCCATCGTCAGAGGCCTAACCAACGAGAAGCTGGTTGCACCGGAACGTATCTCCATGTTGAATCGTCAAAATAAAGAACGGCTGAACGAACTTAATGAGCGTTACGGCGTTCAAACGATCGTTCAAGGCTCAAGCAATGAAGACTACTTGCGCGGCGCGGATATCGTCTTTCTGATGATGAAGCCAAAGGATGCCGCTGAAGCGATTGCTGCGATTAAGCCGCTCGTTTCACCCAAGCAGCTCTTTATCTCGGTTATCGCCGGGCTTTCCATCAGCGCAATCGAAAAATTGCTGGGCGGTGAAGCATCCGTCGTTCGTGCTATGCCGAACACTTCCAGTACAATTGGCCTTGGTGCGACCGGAATTAGCTATTCTCCTTCAGTCACGCCTCAGCAGCGAACATTAACGGAAGCCATCTTCAGCTCTGTCGGAATCAACGCCATTGTTGACGAATCGCTGCAGCAAGCCATCACGGGAGTATCGGGCAGCGGCCCTGCTTACGTTTATTATTTTATGGAATCCATGATTGCATCCGCAGTCGAGCTCGGCTTAACGCAAACGGCCGCCAAGGAGCTAGTTGTCCAGACGGTGCTCGGAGCAGCGGAAATGGTACGCAATACGGGTGAGGAACCCGCTGAGCTTCGCCGCAAGGTTACCTCTCCGAACGGGACTACACAGGCTGCCATTGAACTGATGGATGAGAATCGCTTCACGGAAACAATCAGTAAAGCTGTGCATCGCTCCGCGGAACGCGCGGGAGAGCTGGGCGCTGCTATCGAAAGGAGCATCACAGAATGAATGCTGTATGTATCGCAACATATCGTTCGTATGACGACAAAGCAGATTTTAACAAAAAAGCATTGTCCATTGCTGTCGGCTTGACGGTCGGCAGTTGGACGGAACTCCCCGAAGCGCAAAAAGCGGAGATGGAGAAGCATCTTGGAAAAGTATTGTCCGTGCATGTGCACGAGCCCGTGGATGCAGCTCCGGGCGAGCGATTCGCTGACATACGCATTGCTTATCCGGACATTAACTTCAGCCGCGACCTGCCTGCCCTACTCGTTACTGTGTTTGGGAAGCTCTCAATGGATGGCAAGATCAAGCTCCTTGATCTAGATGTATCTAAAGAATTTGCTTCCGCTTTCCCTGGCCCGAAATTCGGGCTTCAGGGCGTTCGTGACCTTCTTGGCGTTCAAGACCGCCCATTGCTCATGAGCATTTTCAAATCCGTGGTTGGCTATGATTTAGCCAATTTGCAAGACCAATTTTATAAACAAGCGCTTGGCGGGGTAGATCTGATTAAGGACGATGAAATTCTGTTTGAAAATCCGCTTACGCCGCTTGAGAAACGTGTAGAAGCTTGCATGTCGGCAGCAAAGCGGGCGGAAATTGAAACCGGCCAAAAGCTGCTGTATGCGGTGAATCTGACAGGACCTACCTCACAGCTTGCCACGAATGCGCGCAAAGCCATTGATGCCGGCGCTAACGCGCTGCTCTTCAACGTGCTAGCCTATGGCTTTGATGTGCTTCACGAGCTTAGCAGCGACAAAACAATTAACGTACCGATCGCTGCCCATCCTGCGATGGCTGGGGCGATGTATCCCTCCCCCCATTACGGAATCAGCGCCTCCCTTCTGCTTGGCAAGCTTATGCGGCTAGCCGGAGCCGATCTCGTTCTGTTCCCGTCGCCGTATGGCTCGGTCGTCATGCCTAAAGAGGAAAACCTCGCGGTTAAGGATGCGCTGCTCGAGCCGCTGCACGGTCTCAGATCCAGCTTTCCTGTACCGTCCGCAGGCATACATCCCGGTCTTGTGCCGCTAATCTTAAAAGATTTCGGTACTGACGTTGTCGTTAATGCTGGCGGCGGTATCCATGGCCATCCGATGGGAACCGCAGCAGGCGGACAAGCTTTCCGCCAAGCCATTACAGCTACCTTAAATGGAGTACCGCTCCGAAATGCAGCTGATCAAGCAGGCAACGAGGCGCTGCATGCAGCCATTCAAGCATGGGGGATAAAAGAATAATGACTGATAACCAGACAGCTAAGAAACGCATCGTGTTTTGTGATTTTGATGGAACAATTACCGTTAATGACAACATTATTGCAATTATCAAGCACTTTAATCCGGATGGCTGGGAGAAAATTGCCGAGCAAACCATCGCTCAGGAGCTTACCATCAAGGATGGCGTAGGACAATTATTTCGCCTGCTACCATCATCCATGCAAAAGGAAGTTATCGCGTTCAGCATTTCGAATGCTCGCATCCGCGACGGGTTTGCCGAATTTCTTGCTTACTGTAAAGAGCAGCAGATTGACTTTTATGTGACGAGCGGTGGAATCGACTTTTTCGTATATCCGATTCTTGAAGCTTTTAACATTCCGAAAGACCATATCTACTGCAACAGCAGCGATTTCAGCGGTGAACGCATTGAAATCTTGTGGCCGAATCCTTGCGATGAGCAATGCAGCAACGATTGCGGCATGTGCAAAACAACGATTATGCGCCGCTTTCCTGCGGACCAATACGAGCGTATTATTATCGGGGACAGCGTGACCGATTTCGAAGGGGCAAAGCTTGCTGATGTGGTCTACTCGCGCTCTCATTTGACAGTGAAGTGCAAGGAGCTAGGGTTGCCCCATTACGAATATGAAACCTTCCATGAAATTATCCAAAGCATGAATACAGAAAGGAAGTCAGTATAATGAGCTTTCAACAAATTGCATTAGAAGATAAACAGCGCGCTCTCTCCGAGCTGCGCGAAGTGAAAGAACTGTTTGCCTCCCGCGGATGGTTCCCAGGCACGAGCGGAAATCTATCCGTTCGCGTAGGTGACTTCAGAGCGGATGATTTCCAATTTGCTGTCACCGCAAGCGGCAAGGACAAAACCATTCATACGCCAGAGGATTATTTATTTGTGGATCAGGATGGCAAACCTTGTGAAACCACTCGTCTCAAACCATCCGCCGAAACCCTTATTCATTGCGAAATCTATAAGCTTACTGGCGCCGGTGCCATTTTCCACATCCATTCAGTCTACAACAGCGTCATTTCGGAATATTTCTGGGACCGCAAATCCGTCCCGGTCGACGGCGTTGAGCTGATCAAAGGGTTCAATATTTGGGATGAGGAAGCGCATATCGAAATTCCGATCGTTTCTAATTTCGCGCACATCCCTTCTATTGTTCCCGAAGTAACCGAGCGCATTGTGCAAAACATCCCGGGAATTCTGCTGCGCAAGCACGGAATCTATGCTTGGGGAGCAAACGCATTTGAAGCGAAGCGCCATTTGGAAGCCTTTGAATTTATATTCGAATACGTATACCGTCTAGAATTGCTTCAACGCGGAAATCGCTAAGGATTGAGTTAAACCATAAGAAAAGGCGACCTGCAGCATTGCTGTACGGTCGCCTTTTTTTATACTCCAGCAGCCCATTATGCTTTCACATCAGCTGGATTGGGCTACGACACCATCAAGAATCGCGGAATATACCTTACTGTTAACTGGACAAAATTAAACCAATCGATCTCAGCAAGCACCGTTTGCGAAATTAACTACGGTTAAGCTGAGCAGTGTACGGATTGACATTAACGCTACGGCAATGTTCATAATGATTGGAGGAGGTGAAGACGATGAAGGTTCATGAGGCAGCAAAAGCGCTTGGGGTTACCCCTCGCACGCTGCGTTTTTATGAGGAGAAAGGATTGATTACTCCTTACAAGGCGCTCGAAAACCGATATCGCGACTATTCAGACGCTGATCTTATTCAGTTACGCTGGATCATTTCGCTTAGAGAGCTTGGACTTCCCCTTTCGTCCATTCAGGATGCTTTATCCGCTGTCCATCTACCGGATGCGTTCCTTCGTAAAGTGGAAGCGGCACGCACGCACTTATATGAATCTTGGATTACGGCGACAAAAGCGCTGCAAGCCTTGGATGAAACCATCTCCGTATGGCAAAAAAACGGCAACATCAACCTGCACCAATTGGAGAGTGCCGCTGAGGAGATGAAGAAAAACCGATTGCTGCGGGCTTCATGGAGCGATCTATGGAACTACGACGATATCGCGCTGCAGCACGGTTACCAAGCTCCGCTTATTACGCTGGATGGAATCATATCCGAAGAACACTATCATTTAACGCTTCACAAAACGATGGAATGGCTGGACCCGCTTCATGATGAAATTGGCTTGGAGCTTGGCGCAGGCAGCGGGAATTTATCGGAGCTGGTCACGAATGCAGGCGCAAAGCTGACGGTCGTTGAACAATCCGCCGAAATGCTGTCCTTAATCAGGGACAGGCTGCCGGATATCGATGCCAAGCAAGGCAACCTGCTTTCGCTCCCTCTGGCCGCTCAAAGTTATTCTTTTATCGTTTGCACCTTTGCCATGCATCATTTGACTGCTTCCCAGCAGCTGCTCGCACTGGCTGAAATGGACCGGGTATTGCTGAGCGGTGGACGTATTGTCATTTCTGGGCTAATGAACCCTTTTGAAGAGGAACTAGAAGCAGATCACTACGTGGAACAGCAGATGAATTGGTGCCCTTCCTCTGCTTTCGAATTGACTGAATGGCTAACAGTAAAAGGCTATTCTACCGTATCGGACCCATTAGGTATCCCTATCGGGCTTCTGTATGCTTGTAAACCCTAATATTCGTTAGCAGAATTGAGTCAACCTTAGCCTGCTGCGTCAAATTCCTGCCTATGTGGTAAGAAGGAGAAACGTTTGACAGGAGGGAACTCAAAATGCCAACATTGTCGAAATCCAATCTAAAGGAACTGAAAGAACTGTTGAATGAGGAGAAGAAGGAACTCACCTTACATTTTGAACAAAGTCAAGATTCGAATGAGGGGCTTGTGGATTCTCTCAAAAATGCGACCAGCGAGTTGTCCGCTTATGATAATCATCCAGCTGATCTCGGCACCGAGACCTTTGAGAAAAGCCGGGACATGGTCATTGATGAGACGCTTGGCGAGAGGCTTGATGAAGTAAACGATGCCCTTGATCGTATACAAACCGATGCTTATGGCAAGTGCGCAAATTGTGGAGAAGAAATTCCATTTGAGCGTCTCCAGGCACTTCCAACGGCAACATGCTGCATAGAGCATGCCAATGATTCTCCGTTGACAGATGACAGGCCTATAGAGGAACAGGTGATGACGCCGCCTCCTGCCGGAGCTGGCAGAAACCGACAGGAGAATGCCGGACATTTTGACGAAGCCGATGCATGGCGCTCGGTTGAGGGCTTCGGCAACGCAAGCGGCACTGTAAAACCCGATGCCTAACAGTATCGGGTTCTTTCTTTCGCCTTATTCCTCAGTCAAATTTATTGACGGCTGTCTTCAGTAGCCCAATGCGTAGGCCTGGCAAGATACGTCGGCAGCTTCGTTTGGTCGTCTCCCTTGGCGGAATTCAACTGGGCTTGTGTAAGAAAAATACTTTCTGACAGGTCAGCTCCACTAAGATCGGCGTCCCGAAAATCAGCGCCAATGAGATCGGCTGCTCTCAGATCGGCTCCTCTAAGATCAGCCGCAATTAAATAAGCCCCTCTCAAGTTCGAGCTTCTAAGATCGGAACCCTTTAACTTCGCACCAATGAGGTCAGCTCCTCGACCAAAGCTCCTCTGGCGGCCTTTTCCTTTGCTTGGTTTCTGTTTGCGCTGTGCCTCTGTTCGAACAAACTCGCTGGTTTGAAGCAGCAGCACATTCACATCTGCCCTATGTTTGACAATGTCTACTTTCATGAATGATTCAGGATCCAAATTAGTCAAATGTTCTGTCTCTTCCAGCGCAAGCTGAAGTTCGCTATGGATGGATTGTGTTTCCGGCATCGCTAGTGCTTCGCTTAAGTACCATAGCAGCTCTTGAAGCTGCTTCATGATCCGGAACACTTCAAACATGGGAGCCGCAGATTCCGGAACTCTTCTCCAGTCTTGTCCCTTATAGGTAAACTGAGATACCTTCTGTCCAGCGCCGAAGCAGTCATAGACAGTACAGCCTTTGAAACCTAGTTGCCTGAGGTTCATATGAACTCCGCAACGAAAGTTTGCTTGCAAATTGCTGCAAGGCTGACCAGCGTCTTTGTTGATCGCAAAATCGGCAGAAGCTGCAAAAGGCAAAGCCGCGCAGCAAAGACCAAAACAATTTTCACAATCCGCCTTCAGGCTCTCGCTTTTGTTATGAAACGACTCTACATGAATGCTCATCGTTTGAATTCCTTCTTTCTATACTTGAAGCTGTAATTGGGTTCAATCACACCATTGTATCATTTCAAAATAAGACAGCGATTGGATGAAATGGCTTTAATTAAACTTTACCAGTTTGCTTCCCTATCCCGTTTTTTTCGCTGCAATCATCAGAAACATTGGTCTGCGGAGTTCATCCCGCATGACCGGGCTGTTCGCCAGCATTTCTTGCGTTGGCTTAGGCTCGGAAAGCTTCTTGATGCTAAAGCCAGCTTCGATAAGTACATTCATATAATGGGCTACGGTGCGATGGTATTTGACCACATCGTTTTCCAAAAATCTGGCCACGCGTGAGCCTTCCAGATAATAGTTATCTACAGGCCAATGCAGCTTTTCGCCTAATTGTCCGTAGTGCCAATCCTGCGCAGCAACCGATGTAAACACGGGATGCTCCACTGAAAGCACGAAACTCCCACCAACGGTTAAGCTATGGTGAATCTTCTGGCAGATCAAGTCGAACCGTTCAATATAGTGCAGGGCAAGTGAACTAATAACAACATCAAATTGCTCGGAGGCAAATGCAATATCTTCGATTGCAAGCTGCACATATTGAATATGGGGATCATCCGTCATCGAACGGGCGCGTTCAAGCATTTTTTCCGAGAGGTCTACGCCAACTACGGATTGCGCTTGCTGCTCCCGGGCATACCGGCAATGCCAGCCAAACCCGCAGCCAAGATCAAGCACACGTTTGCCATGCAAATCCGGAAGCATTGGCCGTAAAGACTCCCATTCCCCGGCGGCGTTCAATCCTCCGACCGAACGGGCCATTTGGCTATATTTTTCGAAAAAGTCGGTATCGTCATATTTGTTCTGTTTCATATCGTTGGAACCTCCATCTTTCCTATTCATACTTTATATTGATAAGTCCATCTCTGATTCGAATTTGCAATACATATTATAATATGAAATGAGTACGGTTTCAAAGAATATGTTCCGAATAGAAACTTCTAATCCTATGAAAGTGAACAGAAAAAAGAGGCTAAGCACGATGGCTTAGCCTCTTCCTCCCCTAAACTTCTGCGCGTGTGCACGGGCTTCTTCCGCATTGGTCACTCGGTTGCGGCTCCACTCGATCAGAATTCGGTCAATATAGCGCAGGCTTAGCTTACCTGCAAATACGGCTTCTTTAAGGGCAAATCGGATAATTTCATCCGTATAGCGATCATGATCCAACCAGCCGGAGATCGTTTCACATTCAATCGGCGAAAGCAATCGTCCGAACTCCTGCTCGAAAACACTGAATAGATCCGAAGGAGACGCCGCCTGCGGCTTCAGCGGTTGACGCTCTGCCTTCCTCGTCTCTCGCTTCTGCTCCGAGGTTAATGCTGCTGCCTTGAGCAGCCATCCGGTCCAGTTGTAACGCTCAGACTGCATTCCTGTAGCATTATCTATATACTCGTCGATCGTCAGGAAATCTTCCTTCATCAACCGCCCGAGCGATTGGCCAACTTCGCGAACGGTCTGTCCCATCCGATCGGCCAGCTCCTCGGGCGTTGGGAAATCGTTCATATCCGCTTCCGTGTACACCATGATTTGCAGCAGAAGCATCGCTTCCGTGTCTGATAAACCAAGCTGGTGGTAGGTGCGAAGCAGCATGGCTGACACGTACACGCCGCCCTCTTGCAAGGCAGCGGCCATACCATGGGAATACGCCTTCCATATTTCGTTGTTCAATACCAACTGCCTCCTAAAAGGTTAAACCACTTTATGACGTTTGTGCTTCGGCTTCCTTCACCAGGTTGTAAGTATCCCGGGCAATCAGGAGCTCTTCATTCGTAGGAACGACAAGCACTTTCACGCGTGAGCTATCCGTTGTAATCGCCCTTGCGTCCTTGCGGCGTTCTGCGTTCCTTGCATCATCCAGCTCAATGCCAAGGAATGAGATGCCTTCGCATATCGCTTGGCGGAGCGCTACAGAGTTTTCGCCTACACCTGCGGTAAACACGATTGTATCCACGCCATTCATAGCTGCCGCATAAGCGCCAATGTATTTTTTCACGCGGTAAGCGTACATGTCGAATGCAAGCTTTGCATTCTTGTCGCCTTCGAGCATTGCTTCTGTCACTTCGCGCATGTCACTGCTGATGCCCGAAATGGCAAGCATGCCACTATGTTTGTTAAGCATAGAATTAACTTCATTCAATGTCAATTCCTCTTTGTTCATAACAAACGGCACGATAGCTGGATCAATATCACCGCTTCTCGTCCCCATCATGAGTCCCTCAAGCGGCGTCATCCCCATGCTCGTGTCAAATGATTTGCCGTTCAAAATCGCCGCACAGCTTGCTCCATTGCCGATATGGCAGGTGATCATTTTAAGCGATTCGAGCGGTTTTTGCAAATATTGGGCTGCTTGTGCACTTACATAGGAATGCGACGTGCCATGAAAGCCGTATCTGCGAATTTTGTGACGGCGATATAACACCGTTGGGATTGGATACAAATACGATGTATTCGGCATCGATTGATGGAACGCCGTGTCAAACACTACCGCTTGCGGAACATTTGGCAAATTCGTTTCAACGGCCGAAATCCCCATCATATGAGCTGGATTATGAAGCGGTGCAAGATCGAACAAGCGGCGAATTTCCAGTTTAACCTCTTGCGTTACAAGAACGGAGCTGCTGAATACTTCTCCGCCGTGTACGACACGATGTCCGACTGCCTCAATCTCATTTAAATGGCTGATCGCACCAAATTCCGGATGAGTCAGCATATCAATGACGCGCTTCACTGCCGTTACATGATCCAATATCTCGCTAACGTTGCGAACCTCTGGTTTATCTACCGGTTCGTGCGTCACGATGGAGGAATCCATTCCGATTCGCTCAACGCGCCCGCTCGCCAGCACCGATTCATCCCGCATGTCATAGAGCTGATATTTCAAAGAAGAGCTGCCTGCATTAATTACGAGTACTTTCATTAGATCCGATCCCCATCCTTATCGTATTTGAAGAAGCCGACGCCTGACTTCGCGCCAAGATGTCCGGCACGCACCATTTTTTTCAGAACGATGGATGGACGGTATTTCAGCTCGCCGTACTCCCGGAACATCCGGTCAAGAGCGGCAAGAACAGAATCAAGCCCGAAGCGGTCGCACATCTCAAAAGGCCCATGCTGGAAGGAATAACCGATTCTCATTGCATTATCGATATCCTCAGCCGACGCGACGCCCTCTTCCAGAACATGCAGAGCCTCATTGATGAACAAACAAATAAGCCTCGTCGTTACAAAGCCTGGCGATTCAAACACCATGACTCCTTTTTTATGAATAATCTCTTCCACAAAATGTTTCGTGCGGACGAATGTTTCTTCGGACGTTTTCAAGCCGCGGACGATCTCGACAACATCGATTTTGGAAACCGGGTAGATAAAATGCGTGCCGATTACACGGTCCGGATATTTTGTAACGCTTGCCAGCTCGGTTAAACTGAGCGTGGATGTATTGCTTGCCAGAATGACTTCCGGCCCGCATAGGCGATCTATATCCTCGAAAATCGCTTTTTTAAGCTCAAGATCCTCGGTGATCGTTTCAATAACGAGCTCGCAATCGGATAATTTATCATAGTTAAGGCTTGACTCAATTCTATTCATAATGAGCTTCTTCTCGGATTTCGTAAGTGCCCACTTTTCAATTTGCTTATCGAGACTAAGTTCAATCATTTGTATGCCATAGGCAAGACGCTCGTCCGAGCGCTCGATAATAATAACGTCCAATCCTTTCGAGGCAAGCATTTCTGCAATTCCCTGCCCCATTGTTCCTACTCCTATTACGGCTACCGTTTTGATATGCAATGTATTAGCTCCTTTAATATGGCGAGTATGCTGCTTATAACGGATTGAGAAGCATTCTCTGCAAATATCGTTCATTCTTATTATAACGGTTTTCATCAAAAATAGAAGGCGGACAGGCCGTCCGCCTTCAAATTGTAATATTGTAAACGCTTCATGCGGCTTTGTGCTTGCCAAGAAGCGTCCGAAACTCGTTTCCGCTCAATGTTTCCTCAGCCAGCAGCGTATTTAAGGACTGCGTGAATACCTCTCGTTTGGATTCGAGCATCGATTTGGTCTCAAGCATCAGCTCATCCAAGATGCTGCGGTTGACAGCCGCCCATGCTTCTCTTGTCATCATCGAGGCATCAATAATGCCAAGCTCCGTTAATCCTGATTCTACGAGCGTTCTAACAATATTCATCGATTGATCAAAGTCACCTCGGGAACCGGTGCTCCGCTCCCCATAAAATATCTCCTCTGCCGCAGCGCCGCCAAGCGCAATCATAATTTGCCCGTTTAAAAATTGCTTCGTATAAAGATATTGATCCTGCTGCGGATTATGACGCACGTAGCCAAGCGCTTGACCACGAGGTGACAAGGCAACCTGAGATACGCTTCCGGGACGAACAAGCTCCGCCATGATCGCGTGGCCAAGCTCATGGAGGGCGATGCGTTCCCGTTCTTCCTTGGTCGCTTCCCTATCGGTCTTCTCCCCCATCATCACCTTGTCAATGGCCATCGATAGATGCGCTTCTGCTATTTTGTCGCTTTTTTCTCTCATGGCATAAATAGCAGCTTCATTCATGACGCTCTCCAACTGCGCGCCGGAGAAACCAAAGGATTCCGTTGCAATTCTAGCCAGATCCACGCCTTCTTCGATAGGCTTATTGTTAGCGTGAATGTTCAAAATATGCAATCGCCCTTTCTTATCGGGGAGCTCCACCCCAATATGGCGGTCAAATCGGCCGGGACGCAGCAAGGCGCTGTCCAGCATCTCTTTGCGGTTAGTTGCCGCAATCAGCAATATGCGTGGCGATTCATTCGCATAGATGCCGTCCATCTCGGTTAACAGCTGATTAAGCGTCTGGTCATATTCCCGCTGCTGACCGCCATCGCGTTTGCCGCCGATCACTTCGATCTCGTCAATGAAAATGACGGCGCTGCTTTTTTTGGCCTTGTTCGCTTTCGTACGCGCTTCTTTGAATAGATCACGAACCCGGCCGGCACCAACGCCAACGTACATCTCAACAAACTCGCTGCCTGAAGCAGCAAGGTATATCGAGTCGGTATACTGTGCAGCAGCTTTTGCAAGCAGCGTCTTCCCGGTTCCCGGAGGTCCCGATAGCAAGATGCCTTTCAGCGGTCTTATGCCAAGTTTCGCAATTTGCTCTTGATGCACCAAGAAATCCAGCGCTTCTACCAGCTCCTGCTTAGCTCTCTCCTGCCCGCCGATTTGTTCAAAGGTGAGTGGTGCCGATTTCGCTTCTGTACGCCGTTTCTGGCTCGATAGAGCAGTCAATTTGCCTTTTCCTCGTGCCGCATAGACCACTGCAAATCCTAACAAGCCCATGAGCAGCATAGGCACAACATTTTGCCCGATATAAATAAAAAATATAATTAAAACAGGTATAAAACCTATCATGATTTCTGTTGTATATTTACGCATATTACCAAGCCTCCAATTGGGCAGAGTTGCGTGGCAAAACAACGTATTTTACGGCTTCTTTATCTTTAAGCGTAACATAAACATTGATGTCATCCATTTCGGTCGTTACGCTCACGTTTGTCATCGACTTGGCAGCTTCGTTCATCGCGGCCGGAATGCTGGAGTACGTTTTGTTCTCCATCGCCTCGGCAACCGCGAACAAGGATTGATTCCAGAGCTGATCCAATTGCTTGCTTGAGTCTCCATCGAAAGCTAGCGAGAGTGTTCGGTCGCCAAATACTTTTTTGCCGTTGCTGGCAATGCTTTGATACACATCTTTGAGATTGGCATCCGGCGCCAATGACAGCCGAATATCCACTTGGTTCCGGTTCATCACTGGTTTATCTGAAGATGCAACGCCTGAAACGCCATTAACGACTTGTTCTAGTGGCGCCGCTACGGCTACTTGATTGTATATCGCCCATCCGCCGAACAAAACAACAGCTGTAATGGCGGCTGTAACGATGATAGGTATCACGCGAGGTTTTAGCATAATCAAAATCCCTCCCACAGCATTTATATGATCAATCCGTATATCAACTCCGCTATACGAAAGTATATCATGATTGCTTGTGAGATTCGTCCATCAATATAAGGAAACGGAGCCTCACGGCTCCGTCTTTGCAGGTAATTTATAAGAATCGATAAACGCTCCATCCACAAATCTGTAAAAATCATAATAATAATGCTTCGGATTGTCGCTCTCGCTGTAATAAACTTCCCATATCCGCGTATTGTCCAGCAAACCCGGTTGGATTCGTAGTACGGCCGCATCTGGTTTTTTAGTTTTGAATGCGCTACTAATCTGTTCAGCGGAAACGCCGTCCGCTGCTTTCACTACATCCGGCAGCTGCTCCTCTGCCAGAAAAACAAACAGCTCTTCGTCCAGCTCATTGCTTCCTTGAACGATCCAGCTTTTCTTATTCCAGATATGCTCATAAATCTTTTCGATCTGGACAAGATCAGCTGCTTCCACCGCTTGTTTTCTTGCTTCATCCTTAGCTGTCCATTGGGGCTGCTGGATATCACGGAAATAAATGAACAGAACGGTGGCAAGCAGGATTATGCTTGCTACGATAACGAATACCCACCGCTGCGTCGTCATGAAAGGCGGACGTTTTCTAGCCGTCGCGCGCATTAGTCTTTCAGCAAGCGCTCAAAGCTTGCCTGCGCCTCGTACCGAATTTTTTCTTCGTCGAGCATAGTGCATTCACCGTTCTTCACCACCTGGCGTCCATCTACCCAAACATGCCGCACATCGCGCCCGGAGCCAGAATAAACAAGATGCGAAACCATATCCGTCTTCGGATAATAATGAGCCTGTTCAATATCGATAGCGATGAAGTCCGCTTTCTTGCCTTCTTGCAGACTGCCGAGGTTATCCTGCTGCCAAATGGATTTGGCGCCGTATACCGTCCCCATCTTTAATGCTTCGAGGGCAGGTACTGCAGTCGGATCGCCGGAAACACCTTTATGAAGCAGCGCTGCAAAGCGAATCTCTTCAAACAAATCCAAATTATTGTTGCTTGCCGCGCTGTCTGTGCCAAGTGATACCGTTACGCCCGCACGCAGCAAATCAGGGACGCGGGCAATGCCGCTGGCAAGCTTCAGATTGCTGACGGGATTATGGGATACCGCCACATTTTTGGCAGCCAATAGCTCAATTTCAGAATCATTAAGATGAACGGCATGGGCGACCAATGATGGACGTGAGAAGAAGCCGAGACGGTCTAGGTGTTCCACCGGGCGCATGCCGTAATCACGGACATTTTGCTCAACCTCTGCCAGCGTTTCAGACATATGGGTGTGCAGCGGCAAATTATAATCGTGAGCTGCTTGAACAAAACGTTCAATATACTCGGGCGGACACGTATACGGAGCGTGAGGCGAGATCATTGTGGTAATCCGCCCGTCTGCTTTCCCGTTCCAATCCCGGGCAAATGCGATCGCCTCCGTCAGCTTTGCCTCTTGAACCTCAGGCGGACATAGGCCAATCACGCCTCTGGTCAATACGCCTCGAATACCGCTCTGCTCAACCGCTTGCGCAACCCGATCCATACGGTCATACATGTCTACGAATGCGGTTGTTCCTGAACGTAGCATCTCCACGATGGCCAATGCGCTGCCTGCACTCGTATCTTGATCCACATATTTGCCTTCCATAGGCCACATTTTCTGCTCCAGCCATACTTGCAAATTCTGGTCGTCAGAATATCCGCGCAGCAAGCTCATTGCTGCGTGACCATGCGTATTGATAAGACCTGGCATGAAGGCGAGCTTGCTGCCGTCGATTTTCTCGACGGCTTCCGTCAGTTCTGTTGGAACCGCAGTGCCTATGTATGTGATACGGTCATCCGTAACGACCATATGCCCCTGAAATGATGGATTTGCTTCATCCATCGTTATAAACAGCCCATTTTCAATCCAAATTTGACTCATCCAATATCTCTCCTTCTCGAACTAAATAATAAGCCAAGCTAAGCAGCTCTTTCGTAAAATCAGCATTTTGTATTCGTATTTCATCCGGTACACGCAAGATTGCAGGCGCGAAGTTCAAGATCCCCTCAACGCCCGCTTCAACGAACTGGTTTGCAACATTTTGCGCTTCAAAGGCCGGAACCGTGATAATCCCTATGCGAATTTTCTGCTCCGCCACCGTTTTTACAAGCTCGCTCATCGGCAATACGATCAAATTGTTGATGCTTGTTCCGATCTTGCTTGGATGATCGTCGAACACAGCCGTAATCTGCATATTGTCCTTTGAATATTTATTGTAATTGCACAAGGCATGCCCTAGATTTCCGGCACCGACCAAAGCGACCTTAATGGTCTGGTCGACCTTCAGAATTTGGCGGATTTTCTCAATGAGATAAACGACGTCATAACCAACGCCCTTACGTCCGAAATCTCCGAAATATGCAAGATCTTTACGTATTTGAGCGGGATTCAAATCAAGCTTGACGCCTAAATCCTGTGAAGAAATGGTTTGAATTTCACGATTATGCATTTCGTTTAATACTTGTAGGTAAATCGGAAGCCTTCGGACTACAGCTTCCGATATTTTCGTCTGCTTCATCGTTTCTCCTCCTCAACACTTTCAGCACCTTCGCCACTATGCGTAACAACTTGATTTTCTTCAGCCAGCCATTCCCTCATCCGCGTGATCATTTGCCCCGTATGCATCGTTTCGATTTTGGGGCCAGGCAAGGAATACAAGAAATGCTTGCCATAAAAAGTATCGATGACTCTCGTATCATAAATAATAACGATGCCTTTATCCTGGGAGGTTCGCACTAATCGACCGAAGCCTTGCTTAAACCGGATGACGGCTTGAGGAATGGAAAGCTTCATGAACGGATTTTGCTTCTGCCGCTGGAGCATTTCCGCCTTTGCCTCCGCAAGCGGATGGTTCGGCGGTTGGAATGGCAAGCGCACGATTGCCAGGCAAATTAACGCTTCGCCAGGTATATCGACGCCTTCCCAGAAGCTGCTCGTTCCAAGCAGAACGGATTCTGGCGTTTGCCTGAATCTTCTTGTAAGCTTGGTCCGATTCCCGCTATCAATGCCTTGGCCGAGCACCTGAATGCCGGAAGCGCTCAATTTTTCCTTTAATGGATCATAGACCTGCCTCAGCATTCGATAAGAGGTGAACAGCACAAGCATTCTACCCTTCGTTTCCTTTGCTGCGTCAGCAAGCGACTGGACAAGCATCTCCATATACGTGTCATCCACTGCCGCCCCCTTCAGCACAGGGAAGTTTCGCGGAATAACGACAAGCGCCTGTTCCCTGTAATTAAAAGGCGAAGGCAATTGAACAGTTTTCAACCGGCCCTGCTCTTCGTATCCGGTCAGTCCAAGCTGCTCCTCCGCATACTGAAATGATTTTTGAACAGACAAGGTCGCTGATGTCATCACAATGCTTTCCTTCACATCAAAGAAATATTTTTGCAATTGCGCGCTTACATCAACGGGCACGCCATATAGCTGTACGGATCGGTAGCGATATACGCTGCTTGCTTCAATCCAGAACACCGAATCAGACAGCTCAAGCTTAATGAAAGTACGCAGCTCATCCTTTAAGCGTGACAAATCTCGAATCGCACCATTTAGATCGGTGATTACGGCTTGAACGCCGGAATCATCTACGCGGTCCTTAATGTCCGTTACCATCTTGTCGACGGTCCGGCATACTCGATTAAGCTCTGTATGTAGATTTCCTTCAACGGTAACGCTGTCCTCCCAACCGCCAGGCAGCTCGTTCTTCTTCAAGCGGCAAACCGCTTGGCCATTTTCGGTAGGGCCGTCAGAGGACGTTGAAGTAAAGCTATAGAACATCTCAAACAGCTTATCCCAGTGCTCCTTAATTTCCTGAAAGATCGGAATGACCGTATCAATCGTTTCTAACCAGGAAGCCTGATGTGCATCGTCCTCGTACATCAGCTTTTGACGCAGAGCAGGAAGCAAGCCGGTACGATTATCCTTGAACAGGCGAACTACCGCCTGCGTGAGGGAGAAATAATTAATTTGCATGCCAAGATGCTTCCCGGCAACCTCTTCCACATGATGCGCTTCATCAATAATAAGATGCGTATACGCCGGAAGCAACCGATGATCCGCTTGAATGTCAGTAAACAGCATGGAATGATTCGTAATGGTTACATCGGCGATATTCGATTCATGCTTGGCTCTATGGTAGAAGCACCGCTTGAACCAAGGACATGCTCGATTCAGACAAGAGTCCGTATCGCTTGCAACCGTTGACCAAAACTCCGCGCCCTTGTTGCCAAAATTCAGCTCTTCTTGGTCGCCGGTTACCGTTTCGCCCAGCCATACGACCATTTGTGCGGCTGTTACCGTATCATCAATGGGCGAAACCAAATCCTTCGTATTGATTTTCCCTTCAAATTTGCGTAGGCATAAATAATTTCCTCTGCCTTTAAAAATCGACGCTTTGAATTCAAACGGCAATATCTCTTCAAGCAAAGGGATATCGCGCTGCCGCAGCTGCTCCTGCAAATTAATCGTATGCGTGCTGACAACGACTTTTTTCCCATTTTGAATGCCGTAATAAAGAGCCGGGATCAAATATCCTAATGATTTACCTGTTCCTGTTCCCGCTTCGATCAGCAAATGCTGGTTTTGGTTAAGGGCACTATATACCTCTTCGAACATCGCAACCTGCGCTTCGCGTTCCTCGTA
Source organism: Paenibacillus paridis (assembly GCF_006345825.1). Taxonomy (GTDB): domain Bacteria; phylum Bacillota; class Bacilli; order Paenibacillales; family Paenibacillaceae; genus Pristimantibacillus; species Pristimantibacillus paridis. The sequence continues at coordinate 2,009,815 of NZ_VCIX01000092.1, forward strand.
ATTGTCAAACTTCTGCTGGAATCGCTGCCGTACATCAGCCAGATAATTTTCGAAAGACACATCCGTTAACGGCAAAGCGTTGCTGCTGCCAGAACGCGGAGGCTGTTCGTCGTTCCATTCCGTAACTTTAAGCGCAAACTGGTTAAAGTAATCATATTCATTGGATTCGAAAACGGTACTGTACTCCATCTGCTGCTGCGTATGCTTGATAAACCAGCTCAAATCGCTGCCGTCGTCTACAAGCGCAGATAGCCGCTGCAAGGTGAGCAGCGGCATTTTGCGAAGCTTTTGGACAGATTCGATTAACAATAATGCTGTTGCTTTCGCATCACTATCCGCACGGTGATGCTGATCATGCTGGATGCCGAAAAGCTCGGATACAGCACCGAGCTGATACGTATTCAATGTTGGATATAAAATGCGGAGCAATTCAATCGTATCGAGCCTGCGGCCTGCAAAGGCCCGCAAGCCGCAGCGAACGAGTGCCTGGTTTAAAAAACCGGCATCAAAGCCAACGTTGTGCGCAACAAGCACGGTATCCTCTAATAACGGTACTAGCTTTGCGATTACTTCATTAAGTGCCGGTGCATCCGCAACTACCGCTTCATCTATGCCCGTTAGTTGCGTAATGAAAGCCGGTATCGGGATGTTAGGCCGAACAAAGGAATTAAACGTATCCATAATTTCCAGCTCATCTGAAACGATGACAAGTCCCACTTGCAAAATGTCATCATCCGAGCTATGTCCCGTCGTTTCTAAGTCCAATACTGCAAATTTCATTCATTCCCCGATCCTCTCACAAACAGCACAGCTCCGTGCTTCCAAAATATAATGATAACTGCTTAGGTGTTTCCTGGCATGATTTGAGATTGTTTAGCGGATCCTTAAAGCTTGGGCACACCTCATAAGCTTTCATAAATAACTGTTCCGCTTGTGCCATATTCATGCGTACCGCTTGAATGCACCCTAGCGCATTATAGCCCATTGCAAGCCATTTGGGAAAGTCCGTTAACACAATCAACAATTGAAAATGGCGCTGGGCTTCATTCCAATTTTGCAAATGCATTTGTGTCATGCCTAGAAATAGCCTAGCCAGATTGCACTCCGGCAATTGCAATACTGCCGTTTGGAACTGCTCCGCTGCTTGTGAGAACATAAATAACTTATAATAGCCTTGTCCCTTTGATATCACAACGGCAAGCTCATCCGACATTTCGATATCAGGCATGCCGGTGGCGCTTGATTCGATTGGGGGAACGATCTGCGATGCAGAAGGCTCCGGGCTCGCTAAGACAGAATCAATCGTTTCGTTCTGTTCTTTGAATTCTGCGAACTTTTCCTCAAATTCAAGCCATTGCTCAATAAAAGTATCACTTACCTTTTTCAGTTCAATAATCTGTTCATCATACTGCTGTTTCTCGCTTGCGCCTGCACACTCATAATGTTCGATAATTTGATCAAGCATGTCGTTCATGGATGAAAACATATGCTGGAACATACCGCATCCCGCCTTCGCCAAAGAATTAAGGAGTGTTATGTTCATTTTTTGTTTTATCGCTTCTTTTCATACGGCATCCCATTCGTTACATAACGCAGGGATTAACGCACGCGAATGATCGGTTACAAAATGGCTCCGTGCAGTTCTTGATCAAGCATTTGAAGCGGACGATTATTCGAATCGAGAATGGTCACAATTGGCTTGTGTACCTTCGCATCCGTATCCGTCATCATCGCATACGATATAATAATAACCTGGTCGCCAGGCTGCACTTGCCTTGCCGCTGCCCCATTTAAGCAAATGACACCCGACCCGCGCTCACCTGTAATGACATACGTTTCAAACCGCGCGCCATTGTTATTGTTGACGATTTGCACCTTTTCATTTTCCCAAATGTTAGCTGCATCCATCAAATCTTCATCAATAGTAATGCTACCTACATAATTCAGGTTCGCTTCCGTTACCGTTGCCCGGTGCAGCTTGGACTTCATCATCGTTCTGAACATGCTCATTTCCCTCCATTCCCTCTAAAATCCGATTATCGATCAGGCGCGTCGCGCCAAATTTAACAGCAAGTGCCAGAATTAAAGGGCTCTTTATGGTTGCGATGTTTGCCGTGTCTTCAGGTATCCCAAGCGACGGGTAATGCAGTAATTCAACATAATCGATCACGGCTTCGCTTGCCTTGCTAAGCTCAACCTTTACCTTTGCGACGAGACGCTCCACCGTCATGCCAGGTTCACGGGCCCAATCCGATGCTAATTGAAGCGAAGCTGACAAAGTTACGGACTGTACGCGCTGCTCTGCATTCAAATATACATTTCGGGAACTTAGCGCAAGACCATCCGGTTCGCGTACAATTGGACAAGGAACAATATGAACCGGAAAGTTCAAATCATTCACCATTTGCTGAATGACTGCAACCTGCTGAGCATCCTTCATTCCAAAATATGCGCGCGTTGGCGCAACGAGATGGAACAGCTTGCTTACTACAGTACCCACCCCATCGAAATGGCCCGGCCTAGAGGCGCCGCATAAGCGGTCGGTCACCTGGTTTACGATAACGGTAGTTAGCGGTTTATTCGGGTACATTTCTTCCACAGTTGGAATAAAAACGAGATCCGTTTCACATTCCTTCGCTAAGGCTAAATCCCGTTCCTCATCTCGGGGATACCGATCTAAGTCCTCGTTTGGTCCAAATTGAAGCGGATTAACAAAGATGCTAAGAACGGTCACGTCGTTTTCGGTACGGGCTTGGCGCAATAAAGAGGCGTGCCCTTCATGCAGGAAACCCATTGTAGGCACAAAGCCAATGCTTTTGCCCTCATTCCGACAGCTTGCCAGATTCTCCTGCAGCTCTAATTTTGTTCGGCATATGATCATGTCAGCCGAACCCCCTTTTTCGGTTGAACAGTCTCCTGCTTTGTTTCTTTACTGTCTGCATCTGCAACCGTGCTTCCATATAAAGCCGGAATCGATGCCGTCTGCGCTGAAAATACATGCTCTTCAGCAGGGAAATTGCCATTTTTGACTTCATCCACATAGGTATGGATGGCATTGCGAATCGTTGTTCCAATATCTGCGTAAGTCTTTACGAATTTTTTCTCAAAATAGGGTGACGAGTATTGCAAGATATCATGGTACACCAGCACTTGGCCGTCACAGCCGCGTCCAGCTCCAATGCCAATGACTGGAATCGACAGCACATCGCTAATCATCGTAGCCAGCGATTCTGTAACCAGCTCGATGACGATACTGAACGCTCCTGCCTGCTCAAGCGCTTTGGCATCCTGAATTAGCTTCTCCGCTTCCTTATCAAGCTTACCCTGCACCTTGTATCCGCCGAGCTGATGAACCGATTGCGGAGTTAGCCCGATGTGTCCCATTACGGGAATGCCTGCTTTGACCAGTGCTTCCACATCGGAAGCAATTTCCTCGCCACCCTCTAGTTTCAGGGCCTGTGCGCCGCCTTCTTGCATAATTCTTGCCGCATTGCGCATCGTCGCTTCCCGGCCAATCCCATAGCTCATAAAAGGCATATCCGCTACAATAAACGTATTTTGCGCTCCTCTGGCCACCGCTCTTGTATGATAAACGATGTCGTCGACCGTCACAGGAATCGTCGTGTCATACCCGAGTACGACATTTCCAAGCGAATCTCCGACAAGTATAACGTCAATTCCAGCTTCCTCAGCAAGCTTGGCTGAAGGATAATCATAAGCTGTCAAAACGGAAATCGCATTGCGCTCTTGCTTCATTTTTTTCATATTCGTAATCGTCAGTCGTTTCCTCATCAGCTTCATCCCCCGTTCAATGTTCAATGATAGGATAAACACAAAAAAACCTTTTAGCCGCTGCTAAAAAGGTCCCCAAACTGAAAAGGAAACGTTTGCTTGTTGTGCTTCCTTCTGTCTCGGTCCCTACGGCTCAGAGCAGAGTGTGCATTCCCAACCATTTACATTAATTTTGCAAATCATCATCAGTGCAGCTTCCTCAAGAATACCGCCCGATAGAACTAGTTTACCAAACTTTCAGCCATCCGTAAACGGTCACAGAAAGCTATATAGGTTCGCCCATCTCCGCGGAGAAAACAGGCCTCACTGTTCCGTCTTCCAATTTAATGCGTATGGCTCCGCTCTCGTCGAGTCCAATGGGGACCCCTATGAAATCGCCTTGAGGCGTGACCAAACGGGCCGGCTTGCCTAATGAAACGGATAACGCCTCCCACAGCGTCACGATAGGACCAAACCCTTGCTCTTGATAAAGGACATAAAGCTGCTCCCATTCCTTCAAAAATTCAGCAATTACATCTTCACGCGCCCATTTCTGACCGCTGCTGATCCGAAGCGAAGTTGCCTTCTCCAGCAAGCCAGCTGGATAGTCTGATTCATCCAGATTAACGCTAATGCCTATTCCGGCTATAACATAACGAAGGCGCTCATCCTCGGCAGCAGATTCAAGCAGAATTCCGCTAATTTTTTTGCCGTCAATGAGCAGATCATTTGGCCACTTAATGCCGATAGGCAAAGATGTTAGCCTCTTCAAGCTTCTGCAGAGGGCAACCGCCGTGAGCAGAGTCAACTGAGGCGCAAAATGAATCGGAACTTTCGGTCGGAGCACCATGCTCATCCAAACGCCCTTGCCTCGGGGCGACACCCAGCTTCGGCCCATACGTCCGCGCCCGCTTATTTGCTGCTCGGCTATAAACAGCGTTCCTTCTGCTGCGCCTTCCTCTGCTGCTGCACGCGCGAGGTTTTGGGTTGACTCCACCGTCTCATAGTAATGGATGGTTTGACCGAAGAGGCCCGTAGTCATGCGATTCGACAGCTCGTCCACCACTATTTGGTCAGGCTTACTTAACAGCTTGTAGCCTAGCCTTCTTGAAGCTTCGAATTGATATCCCGCCGCTTCCAGCTTTCGAATCTGCTTCCAAATCGCGGTTCTGCTAACTCCTAGCTCCTGGCTAATTCGCTCACCCGAAACGTATTCACCGGACCGGTTCTCGAACAATTGAAGCAGTGACTCGTGATTCATGTATGGTTCCTCCTTAGTTGAAGCAGCTGAGCCGGATGCTGAACTTTAATTCGGTCTAGTCCACGCAATCCGCTCGGCCAGTCAATTTATTGCTGCTTAGCTGCTTCTTGCAGCAATGCTTGCTTTTCATTTTCCAACACACCGATTGCAGCCAAAAACAGCAAACGATTCAAACATTCACTAACCCAAGGGCCGGCTTCACGCTGCAAATGCTTCATAAGGTCTCTGCCGCTCACGCTAAGCTGTTTTAAGGAAAGGATGGTTATTTCATTCAGCCAGCGTTCCAAATCGTTTAGAAGCTCTTTTGAGAAGCTTGAAGACTCCACTTGTGCTGCACGTGCAACCTGCAGCCAATCTCTGGCGGCAGCGTTTCCGCTGGCAAGGACAAGCTTCACCCATTGTTTTTGAAGCTCGCGCCCATGGGAAAGCTTTATACTAGATAACATGTCAAAATGCATTTGTACAACGGCTGCAATTCTTTTGCTTCGACCGTTCGGAAAGCGCAGCACCTGCAGAGCATAACTCGCGGTCTCGGCAGGCTGATTTAATGTAATAGCGATGAACGCCCAGCGTAAATCCAGATCGGCCAGTTCATGCAAACGTTCAAACAGCCTCGTGCTCAAAGCGGATTGCCCTGCTTCCTTCATCGCAAGTTCTATGTCAGGCCCGAGTGATTCTTTCAAGTGAAAAAGAAGCCCGCTTGCGGCAACAAACCGCAGTCCTCTCTGAGGCACGGCTCCCGCAAGCAATTTGTCTAATTCCACCTGAACCCTCTCAAGCGCTATAAAGCCCATTAAATGGCGATGTTGCAAAACCGCCCGCCAAGTATGATGAGCAGGCCGGAGCTGATAGATGCCGATAAAGCGGACAGCTCTCAGCATTCGAAGCGCGTCCTCTTGGAAGCGCGCATTGGAGTCGCCTACGGAACGGAGCCGTCTTTTTTTCAAATCCTGCACACCGCCATAGGGATCATGAAGCTCTCCGTCTAGCCCAAGCGCCATCGCGTTCATCGTAAAATCTCGCCGCAGCAGATCACCATCGAGCTCGGTAATATACTCCACGCTCTCCGGCTTGCGATGGGCTTCGTAAGCTGATTCCAGCCGAAAGGTCGTTACCTCATAGGTTTCTCCTTCGTGGAGTACCGTTATGGTGCCATGCTGCAAGCCCGTCGGAATGCAGCGCTCAAATAATTCAAGCACCTGCTCCGGACGGGCTGAAGTCGCAATATCCACATCTTTAATGGATAAGCCTAAAACCGTATCCCGGACTGCTCCGCCAACAAAAACGGCTTCGAAATGATGCTCTCGAAGCCGCTCAATAATCGGCAAGGCAGCCGCAATCGGATCAGGAAATGATAGGTGAATAACGACCGCCTTCCTTCACAAAAAGCTATTGGATTAATCGCTGCACACTGCAATCGGCAAATCCGCTTCAATGCCCAGTACCCGGTAATAGATTTGCTCGTATTGCGTGGTAATGACATCATTGCAAAATTCATTTCTAGCTCGGAATATGCAAGCCTCTTTAAACTGTGCATGCAGCTTCTCATCAAGCAGCAGCCGCTCCACGTTTTTGGCCATATCCTCTACATCGCCAATCGGCGAAAGGAAACCTGTCTCGCCATGCGTAATAAGCTCAGGAATGCCGCCAGCATCCGACCCAATCGTTGGCACGCCGCAGGCCATCGCCTCAAGCGCTACGAGACCAAAACTTTCCTTCTCTGACGGAAGCAATAGTACGTCGGCCATTGAAATAACCTGTGCTACATCCTCTTGTTTGCCAAGGAAATGAACCCTGTCCTCCAGCCCAAGCTGTCGGATTTTACATTGAATTTTTGATAGCTCCGGCCCCTCGCCTACAAGCAGAAGCTTAGATGGCACGTTTTGGGATACTTGAGCAAAAATATCCACGACGTCGCCGACACGCTTAACGGGACGGAAGTTGGAAATGTGCATTAAAATTTTCTCGTGCGGCTCAGCATAATCCGAGCGCAGCGATACCACGTCGCGCGGATAGTATACCCGCTTGTCGACAAAGTTGTAAGTTAAATCGATTGGCGTTGTAATATCCAGCAGTTGCCTGGTTTCATTGATCAAATCCGTGGAAACAGCGGTTACAGCGTCGCTTTGGTGGATGGCAAGCCGAATCAGGTTTTTCAAGGATTCATCCTGAGCGAGCACCGTAATATCTGTCCCGTGCAAAGTCGTAACGGTCTTCAAGCCGTCGCCATTCATCTGTTTGGCCAAATAAGCACAAACCGCATGGGGCACTGCGTAATGGACATGCAGCAAATCGAGCTGTTGCATTTTGGCTACTTGAGCCATCTTGCTCGCTAAAGCCAGATCGTAAGGCGGGAAACGGAACACATAATAATCGTTAACCTCAACCTCATGGTAAAATATATTTTTATTAAAGTGACCCAATCGAAACGGGATGCTGTGAGTAATAAAATGAATTTCATGACCTCGCTCTGCGAGCAGCTTCCCGAGCTCAGTAGCAACGACGCCTGAACCGCCCAGGGTTGGGTAGCAGGTTATGCCAATCTTTAATTTTCTCGCCAATGTTGTCGCGCCTCCTGTGTTCATCACGTATATCTATTGTATTACACAAGAGCTGTACGAATATCAAAATAATTGTACGGCGTGAGGTCGCTTTATCGCAAAGCCCTCGGCATACGCCCAGCCTCTTGTTTGTCCGAGCAGCGAATCACGCGCTTCTACCCGTTCCACATAATGATTCGTGAGCGGCGTAGCAACACGGTCTGAACCGGCTGCAGCTGCGTCGAATTGGGAACGGTAAGCTAGCAGCGCGTTTCGCTTTGTTTCTTGAAATTCACTGATATCTACAATCAAAGACACTTGGTCTACGTCATTTATATAATAATAAATCAACTGCGAGACTGAAACTGCAGGCAGTTCCGGCATATACCGGCGCAGCTTGGCATTAAAAACAGCTTCTTCAATTAATCGGCTTGCGGCCACATGGTCAGGATGCCTGTCCACCCAATAAGGAGCGAACACGACACGAGGCTGATGTTTGCGAATTTCCGCAACGATTCGCTCGATTTGCTGCTTCGATGGTTCAAGCCCGCGGTCTGGCAAGCCCAGATTGGAGCGCATGGCAAGACCAAGGACATGAGACGCGTCTGACGCTTCCTTCTTTCGCAGCTCTACTGTGCCGTTGGAGGACATCTCTGCTTCAGTCAAATCGCATACGCCAACCCGGAGGCCGGCTTGAACATGCTTGGCAATCGTGCCGCCCATTCCAATCTCGGCGTCGTCTGCGTGAGCCCCAAATACGAGAATATCCAGCGCCTCGCTCATTCCGCGACACCTGGTTTGTATTTATGGACAAGCTCACGCCAAGCAAAGTCGCCGCGTTCCAGCGCTTTGACCAACAATTCGGCTGTGGCCACGTTTGTTGCAACAGGGATACCCTGAACATCGCACAGTCGAAGCAAGGCAATAATGTCCGGCTCATGCGGCTGCGCCATTAGGGGATCGCGCAAAAATATAATCAAATCCATCTCATTCTGCGCTACTAATGCACCGATTTGCTGGTCTCCGCCAAGCGGCCCCGACATAAAGCGATGAATGGAGAGATTGGTTTGTTCCATAATTCGAGTACCCGTTGTACCGGTAGAATATAGCTTGTGCGGCACAAATACTTTCTCGTAGGCAATGACAAAGTTTACGATTTCCTCTTTTTTGCGATCATGTGCGATAAATGCAATGTTTAACATGCCGTTCCCCTCTCCTGCTGCCGAATCAAACTAATCCATAATATGTTCAAAGCCATAAATTAAGCCGCTGTAGGTCATAACCTTCTTGACAGCAACGTTTACGCCTGGCATATAGCCTGCGCGATCATAGGAATCATGACGGATCTTGAGCGTTTGCCCATGCCCGCCGAATACGACTTCTTGTTGTGCGAATACGCCTGGGAGCCTGACGCTATGTATACGGAATCCGTTATAGTAGCCGCCTCGCGCGCCTTCGATTACTTCTTCCTCTTTGGGATTTCCTTGTTTAAGCTCCATACGCGCCTGCGAGATGAGCTCTGCCGTTTTGATCGATGTGCCTGAAGGGGCATCCAGCTTCTGGTCGCCGTGATACTCTATAATTTCAACATGCGGCAAATACTTCGATGCTTCAGCCGCAAACTTCATCATTAGAATCGCGCCTATCGAGAAATTCGGAGCAATCAAGCCTCCAATGCCTTTCTCTTGGCAAAGCTCGTCCAACTCCTCGATCTGTTCAGGCGTAAATCCGGTTGTCCCCATAATGGGACGGACACCAAATGCGATCGATGTTTTGGCATTGGAATATGCCACTTGTGGAACCGTAAAGTCAACCAGCACATCCGCTTTGGCCCCGCTTAGCGCTTCTTCTAGCGTAGCGCTTGCCAAAACGCCCGTATTGGCCGCTCCGGCAAATATGCCGGCGTCTACGGGACCTGCCGAAGGAGCGACGGCCGCAACCAGTTGAAGCGTCTCATCCTCCAGCACCATTTTCACAACCTCACGGCCCATTCTTCCGCTAGCCCCTGCTACTGCAACTCGTATTTTTTGTATCGTCATGCTATTCACCTGTTCCTTTTTCTTTTTCTCGCATTCGTGCTCATATATAGCATCCGCCTTTTGCGATTCACATCGGCAAATAGCCTTCTTGCAGCCGAATGGCCCGGATCAAGCCGCACCGCTTCGCGCGCATTTTTGGTCGCTTGGTCGTACTGGCCACGGGAGGCATATAATACGCCAAGCGTGTAATACGCCCCAAAGCTAAGCGGATCAAGCATCGCAGCCTTCTCCAAAAGCTCTGCCGCTTCATCGAGCTGTGGCGGAACCTTTGCCAGCAAAATATCCGCTTCGGCAAGCAACAGCTTTGCCTCCACTGTCTGTAAATGATATTGGTACTCCGCATGTTCTGGCTCTAATTTCAAAGCATACTCGGCATGCTGCTTCGCTTTCAACCACTTGCCGCTGCGCGCGCAAGATACAGCGCATATATGATAATAAAACGCATTTTCAGGTTCAGCCGCTATCGCTTGTTCGAACCAATATATGGCTTGCTCGAAATCACTATTAAATATATATTCATAAGCCTTTTTGATGCAGCTCTCTCCATCCATCTGCCCATCCTCCTTGTACACAGGTTGATGGTACAGCATATGTAAGGAGCTTGTTTACAGTTCGGTTATTTTCTTCGTCCAACGATTGGCATCGCGGGTCGTAAATTTATGCATAACCTTATTATGTGCTTCCGTTAAATCAATATTGAGCGAATTAGCGAAGCAGGAAAGAATAAATAAAATGTCGCCCAGCTCCATTTCAACGGTGTTTTCCGCTTCATCCGCTTTTTTGGGCTTCTCTCCATAATAATGATTTACCTCGCGGGCAAGCTCGCCTACTTCTTCTGACATTCTAGCCATCAGGGCAAGCGGGCTAAAGTAGCCTTCTTTAAATTGCGAAATGTAATCATCTACTTCTCGCTGTATATCTGATAATGTTTTTTCGGACATCGCTACATTTCCTTTCCGTCGATAGCTATACCTCACTATGTTAACGTAAAGCTCTATTCAAAATCAATGTTTTTCGATTTAAGAAATTAAGCCATACTACACCTGAGCCAATGATTCCAAATCACAGCTTGGCTGCGCTGACATGAGGTCAGCATTGCTGAACAATAAATGAGGGAGTGTTAAAAGGATGACGAAAATGGTAAGGCAAATGCGAATCGTTATTCCGATCCTGCTGGGCACGGCAATCTATGCGTTCGGATTGCATTATTTCGTCATTCCCAACCAATTAATGGAGGGCGGCGTAACAGGTATCGCTGTATTGCTTAATTACGCAGCAAACATACCGCTTTCCATCTCTACACTCGTTTTGAATATTCCGTTGTTTTTCCTCGGCTGGAGAGCGCTAGGCCGCGGACAAATGATGTATACGCTCATCGGCATTATCGCCTTGTCAGGCTTCTTGGCATTGATGGAGCAGCTTATCGACCATCAATGGCTTATCCCTTTCACAAGTTCGCACGATTACATGTTAGCGGCTCTTTACGCAGGCGTGACCTTGGGAACAGGGCTTGGCATCGTATTTCGATTCGGAGGCACCACTGGAGGCGTAGATATTGTTGCACGGATCCTCTCACGGTCGAAGGGAATCAGCATGGGCCAAATTATTTTAGCGTTTGATGCGCTCATTATCGGAATTTCGTTGTTCTATATTTCCATAGAAAAGGTGCTTTACACGCTAGTTACCGTATTTATCGCTTCTAAGCTGATTGATTTCATCCAAGACGGCGCATATGCTGCAAAAGCCTTCTCCATCATCTCCGAACACGGCGAGGCGATTGCCGCTAAAATTACGCAAGAGCTGGAGCGTGGGGTCACGCTCGTCCCTGCAAAAGGCGCCTTCTCCGGACAGCAAAAAGAGATCGTCTATTGCGTTGTCCAGAGGCAAGAAATCCGCCGTCTGAAACTGATCGTTCGCAATATAGATCCCCGTGCGTTTATCGTTATCAATGAAGTGCAGGACGTGCTAGGCGAAGGCTTTAAAGAGGAATAGCTAATTATTGAATCGGCTTTACGCCAAACGGATTGGCTTTGTATTTCCTCCAGCCCGAGTACGTTAGAATTGCTGAAATAAGGGCTCCCATAAACAGCGTCCAGCTGAGTGGATTCGAAGTTGGCACAACGGCTATCGCCGGCATTGAATCCGCTCGTCCGCTCTGTTCGAACAAACGCATGACCGCTTCCTTCAGTGACATAATGGATCGGTCAACTGCGGCATCGTTGGTCCTATTGTTTGCGCTTGCTTCCAGCAACAGATTCGTATACCGGATCCTTTCCCCCGTCTCAGCCTCATACTTGCTTCCATATAATAAGGTCAACGCAGGTCGTATCCTTCCGGCATGCTCCTCCAAGCTTCTCATTGCGGCACGCGCAGCAACGGCCCCGTCATTCGTCTGGCGCTTCCAAGCTTTCTCTACGCGCGTCAGATCATCCAGCATAACCTTTTCATATTGCAGCCACAATGCATGCTCAGGCCGAACTAGAGCATCCGACGCCAGCCTTATTCGTGCTGCTTCCATCAGCCAGCCTGAACCGGTCTGACTGTTTAGAAGCGTTTTCTCTATGGCTGCCGCATCTTGTCCAATTACGAGCCAGCCCTCTGGTTGCCCGGAAGCATTCTTAAGTTCGCTAGCAATCACATGCTGCAACTGCTGAACATACTGGTAGCCCGCTTGACGGTTATTCGCAAAAGCGGCTTCATATAAGGAGCTTGCGATTTGGTCCAATCGCTGCAGCTGGTCAAATGAGCTCGTTGAAAATTGGTTTGCGGAAAATGCTTTGTCTGCTGGGGCTCCGCCCCATACCGTTCCTGCCAAGCCGGTCGTCATGAGGATACAAATGACGAATGGAATAAATAACCGCATCTTCATGGACATCCCCCCCATAGTACACTCTATGAGGGGATGTCCAACGTTATGCCTTCTTTCTAAAGCGCCAGACCAGCACAGCTGCTCCGAAGCTAAAGAAGGATAAACCATATGTAAATGCACGGACAGCGTCTAAATCATCATCAAGCTGGTCGGCCAGATACGGAAATACGCCATACGTATAGTCGACCGTGTCATTGAGAAGAAGCCAGCCTGTAGCAACAACAAGAGCAGCAAGGCCCGCTTTCATAAATCTAAAAAAGAGCAAAGCTTCAAAAGCCATCCCCAGATGGGACGCCATCAGCATAAAATGCTGCCAATTCAGCTCAGCGCCCTGCCACGCTCCTGCCAGGATCATCGAAACGGCCCAAATCCCGTACTTCACCGAGCAGACGACGGCCAAAGCTTCTATTATACTGCGGCCCACTTTGGCTGGCGCTGAAGGATTACGTGACGGAAATAAGAAATAGAGCAGCGTAAGCGTAAAGAACAAGCTTGCAGTCGGCGAATCAGGAACAAAAACGATTTGCCACAGTGGATGGTTATCAAGCGTATCGATCAGCTGGCTCTCATACCAGATGTAACCGTAGATCGTACCTCCCAAATTAACAAGAAACAACGGCCATAAAAAAGTACGGCTAAGTAAAAATTCGCGGCTCCAGAAATAAGCGAGCATGTTGAACCACTTCTCCTTCGACCTCTTAAAATGTTCTTGGTTCAAATAAAAACGCCTTCGGCTTCCATTAGACGCTGACGCAGCTTTGACGATAAAATATAAGCCTTTTATACGCTAATCAACCTATTCAATCTTATATTCCGAAAAAAAACCTGACCGTGGAATACGATCAGGTTTTTCTCGAACGGTTTATTCTGCTGTCGCTTTTTGCTTGGACAGCCATGTGGATAGCTCATCAATTTCTTCAGTCGAGAGTGATTCTTTGAAAGAAGGCATTGCGCCATTGCCCCGCCCATTCGTAATCGTCTCAACGAGTTGCTCTTTCGACAATCTGTCACCTACACCAATTAGGCTTGGTGCATTTCCTTGGCCTTTAAGATCAGCGGCGTGACAGCCAACACAAGCTGCTTGCTTCGCAATATCCATTGCTGGATCATTGGCGTCAACAAGTGAAGCTTCCACGGTTGGTTTCGTGTAGTTTGGACGCTCTTTTCCTGCTTCCGCAGCTTCACGAGCCTTCTCTTCCCGTTCAATATGTTCCGGAACTTGTCCGTTAATTTCCAATTGATGCTGGTAGTGATCCCAAGATACAACTGTCAAATAAACACATGCGATAAGCGTTAAGCCCATCAAGGAAGACGCGATTGGACGACGGTAGAAGCGGCGCTCCTTACCTGTATCCAAAAACGGTGCAAGCAGCAAAGCGCCGAACATAACACCCGGTATACCAACCGTACCTAGCAAGATGTAATCTTGCGAAACGTACGGGTATTTCAAAAATTGATACAGGAACAAGAAGTACCAGTCTGGCATCGGTATGAAAGCCGCGTTCGTCGGATCTGCTGGATAACCAAGCGGAGCCGGCTCAGCAATGACCCATACTAGAAAGCCAACTAGCACGACGCAGCCGACCATCCATTCCTTAAGCAGGAAGTTCGGAATAAATGCTTCCGATTTGCCTGGAAAAGATGTATAGTCCGGCGGAATGTTCGGATGGTTGTTTTTCTTGACACGCGAGTCGCCTACATAGACAACCTTCTCGTTCGAATTATGACCATGCGCCATAAGTAAGCCTCCCTTCGCTTAAAGTGGTCCAGAAATACCTTGTTTCCGAATCATGATAAAGTGCGCTGCCAACATTGCAATCAGTGCGCCAGGCAAGAAGAATACATGGATCGCAAAGAAACGTGTTAGCGTTTGCGCGCCTACGATATCGCCCCCATATAGGAATGAAGCGAGATACGGTCCGATCACCGGTACGGATTCAGCAATTTGGACACCAACTTTTGTTGCGTAGTAAGCTTTGTTATCCCAAGGAAGCAGGTAACCTGTAAATCCAAGGCCTAACATGATAAAGAAGATCAGCATTCCGACAACCCAGTTCATTTCGCGCGGTGCCTTGTAAGAACCGGTAAAAAACACTCGGAGGGTATGTAGGAACATCATAACGATAACTAAGCTTGCCCCAAAATGGTGCATGCCTCGAACAATTTGTCCGAATGCTACCTTGTGCTGCAGGTAATCAACGCTCGCATAAGCGTTAATGATGTCCGGAACATAATACATCGTCAAGAACATACCGGACAAGATTTGAATGACTGTGATGAAAAACGTCAAGCCGCCGAAGCAATAAACGAATGCAGAGAAATGATGTGCCGGGTTAACGTGCTCAGGCACTTCGTGGTCAGCCACATCTCTCCATAGCGGCGTAATGTCAAGACGTTCGTCGATCCAGTTGTATACACTTTTAAACATCTGCAATACGCCCTCCTTAACTCGTTCTTGTATTCGGCATTACTGGACCCAAGTACACGAATCCATTCTCGATCTTCACTTCGTATTCATCCAATGGATTTGGGGCAACCGATAGGTTTTTCCCGTCTTGCGTGTAACGCGCGTCATGGCAAGGGCAATCGTACTCGTTTTTCCCCTTTGTGTTCCAACCAATTGTACAGCCCAAGTGCTTACAAACTGGTGAAAGGGCAAAAATTGTACCGTTTGCATCTTTCGAGATCCATGCTGCAAGCTCTGGATCACTGACGTACCAACCGTCGATCTGATGAATTTTAAATTTGAATTCTTGCGGTTCGTTCGTAATTTTGCTCTCTTCCACAACTTTTACGTAAGTGCCCTCGCCCTTCTTCTCAAGGAGCGGGTCCACTGCAAAACGAACCATTGGCAATACCGCGCCGCCCATCATAAATGCAGTTGTGCCACCAAGCGTATATGACAAAAATTGACGCCGGGACATTTCTTTGCGCTGAACCGGTCGATGCGCGGTCTCGTGTTGTTCATGGTTACTCATCTTCTGTTCTAACCCCCTTTGCCAACCATATCTCGCGTCTTGCCGCAGGGCAAAAACACATGACGAACTAGGACATAACTTATAATAGCCTAGGTGCTTAGGAGCGTCAAGAATATGGCTTCATATTTGCATGGTTATCAAAATGCCGTTCAATAATTTGTTATTATTTTGTCACATTTGACCTTGTCTGGCATTTGTTTTCCCCAAATTTTGATGATATTATACGACAAATTCAAGATTTTCATCCAGCTTGCCCGCTCCATAAGCCTCGTATCGCTTCTGAAACCTCAGTTTGCAGTGGCAGTATGCCTCCCATTCCCGGCTTGAAGCATAAGTCAACTGCTGCGCTGTTCACATTTAACTCCGAATTAGCAGTAACCACAATCATATAACGAAAGCCTAAACGCTTCATGGATGAGCACCATTGTTCGATCTGTGTCTCCAATTGGACATTCACGTCGACATAATGCCATGCAGGGTATGTAACAACGCGGCCTTTAAACGGAATTTCTATCAAGTCCATCAGATCCCGCAGCTGCTCCAGCCATTCCGTCGCCTGATAAGGCGGTACTGCTTCCGTTATTCCGGTGACTGGAAGCAAGCAAGTATCTAAATACGGACTCAGCTCCTCCCATTGCTCTTTTGTAATCTCACTAAACTTCATTCTCTTCTACTCACTCCTTAACCTATTCGAAAGCGATTGCCAGTATTGCTGCTTCTATGTTACCTCCTAAACCGCCGATTGCCAATTGCTATATTCAGAAAAAAAAGCTTCCCTACACGTACAGCGGACCTACTCGTCCGTTTCAGTGTGGAAAGCTTCTTGTGCCCCAGCGTCCAAATGGCGAACGGCACTATCGTTTTAAAGCATTCAGCTGTTTCGCTAGACGGTAAAACGTATCCTCATCGCCTGCGGCCAGCGCCTTGTCGATGGCATCGTGAATTTTGGCAGTTTGAAATTTCAATACCGCATCGTCCAAAACAAATTCAGCAGCCAAACCAAGCATCGCTTCATACGTTACTTTCATTTTGTCCATAGGATACACCTCCAAACCGGCGTTAAGAGATCCTATATTCTATTCCCTTAGTCACATAGCTCTCCATCGTTTTTCTCATGCGCAATAAATCATCATCAGTTAGCTCTCTTACGACTTTGGCGGGTGAACCGATAGATAGAGTATAGGATGGTATTTTTTTGTTCTCTGTAACAATCGAACCGGCTCCTATTAAAGCATATTCACCAATGTCTGCGCCGTTAAGTACGATTGCCCCCATTCCAATTAATGTGCCTTTGCCTACGGTACAGCCGTGTATAATTGCAGAGTGCCCGACTGATACCTCATCAGCTAAAATGAGGGGTTGGTTTACATTTAAATGACCGACGACACCGTCTTGTATGTTGCAGCTATGCCCAATTTGTATTGGCGCGAGATCGCCGCGGAGAACGGCATTGAACCAAATCGTGCTTTTCTCCGCAATCGTCACATCGCCAATGATTTTTGCCCCTTCTGCTATGTACACGTCTTCGTGAATGTTAGGCCTTTTGCCTTGGTAGGGAATCAACAATGTTACCCGCTCCTTTTGATTGATCAAATATAGCAAGAACGCTACCGCTTATTGGTATACTCTAGCTTATTTTTGATCAAACACCAAGTGGAGCAAATGGGGCCTACTGAAGAGCCAACGCTCCGGGGTCCTCTATATTAAGACCGGATACTATGGCCGCTCCCGCCTTCGTCATCTTAACGACAGCCCCGTGCTGAGGATGCTCTCCCACACGCAGCAGTCCAAGATGAACCATCATCGTCATGATCCGCTTCTCCAATATTGTATTGGCATCATCATAATAGTAGGGTTTAATAAACGGAACCAGCACTGCTCTTAGCGAGTCCACTGTCACCCAATCAACGGCAAGTGCATTTATCCAGTGAACGAGAGACAGTAAATTAGTAATGGGACCCTTGTATAGCTTTAGCCAATAGCGATAAACTTGCTCCGCTTCGCCTGCCAGTCTGCCGCGCAGTCGTTCCTCCCCGGATCCCGTAACCGAAATCACCGTCTGGGTCTCGGTAATGTATTTTGCCGAGTAACAATAATCGTAGAGAAACGATACGCGGTTCGGGTAGTGGTTAAAATGTCTGCCATAACCAAAGCGCCATTCCCCTTTTGCCGGAAGCTCCTCTTGTACGCCGAACAGCTCTAGGAGCTGTACAACAAATCTCTTGTACATGGAACCATCTGCTGTAAGCTGCACCTCATTATGACGACAAAAGTGAAGCAGCTGCGTGATATCATCATGTATGAGCATTTGTTCGTCGCGGTAAACGGGCGGCTCATCCGTATAGAGGAGCTCCGTTGCAAACCTTCTAGCCAGCGATGCGCGAAAACGGGCTTTCAGGTCGATCGGCACTTGAAACAAGTATCTGCTAGGACCACTGAAGCCATTGAACAACCAACCCTGATGCTTAAATTTGGCTATCATTTCGCGCGGGGTTAAGGTTTTGTCAACCGCCTCCGCTTTTTTCTTCGTTTTTTTCTTCTTTGGCTGCGGCTCCGGGTCTGCTTGAGCTTCCGCTTCTCCTCCGAATCTGCTTTGCTGTACCCTTGCTAGCAAGTCCTCCAAGCTGAAGGAATTGCGTGCTTCAAATAGCAAAGAATTCAGAAAACGCAGGTCCTCTAGCTTCATGCTGTTAATTTGCGCTTCAAAGACATCATTACGACTTACGGTGGAGAGGATCGATTGAATCAAATCGTTTTTGGAATGTCCGTTGCACTCGCAACGGTAAACGTCTGCTATTCTGCTAAGCTGTTGAATATCCGCATAACCAAGCATATCCGATAAATTCATGGCGCTCTCTCCTTTCCGCAGTTCCCGCTCCATGCTGCTAGCGGTCTGCCTCGTAAGCTTGCTGTGCAATAGATTAGCGTCTGTTAAAATCATTATGGGAAAAAAAACAACATTTTATAACCTCCATCGAACGGCTTCACACAAAAAAAGAGCACGGCCTTCACCAATGTGAAGGCCGTGCTCTGATTTGTTTCCTAAGGGTTCAAGTGAACGATGCAATTGTAAAGCTGCGGATGCCATTTCTCTCCCTGCAGCTCCAATATCGAATAAGATAGATTATGTAAGTGCTGGTCATCCAGCTCCGTGCAAAGCTCAGCTAACATTTGTGCAAGAAAGCTGCCATGAGAAACGACGAGTAGATTCCGTTCGGGAGACTCTTGCTGCCATTGCTTGAGCGCGTTTAAAGCTCGGGCTCTTACCGCCTCATTCGGCTCAACGCCTTTCGCAACGTCTCGCCATTCTTTCCCCCAACGCTCATGTCTCTCTTGCTCCTTCGTTCCTTCCACTTCACCGAAGTAGCGCTCCCTCAACCGGGGATCAGCGTCTAGAAGCGGCAGGTTCAGCTTCTCTGCTATAATCGCTGCCGTTCTGTAAGCCCGTTTAAGATCGCTAGAAACGACCGCATCCCAAATCCGCGCTTCCCCGCTTAGTCGTTCGGCTAAAGCAATCGCTTGCTTTATACCTTCTTCATTTAAAGGGATATCCGTCTGGCCTTGTATTTTGCCTTCTGCGTTCCAATCCGTCTTTCCATGACGCACTAATCCTATCAACAAGACTGCATTCAGCTCCTTTAATTATTTATAATAAAACAAAAGCTCCCTAAGGAGCTTATCGGTAGTCGTGGTATTAGTTTCGCGTCCTCGAGAGCCAATTTAAAATAAGCAGTGTCATGATCATGCCGAGCAAGGATAAAGCCACATAATATTGTGGAAAGGCAGGCATAACCTTCAGAACAAAGGGATCACTAATGCTGGCGACAGGCACCTCTGCGTAAAAACCAGCGGTAATCATGCCATCTCCGGAGGCATTGGCAGTATCCATTAACCCGCTAAGCTCTGCAATTTCAGCTTGAGAGGCCCCTCCGGGATTGTCAAATACAAAGACGATAAGTGCACATGCAAACATCGCCATGCATGCTGCTACGATTAACGCTATATTCCGGCGAAACGATTTGGAAAATTGATAGCTCTTGTGCGGAACGGGCATCAACCAGGATTGTTCGGCATAAATGCGATCCATGACATTCCTGTTCATATGCTCAGTAAGTTCTAAATGATCGTCATCCTCCGATAGGAAACGTATCATATCCTCGCTTTCTTCCCAGATCCGAAATTGCTCTGCGCAAGACTTGCACTCCAGCAGATGTGCGTCTATGGCTATCCGTTCCCCATCATGCTCCGATAAATCCCAATATTCGCCGAATTTGTCTTGCGCATCGTTGCACTTCATCTCGTATTCATCCCTTCGAATTCTTCCATCAACGGCGTTTGTCCGAAATACGGCTCCAACTGCGTCTTAACGCTCGCTCTTGCCCGGAAAAGCAGTGACTTCACAGAACTTACCGTCTGCCCCAATATGTTAGCGATTTCCTGATAATCCAGCTGCTCATATTCCCGAAGAATAAGCGCTGAACGTTGTTTCTCAGGCAAGTTATTAATCGCTTCACGAACCATTGCCATTCTTTCATTCCGCAGCACATGCTGCTCCGGTACCGCATCCAGCGCGGCAACGGGCTCGAAACCGGATTCGTCGAGCGAGACATGCGCGGACTTCTGCTTGCGAAGCTCGCTTAGTACCGTATTGCGTGCAATCGTATACAGCCACGTCGAAAAAGAAGCATCCAATTCCCGAAAAGAATGCAGGCTGCGGTAGGCTTTATAAAATGTTTCGGAGCATAAATCCTCGGCTAATAGCTCCAGCTTTGCACTCTTTAGCATATGATAGATAAAAGCTAATATTTTACGTTGATAGCGCCGCATTAGCTCGGAGTAGAGCTCGACATTGCCATCCTTGATCTCGCGTATTAATTGGGAATCAGTCATGACAGGCGAACCTCCTCCACCTGCGGATTATTCCCGGACCGCCATACAGTATTGTACCGGCCGGGGAACGAAAAGTTGCGGTCTTTATCATAAAAAATTCTATAAATACGAGTATACATATTATTCGAGTTGCAAGGGCAAAATCCTGCCTCATTCGACAAAAGGATAAAATACAATATTTTTACAAATGAGCGGCTTTAAAAAGTAAAAAACCAGTCTTCTACAAAACTGGTTTCCCTATGTATATGACATCAGTTCATATAAATCGCTTTCAAGACACGATCGTGCGCTTCAAGCTGGCTGTTGCAAAAAAACATCTGGCATCCTGCTCTACGATATAATAACGAATACTTTCCATTTTGGCAATGTCGAAAACAGGATTATTGTTTAAATCGCTCAAATGGGCTGCACACAAAGCCGGATTGACTTTGTTGTACAGCCCATTTATTACATTCTAGGAAGTATGCTTTTGGCTACTTAAAACATGCTAGCCTTGTTCGTATCCGGGCACCAGCGTGCCGTCCTGTAATAGCGAAGCAAGACATCTATAGCCTCTGTCGTGCGCAAATAGGTGAGTGCTTCGAATGCATAGGCGCGTACGTAACGATCCCCGCTATCAAGCGCCATGCTTAATGCCGATATCACGACGCCTGCTTCACCATGCTTGCCTACCCGGAGCAAAGATAATGCCGCCCCATAGCCGATTTTATTTGTTATATAGCCTTGATCAAGCCATAGGCTGCTGTCAGAGTCTTGCTTCTCATTGACTACGGCTTGGATGAGCGTATTCGCCAGTGCTTCTATAGCTTGGGCCGAAGGCTCCTTAACTAGGCCAATGGCCTCGGCAGCCTGGCGCCGAACCTGATCGCTTTCATCCGCCAGCGCTTTCATCAAGGCCGGCAAGACCAGTTTCGCTGGGCTTCCGATCATACCGAGCGCGAAGCATGCCCATGAACGCCTTTCACGGTCTATATGACCCAATAGTCCAATTAAACCAGGTACGGCTTTAGCGCCTGCCGCAATGGCTCCATAGACCGCACGGCTCGCGGATAAGCTTGTTCCTTCTTGTAAGATCTTAATTAATTCATGAGCTCCTTCTTCACCTGCTTCTGCTAAGGTGTAAGCTCCATGTAGGGCGGAGCCTTCCTCTTCTGCGGCGACCAAACTCGCTAATAGCGATAGATGGGCTCTTTTGCTATCATCATCTTCCCTTGTATCCCCTTTCAGCCAGCTCCAAATATCTTGCCACAGTGGCAAATAGGTATCTGACGTTCCTTTGGGCAGCTGAAAAAGTTCCTCTTTATGGTTCCAATCCGGCTTTGAAGGGGCATTAAGCCTCGCGAATTGAAATTTAAGCATATATCGGTCCATATTGGACGTGTTCAGCGATGCCTTATGCCATAAGTCAAAGTGGACGAGCACCATGGTACCGGCAGGGCCGGTAGGCAGGAGAAATGGTTTATCGTCTCCCGGATAGGATTCATTATACTGAGATCCCGGCATAATTGCAGTAGGACCGAGCTCCTCCGTCACCGCCTGGGTATAATAAAAGACCATCGCCCACCATGGCCGGTGGCTGCGCATCGCGCTCCAGTAGCCATCCTTATGCCACTGGCCCCCGCCGGGGTTTTGATTAGCGGGCTGGTTATAGTGGCAATGGCGGTGCGGATGCAAATAATAGTCAGGTCCAAGTATGCCGGTTAATGCACCTTTAACGACTGGCGTCTCAAAAAACTTCTGGATATCCGGAACTCTTGGCAAAATATTATTACCCGGATTTCCTTCTTCCATCAATACGTGATGAACCTCTTCCATGACCTTCATATGCAGCTCATTAGGTAGCTCGTTATGGAGCACCAAATACCCCTGTGTAATGAATTGAATGATTTGTTCGTCAGTCAGCAAATAATTATTGGTTTGCATATCGTCCGCTCCTTATATAATCTTATAAGTACTGTGTTTACTTTATAAGATTAGGCGGAAGATGTATTTAGCGGACCGTCATGTATTTGCACAATCGTAGGATTTATCGAATCTTAAATTTGGGAGGCAGTCATTTGCATTTTTCATCCTTTCATCCTTATGTCTATTATGCCACGCGCTATCCATTCGCCAAGAGCCAGTCCAGCTTCCCTCGAATCTGTTATTCGAGCTCTATTTATTTGATCAGCGAAGGCAAAGGCACCCTTATCACTGGCGGCAGAACCTATATTGTCATTTCTGGGACGCTCGTCTACCTCCCTGCTGGCCAGTACCACGAATGGATAGCGGACGAAGAATGCCCAATGGTTCATATCTGCTGTTACTTTGATTGGCAATACGTGGACAGAGAAGCTCTATCGGATTGGTCGGCGCCGATCTGTTATCAACGGGATCAGCTGCAGGAACATTATGTCGGACCAGCCTTTCCTTATGTCATCCCAGAGGTCAGCAAAATTGGAAACATGCGTCCTTGGATCGATCATTTTCAGAGCTTTTATAAATCGGGAGATTACACGAGTGAAAAAACTTTTCTGAGGAGTTTATCGACGCAACGGAATTTTCAAGCCTTCATTGACTATTTTTTGCAGGGCATGCTGAAGGAGGATCATATTCCGGATCCTAGAATTGGCCGTTTGCTTCATGAGATGGAACAAAATATTTTAAGCGGTGCGGACTTTCCGCCAGCCTATTACTACGAGAGCTTACAAATGAGCCGTGGTCATTTTTTCGAAATTTTCAAGAAAACGACCGGGTACTCTCCTGTCCAATATATAAACCGATTCCGAATTGGCCGGGCCATGGAGGATCTGCTTCATACCAACTTAAGCGTCACGGACATTTCCGAGAAGTATCATTTTAGCTCCGTTCACTATTTTTCCAGGCTATTCTCCAAGCAAACAGGCTTGTCGCCTCGGGAATTTCGCTTTTCGGAGCAGTTCAAGAGAAACTATTAGGCTGTAGGCAACGGCTTCGTTCTTTTATGTTTAATCCAAGCCATGATAAGCATGAGCAGCGGAATTCCAAACATCAGGATTGGGAAAATATAAGGTACGGCCACATCCGGTCTTTCGGTCGCTTGGATTTGAGGAAACGGGGAAAAGGTTGAATCCTCGATTGCTTCCTCGATCATTGCGCTTTCCAGAATGCCATCCAGATCAATGGAAGCGAGTCGCTCGCTTATCGTCTGTATAATATCCTCTCTTGCAATACCGTCGACATATACCATATTAATCATCGTCTTTGAGTATCGTCCCAGCTCAAACATGATGGTTTTCATCGCCTGGGTGCGCAGCCTGCGTCTAAGTAATGACATATTCGTTGTTATATTCTCAGTAAAGCCCTCGCGAGGCCCCCGAACAACCGATTCGGATTGCGGCTCTTCTAAAGCTCTAACCTCAAATTTGGTTAAATCAATCGACAGCGCAGCTTCCACGCCCTCGACAAAGACAACCGTTCTGCCCATGACAATCGAGCTAACAACCTCTCCGTACCAATTCAACATTTTTTTGTTGCTTATCGAAAGGCGCGTAAAGCTATCGGTAGTAAACGTAGGGCCTTTAATTAGAGCAAGTTCCCGAATGACATGGGTTTCTAATTGAGCCGTATCCGTTAATCCTTGGAAGTACACCACAATTGCAGCGCATCCATTGCCTACGTTAAAGGAATGAATGACCAAATCCGCGCATTGCACAAAAAACTTATCAATGACCTCGCTGCTTCGCCCAAGGTCAGCGGAGATTTCTGACTGCTCAAGCCTTTTCAGTTCAGGATCGGTCATAAATTCCTCAATGGGCAAGGCTCTCAACGTCAGGCCTCCTTTTTTGTTAAGATTGATGGGCATCTTTGATTTGCGGAAACGGAATATCCTTAGCGTTCGGAAAAATAAGGATAAATATGCGCCACATAAGAAGTAACGCCTAACGGCGTCCTTTCTGTAGACGCCATCGTTTCTCCGAAACGTATAGAGAAAGTATGGTATATTCATATACTTTCCTATACGTCAAAAAACCACTCCTAAGAGTGGTTTCAACTAGCTTATTGTCCTGCCGGAAGCGATTAGCTTGGAATATAACGATGCTCCTTAAAGGTATGAAGAAATGCAGCGACAATTCGGGGGTCGAAGTGATATCCGCTTTGCCTTTCGATCTCCGCAAGCGCTTCTTCTGAGGTCCATGCTTCTTTATATGGACGCTCATGGGTTAATGCATCATAGAAATCAGCAATCGCCACAATGCGGGATTCTATTGGAATTTCCTCGCCGCACAGTCCTAAGGGGTAACCCGTCCCGTCCCACTTCTCATGATGCGAATGCGCGATAATGCCCGCCAGTTTCAATACGGCAAAGGAGCTTCCTTCCAAAATACTCGCTCCAATAACGGTATGCTGCTTCATCGTTTCGAACTCATGAGGCTCAAACCTCCCCGGTTTTAGGAGAATGTCATCGGAAATGCCAATCTTCCCGATATCATGCAGCGGCGCAGCTTTCCGAATCAAATTAACCTCCGCTTCCGATAGCCCCAATCCGCTTGCAATTAGACCCGACAGATACCCTACACGCTGGGTATGGCTCCCGGTCTTGTCATCCCTATACTCAGATGCCCTTCCAAGCAGCTGCAAAATTTCCAGCTTGGCTTGCTCTAATTCTTCCGTTCGAGTACGAACTCTCTCCTCAAGCGTGATGTTATGCTGCTGAAGCTGCAGATGAAGCTGCCGGGTTTTCAACAAATTATTAATTCGGAGAATAACCTCGTTCCGGTCATAGGGCTTGGTTAAAAAATCATTGGCCCCGGCTTGCAGTCCCTCTTGCTTTGCCTCAGGTGTTATATCTGCGCTAAGCATAAGGACTGGCAAATAGCTGTTCGAATCGACCATTGTGCGAATTAGTTTTAATGATTCAATGCCGTTCATTCCCGGCATATGCAGATCAAGCAGGATGATATCCGGATCTACCTCGGTAATTAGGCGTTCAATTTGATAAGGATCCATCGTGCTGTAGAGATTCTTAAATCCTGCGCGACCAAGGATTCTCTCCAGAAGGGTGATGTTATGCTCCTGGTCGTCAACAATTAATATTTTGGCAAGTTCCTTAAAAAATTCACCCATTTGCTATTCCCCATTCAACATAATATGCCTGTCCATCATGCTGCCATCATCCTTTGATTTGGCTGTGCCGGACCTCTCCAGATTAACTTGTATCTTATCCAACAGCCGGTTCAAGACAACTGGCTTCGTATCGAAATCGTCACAACCGGCGCGGTATGCGTCTTCTTCATCTCCCGTCATCGCGTGTGCAGTTAACGCAATGATCGGAATTGATTGCATTTCTGACATGCTCTTTAGCAATCGAGTCGCTGCCCAGCCATCCAATACAGGCAAGCTCATGTCCATTAAAATAAGATCGGGCTTCTCCTGAACAGCCATATCGACGCCTTCCTGCCCGTCTACTGCAGTAAGCACGTGGAAGCCTTTCCTGATGAGCCGCCTTGAGAGCATGTCCCTGTTCATCTCATTATCCTCTACTAGCAGAATCGTTGGCATCTCCCTACCTCCATCTCGTTAATTTATAAACTTTCTAATTTCCTTTAGAAGCGATTGCGGATTAAATGAACCTTTTTGAACAATGTTTTTCACATACCCATTTAATTTATTTCGATCTTCTTCCGTAATGGTTTTCGCGGTTAGCACCACGGTTGGGATGGAAAGCCATTCTTCCTTCTTCCGAAGTTCTTCAATGAACTGAAAGCCGTCCATTTCCGGCATCATCAAGTCCAGTAGGATTAACGTCGGCAATTCCTTCTCTAAACAGGATAACGCCAGTTTGCCATTCTGAGCCTGTACAACCGCGTATCCTTCCCGGTGAAGAAGCTTAGTCATAAGTTCGCTTGTTGGGGCATCGTCTTCAATGACAAGAACCGAGTGTTCTATGCGCTTCGATACGTACTTATCCATGACTTCTATTAAACGCTCACGCTGTACCGGCTTGGTCAGAAATTCCGAAGCTCCAAGCGAATAACCTAAATGCTGATCGTTTGTCATGGACCAAATTACGACGGGAATGTCAGCCAGCTCTGGATCGTTTTTCAACGCTGATAGCACACTCCAGCCATCCATGCTTGGCATCAGTATATCCAGACAAATGACTTTAGGCTTCAGCAGCTTTGCAAGCCTCAAGCCTTCTTGACCGTTCTCTGCTGCAGCCATCGTCCAGCCTTCCTTAGCGAGATAGCGCTCCATCAACTGCCTGTTGGATGCTTCATCATCTATGAGCAGGATGCTAATCTGTTCATTTTGTTCTTTGGCATTCGAAATATAGCTTGTCGATGCTTTGGTGACCGGTTCGAGCTCTATCGCCGCATCCGGCAGCCAGCAAGTAAATGTACTGCCCTCGCCAAATACACTGTCCACATGAATATCACCGCTAAGCAGGCTGCAGAAGCGCTGGCTGATGGCTAAACCGAGACCGGTACCGCCATATTTGCGCGTAGTCGATGAATCGGCTTGTGTAAAAGGTTGGAACAGCTTGTCCAACTGCTCAGGCGTCATTCCAATGCCCGTATCCCGAACACGGAAGCAATACCCGTTATGTTGATTGACTGCTTCACGAGTGACTTCCAAAGTGATTGTACCTTCCTTCGTAAATTTACCCGCGTTGCTTAGTAAATTGATAAGAATCTGCCTAAGCTTCGTCACATCAGTCGTGATGTCGCCATCTACGCTTTTTATTTCAAGTCGGTTACTGCTCGCTTCAATTAAGGGATTAACGGTTGTTATGACGTCATTAATGAGTCCGGACAAGCTGATCGTTTCCAAATGGATATCCATTTTTCCCGCTTCGATTTTCGAAATATCCAATATATCGTTGATAAGCGAAAGAAGATGGTTTCCCGCTTTGCTTATTTTCCCTAAATCCTCCACAAAAGTAAGCTCGCCTATCTCTTCTGCTTCTTCCTGCAAAATTTCGCTGTAACCAATAATCGCATTCAACGGCGTTCGAAGCTCATGGCTCATATTGGCCAAAAACTGGCTCTTGATCATATTCGCTTTAATGGCTTCGTCATGTGCCTTCTCCAGCTGCGCCGTTCTTTCAGCTACCAGATCCTCTAAATTCTCGTTCAATAGAAGAAGCTTCTGATTGATCGCAAATATTTCGGCCGTTTTCTCTTGAATCTCTGAATCTTGAAATGACATTCGCTTTGAAATATAGACGCCAAGCAAAAATAGGCCAAGCGTAAACAAAGTACCCCCCGCGATAAAATAAGCAAGCCATTTCTGGTCCAGCAACATCCCCGTTGACATTGCCGATTTTGTCCCTATTTCAAAATGGGCAGACATCATGCCCGTATAATGCATTCCGACAATTGCCGCGCCCATAATAAGTCCGCTACCCATTTTTTTCCACTCGCCGTTGCCTTCCATATCTTGACGGAAATAAAAAGCGAGCCATAGCGATGCCCAAGATGCTACAAGTGCTATAAGAATGGATAGCGTGAAAAAAATAGGGTTATACGTAATATCAATTTGCATGGCCGCCATTCCGATATAATGCATAGAGGAGATGCCAAGCGCAAATAATAATCCGCCACGAAGCAAACGGCCCTTCGTAAGCTGCTCGCGACTTACGATAAACAAGGCAATTGCAGCAGCAATAATGGCAACTAGAACCGAAAGCATAACCATCGTCATATCATACGCGACCGAAATAGGAAGCTTAAACGCTAGCATCCCCACAAAATGCATCGACCAGATGCCTGTACCCATAGCCATAGCTCCGAACAATAACCAGAGCCATCGACTCCTGCCTTTGGCTGTAGAAACCCTGCCAGCTAAGTTCAGTGCGGTATACGAGGCAGCTACAGCAACAATATAAGAAAAAATAACAAGTACAATATCGTGCGAGCCATGAATATGCTCCATAAATACTCCTTCTTTCACTTTCATTTGGGTTAAGCTGTAAATTGGCCTTTCAAGGTGAGCGACAAATCCTTAAGTTGCCTGATTTCCTGATCCACCTGTTGGGAGCTTCTAAATTGCTGATCTGCAATGACCATTAGCTGTCTCATCGAAACGATGCCTTGTTCGATTACGGATGAGATTTGAAGCATTTCGTTAGAGAAGCCTGCCGAATCCTCTTGAATCGTTGTGATCATTTGATTCATGGCAATCATAAACTGCAGTAGTTCTTGAATTGTTTGCTTGACCTGTGCAAAGTCCTCTGCGAAAGCCTCTACATAGCTTACGGATTGATGAATAAACTCGAGGCTGCCTTCGATTTGGCTCGCGGTTAATTCACTTTCCGAACGAATGTCGGTCATGAGCTCACGAATGTCCGCAGCAGTGTCGTTGCTTTGTCCAGCAAGCTTACGGATTTCTCCAGCGACAACTCCGAATCCCTTTCCGTACTCGCCTGCTCTTGCTGCTTCAATGGAAGCATTTAAAGCGAGCAGTTGTGTTTGGTCTGCAACCGCTTGAATTTTCCCAACCATTTCCTCTGCCTTCTGTGACGACTGTTGAAGCATAAACATCGTTGTGGCTACGTGATGAATCGAACCAGAAATATGCAGCATATCATGTTTCAAAGATTCCACTTTTTCATAATTTCCCAGTATGGACTTCTCTGTGATTATCGCATTCCTCTTCATGGTATCGGCATTCGATAGAACAGTTTGAATAGCAATTCTAATATTATGAAGCTTGTCGTCCATCTGCTCTAAAGATAACGATTGATCGCCAAGACCGCCTGTCACTTCTTCAAATGCATAGCCCATTTCCTTGTTGCTTTGCACATTCTGAATGGATGTTCCGGAGACTACGGAAGAGGTATGGATAATTTGCCCTGTCAAGGATTGCACATCCTCTAGCAAAGCCAATAATTTATCTTCCTTACTTTGTTTCTCAGCTTCCAGATAACTCGTAATCCTAAGCTTAGATCTGATTTGCCAACTGGTGGCGATAGCAGTAATCAACAGGAACGCCGCATGAATGGTGACCATGAGAAACGAGTAGCTCTCTGTTCCAAAAACCAATTGTGGGGAAAAAAAGTAGCCCCCAACATGCTGCACGGCAAACAAAATCGTCATCATTGCGATTAAACCTATTTTTTCGTAATAAGCAACCGCAGCAATGACCATAAAGATGGAAAAATGAAATTCTACGCTTCCGCCACTGCCGCTAATCATGGAAAAGCTGCAGAACGTTAATGTGAGCGTATTCAGCCATGATACATAGGCATGGCTATTGTTTTTGAAAAAATAGGTGATCGTTAAACTCAAACTTAAAAACGGCAATACAAAAAAACCGATTTGCGCCCCTAAGATCAGACTGTTCATTTCATACCCTTGGCCATGCATCCCCGCAGAGTGCTGAAACGGATTCTTCGTCTTCGTTATTATGAAAATGAACGCATTCAGTAAAATGGCTGCAATCGAAAACCACAGCATCAATCTATTTTTCTTGTCTAGCATAATCAAGTATTCATCCTTCCAACTCATTTGGTTTCCAAACGATTATATAATAGAGGTTTGAAACATTTTTGAAACCAAACAAAATGAATCAATTAACGTCTCCTATTGGGACAAAAAAACGCCCCCAGCAGCTAAGGAGAAAAAACTGCTGGGGGCGTCAATTAGAATTTCTATTCAAGTCTTTTCCACTCTTCATACCACTGTCTGACCTGTGAACTCGGTTCACAATCCATATTTTTGAAAAGCATCGACTGCAATAACTCAAATTGCCTTTCCACCGAGAAGCGGTCCGAAAGCTGGGCATAGATTCGCATCAGCTCAAAGTAGCTATTCTCATGGGTTGGCAAAATCGATTGAAGCCTAATGTAATGGACAATAGCTTCTTTCAGTTTAAAGCTAGACAAATAGTATTCCCCAAGCTTCACGCTGTGCTCGAGCCATAAACGCTGCAGTCGCTCTCTTTCCCACTCCGACCAAATATAACCATATTCCTCGAGATAACCGCCTATGTAAGTCTCAAATAACATTTTGTGCTGGTTTACGTTGAATTCTGTAATCACGCCTTCTGCTTTGAGACCTACCTCCCAAAGCTCTACCTCCAAATCAACCTCGCCAATTTCAAGGCGGTAACCTTCATCCACGTTAATGATTTGAATGTCGATTCCTTCATCGCGGATCATTTTACGAATTTGATAGGCTGCCGTATATAATTGGGTCATTGCTTTTTTGTGCTCAATGTCCGGCCATAACTCCTCAAGCAGCAATTCCTTGCGGACCGCCTTGCCTCTTTGCTGGAACAGAAACAAAAATAACTCCTGTGCTTTGAACGTTTTCCATTTCAATGAATAGGGCTTATGACCTCCCCGTTCAAATTTCAGCGTGCCGAAACACAACATTCTCGTTTTGTGAGCAGGCATGGAAATTAGCGCATGTTCATGCTTAGCTTTCAACAGCCGCTCCACCGTTTTGGCTATTCGTTCCCTACGAATCGGTTTTAACACATAATCCATCGCATTTAGCTCGAAAGCTTCAATCGCATATTCCTCATAGACCGTTACAAAAACAATTAACATGTCAGGGAATTCCTGTATAATCAACTCGGCTAACGCTGTCCCTCTCATGCCTGGCATTTCAATATCCAGAAAAACAGCATCTGGACGCTCTAGGCATATTTGCTCCCAAGCCAAAAAGGGATCACGATACTTCCCGATAATCTCAAGCACATCGATTCGTTCGAGCTCATCTGACATATGATGAAGAGCCAGAGGCTCGTCATCGACTATAATGGTCCTCATGTATCTTCATCCTCTCTAATGGCAAACGAATGTGAACCTCTGTGCCCTCCCCTGGATTGCTCAAGATAGTCAGCCCCGATCCGAACCACTGCTTCAGCCGCAAATCCGTATTGGCTATGCCGATCCCACCGGATTCAGGTTTGGCAAGAACGTTCTCCAACACTGCGGCAGACATCCCAACCCCATTATCTTTAATTAAGATACAAATATGATTCTCCTCGCGGTGGATTCTGACAAGGAGGTGTCCGCCTTGCGTTCGGGCCATAATCCCATGCCTTACCGCATTTTCTACCAACGGTTGAAGCGTGAGCGGTGGAAGCTTAAAGCCTCGTTCCGATACATCGAGCTCATAGGTCAGCCAGTCATCATAGCGGACCTTCTCAATGTGCAAATAAGATTCAATCAGCTTAAGCTCCCTTTCAATGGGAACTAATGGCTCCAAACTATCGAATCGAAAGCTCTCACGCAAATACTGTCCCAGTTCAGCTAACAACGCCATCATTTGTCCAGTGTCTCTCTTGCTTAGTGCAGCTATCGAGTTTAATGTATTAAAGAGAAAATGGGGTTTAATTTGGGCTTGCAGAAAAGCCATTTCCATTCGAATTCTCTTTTGCACGGCTTGTTTAAGCTGAAGCAACGTTTGAACACGGACTCGCAGCTCCGATGCTTCGACCGGCTTTTCAATAAAATCATTAACGCCTGAATGATGAGAAAGCAGCCCATAATTTAAATACCCTGTCGAGGTCATCAACAAAATGGGCAACTCGAGCGCCGAATATAACGTACGGATATGACGACTCAATTCTAAACCTGACTCATCAGGAAGCAATTGGTCGATAATGACCAAATCTACTTCTGGGAGTGCACTCATCCGTTGGCGGGCTTCCTTACTGCTTGCTGCAAAATAGGTCTGGTAATGATCCAGCATGAGTACGGATCCCATCACGCCACAGTTTAATTGGTCATTGTCTACGATTAGAATCGTTGCTTTTTCTGTATGCTTGGTTTCATCCAAGATCATCTTCGCGTCGTGGTTGGCTTGTTCAGCGAAGCTCTCGACTTGTCGTTCGCTAGCTTGGCGCATTGCAAACGGGAAAGAAAGGCTTAGTTCCAGATGGTTATCCGCTGCTCCATTCAGATTCACTTTTGCACCCTGCTGCGTTAATAAGGCGCGTATAAGCACCGATCCTGGATGGGAGCGATCAGTCGTTGACTCCCTGCCTGTGGGCTCAAGCCAAATTTCCAGATAGGACTCCACTTGCTCTCTTGAAAGCCCACGAGTGATGATCTCCATCTCAATCACAAGCAAGTGGTCTTGTTCCTTGCCTCGAAATATAATTTCACCTTGAGATGTTAAAGCGGCAAGCTCTCTGAACATTCCTACCATAATTTGCGAGAATCGTTGGGAATCAGCCCAAATCGGCGGTAGCTGCGCCGAAATACGATTCGTTATTTTCCAATCCACTGCAATAGCAGGCGAATACAGATCGATGACTATATCAAGCGCAATTTTCGCATTAATCTGCCGTAGTCTTAGCGGAAGCTGCTCTTCATTTAATCTCGCAAAATCCATCATGTCCTGTACTAGCATCTCGGTTGACCATCCGACAGATGCCATTTGCTGCAAATCCTTTTCCTGGTCGGCAGTTAGTTGGTCGTTGGCGTTCAATCTGGCATAGATCAAGTTCATAATGGTTTGCAAGGGCCCTTTGATTTGAGTCGATAGATTGACGATAAAATTATTTTTCAAAACATCCATCCGCTTCAAATCATCCCTAAGCGCCTTCATTTTATGAAAGGACCTAAAAAATTGCACAAACAACAAACAAGAAATAGCAATGAGAAAAGCGATAATTTGGACAAAATACCAAACGGTAAGCTTCATAAAACCCATTTGAAGGAGAGCGCTTAGAAAGGCAATCGCTGAAAACAAACAAATTGCCCAAAATTCATAAATAAACTCTGCTTTGCCACTCTTTGTGCCCCTGATCAAAATACTAATAATATACAAGTATATTCCAATAGCTATTACGGAGGCGATTGGCAAAAAGCCGGTGAAAAGAGCAGGCGTCGATACGAGCGTAAGCCCGACCGCGCTAATAACAGAACCAGGCAGCACTCTTTTCGCCCAAATCTGTACGTGTTCCTCAAACCGGGTACGGACGAATAGGAACAAGCAATATAAAATGCACAGTGCGCTAGTCCATTGCAACTTAACGATAGAGCTGTAAGACATCGTTGGCCATACGATTAGTAACCAGCGAGAGCCTTGATTCGCTGTAGAGATGGCCGTGAATCCAAACAAAAAAACGAGATAAATCCAACCATTTCGACGCATTTGAAATTGCACCAAAGAAAAATAAAAGGCCAGTAAGAGAAAAACAACGATCATGCCAAACTCAAATGCTGCCTGATTGGTTTGTTCCCGAATGATAAGCTTCTGCGGTCCCATGCTAATCGGAAATACAATCCCGCCGCTGCCGGACATGTCATAGTTGGCTACCTGCACAACGATGTCAATCGCATGGCTATCTATCTCTTTAAATGCCACATACGGCTCGACTCCGGCAGCGTAATCGGATGCGCTGCTGCCAACTTCCCCGCTGCCACCAAGCTGTTCTCCATTGATGATCAAACGATGCGAGGTTCGAATTAGCGGTACGCGGAAACCGTAAGCCCCCGCTTCCTTGCCCAAAACAATTTGCAGCCGATATGTACCATATCCCTTGGCATCGCTCCGCTTCTTACCGGTTAAGCCGCTCTTCCAATTGCCTGGCACCGATACGGATGAATACCTTGGGGCACTTGCAAAATCCTCAGTTGATTCCAAAAATTGCTCAGGGTAAAATAGCCATTCTCCATCCAAATCCAATACGGACTCTCCGTCCTTGTTCCAATCGCGCAAATCTAACATACCCGACTCTGCCTTTGGAGAATGGCCCTGATTAAGCATCTTTGCGTTTAGAAAACAAACGACTAGCAAAATAAAAATAATGATTAAACTTCCGTATTTACTCAGCTGATTATTTACATTCATTTCTGGGGCTTGCCTCAATCCTATGCTTTATTCCTATCTGTGTTAGCCTCTGTCAGCCACATAGAAGCTATTATTCTTCTTTACTGCCGAATCTGAGCGCATTCCTGGCGCGTGCACGCTCCGACTCTACTTCGCGATTACGTGACTCAGCAGCTGTTACCAATTCGTTTAGCATTTTGCTTGCCGCCGCTGCCACTTCCTCTACGGCTTGATGAAATGCTGCTTCATTGGCTTGCGAAGGCTTATTGAAGCCTGAAATCTTTCTGACGAATTGCAGGGAAGCCGCCATAATCTCATCTTCGGTCGCAGGCGGTTCAAAATTAAATAATGGTTTTATATTCCGGCACATGGTGTTCTCCTTTGGCAAAGTTATATCATCCATAGTACAACACTGTTAAACCTACATGCCAGTAAATTCAACGTTTTAAGGGGTGGTACATAGAAAAAGCTGCCGATCTCAAGGATCGGCAGCTTTCATCAATATTCTAATAATTGCCTAGTGATACTCCTGAGGTGATTGCATAAGTTGAGTTCAGTACTACTTTGTAAACCCCTGCAGGCTGGTTATAAGCAAGATGATAATAACCGCCCGTCGTCTGGCCTGGGTTTATATTCACATGGTTGCTTCCTACATACACATCGCCAGCAGCCGTCACCCGATATAAATCAAAATACATGGACGTGTAATTCGTGGAACTTGTGTTAGTGAACGCACCGCCAACTCTTATGTTTCCGGCCTCAAGATTTGCAGTAAATGAATTGGTGAAGGCAAGCGCATTCACATTCTGCGTTAAAAAAGAGGACTGAGCATTATTGCTGACTGCCGACTCTCCGCTAGCTGCTGCGTTAGCTGTCACTGCCGGGACCAACAGCAAAAGCAAGGCTAAACCAAAAAGCTTCTTTCTGATCCTCATCATTCACACATCCTCCTCCCTTGGGTCATATGCCAAGCAAAATCAGGTTATCACCCCTTTTCCCTTCATTCAATATCAATTTCCATTTATAGTAATATCGCACATCATTCCCTTAGGAATGCTACTGCCGCCAGCGTAGGCTAGGCAGCTGCCTGAACGCTCATGGGAAATAGCAGTGTAAAATCAGCGCCGCCCTCGGGGCAATTTCGGGCTGATATCATTCCTCCAGAGCGCTCTACAATTGCTCTAGATATGGCAAGCCCAAGACCCGTTTCCCCATCCTTGCCCTTCACAAATCGGTGAAACAGATGAGGCAGCAGCTCCTCGGCTATGCCAAGCCCATCATCCTTGATCGATATTTCAATGCCCTGCAAGCTCATCCCCGCTTGAATTAAAATGTTGCTGCTAGCATGCCTAGCCGCATTCGACACTACATTCAACAGCGCTTGCAGCAGCTTGTCTTGGTCGCCGTAAATCATTAGCTTTCCTCTTTCTTCCAACGTAATGGCGGTGGTAAGCTCAACTTTATTTTTCACCAACACGGGATTGATTCGCTCAACCGTCTCAGCTATCAATTCAGGCAGGTTAATCTGGGCCGGTGTGAAATGCTCCTCTTCTCCATCCAGCTTGGCAAGCAGAGTCATCTCCGTCACAATATTTTTCAATCGGCTGCTCTCGCTCATAATGATATCCAGTCCTTTACCCACTTGCTCTCCTTCAAAAATACCATCGCGGATTCCTTCTGCGTAACCCGATATCGACATCAATGGCGTTTTCAATTCATGCGAAGCATTTTGGATAAATTGCCTTTGTATCAAATTGAATCTATTCAGCTCACCTGCAAGCTCATAAACGGACTTCGCAACATCACCGATCTCTCCATCGGCTTTAATGAGCTTCACCTCCGAGAAGCGTCGACCCTTGACCTTTTTTAGCTCGATTTGGAGCTTCATCAAAGGCTTAATAAGTTTTCTCGTAATGATGAGGCTAAGCAGAAAGGCAAGTACACCGCCACCGCATAAAACGATCAGTAGCCTTACGAGCAGCGACTGCTCGATCAGCTTTATTTTGCTAATCGGGGTTAGGAGCGTCAATGTTCCGCCTTGCGGAATCGCGCTTGCTGCTGTAATAAACTGTGATCCCGTCGTATTTATTGCAGTGGCTTGTAGGCCAGGCTGCGTAATGGGTCTAGTTTGCATATCGATCTGCACAGGCTCAAGCGTACTATACAAAACGTTCTGGCTGGCATCAGTTAAAATGGCATCGACACCGACAAGCGACTGCTTCGCCACAGTCGCCATCGCAACCCCAATCACGCTGCTGGACGGCACGGCTTTGAATTCGCCCACCTCCTGCAAATTAACTGAAATGGACTCACTGAGCTGAATCATGTCATTTTTCTGAACCTCTATAAAATGATCGAGCAGCACATAATGAAAAATAACGGCCGTGAGCGTCAGCACCAGAATAAGCAGAAACGCAAACGCCAAATTAATTTGATAAAGAAGCTTCATTTCGCATCTCCCCCCCGTTCATCCGAAGCCGGTAACCATGTCCCCATACTGCTTCCACGGGAAGCTCCTCGATTTTCTTGCGCAGCCGCTTCACTAAATGATCCACTGCCCGGTCGCTTCCAAAATAATCGTCCCCCCAGATGATGGTCAGCAGCTCATCCCGGGCAAAAGCGCGATTAGGCCGCTCAGCAAGCGTCAGGAGCAGTGCGAATTCCTTGGATGTCACATCCACTTCTTGCCCAGACCAGAAAACCCGCCTTTCATCTATTGCAAGCTGCAGTTGGCCTGCTTCAAGCTGGAGAACCGCGGAAGCTTGCTTCCCTTCCTCTATCGTCCTTAGCTTATACCACCGTTGAAGCTGCCGTTTGACCCGGGCTACCAATTCTCTTGGGCTGAAGGGCTTAACCATATAATCATCGCTGCCTAACTCCAGCCCTAATATTTTGTCCACCTCATTATCCCGCGCCGAGATCATCATAATCGGGACATCCCCGTCGCGGCGAATCCGCCTGCAAAACTCATAACCGTCCATCCCGGGAAGCATGATATCCAGAATCCACAGATCAGGCGGTTCTGTACCGAGCTGCTCCAACCCCTCCTCTGCACTTGCCAGCGCTACCGTACGGAATTGCTCTTTCTTCAAATAAGCCTCAACAAGCTCTCGTATATGTTGATCATCATCGATGATAGCGATCAAATAATGGTTCATGGCACATCCTCCTATTCTGAATCTCTATTATTATAGCAAGCTAGAGGGCCGATAGGGGCTGTGCCATTGTTTTTCCACAATTCTTCACATGGACTGCCATATTTGAACGGTACACTAGGTCCTGTAAGACAAACCCAAACCTTGAAGGAGTGTTAACCATGAATTACAAAATGATTTTCAAAAATGTCGCATTGTCCACTTTGCTGCTGTCAGCCGTTGCCGGCCCTACTGTTTTTGCAGACTCGTCCCAGTCCCATGCTAAGCTGGAGCGTGTCGCTGCTCTCTCTTCCACTCAATTGAGCGATCCAATTAAGCTAGAAGCGGTTACCTCAACCGCCGCTTTTCAAATGCTTGATCCGGTCAAGCTGGCAGAAACCTATGCGAAAGATACGTTGAAGGAATGGCAGGCTACGATTGCTGAGTACGACAACCTAATTGCAAAGCGCTTTGAATCGTTTAGCATCGGTGAAGTTACTGAAGCAACTGTGGCAGTACCTAGCCTGTCTTTGGAAAAACAAAGCTTGCCTGGCAAAGCCCAAATTACGCTTCAAGCGGTACCTATATCGGAAAAGGAGCTTGCATCCATTAAGGAATTGTCCGTAGCTGGTGTCTCTGCCACATTAACAAGCGTACCTTTGCAAGAGAACGGAACCTTTGCCGTTGCTAGCATTGCAGCGACTGATTCCGCTATTGAACTTAAGGCCTCGCCCTTCTTTGAAGGTATGATGGCGCTCGAGAAAGCAGTCGAATCCAAAGATGAAACTGCCATTAGAGAAGCGCTTTCCAAGCAGCTAGAGCTGTACAAGCTGGAAATAAGCAATTTATCGCAAGACGTGGATAACAGCAAGGAATAATGAACACCTCAAAGTGATAATGGCAGTCCGCAGCAGATGCGGGCTGCCTTTTTTTATCCAACGCGATTGCACATGCTAAGAAGAATATTATCTCCTCTTCCTCAAATGTATTTATTTGGATCAAGGGGGAACCCTATCTTATCCTTACCCTACAACCAATGAGATCCGAGGTGCAGCAATGTACATACCCACACCTACAAATCATGATCATCTGTTGCACGAAAATTTGGAATTAAATCTAAAACAGCTGCATGAGGAACTCGGCTACAGCCCTGACTTGATCTCGCGTCACTTTCAAGCTGCTTTAGCCAATGGGCGCATTGTGCAAGGAGCAACCGTCTATATGGACGGCTTATCAAGCTCAAGCATGATGCTCCAATTTTTATTTGCCGGAAATCATGAGAACGATCCTTCAACCACATCCGCGGAGCTGCTGGACTATTATCAGGAACGCGTCATACCCGAAGGCTCCGTACATAAGCTTGCCTCGTTTGACGAACTGTACGATATGCTGCTTACAGGCAATAGCATCCTGCTGCTGGATGGCTGCAACTACGCACTTGCAGTAGGAACGAAGGAATTGAAAGCACGATCGGTAGAAGAGCCGAATGTTCAATCGGTAGTACGAGGACCGCGTGAAGGGTTTACGGAAGTATTAGGCTGGAACACGGCTATGATTCGCAGAAAAATCAACAGTCGTCATCTCTGGTTCGAGACACTTAAATTAGGGAGCGTTACCCAAACCAAGGTTGCGATTATTTATATTGATAATCTTGTCTCGGAAAGTGTTCTCGAGCTGGTCAGGGAAAGGCTGCGGAAAATCAATATCGATGGAATACTGGAGAGCAATTATATAGAAGAGCAAATTCAGGACAAAATCTACACGCCCTTCCCAACGATCTTCAACTCAGAGAGGCCGGATGTTGTCGCAGCTGGTTTATTAGAAGGAAGAGTGGCCATTATGGTCGACGGGACGCCTTTTGCTTTATTGGTTCCGGCATTGTTTACGCAGTTTTTCCAATCCAGCGAAGATTATTACGAAAGGGCGGATTTTAGTACGCTAATCCGCTTGCTTCGTTTCTTTTCGTTTATTTTGGCGACGATTACCCCTTCTTTTTATATAGCGATTACGACATTCCATCAAGAAATGCTGCCGACGACCTTGCTTTACAATTTGGCAGCCCAACGGGAAGGGGTCCCCTTCCCTGCCTTTGTAGAAGCGTTAATCATGGAGATAACCTTCGAAATTTTGCGTGAAGCGAGCGTACGCATGCCTAAAACGATAGGACAATCCATATCTATCGTCGGAACACTCGTTGTCGGACAGGCGGCGGTGGAAGCTGGTCTCGTAAGTGCCGCCATGGTCATAGTTGTTTCGATTACGGCCATTTCCAATTTTGTTCTGCCTGCATTCAATTTAGGCATCGCGGCTCGAATCATCCGTTTCCTATTAATGATACTGGCAGCATCCTTCGGCTTATATGGTGTGTTTATCGGCGTCATTGCGATTATATTCCATCTGTGCAGCCTTACGTCGTTTGGCGTATCTTATATGGCTCCGCTTGCGCCATTCAATCTTACCGATCAGAAGGATACGCTATTTCGCGTTCCCTTCCCCTCGATGATAACACGTCCAAAAAGCCTTAATCCCAAACGGTTAGTGAGGCAAAAAAAACCATGATGCGAATCATAGCCATCATCAGGCCAACGTTAGTCGCTCTTGTCCTGCTGTTCGCAGCATTATACCTATCCGCTTGCTGGAGCAGGCATGAGCTGAACGAGCTGAGCATCGTCGTAGGCTTGGGCATTGACAAGAAAGGCGACCGATACAATGTAACCGCACAAATCGTCAATCCAAGTCAGGTTAGCAGCAAACAGGGAACCAGCAGCAACTTCAGCCCCGTCATCTCCTATGAAGCCTCCGGGATCACGATTCCCGAAGCGTTGAGCAGAATGACCGCGAAGGTGGCTAGGCAGCTGTATTTCTCCCATTTGCGCATCTTAATTGTTGGAGAGGAGGTTGCACGCAGCGGAATCAGCAAGCCCTTAGATTTTATTGCTAGAAACCGCCAAATGCGTACGGACTTCTATCTGGTTGTCGCCAAAGGAACGTCGGCAGGAAAAATATTAAACATGTACAGCCCGATGGACCCTATTCCAGCTAACAACTTGTTCACCAAGCTCGAAACCTCAGATAAACTATGGGCGGCAACGGGAAAAATTACACTAGACAAATTAATTCAGGATTTATCCCGTCAAGGAAAAGGCCCTGCCCTAACTGCTCTGGAAATTGTGGGAAATCCTACAAAAGGCGACAGTATCTCAAGCGCTCATATTATTGACCCGGTTGTCATCCTAAAGTATGCGGGCATGGTCGCCTTTAAGTATGACAAAATGGCTGGCTGGTTAAATGAGAATGATACCAAAGTACTCAATTACATTCAAAATAGCATTGTACAATCAACCGGAACCCTCTCGTGTCCCAACAGCGAGGGAACTGTGAGCCTTCAGGTCGTTCATTCCCATGCAAAGATTCACGTCAACACAAAAGGAGAACAGCCGGAATTTGAGCTCACTTTGAAAACAGAGCAGGACGTTACGGACATCAGCTGTGAATTAGACATCAGCAAACCTGAAACCCTTGTTTTGCTAAACCACCTGGCAAACAAGAAATTGGAGAGCATGCTAGAGAATACACTGCATAAATTTCAAACCCAGGTGAAAACCGATATTTTTGGATTTGGCGACGAGCTTCACCGTTCCGACCCCAAAAAGTGGCATAGCATTAAGGATTGGGATCAGACATTCGAAAAGGTGAAAATTAACGTACACTCTATCTGTACGATCAAAAGAATCGGCACAACGGTTCAATCCATAAGCACCGAAACTAAAAAGTAGGAGGATGCTGCCATGTGGCTGTGGGTGGGAATCATTGGGGCTTGGGGCTGGGTATGTACAGTTGATGTGCCTCCTCTGGTTCGTCAACGCAAGGTAAAGGAGCTTATGCTGATTTCAGTCATCATGATTGTAATGACCGCTGGAAGCATGACTTACATTTATATGAGCAGGCCGCCTAACCCATTGGTGTGGCTTGGAATATGGATTTCACCCTATGCACGGGCACTCTATTCGCTCATGTCCTGAAAGGAATAATGCTATGGTAAATAAAGACACGCTTACCGTTCGTACATTTTCTATTTTAGTTATTTTTTTCACGATTGGAACGTCTATCCTCATTACACCGGCCGGACTTGCTCTAGAAGCTAAACAAGACGGCTGGCTGGCCGCCATATTAGGCGTGGGGTTAAATGGTCTAACGGTCCTCATTTGCATCCAGCTTGGCAAGCGGCATAATGATAAAACGCTTATTGAAATGTGTCATGCCGCTTTCGGCAAATGGGCAGGAAATGTCCTAGGGATTTGTTTTGTCTTGTTCTTCTACTTGCTCGCTGCGCTTATGGTCGGAGATCTCGGTTATTTTTTGACGACGCAAAATTTACCCGAAACGCCCATTGAAGTGCTGCAAATCATGTTTGTTGTCATTATTGTTTTTGCCGTTCGGGCAGGGCTTGTCGTTTATTCTAGAGCCGCACAAGTTTTCTTTCCGATTTTAATTTGCTTTTTTTGCTTGCTCATCCTCCCCATTTTACCGAAAATAAGCATCAATAATTTTGAGCCGATGCTGGAATATGGCTTTATGCCCGTCGTCAAGGCCGGTTTCTCCTTTTCCGGTTTGCAAGAAATGATCGTTCTGCTGATGCTGTATCCTTACGTTAAGAAACCAGCCTCGAGTAACGGAGGTTTTATGGGAGGCATGCTGGTTGGTGGAATTGTCTTAATCGTTACTTCAATGGGATGCATTGGCGTCATGGGGGCCAGCGTCACATCCAATCAATTGTTTCCCGCCTACGTATTAGCCAAAAATATTAGTATTGGTCATTTTCTTGAGCGAATTGAAGGCTTAATGATTTTCATATGGATTATGTCCATTGTCATGAAAATTGTCATAACACTGGATGCATCCGTTATCGGATTGGGCCAGCTGTTGAAATTAAAGGACACAAAACCATTTATTATTCCACTAGGTTTTGGCATAGTGGTTCTTGCATTGCTTTGTTACCCAAATACAATATTCATCCAAGATTTCCTGTCCAAGAACTGGGCGCCGTTCGCTTCAATTTTCACACTGTTCTTGCCCATGCTGCTTCTTGTCGTGCTCCTTCTCCAGAAGAAGAAAGCAGATGATCATCCTGTCACTGCTTCTATAGACAAACAAAATGTCTAAAAAGCCCTATGCCAAACGGCACAGGGCTTTATGGTTTTGTTGGACGGTTCATTTCCTTCAAATGATCCAGAGAAGCTGCATAGTCCCTCCATCTTAGCGGAACTTCTTGCTCATCGGCAATGTAGATGGCCCTTAAATAACGAGTGATAAAGCTTACCCTGTCTTCAATCAACACTTCGCGAATGTCGGATACTCGCTCCGGAACAAGACTGTTCGACACTTTCTTGAACTGGACCAAGGGCAAAAACATCGCTGGACTTTTCTTATAGCTGCAAAGATGCGGAAATCGCGGCGAACTACCCGAATCATACTTGGACAATTTGACCGATGCTTGGCATGCCGCCATAAGCGAATAAGCATCGAATGCCAGAACGGCAAAAGATTCATTCGGCTCCCTGCGCCTATAGGTATCCAGCATTTTTCGGCAATCCTTCAGGGTAGGCCAGAGAAAGACATGCCGGTCCAGGCAAGCACGAAACGCTTGTTGCGTGGTCGACTCATCTATCATCTCGTCGGGGATTTTTAAATGGGCGTTAAGGATTACGCCGTAATCAGCATAATTCACCTTCATGACCTTTTGCCGACGTTCCGCCGTAGGCTGTCCCTGCAAATGCTGGCTTGAGAATAACGAATCAAAGTAAGCCATTGCCGGCAAGTTGCTAGCTCTTGTAAAATGATATAACATTTTTCTGGTGTTTGATTTCGTTATGTGTGCTGCAGCCGTATCGTCCACCTAACTTCTCCTCTTTCTCATGCCCTCACTACAGGCTAGCGAATGGATTTATTCAGCTACAGTCATGCCCATCTGGCTTGCTAGTCATACCGAAAAGCATTACTTCTGTCTGCCATAGCGCCAATACAGAATGAATCCGAACAGCATGCCTAGAAATGACAATGCCGAAATCGATAGATAAAGGGTTTGTGCCCCATAAGACTCATAAATAAACCCGCCTGCATAAGAAGCAATGATGCCCGATACGCCAAAAAACAGCAGTGCCAATACGGTTTGGCCCGTAGCCCTCCATTCAACGGGAACGATGCGATATAAATATTGAATGGCTGCTGAATAAAATATAGGAAATGTGAGCAATTGCATGATTTGCAAATAAGCC
The DNA here is from genome assembly GCF_006345825.1 of Paenibacillus paridis. GTDB lineage: Bacteria > Bacillota > Bacilli > Paenibacillales > Paenibacillaceae > Pristimantibacillus > Pristimantibacillus paridis. The sequence goes on from NZ_VCIX01000092.1 coordinate 2,053,326, forward strand.
AGCATATGCGGATCGGTAATCCATGCGGACAGAAAAAAACGCAAGAAAAAAAATACGGAAGCAATCGAAATCAGCATGAGCTCCTTGCCCTTGCGCATCCACCAGAAGCTTAAAGCGAATACCAGAATCTCACTGCCTGCCGCTAAAAAGAAAGCCTGGCCAACGAGCTCTGGACTACCGCCCAGCTCACGGATATAAATGCCAAGGTAAGTATCGTTCATGCGGGCAGGAACCGAGCATACAAATACGAGCAGCAAAAACAGCAGCGTTTCTTTGTTGCTCATAAACAGCTTAAGGCTGTTTAAAGTAACTGGTTTGCCCGTTACCGGAACATCGGTCATCTTCCAGCATATGAGAAAGCTGATCAGTCCAATGCAAACAAAGAGCAAAGCCAAGCTATGCGCTCCGAAGTAAGACATAACATAACCCGTGAGCAAGGAAGTTACCGCATAACCCAAAGCTCCGTAAGTGCGGATGGAACCGTAACTGACGCCGGCCGCTTCGGATACTGAGAAATTCAAGCTTTCGGTCAACGGATCAATGGGCATAAGAAAAAAGTATAACAGCATCGCAAACAGAATCAGCAAAAAGAAGCTGCTGGAGCTGTAGAGAAAATAACCAACAACGCTTGAAATAAGAACAAGCAGAAGAAGGATTTTGCGGATTGTCTTCTTCTTATCGCTAATCATTCCCCACAAGGGCTGGGTGATGATGGTCACGAATCCTCCGGTTCCAATAATGAATCCGATTTGTGCAGGCTGTAAGCCTTGATCATCTAGGTAGACCGGAAGAAAAGTAATGAACATGGAAAGCAAAGCAAAATACATAAAGTTGAAGCCTCGGAGCAGTCTTAAAGCATTCATAAACGTTTGGACACCTCTAGTGGTTTTCTGGAATGGTTTGCGGACTTTCCTTGATTATCATGTAGCTCAATTTTTCCTCCTTATCAATCATTAGCCGCTATTTCTCAAGTATAACAGATATGGATGGATTTCATTCCTTATTCGAAGGCTCATGTGTTCGCAGCAAAAAAAAGGCGCTGCAACACTCGAGAAAAAGTGTTGTCAGCAGCCTTGTTGTTGATTAATATGGCGACTGCACCTATGAATGGCTGCTCCATGCTTCTGAAAGCAGCTCGAAATTGAGACCAGCGGCAGCAATCGAACCCATTGATGCAGCGGCGATCGCCTGGTACATCTCCGCTGCGGCATCCCCGGCGCTATAAATGCCAGCCACGTTCGTTTTCCCAAAATGATCAACGGTAACCGTCCCTGATTCCGTGACCTCGCAGCCAATGGCTTGTGGCAGGTTTGATCCGGCAGCTAGCTTTGGCGCGAAGAAAATACCGTTGCACGGAACGATTGTCCCATCCTGCAATGCAATGTGCTGAACCTGACCATTTGTGGATTCAATTCGTGCAATCGGTGAATCAAATACCGGAACTTGATGCTGCTTCAGCTCATCACGCTGTTCATCCGTTAAATCGTCAGGACCATCCGTGCAAATCGAATACTGGCTTGTCCATCCAGATATCATTTTAGCTAAGTGCATCGCCCGGGCACCTTTGACAATTAACACGAGCGGCTGATCCCTTAATTCCCAGCCGTCGCAATACGGACAAACAAACGCGCTTTTGCCATACACTTCAGTCAAGCCATTGATATCTAAAGGAAGATCCTTCATTCCTACTGCAAACAGCAGCTTTTTGAACCGGTAGCCTTTCGCTTGTGAAGTCGTAATTTGAAAATCGCCATCGGTACCAGAAACCGAAACGGCTGCTTCTTCAACGAATTGAACCGAAGGATATGAATTAATCTGTTCCTTAGCGATACGCCGAAATTCGCTAGGCGTAACTCCATCTCTCGTTAAAAAACCATGAGTCTCCCGCGTAACGCGGTTACGCGGTTGCCCTTCGTCGATAACGACCACACTTTTTCTTGCTCTGCCCAGCACTAGTGCAGCACTCAACCCGGCTGGTCCCCCGCCGATAATCCCTACATCAATTAGTTTTTCCACAATTAACACCTTCCCATATCTTTAATATCTTCAAATAAAACAAAAAAATAATAAGAGATAATTGGTATCCTTAATATCTACTATAAATGAAAACACATCTTTTATCAAGCTAGTTTTATCTGACTACTTCACATTAATATTTCCCCTTTCTCATGTGCTGCGACAATTTTATGCTTCATCATCAAAAAAAACCTTCAGCGCCACAAAATAAATGGCATTGAAGGTTCTTCAATCTATTAATAAGTAAAATTACGGTGCATGCCTGCACCCATGCGGTAAGCCGATATTCTTGAATGCTCAAAATCGGCGGTCATGATGTCGAAAGCAAACTCAGAATCCGTTCCCCCTACCCGTTCTGGCGAATCTGCAAACTCTTGGTGAGTGCAAGCGTTTAAGGTAGAAACCATTGGTATCCCATCTTTATAGACGACTTGGTCATAGTGCACATGTCCGAACAGGCATCCTATTACCGTACCTGGTCCTTGTTTTGAGAAGTCAGCTTCTACCCTTTCCTCAGGAGCTCCTTGAAGAGCACCCGGCACGTAAGTTCCTCCCTCTCGGAAAGCCTTTAGGATTCCCCATAATGCTTCATCGTTGCGCACCGCATGATCGGTCCCTACGATATCTTCCTGTAAAATCGGAACATGCGAGGCAATCAGCACACGCCAATCCGCTTTATTAGGAAAGGCAAGCGCTTCGTCTGCCAGCCAGCTTAACTGCTTGGCAGAAAAAATATAATGCCATTGCCCTAAGAGAGCCAATTCCCCATTTTCCTTGTGAGTATAAGGAAAATCCGTACAATCCAATACGATAACCCTTGTTTTCTTATGCGGAATATCGACGTAATAATATAAGCTCATTGGGTGTTCGGTATTGAAGCATGCCAGCTCCTTAACGGGGCCTAGCGTAATTTCGCGAGTTTCATCCGGATAAACGACATGCTCGGCACCTCCACTCTGAAGCTCGTAATCATATATGGAATTATCATCATGATTCCCTTTTACCATCAAGAGAGGAACACCCGCAGCAGCAAGCTCAGCAGTCATTTCCCTTTGGGCTGCGACCACCTCGGTCTTCGGGCCATTGATGCTGATATCCCCACCGCACAAAATAAAGTCCAGCGGCAAATCCTTTGCGATTTCCCCAATTATCCGAGCAGAGCTGAGCTGATTGCCGCCAAACCCATGATGCAGATCCGTTATAAACACAAAGTTTAATGTGCGTTCGTTCTGGTTATTTGACAGAACTTCGATTGCAGTCCTAGTGATATCCGCATATAACTCGTCTATGCCCGCCATCACGCTTCATCTCCTCATTTTTTGCTCAAATATTTGTCTAGCTCCTTCTGCGCGGTCTGCTGCGCTTCCTTCAACGCTTCTGCTGCGGGCCTGTTCTCGATCTCCACGCGGTCAGCCGCAAGCTTCAGCGCATCGTTGATTTTCCCGTTTGTCGGATCCGCAAAGTACGGACTGGCGGTTTTAGCTTGCTTAAGCGGTGCCGCAAAATGAGGATTTTCTTTCGTATAGGCAACAAAAGCAGCGTCTTCTGCAGCCGAATTACGGACTGCGATATAACCTGTTTCAATCGACCATTTTGCTGTATTTTTCGTATTCGTAAAAAAGGATAGCCATTTAAAAGCAGCGGCTTGCTTCTCAGGTGAAGCATTTGCCAGAATTGCAGCATAGACTCCTGCGGCTTCCGGCTTCGCTTCATGCCCTTCCCAGCCTGGTTGAGGCGCAGCGCCGATAATGGAGAAATCCAAATCCCCAATGTCACCGGTTGAGCCCGTATAGCCTAATGCCCGACCTTGCATGACGTCATCGATGGTTTTGTACCAATATTCCCAGCCTTGCCCGCCAAAATGGATGCGCATAATCTTGTCTTCATGAATCCATTTGCGGAATGCATCCCAGGTATCCATCCACTCCTGGCTATCAATCAGCACCTTCGTGCCGTCATCGCTCAAAATTTTGCCGCCTCGGCTGAGGGTGGCATCGATGAGATTCGAGTGGTTCCACATCGGCTCCCAACCATAAACTTTGGTTTCACCATTTTCTTTCACCGTCATCTGCTTGGCAACTTCAGCCAGCCCCTCCCACGTTGCAAGCTTGTCCGGGCTAATGCCTGCTTTCTCCAGCATGTCTTTACGGTAATAAAGCAGCTGAGTTCTACCGTATAAAGGAAGGAAATATTGCTTGCCGTCAACTTTGCCTGGCTCATAAAAGGAAGATACGAAGTCACTCGGATCAAAATCGGCTTGCCCTGCGATTAACCCGTCCAAATCTGCAAAATAGCCTTTTCTCGCCCAATCCCTGTCCTCCACGAGTGCGGCGGCAGGCGGGTCTCCCGCAGCGATGGCCGCTTGCAGCTTCTGTTTCGTTTCATCATAATTCCCTTGGATAACAGCCTTTACGACTACCTCGCTCTGTGATTGGTTAAAGTCGTCCATGATGGATTGCATCGTTTCGCCCAGCTTACCTCCCAAGCCGTGCCAGAACTCAATTTCCACTGCTTTGGCTGCCGGGGCATTCGTGCCTCCTGCTGAATTCGTTTCTTTTCCGGAATTGCTGCCGCATGCCGCTAGCAGTGCCGTCAGAATAAGTACGACTATCGTGTTGTTCCATTTTTTTGTATTCTTCATGTTTGTCTTAACCTCCCATTTCATTTGTTTGTTCATGACATTCGCCCCTGCAGTTACGATCATTTGTTCACCGATTGCGCATTGTTCACCCCCTTAATAATCCATTTTTGGGCGACAACGAAGAGAACAAGCAATGGAACAATCGTAAATGTACTTGCTGCCATGATGAGCGGCCATTTCATTCCATATGCTCCGCCTTCCACAAAGAAGCTTCGAAGACCGGCAGAGACCAGGTAAAGGTTGGGATTTTTTGTAATGAGCATGGGCCACAAATAATTGTTGTACTGTCCAATGAAGGAAAGCAGCGACATCACGATCAACGTGGAACTGGAAAGCGGCATCATTATTTTCCAAAGAATTTTCCAATGTCCGGCTCCATCAATCTTTGCAGCCTCTGCCACCTCCTTCGGTATTTGAAGAAACGCTTGCCGAAGCAGGAAAATTCCAAATATCGTTATGGTATTGGACAGGATCAGTCCGGAATAGCTATCGAGCAGTCCAAGCTTCGCAAGAATGACGTATCCCGTCAAATAAGTAGCCGATACGGGCAGCATGTAACTGACAATGATAAGCCCCATCAGCGGCCGAGCAAGCGCAAACTTCATATGGGAGAGGGCATACGCCATCATCGAAGAATTTATTAATTGAATGATGACCACTGCGGTAGCTACGAATACGCTATTAAACAAATAGAGACTAAAGGGGGCCGAATGCCAAGCATCGATAAAGTTGCTCCAAAGCGGCTCAGCCGGCCACAAAATCGGTGGAATAGACCAAATCTCGTCATTTGTTTTAAGTGAGCTGCTGAACATCCATAGAAATGGAAACACCATAACGATACAGATGATTACAAGCGATAGATATAAAATCATTCGGCTAAAAAAGCGGTTCATAGGCAGCATTTGTGCACACCTCCTTATAAGTAATGGATTCTCCGTCTAGAAATATACATGGATACGAGTGATATCAGCCCAAGCAGTACGACCATCGATATCGATACCGTCGAGGCTTGCCCGATGTTAAATTGCCTGAAAGCGGCATCATAATACAAATATAAAAGTGTCGTGGTGGAGCCCGATGGCCCGCCTTGCGTAAGCACATTGATTTGATCATAGGCCTGCATGGCATCGATGGTCGTAATCATAAACAGAAAGAACGATGTTGGAGAGATAAGCGGCAGCGTCACATGCCAGAAACGCTGGGTTTTGCTGGCTCCTTCAATCATCGCCGCTTCATGCAGCGATTCCGGAATGTTCTGAAGAGCGACCAGATAGAAGACCATCGTCCATCCGATTCCTTTCCACACGGTCACGATTAAAACGGAAAGCAGCGCTGTCTTGGGGCTTTGCGTCCATTCCAAGCTGCCTGCGCCGAAAAAGTTCAATATGGCATTAGCCAATCCCACTCGCGGCTCATAAATCCATGCCCATACGATGGAAACGGCTACCGTTGGCGTGATCCATGGCGAGAAAATGATAGCCCTGTATATCGCTGAGCCTTTCATCTTGCGATTCAGCAGCAAGGCCAGCAGCAGCCCTCCGATTAGGGTTGGAAATACATTTCCTAAAGCAAATAAGAAGGTCGTTTTAAGTGCTTTGAAAAAAGCGGGTTCTTGAAGCAAATTCACATAATTGTCTAATCCAACCCAGTTTTTGACTGGATTCATGAAATCCCAATCCGTGAAGCTTAAATAAACGATATAGGCCATGGGCGCAAGCCAGAAGAGCAAGTAAGGGATCAATGCCGGCAAAATAAATAAATACGCCTGCGGCTCTCCCCATTTTTTCCAATTCATGTTATCCCCCCTAAAGTTAAATTCCCCAGAAGCCGATCAATACGATTCCCGTAAAGATGATGCCTGCCGAAGCAATGCGGATGATTTCTTTTTTCTCTTTTAAGACATAGATAGCCGCGAGCGTTCCAAAGACGGTCCCGATCTCGCGAAGCGGTGCAACGTAAGTCAGCGGAGAAAGATTAAGGGCGAGCAGAAACAAAAAGTAGGAGCCCGGCGAGAGGACGGAACCAATCGCAAGCAGCGCCCCATCTTTTCTTATCACGCCGGTCCAGTCGGTTTTCTTGAACTTAATGTAAGGCGTGAGTCCCAGGATGAAACCGATGTTAGAAGCTTCCAACAAAGCGAGCGGTGAGAAGTGAAGCAAATTAATTTTGTCTACCATCACATAACTCATGGTGCACAATCCAACTCCGACCGTAAAGAGAATGACTTTGAGCGGGATCGCTTCTCTTTGCCTAGTAAAGGCAAGCCCGCTAGTCACGCTAAAACCGATAGCAATACATAATAATCCTATCCAGCCCCAGACGGACAAGCTTTCCTTCAAAAACAGCACGCTCATTAGCGGCAGCAAAAACGTACTGATCCCTCTCATCATAGGATATACCTGCGATAAGTCCCCATAAGTTAACGATTTGGCAAGAAAATTAGCGTATCCCCCTTGAATCAGCATGGACAGCAGTAAAAGCAAATAACCCTGTGTCGAAATGTCTGGGCTCGTTACCTCCTTCACAAAGAAAGGAAGCAGCAACACCGTGGAAGGAACGAAAATAATCCATAAAAATAATGGTTTGTTCTCGCTATGCTTGGTAAGCAAATTCCAAACGGCATGCGAAATGCCAGAAGCGAGTACGAGAAGCACTGAAATAATATGCAAATTACACCTCCTCCAAAACACACATAAACACACACTTATACAATAAAACGCAATTTATGTTTTTCATCGTATCATCCGCTACTGACTCTGTCAACCATAAAAAGAGCGCTTTCTTTTCCTAGCTAACCTTACTAGCTAACTGGCGAAGTATCCTCCAACAATCAACACAAAAAAACGTCTAGGCATTGTCCCTAGACGTTCGTATTTAGTAATGGATTGTGTTGTCTAACATATCACTTCTATGCCATGATGCCTGTAGGTTTGTAACACTTCCGGATCAATTTTTGAATCCGTGACGATCCGCTCTACATCCGAAAGACCGCATATCGATGACAGAGAGACCGCATTAAATTTGCTGCTATCGGCAAGAACGATAACCTTATTCGAGCGCTCCAGCATTTTTTTCTTCAACTGAATTTCCCCGATGCCATAGTCCGTTAGTCCAGCGGTTAATGATATTCCGCTAGTACTCATAAAAAATGTATCCGCATGGAATTGCGAAATAAAGTGCTCTGCGATGTCACCCACAACGCATTGCTCCGCATTACGAACAACCCCTCCGACAAAAATAATCGTAAAACCCGATTTATTCATTAATAAGGAGGATATTGGAAAAGAGTTCGTCAAGATGGTAAGCCGCTCGAATTTTTTCATCAGAACCTTCGCAAATTCCGTATTCGTTGTACTTACATCAAGAAATAAAGACTGTCCTTCGGCCACAAAATTCGAAGCCGTATGAGCAAGCTCTGACTTTTCTTGGACTCGCTTCAGCTCCCTAACCGTAAAAGGCAGCTCTTTGCGATAATCCGACGCAGGCAGCGTCGCACCGCCATGCACTCGTTTAAGAAAGCCTTCCTTCTCAAGGCTCTCCAAATCCCTGCGAACGGTCTCGAACGAAACGCCAAACTTAGCAATCAAATCTGTTGCTTTTATAGACTGACTCTCATGCAGCAATTGTAAAATAGCATTGTGTCTTTCATGCACCAGCATACGACCACTCCTTCACAAACTAACAAAATACTAAAAAGAAGTGTACCACAACGGCTGGACAAAACGCAAAGAAACACAATAATTCACACATTCCCAACAAGAAGCACTATTCAGCCCGTTTAACCTAAATTAAGCATTCTGATAATCTGGCAAGTGCAGCATCTCTGGTACCGTAACGAATGTGTACTCTTTTTCTCGCAATAGTGGGATCATGAGCTTAAGCGCTTCGACCGTATTGTCCTTTCCGCTGGAAGAATGCTGCAAAATAATTCCGCCGGGATAGATTTGTTTGTTCACGATTTTTATCATAGCTGGCGCTCCGATTCCCGACCAATCCATCGTATCCACAGACCAGTTCACGACCGCCATATTTAGCTCATGTACGGCCTTTACTCTTTCCTCGTCTAATTCCCCATACGGTGGACGAAACAACAAAGGACGCAAGCCCGAAATAGCTTCCAATTGATCCTGCGTATCCTTGATCTGTTTCCGAGCCTCCTCGATTGTCAGCTGGTCAAAATGGGGATGAGACCACGAGTGGTTAGCTATTACATGTCTTTCCTTTACGATCCTCTTCATCATCTCCGGGTGGGCCTTCGCTTGTTTTCCCACAATAAAAAAAGTCGCCTTTATCTCATTTTCTTTCAAAATATCCAAAATGCTAGAAGTGGTTTCCGTATCTGGCCCATCATCAAAAGTCAATGCAACGCGCTTTCCATCAGCTGCTGCACCGTTGTAATAAACCTTCTTTTTAATAACGTCTGAAGCTGCATTTGTATGATTATCTCTGCTCAGTTCCTCAAGTCCATCGATTTGTTGATTATCCGGACTAGAGGGATGCTCGCCATATTGCAAGAAATATTGCTTTAAGCCTTCAACGATGCCTTTTGCTGCTGCTGCTTGCCCATCCGTACTAAGCATAATAGATTCCTCGTCAGAGTTGGTTAGGTAACCGACTTCAACGAGTACTGCCGGCATTTCGCTAAGCGAAAGCACCTTAAGCTGCTCCTCCTTTACTCCGCGGTCTCGAAATCCTAAACCCTTGATCATGTTCTGTTGCACGGATTGGGCTAATAGCCTGCTGCCTTCCTCTGTGTGTAACGTCTCCGTTCCGTTTGCAGAAGCATCTGTATACGTATTACCATGAATTGATAACAAAGCGTCAGCTTGCCATTCATTAGCCATAGCAGCACGATCCTCCAATTCTACGAATAGATCTGTTGATCTTGTCAATCGCGGCTCAAACATCGGTTCGTCCCTTAGCAGATCGAACACCTTCATCGCAAGCGTGAGCGTATAGTCCCTCTCGTATTTTCCGCTTGCCCCCGTGGCGCCTGGATCTTTCCCTCCATGTCCCGGATCGATCATAATTTTATACTTTGGCGATTGAATGGATGCCGGAGGTGATAGTTTTACCGGATTTTCAAATGAATGCCCGGTTGTCCGAATAGGAAGTTTTTTGCTTGTATAGCTGATACCCCAAGCGGTTACACCTCCCACCACAGTAATAAATAGAACAAAAAGAATGATGATGGCTTTGATGGACGGTTTGCGTTTTTTGTACGTATTCATGGTGCCTCCTAGCGAATGATAGTAGTAGTCATCTCTTAAAAACAACTATAGTTGAGAGATGTCTCGCCAACTTCGCTAGCATGTAAACAAGTTGTGTACGACTGCTAACATTCCTGTCTGTGAAAAAATAAACGTCTACTCGACCGACCTACACATCGTATGCAAAAAAAGCACAGCTTCTGCCGTTAAGCAGTAGCTGTGCTTTTATTTGAGTTCCTATTTAAATTCAATGACTAAGCTTTGCATTCCTTTTGATACTCGAATTTCCGACATAGGCTGAGCAATTTCATACAGCTTGGCTCCACTAAGCATTAGCTTCCCGTTATCAGGGCTCCAAGCCATCTGTACTGGAATCATTCCTTGATAGATCAGTTTCATGTTTAATACATTATTCCCGTACAGCCTAGCTGCAAATACGGAATCGCCATCTTGGGAAAAAGCAATAAATTTCCGGTCATCCGATAGACGGAAAAGTCCAATATCCCTTAACAAAAGAGACACCACGGCATTTCGCTGGTCGTAGGCGTATAAATTCCCATCCTCTCCAACGAAGGCGATCTGATCCTGATGAATCCACTCTACCCATCCGTCCGCGCTAATCGGATGCTCGTATTTGCTCTTGAATTTATCTCCGCTCCAATGGCCGATTGCAAGCATCAACTGCTTGGCTTGGTATTTCACGATGACCGCACTTTCCCCATCATTAGAAACATGAACCGAATGGAGAGCGGCAGACTCCTTTAAGTAAGGGTCATTTTGCTCGATCGAATACCGTTTTGTATTCCTATTTTCCGTATCGTAAACGCCAATTTCCGCCTGCTTATCCGCTTCATTTTCCAATGAATAGCTGAGGAAGCGGCTATTGCTAGACCATGTCATTCGGATAAAACGCAGTTGATCGGTTGTGATCGCTCCAATCAGCTCATCATTGCCTCCTGTAAGTGAAAACAATTTGAGAGCAAAGTCACCATTCTCCACGACTGGAAAAGCTACCTTCTGGCCATCCGGTGACAAGGCAACTATATTCTCGAATAGAAAAATGCCCACTTTCTCATCCCATAAATTTAAACGGGACACATACGGAAACTCCACGCGGTCAATCGTTGATGAAAGCTTGTAATCCTTTGACCCTAGCGTGATTAAGGAGTTTTCTTTGCTCCAACCAAGCGGATAGACTTGGTCTATTTTCCCGTCCAACACCGGATAGATGGTCTTGACTTCAAATAGGGACAGCTCGTCGCTAGTGGCCTGCTGATCCTCTTTATCTTCAATAATAATCGTCTCGATTTTCTTCTCTCCCTGGCAGCCTGCCAGAGAGCAGCAAATAACGATGAAGAATGCGAGATAGAAGACTCTGTTTCTCATGCTCATTCCCTCTCAGCTTTCAAGTACGAAAGCTCAATTTGCACGCTAGTCTGCCCATTATTGCTTAGGACTCCAATACGACCTTGATGCTCGTCCACAATAGACTTACTAATACTTAGGCCAAGTCCTATGCTCTCTGCTTCATTAGCGACGTTCTCTGCCCGATAGTATGGCTCGAATATCTTTTCCAGGTTTTCTGCACTGATCGTTTCTCCCTCATTGGTAACCATAATTCGGACCATTTGGGCATCCAGATGAGCCGCAACCCATATTTCCGAACAGGCAGACGAATACTTAATCGCATTATCAAGCAAATTAATAAAGAGCTGGCGCAGCCGGTCTGATTGGCCATGCACGAACAAATCATTATCCGCTTCGCTACGAATCGTTTTTTTGTACCGCTGCGCTTTGATCGCCATCGTCTCGGACACATCCCGCAAGATACGAGCTGCGTCTACTTTTTCAAATGTATGGTCCCCTTCAGAGGCTTTGGACATTTCCAGAAGCTTCAAAACCATGTCATGCAGCCGCTTGCTCTCATCCATAATATGGCCCATCCCTTTTTGGAAAATAACCGGATCTTTCGCACCGTTCATCAGTATAATTTCGGAATAGCCCATGATTGTCGTGAGTGGCGTTTTCAGCTCATGGGTCACATTGTCAAAAAAACGCTTCCGATGATCATTCAGCTCTTCGAGCCGGTCCCTGTCCTTCTCAATGGTCATAAATTGCTCTCGAAGCTTCTCAATCATGCTGCTGAAGTTAGCTGCAAGGCTGCCGATCTCATCCTTGCGCTTGAAAGCGATGCGAACGTACAAATTACCGTTCTTCACCTCGTTTGAAGCTTGCATCAGCTTAACTAGCGGAACCGTTACATGACGCGAGAGGATATAGGAAAACAGAAATGCTGCAGTAAACACCGCTAACGCAATAGAAAAAATTGTACGCTGCATGGCTCTGCTTTGCTCGTAAAGGGGCGTAAAATCTTTCGCAAAGCGTATAATGCCTACTTTGGTGCCATTAACCACAACCGGATAAGCATAGAGAACCGAAACTTCCCCGTTAAACATGGCAATCGTATAGGCAGTCTTTCCCCGCATGGCCTGTGTCAGATCATCTCCGTCTGCTTTGAAAGTGCTCTGGTCTGAAGCATAAAGCAGCTCTCCTGCTAGCGAATACATTCCGACACCGCCGGAAGCCGTATGCTGCAAATCTGTTCCCATGTCCTCTGCAATTTGCTCATAATAAATCTCATCACTTGTAAAGTGGTGGGTCAGAAAGGATTGCCGAATATAGCTGTTGCTGTTCTTTTTCAAATCGATCAAACTATCGGAAATCGTGTTCCGGTTGCCGGATTCGATATTCCTTGTCACCCACTGATTTAGAATTAAGAAAAAAACGGTGAAAATAACAAAAAAACCGAGGATGAACTTGGCCCTAATCGTGCGGATCATAGGCTGTATCCACATGTTTGTTAAATTTGTAGCCAATACTGAACACGGTCGTAATCAAGTCCGCTGCATCCAGTTTTTTGCGCAACCGTTGGATATGGGTATCCACTGTTCTCGTGTCTCCCGTGTAATCGTATCCCCAAACGTAATCCAGCAGCTCCGTTCGAGTGAAAATTTTCCCCCTATTTGTATAGAGCTTCAGAAGGAGATCATATTCCTTAGGCGTCAACTCAATTTCCTTTCCGCTTTTCTTGACGACTCTTTCACTAATAGCGATCTCGATCTCCTTGAAACGAATGACTTGCTCTTCTTGATCGGTATTTCCATCGTCTTGCCGATTGGCTTGCGCAACCCGTCGGAGGATGGTTCGAATCCGTGCAATGACTTCCCTTAAATCAAAGGGCTTCGTAATGTAGTCATCCGCGCCAAATTCGAGCCCCAAAATTTTATCAGTAATATCCGATTTTGCCGTAATCATCAGAATTGGGATATTATACGAAGCGGTTACTTGCTTGCAAATATCCAACCCGCTTTGATCCGGCAGCATCCAATCGAGCAGCAGCAAGTCCGGTTTGAAGGATGCAATCGCCTTCAGACCGTTTGCACCTGTATTGGCTTTTTCCGTTTCATATCCTTCCAAATGGAGACCGTATTCCAGTATATCTGCAATGGCAGCTTCATCTTCAATAATTAAAATTTTAGTTTTTTCCATATCCATTCCTTTTGCGTCTGATTTTCAACATTATAACCCTTGTATGTATCGGTAACGTGATCAACTTGTCACAAACTTGTAAACAACGCAAAACCATACCTAATTCCTACATTCCCTGAATCGAGAAGCATAAATTTATATTCTTCTGATCTATCCAAAATAATATCATTTTTATCGTTATTCTCAAAATGCTTAACATACCTATTCGCGTTCATTGCAAGCCTACGCCCTATACTTGCCATCGCCTACTAAACCGAATAGCATCCCTAATTTATGGAAACCATAACTTTACTTCTTGCCACCATTTTCAGAAAGGAGAACTGCATGAAAACCTATTTATCTATATCGTCAAGTTTGGAACAAAATTTAAAAACAATCGAAGCTTATTTTGACAATTGCAAAGACCTGAAAATAACCTCTTGGCGCTTCGGAGCGGACCTGGAAAACACTGCGTTCACGGTCTATTTCGATACACTGATTAAGCAGGATCAGACAAACGACGTAAAAAAAGCTCTGCACATTCTCGTTTCTGAAGACATTGGCCCCGCATTGACGATTACCATTGAAGATATTATTCATTTTTTTGAAAAACAAGATACAGCTTCCCCGTCTACGGAGCGAGTGGAAACGATGGACCAAGCGGTTCAATCCATTCTGGACGGAGAAGTAGTCATTTTCTTCAACCGATGGGATAAGGCACTGAGCTATGCTGCTCTTGATGTAGAACAGCGGCAAGCCACTGAGCCTATAACAGAACCCAGTGTGCAAGGTCCTCACGTCAGCTTTATCGAAAATCTCGATCGCAATATCGGTGTCCTACGCAGTCTGCTGAAAACTCCCAAGCTTAAGTTCGAGTTTTATTGCGCTGGAGAGCTTAGCCAAAGAAAAATAATGTTCGGTTATCTCGATGGGACCGTTAATCCTGAAACCTTAAATGAATTTAAGCAGCGGATTGCAAAAATAAACAAGGAAGAAATATTGGATACCTCCTATCTCGAGGAATGGATCGGTGATTCTATGTATTCTCCATTCCCTCAGGTCCGATATACGGAACGTCCGGATAATGCTATTTCTGCTTTGCTTGACGGCAAAATCATTACTATGGTTAATGGCAGCCCATCTATTCTAATTTGCCCTGGTAGCTTCTTGGAATTTTTTATAACGAGTGAGGATTATTATTATCGTCCCATATTTTCTTCCTTGATCCGATGGATTAGGGTGGCTGCCTTTATCATTGCCCTGATGCTTCCAAGCACCTATATCGCCCTATCTACCTTTCATTCCGAGCTGATTCCGACTGTATTGCTGCTAGCGATCTTGAACACCCGTGAAGGCATTCCGTTTCCGGTCATGGTCGAAGCGCTCATTATGGAATTTTTCTTTGAGCTGCTGAGAGAAGCTGGTATTCGTCTGCCAAGGCCCATCGGTTCTGCAGTAAGTATCGTCGGAGCGCTTGTCATTGGAGAGGCAGCCATTCAATCCCAAATTGCGTCTCCCGTGATGGTCATCGTCGTCGCGTTAACAGGCATCGCGTCTTTTGCGCTGCCGCAATACAATATGGCCATAGCCATTCGAATTTTGCGTTTTCCGTTGATGTTTCTTGCTGCAACCTTCGGTGGTCTTGGCATCATGTTCGGTTTCATTCTGATCTACCTTCACCTAGCAACCCTGCGTTCTTTAGGTCAGCCCTATTTGGCAGCGCTCACCCCTCTGGATTGGAATAAGCTGCGGGATGCGTTAATCGTATTTCCGCGAAAAGTGTTGCTGCATTCACCAAGAAGCAAGCATATGCGCAAAAAATAACGTGAGGGAGAGAACGCATTTGAAGGCTCTTGCAGCTACGATCATTTCTACGCTTATTCTGAGTCTGATGTGCGGTTGCTGGGATAATAATGAATTGGATGAATATGGCTTCGTACAAGCGTTAGCGATTGATCGGACAAAGGACAATCAAATCCAACTAACCACCCATTTCTATAACCCCTCTAGTAAAATGGAAATTGGCGACGGCGGAAAAGCATCGCAAAAAGGCATCAATATCCAAACCAGCGGTGAAACCATATTTGATGCGGTGCGGGACATACCGATTAAGTTCGGGCGCAAAGCCAAATGGGATCATATGCGCGTCATTCTGCTCGGTGAACGATTAATCAAAACTCAAAACATTATGGAGGTGCTCGATTACTTTTCAAGGGATCAAGAGCCTCGGGGTACCGTCTTGCCGCTTGTCGCCAAAGGAAATGCTGGTGACTTTCTGAAGATTCAGCCCTTTATTGAACAAACCATTGGGCAGCAGTTCAAAAAAATGGAAACGAGCGGAGCTAAATATACGGCCAAAACCTCCAATATTCCCTTTTATGAGCTGGCCATTCAATTAAAGAGCCCTTCGAAAACATCGGCAATTCCTGTTATCCATAAAATCAATGATCAGCGCGATGCGGAGGTATCCGGCGTTGCTTTCATTAAAGATGGCAATCTAGTGGACATCATCGGAGAGATGGATACAGAGGCTTATATGATGCTAACGAATAAATACACGAACGGTATTTTGGATTTTCCTTGTATAGGAAACACTAAAGGTTATCTACAAAAGAAAGAGACGCTTGAGGTTCTATCATTCTATAGCAAAGTGACGCCCAAAGTTGAGGGGAATGACGTAACCGTAGACGTTAAATTGGAGATCAAAGGCACGGTTGGCGAGCTTAGATGTTCCCTTCTCACTACAAAAAAAGATATCGAGCGCTTCGAAAATGCAATTAATGAACGCGTTAAACGGCAAATTCAACATGCAGTTGCGACGTTTAAACAGCAAAAACTCGACGCAATCGGAATCGGTAATCAAATCTACCGAAGAAACCCAAAGCTCTGGAAACGGCTCGAACCCGCATGGGAAACCCATCTTGCGCAAAGCCAGTTCCATATCACGGTAGATACAGAAGTATTAAGCACTGGCATGAACGTAGGCACCCCATTTGGCAAAAAGGAGAAATAGCGGTGTTCGGAAGATTAATCTGCGTATTGGTTTTAGCTGCTGCAATGCTGGCTTGTGATATCCCGAAATTTAAAATTGCCGCTCCGCGTGACCGAGTCGTATATGGTGCGCTGTTTGGGATTCTGACATATCTCAGCTTTCTGTTCGTTGCCAGCATACACGGACCTAATGTGGATTCCGTCTTTAATCTGTTGGCAGCGCCAGCCAAACAGATCATACAGTGGATTGATCCAGCAAAATCGTCATCCTAAGCGCCAATCAGGAGGAGATCATGAGAAAGCAAGAACGTATTAGCTCAGTCCAAATGTCCATGCTTTTTCTCATTTTCATGACGGGCTCCTCCATCGTGATTATCCCTGCTCCACTAACGGGCATGGCAGGAAACGGGGCATGGATTTCGCTTCTGATTGCATACACCTTAGGCATGCTTCTAATGACTGCCTTACTTTATTTGTACAAGCAATTTCCTGATCAATCGCTAGTTGAATACAGCCGCATTACTCTAGGTAATGGATTAACGATGATTCTTCTGCTTCCCTTTACTTGCGTGATGTTCTGGAATGTAGCAGGCATTGTGATCGAAATAGGCACTTTTTTCAAAAGCACCATGTTAAAAGAAACGCCAACGTATGCCGTGAGTACTCTTTTTTTTATAACGATCGCATTGAGCGCACTCGCTGGCATTGAAGTGATGGCCAGGATGGCGGCCGTTTTGTTAGCCTTGATGTTTGGCTGCATCATTTTGGTCTTGGCGCTGGTTGGCCCCTTGTATCATCCCGAATATCTGCTTCCAGTGCTGCCTGATGGGATTGGGCCAGTTCTTCATGCGGCTTATATCGCTTATGGATTCCCATATTCCGAGCTTGTGATCTTTGCTGTTGTTTTGCCGCTTATTAAAGCGAAGGACAAATCTAAAGTTGGCAAGCATATGTACTTGGCACTGATAGTCAATACTTTAACCACACTAGCTTCCGTTATTTGCAGTATTATGGTTCTAGGTCCGCTTTCAGGCGACCTTAAATATTCTTTATATCAGCTTGCCCGCCTGATCTTTGTACAGGAGATCATCGAGAGGATCGAATCCGTCATCGGTTTCTCGCTCATCGTAGGCTTTTACTTTAAAGCCTCCCTCCTCCTGCTCATTCTGATCAAGTTTTTGGCACAGCTGCTTAGATTGAATAGTGAACGTCTGCTCGTCTTTCCTGTTGCTTTTATATGCCTCATGCTGTCGCTAACTACCTACACAAACGAAGCGGATCTGGAGGAAGTAGTCAATATCACATGGCCCTTGCTTAATAATATCGCTTATGTTCTGCCTGTGTTGCTGCTTGCACTCGTTGCTTTTATTCGAAAACATAGAAAAGGCGACAAGATAGACTGAACACCATTAGGCTCCAATACTTTGTCCTGTTATGCATCGGGATTGTTTTTCTGGAATTTTTCCTGATTAGATATGCGATATCGCTTTTTTAAATTCGGGATGTTATATTGGAAATAATAACTAGGGAAGGGTGATGTGCCATGTTATGCATCTCCATCGAATACATCCATATTGAAAAAATATTATACAAACCTATCAACCAAAAGGATGGTCCTTCTTGAAAATGAACAATAGCAGTAACGTTCCTGTCCGTTTCTTTATTAACGACAGGATCAAGCTTGAGAAAAATGCGTTAGCCGAACTTGATCAGCTGTTAACGGTTAACGAATCTGTCGAAATGTTGAAACAGCATACGCCCGGCTATTTTATGAACCAGAACGCGAAGATCGAAGAAGTGTCGATTACACCGGATTTTCACAAAGGAAGCGGCATTCCGATCGGCACAACTATCTTTACGAAAGGTTTCGTCATCCCCCAAGCCGTAGGTAATGACATTAATTGCGGGATGCGGTTATATACCACCTCGCTAGTTGAAGATGACATTCGGTCGAATCTCAAACAAATCGAAAGTGATATTCGCCATATTTTCTTTGAAGGCGGCCGTCACATTCCAATGACAAGAACCCATCGCGAAGCGATTTTGAAAGAAGGCTTAATGGGAATTTTGGAATCTCAAAAATCATTAAACCGCGATGGACTATGGCAATTTTACGATCCGAAGCAGCAAGAAGAAGACTTATTGAAGGTAAACCGATTAGGTTCTTTCATTACTGACCAAGTTGACGGACTAGATAGCTATTTAGGCAGCAATGACGTGACGTATGATAGCCAGATTGGATCCATTGGCGGCGGGAATCATTTTGTTGAAATTCAAAAAGTAGTGAATATCCGCAATCATGCTTTAGCTAATGAATGGCAGATCAAGGCCGGGCAAATTGTCGTAATGATTCATACAGGTTCCGTTTCCATCGGTCATCATGCCGGTCTGAACATAAAAGAACTGTTAAAAGGCATCTATCCTAAATCATTGAAGCATCCTAGTAATGGCATCTATGTGCTTCCGCATTCTGAACAGCATGCTCCGCAATGGAAGCGTTACTGGAATTTACTTCATAATGCAGCTAATTTCGCTTTTGCGAATCGTTTGTTTTTGGGACTCATGCTTCAAAAGTCATTAGCCAATACCCTAAAAGATTTTGATTATAAATTGTTATACGACGCTCCGCATAATTTCGTTTGGGAAGAGACGATTGACGGCAGCCCGGGTTTTATCCACCGCAAAGGCTCTTGTACCGCGAAGTCAGCAGAGCAGATGATGAATACACCATTCCAATACACCGGTGAACCCGTCTTCATACCCGGCTCCATGGGCGCGAAGAGCTATATCCTCGCAGGACAAGGGAATCGGGAGAGTTTATTTAGTGCAAGCCATGGCGCAGGCAGGCAGTTATCTCGCGGTGATTCCGTTAAGGTAGATGATGCTTTGTTCCGTGACTTTATTTCGAAGTTCCATGTCGTTACGCCAATCGATCCCAGTCGCAACGATGTCAAATCCAGGCAGGATATTCTGAAAAAATGGGAAGAAGAATTAAAAAAAGAGGCGCCTTACGCATACAAAGATATTAATGCCATTATCGAATCGCATGAGGAACACGGTATGGCGCAAGTCGTGGCTGAAGTAGAGCCGATCTTGACGATTAAAGGGTAACTTTATGTCCCATATCTTTGAATAAACAAGCTTTCCTGTCATAAAATAATCCCCTCAGCCGATCCGCCGGATGAAGTTCATTGGTTAGCCTGAACTCTACTTGGCAAGACTGAGGGGATTTTTATGATCAGTAACTAAAGTTTTACAATTACGCAGCCATCCCATGCATCCCATTGCACTTTAGCGCCCAATGCTTCAGAAATAAACCGGACTGGCACATATGTTTTCCCACGGTATGAAGTCATAGCAGCGTTCATTTTATGTTTTTTTCCATTCAAAGTAACATTAGCATCATACACCTGCATCTCTAATCGTTGATCAGCATAAGCGACTATTATTTTATCGTTCTCGTAGTTCACCTGTGCTCCACGATAGGCAGCAGAAAGGTGCAGACCAGTATTAACAGGACTATTTTTCTCATCACAAATGCTCCCCTTGACTAGAATAGATCTATTTTTCAGACCTATTTCTTCCATTTCGGCTTTTTGCACCAGTTTAGATCTACAAATTAGATCTATTTCTCTAAAACCTAGCCATATCCAGTTCATTTGGAGGCGTTGGGCTAGATTAGATCTATTTTTTAGACCTATTTCTTCCATTTTGTCCATTTGTGACAGTTTAGATCTAAAAATTAGACCTATTTCTTTCAAACCTAACCATATCCAGTTTATTTGGAGTCTGCTGGGCGGTCAAATCCAGATTTGTGTGTAAAATCTCATCTTTCTTATCTAATTTATCTATCTATCTTACTTATCACATCCATTTCATCGGTTTCAGCGAATTCTGCTACGTTTACGAGATAAGTGATGACCATGGAAATCGTAAAACAGACTTATAGAAACTGGATTAACGGCTGAGATAATAGAATAAACGCCGGATGTATGTACGCGATCAAATCGTTTGCTTACATGATGTGTAGAGCTGTACACCCTCAAATCTCATCAGTCATTTCTTATTCTTCAGTTATATCGTTTTTTCAAGCTCTTGTCCGAAAATGCGAAATCAATATGCTCAGAATGATAGCTCTTATCCCTATTCGAGTTTCATTCTGCGCTCATGAACAACTCAAGATTCTAACAGATGTTTCCATATCTTCTAACGCGAAAATCAGTGGAAAGTTACATATCCGACCACGAAGCAGCAAAAAAAACCGCATTGCGAATGCACATTCGCAATGCGGTTTCCCATGAATCTCTTCTTAATTGTTTAGCTGGCCCCAAATCCGATTACGCATTATTTTCCATCCATTGGAAGTGGAAGCTGCCCTTCTGATCGAGCCGCTCAAACGTGTGAGCTCCGAAATAATCCCGCTGCGCTTGCAGCAAGTTAGCTGGAAGCCTCTCCGAACGGTAACTGTCATAATAAGCCAGTGCGGATGCAAAAGCAGGAACCGGTATGCCTCTGGTTACTGCAATCGAGATTACTTTTCTCCAAGCACCTTGATAGTTTTGAACGACATCTCTGAAATAATCGTCCAAGAACAGATTTTTCAGCGCAGGATCACGATCATACGCATCTTTAATATTTTGCAAGAATCCTGCGCGAATGATGCATCCGCCGCGGAAAATCATCGCGATGCTGCCGTAATCAAGATCCCATTTATACTCGTCGGAAGCGGCTCTCATTTGTGCGAAGCCTTGCGCATAGGAAGCGATTTTGCTTGCATAGAGCGCTTTGCGGACGGCCTCGATAAATTCGGCGGGATCACCGTCGTAGCTAGCCGTATCCGGTCCGTTCAACCGTTTGCTTGCTGCCACGCGCTCTTCTTTCATCGCTGAGATAAAACGTGCAAACACGGATTCAGTAATGATGGATAAAGGTACGCCTAAATCCAAAGAGCTTTGGCTCGTCCATTTGCCGGTTCCTTTTTGGCCTGCAGAGTCAAGAATGACATCGACCATCGGTTTACCCGTTTCCGGATCTGTTTTGGAGAAAATATCAGCTGTTATTTCAATTAAATAGCTATCCAACTCGCCTCGGTTCCATTCCGAGAAAATTTCGTGCAGCTCACTTGTATTTAAATGCAAAACATCATTTAGCAATTGATACGCTTCACCAATCAGCTGCATATCTCCGTATTCGATGCCGTTATGCACCATTTTCACATAGTGGCCCGCGCCGTCTTCCCCGATGTAGGTAGAACAAGGATCACCGTTAACTTTGGCCGATATCGCAGTCAAAATTGGCTCTACCAGCTCATACGCGTCTTTCTGTCCGCCAGGCATGATCGAAGGACCTTTCAGTGCCCCCTCCTCGCCTCCAGAAACGCCTGCTCCAATAAAGCGGAAGCCTTTCGCTTGGAGCTCTTTGTTTCTTCTTTGCGTATCAGGGAAATAAGCATTCCCGCCGTCTATCAGAATATCCCCTTGGTCAAGGTAAGGCAAAAGCTGATTAATCGTATCATCCGTAGGCTGCCCCGCTTTGACCATAATTAAAATTTTGCGAGGCGTCTCTAGCGATTGGACAAACTGTTCAACACTGAAGGTGCCAACGAAGTTTTTTCCTTTCGCTTCCTCTACAAGCTCATTCGTTTTCTCGGGGGAACGATTGTACAAGGCAACCGAGAATCCTCTGCTTTCGATATTTAAAGCTAGGTTTTTACCCATAACCGCCAAGCCGATCACGCCAATTTGTTGTTTACTCATCGCTGACTTCCTCCCCTGCTTTGCTTATGAATGGTATATGGTTATTATTGGACTGCTTTTTTCCAATCTGCTGCAAATTTCTCCATCCCTTGATCGGTCAAAGGATGCTTAGAGATTTGTTCAATCACACTGAATGGGATCGTAGCAATATGTGCACCCGCCATTGCAACGCGAGTCACATGATCGGGATGACGGACAGAAGCCGCGATAATTTGCGCGTCCAGGTTATGGATACGGAATAATTCAGCAACTTTCACGATTAATTGAACGCCATCTTCCGAAATATCATCCAAGCGGCCAAGAAACGGAGATACATAGGTAGCGCCAGCACGGGCAGCCAAAAGCGCCTGATTCACTGTGAAGATCAAAGTGACATTTGTTTTTACGCCTTTTTTGGCGAGATAGCGGCATGCCTCAAGACCGGCAAGCGTCATCGGAAGCTTGATGGTAACGTTTTTATCGTTATTGTTGATTTTGATCAATTCATTTGCTTGAGCGATCATTTCTTCTGCGGTTTCGGCGTCAGGCGTTACTTCGGCAGAAACGGATTCAACGTCCGGCACTTCTCGCAAAATTTCTGCAATCCGATCTTCGAATTTCACTCCCTCTTTGGCTACCAAAGAAGGATTCGTTGTCACGCCAGATAAAACTCCAATTTTGTACGCCTTTTTAATATCCACCAAATTTGCTGTATCGATAAAAAATTTCATAGTCATAAACCTCCAATTTTTTATTTGTTTAGCAATTCTTTAGTCAAGCGAACGACGTTGTCAGCAGAGAATCCAAAGTATTCCATAACTTCATTGCCTGGGCCTGAAGCGCCAAAGGTGTCAATAGACAACACTTTTCCGAATGGTCCGGTGTACCGCTCCCAGCCTAACGAAATTCCCGCTTCTATCGCCAATCTCTTCGACACGGAATCAGGAAGAACCGATTGCTTATAGTCATCAGGCTGACGATCGAACAGTTCCCTGCTCGGCATCGCAACCACACGGACCGAGTGGTTATCCCTCTCCAGCTCAGCTTTAGCGCTAACGGCAAGTGAAACCTCAGAACCGGTAGCGATCAAAATGACGTCTGGTTGACTGTTTGTTTCAGCAAGTACATAAGCGCCTTTTGCCACGCCGTCTATATTTGCTTTTGTCGCTTCATAAACGGGCAGATTCTGCCGGCTTAATACGAGCGCTACCGGGCCTTCTTGCTGTTTCAGCGCATATGCCCATGCGCTTGAAGTCTCATTGGCATCCGATGGACGAATCACCGTAAGTCCCGGGATTGTACGAAGTGCAGCTAGATGCTCAACAGGCTCATGCGTCGGTCCATCTTCCCCGACCGCAATGGAATCATGCGTAAATACATAGGTGACTGGCAGCTTTTGCAAAGCAGCCAACCTGATCGCAGGCCGCAAGTAATCGCTGAATACGAAGAACGTACTGACAAACGGTTTAACCCCTCCATGCAAGGCCATGCCATTGCCGGCTGCCCCCATGGCATGCTCACGGACACCGAAGTAGATATTGCGCCCAGAATAGGATTCAACGGCAAAGGTTTGCTCCCCGCGAATATCCGTCATCGTCGAGTGAGATAGGTCTGCGCTGCCGCCAAAGATCGATGGGACGGTTTTAATGTAATGATTAATAGCTTCACCGCTTGCAATTCTTGTTGAAACGGTTTTGGAAGAGTCAAATGTTAGTATGTCTTCCGCATCAATCGACACGGATCCATCGATGACTTGCTCAAGCTCCTTGCCTTGCAGCGGATACTGCTCTTTATAAGAAGCAAGTAGACCATTCCATTCCGTTTCCTTGACTTCGCCCTGCTGCTTTAACTGCTCGAAGTGAGCTTTAACTTCTGTCGGAACCGTAAACTCTTCCTCGTACTTCCAGCCGTAAACTTCCTTCGTTGCAATCGCTTCTTCTTTGCCAAGCGGATTGCCATGCGCTTTATTGGTTCCGGCTACTTTCTTGCTTCCATAGCCAATAATCGTCCGAATTTCAATAATGGTCGGCTGTGAATCATTTTTCTTAGCTGCTTCAATCGCTTTAGTGATTTGCGCAACGTCGTTGCCGTCTTCCACTCTTAAGTAATGCCAATTAGCGGATTCGGCTCTCTTCTGCATATTTTCCCCGAAGGATAGGTTTAGATCCCCATCCAATGAAATATCATTGGAATCATACAGTGCAATTAATTTGCCCAGCTTCATGTGTCCTGCCATGGACATTGCTTCGTAGGAGACACCTTCCATCAAGCAACCGTCACCGACAAGCGCGTACGTATAATGATCGATGACTGGAAAGCCATCTTGATTGAATTTTGAAGCTAAATGGGCTTCGGACATCGCCATTCCTACTGCCATTGCAAGCCCTTGGCCCAGAGGCCCAGTAGTCGCTTCAACGCCATCCGTATGCCCAAATTCGGGATGACCTGGAGTTCTGCTGTTCAGCTTGCGGAACTGTTTTAAATCATCAATGGATACCTTATAGCCAGACAAATGCAGCAGGCTGTAAAGCAAAGCTGAGCCGTGGCCTGCAGAAAGAACGAAGCGGTCGCGGTTAAACCATTTTGCGTGCCCTGGGTTTTGATTCAACTGGTTCGCCCAAAGAGCATACGCCATTGGCGCAGCCCCCATTGGCAGCCCAGGATGTCCTGAGTTTGCGCTGTTAATCGCATCAATAGACAACGTACGAATTGTATCAATAGCTAGCTGTTCAATCGTTTGTGTGATAGGCATATTCTTCTCCTTTAATTGCTTCTATTTTTTGTTTAGGCTTGGAATCGAACCACCAATGATAGCCGTCTCTTGCCAATAGCTCATCGGACTCGGCAGGTCCATAGGTGCCTGCCTCATAGAGATGAAGGGGAACAAGATTTTCTTCAAAGGCGTTCAGGATCGGCTGCACCCATTTCCAGGACAGCTCAACCTCATCCCAATGCGCAAAAAACGTTGAATCTCCATTCAAGGCATCGTGAATCAAATTTTCGTACGCCTCTGGCACATCGTTGCGACTCGTATGAAAATCGATATGAATAGGCTTGAACTCCCCTTTATGCTGGGGATCTCTTGTGTTCAATTGCAGCGAAATGCCTTCATTGGGGCTAATTTCAAACACAAGCAGATTAGGCTGCTTAGTGTCATCAATGGTGTGGGATTGCTGTTTGAGCGGTTCTTTGAATTCAATGACGATCCGGGTCGATTTCTCCTTCATTCGTTTCCCTGTGCGGATGTAAAATGGAACGTCCCGCCAAAAATAATCGTCGATTTGCAGTTTGGCAGCTATAAAGGTGTCATTCATGGATGTAGCGGCAATTCCCGGTTCAGCTCTATAACCGGCAACCGGCGTATCCTGAATTACTCCCGCTTTGTACTGCCCGCGAATCACGCTCGATTTAACCTCATGTTTTTGCAAAGGCTCAACGGATTCCATAACCATTTTCTTTTTTATACGTACATCCTTGGAGGTACTGTTCTTCGGTAGATGAATCGCCAGCATCATCAGCAATTGCAGCATATGGTTTTGGAACATATCCCTCACCGCACCAACATGGTCGTAATAACCCGCTCTTTCCTCGACGCCGACGGTTTCGTTAGCCGTGATCTGTACGTTCGCAATATAACGATTGGTCCATAATGCCTGTAGAACCGGATTGGATTGTTGTAGAACTTCGAGCTTCTGCACCATGGGTTTGCCAAGATAATGGTCAATTCGGAAAACCTCATGCTCCGCAAAAGACTTGCTTAGTTTCTCATTCAGGTCCCGGGCTGATTGCAAATCATGGCCGAATGGCTTCTCGATCACTAGACGCTTCCAGCCATCCGCTGAACCAAGTCCGCTTTCTTGGATATTGGATGCGATGGTCTCAAAAAATTCAGGCCCAACGGATAAATAAAACAGTCGATTCGGCGCAATATCAAGCTCTTTCTCCCGCTGTTCAATCACCTGCAGCAGCTTCACGTAATCCTCTTTATGACCTACGTCTAATACTCTATAGCGGAATGCTTGCAAGAAGCTTTTCATTAATGCAGGATCGTTCGCCTCACGTCTAGAGAAGGTACTCAGCGATTTTTCGACATTTGCCTGAAAAGCTTCATCCGACACTTCTCTTCGGCCTAGACCAATGACAGAGAAGGATTGCGGCAGCTTCTGATCAACAAACAAATTATATAAGGCCGGGTATATTTTTCTTTTGGCTAAATCCCCCGTCGCTCCAAACAAAACAAATGTTGTTGCCTCCATTTTTTTCTAACTCCCTTCAAGCATGGTTTCCCTTAATTCGATGAATCAATGGCTTCTTTTCCTTAGTTCAACTATAATACGAATATCACCTATACAAGTAATTAATATATTTCACAGGAGCTATAGACCATGTCTATGAACAACTATGAGTTATATAAGGTTTTTTATTGGGCCGCGAAGACAGGAAGCCTGACACAAGCTGCCAAATCCTTGTACATCACCCAACCGAGCGTCAGTCATGCCATCAAACAGCTGGAAGACAGCTTTGGCATCACTTTGTTTTACCGAAACTCCAAAGGCGTTTCCCTAACTCAGGAAGGGGCTATCCTCTACTCCTATATTGAAAAGTCGCAAATCCTCATTTCGTTGGGGGAGGAAAAACTCGCAGCGCTAAAAAATCTCGACAGCGGCGAGCTTAGAATTGGCGGTAGCGATTCACTGTTTAAGCATTATTTGCTGCCGTATTTGGAAGAGTTTCATCGGAGCCACCCCGGCATCAAGCTGCAGCTGATTCATGGCACCACGCCAGAAGTCATTGCATTCTTGAAAGAAGGCAAAATTGATCTTGGTGTTGTCCGTATGCCGATTGTTGATCCTCAGCTCGAGGTTAGAGAAGGAATACAGCTTCAGGATTGTTTTGTCGCGGGGGCTCATTTTTCAGAGCTTAAGGGTGTGGCGATTTCGCTCGATATGTTGCTCGCATATCCCGTTATCTTATTCTCGCGCAACAGTCGCGCCCGAATGGCCATTACGGAATTGTTTCAAGGCTATGGCTATGAGCTCAAGCCCGAAATTGAGGTCGGAAGCGTCGATCTTCTCATTGAGTTTGCACGGAAAGGACTCGGAATCTCCTATGTGACTAGAGAGTTTGTCTCCAAGGAGCTGGAAGAAGGCTCGCTCTTTGAAATCCAGTTAGAGGTGCAGCTGCCTCCTTCCCAAGTAGGAACAATGATTATGCGCAACATGCCGCTCTCTAGCGCTGCAACGAAGTTCATTGAGCTTGTCAGATAGGCAGCTTAATATCGAAACCATCATCTGTATAACGACAAAAAAGGAATGCCTAGGCATTCCTTTTTCTTGCTTGTAAGGTATTAGTTACTCCACTATGCATTGATTAAACTAAACGGTCAACCTGTATCCATTTTCTTTCTTTAATATCCATTAATCCTTAACCGGAATGGTAAACGACACCGCTGTTCCTTCGCCAGGCTCACTTTGAATATGCAGCCCTTGGCCATATAGCTGGGTTAATCGACTATGCGTATTAAACAAACCAATGCCACGTTCTTCTTTGCCCACCGGAGATAGCAGCTTCGCCACTTGTTCCCCATTCATTCCGATACCCGTATCCGATATTGTAACACGAATAGCGCCTGCTTCACTCTTTATTCGAATGCTCAGAGTGCCGCCCTTTGCCTTACTTAAAATGCCATGCCGAACCGCATTCTCCACTAGCGGTTGGATCGTTAATGGCGGAATCAGCACATCGTCCCTCTCCCATTTTACGTCCCATTCGATCTGCAGCCGTTCCTCAAAGCGCTGCTGTTCAATGTACAGGTAGTTCTCCACCAGTTGAAGCTCACGCGAGAGTGAAACCAGCTTGCCAGCGGTCAAGAAGTCGAAGCTAATGCGCAAATAAAACGTAAAAGCCTCTACAAGTTTCCTCATCTTGTCTGAATCAATCTCACTGAGTGCCGTAATCGAATTCAGTGTATTAAATAGAAAATGAGGATGGATTTGCGCTTGCAAATAAGCAGCCTCCATGCGTAAGCGGTCATTGACGGCCTGTTTCAGCGACGACAGCGACCATGCGCGATATTTCAACTCCATGGCATCCACTGGCTTGGTAACATAATCGTTGGCTCCTGCACGAAACCCCGTATAGATGTCTTCCGGTTCGCTGCGGGCCGTCAACAAAATAATAGGCAGCTCATAAAGCGTATACCGTTCTCGGATCAATCGGGTCAATTCATACCCTGACATTCCCGGCATCATTACGTCAGCAATCACAAGATCCCACTGGTCTTGATGCAGTTTATCTAGTGCCTCACCAGCAGAATTGGCAGTTCCGATATCATAATTTTCTGTAGACAAGATATGGGTAAGTACCTTGAGATTGATAGAATCATCATCAACAGCTAGCACACGAATTTGGTCGACTGCGCTGGAGAGCTTCGAGATGTGATCAAGCTCCTGACTTGTAGTGCTGACAGCAACCATAGCGGCAGTCTCCGTTGCAATCTTAACTAAAGCCGCCGACCACGCCTCCGAATCCATTTCTGCAGGAGTTGACAATAAAGGTACAGAAGGCTGCGAACGCTCTTCATGCACTGCTAATTTGAAGCTGAACACGCTTCCTTCTCCTGGCTGCGATTGTAAGAGCAGCTTGCTGCCATGCAATTCAACCAGCTCTTTGCAAATGCTAAGCCCAAGCCCCATGCCTCCCCCGTCAGTAGAGCCCTGTTCATAGGGGATAAACGCGCGCTTTTGCAAGATTTCATCCATTCCAGCACCTGTATCCCTGATTTGCAGCAGCACTTGGCCCTTTTCATATTTTGCTGACAGCTCTACAAAGCCATTCTGCGTATACTTTAGTGCATTATGCACCAAATTAATAAGAATCTGTACCAAGCGTTCCTCGTCTGCATCTACATGCGGCAGGTCCTCCGGTATATTCATGCGCAACTCAACCTTTGTACCTTCGCTCGAAAACCTAAGCATGTCCAGTACGCCAACAGCTACAGACTGCACGTTTACCTTTGTCAAACGGACCGAAATTCTTTTTTCCTGCAATCGTACGACATCAAGCAAATCATTTAGCATATGCGACATCCGGCGACTGACCATGACAAGCAGCTCCATATCGCGCTGGCTTTGTTCATCAAGCACTTGTTTTTTTCGAGTCAGTACGCTCTGGGCAATGTTCATAATGCCATGCAGAGGCGTCCGCAATTCGTGAGACGTATTCGCAAGAAAACGATCCTTAAGCTGATTAGCCTCAGCCAATCGTTCATTAAGCTGCATATTTTCATCGGAATTATTAAAATATCTTTTGAACCAATAGGCAGAGAAACTCGTAATGGCAGCTATCAAATCAATCGGATAAAACATAAATTGAGAGGTACCCGCATAATACACCGTCCCCCACAAAATATTATTGATAACGCATACGACAGAGAACACCAGGAATAATGCCCCTTCTCCCCTATTAAGCACCATCCGCATGAAATAGTAGGCCGTCCAAAACAAAGGAACATAGTATAGGATCATATAGTGTTCTTTTTCAAGTGAATACAGCACCATTTCCGCCGGGGCAATGGCAATAAATAAGGTAAAGGCAATAAGCAGGAAGATGTATTCATACAAAAGCACGCCTTTTCTTCTTATACCGCCAAGACCTCTTCCCATCAGCAAGAGGAAAAAAGAGAACCACATGAAGGCGAATGCTTTTATCTTCAACATCCATGCAAAGCTCGTGTCCATCCACATAAACAATAGCCCATGATGATTAACCGCAACCGTCATGGCTGATGCTGCCATCAAAAAGAAAAATACAATAAACTCTTTTTTTCGCCTATTCATTAAATATATGATTAGCGCATACATCGCATGAAGCATAAAAATGACGCAAACGATAAGCTGAAAGGCAATCGAATACAAATAAACCTTATTAACCGTTTCATGTGTGCCAAATTGTACGGACCGAACGATGCCACCTTGGAGCGGTGACTCTTGGTTTGCTGCCCGTACGAATACGTTGAGTTCCATCTGATCCTTCTGTGCATAGGTGACCATAAAAGATTTGGTTTCCGATACATGTTTCTCCTTGGATTCGGCAAGCACGCCGAACTTCGCCAGCACTTCCCCATTAATTTCGACTTGGGAGGCCGTGTAGATCGACTGAAACCATATGCTTAGCGGCTCCGATAACGGACGGTCCAGCAAAATCCTTACATAATAGGTACCGTATCCATAGCTATCCATTTGGGCAGGCTGAAATGCAGTATTCCAGTTGCCCGGAACCTGCAGCATTTGATCATGTGAAGCGTCAACAAAATTAGTTGAACCGATCCACTGACCAGGGTAAAATAACCACTCCCCATCTATTGGAATCGATTTTTGATTCTCAAGATCTATGCCTCTTAAATCAAGCAAGCCTTGCTTCACCGTTGGAGGATTAGATAATGAAAGCCAATCTTGCCAACTCCATCGTACGGAAACGAGGATAAGAATAAACAATGCTAAATAAATGATATGACTGAGCCTAATCTTATTTTTAGATGTTTTCATGAGTGCCTCGTTCGTTGCATATTCACCATGCCGTATTGATGATTCATAATCCGCTTCACCTTCTCTTAACTTGCCACTATCTTACCATATTACCTCTCGCTACCAGAAATAAAATGACATATTTTTATAATTGAATAGATTCATTCGGCTTGTATAGGGATGGAATGCAAAAAAACACTCCAATATCGGCGATTGCCTGAATTATTGGAGTGTATGTTTATTTAAAATAGGTTAAATAAGAGTACTAAGTGCTTCTGGAGTGAAGGGTAGAAGCTCATCCATTCGTCCTTCTCGTATTTTCACAGCCCAAGCAGGATCGGCGATAAGTGCTCGTCCGACGGCCACCAGATCAAACTCATTGTTGTTCAGTCTTTCAAGTAGATCATCTATATCTTTCTGGCCTGCCCCTTTGCCTTCGGTGTAAAGGCTAGTAAATTCGTTATCAAGGCCAACCGAACCTACCGTAATCGTCGTTTTACCCGACAATTTCTTTACCCATCCAGCGAGGTTAAGATCGGAGCCTGCAAATTCAGGCTCCCAGAAGCGGCGAGTGGAGCAATGGAAAATGTCTACGCCTGCTTTGACCAGCACGCTCAGCAATTGCTCTAGTTGTTCCGGCGTTTCAAACGGCTTTGCTTGGTAAGCGTTCATTTTCCATTGCGATAGTCGAAATGCAATCGGATAATCGGGGCCAACTGCAGCCCGGACTGCCTCAACCACTTCGATAGCAAATTGAGCACGTCTGATGATATCGCCACCATAACGGTCTGTTCGCTGATTTGTTTTCTCCCAGAGGAACTGGTCAATGAGATAACCGTGAGCGCCGTGAAGCTCGATTCCGTCAAAGCCGATTCGTTTCGCATTTGCCGCTCCGCTTGCATAGGCTTGTATAGCTATCGCGATTTCTTCTTCCGTCATTGGCTCTGTGACTTGATTACCTTCCAAATCAAGCCCGGATGGACCAATCGAGAGCACCTCTGAATTGGGCTGAGATCCTAGCGGGCGCGCCATGCCCATATGCCATAGCTAGGGAAATATTTTACCGCCGGCATCATGAACTTGTCTGACCACTTCCGCCCAACCGTTCAAAGCAGATTCTCCATAGATAGCCGGCAAACTCGTCTCGCTAGTCGCAGCGGGATGGTCAATCACGGTACCTTCCGTAACGATGAGACCGACGCCATTTTCTGCACGCTGGCGATAATAGGCAGCTACATCCGGCCCTGGCACGCCATTTGGAGAAAAACCTCTAGACATTGGAGCCATCACAATTCGACTCTGCAAGGCTAACGAATGAAGGGAAAACGGCTGAAATAGAAGATCTGTTGAATGGCCTTTCTGCTGCTGATTATTCATAAATGGAACCTCCACTATTTATATTTTATCGCCTGCTTCACTGCATGAATTACACTACCTATGCAATGGGGGATGAATGAAATATTAGCAAGGTTAGAAAGGTCATTCAACCGACAAACTCACCATTTTGTTGCTTAAACGAAAGGAGTTGAAAATTGTTGGTTAACCCAGAAAAACAGTTGTCGAGAAAGCAACACCTGTTATAATAGAGGCATCAATTGCTTTGCTGAAAGGAGGTATTAGAAAATGACTGGCCTATTCACTCCCAATCCTACCGATCCGCGTGTTATTCGAACGCGTCAACTCATATTGGATGCCTTCGTCGAGAACCTGAATAAAATGGACTTTAATGCCATTACCATCAGTGATATTACGAAGAAAGCGACGATTAACCGAGCTACTTTTTATGCGCATTTTCCTGATAAGTATGCACTGCTTGACGCGCTTTTTTCGGGTACTTTTTTGGATTATATTATCAAGAGAGTTGATGCCGACGCCATGTTGACGAAGGAAACCATTGAGCAGCTCATTATTTCTTTGTGCGATTACCACGAGTCAACCAACCGCTGCGTCAAAAAATATGATTCCGTTGCACCCATCAATGAAAAAAACATTAAAATTCAATTAGAAAAATTCATTCTTCAACTCCTATCACGAGAATCAGAAAAAACAGATTCGAATAAGTTAGAACTTACAGCCACCATGCTCTGCTGGTCACTCTATGGCATAACCTTTCAGTGGAATATCGGGGGAAGAAGCGAATCCCCTATTGATTTGTCAAAGAGAGTGTTACCCATGATTTTTAATGGAATTAGCTGGTTAAACACCACTGCAAAAGAGTAATGTCTACCACTCCTCTTCATAAAATAACAGCTCGCTGCTCCATACCCATTGGCAATTTTGCAGAGTTCCGAAATACTAAGCCATAGGAACCCGTCAGTCCCCCATAATCATTTGGTCTAACGTAGTTCCAGCAAGAACCATCGGATATACGTTCTCATCTTTCGAGACAACAAACTCAACGAGCACAGGCCCTTGCGTTGCCATTGCTTCCTTCCAAATGAGGGAAGCCTCTGCTTTTGTCGTTGCTCTCCGTCCTTTGATTCCGTAGGCTTCTGCCAATTTTACGAAGTCCGGGCTTCCAGCAAGATCGATCTGGCTATAACGCTTGTCGTACATGAGCTCCTGCTGCTGTCTAACCATACCGAGAACTTGATTATTAATAACGACAATTTTAACTGGAATTTGATGAATGGAACAAATCGCCATCTCTTGAGCACACATCTGCATGCCTCCGTCACCATTCACAGATACCACAAGCCGATCCGGATTTCCGATCTGTGCACCGATTGCAGCTGGAAACCCGAATCCCATCGTTCCAAGCCCTCCAGATGTAATGAGTGAACGCGGGCGATTAAATTTGTAAAACTGGGCTACCCACATTTGGTGCTGGCCTACATCAGTCGTAATAATCGCATCGCCGCGCGTTGTTTCACTGATCATTTCAATAACAAATTGCGGTTTCAGCTCATTCTCGGAATCCTCGTAGCGTAATGGATACTTTAATTTATTTTCTTGAGCTTCATGAATCCAACGGCCGGATTGAGAAGGTCTAGCTTTCGGAATCGCATAGCTTAGGACAGCTTTAATATCGCCGATACAAGCAATATTCGTTTTAATGTTTTTACTCATTTCAGCAGGATCAATATCGATATGGGCAATTAATTTGGCATGCGGCGCAAAACCATCGACTTTCATCGTCACCCGGTCATCAAATCGTGAACCGATGGAAATAATCAGGTCTGCATTTTGAATAGCCATATTCGCTGAATACGTGCCATGATGGCCAAGCATCCCGAGACTAAGGGGATGACCACTCGGGAATCCGCCCAAACCAAGCAATGTAGATGCCACTGGTATTTTCGTTTGATCCACAAACGATAGCAGCTCGGCGGATGCATTGGAATACACCACGCCGCCACCGGCAATAATGACAGGTTTTTCAGCAACAGCAATTGCCTGAATTAACTGTTCGGTCTCCATTGGGTTTATGCTCGGAGCTCCTGTATAGCCTCTAATGCTTAGTCTATTCGATGGTTGGAAGCGGATTTTTTGATTGGAAACATCTTTGGGAATATCAATCAAGACCGGCCCTTTCCTCCCAGAGTTTGCAATATAAAATGCTTCGTGGATGATTCGCGGGAGATCGTCTGCGTCACGCACCAAATAGTTATGTTTCGTTATCGGCATGGTCATGCTAACAATGTCCGCTTCCTGAAACGCATCGGTCCCCATCAACGCTGTTGAAACATTCCCCGTAATCACAACAAGCGGAACCGAATCCATATAAGCGGTAGCAATTCCGGTCACTAAATTTGTCGCTCCCGGTCCAGAGGTGGCAATACACACACCTACTTTCCCTGTCGACCGTGCATAGCCATCCGCCGCATGGACAGCTCCTTGCTCATGTCTAGTCAAAATATGCTTGAAATCCGGATGGCCGACCATGGCATCATAGATATAAAGTACATTTCCTCCAGGATACCCAAATACACACTCCACGCCTTCCGATAACAAACCTCGCAAAAGAGCCTCAGATCCCGTAATCCAATCATCCGATTGTTGAACGGAATGTTGCGTCGACATCAATCCTTTTTCCATGAAAATGCCTCCTTGAATATAAATAACCCCTCTCATCCTTAGGCGACAGCATACTGCTGCCAAGCCTATAGGGACGAAAGGGGAACATTTCGTGGTACCACCCTGATTTGCCGAAAATCTTGCGATGTCAGCCTCAAGAGGTAAGGTTTCCCTTACCTGCCGCACGGTAACGTGTGCCATTCCGTTTGAGCCTACAGATCGCATCCATACTGGATACGACTTTCGGGTCAAATGCTCCGAGACGACATTGTACAAAAGGATTATGGCAAAGGTTTCAGCGTTTCCTTTGCTCTCTGGGCATAAGAGCCTTCGTACTTTTTTCTCTTCATCGCTTAATATAGGTTTAAATGCAAATAACCCCTCTCATCCTTGGGCGACAGCATACTGCTGCCAAGCCTATAGGGACGAAAGGGGAACATTTCGTGGTACCACCCTGATTTGCCGAAAATCTTGCGATTTCAGCCTCAAGAGGTAAGGTTTCCCTTACCTGCCGCACGGTAACGTGTGCCATTCCGTTTGAGCCTACAGATCGTATCCATACTGGATACGACTTTCGGGTCAAATGCTCCGAGACGACATTGTACAAAAGGATTATGGCAAAGGTTTCAGCGTTTCCTTTGCTCTCTGGGCATAAGAGCCTTCGTACTTTTTTCTCTTCATCGCTTAATATAGGTTTAAATGCAAATAACCCCTCTCATCCTTGGGCGACAGCATACTGCTGCCAAGCCTATAGGGACGAAAGGGGAACATTTCGTGGTACCACCCTGATTTGCCGAAAATCTTGCGATTTCAGCCTCAAGAGGTAAGGTTTCCCTTACCTGCCGCACGGTAACGTGTGCCATTCCGTTTGAGCCTACAGATCGTATCCATACTGGATACGACTTTCGGTTCAAATGCTCCGAGACGACATTGTACAAAAGGATTATGGCAAAGGTTTCAGCGTTCCCTTTGCTCTCTGGACATAAGAGCCCTCGTACTTTTTTCTCTTCATCGCAATTTATATTGGAGCTTATGTTAGCATAAAGCCAAACCTTTTTCAATCCCATTTTGAACATTACTATAAGCTCTAGCTAGACACTCATATGAATACCTTTTTGTTCCATAGTATCAATTAGTGCACTTGCCATTATATCATAACCAAGCAAGTGAGGGTGAAGTCCGTCGTCGGCAAGTCCATCGCGCAGCCGCACGCCATCTTCAGCCGTCATAAGTGAATGATAATCGACATAAATGGCATTTTTCTCTTCAGACAGCACTTTCAGCTGACGATTTACCTCGACGATACTCGCATTGCGAATATCATTGTTTCCTGATTGCGGCATATACGTAGGCAGCACCGAACAAACGATTGGCGTAATTCCATTCTCCTGAGCACTCTTCACCATTTGCCGAATATCATCAACAAGCCCCGCAATAATTTGATCTGCCGGTTTCCGGTCTAATGCTGTCCAGCCATCCAAAGCCCAGAAATTGTTTACGCCGATTTTGATTGCAACGTATTTCGGTTTGAGTTGGATAACATCGGCATCAAATCTTCTTAATACATGACTGCTTATATCTCCGCCAATTCCGCGATTTACAATGAATTGCCCGCCGCGGCCAAAGTAGGTATGAAGTTCCCACATATGAGTGATAGAATCTCCGATAAATACAAAATCGACGGGTACTTTATGAGCAATCAGAATTTCGTTGCCGATATCAAATTCTCCTCTTCGGCTATCCGCTGCAGCTGTAGTGGCAAAGAAGCCCGGTTTTACGATGTCCATTCGTTTTGTTGTCATTTCACAAATCCTCTCCGTCTATTTTGTTTTTGAATTTCCCGAATTTTTAAGCTTTAGCAATGCTTCTACAAAATAATAATCTCCATAAATGAGCGGTGCATCCACATAGATGCCTTTATCGAAATAACCGGTTGCATGCAGCAGCAATCCTTCCTCATCCAGCTCCCATGCGCCATAATTCTCATACAAGGAATGAAGGATCTCTTCAGCTACCAGCTTATACTCCGCCCCTTCTTCCCCCGGCAGTAGTATAGCAAGTTCCAATAGACCTGAAGCAGCAATTGCAGCAGCGGAGGAATCTCTAGGGACAGCGTTGCTAGCATTCGGCATTCGAAAATCCCAATAAGGCACTTTATCCGCCGGCAAATGATCGATATAAAATTTCGCGATCCGCTTGGCAGCTTTCATATAATCCTCTTTCCCCGTATAGCAATAACAGAGCGCAAATCCATATAATGCCCACGCAGCTCCTCTTGCCCAAGCTGAATCCTTGGCATAGCCTTGTCCTGCCAGTGCCTCAATTCGCTCGCCTGTCTCCGGATCGAAACTTACGATATGGTGAACGGATCCGTCGGAAAGAACAAATTCTCGAAGCACCGTATCTGCATGCAAGGATGCAATATGCCGGTACCGGGGATCGTCAATCTCCTGGGAAGCCCAGTAGAGAAGCGGCAAATTCATCAGGCAGTCAATAATTGCCCAACCGCTGTGATCCTCTCCTCCCCAGTTCGGCCATGCGCGGACAAACCCGCCTACAGGATTGAACCTTCCAGCTAGCAAGCTTGCAGCCATTAACGCATGGCGCTTGGCATCTTCATCTTGCAAGATCAGGTATTGATTCATGCTGCTTAAGCCAAACATAAAACCAACATCGTGATGCAATGGATCAAATTCCCAGAGCGTCTGACTGATTTGCCGTTCGCATTCCATAGCAAGTAGTTTCATTGGCTCCTTCTTCGTTTCCCGGTAAACTAACCACAGCAGGCCCGGCCAAAATCCGGCTACCCAATCATGAGGTGAACTTCGCTCGTACCGACCATTTGCCGATCCATTCGGGAACGATGCCCCTATGGATTTGCTCGTCCGATCTATTTTTAGAATGACTTTCTGCCAAGCTTGTTCTACCCAATCCGTCTTTGTACGCATCTGCTTCCTCCCTTCTCCAAGCCCATCTGGGTAAGTTACAGTGAAGACTATCTTTTTCGATAGATTTCAGGTGTAACCCCATAATATTTTTTAAACGTTCTGATGAAATGCTGTGAGCTTTGGTATCCTACCCGCTCCGTAATCTCATAGATTCTAAAGGACGACTGTTCCAATAAAATCTTTGCTTTCTCCATACGGGCACGCAAGATGTATTCGCTTAAATTTTCTCCCGTAATTTCCTTATAAATTTGAGATAAGTAAATTGCATTCAAGTAAACGGAATCTCCAATCGATTGAAGCGTCACATCTTCTCCAAGATTCTGCTCAATATAGGAGTGGACTTTATTCACCAATTGACGATGATTATCATCGATTTGCAAAGACCCCTCATCAAATAAAGCATCTAGGATGACAAGACTCCACGTTTTCAAGAGCTTTGCTGAGTGAATCGCATTATGTTCCGCGCGACTGGAGGCCGACCCTACGATATCCTCCAGCACTTTGCCATTCTTGTGTGCGAGGTACGTGAAGCTGCTTAACAAATGCAAGTACGCTTCGCGTAGATGCGCTTGTGAATCCGATTGGGAATGCTCCAGTTCGCTGAAAATGTCCGAAAGTTTATGATTCAGCTTCTCCCGATCCCGGGTATCCATTAACCGAATGAGCAATGGTTGCTCATATAGGGAGCGCAAAGGCTTCATAGCCCGATCGGTGCCTAGCTGAGGCGCTGAAATAATCATTCCCCGCTGCTGATTGGACTTCATTAGCATAGATAGGAGGGATGAATAGGCAGCAGGAATCTCCTCTGGAAATTGCGCCGGGTTAGCAACATAGGTCGTAATTTGCCCTTTTAAATAATAATCGACATTTTCCGTAAGCCTATTGGCAAGCGTGAGCCAATTATGCTCCTGCTCGTCATTCCAATGTATGGCGGTCTCCTCATCCTTTGTCTTAGGAAGCAGCAGCATAATCAAATGCCCCTGCGGTGCTTTGCATCCCCAAATATGATAGGAAACTGAAAATAGCTCCTCCGCCATATTCAGAACGGCAAACTGGAACAGCTTCATATCCGCCGCGCCATAAGATTCGTAGAAATAAGGATCTAATTTAATGGCTACCATCTTCACTTGATGACCGTAAGGGAAGGGAATCCGATACATATCGAGCTTTTCCGTTAATTGATTCATCGAAATGCCTGTATTTTGCAGCACATCAAGCAGCAGGTTTTCTTTCAATAAAGGAAGGTTCTGATGCACAATAGACGTCGCATATTCAAATATTTGATGCTGCTTCCGCTCATTTTGGCGCTTGTCCACGATCTTGCTGACCGCATCTAACAGGACCTCGTCTCGAACAGGCTTAATGAAATAATAGATGGCATGCAGCTCTATCGCTTGTTTCGCATATTCGAATTCGGCATATCCGGTAAGCAAGATACAATCGATATTCTTTTTTTGCTCATTGACGAATTGAATGAGCTCCAGCCCAGATATGCCCGGCATACGAATATCCGTGATCAAGATATCAATCGCGTGCGTTCGAATGATTTCCAACGCGACTTGGCCGCTATATGCCGTATGAATCTGAGAGATTCCATATTGCTCCCATGGCATCGTTGTAGCCAATGAATCCACTTGGTGCTTCTGATCATCCACGATTAACAAAGAAATCATACGGTTCACTCCTTCTCGACTATTTCCCAATAAAGTTCGATTCGTAAACCGCCCATAGCAGAGTGATCGATGTGAATGCCGGAATGCTCTCCAAAATAATACTTTAAGCGATGATTTACATTCCAAAGACCTGTTCTCTTCGTAATATTATTCTCTTGCCCTATGGTTTGGCGAAGCCTTTGCAGCGCATCAGAGGTCAGTCCCGATCCATTATCTTCGATAATCAGCTTGGAAACAGGGCCTTCCCGTCCTATGATTGTGATTTGTCCTTCTTCCATCCGTTCTTCCAAGCCATGGACGATAGCATTTTCTATGATGGGTTGGACGAGCAGTCTCGGAATTTGCATATCCAGCATGCTGTCCGGAATTGTGATCGTGTATTGCAGCTTATCGAGTTGAGAATTCATAATGTCTAAATAACTAATAGCGAGGTCGATTTCCTGCCGCAAAGTAGCGACAAGCGATTCATTGCGGGTTGTATATTTATAGTAGTCTCCTAAATTATGAGCCATAGCGATGACCGATTGGTTTTTGTTCATTTTCGCCATATTCACGATGTAGGCCAAACAGTTATACAAAAAATGCGGATTAATCTGCGATTGCAGCTGCTTCATAACAGCCTCTCGTGAACGAACCTCCTCCGTGTAAACACGTTTAAGCAGTTGATCGATTTCGATCGCCATACCGTTAAACGAATCGAAGAGCTGCTGGAACTCGTTTTTTCGACGGTTTTTAATTTGATAAGCGAAATTTTTATTTTTGATTTGCTCGACACCGCGGATTAACATACGGATAGGCACTTGGATATGAGAGTAAAGTAACAACGCTGAAACGATTCCGAATAGAAATAAGAGCAATAGGATGACATAGAATAGATTTCTACTAAGCACAACCGGTTGCAAAATTTGGTCCAGCGGTTCGATATCGACCAGGCTCCATTCCATCTTGCTGGATCCCAGTGTATAAAGCAGATATTTTTTTCCGTCAATCTTCACAATGGTACGAGATTTGCCTGCGCTCGTATATTGTTCAAGCGGATAAGTCTCCATTACTTGTTGAATCAGCTTAGTATTCGCTTTGCTGCTGTAGACCACCTCACTTGGGCTGTGATAAAAAAAAGCATCGCTATGGCCGGCCAAGGTGAAACCATCCAGCAGGTTGGTAATATTTTGCGTAAAGAAATCGACGCGGATCACAAGATCAGCATTCATAAGATTGTCAGGATCAACTTGAAAAGGCGAAACAAAATACCTAGAGAACGCATCCATTTTCACGCCATTGACATCCACTTTATTCAGCTTCCAATTCGGTGTGTATTGCGTTTCCACTTCCGATTCACCGAAGATTGCGGAGGACATCGTAGATAACGATAGATCGCTTTTTGGAAAATAAATCGAGATGACATTCATGACTTGATTTGTAATGCTGAACAAGCTGAGCTTGCTCTGAATGGATTGAATAACATTTTGCCGATCGTATCCGGATTGAGGCAAATTCCCAAAGGACACGTTGCGTATTTCGGGATCCTTCGCAGCTAATGTCGCATACATCATATTCTGATCCAGTAATCGCTCTATATCATTCAGAAAGTAGGATAATTTCTCTTCATTTCTAGTATTAATCTGGTCTTCAATCACGCTTACGCTCTGTTGATTCGTATACGTATACAATCCGATGATTGGTGTCAAAATTAATACAATAAGTAGAATTACCTTGGTAATGACATTCAAGGATCGCGCCTCCCCACTCCATTTCCTACTATTGTAGCATGTGTGCGGGTTATTCTTTCACCGAACCTAGCGTCATTCCCTTCACAAAATATTTTTGCAGAAATGGATAGACAAGTAAAATGGGAAGCGTTCCTATAAAGATGAGTGCAGACTTTAACGAACGTTCCGATAGACTCTCCAAATCGGATGGGTTGAGTCCTATCTGCGTATAATCGAAGCCTGCGATCAAAGCCTGCAAGAAGGTAGCCAATGGAATTTGATTTGCCTGATTCATATAAATCATGCCATCAAACCATGAGTTCCAATGAAATACCATCGTGAAGAGAGAGAGTGTAGCAATGGACGGCAAAGAGATCGGGAAGAAAATAGTGAAAAGTATGCGGAAATGGCCTGCGCCGTCAATTGCGGCAGCTTCCTCCAGCTCTTTAGGTATTCCGCGGAAGAAATTCATCATAAGAACCACGTTGAAAACATTGACCGCAACGGGCAGGATCAATGCCCATAGCGAATTCATTAATCCTGCCTTTTGCACGACAAGATAAGTCGGAATCAATCCGCCGTGAAACAGCATGGTGAATACAAAAAACCAGGCGTACACGGTTCTTCCTCGAAAATACCGATTATCCTTGGACATTGAATAGGCAGCCAGCATCGTAAGTGTCATGGAGAGAAGCGTCCCAAAAACCGTTCTCAGAACGCTAACTCTGAACGCAATTAAAAAATTATTGCTGTTCAACGCTTTCTCGTAGGCGTCCAGAGTGAATCCAATTGGCCATAGCTTAACCAAAAAAGAAGTCGTCGCATAATTCGAGCTTAACGATACAGCCAGAACGTGAATCATCGGAAGTATGCAGAGCAAGGCAACAATCGATAAGAACACATGGTTCGAATACTGAAAAAGTCGGTTAGAGATTTTAGGTTTGAGCATCGTTTTATATCCTCTCAGAAAATCCTGTAATTGGCATATTTAGAGGCTAATTTATAGGTTGTAGCGATCAATATGAACCCAATGACCGATTTGAAGAAGCCAACCGCCGTAGCCAAGCTGAACGAGCCTTGCAGTAGACCTACGCGGTACACGTACGTATCGATAATATCGCCTTTCTGGTAAACGAGCGGATTGTACATATTGTAGACTTGATCAAAACCTGCATTCAGGATATTCCCTAAAGATAATGTAGCGATTACGATGGCAATCGGGATAACCGCTGGAATCGTAATGTGAATCGCCTTCTTGAAATTGTTGGCGCCGTCGATATCGGCAGCTTCATAAAGACTCTGGTTAATTCCTGTCATGGCAGCCAAATATATGATTGTGCCGAATCCAAATTCCTTCCATACATCGCTCGTCACTAAAGTGAACCGAAACCACTCCCCGCTGCCCAGAAAAAAGATGCGATTAAGGCCAAGCCCTTCGAGCAGTTGATTGATTAAACCGTTAGTAGCTAACAAATCTGTTAAAATGCCGCCGAGAATAACCCAATTCAAAAAATGCGGCAAATAAATAAGCGATTGAATCGTTCTTTTGAACAGCATGACCCGCACTTCGTTGAGAAATAAAGAGAATGCAAATGGTACGATCGAGCCAATGATGATCTTAAACACGGCAATGATGAAGGTATTCCAAATCACCTGTAACGCCGTTGGGTCATTAAACATAAACTTAAAGTGCTTCAGGCCGACGAAGGGTGACTTCAAGATGCCAAGCCATGGCTTAAAATCCTCGAAACCGATTAAGAATCCGGCCATCGGAATGTAATTGAAGATGATTAATAATAAGACTGAGGGCAGCAGAAAGATATGAAGCGGCCATGTTTTTCGAAAATACATTTTCATCCCGTAATTCTCCCATCGGTGCTTGATTATGAATAAGCAAATGCGGAGTGAAATCATTAGCCTTGCACTCCGCATTTACTACTTAATCATGTACGTTATGTCACTTCAAACTAGCAACGGCTTCATTCACTTCTTTCGTAATTTGTTTGCCGCCCTGATCGTTCCATTGCTTAACGAAGGTGTCGAAATAATCCAATGGTTGTTTGCCATAAATGATCTGTAGGAACGTTTGCTCTTCTAATGTAGAGAGCTGATCCCACTTCTCTTTCATGGTTGCGGTGTTAGCACCGTAAAATCCGCTTGGCACGTCTTGCGCAATCTGCTCATAAGCTACGGCGAAACCATCAATCGTCAATTTGCCATTGCTTGCTGCAAGTTTCTGCTCAAAGACATTATCCAATTGCCCTGATGCGACGCGCTGATAAATATTCGGGCCTTCCATTACATTGGTAGGGGATGTTCCGGATGAAGGAGAAAGCATCAAGTACGCATTAAGACTCACAATGCCATCCGGAACGTCTTTCCATTCGGTTTTGCCGTCATTCAATACGTAGTCATACCCTTCGCCGTAGCCCTTATCGAACGGACATTTCGGATCCTCGATCGCACAGCCATACAACGTATCCCAATATTTGAAGATCGCTTCCATTTGGGTAAAGTCTTTGCTGAATACATAAGTTCCGTAGGATGGCAAGGATGCTTGCCGCCCCACTTCCCCATTCACGCCAGCCGGTAACGGATATGGCTTAATGTCAAGCGCTTGATTCGTTTTCTCTGCTTCCGCAACCGCTGTGCCAATCGGCCAGCCTCCGGACCATCCGGGTGCAAATGCGATGCCGGCTTTGCCCGACGTGAAATCTGCCATCGCTTTAGCTGCATCCTGCGTTCCAAAATCAGGGCTTAAATATCCTTTAGCGAACCAATCCTTGAGTTTCCCAAGGCCATCCTTAACGCCTGCAAGGGTTGATCCGTATTGCAAATTGCCGCTTGCATCCTTAATCCATAAATAGGGTTGGTCCTGGCCGAATATGAATGAAGTATCAGCCATGTAGTTGCTCGTTGGGTGATAGTAGCCCGTATTCCCACCCAATGCCAATCCGTACGTATCGTTTTTGTTATTTCCATCTGGATCCTGATTAGTGAACGCTTCCATAACCGCATCAAATTCAGCAATGTTGGTAGGAGCTTTCAAACCTAGCTTATCCAGCCAATCCTGACGAACCCACATCACTGTAGCTCCTACGATTCCATTGGATATGGTTGGCAAACCATATACTTTGCCGTCTCGTTTAACCGAATTCCAAATTTCCGGGTTTTTGATATAGGAGTCTTTGACTCTCTCCGTTGCATATTTCTCGAAAGCCTCGTCGATCGACTGAATTTTGCCTGAGGCAACTAGATCCTCAAATAAAGTTCCTGATACAGAAAGGACATCCGGCAGCTCTTCTCCGCTAGTCATCGCCAGGCGTACCTTCGTCTCCAAGGAATCGGTAACGACCCATTTATACTTCGTGACAATCCCAAGATTATCTCTAAACCAGCGGGAAATGGGGTTATCTTCCGGTGTATCACCATTCCTCAGCTTATCCGAGGGCTTTAATTGGAGCGCTGCCGTAATCGTAACCGGAGGATCAAATTTCGTCCGGTCATTTGGCTGCGGCGCTGCCGGCGGATCTTCCTGATTCGAGCTTGTTGGACTAGCGCTTGCCGAAGGTTGAACTTCAGCTGGATCTCCATTATTTGCGCCATTCGAACACGCGGCCACCATGCTCATGCTTACAAGAATACTTATGATTACTGCCAATAACTTTCGCTGCCCTTTCATTGTACTCCCCCTCATTTATGTTCCTTACACTTTCTATTATTTCATCCGCGCTGCTTGAATGGAATGATCCATTCTCAAGATCATGAACTTCCGTTAGTTATGTTTCATCGCTTGTAATCACAACTTTGCCAATCTGTGGGTTCCAGGTATTGGAAGAGCTATGCTTATAAACGATTTTTAAATATTGAGTTCCTGCCGGCAACTCCCCGCTATAATTTACTTCGTTCCAAGAAGTGCTCACCGTTATTTGAT
This sequence comes from Paenibacillus paridis, assembly GCF_006345825.1. Classification (GTDB taxonomy): domain Bacteria; phylum Bacillota; class Bacilli; order Paenibacillales; family Paenibacillaceae; genus Pristimantibacillus; species Pristimantibacillus paridis. The sequence continues at coordinate 2,098,253 of NZ_VCIX01000092.1, forward strand.
CAGGGGTGAACAGGGTATACGTTACATTGTCCGTTGAGACGTAAAAATGAAAGTCCGTGGTTGGTTCATATTTCCAGAACCAGCCTTCCATTGAAAACTGCTTCATATCCCTCTGCGGCGCAGCGGCGTAGACGATATACTCTTCCGTATTTGTTCTCCTTGCTAGCCTAGACGCATCCCCGTTAAAGGTTGGGGCATTGGACGAGTCGAAATAGAGATTCGCGCTGTAATTAAACATCTTTGAAAAATTGTTCAGCTCATCAACGACCGTCACTTCAGCAGTTGGCGCCTCGCTTATGATCTCGATTTTGCCAATCTGCGGATTCCAAAGTTTACTCTGGATGTGCTTATAGACTACCTTCAAATACTGAGTGCCTACCGGGAGGTCACCGCTATAATTCACTTCCTTCCATCCTGTGGTTCCAACCAGACTATCAGGCGTATACAACGTATAGGTCACATTATCCGGTGAAGTATAAAACTCAAAATGGGTGACCGGCTCACCGGACCAGTACCAAGCATCCATTGCGAATTGCTTCATTTCTAATCCCGGCGCAGCCTTATAAACCAAGTATTCGCTCGTATTCTGCGTTCGGATGACACGCGACGTATCCCCATTGAACGTTGCCGATTCGCCGCGATCAAAGGTCAAGTTAGCGCTGCGGGCAAACACTTTCGAAAAATCATCAAGCTCGTCGACCAGCACACCTGGGTCTGCAGGCGCTGGCGGTACGGGATCCGGTGTCGGCGTAGGCAATGGCACCGTCACGGCTTCGTCATATTGAAATTTGACTTTATGCGACTTTCCATCCAGATCACCGGTGTTCACCTCAAACTTGATGGTTGGACTTAGCTGCAATACCGTAACAGAAGCATCCTTCTCCATCACGGAGAGGCCAGACTTAAAGATTTCGTAGGTAACTTTCGGTTGGAGATGAGTAGGATCGGATACCGCTACATCCAGTACGCCTGATTGGTCATCCAGCATAATAGAGGACGGATTGGATGCCGTTAAATAACCGAAAGTGCTCGGAACAAAGAAATTCGCTCCTGTCACGCCTAGTGACGTTTCATGGACAGCTTGAACGTTTGCGTTGTTGATCAGCACTTCAATATCCGGATTGACGCTGTAGTCAGCCGTTTGCGCTGCTGTCTTATTCGGAAGCAGAACGTAAGCATAGTCCTCATAAACTGGACTTGTGCCATGGTCAATCGATAAAGTAAGATAGTTTTTCGTCAAGATTGACGTCGGACCGGATTTATTTAGCTGTGACCAGCTGCCCTGCGATGCTTTCCTCAAGCCCTTAATATCCTCAGATTCAGGGAAATAATAACCCCCGGTTCCTTCCAAATAAGCATAGGAGACATTATTCATGTCCTCTGTCCAGCCGAGACCTTCCGGTTTGACTACTCCGTCTACAATGAACTGCTCGTCTCCTTTGACTTTTTGTGTGGAGTGAAGCGGATCCAACACGGCCCCTGCCGCAAACGGAGCGTAAAATTGAACCTCTGAAATGCTATTCGTCAGATCGAGATCATTGCCGTTTACTATAATCTTGACATACCTTGCGCTTGTATCTGGGAAATCATAAGCCGTTATTTCTGATGTCAGCCCTTGATTGTGGCCACTGTAGACCGTTGACCAGGTATTGTCATCCGTAGAGGTTTGAATCTCAAAGGAATACTCCCTTTCGTGACCCAACGGGAAGCTGAGGCCAGCATATCCAACCTGAACGTCGCTGCCAAAATCATATTTTAACCATTCCCCGCTGCCCGTAGATGTCCATGCTGTTCGAATATCGCCATCATGAGTGGACGGCAGCTGAGGGGACGCCAAGCTACTCGTTATTTCCGTATAATTTAGCGGTGCAACCGTAGGAGGAATGATGATATTCCCAGCCGTACAAGGAGCATAGATCTGAATTTCATTAATGCTGTTCCATAGATTAGAAGAATTTCCATGGCCCACGATTTTCACATAACGTCCTTGCGTATCAGGAAAATCAAAAACTTGAATAATCGAGTCATTGGCAACAACGGACGAATTTCCGCTGTAAACCTGATTCCACGTTGCAAGATCCTCCGATACCAATACATCGAAGGTGGTATACCGCGTTGCTTGAACAAAGAAGCTCATTCCGATATAACCAATTTGCTGGGTCTTGCCAAGATCATATTGAATCCATTGGCCGTCTCCTGAGGAAGACCATCTGCTGCCTAAGTTATTGTCAAACGTATTCTCCGGCAAGTTGCCGTCATTTCCGCTATCCGTAACTCCCATAACCTTGTGGCGCAGCGGTTCACTGCCAACCGGAAGCGATCCGGGAGAATCCATATCGATACCTTCCGTAACCCTCGCCGTGTTCAGCATTCTGTTCTCAACCGTTGTTTCAATTGTCCGGTTATCGGTACTATGAATGCCGGCACCAAGGGCGACGATCTCGTCATCGAACATGAACCATGACTTTTTGGCTGTCAGCGTGCTTCCATATCCTTTCAAATCCATGCCCGCTGCTGAATACTCGCCGCGCAGCTCCGTACCGCCCGCCCACGTGCTTGGGCTTAAGAAGCCTGCGCCTTCACTGTCAGATCTCGGCATCGTATCAACTGTCGTGCCTGGCAAACGATATTTGTCTACCGTTGGCCAATAATCCGTGTATTGTTTCAAATCATGATTGTATAGATAAGTCATGCCTGCACCTGTATACCAGCCTTTATAATTCTCATCATTAGTCGATTCATAGCTCCCAATCCGATGGGAAGACATGCTGACCCCGAAGCCGAAGCCTGGGCGCAGCTGCACCGCCTGATCCATTCCGGCAAATACTTTTGCCTTAACGAGCTCCCCCCGAGGCGTAATACTCGCATCCGCCACAATCTCCTTCGCCAAACGAACGATGCTCAAGTTCGCGCTTTTGTAGAAATTAAATCTGGTATCCGCCTGAATCCATTGCTTCACCATAGCTTTCATTCTCGCGGCATCCACGGGAGGCGCCAACTGGGATAATCGTATAATAGACGAGATGACAGTATGCCCTACAACATGATCCTGCTCGCTGTTTCTGGATATGACTCTTCCTCTAGTCATATCCATCATTGCACCATTATAAATAAGCGGTTCATAGGAATCATAGATCCATTGATAGACATGACTCGCTTCCGGTACAATCGGCTCCCATGGCGAATTGCTTAGTAAATACAAGACATTTGCAAGCTCTTGCAGCAAGCTTGCTCCATAACCGCCGTTGTAAGCGTATACATTATGTTGAATAAATGACCCGTCCTCATAAAAACCGTCCCCGGTTGTTACATAATCGAATACGGGGCTCAGCGCATCTCTTGCGGCAGTCAGCTTGCTGGATGAATTCACGATGACGCCGCGCAAGCCTATGATGACACACTTCCACATCAGATTTGCCCCAGTGGGAACCAATGTACCGTTATTCACTTGATTCGGATCAGGTGAAAACTTCTCAATCGCATTCATGTAATTGGTGATTTTAGTCGGCGTACTTATTAAATCATCATATAGGAGTACGACAATGTCGTTAATATGCAGCGGTGTACCGATTTCCCATTCCCACCAATTGCCGTACTGGGATTTGCTTTCGTTATACCGATTTGCATACATCCAATCTAAAGCACCGATAATGTCAGCCTTCAGTGCTTGGTCTCCAAACAAGGGCGAGCCTACCGTACGATAAGCCAGAGCCATGCCTTTAATTCGCAAATAAGCGCCAGTGATTTGGGAAGAATCCGTTGTGCTGGTCAAATCGCTCCATAGATAAGTTCTTCCTGCCGACTTGTTCAAGGTGCTCCAGTTGGTTTGACTTATCGCGTTGATCTTGAATGCAATGTCTGAATCATTCGTGTCATAATCATCTCCCCCTGTCAGAAATTCATACCATTTCTCTCTCATCGCGTCATAATCATCGCCAGTTGCATGTACGCTGACTAACCCGACTTGTCCAATCGCTACAGATAAAACCGTCACAATCAGTACTACCTTGATGGTTAACCAAAATCTTCTTATCAACAAACCCACCACCTTATTCTAATTTGAATTTCGGCTTCATTATTTCATTAATAATAGAGGAATGAAATGATCCGATTTCAAGATCATGAACTTCTCTAAATAAAAAGTGCACCCTTAGGGTGCACAAGAGGATAAATAGGCTCATTCAGCGCTTGATGGACATAGAGAACGGCAAATCTTCATCTGTCCTATCATTATTCAGGTTTACGGGAGTGTCCATAAGCTCAAAACGAATGTGAGCGCCATTCCTAAGATTATCGTGTAAAAAATAAAGCTTGTGATGCGGTTGATTATTCAAATGGATGTTTTGGACGTAAGGTTTGCCTTCGGTAGAGCCGTTCGTTTCAATGATGATTTGCTTGCCGTTCTCTAATTGTATAGACATGTGCTCAAACAAAGGGCTGCCAATGACATATTCCGGAACGCCTGGGCACAAAGGGTACATCCCCATGCTTGCGAAAATATACCAAGCACATAAGCTGCCATTGTCCTCATCTCCCGGAAGGCCTTCAGGCGTTGCTTGGAAAAGCTCCTCAGCCGTCTTTCTAACCCAATATTGCGTCTCTGCCGGAGCTCCAATTGCCGCAAATAGATAAGGAATATGAAAGCTGGGTTGATTGCTGATGGCAAATTGCCCAAAATCAATCGAGGCCATTTCCGACATTTCATGAATTTCGAATCCGTAGCTGCCCGTTTTAAATTCCGGCGTTGTGGTCATCAGCTCAGTCAGCCGATCCAAAAGAACACCCCTGCCTCCCATAAGATTGGCAAGCCCCATAATATCGTGCTGCACGGCCCAACTGCATTGCCAAGCCCCTCCTTCGCAATAGGAACTGCCCCACTCAAGCGGGTCAAAGGATTCAAGCCAACTTCCGTCCGTATTTTTCCCCCTCATAAAACCTACTGATTTGTCTAACAAATGGGCATAATTTCCGGCTCGGTTCATCAATAAATCATATTCTTCTGATTTCCCAATCCCTTTCGCTAATTGAGCAACGCAAAAATCGCCATACACATAATCTAATGTATTGCTGACACTTTCATGAAATTGGTCTGCTGGCAAATAACCATATTGGTTATAGGCTTCAGACCCCTTCCTGCCAAAGCGAGAATCCTCCGCAGCGTGAAGAGCATGCTTAAGCAAGCCTTCATATGCAGCCTTGCTATCATAACCTTCAATACCTTTGACATAAGCGTCTGCAAATACGGCATCAATTAAGGTGCCCGGCATGGCGCTGCGTTCTCCAGGCGAAGACCATTTGGGCATCCAGCCCCCTTCTTTATAGGCGTTCACATATCCCTCCAGCATTTCTCCCAGACGAGTGGGAAATAGCAGGCTGAATAACGGATAAGAGGTACGATAGGTGTCCCAGAATCCATTATCGCAATATAACGCTCCATCTACGATCTTGCCATTATAGGGGCTGTAGTGTATTTTTCGACCATCCTCTGTATATTCGTGCCACACTCTAGGAAACAAGCAAACCCGGTACAAGCAGGTGTAAAAGGTTCTTTTCTTCTGCTCATCACGATCCTCGATTTGTATGCGGCCCAGCGTGTCCTCCCAGCTTTTATTTGCTTCTGACCTTATTTCCTCAAAGCTTCTCGTTCCCACTTCCAGATTAAGATTCAGCTGTGCTTGTTCCATGCTAATAAAGGATGTGCCCATTCGCAGAACGGACTGTCCCGATTGCGGCAGCTGCAGTCCAATGAACGCACCTATACGTTCTCCCTCCTCCTGTAACCGATACGATTCACGGCACTCCTTATCAAATATGCCACTTGCTTGCACATCAAGGTCACAATCAAACTCCAGTACAAAGTACATAGCGAAATTGTCCGGCACTCCTCCTGAATTCGATCGGGTATATCCCGTCAGCCTTTTGTTGACCGGATCAATCGTCATCGACGCTGATCCGCTAAACGGCGCAACAACGACCCTTGCCTCTTTACGCTCATCGAACGAGATGCGCATTACTGCACCTCTTTCCGTTGGGCTCAGCTCCAGCGTCGCACGATAACGTTGCAAGCGTATGTGAAAATAATCCGGCTTGATCTCCAGCTCATGCTGGCGAAACGAGGAGGAACGTTTGGAGACTGATAAAGCGAGAGGACCGGATTGCGGCAGGATCGTTAGGTGGCCGTAATCCCCAATCCATGGGCTAGGCTGGTGGGTCAAGCGCAGCCCTTCAAAGTGACGATGCGCGGGATGAAAAAACCACCCTCCGCCCGCTTCATCCGTTTGGGCGCTCCATGCGGCCATGCCAAATGGACGTGCTACCCAAGGAAGGGTATTTCCATTAGAGAAATGAAAGCTTGACGCAGTTCCTTGCAGTGGATTTACATACTGTAATAAACTTTTCATTAGGACAACAACCTTTCTGTTACAATGGTTTGCTCCTCATTGTAATCAGAATGCGGCTGCGCTTCTTATCAAAATTATGCTCTTTCTCTCATTTTTTAAGATTTCGGGTTATGATAGCGATATAAATCTCACTTAAAGCGAGTGATTCCATGATTCCATTTAACCTGCCGGGAGACCTTGAGCTTCATGGAAGCTTCCCCTTTACCTTTAAAATCCATAAACTGAAGGCCGATGTTCTTCCGCATACGCATAATTTCATTGAATACACCTATGTCATTTGCGGCAGCGGCATGGAGATCATCAACGGGGTCGAACGCAAAATACATGCAGGAACCTTTACTCTATTATTACCGCACCAGGTACATCAGCTTAAAATCCCCCCGGGCCAAGAGCTTCATCTCTATGTAGGCGCAATTGGACTGCAAGCCTTGTTCAGCTCCGATGATTTTGCTTGCGCTCTTCACGAACTGCTTCTTCGTGCCGGTACCGAAGAAGAGCCTTCCTATCCGCTGGATGATGGGCTCGCTGCCGAACTGCTTCCTCTCTTCGCCAAAATGCATGCGGAAGTGCAAAGCTCACAAGCCTGGAACCAATGGATGTTCAAAATGAAATTAATGGAAGCATTGATCCTCTTGGAACGCAAGTGCTTTCGAAGGAAGGATGCAGGAGTTGCAATCATGCCTGTCAACAAAAAGGGGAACATTCGGGATATCGTTCTTTACGTTTATCAAAATTATCGTGAGGACATCAGACTAGCGTCGCTAGCGGAGCGCTTCCACCTCAGCGTCCCTCATATTAGCGCATCGTTTAAGGTTTTTAGCGGTGACCGCTTTCATAATTTTTTGGAAAAGATTAGAATCTCGCATGCTTGCAGCTTGCTGGTCTCCAGCAATGAATCGGTTACCTCGATCTGTTATGAAGTTGGATTCACTTCCTATTCCACCTTCTGCCGTGTATTTCAAGCCCGGCTTGGCATGTCCCCGACCGCTTATAAAAGGCTTCATCAAAACTAATAACTTACCTTTATGTAAGTACCTGTAGTAAAAGTGCATACTTACATATTTGAAGCGTGCGCTATATACTCAGGAAGTAATATTACTCAAGGAGGTTAACCCATTTGAAAACTCTTGTTATCGTCACACATCCCAGCATCGAAACGTCCATCATCAATAAACGGTGGGTCGAAGAACTCCGTAAATATCCTGAAAAATATACCGTGCACGAATTGCATAAGGTTTATCCTGACGGGAACATTGATGTGGAAAAGGAACAACAATTAATTGAATCCCATCAAAATCTCGTTTTACAGTTTCCTTTTTATTGGTTTAATTGTCCGCCACTCCTGAAGAAATGGCTTGACGATGTTTTTACTTACGGTTGGGCTTACGGATCTAATGGAGGCAATAAATTAAAGAATCGTAAAGCTGCATTAGCTGTGTCCGCTGGAATTGAAAAAGATGAGTATAGCAAAGAGGGGAAATATCGTTATACGCTAGAAAATCTGTTATCCCCATTTGAAACTACGTTGCTATACTGTCATGCGGATTATCGATCTTTTTATGCATTTTATGGTACAGAAAACGGGACTTCTGCAAGTCAACTAGAAAAAGGCGTACAAGATTATTTGAATTTTATTGACCACATGTAGGAAGAAGCAATCATACAGCTATACAAAAGAAGTATCGCCTTATTTAGGCGATACTTCTTTTGATAAAAACATCTATGCCTTCGTCAATGCATTTTCTTGACATTCTGGACTGTTCTTCTCTCCCCACTCGCACATCATATCCAACAATGGAAGGAGAGAAAGTCCACGCTGCGTTAAGGAATATTCAACTTTCGGAGGCACTTGGGGATATTCCTGTCGTAGGATCAAACCGTCTGCCTCCATCTCTTTCAACATGACGCTTAGCGTTTTAAAGGAAATTGTGCCAATACTTCTCTTCAGCTCATTATGCCGTATAACCTTATTTTCAGACAGACAATACATAATAATCATTTTATATTTACCGCCGATTAAGGACAACGTATAGCCAAAGCCAGTGTCTTTTAATCCCACGCCGGTTGGAACACAGGTTTCGCTCAAAAGTTACACACTCCCTTGGTTAAATTGATAACAAATATGCTTATTCCGTACAATTAAACCCTAAGTCATCAACAGCTTGAGTTGCCGCAAATACGAGCGCAGTTCTGGAACGGCTTCCAGATGAGCCTTCAATACACGCAGAAGAGTGAGATTAGGCTTCTGAGACAAAACTTCCTGACGAAGCAGGCCAACGACGTCCCTCAACTCTGTACGAGAAGCTTGTGATAAAGGGAGCGCCTGAATCCGCACCTCCATCGCCGCTAGAAATTCTTCAACCGTTTCCTTGCGTGCCGCCTTGTCATTTTGCTGCTCGGAATTATACTCGATGATCCATTCACCAATCATCGGTTTTGGTGCTTTTGCCATCATATCTTGAACGACGGCTTCCATTCGATCAACGATGAAATCCGCAAGTTCGGGAATTGGCTGCGAGATTTCCTTCCGCAAAACTCCGCTCATATATTCATGCAGAATGCCCTGAAAGATCATGACTGCATCCCACACATGCTGCTCGAGCCGTTCACTGAACGCTTCGATCAACATCTCCTTCCGCCAGGTAAGCAGAGCAATCTTGATCTTCTTCCTCGCTTCCATGAAAGACTCGTTCTCCGCTATGGGCAGTTCGCTGAATTCGATCATAAACAGGTGATTCTCTAAGCTATAGTACAGATAGAATTCAATTTTGCGGCTTAATTTCTCCTTTGAGGACATATCAAGCGACATGCCAGTGCGCTCGAGCTCAGCTGCCTGCTCTAATAACGTCTGGTAGCAAGCGACGAACGTCGCCGTAAACAAGTCCTCTTTGGATGTGAAAAATTTATATATACTGGCTTTGGCCACTCCGCATGCTTCTGCGATGTCTTGCATGGAAGCTGCACCGTAGCCCTTATTCCGAAACAAATCCATAGCCGCATCGAGAATTTTCGCCTTCTTTAAATCCTTCATTTGACTATCCCCCCATCTTATATTGACATGAGTTTCAATTGAGGTCAACGTTGCGGCATTGACATAAAAACTTTATAGTTCTATATTATACTCATGAGTTTTATTCTATCATAAAAAGGAGGTGTGCCGACGCTTGGCCCTAGTGCCAGCTCGGCAACCATTATGCGCATTGCAGAAGGCTTAGAGATGTTGGACTTAGAGATGAAGCTTGGCGAGCGTTCCATGCCGATTCATCCCATTATTTTTTACGATAAGGATGCTTGGACGTTAATCGATACAGGAATGCCGGGCTCGGCAAGCGAGATCCTTGACTGCGCCAAACATGCTGGAATCGATAAGTTGCCACTTCAAGCCATTCTTCTGACGCATCAGGACATCGATCACATCGGAGGCTTGCCGGGATTTTTGGATAATACAAGCGAATCGCCATTCGAAGTATATGCCCATGAAGACGATAGAGATACGATCGACGGGAAAGCTCCGCTTCTGAAATTTCCGACCGCACGCTTGAATGCAGAGCTAGAAAGCTTACCAGCCAACGTGCGTACTCAATTCAATCAAGTTTTCGTTCAGCCCTCCAAACCAAATGTAACAAGACTAATGGCGGACGGTGACACACTTCCAATTGGCGGCGGTTTAACGGTAATCCATACTCCTGGCCATACACCGGGCCATGTCAGTCTATATCACCATGCGAGCAAAACACTGATCGCCGGCGACGCCTTGGTTATTCATAATGGCGAATTGCAGGGTTCTTCGCCATACTCTACGATTGACATGGAGCAAGCTCTTCAATCATTAGAGAAATTCAAGCCTTTTGATATCAAAGCCGTCGTATGCTATCATGGCGGACTGCTGCGAGGCGAAATGAACAAACGGATTGCTGACTTAATGCTGCAGCCTTAATCCTATTCCAATCGTGAGAATTTTGAATTACCCCTTCGGATGGCTAGGTCCCATTCAGCAATCATGAGCAAAAGCCACCTGGGAGGTGGCTTTTGCTCATGAAGATTGCTATAGGCTTCCTTATTTAAAGGCTTCAAATAAAAAAACGTATCGATTGCTCAGCTGCGATGGTATGAAACCTAAAAGTAGGTCAAGTCAAATATTCACTTTCCTAAATGATAGATCCTATCGCATAATCGATTCAAAAGACTGGTCTCGTGACTGACTACAATGACACCGATGTTCCTGCTCTTACAGATGCCGAGAAATGAGTTCCAAATTTTAGCCTGCGTAATTGCATCGAGCATCGTGGTCATCTCATCTGCGATAATAAATTTTGTGGCTGGATTTAGCGCACGGACAATGCAGAAACGCTGCTTTTCCCCGCCTGAAAGTTCAACAGGCCAGCGAGTTAGCCATTCATTCTTAATTTCGAATGCATCCAGAATAGCTTGCGAAGGAGCATAGGATTCTGTCAAAACATCGCGCATGCGCCACTTAGGGTTTATCGCCTTCTCCGGGTGCTGATAAATCAATTGTACCGGACGAAATGTTCGCGGTTCCATGGCTTTATGATCTATCCATATGTTACCAGTGCGAGGAGCAATATATCCCGCCAATATTCTAGACAACGTAGTTTTGCCACATCCACTATAACCAGATAAACCAAGCACCTCGCCGGGAGCAATAGAAATGGTTACATCCTTCAATATCCAACGGTCTCTTTGATAATAGTGTCCTAGATTCTCTCCACTGAGAGTCATTATATATTCAAGTCCCTTCCCTTAAATTCTAAATCGAAATCATTTTGCGGCAACGCTCTCCACAACCTTTTCGTATATTCGGTTTTCAATCGTTCCCCCGTCCCTTGAAAAGCGACAGCCTCCGATATTTCAACTGTTGCTCCTTCCTTGATGACGGCTACCCGATCTGCGATTTGAAGCGCCGACATCATATCATGCGTGATTAACATGACTCCCGCACCATCTTTTGCAAATTGTTTAAGCTGCTTCAGAATTTCAGAAAGTGCCTCAGGGTGAATGCCAGGTGTTGGCTCATCAGCAATCACAAGCCTAACTCCTTCTCGGACGCTTGTTGCGAACAATACTCTGCGAAGCATGCCTCCCGACAACTCGTATGGAAACAAGTGCCCATCGCTACTCTTTAGGTCATATTGCGCAAATAGTTTTTCCTGCTGTTTATGGGCCGTTTTCTTATCTAGACCAATTTGCACCTGTGCTCCCACACGCATGAGGGGATCCAAATAATTAACGGACTGTGGGATAAAAGAGATCTCTCTTCCCCGGAGCTGTCTTTTTCTTTTTTCAGTCAGTTCTTCTCCTTTATAAACGACGCTTCCGCTGCAGATGGCATTGCTAGGCAATATACCAAGCACGGCATGCGCGAGCAGGCTTTTTCCCGAACCGCTTGCTCCTACGACAGCTACGATCTCGCCCTCATTAATTTCAACATTCATATCCGCTATAGGTTGGATCACTCTTTTCTGTGTCCCTTTCATATATTGAGAGAAGCCTATCGACAGATTTTCCACTTGTAATAATGGTTTTTTCTCAGTTTTACTCATCCTGCATCCCTCTATTCATTGGAGCTGGTAGGCTCCATCAAAATACGAATCTTCTCGCCAATACTGTCAAAGCTTTTTATAACGATAACTAACAGCAGACCAGGGAATACGACCAACCACCATTTCCCCGTTGAAATATGGCTCATCGCTTCAGATAATATTATTCCTACTGCCGGCGTTTGTGGAGAAAAACCGAAACCCAGAAAGGTCAGCGCGGCTTCATGCAAAATCACATGTGGAAACATTAGCAAAAACCCTACCATCACTTGCGGAAAAATAGACGGTAGAATGTGTCTTCTAGCAATGAACCAAGCAGATTTACCGTAGCTTTTTGAAATTTGAATATATTCGTCATTTTGAATCTGCATGACTTCGGATCGAATTAATCTTGCCATGGCAGTCCAATGTGTCAGTGAAATGCCCAATACGATGCCATATACGCCTCCGCCCGCAATGAAGCAAATCAATATCATGAATACGAGATGAGGCATTCCGATAAATAAATCGATAATCCAAGAGATAACGGCATCCACTGTTTTACCAAAGCTTGCAGCGCATATGCCCATTACAGTAGCGATCAGAACGCTGAGCAAAGAGGTAAATGCACCTAAAATTAGTGATAAGCGCATTCCTTTTATGGTTCGAGTAAACATATCCCGCCCAAGCCAGTCCGTACCGAATAAGTGTTGAACACTTGGGACCAGATTTTTGCTCGCAGCACTCAATCGAAGATTGTCATTGCTAAGCCAAAAACTGAGAATCAGAATCGCCAAAAGAAACCCCGAGGTAAGCAAGAGCAGGATTAACATTTTTCTCCTTACATTCAGTCCATAATGTATGCTGAGCACCTTAGATCGCCCCCTTCATTCGTGGATCAACAACCTTATTCAAAATATCAGCAATGAAGTTACCTGCAAACACAAACAAGGAGCTGATCAAAATAATACCCACCATTAAGGGAAGATCGCCTTTTAATCCCGCAGTGGTTAAAGTGCTGCCAAGTCCCGGATAAGCAAACACCTGCTCTGCAAGCATTGAACCACCAAAGAGCTCTCCGAAGTAAGCAAATTGCAGAGAAATAGCGGGCAGGATTGAGTTTCTTATCCCATGATATTTAAAGATTTGCCAATCGCTTTCTCCCCTTGCCTTTGCAAAAACAACATACTCTGCATTTAAAATATCAATCATTTTTTCTCGAGTGTGCATGGCAACATTAGCAACTCCCAGAATACTTAATGTGAGAGCCGGTAACACAAAATGATGAAGCCGATCTAGGAAGCGCACATCGCTCTCCATTACCCCAGGCGGTACCGCAAGGCCTACAGGAAACCATTCAAGCCCTACAGCAAACACAATTAGAAGAATGAGTCCCATCCAGAAGATTGGAGTAGATACCAACGTGTAGCTATACCATTTAATAATCCTGTCAATTATTTTCCCTCGATTCATAGCAGCAGCCATGCCTAACAAATAACCAATCACTCCTGATAAAAGCCAAGCAGTTCCCATTAAGGCAAGCGAAGTTACAAACCGGCTTTGGATAATATCAATTACAGGAGTACGATAGAGCATAGAGGTTCCAAAGTTGCCCTGCAGCAATGCTCCTGCCCAGGAAAAGTATTGTTCCACGGGGCTCTTGTCCACGCCCCAATATTCCTTGAATTTTTCTATTTGCTCCGGTGAAGCCGAGCCATCCCCTCCGATATAAGCATTGACCGGATCCATCGGAGACAAATGGATGAGTGAAAATGTCAATATGGATAACCCGATAAGCAACGTCACAACTCGAATCATGCGAATAACTGTATTTTTAGCCACAACAACTCCCCTTTCCATAAAGAAAAGGAGTTTCTAGAAGCGCAGAGCCTCCAAATACTCCCTTCCCAGTCCAAATCAGTGGATTAGTTTTCCCAAGTCCACTCTGTTATATTGCCGAACAATGCCCATTCATGGCCGTGAGTATGTACGGGTTGTTTAGCGAGATTCAGCTTTTCATTTGCTAGATATAAATGGTCTACACGTAACAGCCAAATAATTGGAGCGTCTCCGATACCGCTAAATCCCGTTGCTCCATCCCATTGGGCTAACTTCCAATATTGATTAGCCTCTTCCTGCGTTGAAGCAGTCAGTGCCTTATTTAAATACTCGTCTACTTTGGCGTTTTGGTAGTTAGGCATATTGTCTATGCCTTGGTTCATCCTCTGAGAGGAATTCATCGAGTATAGTTGATGAGGATGATGTCTTCCTCCACCCCATGCTACCGCAGCTGTTTTGCCTTTAAGATAAATTTCATCCCAAGTCACGCCAATCGTATTGATCTTGATACCGAGCTCAGTAGCCTGATCTGCAACAGCAAGGGAGAGATCGCTGCGAAGCTGATCGCTTGAACTGAAATACATGTCAAACTCTGCCTTCAGACCATTTTTCTCAGCAATGCCATCATTGTTAGTATCTAACCAACCGCCATCGCCCAGAATTTTTCTGGCTGCTTCAACGTTTCCGTCCTCAACAATGGTTTTCTCGTTAAACCAAGGCATATTATCGCACAGACAAAACGCTTTTTGACCATGTCCATCCAAAGCAAGATCTAAAAGTTTTTGACGATCAAGACCGATATTGAGCGCTTTACGGATAGCAAGGTCTGATGTCACGTCGTTGCCGATATCGACTTCTTTGCCATTGGTCATCCCTTTTCCTCCGCTTGGCACTGTTGGCAGCATGATTCCACGAGAGTCTATGCTCTCATATGCCCGAAGATTCATTCCAGCAACTTTTTGATCCGCGAATGTCGGTGGGACATAGACAATATCAGCCTCACCGGCTTTTGCAGCTGCAAGGGCTGCATCTTCCTCAAGAAGTAGGAAGGTAAGTTTTTTGAATTGCGGTTTATTTCCGTACCAATATGGATTAGATTCCAAAATAATTTGTTGACCATCATTATATTGAACAACTTTATAGGGTCCAGAGCTAATTGGATTCTGGGAATAATGTTCATCATAATGCGCCTTCGGTACAATACCAATTTCGGTAAGCTGGCTTACAAAAGTGGAACGGGGTTCGCCTAGTTCGATGACGATTGTATTCCCATCAGCGACTTTGATTGACTTAACAAAAGACAAATCAAACTTGATGCCGTCCTCTTTGAGCATTTCATATGTAAACTTGACATCCTCTGCTGTAACCGGCTCGCCATTAGAAAATTTGGCATCATCACGAAGTGGGAAGGTCCATGTTAAGGAATCATTACTGATCGAGTAGGATTTAGCAAGATCTCCAACAAAGTTAAGATCAGCATCAATAGCTAGCAAAGAACTGTGGGTCAGACGAATCTGTGTCATTCCCCATCCTTTTCTCGGATCAAACTGACCTCCGTCCAATTTCCCAATGGCTAAAACCAATTCATCTTTAACAGTTGTAGGTTTCTGCGCATTTATTAAGTTCTCAGATACTGGAGCTGCTGTTTGACAACCTCCCAAAAACAAAAACACGGATAATGTTAATCCTAAATAAAATAAAGTGCTACTTTTGGTAAATGAACTTCCATTGACGTTCATGCTAAACCTCCATAACTATAATATTCCGCTTCCAACGTGCAGCAAGTACTAATTTTTTTTTGTATAAAAAAAAGCTTTATTTTTATTTATAGTCGTCATTCCTCCTATCTCCCACTTAAGAAAATTCATAGAAAATCATTTCCCCATCTCAACATGGCCGTTAATCTTCTAAAGCTGATAGACAGATTTCGTATTTAATAGTAATGAATACTATTAACATTCAAGTAAATTGTAATCATAACGATTAAGATTGTCAAACATTACTTTTTCTTGGTTTTCAGAATGCAATAAAATGTATTAACGAAGCGAAAATAAAAAATAGAACACATCATTTCCAAATATTGAAAACAAAGAAACACCTCAAAGAACGTCTCGGAATATACAATAGCATAGGCATTTATCCCACTTATGCTTATTCTCAGCTCATTTACATATTTGGTAACTGAGAACAATCGAGAACAGGCACAAAGGAGTGTTTCAGGTTGGTCGAAAAAACATCTCACTATTTTGCCCGCGGCAACACCGCACACGGAGCCCATTTCTTGTATAAGTCCGCCTTTCAGGGACTGAATACACTTTACATCCTAACTGGTCCTCCAGGTACTGGAAAATCGACGGTTATTGGCAGTTTGGCAAATAGCTTGCTGGAAAAGGGGCAGCAACTGCAATACTTCCACTCACCACTTCGTCCCGACGAACTAGATGGAATCATTGCAACAGAATTGAAGGTTGGCATCGTTGATGGGCGAGTCTGCGAGGGGATTTCGGAAGTCGCTGCGGGTGAAGTCCTCTTTGTCGATTTGGGGGATGCACTCGACAACAGCCTCATACTTCCTCAACAATTGGCAGCGATCGAACACCTTAGAGCCAAGCTCGCTGATGCCTATTCTAAAGGCTATGAAACATTCTTAACCGCTTTGCGAATTCATGATGAATGGGAAAAATTTTATATCGAAAACATGGATTTCGTGAAGGCGGATCAAATTGGGCAGCAATTCATTCAGCAATTAGTTGCTAGTCAGGAAAGTAACCTATCCAAGGATGTGCGACACTTGTTTTTCGGTGCTGCGACTCCGAAAGGGGCATTCGATTTTATACAAAGCCTGACCGCCCAGCTCGAGAGAAGAATCTTCATCAAAGGAAGGCCTGGGTCCGGTAAATCAACAATGCTTAAAAAGCTTGCAGCCGCGGCCGAAAACAAAGGAATCGAAGTTCAAGTCTTTCATTGCGGCTTCGACCCCAACAGCCTGGATATGTTGATTTTCCCTTCACTTAGCACAGCGATCTTCGACAGCACCGCACCGCATGAATATTTCCCTGAACGAAACGGGGATGAAGTATTGGATATGTATGCGCATACGATTACACCTGGCACTGATGAGGCCTATGCAGTTGAAATAGCTGCGATTAAGGAACGATATTCGGCCAAAATGAAGGAAGCCACCTCCTATTTGAAGTTAGCCGAGAGCATAGATTCTCAAATTAAGGTCTTTTATGCTGCAGCAACAGATTTTTCTATCGTTGAGAAGCAGCAATTGGAGATTCAGTCCAATTTGGATGAACTGCTGAACAGCCTCGCACTATAAAGGACGTTATTAAAATGAGCAGGCTCGCAAAGCGGCCTGCTTATTTCGATTTCCTATTCACCCTATTGGTAATGTTTTATTATAAGAAAACTCTCTCGTGATTAATTAGAGCAATCTCCTATATAATTTTCTTACTAACGAATTTCCTAATGAAAGGATTAATCATTTGATCAAAAAAGAGGCTCCTTCGGTTGATTTAGTCATACAAGCTCTGAGTGATCACATGCATCCAAGAGACTTTCAAATAGAAAGGGTATTAAGCGGCGCATCTACTTATGTCTATCGTGTCCAATCAGGCGCAGATACCTATTATTTTCGAATCCTTCCAGAACAACATATGAGTTTTGCTGTGGAAGTGCATGTCCATTTGTTGCTAAGGAAACAACAAGTTCAAGTTCCAGAAGTTTTATTTTTTGAAAATGATAACGAATCACTAGGGATGTCTCTGATGCTAGTTAAACAAATTCTTGGATCGCCAATTGAAGATTGTCTTCCTCTAGTCGGCAACGAAGATATTCTTTACAAGGCTGGACAGCAGCTTGCGGTTTTAAATCAAATTCAAGTTGATGGATTTGGTTGGATTAAAAGAGGCAAAGAGTCTTGTGGAAATATTCTACAAGGAGAGCATCTTTCATTACAAGAATACATTTATGCATTTTTTGAGGAAGATTTATTTCTATTATCAAAGGATGTTTTCCATAGGGATGTTGCAATCCAAATCAAAACCTCGATAACCAACGGAATAGCATTAATGGTACGGCATCCCTCTTGTTTAAACCATGGCGATTTTGATAATTCGCATATTTTCTCCCATAACGGAAATTTCACGGGCCTAATCGACTTTGGGGAAATGCAAGGAAACAGCCCGTTCTATGATTTAGGCCATTTTAAATTGCATGATGGACAGCATCGACAGCTTTCTGCGGGCTATCCTTCCTTAGCTAAAGGCTATAACGAGGTAAGAAGCCTCACCAACGATGACCAGATTGAAATTGACCTATGGGCATTATGGATCGGGGTTCGAAGGCTGGGGATGGTACACAAGAGAACCTGGGGCGGATACCATAATCATTTGTTAAAAGCTGTAACCCTTCAATTGAACAGATTGCACAAGATATTATAGGTTTAAAGAAAAGCCACTTCGCTTGAAGTGGCCTTTGTTTTAATGGACTCTTGTTATCATTTGTTCGTAACCGCAGCCACTACATCGTCAATGACCTTACCCTCAGCGATTGGACCTGAAGACATCCAGTGCCTAGCCGATACTTTGAATACATGATTTTGCTTAACAGCTGGAATCGTTTTCCATACGGTCAGCTTCTCAACCTCTGCCGAGGATGCCTCCTCCTTCGCAAAATCCTCCGCAGTATCGATCGAGCCTCCGTAGATGGCAAATACATAATTTGCAGTGATCGAAGGCAGCTTCTCAAGCGAAGTGTTCATCCCCCAATCTTCGGTAGATTCCTTCTGGAATGCTTCGATGCTAGCATCAGGCTTTAATCCTAATTGTTCATAGACCAATGGGTTGAAGCTCGGGAAAAACACTTGCAAATCCTTAATGGACGGACGAATAAATACGACAGAATTATCAGTTCCAGCCGCAGTGGAAACCGCTTTTTTAGCTTCCTTAATTTTATCGTCATAAGCTTGGATCACGGACTCTGATTTTTTTTCCAACCCTAATATTTTGCCGATATCGGTAATGGTTGCTTTCCAGTTATCCGGCTTGTAAGGAACCGTTGGGGCAATCTTGCTAAGCTCATCGTAACCGGCCTGATCGGTAAAATACTGCTGGAGCAGGATTAGATCCGGCTTCGTTTCTAGAATCTGCTCCAAGTTCTGATTCGTATCCGCACTGCCGGATAATGGGATGTTCAATTCATTAAGCTGATCCTCTAAATAATAACCGTCAAACCCGTAGGCGTACACCATTGGGACTTCTAAAGAAAGCGCTAGATCTTCAAGGCCAATCACGGCGATTCGCTGAGGATGGGTCGGAATTATCGTTTCTCCGTAATCGTGCTTTATCGTAAGCGGCTTCTGCTCCTCTGGTTGTGCTGTGGACTGTGCAGGGCTATCCGTTTGAACACTATTCGTATTATTACCGCAAGCGCTGATCAGTACGGCCATTATTACGGTTACCATCAGTCCTGCAATCGTCCGATACCTTTTTCGACCCCATTTGAAACCTTGGTTTGAAGAAGAACTGCTCTTTCTCTGATGCATCATATACCCTCCGTTATTTATAATGATATTGATTCTCATTATTGACTAAGCAATTATATCATACTCATGACGGCATGGAATATGAAATGGTGCCGGCTTTAACTGCTTACAGAGCACAAAATAGTTGATTCAACTCCTCAAGCAAATGATGGTGTCGATGTGCAGTATATTCCATAATCGGTTCTGCAAGCCAGGAATGACCTGCTGTATAATGAACATTATGATTTCGGACAGCCTTCAGCCCCTGCCATTGCTCCGACCGCTGAAGCTGATCCCACCTCATTTGGGATTGCCAATCGCTCATTACATTAATAAGAATAAGGTCCGCATCAAAAGCTGCAAGCTGGGCCGTTTCCACATATTCGGTTAATTCGATTTGCTCCACTCCCGTTGCACAGAGGAACTTCAGATCGTCGTACAAAACCGTTCCTGCTCTTTTCCCCCAAACTTTGATACCTCGTGGCGAAATGTTGAGAATAAGCAAACGGTCCTGCCTGAACGAAGCAGGAATGGTTTCCATGACAGCCTCTACTTTCATATCATAGCGAGTAAGCCATTTTTCCGCTTCCTTCTCACGATCTAGAAACTGAGCAGTCATTAGCAAATGCATTCTCCAGCTTTCGCGATGCCATGGAAGAAATATAACCGGAGCAATCTCTCTCAGCTTCTCTTTCTCCACATCGGGAATCATTTCTTCCAGAGCTACAATGTGGTCAGGCCGTGCCCGCCATAAAGCTTCTCTATTAAATTCGTAGTCATGGCTCAATGGCACCTTAATATCAAAACGGTATTTTTTCCGATATTCATCCGTCCAGGTCTGATCGATCGGCGCAGCGTACGGGATAATCTTCAAACTAAGCAAATGTCCGATATTAGGCCAGCTATAAGCGGCAATTTTGCTTTTTCGATTCTGATTATAAATACTAGGTGACATGCCAACATGTTTTTTGAATTGGCTGCTGAAATATTGCCTGTCCATATAACCTACCTTTTCCGCAATTTTCTGCAGCGTCTGACCTTCGTCCATCAAACGTTTTGCCTGATTGGTACGAACCTCAGATAAATAATCCATAGCGCTTTGTCCAAATTGCTCTTTAAAGGAGCGCATAAAATAATAACGGCTCATGCCTGCCAGCTCAGACAAATCCTCTACCGTAATCGCTTCGGGATAATTGTTATTCATGTAATTGCGTGCCTGATTAAGCGCCAACTCGTGTTGGCCTTGCTTTTTGAACAGCAGGTGCAATAGATCCTGAAATCCAGCCTGGCTGGCAAATCGATCCGCGGGATCATTAGTAGACCAGTTATCCCATATTTTCTCACAGTAAGATAACAGCAGCGTGTCCGCTGCCACGTTTACCTGTCTCAAATCCAACAGCATGGGGCTTGGCTGATCGACGTCGTTGGTAAGAGAACCAATTTCTAAATGAAACCGATACAGCACTTGCTCCCCGTCCGAAGTATAGTTCGTTTCTACGCGTTGCCCTGGCATCACGAAATATACGGCATGAGGGGTTTGTGGATACAACATGCCGTCAATGGTAATAATCCCATGCCGTTTGGCTGAGACGATAAGTGCATATCCGGGGGATGCTTCATACGTTAATCGATAACTTGAGCCCTCTAATTCCCGGTAGCAATCCACTATTCTGAACCAGCAGCTGGTGAGCAGTTCCCTACTCAACTCCCCGCCCTCGTTTTTTTGAAGTTGAGCCATCTTCTTTATCCCCATCTTTCTATAACTCCTAAAAGGATTGTATTTGATAACAATTCTCAATGTCAATCTTCATCTTACGGATGATCCCGTCCTTCATCGCATTAACTAAGAGGTACAGGAGATGACTTTCTGTAATGCTCCATATATATAAAAGGGAGTCCTCTCCAGCCTTTTGGCTTTCGGGACACCCCATTCGGAAATATTTTTATTGATTTATGCCTGTTAAT
Organism: Paenibacillus paridis; assembly: GCF_006345825.1. Taxonomy (GTDB): domain Bacteria; phylum Bacillota; class Bacilli; order Paenibacillales; family Paenibacillaceae; genus Pristimantibacillus; species Pristimantibacillus paridis. Next base: position 2,119,525 of record NZ_VCIX01000092.1, read on the forward strand.
CGCATTATTTATTGATCGAAATCGCTTTTAGAATGACTGTCACCGCTTCTGCACGAGTCGCATTCCCTTTTGGTTTTAATGAACCGTCCTCGTAACCGCCTAACAAACCTTTTGAAGACGCGGTCGCTACACTCGAAGTTGCCCATGCCGAAATGTCCGAACTATCTGTAAACGTTTTTCCCTCCAATATTAACGGAAGCTTGGCAGCTTTTACAATCATAGCAGCCATTTGCTCGCGAGTAATCGGTTCGTTAGGGCCAAACGTTGTTTCGCTAAATCCGTTCACAATACCTTGCTCCGCTGCTGTGCTAATTGCCGTTCTAGCCCAATGATTGGCTGTATCGGCATACGTTTTTCCGTCTTTTGGCTCAATATTAAAGGCTTTAACGAGAACAGAAACAAATTCTGCGCGCGTAATCTTATTGTTTGGCTTGAAGGTTTGATCTGGGTAGCCGCTGATTGCGCCAAGCTTAATAAGCTCTACAATGTTCGCCTCTGCCCAATGTCCCTTGATGTCGGCCAACGCTAATTCCGGTTCAGTCGATTGCTCCTTTTCCGTAGCTAGAACAGCAAATTTAGTGAAATGATTGACTGTCCCGCTTACCACTCCCTTATTTAGATCAACTTGCTGGTTATCCAAAGGAATCCACTTACCAGTCGTTTCATTAAGCCAATATAGTCTAAATTCAAATTTCTCTAAGCTTAGCTCACTTTTGTCAAATGGCAACGTGATAGTCACCGATTTTTGGAACAAGCCTTCTTTGTCTTTCGTGATTTCAAAAACATCACTAATTAATTTTTGCAAAGTATCCATTGGCAACTTCGTAGGGTCGGTTACTTTGTCTACCGTCACTTTGATATCGCTGCCCAATGCTCCCGCCGGAAAGCTAATTGTTGCCCCATTTAGGGTGACAATCCCCCCAATGGATACTTGAATGGTTGCTGTATTTGTCGTTGGTACGGTGATCACGCCACCGCCACCGCCGCCACCGCCAGTTCCTGAACCAGTATTAGATGCAGATACCTTAAATGGATCAGTGGCTACATCTGCCCCTTTCCCCACTACTACGGTATATGTGCCTACATCGGCATTGCTCGGTAATGTAATTGTAGTCGTGTAGTTCCCCGAAATATCCGGAAGCACGACATCATAGTAAAACACAGTATTATTAGGACGGATAATCTTAATCAATATCTCATCAAAACTAGTCGTTCCTTCAACCGTAACCGAATTCCCTTGTACTTTATCGGTAATATCCTTTAATGTAACATTCGCGGAATCAGCCATAACGCTTACCGGAATAGATACCAGTAAGAGGGCTGCTACTATCATCATCTTAAGCAATCGTATCTTCACAATAGGTTTCCTCTCTTTCATGGAATAATCGAACCCGGAATTCACCAGGTTCGATCATGGTACTCAAACGGTTTCGTTTATTGCAACACGATTGCAGAAGCAAGGCTGTTACCAACATCCGTGAAGCTTCCACTATACGAATCAACTACAAACACCTTAACAGAGTATCCTGAACCAGATACATTAAAATGTGCAATCAAGTCTTCAGCAGCAACAATGTCTTTTTCTAAAACAACGATGCTTATTGGCTCCGTGCCTTTCATCAATTGAAAGACCACAACTTCTTTGCCCATATGCGCTGTTCCGGATGTCGGTGAAACCGTTACTTTAGCCGAAATACCATTAGTCGTAACCAATGGATTTCCAGAAATCGTAAACGGCTTGGCTCCTTCTTTCGCAAAATTGACCGTAACTTTGTCACTTTCATCGTAAGCACCACGGGTAAACGTTACTTTTACAGAGCCCGCCTCTAGGCCAAGCTGTGCAATCTCCAAAATAGCAGATGTTTCATTGCTAGCAACCGTAACTGTTCCAATTAACTGATCCGCAGAACTATACACGTTCACTACGTCCCCTGCTAGTAAACCAGACAACTGGATAAGATCATTTTGTCCTGCAGCGTTATTCATAATTAAAATGCTCGAAGCAGTTGGTGCCGCCGTTTGACCGTTTTTCAATACAATGACTTCGAAAAGCTTCTGTTCCGATATGCCATTTTTCGTAATCGTAGCCGTTAAAGTGATTGTAGTGTCACCTGCAAGATAAGCAGGACGCGTTACGGTTCCGTCAGATTTAATTAACCCTGTATTGCTGGATGACCAAGTAATCGCAGAGCCATTTGCCCCTGTATTCGGCAACGTCAAGTTTTGCATAACGTTAACTGAAGTTTCACCACTAGCATAAGCAATCGTAAGAGCCGTTTTATCCGCTTCTACCGATTCTACATCACTTAACGCCGATAGCTTCAACACGTTAATGGTAAACGTTTTTGTCTCCTGCTTGTCACCTTTGGTAATCGTCGCAGTCAAGGTCACAATGACATCGCTCGTTGTTTTCGCAGGACGGCTTACCGTTCCGTTCGTTGCGATAACCGTTGGCGCGGTCGAAGACCAACTGATCTCCGTTCCATTTGCTCCTGTTATCGGCAAGCTTAGGTTCTGTGTCACGCCTGTTGCCGAGTCGCCAGGAACAAAACCTACACTCAGTAACGCCGTGTCCGCTTCTACCGATTCTTTATCGGTAAACGTTGTTAGCTTCAACACGTTTACTGTGAACGTTTTTGTCTCCTGCTCGTTGCCTTTCGTAATCGTTGCGGTTAAGGTCACAATGACATCGCTCGCTGTTTTCGCTGGACGGTTTACCGTTCCGTTCGTTGCGATAACCGTTGACTCGGTCGAGGACCAAGCGATCGTCGAACCATTTACTCCCGTTAACGGCAAGCTTAGGTTTTGCGTCACGCCTGCTGCCGAGTCGCTTGGACTAAAGCCTACACTTAGTAACGCCGTGTCCGCTTCTACCGATTCTGTATCATTAAACGTCGATAGCTTTAGTACGTTAACAGTGAACGTTTTTGTCTGTTCCTCGGCACCCTTTGTAATCGTTGCGGTTAAGGTCACAATGACATCGCTCGCTGTTTTCGCTGGACGGTTTACCGTCCCGTTCGTTGCGATAACCGTTGACTCGGACGAGGACCAAGCAATCGTCGTTCCGTTTGCTCCTGTTAACGGCAAGCTTAGACTCTGTGTCACGCTTGCTGCCGAGTCGCCTGGAACAAACCCTACACTTAGCGACGTGGTATCCGTCTCTACTGACTCTCCATCGTTAAACGTCGTTAGCTTCAGCACGTTTACCGTGAACGTTTTTGTCTCCTGCTCGCCGCCTTTAGTTATCGTCGCTGTCAAGGTTACGATCACATCGCTCGCGGTTTTCGCTGGACGGTTTACCGTTCCGTTCGTTGCGTCCGTTCCATCTGCAGCTATTACCGTTGGCGCGGTTGATGACCAGCTAATTGTTGTTCCGTTTGCTCCTGTAATCGGCAAGCTAAGGTTCTGTGTTACACTTGCTGCCGAGTCGCCTGGAACAAAGCCTACATTTAGCGATGCGTTGTCCGCTTCTACCGATTCTTTATCGGTAAACGTTGTTTGCTTCATCACGTTTACAGTGAACGTTTTAGTCTCCTGTTCGCCGTCTTTCGTAATCGTCGCTGTTAGTGTCACAATGACGTCGTTCGCAGTTTTTGCTGGACGGTTTACGGTTCCGTTCGTTGCGATTACCGTTGATTCGGTTGAGGTCCAAGTAATCGCCGTTCCGTTTGCTCCTGTCGTCGGCAAGCTAATGTTCTGTGTTACGCTTGCTGCCGAGTCGCCTGGAACAAAGCCTACGCTTAATGATGCGGTGTCCGCTTCTACCGATTCAATAGCCGTAATGGATTCCTTGATCACTTTAATAACAAACTCTTTGGTCTTGGATTCACCGTTAAACGTCAATTCCGCTGTCAACGTAACAGTGGTATCGCCAGTTAAAAAAGCAGGGCGGGTAATGGTACCCGTTGTACCAACAATGGCTATAATATTCGGAAGATCCGTAGTCCAAGTAATCGTTGAACCTTCGGCTCCTAGAGCAGGAAGCTCTATATCGCCAATGACATGGCTAGCCGTGTCCCCTGCTGCAAATTGAAGGGTAAGCGCGTTTACATCGCGATTCAATGTTCCAGCACTTAATGCAAGATCGAGAGCAGACTGAATTGCCAACTGATTCTCGTATCCGGTGACTGGACGAGACATCAATACTTTGCTCGAAATGTCCAGCTTGTCGTTATACCCTAATGAATTATAGATCGATAAATCGAGTCCCAATGTGACATTTTGCAACGCTACTTGAATGGTTGCAGGGGTAATGGCAATGTTTACATTCGCCACCACTGTTCTATCCGAAAGCGCCGTATTCAATGCCGCTTGCACGTCTGCTGCATTTACAAAACCTGTAGGCGGTACCGATGCAAGCACAGCTTCTGCCACAGCGATATGATCTGCGTCTGTCCAGACTGTATATGCGCCAAGTGCTAAGCCAAGGGATGCATCTTCCAGCGCCTCTTGCATAGCTGTTGCATTCGCAGCCGTATTTACGGCCGCAACTGCAGCACGTTCATTTATCGCCACTTCAAGTGCCGCTTGTACTGCCGCTTGATCCGTATATCCGCCAGTAGGACGTGCGATGTACACCGCATTTGAGACTGCTTCCTTATCCGCATCTGACCAATACCCGTATGCCCCAAGTGTTAAATCAAGTGCTGCATCCTCCAGTGCTGCTTGTGTCTCTTCAGCATCTGATGCCAAATTCACGGCTGCAACAGCAGTACGTTCTGTTATCGCAGTATCAAATGCCGTTTGCACGGCCGCCTTATCTGCATAGCCGCCAACAGGACGATCATGCAATACTGCCGCAGCAACTGCCGACTGATCCGCCTCTAACCAGACGGTGTATGCGCCAAGGGTCAATTGAAGGTCTCCGTCTTCCAGTGCCGATTGCACATCCGCTTCATTTAAAGTAACGTTGACTGCTGCCACTGGTTTACGAGCAGTCACTGCCCCATCAAATGCCGTTTGAATTGCTGCCTCATCTTCGTATCCACCAGTAGGGAAAGCCGACAGAACCGCCGAAGCTACCGCTGATTTATCAGAAGTTGTCCAGGTTGCATATTCACCAAGCGTCAGGCCTAGTCCATTATTTTCAAGAGCCGTCTGTGCTGCTGCAGCTGTTAAAGCGATATTGACCGCTGCCACCGGCTGACGCGCTTCGATTCCATCTTCGAATGCAGCCTGCACCGCTGCTACATTTGTATAACCGGCAGGCAAACGATTAGCCAGCACATAAGCCGCAACCGCCTTTTGGTCCGCATCTGTCCAGGTTGCATAATCACCAAGTGTGAGCCCTAGATTAACGTTCTCCAAAGCGGTTTCCATATCCGTTGCATTTGCTGCAAGATTGACAGCGGCCATCGTTGCGTCCGCATCAATAGCACTGTCCAAAGCTAATTGCACGGCTGCTTTATTGGTAAATCCCCCGACAGGCCGGTTGTCGAAGAGATGGTCTGCAACCAACCATTGATCTGACAATAGTAAGGCGTCGTACTCCGACAAATCCAAGCCTAGCAAACCATTTTCGAGCGCCAATTGAATTGCAGTTACATTTATTGCAATGTTCACATCCGCTACGGGTGTCCGTTCATCAACAGCATCGTCAAACGCAGCTTGAACAGCACCTTTATCCTCATAACCAGCTCCAAGGTGACCCGCTTGCACTACAGTTGCCACGGCCGCTTTATCAGCAGTTGTCCAATTTACATACACGCCAAGCGTTAAATTAAGCGCAGCGTCCTCAAGTGCCGTTTGTGCTGCCGCTGCAGTTACAGCGATGTTCACGCTTGCTACAGGCAACCTCGCTGCAATGGCAGAATTAATTGCTGCTTGTACCGCAGTTTTATCAACATAACCGCCTACAGGGATACCGTCTAGAACTGACTGCGCCACTGCCGCATGATCCGCATTCGTCCAGCTTTCATATGCTCCAAGAGTAAGGCCTAGTGCACTATCCTCCAGTGCCGTTTGCATTTCTGCTGCATCTGCCGCAATGTTGACCGCCGCTATTGCCGATCGGCTGGAGACTGCTGCATTAAATGCGATTTGCACAGCAGATAAATTCGTAAAACCGTCGTTCGGACGAGAAACTCGCACAGCTTCTGCTACCGTCGATTTATCCGCATTTGACCAGCCGATGTAATCGCCAAGTACCAATCCAAGAGCTCCCGCTTCCAATGCAGTCTGGATTGAAGCAGCATCTTGCGCTGTATTCACAGCCGCCACATAGCTTCGTGCCGCCAACGCATTATTGAATGCAGTTTGCACAGCCGCTTTGTCAATATAACCATCGTTTGGACGAGCCGCTGATATTGCAGCCGCTACCGCTTTCTTATCCGCAGACGTCCAACCCGTGTAGGTTCCCTGAGTTAACGAAAGCGCTCCGGCTTCCAGTGCGGTTTGCATATCCTCATCATTTGCTGCTAGGTTAACTGCCGCCACCGCCACGCGTGCAATGATTTCTAAATCGAGTACAGTTTGCACGGCTGCTTTATCCACGTAACCTGCTCCGCGATTCGCCAGCACACCAGCCGCCACCGCCGATTTATCCGCTGATTGCCAGCTGGCATAAACACCAAGCGTAAGATTTAGGGTTGAATCCTCCAAAGCACTTTTCATCTGAGATGAATTGACAGCAATATTCACATATTCAATGGCAATAGCCATATCCAAAGCCGATTGTACTGCCGTTTTATTGGTATAACCGTCAGAAGGCCGATTGCTCAGTACCCAAGCAGCTACAGCTGTTTGGCTCGTAGGGGATAAGCTAGTGTAAGCTGCAGCCAAAGTCAGATCCAAGGAGACAGACTCCAATGCCGTTTGCATATCCGACGCATTTCCTGCTCCATTTATATTGGCAAGCGGTGCTACTGCTAAAACCGCAGCGTCAAAATCAGTTTGAATTTCAGTGAGCTCAGCATATCCCGTAACTGGACGATTGTTAAGGAGTGCTGTTGCCACCGCCGTTTTATCAGCCAACTTCCAACCAGCATATGTAGCACCTAGGTTCAGAGTAAGCGTGCCTTGTTCCAGTGCTGCCTGCATGGCTGCTGCATCCACTGCAATGTTCACGGCTGCGATGTCCGCACGAGCCGCCAAAGCAAGATCAAACGCAGCTTGCACAGCTCCTTTGTCCACATAACCAGTACCGGGACGTGCCGACTGCACATTCACAACAACGGCTTTTTGATCCGCCTCTGTCCAGCTTGTAAATACATCAAGATCAAGATTTAGTATTCCGTCTTGCAACGCTGTTTGCATATCGGCATCATTCGCCGCTGTATTCACAGCCGCAACTGAAGCACGAGCAACTAACGCAGCATCGAATGCAGCTTGCACAGCAGCTTTATCCACGAAACCCGTACCTGGACGATTCGCCAGAACGTCTGCGGCAACCGCCGTTCGATCTGCGGCAAGCCAGTCCGCATTGTAATTTGTTCCTAGATCAAGTGCAAGTGCTGCAGCTTCCAGTGCCGTTTGTGTCGCTGCTTCATTTGCAGCTAAGTTCACTGCGGCTACCGGAGTTCTAACGGTTACAGCTGTGTTGAATGCGGCTTGTACAGCCGCTGGATTGACATAGCCGTCCGTCGGACGATTCGCAACCACAACCGATGCAACTGCAGCCTGATCCGCTGGTCCCCAGCCTGGATATGAAGCTCCTTGATTAAGTCCGAGCGCTACAGCTTCAAGCGCTGATTCCGCTGCTGCAGCATCTGCTGCCAGGTTGACGGCTGCCATTGGAGCATTCTGCGTAACCGCTGCATCCAATGCAGCCTGAACAGCTGGTTGATCAGCGAAACCTGCCCCGCGGTTTGCCAGAACGAGTGCAGAAACCGCATCTTTGTCTGCCGTCAACAAAACGTTATATGCAGTAAGCGAAAGGTTTAATACATTGGCAGTCAAAGCGCTTTTTATGCTGCTTGCATCCCCGGCTGCGTTGACCACGTCAACAGCTTGAGCTACTTGCTCGATCGCTACCAGCGAGCTAAGCGTTGCTTGTATGCTAGACTGATTGGCAAAAGATCCATTCGTCGTTTTATAATTTAGAAGCGCCTGAGCGGCTGCTAATCGATGTGCAGCATTCAATTTATAATATTCGATTAGATCTAGGCCAAGATCCGAAGCTTCCATTGCCGATTTCATCGCATTGGCTGTAGACGTATTATTGAGTGCTTGAACTGCTACAGCGTAAGCTGCATCTTGCGCACGCTGGGTTACAAGCGCGTTGAGCTTCGTTTGGATGGCAGCCTTGTTGGCAAAAGCTCCGTTCGTTTCTTTAAAATCATACATTTGCTGAGCGACCCCGCTTTGATCGGGTAAGCTCAAGTTGTGGAAGGAAGTCAGGATGAGCCCAAGATAAGCATCTTCGAGCGCAGCCGTCATTGCACCTGCATCGGTTGCATCATTTACGCTTTTTACAGCGAAGGCAAGCGCTTCATTATCCAGCGTTGCCTGAACGGCAACGTTAAATTGATTCTGAATCGACCCTTGATCTGCAAAACTGCCATGTGCAGTACGATAGTCGAGCAGTAATTGTGCCGCTCCAAGCTTGCCATCCGGCGTACTCAAGTTGTTGTAAGTCGTCAGAATCAAACCGAGTGCCGGGTCTTCCAGCGCGGTTCTCAAAGCACTTGCGGAAGCTGCTGTATTCACAGCTTGGATAGCATTGTATAAAATTTCTACGTTCTGTTGATTAGCCACAAAATTATTCAATTCTTGCTGAATCAACGGTTGCGAGCCAAAGCTGCCGTTAGCTGTGCGAAGATCGATCATTTTTTGGGCAACGACTTCTTTTCCTGTTGGGCTTAAGCTGTCGTAACCTGTGAGATTTAAAGCCAAATCCACTTGAGCGAGTGCGATTTGCATATCGGCTGCAGTAGCCGCCGTATTCACTACAGCAATAGCTGAAGCTTCATCAGCACTGGCAATATTGGTTGGCATGACAGAAATGACCGATGTTGCAGCAAATGTTGCGGAAAGCACGGTTGCGATACTTTTAGTTAACGGTTTATGGTTCTCATTTTTTCTCTTCGACATGTTTGAGACCTCACTTTTTTTTCCATTTGAAAGCAGTCTGTTCATCCATTTTGCGCACTATTTATTTGACTTGAAACACTTGCCATTCATCCGAACCAAAGCGGACTAGGCTTACGACATATTCATATTTGCGTTGTCCCATCGAATTCTGATAGAACACCTCCAAATTGACACGATAAACCGGTTCGTCCCCACTCGTTACGAACATTTGGGATTTGAGAGCATATCCCTTGTCCAATAAAGGATCATTCCGTAGCTTCTGAGAAAAATGCTCCTCCACGTATCGACTAGCAATTTCTATGATCTTAAGCTGTTCCACCAGCTCCAAACGATCGATTCCTTGGACAATCTCTTCGTCATGGGGAATATCCGTGTTGGGAAGCTCGTCGGTCGACTCTGTCGATTTCAGCGTCGCTGAAAATAAACGCTGACGCAGACGAGCCCATCTTCCTGCCAGGCCATCCATATCCTAACCTCCCGATACCGTCCTCTCTATTATTCCGTCGCGGCCTCAAGAACCGAGGCAATTGCTCCGTTAAAAGTTTTTTGAATATCAGTACGGTTTAAGAAACCTTCAGCGGGTACAGCTTGGAGTACCAAATCAGCCGCTGCAAGTTTGCCTTCGGCGCTTAGATTTCTATAGTTCAGCATAACCAGTCCCAAGTAAGGGACTTCCAATGCATTTTTCATCTGCACTGCGCTAGTTGCGGTATTGACAGCTGTGATGGCATCGCGCAGTACCGAGATGTCTCTTTGAGCGGCTACTGCCTTATTCAGTGCCTGCTGGATAACACCAGAGTCTGTGAAAGCCACGTTGGAATGAATAGAAAAGAGAACTTCAGCTACTTGTGCTTGGTCTACAGGACTAAGCTCATGGTAACCTGTTAAATTCAAAGCCAACTCCACTGCCGTCAATGCAACCTGCAGCTCTTCTGCTGATACAGCATTTTGTATGGAATCCACTGCTGTCACCTCCGTTTGAACGACAATTGCTGGTGCATCTATTTCTACAGTTGGCACATCAACCCGTGGTGATTCCTCTGCCGCCTCAATCGCAGGACTAGCCGTATCCGTTGGCTGAATGTACACGGTGTCTGCTACGCTAACATCTTGGGACACTTCGGCAGTTGTGAAATTTGCAGGCAATAATGGCACTACTGTTGCAGCTGCAATGGTTAAAGTTAATGCTTTAGCAACCGTTTTGCTTAATTTTTTATTTGAACCCGATCCATTCTTTGACAAGGAAATACCCTCACTTCTACGATAAATTTATATTTTTTAGCTCAATGAAACTACCAGCCGATCTATAGCAATCGATTTGACCGCTGACTGAGTTTAAGCAGATCCACTAAGCGGAAAGGCAAGCTGGTCTTTCATCTCCTGAATCACTTCTCTAGTAATGGCCCGATGGTATTTGCGTATAAATTTCAGATGCAGTTGATACGCTTCCTCCTCATAAATGTCGGCAAGATCCCGCTTTTCAATGGCCCGTAAATGAATGCCTTGTTTAACGGACCCTAAGACCTCCATATGTTCCATCCAACATTGATCGATTAGTCGCAAACACCGCTCTCTCCAACTGGAACGCCACTTTTCCAGCAACTGAGTTTCCAAAAACAGTGACCACCCTTGACGCCATTGCTGTCCTACCTGTTGACGTATTTCACTTGGAGTCATCAATTCCACAGCATGAATAGAAACCGTTAAACCAAACTCTTGTCCCAACTGCCTTACTTTCCATTCTTCTGGAAGCCGCTTCGCCGGGCACAGCCGTTCAACGCAGATATCTATCCAGTGGGAAACGGAGCGAGAAAGAATATCTTCCATTTTCTCTGAGTGCAAAATGTCCTCCCGCTCGGAATAGAACCACTCCCTCTGCCTATGAACGACACAGTCAAGTTTATATAGCAAAGTGCGAATTCCGTACATTTGCTGTTCTGCCCTGTTCTGGGCCATGTCTGCAAAACGAAGCAATTGTTGAGAGGATACGCCCTCCTCTCCCCACTTCCACGATTCGCGCCAATCCTCTGCCTCATCACTAGCGAAACGCAGAAACAATTCATCCTCTAGCGAGATAAAAAACTGAGATGCGCCTGGATCTCCTTGCCTACCAGACCGTCCTCTCAATTGCAGATCGATCCTGCAGCTTTCATGCCTTTCCAGGCCAAAGACATGCAATCCACCTAACTCAGCTACGCCAGCTTCTAGTCGAATGTCCGCTCCGCGACCTGCCATATTCGTTGCTATCGTGATCGCTGATTTTCTTCCTGCACGTGAGATGATTTCTGCTTCTTCCCGTTCTGTCTTCGCATTAAGCACCTGGCACGGCAAATGGACTTGAGACAGTCTCGCGGCTAGTTGCTCTGACTGCTGAACCGAGGTTGTACCTACGAGAATAGGTGCTCCACGTTGATGCAGAGCTATAATTTCCTTTACCAGACGTTGAAACTTAGCTGCCTTGGTGGAAAAAACAAGATCAGGAGCGTCCTTCCGAACGATCGGCCGATGTGTGCTTATCGGCATCACTTCCAAACCGTAGGTATGCCTGAGCTCTTCGGTTTCTGTCTGTACCGTGCCAGACATGCCGATTAAATGCGGGTACAGGCCAAAATACTTTTGAACTGTGATTGAAGCATTAGTGCGAGTTTCTTCGCTGAGCCGCAGCCCTTCTTTCACTTCAATCGCTTGGTGCAATCCGTCGCCAAATTCCCTACCTTCCAGCACTCTGCCCGTAAATGCATCGATTATATGTACTTTTCCGTCTGTAATTAAATAATCCCGGTCAACTTCCATTAATACCTGAGACCTTAAGCTCTGAAGCAAATAGTGGTAAACCGTCATTTGATCCAAATCAAATAAATTATCAATCATAAACACCGTTTCAATCTTTCGAATTGCCGATTCGGTGAACATGACTTGATTGGTTTCGACATCGCGCTCGTAATCTCTATGCTCCCGTAAGCCTCTGACAAACTTGGCGCATATGTAATAAAGGTCCGGTGCGGCTTTTGACTTGCCTGCGATAATCATAGGCGTTTTAGCTTCGTCAATAAGCACACTGTCAATTTCGTCAATTATCGCGTACGCCAGCGGTCGCTGAACCTGATGCTTAGGATCATATACGAGATGGTCCCGCAAGTAATCAAAGCCAAATTCCGACCAAGTGCCATAAGTTATTTCGCATTCGTATACGGACTGTTTCTCCTCCATACGAAGCTCTGACCTGTTAAGACCGACTGTCATACCCAAAAAATGAAACACTTCTCTTGCCTGCATGTAATCCCGCTCCGCTAAATAAGGGTTGACCGTAATCATATGGACGCCCTTGCCTTGCAGCCCGAACCAAAAAAGAGGAATGAGTGACGTCAGAGTCTTTCCTTCGCCGGTCAGCATCTCCGTGACGTTTCCTTTGATCATCATGTAACCGCCCAGTAACTGCTCATCATGCAGGATCACGCCCAACTTGCGTCTAACCGCTTCCTTAACAATTGCAACAGTCGTGTAAGTTACATGACGAGGCTGCATATGCTGGACAACCTCTTCTCTGAGCCGCTCAATCTGCTGTTGAAGTTCTGGCTCCGATAAATGACGCAGGAGTTCGTATTTTCGATTAATCAGAGGTAATGCTTTTTTGATACCCGCTTCATTGTGCTTTACCAGCCCTTTTGCCCACCATGCCCCACTCAGTCGTATGCTCTAAACCTCCCGACAAAAGAATATAGTAAAATATTCGCATATTACGAGCCTATTCGACTATCTATATACATCTATCGACCTACTACAACAATAACTTTAGAACTATAATCATATTAGTCCATAAGTTTGAAGAAATATTTTAAAAAATAACCAAAAATCATCTTTCCTTTCTTAAAAGTTAACTGAAACTATTAAATTTAAGTCTAGATTCAATTTGATTTTCTTCTAATTAAAAATAATGATACTTATTAACTATTAATCATTGAGAAAAAGCATTACTTATTAATCAGTCTCCATCAGACTTTTGGCTCAGGAGAAGTATAATACAGCCCAATGACGGCAAAATGACAAACTTTTATATAAAATCCAAATAGAGAATATAGCATAAAGAAGTGGGGACGGAGAACAACAACTGCCGTTTCAAAAAAAACTTGTCATAAACAAATACAGCCAACCTCTCAAGAGGTTGGCTGTATTTGTTTTAAGACTTTTAATTGGATGGAATGATGCGAATATCCTTATCTAAATTGGCAAGCATCATGTAATTGCGATTGAAAGTAAAGATGCGTTTTACTTGATAATAGGACATGGTCACAGCAGTGAATGCCTCGCTGAGCGAAAATCGGAGTTCGGGCCTATCCATCAGCAGCCTGCGCGATTCCCCATCAAATTCAGGGCCGTTGGAGATAACCGCCAGCTTGCCTTTACTTACCGCTTTATCGATGGCCTTCAAAAAATATTCCGCCTGCTGATAGCTGTAGTCATTGCGCAGCCATTCGTGAAGATCAAATATAATGGAATTGGTCGTCACGTAATTACGTTCTAAGTCATGCAAATCTAGAAACAGGGAACGCGCTTTTACATAACGGGGATCTTCAGGGTTCATTAAAGCGGCCAAAGCAGTTCCGTCCAGAAAAATGGTATCCTGTATATTCAAGTCGTTATCCATAGGTCAGCACTCCTTAATCCACTATTTTGCAAATGCCATCCAAATAAAGTAGTGGGTTATCTTCTTTTTGATCCACTGAAATGGTGGTTCTTTCATCAGGGATACTTGCCAGGTATTGAACAATGATTCCATTTACGATCGCTTGTACGGTCGTTTGCTGCTTATCAGCGATTGATTTCAATTCAACATAATATTGCGTATTGAGTTCTATCATACTTTCTTCTTGTTCTTCACTTTTTGATGAAATGAATTCGGAAGCTGTAGATTTCGCTTTTTCGAATTGGTTCTGAATGAAGCGTTTGTAGTTTTTCACCATCGAGATTCACTCCTTATGTATAGCTTCTATAGAGATTCGTCGAATTTTGTCGATTTCAGGGGGTAATATGAAAATTAATGCCTGCAGCTACTTTGAAACAAAAAAGATTACCCGTTCGCGAAAATGCAAAGTACCGCCCATAGAGGTGGGCGGCGCTAGGTTATATAGTTATGCTTTTAGTAGACAAGCTTACAGTGATCCCTTAGCTGCTTATCTTTGGACAGTTAGAGCAGTATTCTTTAATGCTGGACACTTCATAATAGAAGCAGCAGGTTTTGCGAATACGGATGGGCGGATTAGAATCAGATGAACAAGTCCGTTTGCCATAGAAGCGGCTGAGCGGGTTTTTCTTTTCCCCGAATAAAACGCCAGGAGCCTGATGAATTAAATACTGAAAGTCGGCTTGGCCGTGGGAATGCTCTCGCATTTCTTCCCTTACCCCGATTCGCTTCTCGTAAAGCGAGAATACCCGAACTGCAACATTTTCCCATAATATTGATTTTGGTACGTTGGACACTCTGGACATGACTGCTATTAACTTCCCAATGTTCCCGGCAAAAAGAGCTAGAAGAACCTGATCGCGCCAAACATGCCGATCGATCATTTCCGGCATTGCAGTGCCAATATCGGTTAGGCTGACATGCTCAAGCCAAGACTGATTCGGCGAAGATTCAAGATAGCAATTCTCCGCAGACAGATCCAGTCCCTGGTTATACACGGACATCGCATACAACAGCGGAACGGAAGTTACGAAGGCGTACCTTTTAAAAAACTGCGAAGCCGTGATCATCCTCGACGGGGATTGTAGAAGCACTGTCAGCCTGTCTAAATAAGCAGAGCATATCTCCGCGTCGAGCAAGTCTGCCGCTCTTATCGAATAATCAGGACGGGCTGAACCATATTCACTCAAGCCAAATTGAGAGTTTAAATAATCCCATTCTTCCTGCATGATTCGTGACTGCTTGTTCATGCGCACCCCCTAGCATTCTCTGGTCAACAGGAATTAGTTAAGTGCATCAGCGATCTGATCGACAATCAAATTGATTGCTATTGGCCCATAATAACCGATCCATTGCGCTGTATTCTCTGCATATACTTGGTTTTCCTTAACTGCTTTCTGACTTTTCCAGATCATCGTATTCTGAAATTCAGTCGTGAGCTCTACATTCGTATCGTCCTGAAGAAGGAACAAATGATCAGCAGCTAGATCCGGGAGAGCTTCAAGCGAAATCATCATACTTGAATCTTTGCTGTTGACTGCCATTTGGGGTGGAGCTAGGCCTAAATCATCATATAAAATCTGAGAAGTCCGATGCGATGAAGTTTGGAGACGAATCATTGCATCCCGTGGCCTGATCAATGCCACCGTTTGGCCCTTCATTTTGTCTGTCAGCTCCGCTTTTAGATCGCTTACTTTTTGTTTGTAACCATCAACCAGCGCTTGCGCCTCTTGGGGCTTATTCAAAATTTGCCCAAACTTCAACAGTACGGTTCGCCAATCCTCATTGCGTTCCAGTACAATCGTCGGTGCGATTTTGAGTAGATCTTCGTAGATATCGTCATGGAATTCCGTTGCGATGATAAGATCTGGCTCTATCGCAATGATTCCTTCCAGATTCGGTTCGATATACGTTCCGAGTAGCGGGATATCTCCCATTTTATCGCCCAAATATGGCGGAAGTCCGTTATCGGTTTCAGCAATTACGCTGCCCGCGGGTTGAACGCCCAGAGCCAGCATTTGATCTGCGTACTGCACGTCCAACACGACAATTTTCTCCGGTATCTTCTCAAGCGTTATTTCACCTTTTAAATGCTGGATAGTGACTGGTGGTGCGAGGATGGGCTCCACAACAGCGCTGCTATTTGTAGACTGCTCATTTGTTGCTTGAGGTTGATTTGTCGTTCCTGCTCCAACGTTATTGCTTTCTTGTTTTGAGCTGTCTGAGCATGCGCCTAGAAGTATGACTAAACATACGAACAGGCTAAAGGTCCATGCTAATTTAATCTTGGGATACATATGTGTAATTCCTCCGTTTCTTAATTGAGAATGACACTCATCGTCACTTACAACACTATAACGACTTGTTCCGTTATCATCAATGGATATTTGCGCCAAAGACACTGGATTATGACGACAAAAAAACACTGCTGCTCGGATCGGAATATCCGCAAACAACAGTGTTAGTATAAGAAATAGATGAGCGATGCACTCGTAGTTCCCTATGTTTTAAGGTAAAACAATTTATTTCGCATCCAAGAAAACCTCAGCCACTTGATCAACCACCTGATTCAATGCGATAGGGCCGTAATAAGCAATCCAAATGCTCGCTTTGGCATGGTAGATTTGATGATGCTGAACCGCACGCAAACTTTTCCATGTCGTCGTTGTCTGAATCTCATCCGACCAAGCCTTACATTTATGGTCGGTCAACAAAAAATAATGATCTGCATCGAGCTCCGGCAAGCCATCCAAAGAGATGAGTGAGCTGGTTCTTTTACGGTCAACCGCTAGTTTCGGCGGATATAGACCCAGATCCCGGTATAGAATCGCTGCCGTCCGATGAACGGATGTATGCAGCCGAATGCTATTTTCCCGCGGCCGAATCAGCGTAACGGACTGACCATGCAGCTTTGTTGCCAGTGACGATTTCAGGCCGCTGATTTTGTGTTTATATTGCTGCAATACCTGTTCCGCCTCATGTTTTTTGCCCAAAATTCTCCCAAAGATTCGCAAGGTTTCTCTCCAGTCGCGATTTCGCTCAAGCATAATTGTCGGCGCGATATAGGTAAGGCTTTCATATATGTTTTTCTGAAACTCCGTGCAGATGATTAGATCGGGCTCCAAATCACGCAGTGCATCGAGATCGGGTTCATCCAACGTTCCCAAAGGCTGGAACTTGCGCAGCTTGCCCATCAAATACTCCGGATAGCCGGTAAGATCCCCGGTTACCATGACGCTGCCGGCAGGTTGCTCGCCTAGTGCCAGCATATGGTCCAAAAACTGAGGATCGAGCACCGCAATTTTCTCAGGCCGATGCTGGAGCACTACCTCACCTTTAAGGTGAATGATCGACCGCAGCGATCGACGAATAGCAGCATGCAACGGATCTGACGACCCCTGATTTTCTCTGTCAACTGCTTCCCAATTAAATGCGTTTACATCCATATTCTCCACTTCAGTACGTCTAGCATGCTGCATCGAATCTCGGTACGTACTTGGCGATACACCCGTGTAACGCTTAAACAATCGGCTAAAGTAGTAGCTGTCCATATAACCGATGGCTTCGGAGATATCCTTAAGCCCTTCATTCGTGCGACTTAGTAATTCCTTAGCCTTGTCTATACGGATCTGCATCAGGTAGTCAATTGGACCAAGCTCCAGCCGCTTGTTGAACATTCGCTGTATGGTCCGCGGGCTGCAATTCAATAACGCTGCAAGTGTATCTGCTGTAATCGGATCGGCATAGTGTTCATCCATATATCTAGCAGCCTGCAGTACCAAATCTGGCGAAGCCTGCTCCAATTGCTGCTGCTGCAGTTCTCCCATCAGCTCGCAAATGAACTGATAAAACCATGATTTCACCTGCAGCTTCGCCATTGCTTCCGGCCGTGCCCATTCCTGCTCCATACGAGACAGGGACAGGAGCAGCCGAGCAGGATGGCTGACCACGAAACCGTAGTGGATCTCAAACGGTTCGGTGCTAGTCATTAATTGAAGCAGATCTGGACTGCATGGCTGAGGTAGAGAGGCGTTATATTGAATCGCATAATATTCCAAATGGTCGGTAATGTCCAAAATCGTAAGCACCGATCCACTGCCGGCATGGAAAACATATCCATTCCCCATTTGGTGCTCAACCCCATCTACCATAAGTCGCGCACGACCTCGTATCGTATACAATAAAGTACTGTACGAGAGCTCATAAGTATGCGAATTCTCGTCAATCGGATGCATAGAGCGCTGTACGTTCATTATATTCAAAGTTACCTGGTTCCAAAGGGTAAGGTGATTTTCCACAATCATAAGATGATGTCAACTCCCAAGAGATTCTGTCGCTCACTTGAAGACTAAAGTCAGTCTAGTCAGCATACCATCATTTTTGACGATTTCAAATCACACTATCGAGCGTTAGATAGATAGCTTCATTGGATTAATTCCATTAACTCATAGAAATATTTAGAGTCATGAGTCTTATACAGACCATACCATGCATCTAATGTTTCTATGGAAAACACACCCAGAGCTTTCAAGACATGAAACGAAAATTCCAAAGGAGCTATCCCAGAAGCAGTAATCAGAGTTCCATCCGTTACAGCAGGCTCCATTTTGTATTCCTTTTCGCCCGTGTACGCAGGGCAAATCATTTGTAAGTATCCGAGATCATTGCTTGTATGGCTGCGCGAATTCAGCAATCCTCTCTGAGCAAGCGCGGTTGTAGCCCCACAAATCGCCGCAACTACTATCCCCTCCTCAAGACACCTCTCAGCGAATGCTAAAATGGGTTGATGCGTTATTTCTGTCCAAGTATTTCCACCGGGTAAAATCAATGCGTCTGCGCTTTCTATGCTGCACTCATCCAGTTGAATATCAGGCAATATTTTCAATCCGCCCATGGTTGTGACAGCAGTCTTCTCCAGTCCCACAGTAACTATTTTTGACGGGCTTAGACCCTTTTTATAATATCTTCCCGAGTTCAGTTCGGCAGTCAAGTAACCTATTTCCCAGTCTGCCATTGTGTCAAACACATAAAGATATACCATATTATTCATTTGCAACTCCTCCTCTTTTTCACCATTCTGCACGCGATACCAGCCCTCGAACAGAAATCAATGACTATTATCATTATAAAATAGCTTCACTGACAGCTGCTGTCAGTGAAGCTATTAAAGTTGATAATATTCCAATAGCTCCGACGCAACGGCAGCCAGCTTCACTTTTAAACTCTGTGGTTCGATGACTTGAATGGATTTTCCATAGGATAGGAGAAAATGAGGAACATAAGCATGAAGGGACTCTTCCTCCAGTTGGAAGACTGCTTGATTGGATGTCCGCTCTTTCAAATAATGCCCCATAAACCAATGCAAGCATAAATCATCCAATGCCTCTGATCTGCCTGTGATCGTTACAGCAATTAAACCATCCTTGCCTGCTAAATCAGGCAACAGATTTTTCATAAATAATTCACGCGCAGAAAACGCTTCTGAACGTTTAAACAGGATTGGTGTACGTTTGATTTGTAAAATCCGATCTGCCCGAAAGCTGCGGATCTCATTTCTAAGGTGGCAAAATGCAACGGTATACCATTTATTTTTCCAATATACGATTCCATATGGGTCTATCACCCTTTTCTTCGGTTGTTCGTCACGGCTGGTGCGATAATCCATGTCGATTGCGTATTCATTAGCTACGGCCTGCTCCAATTCCGCCAGTATCGGCTGAATGGAAGGATCTCTTTTCAGGTTTATAACTTCAAATCCGGCTACATGATGGCCGAGCATACTTTCTTGCTCTTGATTCGAATACATTTTTAGTTTTAACGTCGCATTGCCTAACGCCTCGCTCAAAGGATATCCAGCCTCTTCTGCAAATGCAGCAGCATGAAGCAGTGCCTTTTTTTCTTCCATATCAAATAACAGAGGCGACTTAATAAATGTATTCAGCAGGCTATATCCGCCATGATGACCTGAATCAGATATAATCGGTACTCCACTCGCGTTAAGCGCATCCATATACCGATATACGGTCCTTATATTGATTTCCAACTTTTCAGATATTTGCTTTGCGGTTATTTTCACACCCGAATTCAGCATCCACAGAATGGCCAGCATATGATCGTTTTTCGGCATTGTTTCCTCCCTCGAATGCATTTCTATTACACCTTAACGATTCAAAAGAATCATAGATGGTTGTCAATTATTCGTATCCTTTGTAAAGACTTTGTCCAAAAATACATTCCCATGCCGAATAAAGTTACCATACCGCCTAAGAGCTGAAATAAGGATATGGTTTCTCCTAACAATAGATAAGCAAGAATAATAGCTAGGACAGGTTCTCCAATAATGCCAACCGAAACGGTAGTTGCCCCAATTGATTTCAATAATAGATTAAATAAAAATTGCCCAAAAATAGTTGGAATAATGGCAAGCATCAAAAAATATGTCCAATCGGATGAGCCATACTCCGTTAGAGAGTAGTTATTTATCAAACTATAGACGAGCAAGACGATGCCAGCAATAAAAAAAACGATAATACTGTACACATTTGCATCCATTTTGCCGCTTACCTTCTGCCCCGCCAAGAGGTATATGGAAACAAAAATTGTGCCGATTAATGATAAGAAGTCTCCGAATAACGCTTCTTTCGAAATGCTTATATCACCTGAAGCGATAAGGATTGAACCAAGAAGTGCAGCGATCAGGCAAGAAATAGTTAGTAAATGAACACGTTCTTTGAACAAGAAGTACGAACCGATCACTACAAATAACGGCTGTAAAGCGAGAATGACCATGGAGCTTGCGACCGAGGTATAGACCAATGATTCCATCCAGAATAAAAAGTGCAGCCCTAAAAAAATGCCGGCTAACATTACGATACTCCAATCTTTTTTATTCATTTCTATGGATCGAAGCAGCCTCCAAGGTACAAAAGGCAGCAGGATAACGACGGAAATAAACAATCTGTACATCCCAGCCACAGAAGTAGGCGTATCCGAAAACTTGATTAGAATGGATGAAATAGAAACGGACAATATACTGATAAATAACAAAATAAACGGATGAGATGACAAAATTGATTTCGCTGACTTTAACATAATTCCTCCATACGAATAAACAATTGCCTGTGCACGGAATTGTAAAGGTACGCTTAAGCTGGATATAATAATATCATCACGGATGATTATTTTGTGTAATTATTTCTTTCTTTTATATCGAAATATCGCCAACATAAAGGAGCATTGCTTTGAGCAAACAATTATACGAGGCCATTCAGTATCCTGACGAGACATTCCCCTACATCATGTACACCCATACTCTTCATAAATCGATTCCTGAGGGCAGAGGTTTTAACGATCTCCATTGGCATGAAGAATTACAAATGACATTAGTGTCCAAAGGGCACTTAACGATACAAATTAATGGAATGGATTATGATTTAAAAACGGGTCAGGCTATTTTTATTAATAAAAGCGTTCTACATATGGTTACACACCTTACTCATGACGGTGAATATGTCAGTTTTAACTTTCCTGAAAAGTTGCTAGCCTTCTACTCGAATAGTGCCATGGAAAAAAGCTATGTTCTTCCTTTTACCAATTCTTCTTTATTGTCTTTGGAAATCAAAGGAGAAACCGATTGGCATAATCATATTCTGCAAATTCTTTGGTCCATGAAAAAAGAATTTGAGATGAAAACAAACTGGGGATGGCAATATGAGGTTTCCATTAAGACCGTCCAGCTTTGGTTAATTTTAATCTCAAACATTTCGCTATCTTCCGAAGAGTCCACTAAATCTAACAGACTTCAACAAGAAAGACTTCAATTAATGCTTAGCTATATTCATCAAAACTATTCAACGGATATGACTTTAAAAGAAATTGCCGACACAGCCCATCTGAGCGTTTCGGAGTGTGCTCGCAGCTTTAAGAAGAGCATTCATATGACTCCTTACTCCTACTTGATTAAGTACCGTATTAAGAAAAGCTGCGAGCTGTTAGAGTCTACGGACTATACAATTACCGAAATTGCCCGAACCGTTGGTTTTAATCATGTCAATCATTTTATCCAGTCCTATAAGAAGCATCAAGGCATGACTCCTAAGGAATTTCGTAAAAATAGAAATAGCAAATAATAAAGGGAATTCGGTTTTTAGATGCTACGAAAACAAAAACCCCGCTAAAGTTAGCAAGGTCTTATTTAAATTCGCTTTATAAATTTATCCGTTCGCGAAGCTCCCTCTTTCTGTATTGGCTTGGCGATTCGGCCATTAGACGTTTGAATAAAATGGAAAAATAATTCGCATTTTCATAACCAAGCAAATGGGCAATCACCGATATTTCCAGCTTGGTTGCAACAAGCAATTGTCTGGCTTCGGCCATGCGGCGATGTAAAATATAATTGATTGGCGAGTCGTTGTACTTTCGATGAAACACATGAGAAATGTAAAATGGGCTCATATGAAACTCGGTTGAAATATCCTGTAGCGTGAGATGGCGCAAATAGTGAATATCCAAATATTCTTTTATTCCAATTGCAAGGGTCTCTGCATTCCTCACTTTATCGAATATCGTATTTTCTTTATTCAACCGATGAACCCAAATGACCAATACCGATAATAATTGATAGGCGGCCAGCTGATACTGGTCCCGTTTGTGCTGCGCCTCTTCAAATAACAGGTCAAATAAAGAGTGCACGGTATTTATGTGTTCCTTTGTTTTCATGACTGGGCAGCTTTCCAGCGGTATTAACATTTCCATATCCGGATGTATAATGCCGCAGTAGTAAAGGCCCAACGGGTTATTTTGGCTTGAATACTCCTCATGGATTACGCCTTTATTGTATACCAGCAGGTCTCCCTCCTGCACTGCGTAACGTTCACCCGCAATCGTCACAACACCTTCGCCCTTCGTTACAAAAATAAGCTCGCTGAAGTGCCCGTGCTGATGTGTTGGAAAATTCCAATCCGGCCGCTCCAATACTTTTCCGATATAGTGTAAGGTTACATTCATAACTATTCTCATCCTCAGATCTGACTGTGCTTGCTCTAACATTATTATCTTTTATCCAAGTAGAAAAAAGCAAGATCTATCACATTTAGCTGAAGGAAGCCAAGATGTTGCATTGTAATTTCATTCATCAAAAATTATGATTATATCCTGCATAATAAATAGAGAAAAAGACAGGATAGGAGAATTTTATATGTTAAACCCACAATCCCTTGCTGGCGTACAGTCGCAGCCAAAGGAGAAGATGCCGGCCTCGCTTGCATGGTTAACGATAGGAGCCTTTGCCATTGGCATGACCGAATTTTTAGTCATGGGACTGCTGCCTAACGTAGCTTCCGATCTTAACGTAACCATCCCTCAAGCCGGCCAAATTATTACGAGTTATGCTCTGGGCGTTGCAATCGGAGCACCCATTTTGACCATTTTGACGCATTCCGTCGCGAAGAAAAAACTGTTGCTGCTGCTTGTGCTCATTTTTATTCTGGGCAATGCTTTTTCCATGATTGCGCCGACGTATCCCTTGCTCATTATTGCAAGAATCGTGACTGCGCTTGCTCATGGTACGTTTCTTGGCGCAGGAACTTTAATCGCTACCCATCTCGTTCCTCCTCACAAAAAGGGAAGCGCGGTAGCGCTGGTCTTGGCTGGACTTACAATTGCCAATATTGTTGGCGTACCCTTCGGTACCTTTATCGGTCAGGAATTCGGTTGGAGGGCTTCATTTGGGGTGATTACGGTTTTGGGCATTATTGCGCTAGCTGGTATCTGGAAGCACATCCCCATTATTACCGAAAGCCACAATGCCAGCGTAATGCAGGAGATTAAAGCCGTTGTAAAACCACAGGTGCTGCTTATGCTCATAGCCGGCTTATTTGGATGCGCAAGCCTGTTCGCCTTATTCACCTATATCTCGCCAGTGCTTCAGGAGATTAGCGGGTTTCAAGAACAAAGCGTTACCTGGATTCTTGTCATTTTCGGCATATCCGTTACCATCGGCAATTTAATTGGAGGCAAGCTCGCGGATTGGAAGCTGCTTCCCGCTCTAATGGTTAACTTCGCATGTTTAAGCATCGTTTTGGCCGCTTTTTCGGTTACCTTACACAATCCCGTTTTAGCGATAGCAACTTTATTTATTTGGGGAATTGCCGCCTTCAGCATTATGCCGGGCATTCAGCTCCGTACCATGACTTTGGCAAGTGAAGCTCCCATGCTTGTCGCGACCTCCAATCACTCTTTTCTTAATATGGGGAATGCCTTTGGCGCCTACATTGGCGGCGTCGTCATTACGCATTCTGGCCTAGGCGGCTTGCCATGGCTCGCAGCAGGCTTAGCTTTAATCGGCTTCGTGCTAGTCATCGTCATCATCCAGACTGATAAAAAGAGCGGGCATATCCAGACGGATCAATAAAACATAACGTAAATCAATAAGCATATTCAACCCTATTGAAACTTTAGCTCCTCCAATTGGCGCGGTGTGCCTACTTGGGGGAGCTCTTTGTAATCAATAAGTCTTTATTTTGTAGAAGAACCATAATCCGTAATCGTAAGTTTAATCTCAAAGGTAACCGGAATTCGACTAAATTCCTCATCCCAGTTTTCTTTAACTTTTTTCCATTTCTGAGGATATTTAATAGAAAGATTTTTCCCGAACCCCGCTACGTCCACTTTGTACTTCGACTGCATTTTCCACATCAGATTATTTATCATTTTTGTTAAGCGTTGTTCGAAAACCATCTCTGCCGCTTCCAAATATGTCAGCTCGGATGGGTTTTCATTGATATCCCAATTCTCAATTAATCTTCCTTTCGATTCAATTGATATATGAAAGGATAAATCATCGCCTTGTAATTTTGCAGTCATTTTACTTTTCATGGATTTAATCTCATAGGAAATCGTTTGATTTCTCCAGTCATAACCTTTGATCACTCCTCCATGACCAGATCCTTGAATCCAAGATAAACTCTCCACATTTTCCTGATTCAAATCGCCAATCCACTTGCTTTTATCCCCCTTAATAATGCCTGCGCCTGAGAATTCGATTTCCCCATTTGAAGAAATGATATTTTGCAGCAAGAAGCTTTGTTTGGAGTGGATCAGGCCATCCAGCTGAGTGAGATTGACCTCTTTCATTACCTTATTGGTCCTGTAACTATTTTGAGTCATCGAGTTAATTCGAAATGCAGGAACTTCTTCCGGTTGGTCGCTCAAAAACGTGTCATAGGCTCTTCCCTTGCTAAAGAACACCCTGCAGCTTGGGCGTATATCATTATCACGAAGCACGAAGTCCATCAGTTGATCCATATGCTGCTGTTGAGCCAATTTTGTTGATACCACAATCACTTTCAGATGATGACCGATGACTGGGCGATCACGGCGGGTGGAGTATTGGCGCATAATTTCAAATATGGAATCCCCCGTCAATCTTAAATTTGAATATTTTAATAACTGCTTCTCTTTGGATTTCTCTTGTCTTTCGAATGATTTAATCGGAACGATTTGTACGGTCGCTGTGACTAGATTTTTTTTGAAGTAGTTTGCACCTTGGCTTTCCAAGTCCCGTTCAATATCAACCCGTTCGCCTACATCTAATGCCAGCCCCGTATAAACACTTAAATCTTCGATTTCTTTACTGCTCCAGCATCCTTGTATGACAACAAGAGAGGATAGGAGAAGCATAATAAGCATCTTTTTTTGTCTATACATGGTGTTTTAAAACCTTCTTTCTAAACAAGAAAATGACAGATAGCAGGACCGGTACTAGGAAAAAGATAGCAATGCCCATCATGCCTATTGAATCACCCAACTTAAAAACTTCATTTATTCGCTCGGGGAGCAGCGCCGTAATAAAGATAGCCGGTATTAATCCAAATATTACTGGAAGAATTCTAACACCAAATACCTGAGAAATGCCTAACGATGCATGATAATAAAAACTTGTGAAATTGCAAAACAGTTGCATCATCCAGATGACCAAAAAAGGAAATTCGAATCGTTCAAAAATCAATCCTGCGATTTCAAAGCTCCGAAGGAGATCAATGGTAGGCCATGTGCTATTCATAACCGAATCAATAGACATTCCTCCGATCACGACAACTACGGTCATAAGGTAGAGCACAAGAGGAATTCCTATTCCTGCAAAGGTCGCTTTGACGGCCCGCTCCGGATGCTGCATGTGAGCAACGAGAATCATGATGACCTCACATCCTGTAAATACGAGTACAGTCGACTTCAGCCCCTTAAATACCGGCAGTAAGCCTTCACTTAAAACAGGACGTAAATTATCGATTTCAAACAATCGGATACTTAAGAAATAAGAAAGCACCAATATTAGGATACTGATCGGGAAAATAATCTGAAATACCCTTGCAATAGAATTAATTCCTCCCAAACAAATATAGGCACCTACCCAAATGAAGGGAATCACAATGGCCCAAATAGGCGTTCCTTCCAACAAAAAATAGATAGTAACCTCTGCGAATACCCTTACCTCGAATCCCGCAATCACAATGAAATAAATAATTAAGCACACGCTTAACATCCCGCCAGGGACAGTTCCGACAATTCGTTTAGCATATTGGTACACCGTGTTATTCGGAAATTGTTGGCTTAATTTCACCATGACTAGTGATACCATTAGAACGATAAATCCGCCTACTAATACAGATAGCCACACATCCGGTGTTTGCGCGCTTTCAATTACACTTCGGGGCAAGGTTAAAATTCCCGCCCCAAGTACTGAATCCGTTATAAATATCGCAGTTTGTCTTGTCGAGATTTTATCATCAGTACGTGTAAACATGCTTGCTCCTCCAATCTAGGCAGCTAAGATATTCGCTTCTTGTCTCGAGTCTTCATCATTTTCGGTCGTTTCTTCATTAAGGGCAGCGGAGCACGCACAAATAAATCCTTCCAATCGCTAAAGCGAACTGGTGAGAATGGTGTAACATAAGGGACGCCAAAGCTTTTCAGCTTGCTTAAATGACCGCAGATCAATAAAAAAAACAGGATCGTTCCGAACATCCCTAATACTGCTGCGCATAACATGCCCCCGAAACGTAAAATTCGCAATGTAATGCCTGCACTGTACACAGGTATTGAGAAAGAGGAGATAGCAGTCACCGCAACGACTATGACCAAAAAGGGACTTACAATTCCTGCCTGTACAGCAGCCTCTCCAATAATCAAACCGCCAACGATGCCCATTGCGGGCCCAATCGGCTTAGGTAAACGAATTCCTGCCTCACGTAATATTTCTATAGATATTTCCAGAATCAACACTTCTATTAATGAAGGAAAGGGTACGCCTTGCCTTGTTTCAATAATCGTAACGGCTAGCTCTGTCGGTATTAAGCCTGGATGAAAGGAGATAAAGGAAATATATAAAGCTGGTGCCATTAAGGCCAAAAATGCTGCGAAAAACCGCAGCATTCGCAAAAAAGTTCCTGGGAGCCAACGGTCATAATAATCCTCAGGCGACTGCAGCAGCATGCCAAAGGTTACGGGAACAATTAGAGCGAAAGGAGTACCATCCAAGAGAATAGCTATCCTTCCTTCTAATAAACTGTTTATGACACGATCGGGGCGCTCTGTATTTTGAGTTTGCTGAAATGGGCTTAGGTAATTATCTTCGATGAGTTGTTCGACATAACCAGACTCAGCGACGAAATCTATATTGATTTTTCCAATTCGGTCTCTAACCTCCTGAAGTAGGTCTTGATTCACGATTTCCTTCATGTAAGCAATAACTAATTTCCTTTTAATTCGGGCTCCTACCTCATACATATTTATTTCCAGATCATCGCTGAAGCCTTGTCTGCGCAGCATAGATGTATTCTCGCTTAATACCTCGGTAAAACCGATGCGAGGGCCGCGAAGCAGAGCTTCAGAGCTAGGTTCGTTAATTGCCCTTGACTTCATATTTGACGCGTGGATCAGCAGTGCATTTGGCATGCCTTCAATAAGCAAGGCCGTACAACCCTTCAAGATGGATTGATTTAAATCATGAAGATCTTCAGCTTCATAGGCCTCGCACACGGGCAAAACATTTTCTAGAAGATAGGTGGATAACGCCAGAGGATTTATGCCTGTTATATCCCTCTCCGTATCAGACATTAAAATTTTCATTACATACTCACTAATCAACTCTTCATTCTGCATCCCGTCTACAAAAATAAGCGCAGCCCGAGCATGAATGACCGTTATTTGAAATTCACGAAAATGAACATCACTATTACTGCTAATAGCTTGTTTGATTGCATTCAAATTCTCATCATAATCGGCAGACAAATTCGACTTAACAGCATGCTCGTTTCCGTTCTTATCTTTTTGGGTAGAAGCATCCTTTTTTGTAACTAACGACCCCAGATATTTGTTTAGAAAATAAATACCTATGGCAATCAACATACTGATGAGAGCCTGCGCACACATTTTCCAATCGGGAAGGTTCGATGTTATAAAAGTCCACAAGGTAATCATTCCTCTCCAAAATACCTTTGGTTTAACTTGTCCCATTATTTTCATTTAATGCACAACGATCAATGAACATTTATGCACAATTGAACGATAGTCATTACCAAATGATGAATAATGAAAGATTGTCAAAACTAATCAAAAAAAGATAATTAGTTGCTTCATCATATAAAAAAGAGTTGTTCCAAAAGCCTCCTTCCAACGGGAGCTTAAGAACAACTCTTTTTTTAGTCTTGCTATTCCCTTATTCCGACTATTTCACCTCAATGACGATACTGTCAATAAGCTTGCCTCCAACGAAAGGAAGCAGCCGCCATATTCCGGTTTCCGGCAAAGACATCGAACTAGGAATGCTACGGTCCGCACCATTCAACGTCCCTCCTAAGCTCGGTCCTGAGAACACTTCGATCATATGATCATCCCCCTGCTTAACAGCCATTACATTAAACTTTCCATTCAACTCCTGTTCGGCTTCCCATAAATGCCACATATACTTATTGGACTTGCCCGCTATGAATCCAGGGTCAATGAATCCTACGTTCCTCTCCTTTCCCCTTAACCAATAGTTTTCTGACTTAAACAGAGAACTAAGCTCCCAAGCAGGTTCTCCTACCGATAAAATCACATCCCCATAAGACTCACCGCCAAGCTCTACCTCCAGTTTCCACAAACCTCCAAGCGGAAGGGCGAATCTTGCGGTAAAACGCTCTAAGTCCGTGTATCCGCTGCTCGGTTCGGTTATTTGTACGCTTGGAACAGCTATAACTTGCTGACCCGTATGGATATGGGTGGCATGGATCAAGAGCTCTTTTCCTTGGTATTTGGCAAACGGCTCCGAGAACTGAAAGATATACCCTGAGGGGATTCCAGCCTGCAGGTCTGGTTCGGGAAAAACTTGTAATAATAGCTCCCCGTTATTATAATAGGCAGTTCGCTCATGAGTAGGTCCGGGATTCATTGTTTTTTCATCTATGATATTGAGATACAAGAAAATCGAGCTTAAGGCTGCCGCAGCAAGGAAGATAACAGAAATCCCCAGCCTGCTCTTGCTTTTTCTTTTCGTTTTTTGCCGGATCTGCGACTTTAAAGCTTCTGTAAAATGCAATTGATCAAATGGCGGATCTTTCAAGAGCTCAGCCCATTGTGGTTTTTCCATATTCGCCATGACGATCACACCCCCTCCCGTTCTCTATCCAACAGCACCGTCATTTTTTTCTTCGCCCGGTGTAAACGAGACTTCACCGTTCCTTCCGAAATTTGAAGCGCTGCAGCAATCTCACTAACTGGCAGCTCGAAATGATAGTCTAGAATGATCACTTCTCGGAACTTCAATGGCAGCTTCATCACATGATCCCAAACAGCTATAGATGACAGATGGTCTAAAACGACCTGTTCGGCCGATGGAGACTGGCCACTAGAATGCAGCATGGTATCCATCAAGGTAACTTTACGAATAAAGGCGCTTTTCAAATAGTTGAGAGCTTTATTGCGTGTAATACTCAAAATCCAACTTTTAATCGAGCATTCTCCGCGAAAGGTATACAACCGGTTAAATACAATTAAAAACACGTCTTGGGATATATCGTCTGCTGCATCCGCCCGGCGGGTCAGGAAGAAGGCGAAATTCCAGACATCCTCGCCATATGTGGTCATAAGATCTTCCAGCACAAGACTACGGTCGTAACCTGCGGCCAAATCCTGTATATATTGCTTCTCCACATCCATTCACCTCTACTAATAAGACCAATCAGCGCCGTAAAAGTTCCCGAATTTTGATTTTAATTTACCTAAAGCTGTTAGTTTATTGCTTCTCTTACACCTTCTGAACAGCAGGCGAGTAAAATACGTCACTATGCATATGCTGCATTTTGTCCCAGTTGCCAGGATTGGTGGTGTCTGGTGAGCGGTGCTCCAGAATGGCTTGATATAGAGCGGTTTTTTCTTCCAAATGGGCAACATGCAGTTTGGCTTCTTCAAGCTTAGCAAGCGCCGCTTCTTTATGCTCCATCATGAGTGCGGAGCGTTGTGGAATAGTCGAATCTCCTTGGAGACAGAGATCGACGTACTCTTTTATGACACCAATCGGCATTCCGGATTGCTTGAGGCATCGGATGCCATGTAGCCAGTTGATCGATTCTTCGTCGAACATCCGAATATTATTTTGATTGCGCTGCACGCTTGGCACCAGGCCTTTATCCGTGTAAAAACGTATAGCGTGCTCGGTTAGTCCTGTTATTGTCGCGGCTTCTTTGACCGTATGCATGTGAATCCTCCATGGAAAATAAATTTTTGAAATCACCTTGACTTCGTGTAACACGAAGGTCCTAAACTTATTGTAATGCAAATGAGCTGTAAGAGGAATCTCCCTCTGCATTACCCAAGTCAGGGGATCGCGCCGTTTGCTATTAGACATTTGAACAACAGGAGGAATTACAATGCAAACCGTAATATTAAACAATGGTGTAAAAATGCCGATCATCGGCTTTGGTGTCTACCAAGTACCGGATGCTGAAGAATGTGAGAGTGCGGTATATGAAGCGCTGATGGCCGGTTACCGCCTGATCGACACAGCCGCCGGTTATCTGAACGAGAAAGCGGTGGGACGTGCGATCAAGCGCAGCGGTGTACCTCGCAAGGAGCTATTCATCACGACTAAGCTTTGGGTTCAGGATGCCGGTTACGAGAGTGCTAAGCTGGCATTTGCCAAATCCTTGAAGAAGCTACAGCTCGACTATCTCGATCTATATCTTATTCACCAACCGTTTGGCGATTACTACGGCGCTTGGCGTGCGATGGAAGACCTTTACCGCGAAGGCAAGATCAAGGCGATCGGTGTCAGTAACTTCTTGCCCGACCGGCTGATGGACCTCATCGTACATAACGAAATTGTGCCTGCGATCAATCAGGTCGAAACTCACCCTTTCTACCACCAAATCGAGAGCGCTGCATTTATGAAAGAGCAAGGAGTACAGCACCAGTCATGGGCCCCGTTTGCGGAAGGACTTAACAACTTGTTTACGAACGATGTGCTGGCCTTGATCGCAGAGAAACATAACAAGTCCGTAGCCCAGGTCGTGCTGCGATGGCTGGTTCAACGTGGAATCGTTGCGATTCCAAAATCGGTGCGTAAGGAGCGGATCGTCGAAAACTTCAACATTTTCGATTTCGAGTTGAGCGCGGACGAAATCGAACAAATTTCCGCTCTCGATACGCGGGAAAGTCTATTCTTATCGTACCGCGATCCGGAAGTCGCCAAGATGATGGGCAGCTGGAGAGTCGATCTGTAAACCTTGACCGAACCGTAGCCGCACTATGCTTCCCCCCTATTGGTCATTCATTTGGATACCATAGCCAAAAACACCTCCAGGTTGTACGATTATATGATTATAATCGCAGCTACAACTGTGAGGTGTTTGAGGTTTCATATCGATTTTCTAGCTATATTTCATTGACATTCGCGGTATCTTCGTCTAACTTCTGTAAGTTTCTATCGAGCGATTCGCTCGCTTTACTTACTTCCAGTCAGTGCTTGCACAACATCATCGATTTTCATGCTCTCGGCGATAGGCCCGTTAAGCATCCAATGCCTTGCTGATATTTTATAAACATGATTTTGCTTCGCTGCGGACATTGCTTTCCAAACCTGCAGCTTTTCCAACTCTTTTACATTTTCCAGTTCTTTTTGAATATCGCTTTCCAAAGCTCCGGAATATCCCGCAGTAACAAACAAATAATCCGAATTCAACTCTGGCAGCATTTCTAAGGATAACGTGAAACCCCAATCTTCTTCTGTTTTCTTCTGAAACTCAGCAACGCTTGCCGAAGGGGTTAATCCCAAATCATTATATAATACCCCGCCGTAAGGGAAACTTGGAAAGAACAGATCTGCTTCCTTTTCAGAAGTGCGAATCAAAGCAACTGTCTTATCCGATCCAACCGTTTGAATAATCTTCTCCCGGGCTTGCTTTAATTTATCATCATACGCTTGAATGATCGCGTTTGCCTTCTCCTCACGATTAAGCGCTTTGCCGATTTCAACGATAGAAGCTTTCCAGCTATCACGGTCGTAGGCAAGCGTAGGGGCAATTTCAGATAGCTTCTTATATCCCGCTTCATCCACATATCCATTTATAATGATGATCAGATCGGGTTGTGCAGCCAATATGGCTTCAAAATTCGGTGTGGCTGAAGAAGTAATGACAGGAATGTTCTTCTCTTTGAGCTTCTCGTACAAATAGTCGCCTTCATTACCTCCGGCTTGCACCAAAGGTGCCTCTAGAGACAAGAGCATATCTTCAAGTCCGATACTAACGATATGCTTAGGCTCCGCTGGAATTTCCACATCACCGAGCACCGTATTGACTATCTTGGTACGTAGCTCATTTCCTGCAGTTGAATTTGAATCTGTTTTGTTATTGCCATTCTTGCTGGCATCACCGTTCGTTTGCGATTGGGATGGCCGTTCGGTTGCTGTAGATGTGCCCCCATTTGTGTTCGCATTTGAGCTTGTCGCACTGCTGGAGCACGCGCCCATCAGTAAAGTGAAGCACATAAGCAAAATGGCAAGCGTTGATGACTTTCTATTCCTAAACATAGATGAATCCCCTTCTCTCGAATATAGATAACGATTATCATTATCAATATATCGTCTATTTCTTTGAGGGACAATGGACAATCTTTTAGTAATAAAAGCATTATCTTTTACCGCTTTCTCCGCATTTGCTCTGGATCTGAACTTTCCAGGTGAAATCCCCTTTTCCTTTTTGAAAATACGACTGAAATAATTCACGTCCTCATATCCTATGCTCGCTGCGATCTCATGTAATGCTGCGTCCGTGGTGAGCAAAAGATCTGCTGCCACGGAAATTCGAACTTGAATGAGATACCCGATCGGACTAAGTCCTATTTTATCTTTAAATTGAATGGATAAGTGCGACGAGCTGTAGTTCAATCCCTCCGCCAGCGATTCAAGTGTTATCGGCATCGAATAATATTCATGCATATACCGCACGGCCTGTGCGACAAGCTCCGGTTTTTGCGTCTTGATGCTTTGAGCTTCCAACTGACAGAGCAACTGATATACGAATTGATAAAAGGAAGCTTTTACATGGAAATGCCCCAATGGTTCCTGCAGCCGCCATCCTTCTTCCATGTCTCTAACCTTATGTAATAATGAAATCGCATGCTGTGGAACAAAACCATATTGAATATGAAACGGACGGTTCCTCTCTATCATGCTTATGATTTCCTGACGGCAAGGCATTGGCAGAATCGCTCTATAGAAAACGAGATAGTACTCAAAATCTCCGCTGGTCAGCAAGATGTCCAGAGATAGTCCTTTTCCTCCATGAAGTACATGAAAGCCATCCGACATATACTCTGTCCCATTTAGCAAAATACGAGCACTGCCACGAACAGAAAACAAGAAACTGCTCGCAGGGAGATGGTAACCACGTAATTCGTCACCTTCTATCATGTGGGCATGGCGAATGTCCAACACTTTAATGGAAGCATAATTCCATGACTTAATATGTTCATCCAAATTCATAGGTTCCACTCTCATATCATTATCGCAGCGTTCGCGCGATTTACTGTATTGCAGTTATCATCCAGTTAGGTGCGGACAGGTTCATTTGTAAACAGCCTATCAAAAATTATAGTATTCGATAACCATTCTCACTGTCAATCAAATATCGAATTCAATAGTAATTCTATCTTAATATCATTATTTAAGTACGAGCAAATATAAAAACCTTGAAATAAATTTCAAGGTTCATCGATACGTAATTAATATGGAGATGTTTAAAAAATAGTCGGCACCATTCCCCCATCCATACGGATTGGAGATCCTTTAAAGGCGGACGCGTAAGGACTACAAACAAATGCAGCGAGCCTACCTATCTCATAAGGTTTAATAAATCGTTGCAGTTCAGATTGAGGCAGGTTTGTCCTCATAAAATGCTTCTCTTTTTCAGAGAATGCCATATCTTCATTAGAATAAATCCCCTCAATGATTTGATGTACATTTTCAGAGAGTGTAGGTCCTGGCAAGATCGTATTAACGGTAACTTCCGTTCCTGAAGTTAATTTAGATAAGCTTTTTGACAACGATAACAACATTGATTTTGTCATGCCATACTGTGGCATTTGTCCGGAAGGCATGATTGCTTCCTCGCTCGCGATAAAGATGATGCGGCCATAGCCGGCTTTCAACATTTTGGGCAAATAAAATTTAGATAGTCCATTCGCAGCCAGCACATTAGTCCGGAAGTATTTTTCCCATATTTCATCGTCAACGTCCTCATATTTCATGATTTCATAAATCCCCGTATTGTTAACTAAAATATCAAGATCAGGGTACTTTTCGAACAATGCTTCCCTTTGATTCCTATCCACAATATCGGCTGTTGCATGTTTAGGCGAGGTATCTGGAAAATTCAACTTTATTTCGTTAACCGTTTGTTCGACCTCTTCCTTATTTCTTCCATTAATCAGAACATTGGCGCCTTCTCTGGCAAGCTCAAAGGCAATTGCTTTACCTATCCCTTTTGTTGATCCAGTAACTAAGGCTGTTTTATTATATAATCCCATATCCACAATACATTTCTCCTATTCATCTGCTATCGTATTTGCTCTCCGGATAGTGATTATATTACCTTGTCTGGGATGTTCGGTAACTAGCCGTCTGCGCCAAAATTCTAGTACAACACGCCAAATGATAAAAGTTAATGGTTTGTGCCTGCATATTGATTACGCCAATGGGTTGGAGTATTGCCTTCCCATAGGCGGAAAGCGCGGTAAAACGAGTTTTGGTCTTCATACCCAATCAGAAAAGCCACTTCTTTAATATCAAGCGTAAGGTCTGCCAAGTACTCTCGCGCCTGCTCATGACGAGCCTCTGACAATAGCTGCTTGAAATTCGTCTTCTCATCCGTAAGCCGACGCTGCAAGGTACGATCGCTCATGCCCAATTCCCTTGCTACTGCCTGGATATCGGGACGCCCCGTTGCGAGGCTTCGTTTCATGATCCATTTTACCTTCTCAGTAATGGAAAGGCTGCTTTGCAGGTCATCCAACGATCGATCCAATGCGGGAGTAAGGATCTCCAGCAATTCCTCGTTATACGAGATGAAGGGTCGGTCCAGATCTCTTCGGTCAATCGTCAACCGGTTACAATGGGCACCAATCCGAACAGGGCAGCCGAAGTATGCTTCCAAGATCTGTACATCACCCATTGAGTTCGTAAATTCGACGAACCGTGCCATCAACGGTTGACCTGTACCCCGGCGCCCAAGCTCCAGCAAACATGCCAGCGTGATACCAATCAGCATGGGGGGACCTGATACCTCGGCATTGAGCCATTCCAGTTCGATTGTACAAATTTCGCCCTCCTCGGCGATCCGCAAGCTTTCCGGAGGACAAAGTTTTTTATATCTAGCCATTCGGCTAAGAGCGTCGCGATAGTTACGAGCGTGATAGGTTGCTAAGACGGATGGCGGGTACAAAGCTGTGTCAAAGACGGTCGCAAGTCTGATGATCGCTGTGGCCGTCTCTCCAATAAGATCGGAATACGCCTGCCAGATGGCAAAGTATTGGGCTGTGGTAACGGTTGGTTCTGTAATTATAGTGAGCGGCAATCGTGCTTGAAGAGCAAGGTCTTGGGCCGCAATTCCGAGTTGACGTACGCCTTCCCAAAATCCTGGCGGCATTTTAATACGGTTAGTGGTATGAGACTTCATGCTATATGGTGCTCCTTTAGATGCGGTTTATGATAGACGCCGTCTAAACAGACGAGCAACTTGTTGTAAAGCTTCAAAATCATGTCCTTTGATTTAACCAGCATAGCTCATAAAAAGAGCAAAAGAAAGCCACCTGCAAGGGTGGCTTTTACTTCAAACAGTGAAAAAATATAGACAACCTCGATCCTACCTTACCACAACTAATAAATAAAGAAGTAATCCCAGCGCCATAATTGCTGCAAATTTATAATTAGGCTTAGCAACCTCAAACACGGACTTCTTGAGTAAACCAGCCAGCAAGTTATTTACTGCCGAGGCCGGAGAAATGGGATTGGATAAAGCCCAGCTTCCGAGCAGCAGCACAGCGAAATAAATGGGGCTAATCTGAACGCTCGAGGGATCAAAGCTTCCCGCAAATATGGTCACGGGCACAATCGGATGAAGGCCTATTAAAGAAGTTCCCACAATAAAAGCTACTGTCAGAAACGAAAATGTGATGAAAACCGGCAGCGGCACCTGCTCCAGCAAGCTTGGAACCATTGCTCCTAGATTCGTGACGCCGATTGACCCGCTGAAAAAACCCGCAGCCAGAAATAACGTAATTTCTTTCTGCAAAGCAGGCAATGTGACCGTTACATGGTTCTTAATTCCTTCTCTGTATACGGTCATTTCTCCCTTGATAAGGCACCAGAGCAATGGGAATGCTAGTGCTGCTAAACAAATTAATAAGACCATAGGGAGCTTGATCATACGTTCCATGGTTAAGATAACAATAATAGCAGCAATTAAATATACCCCAAGCCCAAGAGGGAAAAGCGCTCGTTCCCTTTTTTCTATTATTTGGCTTGGCTCCTCTGGCTCGGCCTGAAGCAATTCCCGAAAATCGACCAGCCAGCTTACGGCAAGGCTTAGAACAGCCATTCCAAGCATATATGGCAAAACCGAAGACCAGGACAGACCAAGCGCAGAGGTCACAAGCGTCATCGCAGCAAAATACGGAGACCACAGAATCGCTCCCGCAAAGCCGCGGTTCAATGCGTTGGCGAGCAGTTGATTCATGCCTGGTTGCGGCCTTACATAAACCATTTGATAAACGACTGGAATCGAACCGACGTTAATAAATACTCCCATGATTTGGGTGAGAAGCTGCGTTCCCACAAATAAAGCGGACTTGCTTCGCAGGTTAACCTCATAGAACCGTTTCAAAGCCATAACGTATGCTGGAAGGCGAACCGGGATCCCGAACAAAGGCGCGAATAGGAACAAGGTAACGATGGTCACGTTTATCCCGGCCGACTCAAACCATATTTTTGTACTCACTTTCTGAAGCATCAGAAGGACGACTCCGGTTACTAAGAAAAAAATCGTAAGCCATAGCGTCATCCCCTTAAGGTTCGGCAGCAGAACGAGAATGGCAGCAAACACCAAGCCCCCCAGAATAAAGCTCAGCATCTCAAACTGAGTCAGTTGCAATGCAATATAAACCGCGGCAATACAGAAAATCAGCGATCTCTCCATTGCCGCCTTCACTGCGGATGTCATGTAATCCGCCCTCATTTCCTAGCTTAATTAAATTGCCAGCAGCTTAAGCTTAGGTTGCCGTATTGATAGCTGCGATGAAGAAGCTTCGCTTTACGCTGGGCATCACCCGTGCCCATGGCGAGAAGAAGCGGAATAAAGTGTTCACTCGTTGGCACAGCGTCCATGGCATGAGGAGCCTGCTCGCGATAGTGAAACAATGCTTCTGTATCCCATGATTCTAGCTTACTTTGCAGCCAATTGTCGAACTGTTCGGCCCATGGCTCGATACCTTCGGACTGCCAGTTCAATCGTCTTAAATTATGGACGGTGCCTCCGCTTCCAATGATAAGGACATCCTGCTCGCGAAGTTCTGCCAATGCTTTGCCGATTTTGTATTGCTGCTCATTAGGTAAATAACGATTTACGGATAGTGCAATGACTGGAATGTCCGCCTCCGGGTAAAGCAGCTTCAGAACGGCCCATGCACCGTGATCCAAGCCTCTTCTTTCATTCTGCACGCTTTGAACCCCATGCTTTGCAAACAAAGAGTGAATCTTCTCCGCAAGCGAACGATCGCTTTTGGCCGGATAGGTCATTTGGTAAAGCTCATCTTGAA
This sequence comes from Paenibacillus paridis, assembly GCF_006345825.1. Taxonomy (GTDB): domain Bacteria; phylum Bacillota; class Bacilli; order Paenibacillales; family Paenibacillaceae; genus Pristimantibacillus; species Pristimantibacillus paridis. Next base: position 2,157,584 of record NZ_VCIX01000092.1, read on the forward strand.
ATCCGCCAAAATCATAGATCGTTTCATACTCTTCGGCAGCACTGACTGTCTGGACCTCTTCTTCCCAATGAGCGGAAAAGAGTACGATCGCTTTTGGCTTAGGTGAATGTTCCTTAAAGGTTTTTAGCAATTGCGTATATTCGTTATTCTCAAGCACGATCGACGGAGCGCCGTGTGCGAAAAAATAGGAAGGCATCATTTGTTTTCACTCCTTATTTGTATTTACTTCTGCGTCTGTCTTAAGCCAATTCATGAAATCTACTTGGTTCTCTTCTGATACGCCATGATCGGTCGGATATATTTTGAATGTCAGCTGATTCATTTTTTCATGCAAATATGCAGCCGTTTCATGGCCGATCCGTACTGGAAAAACCGAATCAAATTGTCCATGAGAAATAAATGCCGACACATCGTTAACGTTTCGAATAGCATACTCCGACTTCACGAAGTTAGGAATGTAACCGTTAAGCGCTACGATTCCCTTTAACCCATCACCCATCACTAGCGAGAGCGTCATGGATAAAATAGCACCTTGGCTAAAGCCAAGTACATATCTTTTGCCTGGATCAATCGGATATTTATCCGTGGCATAATGAATAAATGCTTCGAGCTCAGTAACTGCTTCATCAAACATCTCCCGAATCGGATTACCTAAGCTTTTTAAATCGTAATACTGATAACCAGCGCCGAGCGGCAAATTGCCGCGTATGCCAACGATGATAAATTCTTCCGATAACGGGGCGACGAGACCAAACATATTTTTCTCATTCGAGCCTTTGCCATGCAAGGTGAAAATGGTTGGGTACGTTTTGCCCGGCACAGGGTTAGCTGGCATGTGAATGTCATATGGATACATGGGATTCAAATAAAACCCTCCTAGTTTAGCAAGTTATACGGCGCGTTTGTTCATAATAAAACGGTCAACCGACAGTGGCGTCTGATCGGAAACGACTAGATACAATGAAATCAAAACAAGTCCGAGATCAAGCTCGTAGCCGGCCATTTGACCGTCACCAAGAAGTCCTGCCGACAACTTTGTCGTGAAAATTGCGCCGATAAGCATAATGACAAATAATCCCGATACATAACGAGTGAATAATCCGAAAACAAGCATTATGCCGCCGATCAATTCAAGTATCGCAACGACATAAGCCAAAAATCCCGGAATGCCAATCGAGCTGAACCATGATTCCACTTGACTAAGTCCCATCTGAAACTTATCTGCACCGTGAAAAATAAATATAATGCCAAGCACCACTCGCATCAAAATCAAAACAACGCTATTCTTTGTCATTCTTATTCTCTCCTCCTACGAAATATTAGTTATAAAGAAATAAATTTTATATGAGTAATTTAACGCAGGTCACATTGACTTGTCAATACGAAAATTGTTAATATGTAATTATAATTCATATTACTAATATTTAAGAGGTGTTTCAGATGGATATCGGATCCACGATACGAGCGATTCGGAAGCGCAAAAATATTACCATTGCTCAAATTTGCGACACTACTGGTCTGTCCCAGGGCTTCATGAGTCAAGTTGAAACGAATAAAACATCTCCTTCTATAGCGACTTTAGAAAACATCGCGAATGCCTTGAATGTACCTCTAGCCTACTTGCTTCTAAAAAAGGAAGAACGGATGAGTTTTGTTCGGAAGGATGAACGAAAAGTCACAACTAGCGGTCCAGAGAATCTAAAAGTGGAACACCTGAGCTCCACGAAGAACGTTAGAATGATGCTCGTAGAGCTTCCTCCCGGCGCTTCAACAGGAGCCGAACCTCACGCGCATGAAGGCGAAGAGGTTCATGTCGTCATTGAAGGGAACGTATACGCAGAACAGGGTGAAGATGCGGCTGAGTTTGAAGAAGGCGATTCATTCAGCTGGAATGCATGTACCCCCCATTTAGTAAAAAATATAGGCGAAAAAACGGCGATCGTTCTGATTTCCATCTATACAGAAAACGAGAACGGACAGGACCTGATTTAGGCTCAAATGGTTTGAATCAAGCAAACAAACAACGCCCATACTAGACGCAAAAAAAACCGTCTATGCATCGATCGCATAGACGGTTTTCAACGGCTTTACTTCAGTTGGTTCAATAATCGATACAGCATAACCGCCGCTTGCGCTCTTGTCGCAAGCTCGTTAGGATAAAATTTATTCCCGCTCCCCTCGATAATCGCTGCGCTCTGCATCGTACTCACAGCCTCATTGGCATAGCCTGCAATAGCTGCGTAATCGGTAAATTCATTCGGATTCTCGGTAACATGTAGCTTTAGCTTCAGCGCCTGAAGCATTCGATAGGTTATAACTGCCATATCCTGACGGGTGATTTCCACATCCCCTCCGAAACTGCCATCTAGCCTTCCATTCACAATACCCAGACTTTGTGCCGCTGAAATGGAACGATAGTACCAATCATCGGGAGAAACATCCGTAAACTCGCCTTCTCCTATTTCCTTATCCAATCCAAAAGCACGCATTAGCAGCGTTACGAATTCAGCTCTGGATACGGAACGGTTCGGCATAAACTTATTCTCTCCCGCTCCTTTGATAATACCGCGTGCAGCTAATGCTTCAATACTCTGGTTCGCCCAAGTCATAGCTTCGATATCACTAAAAATTACATTATTATAGTGAATAACATAAACGCCTAACTGCGAAGCCTTAAATTCCATTTGTCCTGTAGCAGCATCATAGGCTCCGTTAACTTGTACCTCAAGCTCGCCTTCAGCGTTGACGTAACTTATAACCAGCTTATGTGCGGCTTCTCCCGGCTTCAGCGAATACGCGATAGCGACGGAAAGCTTATGGTCACCTATTTGATCAATCACCTTGCCATCTAGCTTTGCTCCAAGTCGATAAACGCTGCTATCGCCAACGGCCTTTAACATTTTCTCTGGCAGTTCAGAGAGCTGAATTGGAGTCGTCGTTGCCTTGAGTTTATCGTTTACATTATCCGCTGGCTTATCTTTAGGCCCAGACGGCGTTTCTCCGCCTCCGGAGCCACCGTTCGAGCTTGATTGCACCGAAACGGCGGCAACAGCTGAAATCGTTGTGCCAGCGACTTCACCATTGACGTCGAAGGTGCCAGGATGTGAATACTTCGACTCCTGAATAACCTCCCATATAACCAGAAGGGTGGACGTGGACGAATCGCTGTAAGTCACGAGTACTCCAGCCGGCAATAACGGTGCCACTCCCACAGCAGTCGACACATGAACCTTCTCTATGCTTGTTATTGTTTTAGGGTTAGCCGCTACAGTAACATGGGCTGTTGCGCGTAAGTGGGTGCCCAGGACAGCCCCCGTGATATCAAAGGAGCCACTCTGCAGGTAGAGCGATGTGTCGATGCTATTCCAAATAACAGCTGCCGTTTCCGTTGTACCATCATCGTAAACTACGCTTATGGTAGCTGGCAAAATGGGAGCCACACCTGCCATAGTATCAACGTCTACTGGTACTAGCGTGGCAATAGCCGGCTCAGGCGGCGCAATTTCACCGTTCCCCATTTTCACGTGATCAAGATCAATATGAGCGAACGATGCGGAATCCCCTCCTATTTTTATAAGCGGCGTTCCCGCCCCCAAATTGTGAGCATCCTTCCATACACGTTTGCCATCTACATAGAGGTCATATGTGTAATCGGAATGGGTGACAACGGTATACGTGTGAAAAACAGTTGTATCCAAAACAAAGGATTTGCTTGGGTTGGACGTCTTGTTCTGCACTTTCCCCTCTGTCCCATAGGTTAAGTAGAAACTGATGAGATATTGATCGCTCCTAACGGAAAACTCGTTCATAGTCTCGGCTGCGCCCGCTCTTGCCTGCACTTCAAATGAGAATGCTCCCGTCGGAGCTGCAAAGTCTTTCCTGATCAAATAATACGCCCGATCACCTTGGTCGAGTATCGTAACAAAACCTTCCTTTTGTGTCACGGCCCCCGCCCCGGTGCCTTGGCCATACCAGCCCGCCGTAAAATCGATCAAATGATCATCGATTAAATTCCAATTTGCCTCGATTGGTTCAGCTATCAGTTCCTCTGAGCTAGGCCCTTCCCCGTACTGGTTATAAGCTGATACGGCAAAATAATAAGGAGTTCCCGCAGACAAACCATTTACCGTAAAGCTGCTTTCCAAACCTAACGGAATCCTATGCGAATATTCACCGCTCGCCGTTCCATATTTCACATAATAGCCTTTCGCGCTACCGACGCCGCTCCAGCTCAAGGTAGCGGATTGGTTGCCGCCTCTAACTTCCTTTATTGTCGGAGCATTCGGCTTCTCAGATGGTGGCACGACGTTAAAGCTCGCATGGAAGGTTGCCCCGCTTGCCCCAGCTGCATTTACGGTAAACTTAATTGTAGGGCTCAATCTAGTAATCGTAATTCCCGGGTCAATCGAATGGACTCCTGTTGCTTCCGCATTGATCTCAATGTCGATTGTGCCGGTATTGACGTGGGTCGGATCGGCCACGGATACATCCAGATTACTCGAAGTTTCTCTCGTCATCACGGATGCTTTTTTGTTACTCGAAATCCAAGAGACTCCGTCCACCATAACCGTCGAATCCATGTCCTTCCAGAAATTCGCTCCTACGATGCTCAGTTTGCGCTCCTTAACTGCCTGCACCTCTTCCGTGTTTTCCAAAACTACAATATCTGGATTCTCAGCGTAATCACCCGTCTGCTGAGCAGAGAAATTCGGCAGCGTTACATACTGATAGGTCGTATTGGAAGGACTGAACCCATGGTCGAACCATAAGGTTAGATAGTTGCTAGTGATCGGCGTGTTAGGTGTGCCGCTCCTATTGTCAATATCCGTATATTTGCCTGTACGCGCTTCGCGCAGACCCTCCACGGAAGCCGCTGTTGGAAAGTAGTAGCCGATATCGGAGCCTGCAATATTCCCCTGCAGATGCCCCCAGCTTACGTCATTCATCTTTTCTTTCCAGCCTACGCTGGACGGCTTAGCCGTTCCGTTGACGGTAAATACGTTATCTCCGCTTATCTTGCGGTTTTCGACAATCGTTTCTATGGCCCTATTGTCCGTACTCGTAATCCCCGAGCCTAACGAAACAATTTCATCGTCGAAAACAAACCATGACTTTTTCGCCGTCAGCGTACTGTATAGCCCATCCAATTCCATACCCGACACACCAAATGTGCCGGACATTTCCGTTCCGCCGGTCCAGTCATATTTTCCGACCTTATTGCCGCCGGTGCCATTAGATCTGATCAGAGTATCCACTGTCGTTCCTGGCAATCGATAAGGGTTAACGGTCGGCCAAAAATCATCGCTAAACTGGCCAAGATCACTGTTATACAAATACGTCATGCCGTCTCCGGTATGCCAGCCTTTGAGATTCTCGCCATTACCGGTCTCAAAGTTAGAGGTGCGGCTAGAGAACATCTTGAGCCCCCAGCTAAATTCAGGACGGCGAACGACCGCTTCATCCATGTTCGCAAATTGCCAAAATTGATTCGGCGCCTCTCGAGCAATCAATGAAGTATCGTTTGCAATGCTTTTGCCCAGTACGATCTGGTCGATCGGAAGATTCAAATAAAAGTTCACATACGTATTGGCCGTAATCCAATGCTTGACCATGCTTTTAAAGTTTGCCGCATGCTCCGGCGGTGCCATCTGCGATATTCTAATTACAGCTTGCGTCACTCTGCGGCCAGCCAAATGATCGGTTGCGTAGGAGCGAGAAATTTCCCGTCCTCTTGTCATATCCATGACCAGCCCTTTGTACATCAATGGCTCGAAGGAATCGTAAATCCATTGATACACGTGATTAACATTCGGATCGGTGACTTCCCAAGTCGAACCACCCAGTACGTACATCAAATCGGACAAGCTGAGCAGCATCGTTGCGCCGTAACCCCCGTTGTATGCGGTAATTTCATGCTGAATGAAAGATCCATCTTTATAGAATCCATCCTTCGATGTCACATAGGTCAACACATTGCTTAATCCATCCCGAGCGTGTGCGATTTTCGCTGCATCCTTCACGATAATTCCGCGAACGGCGACAACCTGGCTTTGCCAGACCCGGTTTGCAGCGGTCATATCAACCTTCGGCGTGAAGCGGTTAACGGCATTCATATAGTTCGTAATCTGCAAGGGGGATAGTTGATCATAGAGGATAACAACCGTTTCATTTAGCGCAATTGGCGCGCCAATCCACCAGTCCCACCAGTTATCGTATCGAGTCACGACCATATTGTAACGGTTCGTATTCATCCAATCCAGGGCGCTTATCATATCCGTCAGCAGCGTATCATCATGATACAAACCTGATCCCGGCGTCGAATATGCGATAGCGAGCTCCTTCAATCGGGTATAAGTGGCCGTAATGTGAGCAGAAATCGTCGTACTGGCAAGATCGCTCCATAAATAAGTTCTCCCCGTTGATTTATCCATAGAGCTCCACTGCGCTTGGGCTTTCGAAGTCAATGCCGTTATTTGCAGCGCAATATCCGGATCGTTCTGATCGATAGAAGTACCTCCGGTTAGCATAACCTTCAGTTTCTCCCTCAGCGTATCGAATTCGTCGGCTTGTTCGGCATATACGGTAACGTGTGCGACAGCGGAAATTGTCGTGCCCTCCGCAACGCCGTTAACAGAGAAACTTCCCGTTTGCATATAGCTGTTCGGCGGTATCGCATCCCATACCACTGGCACAGAACTCGAGGAACTGTCGCTATGTAAGGCGGTTACAACAGCCGGTAAGGTTGGCATCGTTTTGACAGGAGTGGTCACATTTACAGCCTCAATGGCTACGATGGGAACGATTGCAGCAGTAACCACAACGGTTGCCATAGCTTGATGTGCCGTCCCAGCTACATGGCCTACTACATTAAAAGTTCCTTCCAGAGCATAATGGGACGGGTCAACATTGTCCCAGACAACGGGAACCTGCTTCTCGGTAAGATCGTCATACACTGCCGTGACGACTGAAGGCAGGATAGGCGAAACCTCAGGAGTGGTATGGACAACGGAGGGCAGAATCGTTTCGACGATCGCCGCGCTAGGCAACATTTCTCCCGTTCCGAGCCTTACATAGTCAAGATCGAGATTAGCGCTCGACAGTGAGTCTCCGCCTATTTTAAAAACGGAAGATCCTGTCCCCGTCAGCTTTGGAGCGCCTGACCACGCTTGGATGCCATCGACATACAAGTCGTAGGAGTAGTTCTCGTGGACAACAATCCGATAGGTATGGTAGACCGTTGTGTCCAGCGTAACCGTTTGGCTTGGGTTAGACGCATTGCTTTGCGCCTTGCCGGCAGTCCCATACGTTAAATAGAAACTAATTAGATAGCTCCCGCTCCGAATCGAAAACTCGTTCAGCGTATTCGCCGCATTTACTTTTGCTTTAACCTCAAAGGTAAATGCACCAGTTGGCGCAGTGAAGCTTTTTCTCAGCAGATAATGGGCTTTGTCGCTTTGATCCAGAATCGTCACATACCCGTCCTGCTGCGTAACCGATCCAACGCCGGTTCCAAAGTTCTCCCAATGGATGGTATAGTCATTCAATTCGTCGTTGATTAAATTCCAAGGAACAGGAGCGGCACTTGCCTTATTGGGCTTCATTACGAAGCCTGAGCCCATCGCAAGCGTAAGGCATATGAAGGCTATGAACCATTTTCTAAACATGTTCAGCTTCCTTTCTGCTCTGTATTTGTTAAGCGCTTACATTTGTAATTATAAACAAAAAAATCGCGCCGCAGTAACGACACGATTTCCAGAAAAGGTTTGAATTCGGAAGGTATTCACATTTTAGCTATCAGATTTCCCTTCCGCAGAGCCATCCAGCAGCTTCATATAAAGCAACTTGCCTTCACCCGGATAATAGTAATCAGGCAAATGACACATAAACTTAAAGCCGTTGCGATCAAACATTTTCCGTGCGCTTTCATACTCAGGCAAATCACAGGTAAACGTCTCAAGGTATCTGCCGCTTCTAGCTACGCAGAACTGAATCAATGCATCCATCAGCTTCCAGCCTAGCCTACGCTGGCGATATGAACGGTGCACGCCGAAGTATTCAAGCCGATAACCACCGCTCCGATGCTCATTCTCTACAAAAATAATAGCAGAAATAATCTGTCCTGCTTCTTCTTCATACCAGCAAAACACATGCTGCTCCTGCATGCTCCTAATCGGTAGCCACCTGAGCTGCTCGGTCTCCCCAGGCGTAAAACGCTGATCATCGAAACAATGCTCACTAAGCAAGAAATCCGATACCCTGCCTGCTTCAGTACCGCTCGTTACCGGCTTAATTTCACGATAACCATGTCCTGCAAGTTCCTTCCCAACTTGAAGCATAAGCTCCCCCCTCCTTCACTAACCACTAGGAAATGCGAAGTGAATGATTCCATTCTGACGTGACACCTTTTTGAAAATGATGATCGCATTCAAAGAAGTAAAGCTTGGCAGCAAGATCATAACGATTTTTCTTCACAACAGCGACAAAGCCTTCTCTCGCATCATAAAATCTTCCTAACCGATAGGCTTCTACAGCAGCTTCAAATTGTTTCTTCGTCTCATGCTTAAGCTTGCGGATATGCTCGGGGTCAGCTTCATACCAATCATACAATTCAATAGGACCATTCTCCTCATCTATTTGAAGAATACCGAGCTTACGATATGATCCTAGCTTATCCGGGTTAATGGCCTGCATCGTTTCCTCTGTTAAAAGAACCGTTACGCCCAATTTAGCAGACGCTTTCTCCAAATCCAACGTTAACTGTACATGATTAGATACTACGCTGCCCTCCATCCGCTGTTCTTCACCAATAATGCCTAACATTACATCGCCAGAATGAATGGCTATGCCAATATCGATTGGTTCTTCCTGGTTACGTATTCGCTCTGCATTGTAGGATTCCAGCGTTAAGCGAAGTTGAAGCGCTGCTCTCAGTGCCGCACTGGTCTCATTCGGGAACATGGTAAGCATCCCTGGACCGAGGTATCGACTAGTGAAACCAGCATGTTCACGTATGATTGGCCCAAATTGCTTGAGAAATGAATTTATGAACTGAAAATTTTGCTCCGTCGTTAATTTTGCAGAAAATTCATTGAACTGACGCATGTTGCATACCATAATCGTCATTCTGCGATTTTGCTGCTCACCAAGCTTGATTTGTGTCATATTCGTTTTTCCCAGTACTTTTAGAAATTGCTGGGGCACGAATCGGAAATAAGAATTGCTAAGTCTCGTCATTTCATTAATATATTGCTTAATCGAGCTAGCCATCATGTTAAAGCGTTCACCTAACTCCTCAACCTCATCGCGCGTTCGAATCTCTACCTTAACATCCCATTCCCCGCTGGCAATAAGATTTACGTTAGAGCGGAGCGTTCGTATGGAGGACAGCAGGTATGCCGTCATGATCGTAATCACAATTAATAGAACGATACCGATTAATACAAATATTTGAATAACGTCTGATAAAATACTCATCGTGCTTTGCTTGATTCCAATCATATCTTTGCCTGTTTCGTAGATCCCGATAATATCGCCGTTCGAATTGTAGAGCGGCCCTAGCGCATACATCCATTCTCCGCCAGAATCTTCCCATTCACCTAAAATGATTTCGCCTTGCTCAAGCACTAGGCGGTTCTCGTCATTGATCTCGAAAGGCTGAAACATCGTGACACTATCGTCATCATCCATAACAATATAAAGTTCACCGTCAATATAGCGATAGATCGTATTATACAAGCCATCGCGATCAGCACCTGCCCGAGAAAACACCTCATTTACTCGTTGCTTAATCGTGATGTAATCCTCACTTTTGTAGTCTAGTGGAGAGTTTAATTTTTCCAAGTAATCGCCATCTACTAGATATTTGCCATTGCCTGCAAGCAGCTTCAACTGCTTATAGGTATCATCCTTCATTTCTAAGGCAAAGGAGGAATATACCGAATAGGATAAGCCCCCCATCGAAATAAGGACAACGGGCAAAATAACAGCTAATTGCTTTAATAATAAGAACATCTTGCGTTTCATAATATCCACATAGATAAAGCGTACGGTATAAGCGAAAACCGCGGTAAGTACTAATAGAAGCAGCCAATAACCGATTCTTTTTCCAATTACTAGATAGGTATAACGGTAGGAGTCTTGTACATCAACAATGGCACCATTTGGGTCTAGTTGGATTACCTGATCGGAGGTCGAAACCATGATATGCTCTTTGTCGATTGAAATGTGGGTGAAATCAGACCATTCTATCTCAGGTGAGCGTTCAACGAGCGTATGAAGCGTCAATACGTCTTCAACCGGGTTCCCTTCAGCAGCAGTATTCACTCTCTTAATTGCACCGTCATGATAATCAATGAAATAGAGATTAACATCATCCGCTGTCACAATTCCGACCGGGAAATTAAACTGCCCCTCCAGCGATTGCGGGTACAGCTTAGCGATCTCGCCATTTGTTACAGCAAACAGGAGCCCTCTCTTTGATGTGAAATAAAATTGTGATTCCTGGTTTCCCGTTAATTCATTTAAATAGCGGTCCTTTGGCAGTTCGACCGTTGATATCGTTTCTGGCGTTGCAGACGCAGTTGAGTTCCCATCAAGCAAAAGCTTCAATAAGGAAGCTGAGCCTTCCTCTTTCCGGAAAAAAAACAGCTCATTGTCTTCGATAGATAATGATTGCAATTTACCGACACGCAGCAATTGATCCTGTTCTTCATAATCAATATTATAAAGAATGCGAGACTTTGAGCCATCTGCAGATATTTGTACAATTTGCTCTCCCGATACTTTCAAGCCGTAAGAATCCAGAACGGTAATTATGGCGTATGCATTGCCCTGACGATCGGCTGCGATCGAATTAAATAGCTGGACCGTATCGGCTTGCGTGTTCTTGCTGCTGAAATACGAATAAACCATTTTTCCGTCTTTATTGACTTTATGTATAACCTTCTTGGAATCTGTAATGGTATATAATGATCCGTCAGTATCCGTCGTTATGCGAGAGATATTAGAGTAAGCTTCTTCTGTCTTAAAAGGCTGTAGTGTCCATGAATCTCTCATAATAATCAATAGGAACACTACAACTATGATCAAGCTAAACAACATCACAAACTTCGATCTCAACATAATCTCTCCATTCGACTCCCTGGTTTTCATTCACATTAAGAAATATATGGATTTTGGATATCTTCATATATTTTACTATAAAAATGTCGTCTTGTGTCTGATCGCGAGATATTTATTGCCGTATATTAGCAAGAATAGTAGAATTAAATCAATTCGTGTATGAAGGGTGATTATAATCGGACAAATCGTTTGTGCAGGCGCGAATTTACAATGCAGCTTCGGGGTAGCACCCAGTGTTTTGATGGTGCTGCCTATGAATCGAGTGATGACCGCTCTGCCCATTGCTAATATTATGGATAATAAGCCTATGGTGAATATACTTCCGTTTGGCATGTGCAATTCACTAGCTAATCCCACGGTTGCAGCTGCGACAGCAGCAGCTTTAGGCGCATTGACTCCAATGCCCTGCATACCCGTAACGTCTGCTCCATGGGTTCCCGGTTCCCCCACCGTGATGGTTGCGAATATGCCTGCTTTGAATAATACTTCCAAATGCTTATGTAATTGGGGCGGAACGATTCAAATCATGAATCCTGGCCAAATGACCATTCAGGTTCCATAGTTAATCGCTGCCTGTTCCTTATTTGGAGCTGCAGCTAGAATCAATGATCCTACAAAGGAGTCGTGTTTCTTGATCGAGAAAATCGTCAAACCTTTTATTGCTCCAATACAACGTAAAATATTAATGCCTCTCAAAAGGGCTAAAAACTGGCCTAAACTGCTTGCAAAGTGGTTGAAAAAAAAGTTTAAGGATATTTTAGGCCAAAAGGAAATCACTAAAGCGAGCTACATTCCAATTGGAAATTATTATGTTTCAAAAAAACTCATTGTGATCGTCATCTTAGTCCTGCTCATCTGTTACTTCTTTCTATTTATTCGCCCTCCTAAATTCATAAATAAGCTATTTAATCGAAAACCTGCTATTTCCGTTACTTCAAATGGAACTGCGCCAAGCTACTCTGGAGCGGCAAAGCTGTTCGATGAAAATAAGGTTTTGCTCTATGAAGGGGATTTAGTAGGCGGTCTATATGAAGGAAAAGGAAAGCTCTATCAGGCGGTTGGAGTTTTATTGTATGAAGGTGACTTTGTTGGTGGGCAATACGCAGGCAACGGCAAACTGTTCAGCAAGGAAGGAACGCTGCTCTATGAAGGCGCCTTTGCCGATGGCAAATATGATGGGGCCGGCAAGCTTTATACCGAGGACGGCACGCTTCTGGAGCAAGGGACGTTTTTGCAAGGCGTACTTATTCAAGGAAGTCAATACCAGTCGGATGGCATTCTGAAGTATACCGGTGCTTTGGCTGGTAACGTTTACGAAGGAGAAGGCAATCTTTATTATCCAAATGGCAAAATAAAATATCAAGGCGGCTTTAAAACTGGTGTTTCTCATGGACAAGGACGCTTATTTACCGAAAATGAGGAGCTTATTTACGAAGGCGGCTTTTCGAATGGCGTTTATGCGGGTGAAGGCACGCTTTATGAGGGTGCAAATCTTATCGTTTATCAAGGACAGTTCCTTGCAGGGCACTATAATGGTATGGGCAAGAAGTTATTTAGAAACAACTTTATTGAATACGAAGGTGAATACAGTAACGGAAAGCGTTCAGGAACAGGAACCGAATACTTTGAATCTGGGAGCGTGAAATACAAAGGCGAGTTCTTATCCGATCATTATCATGGAACTGGAATTTTATTCGACGCAAACGGAAAAATGCTCTATAGCGGCGGCTTTCTAAACAGTGAATATCACGGAAATGGCGAGCGCTACAATGCTGAGGGCTTGCTTGAATACAAGGGCTTCTTCGTTCGAGGATTGTTAAATGGTGTTGGCACCTGGTTTAAGGATGGTACTCAGCCCCTCTATATTGGTTATTTCAAGTCGGGCAAGCTTGATCTCGCCGCTTATATGGAATTATCCCCAGTCGGGCGCGAAGAGCTCCTTGGCAAACCATCAGGTACAGAGATGATTTATGATCCTTTACCCGAGTCTCTTTTCGATACGGAAGATAGCGGAACCGAAAGCTCCGCAGATGCGAATTTAGGAGCTTCTAGTGCTGGAGGCACTTCCCTAGACGAAACCGCTGTAGAGGAGATAGCACTTGACTTAGAAGCCACTCCACGAAGCGGCACTTTAACTCTTCGTTATCAGGAATTGGGATTAGTGTTTGTTTCTAAAATGGAAGACACCAGCTCCGAGGATGCCGAGCTGATAGAGATTCAAGTGAATAGCGGCAAGGTTCTCGACACCTTATTCAAGCAGCTAGAAGATCAACTATTAGCGGAACCAGCAAGCATAAAAAAAGCAAACAGCGGACTAAATCGTATGTACACCTGGAATAATTTTATTTATACCCTTACGCTAAATCAGACTAACGAAGTTCAGTCAGCCATAATAACAAGGACGGGATAACTCCCGTCCTTGTTTTTTTCGTTTTATGCTGTTGTGGTTGCTGCGCTGTTGATTCCATTTTCAAGCTCTTCTAAAGCAAGTTGACCAGAACCATTGTCCTCGAGCGCCTTCACTGCCCACCAGCGAATGCGAATGCGAATACGCTCTGTTTTTTGATGAACCCGTATGCCAATCCGGAATGTGCCTTTCTTCGAGTCCTGTATGAACCCAATCGAAATATTGGGATAATTCGAAGTAAACTCACTGCCAGCGAATACATCCTGCGCTCCCGAATAAATAAAATTGCTGCGTTTCCACATTTCCGGAACCGGAATGTCGGAGGTTTCCTGCTCATCGGAAATGCCCGCGGTCAAGAAAACAGCCGCGCCAATGCCTAATCCATGTTCAATTTCTTCAGAGTAGAAGTTCTTCTGACGACGCTGATACCATTTCTTCGTCTCTTGCGGGACGATCGAAATTTCTGTAATGCCAGCTGATACCTGTTGCTCCGGCGCTAACGGAGCCTCAGGACCAAGCAAAGAGATGAATTCCTGCTTAATATCCGGAAAAGGAGAAACAGGCGCGAGAGCCGGTTCTTTCACTTCTGAATGGGCAGCGGTTTCCTTATGGCTAATATCATCTTTTTCTGCAGCGGAGATCAGCTTATAGAGCATCGTAGGATTAATGACGTAATCATTGAATGGCAGCGATTCTACACTATCAATGACATAACTTGCGCCCATTTGCAGCAGATTGATTTTCGCAAGATACAAGCATGGTTCCACAGGTGTTTCAATGGCCCGGTCCAGGGAACGTGAATAGAAGGTGTCTAGAATCCGCTCCTGTGCAGACTCCTCGCTTACTTCGACCGTTTGCTTAATATGCGACAATTCATAGATCAGCTTATCCCCGATCACTAGTCTTGCCGTTCCTGCTTTAGCTGAAATGGAGGCATTTTGTTTAGCTTCTCCTGCAGCTAACGGCAGCGCCCGCAAACGGATCGCTTTCGTATAGCTCGTTGCCCCGCCGTCCGTAGGCTCAGAGAAAATGAGCTTTTCCTCTCCTTCTACCGATTCTGCTTGCACCATTTCCAGTTCATATTCGAACGAAATATGAGGAGTCTGCAGCGTCTTCTCGATGCTAAGCTTCAACTCGAAGCTTTGGCCAGGTTCAATATAGCGCGGCACGCTCTGCAGCACGCGTACTTGACCATCGTCGTACCAGATCGATGTATCCTCAATTAAATAATCATATTCCTGTAACGCGGGTGCTGGTGGCTGCTCACGAACGAACAAGCGATAGCTTTCCAAAATACGATTATGCTCGCTTACATCCTCACTGCCGCCTGAGGCTCCAGCTACGGTATGTACCGGCTCTTTGCCCTTTTCATTATACTCCAGGCAAAGGTACACATTTTTGGCATAATCATTATTCATAAAGCCATCGACATTAGAGAGCTTAACGGTAAGAGGTGAAGGAACGATGATCTCGCGCCCCATTTGGTCAAGCGCAGCTCCCGTTTCGATTGAAATGGATTTATCATCAACAGCAACGACCTGCAAGCCGGCTATCACGCCGCTTCCGAACAACAAACGATTCGTTAATCGACGTTTATCAGAGAAATAAGTCTGCTCCGACATAAAATCTCTAACGGTTAATAGCTTTCCATAAAAGTACCGATTGCGTTCAAATGGAATGTACCTCGATCTATTCATCCTAATTTCCTCCCTATTCTGACTACTCCAAACGAGAATCCAAGCCTAGTCTTGTATGTTGGTCGATTCGATTATCTTGCCCTACATCGATGGTAATGGTATGATGCGGCATCGATGACCGTCCGTCCAAATGAAGCAGAGTTGGCTCAGACAATACCGTATTCATACCGAGATAGGAGTGCAGATCCATGTATACCCAAGGTTGTAAAATAATCAACTTACACGTTGCAAAAACGGGCTTATAAGCTTCAATAAGCTGCTGCAGCGTCACTCTTCTCATTTCTGTATCCGCGTGCTCAGCCTTTACGAGCACATTGAAGACATGAGGATCCGCCGCATATAGTCGATCAGCTACTTCACCTAATTCCGGATTTTCCTTGAGCGGCTTAACCTGCTCATATTCCAGAATAATCGGCTTCTCTCCCGTGTAGATCGAAATTAACGTCTCCATCGCAAATTTCGTTCCGCGTAAGTTGTATAAGGTAGGCGCTACCTTCAACAGCTGCCTTAATTGCTCCTCAGACCAATAATCCTCTGCGTTAATGCCAAGCCAGCCTAACAACCAACGCAGCGATGACCCCGAAGCGTTATTGGCTTCAAGTGTACGTGTGACCTGCCCAATCTTATGATCGGTGTCCTCAATCATGGTCTGAAAAATACTCAAATAACGAGCCAAGAAGTCCTTTGAGCGTTCATCCCGCTGATAGATGGACGGGAGGTATTCTAAGTACGAGCTTCTTGGAAAATGGATCTCCAAGCTCTGAATTACCGGGGCATGCGGGGCTGAACCAATCAATTCGATAAACAGCCATAGATATCGGCCTTTTGCTTGAATCAAAAGCGCATCCTGCGGATCCTTGAGAGGCTTAGACCATAATGGAGATAAGGATGCCAGCTTCGTTTCTGGCGGAATCTCCTCGTTCGAAACATATTCATCAAGATCGACATGGTCCTGATCCATAAAAACCTCGCGTTGATCCGAGGCATAATATCGGATATTGATTTGAGTATCATTTTGCTGATTCGCTTCAAGCACCAGCTTATGCCATTCCATCTCATATACTCCGCTATCCAAGCCATCGCTCAGCCATACCCCCATTCGAGAGCCAAAGGCTTTCCAAATGGCGGTTTCAGATATAGGCTCGATCTTGTAAACGCTTCGTTGTTCCGAATTCCAGATATATAGGCACTGCTTGCCAGGAAACAATGCATTGCCGCTTGCGCCGCTTGCGAAGCCTCTTTTCACAATCTCGCCGCTCTGCAGCACTGCAATGAGAGAGAAGCCCTCACGGACACGAAGCAAGCCCCAGAACGTATCCAATCCGCTGTAGCATAGAGAGACCAATTCCTCTGCTAATGGGTCAAGCGGTAACGAGAATGGCGTGACCACGTTCGTTAACAAATTCAAAATCATGATCCGCTGCGTCTTTTTATCGAGCAGCCAGCACTGCTGCTGGCTCCCAAGTGTCAATTGGTAGCGATGATGTTGACGAGCTGCTCCCTCTTCATCAGCTAGCTCCGTTCCATCTCCAAACCAGGGAAGCGGTATACGTACCGTCGGAAGCCCTGCAGGGTCAAACCTAAGCAGCTGCACCTCACGCTCCTGCCCAATCGTACCAATAACCAGCAATCCATCATCGTTATCTGCAATGATTGCTTCCGCATGAAAGATCTCACCGTACCAATCCTTTGTTGACCACCTGATTTGCGCACGATCGAGTGACATTGCCTGAATGACGCTACTTGGTCCATCAAGAATCACAACTACTGAATGACCAGTAATAGCTATTAACGTTGGGTGAAGCTCATCACTATTTTCAAGCTGTATAATATCCTCCACATGTGTGCTGGCTAAGTCCGTTCGCCATATCATCCCTGCGTTATCCAACATAAACCATCTTCCATTTGGATCGACCACTGTATCGATAAGCTCTCCGGACATTTGTGGGTGAGTGAGCTCAAAACGATTTAAATGACGATATACTTTTTCACGTACAATGGTTAGACCATCCTTCATGCCTTCAAGCTGATACGAAGTACCTCGTCTCCAGTCGGGAGGCTTGCGAAATGAGAAAAATTTTGGATTACTCATATCTCATTAACCTCCTATCCATTCGAAATGATGAATTCAATATCGTGATCGCCCGAGATGGCAAGCCCATTTGGCGGAATTCGAATATCCCCACCTTCTTCATGATTCACATTTCTGCCTTCTGCTTTGAGCCATACGTCTTGAATATATTGGACACCCGGAACACGGTGGACGATATCATATACGTCACTTTTATAAATCGATTTACCAAACTCCCAACCCGTGGTTGCATCATCGCCATATGGCTGCAGCCACTTATCCAATATCTGCTTCACATCATGCTCTCTACCCTCATAGCGAGGGTGAACGACAATGATCGCTCTCACCGTTACTCTTATGTATTCCGGCGGAATAACGTGAAGTGTGGTCGTGAGCAAGCGATAAGGCTCAAGATGTGTCCGTATGGTTTGAATCATGCCAATACTTGGACGCGGCAAAGGCTTACGGCTATAAGGCACAATCACTAATGAAAGATGACCAAACGCGCGTTCCTTGGGATAATTTTTGATTGAAGTGTTATATCCGGGAATCGCTTTGACCCGAACAATGCGCAGCCCTGGTATTTCCATTGCTCGCTTCTCCATGTCCTCAGCTGTAATCCCGCACTTCGGATCGACGACACTCAGCTTCGCTCGATGCATGGCTTCATTCAATGTTTCTGCCTCCGCACCGCCATATGCCGGATACAGGTTCGTCACATGAAGAGGATAATTGAAAAAATCAAACTCATGAATCATATCCTCTTTCACATTGCCTGCAACGCCCGTTCCTGTGCGGTAACTGATAATCCTAATATTAGGAACGGGAGAAGCCGGCGGAGCCACGCCATGTACACCATCTGAGAAACGAATAACTCCCTCTGCCTCGTCAATGACATAATGATGGCAATCTGCGGTTGACTCATCGAAATCCCAGACTCGTTCCCAGTCATGCCAGACCATGGCACTCTGGTCCTCTGCCAGCCAGCCTACCTGGATACGAAGCATATCAGGTAGCAGCTGTTGAATGGGAAGAAGAAACTCTTGTCCAGAAATACCTGTTCCCGTACCCAGATAGATATGTTCATCAAACCCCTGTGACAAAGCAATCACCCGTATGCTTTGCTTGCCTAAAGGCAGCTTAACATGAGCTGGAAAGGTTACAAGCACTCGATTAACAGAAAGCTCCGCCTTATACTCAGACTCCAGCACATCTCTCCAGCCACCCGCAATTCCCGCTTGCTTAAACTGAACCGCGAGCCTTCCTTGTTGAAACAACGCATGTTCAAGCTCAATATGCGGAGCTGCAGCTGCTTCAGCCGGAATGGCCGTTGCTGCCTCCTCTAGTCCATCAAAACATTCCGAAATACATAAACTCTGTCCCTGTTTCGCGAATACCTCATTCCACACGAGTCGCCGAATCCGAGGAGGATCATTGTATTCCCCGGCTCTCAGTACCGCTCTAATTTTCCGTACAGGCATCGCCCCTTGCGGAATCGTGAACAGAATAGGGCCACTCTGATGCATGCCATAGGTCTCATCGCGTTCTAGCATGACTGGAATCCAGCTTCCTGAAGGGCTTGCTTCTCCGTCTTGCTCTTGCCAATAGCTCCATTCCACCTTGCCCGAAGGAGTAAAATGCTTATATCTGGCAGGTATTCGATGCTCCGGATTTTGATCTTCTAATTCAATCCATAGCGATAAGGGCATTGAATGAGGCAACCCTTTTAATAAAGTGATAACTATACTCGCCCCGATATCACCATTCTCACCAAATGGAAAGATGGTGACGCGGCCCGAGGTCATATCGTCATCGACGATAACGGAATCTCCGTCAATCTTATGTAATGAAACCTGCTGCTCCGAGTCAGGCAAGACAGAAACAGCGCGTACCGTTTCGAAAGGAAGCTCACCCACGCGCAGTAAGGTGCCAAATGGGATGAGAATAGGCTCGGATGCTCCCGAAAAACTTAATGACGTTGTAGATGGCACACGATCCTTTGGCGTTTCGCCCAACAGCTTTAGAAATTTGCGATCATGATTCAACGTTAAACGATCCAATTGAAACTGCTGCATTTCAATATGCCAAGCCAGCATTTCTAGTAGAGTAATCCCTGGATCATGCGCATTTTCATCGGTCCAATCAGGAAATATGCCGGGAATAAGGTCACGCGCTTCACGAACAAGCTGTTCGAAGTTCCGGTCGTCTAGGTTCGGTAAAGGTAACATGGCTCTTCAGCTCCCTTCTATTTGTGCAACTCTACGATCAATCGATGCTGTCCAGGCACGACAACGCTATGAGGTAAATCTACTATTTTTTCCGGATTCCACTCGACCCGTTCTCCATTCTCAACCTTATATACATCTAATGATAATTGCGGAATATGTACGACAGGCCCTACGGATTTCAAAAGTGCATAAAACATGGAATGGTGCACAATCTGCCCAATGTTCCAGCCTTTTCCATCCGCGTTTCCTGTTAATGTATCCAGAAATTGATTCAATTTGCGTGTCAGCTCCCGTTCAACGGGTACAACATCGTCCATATTTCTGACCCATACCGTAGCTTGTATGCCAATTTCAAGCAAGGCGGGCTCCATAACCTGCAAATTGCCGAAGAAGGCGATATTCGAAGCCGTTTTCTCCAATAGGCTTGCTTCAACCTGACGCTTAAGCTCCTGAAAATGAGCTCCATTCCCTATCCCCGATTTTGGCAGAACGACAATTGAGAGCGTACCAATTTCCTTCTCTAGTTTTACATTCACATTAGGCAAGCATTTAACCTTAGCCACATTAGGATGCGCTTCACGTGTCAGCCATTCGAAATCCTCAGCAATAACCGCGCGATTGCGATGAGTGAATCGTTTCGGACCACGGACAACGGCTTCTTCTATCGTTCCTGCATCACAGCCACCAGCAGCAGCATATAAATTGGTAACCCCTTCAATAAATGCAATCGAGCTTTGCAGCGTGTTAATCGCACCTGCAGGCACATTGCCCCGTTTGCCGCCGCCGCTAGTATAGGTCACACGCACGAGATCCACGCCTGTTCTAGGCAGCGCTTTGCCTAATTTGCCATTGCCGAAGCTTAATCTGCCTGTTGCATGATCTATCATGTAATGCCGGTCTGAAGATCCTGAGCGCAAAAATTGCTCTACACGCCGATAACAAACCCATACACGTAAAATTTCTTGCTCTGAATCTTCCATGATATTCAATTTGATTCCCGTTTGTTGTAATAACTCAATCTCATTTAGAGTTAAATGCTCGGTCTCATCAACCCACACTTCCTCTTCCAGCACAGGAGTGGCAGCAAGCACGTAATATTCTGAGGTTTGTTCTTGTGCTGTATCATAAAATTCCATCTTTCGAGGAAGCTCGTGAACGATCGTGTTCTGCTGAACCGCTAACGTCGTATTTAATGCCAAATGCAGAATCCTAGGCATCATCGTCGATTCCGAATCCAGATTATATCGGCCATCGCGATTAACCGCGCGAATCCAATATCTTTTTTTGCCGAAGAAAGTTTCATGCGCAAAATCCTGTGGACCAACAAACTGTATATCTCCGCTTCGAGTAAACCCATTCGTATCATCAGCTACTGCTAAAGGCGCCCAGATAGACGAGCCTCCAACACTCTTTAAGTACTCCCATTCGATAAAAGGAACATCACTTGCCGTCACCTGGCGCTGCTTCAATACGACAAATAAATTAATCGGTCCACGCTGGGGAGGAATGTCAAATCCGAGCCATACCGCAGGCGCTTGGCCTCCAAGGGATAGGAATGGTCGAAATGGCATGCCGCCGGAATGAATTTCGTTGGTACGGTCCTTCAAATCCAAATTGTTGATTGTTAATAGCCTCTGAGGCGAAAATAATGGCTGCTCATAACCAAAACGAATGCGCAGCCGTTGAATCGCTGGCGCATAGTAGATGGCGTTTGGAGAATAAGCATTATTGATTTGAACGATACGTCCACGTATCCAGTAATTCTCCTCGGCATTGACGACAATTTCTTCTATATCCTCTGGACATACAAAGGCAAGCTCTCGTTTAGCTATTCCATCCCATGGTTTATCGAACATTTTTCTTGCTTCTGATTCGATGGGAAGCATTGCCCATGAGCGGCCATTCCAATATTCCCATTGAATGCTTGCTATCGTGACTACATCAGGAATATCAACCTTATCCACGATCTCACGCTTCATCACAGGCTTCCAGTTAATTGCTCTCGGCATATCCGGATACAGGCGATGCTGTAGAAACTCGGCATCAAAGCTCAGCTTAAGCTGTGCGCCTCTTTTCGAGAAGGCTTCTTTGTTAGCTACATAGAACAAGCCGTATTGAGCAAAGAAATCACCAAAAGGTTCGCAGCCATTCTCCGCATTCAATTGAATATCATTGAAATACAAGCGATCAGGTATTATCCCATCATCGTCTGTTGCTGCTGCAAACTCACTCTTGATTAGCATTCGCTCGAATTGTACCTTGCCCAGCTCTGAAGCACTCGACTGCTCAGCTAAAGTAAACGCTCGACAACGTATCCAATACCCCAAAGACTCATCATATTCAAACGGGTCCATCCGCTTATGGTTAAGCTTAATAAGACGAATGACTGAGCCATGCCCATACACACGATCGAATGCATGCCAGGATCCGTCGCTGTAATATTCCCATTGCACCTTTTCGACGTCTGAGAGCCATTTCACTGTCTCCATAGCTGCCCCTTCATGCTGTGCATGAAAAAAAGTGAATTCAAAAAAAGCAGGATGCTCAATTAAAAACAGAAAATTATGCTGGATATATATGGTGTGCTCCTGCAAATTTTCTCCTTCATCGCCAAATAGTGCATAGCCCTGTCCATTGTTTGAAAGCGAAGAACCATCCTCACTAAGAATGACAATTCGATCCCGTTTCGGACTAATCGCTAATACTTCAAGCAAATCTGCAGTAGTTAATAAAATGGTACGAGCCGTCTCGAATCGAATCGGCTCCGTCTCTCCCGCTATATCAGCCGCTAGCTGAATTCCTTTTTCCACTAGGACTGGCTCAGGTGTACCTTCGACCAACTTAAACGTAATCTGTGCCAATGCCGGTCTTGCAGGCGCAAGCTCAACGTTAAAATGGTTCAAGAAAGCTAAAAAGCTTTTGTAAGGAACTTGGTTTAGACGCTTAATATTCCCCTCAAGCAAATGAGCGAACATCAAAGAAAGGGCTGTGCCCGGATCTGGCTCCTCGGGCCGAAAGCGCCACTCCGAGGTATAGTAGGGAGCCATCTTTTTAATTTCTTCAATTAGTTGTGCTTGGGTTCTATTATCGATTATTGGGGAATGGTTTCTTGGTTCCATCCCAGAGCCATGGTTAATCATTGATCTCTCTCCGATGGTTTAATTTGATCCTTCATATAAATAGAAGGGATAAACCTGATTGAATAGGTTATTCGTTGTTCTAACCTCATACTGTACATGAATCAACAGCTTCTGTTCGTTGGCCTGATCACGTTCAACGGTAACCTCTACCTCATGTACGCGAGACTCCCACATGCGAATGGATTCTTCCACCTCTGCTTCGATTAAACGTAATGTCGTATCATCATTACCTTCGAATAAATAACGATCAATCCCGCAGCCATACTCTGGACGCATAATTCGTTCGCCCTTAGGCGTCCAAATGATGATTTTGATGGCCTCTGCAATATCTTCCTCGTATTCTGCATGCTTAATGCGGCCAGTAAGCTCATCCACTTCGATGGGAAACTTCCAGCCACGGCCCAAAAATTCCTTAGACATTGCAAGCCCTCCGAACCTACCTTATTAATTAATTTTCACGATAGAGCCCTTTATCGTAATTAGCCCATCGGACTTAAGATTCAAGGCTGCTGATGCCTTAAGATCAAGCGTTGCAGCTGCTTCGATTGCAATTTGTGTAGATTTCAGCTTAATGGCTTTGCTGCTTTCAATGGTGGCGTCTCCCTTATTGTTGATTACAATTTTGGTCGTTCCACTTTTTACTTCTATTTCATTGCTGGAGCCGCCCTTTATCGTAATGATGGTTTGACCATTTTGCTCCTGCAGCTTTATCGTATCGTCCTTCTCCGAGATGACCAGCTGCTGCCCTTTTTTGGTCTTCATCGTAATTTTGCCATTCCCATCCGTATCGTCAAACATCATCTCATGCCCAGCCCTTGACGTGATTTTACGGATATTATTTTTTTCATCCTTGCCAGAGGGTGGTGGTCCTTGCTTGTTCCACAGGCTGCCGATCACGATCGGTTCTCGAATATCTCCCATTTGAAAGGCAACCAGCACTTCATCGCCTACCTCAGGCAAAAACAAAGTACCGCGACCGCCACCAGCCATTAATGTTGTCATTCGTGCCCAGTCAAGAGCATTCTTGTCATCAAGGATCGGTATCTTCACTTTTACGCGCCCCAAGTTTTCCGGGTCCTTATTGTCCGTAACAATCCCTACGTATACGCCTTGAACGAGCCCTAGCAATCGGTCATTCATCGAATTAAGTGATTCAAACATTTCATTCATGCCTACACCGCATTTCCTTGCACCCTGAACTGGGTTGTATAACCAGATTCGTCTATCGTATGGGTGGCGCTATTTATATAATAAGGCTGGTTTAAACGTTTACCGAGTCCATCAAGCTTGATATATCTTCCAGCGCGAATTTCAGGGAGTCCCAGACATTCCGCATTGCCAGAAAGTAGTCTCATTGCCCGTTCGTCCATCGCTGCTTCAGCCTTTTCTTTTGCATCTTGAGTATCTTCTACATTTAAATATAAAAATTCCTCGAAATCGCCTAATGGCTTAAGCAAATCGGGACCTGTCTTTGAATTCGAACCTATTTTACTGACAGATGTCGAGGAAGCCTCGATAACCTGTTGATTTTTTGCATCCCAGCTCTTCACCGTAACCTTAGTCACCTGGTCTGAAATGTTCTGCTCTAGACTAAAATGCATTAAATGTTTGCCCCAGGACAATGTCATCAGCGGGGTCTTATTTACGTTTTTTTTGCGAAAATACAATGTTTTGCCTACAATATAAAACTCATAGTTTAAGCTTTGTGCGAGATCTTGCAAAAATTGATAGTCATTTCCCGGTTTTTTCGGAAAGCTTGGGATAACCTTTGTTGTTGCATCAATGACGAAGCTATTTGCTCCATATTTTTGTCCGAGCTCCTTGACAACGTCCGATATTTTTTTGTTAGACCACGTTTTCGCATTGCGGCCTCTCATCATTTTGAAAGATAAATCCATTCCCGTTACTTTTAATTTTGGCGCTTCTCCCCGTTGAAACTCTATATCGACAGATGTGATGTAGCCAAAAAACATAGGCGTCATCCGATCGGTATAGCCCATATGAACCTCAATCGATGTTCCAAGCACTAATAACTGATCCAGCCATTGAAAGTCTCTGCTAATCAAGTTATAAGCATTAACAATCGTAAAGCTGATCGTATCCGATTCTTGCGAGGTTGTCGTGTCGACGGATAACGAATGAATGGCCATGCCCTCGCGTACTGCATCCTTATCATTGATAAGCAGCTTAAAGCCCGGTGCGATAAACTTTCGATATTTCGTTTCAAGCTCATCGAAGGTATGCTTTTCAGTTCCTAATTTCAAATTGCTCATGGTCGATATCACTCACCTTATCCGTACAAGCGTGGAATCTTAATCACTGTTCCCGATTCAAGCCGTTTTGGATTCTCGATGCCGTTGGCACGGGCAATTTCCCTCCACATTCCCGGATCCTCGTATTCCTCTGCAGCAATATGCCATAATTGATCTCCTTGCTTAATCATTCGTTGCTTGGTGCGGTCGGCGGATTGGCGAGGAATATGCTTGAATTGCTCTGTGATGCTCTGAACCGCTTTGAAGGTAACATTCAATGTGGCTCGTACCGGAATTCCAGAATCAAGGAACATGGTATACTTCTGGGACACCTTCTCAACAACGCCTTTAAACTGCAAGGTTCCCCATACAAATTTACATAGCGGAGGCGCGTGCAAATCCTTATCCACGTCCAGTAAGCCGGCGATTTGAGCCGTATGCTTTCTAACATCCGTTCTTTTCTCATAGGAGTCAAAAAACAAATCCATACTCAACGTCGTAGCTTCTCCGCTTATAAATTGTGCGATTGGCTGCGATAATCCCGGAATTGTCTGCCAAGAATATTGATTGGAGGATTCCATGACATACTCGTTTGGATTAAACAATACATCAATACGTTCTGTGGTAGGCCCATAATGGACCAAGATCATTGCTTTCTTAAGTGCCAACTTCAATCTCACCTCTATCTATTTAAAAATAGAACTAGTGCCCTCTTCGCTGCTGTTCCAATCGAATGCGGCTCGAAAACTCCCTATACATTTGATCCGTTAGTCGTTTCATATCCAAGCTAGGCTTGGACCATTGTACCTTCGCCTGATTCAGATCACTTTCCACTGTTCTAATCGCCGACTCCAAGCTTTTAATGATTTCCTTCTCAGGTGCTTCTTTCGGTGCCGGCTTTAACACAACTTCAAGAGGAACAGCTTTCATAGGCTGCATCTCCTTGGTAAGCAGGGTCGATCTAACCTTTAGCCGATCCATTTCGCGCTGCGCCGTTGGTGAAGCTTCGCCTCTTTCGACAAGCTGAAACCGTTGCAAATTAACTAATGATTTACGATTCTTATTGATTTGGCTGGCGACCTGTGCATGATTCGTTGAAGTCGTAATATTTTTTGAAATCCGCTCATTTATTTGGTTTGTTATAAGAGTTGAGTTGATTCTATTCGTCACGTTATTTGTACGATTCACAACATGGCTCACTTCATTAGTCTCATTGCGTTGTTGACGTACCACATTGGCTACTTGGCGTTTCTCATTCGTTTGATTAAACTCATTTCTTTGATCCGTTGAATGTGTATGAATAATCATACGGTTACGGTTCGTTATCCGAATTTGATTCGTCAAACGTGCTTCATTCGTTACGTCATTCGTCCTATTTATTATATTGCTGATCTGATTCGTCTCATTCTGTAGTCGACGTACCACATTCGCTACTTGCCTAATCTCACTCGTTCGATTCAGCTCACTAGACTGATTCTGTTTAGTCCCCTGATTCGTTGTTTCTGTTTGGTTTGTCTTACGCGTTTGATTCGTTATACGATGTTGGTTTATCACTCGTGCTTTGCTTGTCACGGAATAGGTGACATTATTCATCCGATGGAGGACATTGCTGATTTGGTTCGACTCATTCCGTAGTCGACGCACCACATTCGCTACATGTCTCGTCTCATTCGTTCGAATCAGCTCATTAGACTGATTCTGCTCATTCTTTTGATTCGTTGTTTCTGTTTGATTTGTCTTAACCGTTCGGTTCGTTATGCGTACATGATTCGTTAAACGAGCTTCATTCATTACGTTATTCGTCCGGTTCAGGACATTGCTAATCTGGTTCGACTCATTCCGCAGTCGACGCACCACATTCGCTACCTGTCTCGTCTCATTCATTGGGTTCAGCTCATTGGACTGAATCTGGTCATTTTTTTGATTCGTTGTTTCTGTTTGATTGGTTGGTCCTATTATTTTTGGCTGACGGATGTGATTCGTTATACGATGTTGGTTCATCATTCGTGCTTTATTCGTCACGGTATACGTCACGTTATTCATCCGATTCACAACAAGACTCACTTGGTTCGTCTCATTCCGTAGTCGGCGCACCCTATTCGCTACCTGTTTCGTTTCATTCGTTTGATTCAGCTCATTAGACTGATTCTGGTCATTCTTTTGATTCGTTGTTTCTGCTTGATGAGTTGGTCCGATTACATTCGTCTGATGAGTTTGATTCGTTATACGATGTTGTTGATTTATCACTCGTGCTTTATTCGTCATCGTATACGTCACGTTATTCATCTGATTCACGACATGGCTCACTTGGTTCGTCTCATTCCGTAGTCGACGCACCACATTTGCTACCTGTAGAGTCTCATTCGTTCGATTCAGCTCAAAAGGCTCATTTGGGCCATTCTTTATATTTATTGGATATGTATGATTCGTTTTAACCATTCGGTTCGTTAAGCGTATAAAATTCGTCAAACGTGCTTCATTTGTTATGTTATTCGTCCGATTCAAGATATTGCTGATCTGGTTGGTTTCATTCCATAGTCGAGACACCACATTGGCTACCTGTTTCGTTTCATTCGTTCGACTCGGCTCAACAGACTGATTCTGATTGTTCTCCTGATTCGATGTTTCTGTTTGATTCATCTTGAGCGTTTTTTTCGTTATAAGATGTTGGATTATCACTCGTGCTTTATTCGTCACGGAATAGGTCACGTTATTCATCCGATTCAGAACATTGCTAATCTGGTTCGTCTCGTTCCGTAATCGACGCACCACATTCGCTACCTGTCTCGTCTCATTCGTTCGATTCAGCTTAATAGGCTGATTCTGGTCATTCTTTTGATTCTTTGTTTCTGTTTGATTCGACTTAACCGTACGATTCGTTATACGTACCTGATTCGTCACGCTATTCGACTGATTCACAACTTGGCTCACTTGGCTCGTCTCGCTCAGTTGTCTACGCACCACATTCGCTACCTGACTCTTCTCATTCGCTTGATTCAGCTCAACAGGCTGATTCTGGTCATTCATTTGAATCTTTGTTTCTATTTGATTTGACATACGAGATGGATTTGTTATTCGATGTTGTTTCATCACTCGTGCTCTATTCGTCACGGAATACGTCACGTTATTCATCCGATTCATAACATCACTGATCGCACTCGCTTCATGGCGTTTTCGACGCACCACATTCGCTATCTGACCAGTCTGATTCGGTTGTCGCAACTCATTAGTCTGATACTGGTCATTTTTTATGTTTGTTGTTTCGGTTTGATTTGTCTTAATCGTTCGATTCGTTATACGTACCTGGTTCGTCAATTGAGCTTCATTCGTCACATTATTGGTCCGATTCACTACATGGCTCACCTGGTTCGTCTCATTACGCTGACGACGTACCACATTCGCCACCTGACGCTTCTCCCTAGTGTCATTCAGCGCTTGGGTTTGGTTCGTCGTACGGTTTTGATTCGTCAAACGAACTTCATCCACTACCTTATTCGTCCGATTCACAACATGACTCACCTGGTTCGTTTCACTACGTTGACGACGTACCACATTTGCAACCTGACGCCTCTCGCTGCCTTCTTGTAGCTCAAGCACATGCTGTGATGCCACATTCCTACGCTTCGCATTCTGATTTTCTTCAAGCATGCTCGGATGACTAGAATGCTGGATCCTCTCCAGCGTTCTTGCACTTTCTATGAAATCCGCATGTCGCCTGATGCTCTCAGGAACGGTTAAAGTCTTCTGCACCTTCTGCCTTTGTGGCAATTGGTCGGGGGATTGCGAACTAATTAGTGTAGGTGTTAAGCTTGCTGAAGGCAGCCTTTGCAGCTTATCAAATTGTTGCTTTACAGTCTGGAGTGTGTTCACGATTGCTTGCAGATGCAGGGGAACGCGAATACGATTGATCGGAATTATAATTTCTTGCTTGGCGGATCGTAGATCCACAAGTGAGACTGCTGGAATTTTCACGGGAACGCCCAATAGCAACTCTTTTTCTGCTTGCACTTTCCTACCCGTAAGCAATTGCTCCGCTTGTTTGCTGCCTTCCTTCAACAGCACGGTAATCTGTCTATTCTGACGGATCATCGATGTTGCCATAGCCCCATTGATCCGTTGAAAATCCGAATTTAAATGAATGACTCGATTCATTTGAGTATGAATAAAGGTCAATTTAACGTGCAATGGCATCACTGGATACGTACGTGATATCGATATTTGAATGGGGCGATCTCTGAATGCAGCTTTCCGAGCACCAGCCGACTCCACATGCACCATACCGCTCCGATTAGTGGCTTGCCCAACAACCCAACCATATTTCATCGATAAACGATCTGCAAAAGTGCCGTCTGTCAAACGAATCGATTTTAATGGATTAGATGATTTCATTGCGTTGGCAACCCCCTTACCTACTTATCAAATATGCGATTACAACATTTTAAATCCATTATGTGTTAACTCTATTTGCTCTACCGCAACTTCACTAGCCGTAGCATTCATCTCCGGCCCCATCCACTTGGTTGGGTAAGCATCATAGAAATTCCAACGCCTGAACTCCTGATCGCGCTCATTATACAAAATAATGGAGCCGCTTTTTCTCGCGATTTTGCCCTCGACGACATCGTAATACCAATTCCATAACTCATTCGACAGAGTCATTCCCCGTTTTAACGAAAGAGGTACCAGTTTAGTGCGAGTGGGTAAACGATGAACATATTGATTCAAGCCGCCTTCTGCTACTTCTTCCACCTCTGTCTCGACACTAAGCCCACTTACCTCTGAGAACCCTGCGACCAGCATACCGTCGAGCTCAACCATAAAGCGATACGCCCCAACTACATACGGCCGTACTTGATCTGTTCGTTGATTCACGCGAGACCCCCTACTTAAATACATCGAAAGGATTATGCCGATCTGGCTCGTCGCTCATCTTTCGATTAATCTTCGAAATTTCTTCACACCACTTGCGGCGTTCTCGGTGTTCCATATCCATAATGACATCATGGGACCAGTGGAAGTAGTAAGCTATAAATCCGGTTTCTTCATAAAGACGACTCTCCGGATATAAGCTTAAGCCCCTTCCATCTCGGATAAAAAAGAGATATCTACCTCGTGTTCATGCTCACACTTGGGGCAAATTGCTTTTACTGACAGCTTCTCTGTCTCATTGATCTCACGGTACAGATTTTGCAAAAAAGCCAGATCAGCCGTAAAAAGTTTTTCAATCGTCTTCGTATCTACAGCGCGTAGATCACCAAGCTTAGTAATAACGCGAGCTAATAAAATGATCGTCAGATAACCTGGGTTTTGTTGTACGCGCTGATCTCTCATCGGTAGAATCTCATCGGCAGCCGTTGCCAATCTCATCGTACCCCTGCGATGCAAATTCCCATTTTCATCGACATATCCTCTAGGCAACTCAAATTCATATTCTGTTTTGAAAGACATGTTGTCACTCCTCTTTACTTTATTCATTGCAAAAAAAGATAAGAAACGGACGAAGGAACAACGATAAATAACGTTGTTCCCCTGTCCTATTTATTATTGTGTACGAAGCATTCCTTCATGGGCCAGCTCTAATAGCTCAATTGCCACTTCAGATGCAGTAGCATTAAAGTCCGGTGCCGTGTATTTGGTTGGCCATGCTTCAATAACCTGCCAAGTGGCTACGTCTTCGCCCTCTTCATCGATGGCAATAATAGTCACTGTTTTTCTCTCAACAGTTCCTTCTACGACACAATCTTGGATCCACTCAAATAGATCCATCGTTTCAGTAGCGCCCCATTTCAAGGAAATGTTGCCATACTTCGCAAGTCCAGGTAGTTTCCGTGGAGTAATAACATCCGTACCCTCTCTGTACTCAATAACATCAAGAGACGCATCAAAACCAGATACTTCGCTAAAGCCTGCTTGCTCAATGCCTTCTACCTCAACACGAAATCGAAACTTGCGGTATGGATCATTACGTTCGCCTGCCATAATCTATACTTCCTCTCCTATCAAATAGATTTAATTAATTATTGTTCATTCGTTTTTTGAGTAATGCGGAAGACAACGAACTCAGCTGGCTTCACAGGAGCAATGCCGACCATACAAATTAGACGACCATTATCAATATCATCCTGAGTCATCGTGTTGCTGCTAATGTCAATATAGAACGCTTCACTTGGAGATGACCCTTGCAGCGCCCCTCCTCGCCATACGCGGGTAAGGAATGCGTCAATTGTACGATGCACGCGAGCCCATAGACGCTCATCATTCGGCTCAAATACAACCCAGTTCGTTCCGGCCTTAATCGATTCCTCTACGAAAATAAAGAGACGACGAATATTAATATATTTCCAAAGCGCGTTTGATGATGTTGTTCTTGCTCCCCAAATTCGAATCCCTTGTCCAGAGAAGCTGCGGATCAAATTAACGCCTTTCGGATTCAATATGTCTTGCTCGCCCTTGTTATACTGAACATCAAGACCGGTTACGCCGCGTACTACCTCGTTCGCCGGTGCTTTCTCAACGCCGCGAGTACTGTCACTGCGTGCATATACGCCAGCTACGGAGCCGGATGGAGGAACAAAAATATTACGTTTCTCCAGCGGATCAAACACTTGTAGCCATGGATTGTACATGGCCGCATAGCTGGAGTCAAAAATATCACGATGCGTAAGAACGTCCTGCACCTTTGTTTTCTCTCTAGGAATATCTAAAATAGCAAATCGACTGCCTAGATTTTCACAATGGGCAACGAGCGCCAGTTGAACGGCAGGTTCGGTAACCCCTGGAACAGAGATAATGCTAACTTGATCATTATCCACAAAGGCTTGAATTCCCGTACGTTTGCCAGGGCCGTTATCCTCGCCTACATAATTGGAGACACTAATTCCTTCAAGTGTTCCGTCCGAACCACCAGCAAGAGAAACCGTATATTTCGCAATTTCGTCAAAAAGCGCAGCAACGCTGCCGTCACCAGCTGCCAAAATCGTAATTAATGATGAGCGTGAAGCTGCTTTGTCTACATAATTAGCCGATAGTGGATTGAACGAGCAATTTTCGAAGCTTTCCGCCTCGTCTCCATAGGAAACATGAAGCGTAAATTCCGAAGTAGCAAGCACCTTCACTGGCAGCAATCCGTTGTCAACCACTTTACCTTCAAGCGGGCTTTCTAGCTCAATCACTTGATCTCGCGATTGAACAACTTTTCCTGTTACTTTACTGCTTCCATTAAAAAAGGTAACCTCATCGCCTTCATGAAAACCGTTGCTATTTTTAACACGATATTTGCCTTCGCCAAGATCCTCAAAAATTTGTGTTTTTGCTTTGCTGGAAGGCACACAAGCGATTCTCATTTGATTAGCCCAAGCGCCTGAATTTTTCGCGGAGATGTTGAAGAACTCGCCTTCATTGGTAGCAACTGCAGCATCAGAAGGCGCAACCCTCATAATAAAAGCCTGTGAGCCGCCATTTACAAAAAACTGTTCAACAGCGTAAGCCAAAAAGCGATAAGAGCCAAATTGATTATCAGATAAATAACTGCCGTAATTGCGTTTGAAATCATTCATACTGGTAATAAGCGCCGGCAATCCTTCTACAGGGCCTCTCTCAGCAAGACCAATGAAACCTGCTACGCTTGTACTTACGCCGGAAAGCGGTTGACCTGCACTATCAAATTCCTCCACATACACACCTGGTGAAAAATATTCAGCCATTTTGTTTACCCGACCTTCTTACAGGAAAGATATCCAAGCATCGATCCAGAAAATCGGTTCCTCCTTTCAGAATTTAAAGTTTTGCAAGGTCGACTCAACGCTTATGATTCGACCGCAGCAATAAAGATCACTAGCTTTGCTCTACCTTCAGATGACGTTCGCGAACTCTAGAGACGCTCTTCGTCCTTGTCGAATCCAAATAAACAGGACCTATCTTATAGCTGAGCGATAACTTATAAGGGAGGCTTGGAAACAAGCTTATCGCTGTTTCCAGCGGTATTTCTTCCTTTACGATTCGGTAAGCGCCATTCGTGCCTGCCAGTGAGCCTACCAAATCCTCCCCTTTAAGAATGTTATGATCATGAAGCACCTGCATCATTTTACCCATGATTCGCTGCTCGTCTATGGCTCGAGTCAGAACGTCAGAAGCAGAATGTGCCGTAATGAGATAAGATAGATCTAATGCGATAGGAGGATATCTCATCCGGTCGCCTTGATCAATCAAGTCATTGCTTCTAAAATCTGTATTCTCTTTAATTTCATATAAATAAAGGCTCAGATTCATATCGCCCTTGTCGCCGGGGTGAGCAAGCCCTACCCCATCAGCATGAGCGATTAATTCAGGAACCAGTTCCTCACGGAGCACCTTAACCAGAGACAACCCTATATCAGTAACAACAGAATAGTCTGC
Organism: Paenibacillus paridis; assembly: GCF_006345825.1. GTDB lineage: Bacteria > Bacillota > Bacilli > Paenibacillales > Paenibacillaceae > Pristimantibacillus > Pristimantibacillus paridis. The sequence continues at coordinate 2,190,894 of NZ_VCIX01000092.1, forward strand.
CACTCTTCCTACCCCTTCCAATACTCGGCGTATGGACCTAAACGGTCCTTGAGCAGCAATTTACCTGTTTTCTTATACTCTTGTATAACGCTTTCGATCATATGCTTCATGGCTAACGACGTTCCTTCACTAACGGCAAGATAGGCTGCAGTCAAGATAACGTTCTTAATCGATCCGCCAGCCAGCTCAAAGGTTTGCGACAGGAAGGCATAATCAATCTCCTCAGATGGCACTTGCGGTGGAATCGCTGAACGCCATAGCTGCTCCCTCTGCTCCGCACTTGGAAATGGATACTTGATTATAAATTGAATCCTTCTAGTAAAAGCATCATCCAGATTCTGTGCAAAGTTAGTAGCCAGTATCGTTAGCCCGTCGTATTCTTCCATCTTCTGAAGCAAAAACGAAGTTTCCATATTGGCATATTTATCATGAGCATCCTTAACCTCAGATCGTTTGCCAAAGAGGGCGTCCGCTTCATCGAAAAACAAAATGGCACCGCTTAACTTCGCTTGATCAAAAATTTCGCTCAAATTTTTCTCCGTCTCGCCAATGTACTTGCTTACGACTCTAGACAGATCAACCCGATACAGCTCGGCTTCCATTTCCTTTGCCATCACTAAGGCAGACATCGTCTTGCCTGTTCCGGGCGGTCCTGTAAACATCATGCTAATGCCTCTGCCGTAAGGCAACACTCGGTCGAAGCCCCAATGATGCATGACGGTATGGCGATGCTTGATCCGGTTACATGCTTGCCGCAATAGTTGCAGCGTATCATTCGGAAGAATCAGATCCTCCCACCTAAATTTCGACTCTACCTTTGCCGCTTTGTTTTGCAGTTGATGATTTGTTAATTGATATGCGGATTGGTGCAGCAGCTTGGAAGGATTACCAGCCGTCTGAGGCCTGAATGCCGCTGAATCTTCCCATTTTTCCAGCTTTCGGGCTTCTTCAACGGTAGTGATCATTTGACCTGGGGTGAATCTGAACTTCCCTGCCAGCTGACTAATCTCATTTGCAGTAACTAACCATGACTTCTGCGTTAACTGCTCCCATAATTTCTGGCTTTGTTCAAGATCGGGCAACGGGATAACGATATTCACCCATGTCTTATCTGGCATTCTGATTGACGACTTCACTGGCTCCTCGCTAAATAGAAAGACGATGCCGGTCCAGTCTAGCAGCCTTTCAAACAACCATTGCTTTCGCCTATCATTTCCTGTCGTAAGGCCCTGAGTTGACTGTAGTGTATGTATTCGGTCAAAGGCTGGAATCGCATCGATGAGCGCAGCTTCCAGCAATACCTGATCGATGACCTGTCTAAATGCTTCTTGTTGCTCCGGAGCATGAGAAAGATCAAATTCCAAAAGGGAGCGTTTCAATATTTTTGAAATATGTCTCGCATGAAACGTTTTTCCGCTTCCTGTTGGTCCTTGAAGTACCCATAGTATAGACGTCATACGAGAATCTCTATCTGCTATATACTTCTGCATATGCGTATGGATATCTTCATTGATAAGCAAGGAAGGCAGCTCTTTATGATTGGCACACGAGTAATGCTTAAGCGAAGCTAACGCTCCATCATAACGCCATTCAATGCCCAATAAGAAATTAATCAACCGCGGTTCGAGGCGAATGGGCTCCATTAGTAACGAGAAGTGTTTCAAATCATTTAGATTGGTGTAAGAAGTGAAGAAGCCCTTCATATGGCTATTTGGGCTTGTCATGATCTCATAGGCATATTTACGTTCAGCTAACGTCGTACAGCATAATCGAAGCATCAGATCCAGCGTCAAATGCTGACTGGTCATATCATCCTGCAAATAGGCATATAGCTTCAAATACTTACGATTGACATGTGGAGCAATGGCAACGATCAGCAACCGAATATCAAGCTCATTCAGTCGAAAACCGGTTTTCAGCAGTTCGATTGGCAGTGAAGCCTGCTCTAGTCTGCTCTTCTGCAATCTTGCAGCAACACGTGTCTTAAGCTGATGCAGGAGCAGATCCTGTTCAGATGTTAGCTGTAAGAAGGGTTCATCCTTGTCCAGTAAAGCTTTAGCCTCCGACACGCTAAAGTACATGCCTCGAAAAGCATCTACCGATACGGCTTCTTCCTCTGTAGCAAGCATGCGCTGCATCTCATACTCCAGAAGGACATCGAGAATGATAAGCTCGTCTAGTAAATAGTCCTTGGGATGCTCATATGCATCAACCATTGAGGTCAAATGAAGTATATTATTCATCTTATTGAATCCCACTTCTCCTCATCTGGTTCTTCGGGATCATCACACCCCACTTCTTAATTCATCATTTAAATGTTTCATCTTTTATTTTCACATGATGCCACGAGTTTCGCAACCTTTTTTGTATATTTTTAGCTAATATTGTCGTTATGTGCTAAGTATTTAATTGCCATCATGGCAATATCGTCAGATTGTGCGAAATGATTAGAGAATTTAAGCACTTCTTGACGCAATATCTCCGTAATAATCGCAGGAGATTTGTCCGTTGCGTGCTGCAAAGCTTGGCGCAACCGTTCGGTTCCAAACCATTCCCCGTTTGCATTTTCTGCTTCCGTTATTCCATCAGTATACAGTACTATCGAATCACCCGAATGAAGCTGAATCTCACAATCTGTATACTCCGTATCTGCAAAAATACCAATCGGCAAGCTCTTCACGCCATGCAATTCACTAATCTGATTCCCAGATAGTACATAAGGCGTACAATGTCCACCGTCACAATAGATCATCTTTCCTGTTTTTGTATTCAGTATAGCAAGGAAAATGGTAGCAAACATCGTTGAATCCTCATTACTTATCTCTCGATTGATTTGCCCGATAATGGCGGCAGGAGAATGATGCCCGCTTGCTTTGGCCTTAATCCAAATCATTAATCCAGACATAAACAACGCCGCTGGCATTCCCTTATCCGAAACATCGCCTAAGCAAACGAGCAATCGATCCTCATCCAGCTGAATAAAATGATAGAAATCCCCGCCGACCTCGCGTGCCGGAATGAGGCATGCATTTAAATCGATTTCCTCGGTCCTTAGCCTTTCACCAGGGAGAAAGCTGTACTGTATTTCCTTCGCAATTTTCATTTCGCTTTCCATACGTTCTTTCGCTGCAGTCGTTATACGTAAATTTTCCATCGATTCAAGCAGTGCTTCATAAAGAAGCATATTTTCAAGCGCAATCGCCGCCGGTGAAGAGATCAGCTCTAACAGACGAAGATCTTGTCCGTTAAATGCTCGTTTTCCCTTTTTATTGATTACCTGCAGCACGCCTAACGTTTTACCATTGGATCGTACAGGTACACAGATCATATTGCGTGTTGGGATTTTCACTTTGGCTGATACTCGATTCGACCAACGCGTATCTTTGCTAACATCGGCAATGAGGACGGATTCACCGGTGGATGCAACCAATCCAGCAATGCCTTCCCCCGCTTTCAGTCGAATCTGCTTAACCTCTTCATTCTTCTCTCCCGTCGCTACCTCAAAATATAATTCTTTCGTTTTTTCATCGACTAAAATAATGGATGAGCCTTCAGCGCGAAGTGTACGGGCCGTTGTTGCCATAATAATCTCAAGCAGCTCCTTACGCTTGATGGTCGAGCTCAAACGCAAACCAATATCCAACAAGGTAGTTGTCCTACTCCGCTCCAGGTTCAACTTCCAAATAACAGCCAGAGCATAACTTAATGCAGCGCCTAGCAAACCGAACGCTATGATGATAAACACGGAACCACTCCTCTTGCAGCAATAAGACTATGCTCGAAAGAATTGCAATGCTTCTTCTCGCTCAGGAAAGATCTCAAAGATTGTTGAGAAACCAGAGATTTGAAATACTTCCTGCACATTCGCATTCAAATTGCATAGTGCAATTTTACCGGCAATCGCTCTCGTTTTTTTAACAGCAAGCAGCATCACTCTAAGACCGGCACTGCTAATATACTCCAGCTCGTTCATATCAAATACGAATTGCTTCATTCCCTGCCCAAGCAGCTCCAGAAAGCGTTGTTCAACCTCCCCCATCGACGCTCCATCCAATCTACCTGACAGGCTGATGATACTGATTTCATTCTGCTGCTCGACATTAATCAACATTAACGCTCCACACCTTCCCTTTGGGTTCTATTCGCTAATTTTTTTATAAATCTTCAAATGATTACTTTCATCAATTCTTTGATACGTGCAGCAGTCCATAAGCTCTTTTATCAAATAAATGCCTAAACCGCCAATCTCTCGCTCTTCAGCAGACAGAGCTACATTAGGCATTTCCTGCTGCAATGGATCAAAGGCTGGCGCATAATCAATAAAATAGATCAAAATCTCTTTATCAGCTCTGCTATAAGTGATTTGAAAGTGAATTTCCGACGAAGTCTGCTTTTCCTTTGAAAGCTTCTGATAGCCATGAGTAATTATATTTGTAAACCATTCTTCGCAAACAAGCTGCAGCTGCAGCATGACTTCCTGTGAAATTTGCTGCTCATTGCAAAATAAAGCGATATGCTGCCTTAATTGCTCCCAGTTCAGCAAGTCTGATGAAACGGTGGCAAAATGTCCCCTCATGCTCATTACAACTCCTATCCGAGCTTAAGCAGCATATGCTCGAGCGCCCTTAATCGCTGACTGATGGAACGCAGCAGACCGATTCCGATATCTGGATACAAACGTACTAATCGCGCGGCTTCGGCTCCTTCAATTTCTAGCACTCTTGCCTGATCGAACAGCACTTCTGCCGATACGAGTGAAGGAAGGTCATCGAATAGTCCCGCTTCGCCAATCGTTTGCTTAGAACCTAAAACCCCGATCGTGCCTTCTGTACCGTCTTCATTTTTGCCGCTGACTTCCACATGGCCTTCAATAATAATAATAATCGCTTGACTCGCCTCGCCCTGCTTGATTAAAAATTCGCCATCGTGATATGTTTTTTCGTGTGCAATGCTTGCTACTCTTCCTAATTCTTCAATGGAAATCTCTTGGAACAATGAAACCTGCTTCAAGAACACAATTTTATCCAAGGCGCTTAAATATTCCCAATTATTCATTAACAGCACTCCGCCTTCCGCTGCTCCCGATTTGACTGCTAATGCTTGAAGCCAGGGGTCCGTTACTTCCCCCTCAAAGCTCTCCGTGCTTTGCTTTCGGGAACTTTTCCCCTCTGTATAAGCTCGTTCACGATAAAACGCAAGCAGCGTCGAATCCAGCTTTGAATTTCCCAAGCCCTCCGACAGTATTTCCAAGCCATGGTCGCGGATTTCTTCATCGGGATCCTCTACAGCACGTCGCAGCTGCGGGATTGAACGCTCATCGCCAAAACGAATCATAATCGTCCATATCGTATCCAGTATATAACCCGTCATTTCCTCAACCCTTGCTTTTGCCAAGCCTGTCCATTCTGGCTTGTTCATCGCCTCAATTCGTGCAGTTACCGCATGACTTGCGGATAAAGCTTGAAGCCTTTGTATACAAGAGGGCACCACGATTTCCCTAATCTCTTGATCCGAGCCAATGGCATTCGCTACCGAAACCGCCGTACGCCAAATTTCATCATTAGGCGAGGAAATAAACCGAACCAGTTCAGGCATTCCGTCAGCTCCACCTTCGATTAATGCTTCCTCAATCGCTAGCCGAAGCTCCTTGTCAGCACCAACAAGCAGCTCCATCAAGCTGGAAACAACCTCGCTGCCGCCCATTTTCCCCATCGCGCTTACCGCATTAAGCTTAACGATTGTTGTCTGTGACAGCAGGCACATCATGACATCGAAATACAAGCTATGCAGCTTGCGTTCTCCGATAATCTGGGAAGCAAGTACCGCCGATTCCATCCCTTCTCCCAGCATTCTACGCAAATCATCAAGCAATACGGAGCTTTCCTCCATGCTTCTCCATGCTTCTGCTTTCACAAGCATGCTCTCATCTGTACGCGCTGCTTCCACTCGATTCTCTATGCTTGATGCTACCTCACTGTTTGTTGCAAATAACTGACGGTAAGCAATCGCCCGTACGTTCTCATCATGATCCTGCAGCAGCTCTTCCATCGTTTCCGAAGCCAATTCCCGCCATCCATCCGGATGGATAGCAGCTATCCCGAGCGCACGCCGCTCATCCTTATGCAGCATGACATACTCCCATAATGACTTGCTAAACACAGGGTCAGGCTGGCTCGACAGAAGCTCAAGCGTAAACCGCTGAACAGTCTCATCCGATTGCTTTAATTGTTCCATAAGAGTACGCCTTACCCGCTCATGCTTCATGGATTCTAGAAATTCACTCAAAAAATCCTTTGCGGCATCCGTACTGACTTCCAAAAAACGTACGAGCTCTTTAATATACAAATGTCGAGCACCCCATGCTAACATAACAAGCGCCACTGCTAGACAGGTTCCAATCACGGCTTGCCATGTCAAGGAAATGCCGGCTTCGGAGTGCAGCATAGAAACCAGAGATCCCAGTAAAATCCCTGCGGAGGCGGCAATCCCCTGCGCGGTATAACGAAAGCCGTCACGATGCTGAATCGGCAGCATTTTGAAGAAAAATTGATAGCTTGGTTCCGCAAAATAATAGAGCAGCAAATAAATCAGACTGTAACCGATCGAAACGGCAACGAGAGCCATCTCGCTGCTTACGAGAAAGCTAACGAACAAAAAACAGCCCAAAAAAATAATCGTAATAGCGAAGATCGTATTGCTCGCGCCTAACCAGTCCATTAGCCTTGTTGCAAATAGCTGCAAGAGAAGTGCCGCACAGAATAAAACAATAACCATCAAACCATAGAAGGAAGTTAATTCTGACTCCGTAGTAAATACCTCCTGCGCTGATGTGAAATATTGATATTCGATTAGGAAGTACACGGCTGGCATTAAGGTCATAATCCCAATGACAGTTAACAAAAAAGGCGATCGAAGCGTTTGCTTCAAGTAATACAAGGAGGAGACCGTCTCCTTCACTTCATTTTCACCGCTTTTGTTAAACGTCAACGGCAACAAATACTGTTTAATCGAGCGCCAAAAATTGGGCAAACCCAACAGCAACAAAACGGCTGCAAGCATATAAAGAAGTTCTGGCCCAAGCAGCGGCGCTAGCGTGCTCGATATAACGCCCGCAATAATACCGCCAACAATAGCCGCCAAAACGAAGATTGGCATGACCCGCTTCGCCTGTTGTGTAGGGCATAAATCAAAGGCCGTACTCCACATCAGCAAGGTTTGCTGCCGTACGACAAAATTCGAGGCTAAAAACAATAGGATATAAAATCCAATCCACTGAATTCCTGCATAACGAAAAACAAGCAGAACAATCCCATTAAGCAGCCCTATTGAAATAAAAAAACTATATAGCCCCAGCATAAATTTCGGTTTAGCTATTCGCTGCGAAAAAAACGAAAGAAGCCATCCCTCCAAAGGGAGAAGAATCGCTTCTATTAAATACATCATGGGTAAATACTGCGTACCAATGCGACTATTAAAAATAGCCATAAATGAAGTGTAATTGATCATCTCGGAAATACCGGCAAGAAAAAACACGGTTCCCATGACCCAAACCTTCCGCCTGTCTTCGTATCTTAATTGAAATAATGATTGTATACCTGTCAGCACTCGCAGTTCCACCTTGTAGTCAATTATTGAGAGGAGCGTAATTGATGTGCGATCATATCTTTAGTTGGTGTAGGCTTTTGGGCCGTTAAGCCCAGTTTCTCCATTAATTGAATGAATGCTCTCTCTTTTTTTGTAACTCCCCGTTCAAAAATAAGTGAAACAATAATCGTTAGTAAGTAGACGTAGCATTGCCTTGTGGAGTAATAGCCATTATCTTTAAGCTGCCGCTTACGAGCTTCCTCACGAGCCTTAGGTGGAAGCGTCAAATCAACTTTCAAAAAGCGGTCCACAATAAGCTCGGGCGTTCCAACCGCTGTCACCGATTTCTCTTTGGGCTTCCCGCTAGGCATAGCCTTGATTCCGAACAATAGCCAATTTAACTGTTCGTGATCATCCAGCATTTTCTTCAGATCATTTTCGTCATTCACTTGCTTCTCCTCGCCTCGGCCCAGCAGCTCCAACCCAGAAGCGAAGAAATCTCCCTCTTCCTCAAGCTCCAACTCTTCTTCCTGCTCTAATTCATTCTTTTCATGATCCAGGTAATGCTCTACAGACAGCTCATCGGCAGTGTCCAGGTTGACCTTCTCAGCTTCATTCAGCGCAGAAAGCATTTTTCCCCAATCCACCCACTTTTTCAAAAGTATCGTTATCGACATCGTTTTCGTAAAATCAGCAAACAGAAGCTTACGGCGATTCACCATTTTATGAATGGCAATCTTCTTCTGGGGAATAGACAGCATCTCGAATCTTCGCATCAACAATGCCTTGCCTTGCTTATTCGCTTTATAATTAAGCCATAACACAATATCTTTATACGGTGTGAGCAGTCCTGTTACATCAACGCTTCCCACAGTTGCCTGTGCACCTGACTCATTCGCTGTCCCCTCTAATTCGGGCTCATCAGGCTCTAGTCTTACTCCTTCAACATTAGTTGCAGCAGCAAGCAGACCTTCCCAATTCATTGGAGCATTCATTAAAGACTCTAATCGATCTATAGAGCCTGCCATCTCTAACAATACGGCTTGCCTCTGTGCTGGAGATAGCTTTTCAAACTGTCTCCACAATACTTGCTGATGATCTTGATAAGCCTCTCCCTCCAGCCATTTGATTAGCCTCTCATAAGGTGCTTTCACACCCTTGGATGCTTCGGTTGAAGATTGTTTGCCATGAAGGGCATGTATCATTTTCCCAGTTGCTTGATTGCCATAGCTCTGCTGCAAAGACATCGCCCTCGTCCTTGTCCCTTGCTGCTCATCACTTAGATGTTGTTCTTTTATTGACGACTGCTGCCTCAATGCTTCTCGAGATTGATTTGCTTGTGCTGGACTTTTCATCTTGCGTCCCAGTGCCATAACATTCACCTATAAGTCAGTCTATCGACTAACATCCTCAGACAAAAGTAAAAACGAATAACCTGATAAAACATTCCTAAGACAGTAATTCTACCAAAATCGACCTTTTCCTTCTTATCTAGTCACAAAAGCCTATAATCCAACGATTTGCAACAAAAAACTTACAACTATTTCCGCCTCATGTATAATAGAAAAGACTATTATTGTGACTAATGATGCATATCATTCCTGCCGGGAGGATCAGTTATGTTTTTTTCCAAATCCAAATCGAGTAATGAACAAGGAAAAGATAATGCGGCAGCACCAAAGGCCACTCAACAACAGGTGCCTGCGACTGCTGTATCAACGAATACAAGCACATCAGCTAGCCTGCAGCAATCCATCGGCAACCAAGCGGTAGCCCAGCGTGCGCAGCAAACTGCTCCTACTGATAGAACAAATACATCAACCCCTGAAGAGCAAGAAACGGCTTACGTTGACCAACAACAGATCGATAGCCTTTATTCCGAAAAACTATTTGAGCCTATTAAGCTAGCAGTACTTTTAAAATTCGGCGTAGGCCGTGGGGAATGGAGACGCTCCGATGAGCTCAATGCGTTTCGGCAAAAACTCAAGGATGCTGCTAGAGCCCAGGCCAATGATGATATTACCAATGAAATCTCAAACCATCAGGAGATGCAAAGCAAGAGCAAGATCAGCCAGGCCTATACTGGCATGATTGCAAATAAGGAAGCTCATTCTTTGGCAAAGGGTTCCGTAAATTCGATTATGGAAAAAGAAGCATTGAAAATTGTACAATCAACGCTTCCTGCCGACCCAACGAAGCAAAAATTAAAACTAGCCGCTCACAGTGCTGCAAAGCAGCTCTCCAGTGCCAAACAAGTGAAAACGGACAAAATACGAAAAGCCGCACTAACCGGCGCTCAAACGAAAGCGCTTGAAATTTTAAAACAAACTGAAAGCATGGCCGTCAATGAAGCACGCACCATCGTAAAGGGCGGTAGTCTGCTTGGAAAACCCGCCCCTACCAAGGATCTCAGTACAGATGTGAGAACACAAGTTACAGATGACAAAATAGCAGATAAAGCAATCAAGCTGGCAATAGAAAGCGATTCACTGAACAGCGGCCTCGTGAAAATTGGCAGCTTCGTTGATCTGGCAGTACCCAACGACGGAGATTCAGGAGCTTTTGAATTTGAGTTAAAAATCCCGCTTGGCCAATCGGGCGGTTACGCCATTATTAGCTTTGGAGCTGAAGCTGAGCGTGACGATGGCAATTTGACTGTTAGCGCACAGATTGGCTTTGGCGTCGGTGTTAAAACACTTGGCTTGGATGCTAATTTTCAGTTAGGCCTTTATCTTGAGGCGCAAGCCGGCAATTCAACCTCTGTCATGAATCTAATTTCCTACGGCATGTATCGTCAAATGAATAGTGTTGTACCTAGTGCAGCTGAAAGCATTTGGGGCCAAGGAGGCAAATCAGGTAAAACTGAATTAGAAGAAGCAGAGCTATGGGCATCCGCCATAGAAGCTCAGGATATGGAAGGCGAGAATTTTGTTGATGTCGGAACATACAAGAAACTTTCTGCAGAATTTGAAGCAGGTATCGTTGGGGTGTCCCTCAGTGCCGGCAAGAAGAATTTGACCCACTTTGATAAGGAAACCATCATTGAAAAAACCTTGGACAGTTTTGGAGACAATACGAAGATCGATCAATTAAAAGAAAAGGCACAAAGTTTGGCTAAACTTGAACAGAGGAAGGTTTATGAGGCAAGCGGTGAGGTCGAGCTCGATTTGGGCTTTGGAAGCCTTAGCCTTTCGGCCGAAGGCTCTCATACCCGTTTTGGCGGAAAACCACTAGACCTTGAGATATCGATAGGTGCATCTATTCCATTCCAATACGGTGAAGAATCAGCTAAATGGGTATCCTATATGAGTAAAATAGGAACACCCGCTCTTGGTTTGCTAACGAACATAAGCAATGCGCTTACCCGAGACAAAAATAATAATACACCTGCTGCAACGGAAGCTCACAACACAGATGTTCGGGATACGGGGACTAAAATAGATGTGGGCAGCGATGCTATGGTCCTCCTTCCACAATTTGATGGAATCGGTAATTCACTAGCTAAGCAAATTCAAGAAGTCGATGTTGATACGGGAGAAATAGAGAACAAGATTGTAAGCTCCTCCACTACAGAACTCACATTGAATTTTGAAAAAGAATGGGATAGCGCTGGAGTAGCAGGCGACTGGAAACTAGCCGTGGAGCTTGGTCAAACCAAAAGCTTCGAGGTGGATGCTGGAGTCGTTAAATTTTCGGTAGAGAAGACAAAAAGACTCGCTGAATTCGGAAGAGAAAAGAAAGATGGCGTAAAGCAATTCACTGGCGGGATTCTAGGCCGTTAGTATCAGGAGATGAAAGGAGCTAATTGAAACCATGAGTATAACTAAAATAGATGATCATTCAAGTATCAAAACGAATATTCCTATCCCCTTCTCTTCCTGGAATGGGGAAACGGTGACCGTTGCCATTACACGTCTGAAATACCAGCATGAACAAGAAGCAAGCTGCATCATTACCTTCACAGTCCCTGCTGAATTGATGAAACAACTGGTTGAACAGCAATGGTTTAATCTGCTGCCTCATACCATAACTGCACAAGTTCGATTTAATGAAATAGATATCATCGAGGTTCGCGCCATACTTTCTCCAGCGATCACCCTTCAAATTGCGGCTAGAAACGGTGACGTGGAAACGATACTTGCTGGGCTGCTGCCCGATGCGATATCCGGAACGCAAATGGCTGACCTTGCCAAGTCAGAATATTGGTATGTGCTTGATGCCAAACAATCTGTCAGCCTACCTCCTGTGTTCGGGCAATCCGGCATGCTTCGCCAAGGCTTTCAAACCACATGGAGCGAAAGCCTAATAAACCATGTACAGCAGTTAGATCAGGTGAAATCAACTGCCGAACTTGACTTAGCCACACAAATCGAAGCTTGCTTGCAAGCAAACAGCCTAAAATATGAATATTTTAGTGACAGCATTATTCGTCTTCGATATAGCAGCCCAGCCGGCGGAACATGGATTGGCTTAATTCGAATCGAGCCCGAGGAAGACCTTATCGTGCTCTACTCCGTCTTTCCCGAACAAATTCCCGCTCCATTGCGACAAGGCATCTCCCTTCAACTCATGGGTGAGAATTACGATTTGTTGAATGGAGCCTTCGAATTGGATCAAGAGGATGGCGAACTTCGCTTTCGTTCTTCCTTGATCTGCTCAGAGGGCTGGAATGAATCCAGCTTTACGATGCTTCTAAACGACCAAATACAAAAGATGGAGCACTACCTGCCTGTCGTTCATCAAATCATTCATGAAAGCTAACTAAATAGCCGTTATGCATAGCAAGCCCTTTCCTCATAAAAATGCACCCCTACGGTACCATCGGTTTCCCATATGGGATTTCCGATGTCTATGGTTAGGGGTGCATTTCACATTAGGCCATTGAGCCTTTCATTTAAGCAGCTATTCTCTTAATTCGGTGAGTACATCGTGTCCTTATCAAAATAATACCGTTTGAAATTATTGATATGGCTGAAATAATACCGTGAGACTCTAATCACGCGTTTGATGTTCAAGTCCTTTTTATACCAAATGGATTTGAGCACTTTTTTCTGTTTGTACAATTTATTAATCTCATCGGATAATCCCTGTTCCGTTACATATTTGCTTAATACGACTTTAGGCACATTTGTCCAAAGAGCGGTTTTATCACTGTAAACGCAATCTTCGTCTTTGCCATAGACAACAGTATCAATCAAAGCAGCAATCATGTTAAGTCCTGCTGCCCTAACAAAAAAACTGCTTCTGCCAAGCCGCGGATTGATTTCGAACATCATGTACTTGCCGGTTCTACAGTCATATTTCATATCGATATTGGAAAAACCGACATAACCGATTTCTTCGAGAAAGGCTTTTACCTTCTGATAAATATCCATATCAAAGCGACTAATAATCGCAGCGTAATTGCCAAGTGTTTTTGGCGCATATTCCTCAAGCACCGGCTGGCCGAGACATGTCATTTTCACTTTCCCGTTGTCGTCGGAGTAACTATTAATGACTCGCATCGAGCTGTCGCCACCAGGAATAAACTCTTGTATAATTAACTTTCCTTTATATTCGGAAGCATTCATGCTTTTGACCATCGTTAAATACTCATCCTTCGAGTTGAAGAAAAATACCTTCTTTTTGCCTTCAAAGTGACAATGCAAGTATTCGTAGGCATTGCTGTTTTCGGGCTTTACGACGATGGGATACTGAAAATCCATTTGCTCCAACGCTATTTCGCGCTCATGCGGCTCGGAAACAATCGTTTTGGGATAATCCAGTCCATGTTTTTCGCATAGCTTATAAAATTTATCTTTTGTATCAAATGTATCAAGCAAAGTCTCGGAAATAAAATGATTTGCGATCAGCCCATTGAATTTGCTATAATGCCGCGACAACATGCCCGCATAATAGTCCGAGCAAGGAATGACGACAAGTTTTCTGTTCGGAGCGCTGTGTTTTTCCAATATGGAAAGCAGAGCGCCAGGAAATATATCCTCGTGGTCAAATTGATTGATTTGAATAAGATCAAACAATTTGCTGTTCATGGTTGGGATTAACAGCCGGCTGCATAGCAGCAGCGGCTTGATCTGGTATTTTTCATTAATAAGTCTTACATTTCCATATGCATTTTCATCGCTACCAAGTATAATCGGTAAAAAATCGTAACTTTTCATGTGATCTCCTCGTTTAACCAGTTCTATATTCATTCTTCTTATTATATCAAAAAATACAGATGATCGTATGGAAAGGCTCCCTTCTTTTTTATTTTTCGACATTATTGTGTGACAAGGCACCAACGAAGCGCTAAATTAGCCATAAAAAAACCACCTGGAAAGGTGGCTCAAGACTTGTGGATGGTTCGAATCACGACTTCAGGGATAAGCAACAGCAACGCAAGAGCAGCATAGATGCCAATGGTATAGCTGTCAGCGTAACCCAAACCAAATATCCGTTCACTAATAAAAGTGATCATATGAATCAGCATGTTTGTAAAACAAAAAGCATAGCTTCGAATCATCCAATTCCAATGGCTAATCATACGTTTCTTTCTGATTTGAACGAGCGCCATCATGGTAATCATCGGCCATATTATATTTAGTAAATTGAACCCCATACTGCTGACTTTCCCTCCCGTGGCGTAAGGTGCCATATATCCGGAAGTCAGTACGACAAGGAGGACTGATACGACATAAACGTAGCCGTTGATCCGATGGAGCTTACGGCTATTTTGAACGTTTATAGTGGAAAAGTTAAGCAGACCCGACGCCATCGCAAGGCATGCAAAACCGACATGGACATACATTACGTTTAACCAGACCGGAAGATTGAGTTCGCGTTTGAGTCCAGTTTTATAGCTAAGAAAACCCTCTGCTTCGGGATCAATCATAAAATTTTTCGCCAAAGCGTAAAATATAATCAAAATGCTGACAACAGATAAAATATTGAATAATACTTTCTGATGGTTTAAACGATCCAACTTCGTCCCTCCACGCATCCTTACTTAAGCCTCAACTAAGCCATTCGAAATTAAGATGTCCGATTTCCTACTAATTTGGAAGCAGGCAAAATACCTGCTTTGGCGATCCCGCTCATATGGTCCCCCTCAACGGTAACTTCAAATTTCAAATTTAAGCGCATCGGCTTCGTAATTCGAAGCGACCAGGCAAGCTTGTTGTTTTCTAGAACGGGATTTATCCAATCTACTGCCTCATCTCCTTGAATTGCCGTGCCTTTGATTATACCTTCTCTTGTCGATATTGAAAGCTTGACCTCAAGTTTTCCAACAGGGGTTGCGATCGTTGTGTCCCAATTCCCATCGAACATAGATGCTGCAGTCGTTTGTTTTTCCAGCCCTTTCTCCGGTATCACCGCCGTGTCTCCTGCATTCTCCAAACGATTTCTGCTCCCTGTTTTAGGGTGGCCAAGCCCCATTCCTGTTTCTCTCCAAACCGTACCTCTTCGTTCGTATTCGAATAACTGTTCCACCGCATGCGCAATACGCGGGCCAAGCTCGCGTTCCGCCAGGTATAGGGCTACATCAAGGCCAGATGTTACGCCGCCGCCCGTAACCAGATTTCCATCATCGACCACGCGCGCCCGAATAGGCACAGCTCCAGTTGCCCCGAGCAAATCCATTCCCAAATGGTTTGTCACTGCCGGTCGGCCTTCCAGCAATCCCCCCATTGCAAGAATGAGAGAACCACCGCATACCGTAGCAACTACGACATCCTTTTGTGCGAGTGCCTGCTCTAAAACGGCTGTTAACGGTGAATTCATAGCTCTGCTCAAAATAGCAGGAATGGAATTAACGCCTTCTCCATCAACATCACCAGCTGCTCCGGGCACGAGAATAATGCCCGGCGCTGCCGGGTTCAAATACTCGGTTGCTTCAATTTTCAACCCGCTAATCCCGCTAGTGACATGTCTTGGCCCTTCTGCGGTAACTAGCACTACGCTTAATGTATCTTCGACGTACATCGAAGCGGCGTGGAAAACCTCGTAAGGCGCAATAGCATCCAACAGATCGAATCCATCAAAAAGCACAATTTGAACAGTTAACATCAATATAGCCTCCTTATGCAACAAATCTCGTTCTCTACAAGAGCATAACAACGAAGTATCTCAAACAAGATGATGAAAAAATCACAAAACAATAAACGAAACGTCACAAAACCTCGAGACCCGTTTGTTTCAAACGAAAAAATGATAAACTGACTAGGAAGGTGGGATACCATGAACGGTTTTAATACGATACTCGTTGTAGACGATGATCTAAGCATTGTTGAACTATTGAGGGACTTTTTGGAAAATGATCATTTTCATGTGCTAACCGCTTGCGATGCCTCAGAAGCATGGACATTATTCCAGCAAAACACTGTACATTGCATTGTTCTTGACATCATGATGCCAGGGCAGGACGGATTCGCGCTATGTCGACGGATTCGAAAGGAAAGCAGCGTTCCGATCCTTTTCTTAAGTGCTCGCAGCGATGACGTGGATAAGATTAGGGGGCTCACTCTTGGCGGTGATGACTATATTATCAAAAATGCTTCTCCAGGAGAAATTGTCGCCAGAATCAAAGCGGTGCTGCGCCGCGTCCCTTCTCAGCAGCCTATGGGAGAGAAACTTTTGGTTTATGGCCGCATTAAAATCAATTTGTCTGCAAGGGAAGTGAAGGTGGACGGGGAACGCGTTGTGCTCACGCCTCGGGAATATGAGTTGCTGCGCTTGTTTATGGAGCATCCCAGACATGTTTTTTCCTATGATCAATTGCTTGAACGATTTTGGGAAGGCGTTGGCGATCGGCATACCATTCGGGTTCATCTCAGCCGGCTTCGGGAAAAAATCGAACCCAATCCGAACCAACCTCAGTATCTGATCAATGTGTGGGGAATCGGATATCGCTTCGAGGGAGGATAAAATGAGAACTATTCGTATTCGCACGTTTACTTTGTTATGCTTCTTTTTCATCCTTACGCTGCCTTGGATCTTTTATGCAGCTGCTCATATTTTTGAAACAAATACACTTAGCTTCGCAAAAAGCCATTCGCAAAACGAGGCCCTGAAAGGACAATTCGCGGAAATAGCTCACCTCATCGAATCGAACACAGACAAATGGAACGACGTGAATTGGCAAAACCAATTGGACAATCACTTGCAAAAAGCAAAGATGGATGCCGTTATTCTATCTGCGTCCGATCAAGAGATTTTCCGCTCTAACCGGAAGTCCCACAGCTCTATGTCGTCAAACTCCGAAAAATATTCTGTTTTAGAGAATGGCCGTATCTTGGGAAGGTTCGTCGTTTATATGCCAGAATCAAAAACGGTTCCGTTCATTTCCATGGTTTTTGGTTTGTTTTTGGCATTCTTTATTATTGGTATCGAAATGCGCAGGTTTCTTCTCAAGCCACTCGAGAGGATGAGCCTCGCCGCGAGGCAAATGGCAGCAGGAGACTGGGATGTTCGGCTGCCCGATTCCCGAATTACAGAAATCGCCAAGGTGCGCGATGGATTTGAAGTTATGGTGAGCGGGCTTCAAACCTCTATTCAGAAGCAACTGCAGCTGGAGGAAGAGCGCCGCTTCGTCATTGCAGCTGTCGCGCATGATCTGCGAACGCCTTTGTTTGCATTGCGCGGTTACTTGGACGGGCTGGAACAAGGCATTGCACAATCGCCTGAGAAAATATCAAAATATATAACCGTTTGCAAGGAAAAATCGGCACAATTAGACCGCCTCGTCGAAGACCTGTTCACATTTACGAAGATGGAGTATATGGAGGAGGAACTAATCAACGTAAACATTGATCTACCATTCGTCATCCGGACGTCGATGGACAGTCTAAATCTGTTAGCTCGGCAAAAGCACATCTCCATATCCACCGATCTAGCTGACGATTGCGACATTAGCGGCGACAGGCATTTATTGGAACGCGCCATCAATAATCTGTTGGATAATGCCGTTAGACATACGCCTTCCAATGGTGATATTGAAGTTCGATGCTATAAAGATGGCAGCAAGGTCATATTTACGATACGTGATACTGGGCCAGGTTTCACTACGGAAGAACTACAGCGCGTGTTTGAGCCTTTATACCGCGGGGAAACATCCAGAAATCGGTTAACCGGCGGTAGCGGGCTTGGATTAACGATTTCACAGAGAATTATTAGGCGTCATAGAGGCGAGCTTACCGCTAAAAACCATTCGGAGGGTGGGGCTATACTGACTGCATGGATACCTGCATATTGATTTATAATTAAAAGCGAAAAAATGGTTTTGGGCTGCTATTTGAATATTTACCATGTTCCAGCTCTTCAGCAATGATGCGGATCCCCTCTTCAATGGCTTGCTTATCCGTTCGAATAATGCGTCGTGCTATGCGTAGCCATTGCGCGACAAATAGCATCAAAATAAAATTTCAGCAAGGAGGATATGAATCACATGAAAAAATTCCATATTGCCATACCTACTCCCTTTCAAGAAAATGAGAGCTTATATTTGGAGGGATTTGATCCAATTATCCATTATTTGCGAGAAAATCAGATCGACGCGTTGCTTGTATCAGGCTCAACAGGGGAACAACATTCCTTGAGCATCGAAGAAAGGCTTGAAATCATTCACTATTTCAATCGGAAACATTTCCAAGGTGTCGAATTCATTTTTGGAGTGGCCTCCGTAAGAACCCGAGATGCTGTGAAATTAGTGCAAGCGCTTGAAAGTTCTGTTTTTGATATCATCATGATCGGATTTCCGCCCTACATTAAACCAACCCAGCAAGAGGCTATCCTCTATGTTGATGAGCTGCTTAAGCATACGACTAAAGAAGTCATTCTTTATAACAATCCGTCCCGAACAGGCTTTGATCTGAGCCCGGAAGCTTTGCACGATTTAATAAATAGGCATACAAATATATTGGGCTTTAAAGAAGCCGGAGACGTTCATCGCCACAAAGATACCATTTTCCCCAGCTCGTTTGTTCGGTTTGCGGCAGGAGACCTAAATCTAGTCTCCAATCTAACCATAAACGGTTGTAATGGCTTGTCTAGTATGGTGGGCAATGTATTTCCAAAAGAATTAAAGCAAATATATGACGCTCTTCTCGAAAGCAGAGTTGTCGATGTTGATGAAATCGCTCGGATGATTACCGAGGTCACTCAGGGCCAAACGATCGTGAATATTAAAAAATATTACAATCAATTGGGATTGAGCATTGGAGGATGCCGTTCTCCTCTCGGGACTGCATGATCATCAAATTCATTTTCCTATGATTTAGGAGGATTAAATAATGAATTCCCTGCTCCACCGCTTATTCGGGTAAAGAAGGGAATTCATTATTAATTATTAATACTGTCATCCCAGCTTCCAGGTGGAGTAGCATCGATGGGTTTCCTCGCATAGAGAATTCGGAATTAGGAATAATCTTGAATGGTATTGTTCAACGAGGTTCGCCACTCTCTCCTCGCCCAACCTTGACAGTGACCCTTTTCCGTTTCCATGTTACTTCAAAAATAGTTTCATCACATTTACTACAATTGGGTTTATATTGTACCCCTTTGGGTTTACAGAGTATCGTTTCCCAACATCCATTTCCCCAATTTGTTCCATTTCTTCATCACTTAGATTGAAATTGAATAGATCTATATTTTCCTTTATCCTTTTTGGATTCGAGGATTTAGGGATAACGATAGTATCTCTATTTAAATGCCAACGCAAAATGACTTGTCCAACCGTTTTTTGATGCCGACGAGCAATAGCTTTGAGTACTTTATTCTCAAACAAAGCTTTGTTACCCTGGCCCAGCGGCGCCCAAGCCTCATGTAAAATCCGATGACGGAACATGTACTCTCGCAATCGATGTTGTTGAAATTCTGGATGGGTTTCAATTTGATTAATCATCGGAGCAATCTTAGCATGCTTCATAAGTTGTTCAAGGTGTTCGATCTCAAAGTTAGCTACTCCAATGACTCGGATTTTTCCTTCAGAATAAAGTCTCTCCATAGCCTTCCAAGCCTCTACGTAATGGGGTGCTGCGAAATGGATGAGATACATGTCAAGGTAATTCGTATTCAGTTTTTGGCAGCTTTTCTCAAAAGCCCGTAGCGTTTGAGCATAACCTAAATCAGTTGTCCATACTTTTGACGTAAGAAAAAAATCTTCTCGAGCAATGCCACTTTTTTGTATTTCTCTTCCCAATGCTTCTTCATTACCGTATATTCGTGCGGTGTCAAAATGTCGATAACCGGCTTCAATGGCTTCGCTAATGGTTTTCTCAAAAACGCCATCTTTACCTTGTTTGACATTATAAACCCCAAATCCAAGTTGAGGAATTTTCACACCGTTTTGCGCTTCAATAGATACGTTCATCGTTACCCCCTATGGTATTGTCAATCGTTGTTGTATCGCGATTTATTCACACAGTTTTATTACATCATCAACTAAATCTCTTAAGGATTGCATTTTATTTTTGGCGTCTATTCGATAGAAGTTTTTGGTCCCATCTTTATGAACAGTTACAATGCCAGCGTCTTTTAGTATTTTCAAATGATGTGAAATGGCCGGTCTAGATAAATGTGTATTCGTACTAATTTCTCCTACACGCATTCCAGCCCCCTGAGCCAAAGTAATTAAAATAGCTTGTCGAGTTTCATTCCCAATGGCAATCAGCAAGGATTGATTCTTTTTAAATTCATGCATGATTTGATATCCAATATCCTGATCCATCGAGTCCCTCCTTGGTCTAAACATTTGAACGATTAAACTGAAATTATCTTATCATACTATTGCCACAGACAGACCATCGGTAAAGTAAATCGAGATCATTAGGTATCAAGCTGTCCACTCGTTTCCCGTTCCGGTGATCCTCCTACCCTAGTGCGCTTGGTTGTTGACATGCTTCATGTACCGATATTATGCTATCGCCGGGCATGCCAAATAACGACCAATCTACTTGGCCGTTATTTGAGTATCTTATTTTCGTTTATCTGCGCTGACATAGAAACCATCCAGGCGATAACCGCCTTTGAAGTTGTCCCAAAGCCAAATACCGCTTTGGGACAACTCACACTTATTCCTATGCCTCTAGCCTACGGCGTTACTCGGATGGAGTCCAGCAGCATGTATGTGCCCGATTTCTTCACAGCTTTGAGCGTATGGCTGCCATTCGTTAGGCCAGTCGCCTTATAAACGACCTGATTGGTCAGCCGCGTCGGATTGGCTGTGTTGACCGTGGTCTGTAACACATTATCCAAGTAAATATCCACGTTGCCTTGCGAAACGTCCTTCTCCGTGATCAATTCCACCCCTGTTCCGGTGAAGGTGAATTGGAAGTAGTCGTTATTCGTCTGGGTGAAGTGGACGTCGTTGTTGAAATCACCAAATCCGCGGTTGCCGTTCAGCGACCATGAGCCCGTATAGCTGATGCTGGCATCCGTATTGTTGTACTGTTTCTGGCTGCTCTTGAACCGCAGTTGATCAAGCAGCATGTACGTGCCCGATTTCTTTACGACTTTAATGGTATGCGAGCCGCTTGCAAGTCCGTCAATGCTATACACGGTTTGCGCGGCTAACCGCGTGACATTGTACGTATTGACGGTTTTCTTGAAGACGTTGTCGATGTAGATGTCGATGTTGCCTTGGGAAGCCTCCTTCTCCGTAACAAGGTCGATTCCCGTTCCGTTAAACGTATACTGGAAATAATCGTTGTTTGTCTGCGTGTAGTGAACATCATCTTGATAATCGCCGTAGCCTCTGGCGCTGCTCGTCGTCCACGTCCCCGTATACGATACTCCCGGATCGGTATCGTTCACGAGAATTGGCGAGGGCACGCTGAATTGCAATTTGTCGACTAGCATGTAAGTACCCGATTTCTTGACTGCTTTCAAGGTATGGGGTCCGTTGGCGAGACCGGTGATGCTATAGACGGTCTGCTGCGCCTGGCGGGTCGCGTTATAGGTGTTAACCGTTTGTTTGAAGACGTTGTCCACGTAAATGTCGATATTGCCCTGAGAGGAATCTTTCTCTGTAATGAGATCAATGCCCGTGCCTTGAAAAGTGTATTCAAACGCGTCGTTATTCGTCTGCGTGTAGTGGACGTCGTCCCCATAGTCTCCAAAGCCCCGGCTGTGACTTCGCTGCCACGCCCCTGTATATTTAATGCCGGTGTCGTCGTTGTTAGCGGTAACAGATCCGCCTGTTGCCGTTACTTTGAGCAGCCTCGAGGCATGCGCAGGCAAATTGACTGAGCTATAGCCGGTATTGAACGACCCCAGATCGCTATGAGTCCACAAATCCCGGACGGTCGCGGCACCGTTCAGTCCGATGTCGCTCCAGTTCACGTTGACCGTCGCGGCGGAACTGCCTAGATTAAACAGGCCAACGGTATATGTGCCATCCCCATTATTGGCGTACCACGCTTGTTGATTCGAGGCCGTGGATACCGGATGGGCCGGCCGGCCCGCCTGATTAACGGCAATAACTTCGTCATTCGTCAGCAAGGAGAGTCCGAAAGCGTCTAAATTGGTTAAATCGTTGCCCGTGTAGAGCTGGGCCGAGGACATCGCCCATAAAGACATAGCGGTTCGCCGTTCATCCTGCGTCATACCGTCCATGGAGCCGTTCCCGACGTTGAGTGAATCGAAGTCGTTCCAGCCGCCTGGTCCGGCATCGCGCCACCAAATTGCAGCTTTCGGGAACAACCTGTCGATGTTCGCCCAAGCCGTCAAAGCGGTGTTGGTGCAATAGCATTCGACATCCCAATCCACGCGCCAGCCGTTAGCATATTGCTTCCACGTGTCGACGTAATTGTGGTCCAGCGCCCAAGAAAGCTCGAACCAAATGTTGTGCGCACTCAGCGCCTGCGACCAAGCGGCAACGTCGCCTCGCGCGTCAATTGAAGTGTCATTATGACCAGAACCCGGTGTGACGCTATCGAATTTCACGAAATCGACACCCCAATCAGCGAAGAGGTCGGCGATTGAATTTATGTAGCTCTGCGCGCACGGGTTTCCGAAATTAATTTTGTAGCCCAAATTCCAGTAGTCTGCCGTCGTCAGCGGCTGAGCGGCGATGTCCTGCATCGAACAGCTGGCTGCGCCGTAGATCGGCAGATCATCGCTGTATGCCTGCGGGGATATGCCCGGAATCATATAGAGGCCAAACTTTTGGCCGTTTGCATGCACGTAATCGATTAGCGCCGTAAAGCCGTTCGGATATAGCATGCTGCTCGGAACCGGCCTGCCGTAGCCGTCGATGCCGCCGTTCCAGCCTGCATCGATATTGATGTAATTGTAACCGTACGCTTGCAATTTCGTATGCATAGCGTCAGACTGCGCCTTGATCTGCGTTTCGTTGATCCAAGCGGGATTGCCGGAGTACACTTGCATGCTGTAGCTGCTCCAGCCCATGAGCGGCTTGAGCGCAAGCCCGTTGTTGGCCGCGTTCGCGGTTTGCTTCCCCGGGATCGCGAAGCCCGCGAACGCCAGCCATAATGCTAATGCGAGATAGCCCGTTCTTCTTAATGACCTCTTCATCAATTCATCTCCTTTGTAATGGACGTGCGCGTAATCAAGAGCGAGCGCATAGATGAGGAGTGAAAGCAATATGTATTGGTAGCGCTTTCTTTGATTTGATCATAGCGGGTTGCTGAAGCCGCGAACAAGGTACAGTTAAGCGCTTTCAGGTACAACTTTCCATTTCCACGAAGAATTCTATGGTTTTGACGGCAGGATCACGGCTCAGAATTCGTTATTTTGCATGGTATACATAACAGCAAATTATCGCGGCAATTTGACGAATTAAACAAAAAAAAAGGCTGATGAATGCTCATCAGCCTTTCATGCCTATTTAGTAACCTTTTTTCATATCTCTTCCTATCCTTGGAGAAGCCCTTCTACTAAATGATTATCTGTAAATCCTACGTTGCATGAACGGGCTTCTGAGTTACAACAACTGTCGTTTCTTCTTCGGCTTGACCTACACGTTTGATGAAGAAGGAAAGCAGCAGGCCAACAATTCCGATGCCAACAATAACTAGATATGAATCATTAATTCCTTGAATCGATGCTTCTTTTATAAGTTCCTTGGATGCATTCGCTGCTCCGTTTGTCGTCATCAGGTCAACGAGATGAGATTGGGTTCTGGTCGTCATAACCGTGACTAGCAATGCAGTTCCTACTCCCCCTGCCACTTGCTTAATCGTGTTGGAAATAGCAGTACCATGCGCATTCAGTCTTGTAGGCAATTGATTAAGGCCAGCGGTTGTGATTGGCATTAAGAATAGTGCCATACCTAAGCGTCGTCCTGTGGACATGAGGACTAGATACGTGTAACTCGTCGAATCTGTCAAATTAATGAATCCCAGTGTCGTAACAATCGTAATGGCCATACCGATAATAGACAACCATTTCGCTCCGAACTTATCGAACAGCTTCCCAGCCACGGGCATCATCAAGCCCATAAGCAGTGCGCCTGGGAGCATGAGTATCCCGGACTCGAGCGCCGTATATCCGCGAGCATTTTGCAAATACAAGGGAAGCAGCATCATATCGGCATACATAACCATCGTAACTGCAATGTTGATTAACGTTGTCAGGGTAAACATGTTGTGCTTGAAAGCCCTAAGATCAAGAAGCGGACTTTTGATAACCAGCTGTCGCCATGTAAACAATATTAATGCCACAACACCTACAACAATTGACAGGACAACCTCCGTGCTTGACCAGCCCTTGCCGCCAGCACTACTGAATCCGTAAAGAAGGAAACCAAATCCGATCGTTGAGAGCACCGCGCCCCACGCATCAATTTTGGGATAAGTACGTTCGGAAACATTTTTTAAATATACAAAAGCCACCGCAATAACAATGACAGCAAATGGAATGATGCCATAGAAAAGAGCGCGCCATGAATAATGCTCCAAAATATAGCCGGCTATAGCAGGACCCACAGCTGGAGCAAAAATGATAGACAGCCCCACCATTCCCATAGCGGCTCCGCGCTTGTCAGGCGGATAGATTGTCAGGATGACATTCATGAGAAGAGGCATTAATATCCCAGCCCCCGCTGCTTGAATCAAGCGGCCGGCCAACAAAACTTCAAAGCCAGGCGCAAAAGCTGAAACAATGCTTCCTATGAGGAAAATAATCATGGATGTTTGAAACAGCTCACGCGTCGTAAATCGTTGCATAAGGAAAGCTGTTATTGGAATTAGTACACCGTTAACCAACATATAGCCGGTAGTTAGCCATTGGCCTGTGGAAGCGGTAATATCAAATTCAACCATAAGCTCCGGTAAAGCAACACTCATGATCGTTTGATTCAGAATGGCAATAAATGCCCCCAAAATCATGACAAACAAAAGCGGGCCTTTCTTAATCGTACTACTATCAAATGTTGCAGTTTTACTCATTTTACTTATTCCTTTCAAATTCAATTTACAACTAATTTACAATGTGTGGTATAGTAAACTGGATGTAAATAGAATTATAATCACATGTTCTATTGTTCACAAGCTACACCTTTTTGAAAACTGTTTATTAGTTTACAATTCCAAGTCATCTGTCGCCTATGAGTCACATAATCCACAAATATGGCAGTTTTTGTCGCATAGCGCATTGGAGAAGGAAGTGATTACCCATGCCAACTAAATTACAACGATTAGACCCGCGTGTTCTGCGTACGCGCCAATTAATTAAAGATGCCTTTGTTGAATTGCTTCACGAACTTGAGCTTGAAAAAGTAACCGTGAATCGCATTGCTGAGCGAGCGACGATTAATCGTGTTACCTTCTATCTTCATTATCGAGATATTCCAGATATGATCGATAGACTGGCGGAAGACATGATTAGCGAAATGCAGGCGATCTTAAAGGATGCTGCCCAACAAACCGGTTTTAACATAAAAATTATCGTCAAACTGCTTGAGCATATCGCGGAAAACTCCAATTTTTATAAAGTACTGCTCGCTTCCAAACGCATTCCCGTTTTTACGGAACGACTCATGGAGCTAATCTCTGATCTGATTACCCAACGAATGGACATGCGGGAGGCATCCTCCACTTTAAACGTTCAAAAAGATATCGCAATCTGGTACGGCTCCGCTGCTTTCATTGGCACCATTGTTTTCTGGCTTAGAAACGATCTACCCTATACGCCATTTTTTTTGGCTACACAGCTAGCAGAAATGCTTCATCTCACTAAACCAGAACAAATACAATAATAAAAAATACCCCAAAAATTCGTAAGTCTACCCATAGGGTATTCCAAAGCACAAAAAAGCCGCTCACATGAGCGGCCATGGTTGGTCTTTTGACGAGGAAATACTACCGTACCCGGAATGAATGCCGGGACAGTCTCTTTTATTTATTTGCCAAGAATGCTGTAACCTCCGCCAGACGCGTAGCGAAGCCCCATTCATTGTCGTACCAAGTCGCGACGGATAGAAGCTCTCCTTCTACGTGGGTGAGCGGCAGATCGATGATCGATGTATGCGGGTCGCCTATGATTCGCGACGAGGCCCATTCGCCCTCGAGTACATCCATGACACCTTTAAGGTCGCCTTCTCGCGAGGCACGGCGGAACATATCATTCACTTCCTGCACCGTGCACGGCTTCTCCGTGATCAGATTTAACTCGGCGATACTGCCCGTGCGGGTCGGTATGCGGTAGGCCTTCCCCGTAATCTTCAGATCCGGCCAGATGAACTTAAGCGCCTTGGCCGCGCCTGACGAAGATGGAATGATGTTCTCGGCCGCCGCCCAGGAGTCCCTGCGGTCGCGCATCGGCTGATCCGTCAACGATTGCGTATTGGTATAAGAATGGACCGTGGAGAACAGTCCGTATTTGATCCCGTAGTTTTCTTTGACCAGCTTGACGACGGCCGCCAAGGCGTTAGTCGTACAGCTAGCCATGCTGATGATCCGGTGCTTATCAGGATCGAAGCTGTCGAGGTTGATCCCCTTCAGCAGCACTGCATCACAATCATCGAGGGTTTTGCTTGGACCACTGATAAGGACGCGCTTCGCGCCGCGATCCAGATGCACCTCCGCGACGGAACGGACGACAGCACGACCCGTGCAATCGACGACGAGATCCACGCCAAGCGCTTTCCAGTCCGGCACTTCCTGCGAGGAATTAATATAAAGAATCTCACGTCCGCCGATGACCAATGAGCCCTCTTGGGCAGATACTTCCTCATGCCAACGCTTATAGTTGGAATCCACTTCGAACAGTGCGGCAAGAGTATCCTCGTCCTTGATATCCGATACCGAAACCGGAACGAAGAGCTTGTCTTGAAGCGCGACGCGCAGCAGCACTCTGCCGATGCGGCCAAAACCGAAAATCGCAATTTTACCCATACTTCTCAGCCTCCATTTGCGTAATGTTGTCGACGGGTATAGTGTACACTATTTCGTAGCCCGAATTCCAACGATGGCCCTAAACTTACTTTCTACCGTAATTCAGATTGTTTTGGTCATAATGATATCCCTCTGTTCTTCATCCCCCATATAAAAGGAGTGGGCTCCTGTTCGAACAAAGCCCATTTTTGTATAAAAAATAAGCGCACTTTCATTTTTTTCCCAAACGCCTAGCCAAATCTTCTCTTTATTCTGTTCAGAAGCTATTTCTAAAGCTTTTTTTATTAAAAATTGACCCAGCCCCTGTCTATGCCAACTTTCCCTTACATAAATTCTTTCGATTTCAAGCGAAGCATGGCCCATATTTTCAGTTTGAGCATCATTTGTGTTTAGCTTTAAGTACCCTGCAACTTGCTCATTGGAATAAATAAAATAAAATTCCGAAAAGCTATTCGATATTTCTTGTTCTAATTGTTTGATGTTAAATGCTTTTTCCAAGTAAGCATTCATATTTTCAGGCGAATTTTGGTTCTTAAAGGTAGTATTAAATGTTTCAATACTAATCTCCTGAAGGGCATCTAATTGTTCAAATGTGCACTTTTTTATCATGAAAGTCATTTTCCTTGTCCACCTTTTCATAAATACTCTTGTTTGATACTAAAATAGTATCTCTTTTTTGTTGTATTTACAACAATATTGTAGTTTGATAAAAAAAGAAGCACCTTTGAAAACAAGGAGCTCCTGCTCATCCAGGTACCATTGAACTAACGTTTCTCTTTCGTAGTTTCTCTAATATCTCAATTCGTACAAGAAAACATGAAGTAAATTTACTTCTGTATTTTCCACACTTGCCTCATCTTTATCTATTTCTTCCTCAAAGGGAATACCATCATGATAAGGATATTCTAGAAACGCATATATTATCGAATCCATGTTTTCTATTGTTTCAATCTCACATTTAAAAGGTAGTCTTTTATGGATGTTTGAAATAAAATTAAAGCGTAACCTTCCAGATTGGAAGTCAAACCATACATAAAATAGCATTCCATGATTACAGTTTGCTTTTGTCAATTGCTCAGCTTTATTAGTAATTACATTTTTGAAAAAGTTTCTTATCTCCCAAACGGTAAACTCGCTCGCTAACTGTTGACTCATCGAAATCGACCATGTGTTTTGTGAGGATTCTGTTTCTAAGTCATTGATATCATTCCCAATGAACATCTTATCTTCAATAATTTCATCAAGTTCCCTTAGATACTCCTCTTTGTTCATGTCCACAGCACCTTCTCATTATTCCGACTTTACCAGCTTTTAAAATCTTTTCAATCGTACCCTATTTAGTATTATCCGATCCGTTCATATAACTTAACTTTTGAAAAATGAAGGTGATCAGTTATTATCCAGCGAAATATTAATCTTAATTGATGAATGGACATTATGGGGGGGAAACAAATGAGTGAGTTTACTTCAGGCAGTCTTGTCATGAATAAACATAGGAAAGCTATCGAAGACTTCAACCCAACTTTAATAAAACCGCTTAATGACAAATGGAGCGTGTTTTTTACGAAAGGTACAGAAGTTAGTGGCACCTATCCTGAGGATATTATAAAAATGACTACTAGCTTACCTATATTATACTTTTATAATTTTGAAGACCACGGCTGGGGCTTCACCATCCTTTACCAAAGCAGAGTTATATCTGCATTCGATTATTCGTATGAGGCAGATGCAATTGAATTACATAATTATGTACAAGAACGTTTTCCTGAAGAAGATGCTATTGAATTGCTCTATATAAAACCTAATTCAGACGATTTTAGGGTCAAAATGTTTAAGGAATTCTATAAGGAACATAGTAAGGAAGACAAAGTCAAGAAACTTATAAAGAGTCTAGACGTGGATGCTTTTGCGTTGTTCAACATCGATTCGGGCGGACTTGATAAACTGCGAGATGTTTTCAGTATGGAGTCGTTGATGAATCTTCAAAATCATTTCACCTTGATTAACGACTTCAAAGAGACCATAGATATTAAGGAAATGTGCTGGATACGTGCAGATCGGATAGAAAATTTGATGAACTAACAACTGTCAACTACACCTGGATTGAATCATTAAGCTGCATTAGCTGCTAGTCCAAACCTGAAATTAAGCTAGGACTAGCGGCTATTTTGTTGACCGATCGTTTCCCGTTAGGTCAATCCCCATCCATTACGAATGATGATGATTATTATTAGGCCCCGTTAGAGCCTCGCAAACGTGATGTAATCGACTTGGACGGGCTCTGCCAATTCAATCCGAAGTGCCTGGTTGATCTGGCCTCGGTGATACTGCCCATGTAAGAGGACCTGCGAGAGAATGTCCCGTACGGACGTTTGGAACGGAACCCCGCTCTGGTTCTCATAGTCGACCATCTCGTCCAACTCGGATTCCTTGAGCCCTTCGATATAAACACGATATTGCTTGGCGTTCTCTTCAAACATTGACTGGATCTCCGTCAAGTCTTCCGCTTCCTTCCACAACGAATATTGCGCGCTGCCCTTGCCCTGCAATCGTGACAACCAGACTTGTTCCGCGACAGCGACGTGTCGAACCAGCTTCAGAAGGTCCTTGTTCTTCGTCTCATTCTCAGCGAGCGCGTCCAAGATACGTCCGTCCGCCCAGTACAAATGGTCCATCATGCGCTTGATCGTCTTCATTACGTTTTCCCCCTTTTCGTCTCAACGATTACTAAACCTACTGTTCTCCGTTAGGATTCCTGTAGATCGTTAATATTGCGCTTTGCACGAAAACGATCGACTCTGGTACGATGGGAGAGTCATGGCTCATAGCCCTTTAGCCATCTTAAGTAGGTCGCTCTATCTTGCTAGTTTAAAGCTCAAGCCAAACAAAATCAATTGCTCGAACTCATTTTGACCCAGTAACATATGCCGGAATCAAATCTCTTTCGTATACATGTTCTGATCCTGCAATCGAATCAGTACTTTGCCAAAACGTCCGCCCTCCTCAATGACTACTTTACCTGACGGATAGGCTTGCTCCATATAGTCAGCAATTATTTTCCGATTCCGCTCATCTATAGGAAGGCGACGATGTCCAAGCCAAGTTAACGCTTCCTGCAACGCCGCTTCCCTGGAGACTTCCTTCGTTTTCGTTTCTCGTGTGATTAACGATTCGTAAGCATAACCTTTAAGATATAGCAAATGCAGCAAGTACCCCATTTCTGAATGTTGCGCATGGAAGGGCTGACCCGTGACGAGAGGCCAAATTTCGTTCACGAGGCTGTGCTCCGCTGGACTTACCGGCATACTGATATAACAGAACTTTTGTGCGCAATGAAGCAGCTTCTCCACGCTATCCCAATTGTGAATGATTGGGCACATCGAGGCAAAGACGAGATCGAATTTATGATTCCAGCCTTGCGTCTGCAAGTCAATATCTTCAAACGGTTTGCGTACAATGTTCACCTGGCCAACTTCAAACCTCGAGATATTTTCTTCCAGTAATTCGACCAGCGGGGGAGAAGTCTCTACGGCGGTTACACGTGCCCCTCGCTCCGCAAACGGCACCGAGAATACGCCCGATGCGGCTCCAATATCCAACACAGAGGTATTTTCAAACCCAACACCTTGTCCTTCAAGCCAGTTCATAATTCGCTTAGTTCGTTTTCTTCCCTCTTCGCTAAACGATTGTTCGTTGAAGCTCTTGGCCTTAGGGCCAAAAGATCTGGTCGGATCGATTCCATTTATTTTCATCTTATTGAGTTTCAGAACGGACTCGTCTTTCCACGCTTTTTCCCATATGGCTGCATTAAAAAAATCGTTCATGTGTATTCCCCACGCTTTCTTTATGTTGGATTGGACCGCGCTTCATAGTATTTAAATCGATCATTTGTTTCTTCCCCAAGTTTCTGCATTTAGTTCACCGGTGATGACCGCAGCGGCAAATGCACCGTTCGAAGCCGCAGCTATGGCCTGATGCATTCGCGATGCTGCATCTCCGGCACTAAATACACCAGGAATGTTCGTTTTTCCGAATTGATCCACGACGATTCCTCCCCAATCCGTAATTTCGCAACCGATCATTTGCGGCAAATCTGATCCGGTAACCAGATCCGGTTTGAAAAAGATCCCTGTGCATGGGATAGTCGTTCCGTCTTCGAGAATGACTTCCTGAACAAATCCGCCGTTAGAGTCAATTTGCAAGATCGGCGAGTCGAATAGAGGCACTTGATTCCGCTGAAATTCCTCCCGCTCGGCATCAGTCAGGTCATCGGGTCCATTCGTGCAGACGGTTAAACGGTTCGTCCACCCGGAGAGGAGTGGAGCAAGATGCATAAGCGTTGTTCCCTTATTAATGATGACAATTGGCTGATCCCTTAATTCCCATCCATCGCAAAATGGGCAGACGAAAGCGCTCTTCCCGTATACTTCCGCCAGTCCCGGAATGGCAAGAGGCAGATCCTGCATGCCGACGGCAAACAATATTTTCTTGCTTGCAAAAGATTGACCATGCTCCGTCTCGATCTGAAACCGGCCGTCAGTTCCCACGATCGATACTACATTATCCGTAACGAATGATACGCCGGAATAGGCGCTGATCTCTTCCTTAGCAATTCTCCGAAACTCGCTTGGACTCATCCCATCGCGGGTAAGAAACCCGTGAACCTCGCGTGTCACAGCGTTGCGAGGACGACCAGCATCGATCACCGCAACTGTTTTCCTTGCCCTTCCTAGTACTAGAGCTGCATTCAACCCAGCCGGTCCGCCGCCAATTATTACCACATCGAGATGATTTTTATTCATTTTATTTTCAGCCTCCATAGATCTATAATATCCATAATTAAATTACAAGAAGCCTATCACTTCTTGTTTACCTCATACGTACAACGCTTGAACGCCTCATCCAATACCGACTGAATCGTATGTTCCCGTAAGTATTGGTAAAGATGTTGTTCAGCGCCGTACATAACTTTCTCAACCAAACATTCTTTTCTTCCCTGATGTGTCTGAACCCGTTGCGCAGCCTCCTCTTCCACTAACAACTGATGCTGCCGCGAATTCGAATTCGAGCATTCGAATAACCGCTGTCTCCCTTCAATCACTTGAATCACATCAAGGAATGTAATCTGATCCGCCGGTCGTGCAAGCTCGTAGCCGCCATTCACCCCTGGCACAGCACGTACGATTCCATCCTGCCTGAGCTTGGACATGATTTTGGATAAATAGCTATCGGAAACATCAAGTTCCCCAGATAATTCCTTGATTCCAACGTTGTTGCAACGCTCCGATTGTCCCAGATGAATTAAAGCATGTAGGGCATAATCTGTACTTTTGGAGAACTGCAAATGTAAAACCTCCCTTCAAGATATAACAACCTTTAAAGATCTTTGTTATCTATAATACAAGATACAATATTAATTTGCAATGACATTCTTGATTATAACTTCACTACCGATGGTGGGCGAATTTGTAGGACACCTAAAAATGTGTTGACAGACAAAGGGAAAATCTAATTGAATCTCACGCAAAAAAAAGCCCACTATGCCTTTTCGGGCATTGTAGGCTTCTCTGCTTAATCTTACTTGTAAATTGAAGTATCTAGCGGAATAATGAATCCGCCGTCAACAGCTTGTGTGACATTTATTGCGATGTTCTTTACTCCAGTAATATCTACCTCAATCGTCAGGAGATCACTATTAGGCAAAATCTTCTCTACTTTTTTAAGGAGCACATTCTTGTCATTATCCTTAATTTCAAGAGACTCCACTTCCTTGCCGACTGCAGCGAATTGCAGAACAAGTTTCTTATATTTGCCGTTAGGGCTGAGCGCAGTATATTTAATATTGGAATTAGGTGCGCTGTACAGAACTTCCTTATAAATTTTGCCGCCGTATTTGGTCAGTGCAGGGTCCTTGGTATGCAGACTGGTGTTAAAATCCTCCTGCTTCACGGGTACGCCTGTCTGCTGTTCGCCAATAATCACCTCTTTGGCTGTCCCGTCATAACGAACCGGAATATCCAGCAGCTCAGAAACAGAACGTACCGGAAGATATGTTGTTCCATTATAAGTAATGGGAAGCACCGCTTTGCCATTTCCATCTTTAAGAGGGGTAATCTCCCCGTTCACTCTGATTTTCAAATCTCCGTTTAACAGCGCTTTAATTTCTTGGATATGCGAGCTTGCGAAAGCACCTGTACCCATACCCGCCAAAAGTATCATGGTACCGCATAAAGTCGTAACTACCTTCTTCTTCATTTCTGTTCTCCTCCTCTTGGAATGTCTTCAAATCTAGGAACTCCGGAAACAATGGTCATTGAGAGATACGCTCTCTAAAAGCTGAAGCTACATATGGGATAGTCTCTACTTTTTTGGAGTTGAAGATTTTACCACATTATATCACAATATCCTAATGTTTCATTTCTATTTCTCACTTCTTCCAATCTACTGATTAACTCTAATCGTCATGCCAGTCATCAACTTTACTTTTCGAGTCTGATACTTTTTTTTCTTCTGACAGCTGACGAAACGTTTTAACTAGTTGAATTCGTTTCTTGACAGCCTGCTCAATAATTAATTTGAGCTTGGCTGCGATTCAAGAAATAAGCTACGGAAGTTCATTCTGGATGGCGAGAATACAAAATAAGCTCAAGTTTTCTAAAAAAACCACCCAAAAAGGGTGGCCCGTACTCATAATAAGCACTATAGGATTTGGATAGGAGTGGAGAGTCCTGCCCGCATTTATATCCATCTATTCAATTTAGCAAGATAGGACGGTTAAAATGTAGAAAAAGCGTCAGCGAATATAAGCACTTGCTTTAATAATCGACAGACACTTCGCATTCCCCATCATTTCGATTCTCCTTACCTCTCGGCGACCATCGTATTGGTTATCGATCCAAGTTTCTCGATTTCAATCGTCACTTCGTCTCCCGGCTGCAGATACACCCGCTCCGCAGCAGCGATATCCAGAATACCTTCCCCTTCTTCTGTATGCACGCCAAGCTTGTAAGTTCCATTCTCAAAAAACGTAAGCAGCTTCATGTTCTATTCTCTCATCTCTCCGTATGCTTCTATTTTTATTGTTATGCGTTCTTACCGAAGACGACGCCTCCGTCGATATAAAGAGGCGAGCCCATCATAAACTTCGATTCATCCGAAGCCAGGAACAAAGCCGCCTGCGCCACATCCTCCGGCCGGCCGAGCTCACCGCTTAATTGCCTTTTCTTGATTGATTCAATGGCCGCTTCCGGATCGTCGTATGATTGCTTCAAATAATTTTCCACAAACGGCGTCATTATCGTCCCTGGAAGTAAGGCGTTCACCCGAATTCCGTACGCTGCGTAATCAACCTGCATCGACTTCGTTAGCGCAAGCACCGCGCCTTTTGTCGCTGCGTACGAGGCACGCTTTGCCAGTCCAATCTCTGCCACGCACGATGACATGTTGATGACAATCCCAGACTTGCGCGCCATCATCGACGGAAGGACGTATTTACTCGTCAAGTAGACACCGCGGATGTTCACGTTCATGACACGTTCCCAAACATCCGGTTCGATTTCATGCAAAGCACCTACACCGCTGATACCGGCATTATTAAATAGAACATCAATCCTCCCGTACTTTGCGAGAACCGCTTCCGCCATCTCCTTTACCGATCCGGCATTCGTGACGTCAGCATGTAGGAAACACGCTTCTCCTCCCCCAGCGACGATTTCGGCTACTGTCTCTTCTCCTTTAGCGGTATCCAAGTCATTTACGATGACAGTCGCGCCTTCCCGCGCGAATAATTGTGCTGAGCACTTGCCGATCCCAGAACCCGAACCCGTTATGAGTACAACTTTACCTTTAATTCTCATGAGGTAAACTCCTTTCCTCCATGAACCGAATTATTTATAGTTTTTTCTAACCGTTTGTAGAATTTTATAGCATTCGTCCCCATGATGCAGGAACTTCGTCTCTTCCAGCGTTGGAGTGGCTTATATTCCTGCAGCTTCTCCGCTCTTACAAGAATCAAGCTACCCTATCTCATCTTCCCATGCATCGCTTATCTCACCCGATATTCCTTGAACAGCTCGGGTATAATCTCCGTTGATGCACCTGGCATTTCAGGCAGGATGTATAGGCCGTTCTTGACTGTCGACGGCTCCACAAATATATGCCTGATCCAAGGGATATACTCCAGCATGATCGCACCTTGGGTTGCGGCCACGAGATGCTGATGGATCTGACCCATGTCGCCGACATGAGGACAGATCGGCACATCGTATGAAGCGGCAAGCCCGGCGACCTGCAACCATTCTGTGATGCCCGCGACGCGGGTAACGTCAACTTGGCAATACTCAAGCGCGCCGTTGTGTATATAATCTCTAAAAGCGTATTTGCTGTACACGTGCTCACCGAGCGCTATCGGAACGTTCAACTCATCGGCCAGCTTCTTATGTCCCATGATGTCGTCCGGATTGAGCGGTTCTTCGAGCCAGAACAGATCGAATTCCTCGAGTTTCTTGCCCCAAGTCATCGCCGTATTGATGTTCCATTGCTGGTTTACGTCGATCATGAAGATGACGTCATCGCCAATCGCTTTGCGAACCGCTTTACAGCGATCGTAGTCCTCGCGCGGGTCGGACTTGCCGACCTTGATTTTGACGCCAGTGAAGCCTTGTTCGACGATCTCGGTGACGTCCTTAAGCAAGCGCTCCTTGCTCCAGTTGAGCCAGCCGCCGTTAGTGTTGTAGGCTTTAATCCCCTTCGATTTCGCGCCTCCGAGATACTGCCAGAGCGGCTTGTTCGAAGCCTTCGCCATGATGTCCCACAGTGCAATGTCGACGGCTGCCAACGCCATGTGCGTAATGCCTGCTCTGCCGATCCAGTGCATTTTTCCGAAGCGCATGTCGTTCCAAAGCTCTTTGACCATAAACGGATCTTTGCCGATCAATAGAGGTGCATAGTATTTCTCGATCGTATCGACGATCATATCGTCGCCTTCCGCGCAGGTGCCCGTATAGCCATAGCCGACAAAGCCTTCATCCGTATAGATACGGACACCAGCCAGCCCCCAATGGGTTGCGATGTTAATGGCATCGGTAATCGGTGGCGTAATCGGGACGTGCAGGACGAACGTTTCAACTTTTGTAATCTTCATCTGTTCCATCTCCCTAAATGTAAGTTTAATAGCCTAGTAATGCTCCACCATCGACGGGAAGAGCAACTCCGGTAACGAAACCGGAAGCTGAACTAGAAACGTCAGTATGGGTTGCAATCATGTTTGCGTCACCTGTGACAATCGTTGTTTTCCCTAAAATATTTTTAATATGTGCAACGCCTCCCGCCTGAATAATGTATCGTGTATGATTATTGCTAAAAAATTACTCATCAACTATTTTGGTACTAGCGCGCGATTGTTCAAAATGATTTTTAAGCGCATGTTCGGCTGATTTTGTTTCGTCTGCCATCGTTACGCAATTGACCAGCATAGGCTCCTCCCCCTTTCATAAAACAAGCGTTTTGAACCAACTGCTGATTATACATCAATTATTTTCCAAAAATACTTTGTAGCTTGTGCACCGCCTTCCATATAAATCATGTATCGTGTATGATTTTTATCAAAAAAATTTATTCAACATATATTCTGGTTCTGGCATGCGATCGTTCCAAGTGGCTTTTAAGCGCTAGTTCTGCTGAGTTTGTATCGCCTGCGATCAGCTCGCGAATGACCAGCATATGCTCCTCCCACTCTTCATGAATGAGCGTTTGATCCAAATGCTGATGAGACAAGGATAAGTATCTTTGAATTTTCTCGATGTACGAGCGTATTAAGTTTTGCAACGAGCGGTTCCCGCACCATTCCAATAGAAGTCCGTGAAGACCTTCGTTCATCTCTGAGATGTACCGAATCCTCTCATCGTCGTTAGTAAACTCCGCTTTATGCCATTTATTCATATCCTTCTCTAGCTTGTTAAGTTGCTTGATTGGAATTTTACCGAAGGATTTTCTTATTGCCAAGACTTCCAACTCCATACGGATTTCAAATATTTCATCCAGTTCCTGCTGGGACATCTTAGCAACGTACATGCCTTTAAACGGGATAGTCTCGACCAATCCTTCCGCGGACAATCTAGACAGTGATTCACGAATCGGGATATTACTAACCTCCAGATCGCGTCCGAGCTGATCTATATTGATCTTCTCGCCGGGAGCTATATCGTGAGTTAGAATCTTGTCCTTTAGTACCGCGTAGATTTCTTCCGTCAAAACATAGCGACTTAATCCTTTTTTCATGTAATCACCGCTTTCCATGCGAAATGACATATCGTACACGATACATCATAAAAGAGTTTATTCTTTTTGACAAGGCTTATTATTCAAAATCAAGTTTGAACGTCGTAACAAATTCTCTTTTGCGGAATCTGGATACCATGCGGAAGTTCCCAGCCGCGTTCTTAACTATTCAGCTGAAATATTGTTGGCCGGGATATCCGACGATTTCGGCTATCCGTCCAACATTCCCTGAATTTTTATGAACGAGCTTCCGAGACTGAGGCTCCGGGAATTACAGGAGGAGAGTTTATACCAGGTTGACGGTATGGAACGGCCAATCAGCGGACAAGCGTTAATGTGCGTCGGCATTAAGCTTTTATTAAAAGGCGATTTTCAAAGCAAGGTTGTTTGAATTCAGAAAATTGCAACATAGATAGTTTTTGAACGAAAAAACCGCAGGCTCTGCCTTTTGCAGGTTTGTCTGCGGTGCTTCCGTTTTTCAGATCATCCAATAGCAAGTTAATTTGTCTTGGATATCAAATATAAGAAATAAGGAGTGCTCAGGATCGTGATTACAATACCGGTCGGCACATCTGCTCCAAAGCTCACTATGCGCGTAATGGTATCGGCCAGCAAAACAACGACTGCACCGATCAAACACGATGCGGGCAACACCCATTTGTGGTTAATTCCCACCAGTCTGCGCGCCATATGTGGTGCAATCAGGCCGATAAAAAAGAAATTCCCGCCTAGCGATACACTGCCTGACGCCAGAGCAATCGCAGCGATAGCAAGGAGCAGAAACTCCCGCTTGACCGATACTCCGAGCCCCGTCGCCACCTGATGTCCAAAATACAGCGAATCGAGCAAACGCGCTTTATAAAAAATATATAGGGAAAACACAAAAATCCACGGTGCCAAAATCATCAGATAGCGCCATTCGGTTCCCCATAAACTTCCAGCACTCCAGCGCAGCACAAAATTCAACTGATTTTCATCCAACTTGAGCGTCAGAAACAGGCTTGCCGCACCAAAGCCGCTGCCCAGAGCCACCCCAGTCAAGATCAGACTCGTTGGGGAGCTCGGTCGTCGGCGCCTATAAGCAAGCAGAAAGATCAGTGTTGCCGATGTCAGCCCACCAACAAAGGATAATACGGGCATTGCAAAAGCAGCAGACATTCCTTGCGTTGAAAACATCACGATGTACAACAATACAAAAAGTCCAGAACCAGCGCTTATCCCCAGTGTGCCAGGGCTTGCCATATCATTTCGCAACAACGTCTGCTTTACGCTCCCGGCCAAACTCATACCGATACCTACTAGTATGGCGAGAATGATTCGAGGCAATCGGAAATCCATCACAACGGTCTGTTGACGATCTGTCCCGCCACCTATCATGACCTTAAGCACTTCAAACGGCGTTAAGCTAATTTTTCCGGAATTGATGCTCATAACGGCAAGTACAAGCAGCATCGCCGTTAAGCACAATAGTACATAAATCGCTCGCCGCTTTCTTCTTAATACAACCGTCATTCCATTTTCCCCCTTTGCGTACGAACGAGGTAGAGGAAGTACGGCACGCCAACCACGCCAAAAACAATACCAAGCGGGGTTTCAAACGGCTTGTTGATTATGCGGCCAATCAGATCTGCCGTTACGGTTAGGAGAGCCCCATAGACGGCAGATGCTGGAATAATGTAACGATAATCGACACCGACCCAGTGTCGTACCATATGGGGCACAATTAAGCCGACAAAGCCGACCGGTCCGATCACGATCACTGCCAGTCCTGTTAACAACAGTACGATAATCGTAGCGGCTCCTTGGACAACGCGGGGACGCAGTCCAATACCGCTGGCAACTTCCTCTCCAAGGCTTAAGATCGTAATGGACGGAGATAAGGCAAGAGCAGCCAGCAAGCCAACTGCAAAAACAGGCGATATGATTAGCAGTTCATTCCATTTGGCTCCCGCCGCACTGCCAGATGTCCAGTATACCAACGACTGTCCAATATTATAGCGGATCGCCACATACTGACTGAATGCACCAAATAGCATCGATATCGAGATGCCGGCCAGCACCAGCCGCTGCGGCGTTATCCCTCTCTTGCCCAGCGAGGCAATATAGTAGGTCATAAAGGTAGCAATTCCTGCACCTAGAAAAGCGAACAGCATTCGTTCGCCATAAGTGCTGCTAGGTATGAAAGCCATACAGATGGCGATGGATAGCGTTGATCCTGCACTAATGCCCATTAGTCCGGAATCAGCTAGCGGATTACGAGTCGTGCCCTGCATCACAGCTCCACAGATAGCCAGGCTGCAGCCTGCAATCAAGCTAGCCAGCGTCCGCGGCAATCGTAAAGTTTGGACGATCTGGTGCTCTGTCATATTCGAATCATAATGAAAGATAGCTTTCCAGGCAGTGATCAAGCGCATATCGGCTGCACCGAAGGTAATTGACAATGCCAATAGTAGTACTAGCAGAACCAAACCTATAATCATGCAGATTGCGAAACTACCCGACCACTTTCTACGTTCTCTCTCGGGACTCTCAACTTGCATGTGCAATAGTTCCTTTCCAAATCAGGACTACTTTTTTGCAATCGGCAGTTCTAACAGCGTATTTACAAAAGTATCTAATGAAATCGTGCGGCTAGCATAATCATAGTCATTTAAAGTGTCAGTAGTTGAATAGAACGTAACGTTTTCTCCCATTACCGCTGGAATCGTGTTCCATATAGCAACCGAGGAAAGCTTCTTTTCAAGCTCTTCTACATTTGGTTCAAAATTTGTATAAGCGATAATTTCTGCCTCGTTTAAGTATTTACTAATCACTTCTAAAGAAATTGGCGCATAAAAACCTTCCGATTTTGGATTTTCTCTGTTAAAAAATTCTTTTTCAATAATCTCAGGAGCCTTCATACCCAGATCTTCATAGATAATTCCTCTAGTTTTATCTCCTTGTAATCCCGGAGTGCCTTCTTCCACACCTTGCAAAAATACGATTTTCTTATCATAAAGGCCGGCATCCACAAGGCGTTTCTTTGCGGCTTCGACTTTAGTCGTATAGTCAGTAATAAATTTCCCAGCCTGTTCAGGCATTCCGAATACCTCTCCGAAGAAAGTCATTCTCTCCTCTAATGTTGACATTTCATTATAAAAAATCGTAGGCGCTATTTTACTCAATTGCTCAAGTGAAGAAGAGGACCAAGTAGGAGAGCCGATGATTAAATCAGGCTCAAGAGCCATAATGCCTTCCAAATCATCACCTGGAATAACCTTAGCATCTGCGACGAAATGTCCCCATTGTTGTCTCCATTCATCTGGCCGCATGGTTGGATCACCATATTTATCGACGCCAACTACCGTTTTTCCAAAGGGCAATATATCTCCCACATTATTACCTACTAAATAGACGATACGCTGCGGATTTGCAGGTACCTCCACATCCCCATGCTCTGTTTTCACAATGCGTGTCTGAGCCACATCCTCTGCCCCTTTTTCTTGGGTGATAGCTATTTCTTGATTTTGTGATTGGGCAGGCGCCGAGCTTGGCGTCACTGGAGCATTTGACGAACACGCCGATAATAACAGCATTAAACTCATCGCAGCTGCCAGAATAATTTCCTTGCTTCTTGTCTGTACAAACATGTTTAACTCCCCGTCTCTCTTAGAATGGACTACTCTATCTAGTCCTCTCTCATTGTAGTGACGTTGATAATCGTTATCAATATCATTTTTGGTAATGTTATCAATCATTTTTCTTCTATATTCGCTTGGCGTCATTTGAACATATTTTTTAAACATCCGGTTTAAATTCAGTTCGTCTGTAAAGCCGCAGCCAACAGCAACTTCCTGTATCGATACGCTTGAACTTTGCAAATAACGTTTGGCTGCATCCAGTCGGCTCTCATTCAAGTACTCTTGCAAGCTTTTATGTTCTCGCTTCCTAAACAACTTACCAAGTAAACTTCTGCTTATTGGCAGCATTTCTGAAAGTAATTGAATGGATACTTGCTCGGTATAATGTTGATCCAAATATTGCTTGGCAAGTTCCACATAATCAGGCTCAAAGTAACGGATATTCCCCTCTTCCAGCTCCTTGTATATCTCATAGATAAGTTGATATAGAATGGCCTTCGCATTAAATTGATGTAGTGCGGACATTTGATTCCAGTGCTTAAACATGATTTGAAACTTTTCTATGAAGAAAATGGGGTTTGACGGTGAAAACCCAAAAACCTGTATAAACGGGTTGATGTTCTCTAATAAGCGATAAATGTCTCTTTTATAAAATGGCGCCGTTTCGGCTTTATATAGCACCATAAACATCCCCAGCTTTGAGCTGGTAGGATGAATGGATAACTCTGTTCCCTTTCCTCCATGGAAAATACCAAATCGTCCAGACTGGTAGGAGGTATGATTGAGTTTTATGCTTGCCGGCCCACCTTCGGTATACACAAACATATTGGTCGGCATCCTGTAATTTTGCAATGGGGTGTCTGGATAAAGCAACTGATAACGAACATCTAAAAGTGATATAGATGAGCGAGCCCATATCCGAACGGCAAGATCAATCATCTCTTTTGTAAAATGGTATGTAAATTTCGGATCTTCTGGCACCTGTGTTCTCTCCTTTAATCGATGTCATATTTTTAGCGTATACCAATTGATTATGATAATCAATATCAAATGAAGGTTAGCGTTCTGAATTCACTTCTCTAATTCCGGAAACACTATTGTAGACTATAGAAGGAGTGATCGTACTTTGACAGATAACCGATCGAAATGGACAAGCACAAGCATTCCATTTTCCCGAAATAAACCTCTCCACTTCATGATAATCGTATTCATCCTGTTTTTTGGTCTTATGGCGATATCACCAACGAATAGATCTCAATGGCTCGCGAATAGTTTAGCACTTGTCATTTTTATTCTTACCCTTGTCATCACGTACAAATGGTTTCGTTTTTCAAATCTGTCCTATCTTTTTATGCTTGTTTTCTTTTTGCTTCATATCTATGCAGCACATTATACATACGAAGGCACGCCCTTTGACCATTGGCTAAAAATCTCTTTGCACACCAAAAGAAGCTATTACGATCGAGTAGTTCATTTCGCTTTTGGCTTATTGTTTGCTTTCCCGCTTCTTGAGATATTAAAATTTAAAGTCAAGCTAAGTGGAGTCTGGATCTATATTTTGCCCGTTGTTGCTGTGCTCAGTTTTAGCGCACTATTCGAAATCTTGGAAATGGCAGCGGCCTTAGTTGCTGGGCCTAGTGGTGAAGCCAAATTTGTTGGTATGCAGGGTGATGTCTTCGATACGCATAAAGATATGGCATTAGGTCTGCTTGGTGGTGTTGTATTTATGTGTATTTTCGCATGGAAAACTTGGAAAGAGGATCATTGAAGTACTGATTGAAGACTGATTGAACTACTATAATAATCACTTTGTTTTATACGATGCTATGTATTTCAAATGTCAAAAAAGAAACCAGTCCATCATCTAATAGCAATGACAGACTGATTTCCTAATGACCTATGCGGCTATTTTAAACTGCTGGTTGATGGTGCCTTCTTACCCAAGAAGAAGTAAGCCAGCATCGCTGAAACACTCGTTAATAAAATAATGACGCCTAACGGAACCGCGGTGTCCTCGCCTGCGATGCCCACTAGCGGGGAAACAATCGCTCCCAGCAAGAAAGGGATGACGCCAAGCAAAGCTGCCGCGCTGCCCGCCATATGGCTCTGGCTCTCCATGGCGAGCGGGAACGCTGCAGTAGACGTAATGCCAATTGCCGCTACGAAGCAAAAAAGCGGAATCACCAGCGCGAATAGCGGCCCATGGAGCAAAGCTACTACCAAAACAGCGACGCTTGCCAAACAAGCGAGCAGCAGACCGATTAACAGAAAGGTATGTTCGGATACGCGATGCGCCATTCTCCCCACGAGCTGGGAGCCGATGATCAGGCTGATTCCATTCGATCCGAACAAAAGCGCGAATACAGTCGGCGAAGCTCCGTAAATATTTTGATAAATGAATGGCGTCCCTGAAACATAAGCGAATACCCCAGCGATCATAATGCCCTGTGCCAGCATATACCCAACAAACTGGCGATCCCGCAACAGCATTCCGTAGTTCTGCAACTGCTGCTTGAAATTGCTGGGTCTACGCTGATCAGACGGCAATGTCTCTTGCAGCCCCCACTTGGTCATGGAAAACAAATAAATGCCTAGCAAAGCGAGCATGACAAAAACGCCTTTCCAATTCGTGAAGGTAAGTATCCCGCTGCCGGTAACCGGCGCTACGAGTGGCCCCAAGTTACCGACAAGCAAAAGCATAGAGAAAAATTTAGTTAGCTCGTGGCCGCTATAAAGGTCGCGTGCGATCGCGCGAGAAATAACGATGCCCGCAGAAGCCGCAAATCCTTGTACGAACCTAAAGACGATCAAGAGTGCTATATTGGGCGAGAATGCGCATGCTAATGAGGCGATTGCATAAACGGCCATAGAGATAAGAAGCGGAATACGTCGACCATGGACGTCGCTCATTGAGCCCATGACAAGCTGACCGATACCGAGTCCGAGTAAACAAGCAGTCAGGCTGAGCTGCACCAGCGAAGCCGTCGTTTCATATTGCTTTACAATCTCAGGAAAAGCCGGTAGATACATATCGATCGTAAAAGGGCCGAGTGTCGAAAATAAACCGAGCAGCAAAGCTAGTTTAACTACTTTCAGATTGTTGCTTTTAGTCATAATTCAATAAATCCCCTATTCCACGATTAAGAAAGCAAGAGCCTGGAAAGAAACAGACTTTGCTTTCTTAGTTTATGTTAATCAATGAAGTGTCTTGATGGATCAGAATCCCGAGGTATATTGTTTCGGAACCTGCGTTTCTTTTCTCAACTGTGTCGCAGCTTCTAGCGCCCAGTATGGATTTCGGAGGAGCCCTCTACCCACGGCAACCAAATCAGCTTCATCATTTCCAATAACTGCATTCGCCAACGTAGGATCATCCAATCTCCCTACAGCGATTACAGGTACCTGAAGCGCTTCTTTGATCTCTTTTGCCAACGGAACTTGATATGCCGCATGGGTTCCTGGT
Organism: Paenibacillus paridis; assembly: GCF_006345825.1. Lineage (GTDB taxonomy): Bacteria > Bacillota > Bacilli > Paenibacillales > Paenibacillaceae > Pristimantibacillus > Pristimantibacillus paridis. Next base: position 2,235,173 of record NZ_VCIX01000092.1, read on the forward strand.
CTGCCCCAAGCAGCAATTGGTCCCTCTCCGCCTGAAGAAATATGAAACATATCTACTCCTGCTCCTTGATATTCTTTAGCAAAAGCAATGCTATCTTGAATACCATATCCCTCTTCGACATATTCTTTCGCCGAAATTCGCATCAGCAGGGGCATGTCAGCAGGCATCACAGCTTTGGCCGCCTTAATAACTTCACGCCCAAAAAGCGTTAGGTCGTTTCCATATTCATCCTCGCGTTTATTCGTTAGCGGAGAATGAAATTGATGAATCAGATAACCATGTGCGCCATGAATTTCGATCGTATCAAACCCAGCTTTCACCGCACGTGCTGCTGCGTTCCCGAATTTCTCCACCATGCCCTTCACCTCTTCGGTTGTGAGCGAACGGGGCAATTTCGAATGCTCATCAAACGCAATAGCAGTTGGCGCTACGGGCACCTCCGCATCTTCTGCTTTCCGTCCAGCATGAGCAATTTGGATACCCACTTTAGCACCATAAGAATGGCAGGCATCCACGATTCTTTTCAAAGCAGGAATTTGCTCATCCGACCACAAGCCTAAATCATAATCTGAAATTCGGCCATCCGGCTCTACATCAGTCATTTCAATGATGATGAGGCCCGTACCGCCAATAGCTCGGCTAACATAATGCATATAATGCCACTCTGTTGCAATGCCATCCTTTTTCTCCACCGAATACTGGCACATAGGTGGCATAACAATGCGATTTTTCAATTCCAATCCTTTAACCGTATAGGGACTTAATATATCTTTCATAAAATAGGCTCCTCGCTGTCTGTAAAATTAATTATCGCCATTATAAAAAATGCATGCGCAAGCATTTATTCTACCACTTTTATTTATACTGTCAACGTCCATGTACGATATTCTCAGAAATTGCTTTATTGCTTGCATGAAAAAATCGCAAAATCGCTATCAATCCAATAGTCCCCGTTCTTTATAAGCTCACGCAAGCAAAGGATAAGCATGTCAGCTAGTCTGGTACGAGCGCTGACGAGGAATATGTTCATATGAGATATACTCAGCAGCTTCTATCTTGCCCGTACCTTGTTCATCATTCCGAGAATAAATCTAAATATGGGTACCGTTAAGACAATTTTGGTATCAGATGCTGCAGCTTCTTCAATTCATCATATTGGATATCCAATTGTAACACCTCGTTGAACGTGTTAAGTGCGGATTGGAATTTTTTTTCACCCAGCTCCGTTATCCGCGTATAAATGCCTCTGCGGTCATCTTCACATACAAGTCTTTCTAATGCGCCAAAGTTTTTCGCTTCCATTCTCACGACTAGTCTGGAGATCGCGCTTTGGCTTAAACCGATCATTTCCTGCAGCTGCTGTAACCTAAGTTTTTTATTATCCGATTTCGTTATGAAATATAACACATAGAATTCTTTCAAGGACAAATTGTTTTGCTCTTGTAGCGTTCTTTCTAATTTATCATTGACACCGGAATAAAGATCGGTCAAAAATAACCATGAATCTAAGGTATCCTTTTTATTTTCCAAAGCTGGATCCACCTATTCTAATTGAAATATTACCTATCGTATAACCTAGTGTAACAATCTTGATCGAAACGGTCAAAACCTATTCCAACCCTCTTGTCAGTTATCGGTAATAATTTGAATCGCTTTATTAGGTTTTTTACTCCTTAAAATAAAAAACGAGATTACCGCAATTGCCATACATACCCAGTAAACATCACGCAAGCCTACAAACTGAGCAACCATACCGCCACCTAAACTGCCTACTAGCCTTCCTATAATGGACCCATTGTAATAGATTGCTGTGGACATCCCAGGTGAATTTGGAAACAGCTCCGTGAAATAGCTTAACCCGTTTCCCATAACAATAGCCACGAAAGCTGCCTGTAATATCTGTGCTGCAATCAGTTGCCAAGAAGCTGTGGCAATACTTAATATCACGCTGTAAATGAAGGCAATAACGCAGGCGTAGACCATTAAAGAATGATTCGATATCCGTCTGCCCAAGGCACCAAGCACAAACATAATGGGGATTTCCAATCCAGCGCAAATACTAACGACCAGACCGACATCTGTATGTTTGCCATGCAGTTCATTTACAATAAACAACGGCGTGACGATTCCGTTTATCGCATTTACCGAGAATAAAAGGATGAAAGCAGTTAATGGAAACCAGAGCTGCCTGCGTTCAAGCGAAGTGGTGCCTCTTTCTGCTCTTTTCTTTTGAACTGCTCTTTTCTTTGGCAGAAATAGAAACGTAAGCGATGCGATAATAAGAAAAATTGCGGAAGTCCCCAGGAAGAGCCCCTCGTATCCGACGACCCCCAAAATAATGGTTCCGACTAATGGGCCTATAAGAAATCCGAGAGATACAAGTGAACGTAACGTAGACATGGCGAAAGTCTTGTCATCGGAGTTGCTTTCATTTGCCGATTGCTGAGCGTATGCATAAATTTGCGGCATGGCAGCAGCTCCTAAACCGCTAAAAAAACTAACAATGATAAGCAAGGCTAAGAAATGGTCAAACACTAAATATGAAGTATAGCCAAGTGCCGAAGAAACCGTAGCAATCATAATAATTAATTTCCTATCCAGCTTGCGATCTGAATATTTACCAATGAACGAGTTTGCAACTACGCCAGTTAATGAACTCACAGCTGTAAAAACACCAAAGGCTCCCGAGCTCATTTCCAAATCCTCCGTAAAATAGAGCGCCAAATACGGCATCGTTATTGAAATCCCGACGCCAACCAAAAAAACACAAATGACAAATATTCGGTAACCTTTAATTTTAAACAATTTTTTTAATCGAGTGTACACGTTATTCTCCTTGCTTCATCGTTGATTTCCGCTCTTTTGTTATCCTCTGTTTATGAATAAACTGTAGCGTATAGTGAGTCCCAGCAATATAGATTTCCATCATTTAGACCGCATGATTTCATAATGTGTAAACTTATTATGCAGGATATGATGTGAAGAACGTTAACTCGATTATCTTAAATGATTGCCTATTTCTCTCGTTTGCCTAATAAACAAGATGTACGATGTATCAGTGCATAGTACATAAATAAAGAAAGGCAGCTGAATGACGATCAGCTGCCTTTCTTATATTATGGCTTATTCTATCGGCGCAATGTTTTTCTCACTTCATGGACGAGATGTCCTGATGAGGCTTGGATCAGCATTTCCGTCTATCTGCTCATACGTCTCTTTCAGCCGCCTTATATCCATCTTGGGAGGATAACCAAACATGCGAGAATACTCACGGCTAAACTGGGATGAACTTTCATAACCAACCCGGTACGCAACCTCTGTGGCATCTGCTGACTCCATTAACAATAGGCTGCGGGCTTCTTGCAGCCGCAATTGCTTTTGAAATTGAAGCGGGCTCATCGCAGTAATTTCTTTAAAGTGCCTATGGAACGAAGAAACGCTCATGCTCGCGACATCAGCAAGCTCTTCAATTCTCAAAGACTGATCATAATGTTGGATAATTTGGTCAATGGCCTCCCTGATCCGATAGGTGTTGCTTCCTTCCAGCGCAATTTGTGCAAGGGTTGCGCCATATTGCCCTTGAAGGAGCCTATATATGATCTCTTTCTTGTGTATAGGGGCAAGATAGGGTATGTCTTGAGGAGTATCGAGCAACAGTACCAAACGGAGTATAGCATCTAGTATCGATAACTCAATCTGACCGACAAACATGGCCCGCGCTGCATTTTCGTTAGCGTTGAAATGAATTTTAGCATCTTTCAATACCTCTAAAACTTCATTCTGGCTTAGATCAAGTTTCAAGCTTATGTATGGCTCATCAGGTGAAGCCTTTATAACCTGTCCGATTACTGGAAGGTCCATAGAGGTGATCAGATAATTGGAGGGTCCATATTCTAAGCGCTCCTCGGCAAGGAAAATCTCTTTCAACCCTTGCGTAACAAAACAAAAGGAAGGATTGAATACCCGGTAGGCCGGCACGTTTACCCTATCAGAACGAATGAGATACAACGAAGGAATTATTGTCTGTAACACTCCTGTTTGAAGACAATGGCGGTTGATGATTGTCGTAATGTTATCGTGCCTAGTTTTTATTTCTTCAATCATTGGCTCCTCCTTGAGATTTCATTTTTTTATTATACGCCATTTGTTTGTTAATAAGGAATGCTGCTGAGAGGATTAGGCAATCATTTAAGACGAATGAGATATCCGTAAGTAGTCCAGAAATACATAATGAAGTCATGCCCTACAGGAGCTACGTTAAGAAATGAATGGTAATGGACAATGATGTTGAGTATATACTTGATTGCACTCGCGGCATATGCATATGGATCAGGTTATACGACTCATGGATACAAATCTAATTTACAAATAATGGAGGTTCTATCATGCAGAAAGTCATTTTGAACAATGGCGTTGAAATGCCTGTACTCGGTTTTGGCGTTTTTCAGATCGCTGACCCAAATGTTTGTGAACAAAGCGTTTATGACGCTATTATGGCGGGATATCGTCTGATTGATACCGCTGCCTCTTATATGAATGAAGAAGCAGTTGGCAGAGCGATCAAACGGAGTGGCGTGGCAAGAGAAGAATTATTTGTTACGACGAAACTTTGGGTTCAGGATACTGGCTACGAAAGCACCAAACGAGCATTTGAAAAATCATTAGAAAGATTACAATTGGATTATTTGGATTTGTATTTAATTCATCAGCCATTTGGCGATGTGTATGGCTCTTGGCGCGCGATGGAGGAACTGAACCGTGAAGGAAAAGCACGAGCAATTGGCGTAAGCAATTTCCATCCGGACCGCCTGATCGATCTGATTCTTCATAATAAAATCGTTCCTGCCGTAAACCAGGTTGAAACGCACCCCTTCAACCAACAAATCGAAAGTGCGAAATTCATGAAAGAAAACGGTATTCAAATCCAATCCTGGGCGCCTTTCGCCGAAGGAAAAAACAACTTGTTTCAAAATGAGGAATTACGCTCCATTGCAGAAAAACATAATAAATCCGTTGCTCAGGTCGTTTTACGCTGGTTGACACAAAGAGAAGTCGTTGTGATTCCAAAGTCTATTCGGAAAGAAAGAATTACCGAAAACTTTGATATCTTTGATTTTGAATTGGAGCAAAAGGATTTAGATATCATTGCTGCATTAGATACGAATCAGAGCTTATTCTTTTCGCATCGCGATCCAGAAATGGTGAAATGGATTGGTACCCGTAAACTTGACATTTAACCAATCGGTATTTCTAAAAGATAACAGATAACCTCAATGATTCATAAAGGATACAAAATAAGAACGCCGGTTGTCATTCTGAACGTGACAGCCGGCGTTCTTATTCGCCGTTCAAGACCATTTGCTATCCAATAAATTGATTTTGGCAGTTGCTACTTGCGAACAACCACGCTAAAGGATATCGCTGAGCAAAGAGGCTGTCCCAGCTTCAACTGCTTCCTTGTTGTCTTTGCTCATCGTTATAATAAGATGACTAACCTATTTCTAGGCTTCCCATAGATCACTTCAGCAAGTCCATCCCCGTAAGGATCGAAACGTTTACTTCGTAGATAGCTGTGGAATTTTCATGTGACTGCTATGTCCTGGAGACAGCTTTGCCTCTGGATCGATGTAGGTCATGGCGTTGTTAACAGCCGTCGGGGCCTCCCCGAATCCGACTGCAATCAATTTCACCTTACCTGGATATTTCGTTATGTCTCCCGCTGCAAAAAAACCAGCTATATTCGTTTGCATTCGGCTGTCTACAACAACAGCGCTTTGTTCCAAAGCAATTCCCCATTCCGCAATTGGTCCGAGAGAAGATACAAAACCGAAATTTACGATAACGGCATCCACCTCTATGTTCTCAACGATTCCGGAATGGCAGTGTTGAAGCTGCACTTGCTGAATGTGCTCCTCGCCATCCAGAGACATTATTTCCCACGGCGTTCGAATATCAATTGTTGAGTTTCTAAGCCGTTCTACGCTATGCTCATGAGCACGAAATTTATCCCGGCGATGGACTAAAGTTACCTGTTCAGCAATCGATTCCAGCATTAATGCCCAATCGACCGCCGAGTCCCCTCCCCCACTTATTAATACTTTCTTCCCTGTGAATTTTTTAAGATCGTTAACAAAATAGTGAAGATTCTCCTTCTCGAAGCGCTCCACATTAGGAAGCTCAACCCGTCGAGGCTGGAAAGCTCCTGCTCCCCCGGCTAGAATGACCGCTTTGGCATAATGCTCACCTTTATCTGTCACCACTTGAAACAGCTGCTCTTCAAGCTTCGTAACCCGAAGTACTTGCTCGTTCAGACAAATATCAATGGGGAATGGCTTGATTTGCTCCACTAAACGATCAATTAGCTCTTGAGCCGTAACTTTCGGGAATCCTGGAATATCGTATATATACTTCTCCGGGTATAATGCTGCTAGCTGGCCTCCCAGCTGCGGCATACTTTCAATCAGCTTAACGCTCGCTTTACGCATACCGCCATAGAAGCAAGCAAATAAACCCACCGGCCCTCCGCCAATGACGAGAAGATCTGTTATGTTGCTCATCTTATTTTCCCTTTCCATTTGACAGCTAACGTAATCTACTCCCATACAGAAATAAATTCCCTTGCCGAGAGCTCAGTTGCCCCGTTCCTTGGTCTCCCTTTGCATAGCAAAGACTCCCAAGGAACAGGCAACTGCACACTAGCGTCTCTTTTTTATTTCTGTGTATACCATTCATTCACTGCATCGATTGCAGCCTTTCCACCCTTAGCATCAAACTCCTTTGTAAATTTGTCGAACTCCGACAAATCACGCTTACCCATAATAAATTTCATCGCGTTTTCTTCAGCGAAATTACGCAACTCTGGGAATTTCGAATCGAACGCTTCAATGGATGGGGCGTAGTTCGTTTCCTCACGTGATTTTTTGAATGCAAGCTGAGGCTCATAATACGGCAACAAGTTTTTGGCTTTAAGTCTTGCATCAATGCCGAAATCCGTATCTCCTAAGCCGTACATCGAGCGCCAGGCAATTTTGTCGCTCTGTTCCTTCGACTGCGTGTATTCCCCATTCGCTTCTGTGTAATCCTCATCCTTAATACCGTAATTAAGCAAGATATCCGTTTCCTGCTTATACAAGAAGTTTAGATACTGGGCTGCGCCAAGCTTGTTTTTTGCTTGCTTTGGAATCACAATGTACTGCGTGGAAATCGAAGCATCTTGAATCCCTGATTGTCCATTTATTCCAACGGGAGGTGCGATAAACTGAACAGATCCGCTATCCTTCTTTTCCTGCAACGCTTTATCCACATCAATGCCTGAGGAGAAATACAAGGTATTAAATACAGCTGTTCCGTTTATCAGCTTATCTTTGCTATCTTTATTGACCGCAAATTCTGGATCAAGCAATCCTTCATCAAACCACTTTTTGAGAGTGGTTATAAATCCCTTGAATTCCGGCTGTACCCAGGAAAATTTCAATTCTCCGTCTTTTACGACTGTAGGTGTGGACACGCCAAAGGCAGCGGCGAACGGGAAGAAGCCATCAAAGAAAGAGCCCGCACTTGAAGTTGCCATCGTTAGCGGCGTAATATTTTTCTTCTCTTTAATCGTCTTCATTGTCAAATAAAACTCATCGATCGTTGTTGGGGCATTCAAGTTCAATTCCTTCAAAATATCTGCGCGAGCGATAAGGCCATTACTTACCTTTAATGCATTTCGATAAGGAATTGCATAAAGTTTTCCCTCATACCTCAAAGCATCTAACGATTCATTGGTCGCCATTGTAGACAAATTCGGAATTTCATTTGCAATTAAATCATCGAGAGGCTCGAGCGCACCTTGTTTGGCCAATTTGAAATAGTCTGATTTGCCAGCTACCATTATCAAATCGGGCACATCACCAGAAGCAAAGATAATAGATATTTTTTGCGATGGATTTTCATTTGGCAGTGACTCATATTGAATATTAAAGCCTGAATTCTCCCTAAGTTTATTAATTATCTTATTATTATTCATCGTGTCTGAACCTTTGAATTGCTCCATTACGCCGTGATAAAGCCTTGTAATTTTCAAATCCTTTAGCGCTTTGGCTTCTTCCCCACCCTCACTCGTTGCAGCTGTCTTTTCTGAGCCATTCTGACCCGCTTCCTTACTTGTGCTGCACCCCGAAATAGCAAGGAAACACAACACTAAGCTAATACTAATGGCCACTGTTTTTCTAAAATGCATGATTACGCCCCCTAATTAATTATTCATATGAAAGTCCGGATTAGGAATGGATCATCCCTTGACCGCACCTAACATAACACCTTTTACAAAATATTTTTGGATGAAGGGATATACACAAAGGATAGGAAATACGACACAGATGATCGCGGCAGCCGTCGTAGACTCTGGCGTAAGTTCACTTAAAACGCCACCCGTCGTCATATCCCCTGTCTTGGAATTCGTTACGATCTGCATAAGAAATACTTGCAGTGGCATCAGACCTCTATCTGTGATATACATCATGGCCTGGAAGAAGCTGTTCCAGTAACCAACGGCATAAAACATCGCGATCGTTGCAATAGTCGGTATAGATAAAGGTAGATAGATCCAAGCTAGGACCCGTAAGTTAGAAGCCCCATCCATTATCGCTGACTCTTCCAAAGCCTCAGGCAGGCTTAAAAAATAGTTGCGGATCAGGATTAAATTGAACGGCGCCAAGGCCATTGGCAGCATAATGGACCAGAGTGTATTCAACAATTCGAGCTGCTTCACAACCAGATAAGTAGGAATTAGACCACCGCTGAAAAACATCGTGATGACGAAGAATAGCATAAACCCTCTTTTAGAAGGAAAGTTTTTTCTAGAGAGCGCAAAGGCAGCCAATGTGGTGACAGCCATGCTGATTGCCGTTCCAACTACGGTAATAATCATAGAATTCCAGAATGAAATGTAAAATTGTTTATACGAGAGTACATATTCATAAGAAGCCACGTTAAAGCCTTTCGGCCATAGCCAAATCTCTTTCGCTAGAAGATACGTTTCGCTGCTTAATGATTTTGCTACGATATGAATCAAAGGTACAACGGTTGCTATGGAAAGCAACGATAATAGAATCACGTTTACATAATTAAATATGGATTCTTTCCTAATTATTCTCATCATAACCCTCTACTTTCTATTCCTTAGAAAATTCCTTCTTCCCCCATTCTCCTTGCAAAAACATTAGCCAGAACGAGAAGGACACAGCCAATGACTGACTTGAATAATCCAGCAGCAGTAGTTAGACCAAATTGCATAGAGCCTAAGCCCACTCGAAACACATACGTATCAATAATATCTGCCACATCATAAACAGTTGGGTTATACATTACGAGTACCTGTTCGAAACCTGCATCTAAGATATAACCGATCCGAAGCAAGAGAATAATGATAATGGTCGACTTTAAACCAGGAAGCGAAATATGCCAAATTTGACGAAAACGATTGGCCCCGTCCACGGTAGCCGCTTGATAGAGCTCATCATTAATTCCCAGCAATGCAGCGAGATAAATAATCGCACCCCAACCCGCTTCTTTCCATATATCCGAGCCTACGAGAATCCAGCGGAAAATTCCTTCATCCGACATGAAAAAGATCGGTTGGAAGCCTAACATTTCGATGATTCTATTAATGATACCGCTGCTGGGAGACAGCATATCAATGGCGAGGCCGCCAATAATGACCCATGAAATAAAGTGAGGCAGATAAGTAATCGTCTGTACCATTCGTTTGAACTTGTCTAGTTTGAGCTCATTCAGCAGCAAAGCTAGAATAATGGGAATTGGAAATCCTACGAGCAGCTTCATCAAGCTGATGATAACGGTATTTCTCACAACTCTTGGGAATTCATCAAACGAAAATAATTCACGAAAATATTGAAATCCTACCCACTCGCTCCCCCACACGCCTTCCATGAAATTGTAGTCCTTGAAGGCAATGATGACGCCATACATCGGTATATATTTAAAGAGGAGGATGAGGATAACTGCAGGCAATAACATTAGATACAAATCCCAATATTTTAGAAGCTTCGATGACCTCCCTTTTGTTAGTTTCACTTCCCTGGTTACTACCGTAGAGTTTGTTTTCATCGTTTGTGATCTCCTTAGCTATCATGCTGTTTCTTGATTTAACTATAGCTTTTCAGGAAATGAAAAAGTAGACTAATCCTTCTACTTTAATGACAACAAATTCTACGTTTTGAAAATGCAAAAAAAGACACCAACCGTTCATGTTGAATGTCTTTTTTTGATTTACAAGCTATCACTTGTTCATTTCGCTCGGCTTAATTCCCCAGTACTTCTGAAAGCTTCGCGAGAAGTAGTTCCCGTTCTTATACCCGACTTGTTCTGCCACTTCATACACTTTGCTCCCCGCTGCCAGCAGCTCCTTCGCCTTTTCCATACGCAGTTTTAGCACGCTATCCGAAAAAGTACTGCCGGTCACCTCCTTAAAGATCCTGCTTGCATAGGCATAATTCATATACATCTTCTCAGCTACAAAATATAAACTTAGCTCTTCTTCATATAAATGTCGTTCAACGAAGGCCAAAATTTCACTAACCGTAATATGCGTTCCCGATTTTCGGCGCTCGCTAATCGACCTGCTAATCCGCGTCATCATGCGATGCAGCCATTCCATCAGCTGTTCCTTAGCTAGCAACTGATTAAAATTGATAAAATCTGTGTAATCCTCGGCAAGTGTTTCGCGTAAACTCCACCCACGGGAATTGACAATTCTCGTCAACAAGGACGTAATGCGAAGCAGCATCTCTCTCGCATTAACAATGGTATGGTTCGGTGAGAAGCCGATGTCCATTAGCTTGCTGATGAGCTCCGACCGCTTGCTCTCATTGCCCGTTTCCACAGCTATTTCGATCTCCTTCTCCAGATCATTCATATTCAACCAAACGGTCTTGGAAGGGGCATCGTTACGATATGGAATGACGGTTTCATTACCAAGCACGATACGTTCCTGTAATGCCATTCTACTCTGCTTATAGGCAATTGGCAGCAGTGCTTGATCCTCCACACAGGTACCAATACCCGCGCTGGCTGTTAGCTTCAAACAGGATTTAACCGTGCTCAGCAACCTGCCAAGGTGCTGATTGACTTTGAGTTGAAATCCTGACACCTCTACACCCGAAGGGGCAAAGAAAATAATTGCTGTCAATCCGTCATCATCATGTATAACGATACCATCCATATCTTCCATGACATCCCGTGTAATGTTGAAGAGAGAATACTGAATTAACGGCCGCTCCCCTGAATGGAAACGGTTATCGGTTTCAGCAATCGGATCCATATCGAGCGTGACAGGCAAATAGATGTTGCCTGCTAGAGAGAAGCCGATCTCCTGACTGCGTTTCTCTATCTCCCACGTAGACAAACGCCCGTTCAACCAATTTTTATAAAAGGATTGTTTAAGATGCGGCAGATGCTCCATCCATCTCTGCTTCAGCAGAACGATGTTATGAATGGCGTTCAGTTCCTGTTCACGAAGCTGTTTGGCTCTTATCACCGTTTCCAGTATGAGCTCATTTTCCGCTGGCTTCACTAGATATTTAACGACTCCATAATCGATGCTGTCACGTGCATATTCGAAATGGTCAAAGCCCGTTAAAATGATGACCTTAACATGAGGATATTCACTCTTCAGTTCCTTTGCAAGCTCAAGGCCACTCATATCGGGCATATGGATATCGGTAATGACGATATCAATGCATTCCTTCTCTACAGCCATGATCGCTTCCCTGCCGTTTGCGACAGCTCCAGCAATTTCAATGTCATAATCTTCCCATGAAATGCCATAGGCAATCCGCTCTCTGACTTGAAATTCATCTTCAACGACGAGCAGCTTCATGTTCTTCCTCCTCCTCTCGAATAGGAATGATTAAGGTGACCTTTGTTCCGAGTCCCTCTTCACTTTCAATCTGGACATCTGCTTCTTCTCCATAGTAGAGCTTCATTCTCGATTTCACATTTTTCATGCCAAAAAATTGAACCGAAGGGCTTTCTTGCGGCACGCGATACAGCTTACTTGTCAGTATGCTAAGCTCACGTTGAATTTGTTTCAGCAAAGTATCTGGTATTCCCAAACCAGTATCCTCTACTTCAATGAATAAAAAATGTTGATGAACTCTGGAGCGTATGCGCAGCTCGCCCTCGAACGGACATTTCTCAAGTCCATGAATAATGGCGTTTTCCACTATGGGCTGCAGCAGCAGCTTGAGTATAGGAATGGTCTCAGAGCCTTTCTCCAGATCAATCTCAACTGAAAAATGTTCTGTTCGCATCTGTTGGACACGTATGTAATACAGTAAATGCTGCATCGTTTCCTCTAATGTAAAATGACTCCGTCCTTTTCCCAAGCTTACTCTAAAAAATTTGGCCAAATTTAAGACCATTTCACTAATTTCCTTCATTCTGAATTTGATAGCCACCGAATAGATCGAATCTAGTGTATTATACAGAAAATGTGGATTAACCTGGGATTGCAGCAAGCTGAATTCCGACTTAGCTAGGCGCAGCTCCTTCTCATAATCCTCCTCGATCATCCTTCTCTGTGACTCTGCCATCTGATTAAAACCGTTCATCACGAAGCCGAACTCATCTCTCCGAGCATGCTTAATTCGATAATTCAAATTTCCCTTGCCTACGAATTTGAAAGCGCTTGACAATTGGTGCAATGGCTTTAAAATTTGATTGTAAATCAACCAAGCCGTCCACACAGCAAGAAGGATGCTGAGTAGAATCGTAACGTAGGTAAAGAGCTGCAGCCGATGCGATTGCTTGAATATCTCATCCTTTGGCTGCTCTAATTGAATAGACCACGCACCGCTAGCCTCTTTCATAGTGAACATATCAGAAGCATAGGCTTGCTTAGCTGCAGGATTCGTTTCCAGAATGAGTCTGTTATTATAAAATAAAGAAATGTTCATTCGTTCAGTCGTTTGGAGATGTTGAATCATATTCTGAAGCGACGATTTATTTACAGCAAAAATCAACGCATTCGGCTCAGGATTATCTCTTAAAACGTCTAGCAGTCGAATATAGTATAGATTAGATTCTCTTAAATAGTAGTTTTGATCCCCGCTGGAATCCTCATCAGGTATATAAATGACGAGAGAACCAATTCCTTGAACGACTTGCTGGAACCAGCCTTCTTCACTTACCTGAGGCCATCTGAGTGCCCCCAGCGCTGTAGAAACGCCATTCCCACTCGCTCCATGTACAATATACGCTTCCTGAATGGCACCGTTAATATTGACAAGAGAGCTTAGCTGTTGCATAACGGTATGAATATCATACAAATGTGCAGGGTTAAGCGGATCTTCAATATCTCTAAAGATGTTTACAATATTAGGATTGGAGCTAATCAGCAGCGTTTGCTGATCCATCGTATTCGCTGTTTGCTCCATATAAGCAAGTGACGTTAGGAGTGCCCCTTTCGTCCGGTCACTAATTTGCACATTCATAATGCCCTGCGAATAATTGTTTGCAAATAGACTTACACCGACCAAAGGAATGAGGATGAGCAAAAAGGTTAAGGTAAGCTTGAGCTGCAAGGAAAACGTAGTTCGCGTGCTCTTCACTATTGCTCCTTCCTTTCTATGCCTGAAACTCGTTGCGCAGCTCTCCAATCGCCTGGAGGTCTGCCGTAATATTTGCTGAAAGCATGTGTGAATGCATAGGAATCAGAATAACCTAACATGGATGAAACCTCACTAATCATAAATTGAGAGGATAGTAGCTCTGCTGCTTTTTCCATTCGTAATCGGTGCAAATATTGGATTGGGGATACCCCCATAGCCTCCGAGAACATCTTCGAGAAATATGTACGATGAAGAGATAAGAAATCAGCAACATCACGAACGGTAATATGTTCCATATAGTACGTGTCCATAAAAGCAACGCTTTTAGGAATCCAGTTTTCTTTGCCGCTCTGGTTCTTTTCGGACGAATCAGTTGAAATCATCAGACCAAATATGCGATATAGGAGTGAACAAATTTCATTATGCCGTTTTAGATCATATTTTTGAGGAAGAAATAGCTGTCGAAACGTGGTCTCAAGCTCCTTGGTCATTATCCCTAGAAGGTAAGGAGATGCCTTACTAAAGCCAGCCGCGGCAAAGAGCTCCGGTGCCTGCGGTCCGTCTATGGAAATCCATATCATCTGTAGATGACTCTCACTCGGAGCTAACCGGTAACGAAATGTACTTCCCGGAACCATCGCAAACACATCGCCTTTAGACAACACAACGTGTTCTTTGTCAAAGGTAAACTCTACCTTACCTTCCATAATAAAATGCATATTATAATACTCTAGAATCATTGGCCCTGAATGATAGCTAGGCTTAGCAATATTTCGACCAAGTCGGAGCGGCCAGATGCCTCCTTTTTTTGCGAATTCGTCAGGAACGAATAGCTTAGATTCAAAAAATTCCTTTGCCGTTTCTTGCATGCCGATCACCATCCTTTCATTATTCACTTCTATTGTAGCAAATGATTAAGAGGCTTGAATATCACGTATAAGCGAAATAAAAACCTCTCTCTTTGGCAGCTGCTACTGGCCCATCTGAGAGAGGTCTTCATTGTCTTACATATGAATTAAAATAAGATCGTTATCAATGGAGACACCGAACTTCTCCACCGTGACTTCATACGTTTTGGTGCGCATCACCGCATCCGTGATCATGCAGCCTGTAGGGATATCGAACTCCCACTGATGCCAAGGGCAACGTACGATTTCACCCTCTCTATCGAACTGAAAATCACCTGGTCCATCGGAAGTAACGTAGGCACTGACTATTCCTTTACACAGCTCCGCTCCCTGATGCGGGCAAATATTTCGCAGGGCATGAAAGGCTCCGTTGATATTATAGATGCCGACACTGCGTCCCCCGACCTCAACAATCTTATGAGTGCCAGGAGGAATCTCACCTACCGTCCCTACGATGTGCTGCGAGCTTGGCTTCATTTTGTTTCCTCCGCTTTGCGAGGAGGCAAGCCATATAGCTTAGCTGCATTCTGGTAGTAGATGCTGTCCCATAGCTCCTGCTCCAGTTTCGGCAATGCTTGACTCGGTGAATCATAATCCCAATGCGGATAATCACTGCAAAACATGAGCGTTTCCTTGGCATAAATGCTTTCTAATAAATGATCAAAGATCTGACGATTTGGTGTCTCCTCGAACGGCTGTGTGGTCACGCGAACATGCTCTCGGAAATATTCGCTAGGCTTCTTGCGAACCCAAGGTGTCTGCACCCGCAGCCCTTTCCATTCTTGGTCGAGCTTCCATAGAAATGGGGCGAGCCACAATACGCCAGCTTCCTGTAAGACGACCTTCAATGTTGGGAATCGCTCAAACACCCCATCGAAGATAAAGCTTGCCAAATGCGCACCCATTACCGCGGGACGTGCACATCTTTGCTCAATATAGTGAGTGACATACCCTGCCCCTGTGTGCGGGCTATTAATACCTTCTCCTTCTAATCCAACATGGATGGTGAAGGGAAGATTATGACGGACGCACGCTTCATAGATGGGATCATAATGCCTGTTTCCATAAGGTATGGAAGAGCCACTGGAAACAATAACCTGAACCATATCCGATCGGCCACCGACCCGATCAATTTCTTGCGCTGCAAGGCTTGGCGCTTGCTTCGAGATAAATACGGAGCCTCTCAGCCTGCTATCTCGCGATAGCCAATGTTCGATTGTATATTCATTAATCGCCCGGCACATGGCAGCAGCGTAATCATAATTGGGAATCGCATGCACAGCATAGCCCTCTCCAGTGAGAATGCCATACTCGACATTGTAGCGATCAAGATGCTGCTTTTGCATCAATTCCAGATCACTTCCTGCATTCCCGCCGCCTTCGGGATACGCGTCAGCCATTCGGCCGCCGACACCTCCATTAAAGTGCATGCCTCCCGGCAGCGCAGGACCGTATTGCTTCACAAGCTCTTGATACGCTCGCGGCAAATAAGGCTTTATTGCATCCAGCCCCGTTCCCTGATGAATGTCGCAGTCAATAATGGATCGTTTCAGCTTCGGACGTTTGTCCGCTGGTAATTGTGTGTTGGTATTCGAAGTCTGCATATCTTTTGTCCCTCCAGCAATTCACATTAGATAGCAGGATGTGAGGTCGTAGCTACGATCCATCCTTGCTCCTTGACCTTAATGTTACGTTTCCAGCGGACAAACAACAATGCTGTCGTGTCTTGTATCATTTGCGATTTTGTAAGGTGGCTACATTCTCCTAGAGAATCGCTCTAACAAAAACATCATCAAAATCGGCCTGCGCAAAATGTGTATATACACCAATTTTCCCTGTTGGCAACGCACTCTCGGTAACATCAATTTTGAGCTGTCCATTAACATACGCCTTAATGGCGGTTCCGTTAACTTCGAGCTTGAACAAATGCTGAACGCCAGTACTCAGAGATAATGAAACATTCGCAAGGCTGCTTTCAACGCCGTCCACAGTCTTTCTGAGAATGAGTCGCCCTGCATGATCGTCATAATACACATAAAAATAATTATGATTATCACTAAATCTGGCAACCAGCCCCATACGGCCAACAGTACCACTCCAGCTGTTCGCCTTCACTTTAGCTTCTACGCTATAATTTTGCCAATTGGTATCCCCGGCTGTGGATTTGGAACCGCCTTTGGTGAAATTGTCAGCCCGATAGGCACTCAAGCCTCCGTCTGTAACGATGCTGTAACTGCCCCAGGAACTCGCTACTGTCCACGCTGTACTCCCACTCTCGAAACCTTCATAAAAGATGATATCCGAGGTGGTCACCGATACTGTACTGCTCGCAGATGAATAATTTCCAGATGGATCAATCGCTTTGATCACGTAGTTGTATGTCGTTAATGCATTTACTCCATTATCTGTATACTTGTGCACATTCCCATTCACTGACGCATATTCAATGCCATTGCGATAGATTTTATATCCTGACACACCAGCGTTGTCTGTAGATTTGTCCCAGGATAGATCCACCTTCGTTGAGAATGGAGAAACAGCTGTAACATTGGCTGGGGATGTAGGGGCCGTCACATCGGTACCGATTAGCGGCGCATACACAAGTTCAAAGCCATAACCCTTGTCGGTCTCCATTGGAACTGTAATCGTATCGCCAAGCACTGTTGTTGGAATTTCCTGCAATCTTACGCCATTCATCGATAGCTTATAGGCTTTGTAGTCTCCCGCGGGTCGAGTGGTCTGGAGTTGAACTTCCGCAGTGCCATACTTAGCGAGCGTCGGTGCTGTTCCGCGATGATAATAGGTCGAACCGCTAACCGTTACTTCATATTCACCAGTCGCTGCAGCGTCAGTTGTATAGATGATCAGCATTCTATCACTTTCATCCAGCGGTTCGTTATCTAATGAGGCTACAGATAAGGTTCCTTTCGGCAGATTCGCTGACATCGTAACAGGACCAAGCTCATAGCTGTTGTTATCCAACGTCCCTGCTGCGGCCACCACGTAAGGTGTGTTGATGAAATAGGTGTTCAAGTTAAGGTCAAAGAGGAGTTCGCCCGTATCGGAAACTAGCTTGTTATTATTTAAGTTCGTTAACATACTGGTTTTAAGACCGATATCATCAATTGCATGGATAAAGGTTTCTGCTACTTCCTTCAGCGTCATACTGTTCGTAATCGTAATCTTGTTGGCTGCAGGAATATCACCGCTTGCAATCTGCTCGTCCGTAAGTTCAGGGGTAATCTTATAGATGGCATAAGGCTCTGCTGGATGATCGGCATAGACTGTTACCATTTTGAATAGATGAGGAATGTAATTTCGATTCCTTTCGGGAGATTCATTTTCCGTAGCGGAGGCATGTGTCTTCACATAGGTTTTATCCCTCACAATTACAAATTTCGCATCCGCTGGCGTGAGATGGGCTTGCCTGAATACAAGCGTACCCTGATACTCGGACATAGTCGCAATCACATCGGTCAAGGAGTCAAATGAGGTCGTTCCTCCTTGCGGCGTTTCATTAATGGCTTCATTAACTCGGCTCACATAATGAAATCGGTTCAGCATATCCCATCCTTGATACGCACCGGTCGCTGCCGTCATCAAGCCAATGTCGTCTCGGCCTTTATTGGGAAATTCATGATTGAATTCTGTCAACGCAAACGGCTTGTTATACAGTTGGCCCAGTGCAAGTGCCGGTACATAATTTTTGAAAATAAACGATCCAAATTGTGGTGCATAGTTCGCGTTCGATTCCGGAGCAAAAATCATGCTATAACGCGGATGGGTCAACGGATTGTATTTGAAGCTTGCCCCTCTGCCATCAACAATACCGTTGTAGAGATGTGTTTCATGTACATCAGCCTGCGTCCGCCAATAATTTGCTAAGGAATCATTGATATAATTGATGCCGCCAATCGGCGCTTTCACTCCAATCGTGTCCTTAAGATACGACATCATTTCACCATAAGTTGCAAACTGCTTCTCTGTGAAATACTCAGCGAGATCATCTCGAAGGCTGGAAGGTTCTCCCCAAAAACTGTTGGGAAATGTAGTGATTGACGATTTTCCTTTGCCAGCCAAAAAAAGATTGAAATCAGCAAGCACCCAAGCATTAAAATTGGGGTTTGAGAAATTCGCATTGTAGAGAATCACTTCGTTTATAGGAGACACGCCCATAACTTGGGGCTCATCCTTTAAAGCATAGCCGGTATACGGATTCACATGGTTAAACAGCTGATTAGCAAAAGATTTCCAGATCGCTTTCCCATCCGGAAGGAGTGTAGCCAAATACTTGGACGCAGTTGTGCCGTACACACTTTCACCTATGCTAGGCACATCTTTAAAATTAGCAAAGGACATGATATCCAGATCAATGTACACGCCGCGCGACTTCAGCAAGGCGTTAAAATAATCAAAATTATCAAGTTTGTACGTATTCAAGGTCACCGTCGTGGAAGTGAGCGGCTGCATGAGTCCTTTGGCCCAATCATAATTTTGGTCTATGGACGAATAGCGCACCACATTGTAGCCCATTGCAGCGATCCGGTCTGCCATGACGACCATTTCCGCTCTCGTTGGATCGACCATATAACTGCCATTCAAATTTCCGCCATAGAACTTTACTTTCGTTTCGGGATCATCCTCAAAATAATAATCACCGTACTCATCGATTTGTACGTTACCATACGTGCCCGCTGGCTCGGCATTCAAATGGGACAAATCCATTGCACTGCCCGGTGCTACGACCATGGTTGTATCAATTGGCCGCCAATTGATATCTGCTACAATGGGGGCTGCGCTAACTGCTGGTGCATGACCTAAGGTACTGCCAAGGGGAAGCACAAGGGCTGCAATCAATATTCCCGCAAGCTTTGATCTTATCTTTTTTCTCATCTTTCATACCTCCTGCATTCGTTTGAGTTTTTTAAAACACTCTAATGTAAGCGCTTTTAAAAATTTGTTGCCTTCGTTAACCTCCCCCCCTTATGAATCGTTTCATTTAGAATGAGATGCCAGATTAATATAAGGGATTTCCCGAGAAAGCAACAATGATCAAATGTCTTTGAAATTTGTGATTTTGTAGGCTGAGCAGTGTGACCAATAAAAAAAGACCAGCCCACTTGAGCTAGTCTTCGACCACTATGCATGAATCTATGAAAGCTTCTTTCCAGCAGCATAATCGGCAGAAATCTTCTTAAATACCTCATAGCTGCGGTTGGCGCATTCTGAAATCGCAATCGGATGAAATCCAGTCACTTCTGCGTATAGCGTATCGTGAAGCGGTTCGACCCACGGTGCTGGAAGCTTATCCGCTCCTAGCTTTGCACCTAGGATCGAGCCAACAGTTGCTCCATTGCAATCGGTATCCCAACCGCCTAACACAGCTGTCGTAATAGCGAGTTCAAAATCATCCTTAGCGAAAATGAGTGCAGCTGCAACTAAAGCGGCATTATTGTTCGTATGGACACAATGATAGTGCTTGAACGATTCCCAGATCCGATCGACCAAATCCAATTGATCCACAGCTGTATGCGCAATTTCTACCGCTTTGCGAATATCATGAGCCAAACGACAATCCTTCGGTATTTCGCTAAGTCCAATTTCTACGATACGTTCATTATTAGTTTCGTTAAAAGCCGCTGCAATCATAGCAGCCACAAACATCTCCCCATAAATACCGTTCTTCACATGGGAAAAGGAAGCATCCCGCCAAGCAAATTCAGCTGCCAGCTCTGGATTTCCCGCCGCACCGTAAGCAAAACCATCGGCTCTAATCTGTGCTCCAATCCACTCCCGATACGGATTTAACCAGGTACGCACCCATTCACTTTTCTGTGGCCAGTCCTCTGTTTTCTCACCTTGTATATGGGAGGTTACGTGAGCGAAATTCAAATAGGCCTGCGTCTCCGCTGTGCACACCTGCTGATAGGTTAAATATTTATGCCACAGCTTGCCAATATCCCAAGAATCAAACTCCAATCCCTTTTCCTCTAGCAGAATTAAGCCTAACACAGTATAACGAATATCATCATCGGATTCCATATACTGAATCTGCTCTTTCCAGCTCTTCTGGCACCAGTCGTTTACTTTCAAATCGTACTCAGCAGATGCCCGTGAGCTCCCCGGGGTATAGCCTTGAATCGGCCAAGCATCTGCCCCTTTGAACCATAGCTCGATATTTTTCCAGCCCGCTCTACCTGCGCTTCCATCCATAAATTGACGGTTTTCAAGTGGCTTCCCTAAGGCACACCCTATACTTCGACCGAGCCACGCACCTTGAAATTGGTTAAGCCATTCCGATTCAGATTTATCTACCGTTAGTTGCCTTGGGCCTTCAGGCCTCGCAGAAAGAATACCTGGCAAATCTGAGGGCTCTATGTACGGGAAATCTGCACTAATCGCAAGCTCCATCAACTGCTGATATACTGTCATTAGCTTCTGTTCATCATCACCAGCTGCGGCCCACTTTTCTTGAAATCCGCTTACATCGCAGCCCTCTTCTCCCCTTTGTATGATTTCCAAGTAAACAATGTCCTTCAATCGTTCCCAGCCAGCCATCGTACAACCACCTTTTTTGTCAGATTTTAAGCTGATTATACGGATTTGGCTTTCGTGAATCTTCTCAATTTCTTTTACATTTCTCAAAATAATTGCTTAACGCCAAATTGTTTTCGGTAATCTTGCGGTGATATGCCGACAACAGCGCTAAAGGCTCGATAGAAGGACGCCATGCTCTGAAACCCGCTGGAAAAACTAATATCTGCAATACTATCAAGGTTTGTGACAAGCTGCTTCTTAGCCTCTCCAATCCGCAGCTGTGTCACATAAGCATTAAAGCTCATGCCTGTATGCTCCTTCACAAATCGGCTTGTCCGTGCGGTACTCCAACCCAGATGCTCAGCAACATCGGTTAGCTGCAGGGGCCCTTGAAACCGTTCTTTCATAAAAAAAATCATTTCCTCAATCTCGCGCTTCGAATTGTACATTTTCCTCCATTGCTCATTGCTAAATGCACTTCTGTAATGGCGAAGCAAAATGACACCAAGCTCTAGCAATTTGCATCGAGTAATGGTTAGATAACCCTCCGCTTTTGCGTTAAGCTCATCATGTATCTGTTGAATAAGCAGACCGATTTGCTGCGAAAGCGGTGTTCCCGCTGCAATATGATTCTCAAATCTCTCCGATCGATAGGCAAATGGAAGCAATAATTTTTCATCCTCCGCGAGAAAGAGACTGGGATCAAAATTCAAAAAAATATATTGGCTTGGATCATGCAGCGCGGATTGGGCAATATGAAGCTCTGTATTATTGACAATGAAGACATCGCCTTTGCGAACCTCATAAAGCTTATTTTCAAAAATAAATTGCCCCCGCCCTCCCAGGCAATAACCAATTTCCAAGCTAGAATGGAAATGAAGAGGCTGCGGATACGGTTTTGGACACCAAAGATACGCATTAATCGGAATGAGATGATCATATTCTATCTTCTGCTTCATTGGGTTACAGTCCACCTTTGAATGAAGCCGCCTTGAACATTGCGCAGCCTCAGAATGTTCTCTCCATTATACGTAGTAGAACGTTTCTATCTTCAAGACCAAGGTTCTTCGTTTTCACAAAAGCACCAATAACGAATAACTTTAGTCCATATTTTAACATACTTTATTTGGATACACGTATGGATTAATTTGAATCACGACGTAGAAAAATCATTAAGCTATCGTTACGATCCATACCCATATCCTTCGTCCCGCATCGTGTTGCTTTCTTTACTGCCTCTGGGAAAAAATGATTTCATTCTTTATCACTTGCTAAGTGACTAAAAAAAGCCCCTTCTAACGAATAGTATGATATAAAACCAAAATGGTAACAGCACCTTATAATACTATTCCCGTTACTAGGAGGGGAAAATCCATGACTATCCAAATCACTGATAGTATCAATTACTCCAATCAAAAAAATCATAATATACTTTCTATTATGGCAGAAATGATCGCAACTATGGAGAATGATGCCAAACTCAACAAAGAAATTCTATTCAAAGTTGATGAAATCAGTATGGAGATTTCCAGAAAAGATAAACTCTATTATGACGTAGTGAATGCTACTGGTCATAACAATGACTATTACAAAGCTAAGATGGTATGGGAACAATTTAGAAATAGAGTAGAACATGCCCTTGGAAAGCTGAATAAGCGAATTCAAAGGACAAGATACCCTGACGAGTGGAACGAGACATATGAACTCCTAAAGCGTCGAGCAGCTTTACATGATGATGACGTGGAAAGATTAGAGCGGTAAAAGTTATTGAGCGTATCACCTGACGTTTAGATTCTCTCCATAATTCTACCATCTCCCATTAGTATTCCTGTATAGTGTTTATTTTGCGCTGTGCACAAAAACGAGCGACTCCGGTTCGATGGGGTAGTCACGGGGCATAGCACTTTAGCCATCTTTAAGGAGATTGCAGTTACAAAATGAAGAATATCCTCATTTGTTTTTACCTCATAAGGGTTTAAGCTCATTATTTTGTATCACCTCTGGAAAGATACTTAGCTAGCCTTATTGGTTATTTATTTTTAGCACCTATTGAAACTATTCTGCTGTTCGTATTATGAATCCTTATACCTTATCCTTTAAGGGATAGGCAATTAATAAGCAAAAAAAACCACCCAAAAGGTGGCACGTACTCATGATGAGCACTATAGGATTTGGATAGGAGTGGAGAGTCCTGTCCTGAACCTATAGATTTTTAGTTGTGATTAATAATAGAATTTTTATTGTTACCAAAAAACATTTGTCCCCAAAATCCTTCATGTAAATATACAGTCTTTACTCCCTCTTTGTCATGAGTCAAACGAACTTCACCAAGGATACGGGTATACGATGGATTGGCACCTAATAATTTTGCGATGGAGGCTTTAAGTGGCGCAACTTTACCCAAAACACTTATCAAGATGATACCTCTTTTTCTAATAAATTCAATCATATAAGTTTCCGAATTGGAGACCAGTTGTTTATAAATTAGGTGGTTATCTATAATTTTTTTGGTCGTAGGATGTTCAAATGTGTCTTCCCTGGTAATCTGGGTAATGGACTGGTCATCGGTTAAGATTTCACCATCTTTTGCGATCATAAAGACCTTATTCATGCCAATATTTCACCAGTTATGGTCATGATAGCCCATTCCTTTAAGTTTCGTTGTTTGGTTCCCAATGGTTAAATTAGCTTCGATAGCCGAAGCAGGCTGAGCGACGAACCATACAAAAAATTGTTCATCCTAATCACCATAAAACCAATGTCCTGTATCAGGACGCCAGTATCACAAATGTCTTTTTTTGCGTTGATTACCGTCCCTTTAGCTTGTCAAAAAGACTTTAAAGTCTTTGTACCATCAGGATGTGTAATATCAATATCCACTGTCGGTTGTGCGGGACCAGGAACATCAAAGTAATTTTTCGTATAAAAAATAGTTATTGAAAATAATTTAATCAACCTGTTGAATAAAACAATGCCAAACGAACAGTTGGCATTGTTGGTAAGTGATATTCTTGATGATTGTTTTTTTGTTTATAATGAACGTCGCTCATTAAGTAAATATTTGATTTAATTTTCGTATTTCTATTCCTCATAAACGGTAAAAAAAACATCGTTAAGAATCGTTTTCGCCTTCTTTAAGCTTCGTGAATCCAACTTACCGAGCATCACTATAATATCGTTTATTTCCTCATTCACAAATAACGAACCAAGATTTATGTTCGTTTCTATCTCTTCGCTTATGAGTGAATTCTTCTGACTAAGTGCGCTTGATTCAGAAATTGTGTTCGGATAAATCCATGATGTACGAACAATTTCCCCAAGTGAACTTACAATAAGTCTCAAATCATCTTCTTTATAACGCTGCAAGAATCTATTCATATTGCTTTCAATTTGATTATGTAACGCTGCATGCAAATGATAAATCTCTTTGCCCAACGAGGTAGTGCGAAACAGAATTTCTTTTTTGTTATCCGGCAGATGTTCAATAATGATGAATTGTCGATCAACCAGTTTTCTTGTAATTTTAGAGACACTTCCTTTGGGAATGCCAAATTTCTTTGAGATCGTATTCCCGTTTACAGGCTCAAGCTTGCCAATCGCATCCAGCACATGAAGACTCAAAACGGTCATTTCTTTCATCATTTCTGCAATAACAAGATTAGGACTATTCTCGATCATCCATTTTTTCTCTTCATCATCTTCCGTTTGAAATCTACGCTGTATTTCATTTGCTGTTCCCAGAAATTCCTTGATCAAATCATCTTTATTCTGCTTTTCCTTTGAATGATAGATAATTAATTCCCCTCCAATTGTTGATTTGATATCAGTATACCAAAGGAAAAGCTGCAACTAAAGTTTCCTAGAAACAATATTGACACATAGAATAATATCATTCATTATAGTTTCAAGGAAACTTTTTATTTCTCAGAAACAATATTCAAAAAAAGTAGTCATTATATTCAATACCATTGGAGGTCGATTTACATGACAAAACAACACGACATTGATGTACTCATCGTCGGAGCCGGCCCTTCCGGTTCCACATTAGCGGCAGACCTACTAAGGCGTGGACTTCGAGTACGGCTAGTCGACAAGGCACCGCACGCATTCAAAGGCTCCCGTGCCAAGGGTCTACAACCACGCACACAGGAGGTATTTGAAGATCTCGGCGTCCTGGGCGAGGCTTTCGCGGAAGGCGGCCCCTACCCTCTCGCTGGCTTCCACCTCGGCCCTATCACCATACCTTGGCGGATGCAGAAGCAAAGCAAAGTTATGCCTGCCGTACCTTATCCGAATATTCTTCTGATAGCTCAGCACCGCACTGATGCCATCTTGCACCGCTTGCTCGTTCGCCTCGGCCTCCGTATTGAGTTTGACACCGCATTAGTTAGTTTCGAACAGGATGCCTATGGAGTAACGGCGACACTCTCTTCAGGGGAAACAGTCACCAGCAGATATCTGATTGGAGCCGACGGCGGCTCGAGCACCATCCGTAAGGCCGCTGGTATACGGTTCGTAGGAGAAACCGATAACTCTGATCGAACGCTCATTATCGACGGCACGATTGACGAATTATCACGCAACCGATGGCATATGTGGCCGCGCACATACGGGAAGTCGGTCGGAGCCTGCCCACTGCCCAACTCCAACCAGTTCCAAGTCATGATTCGTCTGAATGCAGACGAATCATCTGATCTCGATGAAGCTGCCATGGCCGACCAGTTCAAGACGCTTACAGGTTATCATCTCCATGACATTACCTGGACGTCGGTGTTTCGGCCTAATGTCCGGCTCGTCGAGAACTACCGTGTAGGCGGCGTCTTTCTAATTGGCGATGCCGCACACGTCCATACTCCGGCCGGCGCGCAGGGGCTCAACACCGGTGTACAAGACGCTTACAATCTCGGCTGGAAACTCGGTCAGGTCATCGCGGGCGCACCCGACTGTCTTCTCGACAGCTACCAGGCCGAACGGCAGCCTATCGCTGCACGCGTCCTTGGCAAGTCAAGCGAGCTATACTCTGGTCTCGACAAGCATCGTCTTTCCAGCCTTAAGCGTGGAGACGAGGAGCGACAGCTCTTAATCTCTTACTACGCTGGGCCACTTGCCCACATCGATACTCCGGCCACTAAGACTCTGAAGGCAGGAGACCGAGCGCCAGACGCAACCTGCACAGGATCCGATGGGGTACAACGTCTGTTCGATGTGCTCCAAGGGCCACATTTCACCCTGCTGGCCTTCGGTACCAATGCTTCCTTGGCTCTCTCTGAATTGACCTGGCCAACCAGCGGGGCGCAATTGCGTAGCTATTCCGTAGTCACAGGGAATCAAGCGGACGAAAATTGCCTCCATGACACAACTGGCAAACTAGCAAGTATCTATGGCATTTCCTGCGACACGTTAGTGTTGATACGACCAGACGGTTATATCGGAAGCATCATTACAACCGATTGGTTAACAGCCTTTGATAACATAGCTAAAATGATTACTCCACCACTAACCAGTACGGCACATATGGTCTGATGATCAAAAGAAGTACTCTGAGGGGGCTAGTCCCACTATCTCGATTAGCGACCTTTTCAAAAGCTAGCTACGCGATGTGGCATAATACCGAGAAAATTTTTAACTTTCGTGGATGGTACGTACGATTCATTTTTTTCATTTGGCAGCAGTTGCTTTATTACTGAGGCTTGTCAGTATATTTAGTTACTACGTTATACGTCCTTGTCGATCAGGTGTACATTCATACTCGGAAGTTGCTAAAAACGGAGTTTAATTAATCACATACGAAGATTACGAACAGGCTACCACAGTTCGCCCCTTTTTAGCCGCGAGTAATTTAGGCTTTTCGTAATATCGCCTATGCAGTAAATCTGTTCTCGCCATGATGGTGAGCATTTGACCGAGCAAAGAGTGAGAAATAATGAATGGAGGGCAACTTGCCCTCTCCATATACAAGAAACCCTGCAAATACTATGATCTGTAGGCTCCTCAAAGATAATGTTTAAAGGGCAATGACCCGTATAGAACTTACATTGTACTAAAGCGCTTTTTAAAGTATAACGTGGAGTTGTAGGACAGCTTGAAGCTCCTTCGTGAACAAAATATTGTACATTCGCTGCGTTTCCTTGAATCTTTTTCGCTTGTCCTTGGTGCCTTTTGTTAGGCTTCGCCCTTTATCCCTAGTAGCAATACAACTTTATTTTTAGTGCACTCGGTCGAGAGGTTCCTTCTAATAAAAGATCTTCTCATCCCGTTTTTCCTTAAGTATTTCCACCGCTTCCCGAAACCGCAGCGAATGCACGATCTCGCGCTCCCGCAGGAACTTCAAGCTGTCCTGCAAATCCACATCGTCTGTCAGGTCAATCAACCACTGATATGTAGCGCGAGCTTTCTCCTCCGCTGCAATATCCTCATACAGATCCGCGATCGGATCGCCTTTGGCTTGAATATACGCAGCCGTCCACGGAACGCCGCCTGCGTTCTCATAGAACAGAGCGCTGTCATGGGCAACGTAATGTGCGCCAAGCCCGGCTTTTTTCAATTGCTCCGGCGTGGCATCCTTTGTCAGCTTGTAGATCATGGTGGCGATCATCTCTAGGTGAGCAAATTCCTCTGTTCCTATGTCTGTAAGAAGACCTATTACTTTATCCGGTATCGTGTAGCGCTGATTCAAATAACGCAATGCTGCTGCCAGTTCACCGTCTGCACCTCCATACTGTTCCATTAAAAATTTGGCCATTAAAGGATCACATTTACTAACGCGAACGGGATATTGCAATTTTTTCTCATACACCCACATATGAACTTTCCTCCCATAAAAGAAGATTTTAGCAAATCGCTTTGATTAAACCTGCCATGGCCAGGGCGTTAAATTCCAAGTCCAAGGAGTACCGGTTAAGCTCTGCCCAAAATGTTTTAAAGGACCATATTTTAATTCATAATGATGAGCGATTTTCTGCCTTAATTGTGCATATTGATTGTATCGCTGAATTGAATTCATATCCTCAGGATGCGTATCCAAATATAAGTTCAGCTCCACTAAAACAAAATCAACAGCCTGTAGCTCATGCAAAAGCTCATAATATTCCTCGTTTAAAACATTAGTCATAACCAGTTCCCTTCTTTCTATTTAATACTTTTCGGGTTATATGGACTGTATAATGCAGGCCAAAGAGTACCATATTTCAAGGCTTCGATTGGAGTGAATTGGGGTAGATTTGCGGGCTGAAATGGAATAAATAATTGTGGTGGTGTGCTGTAGCTCTTTACCAAAATCGGTGGACAAGGATCGTGTGGACTTACAAATGGCTTATAAAAGCGTACTTGATTATCCAAGTTGAAGTCTCCTCTCTTTATGTTTTACATTTCAATATATGTAAAGATACTTGCCCATAAGTACAGCTAGTTTCTTAATGTATATTTATAATTGTGTATAAAATCTCACTTAGCTTACCGTAGCAGATAGTAATATGCTTCTGTTGTATTCTAAATCCGTTCTGAAGTATATCAGACTCACTAATAATGAATATTAAAGATTCGAAAGGAAATATTATTCGAGAATATTAATAATAGGAGTGATATTTTGAAAAAGGAAATAATTTTTAAACCGAAGCAGCCAAACCTTTGTAAAGGTTGTATGTGGGGAAATTGGGATGGCCTAAAACAATTTTGCTCGAAGCAAATTTGCATGAAATCAGAAAATTGACGGAAATATACCTTTTAATTGAAAATCAAGAAAAAGTACGCGCATTAGTAATTACGCATGGTCATGAAGATCATATCGGCGGAATTCCTTATATTTTGAGACAGCTAAATATTCCTGTTATGGAACTAAGTTGACACTCGGATTAATCAAAGGAAAATTAAAAGAACATCGACTCAAAGGAAATATATTTCATGAAGTTAAATCAGACTCATTAATTCAGTTGGGAAGAAGCTTTCAGCTTTCTTTTTTCCGGACAAACCATAGCATTCCTGATAGCATTGGGATCGTATTAAAGACTCCGGAAGGTACTGTCGTTCATACCGGAGACTTTAAATTCGATTTATCCCCTTCAAATAAACAATTCCCTGACATTCACAAAATGGCAAAAATCGGTGAATCAGGAGTGCTGGTTTTGTTATCTGAGAGCACGAACGCAGAACGACCAGGCTTTACTCCTTCTGAACAATTGGTTGGCGAAAAAGTTACTGATGCTTTTCAAAAAGCAAAGCATAAAATATTTTTGTCAACGTTCGCCTCCAATATTAATCGTTTGCAGCAGGTTGTAGATGCTGCCACTCTAACCAACCGCAAGCTTCTACTGCTTGGACGCAGTATGATCAATGTAGTAACTATTGCTCAGGAACTTGGTTATATCCATATTCCCAAAGGCATGTTAATTGAAGCGAAAGAGGCAAATCTGCTCTCTAGAGAAATAGTTGCTGTACTGTGTACCGGCAGTCAGGGTAAACCACTTGCTGCACTTTCTCGTTTAGCCAGTTCCACGTACCCTCATACTGAAATCTTAGCTGTTGATACGGTTATCCTCGTCATCACCAATTCCTGGAAATGAAAAGAATGTAGCAAATATGCTAGATCATCTTTACATGCTTGGTGCACACGTCATTCAAGGGTCAGGTGTATCCACAGGGATGCATGTGTCCGGTCACGGAAGCCAAGAAGAACTTAAGCTAATGCTGACATTAATGAAACCAACGTATTTCATCCCTATCCACGGAGAAAATCGCATGTTATATCAGCATCGATTGCTTGCTGAATCAGTAGGAGTAGAGAAGGACAATATATTTATATTGAATAACGGTGATGTTCTTGACCTATCAGAAAATGGTGTACAACAATCACGAAAAGTTACTACCGGTAATACGCTTGTCGATGGTTTTGGTATTGGTGACATCGGAAACATTGTATTGCGCGACAGAAAACATCTCGCTGAGGATCGCTTAGTCGTATTGAAGGAACCATTCTCTCCGGACCCGATATTATAAGCCGTGGTTTTGTTTACGTCAGAGAATCCGAAGCTTTCTTAGGCGAAGTTAGTCGTCTTGTGCTGAAAACTATTGCTGAGCTACAAGAGAATGGTAATGATGGAAAATAATCGATTTTAAAGCATCGTATTAAAGAATCCACAAGCAAGTTCCTCTATACAAAAACGAAAAGGCGGCCCATGGTTTTGCCAATCATTATCGAAATTTAATGAATTCTAGTTTGTTGCCTTTACTTCTTTCTGAGGTAAAGGTTATTTTTCATATTTCAGTGTGCTAAGTCATTGTATCGATGTGTATTTAAGCATGGTTAATCTGGAAAAGAAATAATGCAGCTTCAGATTAAAAAACGTGGAAAGGATTTGTTTTACTACCAATTTACTTCTTAAGTATATTGAGTATAAATTTAAACTTAACTACAAAATATACGATTGTATTAAAAATAAAACAGAGCGAGGTAATCAAATGAAAATCTTAGTAATTGGCCTTATCAGTTGTTTAATGATGTTTAACTCAATTTCAGTATCAGCAGAAAGTGCCGCTAATACACCAGGACAGGAGCTTCGTTACGATGTCAATCGCGTCACTAAAGACACTAATCGAATATTAAATACAGATGATACTTAAAATTACCGAACCAATAATTACAATACATCTATGAACGCTAACAACTATAGAACAAATGCAACAGCAGACAATCGTGGTTCTAATTGGGGTTGGCTTGGTCTTCTAGGTCTTCTTGGATTAGCAGGTATGAGAAGTCGTGCAACTGATCGTGATCGTGACCGAGAAGGTGCATAATTGAGTAACAGGGGGCAGCTAGCCCCCAAGCCTTACACTACCGTACGTATGAGGCTGTTAATAGCTGAAGTAAATACCCATTTAAGTAATTTCCATTCATTTCCTCTACAGTTGAAAACTTAAAAATCAATATAGCTGCTGCTGTATCTTCCATAATCCCCTATGCTCACCCTCAAATTTTTCTATTTCCATTTTAATTGATTCGCGAGTTTACAAATTTCTTTTACAGACTCTTTCTCTCATCGACATAGTGAGTCTCTCAAATTCTTTGGCACTCATTTTCAACACTACTGGGTTTTTGTTACTATTCATTACTCAATTTGGTGGCTAGTGTGTCTTTGTTCGTATTTCACTTACGTTCTATACAGTCGCTTTAATAAGAAGAAATTTCAATGCTAAATAAGAACCTGCGGTAATAACTTTATAAAAATAAAATAGGCCTCTAATGGCATAACGCCTTCTATTACATAGATTATTTCAAGTCATTTGATTATTTCAATTAAAACCCCTTTTCGCTAAGGATATGGACATACCACTTTTGTTTCTGAACATAGCCTAGCCTGTTAAAAGAGTGTTTTGCACTCAATAAGAATGCAAAAGTATAAATATGGGTGGGGAGGTCCGTCCTGAACCTGTAATTCCAACTGCCCCAAAATCACTACATGCCCATACCGGATTCAAATCTTACGATTAACAACAGTTGCCGCCAGACGAACAGGAAGGATCAAGGCGGCACCGCTCACCATAATCGTCCAGATGACCTCTGGCTCTGACTAACCGTGTACCCCACATGATGAATACTACAGAATTTAGATAAGAGTAAATAAATGTCCTCATTCTGGTAATAATACTCACGATGAAATAAAGGAAAAAGCTCAAATTCATGATAAGTTTTCAAACTAAACGCATGTTATTACTCTATCAGCTGGCCCCATTACAAAATAATTTGATCGAAGGTGATGATATTGAAAGGACTCCTTAAGTTACTTCTTCACTCCTTTTCCAATTCTAATAATGAGCAGCATGACGATCAAAATAGAAATGAACAGGATCATAATCAAACAGAAATCACACTTCCTCACTTACTCAATGAGTTCAGTGACTGCGCTGATTTTATCCACCATACTTATGCAGCCAAACGTATAGACGTCCTTTTTTTTGGACATATGATCGACGAGACGAGGCTTGCATCTGAACTTATGCACTATCTGCATACCAATGAAGATCTTTATACACTTCTGCAACATTCTAATTTCATTCGAACAAATAATTCAAAAGAGACGGTAGAAGGTATATTAGCGGGCAATGCAGTCATGCTATACGGTGATATGGCCTACTTTATCGATGTTTCTTCTGATATATCACGAGCAATTGATCAATCCGAAACGGAAACCGTTATCACAGGTCCTCATGAATCATTTAATGAAGTCGCGAGTACAAATCTGTCGCTAATTCGTAGAAGAGTAAAGAGTTCACATCTTAAAGTAGTCAAGCTACCTGTAGGCGAAGTAACTAATTCCAACATTTACGTCCTCTACATCAAAGATCTGGTTAATATGGAGCTTGTACAGTTAATAACGAAAAGGATTGAAAAAATCGAAATCGATGCCGTATATGACATCAATATGGTGATCCAATATATTGATGATGACCCCTATTCGATCTTCCCTCAGTTTCTTACATCAGAGCGTCCCGATGCCATTGCCTCTAAACTCGTTGCTGGCAGGATTGTTGGTATGATGGATGGTAGCCCGTCTATGTTTAGCGCGCCTACTTCCTTCTTTGAATTTTTCTCGTCATCGGACGATTATTATCAGCGCTGGATGCTCGGAACTGCTACAAGGCTTCTGCGCTTTATCGCATTCATCATTACGATTTCATTTACCTCTTTATATGTCTCGATTACTACCTTTCAATATGAAATGATACCTGAAAATTTGTTAATTACACTTGCTGAGTCAAGAAGTCGCGTCCCTTTCCCCCCGGTGTTAGAGGCCTTGCTAATGGAGACAACCATCGAACTGCTAAGGGAAGCAGGAGCGCGTTTGCCAACCAAGATCGGACAAACCATCGGTATCGTTGGTGGTATTGTTATTGGACAGGCAGCCGTATCAGCTGGGCTCACGAGCAATATTTTGATTATTTCCGTTGCTGCCTCCGCTATTTCATCCTTTGTCATTCCCAGCTATATCATGAGCGCTTCATTTCGATTAATTCGGTTTGGATTGATTTTATTAGCTGGAATATGGGGAAATATGGGGATCGCATTTGGTATTTCGTATATTGTGATTCACTTAAGCGGACTGACAAGCTTGGGAACTTCATACGTCACCCCGATTGCTCCATATAAACCCAAGGATTGGCTGGATGTCTTTATTAGGGCCCCTTTCAGTATGATTAGAGAACGTCCAAGCCAGTCCAAAACCCCTAACAAAATAAGAAATCGAATGAGGAGGTAATGAATCTTGCAGGAAAAGTTGTCCAAATTCCATACAGCGATTTTGATCTATATGACACAATCCGGAATCGTCGTATTTAGCATTCCGCAGATGGAGGCCAAGTATTTCGGCACAAATGGATGGCTTATCCTTCTACCAATTTTTCTGCTTTGCTCCTTCAACATATTCCTTATTTCGAGTGTATATCGCCTAGGCAAAGGCCGTTCTATCTTTGATATTCTGGAAACAAGCATCCCTAAAGCACTGCTCATCCCACTCTATTGTGGACTTTCCGCCCTGTGGACAATGATTGGATGTCTTGTGGCCAAGCAATATATGCTCATTTTTCAAATGTTGGCTTTTCCTACGACCAATCCTATGATATTCAAAGCCGTATTCGACGTGCTGGCTTTACTTCTCCTGACTAAAGGGATTTATAATATTGGAAAAGCCTCAACCATTTTC
Source organism: Paenibacillus paridis (assembly GCF_006345825.1). Lineage (GTDB taxonomy): Bacteria > Bacillota > Bacilli > Paenibacillales > Paenibacillaceae > Pristimantibacillus > Pristimantibacillus paridis. The sequence goes on from NZ_VCIX01000092.1 coordinate 2,268,926, forward strand.
TTTGGGCTGGTAATTTGGTTGTCCTTCTTGCTCATTTATTTCTTCTCGGATTTCGAATGGGTGAGAATAACTCCGTTTGTTCTTAAGGGTGGACATGATTCCTTAAATGGATTCTTACAGATCTATTCTGCCTTTCTAGGGTATGAACTCTCCTTACTCCTATTTCCTTATGTGAATAAAAATACCCGATTACCACTCGCGATTCAATCGGGATTAATGATTACCACTATTAATTACGCAGCAGTCAGCTTGATCAGCTTTGGTTTCTTTGGCTATGCCATGCTTGCTGAAACGTTCCTCCCCGTTATTGATCTGCTCGCTTACATTGAGCTGCCTTTCGTTGAAAGGTTGGAGAACTTATTTTATACTTTTGTCCTATTCTCTACAATCATCACTTTTGTCATGTATGTATGGGCTGCCAATGAGAGTTTGCAACGAGTTATACCAAAAGTGCCCGTCAAATGGTCTGCTGTATTCCTAATTGTAGCTGCCTTTATCGTTGCTTTTATCCCCGATGTAATGTCTCAAGTACAAAGCTGGCTGCATTTCTTAACCTATATAGAAATTGCGGTCTCTTTCGGTTTACCGCTCTTACTAATTGTTATCATATTGTTGTCGAGTACAAGGAAGGCACATACACATGAATAAATGGACAAGAAACCTATTGTACATGCTACTTATCGTTGTCATTACAGGCTGCCAGGATCAGCATATCTTGGAGAGACAGGGTTTCACTCAGACTATGAGCTATGATCTAGCGCCTGAGGAACAGGTAGAAGTTACTTTATCGGTACCAAAAGCAGACCCTAAATCAATAACAGATCGTGAAGTTCTCACTACAGTGGCATCTGGAAGCAAAGAAGCACGCATTAAGCTTTCAAGGCAGTCGGATCTCCAATTAGTTAGTGGTCAATTGCGTAACGTCTTGTTCGGTCTGTCTTTAGCAAAACAGGGCCTTGCCGAATTTACTGACACACTTGTTCGTGATCCGGCAATTGGTCCGCATTTGAAATTAATCATTGTCAATGGTCACGCAGGGCAAATCCTGCAGAAAAACTTCTCTCAACACCCGCGAACTGGTAAATATATTGACAAATTAATGGAGAAAGAGGAAAACGACAATTCAGTGCCCCGAACAACGTTGTTAAGCTTTGTAAGGGATTATTATGATGATGGAATCGATCCTGTGGCGCCTATGATTAAAAGTTTGGGAAGCAGCCTGACAACTGATGGCATTGCTCTGTTTAAGGATGACAAGTTCATAGCCAAGATAAATTCGGAAGACGCTTTGATTTTTGCTTTTCTCAGAGGTAGTTTAAGACAAGGAGAGATTAGTCTAAAATTGGAAAAGGAAGCTGGTCATGCGGACAACAATGAGAGCAGACTTCGTCAGGAAATTGTCATGCTTAGCTCAATCATCAGTTCCCGAAAAGTAAAAGTATCTAACTGCCAAAATAACCATTGCCAAATTGATATTCATCTCAACATTGAAGGATCCGTTCTCGAATATATCGGAAATTTAAAGCTTAGTATTCCCACAGACCGCAAACAGTTGGAGCGACGAATGTCCACTGATATTACCTCCAAGGCCGAAAAGCTCATCAATTATATTCAAAAGAGAAGCGTCGACAGCCTAGGATTAGGTCAATATGTTCGGAATAGTATGAGCTTCGCAGCATGGAATAGCCTGGACTGGAAGACAGAATATCCACAAATCAAAGTCAATTGCAAGGTTGAAGTTATAGTGAAGAACTATGGAAAAATGCAATAAGAGATGATCTTTGCTTACAAAAGCATTAAACAACTACAGGCTGTACTATTTCAATAAAGAGCAGCTAGCGTATTAACCTCATCATATTTCTAGACCGATTTAATATTAAAACGAAAATGCTTATGATGAATATCAATTATGGAAATTCTAAGAGGGTACCAGACTCATTTCGTTCCGCTATCAGTCGATCCCACTCTTTATCCGCCTTTTGCATGACTTCATATATAGTAGGCTTTCCCGTCAACAAAGACTCCTTGACCAAGCTGTAGAACCAATCGCCAAATGTCGGGGGCATCGTATTCATACCCCAAAAGTCGTTCAACTGCCTGCTTGGAATATGTTTCTCCGCAGCAGTTTCCAATACCAACTCCATAGGCTTTGTATATTGCTGCTCCATCTGGTATTTGGTAGCAGGCAGAGCGCTGCCTCCCAGAAACTCGGCATAATTTTCCATTTTATAAAAGTACTTAATAAAGTGTGAGAAAGCCTCCAGCTTGTTCGGGTCCTTAGCCGCTTCAGCCGAAAGAGCTAGCCCAGCCTGACCAGGCAACGTATTTAGCACTAGCCTGCCCTTACGATCCCTCGGAACAAAATATCCAATCTTGAAATAAGTATCTGCGGCTATGATCGGATTAATCATGTGAGAACCGCCATATAGAATCGCTGCTTTACGCGACAGCAGTACGGTAATGGTTTGGTTCTCTGAGGTTGCCGCCCAATCCGTATTCACATAACCTTTCTTGAACAGCTCGGCGAAATCATGCATGGCTTGCATAACTCCAGCATCTGTAAAGCTTGCCGTGCCAGCCGTCCGCTTGCTGTTCCAATTCTGGTCATCGGCATATACATTATCCATAAGCAGCTTATTCAACAGTTGGTTAAAGTGTCCGAGGTCTTTACCACCAATGACGAGCGGAGTAAAGCCCAGCTGTTTAATTTTCTCGCAGGCCTTCAGAAACTCCTCCCACGTTCTTGGTGGGGAAGTAATGTTTGCCTGCTCGAAAATATCTTTATTATATAGAAAACCGGAAGGAGCTGGGCCAGTCATTGGAAGCGTATAATGCTTGCCCCCTACTTCAGCCGGCGTATCTATGAGAGCCGTCAGCTCCTCCGGCAGCTCGGCAAGCCTTCCCGCATCTACGTACCACTGCGTATCGCGCATCTCCATCATATCCGGAAACTCTCCCACAACATCTTTCATTTGCAGATAATCCGTATAGGAGCCTGAACCTGAGGAGTCCTGTAAGATCGTAATTCCCGGGTTCTCAAGCATAAAGCCTTCCACTGCATTCGCAATCGCCGCTTTGATGGTAGGATCGCCTCCTGCATATACAAAGGAAAGCTGTACCTGGTTGGAGCTGGGAAGTTGCTCCTTATTCGGAGGCGTAACGTTATTCTGAAGCCCGAAGCTGCATCCTCCTAGCAGCAGCAAACTCGCAACAAGGAAGACCATCACTTTATAACAACCTGTCAGCATTACTTTTCACCTCATTTGCCATTTAACTCTGCCTGTAGTCATTAGGAAGCTTACCATAATGCTTCCTGAACATATCGCTAAAGTGCCGGGGGTTATTATAGCCTACCGCCTCTGCTACCTCATAGACCATTAAATCCGTTTGCATCAGCAGCCGATGTCCTTCCTTCATTCTTAATTCAGTTAAATATTGCTTGAAGTTTTTGCCCGTCTGTTTCTTGAAAAATGTACTGAAATAGGAAGGATTCATATACACTAGTGCAGCCATCGATTCCAGCTTAATCTCTTCTTTGTAATGCTCTGCAATATATTTTTTTACTCCATCAAGCTGCGTAACTTCCTTATGATCTCCTTTAGGGCCAACAAGCAGCATTAGAGATACAATCTCTTCATGAACAAATCCCCCTAGTTCTTCGCATGTATGAAAGCTCCATAAACGTTGTGTCAGCTCTTGCTCATCTCTCAGTTCTGTCTCACAGCCTAGCTCAGAAACCTGATGGGCAAGTACATGAAGCAGCGCATACGCGCAATGGACCACCATTTCCCGGTTCCCCCATGCTTCTCCACTTACTGCTTTAACCCACTCCTCGCATAGCCTCGTAGCTTGGGAAGGCGTCGAGTTGGTAATGGCCTGCACCATATCTTTCTCAATGGCGTCCCGTGGGCGTCCACTGTTCTCTGGCGGCTGTGGTATTTGCTCGTAGCTAATGTAGGAACGCGAGCCGAGAAAGAACCGAAAGCCAATTGCCGTCTCTGCCTCCGTATATCTATCATACAATTGCTCAAGACGAGAGCCTGTGCTCAATCCGAGCGTAACGCTTATTTTCAAATAAGCAGAAAGCCGTTCATGAATACATGAAATAGCGCTTAAGGGATCACTCCCTTCATTCAAGGAAAATATGGCGCATATCTGTTTCTGTCTAACGAGCACCCAGCCTAAACCGCTTTCATTAATCGTATCCTTAATTACATTCTGTATCGCAAATTGGAGCAGCTTCCAGCCACTTTCTTCCCAATTGCCCTGATTGATCAATATATCCTCTTGCTCGATCAACAGCACTGAATACAACACATCAACCTGTTCGCCAATGTACTCTTTCAGAGCCCTCGTCGTCAGTTCAACCCGCTCGCCTTCAATCAGAAGCTCAAGCAGCTCTTTCTCCTGTGTTTTACTTTGCTGCTGCTCCAATTCGGCAAGTCGACTAAGCCTGTGTTCCGAATGAGACACCTCTTTAACCATCGCAAGTGCCTTCATAATCGCGTTCTCCAGCTTCGTTTGATCAACCGGCTTTACCAAATAATCGACAGCTCCAAGGGCAAGCGCTTCCTGCGCGTATGTAAATTCACGGAAAGCACTCAGAAAAATAACATAAGTGCTAATACCCTCTTTTTTTATAAGCTTTAGTACATCAATTCCTGTCATCCCCGGCATCACAATATCCGATACAACAAGGTCAGGACGAAGGGTTTGGATGGACTCCAGCAATTCCGTTCCGCTGTACACCTCTCCGATAATTTCCATACCAAAGGCTTGCCAATCAATCAACTTATGCAGTCCGCGTAAAATAATTCGTTCATCATCTGCCAGCAGCACCTTAAGCATGGCTAATTTCCTCCTTCCGATAGGGGAAGCGTAAACTGTACAGACGTTCCAATATTAAGTCGACTCTCAATGACCAGCCCGCTCTCCTCACCAAACAGAGACTTTAGCCTGTCATGTACATTTTTCAAGCCTACATGCTTGCGTAGATGCGGGGCAGTATCTTCCTTCAAGCTGCTCAGTACTTCAAACAGCTTGTCCTCGCGCATGCCAATTCCATCATCTATGATGCGAATAGAGAGATGACGCCTATCCAGAAGCTGAAACTCAATGCAGATTCTACCTTTGCCGGATAACGGCCAAATGCCATGCTGCACAGCATTCTCTACTAGCGGCTGGATTGACATTTTGAGTATTTGCCAAGAAGACTCAATTTGATCAAGGCCTTCAACCTCAAGCTGGATCATATCATCGGTGCGGATGCGAATCAACTTGAAATAATGATGAACATGCTCAAGCTCCTCCCCGATGGACACCAAATTCTCACCATAATCCAGCACGTACTCCATCTGTTGAGACAACGAATGAATCATATCGGCTACCGGACGATCATCATTCGTAATGGCGCTCATGCGAATAACCTCCAACGTATTATAAAGATAATGTGGCCTTATCTGGCTCTTGAGTGCGTTAAGTTCTGCCTGCTTCTGCTTGATTTCCGCCAAATAGGCAACATTAATAAATTGGCTTAGCCGATCAGCCATTCGGTTAAAGCTGCGAGCAAGCTGACCAACCTCATCAATGGAATGCACCGGAACGTGCAAATCCAAATTTCCTGATTCTGCCTTAGCCATTTGTCGTATGACCTCACGAATCGGCCGCGACAATCGTTTCGAGAATATAACGGCAAGCATAATCAGAAAAAGAATGCAGCCTGCAACAATAAAGCTTGTCCATTGCTGAATCACAATCAGACTGGAATACAGCTCATGCTTCTGGAAAGCTCCCATTAGCTTGAAATCCGTTCCGGCTATCTCCTGCTCCAGAACGAGAACATCAGAGTCATTCGAATTAGCAATCTTTTCGTTAACCTGCTTGCCGTTATGGTCGTGATTGCTGGAATAAATAATGAAGCCCTCAGCATCGACGATATTAACCGTTTCTCCATCATTAAGCTGTATTTCCGAGAAAAGGTTCTCAAACGCTTTCAGATCCACGTCAAAAAACAGTGTCCCCATCGCGACCGGATTTTGGTTAAAGGAGATTGCTTTGTTCATAAATTGTCTGCCAAATGTAAAAACGCTGCTATTAGAGCCGGCGTAATAGGTTTCAGGATGTGTCGGAATAAAATGTATATGCTTCGGACTTTCATCAAAAGCCCTACTCCATTTGCGCCATAAAAATTGATTCGATTCGAACCGAAGCGTATTTCGGCTCTGAGTGTACAATTCATTCGTATAACGATTCACAAAAAAAGCATTTTGGATATATGGATTGGTACTCATTAACGTCTTGAGATAGTCATTGACAGCTACGCTATGATCGTAGCCTTGATAATCGGAATCCATCGTGAGCGATTGATAAAGCTGCTCGTACAAATCGTTATTCGTATACATAAGTTTGGAAATAGTATTGAATTCCGTAAACTTCTTCTCTGCATTGTCGGATAGATTAATAATCATCTGGTTCAAATTATTCATGGTATACTGCTGAGCTTGGGATGTAATCATATTCATGGCCAAATAGCCCATAACCGCTATCGGTACAAGTCCGACTAGAATGAAGGAAAAGGTGAATTTCACAAACAAGCTGCGACGAAAAATAGTAATAAGGACCTTCATTACAGCCTCCTCCTTCTGTTTATGCGAGAAACCCCCCAAAGAGCAGCGCCCCGCAAGGGAAGCGCTGCTTCTGAGAGTATACAGATATTAAGCTCCTACCTTTTCTTTAAAAACTTGCAATTGGGTGTTCATTTCGTCAATGATCGCATCAAGGCCAGCAGCTTTCAGCTTTTTATTCATATCAGCCAAAGCATCTTCAATCGATTTGCCGCCAGTAATACCGGAACGAGTCGCGCTAGTTGCCGCAAGAACGTCATTTACTGCAAGCAATTGGTTTTGGATTTTCTCAGGATTGAAGATAAAACCATTAAGCGGATTATCTACAGCAAGAGAATCCAGATTATTTTGCATGGTTGTCAAATCCGCTGCCAGATCCTTATAACGAATTTGTTCGGTACGCGCCATATCATTGTTCGTGAAGCCAGTACTCATTTTTCGATACATTTTCTTCTCTGCAGGAATTGTACCGAAGTCAACTGTAGCATCAGTTGGGAAAGAAACATAGCTTACGCCTTCCTTGCCATATTGGAACTTATCAAAGAACTCTTTGTCTGTGTGTACAGCTTCGATAAACTTGATAATAGCTGCTGCTTTCTCGTCGCTTGTGTTAACACCGATTGCTACGCCAGTCGTATTGCCCATGTTCGCAGTAAGTAGTTTACCAGTACTTGTTACGTAAGGGAGGAAGCCAAATTTAATGCCTTTCGGATTCGCCGCATCCGCATCCGCTTCTCCGCCATTCAGCTTGTTCATGGCAGGAGGGATAATATTAACTTTGGCTGCCGAGAAGTGATTCAAGAAATGTGCAGGCAGCAAGCCATCTTGCATCATAATACCAGGGTCAGCTTTAGAGTTCAAAATATCTGGGTCGGAAATACCGTCATCATACCATTGTTTTGCTTGTTTCAGTGCTTCCAAATACTCAGGCTGCTCGAACAAGAACACGGAGTTGAATGGATCACTTTGTTTGGACGCAATCGCGCTGATACCTGCAGTAGCGTCACCCGTTACATCCATATACATACCAAGCGCTCTCCCAGCGATACCGCTGCTGTCCGGTGTGCCTTGAATGATTGGCTTTTTAAGCTCTTCCTTTGCTTTGTAAAGGTAAGCGTTCAGTGATTCCAGATCCGTAACAGGTTTCACACCCCACTGCTCAGCCAGATCAACACGGTATAGGAATCCATTTGTAGTAACGTTCGTTTTGCCGCTAAATTGCGGAATGTAGTTAAGCTTGCCAGCAATCTCAAGCTTTTTCAAGCCATCAGCTCCACCAAATTTCTCGGCCAGCTTCGGTGCTTGATCGATCACTTTGTTCAAATCATAGAAAGCGTTGGATGCTGCCAGTGTTGCGTAGTTTGACCAAGGACCAATCGTAATCAGGTCGATGTCGCCAGCTGCAATACGAGTTTGCAGCGTCGTCATTTCTTGACCCCAAGGCACATATTCAACCCGCAGCTTGATGCCCCATTGTGCAGTCAGCTCATCAAGAATAGGGTAGTATTCTTTGTCCAGATCAATAACCGGTTTGTCTCCCATGTTAACGACCTTAACAATGCCTAGATCCTTAACCGGCGCATCTGTTGGCTCTGCTGAAGCTTCAGTGCCACCTGCGTTAGTAGGCGCGTTAGTAGACTTATTGTTGCCATTGCTGCTGCATGCCGCAAATACGGTTACAAACAAGGCAGCCATCAAGCACATGATCGTGATGCGTTTCAAAGATTGCATGTACGTTCCCCCTAAAAAATAATTGTGTTTATTTATGTCAATTTGCACAAGGGTACAAATAACATACTACATTAGCCTTTCACTCCGCCAATCGTTAGACCTGTTACAAAATATTTCTGTGCAAAAGGATAGAACAACAGCACCGGTCCTGTCGTAATAACAGCCATCGCCAGCTTCATCGTTTCGCTTGGAAGCGCCTCTTCACGAATAACGCTTGTATCAACAACAACAGAAGCGCTGGACAAAATACGGAACAACAGGAATTGAAGTGGATGCTTGTCCTCCTCTGTAATGAGCAAGGAAGCGGTAAACCAGTCATTCCAGTAATGAAGTGCTGTAAACAACGCAATTGTAGCAATCGCCGGTTTCGCGAGCGGCATCATAATCTGACTAAAGATTCGAAAGTCGCTTGCTCCGTCAATTCTTGCTGATTCAACTAAATCATGTGGAATGGCGCGCATAAAGTTTTTGAACAGGAAGATAAAAAAGGCATTCATTACGCTTGGCAGAATCAGTGCCCAAATGCTGTTTTTCAAATGAAGCACTTGCGTATTGATAATGTACCAAGGGATCAGTCCTCCGCTGAACAGTGTGGTGAAATATAGGAAGAATGAATATCCATAACGATACTGAAAGTCAGGTCTCGACAAAACAAAACCGGTCATGGCAATCGTAACGACACCGATAACTGTACCGACCACTGTAACCAGTACGGTAATCGTATAGGCATTAATGATAGTTTTGGCATTCTCGAATATGGTCTGATACGCGTAAGTCGTAAAGCCTTTCGGCCATAGCGAGTAGCCTTCTGCTGATATAATTGCGTTATTGCTCAGCGAGCCTGAAATGACCAGGATGAACGGAAGCAGGCACGCCAGAGCAAGCAGGCCGATCACGACGAAACCAATCGTATAAAATAAAATAGCGGTTTTTTCGGTTTTGATTTTTGTTTTTGAAGCTGCGGCTTGAGACATCATCATTTCCTCCTACCTTTAGAACAATGCGTTGTCAGGTTCAATTTTTTTAACAACCCAGTTGACGAGAACGACCAGGACAAGACCGAAGAGCGACTGGTAGAAGCCTGCTGCGCTTCCAAGTCCGATATTTGGACTAATCGCGACTGCTCGATACACGAACAAATCGATAATATTCGTCGTTGGCAAGAGCAGACTGTTGTCGCGTACGAGATTATAGAACAAGTCGAACTGTCCCTTGAGAATGCCTCCTAGCGAGAACAGCGTCAGAATAATAATGGTTGGGCGGAGCAATGGCAGCGTAATGTGCATAATTCTCTGCATCAAGGTAGCTCCATCGATATGGGCTGCCTCGTAGACGCTTTCATCAAATCCCGAAAGAGCTGCGAAGTAGACGACTGTACCGTAGCCAAGTCCTTTCCAAATCGCGAACAAGACGATAATATATGGCCAATATTGAGGCTCCTGATAGAAGTTGACCGTATCCACACCAATGCTTGTCAGGAAGGTATTGATGAAACCATGCGTACTAAGCAAGTTGTAGGCTATGACACCAACGACTGCGAATGAAATAAAGTAAGGCAGAAACATCGCGGTTTGAACCGATTTCCTAAACTTCTTGCTAGGCAATTCCTTCAATGTGATCGCTACCACTACCTGTAAGGCTGTACCGAGCAGTAGGATAGCTAGGTTATACAGGAGCGTGTTGCGCGTCAACATCCAAATCGGCGAGCTCCAGAAACCGCCTTCCGTACCTACCCCAAACAAATACTCGAAATTTTGAAATCCGATAAACTTGCTTCCGAAGATGCCTGCGCCATAATCATAGCGCGTAAAGGCGATGTATACGCCAATCATCGGAAGATATGCGAATAGAATGAAAAAAATAAAAGACGGGATCAGCATAATCCAATAGGTCCGTTGATGAACTAGTGAATGAATAATACCTTTCTTTTTTTGTGTTTTCTTCTGCAGCGTTACTTGATGTGTTATGGTTTCCAGTTGTGCCACCTTCCCTTGCTCCTTTGTCCTTATGTTTCTATAGACCTATGGTATCATAGGGCTTATTTGGGTTGAATGCCATTTCTCTAGGTACTATTGCTGTTTTTTTGGATGTTTATGATGCCCCTGGACGCCTCTGCTTGAACGCAAAAAGGGAGCTGTCAGGCAGCAGCTATAACTGCCCGCCTGACAACTCCTCAACTGATTTATGCTACTCTACTGCCAACCAATCGGCAATAATCAACCGTGCGACTGCTGCAAGGGTCACGATGTTAATTTCATTTTCTCCAGTAAGATCCGCTTTCTCAATATCAGACCAGCCTGCATCCCCTTGCTTCACGCCAAAGTATTTGGCAATGATGGAGAGATCGCGTATCGAAATACTTGTTGCCCCGTTCACAAGCGACACAATTGTAGAGTTAAAGGTTTGTAGCGCATGGTTGAGATCAGTAACAGCCTGATTAACCTGAGCCTGAGTCGTACTGCCGCTACTCAGCACATTCTTCGCTGCTGCAATGACACTGTTAAATGCCCCTCTGGCAGCCTGTGGATATTGGCCTACCTTGTTACCTTCAACCGTCTTGCTATAACGATTCTCTGCTGAAGTAATAGCGTTTTGCAACGCTGCTTTATTCACAGGTTCAATTGGCGGATACGGAGTGACCGCATTCTGAAACGTTTGAACAGCTGACTGCAATACGCTTATGGCTGCAGTAATAGCAACTTGATTTGCTGCTGCATTCTCATTGACCGCTTGCGCAGCTTCAATCGCCGCTTGCAGCGAATTTTTCGCGCTCTGCGGATATTGCCCAGGCTGCGATCCTGCCACTGCTTGTGCATGAAACTGAGTTGCGGTTGCGATGAGAGCATTCAATGCTGTTTTATCTACGCCAACTGCGATACCATGGACCGCTTGCTCGACATGGAAAGCTGCCTCATTATCCGTACCCGCAGATGTAAATTCAGTTATCGATACAGTCGCCGCGCCCGGTTCTGCATTCGCCAGTATTCGGCCTTTCAGCTTGAGTAGTTCACCATCTGACCATTCTTCATTATTTGTAAGCAAGAGAAGAATTTCTCCAGTTTCCGGCTTAATGGCGCTGCCGATCAATGACTGCTTAGTACTATTTAGCGCATAGGCCTGTTCATCGAGCATAACAATATCATCCTCGGAATTGTCCGGCGTGCCATTGTCATCGACAATTGAAGCAAATTCAATCTTAGCTGGGTCATATTTCACAACGGCTTTTATCGTCTTGTAATCAGATGGGAGCTCCACCGCCTCCAAGCTAACTGACCATTCGATTGTTTGTCCCGCAAAGGCCGAAGTAGGACCGTTTAGTACCACTGTGTTTTTCACTTGCAGGCCTTCCATGGCTGCTTGCAGCGAAGCTTGTGCAGCATCCAACTGCTGCTGCGTCAAGCTGTTTGCTAATGCAGACTCTGCTGCTGCAATCGCTGTTTGAAGCGCAGCAACAGAAACTGCCGTGTATGACTCGCTGCTCGTCGCTTTTGCTGTTCCTACTAAAGTTATTAAAGACTCTTTATCCAGAACAGCTAGCGTTTCAGTCGTTACAATTAAAGCGATGCGATAATTCGGGTTATCATATCTGCTCGCTCCATATTGATTGGCATTCTGAGCAGCAGAACGGTTCATATGGAAGGAAAAGATTCCGTCACTCTCCTTCGCGTCGCTAGCCGCTTGGGTCATATCCACGTAATAGAAGCCTAACCCATTGGAATTAAATCGTGCAAATTCAGCGCCGGTTTCCGGTTTGTTATTATATGTTGTCGTATCTCCCCAATGATCAGCAATGCTGGAGAATAGGATGACCGAGTTCGGGCCGTATGTTTTATACAGCCTTAAGGTTGCACCTACAATTCTGCTGTTGGCGTCGAGGTGGGACAAATCGAACTTCACCATTCCTTCGCGGCCGCCTCCAACAACAAGTTCGGTTTCCTTGAAGGTCATATTGCCGTTGCTTCCGCCTGCACGAACATAAAAGTCATTTACTGGCGATAGGCTATAGCCCTTTCTTGCAGGCTCTGCTCCAGCTTTAACCTCAGCAAGAGCGTTCAACAGTGAAGTTGTAAAGCTTGCAGCAACCTCACTAGTGAGCACAACACCTCCACTGCTGTAATTCGGTGCCTTAGTCATTTCCAGCGCTTCTTTATACAGCTCGATCAGATGATTCAGCTTCTTGCCTGCATTTTTCTCTTTCTGATCCACATATGGTTTTGCTGCTTCTAGAGCCTTAATCATCTCTGGGCGAATAGAGAAATCAACGCCGTCCCCGAATACACCTTTGTACGGATAGGCTGTGTATACAAGCTGCGGATCAAGCTGCAAGCCGGAGTAAACAGCCCAGCTTAATGCTGCAGTATCAGAAATCGTATAACCCTCCACCCCATTTGTAATCGCCGGCTGATACTTAAGAGTACTGCTTAGATCAGATGCAGACAGGGCGTCATATTTAATTTTATGGCTTTCATCCGTATTCGACAATTCAATGGAACGCACATTGGCAGGGTATGCCCAGACCAGCTTTAAAGTGTGTTTTCCAGAAATAGGCTGATTCAAGGGGATCCAGTCACTATTCGTGTACGTATTCCAATTAGTCGAACTAATTGCTCCTGTTCCACCAATTTTTGTACCTGCATTCGTCGCCGTTCCATCCAGATAGAAAGAAAGCATATCCGAGTTAGCCGTGACATTGGCTGTACCATTCGTGCTGTAGTTCACTCTGATTTTCGTATAGGATGGAAGTGTATTTATGACTAGGCTAATCGCTTCCTTCAACTGACCAATGCTTGCTGCTGATGGTGCGCTTTTCGCTAAAGCTTGCGCTGTAACCAGCTGATCATATACTTCTTTGTGTTCCAAATATAAATCAACAAGTCTTTCTTCGGTACCTGATTGCTTGATCAGATTGTCAATATAGCTGCTGCTGTCAAGCACTTCAACCTTAAGCGATTTGACCGTATAATTACCGCTGTCATCCTTAGCCGTAATGACCAGCGTATAGAGGCCTGGTGTCACTCCTGATGGATCAATGGTCGCTACCCCGCCATTTTTACCATCAAAGTTGGTTTCTACAAAATTGATGCCGTCATGAAAGAGATCAACATGGACCGAATCTCCGTCCTGAACGGCAACATGGACATTTACAGCTTCTCCATTCGCCATAAGGGTCACGGCATTAAGCGTCATATTGGCTTCGGAGGTTAAACTAATGGACGGAGGCAGATTCCCCGGATCCAGCTCATAGCTATCAAGCAGCACTTCAGCATCCGCCGATGGCGATTCAATCGCTAAGAAAACACTTCTCAGATTAGTTGGATAATCGAGTACATTGACATATTGCTGAGCAATATTAAAGCTGACCTTCGCCCATTCTCCATGCGTATTCGGAACCGTCATGGTTGCAAACGGCACTGATACAGAGGTTCTTTGCAAAAGAAGCTTTGAGACTGCATCAGACTTAACCATAAAGGCCACATAGCTGTCCTTCGTTCTGTCGGTCTGCAGCGCTCCCTTGCTCAAATACAGCACGGAGCCATGGGAAACCTTGACGTATACGTGCTCACCTTCAGTACCAAGCGTGAAATCACCTCTCATAGGGATCGCCTGATCTTCGATTTGAATCGCTTTGTTTCCCGTTTCAACCGCTACGAGGCGGTCACGCTCTACGTTTTTGTACGTTTTTAATACAATCGGCGACGTACCTTCGTATTTCAAGGTAATATCTTGAATTCCGGTAATTTTGCCAATGTCTTCAGTTGGAATTTCCGCCGTCACTTTCAGGAAAGAGCCCTGTGTGTGAAGCAAGCTGTAAGTGGCGATTTTGTTTACACCGCTGTACATGCTGATTTTCCCAGTCGCATCTGTTGTCTTGACATTGAACTCCGCATTGTTGTTACCGCTATCAAAATTCATCCGATTAAATGAAATCGATGCGCCGTTAGTCATCTCAACGCCTTCTTGCGTTACACTTGCTCCATTAGCCAATACATCCGCTCTAGCTGCCTCGTTCTCGACACCTGCGAAATGGTTGGACAGAGCGAACCAGTCGAACGCAATTTGGTAGCTAAGCGCATTCGCACTACCGTAGTATTTGAAAGCGATTAAGTGCTTGCCTTGCGACAGCGGCTCGCTTAGCTTACCGGATATGGTTGCGTAATTCGTCCACCAGCCTGTGTTCGGTGCCTGTAAAGTAGCTAGCAATTTACCCGCCTTTACATTGTCAAGCGTCACCTTAGTACGGTCTATTCCTGCGACGTTATCAAGCAAAACGACATCAATCTTGGTGCCGACGCTCGAGTTGCTGGCCGTACGCATCGTGATTGTATTGAAGCTTTCTTCCACATCCAGATCGTACCATGTGAAATTATCCGCATAACGAACATCGTAAAGTACCGAACGCATGCCATCCACATCCTGGTATGTATTCGTGCTGATACTAGAGCTTCTACCAAGGAAATCATACGCTTGTTGTCTGTCATAGGCAGCTTTCGTTTCGGCATAGGTTGGCTGCTCAAGCGGTTGTGGAGCGCCCTTCACTACACCAGTAGCAAGATCTGCAGTACCGTACATCAACACATACCCCGTTGATGCTCCCAAACCGCCTGATTTGGTAATCAGCTCATTCAAAAATTTAATTTTGTCTTCCGTTCCGTTTAGCTTCGTCTCTTTATGATGAAGGTAGTAGCCATAAACATATTCACCCGCTGTATTCAGACCACGGCCATTATCGCTTACTGTAGTAAAATAATTGGTGTCTAAGGCTTCGCCTATCACACCCGAATTCGTATTGGCCCTCGTAAACGGAACCTCGTATCCCAAGTCATATTCGGCTAAATAGTTGGCCCCAGCCAATATGCGGTCATCAAGAAATTCAAATAAATCTTTACCTCCAGCTTGGTCCGTTACTTCGCCAAATGTCGCCGATGCGGGATCTGAATCAACCTTTGTACCCTGTACCTTCGTCATGAACGCGATCTGAGCCAATAAATCCACGTTAATGGAAGCATGACCGATATCCCTGCCTATTTCAATAAGCTGTACATGGGGCTCGACAGGCTCTCCTGTTTTCTCGTCCACGGTCATAAATCTGATTTGGTTAAAAATATCCCCTGACTTGCCTCTGAATTCAGCGGTTTTGTTCGTAGTTGCCCATTCTACCGCTTCCTTGTACCAATCCATATTGTCAGAGAAAATAGCAGCCATCATGAATGCCGACGTATTAATGCCATGCTGATTCATCCATCGGCTATTGCTCCGGTAGAAAGAGCCTTCATTAAAAGCCATCAAGAAATTATCGATGAAACGGGTGGTATCCTGATCCGTCCAATTCCAGACGCTTTCTTCATCCGAATTCGTATAACGGAGCAGTTCAGCTGCTCGTACCATATTTTGCATCGCATCGCCCATACTGATATGTGAATCATAGAACCCGACCGGGTTTGTGGGGTCGATTTGCGACCATAGACGAATAACCTCCATCGCTTTAGCTCTGTATCTTTCGTCGCCTGTTGCCGTCCACATGACCGCATGGCTAAATGCCGCGGCGGCATCAACTTTGGCTTCCTTCGCTTTGGCATCGTTATCAATTTTTGTGTAGGCAGGTTGTGTAGGATCAACTTTACTCTTGTTGCGCACATCATAATCAAGCGAAGCACTAGGCGTTCTCCGGAAATTATCAAAAGCGCTCAACCACGGTTCTGCGCCGATAGCAATCTTCTCTTGCATCAGCTCAAGCGAATCAGCGTTCAAGCCTGCAGATGGATGAACGATTCCACTTGCACTCGTCGTTCTGATAATATCTGGTTGTGTCTTGATAACTGATGCTGTCGCTTGTGACTGATCTTTTGCTGCCGCGGCCGGCAGCGTCAATGATGTGATGAGCATGACAGCTGCTGTTACAACCGCTACAAATCTAGTAAACTTTACTTTTTTTAACAACATGCTTGTACCTCCCTATTAGTCATGAATCTTACTATAATTGCTCATTTCGATGCTTCAATTTAAAACACGTTGCTATTGCGCCATTTTGTTAAGTACATTCATTAGTACCGTGACAGCTTCGGCTCTCGTTAGCTGATCATTTGGTGCAAAGCGATTGTCCCCTTTCCCTTTAATAATTCCTGCATCTACAGCGCTCTTAACATAAAGCTTAGCCCATGCAGCAATCTCGCTTTCATCAGCGAAGCCCGTCTCTCCCCCTTCACTCGAATACAGAGTTGCTGCCCTTACGACCATTGCCGCCATTTCTGCTCGGCTGATAGTACGATTGGCACGAAACGTATTGTCGTTGTATCCACTGACCGCTTTGGCTGCAACAGCAGAAGAAATATAAGGCTTAGCCCATTCGGGTATTTGTGCAGTGTCCGCGAAAACCAGCTCTGAACCTTCAGGAAGTTTAAGCGCTCGGGTGAGCATGGCAGCAAACTCAGCTCTCGTCACTTGTTGATTCGGCATGAATTGGTTATTTTTGTATCCGCTTACAAAACCAAGCTCCGCAGCAGCTTTGATATTTTTCTCGGCCCAATGTCCGGATATGTCAGTAAACAAAATCGCTCCCGCTCCACCATCTACTTTGACATTTTGGTTAATTTTAGGAAGGGTTGATTGCAGTTTAGAATCTACAAGTGTAGCCTTGTTTAGTGTGAATTTTGCTTCACCGCCCCCAATTCGTTCAAATACTAAATCGGCGATAGAAAAACTGCCTGTATTGCCCTCGACTGGGCCTGTTTTGGTATGGGCGAATGCAATTGAATTGCCTTTAATAACAGCTGGAATGGTGAAACCCATCATCGTACTTGAGGATTTCTTCAACTTCATTCGAAGCGGATCGAAGGTCAGTGTCAGGTCAAATGCATATAAATCATTGAAATTGGTCCCTGAGATGTTGATTTGAACCTCACCTTTCACTTCATTCGCCGATAACTGCAATTCAGGGGAAGCTGGCGCTGGCGCTGCCATTGCCGTTGTTGGTACAAGCAGTATTGTACATAGACAAACAATCATTAACCAAGATAAATTTACTTGCTTCAAAATCCCTACCATCCTTTCATACTAATATTAGAATGCGCTTACAACTTCGTGCCATCACAGCTCCCTTGGTCGTTCATTGCATGCTTCCATACAATAAAGCAACTCTAGCACAGTTAGCTTTTTTATTGAGTGATATAATTTTGTGAAATAGTGCCATTATTTCTGATTTGCATGCAATCACAAAAGTTTTTCTTCTGTAATTGGATAATTTTAGTTAAAAAATAAACAATATACAGAACCTTACATTCTAGCGCTGCTGACCATAGAACACCATGTAATAATCACATAGTATCTCAAGCCCATATGCTCCCCTTAACACTATCCGCGTTGGGTAACTTGCATTTCAAATTTCTCAAAATCAACCTTCATCTTGACCGTGATCGGCAGGCAGCTGAATTACTCACCCCAAAAGTCGTTGTCCTCCATACAGACCATCGAATGTGCTCATGGCTCAGTGAATGGAAGGCGAAATCCCATTGGGCAGTACTTGAAAATCTACTATTTTAATCTGCTATCATCTTCATTCCTGACAAAAAAAACAAGACCTGCCTCTATTTCGAGATAGCTGGTCTTGTGTATATTCCATCTGACTGACTTTCCAAAGCTTGAAAGCTTCATCTGCAGTAGCCACAAAGAATCCCTCCCCTTTGTAGCAAATTGGTATAAATCCGGAATTTCTGTTATCAAAATGGATAGATCGGACTTGGGAATCCTGCATTTATGAACCGATGCTTGTCTCTCATGATCCACCAACTCCCAATGAAATACTCAATAAAAAAAATCGCGCTTAGATTAATTCATCTTCTTTAAAGACGGGTAAGATCGTCATAGAGAATTGAATGTTCTTCTCCTTAAGCTGGTACGTCTCAAGCAACTCAGGGCCACATGAGGCCGAACCGACACCGCTCATTTTGTAATCGACATGAACAAACGTTTGCTCCCGCTCTTGTAGCTCATGATCATGAGCCGCTTGCTCCAAGTCACTGATACTGTATTTGGAAGCATTAAATGAGAACGTTTGCTTCGAACAGAATAGAAGCCCCATGCCTAAGCGGTTGGATACGACAGCCCATTCCGTCCCGTAACGGGACCCATTTTCTTGCGGCATAATATAGTTTTCATGGAGCTCCTGGACCGTTTTTACAAAACGCCCCATTCGGACACTGTGCCTCTTATCGATATAACTCTCGTGGGGACCAAAGCCCAAATATTCTACTTCATTATTCCCTTGCGGCATGACGATCTCGAAACCAAAACGAGGTAAATAAACAAAGCTCTCTTTGTCTCTTATCTTAGCATCCGTGGACAATGTAATGGAACCTCCTGCCTCTACACGCCATACCGTTGTACCACGCATAATCGTATATCGGTTCGAAGCTGCCAAGGAGAAATATACCTTTACCTCAACAGATGACGGGCTAGTTTGCTCCCAATGGCATTCATAAACTTTGGTCTGCGCACGGTCATAACCTTCTGCCCGCCAATTCCGAACGGCATGCATATCATTATCCAGCGGAGCTCGCCAAATGGAATAGGTTATGGGACGATCCAGCATTTCAAGTTCATTTCGCTGAATGCTTATGAGCGTTCCTTGGTCTAAACAGAAGACATAGCGGAAATCATGGCCATCTACCCTTAACACGCCATTCTCTTCAACAACGGTCAGAGAAGAATTACCCTTTCTATTGCAAATCAGATTTGAAAAGTCGTTCTCCTCTGCCTTTTCTTGAAGCGCGAATTGCGCAAAGGCGATCTCATATCCAACTCCTCCCCAAGCTGTATCCTGATTAAGCCGAAATGATAAAGTGAGATAACTGCTACCATACGTATTCGGTAAGCTGTAAGGCAGAACGATTGCCTGTTGTTGGCCTGCTTGTGCTTCTAGCTGCCAGACTTGCCCTTGTTCCTGTAAGATACCATCAAGTTCCACTTTCCAAAAAAGAGAAACATGAGATAAATCAATAAAATCATAAAGATTAACGATTTGTAGGCTTCCCTTCGATAGTTCCTCCGCTATCACCCGAATCGGAGCAATGACTTGCTTGAGCTCAAGCAATCCTGTATGAGGTCTACGATCGGGATAGACAAGTCCATCGATACAGAAATTACCATCATGAGGGCGGTCATGATCTCCAAGGTCACCACCGTAGGCATAATAAGTCCTTCCATCCGCTGTCTTAGCCAGCATCCCATGGTCGC
The DNA here is from genome assembly GCF_006345825.1 of Paenibacillus paridis. Classification (GTDB taxonomy): domain Bacteria; phylum Bacillota; class Bacilli; order Paenibacillales; family Paenibacillaceae; genus Pristimantibacillus; species Pristimantibacillus paridis. The sequence continues at coordinate 2,288,509 of NZ_VCIX01000092.1, forward strand.
TCCATTCCCATACACAGCCGCCCATCAGCTTGGGATATTTATAAATAACATCCCAATAATCCTTCAGATCCCCTGAGCTATTCCCCATCGCATGACTGTATTCGCATAGAAACATTGGCATCTTGTTATTCTCATTTTGAGCGTAGACTTCCAAATCCTTTGCGGACGCATACATCTTACTTTTCATGTCCAAACAAGAAATGTCCGAATGTCCCTTCATTTCAGGTGCCGTGCATTCATAATGAACCGGGCGTGACGCATCTCTCTCTCTTGTCCATTTGGCCATTGCGATATGGTTCAAGCTGTAACCCGATTCATTTCCCATGGACCAGATGACAACTGAAGGCTGATTCTTATCTCTTTCAACCATTCGAACAGCCCGCTCTTTAAACGCTTCAAGCCAATCAGGATCTGCGGAAAGAAAATGAAAGGAACCGTTCTTGAATTCACCGGACTGACCGGTACCATGGCATTCAAGATCTGCTTCATCCATAATATAAAAACCATACTCATTACACAGCTCCAGAAAGCGAGGATCATTTGGGTAATGGGAGGTACGAATCGTATTGATATTGTGCTGCTTCATAACAAGCAGGTCCTCAATCATGGCTTTCATAGGGACCGTGTGCCCCAATTCTGGATGCGAATCATGGCGATTGACACCTTTAAGCTTTACCGCTTTTCCATTTAGGAGGAATACACTGTCTTTAACCTCTACCTGGCGAAAACCAACTTGGAAAACCAATGTTTCATTACCTGCCGAAACGAACAACTTATACAGGTTAGGCATTTCAGCACTCCAAAGGTCAGGCTGTTTCACCTCAAGCTCTATTGTTCCAGAGCCTTCGATAACAGACTTGCTCTTGGCAATGGAGACTCCTTTCGAATCCTTCAATTCCGCAGTTACCTCAAGTACTCCGGTTGTTTCAATCTCTGACTGTAAAATAGCTTTGGAGAAATCTGCTTGATGGTTCTGCTTGTTAAACACATCGCGAATATGCTGCTTGTCCCGTGCAATCATATACACATCACGGAAAATACCATTAAAACGCCACATATCCTGATCCTCAAGGTATGTTCCGTCACACCACTTAAGTACCATTAACGCCATACGGTTAACCCCTGGACGCAAGTAGGATTGGATATTAAATTCAGCCGGCATCCGGCTGCCTTGACTATAGCCAGCAAAATGACCATTCACCCATAAGTAAAAGCAAGAACTAACGCCTTCAAATACGACAAAGTTTTCCTTCCCCTCGCCATTTGCAGACAGTAGAAAATCACGGACATATAATCCGGCTGGATTAGTGTTCGGTACATAGGGAGGATCGTTAGGGATTGGATAATGATAGTTCAGATAATGCATTTGGTCGTACCCGTTGGTCTGCCAACAGGAGGGAACAAGCAAATCATTCCAACTGCTCGTATCCCATTTGTCCATATAGAAAGGCTCCCTAACTTCCTTAACACTAGAGTGATACTGAAATTTCCAGTTACCGTTAAGAGTCCGATAGCTGGGTGATTGCCCTCGTCGACCAATTGCTGCCTCTTCCACGTTTGAATAGGGAATATAATAAGATCTTGCAGGCTCACGATTAATTTGAAGAATAGATGGATCTTCCCAGTATTTCTGAATTGATAGCATATGTAGTCTCCTCTGCTCATGGTTTAATCCGATTATATCGGTACAAGACCTCAGCAGATAGATTCCAATAGAGACATGTAATAGTACAAAATGGACATCTCTATTTTCACTTGAATCTCTCGATTATATAAATTATTATTTCATATAAGACATATAAGACTCTTAAGGTAGAGTCATATATAATACAAAACAGACATTAGGTGGTGTGTTCATTGCAGTGCTTACCTTTGAGGAGCAACGTTTCTCTTAGCCTTGCAGACGGCTTGCCCATTCGAGTCTACACGGTTGGAATGGATCGGCAAATTTCCATAACACGTCTAGAGGGCTTCTCTGCTCCACAAGTTCTTATCACATTCAGTGGAACAGGCAAGTTCCGCCAGCTTGGCCAGTCTTGGAAGATTCTTGAGCCTGGCTCACTCCTCTTTATTCCGGCCAACCTGCCAAATGAATATATGCCAATTGGCGAGGAGAACTGGCATGTCGGATATGCCACATACTTGGAGAATGAAGGCGGAGTCCTATCAAGCTGGGGATTCAAAGGACAATCATTTGTCGGTAAGCTAAACAATCTAACTCCTTTTTATTCTTTAATAGATAGAATCTGGCGTCACTCCGGTCCTGCATACGATCCTTGGGCAGCAATAGAGGGGTTATTTTCGTTATGTATTGAAATTCTCAAACAAATGCACAGTAATAATCCTAACCCTTTGCCTGTTCCGATATCATCCCGCACCTTGAAGGACAATATTGTGGACAATGCCCTTCGTTTTATCCATGACCATTTGAATCGCAACATTAGCGTCACCGAACTGGCTTCTCGGGCAGGTTATTCTCCTAAACAGCTGACCCGTCTGTTCAAACAACAAACCGGTCAAACTCCGCTGCAATATTTGCAGGCACTTCGTCTGCAAACCGCGCATCTCATGCTGATTGACAATCCGGGTATGACGGTCCGTCATGCAGCTGCTGCGGCAGGTATGGAGTGTGTGTATTTCAACCGATTATATAGGCGTACATTTGGATGTACGCCTACGGAGTCCAGACGTTTATAATTAGGTTTGGAACTTTTTTCTTAATTCTGTAGGAGAAAACTGTCTTCTTGTTAAATACATCGCAAAAGTACGATCGTTCTTCATAACCGACTGCGTTTCTGCAGTCGGGTTGTTTCTATATAAGGAATTACTCTAAATAAATTCTACCGTAATATCTACTTCATCACTTAGCGTTAACGTAACATACTTGCCCATTTCATCTTCATGCGCTTGAACTTCCTCGCCGTTAACGATGGCTCTCATCCACGGAATGCCGGCACTTAATCGAATAGTATTGTCCTCAATTCTTGATTTCAATGTAGCTTTAGCAGTCCCGTTTAACAGATTCCAAGATAAGTGTTTAACCTCCACTTGTGTTCTTGCCATAAGGCCATCCATTGATCCCGATTGCCAATCGGAGGGCAATGCAGGAAGCAGCTCGATTTCGCCTGTATTCGAAAATAGAAGCGCCTCATTAATTGAAGCTACGACGCCAAATGATGTATCCGTACAATAGCAATGACTTCTTCGATTTGTATCATGGTCAGTCATTAAAGACGGGTAATAACCAGCATGTGTCATCATGGGCAGTAGCGAAGCGATAACGTCGTTGCCTCCTTTAAGCCTTGCGCTAACGAGAGCCTTATGCATCCAGCCATGTCCCGCCGTAGCATCCCCCGTATTGTATTTATCTCTATTGTCGAGCGCAATCTTCGCTGCTTTCGCAAGCGCTTTATTGTTCTGCGTTTCATAAGCAGGCCATGCCACATATAGGTGGCTCAAATGGCGGTGGTTATTATTTTCCGTATATTCGTTCATAGCCCATTCGCGCAACGCGCCATCCGCGTCATATTTATAATCAGGCAGCAGATCTAAGAGAACCTCCCATTTGGCAATGGCAGCTTCATATCCTTCACGTTTTACGGCTTTTTCCATTGTCATTACCATTAATAACCCATCCCGAGCAGCCGAAATATCCATGGTCGCATTAGCCGTTATCGTGCTGTTATAACCAATCGGATTATTTTCCGGCGAATAGGTTGGTATAATCATATATTTCTCGCCAGGATTTAACGCTATTTTGCCGCTTTGATGACAAGCGTTGCCGTTCTTGTCTGTGTAGTATTCAGGCGTACATATTTGTTCCCAGAAATTAGCCTGCTTCGTCAGGAGTGGGAGCAAAATATCTTTCTCTAATTCCAAATGTCCCCTTCGCAATAAATTAGAGAAATCCTCATCGGAAAGTCCCCCGTCATGGACGCTGAGCAATGATTGCAACTCATGAATTCTCATCGCATCTACAATTGGGATTTGCTTATTCCCGTAACATTGCCAGTATTCATAAATCGGTAGAAGGCACCAGCTTGCGCCGGCATTCCAATACTCAAACGGGTAATCGTTGTCATATTCCACATGCATGCCGCGGTCACCATCAGAGTTGACGGACACCTGAATAGCATCATGCATCCCGTAAGCCATGCGTGCATTGTAGGCGAAGTCCGGCGTATTCCGTAGGAAAAACGTGATGTATCCAAGCTGCGCCTGCGTCATATTCCCCGTATTCATGGCCGCAACCTGCAAGTTCACATTTGCGTCAAGGGTGTAAATGCCGCGCCAGCCCGGATTCCATTCGCCGGTCCACATACCATATAAGCGAGGCGCGCTTAAGCCGCTGCAGCATATCATCGCATATCTGCCCTGGTTGTAAACTTGCTCCATAAAAGCATGATTAATTCTCGATAACGTCGCTTGTTGGGTATGAATTAGCGTAAGATTATCCGCGTGCTTATCAGAGTCATCACCGGCTAACGAGAAACCGATGGCATTAAATTCAGCAGCATGCTGCTCGGCATGGGGAGCAAGGGCTGCTTCATAATCAAAACCGCCTTGAGGATCAATATACTTCTGAGCGACAGCATTCGTATGCCGGAACAACTGCTCAACCAGAGCGTATTCGGCCTGTTCGGCAAAATCTTCAATTCTGCCCATCTCATAAGTTCGATTGGATTGTGTAATGAGATAAACGGCATCGGCTTCTATAATTTGAATTGCTGGGTTCTGCTCACTGCCAACGTTCATTATTTCATTCGTTTCAGCGAGCAGCACTCTTTTCTTGGTACCGTTCACTACGAGTACCTGTGTTAACCCCGCATATCCTGCGTTACGAAGCTCACTGCCCGGATAGGAAGGGTAATGCGCAACTTGTGCGATATATTCCGCCTGTGTATCTACCAGCTTCTTGTATTGTAGCGCTGATACCTCAGAGGTGCCGTTTTGGGCACGACTCATATTCGATATATCATCGATAGAGATCATCATATTAATTTTAGAACCTATTGAAGCTTTCTCTATCTTCGTTATGGATACATTGTCTGTCCTAGAAGTGAAGGAGGTTCGAATCCAAATCCCGTATTCATCGGTGTAACGCACGCCCGTCTCCGCCGTCTCATAATTCGTCCAGCGCTCATAGCCGGATACACTTCCTCTATTTGTCGAGCTTAACCGAAGCTGATGTCCAGGATGATAACTGTAGTAAAATGTTCTAATTCGCGTCGAGTCGTTCTCATCCTTAATCTTCCATTGGTCGTTTTGATTAAAAACGTTCCATCTCGCATCTTCAAGCTGTTCCGTTAATTCATTAGGAATAAATCTAGGATCTTTGGATGGATAGTTGAACCACATATATTGAAAGATGAAGCTATCCGAATACGGTGCGCCTGACGTAATATAACCGTTCTCACCGTTGCCACTGACCATGCCGTCCCGCCAAGCGTATCCGAGGTTGGACCCTGGTAACTCCGTATAGGCGTAAGTATAATTTCCTTTTTCAAACATGCGTGCTGTTGGCGTTGTCATAATCTTTTTCCCCCACTTTCCTATGATCTTTGCTTTTCGCTATAATTATATCGATACAAGGATGAAGACGTTATCAATTAAGACGCCCAAAGGTACCCTTCAGGTGTCGCATTTTGACAGAGGAGAATAATGAAATGAACCTCCCCCCGATTAACATTGGTAATATGAATATTAAGCTTGTGCTTGGCGGCTTTGTATTGAATGTCTTGTACGTGAAGTTCGGTTTTTTTCACAGCTCGATGCGAGAACATAGCCACAGCCACGGAAGCTACGAGCTTCATTACATTCCTAGCGGTCACGGTATTCTAATAGCGGAAGGAAAACGTTATCCTCTCACACCCGGAACGTTGTTTATGACAGGACCAGATGTCGCCCATGAACAGATTCCAAATCTAAGCGATCCTATGGCTGAATACTGCATCTTCTTCGAAGTGATTCAAGAGGATTCTCAACTTATTATCAATAAATACAACGCCCATAAGGATACTCTCCTGTCGGAATTACTGGTGAACACCCCGTTCTGGATCGGTCCTGACAATGAAAATATGATGGCTTTGTTCGAAATGCTTGCAGACGAGCTGTCATCGAAACGCCTCGGCTTTCACCATATGGCAACGAATATACTGGAAATAATCGTTACCCGTATGGTTCGGCAGTATACCGAGCACGGTTCCTCTCTACTGGACGTTCCGGTTAAAACATTGGATGACAACAGGCTGCTTACAATTGAAAACAGTTTCTTATACGAATACCCTTCCATTACGCTAGGACAGCTTGCGGACAAGCTGGGTCTGAGCACCAGGCAGACAGAGAGGAGCGTTCAGAAGCAATACGGCGTATCCTTCAAGAATAAAAAACAGCAATCCCGAATGAGCGCCGCAGCCCAGCTTTTAACAACAACGGATATGTCCATTAGCGCTATTGCTGAGGTAATTGGATTTGCAACACTGGAACAATTCAGTCATTCGTTCAAACACTATTACGGAATGACCGCTACCCAATACAGGTCTCAAAAGAAATGACTAAAAGCACTATAAGAATGACCTTCATTTGTAGGTCATTCTTATAGTGCTTGTCTTATTTGACTCAAAATAGCAAATGAAGATGTTCATCCGTTATCAAAATCCTCATGGATGAAGAAGATGAGTTAAGCAAGTTGAATCATTCTCTACTTATCTTAACATCAGCCAATGGATGCCATACGGTTCTATCACATGAACATCCAATTTGTGTCAGCTAATACCAATACTCACGGCCGTCGTGCGACAGGAATGCAGGGCGTCGATGAACCCTCCTTGATTGGTCTCATCTCCATTTTGCGGTTCCGTAAGGTTAATCATCTGACGCTGCGTCTGGAATGCCTCGATTCTTCCGCCGTTTCCGACCCTGCGTAATTTCCCTCGCTGTCGTATTTGTCGCTATATATGCTTTTGATCATATGTAGAACAGGCAACCTTTGCCCATTCCATTTCTCATTGTTGTAGATGTAGATTTAGTCCGAGATTCCCTGATTCTCCCCGTTTCTGCTACTGAAAGTTATCTGTCCGATTGCCGTGTCGAGCTTGAAGCGAATGAACTTGGCGCCTCCCGCCTTATATACACCCCATAAGACCGTTCCTTTCCGTTTAGGAATATGTGCGGTATGAAGAACACTTCTGCTATCGCCCTGATGAACCAGTGAGGTGCGGTATTAGCATCGGATATGCCCCGACTAGCGAGAGTGGTTCGCCCTGTCCTCTGTCCAGCACCTCGTCTGCGGCGTATGCGCGGCGTATATCCCCAAATGTCGGTGATGTAATGCGCGACAAAGCCTCCGCAAGCTTACATTTTGTTCGCTGTCAATCTGCCCGGCTCACGCATGAGTTCGATCATTTCAAACAACGGTTCATAGCACTCAGACAGGTTGCAGCTCTCAGCTGGCCAATAATTCATTTGCGCATTGATAGGTGTACTTGCTGTTCTAGGGAGGGCAGCATATGCTCATTCCAGATTCCTTACAGGTTGGTCGGCAACGAACCGGGATGGCTGCTGGATTGCAGCAAAATTCGCTCGTAATGGAACAAGAGCACCGCCCGCGGCAATATCCAGACCACCGCTTCCTCCGCTGTTGCCGCTCATCATTATTGTTACATCATCCGCATTGCCAATCGACTCTAGATTTCTATTGCGTCCCCGGGTCAGTCTGGCTTTGAAGGTAAGCAGACGGCCGGAAGCAAGGAAACGGAACACCATAACGCTATCCGGATAACTGGCGTATACTTCTCTTTCATACATCACCCAGCCTTCCCCATGTCGCAATCAGGCAATACTGGAGCTCTTTTCCAGCTTCCGGCGATAGTCTGTAGGCTCAGCGGCTTCCTGAAAATCAATAACAAGATCGCCGAGGGGGAACGCCGTTGACCGAAATATACGGTAACCGTTCTCCGATTCGGTCGCACTCGGCCGACATCTTGCGATCGATCTTACGCCATAGCTCATCCAGCCACTTTTTATCGTTTGAACGTAATAAAGGACTTACACTCATTCACTCTCCCCGATCAATTCGTTACATTCTTCCAGCAGCGCTATAGCCCACGCCGACAGCGTGAAATCCAGACTCAGCTTCCCGTCGGCGTCTGAGACAAACCTCACGTACTTGTAGCGATCCGCCCACGCCTGCAGCAGTTCCACCTGATCCCGGGACGGCGATTGCGGCGCTCCCATCTCATTCCACAACGAGACTGCAACGCCATGCTCGCGATCCACGACTTTCAGCACATAAACCGTATTCGGTCGCACGCCTTCGACTTCAAGGATGAATCCCCGATCGCTGCCAATGGCCTGAGCGTCCTGTGCGATCTCCTGATTAGGATACATAGACATCGGAACAGTATCCTTGAACTCCGCAGGATAATGATAGAATAATGCACGCAGCTCCTGCTCCCTGGTACGGGTAACGATAACGCCCTCATCGCGCGCAAGCTCCTCCTGTCCCAAGCGGTTTAGGAATCGGTAGGCATGAAAGGTCGGCTTGTGGACGCCTTGCAGCGAGATGAGCCCGAACCCACCATGAAATGCGGACGGTCCGGCGCCAACCTCCTCGAATACATCGGTAAAGACCCAATAAGAAAGCGAATCCGTATAGGCCGCTGCGGCCAGATTCGTATGAACGACATATGCCGCAGCTGGCAAATAATCATGGCTGTAATCCCGCGACGACGGACTGCTGCTCCATTCCGTCAAATGGATCTCGGCATTTGTATACGCGCTGTTGTCAACGACCCTGCTAAGCCACTTGATATCGTCAAGCGTTGCGTCCCTGCAACGGGAGCGTCCGCTTGTCTCGCCGTGTCCATCGAGCGCAAAGTCGGTCGGATACGGGTGAGTCGAAATAAAATCGACCGGCAATCTCTCCTTCTCGCAGAATTGAAGAAAATCCTCGATCCATACCCCCTTCCAGTTCAATTCATTCAAGTTGTCCGTCCGGAATGTCATATGCGCGTCCAGGTCCTCGGTTTCTCCATCAAAGCGAGAATCGGGAACAAAATTGCTTGTCGCTGGGCCGCCGACCCTCAGCTGAGCATCAATGGCTTTAATCTCTTGCACGGACACTTGATACAAACGGAAATAGTCCGTTTTGGTTCCCGACCAGAACGGCCGCAGATTGGGTTCGTTCCAGATTTCAAAATACCAGCGTCTCACCTCGTCCAATCCATAACGTTCAATCCAGTGCAGCACGCATTGACTCACCAGATTGGCCCATTTGCCGTAATCAGAAGGCGGGGTAATATTACCTTTCCACCAGAACTGGGTGTGCTCCCCCGAAGCCAGATCATAAGGCATAAACCCGAATTCGACAAACGGACGTATATCCAGGTCAAGCATATAGTCGAACAGTTGATCCACGTATTGAAAATTGAAGACGTCTTCTCCATCCACAACTTTATACACATGCATATCGTCATGCAGTAGTCCGTGGAAACGTAAATACTTAAAGCCGCAATTCTGCACAGCATCGCCCAGTTGCCTCTGCCAATCGGCACGAAGGCCTTCATTAGCACGTCCGGCACCAACGCATACCGACCAAATATGTTGAAGCTGTGCGGCTTCGCTTTGGAAATTGACATTCATAATAACCCCTCCATTTTTCAATTGCTCATTACGAGTATAGCGAGCAGCGATGATACCGGATAGAATGCAAATGGGACAATACCTATGACAAATAGGACATCTTGCTCTATTCCTGCGTTTAGGATACGATACCTTTACTGCTTCTTCGCAGAAACGTTTTTTCGAGGCGAGAACGCTTACAACATTTGCCCCTGAGAACAAATAGCTCGCAAGAACGGAACGATGCACTGCACTGCCCTTCTCGGTCTAACGGCGGGGACGGAAGTACAAATTCCAATTACACTCATTTACGGATTTTCCGCGAAGCAGCTCCTGCTGACTTTCTCCGGTCAGGGGCTCTTCCGTCTCCTCGGGGAGAGAAAGTGGACTGTTTTAAAGCCCAGACTAATTCTTTATATTCCTGCAGGCGTGCCGAATGAATATAGGCCTGAAGCTGATCACGTCTGGGAAGTGGGCTACGTCACATTTGACGAAAGCCAGTTAGGACTGGACCATTGGGGCTTCTCCAATACGGCCTACCTTCATTTAGTATTGGATACGTCGTCGTATTTCCATTACATTCATCGGATATGGACAAATCTGGGCATCCAGTCCGATTCATGGGAAGCTGCTCGTCTGCTGTTCTCTATGCTGCTAGACCTCAAAAAGGAAATATCACTCCACCGGGCCGAACATTCTTCCCTTAGCATCGACGATATCAAAACGGCTCACAGCACCATAGTCGAAAGCGCCTTTCGGTTTATCCATGACCTGCTGCCGTTCGAGCTCGGCAAGCCTGCTCTGCCTATTTGTCGTATGGGAAACCTCTTTAATTATGGACAGTGCTTTCATAATTGACAGCTCCAGTTTAGATCGAATAACAGGTTTGACGAGGTAGTCGACTGCGCCATAGGCAATAAAAGGAGAGGAGAACCAGGAGAAAGAACGCCGGAATCAGGATCTACATGCGGAACTAGCCATTCTAAAAAAAGCGCTGCACATCTTCAGCAAAGAAAAGAACTAAGGTTCCAAGTCATCGATGATCATCGATTCGAGTTTTAATTGTTGAAGATGTGCGATATCCTTGAGGTTTCACGGAGTGGCTACTACAAATGGTAAAGGAGAAGGCGAACAAAAATAGCTACGAGAAGCGCCAGCAGGCTTTGCTATCGCGTAATTTCCTGATTTACTGCACACGCTTAAAAACCAAAGTTCAAGCTCAGCAAGAGATCTTCGAATATATTGAAATTTTTTACACCCGTAAATGAATTCATGATTCTTTGGGCTACGTATCACCCGCTCGATTTGTGAGCATGTATGACCAAGAGTCTAATTAATTTACACTAACGTGATGTCGAGGTCTAAATATCGGATAGGCATACAGCACCGCACATCATCAGCCAGCAGCACCTTAAGTATCATAATTATCCTCCATCAGGTACCATTAGTGTAAATTGAACCGCGATTCCGATATTTAATCGAATCTCAATTACCAATCCCCTATTTTCCCGAATCCCTAAATTAGCCGATCATGTACATTTATTAAGCAGACATGCTTGCGCAAATGAGTTGTACTATCTTCCTTTAAGCTGTCTCGCTCCTCGTTGGGCGAGCGCGGTCAGGAAATGCACATATCCCCTCACAATGACTGCGGTCCACTGCTTGATGGTAATTTGACTGGAATACAGCTCATTTTTTTAAAACGAGTCTGTCATCTTGAAGCTGGTTCTCTTTATCGGCTGCTCTAGCGTTAGCGTATTGACTGCGTCGGACACAGCGAGCGTCGTATCGACAAATGTTGCAATCTTAGACTGATTCTCTTAAAACCGCGATCCCCCTGTGTCAAAGCAACTTCTGCTGACTACCGATTGGAAAACAGCCCGCATTGCAGATGAGCTTGGCATGGAGCGTTCCCATTTCTCCCGGTTGTTCCTCGCCTCTACGGATATGACACCGCGGCAATTCAGGAGCCTTCATCAATGACAACCTGATTTCCTATATTCTCCAGGAGTGACGCCTACCGTTTTCCGAAAAACCTTATAAAACGTGCGGCTGTTGTCATAACCGACGCATTTGGCGATTTTATCCAAGGGGATATCTTTGGTACCCACGAGCAATTGCTTCGCTTTTTCAATGCGTACCTGATTCATATATTTGACAAAGGTGTCGCCCGTTTCTCTTTTGAATATTTGTCCGACATAGCTTGGATGAAGATTTAGGGTTGCCGCTACATCAGGCAAGGAAATATCCTTCATGTAATTCTTTTCAATAAAAGCCTTCATGAGCGAAATATTCTCATTCTTTGGGGACGCCGTTAGGTCATTCAATGATAACGGATCTGGAAGGTGCTGTTTTTCTTCCAGCAGCACCAAGGCGATTCGCTTCAGCAGCTCGGCGAGCTCCTGCTGATTGACGGGCTTTAGCATATAATCCACGACCTGCAGTTGAACCGCTTTGCGAGCATACTCAAATACATCATGTCCGGTTAGAATAATGAACCGCTTCACCTTCTTCTGCTGCGCGTGTTTAATGAACTCAAGACCATCAATTCCCGGCATATGGATATCCGTAATGATAAGGTCGGGTTGAAAATAGTCAATTTTCTCCAATGCGTCGATCCCGTCGTTAGCCAATATGATTTTGCCAAACGGTGTATTTTCTTCCTCGATCATATCGCGAATGCCTTCAAGTATTATAGGTTCGTCATCCACAATCATCAGCTTCAGCATGCTTGATCTCCTCCGTGTGCAGAATAAGAGTAAACGTCGTTCCCTGGCCTTCCCCACTTTTGACAAGCATTTTCGATTCCTTGCCGAAATATGCCTTTACACGCTCGGTTACATTGCCGAGACCAATGCCCGTCCCAGTCGATAATGCGAGATCGGCTATACCGCTGTGAAGTCTTATTCGAAGGTTCGATAGCTTCGGTTCTGGAATACCCGCTCCATTATCCATAACATGGATTTCAATCGCATCTTGAGCTCTTTTGAAACGAATGGCTATCTTCTTCGTTCCCCTGATGTTCGACAGTCCATGAATCATGCTATTTTCTACGAGCGGCTGCAAAATAAATCTCGGACAACGAACCTTGAGCAGCTCTTCATCCGATTCAAGCTCGAACAGAAGATCCCTCATCCGAATCTGATGAATGGCGATATAAGCCTTGACATGCTCCAACTCCTCCTCAAGCGTCGTATCATCCGTTTGCGATAAGCTGTAGCGAAGGAGATTGCCTAAGGAATATGCCATCTCAGCTACCGTGTAATCCTTGTTCGACCTAGCAAGCATTCGCATCGTCTCCAGCGTGTTGTATAAAAAATGAGGCTGAATTTGCGCTTGCAGCATTTTGAAATCTGCATCCTTCTTCAGAAGCTCCACCTTCTGCACGCGATTGACGAGTTCATCGATGCGCCCGATCATGGCGTTGTAATTAGATAGGAGGAAGCCAATCTCATCCTTGCCCTGTTTTCCCGAATAGGGGGTTCCTATATCATCCAAGCCGACTTTACGCATATGGCGGGAAAGCAGTAAAATCCGCTTTGTAAGCGATGACAATAAAATGTAGTAAAATACCGATAGAAGGCCAAGAAGTACGATCCCAGCGCCTGCAAGCCAAAGCTTCGTCCACAAAAATTGGAACAGGGCGTCTTGTTTATTGATTTCGACAACTGTTAAGCCGAGGCGCGGCACTTGTACGGAATTGACCATCAGCTTCTTTCCGTCGACAAGAAATGTACTGTCCTCTCTAGTCAAAACGGATGATTTGATCCCCGCAAGCAGTCCGGCGCGGATGACCGTTTCCCTCCTCGAGCTGAAGACCGTGCCCTCCGAATCCATCAGTAAAATCGTATTTTGCGGATGAATAACGCTAAGCGCTTTCATAAACTCCTCTAAGAGTGCTGATTTTACCTTAATTTCAACAATGCCAAGCTCGCTAGTATAGGTTTCACTATAAAGCTTGTGGTAGTACACCAAGAAAGGTTCCGATCCGGCTTCGATTGATTTCTTCCATAGCCCTTTTACCGGAAGCAGCTTTTTCTTCTCCTCATTGCTCAGCTTGCTCACTATTTCCGAATAGTCCACGAATTCAGGAAAAGATAACAGTCTGTTCTGCGTTTTAGGGTACACGACAAGCTGCTCTACCATCGGCTCGCCAAGAGATGCGAATGCAAAGGCGGGACTGATTTCCTTTAAATACGAGTAAATAAGATCCCTGTCATACACGTAATCCCCCCGCAAAAAGTCTAGCAAGGCGGTATTATTTTGGTAGATGGAATACAAAGATTCGATCTTAGACAGGCTGGCTTCCAGATTAGCCCCCTGCTGTTCGATATTTTGCTGATTAGTCAATTGATACTGCGTGATCAATCGTCCATAGAGCTGGTTATAGACAAACGCCGAAAAAATAAGGAACGGAAGAACAATAAGAAAAATATATCCAACAACCATTTTAGTACTTATGCGCATAATAACTAATCTCCCCGATGAAATAGAAAATGGAAGCAAGCGAGCTCATACGGAAAGCCGCCCTTCCGGGCTGACCTTCCATATGAGCTTATAAGCAACCCCTTATTTCGTCAAGCTATCATACTTTTCCTTTAAAGGCCCGTATTGCTCGGTTGCCCAAGCTTCTAGCTTCGACATTCCGATCTTCTCGGCTTTTTTCAATATTTCTTCGTAAGCTTGTTCAGCTTCAGCTTCCGTTGGTGCCAAATACACCTTCGTGACCTCCGTTTTCACCATGTTGTCAATATTGGTACGAATGATCTGTTCGGGAGAATCCGTATCCGGATTAATCATGCCGATTGCTGGGTTAAAGGTTGTAATCTTCGAATACGCTTCGCCTTGACGAGTCGTTTCCGAATCGCTCTTGTATGTTCCCAGTGCCATACCAACACCCGTCTCGGTTGGAACACCCCACCAATAAACGCCTTTTCCTTTAAGCGTCTCCAAATCCTGAACATTATAGTTGAACTCCGGATATCCAGCCTCGTTCCATGTCCAGTCCTGTCCTTCAATTCCCCATTCCGCTGTACGCCAGCCCTCTTCCGAATACATATATTCAAGGAATTTCACAGTCGCTTCTACATTTTTGTTGTTCTTCGATACATACATGCCAAGTCCGCCGGTTCCGGTACTAACAACCGAAGCTTCAGCTCCGAGAGGCTCGGCGAGCTGGACAAATTCTAAGCCTGAGTCTTTACTGGAAGCATTGAGACGATCTGCGCCAGAATAGGTCCACGTGTAAGCAAAGCCTTTGCCGGAAACCATCATTTGCTCCGTCTCCGATTCATTTTTGTAGGCAAAGTTTTCCGATGTAACATATCCATTGCGGTACAAGCTGTTCACATACAGCATTGATTTACGAGTGGCATCTTGTCTGAGATAATATTCAATTTTCCCGTCTTTATCAGCAAATCCGCCTACTGCTCCATATTGTGTGTCAAAGTAAGGACGCTGCCAGTTTGGATTAAGAATAAGCGGCGTCATGTCCGGATGTTTTTCCTTAACAGCAGCGAATGCTTTATCTAAATCTTCAAGCGTCTTAATAGCCGGATTGCCGATTTCCTCCAAAATATCTTTGCGAAGCGTTATTCCCGGAACCATCATATGGGCATATGGACTGGCTTTCCATTCCGCTTCGGTTGAGAAATCGTTCCGAATCGCGTAATAGTTGCCGTCACTTACCGTATTGACGAGCTCCTTGACCGGATCGAACTTCACGCTAGGGGCATATTTCGGAAAAATCTCATTGTAAGGAAGGCTGATGTTGCCATCCGACATGAGCTTGAAGTTAAATGAAACGACGATATCGGGTAAATCTCCCGAAGCGACCATCAGGGCAAGCTGTTTATCATCCGTAGCCACTGTAATTTTCGGCTTAACGCCTGTCGCTTTCGTAATCGCTTCCGGTATTTCACCTTTCCAATCCTGGAATGGATACCATGTGGCATCGACGAACATTGTCAGCTCGACCGGTTCCCCTGTCCCGTTATTGCCAACAGTTTCTCCTTCCGATTTACCGTTGTTCGTACTCGCCGTTCCTTTATTGCCGCTGTTGTTGCTGCAAGCCGAAAGTGCTCCTCCTACCAATAATAATACTGCGAACATGACAATAATCAGTTTATAGCTCTTATTCATTCCCATACCCCCGTCTATAATAGTCTTATTTTAAGGCCGCCCGTCCGATTATGAAAGAGACTGCCGAAAAACCGCATCAGCCTTTGACTGAACCTAACATCATGCCGGATACAAAATACTTTTGCAAAAACGGATAGACACCGAGAATAGGAACGATCGATACAACCATTGCTGTCGCTTGGACCGAGAAAGGTGTAACGCTGGAACGCGACATCGCTGCCGCTTGCGCATCTCCCGACGGCACCATGGATTGGTTAATAACCTGCATCATCCGGTAGGTCAACGTACGAAGTCCCTCGTCCTGTACGAAGTAAGCTGAATCCAGCCATGCATTCCATTGACCGGAGCCGATGAACAAGCTTATCGTAGCAAGTAGCGGCATCGAGACCGGAAGAATGATTTTGGCAAAGATCCGTACCTCTGATGCTCCGTCGATTCTAGCCGACTCACCTAGCTCTTCGGGAATATCCGTAAAAAACGAGATCGCGATCAATAGGAAAAATAAATTAAGCATGCCCGGAATGACATAAACACCGAATGTGTTAATAAGCCCAAGGCTCTTCAGCACGATATAAAAAGCGATTATACCGCCGGAGAAATTCATCGCTATTACGACGATTGTGAAGTAGCTCTTACGGAAGATGAGATCCCGTTTAGCAAGGCCATATGCAACAAGCCCGGTAAACAAGACGCCTAGAAATGTCCCGACAATGGTCCTTAGCAGCGAAATGCCGAATGCGCTGATCCACTTTGGATCTTCGAGAAAATAGAGATAGTTGCCGAACGTGAATTGCCTTGGCCATAGGTACATGCCTCCTGACGCTGTATCGGTGCCTGCATTAAACGTAATCAACAAAATATAGTAGAAAGGATATAGAGTAACGAAGACGACGATGATCAGGATGATCGAAATGATCGTATCCAATACCCGATCCTCCATCGTTTTTCTTCTGCGCATGATGAATCACCACTCTCAAGTTTCTTGTTCGTCAGAATAATCCAGTGCCCGATACTCGTTTGGCAATAGCGTTGCTAGTGAATATCAGAAAAACGGATATAAGTGATTGCATAAGATCAATAGCCGTAGCAAATGAGAATCTTCCTTGGGCAAGGCCGATCGTGAAGGCATAGGTCTGAATGATCTGAGATTTCTCACTATTAATCGTATTGCCTAGCAGCATCGATTGCTCAAAGTTCGATCCAACTAACCCTCCGCCCAGCATGCTCCCAATCGTCAATATTAGAACAACGATGCTTGCTCCCTTCAAACCCGGCAGTGTAATGTGGATAATTCGTTTGAGACGGCTTGCACCATCCATCTCAGCAGCTTCATATAAAGAAGGATCAATTCCGGCAAGCGCAGCAAGAAAAATAATCGTCCACCAGCCCGCTTCCTTCCATATGGCCGTTGATACAGCTAGTCCCCAGAAGGCATCTGGATCGGTTAAAATAGACAGCGGCTCCTTAATCAGATGAATCGATTGAAGAAAATCGTTGACGATGCCAAAGCTTGACGAGAAGAACGCATAGGATATGCCAGTAACGACTACCCATGAAATGAAATGCGGCAAATAACTAACCGTTTGTACGAACCGTTTCACAAATACATGCCTAACTTCGCTAAGAAGAATGGCGAACAGGATAGGAATGGGATACGAAAAAACAATTTTCAACAGACTAAGTACTAACGTATTACGCACAAGCATCGGGAAATTATAGTCATTTATGAGCTCCTTAAAGTGTGACAAGCCTGCCCAGGAACTGCTGAAGATACCATCGATACCGGTTGATATTTTATAATTTTTGAAGGCAATGATGATTCCGAACATCGGAATATAACTGAACACGAGCAGGAACAACAATCCAATCCATACAAATACCTGGAAGGGCAACTGTCTTTTAAACTGTTTTAAAAATATCGTTTTCTGAATGGGATTCGCCTCTCCTTTCGGTCTATATCAAGCTAGCTAGCTGCGCTGCGACCTCTTGTTTCTCATTATAAAAGCGCATACATTTTATGAAAACGGTTCATTTCGCATAAAATGATGTCCTTTTTCAAGGTGGTCCATATGGGAAAAGAAAAAAGAACCAATCATTGTCGGAATACAATGATTGGTTCTTTTTACGCTAATAGGTGTAAGAAAGGCAATTGAAACAGCGACTCCCAAGGAAAAAAAAGTCCTAAATGGTCGCTGATTTATTGAACTCACGTTACCTGTAAGTACAATGTTTTTAGATTTAGCAATCATGCTCTCTTATCATAATTAATTTTATCAAATAAGATTCAACAAGTTGATTGCCATTTCCAGTGCTATTGCTGATTGTTAAAATTACATAATTTCTTGTTCTATGGATGTAATAACCTCGCAGACGATCATACTCTTCTGCATTTTCCGATTGATACTTGTTCATAAGCTCATTGGAATAGGAATAATCGGGACAACAACGTATACCGATAAAATAAAAAAATCGCTAAAATAGCGACTTTTAATGAGAACTCGTAATTTTTGAACCAAACTTGATCACTTATATTCAGCAAGAAAAATATAAGTCGTTGAAATAAAGAGTCAGACTATATTCCTCTCCATTTGTTGCATTAGTTTTCTTACTATCAACCGATCTTCCATAGAAATGGATTGAAGCAATTTCTCCTGCTGCTCCCTCCATTTAATCTCAACCGGTTTTTCTAATTCTTTTCCTTTGTCCGTTAGAAAGATACGCATGATCCGTCCGTCATCTACATCACGTTTACGATATATAAATCCGTTCTGCTCCAGTGATTTAACCATGTTTGTTACCGTTGGTGGTTCGCACTTCAAGTGTTCACATAGTTGCATTTGTGTTACCCCATCACCCAACCACAGACGATACAACAAGTTATCTTGCCCTACATATAGATTAAGCTCCCTAAGAGATTCACTATAGTTTCGACGCATTTGGGAGGAAATCCGATCTAACGACTGTCGAATATCACAATCTACTGCATCTGTCATGTATTACCCTCCCTGTATTCGAATGAAATTTAGCAGACTAAATGTATCACTGTGAACGATAGGTGTCAATTCACCTTAGAGCTTGGAGATGATCCTGGATGTGGTCACTCCATCCTTTTACTTTTTTTACGGTGAAAGGGGCTCTCGTCGGTCGATTTTCATAATACATCATCATGGTTTCATCATAGACAGCTAATTTCCATTGACAGAAAGGTGTCTAACTTTTTTGCGAAAAATCGAATCGGTTAATGGACAAGGTCCCGCATTCCATATTCGTAAGGAATGCCCATATTCTCGCGTAGTGTTTTTCCTTCATATTCCTTATGGAACAAACCACGCTCTTGCAAGATGGGTACAACCTGATTTACAAAATCCGCAACACCATCAAAAGATACATCAGGTACAACTGAGAATCCGTCACATGCTTCAGCCAAAAACCATTCTTCTAAAAAGTCAGCAACCTGTGTAGGTGTGCCTGCAACGACAGGATGATAGTTGATCACTCCGTGAGCGAGAACATCTCGAACGGATAGCCCTTGCAATAACAACTTCAAAGCTATTGGAGAACGTGGGTCCCTTGGGTTGGCATATGCATTTTTCAACAAGTCAGCCGGTAATGGTTTATCAATATCAACCAAGTTTACCGATAAGGGAATACCAATCATGGAACCGAGATAACTTACCCTATTGGTGATTTCCTGGGGATTGAAGTTCATAAGCTGTTTCCGACGATCCAGAGCTTCTTCTTCCGTTGAAGCCAGAGAAAACATAAAACCTGCAAACATCTTGATATCATCGGGGTTTCGACCGAAACGGACAGCACTTTGTCGGATTGCTTGTCTGTGTTCACGAGCAGACGCTATATCATAAGGATTGGCGTAAACACCCGAAGCATATTTCCCAGCCAATTCTAGCCCCTCTCTTCCTCCTCCTGCCTGGAAAATAACAGGCTGTCCTTGCTCGGAAGGGGGAATGGGCAGAGGACCACGAGATGCATAATATTGACCCTGAAGGTTTATAGGCTGGATTTTGTCCATATCAGCAAACTCCCCTCCTTCTACATCTAACGTCCATGCATCTGATCCCCAACTTCCCCATAAAGCCTGAACAATTTGTATGCTCTCATTAGCCTTGTCATATCGTTCTTTGCGTTCGGTAACCCGGGCACCGAAATTGGCTGCCGCTAAGGGGTCGGATGTGGTAACCGCATTCCATCCCACACGACCATGACTGATTACATCCAGTGCTTTGAACTGACGTGCGATATTGTATGGGTAATTAAATGTCGTAGAGAGTGTAGCAACAAGCCCAATGTGTTTTGTCTCTCTTGCTACAGCCATTAGTGCCAACATAGGGTCCATAGGGAACATAGGTGTCTGAGGACCTAAGTTGTTGGATAATACTGGAGTATCGGCAATGAAGATCATTTGAAATTTTCCTTGTTCAGCTAATTTAGCCCGCTCAACATAACTATCCATATTGGTGTAAGCTGCAGGGTTTGTGCCAGGCATCCTCCATGCACTGAATTCCGCTCCATACCCGGAAACCATCTGCAGAGCCAGTTGCATTTCACTTCTCTTTTTCATGTCGTTCTTCTCCTTCATTACGAATGGGCCAAGAGTGGAATTGCCCTATTTTAGCGCTATAATAATTAGCCATCTGCAAAGAGGGCAATAAGAATGAACATAGTACCACTGTTTTATTTTTAAATTAGGAGTGATTGCAAAAGATCAAGAATACGCATCTGCAATGTGCTGGATCGCTGCGAATTCGAGTTTTTTAGCATTAAAAGTATTGACGTTCACCGGTCTGTGCTGATTTTTCGACGGCATCAAGTAACTGATGAAGTTTCACCGCATCTTCGAAATTAGGTGCTAAGGATGTACCTTCTTGAATATCTTGGGCGAATTTACGATAAGCCTGAGCCATATTCAGAACAAAGCCTGAGTCATTTTTTAGAGATAGTGGAGCCCAGTAATAGGCATCGGGAATGGTTAGTTCACGAAGCTCGTTGTCAGTGGGTCCTGCACCGCGTAATTGATGTGATCCGAATTGAATAGATGCAGGCGCACTCAGAACGATTGTGCCCTCATCTCCAAAAATTTCAAGTGTAAGTCCTGTTTGATGTTTGACTCCACCTTGAATATGAACACTGGCTGCGGCACCACTCGTTAATTTTCCAGTAATCAGTATTTGATCATCTGTCGTCTTCTTGATAACCTTCTGAATATCCACTAATTCAACTTCAGGAAACTGTTGTGCTGTATGGGCAGAGAGTTCGGTAAAGTCCCCAAGCATGTGGGTAAATGCATCCAAATTATGTCCACCTAGAATGGTCAGCAAGTTCCCTCCAATCTTTCGATCAAACAAGTATGCACTGGACTTGTCACCCACGCCGCCCATGCCATTAATGGATATCTTTAGATTGGCAGATAATACTTTTCCAACATAACCTTCTGCCAATAAATCTTTTACATACTGAACGGCAGGGGCTTGTCTGGCCTGCAATCCAATCGCATTTGGCAATTGTGCGGATGCTACCCATTCCTGCATTTCAAGTGCTTCACCTGTATTTGATCCCAGTGGCCATTCGCAATAGATCGGTTTTCCAGCAGGCGTAATGGTCTTAACGGCATGATAATGTTCCTTGACGTTAATACTGACGACGACCATGTCCACATCAGGATGTTGAGCCAGCTCCACCATGTTATCAAAGCCGTGATCTGCATGGAAAGCTTCTGCGCTCTTCTTCGCACTCGTCATATTGCTTGTCCCCACAGCTGTAAGCTCAAACTCATCCAAATGCTCAATGGCCGGAATATGTGTACCACTCGCCCAACCATTATTAATTGAAGCACCTATAATTCCTGTACGAATTTTATTACTCAATGTAAAATATCTCCCTTATTTTAAATGTATTATCTCAGCCGGTCCTGATCTTCAACGGATCAACCACTTATAAAAAATTCTTGATATGTTTTTCGTCCAAATCCATTTATTAATTCATCAATTGCTTGATACTCTTAGGAAAAGTCGCTTCTGCCTGTATTTTGCGCTCGTATAGGTCATACCATGCTGCAGCCACTGAAAGTTGAAGTCTATTTACTTTATTCCCTTATCAGTACCCCCTTTCTGTGTTATATTTATTTAGCTTACTAAATATAAATCCTAATTTTTATTTAGCTTGCTAACTGTTTGCTTTTGTTCGATGACATAATCATAAAGTCATTATGTTCATTTGCAAAGAGGGCAATATAGATGAACATAGTACAACTTTTTGTACCTTAAGAATAGGAGTGATATCAATGAGGGTTTGTAATGAAGGATTTGATAAAGAATTTATCGATGATATGAAGGATATGTACGCGATTGCCTTTACCCAAAATGTTCTTTCAGGACGTTGGAAATATTTCATATTATGGTTTCTAAAAGGAGAAACACGACGTTATACAGATATAAAAAAATTTCTTGGTGGTTTATCACAAGGCTCGCTCACAAATCAGCTTAAAGAGTTGGTGAACGATGGGGTTATTAAACGTGAAGTCTATCCGGAAGTTCCTCCGCGGGTAGAGTATTCGTTAACGCACAAAGGTATCAAATTACTGCCGATTCTTGAGAAGATGGAAGACTTCGGTAAAGAATACGGTGAAAAACCCGAATCCGATAAAGGTTAGAACAAGAAAGATCGTCCCATAAGCAAGTTTCCCTGCAAATGGGACAGCTCTCTTATAAAGTTTCGATCTTGAACCGGCCAAACTTCACTGTTCCCTGACTGACGAACAAGGCAAGCTTTCCATGCTGAATATCATACATTCTGGCACTCAGCGCCACTTCCCCGCCAACGTAAATTTCGCAAATCGTACCGTCGATAAACACCTTAAGCTCATATTCCCGTTCTGGCTGCAGCTTAATTGGACGTTCCAGCTCCACCTCATAAGGAAAGGTTTTTCCCCCTTCTTCTGATTGCATAATCGGCCCACGAAAAGTGATCCGGTTACGCTGGGGTTCCAGCGTGATGTAGTAGGCAAAATCCAGATTCTCCCCTGCCCGCAGCATAAAACCAAGACCCTGGGTTGTCCCAGAGAATTGAACGGTTGCAGAAACCTTGCATAGTTCAGGCAACTCCTCCTGCGAGATACAGCCGGCAAATGCATAAGGAGATTCACAGAGGAGAAGATTATCCGAAATCGACCAGTCTCCAACGATTCCCCCAAAACTTGTAGGTACCTGTTCACCAAAGATAGAGTCAACCGTTTCGGGAACTTTCACACCGAGCGTTCCATCCGGACGTTGACTAATTTCATGTACAACCAGATTACCTCCCCAATCCCAGGTATCGTAATCTTTGCCTGAAGCTTTCTGCGGGTTCCAGCCGAATAAATCGTCATTTTTCGTCGGATTCCAGCCGAACAAATAACGTTTTTGTCCATCGGATACCGACTTGGCAGCATAATAGGCACGTCCGTCAAAAGCTTCTTCTTGCGGAGTAATCCACGGCCCGTTCAAAGATCGACTCATCCTGTAAAAGGTGCCGAAACGCCCCGTATATGACGAATAGATCAAATACCACCAGTCTCCCATCCGGAACAAGTCCGGGCACTCGTGCGCTCCTACATGCAAGTTCGGTGCATACAGCGGTTCCCGATATTCCCATTGCTTTAGATCCTTGGACGACAGCAGACCGGTACAGCCTTTGCGGTTCGTTGCCCCCTTCTTCAGGGCTGCAATCAGCATCCAGTATTGCCCTTCTTCCTCATTCCAGAACACAAAGGGATCACGCCAGTCAGCTAGTTCATAGATTTCCCCATCTGGACCAAAAGTATCTTCGGGGACCGGCTCCCATGTTTTCATATCTTTGCTGATGGCATGGCAGGCGAACTGTTTTCCTTCGGGAAAGATGCAATAAAACATATGATAGACATCGTCTACTTTCAGAATATGTCCGGTCCCGCCTTCGATCTTGCAAGCCCCGTCTTCCCTGTAATTCACGAAATCCTTTGTTCTAAGTAAATGCCAGCCGTGGTCAAGTCCCTCGCGGTGATTATCTCTCCAACCATGCAGATAGAATAGCTTAAACTCTCCATCTTCGTAATAAGGAATAACATCCCCTACCCACGCATTATTCGGCCGATAGAAAAATTCTCTCATGCTGTTTCTCCTTTCAGTTATTTCCGATACTATCAATCAATCGCGAAAGGATTTGCGCACTTTCTGCGCGGTTCACTTTATCGTGTGGCATAAATAATTCGTTACCGCGGCCGCTGATTAGTCCAAGCTCCTTCACAGCTGAGACCGCATCCTTTGCCCAGCTGCTAACTTGGCTGGCATCTTTGAAACTGTTCATTCCATTTGTGGTAGCGTTCCATCCTGTATGGAATTCATAAGCTTTGAGAATCATAACCGCCATCTCCTCACGGCTTAAGGTATCCTCCGGCGCAAATGTATCCACGCTTCTTCCGGATACTATTCCGGCTTCTGATACTGCAGCAATCGACGAAGCGTACCACTTAGTTGGAACAACATCCTTGAACGAGATTGGCTTCGAGGATTCCAACCGGAGAGTCCGGCCGATTAACGAAGCGAATTCAGCTCTGGTCACGAATTGTTTCGGTGCAAATGACGTTTCACTTACACCAAAAACAATTTGTTTAGCGGCCATCTTTTTTATTACATCATAGGCCCAATACGACGCCTGAATATCATCAA
This sequence comes from Paenibacillus paridis, assembly GCF_006345825.1. Classification (GTDB taxonomy): domain Bacteria; phylum Bacillota; class Bacilli; order Paenibacillales; family Paenibacillaceae; genus Pristimantibacillus; species Pristimantibacillus paridis. The sequence continues at coordinate 2,312,970 of NZ_VCIX01000092.1, forward strand.
ACGATTTGTCATAGTTGAAGACGCCATACATACTGAAATGGCTTACTTCCGCAATCAGCTTACCGTTTACACTCGCACCGCCGACATATTCCATGCTACCGTCTTCAGCGATAAAATAAATGCCTCTCTGTGTCTGATGAGAAGTCTCATTTTCACTCAGCCTAATGGTGACCGGCTTAGAAAATTTTTTAAGCTGCAGAACTGTTCCATCGGCTTTTATAATAGATAATTTGAAATTATAGACATCTCCTAAAGCAGATATTTCTGCTTTATTCTGGTTTTTGGTACGATCAAGAAGTTCTTTGAGCTGATCAGCAGATAATGAGTCCATTTCATATGAGATTTGCGCATGTTCAAGTTCGTCTTTTGTAACCAGCTCCTGCAAATCTGTTAATACTTCTACGGGAACTTCAATTTCGGTCCCACTATTTTTAATCTTCAAAGCGTTCTTGCCGTCATTTCCCGCTGTTTTAACCGGGAACAGCACCTGCCGTTCTCCTTTAGCCATTTCAAATGACAAACTGCTCTGATTATTCGGGTTGCTTGCAGTCACCACAGAGTTGTTTGGCGGGCTGGTAGGACCGGCTTCGTTGATTGGATCGATCACCTTAACCGGTACATTGAAGTCATCAACATTAATGTGCCCAAAGCCGCCGGTTGATTGGTCAACCACCTTCAGGTAAAGCTCCTCGCCGATATATGGCGACGCATCCCAAATCTTACGCTGATACTCCTCATAATTCGTGGCAGTCTCTTTAAACAGCTCTTTGCCGTCCGATGCCCGCACCAGCGCCACATATAGCTTGGCGATATCACGCCCACCGCTTATCAGGAAGTTAATCTTGCCGTTACCGCCAAGGACGAAATTTTGTGATTTCAACGTTCCCGTCAAACTATCACCGCCCGCCCCCTCGTTAAAGCCCCACAAATGATAGCCGCCAGGAATTTTATGTGACGGATTGAAGTAGATCGTCTCCCAGAAAAACTGGGTATCCGTCACATGAGCATCCTGGAAAGCGTCTCCTTCTGTAATCCAGCCTGTTAAATCACCTGTAGCAAAGTCATGGTTAGTCAAATCCGTAATATCGGTGAACACGGAGTTGTCCCAGTTATCAGGTACATAGACCGGAGCAGCCGGTTCACCTGTCAATGCATTCATCTCCCATACTTCCATCGACTTGACCGTAATATCGTTGTCTCCCCAGACCTGCAAGCCCAATGAGTCGTATCTGCCTACGTAAACGCGGGTTGTCAGTTTTTTCTTGTTATTGGCAAATGCTTCGACAACCGATCGGTCGAGAAAAATATGCAGTTTCAGGTTCTCTCCGTCCAGATCCACATATCCGCCTTGAATGCCATCCACACGAACATCCGGATCAATACTGCTCTTAGTCCGGTCCACATTGAAGGTACCATCCGTCTTGTCATAATATATCAGCGTTTCTTCCTGCCCGTTATCAGAGCGCCGCACCTTAAGACCGAATTTCTCGGCTTCGCCCGGGTCAATTTCCATCATAATCTCCAGCATGTCGCCTTTGACATTGTGGATCAATTGATTGGCAGTCTGTAAATTTTTTTCTGAAAAATTTACCAATTTTTCTCCTCGCAGACTCTGCAATTCTTGAATCGGCTCAATGCGCAATTCATCATGCTCATCCAGGCTTAATGAAACCGGAAGTGCTAGATTATGAGCCCATCCGGCCTGATATTCAGCTTGAGGCGTTCTTACATTCTGCACCATCGAATATATGACCGTTCTTCCGTCAGGGGTGACCATACCACTCTCTGCGGTTAAATAACCATCACCCACATCTAATTTAGATGGTTCCTCCTGATCAGGTATAAATTTAAAATTGTACCGGTCCCAGGTTCCAATCCAGTAAAAAACCTCAACATCTCTTTGCACATCATTCGCTGGTGGAACTTGCTCCGGCTTTTCATGTGGATTAATCATGAAGATATACTTTTGATTGCCCATGCTATCTTCACCTATCGGTAGTAATACGGGCAGTTCCCATACCGTACCAAGCTCCGGGTACAGGCTTCTGTCACTAACGTATAATGGTCCCTTATACTCCCAGTTGTACATATCATCGGAAACGTATACCAATGCTGTTCCGCTATTGAAGTCTTGAAGACCCGATGTTACTAGTTGATACCACTTGTCTGTTTCATTGTCATACCATACAAACGGGTCCCTGAATTCGTTATGAATACCGTTTCCATTTTGCTCTGTAACCGGTTCAGGATATTTAGTCCATTTCTCTAAATTAGGGTCCGACAAATCGGCTGGAGTCGCAAGCCCTGTTCTTTGGTTCGGCGACATAGAGTCATTGCCAGCAGTGTAGAACAAAACAGGATTGCCGTCGCGGTCATACGCTGCGCTGCCTGACCATGCACCATCTGGATCAAGGTTACCTGATTCAGGCGCAAGTGCAGGTCTTACATTTTCCCAATGCACCATATCGTCGCTTACCCAATGCCCCCAGTGGATTTGATGCCAGTAAGGTCCTTGAGGGTTATGCTGGTAAAACAAATGGTATTTGCCGTTAAAATAAATCGGGGCATGCGCTTCATTCATCCAGTTTTGAGGAGGCATCGCATGGTACTGCGGACGGTGCTGATCACCATCGAACACAGCAGGGTCCTCATCAATATCTTCATTTGGTATTTCTGGAATCACACCGCTATGAAGAGCCTTTACATTCTCATATTCAGCAAGAATTTCCTGACCAGTCAGAGCTTTATTTTGCAGCTTCACTTCATCGATGAGTCCGGAAAACATATTGAAAGAAAACAAGCCTGCCAACTCTACCGGTTTATTATTTTTTCCGATAATCAAGTTTTCGGTAGATGGTGTAATGGGAATATTGACAGGTGTTGACTGGGAAGCTACTTCCTGGCCGTTTAGGTATAACTTAATCATTCCATCCTTTTTATCGAACGTTGCAGCCACATAATTCCATTTGTATTTCTCGAGTGGATGATCATTGACCCATACCTGAATCCACTGACCGCCAATCCCGACCTGCATCGACCATTTGCCATGCCTGTACATGCCAAGTGCGAACCCTTCTGCCTTATCCTGATCGGACTGGCTCACGATTCCAGAAAGCTTGTTTCCATCCCCCCATTCATAGCTGCGCGGTGCGACCCAAGCTTCAAGCGTTAACGCGTCACTGACGGGAACAGAATTCTTTGCATGGACCTCGATTTCATTTGAGTATCCATCGAACAGCAAGGCACCGCCTTTTACTCCGCGCGGAGTCCATCTCGGATCCTTCGAGGCCATGTATCTAGCGTTATTAAATACATAGTTCACATCGTGTTCAAGATTGCTTAATTCCTCAAGCGCCTTTTTTCCGGCACCTTCATCAAGACTCATGTAGAAAATGGTGCCCGTACCCTGCGCTTGAAAAGCGTCAACTGCAATACTGGCTTGATTGGATTGATCGATAACCTTGATATATAGCCTCTTATTGTAGTGCTCTTGCATTTTCCATGAGATTATTTCATTCGCACTGACATCCCCAGTTTTCTCAAGCAACGTGTCAGTGCTTGCATCGTATAGTGCGACATAGGCATTTTCCGGATTGTCAATACCTAAAACAGTGAAGCTAATCGTCCCGGTTCCCTGAAGCGAGAAGGTACCCGAAGTCAAGGAGCCCTGTCCTCCTTCAGAGGACTTGGCATAGAAGCTTCCTTCTTTACCGACCATAGCTTCATCAGTCACCTGAAAAGCATCACCTTCAACGGTCCAGCCTTCAAAATCTCCGGTTTCAAAACTGCGATTCTGGATTTCAGTTGGCATAATGTTATCCGCCATGACCCCATCTTCTGGGACAAGTTCATTGAAGGTGTTGAAGGAGTCCGCAAATACCACTCCCCAATCCGAGAATCCATTATCAACGATCTCCAGATACATATTCTTGCCGATATACTTGGAAAGATCGGCTTTATATTGCTCCATATTCGCGAGTCTCAAGCCCTGTGCTGGATCAGGGAACCCAGACTCGTTAAATTCAGTGTTGCCGTACCTCGCAATCAAGTCTCCCGTATCCGCATCAATAACACTTAAATATACTTGATCTGTATGCTTGCCACCGCCCAGCCTGAAAGTAATCCAGCCTGTTCCTCCCAGCTCGAAGGTGCTGGAGTGAAGCTTACCTGTCGCTGTCTCGTTATACTTCAATCCGTTTAAATGATAATTTCCTTCCTGGTTGTACGGGATTTGTTCAACCCAATAGGTTGTTTCGTCCGACACGCTATTCGGACCAAAAGCTTCGCCTTCAACAACCGTCCAGCCTGTCATATCTCCGGTTTCAAAGCTTGGATTCTGGATTTGATAGCGTTCAAAATCGGGCTTGATATCTGTGGCAGCAATGCCTTCCGATGGCTCAGATTCATGGTACATGAAAAAAGCGTCAGCAAATACCACTCCCCAGTCAGTGGATGCATTATCCACGATTTCCACATACAGCTTCTTGCCAAGATGTTCTGAGAGATCTGCCTTATATTGCTCCATATTGGCAAGGCGCATGCCTTGAGAGGGATTTGGAAAGTTTACGTCTGCAAATGCGCTATTTCCATATCTGGCAATCACTTGACCCGTATTCGCTTCCACAATGTTTACATATATCTTGCTCGTATTTTTTGCACCGCCAAGCTTAAAGCTAATCCATCCGCTGCCCTCTAGCTCAAAGGTGCTGGAGCGGAGTACTCCAGTAGCAGCCTCGTCATACTTCCAGCCGTTTAAATGGTACGCGCCCTCCTGATTATAAGGGATTTGTTCCGCCCACCAGGTGGATTCCATTGATATGCTATTTGTACCAAATGCATTCCCTCTGATAACGGTCCAGCCCGTCATGTCTCCTGTTTCAAAACCAGGATTCACAACTTGATAGACTGCTTCCGTAACAGACAATCCCTTGTTTTCCTTGTGAATAGGGGCATTGCCTGCGTTAGTCACTGAATCAGCGTCTGCCGAAATTACGGGAGCAACAAGCTGGAGAAACATAACCAAAATCACTACTCTGGATATCCAAGGTTTTTTACTCTTCATTTTTCTCATTCAAGAGCCTCCTACATAATTTTTCATTCGTGCAACTTCGACACCTAATTTCGAGTTGCTCTCCTTGTACAAGGATGAGTTGTAAAGAATTATGAAAGGAGAGAACCATTTAAAGCGCTTTCAAACAATTAGATATACATCTACATGTCTGAGCAGAACGGTAAGAAGCGCAAAGCGCTTCTGTTACCAAATGGACTGCATATTCCATATTTCAATAGATTTAATCAGTGGTTCGCCATCTCCCCATATCTCTAAACCAAGAGCATCCATTCGGCTCGGATATACTCGGGTCGTCAGGCTTTTCAAACCGTTCGCATAGGCTTCGACCATGGAACGATCCAAATAGATGTGTAGCTTCAGATTCTCCCCTTGAAGTTCCAGCTTGCCACCTTGAACTCCTCTACACGTTTCACGTGGATCCAATGTCGTTTTTGTTCGGTCTACCAAGAGCTTAGCTTCATTAAAGTCATAATACAGCAGCATTTCTTCTTCTCCATCCGACGTACACCGAACTTTGATTCCAAGTTGTGTAGAATTACAAGGTTCCAGTTCCACTTGAATCTCAAGCATGTCACCTCGAACATTCCTTAGCGATAGATTTGCCTCAGCCAAAGATTTGTCACGAATTGATAACAGTTTAGTACCACGCAGCGACTGTAGTTCCTGAATCGGCTCAATTCCCAACCGCCCGTCATCCCGCAAATACACGCTTAGCGGCAAGCCGCCGTTATGGGCCCAACCCGAATGGTATTCCAGTTCGGACGTACGGTCACCCTGCGCGATCGTGAAGACGATATTTCGGCCTGTCTTCGGATCAACCATACCGCTCGGGCCGGTAAAATGGAAATCACCGACATCTATCAATTGAGGCTCTTCTTGATCCGGTATAAATGATAGATTGTCCTTGTCTAGCTCACCGATCCAATAGAATACCTCGACATCGGCACCTTTTCCCACAGGGCTTACAAGCAGAAGATACTTGTTATCCCCATGCATGCCGATGCCCAATGGAAGAAGTACGGGCAGCTCCCAGATAGGCCCAAGATAGGGGAACTTCTGAATATCCGCTTGAAAGAATGGCCCTTTGTAAGTCCAATTCAGCATATCCTGCGAGGCAAATGCCAGTGCTGCTCCGCCTTCTCCTTCAATCCCCGAACCGACTAAGGCATACCAGCCATCGGCTTCCTTCCACACGAACGGGTCGCGAAAATCTCCAAAGGCTCCCATCCCTTTCTTCTGTACGATGAGCGGCTCTGGATGCTTGATCCAATTAACCAAATTTGAGTCCCCATCCTGCGGGTAAGTGCTCCGGGCAAGCGCCACACTCTGATTCGGTGAAGCACTGTCATTGCCCGCTGTAAAGAACAAGACAGGCAAGCCGTCTGCATCATAAGTCGCGCTTCCCGACCAAATTCCGTCGGGTGCTAAGTGATCTTTTTCAGGGGCCAAGGCCACGGGAAGATCACGCCAATGCACCATATCCTCACTTACCCAATGTCCCCAATGGATATGATAAAAGAACGGTCCCAATGGATTATGCTGATAGAACAAATGATATTGCCCGTCAAAAAAGATCGGCGCATGAGGTTCGTTCATCCAATGAGCAGGTGGACTGACATGATATTGCGGTCTGTGCCGATCCAGCAACAGAGGTGACCGGTCCAGCTTGATCGTGTCATAATCCACATGCGGCTTGACGCCCCCGTGTGCGGAGTCCAGCACAAGCTGATATGAAGCCGCCACTTCTTCCTTGCTAAGGACTGTGTTATAAATCTTGAGCTCATCCATAATTCCGCTGAACATCTGAAGGCTGAACACGCCTGCCAGCATGCTGCTATGATTATTCTTGCCGATGAGCAGTTCCGACCCGACCGCCTCTGCCAACCGTGAACCGAAAGGTAAGCCCGTCGAAGCGATTTCATTACCGTTCAAATACAGCTTGAGTTCACCCCCGTTACCATCAAACACAGCGTTCACATAAGACCATTGATTCTTGGGCAGTTCATAGCCGTCCGGCGACCAAATTTCCTTCCATTCCCCTCCTTCCAGCCCAACCTGAAAGGACCAGGCGCCATGCCGGAACATACCCAGCAGATATCCCTGTTTGTGCTCCATATCATGGCGGTTCACAATGGCAGTCAGTTTGCCTTCATGACCCCAATCATAGAAGCGTGGCGCCACCCATACTCCGATACTTAGTGCCGGAAGCGATACCGGCACTGGATTTTCCACCTCTCTCTGCATGGGATGAGCAATGTATGTTGAGTAACCATCGAAGAGGAGACTGCTTCCCATCACTCCCTGTGTCCACTGCGGATTGCGCGGTTCGGTAAATTTGGCTTGATTAAAAACATATTGAATTTCATTTCGGACTTGGGATACGCTCTCTAGAGCACTTGCTCCGTTTCCTTCATCAAAAGCCCAATGCATCATCAACCCCATGTCGTCCGCTTTACGATTCATGCCTCATTCCTCCCTACAGTCTGTGCTATTGTGTCTCCCGAATTATGAATGGAGCCAAGAGTATGAATCTGAAGTGAATTTAGTATAATCTGACCTGAATTCGTACTGATCTCAACCTTCTCAATTGGAGCGTCAGGAAATATCTGATCTGTCAGCACAACCAGCCCTTGATCCGCGTACACTTCCACCGAATTGCGGTCCAGCCAGATATGAAGCTTGAGTCTTCCATTCGCAGCAGCAATACCGGCACCGTGCTTACATCCAAATTGAGAGTGGAAATCAGTTACGCCTGATTTTGAACGGTCGATGAACAGCCACTGCTCAGTTGGGTCGTATCCGATTATGATTTCGCTCTGAGTAGAAGATTTCAGATGAACTTGTACCTCGCTCCCCGACCGGACATCGATCTCAGCCTCAATCTCTAGCAAATCCATATTTGTCTGCTGCAAAAACGGAACATCCCGCGCAACTGTGACTGCCTGCCAACTCATGGAATCCTTGCGCAGCTGCGCTACTTCCCGGACAGGCATTTGGGTTAGAACTACCCCTTCATCCATGCTGGTTAGCGACAAGGTGCGGGGCAGGGTCATTGCACCTCTCCAGGAACCTGTAGGCGTCTCGTTGGCATACTTCCAATTACTCATCCACCCAATCATTACGCGCCGTCCATCTTGCTCAGGAATATCCGACCAAGTAACTCCCGCATAATTGTCTCTGCCATGATCCAGCCATAAGATATTCTCAGCCGGATTGTCATTTACAAACGTATTTCCATCGAATTCTCCAATAAAATATTGTGTACGCGATCCTTCCGGACAATCAGGATGATCGCCGATACTTATGATAAGCACCCATTTAGATAGTCCCGTCTCATCAACTGGCAATGAAAACAGATCAGGGCATTCCCAAACGCCGTCATGCGAGCCGTCACTACTGCCGAATTCGCCGGTCAGCGACCATTCAAGCAAATTTGTGGATCCATAGAACCTGGCATGGTCTCCTGCCACAATAACCATAACCCACCGCTCACTTTGCGGATGCCAGAATACCTTCGGATCCCGGAAATCTATCAGATCATCCTCTGCTAGGACTGGATTCCCTTTATACTTGTGCCAGGTTTGGCCGTTATCGCGACTGTAAGCCAAGCTTTGCCGCTGGCGAGGCTGACTCGTCACCGGATTGATATCCGCATGGGTAAAGATCGCAACAAGTCCATGGGAATCTTCGAATAATCCGCTACTATTCTTCCAGTCCACTACACAGCATCCGGAAAAAATAGCCCCATGCTCATCCGGAAATAACGCAATAGGTGCGTGCTCCCAGTGAACCAGGTCCTTACTTACAGCATGACCCCAGTGCATCGGCCCCCATTTGTTACTGTAAGGATGATTTTGGTAAAAGAGATGATACCTTCCCTCATAATAAACTAATCCATTCGGATCATTCGCCCAGTTGGAGGGAGGCGAGAAATGAAAGCCTGGTCTGAAACGCTCGGCATTATTCTGATGATCGGACTCTATCTTCTGGTTAATCTCTTCTGTCGTCGGCATAGATCCAAGAGCCCCTTTTCGTGTTGTAACTAACGCTCCTCCAGCATTGGCAAAGGTCAGCATGCTAATCATTTGCTGGTCGGTTAGATCATGCAAAGAACTTTCGTTTTCCAGGATTTTATACAACAAGCAGCCAAGAAAAGCATCGCCTGCTCCTGTCGTGTCGATAACATTGACCTCAAAACCCTGTACATATCCATCCAGGCCACCCATACGGTAATAGCAGCCTTTTTCCGCTAGCGTGACAACAACAAGTTTAATATCAAATTGCTGCGCCAATTCCATTGAACCTTTTTCAACATCGTTAGTACCTGTGATAAAAGAAAGCTCTTCTTCCGATATTTTCAAAATATCGGCATAATTCATGCCCCAATAAATATTTTGTCTAGCTTCCTCCGTGCTCTCCCATAACGAAAACCGGATATTCGGATCGAAAGAGAGCAACACTCCTGATTCCTTGGCTTTGAGAACTGCCGTTCTGGTTGCGCTACGTGCCGGTTCATGTGTCATGGATAATGAGCCATAATGTAAAGCTTTGCAGCTTTCAATCCGGTCCAGCGGGACATCCGTAGGGTCCAAGAATGTATCTGCTCCCGGCTTACGGATGAAGCTGAACGATCTGTCTCCTTTGTCATCCAGATGGACAAAGGCCAGCGTTGTGCTCACTTCATTTGTGAAGGATACTTCAGATACATCGACACCGCTGCTTTGCAGTGTTCGATGCAGCAAGGACCCGAATTGATCCTCCCCGACCTTGCTGATTAATGCTGTTCTGGAACCTAATCGGGATAGTGCAGCAACCACATTAGCCGGAGCCCCTCCCGGATTGCATTCAAACTGCTCGTTCCCTCCGGCTGAACGACCTGCCGGAGTAAAGTCTATCAATACTTCTCCTATGGCGATAACATCAAGCACAGTTTCTCCCCACCTATCATCTATTTATTTATTTTTTCAGATTTGCATGATAACGATCCAGAGCTGTTTGATAGATTTCCATTAATTCTTCTAGGCCCATCTTGTCCAGTGTCTTCAGATAGTTGTCCCATTCCTTATCTGCGCCACCATCCACAATGAATCTTCCTCTTTGAGTATTTACGTACTTAATAAGTTCAGGCTCAATTTTATTGATTTTATCCAGTTCCTCCGGCTCGAAGAAGATACCCGGATAGTTTTCCTTTTCCATATATGGATTGTAGTATTGCTCCAGATCTTCAGCTCGCTGCTGGGCACGAGGTTCCATATCTACAACTTTTCCGAAGTCTTCAAAAGCAATGACGCCAGGTGCGCCCGAACCCGGAGCAACCTTTTGACGGAATTCACCTGCAGATGTTCCCTCAGGAAGCGGCAGATTGACTAATTTCCCGTTTTGGTCCTTCTTGTACACGATATCCAGCGGACCCCAGTGGATTTGAGCAGCCATGTAGGGTTCAAACTGCTGGTCGATCCAGCGCATCGTGATTTCCGGATTGCTGTTCCCTTTAGTAATTACAAAAGATCCGCGACCGGGGCCACCGCCATTGGCGCGTCCAATTGTTTGATCCCCATCCGGTCCTTTCAGCGGAGACAACAGAACATAATCCTTGGCGCGTTCGGTTCCGACAACCTCTTCGACTTCCCACCAGACATAGGATCCGAGCGTTTCATCGGTTGTTTTACCTTTGGCCAGATACTGAGCTGCGTCCTGAGTGAAGGATTCTGGATCAATCAAACCCTGCTTATACCATTTTTCGTGGAAATAATTCAGAGCTTCCTTATATTCAGGCTGTGTCGCGGTGAAAATAACCTTCCCGTCGCGGACGACCCTGTGTTCCAGATTATCCGGAAGTCCAAATGCTCCGAATAGTCCGGCAATATCCATACACCACTGCATATGCATGAAACTTAACGGAATTTCATCCTGCTTCCCATTACCGTTCGGATCCTGCGTTTTAAAAGCCAACAGAGCTTCCGTGTATTCCTCCAGCGTTTGTGGTACCTTCAAGCCGAGCTTATCTAACCAGGCTTTATTTATAACGTGAAAAAAGGGATTTGTTCCAAGGTTATTCTCTTCCCATGAAGGCAACCCGTAAATGTGCCCATCCGGTGCCGTGATCGATGATTTGATATCAGGCCGGCGATCGAGAAGCGCTTTCAAATTAGGAGCGTACTGATCAATTAAATCCTCCAGCGGAATGATGGTCCCATCTTTACCGTAATTGATTAACTCGTAATCAGTGAATCCTGCTGCATAAAAGGCATCCGGCAAATCACCACTTGCGAGCAGCAGATTTTTCTTTTCTGTATAATCGGTGTCAGGAATGTTCTCCCAATTAACTTTCACATTGGTATCCTTTTCCAGACGATTGAAAATTTCCATTTCCGTGAACTCTGGTGCCAATGCTGCTTTCGGGGATACCATTCTTAATGACACTACTTCGTTAACAATCGGAAGACCGGTTTGATTAAAATTCGTTTCCTGATTCTTACTTCCAGCCTGATTATTTGCCCCGTTACCATTTCCTGAGCATCCGCTTACCGCAAAAGCTCCAGCAAGCATTACAATTCCAGCACCCTTGAATAAAGATTTCATTTGTACATTACCTCCCCTTATTTCGTTACGCGAGCGTAAATCTTATATTGCTTTTCCTCAGTATTCATCTGCTCTTGTGCATCCCCCCTTTCAAGATCCTGCAAGTATCAACCTTTGATCGAGCCGATCATTACACCTTTAACAAAATACTTCTGCAGGAAAGGATACAATATGAGCAGCGGCAAACTGGATACCATAATGACACCGTATTTGATCAGTTCTGTAACGCGCATCTTGGCTGCATAGGATTCCACATCGATCATCATGCCGGAGTTGACCTGATTCTGGACAAGGATGTTTCGAAGCACCAGTTGTAGCGGATACTTGCTCTCATCGTTCAGGTAAATTAAAGCATCGAAGAACCCATTCCAGAAGCCAACAACATGATACAACACCATTACCGCTAGGATGGACTTGGACAAGGGTAAGACGATGCTCCAAAAGAATCTAGTGTTGGAACATCCGTCAATAGAGGCTGCTTCCCACATCTCATCCGGGATAGACGACTGGAAAAAAGTTCTTACAATGATGATATTGAATACACCGCCTGCTCCGGGTATGACAAGTGCCCACATTGTATTCAGCAAGTGCAGATCCTTAATCAGCAAATAAGTTGGAATTAAACCGCCGCTAAAGAACATTGTGACCAGCAAAAACCACATAATCGCTGATTTCCCCGCCAGATTTCTACGGGCTAACGGGTAGGCCGCAAACACAGTCACGGTTACTCCAATTAATGTTCCCAGCGTTGCATATAAAATCGAATTGGCATATCCGATCCATATGGAGGAATCACTGAAAATCCGATCATAACCGTCTAGCGTGAAGCCTTTCGGAAACAGCCAAACCTCACCTGAGTAGATATAATTGGGATCACTAAGTGATGCAACCAGCACAAAGTACAACGGATATAATACGAGCAGCATAATGATGGTCAACAGAAAGTAATTGATGATGTCAAACCACGCGTCTCCTCTGCTCTTTCGCTTCAATAATGAATTCAAAAGTATTCCTCCTTACCAGAGACTGGTTTCTGTCATTTTTTTGGCAATCCGGTTTACGGTGAAAATCAGAATAATATTAATTAATGAGTTGAATAGACCAACTGCCGTAGAAAAGCTGTATTGAGCCTTCTGAATCCCCATTTCATATACATAGGTTGGGATAATATTGGAGGTAGCATAATTCAAATCGCTCTGCATAAGGAACGCTTTCTCAAAGCCAATACTCATAATGTTGCCAAGTGCGAGAATCAGCAAAATAACGATCGTCGGCAGAATGCTTGGAATATCCACATACCATACACGCTTCCATTTACTCGCTCCATCCATAATCGCCGCTTCATGTAGTTCTGGATTGACACCGGCAAGAGCAGCAAGGTAGATAATGGTGGCAAATCCTGTTTCCTGCCAGATACCTGATAGTATATACAGAGGACGAAACCAGCCTGCATCGGCCATAAACAGAATTGGATCTCCTCCGAACAAGGTAATGACGTGATTCACAATTCCGCTATTTGGAGACAAAAAAACTTTAAGCATGCCGATTAGCACAACGGTAGATATAAAGTGCGGTGCATAAATCACTGTCTGTACAAATTTCTTGTACGTCTTACCCAGCATCTGATTCAGCATGATCGCGATTATGATTGGAGCCGGGAAACCAAACAACAACGAAAGGAAACTGAGTGAGAGCGTATTCGTGATAATGGTCCAGAAGTTATAAGAATTGAAAAAATCTATAAAGTGCTGGAATCCAACCCACTCACTTCCCCAGACCCCCTGACTTGGTGAGAAATCTTTAAAAGCAATCTGCACCCCATACATTGGATAATACTTAAACACGAGGTAAAGAATAATGATTGGCAATAAAAACAGGTAAAGCTCATAGTCACGTTTGACCCTGCTCCACATGTTATGTTTTGGTTTGATCATAGGATGATCCCCCCTATTGGTTGTTGAATTCACGATTATTCTCCCTTTCAAGTATAAGTAATCATTTTTGAAACGTTTCCAACTTAGATTTAGAGAAACCTGGGTTGGTAGATCTATATCAAGAATCAACTGATTAAGCTGATTTTTTTCAATCTTTTATAAGTGTTAGGCAATAAAAGTGTTTTTGAAACGTTTCCAATTTAGGAGGAAAAACTTCAGTTGAAATTTAATTACACAACATCGCTGAAGTTTTCCAATCCAAATGGAATCATGTAGTTTCACCTTGCTTGAAAATAACGGGGATATGATACACTTGCTTATCTAAAGGTATACCATCGATTTTGTTATAGAGCAGTCTGATTGTCATGCGTGCCATCTCTTCCACCGGCTGCCTGATCGTTGATAAGATAGGATGAAAATAAGGATTATCCTGAATTCCATCATAACCTATGACTTTTACATCTTCTGGAATGCGAATCCCCTTCCTGCGTGCTTTATCTATATAGTTGGCAGCCAGCATATCGGTAATCGCAAAAATACCATCTACATCGCCATGCTCGTTAAGGAACTCGTTAATAAAGGCATTCTCATCCACTATGGGATCTGGCTTCTCGTAGATGATATAATCAATCCCCAAAGCTTCCGCTTCGTGAATGAATCCTTGTCTACGGTTCATGGTTTCGCTAAAAACAGAAGTGACGCTTCCCATAAAAGCCGTCTTCCTTGCTCCCGCTTTCACAAGCTCCCTTAAAGCAAGACGTCCTCCCTCATAATTATCTGAAGTCACACAGGTAATACTCTTGTTAAAGTGTCTGTCGATGCTTACAATCGGAATGTCGTTGCTCACATTATTCTCAATATCGTTGTAAGTTATGCCAACAATACCAGCCACTTTATTCTGCCGAAGCATATCCAGATAATACAGCTCCTTCTCAGGTTTGCCGCCGCTATTGCATAACATAAGCTTAAAGCCCTCTCGGTCCAATTCATCCTCAATGTAATAAGCCAACTCAGAAAAGAATGGATTCCAAATGCTTGGAAGTAGCAGAGCTACCATCTTAGATTTCTGCATCTTGAAATTCCGTGCTACTTCATTTGGGAAATAATTCAGTTCTTGAATGGCTTCCTCTACTTTTTTGCGTGTCTTGGGTTTTACAGCGCCAGAGCTGTTAATGACTCTGGATACTGTTCCTACAGCAACGCCGGCTAAGTTAGCTACATCTTTAATACTTGTCATTTTATACCCCCAAACTCTCTAGCAAATCTATAATAGCACCAAAGTGGAAACGTTTCAATAATAATTTTGGAAACGTTTCAAATTTGATTAATTTATTTTTTATCTGAAAATAATAGGAGTGATTTTAAATTCTGTATTACGCAACCAGATCATCATGTCTGCATATATCCCCCAATCAATACAAACATAAATATGTCGTTCTGGCTTTAGTACTCAGTAGTCCATATAGAACAGGTCAGCAATTTCCCCCTAGGAATGCGCTGACCTGTACAGATTAGATTAAACGGTTTAATTTTTCTCTTGTAAAGCAAGAACTTCCCTTGCTGCTTCTATGAAAGATAATATGATTGGTGAAAGCCACTTGTCTTTATGCCACAACATTTGTGTATACACGTGCAAGTCCGGAATTTGCCATAGAAGGGCAACAAGTTCTCCGCGTTCAACTTCGGCTTCCGCTACAATTTCAGGAAGAAAAGCAATACCGATTCCCGAAATTGCACATTGTTTAATGGCCTCGGCACTTTGAAACTCTAAATATGTAATGCTATCAATGCCCTCTTTCTCAAATGACCGGTCAAACATAGTACGATAGGGACAACCCTTTTCATTCGTTAAGAACACTTCCCCATGAAAATCTTCCAGCTGTAACAAAGTTCGTTTTGCGAGCGGGTGGTCTGGAGCTGCGAACAATCGGAAAGTTTCTTTCAGCAACGGGTCCACGGTAAGTCCACTTGAGCGAATAGGTTCATCTAACATATAGACGACATCTGCGGTTCCATCAAAGAGTGTTTGCTTGAGCTCTTGATTAGGAACGGAGCGGAAGATCAGACGAACTCCCGGATGCTGCGAACGAAACCGTTGAAAGACAGCTGGAAGCCGATAGGCGCAAATTACCTCGTTGGCACTTATCGTTAGGGTACCGCTTAGAATTTCATTGTCATGAACGTCGCTGCGAGCTTCGTCCAATTTGTTAAGAACACCTTGGATATGAGTTAAAAAGCGTTTACCCGCAGTTGTGATTACGAGCTGTTTGCCCAAGCGATCAAAGAGACGAACTCCAAGCTCATCCTCCAATGCTTTGATTTGCATCGTGACGTTGGAAGGGACGTAGTTCAGCACTTCCGCAGCCCGAGTGAAATTTAATGTTGATGCAACCGTGCGGAACGTCTTCAGTTGGCGCAACTCCATTATACGATCTCCCTTATACTTTCAATATTATTGAACACTACATTGAATTCCATTCACTTTTATTGAGAGTACCATAGGTCTATACTAAGCACAAGAAATCACATACAGAACGTGTGGTTTCATTGGAAGGGAGCGATTATACGATGGATTATGAAATTTTTAATTTGGGTGATGTAACTTTGCAATCAGGAGTGACGATGCCAAACGCTTTTCTTGCTTATAAAACATATGGAAAATTAAATGAACAGAAAGATAATGTCATTATCTATCCAACTGCTTTTGGTGACCAGCATATTCAGAATGAATGGCTGATTGGCAGCGAGATGGCACTGGATCCGCAGAACTATTTTATTATCGTTCCAAATCTGCTGGGCAACGGACTATCTTCGTCCCCCAGTAACACGCCTCCACCATTCGATCGGGCTCATTTTCCGCAGGTAACTATCTATGATAACGTTAGATTACAGCATCGGCTGGTGACCGAAAAATTCGGAATTCAAAAGATTGCTCTCGTAGTTGGGTGGTCCATGGGAGGCATTCAAGCATTTCAATGGGGTGCAAGTTATCCAGAGATGGTGGAACGAATTGCACCTTTCTCGGGAATTGCCAAGCCTTGGCCCCATACATTTGTGGTCCTAGAAGGTTTGAAAGCTTCGCTGCTGGCTGCAGTAGGCTTCGATTCAACTAAACTAAACCAGTTGACTTCTGCAAACTTGCGCGCCGTTGGCCGGGTATATGCGGGCTGGGGATTATCGCATGCGTTTTATAGAGAGGAGCTTTATCTCAAGCTGGAATTTGACTCCATGGAAGATTTTATGGCTGGGGTCTGGGAAAATAGCTTTATGAAGATGGATCCGCATAATGTCTTGGCCATGTTATGGACAGGCCAACATGCAGATATTAGTGCAAACCCCTCCTATAACGGAGATTTCGATAAGGCGCTTATGAGTATTAAAGCTCTAGCCTACATTATGCCGGGGAGCACGGATCTCTTCTGCACTGCGGAGGATAATGAATACGAAGCAAAGCTTATACCTAATTCTTTTTATATCCCAATCCAGTCGGTCTGGGGCCATTTTGCCGGTCGCGGAATCAACAGTACCGATAATCAATTTATTGATAATAACCTAAAACACTTGTTGGCACTTAGCACAAACAGATAGATCGTCATTTGCATTAGATGTTCTGTCAGACTAAGCAAGATTCGCAATCCTCTGTTCAGTTAATTCTCTCATGTATCAATAACTTAACCGATCGTATTTGAGGTCACCAGAACTTACTGGAGCTAATGCATGATCTTCTAATTGCACATCCGACACCAGAATTTCGCTCAAATCACGAATTGATACTCCCATCTGACATATAATCCAGTTATCGTTGTTTTGTCATTAAAAAAGTGCGTTGCTGCTGGAATCCAAAGAAACATAGAGCTCGATGAAACCATCAATACCTTTACCATAGATGAAACCGACTACGAATACACCAAGCGGTACAATGTTGCCCTACCAGCGACTGCAAAGGACGATCAAATAAAGTCCTAATCAGTCGCTGATTTATTCAACTAAAGTATCCCATTAGTAAAATTAACTTTTATTAGTAAATATCAAAAGGTAGGAGCAGGTGATTCATCAATTTTAATACGAAGTAAACTATAAGGTTTTTGTCGCAAGTCTTTTCCATAATGAAATCTTGCCTGCCGATGTAGTTGGTTCACAATAACATATAAGTATTGATCTGGACCAATAGAAAAAGTATCTGGCCATAAGATTCTCGGATCATGTGCGATGGTCTCCATTATTCCATTCGGCCATATCTTTCGAATACTATCGTTTTCATAGTCTCCAGCGTAAACGTTTCCTTTTGCATCGGTTATCATTCCATCGGACGCACCTTTTTCTCCCCAATACTTCACATGATAACTTAATTTGAAATCCGGTATCGTTCTGTCTCTTAGGGCTTCTGCCGAGATCGAGTATAGTTGACGACTGGTTAGCGGACAAAAAAATATAATTTTACCATCAGGAGAAATCGCTAGACCATCAGAGGCCATCCGAAAGGGAGACGTCAAACCATCTGCGTTTCGATTCATCAAAACTTCACCTTCCACTTTAGGTAAAAAATACGGATCGGGTGAAGTTGAATTTGCTCCATTTAACCGTCTTAACGCACTTCCATTTTCTAAATTCAAGACTATAATTGCGCCTGGACCTTTTGAAGAAGAATCCGTTATATAGGCGTAACCTGATGTACCAACACGAAAATCAAATCGGACGTCATTCAGATACGTGGTTGGCAAGACAGCATCTTCATCAAACGAATATACATTTCTTATTGTATTTGTTTTTAAATCTACGGCTACTAATTTTGCCCCTCCTTTAATCGGCTCAGAAAAATTTGGTGCCGCCGTATCCAATACCCACAGGGTTCCTCTTCCGTCAGCAATTACACTTTGGACACTGATGAAGGACTCAGTAATATTCAAAGGGTTTATCAAATTCGTTTCTAAATTAGGATAAGGCTGCAATTGGCCCTCGACAATTTCCGCTACTGTAAATCTTACGTCATCTCCCCATTTCGGGAAGCAAATGAAGATACGTCCGGTTTCTGATACGCTAACGCCTGTAGGCATTGCCCCATAAAATGTATAAACGAGTTCTAACTTACCGAAATATTTTTCAATAGGTAACATAGGTTTTTGATATCCTCCCCGACACACTGGATATTACCTATATATGTGTAAAAATTTTTCTAATGACTGGCGCTTAACTTTTTCTAACCGAAACGCAGCTTCAATTATTTTTTTTCGTTTTTTTAATTTATAGCTACCGACTCTAAATTTTGAAATGTTCACAACATCGGAAAAACAAAAAGCTTCGGCACAAACCGAAGCCTTCTGAGGTTAATCTTCGTTAGTTTGCTCCTACGAATGTCACGTTAACGCTTAATCAACCTGACTTTACTTGTAGCGTAAAGAAGATGAATTTTTGCAAAGCCCATCAGCGCCAAGACTGTTCTATTGCTGGTCCGGCAGACGTAATGCGTTTGCTGAGGTTTGCGCTTGATCTAAAAATTCTTCAGCTTGGGTCAATTGCTGCCGAGCCGTCTCCAAAGCTTGTGATTTTTTTGCTGCATTATATTCACTCATGGAGCTTATCGCTTGATTTAAAGCGGATTGCGCCTCAGAAACCGCGGTAGATGCATGCTGCTCCAGTGTATTGCCGCTGGAGTGAAGTGTACCTTCTGCCGGTTTTCTTGCATTTTCAGTAGCTAAATCAATTTTGTCATCATTGGGCAAAGCGATTCCTCCTCCCTTGAGCAATAATCATTCATTTAAACAAAAATAAGTATGCGGTTGAGCTTTTGTTTATATTCATGCGATATGCGATTACATGGGAGTATCCCGTTCCCACAGTATAAGATTCCATGCGTAGGAGAATTCTAACGTTGATAAAAAAGGGGGGTGGGAATTTTTTTATGAATACGCAAACGCTAGCGCCGCACGAATCGTTGGAACTGCATGAAGCGTTAAACTTTAAAACTCTTTGCCTCGCTAAGTCAAAACTGATGCAAGGCTTAGTATTTGATCAAGAACTAAAAGCACTGATGCAGAAAGACGTCATTCAATCCACACAACACATCGCCGAGTTGCAAGCCATTTACGCAAGAGCACCTTTCCAAGCGCCTATTCCGAATAGCCCGACACCTATAACACATTGAGGGGAACGTAAAGCAAATGAATACCGATTATTTAGACCCCATTAACGCATTAAATATGCCTGAAATGGCAGATATGACATTTGCAATGGACTTCCTTCTTCGAGCCAAGGAAGGTGTGCGAAATCTGTCCATCGCTCTGACCGAAGCGGCTTCTCCGGATGTAAGAACGCTGTTGCGCAAACATCTGAATCAAGGGATCGCTATGCATCAAGAAATCACGGAGCTTATGATTCGCAAAAAATGGTTCCATCCTTACGAGCTGAATGAACAGTACCAACTTGACCAGCTTTCGGCGAAAAATACGGTGATGATCGGGAAGATGAATTTGTTTCCGGGTGATACGTCGCGTAAAGGGATGTTTGATCGGACCCCAGATGAACATATCGGAGGACATAAAGCATGAAGGCGGTAACGTATCAAGGAATTAAAAATGTGGTTGTCAAAGAGGTTCCGGATCCGAAGATTGAGAAGCCGGACGATATGATCATAAAGATCACCAGTACCGCTATTTGCGGTTCCGACCTTCATCTTATTCATGGGATGATCCCTAACCTTCAGGAGAACTATGTCATCGGGCATGAACCGATGGGAATCGTAGAAGAGGTTGGCCCTGGTGTGACAAAAGTAAAGAAAGGCGACCGTGTGATCATCCCGTTTAACATCGCATGCGGAGAATGCTTTTTTTGCAAAAATCAGCTAGAAAGCCAATGTGACAATTCAAACGAACACGGGGATATGGGCGCATACTTCGGCTACTCCGGAACGACTGGCGGATATCCTGGCGGGCAAGCCGAGTATTTACGAGTCCCGTTCGCAAATTTTACCCACTTCAAGATTCCCGAAAACTGCGAACAACCGGATGAAAAGTTAAGTTTAATTGCGGATGCGATGACGACGGCTTTCTGGAGCGTAGATAACGCAGGTGTCAAAAATGGAGATACGGTCATCGTGCTCGGATGTGGTCCGGTCGGACTTCTGGCTCAGAAATTCTGCTGGCTGAAAGGAGCAAAGCGGGTCATAGCTGTCGACTATGTCGACTATCGCTTACAGCATGCGAAGCGAACGAACAAGGTGGAAATCGTAAACTTCGAACAGGATCAGAATATCGGTAATAATCTCAAAGAAATGACCAAAGGCGGCGCCGATGTCGTGATTGATGCGGTAGGAATGGACGGCAAGATGAGCGATCTCGAATTTCTAGCCAGCGGTCTGAAACTGCAAGGTGGAACCATGAGCGCATTTATCATTGCGTCTCAGGCTGTCCGCAAAGGCGGTACCATCCAAGTCACTGGGGTATACGGCGGACGCTATAACGGATTTCCGCTCGGCGACATCATGCAGCGCAACGTGAATATCCGTTCCGGACAAGCTCCGGTCATTCACTACATGCCGTATATGTACGAGTTGGTTACGTCGGGTAAAGTGGACCCTGGAGATATTGTTACGCACGTCATCCCGCTCACGGAAGCCAAGCGCGGCTATGAATTGTTTGATACGAAAACGGATGATTGCATCAAAGTCATCTTAAAGCCTTAAATATGTATTGATACCCAGGAGGACAATCCGAATGAATTCCAATTACGCTTTGCATGAGATGCTGGAGGTTCATGAAATAGCTGCGTTTAAGACGGTTTGCGTAACTAAATCAAAAACCATGCAAACTCTGGTAACCGACGCGGAACTCATGCTAATTTTGCAGCAAGATGTGCAATTATCTCAGCAGCAGCTTCACGAGCTCGGTGGAGTGCTGTCTAAAATGACCCAATAGGAGATAAAAACATGAACACAATATTAGAACACATGACAGGGCTTCAAACGCTGACCGATGACGTGATCGCAATGGATTTTTTGATGAACGCCAAGAGCAGTGTCAGAAATTACGCCATGGCCGTAACCGAATGTACCACCCCCGAAATCAAGAAAATTTTAATGAAGCAGCTCGACGAAGCCATAGATTCCCATGAAAAGATATCAATTTACATGATGCAGAGAGGCCTATACCATCCCTACCATATTCCAGTGCAAATTCAAATCGATCTGAAAAACATTCAGACCGCTATGAACATTCCGACCTGACACCATACTACTTCTCCCAAAACGCGCTAAACCACATATGGCGCGTTTTGGATTTTATCCGGAGACTTCAAAACATAATATTACTTGTTCTAATGGTTTGAAGTTAAATGCTTTTTCAAAAAAAAGAAGCGTCTTTGAGTACAAAGAGCTTCTGCTTAATAATTTTAGATTCATCAAATTACTCATTCAGTAGGTATCTCTCTCTGTTTGAACTAACCCTTTACTTTCTCATACCATTCTCTTGCCCTTTTCGTCACTTCTTCACCGCCCGATTTGTTCCACTTCTCAACGAATTCGTCAAATTTGTCGATCGGGAATTGTCCCAAAATAATTTTGGAAGCATATTCCACGAATAAAGTGCGGTTATTAATATCTGGGAATCCTTCATAGATGCTTGCCGGCAAACCGTCGCCTGCTATGACCTTTGCGTACTTCTGCGCTTCATCCATATTATTAGTCAATTGATCGATTGCCCACTTGCTGTCATCCGATGCGGTATCATTATAGAGCTCTTTTGTGAATTCCAATGTTGCAGAGCTCGAATACGGATTTAGCACTTGATTCTCCATT
>NZ_VCIX01000047.1 GCF_006345825.1 Paenibacillus paridis
CATTTAAAGAGTGCGTAATAGCTCACTGGTCGAGTGACTCTGCGCCGAAAATGTAACGGGGCTAAACACACCACCGAAGCTATGACATGTGCCTATATGGTACTTGGGTAGGGGAGCGTTGAATACGGATTGAAGTTGGACCGTGAGGACTGGTGGACTGTATTCAAGTGAGAATGCCGGTATGAGTAACGAAAAGACAAGTGAGAATCTTGTCCGCCGAAAGCCTAAGGGTTCCTGAGGAAGGCTCGTCCTCTCAGGGTAAGTCGGGACCTAACGCGAGGCCGAAAGGCGTAGTGGATGGACAACAGGTTGAAATTCCTGTACCACCGAAGATTGTTTGAGCAATGGGGTGACACAGAAGGGCAGTGACNTATTAGGCTGGGCTGTGATGGGGAGCGAAAATTGCAGTAGCGAAGGTCATGTACTCCGGCTGTCAAGAAAAGCCTCTAGTGAGATCTAGGTGCCCGTACCGCAAACCGACACAGGTAGGCGAGCAGAGCATGCTAAGGCGCGCGGAAGAACTCTCGTTAAGGAACTCGGCAAAATGACCCCGTAACTTCGGGAGAAGGGGTGCCTCGGTAGGGTGAATAGCCCGAGGGGGCCGCAGTGAAAAGGCCCAAGCGACTGTTTAGCAAAAACACAGGTCTGTGCGAAGCCGTAAGGCGAAGTATACGGGCTGACGCNCCGGTAAGGTGAATAGCCTGAGGGGGCCGCAGTGAAAAGGCCCAAGCGACTGTTTAGCAAAAACACAGGTCTGTGCGAAGCCGTAAGGCGAAGTATACGGGCTGACGCCTGCCCGGTGCTGGAAGGTTAAGGGGAGCGGTTAGGAGCAATCCGAAGCTGTGAACCGAAGCCCCAGTAAACGGNTAAACCCGAAGCTGTGAACCGAAGCCCCAGTAAACGGCGGCCGTAACTATAACGGTCCTAAGGTAGCGAAATTCCTTGTCAGGTAAATTCTGACCCGCACGAATGGCGTAACGACTTGGGCGCTGTCTCAACGAGAGATCCGGTGAAATTTTAATACCTGTGAAGATGCAGGTTACCCGCGACAAGACGGAAAGACCCCATGGAGCTTTACTGTAACTTGATATTGAACTTTGGTACGATCTGTACAGGATAGGTGGGAGCCTTTGAAGCATGAGCGCCAGCTTGTGTGGAGGCAACGTTGGGATACCACCCTGATCGTATCGGAGTTCTAACCTAGAACCGTGAANAAGAGACATGAGCGCCAGCTTGTGTGGAGGCAACGTTGGGATACCACCCTGATCGTATCGGAGTTCTAACCTAGAACCGTGAAACCGGTTCGGGGACCGTGTCAGGTGGACAGTTTGACTGGGGCGGTCGCCTCCTAAAATGTAACGGAGGCGCCCAAAGGTTCCCTCAGAATGGTTGGAAATCATTCGCAGAGTGCAAAGGCATAAGGGAGCTTGACTGCGAGACCTACAAGTCGAGCAGGGACGAAAGTCGGGCTTAGTGATCCGGTGGTACCGAATGGAAGGGCCATCGCTCAACGGATAAAAGCTACCCTGGGGATAACAGGCTTATCTCCCCCAAGAGTCCACATCGACGGGGAGGTTTGGCACCTCGATGTCGGCTCATCGCATCCTGGGGCTGAAGTAGGTCCCAAGGGTTGGGCTGTTCGCCCATTAAAGCGGTACGCGAGCTGGGTTCAGAACGTCGTGAGACAGTTCGGTCCCTATCTGTCGCGGGCGCAGGAAATTTGAGAGGAGCTGTCCTTAGTACGAGAGGACCGGGATGGACGTACCGCTGGTGTACCAGTTGTTCCGCCAGGAGCACCGCTGGGTAGCCAAGTACGGACGGGATAAGCGCTGAAAGCATCTAAGCGTGAAGCCCCCCTCAAGATGAGATTTCCCAGTATGTAAGACCCCTTGAAGACGACGAGGTTGATAGGTTCGGGGTGGAAGCACAGCAATGTGTGGAGCTGACGAATACTAATCGGTCGAGGGCTTATCCTAAACACGTTTAC
>NZ_VCIX01000001.1 GCF_006345825.1 Paenibacillus paridis
CCTGACACTGCCTGCAACGGGAGCAAACGGCACGACGATCACGTGGTCTTCGAATGATTCCACTGTTGTAGATGAGGACGGTAAGGTAACGCGCCCATCCTACACAGCAGGAGACAAAGAGGTAACGCTCATCGCAACGATTACAAAGGGTGGCGTCACCGAAACAAAAACGTTCACGGTACAGGTAAAAGCGAACCCGCAAACCAACGCGGAGGCTGTAGCCGAAGATAAGGCTGCTTTGGAAGTAACCTTCGAAAGTGGCGATAGTGCAACGAACGTGACGAAGGACCTGACNGACAAGGCTGCGTTGGAAGTAACCTTCGAAAGTGGCGACAGTGCAACGAACGTGACGAAGGACCTGACGCTGCCTGCAACGGGAGCAAGCGGCACGACGATCAGTTGGTCTTCTAGCGATACGACTGTTGTAGATGAAGACGGTAAAGTGACGCGTCCATCCTACACAGCGGGAGACAAAGAAGTAACGCTCACCGCAACGATTACAAAGGGTGGTGTCACCGAAACAAAAACGTTCACGGTACAGGTA
>NZ_VCIX01000003.1 GCF_006345825.1 Paenibacillus paridis
ATCGGGTGCTTCGAAGATTGAACGAACCATCCCTTTAATGCTCGCTTGTAGGGTTTTCGGGGCAGCATCTAGAATGTTTCGCATAAAATGAGCTTGGCATCGTTGCCACGTGACCCCTTGAAAGTGTTGTCGAATCGCCTTGACCAAGCCACCATGCGTATCACTGGTCACACAATCGACGCCATGCAGCCCGCGCTCTTTTAGGCGGCTAAAGAAATCGCCCCAGCTGGCTTCAGACTCGGTATCACCGATCGCAAGACCGAGGATTTCTNATTTCCATCGGTATTCACGCCATAGCCAATAAAGACGCCTCGTGAGCGGATTCGGCCGTCTTCCCGTACTTTCACATACATGCCATCTACCGTCACAAACGGGTAAGCCATCTCCTTCAGCGAGCGGTTATTCCACGCCTGAACGATGGGATCCAGTTGCTTGCATAATTCACTGACGGTGGATTTCGAGAACTCTCGTCCACAGAGTTCTTCCGTAACACGGGCGACTTTGCGGGTGGAGACACCTTGAACAACAAGCTCC
>NZ_VCIX01000081.1 GCF_006345825.1 Paenibacillus paridis
GCTTATCCTAAACACGTTTACCGTGACCCATACATCCGGTAGACAGCAGCAACAAGGCTTCAGCAAGCCTGATCTTTCGTATCCAGTTTTCAGGGCGCAACTTGCTAATGCTTGCATTAGCAGTCGACTCACAACTGTGGGTTTTATTTTTTGTCTATGAGGCAGACGCTAATTAGACAAGGTACCTGAATATCATTATGGCGGTCGTGGCGAAGTGGTTAACGCATCGGTTTGTGGATCCGACACTCGGGGGTTCAATTCCCCTCGATCGCCCCATTCTTAAAATGATTATGACTACATAAATTGTTGGGGATTAGCCAAGCGGTAAGGCAACGGACTTTGACTCCGTCATTCTCAGGTTCGATCCCTGAATCCCCAGCCATTGTTATGCGGAAGTGGCTCAGCGGTAGAGCATCGCCTTGCCAAGGCGAGGGTCGCGGGTTCGATTCCCGTCTTCCGCTCCAATAAGTTGGCGCCATAGCCAAGTGGTAAGGCAGAGCTCTGCAAAAGCTCTACCCCTAGTTCGAGTCTAGGTGGCGCCTCCACCTTATGATTACAAAATGTGCCCTTAGCTCAGCTGGATAGAGCGTTTGACTACGAATCAAAAGGCCAGGAGTTCGAATCTCTTAGGGCACGCCATTATTTATTCTCCAAAATTGCCGATGTGGCGGAATGGCAGACGCGCGCGACTCAAAATCGTGAGGGAAACCGTGGAGGTTCGAGTCCTCTCATCGGCACCAATATTGTTAATAGTAGCTCATTAGGTTTGATACCTAATGAGCTTTTTTGTATTTTTAATCATACATTCATAGTTAGCGGAAACACAAAATTTTAAAGAATGAGGGGGGATTTAGGTTTACAGTTATTCGTATATTATTTAGTTTACCAATAAACCCTCAGCAAAATCTGGGTTCTCCAAAAAAGGGCTGCCAATGGCAATACAATCGGCTAATTGGTCTTCAATTATACGATTGGCAAGACTACGGGTATGAATTTTTCCCACAGCAATAATCGGGATATTCAAATGTTGTTTGATTACAGCAGCATAGGGCAGCTGATAAGCAGCGTACACTTCACTAGGTTTAATAGGAAGAAGCCCGCCTGTAGAGACATGAATCGCGTCTAACATCGATTCGAGAGGTTTTAGCATTTTCGCCCACTCTTCGGCAGTTAGGCCCCCTTGGCAATAGTCGGTTGCAGAAATCCTAATCATAACAGGATAGTCATGACCAACCTCGCTTCTGATTGTAGTGAGAACTTCTTTTAAAAATCTGGACCTATTTTCTGAATCGCCTCCATAACAATCCGTTCTTAGGTTAGATAAAGGGGATGAAAATTGGTGAATTAAAAAACCATGTGCGGCATGAACTTCAATTCCGTCAAACCCTGCTTCTATGCTCCGCCTTGCCGCCAGACGATATTCCTCAATGATGTTCTTAATGCCAGCAAGTGAGAGCGATTCTGGAGTGCCATAATGTTCGTCGAATGCAATTGCACTTGGGGCAACTAAGGAATGGGTAACTTCGGGTGATGATTTCCTTCCGCCATGGGATAATTGGATAAAGACAGGAGTATGATGTTCATGAATCGCCTCGGTAATTTTCCTAAGTTGCTCTACATGCGGCTCAGTAAAAATACCTATATCGTTTTTCCATAGCCTTCCGCTTGAAGATATTGCGGTGGATTCTAAAATAACAAGGCCTACATGGCCTGCCCTTCGCTTGTAATGTTTAATATGATGCCCTGTAGGTAATGCTTCTGGCGTACCTTTATATTGCTGAAGAGGTGCCATGATTAGCCGATTTCTCAATTTCAAGCTACCAAGGAATATAGGATCATTTAATGTTAAGGTCATCTGGATTCTCCTTTACGTGGGGATAGTGTCATTTTATTATGGAAAAGGAGTGATTTAAATGATATTGTTAAGCTGATTATGGGTATATAGCTAAAATATTTCGTTATTTTATCCAATAAACCTTACATAATGAGGTGCTTATATTTATGGATCAGATTGATGCTAAAATTTTGTCCTTGTTGCATGAAAATGCTAGAATGCCCATTTCTGAGATGAGCAGAATGATCGCAATGTCACAACCGGCCGTAACAGAGAGACTTCGGAAACTAGAAGAGCAAGGAATTATAAATGCTTATCGCGTGCAATTATCACCGCAAAAGCTTGGCATGCATACAACTGCCTTTGTTATGTTCAAAACGAATAGCTGCCCGGACTTCATCACGTTTTGCGAAGAATCTCCTGAGATTGTTGAGCTCTACAGAACTAGCGGAGAGTATAACTTTTTAATGAAGGTACTAACCGAAACGACAGCATCATTGGCCAACTTGCTTGATAAGAGTAATGTCTTCGGATTCTCATCGGTTTTAATTGTTCTCTCTACGGCTTTCGAAGACAAAAATCTTTTAAAACGCGATAAGTGATAGGCAACCTTCACTCGAATGACCGATCGCCATTCTCCCGACATCGCTCATGAACGATATCGCGCAGAATTGACCGTATAGCGGTTGGGCGGAATCGTGAGTCCCAAATTACCGCGCAGCGTGTCCTCCTCGTACTCGATCCGGTAGAGGCCCCTTTCCTGTAAGATGGGTACGACCAACTCGACGAATTCCTCCAGTGCCTTAGGCGTAACGGATTGAATGAAGAAGCCGTCCGCGGCCTCCTTCTCATAATAAAGCTGGATCAAATCGGCAATATGCTCCGGAGTTCCAATAAACTCGCCTGGCGGCGATACGGAGCGCAGGGCAACTTGGCGCAGCGTGAGCTTATTCTCCAGAGCGAGCCGTTTAATTCGATCGGCACTGCTTTTGTGGCTATTGTTCCCCAGTTCGCCGAGCTCAGGGAACTGTTGATCCAGCGGGTACTGCGAGAAGTCATGATGATCGAAGAATCTCCCCAATTGATCAAGCGCACGTTCGATCGTCACAAGATTCGCAATTTCCTCGTATTTGCTTACGGCTTCCTCCTGCGAGCGTCCAACGATGACCCCTATGCCATGTAAAATTGCGATATCATCCACTGCGCGTCCATAAGCCTTGGCGCGGTCCTTCACATCCCGGTAGAAGGATATAGCATCTTCGATACTCGCATGCTCAGTCAATACGGCATCGGCCGATTTGGCAGCCAGATTCTTGCCAGCCTCAGAAGAACCCGCCTGAAAAATGATAGGCTGCCCTTGTTTTGAACGTGAAATATTGAGTGGGCCTTGCACAGCGAAGAACTCGCCTTTGTGATGAAGGGTGTGCAGCTTCGACTGGTCGAAGAACTCGCCGGTTTCCTTATTACGAATAAAAGCGTCGTCCTCCCAGGAATCCCATAATCCTCTAGTAACTTCGATAAATTCCTCTGCAATACGATACCGCGTGGGGTGGGACGGATGTGACTTCTTGCCGAAGTTCCAGGCTGAGCCTTCAAGCGGTGAAGTGACGACGTTCCAGCCGGCTCTTCCGCCGCTGATATGATCAAGAGAAGCGAATTGTCTGGCCACGTTGAACGGCTCACTATAAGAGCTTGACAAGGTACCGACTAGTCCTATTTTACTCGTGACAGCGGCAAGCGCAGACAGAATCGTGACTGGCTCAAAACGGTTCAGAAAATGTGGAATCGACTGTTCGTTAATATAGAGCCCATCAGCGATGAAGACCAAATCAAATTTTCCCGCTTCCGCAATTTGGGCTTGCTGCTTGTAGAATTCGAGGTTGACGCTCGCGTCTGCTGGCGTATCTAGATGCCTCCATAAGCCAATATGTGCACCTACCCCTTGTATAATGGCACCTAATTTAATTAATTTTCTGCTGGACATCAATAATCACGCTCCAATTCTGATTTCAACTTAGTCGTGCCTTGATCTGCAGCTAAAGGAGAGAGTGGTGGAAAAAGAAAGTAGAACTTCCGGTAATTAGCATAAAGAGGATGGATATTGTAAATCCTTACACCCAAGATGAAGTATTGATTTTAATGAAGGTTTTCCTCCTTCTTATTTGGATTTCTATACTTTATTTATCCAATAGAATTAATGGGGTAATATATGGATTATCTTAGCACTGAGTCTTTGTAATGGTCTATTCGGTTTTAAAGGAAAATCCCCGATCAAAGTTGTGATATTTAGAAGGAATGATCATTTTACCTTAATGTAGATATGTTAAATGCTTTTCTCATCTGGTATAATATCGAATTTTTGGCGATTCAAAATGGTAAGGGTTTGAGTTCTCTCATGGGTCCAAATGGGCATTTGGAGTACACATGGCGTACACAAGAAAACTTTATACTTGGAAATGTAAACAAGAGACGGAGGTTAAGAAATATGAAGAAAACGATATTTTTAGCAAGCCTGACGATTGCTGCAACGACTTTGACGGGGCATGCTTGGGCCGATCAGAAAAGCACTACGATGAAACAGCACGCTGTTATTGCCCCGGCCACACAGCAAGGCACCAACCTTTCGGTTACTGTTGACTCGGCAGCTAATCCATACGAAATTGCCGGGATTGATGACCCGAAGGCGTTTATCGAGTTTTTCAATAAATTACAGAAGGCCGTAGCTGCAAACGACAAAAAGACGGTTGCCAATTTAATCGCTTATCCGCTCCGGGTCAACCATGATGGAACGTCGGTGGAAATTAAGTCGAAAAAACAATTTATCTCCAAGTATAATCAAATCATAACGGACCAAGTGAAGAAAAAGCTGCTTGCCCAGGACGTGGATAAAGTCTTTGTCAATTGGAAGGGGATTATGATTGGCGACGGTGAAATCTGGATCAGCGTATTTGATCATAAAATTGCAGTTTATGCTGTAAATCGATAAGGGTATAAACGCTGACAGGCAAACGCGTCTCATTTCCAGATGAAAGCGTGATGTCAGATAGATGTGGAGTGTTAAATCATGAAGAGAAACATCTTGCTGGTAGAAGACGATACGTTAATGCGCGAGTTCATAACGGATTATTTCAAGAAAGAACAATGGGAAGTGCACGAGGCGGAGAACGGGAGACAAGCGCTGGATATCTTCGAGCAGACGATCGTCGATTTGGTCGTGCTGGACATCATGATGCCAGAGGTGGACGGCTGGTCAGTATGCAGGCGTATACGCCAAAAATCGGATGTGCCGATTATTATCATCACGGCGAGAGCCGAGGATGACGATCAAATCATGGGCTTTGAGCTTGGAGCGGACGAGTATGTAACCAAGCCATTTAGCCCCAAGGTGTTGGTCGCCAGAGCGAATGCCTTATTAAAGAGAACGGAAGGGACACTTGGCCGTGAAGGCGATATCGTCTCATTCGGCGATTTGGCTGTCAATAAGCGAGCCCATGCGGTAACGGTTGGCGGAGAACTGGTCAATCTGTCCCCTAAGGAGTACGATTTGCTTATTTTTATGATGAAGCATTACGGTACCGTCCTGCCCCGTGACTACATTTTGAATGCGGTATGGGGATTCGATTATTTTGGCGATTTGCGTACCGTGGACACCCATATCAAAAAATTACGGGCCAAGCTGGGCAGCGAGGAACGGTTGATCCGAACCGTTATCCGTTCTGGCTATAAATTCGAGCTTGAGCCATGAAAAGGAACAGTGTTGTAGTTAAGCTATTCGTGGTCACAGCTGCTATGATATTTGTCGTGTTTACTCTCGTCATGCTGGCGGAGGGGCTGTTTTTCGAACGGTTTTACCGAGCATCCAAAATAGACCAGCTGGAGAGCAGCGTCGTACAATTCGGACACGAGTATGCGGCAACACCTGCTGGGGGCATCGACGAATCACGACTGCTCGGCCATTTTATGAATCATCATGATGCTAGCATTTCCATCGTTAACCATCAGTTCGAGCGAGTGAGCGTCGATCCTTATTTTATCCAGCTGCTGCAAGATTCCCGAGTGATTACGATCCGTTTGTCATCGGACGGCACCATGATGAAAGATATCCCCTCGGGGCTTCGCACTGGTGACAGCCTGGTAGTAGATGGCTTCTTTATGGATGAAGAGGATACGATTATGCAGCTCGTAAAGGTGCAGCAGCCAGAGTCAGAGCTTGGGGAAGGATTAATGCGCGTGAAGGGTAAAATAACCGATCTTTTGCTTCCAGAGCAGCGGTCGTTCAATCCTTTCTATCAAGATAATCTTATCCAAAGCTCCTTGTCGGATTGGATGCAGGTGGTCGATCAGAACGAGCAGCGATTGGCTAACGGCCTGCCTGTTAAGATGGAGTGGACGGATAATTGGAGCGGGATTCAATATGCGGTTGTTATGCTCTCGCTTCCGGGAGGGGAAGCTGGGGACCGCTATGCCATTGCGATGACTTCGCTGCAGCCGGTGGGGGAAGCCGTCAGCATTTTGAAACGATACTTTATTTATTTGACGCCAGTTATTCTTGTTCTTGTGATCCTATTGTCCTTGGCATTCTCGAGATTGGTATCGTCTCCGTTAGTTAAGCTTAGCCGATTGGCCACGCGCATGGCGCAGCTGGACTTTACAATACAGCCTACGGTCCATTCCAAGGACGAATTTGGAGATTTATCGCGGAGCATGAATACATTATCCGAAAACTTAAATACAGCATTGCAGCAGCTTACCGAGTCCAATAGAGAGCTTCAAGAGGAGATCGACAAGAAACAAAGGCTGGAGCAGCTGCGCAAGGAACTAATCGGGAATATCTCCCATGAGCTCAAAACGCCGCTAGGCATCGTCAAAGGATTCGCAGAGGGTCTGCAGGATGATGTGGCGGCTGACAAAAGAGAGCGATACCTGCAGTTGATCGTGAATGAAACGGATCGAATGAATGCGTTAATTATGGATATGCTGGAGCTTTCCAAATACGAAGCGAAAGCGGTCCGGCTGCAATTCACAGAGCTATCGCTGGCAAAACTTATTCAGAATGTGGCGGACTCCTTTTCCTATCAGCTTGAAAGCAAGCAGCTTCAAGTAACGATTCAGGAGGCTGGGGAACTGATGGTAAAGGCAGATGCCAGACGAATGGAGCAGGTTGTTCAAAATCTGCTCAGCAATGCTATCCGTTATGGATCAGATCACAGCATCATTCGAATAGACATACAAAGATTATCGCCCGGGAAAATCATAACTCATATGGAAAACGAGGGGCCTCCGCTAGCCGAAGACGATTTTGAACGAATATGGGAGCAATTTTACCGGGCAGAACGCTCTCGCGACCGAAGATCCGGTGGGACCGGATTGGGGCTGGCCATCGTGAAAAATATTTTGGAGCTGCATGGAAGCGAGTTTGGTGCTAGGAACACGAACCGAGGCGTTTCATTTTACTTTACACTAGAGGAGGCGGAGACGAGAAAATGAATAAGAAACCAATGTTCAATGGGTTGGCTGTATTGCTAGTTCTGCTTTTGATCAGTGCTTGCGGGACCAAAGCGAACACGGAAGCGTCTGAAAGTGTACCTTCGCCAATTGGCCAGGAGGAAAGTGCGGCGACGAATGATTCCGTGAATACGGAAAAAGAAATTTTGATCATTATCGACCAGACGCCTAAACCGATTGAGGGCAACAGCTTCGATTTTCATGTTAAGCAGCTGCCCGAAGGATATTCTTTGTCAGAAATGCAGTGGAAATCCGATAAGAACCAGATCGTAAATACGCTGCAGGAAGCGGCTGAGCATGGGGGCAATGGAGGAGACGGGTTTTATATTAGCGGAAATGGACAGTTTTCAGGATTTATGTATCCAGACACAATGAAAGATGAACAAGGAGAGGTCACATTTACGTTCCGTAATGAGCAGGGCAAAGCATTAACTTGGAAAAAAGAGATCACTTTAAAATAAAGGAAACTTCATGCTTCTAAAAAGCCCTTGCGATCCATGCGATCATAAGGGCTTTTTTTGATACGAGCCAACAAGGCGCTGGATATCCATTTAGACGAGAAAAGAAACAGACATCTTTAAAGCCTCCTGCCTAGGCTATCCCTATTTTCTGAACGTCCGTTCGTAATCCTCAAACCGTATTTTCCGAATTTGTTTCCGATCGGCTGTTCGGGCGATTACCCCCTCTGATTTCCCCACTGCATCCATGCCTACCATGGTCTGCTCGAACGCTTGCAAGAAAGCAAAGGTATCCTCAAGCGTTGTGGGGAAATTTGCCGCAGCTTCCTGGCTCAACAAAGGGGCGTAAGGGAGCTCAGCGGCTTGAACAAATGCCAATTTATCGTTTTCTGTGTAAAAAGGCTGGTTTCCGTGATCGCGCCATTCGGCTATCTTTTCCTGAGGCAAGGCTAGCAAGCGCTCGAGTTCCTCTTTAGGAAGGGAGAAGATATCAAACACGCGGCTTCCTTGTGTTTTGCTCTCCGTGTAATGTTTGGCTGCCTTCGTCTTCCCTCCATAGGATTCCTGATAAACCACCGTCAATGCCCAATCGTTCTGGCTGAAAATAAGCCCAAGCAGCCGCTCCGCCACAGGCTTAAGAAATTCAGCAATATTACCGTAGGGATTGCCAATCCGGTCTCCTTTTGCATATAAGAGCTCTTCTCTCGAGCCTATCAGATAATCGACTTCCTTGTTTTCATTTTGAAAAAAGATGATCCTCGCGTTCTCTCCGTCTACTTTCTCATAAACATAAATGGAGTCGGCTTCGTGAAGATAGCCGCATTCCTCCGACAGTTCTTCTGTTAATCGGCCTTTCTCGCCCAGCTTGTGGTAGGTTAGAATACTCGGATACTTGGTTAACGAATTTATTTTTTTCAAGTCCATGATGGTGATCCTCCAATACCCTTATGATCAAGATATACCTATCGTTTGAATTATACATTAGCATACATTTGGCTAAAAATAAGGAAATTCCTTCTAGCGAAGCCAAACCTATAATGCATTTCGTGCGTCTTGTACGAAAAGGGGAGGGCATGCGATTGTATTGACGGAACCGAAAGACTTGCATCCGGAGAACGTATTTATACGTATATTAAATGGAGTGAGGCCTGAGACGTACGATATGAATGATAATCAGCTCATCAAAAAGAGCATGAAGATTCACGCCTCGAGCTGGTAATCGATGATTTGCGTTCTATGCTGCAGTAAATTCAGGTTTACTAAGCTAGTGGAGCCTGTGCTTGTATGTCTACCTAATTTACTTATAATTAATCATATGAAGAAATGCAATCGGATAAGGAGTAGATACGGGATGGGAAACAGAACCTTTACGCTGGCTGAGGCCAATGAGCTGCTGCCGCAATTAAAAGTGGACTTGAAGCAGCTTCAACAATTAAAAGGCGAGTTTGAAAGCCGATACGTGGATTATCACAAGGAGAAGGCTGCTTATGAGCAGGCCTTTGCAGGCTTGCCAGGCGGAAAGGACCCTTTCTTCGAGCAGGAGAGCCAGCTGGAATTTATGAAGATGGAGGCTGATCTGCTGATCGATAATTTTGCGCGGAAAGGCGTGCTCCTGAAAATGGTCACCCCGGGCCTGATCGACTTTCCAGCCGTTCTGGATGGCGAGGATATTCTCATTTGCTGGAAGGAAGGGGAAGCGCACGTAAGCCACTATCATGGCCTGCATGATGGCTTTAACGGAAGGAAGCCGTTTCCGCAGGAGTGAGTTTGGGAAGCCATGAATATAGATGCATGCTGCAAGGGCCGGTAGAGGAACGATCTACTTGGCCTTTTTTGCGTGCCTTTCCTGGAGCAATGGGAATACGTGGGATGTTTAGAGTATGAAACATTTCCCATTTTTTATACGTCATGTAACTATGTGAATAAAATGAATAGAATAGGCAGGTGCCGCATGAGAAAGTGGATGAAATCTACTGCAATTTTGTTGTCAGTATGGCTTGCTTACTCCGGAGGAACCGCTGGCGCAGAGTCCGCCTTAAGCGAGGCAGCTTTCGACGAAGCCATATTGCCGGATACTGTGGCTAAAATGTACCGCATACCGCATGAGCTAACCTTTGAGCTTAAAGGAACCAAGGGCTTGCTTGATGGCCAGCCAATTAGCGTAGACCAGCCGATTTTACGCGATGGACGCGTATATGTCCCCGTTAGGACGTTAAAGCAAAGCGGCGCTGCGGATGTGGTTGAATGGAATGCGGTCAAACGTGAGGTTAGGGTAGTCATCAACAAGAAGCTTATGCCGTCTTTTGGGGAGCTGCGTTACCGGATCGGTTCTGACAAAATATATTCAAGTGACGGGACAGCGTTTCAGCATGAAACGATTCCGGTTCCTTTTATCTCAGGCGGACGTGCTTACGTGCCGATAAGGCCGCTTAACACTTTTCAAGGCATTGCGGTTGCGCTCGATAAAGGAGTCGTTACATGGAATTGGAGCGAGAAAATCATCGAAGTGCAGAAGCGTGAATGGTCGACCGCCGAAGCGCAGACGACGTTTACGATACTTTATCAGAAGGATATGAATACGCCCCAATTTTTGAGCTCGCTTGGGCCAGGGGGCTGGTATGGCTCAAGCTCTGGAAGCAAAGTCATTGAAAAAGATATTAAGCTGGATGGACGCCTCTATAACCGGGTCAGCTTAACCGCAGAGCTGCGACCAGGCGTCAATCCGCTCATCCTCACGGCTGTATCGGCAGGTGAAGAACAGGTTACCGTGTATCGCAAGGTTAATCCTTCGGAGCCGATACCGGTTGCTTTGACACTAGATGCCGAGGGATATACGAGACTGACTGCTCCAACGCAAGGGTATGTTAAGCTTAAAGCTGGCGAATCCCTTACGATTGCAGGGGAGCTTCTTCAGTCAGGCCCATTATTTGACGAAGTGACTTTAAGAGCAAGCAAATATGATCCTGCCGTGCATGGTTATGTAGAGAATTTTTTTGTTAAAAGTCCAATTAAGAACAGCAACTATTCGGGCGAGCTTAAGTTTGAGAAGCCGGGCAGCTATTGGGTGGACCTAATCAGTCCGAAATATATGCGTTCCATTGATCTTGGTCCGTATGGGAATCGCTGGGCTGTCATTATTGTAGAGGTTGAATAATGGAGTAAGAAAGAAGAGTTCCGATGGTCATACGATCGGAACTCTTCTTTGCTTATTGGAGGACAAACTCTGCCGTTACCGGGTTGTGGTCACTGAATGCAAACTTCAGATCCGTACCCTGCAGACGGTTCATTTCAATATTGGCGGAAACGAGAAACCCGTCGATGACCGCTCTGAAGTTAACGCCCTCGGCATAAGGGATATCAAGCGTCCGCACGGTTGGAACGCGGTTATCGACCATCCATTTGAATCCTTCAAATTGAAAGTCGTCAGGAAATTTCTGCAGCCAATTTGGCCAGTCCTGCTTCGTTTCGAAGCTTTGCGAATCGGTGCCGGGAAGGGCGTGGTTCCAATCGCCGCCAACGATGATATAATGGCCTTTTCCTGTCTCCTTCTTGAGATAAGCGGACAAGTAATCGAGCTGCTGCTTGCGAATCTTTCCTTCCTTATCGAAAGCTGACAAATGCAAATTGACCAGAATCAGCTCCTTGCCGTTATGAACAGGGAACCTATTCGCGATAAAGGCGCGGTCGAGATCAAGCTGCTGGACCGGCCAGCTTTCCTTCCCGGGGAGATCGTAGCGCTCGCTGCTCGTGCTCTGGAAGGAAGACAGCGTTAGCAAGCCGCTATGTACTTTCCCCATGGGCTCAAAGAGCGGTACGGGCACCCAAGGCACTTTGTAGTTGTAGGCAAAAGAAGAGCTGTAGTCTTTCAAGGCTTTGGAGAAAAATTCGGCCTGATCGATCTTATAGCTTCGAGAAGACTGAACGTCCACCTCCTGAAGCAAATAAAAGCTGGAAAGGCTGCTGTTTATAAATGACGCGATGGATGCGAGATTGGCTTCCGTCTGTTTCTTGCTGCTGGCGCGCGAATGCTTACCGCCGTCCATGAAAAAATCTTGTTCGCTGTCCAAGCCGGCGTAACCGATGTTAAAGGTCGTTACGGTAAACGGCTTGCCTTGCTCCAGAATCGCTCCGGTCTGATTGGATATTGAAAGCTCGGTCACTTCTTTCGGTTTATAATCAGATAAAGTAATATACAGTAAGAAGCCTCCAACCAGGAGAGCTGCGGCCAGGACGAGCAGGCTCGCTATTTTAAGTATTCTTTTCCCCATACAATTCACCTCTCCCTTATTCTTATCCTTCCTTTAGGATACAGGAAAGCTGGTGAAAAGGGACCAACGTTTAGAAGAAAACGAATGTTTTTTAGCACGGCATGATGGCAGTTGTAAACCAATATACATGTTTTTTCCAATTGGTGGAGGTGAGAAACGATGTCCGGTGTCATTACGAAAGCCATTCATATCTTGGACCTTCTGCTCCCCGAAGGAACAGAGAAGGAACTGAGCGTTACGGAAATGAGCCGAGAGCTGGGTATGCCCGTGCAAAGCGTCCACCGCATACTCAGCTCCTTGATGGAGCATGGCTTCGTCGCTCAGAATGCGAAGACGAAGAAGTATAAGCTGGGCTTGTCCATTATGAAATATGGCTTTCTAATGTGGGACAGCCTCATGCTGCGCACGATTGCGAGGCCCTTTATGGAGGAGCTCTCCCAGAAGACGAAGGAAACGGTATATCTCGCTACTCGTGAGAATACGGAAGGCGTCTACATTGATTCCGTAGACTCGCCGCAAATTTTGAAAATATCGGAGCCGATCGGGCTCAAGCTGCCTTTGTTCATCGGCGCTTCCAACCGGGTCATTCTTGCCTACCTGCCGAGGAAGATGCAAGAGCAAATGCTGGAAGAGGCAGATTGGGGGTCCTTGCCCACTCTTAAGCCGCTGACGCGGGAGTACATCGAGAAGGAAATAGAGAAGATTCATAGGTGTGGCTACGCCGTAACCTCGGGAGAAGCAACGGAGGGAACGACCGGCATTGGCGCACCGATATTCTCCTATGAGAATATGGTCATTGGCTCTCTAAACGTCGCCGGTCCGACCTTGAGGTTTACGGAGGATACGGTTGAAAAAAACAGCTTCCTTGTTAAGAAATATGCGGATTTGATCTCAAATGAGCTGGGGTACCGCTACAAACTGAAGCGTTGAAATGAAATAGTTGATTAGTTTCCCACTATTCGGGAAAGTGATATTACCTCTATCGGATAATGAGATTATAATAATCTTCAATAAACGCAGCATGCGCGTATTGGAGGCGAGTAGGATGAACAATATCGTTGCTTTCCGGCATTTTTCATTTGATGACGACTTTGCGTTTCGTTCATGGGCCAACGTGAATGGGTATCGTTTGTCTGTATATGATCCCGCAATTGCAATTCCGTTTGATTTACTCGATGACTTGGATTTGCTTATTATTTGCGGCGGGCCAATGAGCGTCTACGAGGAAGAGCTTCATCCTTGGCTTGCAGATGAGAAACGCTTTGTCCAAGATGCCATCCAGCGCGGCAAAAAAGTGCTGGGAATCTGCTTCGGCGCTCAAATGATTGCCGAATTGCTGGGCAGCCCCGTGTATCGCAATGCGCATAAGGAAATCGGTTGGCACACAATCAATCGTACCCAGGAGGAGCATCCCTGGTTCGACAACTTGCCGCAGCAATTGGTTTCGTTTCAATGGCATGGAGATACCTTCGATCTGCCAGAGCATACGCAGCTGCTTGCTACTGCAGAAGCTTGCAGGGTACAGGCATTTGCTTACGGGGAGCATGTACTGGGTCTGCAATTTCATTTGGAGACGACGCCTGCCTGCATGGCAGCGATGTTCGAGCATTGGTCCAGCGAGCTTATTGCTGCGCCATACATACAGTCTGAATCTCAGATTCGCAGCCAGTTTGGGCAAAGCGAGCTATCCATCCGAATGCTTCACGGGATATTGGATAGGATGGTCACTGCATGATGGACTAAGTCGCCGGGTACGGAAGAGAAGAAAGCAGACATTTCAATAGACCATATAAAGGTAGATACGTTTTGACTACAACCATAATTATTGAAAAGGAGAGTTCCAACATGAAGAGAAATCGACTAGGGCAATCAGAGCTCTACGTTAGCGAGATTGGGCTTGGCTGCATGTCGCTTGGGACGGATAAGGAGAAGGGGATCGCACTGGTGCATCAGGCGCTCGAAGGAGGAATAAATTTTCTCGATACGGCAGATCTGTATCATGAAGGGCTGAATGAGGAAATCGTCGGCGAAGCGGTTGACGGCAGACGATCAGAGGTAATTATAGCGACTAAAGTAGGCAATCGGTGGGAGCCTGGCAAGGAAGGCTGGACATGGGACCCGTCCAAAGCCTATATCAAAGAAGCCGTGAAGGATAGCTTAAGAAGGCTTCAGACCGATTATATCGATTTGTATCAACTGCACGGAGGTACGCTGGAGGACCCGATTGAAGAAACCATCGAGGCGTTCGAGGAGCTAAAGCAGGAAGGACTGATTCGGTATTATGGCATCTCTTCCATTCGTCCGAACGTCATTCGGGAGTATGCGCAGCGGTCCAATATCGTAAGCGTAATGAGCCAATACAGCATTATAGATCGGAGACCTGAGGAGCAGGTGCTGCCTTTGCTAGAAGAGAAAGGAATAAGCCTGATTGCACGCGGTCCGGTAGCCAAAGGGATCCTCACCCGCACAGGGGCTGCGAAATTGGCCAAAGGTTATCTGGAATACAGTGAAGAAGAGCTTAGTGAACTGTATGCGACGCTGCTGGAGCAGGGGGGCAGCGGCAGAGACCTGGCGCATACGGCTATTCGCTTCGCGCTGGCCAGCCCTACGGTTGCTGCGGTCATTCCCGGAGCAAGCAGCATGGAGCAGCTGCTGCACAATATAGCAGCGAGTGCGGCAGAGGAGCTTTCTGCAGCGGAGCTTGCGCAGATTAGAAAGATAAGCAAAGGCAGCGGTTATGCACAGCACCGATAGATTGCCAATTCATTAGGAAGTGGGCCGGATGAAGCTGCCAGGGCGTAGCGCATACGGTTTGAAAGCGTGAAAGATGAGGGTGAGCCTATGCCTAAGCTCACTCTCTATGTTATGCTTAGTGAGGAAGGTTTGACTTTAACAACTGTATGAAATAAAATTACAGTATCCTTCTTGGGAGGGAGTTATGTAAATGAACAGCGAATTTACGGTAGCGGTTCACAGCTTAGTGCTGTTAGCTTATTTACCTGACCATATGGCCAGCAGCGAGACGATTGCTCGGAATGTGTCTACGAATCCGACGCGGATCCGCAAGATTATGAGCTCCTTGCGCAAGCACGGTTTTGTGAAGACGAAGGAAGGCATCGGCGGCGGCTATATTTTGAACTGCGAGCCAGGTGAGGTTACACTCGCCCAGGTTTACCGGGCGCTCTCCGGAGGTACGCTGAAGCCGCACTGGTGCTCGGGCAACCCGGAAGAGGATTGCCTCGTATCTGCAAATATCCAAGTCGTCATGGACCACTTCTTCTATGAGGCGGAGCAGCATTATGAGGCGTATCTCGAGCAGAATACGCTGCAAACGGTGCTGGAGAAGATCCGGAAATGCCAACAGCAACAAAAAAACGCAGCAGGTGTAACGGATATAGGGCACTAGCGTTATTATTTGTGCAGGTGCTTAGGAAGCGATAGCGGTAATGGATTGAAGACGATCCTTTACCGCTAATGAATTGGATCTAGCTCTATAACAATGCTGGCGCTCAACTGCATCCGGGGCTTGAAAGCCAGAGGATCGACCGAATTTGTTTGTTTTCACGTTCAATATGTATCAAATATTCATACAGTTAAGGAAGATTATTGCCTTAAAAAGGCCGTTTTTTAAAACTTTGAAGTAAAGGGTGAACGTAATGTCAGAACAAACGAGCAGTAATTCGACTTTTAATATCCCATTATCGGTTCTTGATGTGTCTCCAATCGTTGAGGGAGGCTCTGTGGCTGAATCGCTAAGCAATACGCTGGACTTGGCGCAGCATGCGGAAAAATGGGGCTATAACCGTTATTGGCTGGCTGAACACCATAACGCTGCCAGCATTGCCAGCTCGGCTACGTCGATCGTTATCGGCCACGTAGCTGCAGGCACGTCGACGATCCGGGTAGGCTCCGGCGGCATTATGCTGCCTAACCATGCGCCGCTTGTGATCGCCGAGCAATTCGGCACGCTAGAATCTTTATTTCCCGGCCGGATTGACCTTGGACTTGGGCGCGCGCCTGGAACAGACGGCTTAACAGCAGCGGCACTGCGCGGGAGCAGAAGAAGCAACGGACAGGACTTCCCGGAACAGCTTACTGAGCTAAGGGCGTTCCTGGATCCGTCTAGATCGGAAGTGGGCATGCCCGTACGTGCGATTCCCGGTGAAGGACTCGATATTCCGATATGGCTGCTCGGCTCCAGCGATTTTAGCGCCTTGCTTGCAGCGGAGCTTGGTTTGCCGTTCGCGTTCGCGGGACATTTCTCACCGACGTTTACGGTGCCGGCTATGAATCTTTACCGAAGCAGCTTTAAGCCCTCGGCGGTTCTCGATAAGCCAAACGGAATGGTGGCAGTCAACGTAGTCGCGGCAGATACGGACGAGGAGGCGGCATATTTGGCAACGTCCATGCAGCAGCTGTTTCTATCCTTTATCCGCAATACGCGCGGGCAGCTACCTGCTCCTGTACGTGATATGGATAGTTTATGGACAGCGCAGGAAAAGATCGCTTTGCAGCAGCAGCTCGGATCGTCGATCGTCGGCGGGCCGGATACGGTACGAAGCAAGCTGAAACAGTATATTGAGGCGACAAAAGCGGATGAAATCATGGTCGCGGCCCATATCTTCGACCATAAGGCACGCCTTCGTTCTTATGAGATTATAGCAGGGCTGTAATAGCGGCTTCCTTTAATATCGGCAGTGATGCTTATTCTTATCCTGCTTGCCATAAGAAGCAAATATCAATAAAAAAGAGTGCAGCGGATCGCCCGTTGCACTCTTTTTTATTGAAATATAGGAACGTATATTATTTCGCTGTCTCTTCCCTAGATTTCTCGGAATGAAACGCGCTGGGCTGCCAAAGGACGGCGACAGCCGTTTCTCCTTCCTATAGGTCTATTCCGGATCAACAGGCGGACGTTGTCCGTTGCGAAGCTGGCGAATCGAATAGCCAAAGTCCATCTGAAGATGAGGATAGTCAGGGAAGTTTTTCCAATCTCCGCCCCAAGAGAAGCCCAGTTTCTTAGCGATGGCGACGACCTCCATCCAATCTGCCTTTCCATTCTTATTGCCGTCGTATTCCATGTCCCATACGACCTCGCCTTTCTTCGTGCGCAGCGCAAAATCGATAGCGAGACCGTAATTGTGATAAGAGTGGCCGCCCTGTACTTGGGTCACTACTTGGCCTTCGGCCGTTCTGCCCTTAGCATAAATGGCATCTTGCTCCTCACTCGAGCGGAATCCATCCGAAATAAGTATATCGATGCCGGCGCTTGCCGCTTCGGCGATTAGCTCGTTTTGCTTAGCGAATACGATCGGGTGCAGCCCAGTGACGGGGGGCGCAGGGGCAGGAATGGGATCAATTTCGGGCAAATAAGGCTCTAAGGTGAGAATGCTTTTCCATAATAAAACGGAGCTTAATGCCAAAATAATAAACAGCAGCAGCCGATTTCGTCTGCGCTTGTTGCGCGCAGCCAGTTCAAGCTGAGCTTGCCCCATGGGCAGGTGATGCTGCGAAAAACGGTTCCGTTCAAGCA
This sequence comes from Paenibacillus paridis, assembly GCF_006345825.1. Lineage (GTDB taxonomy): Bacteria > Bacillota > Bacilli > Paenibacillales > Paenibacillaceae > Pristimantibacillus > Pristimantibacillus paridis. The sequence continues at coordinate 17,599 of NZ_VCIX01000081.1, forward strand.
TGCTGAATCTCCTTAAGCTTGGTATCCGCTCATTTTATCATATTGCTCCTTCGTCCGCCCTAGCCCTGGGTAGGGGTTGCATCAGAATGGGTTGACTTTTCATCAGTTTAGTTCTAAACTGATGAATATAACAAAGAGGCGAGGTGGTCAGATGGAGCAAAACGGTACAAAAGATTTCTTGTCTGGACGCGATCAGCGATTAGGCCTAATGATATGGTACCGCCTATCGCGGGTGTACAGTCAAAGCTTGCGCGATACTCACCAGCATCTGAAACAGTGGAGCTTGTCCGCTGCACAATTCGATATTCTTGCTCAGGTAGGCGCGCATGGGCGGTTGACGCAGCAGCAGCTGGCTGACAAGCTTTTTGTTACCAAGGGAAATATTACGCAGCTGCTAAGCAAGCTGGAGGAACTTGATCTCGTCAAGCGGGAGCAAGAGTGGAAAACCAAATACGTCTCGCTATCTGCAAAGGGGCAGGCCCTATTTAATGAAGTTGTACCATTACAGGAGTATTACCAGGCATCACAATATAATGCTCTAAATCAGGAAGAGAAGAAACAGCTGCTCATGCTGCTCAAGAAAATTCAAAATTAAGGGCATGTGGCCATCTAAATCGATCGTGTTTGGGTTTATAAAATTGGAGGAGGTTTATATTATGCAGCTTAAAGGCATTCACCATGTATCGGCTATCACAGGGACAGCTTCGGGCAATTTCGAATTTTACACACAGCTATTGGGACTTCGTTTGGTCAAAAAAACCGTTAACCAAGATGAGACCTCGGTTTATCATTTGTTTTATGGGGATGAGAAAGGCAATCCGGGAACGGAGCTCACGTTCTTTGAATTTCCGATGACCGCCAAAAACCGGGAGGGCACGAGCAGTATTTCTTCCCTCTCCCTTCGCGTAGCCAATGATGAGGCCCTTCGTTACTGGAAAGAACGCTTCGAGCAGTTTGAAGTGGATCATGACGAAATAACCGAACGAGCGGGACGCCAGACGATTGCATTCCGAGACTTTGAAGGACAACGCCTAGTTCTAGTTTCTGACGAGAACAATAATGGCGTAGCAGGCGGGGTGCCTTGGGAGAAAAGCACCGTGCCTGCGGCATACGGCATTCTGGGTTTGGGCCCCGTCCAGCTAACCGTCAAAAATCCGGAGCCGACTGTACTCGTGCTGACTCAGCTAATGGGCTTCAGGGAAAAAGGGAAGTATCCATCGACAGTGGCAGGCCAGCCGGATATTACCGTATTTGAAACAGGTGAAGGCGGCAGCGGGGCAGAGGTTCATATCGAGGAGCGCAATGATCTTCCGCGTGAGCAGCAGGGCTACGGCGGCGTTCATCACGTTGCTTTCCGCGTAGACAATGACGATGAGCTGCGCGAGTGGATCGAGCATATTCGCGGTGTACGCATTCCGAATTCCGGATTCGTCGACCGATATTACTTCCGTTCTTTGTACTTCCGTGAGCCAAATGGCATATTGTTCGAGTTGGCCACCGACGGCCCGGGCTTCGATACGGATGAGGATATCAATCATCTTGGCGAATCGCTTGCATTGCCTCCGTTCCTTGAGCCGCAGCGTGCGCAGATCGAAGCAAGATTGAAACCGCTGGAAACGAAGCCAGAAGCGTAAGCGTCAAGAATGGTAAAGTAGTATAAAGCGAGCGCTCCCCTTTTGACGGGGAGCGCTCTTTATTTTTCTATTGGATACCAGGGAAGCTCCAGCGTTCTACCATTATTTTTGCAATGAGTAATTTTTCATAGTTTGATATGCTTCGGAGATGCGGTTCTTTGGGAGGGTCTTCATGAAACGGGCATATCATAGATTCGCGATGGTAACCATTGCGTTACTAACCGTATTTACAACGATGGGAAAGCCAGTAGACAGCTTGAGCAGCTTGCCCTTCGATGATATTGGAAACAGCTATGCGAAACAGGAAATCATAGATTTATATAATCGAAAAATCATAACGGGCACGACAGAGAGAAGCTTCTCTCCAGCCCAATCGATATCCCGAGCGGAATTTGTTGCGATCATCGACCGATTGCTGGGTTTGGAGCCGGTAACGTCCCCGGTCTCTCCATTTGCCGACGTTCCCAAGCAAGCTTGGCATTACGGCTGGATCCAAGCAGCTGTGCAGCTTGGCTTGGCAGACGGCACTAGTGCTACCGCCTTTGCGCCGTCCATGCCAGTTACGCGGCAGGAGGCCGCCGTTTTATTGGCTAGGGCGCTAAAACAAGCAGGAAGCAAAGCAGAGGCATCGCTGGCCTTTGGCGACAGCAGCCAGATTGCTTCATGGGCAAGCGCCTCTGTAGCGGCTGTACACAAGCTAGGATTAATCAAAGGTGATGAGCAAGGTGATTTCCGGCCGACAAAGCCGATCACAAGACAAGAGACGGCGGTTATGATCTATCGGGTGCTCCAGAATAAAACCTGGGAAGCGGAGCTGAAAGCAGCGCCGACAGAGTCAATAAAGCTTGGCTGGCAGTATGGCCAGACCACGAAAGAGTATCAGAACAACGTGCTGAAATCCAATGTGAATACGCTATCCCCGCGCTGGTATTTTACAGACGCTTTAGGCAATATAGTGGATAACACGGACTCCTCACTCCTTACATGGGCTAAGCAGCACAACAAAAAAGTATGGGCGATGGTTGGCAATCGCTCCGATCAGGCGGCTACGCATCAGATGCTGTCGAGCTCGGCCGCCAGAAGCAATGCGGTCACTAAACTGGTTGCTTACGCCAAATCCTATAAACTCGATGGACTCAATATCGATTTTGAAAATGTTGCCCCGCAGGACCGCGCGGCCCTCACTGCGTTTATGACGGAATTAGCGAAGAAGCTCAAGCTCCTTAGCGTTACGCTTTCTATCGATGTATCGCCAGACAGAGGGACCGACTGGACGGATGCTTTCGACTTTGCAGCACTAGGCAAGCTTGTGGATTACGTTGTTTTGATGGGCTATGACGAGCATTGGGGAGGAAGCTCGGAAGCTGGTTCTAATGCTTCTCTAGGTTTTGACAAGGCTGCTCTGGATAAGCTGTTGAAGCATGTAGCTGGCGGGAAAATTATTTTAGCGGTACCGCTCTACAACCGCGATTGGGATTTGAATAAGGACGGAAGTGTAGCCTCAACCGAATTTATCTCGCTCACCCAGCAAAATGCGCTTATGGCCCAATTTGCCATCAAACCGGTGTGGGACGCGAAGATCGGCCAGTATACGGCCGCTTATTTAAAAAATGGCGTGCGCCACCGTATGTGGCTCGAAGACGGGCGCTCATTAACCGCTAAGTACAAGCTGGTTGTGGATGCGGAGCTTGCAGGCCTAGCTTACTGGTATGTAGGCGGGGAAAGCGCGGATATTTGGAGCAGCATGAGAAATGCCGACCGTTTTTTGAATTATACATTTTCATCGTGAAAGGTCTTGCTATATAAGCCTAACCAATGATTTTAGACTTAAAAAGTTTCTGAAAGCAGGATTTCAGACGGAAGCACAGTCGGTCCATGATAGCCATTTGTAATGGGGCAGTTCCTCCATGGATATTCGTGAATCGTATTCTCGTCTTCAGACGGCCGTTGGTGGATCTCATCGTTTATTCATCATTTTTTAAGTAAGGAAACTATTCGCGCAAGATCTAATCTAGCCAGCGTCCCCGGGAATGGTCAGCGTATGGCTAGGTATTGGAGAAATAGATCTAATTTTCAGATCTAAACTGGCGAAAATAGCCGAAATGGATAAAATAGATCTAAACTAGCCCAGTGGCCCCAAATGGGCAGCGTATGGCTGGGTTTTGGAGAAATAGATCTAATTTTCAGATCTAATCTGGCGAAAATAGCCGAAATGGATAAAATAGGTCTAAAAAATAGATCTAATCTAGCCAGTGTCCCCGGGAATGGGTAGCGTATGGCTGGGTTTTGGAGAAATAGATCTAATTTTTAGATCTAATCTGGAGCATATAGCGGAAATGGATAAAATAGGTCTAAAAAATAGATCTAAACTAGCCCAGCGGCCCCAAATGGGCAGCGTATGGCTGGGTTTTGGAGAAATAGATCTAATTTTTAGATCTAATCTGGAGCAAATAGCCGAAATGGATAAAATAGGTCTAAAAAATAGATCTAAACTAGCTCAGAGGCGCCCACTGGGCAGCATATGGCTGGGTTTTGGAGAAATAGATCTAATTTTTAGATCTAATCTGGAGCAAATAGCCGAAGTGGATAAAATAGGTCTAAAAAATAGATCTAAACTAGCTCAGCGGCCCCAAATGGGCAGCGAATGGCTAGGTATTGGAGATATAGTCAAAGTGAACGAAAGAAATGAAGGATATTCGAAGCGGGAAGATCGAATTTGAGAAATGAAGGGTTCACCTTAGCCAATTTAAGAATATGGCTGCAACCGCGACTCATACAATGTTTTACTTACGCAGCGACCAAAACGAGAAGCTTTTGGTCAAGTTATATAGAATAACAATAAAGGTATGCGCACCTGTGCGGCGCATGCCTTTTTTTGATGCCAAACGGCTTTTTCTCCGCACATACAACGTAGGTCAGCATTCTTCCATCCGATTTGCAACGAAAAATAGATTGGTATTTTCCGAACTGGAAATTGCGCGAAGGCCCTGTGTAGAATAAAGGATAGGAAAGCGGAAAATGCTGGATGATTCTACATCTCGTAAACAGGCCGCTGGATGAAGAAAGAGAGGATCCATATATGAAAAAGTTTGCAGCATTATTTCTTTCGCTAGCTCTACTATTCTCGTTCGTTACCAATGTGCAAGCGGAAGAAAAGCCGATTTCGGTTTGGCTTGAAGATCAGCAGGTACTGCTTGGCGAACAACAGCCGATTATGGAGCATGGCACGACGCTCGTCCCTGCAAAGCAGATCCTTGAAAAGTTTGGCTTTGAAGTCACATGGGACCAAGACAATAAAGTCATTACGGGTAAGAAAGAAGGACTCGTTCTTTTATTCCAAATCGGCAATCTGGGGGCCGTAGTCAATCAATCCGAGCAAGGTTTGCTTGTCGCTCCGAAGCTCATCAAGGGAACGGTCTATATTCCTCTGCGTACGGTCAGCGAGGCTTCGGGCTATGAGGTATCCTGGAATAAAGAACAGCGGGCCGTTACGATTGAAGAAAGAGAACCGAGCCGCGGCTTCCTTTGGAAAACCGAAAATGCAGGCAATACCGTCTATTTGCTAGGCTCGATACATATTGCGAACAAGGCCATGTATCCGCTGCGGCCTGAAATTCAGAAAGCCTATGATGCCTCCAACTTTTTGGTCGTAGAGGCTGATATTACGAAAATGGATGATGAGGCTGTTCAGCAGCAAGTGCTGGATATAAGCGTTTATAAGGACAACACGACGCTAAAGGATCATATTTCAGCCGAAGCGTACAAGAAGCTGGGTGAAATTTTGCAAGAGAACGGCTTGGAGACCCATGCGCTCGATACCTTCAAAGCGTGGAACGTTTCCACCGCGCTGGATTATCTAACTTCGGCCAAATCAGGCTTCGATGCAGGCATTGGCATTGACGCACATTTCCTGCAGCAGGCCAACGTAAGCCAGCTGCCGATTCTGGAGCTGGAGTCCATTGAATACCAGCTTAATATGTTTAACAATTTCTCGGATAAGCTGCAGGAGGAAATGCTGAATTCTTCCATAGAACAATATTACGCGGAAAGTTCAAGTATCGATGCGTTATCGGAAATGTGGGCAACAGGCAACGAGGAGCAGCTGCTCGAACTGACCCAGTCCACGATGACGAACGACGAGTTTTACAAAGCGCTTCTTTCCGACCGGAACGTACCGATGGTGGATAAAATTACAGGATACCTGAATGGCGGCGAGAAGAAGACGTACTTTGTTGTTGTAGGGGCGGCTCATATGATTGGGCAGGACGGCATCGTACCGCTCTTAGAGAAAAAAGGATTTAAGGTTGAACGCCAATAACGAAGCGGCTGAAAAACCGAAAAAAAGGCAATCCCGCGAGCCGTGGGATTGCCTTTTTCATGAATAGGTTTATGCGATTGTATGTGTTACTTACGAAGCCTGCCCTTGCTGCTGCTTGAGCTTAAGCTCGACAAGCAGCGCATGGAGCTGCTCCGTCGCTAACCCGTGAAGCACGAGCCGAAAGCCGGCTTTCAGCGTCGTCAGCGGCACCATGGGATGCTTGTTATTAATGAGCGCGAGCCGATCGTTGCTGCCGATGATTTTGGAGGCGAGAATACCGATGGTCTCATCAAGCTGGAGCGAGTTGGTCGCCCGCCAAAAATCATTGTCCGTCAGGAACATTTGATAAACAGGGGTGAAGCATTCGATTGCTGTGGTCAGATCCATAAAGTTAGTCCAACGGTTTGGCATTTGCTCGATCGGCAAAGGAGTCGATGTAATCGACCCGAATTGGAGCTGCTCCTGCTTCGTTACTTCAATCCCCTTCTCACGCAGCTCGCGGTTTAGATTGATGACGAAGTTGTATAGGTTGAGATCGTGAATGAGAAAGAGATCGTCTTTTACCGGTTCTAGGTGAGTAGGCTTTAGCGGATTCATCTCGATCTGAACGCCGGGCACATTGTCCCGAATAAAGCCGAGCACCTCGGAGCCGAGATAAAAGTGTCGCAAAATCATAAAGTTTGCGCTTGGGCTGACAAAGGTTTTCATCCCAAAATGAAGCACCCGGTGCAGCAGCCTGGAGGATGTGAACGCTTTTGGGACTATGATTTTGTAGAGCTGCAATAGAATAATCATCATCCTTGCGAACGGCCGGAGCACCGGCAGCAGAAATTGCCTCGATTTGCTGGCGCAATCTTTGAGATAAGCGGCCTTTGCTTCCTCATTGAAGGGAATGCTTTGGTCCATGTAGATGGCTAAAAACGGATTGGGATCGTTTTTGTCATGCGGCATGTTATTGAAATAATCGGCGTTGCTCATACATTACCCAGCTCCTCTAGCTGCAGCAGGTACAGACGGGCCGTCGTTTTGGCTGTTTTCACGATACGCACTGCAATGTCCGCGGTCAGCATCGGATGCTGAACGACGGCCTCCAGCCGTTCGAAATGTTTTTCGTCGGAGTCGCTATGATAAAGCAAGAAGGATACCTCTTCATCGCTAAGCCCAAGCTGGTCACGGATCATCTCGCCCCAGTAGCGCGCCATTCGGCAGCCAAGCCCTTCAATGATCCACATGGCTCCGATGAGGTCGACGGGATTATCGCGGCTAGCCCGCTGGAATAAATAAGCCGAGAGCGCCTCGCTGCCAATATTTTTCTCGCCCGATTGGATTTTGCTTAGCTCACCGCCGACGGCAACGTAATTGCGCTCGAGAATTTGAAAGTCGCGATGCTCATCGCGCGCATGGGCAATGAACGTGGAACGAAGATCGATATGCTCAATGGCGATATAGGACGCGGCGCGGGCGATCCACTGCGAACCGTCAATGACTTGCTGGCGGATATTTTCCATCAAGGCCTTGTAATCGCTGAGCGTGAATTTCTGGTTATACAGCTTATGGATGACCGGGACCTGTGCGAGCTTTTGCTCAAAATCGATCCATACCTGAACCAGCTGCCTTACCAGCTGCGCTTGCACATGATCAGCCTCGTCGTACTCCAAATGCGGAGCTTCAGGCTCACGCTCCTCGAACACAGGCTGAGATGCAGCGCCACTGGGCTCAATGGCTGAGCCAACGACCGTCAGCAGCATATATGAGGTCTGGAATCGGCCGCTCTCGGGCACCATGCACAGCACTTTCTCGCCTGGCTGTAAATGGCCTTCATTCAACAGCTCCTCCAGCATGATATAGATCGACGCCGCGCCAGTGTTTCCCTTCGTGTACAAATTTGTAAACCATTTCTCCTCAGGGATGGTAAGCCCGCCGAGCTGCAGCAGCCTGAATATTTCCTCGCGGAAGAAATGGGAGGAATAATGGCAGACCATCCAGTCAATGCCCGCAGGGTCAACCTTGCCTTCATCGACCAGCTCGAAAAAACGGTTCACGCCAACTTTGGGCATTTCATTCACCAGCCGAATATCCTGCTTTAAATTGATGGCGCCGTCATCGGCAGCCTCGTGAATGGAGCGATAATCGAGCCAGCTTGCCTGTTCGAGGTTTTCCTTGTTGCTGCCTGCATACATGCAGACGTCATAGAGATTCGCGTAAGACTTATTATCGATCCATTCGATGCGCAGCGATAATCCGCTGGCGGATGGCTGGTGCTGCAGCACCGCAGCGCCGGCGCCGTCGGAGAGCATAAACCTAAGAAAGTCGGTGTCGAACGGAACGGGACGCTCGGCAAGTCCTGCCTGCGCTTCGAATCGCGTATGCTTAAAGACGCGGCTCGGAAACTCGCTGGCGCAGGAGATGGCGGTCTGCTGCTCGCCCGACTGCACATGCAGGTAAGCATTCTTCATCGCCTGCATCCCGCTTGCGCAGACGCCATGGTGAGTGGCGACCTCCATCACGGGGAGGTTGGCTTCTGCATGGACCATGCTGGCAAAGCCCGGAACAAGCAAATCGCCTTGCGTCGTGCCGACAGCGAGAAAATCAATGTTGTCCTGCAAGGCCTCTTTGTTTCTCGTAAGGGCATCATGGATAGCGAGACTCGCCATTTCCGCATTGGTGTAAAGGCTCTTTTGTTGTTTGTCCAAGGCGTAGTGGCGAAAGCGTATTTTATTTTGATCGAGGATGCGGCGCATGGATTTTGAGCTTTTGCCACCGATTTTGCCAAGATAATCTTCGATTTCATCATTGCTGACAGGAGAGCCGGGCAAAAACTTCCCGATGCTCGTAATATAAACTGGATTCATGAGGCACCTCCATAGTGTAGTTGTGTATAGGGTATATAATCGCCGATTCGGTCTTTGCAGCCTAGTACTAACTTTATTTGGTACCTTATGTAAACTTGGGCTTGAATTCGAATTCAATAGTCCGATATAATAGACGCATATTAAAACTGATGACTGACGGAGGTAACCCTGCCGATGAAGTAATACACGATTCCTGTAAACAACTTGTTTAAGTACAAGCGGCGTTCTCGATTTGCGAGAACCGGTCAGGGATACGTGTGTCGATTTGGGGTCCTAAGTAACATGAATCAGTTGCGATATACAGGTGATGTTTACCCGCTTTTCAGCGGCGTGACGCATCCTTTGTTTTCGTTTACCTGATTTTCCCCATGCGTATTCGACCGTGTGCCGCTGGCCACGGTTTTTTATTATGTTCGGAGAAATGGGGAATGTCTTGTGATGCTATTAAAGATTAAACAGGTAAATAAAGAATTTGACGGCAAGCTGCTATTTGAAAATATTGAATTTGAGGTAAAAGAAGGCGAGCGGCTCGCGCTGTTCGGCCGTAATGGAATTGGCAAAACGACACTTTTGCAAGGCTTGACGGGCCGGCTCGCCTTCGATGGCGGCGAGGTACAGCGCCTCTTGCCTCTGGAGGAATGGGGCTGGCTGGATCAGCAGGCGCAGCTCGACTCCTCGCTCACTTTGCTGGAATTCGTACAGGCGGGTTCGGCTGAATGGTTTGAGCTCAAGCAAAGCATGGCTGCGCTAACGAAGCAAATGCAAGACGAGGAGGCAGGCGAGGAATTGCTAAACCGATATAGCGAATTATATGAGCGATATGTCCAGCTTGGCGGCTATGAAGGGGAGGTAAAAGCGGAGCAATGTTTGAAGCAGCTAAGCTTCGATCCGTCTTTATGGGGCTTGCCATTTGCGCAGCTTAGCGGAGGGCAGAAGACGAAAGCCCAGCTGGCCTCCCTTATGGTTAGGGAACCGAAGCTGGTGCTGCTGGATGAGCCAACGAACCATTTGGATGCAGAGGCGCTGGCTTGGCTGGAGCAATGGGTGCAGACCTATCCGGGAACGGTGCTGTACGTCTCGCATGACCGGATGTTTATCGACCGCACGGCTACCTCCATTTTGGAGCTGGTGGCTGGAGGCTGCAGGCGGTATGCGGGCGGCTATACGGCATATAAGGAGCAAAAAGAGCTGGAACGGAGAACGCAGCTGGCACAGTACAAGAAGCAGGAGCTGGAGCGGGAAAAGCTGCTTGATAGCATCAGGATGTATGCGGAATGGTTCCAGCAAGCGCATAAGGCGGCGGGTCAAAATGATTTTCTTCGGTCAAAATCGAAAAAGAACGTCTCGCGGCTGCATGCCAAGGAAACCGCACTGGAGCGGCTGGAACAAGGAAAGGTGAATAAGCCCCGCGAGGAATCGGAACTGCGGATGCTCTTGGAGACGGATGAGTTTGCGGCTCCCTCGCTGCTTCGCATGGATAATGTAAGTTTTGCCTACGAGGGCCATCCCCCTCTATTAAGCATGCTCAGTCTTACCATTGGCCGCGGCGACCGCCTCGCCGTGCTTGGGCCAAACGGCGTTGGCAAGTCGACGCTGCTGAAGCTTGCGACGGGCAGCTTAATTCCGGACGAAGGCAAGGTGGAGCTGCATCCGCAAGCGAGGATAGGCTATTTCGAGCAGGAGCTCAGTAAGCTTGATCTTGCAACGACCATATTAGACAGCCTTCTTGCACTGCCCAATATGACCCAATCGCATGCTCGGACGATTCTCGGCTGCTTCTTATTTTCCAAGGAGGATGTCTTCAAGCGAATCGGCGATTTGAGTATGGGCGAGCGCTGTCGGGTAGCCTTTCTAAAGCTCTACTTTGGCAAAGCAAATCTGCTCGTCCTCGATGAACCGACGAACTATTTGGATATCGGCACGCGTGAGCAGGTGGAGGAGGCGCTGCTTCACTATCCGGGAGCAGTGCTGCTGGTGACTCATGACCGCTATTTCATCCGTCAGGCAGCAAACCGTTTGCTCGTGATGGAGGGAAGGGGGAAGGTTAGCCTGTTCCCAGGCTCCTTTGAGGAATATAGCTCTAAGGACCGAAGCCGATTATTGTCCCCTGAGCAGCAGAACGACCAGAATGAACGGGAAATGCTGGAGCTTCGGCTGACGCAGCTGATGGGCAGCGCGCAGCCGGAAGAGCCTTCGGAGCAGCAAGCGCTTTTGGAGGAGATTCTAAAGCTTCGTTATCAAATAAGCGAAATGCAGGCTATGAGCAATGGCTGATGATTGATTAGGCGCAGCGAGTCCGTTTGTTTGCAGCATCGAGCGGTGAAAGACGAACCAGAACGTCTGCATTAAGAAATAAAGTTAGCGGGAAGGAAGATACGGAGTGGCATTCAGCAGATTCATTATTTTTGCAGGGCTCGTACTCATGCTTGGTGGCTGTGCTGCCACCAGCCCAGATAATGGAATGGGGCAGGCTGCCCCTACCGCAAATGAATATGTGGTAAATGAGGCAGAAGACGTTATCGCGAAGCGGGGGATCGTACAAAACAGTGAGCAATTGGATGCGTTTATTAGCGGTTCTTTAGATCGGGTCAGGGTTGTTCATTACACGAAGGAGGCGGACCCGATCTTTTATAGCCTCTCCAGAATAGAAGAGCAGATCGAGGTCCGTTACGATACTTCGCAGGATAAATTTGGTTCGCCTACAGTCAAGACATATCGGTGCGAATCGCTAATAAAAGAGCAAGCCAAACAAAGCTATACGTACAAGCTGAGTGGCTGCGGCGGCGCACAAAAGTCGATCTCGCTGATTGATGTCCCTCTCTCTCCTTCAACCTAATCAAGCCTTTTATTTCAAAAGCGAATACACATGGTCTACCGACGCCATGGCGTATTCCTTTTGAAGGGGCTCGCCATTTTCGAGCAGCACGAGGCAAGGTACGCTAGCGATTTTCCATTGCTCGCGCAGGCGAGGCGCATAATTGATGTTCAGCTTGTAGAGCGGAACAGAAGTGCCTGTGAGCTCAGCAATTTCCAGCATGCGTTCGCCGAGCTTGCATGTGCCGCATAGCGGAGTGAAAAAGTAGACGGCTGTTTTGCCGCTGCCGCTGGACATAAGGTTAAAAAGGGATTTTTCATCTATTTCTTGAATCGTCATCGTCGTGCTCCTTTAGGTTTATAGTTGTAATGTACTTCATTCACCCGCATATCTCAATCACACCATGTCTCAAGCAGAGACGCGGAAAATAGAGAATGTATTTGACGATGATAATCATTATCAATTATAATGGAAAAAAAGCGGTATCCTGGAGAGGAGAAACGAAAAGATGACAGCTCAAGCAGAGATGGATATATATGATGTTACGATTATCGGCGGAGGGCCGGTAGGACTGTTTACAGCCTTTTATAGCGGGATGAGGGAGCTAAGGACGAAGATTATCGAGTCTGCCCCGCAGCTTGGCGGCAAGGTGCAGTTCTATCCCGAGAAGGTCTTGCATGATGTGGGCGGCATTGCTGCCATTACAGGTGCAGATTTTATCAAACAAGTGGAAAAGCAAGGACTGACCTTTAAGCCGGAAGTGGCGTTGTCCCAGCGAATTGAGCAATTGGAGAGGCTTTCGGACGGTTGCTTCCGCTTAATCAGCCATACGGGGGAGACGCATTATTCGCGTACCGTTATTTTGGCGGTTGGGCATGGCACGTTCGTGACCCGCAAGCTTGACCAAGAGGGTGCGGTCGGTTATGAGGGAAACAGCCTTCATTATGCAGTGAACAGCCTCGATCATTTTCGGGGCAAACAGGTACTAATTTCCGGTGGAGGCGATTCGGCAGTAGACTGGGCGAATGCGCTGGAGCCCATTGCAGCGCAGGTCACGGTCGTCCATCGGCGCGATCAATTTGGCGGGCATGAGAGCAACGTTACCCAAATGAGGAACTCCTCTGTAGACATTATTACTCCGTTTTGGCTAAAAGAATTGCATGGCGACGGTGAACAGGTAAGCTGCGTGACGATCGAGCATTTGGAGACAAAGGAAACGCGTGAGCTTTATGTAGACGAGGTTATCGTTAACCACGGCATTACGGGAGATCTAGGTCCGATCAAAAAATGGGGCTTGGAACTGCAAGAAGACAAAATAGTCGTTGATGTCCATATGAAGTCGAATATAGATGGTGTTTTTGCGGTAGGCGACGTCGTCACGTTCCCTGGCAAGCTGAAGCTGATCGCTGGCGGGTTTATGGAAGGTCCTAATGCTGTGAACAGCGCGAAAAAATATTTGGCGCCGCAGGAGGAAGTGAAAGCATTATATTCCACACATCATGAGAAGCTTATTGCGATGCATGAGCAGAAGGATAAAGAACCCGTGCGTTCATAATGGAGAGCGTACTACGAAATGCAAGCAGACGGGCCTATGCGAGGGGGCTTTGTCTGCTTTATTTAATTTTTGGAAAGATACAGCGATAATAAGAATAATCCGTTAATGAGGAGCAAAGCGGCAAAAATAAGGCCGGTTTTGTTCTTTTTTATAAAGTCCATGCGAACACCTCGCGAGTGTGTATTTACTAATTATAATTATCCCCCTTATGATCTGATTTTTCCACCCTTTTTTTAGAAAAATAGTGTCTGCTTTATTAACGCCGCGTATCCTGTTTTGCACTTTGCTTAAAAGGGTACATGCTTATGATGCGAGTGAATTCGACGGTATCTCCTGAATGTTTCTTATTTTTGAAGAAATTTGTAATTGGAACGAGGAATGTTATAAAATTAAAGGTAGCGCAGGTCTTGAAACGGCAATTGCCGCAAGGCTGCTAACCTTATAATGTTTTTGTGTAAAGAAGAGGTAATTATCAGGTTTTGTAGAATAATGTAGAGACTGCATTTTTTTTGGAACCTACCTGTCGATTAGGCGTATTGATGGATAGAACGCTGGTCATCAATGAAGCAATCTATGGTTCTCTTCGCAACACTCAAGGAAAGGGGGTGCAAATCTAATGGCTATCTCTCTCGTTAAGGGTCAGAAGGTTGACCTCACGAAGGGCAACGCCGGACTCAGCAAGGTGATCGTAGGACTAGGCTGGGACCCTGCCGCGGTAAAAGGCGGATTTTTCGGAATGAAGAAGGCTGCTAACGTCGACTGTGATGCTTCCGCATTGCTGCTTGATGCAAACGGCAAACTATCCGGTGAGAAAAATCTCGTTTGCTTCTACAATAAGCAAAGCGGCTGCGGATCTGTCGTTCATACGGGCGACAATATCACAGGGGAAGGCGATGGCGATGATGAGCAAATCATCGTACAGCTTGACCGAATTCCGGCTACGGTTGAAAGAATTCTCGTCGTGGTCAACATTTACGAATGTGAATCCAGACGTCAGGATTTTGGAATGATTAAATCCGCGTTTATCCGTATCGTTAACCCGGTTAACAACCAAGAGCTGATCCGTTTTAACTTGACGGACAACTACGCTGGCAAGACAGCGCTCGTTGTCGGTGAGCTTTACAGGCACAATGGGGAATGGAAGTTCAATGCAATCGGAGAAGGCACTCATGCTGCCCATATCGATATTCTTGCTCGTCAATACCAATAATTCTATTGAGAAAAGAGGGCATTTCAAATGGCAATTAGCTTATCCAAAGGACAAAAAATCGATCTTACGAAAACAAACCCAGGTCTTACGAAAATTACAGTTGGTCTAGGCTGGGATACTAATAAATATGACGGCGGGAAAGACTTTGACCTTGATGCTTCCGTATTTTGCTTGAATGCACAAGGTAAAGTAGGTTCTGATTCCGACTTTATCTTCTATAACAATCCTAAGAACAGCAACGGCTCCGTAGCTCATACTGGCGACAACCGCACAGGCGAGGGCGATGGGGACGATGAGCAAGTTAAAGTTGACCTTGCCGCAGTTCCTGCGGAAACGGACAAAATCGCATTCAGCATTACGATTCACGATGCGCAAGCACGCAGCCAAAATTTTGGACAAGTTTCCAACGCATTCGTTCGTATCGTTGACGAGCAAAGCGGCACGGAATTGATCCGTTACGACTTGGGAGAAGATTTCTCCATTGAGACGGCGGTTATCGTTGGTGAGCTTTACCGTAATGCAGGCGAGTGGAAATTCAGCGCGATCGGCAGCGGCTTCCAAGACGGATTGGGCGGCTTGGCGCGCAACTACGGTTTGGCTACTAGCTAATTATTGACAACTACCCGTAAAGGGTCGCCGGCGGCGGCCCTTTTTTTGAAAAAGAAATTATTGGATTCACGTTCCGAGTGGAGGCGTGAATCGCCATAGCCGCTTAAGGTTAGCTATAGCTTGTGCTAGTTGGTTAAGCTTGTTGCTGCCGAATGCGGCTATCAAAAAAATGGGCTGGATAGGCTCTGCTTTAGCGTAAGCGTTCAGAGCCTTGCAGGCGTTAAGGAGGAATAACACGATGTCCATTAATCTTTCCAAGGGACAACGGATTGATCTTACCAAAACTAACCCAGGCCTTACCAAGGTTGTGCTCGGTCTTGGCTGGGATACAAATAAATACTCTGGTGGCGGCGAAATCGATCTGGATGCCAGCGCTTTTCTGCTGCATCAGGACGGTAAGGCCAAGGATGAGAAGGATTTTGTATTCTATAACGCATTGATCGCCTATAACGGCGCAGTTGAGCATACCGGGGATAACCGTACGGGCGAGGGCGACGGAGACGACGAGCAGGTCAAAATCGACTTCTCGAAGGTGCCTGCCCACATCCAGCGGATTGGGATTACCGTAACCATTCATGATGCCGAATCCCGGCACCAAAATTTTGGACAAGTATCAAATGCCTTTGTGCGTTTGGTTGACGAATCCTCAGGCAGAGAAGTACTTCGTTATGACCTCGGGGAAGAGTTCTCTATCGAGACAGCGATCGTTTTCTGCGAATTGTACAGGCAGGGTTCCGACTGGAAGTTCCAAGCGATCGGCTCAGGCTTCTCTGGCGGACTTGCGGCGCTTTGCCGGAACTATGGATTAACCGTGTAATGAATAAGAACGTTTAGGGTGGCAAGGCTGATACCAGCCATCCTAATCTATTTTACGGAAAGGCGGTTTACGCATGGAGCTTGCATTAATGAAAGGCCAGAAGGCGGATATTACCAAAAACAACCCATCCGTTAAAAATCTTGTCGTCGGTATGGGATGGAGCAGCGGATCGGGCATTGATGTTGATTTCTCGGCCTTTTTATTGCGTGCCAACGGAAAGGTTGCAGGAGACTCGGATTTGATTTTTTACAGCAATCCCAAGGATGCCAGCGGTTCTATCGAACTAGTTGGGGAGAACAAACGAAATTTAGCAGGAAAAGTAGACCAGGAGCAAGTCGTAGTTCGCATTAACGAGGTGCCTCAAGCGATTGAACGTATCTCTTTTACGCTTACCATTTATGATGGCGAAGCGAAGAGACAAAGTTTTTCTAGCGTGAATGACGCTTATATCCGCGTCGTTGACGAAACCACAGGCCGTGAGATCTTGCGGTATGACATTGGAAAAAACTTCTCTATCGAAACTGCGATTGTCGTAGGAGATTTATATAGATATAATGGCGAATGGAAGTTCAACGCCATTGGATCAGGCTATTCCGGCGGGCTTGCCGCGCTATGCAATAGCTTTGGTATCGAAGTAAAGGCCGATGCGCCAACACCGCCGCCAGCTCCTGAGAAAGCTCCAGTTATCCCGCCTAAACCGCCTGAGCCGATAATTACGGAACCGAAAGCAGCGCCAGTAAACCTGAGCAAGATTTCCCTCACCAAGCGCGGGGATGCCATTAACTTACAGAAGGGCACGGGAGCACTCGGTGAAATCGTTGTGAACTTGAACTGGAACCAGAAGAAAGCATCGACTGGATTTTTTGGTCGTTCAAGCTCCGGTGTCGACCTGGATGTCGGCTGCCTGTACGAATTGAAGAACGGAATGAAGGGCGCGGTACAAGCCCTCGGCAACAGCTTCGGTGACTTCTCGAGAGCGCCATACGTTTCCCTCGATGGCGATGACCGCACGGGTTCAGTGACAACGGGCGAGAATCTTCGCATAAACGGGAATAAAGTATCCGAAATTAAGAGAATTGTCATTTATGCTTATATTTATGAAGGAGCAACAAACTGGGCAGAAGCGGCAGGCATTGTGACGATTAAGCAATCTGGCGGACCTGACATTGAAGTTCGCATGGACGAGCATAATAATCGCAAAGGGATGTGCGCGATTGCCATGGTAGAAAATGTAGGTGATCAAACCTTCAGTATTCAGCGGCTTGTGGAATATTTTTCGGGACATAAGGAGCTCGATGAGGCCTATCGCTGGGGCCTAAAATGGGTGCAAGGAAGCAAATAATGCATATTGCGGAGGTTTTCACAGATGGTTGATTTTTTTAACAACATCATAGCCAATTTCGGTAACTTTTTTCACTGGGACAACTTGTCAGAAGTTTTTACGAACCCAACCAACTGGGGCATCATTGCAACGCTCGTGCTCTTAGAGGGCTTGCTCTCGGCGGATAATGCGCTGGTTCTAGCGGTAATGGTTAAGCATTTGCCGAAAGAGCAGCAGAAGCGCGCGTTGTTCTACGGGATCATTGGAGCCTATATTTTCCGATTTATTGCCATCGGTGTGGGTGTGTATCTGGTTCAAATTACGTGGATTAAAGTGGCCGGTGGATTGTACTTGCTATGGATTGCATTAAGTAATCTCTTCCATCTCGAATTCAAGCTTGCTCGCGTCGGCAATGTACCGTTGATTCCGTACATTGGCAAGAAAAACAATGAAGAAGAAGCAGAAGTTAAAAACAAAGGTTATGGTTTCTGGCGTACCGTGCTTGCCGTAGAAATTATGGATATTGCCTTCAGTATCGATAGCGTTCTTGCCGCATTTGGCGTGAGCGAAGAAGTGTGGGTATTGTTCCTTGGCGGTATTCTCGGCGTGCTCATGATGCGTGGCGTCGCTCAAGTCTTCCTCAAGCTGATCGACAAATTTCCTGAGCTGGAGAAAGCAGCCTTTATCCTCATCATTGTCATCGGTCTGAAAATGATCGGTGGAGCGTACGGCTTACATGTTCCGCATGCCTTGTTCTTTGGCCTGATTATCGCAGTATTCGCGGGAACTCTCATTTATAGCGCTATGCGCAAAAAAAGAGAGTCCGAAGCGGCTTAATCGGCAAATAATTTTACTATTCGAAATATCCCTCAATGAGTCTCGAGGGATATTTTTTCACTCTCAGCTTGCGTTACACCATTTTTAGGAGGGATAACTTTGAGGTATTTCAACTATCTTACCAATGAAGAAGAGCAAAATTTCTTTTATTCCCTTCCGACTCAGTTCAATAATTATGCTGACAAAGAAGTTATTGCTCACGCGGTTGGTGCCGCGCTATATATGCCGGCAACCAAGGATAACATAGCAGATGATTTGGTAGCCGTTAAACACGAGGGACTCGTGTCAATGGTGATAGACCTTGAAGATGCAGTAGGCGATAACCAGCTGGAGTATGCAGAAGCAACATTGAAAGCAACGCTCTTGAAGATTGGTCGCTACATTGCGGCAGGCTTATTACGTTCCGATGATATCCCGCTTATTTTTATTAGAGTACGCTCCGTAGAACAGCTCAAGCGGCTGCTTTCCTTCTTCGGAGAAGAAATCGCCTATGTGACCGGAATCGTATTTCCGAAATTTAACGTGGAAACCGGCGGCGAGTATTTGAGGCTCCTCTCCGATTATAACAAGCGTAAATCCCCAGGCAGCTCCACGCTATATGGCATGCCCATTCTCGAGAGTTCGGATGTTATTTACCGCGAGAAGAGAGTGGAGACGCTCCAAGGCATTTCGGCACTCCTTAATGAGTATAAGGAATATGTGCTAAACGTTCGAATTGGCGCTACTGATTTTTCAAGCTTATTTGGGCTTCGTAGAAGTCCCGATCATACGATCTATGATATTGGCGTTATACGAGATTGCATCGCGGATATCGTTAACGTATTTGGCCGGATGGATAATCATTATGTAATATCAGGACCGGTATGGGAATATTTCAAGAGCGACCGCGTTTTTAAGCCACAGCTTCGGCAAACGCCTTTCGAGGAAAGCATGGGGCGGCATGGACGTATTTTGCGGATGGACTATATTAATAAATATGTGGATGGGCTTATCCGAGAGGTTGCTATGGACAAGGAAAATGGCATTCTCGGCAAAACCATTATTCATCCTACCCATATTAAGCCGGTACAGTCGATGTTTGTCGTGACGCACGAGGAGTATATGGATGCTCTGCACATTATTGAAAACGGACAAGGCGATTTAGGCGTGATGAAGAGCCGCTATTCGAACAAAATGAATGAATTCAAGCCGCATATGACTTGGGCCAGACGAATGATGATCAGATCGAACATATATGGGGTGCTAAATGAAAACCAAAACTTCACCTGCCTGCTTGCAGCAGAACGAGAGTCAGCAATCGTTTAATATTATTGGAGATTTAGAGGTTACGATCAAGGTAACGAGTAATGCATTCGACCTTCCGCTGGAGCAGCTGTTCCAGATGGCAGCGAGAATCAATAAGAAACGAAGCTTCTTATTCGTTAGCAAGGTGCTCGGCAAGCATATTCCGGTCAGGCCTCATGTTTCTTTACTATCAGGCGCGGCACTCGGTTTATTGTATCAGCAGTTCAGAGGGGAGCCGCTTTCGATTCAGATCGAGCAGCTGCTGCAGGCGTTCGAGGCGCCGGATTCCGCAGCCCCTAGCTATGAACAGATGAAAAGCAGCAAAATGAAATTGGCTGAAAAAACGTTGTTTATCGGATTTGCGGAAACAGCAACGGCGCTTGGCCACAGCATGTTTGATATGTTCGAAGGACAGGCATCCTATTTGCATACGACTCGCGAGAGTATCGGGTACATGGCCTCCTGCATTGATTTTGAAGAAGAGCATTCCCATGCGACGACACATCGCTGTTATGCCGCAGATGCTGCATTATTCGAGCAAGCAGAGACGATTGTTCTGGTAGACGACGAGATGACTACGGGCAAAACGACGATTAATATCATTCGTGATTTGCATGAGAAGTATGGCAGAAAAAGCTACGTCGTAGCAAGCCTGCTGGATTGGCGTTCAGAGGAGCATAGGGAGCGCTTCAACGAGCTAGAGCATGAGCTGGGTGTAAGCGTAAACTGCTTATCGCTGGTATCCGGACAAATCGAGGTACAGGGCGCCCCTGTGGAAAGCACGGATTATTTGGTTGAGCAGCGCGGGCAGGAGACGGAGACTACGATTGACTTCCTTTATGTCAATCATTGCTTCGCAGGCCTAGCGGCTGCGGGAGACGAAGTTCCTTACTTGCTGAACACGGGCCGTTTTGGCCTGACGGCAGAGGAAAGCTTGCTGCTGGATCAAGAAGTGGACAGGGCTGCGGCTTATCTAGAGCAGCATAGAACAGGCGGCAAGACGCTTTGCATGGGAACTGGCGAATTTATGTATATCCCCATGCGAGTAGCGGCAAAGCTTGGTCCTCAAGCATGGTACCAGTCGAGTACGCGAAGCCCGATTCATCCTTATATCCACCCGGATTATGCTGTCCATTCCGCATTTCGTTTTGCCTCCCCTGAGCATTCCGATGTGACGAATTTCATGTACAACATCCCGCATGGGCATTATGATGAGATGTTTTTATTTCTGGAACGCGAGGTTGCTACAAGTCGGTTGGAGGAGCTGAAAAGCATTCTTCACTCGTTAGGCATCCCGCGTATCCACATTGTCTATTTCAGTTGCAAACGGCTGGAGAAGCCAGCTGCAATCGGCAGCTATGATCCGGATGATGTTATCTTCTTGCTAAAGGATCTGAGCGGAGTTGCCTTGGAGCAGCGCACCGAGGATCGGGAGACTGCCATGCAGACGGGCGGCCATTATTCCGAAAGCTTGCCGATCGAATATCAGCCTACCGCTGAATATATCCGGCTGTTTGAGCTGACGCTGAATGATTCCGCTGCACGGATAGCGAGAGCCGTCGGCACGGTGTCGGAGATGATCATCAAGAAACACGGATTTGATGTTGTGCTCGCGTCGCTCGCCCGAGGCGGCACGCCGATCGGTGTGTTGATCAAGCGTTACGTGAAGCAAATGTACAAGGTCAATCTGCCTCATTATAGTCTGTCGATTATACGCGGGAAGGGCATTGACGAGAACGCGTTGCTTTATATGAACCAGAACCATCCTGGCAAAGCCGTGCAGTTCGTTGACGGTTGGACGGGAAAAGGAGCTATCCGCAAGGTGCTGATTGACGCTTGTGCACAGATGAAGCGAAAATACGGCATCGAGCTGAATGATGAGCTTGCCGTATTGGCGGACCCCGGCTATTGCGCGGGTACCTTTGGCACGAGAGAGGATTTTCTCATTCCGAGCGCTTGCCTGAACTCAACGGTTTCGGGGCTGATCAGCCGCACTGTGCTGCGGGACGACCTTATTGGGCCGAATGATTTTCACGGGGCTAAATATTACAAGGAATGGGAAGCGTCCGACTTATCTCGTGTCTTTGTAGACAAAATTGCCGCTTATTTCGATGAGACTGTGAGCGAATCTAAGGAAGAAGCCAACCAAATGGAAGCCAGCCCCAGCCAAATGGCGATCACTTGGCAAGGGATGCAGGATATTGCCCGTATCCAAACGGATTTTGGCATTACCGATGTTAATTTAATTAAGCCTGGCGTTGGGGAGACCACGCGTGTTCTTCTCCGCAGGGTTCCGTGGAAAATTTTAGTGGACCGGCTCGATAATCCTAACTTGAAGCATATCCTTCTGCTTGCGCAGGATCGCGGCGTACCTGTCGAGGAATACAAGAATATGACTTATTCATGCTGCGGCATTATTAAAGCCTTGAAGGGGGAAACGGAATGATTTTTGCGAGCGATCTGGATCAAACGCTTATTTATTCCGCAAGATCCAAAGGCGAAACGGCCATTGAAGAGATGGTTCCCGTCGAGCTGTACGAGGGCAGGCACATTTCCTATATGACGAAGCCTGCCATCGAGAAGCTGAAGGAGCTGGCGAGCTTTGTCCGTTTCGTTCCCGTGACGACCCGCATCCCGGAGCAGTTTAACCGTATATTCGGGATTAGGGAGCTGTTCGAGCCGGAGTATATCATCGTAAGCAACGGGGGAACTATTCTGGTTCATGGGCAAGTCGATCAGGAATGGCAAAGCTTCGTCCGCGATGCAGTTAAGCAGCATTGCGCCGCGCATACGGAAATCGCAAGCCTATTCGCCAAAATCTCAAGCGACCATTGGGTCAAATCCAGTGATCTCTGCGATGAGCTATTTTATTCCATTAAGGTGGAACGGGACCGCTTGCCGCTTGAAACGCTGGAGGAGCTGCGCGTGGAGCTTGCTGCGCATGGATGGAGCTATTCGCTTCAAGGGCGGAAAATTTATTTGGTGCCGGAGAAGGTTAGCAAAGGGGCGGCTATTCAATATGTGAAGGAGAAGCTTGGTTCAAGCTTCGTCTATGCCGCAGGTGACAGCTTGCTCGATGAAAGCTTGCTGCTTGCTGCGGACTTTGCACTTTCGCCTGCCCATGGCGAATTGGGTCGAACCTACGATACGCATCCCCATATTCAATTTACGGAAGCCAGAGGAGCGCGTGCTTCGGATGAGCTGCTTGGCACTATTTTGGAGCATGCACGCAGATCTTGAGCACTAATCAGTATATTATTCTTAATGACATGGGAGAAGGTAGACAGACATGACACGCGTATACATGAATCGTTGGTTTTCGGTAGCGTACCACTACATTAATATGATTCGTAATAATCCGGATGGCGAAGCGTTTGAATTTTTTGGCACTCATCCGGATATTAATCATATGTCTTTGCTTGCATCCGATCATATCGGGACAGAGCCGGCTGTTTTTGGCCTGGAGTACGTGAATTTCTGCGTGGATTTCTGTAAGACGAATCGGATCGATATTTTTATTCCCCGCCTGCATATGGAGGAAATCTCCCGATATGTTCATCTATTCGACGAGATTGGCACGAAGGTCATGGTTTGCCGCGATATGGAGCTGCTTGATGCTATGATTGAGAAGGATAAGTTTTACGAGGCGGTGCGGGATAAAGAGCTGGTGACGATTCCAGATTATCGTGTCGTCCGTACCGCGGAAGAATTCAAACAAGCCTATGAAGAGCTTGTAGCGGAAGGACATAAGGTCTGCTTTAAGCCTACAGTATCCGAAGGAGGCATGGGGTTCCGCATTATCGACAACGAGCGTGATCCGCTGCGTGACCTATATGGCTATGTGACGCTGACCACGACGTTTGACCAAGCTTACCAGACTTTGTCACTGACGGAGTCCTTTGAACCGTTGATGGTGATGGAACTGCTCGATGGCACGGAATACAGTATCGATTGCGTGGCTACCGCTGAGGGCGAACTGCTTACCGCGATACCCCGCCGCAAATCGACGGGGCGCACCTATTTGCTGGAAGAATCGCCAGAGTTGCTTGATATTGCAAAGCGAATCGCCGTGTCGCTGCGTATTCCGTACGCCTTTAACATTCAAGTTCGCTATAGTAACGGCGTGCCAAAATTGCTGGAAATCAATCCGCGCATGTCCGGCGGCCTCTATATTACCTGCCTCTCCGGCGTAAACATGCCTTATTTGGCCGTTCAAGCGCTGCAAGGAAAACAGGTAGCACCGCCTGTTCCGCAATTCGGCATTCAGGCCGGCTATGTGGAGCAGCCTCTTATTATGAAGGAAAACATTTTGCCAATCACCAACTAATGGGTCATAACAGGCAATGTGTGTGAAGCTAATCTAATATGCGATATCATTAAGCGGGTTAAGCGAATAACGCCTAAACCAACTAAACCAACTAAACCAACTAAACCAACTAAATAAGCTGAATCAACTTAATATGATGCTGAATCCACTAAATAGCGTTATCCACGAAGAAGGCGGCGAGAGTCCCTTCTTTTTCTTTGGTTGTTTTCGTACAGATTATTACTTTCTTAACCATTACCTGGGATAGATCTACTTTTTAGACCTATTTTGACTAAAGCAGCCAGTTTGGGAGAAATAGGTCTGCTTTTTAGATCTAAATGGCTCTGGAATGGCGTTTTAGCGGCAAATTGGTGGGTTGAAGCTGGGATAGATCTACTTTTTAGATCTATTTCGTCTAATCAAGCCAGTTTGGGAGAAATAGGTCTATTTTTTAGATCTAAATGACTCTGGAATGGCGTTATAGGGGATAATTGGTGGATTGAGGCTGGGATAAAGCGGGAAGATCGTTCAGGAGAACCGAAGTGTTCGCCTCTGAAGAGGGATTCTGGCCTTAAGATGCCTTAGTCAAGCAAAGGATCTGGTTACAAGCGCGAGCGTCTAAAATGATCTATTCGCGCAGCGACCAATAAGAGAAACTTTGGTTCAACTTATGCCGGAGATGATTTAGTGCTGCACTGTATTTGTATTGAAAAGTGCGATTCCACCTGCTCATGACTGAATTGTTTGAATTTTTGTGCTTTTAAAAATTGACTTCCCTATATGAAAAACGAGATAATTGATTTATGGAGACTAGCATAGACTTGAGGATAAGCTAGCTTAAATGGAGGTGCAGCAATGAATGTAACGAATAAAGCCTTAGGCATAGCGATAGGCAGCTACTTGGTCTCGCTAGTTGTTTATTGGGTTTCTTCTCCCTATATAGCTATAGCCATACCAGCAGCGGGAATGCTAGTCGCGCTTTCGCTGAGGCAGCGAGGCCGGAAGGAAATCCAGCCTCCTACAATAGAGCATGAGCAGCAAAGAACGGTCAATTCTCCCCAGTCGCCACCTGAATTACGATCTTCATCCCCGGCTCCTGCTGCGGCACAGGCCGAACCACCGGCATCGCAGCCGGTCATTCAAGATCCGGAGCTTGCTTCTGCTCTAGAGTACATTGGCATTATCGAGGATATGATTTTGCTCGAGGGTGAGAAAAATAATTTGGATGATGAAATTGTTCAGAAGACGCTGGCTTTGCTTGCGCGTCTCAACCGCTTGATTCCGGATTTGGTCGCCTTGGGCGATGCAAGCATTAATCATAACATCGTGCGCTTAATAAGAAAGGATTTGAATTCAACGATTAATCCCTTTTTGCGGTTAAGCGGCGAAGCGAAGCGCAAAAACAGGCGGCTTTTGCTAGATGGCATCAAAGATATCGACTCCAAGCTTACCTTCTACACGAAAACAATTGAGCAGAAGGACCTGATGGAGCTGCATACGAAAGCAGAATTAATTCAACAACGATACCGGCTTACAGACTAAACGATTGTTTTACCGAATGACTGCACGTTTACTAGCCAACCTTCCGTTGTACTAATTCAATGGAGCCTGATGGACTAAATGGCCGTATTACTGATTAACGAAAGGGGAAATGGACAATGGCACAACAACTCGTACAGATAAGAAACGAGGATCTTCAGAAGCTGGAGCAGGAAGTACAAAGCACGATGCAGAAGGTAGCGACTACGGATGCGATGCATCTCGATACGCTAATGGATGAAATCACAAAAAAAGGGCAAAAGACGCTGGAGCGCTCCGGACAGACGCTGACGATGCTGGAGAGACCGCTGTCTGACCTTATGTCCGGCAAACGATCCGAGGTAGCAAGCAACATGCTTAAGCTGCGCAGCGAGGTGGAGGACTTAAGCCGAAGCAAGCAATTGACGCTTGTGCAGAAGCTGATGCGGAAAGCGCCGATGAAAAACTACATTTACAAATACCAATCGGCTAAAACGAATGTACAAGTGATCGTAAAGTCGCTGCGCGACGGTCGCGATAATTTGGAAGAGAATGTCGTGCATATGAGAAATCTAAAGCGCAGCAGTTTGGATAACGTATATGATTTGCAGCTGCTTGTAGAATATGGAAACCGCCTGAAAAAGATGTTTGAGGACGAGATTGCGAAGCCTGAGAATGAACATCGGAAAACGCATTTGGAGCGGGGCCTTCGCAAGGTCGTGACCAAGCTTCAGACGTATACGGAAATGATCATGCTGTATCAGCAAGCAATTGCGGCAACCGATATTATTAATGATACGAATGACAAGCTGATGGATGCCCTGGACAGCTCCATTGACAAAACGCAGCATCTGATGTCGGTATCGGTCTTGATCGCAAGCGCAATCGATGATCAGATGAAAGCGATCGAAGCGGTCAATTCGACGAATGAGATGTTAGGCAACCAATTTGCCGAAAATGCGCGACTGCTGAACGAAACAAGCGAAAAGGCCAATCAAGCGTTGACCAAGCCGGCAATGAGCATGGAGCTGGTAGAGCGGGCAATGTCCGATTTGTTCTCAGCCATGGATAAGTATGAGAATTCGAACCGCCAAATCATCCAAACGGTATCGCAGCAAACGGAGAAAATGACGCAAATCAACCAAAAGGTCGGCCAGCGTTTAGGAATTCAAGGCGGGGCAACAGCTCAATCGGAGCTTCCGAGTTCAGCAGCCAAAGGCTTTTTGGAGTAATAAACAACTCATGCATAACGGACGAGCTCTCTTGGGCTCGTCTTTTTTTGCATAAATAAACACAATAATAAAGGCAATATAGGAGGGAATGCCAAGCTCTCCGCGAAACGACTGTTTTTGCTATTCGGGTAACTGTGGCCGGCGATGTTCCGCTTTTGGAGTCTAAATATGAATAAAATGGAGGATATGGCTCATAAAAAGAGTGCTAGCGGCATAGCCTTAAAGAAAAAACGAGGTGATTACGCCATGATTAGCGGGATTGTCTTAGCAGCGCTACTTGTCGTTTTAATTGTCGTCGCAAGCTCCGAAAGAGCAGAAGCCATCGCGGAACAGACGGGCGTTTTTTGAAGAGGCTAGTAGCGGCTATCTCTGATTTGGTATAATCTTAATTATATTATACTAGCTGATCGGAGGTAATCCATTTGGAGTTTACCTATGAAATTATTTCGGAGTCAAATATCAATGTTCGTTATATATACGGCGGAGAATGGTTTACCTTCAATCTGTTCTACCGCGAGCAGCAATGGGTCCTTCATCCTTTCGATTCCTCGCTTATCCGCAACAAGGATATGAGCAGGCTCGTCATTGCCGATCTGCTTCAGCACCGGCCGTTCCAGGTCATGCTTGCTAAGGAGGGAATCATTCTCTCGGAGTTAAATACTTCGATTCCTCTAGGGCACCAGGAAGCCGAATACGAGGAGCTGCCGCGGCTTGGCGGCCGCTCCGACCGTATTTTTGACGAGGAGCCTCGCCCGTTAGATCAACCGCTTGATATTGAGCGGCTTATTGAGGAAAATGACCTGGAGGATTTGATTCGGTTTGAGGTCGAGCTCATGGAAACCCGTCAAAATATGTACAATCAAATATTGCATCGGATGTTTATGGCTGATTTGGGACCCACTGATCCGGAGTTTCAGAAAATACAGCAAATCGTCAAAGCCTACGGCGAAGCCAAAACAAAGCTTCTAGGCATCGGTTCCTAGCGGCATGAGGGGACTCTGCAAGTTCTAATCGTTTCGTGCCGCCGCTTCCTGTATAATAGGAGCATTGACTGTTTTTGGAGGAGATTTGGTTGGCACAGCTTTATTACAAATACGGCACGATGAACAGCGGAAAATCATTTGAAATTATTAAGGTTGCCCACAATTATGAGGAGCAGGGTAAGCAGGTGCTGATCTACTCGCCTTCCGTTAGCGCGCGAGGCGGCGTAGACCGAGTGGGCTCACGAGTCGGATTTGAGCGGGAAGCGATTCCGGTGCTGGATACGACGAATCTATATGACAGCGTGAAGGAGCGCGTGGCTGCGGCGGTTCCTTCCAAAATCTATTGCGTGCTGATTGATGAGGCGCAGTTTTTGAAGAAGCACCATATCCTAGAGCTTACGCAGGTGGTGGACGAGCTCAATATACCGGTGATGGCATTCGGGCTCAAAAATGATTTTCAAAACCAGCTGTTCGAGGGCAGCTACAACCTGCTCGTTCAAGCGGATAAAATTGAAGAGATCAAGACGATCTGCTGGTTTTGCGACCGCAAGGCGACGATGGTCATCCGTTATTTGGACGGACAGCCGATGAATGCGGGAGAGCAAATCCAGATCGGCGGCAATGAAGATTACAAGCCGGTATGCAGGCGCTGCTACAATGAGGCGTTTCGCAAAGAGTAGCGGCTCATCGGCCGGGTGGCCAATCGTTATTTCGAATAAGCGGTACCTCTAACAAAAAAGAACCTCCAATGCCTATTTTCCTGTGGCTGTGGAGGTTTTTTTTTGCAATATAGAAATGAAACGCGCCGCGCCACTAAAAGATGGCGATAACCGTTTCACCGTCAAAGCTACTTCAGCGTCTTAAGGACGCCGAAGGCGCTTTTGCTTGCCTTATGCCCTTACAGGCTGAACTCGCTTGGGTTCAGTCCCAGCGTGTTGCAGATGTCGCGAACGGCAGCCTGCTCTTGCAAATCGAAATCGCCGTCTGCGGCGCCGATAGCGCTGCACACGCCGACGATAACGCGGCCGACTTCCGGTTTGCTGCGGAATTTGGCAATCGCCTTAAGCGCTTCTTGCTTGCCGATCATGCCGTCAAACTCAATGTTGCCGACGTAATGGTTAAAACGGTTAATCACATCGGTCATATCAAATACCTTTAGCTCTTCGCTGCGGCTGATATAGCCGGCCATCTTTTGTTTTTCGGCGGAATCGATGGAACCGTCAGCTCCTGCAACGATTGCACAGCCCGCGACGACCGCGTCCAGAAAATCTTTATTTTTTAATTTCTTGACCTGATCGTTTAGTCCTTGCTTGGTGCTTTGCAGCCATGAAGAAAATGAGCTCATTTATCGCAGCCTCCTATTGTTCTTTTTTGATGCTATAGCTCTATTGTAGTTTCAAATGGTACCAATTAGCAAATTTTGCGGAACATTGTCTGTTTCTGCTGAACGACGCGAGGATATGGAACCGTTTGCAAATTACGAAAAAACAACGCACATGATCGCAAGAATGCGCCATATTTTCAAACCGCCATCACTTTTATACTTGGAGATAATCTTGTCTATGGCTGCCATTCGCGAGGTGAAGCAGTCGTGGCATAGAGACCGCTATTTCAGTCTTTGAGGAGGGTTTGGCTTGAAAAGAAAGATATCCATGATGACGGCAATGCTGTTGGTCGTTTCGCTTATGACAAGTTTATTGTCGGTTGGCGCGGCGCCTTTGACACAGTCTGCGGGATTGCTTCCGGCCTATTTGGATCCAGCGAAGAGCGTGGATGCCCGGGCAGCGGACTTGCTGTCCCGAATGACACTGGAGGAACGCGCAGGACAAATGATACAGCCGGAGAAGTCCAATATTACACCGGAGGAAGTAAAGCAATATTTCATCGGTTCCGTGCTAAGCGGCGGAGGATCATTCCCCGGCGGCAGGCAGCAGGACAGCACGCGGGAAAACTGGCAAACGCTGATCGACGGCTACCAAGACGGAGCATTGTCCACGCGGCTGGGCATTCCGCTGCTGTATGGCGTGGATGGCGTACATGGCCATAACAATGTGAAGGGCGCGACGTTGTTTCCGCATAATATTGGCCTCGGAGCAGCAAACAATGCTGAGCTGATGAAGCAAATCGGAGCAGCAACGGCCAAGGAAATCCGGGCAACCGGTGCGAATTGGGATTTTGCGCCGACGATCGCCGCACCGCAGGATATACGCTGGGGCCGTACTTATGAAGGCTACAGCAGCAATCAAGCGATTTCCAAGGTGCTCGGCGCGGCCTATATTCAGGGACTGCAAGGAGCGACTGCCGAGGAGCGCAGCCAGACGAAGCATGTTGCGGGCGCTGCGAAGCATTTTCTAGGCGAGGGCTACACGGATAACGGCACGAACCAAGGAAACGTAACGAAATATACGGAGGATGAGCTGATCGCGAGTGATCTGGATATGTACAAAGCTGCGATTGATGCAGGTGTACAAACGGTGATGGCCTCCTACCATAGCATTCAGGGACTCAAAATGCATGCCAACCAGAGGCTGCTCACCGATGTGCTGAAAGGTGAGCTTGGCTTTAAGGGTTTTGTTATTTCGGACTACAACGCTATTCAGCAAATTACCCGCAATCAGGAGGGTCAAGCGATTAGCGGCTTGAGGAATCAGCTGATGGTGTCCGTCAACGCAGGCGTGGACATGTTCATGCTGACGGGTGATTGGAAGGCAAGCCTGAATCATCTCATTAGCCTTGTGAAGGAAGGCAGCATTACGGAGGAGCGGCTTGACGATGCTGTGCTGCGGATTTTGAAAGTGAAAATCTCATCCGGTTTGTTCGAGCATCCGAAGACCGATTCGGACTTGACCGGTGAATTTGGAACCCCCGAGCATCGCAAGCTTGCTCGCCAAGCGGTTGCGGAATCGCTCGTGCTGCTGAAAAACGATGTTGTGAACGGTACGCCGATTATGTCGCAGCTGAAGGATATGGACAAGATTTTCGTTGCCGGCAAAAATGCGAACGATATCGGCAACCAGTCCGGCGGCTGGTCGATCACCTGGCAGGGCGCTTCCGGTGCGATTACAACCGGAACGACAATATATGAAGGTTTAAAAGAAGTTGCAGGTGCTTCGAAGCAAGTGACGTATAACAAACACGGCCGCGGAGCCGCGGGGTATGACGTAGCGATTGCGGTTGTTGGCGAAACGCCTTACGCCGAATCGGCGGGTGACCGCACAAGCCTGAACCTTGACGAGGAAGACCTGGCTACGATCGCGAACATTCGCGCAGCAGACCCGAACATTCCGATTGTGGTCGTGCTCGTATCCGGCCGTCCGCTTACGATTGCAGATCAAATGGATGACTGGGATGCCTTGGTTGCCGCCTGGCTGCCAGGAACAGAAGGCCAGGGCGTCGCTGACGTGTTGATTGGCGATAAGGAGTTCAAAGGGAAAAACCCGATGAACTGGCCGTTCTATTTGACGAATTATCCAATTACAGCACAGAACAGTGCCAACCTGTTGTTCCCTGTAGGTTATGGTCTGGCGAGCGGAGAAGCGACACCGGAGCTGCCTGCCAAGCCTGTGCAACCGGAGCTGCCATCTCTGCCGATACCGGGCAAGGTGGAAGCAGAAGCCTTCTCGGCGAAAAGCAGCGGTCTGAACACCGAGGATACGCAGGATACCGGCGGCGGCAAAAACATCGGTTGGACGGCAGCTGGCGCGTGGCTGGATTACGCCGTCAAGGTGAATGAGCCGGGAACATACAGCGCAGCTTTCCGTTATGCAGGCAACGGCGGAGCGACAGGCATGAAGATCAAGACAGAAGGCGGAGCGACGCTGGGTACATTGAGCGTAGGCTCTACAGGTGGCTGGCAAAGCTGGCAAACGGCTACTGTAGATAACATCGTGCTCAGTAAGGCAGGCCTGCAAAAGCTGAGGCTCGAATTTATCGCAGGAGATATGAACTTTAACTGGGTTGAATTTACGCGTACCGGTGATGTGCCGGCAGGCGGTGACGGTGGGGAGCCGGGGCCGGGCAATGGCGGCGAAGGAGCAGTTCCTCTCATTAACGGAGCCGTCGAGTCATGGATTTCGAGCGAACGCGATGCGGGCGACCGCAAATGGTATTACGCCGACCGCTATCATACGGGGGACAAGAAGCTGGAGAAGCAGCCGAATTTGGCGCTTTCGCTTCCGAACGGTTCGGCAGCAACTGCCATTACGATTGATCCTGACAAACAGTACCAAACGATGCTGGGCATCGGTTCGTCCATGGAGGAATCAACGATTCATAATCTTGTGAAAATGTCGCCAGAGAAGCAGACGGAGCTGCTCCGCAAGCTGATCGACAAGGACAGCGGCATTGGTATGAGCCTAATTCGTTTAACAATCGGAACCTCGGATTTCACGGCGCAGAAGTTCTATTCGTATAACGATTTGCCGCCGGGCGAGACGGATGTGGAACTGAAGAAGTTTTCGATTCAGAAGGATATCGATTTCGGCATCATTCCCACGGTTAAGAAAATCCAGGCGATCAATCCGGACGTGAAGTTTTTTGCTTCGCCGTGGAGCCCGCCGGGCTGGATGAAGACGACGGGCAGCATGATAAGAGGCCAGGTGAAGGAAGAGTACCTTCCTGTGCTTGCAACCTACTATGTTAAATATTTGGAGGCTTACGCGGAGCATGGCATCTACTTCGAAGGCATGACGCTGCAAAACGAGCCTTTGCTTGAAATTGATTATCCAAGTACAGCCATGTCTTGGCAGCAGGCTTCGCGCCTCGCCAAGCTGCTTCGCGCAGAGCTGGACAAAAACAGCAATGCCAAAATCAAAAACGTGAAGCTATGGATGTTTGACCATAATCCGGGCGACACGATGGCGTATCCGGCTCAAATTTTGGGCAACCCGGTCGAAGGGGCTTATGACGCTATTGAAGGAACGGCGTTCCACGATTATGGCGGCGAGCTGTCGATGATGACAGAGCTACAGAAGCTGTTCCCGGCAAAAAGCGTATATTTGACCGAGCGTGCCGTATGGGGAACGACCGGCGCTGACCGGATCGCGCAATATTTCCGCAATTACGCAAAAAGCTACAACAGCTGGGTGACGATGCTCGACAGCGATATTTCAGCGCATCAATGGGTCGGCATTCCCGATCCAACGCCTGTCGTGCAGGATTCTTCCAATCCTGATGCTTACTGGCTCCTGCCTGAATATTATTTGATGGGCCAGTATACGAAATTTGTTAAACCAGGTTACGTGCGGATAGACAGCAACTACGGCTCTGCGGCAACGGTAACGAACGTTGCTTTTGCAAGCCCGGACGGCAAAGAGATTGTAACGGTCGTCATTAATCAGACGAACGATCCGCAGCCGTTCAAGATTTTGGTTGACGGCTTGCAAATCGATGCGGTCATTCCAGCGAAATCGGCAGCTACTTACCGCTGGAACCGTACGCCAATCACGGCTGTTCCAGCAGCTATTGACGCTACGCGCTTCGCATCGGCGGAAGGCGCATACCAAGTTAATGCTGGGGGCTATCTGGGCTCCTTTGCGCCAAATGGTACGGCTTCGTTCGATTACGTAATGAGAGTAGCGGAAGCTGGAGAATACGATCTCGATCTTGCGCTTGCCGGCTTCCAGACGGACGGCTCGGTAAGTTTTAAGCTGAATGGGGAGCCTCTCGTAACGCTTCCGGTTAAGCAAACGACGTACCAATGGGAATATTTTGCGAATCAGCGCGTTCGCACTTCGCTTCCGGCAGGTACGCACAAATTGACGATGTCCGTCAGCAAAAACGATTACAACATTAAGAGTATTGCCTTCTCCAAAGCAGAGACGGCTCCGGTACAGCTGCCGGCGCTTATAGAGGCTAGCAAATTCACGGCTGCGCACAACGTGCTCGTTAATGGCTCGGCTGTAAGCTACGCTGATCCAAATGATTGGATGGAATACGTTGTTCAAGTGCCGGAGGATGGTGAATACGGCATCACGTATCAGTATTCGACGACGAATGACGGCGCCAAGGCGGAGCTTGCTGTGGAAGGCCAAGTTGCGGCAACGACTGAGCTGCTTAACAGCGGCAGCTGGGATACATGGGCTACCGCTTCGGATACCATTGCTTTGACGGCTGGCATCCACACGCTGCGCGTAAGCGTCGCAGACCAGGGCTTTAATTTGAATGCAATTGCGATTGGTCCGGCAATACTTGCTGACGCTTCTGCGGTGACCGAAGGCGCGGAGGCAGGCAAAGAAATTAAAGTAACGCTGCTTAACGATCGTTATAAGGAGGAGCTGACCGCCTCCAATTGGTCGATTTCGGGGTATGCGGGAACGGTGGTCGAAAGCGTCTACCGTGCGGATGACCATACCGCGAAGCTCGTGATTGGCGGATCAGCAGCCCGAGATTATGATACGGACCAGACGGTCACGGTAACTGCCAGCGTGTACGAGGCAGCATCCGGAAGCGTGGGCCAGCCCATGAAAACAAAGGTCGTTTTCAAAGCTATCAATGATCCTGAGACACTGACCTTGTCCGAGAGCAGCCTATCTTACGGAGTTAACGGCAAAGAGCTTACCGTTACGCTCAATGGCGGCACGTTCGTGCCGGATAAGCTGAGTGCCATTACGCTAACCGGAACGGCTGTTTCATTAGGCGGCGTATCGCTTCGGGGAGCTGAGCTTCTAAGCCCTACAAGGGTGAAGCTAACCTTGAATTGGAACGAAAAGGTTTATTACAACGAATTGGCGCTGCAGGTGAACGTTCCTGTACAGGCATATGATGATTCAACAGGCGGTTCGGCGTTAACCGCAGCAGCAGCGCTGCTGGGAACCGAAAACGTTAAAACGCCGATGGACCTGCTTGCCTTCGATTCATTAGACAAGTTCAACCGAATCAATGGATTTAACGTGACAGGCACAGGAAGCGCAAGCCGGTTGACGCAAATCGACGCTGGCGATTACGCTGACTATTTGGTAAATGTGCCTGCTGCTGGCGAGTATGTCGTCACTTTTAAAGCGACGTCGAACGGCCAAGCTATGAATGGCATTATCTTGGAGGCGCAGGATGGTGCCTTACGCAGAACGCTAACCGTGCCGAATCTTTACAATCAGGTTGTGGAAATGCGTGCGGTTATTGCACTAGGGGAGGGACCCCAAAAGCTTCGCCTTGCCGCCGGAGCTTCCGGCTACGAGCTCAGAGGCATTAAGTTCGAGCCGTATGCCATTCAAGTCATGGATGAGAGCGCAACTATGAAGATCGAAGCGGAAAGCTATAGCCGTGCTGACGCGGCTGCCGTTCAAAGCCAGATGAACGGCGAAACGCTGCTGTTCAAAAACGTAGGCTTTATCGCCGCTGGCGGATCGCTATATTATGATGTGAATATTGCAAAAACAGCCTTTTATAAAGTGAGTTACCGTTATGCAACGCCGCAGAGCGGGGTGAGCGGAACCCTTTCGGTCAACGGTGAGAAGCTGTCGACGACGCCGCTTGGCGCAAGCGGCGGATGGGACACGTACACCGAGGCTTCCGGCATTGTGAAATTGGCCGAGGGCGCTCAGGAAATTCAGTTTACTAGCAACAATGATGGAGCTAACCTGGACTGGTTCACGCTAGAGGAGACGGAAGAGACGGCTCCGGTCGAGGAAGGCAGTGTGGCCATTCCGCAGGCATCGCTTAAAGCGGGCACCTACAAAGGCGCTCAGCGGGTCGTTTTAACCTCTGTTACTGAGGGAGCAGCCATTTATTACAAGACGGACGGCACGCTGCCAAGCAGCGGGAACGGCCAGCTGTATACAGGAGAGCTGGCGCTTAAGGACTTGGCGGTGCTTCGCACCATCGCGGTGAAAGCAGGCATGAAGGACAGCTACGTAGCGCCATTCACGTACATCATTACGGATGGCGAGGAGCCGCAGGTGCCAACGCCAACTCCGACGACGGCACCGACGCCTTCCCCATCAGCGGCACCGACACCGACGCCTACAACGGGTGGGCCGGTAGCCACGCCGCCAGCCGCAACGCCTACGGCGACTGCCGGTGGCTTGAAGGTTATTGCTGCGCCTACACCAGCGTTGGATGCGGCCAGCGGCTTAGGAAAAACATCGATTAGCCAATCTCAAATTGATGCTGTAGTGAAGCAGGGGCAAGTGGGGAATGTACAACAAGTGAAAATCGAGGTTTCGGCAGTGAGCGGCGCGAAAGGCTACGAGGTGCAGCTGCCTAAGGAAGCCATTAGCGAAGCTAAGCTGTCTGTGCAGTATGAGATTCACACGGATACAGGTACCATTATCGTACCTAGCCACATGCTGAATTCGCTTCCTGCGGGTGCGAAGAACGTGTCTATCGTTATTGCGAATGCCGACAAGGCCAAGCTTAGCGAAGAAGCGCGCGCCGCAATCGGCAGCCGCCCAGCCGTCGAGCTTAACCTTTACGTAGATGGCGTTAAGGTGGAGTGGAGCAACGCAGATGCGGCCGTGCATGTATCGCTTAACTATGCATTAAGCGCGAATGAAGCGCCGAGTGCGGAGCATGTGACCGTATGGCATATCGATGGTGCCGGCAAAATCACTGCCGTACCGAGCGGCAAATACGACCAATCCAAGGGCGCAGTTGTCTTTACGGTCAATCACTTCAGTGCCTATGGCGTTGTGCTCGTTCATAAATCATTTGATGATTTGGGCAAGCATGCTTGGGCAAAGCAAGCTATCGAAGTGATGGCGTCCAAGGGCATCATTAATGGCGTGTCGGACAAAACTTACGCTCCTGCTCAAAACGTGAAGCGGGCAGATTTTATTACTTTGCTTGTGAAAACGTTAGGTCTGAGCGCGAATGCGAGCGGAAATTTCAGCGATATTGCGAGTGATGCTTATTATTATGATGCGGTAGCAATAGCTAAGAAGCTTGGCATCGTGAACGGACGTTCGGATGGCTCATTTGATCCGAATGCTTCGATAACCAGGCAGGAAATGTTTGCGATGACCGCTAGAGCGATAGAAGCTTCAGGGAAGAAGCTGGATGCAGGGAACGCCGAGCAGCTCGCAGCATTTTCAGATTTAGGGAAACTGGCAGCTTATGCGGCTGACAGCGCGTCTCTGCTGGTAGCGAACGGAATCGTGAAAGGTGACGGCACGAAGCTGAATCCGCTTGGACATACAACGCGCGCGGAGGCAGCAGTGATCATGTATGCGATTTATAACAAGTAGGCTTTAATGTGGATAGAAAGAAACAGACGGTGGCCTAAGCCATCGTCTGTTTTTTTTTGTCCATATGACTTGGTCCGATTCGACGTTTCTATGAAAAGTTTTTCAAAATAGCCTTACGCCGTTCACTCTATGAATCTCTCGAATAGGATGAAGGTATCAAATGGTAGGAGTTGATCTTGTGTCTTTCTATTTCAAGCTCCGCACGTATGTGGGGAGAAGCGTTGAGGTTGTCCTCTCGAATGGCGAAGTGATTGCGGGCGAATTAATCGCAGTAGGCTTCTCTTATGCTGTTGTTCAGGCATTAACGGTACCTGGCTATGGCGGCACAGAGGATGTGCTCATTCGCTCAAGGGTTATCCATTATGTCCGCATCTTATAGGCAGGGCTGTACCGACGGGGGGAGAAGACGGGACCTGATCGGGCAGCTGCGGGAGGGGACGAGGCTGCTGCCCCCTATTCGAGAGGGAGTCGACTTTTCCTTAAATACAGACGATTCGGGCGGGGATCGACTGTCCGTCGTGATACCTGCTCAAAATGAAGAAGCCACGATTGGGCGCGTCATTCAAGAGGCAGCAAAGCTTCATCCATCCGAAATTATAGTTGTGGTCAATGGGAGCACCGATCGCACGGAAGCCATTGCTTGTCAGCTTGGAGCATCGACGATTGTTTTCGAAGAGCCGCTGGGAACGGATGTGGGGAGAGCCATTGGCGCCTATGCAACTACCGGTGATCGTTTGTTGTTTGTGGACGGTGATTTTCATATGCCATGGAAGGAGCTCTTCCCCTTCTCGGAAGCAGTGCGGAATGATTGCGATGTGGCCGTTAATAAGCTGGATCACCATCTTGGCATGCGCGCTCCTTGGAACTCGGTTACGGCACTAAAGGTAGCGCTGAATATAGCACTCGGCCGCGGCGATCTTGCTAATGCGTCGCTCGTTCAAGTGCCCTTTGCCATGAATAGGCGGGCGCTTGCGATTATGCCATGGCACTCGCTGATCTGCCCGCCAAAGGCTTATGCGATTGGCGTGATGGGAGGCTTACGGATAAAGCCGGTACACCAGGTTGAGGTGGATCGAATGAACCGCTACCGGCCACAAAAGCATGCCAGGTCAGGACTTAATCAATCCCTGGCCGCCATGCAAATCATTGGCGATCATCTGGAAGCGATGTATGCGATGAATGGTAAAGAGAGAATGGAGGAAAAGGGATGATGGAGCGGGAACCAGGAAAAGTGAGTGTCGTGATTACGAACTACAATCGCGGGCCTTATCTCATCGAGTGTCTGGACAGCTTGCAGCGGCAGACCTATATAAACAAGGAAATTATTATCATCGACGATGCTTCGACCGATCGGTCCGTCGATGTGGTACAGGCATGGTGCGAGGCAAATGGCATTGCGGGCACGGATTCCGTTGTTGTAGTGCGGCTGCCGCGAAACGCTGGGTTTTCAGGAGCGATGACGACCGGATTTTTCCTTGCCCGCGGAGAGTATATTGCCGTTCAGGACGCAGACGATTTCTCTCATCCACAGCGGCTGGAGAAGCAGGTAGCTTATTTGGCTAACCATCCGGAGATGGCGCTAGTTGGAACCAATTATGCAGCCTTTGAAGAGGGGGAGCAGAGGCAATACGAGCCTGCCAAATGGCTTCACTATGGCGATCAGATCCGCAAGGCTTACCAAAATGGAGGCCACTGCATCTGTCATGGGACGATCATGTTCCGCGGCGAAGCGTTCGATCGCATCGGGGGACTGAGCCGACGAATCGTTGGCGCAGAGGACTACGAGTTTATCGTTAAGTTTTTGAACAATCAACAGCAGATTGCGAACATTCCAGACATTCTGTACTACTACCGTTTGCATACCCATCAACGGTCTTTGGCTTATTACAATAAGAAGGAGTGAAGCAAACATGACAAGCCCGTCGTTATCCGTGTTAATGGCTCTGGACAGTATGGATGCCGGCGGTACGGAAACGCATGTATTGAGCCTGGCCACTGCACTCATCCGCAAAGGACAACGCGTGAGCATCGTTTCTGCGGACGGCCTCATGCGTTCCCGGTTCGAGGCGGCCGGCTGTGCGGTCTTTCTGCTGGATTTCGCAAGGGCCAGTCGAGGAGAGCAAGCGTTGCAGATCGATATCTTGCTGCAGCTGATGCGAAATCAGCGCATTGACTGCGTGCATGTGCATCAAACCCCGTCAGGGCTGCTCGTCGCAAATGCGGCAGCACTGCTAGGCATTCCAACGGTATTTACAGCTCATGGCACTTATTATCCGCCAGGCAGCTTGAAAACGATACTTGGTTTATCCAAGGAAGTCATTAGTGTCAGTGCTCCTGTCCAGCAGTATATGGAGAGGTTTGGCTTTGCCTCTACCGTCATACCGAACGGCATCGATGTACAAGAATTTTATCCGGCGTCAGGCTCCCAGCTGCGGGGAGAGCTTGGCATCGCAGAGGATGCGGTTGTCCTCGTCTACGCCAGCCGCTTGGCGTGGGGTAAAGCTACCGCATGCGATACCTTGCTTAGAGCAATGAAGGATCTGCATCGCTACGGCTGGCACCGCCTGCAACTCATTGTCGTCGGCGACGGCCCCAAATATCAAGCGATCAAGGAGCTTGCCGCGTTCATTGAGGAAGAAAGCGGGGAGACGTTTATCCATGTGATTGGCCAGCAAGCGCAAATGCGAGAATGCTACAATGCGGCAGATATCGTGGTCGGCACAGGCCGTGTCGCGCTCGAAGCGATGGCTTGCGAGAAGCCGGTGCTCGCGATTGGCAACCACGGCTTCTTTGGCTGGGTAGAGCCGTCGAATTACGGGGAAGCCTGGTCGCATTATTTTGGCGATCACGGTTCTTACTCCGCTTACTCAAGGTATTTATTTGCCAATGAAATTGCCGAGGGCTGCCGCGATTTAGAGCGGCTGCGAGCGATCGGGAAGGACGGGAGGCGCTGGATCGAACAGGAGTTTCATGCCGAGCGGGCCACCGAGCAGGCGATGCTGGTGTATCATTCGGCCATAGGTCATTCACGATGAAGGGCGGTATTTTATGAAACGGATTTTATATGTAGGCTGGCTTGGATTTAACAATATAGGTGATGAATTAATGTGGCTGTTGTTCCGCGATCTATGCCGGTCGTATTTGCCTGACAAGCATTATGACGTTATTCCTTCGATTCCCGGTGTCGATATTCGTAATCCAGGCCCTTATGATACGGTGGTGCTTGGCGGCGGCTCGCTGCTTATTCCAGGCTATATCGACGTTGCCTATCAAGCGGCGGCTAAAAAGAAAAACGTGATCATTTGGGGAAGTGGCCACGACCGCCAGGATTACCCTGTTTTTGATGCAGCGGGGAAAATCACGACGAATCTAGCGTATACAGGAGAAAACCAAGCGACAAATGGCAAGCTAATGGAACTGGCGCAGAAATCGGTTTTTTTCGGAGTTCGCGGACCGTTGTCTCATCAGTTTCTGGAGCACTCCGGCGTTCCCAAAGCACAGACGATCATAAGCGGCGATCCTGCCTTCTTGCTGCCCGCCCCGTCGCCGGTCCACCCATCCAAGAAGTCACGGACGATCGGCGTTAACTGGGGTACTGCTTATAACCGCATATTTGGCGGGAGCGAAGAGAAGGTGGAGAAGCATTTGGTTCAGTCGCTTAGCGCCTTGATTGCTCAAGGTTATAAGATTAACATTTATTCGGTATGGGGACCTGACCGCGAGGCGTGCAAGCGATTATACGCGAAGCTTGGGGACAAGGAGAACGTCGAGCTGGATCTGGAACTCTACCATCATGAGGATCTGCTTGAGAAGCTGAAATCCTACGCGCTGACCATTAACTTCAAGCTGCATGCGAGCTATCTTTCCGCATCGGCGGGGGTCCCTTTCGTTTGCCTCGGTTATCGTTTTAAAGCCATTGATTTTGGACTTTCGCTTAAGCTGCCTGAATTTGTGCTCTCCACTGGAGACGAACAGCTTAGCGACAGCATATTGGACAGAGTGGGCAAGATAGAGAAAGGGGCCGATAAAATACGCGAAACCTTCTATACGCAGCAGCGGCATTACCGGAGCCTGCTAGAAACGCCTTTTCAAGAAGGCCTGCTGTAATCCGATAACGATTCACTTGTGAAAAAGAGCCGTTCCAAAAGGTCCTCGACCTTTCGAACGGCTTCTTTTTTTTTGTTATTTTCCGAGCTGCCGGTTGACATTAAAAAATGGTTTATGTTATATAAAAATAAGGATTAGCACTCTAAGGAATTGAGTGCTAAGATAGAGGCTGACGCAGTTGAGCATTTGTACAAGCCACCTGTCACACATCCTTAATGATTTTATGATTGATGAATGGAAGGGGAACGACCTACTCATGTCCAAAAAACAGTTTAAAGCAGAATCGAAAAGACTGCTGGAAATGATGATTAACTCCATTTATACGCAAAGAGAGATTTTCCTAAGAGAGCTTGTATCGAACGCGAGCGATGCGATCGACAAATTATATTACAAAGCTCTGACGGATGATCAGCTTGTTTTCAACAAAGAGGATTATTACATCAAGGTAGTTGCAGATAAAGCAAACCGTACGCTGACCATTACGGATACAGGCATCGGCATGACGAAGGAGGACCTTGAGAACAATCTTGGCGTCATTGCCAAGAGCGGCTCCTTTGCCTTTAAGAAGGAGAACGAGCTTAAGGACGGCCATAATATTATCGGCCAATTCGGCGTAGGCTTCTATTCGGCGTTCATGGTTGCGGACGTGGTGACGGTCGTATCGAAGACGCTTGGCAGCGATGAGGCGTTCAAATGGGAATCAACAGGTGCGGACGGTTATACCATTGAGCCTTGCGAGAAGGACACTGTAGGTACGGAAATTGTGCTGAACATTAAGGAAAACACCGAGGATGATCAGTACGATGAGTATTTGGAGGAATATCGCTTAAAATCAATTATTAAAAAATATTCCGATTTCATTCGTTATCCGATCAAAATGGACGTCAAGGGACAACGTCCGAAAGCAGACAGCGAGAATGAGTTTGAGGAATACCAGGAAGAGCAAACGGTCAACAGCATGGTGCCGATCTGGCGCAAAAACAAAAACGAGCTGACCGCTGATGATTATGAGCAGTTTTATTTCGAGAAGCGTTATGGCTTCGATAAGCCAATCAAGCATTTGCACATAAGCGCTGACGGCGCTGTTGTATATAACGCGATTTTGTATATTCCGGAGAACACCCCATTCGACTATTACACGAAGGAGTACGAGAAAGGGCTGGAGCTCTATTCGAACGGCGTTCTCATCATGGAGAAGTGCTCGGACTTGCTGCCCGACTATTTCAGCTTCGTGAAAGGGATGGTAGATTCCGAGGATCTGTCGCTGAATATTTCCAGAGAGATGCTGCAGCATGACCGCCAGCTGAAGCTGATCGCGAAAAATATTAATAGTAAAATTAAAAGCGCGCTGCTTGGCATTCTGAAGGATGAGCGCGAGAAGTACGAGACCTTCTACAAAGCTTTCGGCAGACAGCTGAAATTTGGCGTGTACAATGATTACGGCGCTAATAAGGACGTGCTGCAGGATCTGCTGCTGTTCCACTCCTCCAAGGAGAACAAGCTGGTTACGCTGGATGAGTACGTATCGCGCATGGCAGAGGATCAGAAATATATCTACTACGCATCAGGTGAGTCGATTGAGCGGATCGAGCGCTTGCCGCAAACGGAAATGGTTTCTGACAAGGGCTACGAGATTTTGTACTTCACGGACGATATCGATGAGTTTGCGATTAAAATCGTAGCGAAATACAAAGATAAAGAATTCAAATCGGTCTCAAGCGGCGATCTTGGCATTGAAGCGGACGAGAAGGACAAGGAAACAGCTGAAG
This sequence comes from Paenibacillus paridis, assembly GCF_006345825.1. Classification (GTDB taxonomy): domain Bacteria; phylum Bacillota; class Bacilli; order Paenibacillales; family Paenibacillaceae; genus Pristimantibacillus; species Pristimantibacillus paridis. Next base: position 59,948 of record NZ_VCIX01000081.1, read on the forward strand.
AGCAGGATGCCAACAAAGAGCTATTCGAGCAAATGAAAACGATCCTTGCAGGCAAAGTGAAGGACGTTAAAGCGTCGAAACGTTTGAAAACCCACCCGGTATGCTTGTCTACTGAGGGCGAGGTTACGATCGAGATGGAGAAAATCTTGAAGGCGATGCCAAACAGCCAAGACGTAAAAGCGGACAAGGTGCTCGAAATCAACGTCAATCACGACATTTTCCAATCGCTAAAAGCAGCTAACGAGCAGGATAAAGAGAAGCTGGGCCTTTATACAACCTTGTTGTACAATCAGGCGCTGCTGATTGAGGGCTTGCCAATTCAAGACCCTGTTGCGTTCACGAACGATATTTGTAAAGTAATGGTTTAAGAACCAATTGCCCGTGGGATGGCCTTCATCGTGAAGGTTGTTCCACGGGTTTGTATTTATTTACAAAAAAGCGCTTGCAGAAAAAGCAGTTAATGTGATATAACCGAATTATACAAAATCTAAACGTTTAAAAAAGGGGTGCTCGCGTGACTAACATAAGCATTAAAGACATCGCCGCAAAGGCGCAGGTATCCACAGCGACAGTATCCTATGTATTAAACGGCACACGCAATGTCAAGCAAAATACCCGGGAACGGGTGCTTCAAGTCATTGAGGAAATGAATTACAAGCCCAATAATGCTGCCCAGAGCTTAAAGCGCAGGCGAACCAACACGATCGGCGTTATTGCGGAGGATGTAACGGTATTTAACGTACCGGAAATCATTGACGGCATTCATGATTGCGCAGAGCGGCTCGATATGCATATTTTGCTAACGAACATGAGGCTGGACAAACGAATTAGACATAGCTTGGACGATATGGACACTTATCGGCAATATGCGGAAAGTGCCGTTTCCGAGCTGCTTAGCAAGCAGGTAGAAGGCATTATTTATATCGGTGTGCATCCGCGTGACTTAACAGGGCTGTGCGATACTTCCGGAAAGCCGATTGTTTATACCTACAGCTACACACAGAGCAACCCTTCTATTCAATACGATGATGAACAAGCAGCTTATGATGCGATGAAACATTTGATCGACAAGGGCCATTCGCGAATTGCGATTATTAGTGGAATTATGAATTCCATTCCTTCCCGTCTGCGTTTTAACGGTTTTTACAAAGCCGTTACAGAATTTGAGCTGCCCTTTGATCCTTTGCTGATTAAAATGGGCGATTGGGAAGCGGAATCCGGTTACCAGCTGACGAAAGAGCTGCTAGGTCTCTCTGTTCCGCCAACGGCTATACTGGCAATGAATGATGTGATGGCAGTAGGCGTGATGCGGGCGGCGTTTGAGATGGGTTTTGCGATTCCTGAGCAGCTATCGGTTATGGGCTTTGATAATCGTGAGTTCACCCAATATTTAATCCCGCGCATTACGACGATGGATTTGCCGCTGCATGAGATTGGCTATCAAGCGATGGAAGCCATATCCCGTATTCTGCAAGGGGAAGACGCTCAGATTTCCGAGAAGCCCTTATGCAGATTAGTCGAAAGAGATTCCGTAGCTCCTCCAAAAAGGTGAACACCTTTTTTTTAGTGGGTAAGTTAAACGTTTAGATATTAGTTGGAAACGCTTACTTTCAGGTTGGCTATGATCCGATAGGATTGAGCATAAAAAAACGTTGCGGGGGATGAAGAAATGCGCAAGATGGGTCTAGGTTTGACAGCACTATTTTTAGTTTTGACGATGGCGTTGACAGCATGCAGCAGTACAAATAACGGTACGAACGTTAAGCCCTCGGCTTCGCCGGCAGGGACGAAAGCCGAAGGTGGCGAGGCGCCGCCAGCAGCGGAACCGACAAAACTAACGCTCTGGACCTTCGTTCAGCAGCATGCCGATTTCTACAACTTTATGGCTGCCGAATGGAATAAAGGCAATCCTGACCAGCAAATTGAGCTTGATGCGCAAAATATACCTTACGACGATATGCACACCCGGCTGCTGCTTGCGCTTCAGTCTGGCAAAGGTGCACCCGATCTGGTTGACATTGAGCAAAGCAAGTTTCCTAACTTTATGAAGGGCGATGTGCAGCTTGTCGAGCTTAACGATATCGTTGAGCCGGAAATTCCGAATATCGTCAAGTCGCGCGTTGAAATTTACAGCAAGGATGGGAAATATTACGGTGTTGATCTTCATGTAGGCGCGACAGTCATGTACTACAACAAAGAGCTGATGGATAAAGCGGGCGTAAATCCAGACGATATTAAGCTTTGGAGCGATGTTGAAACTTACGGAAAAACAGTCGCTGAAAAAACGGGCGTTCCGTTTATTACATTTGAAGGTAGCGGCAACTGGTCTTGGTGGCCGGCCATTAACCAAATGAAATCGGATCAAGTAGGTCCGGACGGCGAAATCACCGTAGATGATCCGCGCAATATTCAAGCGATGACATTCTTTAAGAAGCTGGTCGACGAGAAAATTGCCGCAGTTTCTCCAGGAACAGGCCATGATACTCCGGAGTACAAAGCCTTTATGAATGGCGGGGGAGCCGCAGCCGTATTTATGCCTTTCTGGTTCATGAATCGCTTTACGGATGAAATGCCTGATCTAAAAGGGAAAATGATTATCCGGCCAATGCCAGCGTGGGAAGAAGGCGGCAACCGCTCGGCAGGTATGGGAGGAACGGGTCTTTCCATCACAAACCAAACCAAAGCGCTGGAACTCTCCAAGAAGTTTCTAGCTTATGCGAAGCTTTCAAAAGAAGGCAACATTCAAGTATGGAAGCAGCTAGGCATGGACCCAATCCGTACTGAGGTTTGGAGCGATCCGGCGATGTCAGAGCCAAATAAGTTTACGGACTACTTCGGCACGGATATTTTCGCAACGCTGACTGAAATTAAAGACGAGATTTATCCAGTCAATATTCGTGAGACCTCGCCGAAAGTATTCGACGCCGTTCGCAACGAGATTGTGCCTAAAATTTTTCAATTCGGTGAAGATCCGGAGACGGTGATTAAGAAAGCCGCTGAAGCGCTTCGCAAAGATACAGGGAAATAATTAAATTCATGAAATAGAGAGTAGGATGGCAGCCGGCGCTGCCAGCAGCCGGAAATGAGGCAGCAGCGCTGGTGGTCATTTTGCAACAGATTGCGTAGGGGTGAGACAAATATGAACGCCGGTAAACAAGTCCAATATGGCCAAAGCAGAGCTGTTAGGACAAGAAAGATCAATGGGCAAAAGCTGGCACCCTATCTTTTTATTCTGCCTTTTATTTTATCGTTTCTCATTTTCTTCTCGTACCCGTTATTGAATGCCATTTTGATGAGCTTCCAACGGGTGCTGCCTGGTGACGTCGCATTTATCGGCTTGGATAATTATAAGAAGCTGCTTAACCCTGATTTCTACAAAGCGCTGCTTAACAGCACTCGCTATACCTTCTGGACATTGCTTGTGTTAATACCGCTGCCGCTGCTGCTCGCGGTGTTCCTGAACGCGAAGCTGATGCGTGCTCGAAATTTCTTTAGAGCAAGTCTCTTTATTCCCGCGCTTACCTCCATCGTCGTCGCGGGCATCATCTTTCGCTTAATTTTCAGTGAGCTTGACGGTGCGATTATGAACTCATTTATTAGCTGGTTTGGCTTCGACAGCCAGAAATGGCTACTCAGCTCATCGCTCAGCATGGTTGCCTTAGTCGTGCTTGCAACATGGCGCTGGGCGGGTATTAATATTCTCTATTTTCTGTCTGCGCTTCAAAGCATTCCAAACGAGCTATACGAGTCGGCAGATATCGATGGAGCGGGAACGCTAAATAAGTTTTGGAAAATAACGGTACCGCTGCTGCGGCCAATCACGATATATGTGTTTACGATTACGATCTATGGCGGCTACGCGATGTTTACCGAAAGCTTTATGCTGTGGGGAAGCAGAGGATCACCGCAAAATATCGGCCTGACGATGGTAGGCTACATTTACCAGCAGGGCTTTCAATATTTTGATTTGGGCTTTGGCTCGACCATCGGTATCACACTGCTAGCCATAACGCTGCTGGTCAGCATGCTGCAGTTAAATGTGCTTGGTTTCTTTAAGAAGGAGGACTAGTGGGATGGTAGAAAAACGATCAGGGAAAATACCCTCCTTCGTATTGATTGTTTTCTTTTCGGTGCTTGCCGTCATATCGTTGTTTCCGCTGTTTGCTTTATTTCTGGCCTCGGTGAAGCCGGCTTCGGAGCTTTTTCGTTACGGGCTGAACGTGCGGCTTGATTTCGATGTGATGACCTGGGCGAATTACAAGGCTATATTTTCGGGCAAAGGCGGCTCGCAAAACTTTTTTTTCTGGTACCGCAATAGCTTAGTCATTACGGCCGTATTTACTTTGTTATGTTTGTTTTTATCATCGATGGTAGGATACGGACTTGCCATGTACCGGTTCAAGGGAAGAACGCTCGTATTTACTCTGGTGCTGGCCGTAATGATGATTCCGGTCGAAATCATTATTTTGCCGCTCTACAAGCTATCGATTGATTTGTTTATTATCGATTCGATTTGGGGAGTCATCTTGCCATTTGTTGTTGCGCCGCTGCCGATTTTTTTCTTCCGCCAGTTTGCCATGGGCTTGCCCAAGGACTTTATGGATGCAGGAAGAATCGATGGCTGTACGGAAATGGGCATCTTCCTGCGTATCATGGTTCCGCTTATGCTTCCCGCTTACGGGGCCATGACGATTTTGCAGGCGTTGTTCAGCTGGAATAACTTCTTGTGGCCGGTCATCGTGTTACGGTCGACGGAAAAGTTTACGCTTCCAATCGGCCTTGCAGGCTTGTTGTCGCCAACCAGCAACAATTATGAGGTGCTGCTTGCAGGCTCCATTTTAACCATTTTACCTATACTGCTGCTATTCCTGTTCTTTCAGCGCTTCTTTATCGAAGGCCTGACGGTAGGCGGCGTGAAGGGATAACGATAGAGCGAAAAGGAGAAAGAGGCATGATTAATAAACAGAACCATACGTTCTCCGAGCCATCGGCAGTTCAAAAGGTAAGCATACAGGATCATTTTTGGTCGGACTATATTCAGTTGGTTCGGGATGTCGTGGTTCCTTATCAATGGGAAGTGCTGAATGACCGCGTAGCAGACGCGGAGCCAAGCCACGCGATCCGAAACTTTAAGATTGCTGCCGGACTCGAGCAGGGCTCATTTTACGGCATGGTGTTTCAGGACAGCGATGTGGCGAAATGGCTGGAGGCGGTCGCTTATTTATTGGAAATGGCGCCTGACCCTGAGCTGGAGAAGGCGGCAGACGAAGTGGTCGCGCTAATTGCCAAAGCGCAGCAGCCCGACGGCTACGTGAACACTTATTTTACGATTAAAGAGCAGGGACAGCGTTGGACGAACTTGGCGGAGTGCCATGAGCTTTACTGCGCAGGCCATCTCATAGAGGCGGCGGTTGCGTATTCGAAAGCGACGGGGAAAAGTGCCATTCTTGATGTTGCCTGCCGATTTGCAGATCATATTGACCACGTATTTGGTTCGGAGCCCGGCAAGCTTCAAGGCTATGACGGACATCAAGAAATTGAGCTGGCTCTGATGAAGCTGTACCGGGCGACAGGCAGAACAAGCTATTTGGAGCTGAGCCGTTTCTTTCTGAACCAGCGCGGCGCGAAGCCTGATTTTTATGAGCAGGAGTGGGAAAAACGAGGGAAGACGGTTCATTTTCCTCATTTGTCTATGGTCCAAGATTTGGAATACAGCCAAGCCCATCAGCCTGTGCGGGATCAGGAGCAGGCGGTAGGTCATGCGGTCCGCGTCGTTTATATGTGTGCCGCGATGGCGGATGTAGCCGCGGAGACCGGAGACGAGGGAATGCTGGCGGCATGCAAAAGGCTGTGGGGAAGCATCGTTTCCAGGCGCATGTACTTGACAGGCGGGATCGGCTCCATGGCGCAGGGTGAGTCCTTTACACAAGATTATGACCTTCCAAACGATACGATTTATGCGGAGACTTGTGCTTCCATCGGATTGATTTTCTTTGCCCGGCGGATGCTGGAGATGGAACCCGACAGCGAATACGCGAATGTGCTAGAGCGAGCGCTCTATAACACCGTTGTCAGCGGCATGTCTCGGGATGGCAAGCACTTTTTCTATGTGAACCCGCTGGAGGTATACCCGCCGATTCTTGGCAAAAACAAAAATTATGACCATGTGCAGCCCCGCAGGCAGGGCTGGTTCGGCTGTGCATGCTGTCCGCCTAATATTGCCCGTCTGCTTGCTTCTCTTGGCCAATATGTGTATACCGTTCAGGATGACGCCATTTATGCCCACTTATATATCGGTGGACAAGCGGATTTTCTTATTAACGAAACGGCCATCAAGCTTGAGCAGCAGTCCAATTATGCTTGGGAAGGGCAAGTGCGCTTCACTGTCTCCGTCTCGCAAAAAGCGGAATTTACGCTGGCCGTCCGGATTCCTGATTGGAGTACCGACGCTCAGCTTGTCATCAATGGTGTTGACTACTCCCCTGACGAGAGTGATGTCGTGAATGGATATTTGCGGATCAAGCGGGAGTGGCAGACGGGAGATACGCTTGATATTCAATTCGCTATGCCTGTTCTTCGGATGAAAGGACATCCGCTTATTCGTCAAACGGCCGGCAAAGTCGCGCTGCAGCGGGGGCCATTCGTTTATTGTCTGGAGGAAGCCGATAATGGAGCACAGCTGTATCATTTGAGCCTTCCATCAGCCAGCGAGCCCCAAACCGTGTTCGATGCTAATTTGCTCGGAGGCATGCAGGTGATCCTGGTCGAAGGCACGCGTTACGATTCCGCGGATTGGGAAGATGAATTGTACCGACAGGATACGAGTGAAGCAGCGGAAAAAATAGATTTGAAATTTATTCCTTATTTTGCATGGGCGAACAGGGAGCCTGGAGAAATGGCGGTTTGGATCAACAGCTCCCTTTAGCTACCCATAGACGAAAGCGAAATTCCCCTAGGTTCAGCAGCAGGCTTTTACTTAAGTGCCGCTCTGAGCATTAGGGGTTTTTAGTCGTCCTTGCAATAAATGGAGAGGAGGTGATGCGCGGTTGCAATAACGAAAGGAGGGATAGAGGCGGCAATGCAGGCAGCGTTGCTTCAGACGTAAAGAAGAATCTAAGCAACAGGATATGGACATAAGGCTACTCATAATTTATTTTTAGGAGGCATTAGGAATGAGGGTCCAATCGCTACCTGTTAACAAGAAAATGCTTATGCTTGGCGCTAGCTTTTTTGTAACCGCTTTATTTATATTGTTTACTCCTCAATCGGCGTTTGCCTACACGCTCTCCGACAGCAACTTTAATATTACGACCGGTACGCACGGCGAAATTAATTCGCTTCGGCTCACCGGCGATACGTTCAACACGCAATATGTAATGAATCCGACCGTTACGCCCAACCAGAATACCTCCGACCATCAGTGGCTGGGCGAGCTGATGTTCAAATACCGCTTCGGGACCGGCGCTTGGCAAACGGCGATGACGCAAAGCTCCGCAGATGCGAGAACGCAAACGCAAAGCGGAAATACAGTAACGGTTACGTATCAAAATTCTACCAATGCCAACGGTGTGAAAAACTTCAAGTTGGTTAACACCTACTCCCTCGTCAATGATTATTTCCTCTGGCAGTTTGAGCTAACGAATACGGGCACCCAAACGATTGAATTCGGCGATGTGGGACTTCCGCTGCCCTTCAACGAATTTTGGTCTGGCGGCAACAACGAGCAAATCTATGAGACAAGAGTGCTGACTCACTCCTTCGTCGGCAATAACAGCTCTTACATCACGGCAGCACGGCCAAGCGGAATTGGTCCATCGTTATTGATGGTACCGGATGCAAGCACAGGTGCAGGGTTCGAATACCAGGATCGTTGGAGAGTGGAGGAGCACCCGGGCAGTAAATGGGCTATGGATCAAGGCGGATGGGTCGAAGGCTTGAATGTGTTTTATATCCATTCCAACGTGATTAAGAGCACGAACCGCGGATACCTTCCGAACACGAGCTTGACGCTCGCGCCAGGCGCAAGCAAGACGTATGGATTTAAATTTTTTAAGGTAGCTAATGAAAATCAGGTAAAGGATCGGTTGTACAATGAAGGCCATATTGACGTGACGGTCGTGCCAGGCATGATTGTGCCAACGAATCAAACGGCGAAGTTCGACCTTCATACAACTAAAACCATTAACTCCGTTACGGCGCAATTCCCTTCCGATACGACGATTGTTTCCCTTGGCACAACCGGCACGAATCACAAAATTTATTCCATCCAAATGAACAAGCTGGGGCCTAACAACGTGACCGTCAGCTATGGCAACGGCGAGAAGACGGTTCTGCAATTTTATGCGATAGAACCGGTGGATGCTGCGCTGCAGCGACATTCTACCTTTATGGTAAACAGCACGCAATGGAACGTGCCTGGCGATCTGAGAGACAAGGTATTCGACGACTGGATGATGGATTCAAACTCGAAGCGGAATGTATTTAATGGCTATTGGGGCTGGGGAGACGATTGGGGCTTGACCCATGGTCAATTCCTCGCAGAGAAAAACGTCCAGACGCCTGTCGCTTCCGAGGTTGAAGCGGTTGACGATTATTTGACGGTCGCCATCTGGGGCAAATTAATGCGCGAGCATCAGACTGATTATCTGATTCATGATTTCCTCATGCCGGACCCGAATGATACGCCAACGTATCGGGGTTACGCTTATCCTCATATTTACAATACTTATTTCAGCATGTACAAGATCGCAAAGCTTTACCCGGGTCTCATCACGTATGACAATCCGAGAAATACTTATCTGCTTCGGGCTTACAATATTTTTAACGCGTTATACGGACCAGGCGTAGCCTACAACTGGAATACGGGCTTGATGGGCGAGCTGACGACACCGGAAATTATTAAAGCTCTGCAGGATGAGGGATACACGGCGGAAGCTAATAATCTCATTTCCAAAATGGCCACCAAATACAATAACTTTGCGAATACGACTTACCCTTACGGATCGGAATACAACTACGACAATACAGGCGAGGAAGCGGTCTATACGCTTGCTAAGATGAACAATAACAATACGATGAAAAGCAAGATCAATACCAAAACGCGCGCGGCGCGCGGACATATGCCGGTATGGTACTACTATACCGATCCGGTAACCATTACGGGAGAGAACTGGTGGAATTTCCAGTACACCGTTTCACTGGCGGGTTATGCCATGGACGATTGGATTCGCAACAATTCCACGAACCCTGAAGTGGAGCAGCGCTTATCCTATGCAGCGAAAATCGCCAACGTAGGAGCCATTAACTCCGGTCAGATCAGCTCTGATCCTGCCGATATCGGGGCTGTCGCATGGACCTATCAAGCGGAGAAGGGCAATTATCCGGCGCTTGGCCATGGCGGAGGTCCTCTGCAAAACGGCTGGAGGGGCATGTCGGGCGAATCCGACCTGGGGCTGTTCGGAGCGATTAAAATTTTGAGTGCCGATGTTTCGGTAGATCCGATCTTCGGCGTTTATTGTTACGGCTGCGACGTAACGGACAGCACGGCAAGCTATACGGTCGTTCCGAAGGACGGCGTATTCCAAAGGTTGAATCTCATTACCGAGAAATTCGGCATGGAGCTGGAGCGGGACAAATATACGACTGCTACGGTCGCAAAGGCGAAAAATGCGCTTAGCTTTACGCTGAAAAACAGCACGCCAGGTACGGCGCATACAACGAAAGTGGCGCTTAAAGGCCTAGCTGCAGGCTCGTACAATATTTTGATTAACAATGCGGCTGCCGGCTCGGTCAATGTGGCTAGCGGCGCAAGCGCGACAATTAGTTTGAGTATTGGCACGGCAGCCACGTATTCCATTAGCTTGCAGCAAGGGACGCCTTTGCCTAATACGGCGCCAGTCGTTGATGCGGGAGCTAACGGAAGCTTCACGCTGCCTGCAGCTGTTACGCTCTTAGGAACCGTGACCGATGACGGTTTGCCAAGCGGAACGGTGACGACAACTTGGTCGCTCGTAAGTGGACCGGGAACAGCAGTCTTCGCAAACGGCGGTGCAATCAACACAACGGCAACCGTATCAGCGGCAGGCACCTACGTTTTCCGGTTGACGGCAAGCGATGGCAGCTTGACGGCAAATGATACGGTAACGCATACCGTCAATCCGGCAGCGGCGATACCAGAGGTTGTAGCCAATTATTTATTCAATGAAACAAGCGGAACGACAGCAAATGATGCTTCGGGCAACGGGAAGCATGCGACGTTGAGCGGAAGCACTTCATGGGTAGCGGGCAAATCGGGCAATGCGCTTGATTTGAACGGTACGAATGCTTATGCAAGCCTGCCCACAGGCATTGTCAGCGGACTGAACGACTTCACGATTGCCGCATGGGTGAAGATCGACAGCTTAAGCAATTGGGCACGCATATTCGATTTCGGCACGGGAACTAGCCAGTATATGTTCCTTGCACCACAGGTTGGCGGAGCGGGGCTTCGGTTTGGCATTACGACCAGCGGGAACGGTGCGGAGCAGCAATTGAATGCGCCGGCACTGCCAACGGGGGTATGGAAGCATGTAGCCGTTACGCTCTCGGGCACAACCGGGCGGTTGTATGTGGACGGCGTACAGGTGGCTAGCAATACGAGCATGACGCTTAAACCGTCAAGCCTTGGCAGCACAAGCCTCAATTATATCGGTAAATCCCAGTGGTCCGATCCTTATTTGGACGGAGCGGTGGATGACTTCAAAATTTACAGCAGAGCCTTAAGCGTAACCGAGGTAGGCGCTTTATTCAGCGGTTCGACCGCGTCTTCGAATATCGCTCCGCAGGGCGTAGCGACCACATCCTTTGTGTCATCATGGGAAAGCCTTGCCGGCTTGAACGATGGTTATGCGCCGACCAGTTCGGCGGATCGCGGGCATCCGATCTATGGCAATTGGAACAACCCGAACACGACGCAATGGGTACAATACGACTTCTCCCAAAACTACACGATCTCCAGCATTGAAGTTTATTGGTTCGATGATGACGGAGGCATTGATTTGCCGGCATCGTATACGATTCAATATTGGAATGGCACCGCATGGGTCAATGTCGCCAGCCCGTCAGGTCTAGGCCTGCTCGGTAACCAGTATAACACCACGACCTTCACGCCGGTCTCAACGAATAAGCTGCGATTGAACGTTACCGCGAAGGCAACGACTTCTACAGGCATATCTTCATGGAAAGTAAACGGTTCCTAAACGCAGTTGAACAAAACGCAGCCCTGGTGCATTCGCAGGGCTGCGTTTTTTATTTATTTCTATAAATCTAAAAGGAGGACCGATATTTGTAAGTTAAACTAAATTTCTCGAGAACGATCTTCTCGTTTGGCTTAAACTTCACTTCTTTCGTTCAACTGATCTAGACCCAACATGCCAACAACAAACTCATCCTATATAGAACCAACTTGAATACAACAAATCTATCTTAATTAGACCCAACACGCCAACAACAAATCTATCTTATTTAGATCCAACTTAAATAGAACAAACCCATCTGCGGTTAGGTCTGTATTGCGGGTTGCTGACTTTATCTAAGTTTTTCCTTCGTCGATTTTCGCATTGTTTTGGACAATGACTTCTCTCCATGTAACTTAGATGGAATTTGTCCCTCTATTTTTGATGATTTTAGGATTTTAGGTCATTTAGATGGAATTTCTCCCATTAATTCTAGTCTATTTCCCGAAAATGACTTGAAACCGTTAGATTAACGGGACAAAATCCAGTTAATTGTTTTTGCCCGGCGCATAACGGTATTTTAACAGGACAAAATCCAGTTAAATCATGCCCAGTCGCTCCAGCTACATAAAACCAGCCACTCTATAGCCGCTTAAGCAAATAAGTCCTGTCCAATTAATAGTCACTCTAGCAAAATAAGTCCTGTCCAGTCATTAGTCGCTCCAGCAAAGTAAAACCTGCCCCCACTATACTCGCTCCAGCAAAAAGGATAGATAGCAACGGAACGCTTACTGGGTCACTGGGAAGTCATCTTAACTGCAACCGTGTGGGGTTAGAGAGAAGCCGCCTCCTGCATGCTTGCTTCATATACACTGAAGGCGTTTTTGCCGCTGCGCTTGGCATGATAAAGAGCCATATCGGCGCAAGTGTACAGCTCCTCGGAATCTTGGGCATGCAAAGGGGCAATCGCGATCCCGATGGAGACGGTTGTGCTCAAGTCATTAATGACGTTCACGCCTTTGATTTCAATGGGGCGGTTAAGCTCATGAATGATATGCTTAGCTGCATCCATTGCTCCTTGTTCATTGTCGATATGTTTAAGAATGACGACGAATTCATCGCCGCCGAGCCGTGCGGTCACATGCTCGGGGTTTGCGACGGCAGAACGAATCCGTTTGCCAATTTCAATAAGAAAGGAGTCTCCCGCATCATGGCCAAGCGTATCGTTTACCCTTTTAAAATTGTCCAGGTCGATATGCAGCAGCGCGGTTTTTTTCTTTTTCTTCTTATTTCTATCAATTGTGGCGCTAAGGGCGCTTTCAAATGCGGCGCGGTTGGAGAGCCCGGTAAGCAAATCATGAGAAGCCAAATAAAGCGGTCTGGCAACCAGCTTGGAAATGATGTATGAAATAATGAGAGCAATGGCAATGGTAGCTAATAGCTGGAGCAGGAACACTTGGTTATTTTGCTTCAGCTTGCTATTTAATTCCGAATGGTTAAAAACGATTTCAATCATCCGCTGATCCGTAAAGCGGGTGATCTCGTTGTCGAACTGAACCGTGTAGGGCACATAACGGTAGGTAACAGGAAAGCCATCCCGTTCACCCTGAATGACCTGAACCGAGGACTCTTTCAGCGCTTGGTTGAACGTTGCGAGATTCTCATGGGATACAAGGAGCGATCGGGTGTCCTCTCCGGTTTTTCCGATTGATTTTCCCGTCGTCGTAAATATAGTAATGTCGTTAATATAGCTGTATTTTTGGATGAGGCTGTTACTGATTTCAAGAAAATTAAAGCTTTGAAAGACGGGATTACTATCCAAATACAGTCCGAGCTCAATTAAGTATTTGTGATCGGGCGTTGGCATGTAGCTATATTTGCGCAGCCTGCCCGTATTAGATTCCTGATCGATTCCATCAGCAGTGAAACGCTTGCCGTTTAATCGCTCTTCCAGCAGGCGTGAGAAGGAGGGGAGTGTGCCGCTGTCTTCATTGAAGTTCAATCCGACGTCAAGCGGGAAGCTGCTGAATCGAACGGTGAGAGAACGGTCAATAACATAGATGTCCATACCGTCCATTTGTTCTTTGAGCGCTTGGTAGTCCCAAGAAGAGACATCAGCCTGCTCACTATATTTTTGCAGCAATTTATCGGAATGGCCCTTCATTTTATTTTCGATGTCTTGATCCGAGAGCTGAAAGGCTTTGTCAGCAGCGGAGACGGCGGCGACAACGGTATCCTCCACTAAAGCGGACTCTCTCTCGTAACTTGCGATTAGATTGGTTTTTAAGCGGTTTTGATTCACCAGGGACACGCTGAGCGTCAGTAAAATGCTGAAGATGCCCATGATGGTCATTAGTTTAGCTTTAAAGCTAAGCTGCACAATACTACCTCCTCTTGGATGTTCATGGACGCAGCCCATGAGAGCAGCAGAAAGAGCTTCCTACAAGGGTTTGGAGGAAAAGAACTGCTAGGTCTATTTACCTAAACTATATATCGGTTGGCGAATTCATTTCCTGAACGGAGCGGTGGAAAAAATTTCAATAAAATGGCGAGCCGAATAGCGTTTGCGAATAGGCAGGAGCAGCATTAAAAAAGCTGCCTTCAAGGCGGTTAACCTTGAAGGCAGCTCTATGACTTGCGCATAAGCATTTATTCTGCATTATAGTTTTTCTGGTATTGCCGTGGCGTCAGCCCCGTCCATTTCTTGAAGGTAGAGCTGAAATGGCGCTCTTCCTGGTAGCCTACCAGCTTGGAGACGGCATAGATCTTGTAGCTTTGCCGGAGTAGCTCCTTCGAGCGCTCCACTCGGTACTGATGCAGGTAATCGAGGAAATTGACGCCGAGCTCCTGTTTGAACAGCGAGCTGAGATAGGAATTGCTGACAAAGGTTTCCTTGGCGGCAAGCTCAAGCGTAAGATTCGTATTGTACCGCTGCTTAATAAGCTCAATCGTAGCGGAAACGGTGCGATGCAGTGATTTTTGGTTGGATACCGCCTCCACGATGCTCTGGACAATTTTTTGGAGGACGACAGAGCAATCATCAAGCGTCTCCATATTCGGAATTTGTTCGATCCAGTTCACGAAGCTGTCCTGCCATTCAATGGAGGCAACCTTCCTTTCCCGAGCGAACTTTTGCAGCTCCAGAATCAGGCTTGTGGAGCGCAGGTGCACCTCCGCTTTGGAATAGCCGGAGTTATTGCGGATATGCGACATGCTGGCTTCGATCGCATCGACAGCTAGTTCATACTGCTCGTTTTGCAGAGCGATGAGCAGTTCTTTCTCAATGCGCTGCAGGAAGGGGTCCTCGAGGATGGAGCTCTTCGCAGCCTGCGGCTTGCCTTGGCCGGCGTAGAAGAAAATGCCGCCCCGGCCCTGATAGAAGCGGGCTTCCATCGCTTCAATTGCTTCCTGATAGCCGATATGGGCCGTATCAACTGAGCGCTGGGCGGAGCTGATGGAGATGCTGATCGAAAGCTTGAGATAAGCTTCGAGGTTAAGCTGAAGCTTCTTCATAGCGCCTTCTACCGCATCATGCGTCATATGGTCCGGATAATTGCCGATCCAAAGCATCTCGCCCCCATACCGGAACACCTCCAGATTTCCGCCGTACAGCGGCTGGAGCGTCTCATCGGTAATGTTCAGCAGAGCATAACGAATGAGCTCGAGATCCCTTTTCGAAGCGGCGGCATTAGGGCCGTTGCTAGAATCGATTCGGATAATGCCAACCTGGACCGGTCCTGGCAGAAGCCCCATACCTACTTCCCGCAGGACGCTTTGACGGTTCTCGAGCGGCATTAACGGCTGCTGAATCCACTGGGATAAAATTTGGTTTTTGAGCAAGTGAATGTTGCGGTTCCAGCTGCGGTTAAGATCGGACAACGCTTTATCCTCGTTTTCCGAGTCCTCGATTTTTTGCTTGAGCTCCAAAATTACCCGCACGATGTCATGCGGCATGCATGGCTTTAAGAGATAATCCGATACGCCGAGCTTGATCGCTTCCTTGGCGTATTCGAACTCGTTATAGCCTGTGAGCAGCACCGAGCGAAATTCAAGCCCGGCGGCTTTGGCCTCGCGGATCAGGTCCAGACCGTTCAGATGAGGCATGCGGATGTCGGTGAGAAGCAGATCCGGCGGATCATTCATAATCATTTCCAGTGCCTGCCTGCCATTTTCCGCTTCCCCCGCAATTTCAATGCCGTATAGCTTCCAATCCACTAACGTAAGTATGCCTTCACGGAAGGATTGCTCATCCTCCGCTACGATCATTTTTAGCGCCATGCCCATCGCCCCTTTGTTTGATTCGCAGTTGCACTCTTGTACCTAAGCCTTCCCGGCTTACGATCTCAAATTCCGCCTGCTCGTAAAATAAGGCAAGCCTTTCCTTAATATTGGATAACGCCATCCCCGAGTGGGGGGCATTCATCTGCAAGGCTTTCATCGGCTCCTGCTCGGGAGCCCTATTCAAGCGTTGAACTTGCGCTGCGGGCATGCCGGGCCCATTATCTGCAACCTCAAGCACAATGTGTGTGTCCTCGGTGTAAGCCCGGACATGGATGTGGCCGTTGCCGCCGGAGGGCTCGATGGCATGGATGATGGCATTCTCGACCAGCGGCTGCAGCAGCAGCTTCGGCATGCGGAAATGCTGAATGGACGGCTCCATATCAATCTCGAAATTAAACCGGGTAGTAAACCTTTTTTTCTGCAAAAATAAATAGTTCCGTACCAGCTCCATCTCATGCTCCAATTCGACAAAGTCGTTGCCGCTGTTGAGGCTGAGCCGGAACACCTGGGAGAGGGACACGACCATTTCGGATATTTCGTTGTCGCCTTTCTGCATGGCCGTCCAGTTGATCATATTCAAGGTGTTATATAGAAAATGCGGATTGATTTGCGATTGCAGCGCTTTAAGCTCGGCTTCCTTTTCCTTCAGCCGCGAGGCATACACATCATCGATCAATGTCTTAATCCGCCCGACCATCGTATTGTATAGGTGTCCGAGCCGTCCGATCTCATCATTGCCGTTAAAATGCACCCGCTGCGTGAAATCGCCGGTTTGGAGCGCCTTCATCGACAGCATCAGCTTTTTCATCGGATTGGTGACGATGCGGGCGATGACCCAAGACAGGGCAATCGTCACCAGCGTAACGACGGCCATGATCGAGAAGGTGACCGATCCGATATGCTTGAGCTCAAGCACCAGCTTGCTGCGGTCCTGAATGACGACCGTATGCCAGCCGGTAATGTCAGAGACGGAATCGGACACGATGTATTGCTCATTGCTCTTTAGCATCGCCAGGCCGCGACCGGGATGAATCGTTTCCGTATCCGTCTCATCGAACATCGGAAGCACCGTTACCGGCTTGCCGATCCACTTCATGTCCGTAGCTGCAAGCACAATGCCTTGATCGTTCATGATGAATTGGGCGGCATCCTCGTTGTCGTGGTATAAGGTTTTGCTCAGCTTATCCGAATCCATTCCGATAATGAGCAGTCCAGTGCGCGCGTAATTGTAAAAGTTTTTGTAAGGCTTGATCAGGACGATCTTATGGTGGTAGTCGCCCGGCAAAATGTAATCCGACGGATAGAACATATCCCATATTTGCCCGGAAGGCGATTTCGCCAGCCTCTCATAATAACGGGTCTTGGCAAAGCCATCCAAACTGATAGCGCTTGCAATACCTGTCTGCGTGATGGCAAACGGAGCTCCCGAGTTTTCCTCGCTGGAGGTTGGGTAAAGGATGAGCGATTGAATCGTTTCGTTCGTCACCATCAGCGGCAGCAGATTCTTGTATACTTGATCGCGCTGCTGCGGCGTATCCCCGTTCATCAGCATGCCCTGCACAGTCGGATTTAGGAACAAATAATTGGCGAAGCTAAGTGTGCTCTTGGCAAAATAGTCCAGCTGGTCCTTCGTCTTGATCGCCATGTTCATCTGGGATTGGCGAAGCTTATCGACCACCTCGCCCGAGGCGATGTAATAGGAATACAGTCCGGTAATGCCTACCGTTACAATAAGAAGCGGAATGACTAAGGTAAGCAGTTTGCGCTGCAAGGTAATATGTCGAAATGGTGGAAAAATTGCTCTCATCCTATTCACCTTTAGCCAGTTGAATTTGTGATTTCAGTATACCAAGAATTAAATCGGGGCAGGGGCTTTTTGCCTATGATCCAAAAAATGAGGCATCTATTCTAAATTATGGGTCATATTTTGGCGCGTGGATTCCAAGTTATAATGGGGGCAGAACAGGAAACGCCTGGTCAAATAAATAAAGGTGGGGTAGCGATGAGAAAAATATGGATCACGCTCGTAGCCATGCTGATGGTATTTTCGGTGGCAGCATGCAGCTCTGGCAACAATGGAACAAACGGAAACAAGGGGGCTTCGCCAAGCCCGACGAATGAGACGAAGGAGACGGCTGCGCCAGACGAGGGCAAGAAAGCCGATCCGGTTACGCTTAAGTTTTTCACGGCGCTTGCTGACCGCTCGAATGGAGCTGGCAAAATCGAGCAAGCGATCATCGACAGCTATATGGCTGAAAACCCGAATGTGAAAATCGAAGTCGAAGCGCTTCAGGATGAGCCTTACAAAGCGAAGATCAAAGTATACGCCTCAACGGATGCATTGCCCGATATTATTCAGGCTTGGGGACAGACCTCATTCATCAAACCTCTTATTGACAACAACATGCTGCTTGAGCTGAACGAATCGGAATTCGATAGCAGCAACTTCGTGCCAGGGGCGAAGGATGGCTTCTCCCAAGACGGCAAGCTGTACGGATTGCCGCGCGGTACCGATTTCCTCGTGATCTACTACAACAAGAAGCTGTTTGACGACAATGGCCTAAGCGTGCCGACAACGACGGCAGAATTGCTGGAGGTGTCGAAGCAGCTGAGAGCGAAAGGCATTAACCCCATTGCGACAAACGCGATGGAAGGCTGGTCGCTTCCGATCTGGTTCGAATATGCGGCGCAGCGCCACACAGGCGATTTCAACAAAATGGATGCCGTGCTGAAAGGCGAAGGCAAGTTCTCCGGCGATGCCGACTTCCTTGCAGCGGCACAGGACATTGCAGCCCTAGCTGAAAATAAAGGTTTGGCTGACGGCTTCCTGACAGCAGATTACGGCACATCCCGCAATCTGTTCGGCCAAGGCCAAGCAGCGATGTATGTGATGGGCAACTGGGAAGCAGGGCTTGCAACGGACGAGAACTTCCCTGAAGAGTTCCGTAACAATGTAGGCGCGATCTCCTACCCTGCATCGGACAAAGGAAAAGCGACCGACGTAGCGGCATGGTATGGCGGCGGATACTCGGTATCCAAAACTTCCAAAAACACGGAAGCAGCGGTAGCATTCCTGAAATATTTCTTTGCGCCAGAGAACTGGGCGAAGCAGGTATGGGAGACTGGTTCCGGCACGCCGGCTCAAAAGTTTGATCAATTCCTGACAGGCAACGAGACTGCGCTGCAAAAGCAACTGGTCGATATCTTTAGCGCCATGACTTCTTCAAGCGGTACGCCGGTCCATGATAATGGCACGGATGAATTCAAGACCAAAGTGATGGAAGCGCACCAGAAGCTGTTCGGCAAACAAATAACGCCAGAGCAATTTTTAACGGAAATGGATGCAGCGGTTGCTGTACTGAAATAAACAAAGATGAACCTGTCAAATGTGCGGCAGACGAACCAGCGTTCGGCTGCCTGCCTTTGCTGGCAAAGAGAGAGCGGGGAGAACCATGCACAAACTGATGAGCAATCGGATCACCATTTTCTGGCTAGTAGCACCTGGCTTTCTGCTGTTTCTCTTCATGGTTTGCTTTCCGATTATCATGAGTGGTTACTACGGTACGACGAATTGGACCGGAATTGGCGCATACGAGTTCGTTGGATTCGATAATTATACGAAGATTTTATTTCATGACGGCGTTTTTTGGCGCTCATTGCTTAATGCTCTGCTGCTGCTCGCAGCGACGCTGCTCATTCAGCATCCGCTCGCGCTGCTGTTTGCGATATTCGTCACCCATGCAGGCAAGTTTGAAAAATGGTTCCGGGCCATCTTCTTTATACCGGCTGTTATTTCCATCGTCGTTACTTCAAAAATGTGGGTAAGCGTATTTCATCCGAATTTCGGGATGTTGAATAAATTGCTGGAGGGCGTAGGCCTCGGCACATGGAAGCAGGATTGGCTCGGCGATCCGCAAATCGCCATCTGGTGTGTCATTGTCGTTGTGATGTGGCAGGGTTTTGGATATGCGCTGCTTCTGTATTATGCCGGGCTTCAAGGCATACCGAAGGATCTGTTCGAAGCGGCCGAGCTTGACGGCGCCGGACGGGTGAACCTGTATACGCGGGTCATTATTCCGCTGCTATCGCCGATGGTGCGAGTGGCGGTAGTCATTGCCGTTACCGCCTGCCTTAAGCAGATGGAGACTGTATTTCTCATGACGAACGGCGGACCAGCCAACACGACGCAATTCATTGGCAACTACTTGTACAAAACAGCGTTCTCTTCCTCGCTGTACGGCTACGGCAACGCAATCTCCGTCGTATTCGTGATCATCTGCTTGATCATTACGCTGGCGATGAACAAGGCATTCAAGAAGGACGTAGGCGAATTTTAGCACCAACACGATAGGCTATACGATTTTGATAGGAGGCATGCTTGTGGGAGCCATCACAGCCCAGACTAACCAGCATACGGCGGGCAGCAAGAAAAAGAAGGATGCCGCATCGCCCGCGTTAAAGGCCGTTCTCCATCTTATTTTGTGGGTAGTGGCGCTGCTGCAAATTTTTCCGCTCATCTGGCTCATTAATTATTCCTTTCTGAAGAGCGGCGATTTTTTTGGCAGCGGCATATTGAAATGGCCTAAATCGTTTGAATGGAATAACTATGTGAATGCATTCACATACGGGAGCGTTCCGCGCTTCCTGCTGAATAGCTTATTTATTACGACCGTGACGATTTTAGTCGCCGCTTTCCTAGCGCTCATGCTGAGCTATGCGTTCACGCGAATGGAGTGGAAGCTGCGTGGGCCGGCGATGGCCTTCATCATGCTGGGGATGATCGTTCCGATCCACGCGACGCTGCTGCCGAACTTTATTTTGTTCGACAAGCTGAATCTGATCGACAATCCGTTGTCGCTCATTTTACCGTATATTGCTTTTTCCCTGCCGATCAGCCTGCTCATTATTTCAGGCTTTCTCGAGACGATTCCAAGAAGCATTGAGGAGTCGGCAGTCATGGACGGCTGCTCCGTTTTTGGCGTCATCTTCCGCATTATTATGCCAATTACGAAGCCTGCGATTGCAACGGTATGCATTATGAACTTTATTAGCTGGTGGAATGAATTCATTATGGCCAATACGTTCCTGACCTCCGAGACCTTTAAGACACTGCCATTTTCCATTATGAAGTTCACAGGGCAATATTCCTCCAACTATGGGGCTCAGTTCGCAGTTATGACAATCATTGCGTTGCCAACCGTTATTATTTACCTGCTGTTTACAGAGCAAATGTCGCGCGGCATTACGGCAGGTGCAGTGAAGGGTTAAGCCAGGCAAATCTGGAGAGAGAGGCGAGGGTAGCGTGCAAACACCAGTGACGGCGAATACGGCGGTTAGCGTCCCGCGCAGGCAAAAACCGCTTTGGCGGCGGTTTTTGGCACAGTGGCAGGTGCAGCTGATGATTTTTCCTGCTTTAATCTTTATTTTTATTTTTAATTACATCCCTATGTATGGCGTGCTTATGGCCTTTCAGGATTACAGCTTGTTTAAAGGTTTTTTCGGCAGCACATGGGTGGGAGTTAAGCATTTTGAAATGTTTTTCAACTCGCCCGACTTCTTCCGCGTCATCCGCAACACCATTGTCATCAGCTTATTGAAGCTGGTCATTAACTTCCCTGCGCCGATCCTGCTTGCGCTGATGCTGAATGAAGTCAGAAACCTGGCGTTCAAAAAGATCATTCAAACGATCAGCTACCTGCCCCATTTCTTGTCGTGGGTCATCGTGTCCGGCTTTACAATCTCGATCTTGTCCGTGGACAACGGGAGCTTGAACATTTCCCTTCAGGCGCTCGGGCTTATCGATAAACCGATTAACTTCCTGTCCCTGCCTGAATATTTCTGGGGCATTATCGTGACGACGAACCTGTGGAAGGAAATCGGCTTTGCTACAATCGTATATTTGGCGGCTATCGCCGGCGTGAATCCAAGCTTATATGAAGCAGCTTCGATTGACGGAGCAAGCAAATTCAAACAGATTTTTCTGATAACGCTTCCATCCATAACGCCGGTCATTATTATTTTCCTCATTCTGAACATCGGCAGCTTGTTGAATGCGGGCTTCGATGATTTGCTCCTGCTTGGCAGAAGCGCAATGCTACGCGACGTGGCAGAGGTCATCGATACCTATGCTTACCGAATCGGGATTATCAATAACCGCTTCTCGTATGCAGCCGCCGTCGGTTTGTTCAAGGCAGTCATTAGCGTAGGGCTGCTGACCATGGCGAATTTCTTAGCCAGAAGAGCGGGGACAAGCCTATGGTAAGGCGGACCGTGCCTGCCAATATTCAGAAAAGTGGTGAAGCCGAGTGAAGCTGAGCAGCAGCGATAAAGCATTGCAAACCTTTATTTATTTTTTTCTGGTGCTATTAGGGCTGGCGACGCTGTACCCCTTCTGGAATTCGGCCGTCATCTCCTTTAATTTGGGGCTGGATACGGCGAAGGGCGGGGTTACCTTTTGGCCAAGGGCTTTTACGCTCGATAATTACAAAATAGTGTTCCAAAACGACCGGATTATCGATGCATTTGCCATTTCGCTCCTTCGTACCGCAGCAGGTACCGTGATATCGATTTTCTTTACCGCAATCTTTGCTTACGGCTTGTCCGTCAAGGGAGTAATCGGGAAGAAATTTTATATGATTTTTGCCATCATCACCATGTATTTCAGCGGGGGGCTAATTCCGTTCTACCTGCTCAACCGCGAGCTTGGCTTAATGGATACGTTCTGGGTCATGGTAATCCCGACGGCCGTAAGCGTATGGAATATGATTATCTTCCGTACCTTCTTCATGGGCTTGCCGGACGGGCTGGAGGAATCGGCCAAGATTGACGGAGCGAGCACGTTTGGCATTTTCTTTAAAATCGTGTTTCCTTTGTCGGGCCCGGTGCTGGCCACTCTCTCTTTGTTTACGGCGGTTTACCATTGGAATGATTGGTTCACGGCGACAATTTTCATTAACGACGCGAAGCTGTACCCGATTCAAACGCTGCTCCAGCAAATTATGAACTCGAACACGATGAGCGAGCAGCTATCGATTGCATCGCAAGGCAGCGGAGCCGCTACGGATGCGCTCAGCCGAATGCAAAGCGTGACGAGCAAATCGCTCACGATGGCCACTATGATGGTGGCTACCATTCCGATTGTGCTGGTGTATCCGTTCGTACAGCGCTTTTTCGTGAAAGGCGTATTGATTGGCTCCTTGAAGGAGTAGCATCGGTATTCGACCGGAGGGCTGCGGCTAAAGGTTTGGATATATAGATTAAAAATTGGGAGGCGTACGACTATGAATGCAAGAAAGCTGTTAACCACGCTGATAACTGTCGGTCTTGCGGGTTCCGTTCTGCTTGCGGGCTGCTCGGGCGATAACGGCGGTAAAGCCGGAAATCTAAGCGATCCGACAAATTCAGGCTCAAATAAAACGAATGAGAGCAATGGGTTTGTTTTGGGGGAAACACCGGTATCCTTCTCGTATTATGTGCATTATGACTGGTGGACGACCGAGCCGTGGGGCGTGAGCCCGAACAGCAAGTGGGTGCAGGATAACCTGAAGGTAACGGTCAATCCAATTCAATCCGGCGGTGCGGCAGCCCAAAAGCTGAGCACGATGATTGCATCCAAGGAGCTTCCTGACGCAATTATGATGGACCGCGGACCTGAGGTTGAACGGCTCAGATCTGCCGGAGCGCTCGTTCCACTGGATGAATATATCGACAAGTATCCCAATTTGAAAAAATGGGCGGGCGAAGAGACGCTGAACATGCTGCGCTCCAGTGACGGCAAAATCTATCAATTCCCGAACTGGTATACGGCAGAGCCTACAGGCAACGGCGGCTGGTTCGTGAACAAGAAGATGTACGCGGAGCTCGGCTCACCTAAGCTTGAAACGACGGATGACCTGTATGCTTACTTGCAGCAGGTAAAATCGAAATATCCTGACGTAGTGCCGTTAGAGGTTGGCGGCAACGGTTCAGGCGTCGAGGTCATGTTCCCTAGCTTCCAAGAAGGAGCAGCGGGTGCATTCCACTCGATGAAGGCTTATCCGAACGGCGATAAATTCGATACCATTTACAATAACGAGGCTTGGAAAGAAACGATGCTGTATGCCAGCAAGCTGTTTAGAGAAGGCTTGATGACACAGGATGCCATGACGCAAAAGGATGACCAAGTGAAAGAGAAGCTGGCGACGGGCAGAGTGGCTGTGTTTGTAGGCGGCAACGCTACGAATATGGGCCGTGAAGGCCATAATGCGCTGAAAGCCCAAGATGCAACCGCGGGCTATGAATTTATTTGGCCAATCGCAAAGTCGGGCTTGGACAAAAACAAGGTGTATCCAAACGGCTACAACGCGCTGGGCTGGAACGTGAACGTCATTACGACCAGTGCCAAAAATCCGGAAGCGATCTTCGCTTATTTGGATTGGATGACTGGAGAAGAAGGCACACGGGTCATGTTCTTTGGGCCGCAGGGCTTGTACTGGGATGATTTCGACGCAGATGGCGCGCCAATTCCGAATGATAAATGGTTCAGCACATCGCAAGAAGAAAAGGACAAAGACAAGCTGGAGGCGTATGTTTGGTCTG
Source organism: Paenibacillus paridis (assembly GCF_006345825.1). GTDB lineage: Bacteria > Bacillota > Bacilli > Paenibacillales > Paenibacillaceae > Pristimantibacillus > Pristimantibacillus paridis. The sequence continues at coordinate 84,019 of NZ_VCIX01000081.1, forward strand.
GAAATGCTACGTTCGTCGATAAGAGCAAGCAGAAGATCGAGCAAACGCTGCCAGAGGACCAACGCAACTGGGGCGCCTTGGCACAGCTCAACATCGCTTGGAAAACTTCGCAAAACATGACGCAATACAATAATATCGATCCGGCTCCCGAGACGGACGAAGGAATCATTAACCAGCAGGTGAAGGAAACGGCTGACGAGTATTTCGGCAAAATCCTGTTCGCAAAGAGCGACGCCGAAGTGCTTAGCCTGATCGAGGAAGCGAAGAAAACGACGACGGGCCTTGGCTTCGATAAAGTCAATGAATTCCGTACGGCAAGATGGCAAGAAAACTTGGCGCTGATTAGCGGCAAATAAGTGAGTGGCAGGAATGCTTGAATAGTAGTAGGTCTGCTCCGCTGTGGATGGATTCGCAGTGGAGCAGATTTTTTTGCGTTGCGTAACGTGGGATATAAGGCTGGCTGCTGCATACGCCAAAAGGACAGGAATAACGGTTCAATCCTTAAGTATTGCTAAGCAACGACTAGTCGGAGAATCGCGTGGGAAGGGGCTTGAAGTAAATCCATTCCGGATCGCCGTCATCGAGGTTTTCGATGATACCGCTTCGCTCGAAACCAACGGATTCGCAAACGCGCTGCATCGTTGCATTGGACTCATTGGTAGAGGTAAACAGCTTGGCGGTTGTGCAATGGCTCTCGATATATTGGATGAGCGCTCTAGCTGCGCCTTTTCTTCTAAACGAGGGGTTTACAATCAGCAGCGAAAGGTAGTCGTAGCCGAAAAAGGAGGCATCGAAGACAGCAAAGCCGATGATTGTTTCCTTTTCGATCGCTACGATGCATTGCTGCTTGGCGACCGCTTCCGTAAGTTGCTGCTCTCGGCTTCTTGAGCCGATAACGAGGCTGTCTATTTCGCAAATAGAAGGGATATGCTCTGCTGCTGCTCGTTCAATGTTCATAGTGCTGGCCTGCTTTCATGAGGGAGATGCTTGCTGCTATTATCGTACCAAGCAGGAAGGTGCATGGAAAGGTAAAGTATAACTATAGAGAACATTAGTTTAGATATTGACTTATTCAATTGATAACAATTATCATTTGAGCAAGAGGGAATGGCTCTTGGCGAGACGAAGGGCCGCGGAAGGAGCACGCGCTATGGAGCAGCTTGAAGCTGATTTTCATGTACACTTTTACGATTATTTCAACCAACTTGATCTTATAAAGGATAACGGAGCTTACATGGAAGCCTACTATTTGCCGGAACAGGCTGGAGAAGGTTCGCTGAGGCGCTTGATCATTAAACCTGGACTCGAGCTCATTTTATCTGATTATTGTTTCTGGTCGGACATCACAACGACTTTTAAGGGCGATGAACCGATGATAGAGCTTAATTATTGCCTAGAAGGGCATGGGATTATCGATGCATCCGGGCATTCTGCGGATATCCGGCAAAATGATTGCCAGCTTTGGCTCTTGAAGGACGTGGAGGCCTCGATGGTTCATTTGGCCAACAGGCGGGCTTCCTTTGTCGGTCTTCGCATGAAGGTTGATGTATTTGATAACTACATGCAAGCCTGCTATCCGGATGGCAGGAGCGGCTTTTCTTACATTCTTGGTTCGGGCCATCTGCGAATCTATCAGCAGACGATTTCCCCTGGCATACAGGCAATTATTCAACAAATTATGCACTGTCCGCGGCATGAGCCGTTCAAACGCATTTATATGGAAAGCAAGGCGCTGGAGCTGCTCTGGTTGAGTTTGGAGAGCTGTCTTCAAGAGCCGATCGATAGACATAAAAGCTCTATTTTACGAGGTGGGGACCTCGAGAAGATTAGAGCCGCGAAGCGGATTTTGGAAGAGCGGCTGGAACATCCCCCAACGCTGCTGGAGCTGAGCAGGCTCATCGGCTTAAACGACTATAAGCTGAAGGCCGGTTTTAAAGAGGTGTTCGATACGACGGTATTCGGCGCGCTGCGAGAGCTGCGGCTGGAGCGGGCGAAGCAGTATTTGGAGGCGGGCAGAATGAATGTCAGCGAGGTTGCCTTGTCGGTTGGCTATTCCAATCCGGGTTATTTCTCGGAAGCGTTTTGCAAAAAATACGGGGTCAAGCCAAAGCTGCTATTGAACCGTTAATAGGAAATCCTCCGTCTAACCGCATTTATAATCCGTTTAGAGGAGGTTTTTTTTTCGTTACAGTGATAATCTTTCTCATTGACGGCATGATCTACTGCTGCAAAAGAGAATGGGAGAGATTAGCATGAGCAAGAGGTTCGGCAAGGCAGGATTAGGAGTGATTATCGCTTTGATGATCGCATCCGGGAATAGATAAAGGAAGGCGGGAACGATGTGCGCAAAAAAACAGGATTGGCAAGATTATTGGAGCTCGCTGGCGAGAGAAAAGGGCTTCTCTGGCTTGCTGCCGTCTTATCCACCATTAGTGCCCTTCTCATGCTGGTACCGTATGCGTCTGTGTACTTTATCGTGAAGGAGCTGCTGGAGCATGCTGCAAATCCCGCGTTGGCGGACGGGGGATACATGATTCGGTATGGCAGCTGGGCGCTTGTGGCATTGCTTGGCAGCTTAGCTGCGATGTATGGAGGCGGAATGGCCTCGCATATTGCGGCATTCCGAATACTATATGGCCTTCGGATGAAGCTTGCCACACATATTGGGAAGCTGCCTCTAGGGTGGCTGAACGGGACATCCACCGGCTCGGTCAAAAAAACGTTGGACAGCAATGTGGAGAAGGTGGAGGGCTTTGTTGCCCATCAACTGCCGGACTTTGTTCAAGTGGTCGTGACGACAATTGTGATGATTTCCGTCATGTTCTATTTGAATGTATGGCTGGCGCTAGTCTGTCTGGTGCCCATTATGCTTGGCATTACTGCTCAGGTCATGATGATGCGCAGCGTCGATAAAGGGAACAGTATCAAGCACTATTATGATTATTTGCAGCAAATGAATGGATCGGCCGTACAGTATGTGCGCGGCATGCCGGCAATCAAGGTGTTCGGGCAGACGGTTCATTCCTTCCGTAAATTCCATGCGGATATGGTGAGCTATCGCGAATATTGCGTGAAATATACCGACCAGTTTCAAAACGGCTTCTTATTATTCAAAGTGCTGCTCAGCTCGTTTGCAGCGTTCGCGCTGCCGGTTGGCGTATTCTTGCTGGACCGCAATCCAGGCAGTACGGCCTTTGCGGCAGTTCTGCTCTTTTTCCTCATTATGTCGCCGGGACTGACAGCCCCTATGTTTAAGATGATGAGTATCGCATCCTCGCTGCGGGATATTAATGAGGGCGTGAAGCGCATCGATTTAATCTTGGCGGAAGAGCCGATTAAGGAAACGGGGACTGCCCAGTCGCCCAGCTCCTATTCCGTGAAATACGAGAAGGTATCCTTCTCGTACCAAGCCGAGACTTCGGCTACGCGTAAGGAAGCGTTATCGAATATTTCGTTCGAAGCAAAGCAGGGCAAAGTCACGGCGCTGGTCGGACCGTCCGGCTCCGGCAAATCAACCGTTGCGAGCCTGCTGCCGCGCTTTTGGGATATTCAGCAGGGCAAGATCAGCATCGGCAATATGGATATTCGCGAGATGCAGACGCATGACCTGATGGAAACCGTGGCATTCGTATTCCAAGATAGCTTCCTGTTCTACGATACACTGTACAATAACATCGCGGTTGGGAACCCCGATGCTTCGCGGGGGCAGGTTTATGCTGCAGCACAAGCAGCGCAGTGCCATGCCTTTATCGACAAGCTGCCGCTAGGCTATGACACGTTGATCGGAGAAGGCGGCGTCTATTTATCAGGTGGAGAAGAGCAGCGGGTTGCGGTAGCAAGGGCCATTCTCAAAAATGCGCCCGTACTCGTACTGGATGAAGCCACCGCTTTTGCCGATCCGGAAAATGAATATGAAATGCAGCTGGCCCTCAAGGAGCTAATGAAGGGGAAGACGGTCATCGTCATCGCCCATCGCCTGTCCTCGATCGTGGACGCGGATCAGATTATTGTACTGAATAACGGTGAGATAGCCGAGAAGGGTACGCATGAAGCTTTAATTGCCAAGGGCCGCTTATACTCCCAAATGTGGGAGGCTTATTCGAATGCTAGCCAGTGGCAAATGGGACGGGGAGGCGTGTCGGTATGAGCATGTTGAATAACATAACAGCAGGGCAGCCCAAGAAGCTATTGAAGCCCGTGCTGTATACTTCTCTCGCAAACCTTGCGGGAATTGTGCCTTTTGCATTATTGGTGGAAAGTGCTCGGTTGATATTTCAGCCGTTTGTAGTGCCGGGTACGCAGCTCGATACGGTTCGGCTTTGGTGGATATGCGGTTTGATGGCCGTTTCGTTTTTACTGATGTATCTTTGTGAAATACCGGCTTACCGCACGCAATATCGAGGCGCTTACAACACGGCGGCAGAAGGGCGGGCAGGGTTGGCTGAGCATTTAAGAAAGCTGCCGCTCGGCTATTTGCAGAAAAGAGACCCCGGCGATCTCGCGAATATGATGATGGGCGATTTTGCACTTGTCGAGCATGGCATGTCGCATCTGGTGCCCCAGATGATCGGAGCGCTAATTATGCCGATCATTGCGCTGGCTGGCTTATCGTTTCTCGATTGGCGGATGGCTGTCGCTATGTTTGCGGCATTCCCGGTTGCCGTGCTGCTGGTGCTGCTGACCACGGTGCTGCAGCGCAAGCTAGGGGAAGGGCATATGAAGGCGAAGCTGGATGCAACGAACCGTTTGCAGGAATATTTGAATGGCATTCGTGTCATTAAAGCCTATAACGTATCAGGGGCTAGATTCGTTCGGCTCGAAAAGGCGTTCCGCGAGCTGATGCGCCATAGCATCCGTTTCGAAGGCTCGCTCGGTCCCATTATTTTAAGCGCCTTTGCACTTATCCGTGCAGGGTTAACGATTATGGTAATCGTAGGGGTTAACCTGCTTCTCGGCGGTGAGCTGGAGCTGCTAACGTTTGTCGCTTTTTTGCTGATTGGCACCCGCATATTCGATCCGCTTTCTGCGGCTCTGGTTAATTATGCCACCTTCCGTTATTTCGAGCAGGCAGGCGAGCGTATCGTGAAGCTGCAAGCGGAGCCCGTTATGGCAGGAAATCGGCAGCCTCCGTCAGGATACGCGGTAGAGTTCAACAAAGTCGCTTTCGGCTATAACGAGCAGTTGACGCTCAAGAATGTAAGCTTGAACATTCCGGAAGGCTCCTTTACCGCTTTGGTTGGCCCTTCGGGCAGCGGAAAGAGCACGCTGCTGCGTTTAATTGCTCGCTTCTATGATCCTACCGAAGGAAGCGTAAAGCTCGGAGGAGAGGATGCTCGCCTTATGGACCCGGAAGCGCTGCTTCGCAAAATGTCCATGGTATTTCAAGATGTCTATCTGTTTCAGGATACGATTGGCAACAATCTGAGGTTTGGCAAAAGCGATGCGACGCAGCAGGAAATTGAAGCGGCAGCGAAGGAGGCTTGCTGCCATGAATTTATTATGAAATTGCCGCAGGGCTATGACACAATGGTTGGCGAGGGCGGGAATACGCTGTCGGGCGGAGAGAAACAGCGAATTTCCATTGCAAGGGCACTGCTTAAAAATGCGCCGATTCTGCTGCTCGATGAAGCGACGGCTTCGCTTGATCCGCATAATGAGTTGGAAATCCAGCGTGCGGTGGACCGATTGGTGCAAGGCAGGACCGTCATCGTCATCGCGCATCGCCTGAAGACGATTCGGAATGCAGACCAAATTATCGTTTTAAATGAAGGCTCGATTGCCGAGCAAGGCAAACATGATGACTTATTGGCACAGCAAGGGCTGTATGCGCGGCTGTGGACGATTCAGCAGCAGGCGGGCAGCTGGAACTTAATCTCTTAATGGAGGGAGCAGCACAGCCGTGTCATTTTAGAAGAAAGTTTGCCGGGTTTTCATAGGGAATAGCCCTTTCGAGTCATGCCGAGCCTGCTGCCTATGAGCGAAAATGAGAGATAGAGCTTATTTAGGAAGGCGAGGCGAACGGTTTGGAAGAACAAGTAGACAAGAAAAAATCGTTTTGGCTGTTTCTGGCTTGGGCGACTGCCGTACTGGCGACTGCCGGAAGCTTGTATTTAAGCGAGGTTATGCACTTTGCCCCGTGCAGCCTCTGCTGGTTTCAGCGAATCTTTATGTATCCGCTGGCGCTTCTGCTCGGCATTGCCTATACCAAAGGAGATACGGGCATCGTCTCCTACACGCTGCCTCTAGTTGTCATAGGTGGAGGCTTTTCTCTCTATCATTCGATACTGCAAAAGCTTCCGCATGACTCGCCTTTGGCGGCCTGCGGCCCCGTCTCTTGCCAGGGCGATTATTTGAATTGGTTTGGTTTTATTACGATTCCAATGCTGGCTCTTGTGGCGTTTTTAATTATTTTGACGGCGCTGCTGCGCTTGCGTAAGCTTAACCGCGCATAGAGGCGGCTGCGGCGGGCATGAAAGCGATCGGTAGACAATGGACCTCCCCCCGTGATATATAAAAAGAAGCGAAACACAGGGGAGGAATAGAATGATGCAACTACCGCTGACAGGTGCTGGCGCTACGGAGGCACATGCAAGCCTGCTGCTCGGCAGCTATCGCAAATGGACCGGCAATGAGCTGCTTGCGCTGAGAGCGGAAGCCGATTTGCGGGAGCAGCTCTTCCATGCGCCGACGGTCATTCTCTCGCATGGAGCCGAGCCGGATCCCGTTCTCAATTACGGAAATGCAGCTGGGCTTGGATTATGGGAAATGGAATGGGATACGTTCACTCGGACGCCTTCAAGGCTTACGGCCGAACCCATGGAGAGACAGGAGCGGGATCGTTTCTTTGAGGCGGTGACCGCGAACGGCTACGTCGACAACTACACGGGCATTCGCATTTCAAGCACGGGGCGGCGGTTTTATATTGTAAACGCGACGGTTTGGAATGTGGTGGACGAGCTAGGCGTTTATCGCGGCCAGGCGGCTGCTTTTTCGGATTATCGGTATTTATAGTTGGATGAGGCAAGAGAAGACAAGGAAAGCAGTTCTACGGTAGGCTCATGGGGCTTACGGCAGGGCTGCTTTTTTTCAAATATAAGAATGTATAAGGGCGCCGAAGGAGTTTACGCTTTGTTTGCGAAGGTTAGGTATAATAAGGAAAAAGCAGCAGAAGAAATGGAGGGGTACTATGCCGATACATATCGGACTGGCAGGCTGGGGCGACCATGATCGGCTGTATGTCCCAGGAGCAAAGGCAGGAAGCAAGCTGCGGCAATACGCAAAGCATTTTCCGTTGGTGGAGGTGGACAGCACCTTCTATGCCATCCAATCACAGGAGCGGTTCGTTAAATGGCTGGAGGATACGCCCGCAACGCTCCATTTTGTAGTGAAGGCTTATCAGGGCATGACGGGCCATCAGCGAGGACCTACCATTCCCGCTCAGGAGATTAACGAGATGTACGCAGCATTTCGGCATATGCTGGCACCCGTAATGGAGGCCGGCCGTTTGACGGCGGCATTGTTTCAGTACCCACCCTGGTTCGATTGCACGCAAGAGAATGTACGGGTGCTGCGGGAAACCAAAGCGCGAATGAACGGCATTCCGTGTGCGCTCGAATTTCGGCATCAAAGCTGGTTCACCGATGAATACAGGGAGAAGACACTCGCCTTCATGGAGCGGGAGCAGTGGCAGCACAGCGTCTGCGATGAGCCGCAGGCCGGAATCGGATCGGTGCCGACGGTACTGCGGGCAACGGATGCGCAGGCGACGATTGTCCGGTTCCACGGCCGGAACGTGTCCGGCTGGAATCAGGCTAGCGCCCCGAACTGGCGTGAGGTTCGCTATTTATATCGGTATAGCGACGAGGAATTGCTGGATTGGGCAAACAAGCTAAAGCAGCTTGAACAGCAGACCGAGCATGTCCACGTCATCTTCAACAATAACTCTGGCGGAGACGCGGCAGAGAATGCCAAGCGCCTGATGGAACTGCTGGGACTCACCCGCCCCGATGGCGGGGACCCGAACGAGCCGCCTCCCCCCGTGGTGGAGCAGTTGGATTTATTTTGAGCCTCATGTAGGGACCTTCCTCGTATAGATCTCGGATGAAGGTCTGCTCTTGTAAAAAATAAAGCCATGAAGCTCAGAAAAATCAGAGTTTCATGGCTAGATGTATTTTAAGGACTGGAAATTTCAATACCCGCGCTTGCAAATCCGCTAATTGTGTTGACGAGGCTAAGTCCGCTAGCAGTTGCCGAGAATACCAACATGTAACGGTTTCCTTTTGTAACGGTCACATTCATCGAGTTATTTTCACCTTCAGCAGTTGAACCAACAGCTAGGACGCCCGTGTAAGGAGTTAGCGATACTTCTGGGCCGACGGGCGCAAATGAATTGCTTCCTGAGGCTTCATAAAGCTGAGCGCTAACGGTTAAGGTTGTTCCGAGTAAGACTACTGCATTCGATGAGCTGAAGAAGGCGTTAAGTGATGTTATCGTGCCGGATCTTGGCATACTGAATGCGAAATTCTTGCCATTCGTAATGTCAATTGTACCTCCAGTTAATGTGGTACCACTTACTGAGCTTCCAAAACCAAGCAGCGCTCCAGTTCCTTTCAGTCCGCCTACTATTGTAGTTAAGTTGACTGCATCGCCAGAGGAAAACGGCATGATCGCAGACGATCCCGCAGGACCTGTTGCCCCTGTCACGCCTTGCGGGCCTTGAGGTCCCGCAGGTCCAGTAGCTCCAGTAGCCCCGGTCGCTCCGTCAGCGCCAGCAGGTCCCGCAGGTCCTTGCGGCCCCGCAGGCCCAACCGCTCCGTCTGCTCCAGCGGGTCCGGTTGCCCCGTCGGCGCCAGCAGGTCCCGTAGGTCCTTGCGGCCCCGCGGGTCCAACAGCTCCGTCAGCTCCCGCAGGCCCGGTTGCCCCGTCAGCGCCAGCAGGTCCCGTAGGTCCTTGCGGCCCCGCGGGTCCAACCGCTCCGGCAGCTCCCGCAGGCCCGGTCGCCCCGTCAGCGCCCACAGGTCCCGCAGGTCCTTGCGGCCCCGCAGGCCCAACCGCTCCGTCTGCTCCCGCAGGCCCGGTCGCCCCGTCGGCGCCCGCTGGCCCCGTTGCCCCGCTAGCGCCAGTGTCGCCTTTCGGTCCTTGCGAACCAGTGCTGCCAGCCGGCCCTTGAGAGCCTGTTGCTCCCGTTTCCCCTTTAGGACCCTGCACACCCGCAGCGGCGCCTGTAGAGATTTTTATCGTATTGGTGGATTGTTCCCAGCCCACCTGAAGCCCTAGCACTTCTGAGACAAAGCGTACGGGAATCCAGGCTCTTTGATTTCGAAGAAGGGGAGGCTGATCCATTTTATAGGTAATATTGGTTGTGCCCTCAGTAACGGTCGCTGAAGGATTGCCGATGGTCATTGTAACGGTTCGATCGCCCAATGTGGCCGCAATCGTTTTGGAGCCGGCATCCCATTTCACATCCATATCTAGCGCATTCTGAAAGAGAGAAATCGGAGCCATTACTACATTGTCAGATTTAAACGTCTCAATAACGGACCTTTGCCCGCTTATCTCGATATTAGTAGTGGAGCTTCCGGAAGCTTGCACGACGGAAACCATGATCACACAAAGCATTGTAAACAATGTGATCATTTTAATCATTTTTGAACGCATAAATTTTGTTCCCCCTGTAATTAATGTTGAAAATCAAAAAAAAAAAAATTATTAGTAAATGTTAGCATAATTGCTATCGTTTGTTAAGATATTTTATCTTATTAATCATTTATATCGTTTATAAAAAGTGATCCGAAGTTCCTATCCTGCTCCAAGCCGCAGGTAAAAAGACCACTGCCTCTTTGCCATATGGGAAGTTATAATAACATTTATGGAGATGCGCTCTGTGTCCGATTCTATAAATGAGCTTGCCTAACGAAGGAGGAGCACTGTGAATATTACGGAAAATTTCAGGGATGAACGTTTCAAAGCCTATGTTCTGGAAACCTATTGCGGAGGACGTCATGGGATTCTGGCAAGTGATGTGGATCGAATCGCAACCCTAGAGCTTGCAAATCATAACTACTCAAGCCTGAGCGGAATTGAGTTTTTCGTATCGCTTGAGGAGCTAGATTGCTCATTTAACGCGTTGACGGAGCTCGATCTCAGCAAAAATATAAACCTGAGAAGTTTGGATGGCAGAGGAAACCAATTAACTGCGCTGGATACGGGAAATCAACCGAATTTAGAAAAGCTGTCTTGCAATCATAACCGATTAATGGGGCTGGATCTCAGTCGCAATCCTATGCTAAAAGAGCTTAACTGCAACAAAAACGAGCTCCATGGCTTGGATTTAAAAAATAATGCAAGGCTAGAGGCGCTGGACTGCGGGTTTAACCGCATCCGGAATTTGGATGTCAGTTCAAACGCGATGCTCGCTAAATTGGATTGTTATTGGAATATCCTTTCGGAATTGCATGTCAATCACAACGTGAGCTTAAAAAAGCTTAACTGCAGCTACAACGCCCTGTTTGAATTGAATCTGGATCAAAATACGCAGCTCACCTATGTCGAATGCGCTAACAATTATTTGATCAGTTTGAACTTGAAGGGCTGCCCGGACTTGGTTGAGATACGCTGCAATCACAATCATCTGACGGGTTTGGACGTAAATGAAAATCCCGCGCTGCAAAGTTTAAGATGCTTCAATAATCACATCACGGCACTGGATCTCGGCAATAATAGGGAGCTAACCGAGCTCTATTGCTCGGAAAATAAAATTTCAAAGCTGGATACGAGCCATCTTCCCAAGCTGGCGCGGCTGGATTATTCAAATAATCTCATGGCGGAGCCGGATTATTCGGTCGAGGAGTTCGGGACCTTTCGATATGATGTCTCGCTATCTTCCTATGCAATGATGCTTCATTATGAGGGGAAAGAGCTTTCAGTTAGAGCGAATGTCTCTACTGAAGAGGAAATAAAGCGGCTGTCGCCAGTCATTAAGATAGCATGGGAGCGTTTTGGCGAGCTGATTGATCAGGCACTGAGCCTTATTGCCGAAATGCATCCGGACGAGGATGTAAGTGAATTGGTTCTGTCCGAGCTTGAATTTGATCGAGACAGCCATTTTCGGTTAGGTTATGATGCGGGGGATACTCCGGCGGGGCAGCTATACATTTACGCGGCTTTTAATAAGAAGCTTGAAATAAACAACGAGCTCATTTATGAAACGTATTAATAAAAGGCAAGGCATGAGCAAGAGGTTAACCAAAATAAGCCCAAGCGTGAAAGACGCTTGGGCTTATTTTGGAAATAGGCGATGTCCCCCATCGCTCCTATTTGCAAGACCGGGCGAGGCGGAATCCAAGATCATCGATGCAGAAGGACGGATGGCTTCGACGGCGGCACGTGGCTCCGCAGCCACGCTCCTCTTCCGCCCAACTCCCGCCTCGGAAGATGCGGTACGGGCCATATACATTCTCGTCATATAAATCCCAGCACCATTCCCAAGCATTTCCTAGCATGTCATAGAGCCCCCATGCATTCGGTTGCTTGAGGCCGACTTCATGGATTTGGCCATTGGAATTTTTATGATACCAAGCAATCTTATCTATTTCTCCATAACGATAACCGCTTGTTCCCGCTTTGCAGGCATACTGCCACTCTGCTTCGGAAGGAAGGCGATATCCGTCTGCTTCCCAATCGCAATGAATGTCGTCACCGTTTAGCGAATAACATTCTTGCAATCCGGCTTTCTGTGAAAGCAGATTGCACAAGGTGATGGCTTCATTCCAGGATACATTGACTACCGGCTTTTGTTTATCTTCCTTAGAGCTAGATGATTTTCCCGTTATCTCGCAATACAACGCCATGGTTACAGGAAATGACGCGAGCTGGAACGGCTTTATTTCGGACGTCCATATCTTTTTCGTTCGATCATCCCGTAATTCAACCTTGCCGTCCGGAAGCTTGACCATCGGATAATCAAATTCGTTGCTTAATGTTGCAGACATGGAGCAATTCACCTCAGCTTCAGAGTTAGCTCATACTTAGTTTTTCGATTCCTTGTTGCTCATTCGTCACGAAAAACAAATCTTTCCCTTTGTTGCTCTCATACATAAAGTCTTTAAAATTGTTACTGCTATACTCGGAAAAGTCACCGACAATGGCGAGTTTTATTTTATAATTGATAAATTTTTGCAAAATATCTCCGGCTAGTCGCGTCTTCAAGCTGAAGAAGTCCTCGCAGATGGCTAACTTATTCAAAATCATTCGATTGCAGTCCGTTTCATAATTTACGGTCGCTATGAGGTCTAAGGCGGACTGCACATCCGTGATCAGGATCTCACTGCTGTTAATTACCGCAATATCGATATTGTTCTCGCTGAGCTTCGTTATTTTCATTTTAATCCTCCAGTTGTTAGCCTTCTGATATAGTCTTCACTAACATAACGATTATCTTTGCCTTTCACAGGCTAATTAAATAGGGCAGGTTCATTCCAAATTTTATTTATACTGAACAGACAGAATATAGAAGGAATCCATCACGTTGTCAAGGTTGAGGAGGATAGGGGCGATCCAATGCTTTCGGAGAAGGTACTGGATCTTCAGCCAGACTTCATTATTGCGCAAAATGGGGACAACTATGAAGCTTTATCCAAAATTGCACCAACAATCGTGTATGAGTATGGCAAATTAAATACAATTGAGCAGTTGAGGCTATTTGGCGATCCTATTTCCTTGAGCCGGCAGCAAGCTTGGAGGCTCTATTCTATTATGTATTGGAAACTTGCTATAATACCTGTAGGCGAATAGCGGAATCCATTTTTTTACATGAAGGGTATGAGCAGCATGCATCAAAAAATTTTATTGGTTGAAGATGACCTCTCGATCGTCGAAATGGTCCAAAACCATTTGATAAAAGAAGGCTATGACGTCATCACAGCTTTTAATGGGGAAGAAGGCGTGTCCAAATTTAGAAATGGCCATTATGCTCTCGTTATCCTGGACATTATGATGCCGAAGCTGGATGGCTTGGAAGTCGTGAAGCTGATTCGGGAAAAAAGCCTCGTGCCGGTGCTTATGATGTCGGCCAAGGACAGCGACGTGGATAAAGCGCTGGGACTTGGCTTTGGAGCGGATGACTATATCGCCAAACCTTTCTCGCTTATTGAATTTTCAGCAAGAGTGAAGGCTGCCATTAGGCGAGCAACCAAATATTCGAGCCAAGCGCCAATGCCACAAGCAACTGCTTCCAATATCATTTCTTGGCAATCGCTGCGTATTGACCTGAACAACTTCTCGGTTATGAAAGATGGCGAGGACCTGAGGCTGACCGCCAAGGAGTTTGAGATCCTAAAGCTGTTCGTGACCAATCCCGGACGTGTTTTTACTAAAGCACAAATTTACGGGTTCGTCTGGCATGACAGCTATTATGGAGACGAGAATGTCATCAATGTGCATATCCGCAGACTTCGGGAGAAGATTGAGGATCAGCCTTCGAGCCCTCAGTTTCTCAAGACGCTGTGGGGAATCGGCTATAAATGGGAAGGAACCTGATATGTTTATTTTATTGCTTGTTGTGATTGGCATCTTATTGGCCATTATCGTATTCCAGTACCTGGCGAGCCGAACAAGAAGCGGTAATATTCAGCAACTGCAAGGAAAGCTAAAGCAAGTGATGGAGGATCGAACCGGAGAAAGCCTGCTGCTGTTTACCGATGATCGGGAGCTGCAATCGCTGCTGGTAGAAATCAACCAATTGCTGGACTATGCCCGAAAAAGGGCAGCAGCTTATGAAAAAACGGAAATGGCGACGAAAAAAATGATTTCCAATGTCTCGCACGATCTGCGAACGCCGCTAACCGTTATTCTCGGTTATATCGAAACCATTCATCTCGATCCGCTGATGTCCTCCCGAGAAAGAGAAGAATTGCTGGCAAAGGTATACAAGAAGACGCTCGAGTTGCTGGAGCTGATTCATAAGTTTTTTGATCTGTCCAAGCTGGAGTCGGGTGATGAGCAAATGCCGATCGAGCGTGTTCATATCAATGAGGTATGCCGGCAAAATATTTTGGCGTTTTATGAGATTCTGACGAACAAAGGCTTTGACGTTCGTATCGCCATTCCGGATGAAGCTATATTTGTGCTCGGAAATGAAGCCGCGCTGAACCGGATGCTGAACAATTTGCTCTCCAATGCGATCCAGCACGGCGGAGACGGGAAAGTCATCGGGCTGACCTTGAGAACAGAAAAGGAATTCGCGCTAATCGAAATTTTGGATCATGGAAAGGGCATTTCGGAGCAGCATCAGGACCGTGTATTCGAACGATTATATACGCTTGAGGACTCGCGAAATCCGGCTTCTCCGAGCAGCGGCCTCGGTCTTGCGATTACGAAGCGGCTGGCAAGAGCGATAGGGGGAACGGTTACGCTCTTTAGCAAGCCTCATGAGCAAACTGTGTTTTCTATCCGCTTAAAGCGAATTCAATATTAGTGCTTAAGAAACAAGTAAGAATGGGGTAAGAAAAAAGTGGACTTCAGCCTTTAATATGAAGGTATTGAGAGGGTGGAGGGATAACAGATATGACTTATATTGTACAAACGCATCAATTAACAAAAACGTTTAACGGGCAGGAAGCTGTATCGGGCGTCAGCATGAACATCCAGAAGGGCGACATTTACGGTTTGCTTGGCCCAAACGGCGCAGGCAAGACGACGATTATGAAAATGCTGACGAATCTGGTTAAGCCGACGAGCGGCGAGGTTGTATTATTCGGAGAGAAAATAACGGATGCTTCCTATAGCATGTTGGGGAGAATGGGATCGATTATTGAATATCCGATCTTTTACGGCAAGCTCTCAGCCAAAGAAAATTTGGATTTGCATTGCGAATATATGGGTTATCCGAATAAAAAAGCGATTGACGAGGTGCTGGAGCTCGTTAAGCTGAGCAATATTGACAATAAAGCGGTGAAGCACTTCTCGCTTGGCATGAAGCAGCGGCTTGGCATAGCTAGAGCCATGATTACGAAGCCGGAGCTGTTGATTCTTGACGAGCCGATTAATGGCCTTGATCCGATGGGCATTAAGGAGCTACGAGATTTGTTCCAAATGCTAAGCAAGCAGTATGGCATCACGCTTCTAATATCCAGCCATTTGTTAAGCGAAATTGAGCAGGTGGCGGATGCGATCGGCGTTGTTAATCATGGCAGGCTGATCCAAGAGGTTTCTATGGAGCAGGTGAGGGCGCAAAATACGGAATATATTGAGCTCACAACGAATGACTGTAAACAAGCTGCCTATGTGCTCTCCAATGATCTTGGCATCTCCAACCTGCGGGTGATCGACGAGCGCGTGATTCGGGTGTATGGAGCTTCTATTCCACAAAGCGAAATCACGAAAGCTTTAATCTTAAGAAATATGAATATTGAATCTATCACGAAGAAAAACAGCTCGCTTGAGGATTATTTCCTGACTTTGCTGCATGGAGGCGAATACCGTGCTTAAGCTGATGAAATTGGAGCTGCGCAAATTTAAATTAAGCGGCTATATCCGGGGCGCTCTCATTGCGAATGTGATCATTCTGGGGCTTTTGCTTTTAATTGGCTATACTTCCGAAATTGAAAAAGAGCTTTCCTTTACTGATTTTGAGCGGGTGCTGTCCCTGATTGAAACGTTTGTGCGGGCGACGTTTGTTGTGTTTGCGTCGGTGCTGATCTGGACGATGGTTATAGGGGAATTTAAAAGCAAATCGATGACGGTTATGTTCTTGTACCCGATCAATCGAAAAAAAATCATGATAGCCAAGCTGCTTGTAATTGTTCTTTTTACCTTTAGCGCAATGCTCGTCTCGCTTGTTTTCGTAACGCTCGGTTTTGCAATCGCTCATTCCATTTCACCTATAGTTCCCGATGCTTCCTTTTGGCCCGTCATTAAACAGCATGCCGTAGGCATCGTAATGAACACGGTTGCAGCTAGTATCATGAGCTTGATTCCTTTGTACTTCGGCATGCGAAGCTATTCAGGACCTGCGACCATCCTGTCTTCATTCCTTATTGTAGTGATTGTATGCCAATATTTTGGAGACATTACGTTATATTCGTTCATAATTATACCGATCACCTTGGCTCTCATCGGAGCGTATGTCGCGTATTTAGCCATTCGAAACGTAGAGAAAAGAGACATTTTATAAATGAAATTTTGAAAAAAAAAACGACGAGCAGACATGGATTTTCATGCGTGCTCGCCGTTTTTTTGTTTCGTGCTCGTTTGAACAATTATCCACGCGGTTTACCGGTTGCTTGGAAGTCTTCGTCCCATTTGTATTTCTCGTTGTAAACGTTCATGACTTCTTCATAGAGCGGCACCGTGAACGCCCCGGGGCTCGCCTGAACCATACGGTAAAGCCTCAGGAAGCGGTCTTTGGGCAGCCTGCCCGCATAGCGCATGATCAGGTACGGATACAGCAAGAGGTACCGCTTCATTCGCACAGCCGCGCCGGCCACTCCGATAAGAATGCTCTCCCCATGCTCCATTTTCAGGATATGGGCTTCATGCAGCAGCATGTACCGGAACGCATTTTCTTTGATCAGGTCCCGCCTAATCTTGGCAAGCTCGCCGATGTATTCGACAAGGTCAGGGTTAAAATGGTCCATCAGGAGCGGGTCGAGCATCAGGTCCATGTCCTTGCGCAAAATAAAGGATTGCAGCAGCAAAATTTGTTCCACGCGCAGCTGGTCGGTATGGACGAGCGCGCCGATCTCGCGCAGCATTTCGAAAGCGAGCGGTTTATCGCCTTCATGGAACACTTTGATAGCCGTTTCCCGGTCATTGGCGAGGCCTGCGGCGAGGGAGTAAGCCTCCTTGAGAAATAATTTTTCGAGTTCCCGCCGTAAAAGTGCAGGGGTCAGGCGTCTTTGCATCGTCCATAATAGAGCGAGTAGCACCATGCCTCCTGCACTGATGAGAATAGTATGCAGCGTGGAAGGGCTAAGAACAATGCCTACGCTTGCGATAAGAACGACAATAAGACGTGTCATCCATGCCGATTTGGTTAGGGTGGCAGAAGCTCGCTGCTCCACGCCTTGCAAGGCGGATTTGCCGCATGCCGGGCACTCCGTATCGCCAAGAACCGTGAAGTAATTGCAGCGCCTGCAAATTTTAAGCTTATTATAAGGGTGGCGTGTTTTAATATAAGGGTTAAGTAGTACCGGCAGCTTCTTCATCATTCGCGGTCACGCTGCCCGCTGCTTTTCAGAATGGAGAAGACAAGCTTATCGAGCTGCTCGTGAGACAGGGCACGCTTCCCCTGTGCACGGTAGTCAAGGGCTTTGACCAAGACAAAAAGAAACAATAGTCCAAGACAGACGTATGTAACCATAGGCTGTTCCTCTCTTACAGTAATAGTGATTTCTGGGAATCTATCAGGTATACTCATTCCATAGTATATCACCATAGGGGGAGCAGTGACTAACAGTGACTATTGGACTAGCACGGTAGACGAGCTTGTCCCCAAGTAAAGGAGTAAGAAACCATGAATTCACTCAAACGTATGACACGTCATCTCATATTGGCCGCAGCGGTGCTGCTGCTGCCCCTTGCCAGCTTTACCACCGCTCACGCAGCACAGGGCGCTTCACAAATCGATGCGGTGCTGGTGCTCGACGTCAGCAATTCCATGAGCACAAGCGATCCAAGCAAAATCGGCAATGAAGCGATGAAGATGTTTATTGATATGCTGCCAAAACAGGGCGACCAAGTCGGAATCGTCGCTTATACGGACCAAATTCAGCGCGAGAAGGCGCTGCTTGAAATCCAGTCCTCCAAGGACAAGGAAAATTTAAAAGGGTTTATTGACCAGTTGAACCGCGGCGCCTATACGGATATATCGGTTGGAGTTAAGGAAGCCGTACAAATATTGGCCGATGGTGCCGATCCAGCGCATGAGCCGATGATTATTTTGCTGGCGGATGGCAATAACGATTTCGACAAACGCTCCGGCCGGACGCAGTCAGAATCCGATGCAGACATGGAGAAGGCACTGAAGGAAGCGAAGGACAGCGGCGTCCCAATTTATACCATCGGGCTCAATGCCGATGGCAAGCTGAATGAAGCGGCGCTAGCGAAGCTGTCGGATGATACCGGCGGCAAGTCGTTCGCAACGGATTCGGCAGATGACCTGCCTAAGATACTCAGTGAAATATTCGCGAGCCATTTGGAGCTAAACGTTGTGCCGGTCGATTCCTTCACGGCGGACGGCAGCTATCAGAACGTGAAAATATCGGTGCCTAACGCGAATGTGCTGGAGGCCAACATCTCCATCATGTCAACGAAGCCGGTAGAGGCCAAATTGCTTGACCCTTCAGGCAAGGAAGTCCCGATCCCATCCGATGAGGTTTTGCTGTCGAAGTCGAAGAGCTACTCGCTGCTGAAGCTGCTCTCGCCGACGGAAGGCGATTGGACGCTGCAGGTGAAGGGCGTGAACCGTGACAAAATCGATATCAATCTCGTATTCAATTACGACTTGAGCTTGGCGCTTGATCCGCTTGCCACAACGTCTTATTCGAAGGGCGATGAGGTGAAGTTCAGCTCTTATCTGATGAGCGGCGGGAAAAAGCTGGAGGATCAGACGCAATACAGCAACATGAGCGCCGTTTTGCTCGTTAAAGATTTGGATACAGGCAAGACCGAGGAAATGAAGATGGACAATGCGGGCGACCATTTTGCAGGGACGTACAAAATTGCCGAGAAGCATGACTACGAGATCAAAGTAAAGGCCGAGGAAGCAAGCTTCTTCCGGGAGACGGACGCGGTTACGATAACGGCGAAGGGCAGCGGTCCGGCGACATCGCCGTCAGAACCGGCCGCTGAGCCTAAGAAGGCGTTTCCTCTAATTCCTGTTATATTGGGCGTTGTGGGCCTTGCCATCTTGCTTGCGGCAGCCTACTTCGTGCTCCGGCTTCTGAAGCAGGCGAACCGCGGCTTTGTCGGCCAGCTTGTCATCGAGATCCGCGACGAGAATACGGGCGACAAAACCTCGCCGCAGTACAAGAAGCTGTCCGCCTTCAAGGGCAAGCTGCTGCTCCATCAGCTGCTGCAGCTCGCTCCCGAGCTGAAGGAGACGGAGAAGATTGTGTTCAAGCCGGGAAGCAATGACCGCATCGTGCTGCAAAATGGATCGCCGAGCACGATCGAGAAATCCGGCCGGGCTGTAGACGCATCACGTGAACTGGAATTGAAGAGCGGAGACCGCATTACGGTATCGCTGAAGCAAGTAGACAAAACGATATTTATCGAATATCTCGTTTAAATAGAGCCCAGGAGGTTGTAACGTATGAAACCAATTGTAAGAGAACATATACAGCAGCTTGACGTTTCGCTTGGCGGAGGCATTGTCAGCGAGAAAATCAGGGTAGACACGATAGACAATCCGATTCTCATTATCGGGCTTGGCGGTACCGGCATCGATGCGCTGCTGCGCTTGAAATACCAAATTAACCGCCGCTTTAAGCTGCCGGCTGACCCGGTCTCCAAGAGAAAACGCGAGAAGCCCGACAATGTGGAGTTTCTTGCCTTTGAAACGAATGAGCAGGACCGCAACAAAAAATATAAGGGCATCGGCCTTGATCCGATCAATGAATTCGTGCTGCTGTCGAACGCCGAGGTAGGCGGCCTGCTGCAAAACCGCAGCATTTTGGAGCCGTATATTACCGATTGGCTATCCCCGGAGCTGAGCATTACCGATGGCATGAACGGAGCGGCGGGGGTACGCCAGGCTGGGCGCCTGCTGCTGTTCACGAAGATTAATCAGGTCGTGCAGAGCATCGACAAAAAAATTAAAACGTTATCCGTCGGCACGAACAAGAAGCTGATGGTGTTCTTGCTTACAGGATTGTCCGGAGGTACCGGCAGCGGCTGCTTCCTTGATATTTCGTATATCGTCCGCGGAATTATCGAACGCGACCACGGCTCGGCGGGCATTGACCGCGTGAACACGCTTGGTTATTTGTTTACGCCAGATATTAACCTCGCGAACAAAAGCCTGAGCGACCATACGCGCGAGTATATTAAGAAGAACGGGTACGCTGCGCTTAAGGAACTGGATTACTGGATGAACGTGGACAGCAGGGGGGAACGCTTCAAGCAGCAGTACGGCAATATTTTGTCCGTGAACTCGCCGCTGCCGCCCTTTAACCTTTGTCATTTAATCTCAGCTACGAATGCGGAGGGCAAGCTGCTTGAGAATGCCTATGATTACTGCATGAACGTAACGGCGGAAAACATTACGAACTTTATATCCAGCGAAGAGAAGCAATCCGGCGAGGAATTCGCTATTCATGACTATATCAGCAACATTCGCACAAATATTGCGCAGATGAACAAGATGTATCCGGCCAACTACGATTACAACATTATCGGCGCATCCTCGGCGGTGCTCCCGATTGAGGAAATGACCACCTATTTAGCTTACCGACTCTTTAACAAAATGGACAAGATGTTCGAGAAGGCGCCGAGCCAGGATGACGTAGAGAAGTTTGCCCGCAAGCTGGGCATCGATCTGGAAACGATGATGAAGACGTTTGATTCGCGCGTGCCGGAGCCGCTGCCGGGCTTCGAGAACAGCGAGCGGCTCAGCTACAACAACGTAATCAAGATGCAGGCGGTCAACATGGACACCGAGCTGGAGCAAAACTTTTTGGCGCGTGCGCGGGAGGAATACATCAAGGCGAAGAAGCAGCTCCCAGGCGAGATTGTTGGCCAGTTTACCGATCAAATCCGGCGGACGTTCCTTCATCCGGAGCAAGGGCCGTTTTATGTTTCACGCCTCTTGTATACCGAGAAAGGCTTTTGCCTGCTGAAAATGCTGCTCTCCTATATTGAGACGCTGCGCGAGGGCTTGACGCGGCTTCCGCGGGAAATCGAAGCGGCGCGGGAGCAGGCGGAAGAGCGTATGGGCGATGCCAAAAGCGCGTTCGTGTCCAAGGACAAGAAGAAAAACAATTATATCGAAGCGAAAATCAATGAGTACTGGCTGCATGCCGACGTAGAGCGCATGGAGCAGCTTATTGAGTTTTACGAGGATCTTCACCAGCTCCTTAATAACGAGAATAACCGGATTTATAATGTGTTTACGGAAATTTTAAATGTGCTGAATACGATTTTCGCCAAAAACGGCGATCTTCTGACGAACGGGGAAGAACAGGCCGACCATAAAGGAAACAAAACGTACTATTGGAATATCGTCGGCGTGCCGGACATTTCGGATGTCATCAGCCGCCTGATGGATAAGAAGGACGGGGATGACCTGATCCGCGACTTTACGCAGGAGCTGCTCGACCATTCCAACCTGTGGGTGAAGGAACAGGAGGTCGATATCGTCAGCTCGATCTCGGAGTTTTTGACTGATAAATTCGGAGATCTGATTACTAAATCGATGGAAGAATTCCTCGTGATGAAATACGGCAACGACGAATCGATCGAGAAGTTCGTCGAGCGCCATATTGCGAGCAAGCTCGATGAGGAAGCAATTCCGGTGTTTCATCTCAGCAACAGCTCCGGCAATTTGCATGTGCCGTCATGGGGCTTCGTCTCGGTGCCGGTGCAGGCGCCTAGCATTTTGCGAGGCATCAAAAACTATCAAAACAATTCTATCGGCAAGTCGCACTTCACGATTAAGGAGAGCGAGGTCAAAAACCGCATTTTCTGGTTGAATACGAGAAACGGCGTGCCTTTATTCGTCTATACGCCGCTGAAAGTGTATGAGGAAAGCTACGAGCGGACCATTATGGACAAAGAAGGTATTGGGCGCCATCTGGTACAGACCGACCGGGTCAACTGGACGTTCCTGCCTTCCCCGATTCCGGAAAAGTCATGGGGAGATACGTACGTTAATCCGCGCGTAAAAAGCTATAACGCCAGAGTGCGCGCTGAATTTGTCCAAGCGGAAAGCTTCCGAATTATCGTAGAGAAGGGCATCGATAACAATACGAGCAGCCGTTATTCGGTACGCTTTACGAAGCCGTTTCATCTGTTGGAGGCGTTAAAGCCGTTCAATATGCAGCTTGATGCGGCAAAGCCGAATTTGGGTGAGGTTAAGCGGGCGGTAACGGAGCTTAAGCGGCTGTTGTCCGAGGGACTTGAGCTGGAGACGACGAAGGATATTTTCGGAAGCTTCACGGAGGAGCTGGCGCAGGAGAATCTTATTCGCTCTCCGGAGCAGCTAAGGCTTGTTCGCGAGGAATTGGCGAAGTATGAGGCTATTGCGGCGAAGGCGAGTGAGCTGGAGCAATTGCTGCTTTTGCACCAAGGCGAGGAGAAATGGCTCGATCAATTTATTGAGGCTCTTTATACAGAGACGATTTGCAAGAAGGGCGCCCTTTACGTATACGACCGTGACCCCGAAGAGGAAGCGTGGGCACCCTTTGCCAACCTGATGAAAAGCAGCAGCTATGTCGAATTCGAAGTGTTCGAGAGCTTCCGCCAGCTTGATGAGAAGAACCGCAGCCTGCTGATGCGCAAAGCCGCGCGCCGGGTAACGGAAGTGACAGCCTCGGAGGATACTTCGCTGCTGCTGGCGAAGCTGGAGGAGCTGTTCGGCAGCTTCCTGGATGCGCGCGAGCGTCTGGAGTACGAGAAGGTAGAGCTTGCCAATGGCGAGGAGATGTACCGCTTCTATAAGGAAATGACCACCAAGCTTAATGACATCCGCAGAAAGCTGAAATAACGATGAGAGCCTTGTTGGATCGATTCGCCAGCGATTATTCGGCCGCTGAACAGAAGCTAAGCGGTCTAGAGGATGATCAGAGCAGCATTCATTATCCTACGGTGTTCTTGTTTGTTGGCGATGAGGCGGGAGACGCTATTGAACCCATGATCCGGTCAAACGAACAGAAATGGGACAACAACGCCGGAGTCATCTATTTTCATGTGTCATCCGGGAGCGGCAAGAAGTTAGCAACCGCTAACGGTGAAGAGCATATAGGGAAATCGGCGGCCAAGGTCATTCGCGTAGCGCTTAACGGAGTCGCGGGCGGGCCAGAAGACAACCGTACGAAGCGCAAAGCGATCGGGGAGGCCTTCCACAAGGAAGGGCGGCATTTGGCTGAGCTTAACCGCGCGCTGCGGCAGGTCAGTGATACGATTGCGGATTACGGGAGGCTTTACGCCTCCTTTGACCGGCTGCATCTTGCGGTCATTACGAGGGTGGATGATCCGCTAACCGTATTGATCCCGGAAATATCGCTCCTTGCGCAATCGATCTTCCAGCAGCTATTCAAGTCGGTACAAATGGATTTGTATGGCTTGATCCATGAACGGGAGCAATCGGAAACATTTGGTTATGCGAGTGCGGCGAGCATCAGCTTCCTCCGCGAGCTAGAAGGCATGCAGCGGCCCGATTATTCGTATTCCGCGCGGCTTCAGGTGACGGGAGACGGCTTGTCGATCCCAGTGAATCACCATGCGTCTCCGTTATTCGATCTTGTTTATCTGCTGTCTGATCGCGACGAGTGCGGCATGACGACGCTGAATGGGATGCTGGATAACTATGAAATCATTTGCCATGTGCTCCTGCTCAAAAACAGAAGAAGGAAGGAAGCGCAGGTTCAGTCAAGCGAAGCCAACTACAACAATGCTTCCTTCAAGAACAGCCTGATGTCCGAATCTGGCAGGCAAGGCTTCGTCTCAGCGGGGCTTGCCAAGGTGAAGCGTCCCAGCTATTCCATCGCCTTGACTGTGTTGTACCACTTCTTCAAACAATTGTCGGAGCGGCTTAAGCATGATCCGGAGCTAGGCAGCAAGGAGAAGCTTGCCTTTTTCGGGCTGGATGCGGAAGCCATTGAGACCCGTACGGCAGATATGCTTCCGGGCGAGGAGCTGCTGGCCGATATGGGGGGCCTTCTGACAAGCGGTATTCGGTATGAGGAGTTGCGGCGCATGACGTTGCGTGAGGCTGAAGACGCTTTGTACGGCGACAGCAGCGCGGCGTTCTTTCATAAGCATTTTACGGGCGTGGCCGAAGAGCGTCTGTATGAAGTAAAAGCTGCGCTGGAGCTGCGGAGAGCCGTTAGCCGCAACTTAAGGGAGCATCCAGGCATCAGCTTCTATCAGGTTGCGGAGTGGAGCGACGAGAAGAACGAGACCGGCAGCATTCCGGCAGCTGTACGCGCCCGCATGCGCGACTTGGTAAGAGAAATCGATCTGGCTCAGGAAGAGCTGGAGCGGGCAAGCAACCTGCGGGTTGATGACTTAAAGATCAAGCGGCTGCCATTTATGGATAAACAAAATTTACGCGCGCTAACTAGAGCTTTGTTCGATACGGTATATCGAATGAAGTGGCAGCTGCTGCGCCTTGAAACGGAGCTTGCCTTGTACAGGAAGTTCATCGGCGAGATGGAGCAGCTGCATGGCGAGTATCAAGCCCGCGTGGCTCAAATGACAGGGCTGGAAGCAGAGCTCAAAGAAACGGCGCTGCAGAGCATCCGCATGGCGGATGACTATATCGGGCAGAACATTTTCGATTATTACGATCGAATAACGGAAAATGCCATGAAGGATTTTGAAGAGAAGCGCGGCAAAGGCGCGTTCTTCGAGGAACGATTGATAGGCAGCGTAGAGGAGCTTCTGGCGCTTGGAGACCAGGCATTCACCGAGCGTCTGGTCGACGTTTGCCGCAAGCATATTTTGACGGCGGAGCCTTTCGCCCAGACCTTCGAGGAGGAGCTGCTGCAGCGGGCAAACGTATCGGTTGCTTACACCAACCGGAAGGCTTTGTCGCGGGATGAGCTGTTCCAGAAGCTCTACCGGATGCTGGAGGACCACGCAGCGATTCATATCCGGCTGCTTGATTACACTCATGAGCATCGTTATGAGGAAAAATATTTGTTCGGTGACCGTGGCAGCGAGTTTATCCGTTATGCGCTTGGCATTGATGATAGCTCGCGCATCTACAAGCTGGGCTGCGTGCACGAGAAGCGCAGAAGCGGGGTCGAGAAGCTGAACCTGATGGGCGGCTTTCATTTGGAAGACCTTATGTATTACCGGAACGGCAAAGTCTATTACGAAACCTATTTGCAGAACGGGTATGAATTCCATGCGCTTGATTCGTCCCTTCTGCCTGAGCTTCGCTGACCGATCTACGTGAATCATCAGTGCGGTCTACTAGCAAGTGCGGAAAGGATGCTTACATCATGCAACGAAAAATAAACCTGCTGCTCCTATTGTTCAGCCTGATTGGCGGCGCAATCGGATTTGCAATCGGCGAGGTTATTCTTGGCTCTCTGCTAGGGACTTGGCCGCGTTTTGCCGTGGTTGGCCTCTACTTCGGTGTTCTTGCTTTGTGCATAGGCTTATTTTGCCTAATTGCCGAGCTAATAACGCCACGTCTGAACGGGAATTCCTGGAGACAGCGCTACACGGATTTATCTTGGAAGCTGCTTGTGCCGGCGACGCTTGTGCTGCTGTTTATTGTAGGCGGCTTGCTTCAGCTGCTGTACGGGCTGCATTTGGGCGGAGCCAAGCAGGTGAAGGATATTGTACTCGTTATCGATAATTCGGGAAGCATGCTCGAGACTGATCCGGATAACGAGCGCTACACGGCTGCTAAGCAACTGATTGACAATATGGATGACGACAAGCGGGTAGCGATTGTCATGTTCAGCAACACGGCGGAATTGCTTTTGCCTTTTGTCAATGTAAGCTCGCAGGAGAAGAAGAACGAGATCCATGCAGCCATCGATGCTATAGAGCCGACGGACGGAGGCACAGACTTCAGACTTGCGCTGTCGGAGGCGATGAAGACGATACAGGGTGAAACGGGCTTCGCACGCGGCACCATGGTTATTCTGCTCTCGGACGGCTTTAGCGAATCGAGCATTAACCAACAAATCGAGGATTATAAAGAGCAGCAAATTGTCATTAACACCGTAGGGCTTAGCGTGGTCGATACGAGAGGCTCAGCCTTGCTGCAGCAAATCGCGGACGCTACGGGAGGCAGCTATTACGACGTGACCGAAGCAAACGGCGTGTCACTCGTTTTCCAAAACATTTACAAAAAGCTTGATAACCGGACACTCTTAACGGAGCGTAAAGGCACGCTGGAAGACAGTACGCTCTACATGCTGCTGCGTATTCTGGCCTTTGCTCTCATTGGCGCAGCAATCGGGGTATCGCTCGGGCTGGTGTTTGATAACCGTTTTCTGGCGCTTAGCTTTGGCGCAGGCGGAATTGTAGGCGGCATAGCTGCCGGTTATATTTTGGATTATGGCTTGTCGGGGCATGACTTTACCGACGGGTTCTGGCGCTTTATCGCTGCCCTTGTGCTGGCGGCCGTTATAGGGCTGTTTACGCTGATTGTACCGATTAGGGAGAACAGCGGCACGAAATCACGCGGAGGCGGAAGAAAAGGCAGCGGCTCGGCGCTTCCCTCCGCGGGCATGGGCGGACGGTCGAAGGATAGCCGCAGCCATGGTTTTTAACTGATTCAGGAGGCGAATAGACATGCGTTTTATCGACGCGGAGAAGGATACTCCGGTGATCAGCGGGCTGACCCGGATGATGGAGGAGGACCGCTGCACGCTGCGCTGGACCTGGCCGCGGGAGATCGAGGCGGTTTATATTGGGAAAGCGCCTGCTGAGCATGCGGATTCCATGGCCGGGGACATCGGAAACGCGAAGCTGTATACGCGGGCGGAATATAAGGCAAACAATGGTTACCACAGCCGGATTGAAGGCATTGGCCGTTATGTATTTACGGTCTATGCCTGTCTGGAGGGCAGCGGGGGCTCGCAGCTCGTTCTTCAGCAGGATGGCAATAATCGAATCGAAATCAGTGCCGGAAAGGCTAAAATATATTATTCCGTAACGGAAAAGAACGGTTTCTTTAGAAAGTTCAAAACGGTTCAAATTCAGGTGACGACGGAGGTTCCAATAGCGAAGGAGGTGCTCTGCTACGTAAAGAAGCAGGGCGGTTATCCTTCGAATAAAGAAGATGGGATGCTATATCCGTTCGTTGCCCCGTTTGCGGCAGGACGAAACGTGCTGCCAGCCATCGAGGTAGGCAAGCAGGATTATATCCGCTTGTTCTTTACCGACGGACGGTCACACGGGCAAATGTATGATTTGATTTCAGAATAAAGGAGGAAGATCGCATGGGCATTTTCGATCTTTTCAAGAAAAAACCGGAAGCCAAGCAGCGGCCGTTGTTTTATGACATTGTCTGTCCCTATTGCTTCAGCAAATTTACGCCAGACGAGGCTGTGTTTCGCGCCACCCATTCCCGCGAGGACGATGAGGACTACGCGCTCGGGGAAGACGAGGCGCTGAACAAGTACCGTGAGCGCTTTGGCCTAGACTCTGTGCATGACATGGAAGCGGTGCTCTATCCGGTTGACGTGCCGGAGGAATACCGCGTGTACTCGGATCACGTGCTGATTGGGCTGCATGACCGGTATGGCGAGCTGACGCGCAGAAGGCTTTGCCCGAAATGCCACAATGAGCTTCCCGTGACTGCTGGCAAAACGCCAAGCAACATCATTTCCATCATCGGAGCATCGCAGGTTGGCAAATCAGTGTATATGACTGCCTTGATCCATACGCTTCAGAACACGACGGCTGATCATTTTGACGCGGCCTGCATGCCGCTGAACGCGGAGATCAGCCGCAAGTTCCGCACCTATTATGAGGAGCCCTTATTCGAGCGTGGAGACTTGCTTGCTTCTACCCAAAAGGAGAAAATGCAAGAGCCGTTTATTTTCCAATTCGTCTTTAAGGATGAGACGAAGCCGCCGCTTACGCTCGTATTCTTCGACGTGGCGGGCGAGGGAATGGTAGAGCAGGATTACCTTGGCCTGCACGGACAGCATATCAAAAACTCGGCAGGCATTCTGCTAATGGTTGATCCGCTGCAAATTCGCTCCATCCGCGAGAAGATCAGAATGAACCTTGGCGATAAGCCTGGCGAGTGGGTTTCCCAATACGATGAGCCGCGTGATGTCGTGCTGACGATGTTCGGCGATTTCATCGCTTACCAGGAAAATAACAAAACGGATATTCCGACGGCCGTCGTGTTGACGAAGAGCGATATGCTTCATTCCCTTAAAGACGAGGATGGAGAATACATCAAATCGAATAGCAATATTTTTAACAATATGGTGCACCGCAATTATTTCAACCTGACCGAGTTTGAAAATATTGATGGCGAAATTCGCCGTTTTATTGAAAAGGTCGATCGTCCGTTCAAGGGGACGATGGACGTTTATTTCAAGGATACGGCTTATTATGCGGTATCGGCGCTTGGCAGTAACCCCGTGGATCAGAAGCTGCAAACCGTCGTGAGTCCAATCCGTGTGGACGAGCCGTTCGTATGGCTGCTCTACAAGCTGAATTATATTGAGGGGAGAAGAGAATAGTGCGCGATTCCATGCCCCGTAGTAGCATTCAGCAGCAGATGTACGCACGGGAGAGACGCGGTATTTTCAGATCCACGGAAGGTTATGACACGATTGCGAGGTCAAGCGGGCTAGAGCCGGCATATATCAAAAAAGTGCTTCATCCGTTCTGCGTCTACGATGCGCCAACGGAGCTTGCGACGCGCGGCGAGAAAGACGGCAGCGCCTATCCAGAGACGATGCACCTGCTTCATCTCGACAACGGCGATATTCTCCTTGGGCGCAGCGTGTACAAGGCGGTGGATTTCACCGGTCTGCGCAGCGCGTTCTTTACCCATAACTACTTGATACCTGCGGGGCATGAGGATGAGTCTGCCGAACGGTATGAAAGCTGGCTGCGTGCTTCCTTCGAAGATCAATACGATATCGAGAAAGGGACCGAGCTTGCCGAGCTAGCGAGCCTGCCGACAACTAGGGCATCTGCGATCAAACCGTCCTATCGCTCGACATTAGCGCTCCTGAATATTGGAGAGATTCCATTTAAGCAGCTGCTGTATGCAGTAATGGCTGCCGTTGGCGGAGGCAAGAAGAAGATTTATGTCTCGCTTGATGTGCCGATTGTACAGCTGCCGGAGAAAGCGAGGCAATTGCTGAACGTCCTCTATGCGAGTCTGCCGTACGCTTACCGAAAGCAGCTTGGCTTCATGACGTATGCGAAGGAGCCGCAAAGCCGGAAAGGCGTGCATCTCACCTTCGTTGAACAAGGGAGCCTTCGCGCTAGCGACCGGAGCATCGAGAAGGATTATACGTTTGATTTTGCGAGCGGCCGAATTACGAATGTAGATTTGGATGGAGCGGACCAGCCGTATTTGGATTTTGCATGGGATAATCTAGAACGACCATCGCGTGCGGACGGCTTTTACCCATTCGCTGAGCTAATGCTAGCCGACATGGGGGAGGAAAGGAAAGTCTCTGCTGCCAGCTATCATGAGCTTTGCGTCATCTATCAGATCGAGGAAGGCAATGAGTCACTGTATGAAGCGCATAAAAGCGCGGTGCTGCGCGGCTTGCTCGATTACTTGCAGCCTTCCGGTGCGCTGAATGCCAAGATTCGCCTGTCAGATGTGCTTCTTTCGCGATTCGATTATGAGTTTGACCGCGTACGGCAAGGTCAGGTTCCGGATGCGTTCATCGTCGACGTATTTAAGGAATATTACCGAATTGACGGCAAATACTTTGAAGGGAAACTGATATCCTTTTTCCTCTCCGCGCTAAATAACTCGAGCAGACTCAGTGACCAAGCAGCAGTAGAGTCATTATATGACGGTGTAGAAAGCAATGCTGATTTCAGCTATGCGTTCTTCCGGATGCTGATTGCGGATTCGAGGTTGATGGGGAGCTTGTTTATCCCTTATTTGGAGAGAAAACTTCAAGCCTTGTCGGGAGCAGGCAGCGTGCTCCAATTGATCGAGCATTGGGGAAATGCTTATCCGAAGCTGTTTGACTATGAATCGTTTCAAGCGCTAGTTCGAGAGCAGCTTACGGCAAAGCTGGAGCGTGATCGATATTCGCTGCCAGCAGTTCATACGGTACTCGAGCAGCTGCGCAGGATTGAAGGAGAGTCGAGAGCAGGGACACCGAAGCATTCATTCGATGGAGCGGCGGAGTTCTACCAGGAACTGGAACTAGCGCTATATCGGAAGATGCTCGCTGAGATGAATCTGGATCGATTGACTAAAGAGCAGCTCTTGTCAGCCGGCTTCCTCTCCCATAAGGAGCAGCTGCAGCGCTGGAACGGCAAGCTGCAGGACCCTCGGGAAAGAACGGCCGCGCTCAAGCTATTGGCTTTATATGAATGGTTCGCGCTGCCGGAGCCATCGGATCGACTATTTAATCGGCTGTCACCGGCGGAAATCGATGATGTTCAACAGGCAGGGAGACGGCTGCTAGAGGAACAATTGGAGGAAGGAGCGTGGCCGCGCCTCGTGTTGGCGTTTTTGAGCAGCTCCGATACGGAAGTTGTGGACAATACCGAGCTGCTCGATTATTTGCATCGAAATGCTGCGAATAAGGAAACCGTGTACCGTTTCTTCCAATGGTCTGAGAAGCAACCGGAATTTATGCGCCCGAGGGGTTTTGTGCCAGCGTATATTACGGCAATCGTCGCTTATTTCACCAAATATGACCGTGAAGCGTTTAAGAAGCGCGCGAATTGGAAGCAGCATTTTGATAAGGGAGGCCCTGCGCTTCAAGCGGTATACAAGCAGGCGAGTCGGGAGCTTTCTTCGAAAGCCCGATTTCCCTTTCGGAATGGCAAAGCGGCGGTAATCAGCTCCATCGCGTTATTGGGGATTATTATGGTCGTGGCCGGCCTCTTGTGGTCCAATTCGGACAAAGGCGACAACGGAAACGAAGGAGCGGGGCTGCCTGAAATTCAGCCTTCGGATGAAACGAAAATTCCGGGTGCGGATGTGGTTGTATTCGCGGAACAAAATCCGGCTGCTGAAGGAGCGGAGGCAACAACCTCACTGGTATTCCTATTCAAGAACGCGGCTGCCTGCGCGGACTTTAAGCCTGCTATTTTAAGCATCGCGGCCCCGGGGGTAGAAGCGGTTGAATACAAAGAGCTTGGTCTGGTAGCTAATTGCAGCACCGATACGGCGAGCCCAACTGCTCCCGCTGGAGATGGAACGGCTGCCGACAGTACCGCATTGCCTACCGATTCGACCACAGCAACGGGCACGGTTGAGCCATTGGGAACCATCGTACCGACGGATTCAGAAGAGCAGGTAGGGAAGCCGTCTGCATCACCGCCGCCTGGGGATCAGCCAACTGCTACGCCTGTCATAGGTTCGCAGACCGATGCTACAAACGTTGGAGAGACGGAAAGCCAAACTGATGCTGCTGGTTCAGAATCGGACCCTTCGGCTTCAACTCCTGAGGGATCTGTTGATGAGCAATCGTACGCTAGCCGAGTGAAGGTCAGCCTGGGCAAGAAGGCGGATATTCCGGCTGATAGCTTGATCCGCGTTGGAGATAAGGAGTACAGCTTGTCTGTCCTTTGGGTTGCAGCTGATTAACGAAATGAAAGAGTTAGATTAGTCCCAGTGCAAAAACAGTGGCAACGATAGACGAGATAGGTCTTCGGTTGCCACTGTTTTTTTATTTAAAGCAACTAGACAATTTAAACTGGAGGGCAGGAAAGCGACGGAAGGAAAAGGGGCAGTATTTCTCCTTCTATACGGGGAATTGTTCACTTTTTCATTGGCTTTCCATATCTCACTAAAACATGCCAGAGTAATTTTAATTCTTGCAAAACTTCTTTGTAGGTTCCTCTATCGCTCCAATCACTTGGATTTCGTTTCAAGTCCATGGCTGCAGAGCCAATCATGTTTACATCAATATAATCACTATGCGCAATTCTTTTGGCAAGTGAAGGCATAGAAGGACCTCTAAAATCCATAGGAACCTCATCAACCAAAAGTGTAAATCCCATGTGCCAGTGGAGATCAATGGAATACGTTAAACACATCTGTTCTAAGATTCGTCCTGTAGGAGTTCCTTGTAAGGATGGATCGGCAACAAGCATCTTTACGTCTTTTTTAAGAGAAATGTCACCGTGAACCTGAGCTTCGATATAGTGGTCAAGATTTCGGTTGGGCTCTTGGGTTGATGGATTTTGGAGTGGTTTCTCAAGATTGACGAGCATATGGCTGATTAACTTTTGAACCGTCAGGTTACTTTCACCGATGGCAAAACCACTATAGTACGCATCCCTCATGAGAGCAGCCAAAATGAGGTCAAATTCCTCATATGTTCCCTTTTCTATGGGGTCTTGGTGAGAATCCAAATAAGTATACGTGCAACGACGAGAGACATCGGTGGATAAAAGGAAATAACATGAACCAAAACGTGGAGCAGGCCCATCGGGATGCAACATGACATTAATTGCGAAGCGTTTAATGAAGAAAACATTAGAATTGTCGTCTACATTAGTTTCTACCTACATGATTAATCTCGTATTCCACATCATCCTTATTATAGTTTGGGTATATTACTGCATTAATGTTCCGCTTGGCTGGGGGATTGAAACCTTACCTATTGGAGGAATTATATTAGGTTTAGGATCAATGGGTTTTAGTACAATAGCAATAACTATTGTTTTGCTTCTTTTAAGACGTAATTGGTTAAACAATGTAAATAAAAAATATGAATAGACTCAGCTAGCGGGCAGAATCGTTTCAATATATGGTGATATATGGAACTATAAATAGTTTATTTATGAGAATGTTACTTTAAGGTTGGAATAGCGTTTAAATCTCATTGATTGGAATCGAGACGTGATGTTAAACTACCGCATAACGATAGTAGAATACAGCTATCTTCATCAATTCATTTTTGGGAATTTTGGTCAAGAACCGACACATAGTCCGTGTGCAGGTCAGATTATCATCAGCTTCACCTACAAGTGTTGAATGGCGATCTTCAACAAGGGGGAATCATCAAAGGCATGTTTAGTTTTTTTAAGCACAAATACAAAGTTTCCAAGCCTTCGCAAGTCCGTATTTCGATTGAAGAGCAGTTCGAAGAATTAGATAAATTAGGGATTAAATTAAAAAGGGAAATGGAAATCAGAGAAATATTAGATATGAAAATCAGAGATTATGAGGAACGCCCTTACATTCATCTCCTAATGAGTATGGGGAGGGAAAGAGACCGCATAGAATCTAACATGGATTTCTACCCGACTAACGACGTTTGGTGCTTCGATCGCGAATGTATTGAGGATCACGGGGATTATATTCAAAGATTAAAACGGATTGCGGTTATGGTTGACCCGATAATAAGCGTTACCAATATTCAGGATTACGTGGATATTGAAGCCGGTTAGGTGTGGATTGCCTTTAAAGCTAACGGTACGAACCGTCGCTATTCGCTTTCCGCGCATAGCGATTGGCTGAGCCTCGAAATTTTCACGATCTTTTCTGATTTGCTTGCTGCGAGCGGCAGCAGAAAAAGATTCTTCTTCGCGGATACTGGTAATGAAATATTAGTCGTACTTATTGAACCGGACCAGTTTCAGCAGTTGAACAAGTTAATAAATATCTTCATTCCATTTACCTAAGCGTAGAAGATATGTTCATTGGAGAGCTCAACTAACGGGACATGTTATTTCAATGAATTAGCGACAGTCTAGGAAGCTAATACTTAGACTTTGGCTGTGGTTGTTTTAAAAGCAATAATTACACTTAATCTAATATTTTATTTTAAATAAATAAATGTTGACGAATTTATGATTTATACTATAAGATACATAATGCAATACTGTGATAATGATTATCATTAGCGATTATTATACGACGTTAAAAATTATCTGTTTCTAAGAGCGGTTTTTTTTTGGTCAATTAATGAGAATGATAATCATTAATGATTCTAATTGTCACCAGTATTTATTTTCTACATAAGGAGAGGTTAACCGAAATGTTGGGTAGTTTATTTGAAACAAATGTGAAACAAAAGGTTTCTATCGTGGTTTTGATCTCATTATTATTTTCTCTACTTTCAGGTTTTTCAGCAACGGTGCATGCAGCGCAGTTAGAGTTAACAGCTGTGACATTGAATTACGTCAAAAATTCGGACAAAAATGTATCGTATGACAGTACTGTAGGTAGCAACTACTACGATGCGAAAACCTATGAATTTAATGGACAGAAGTATTTGCGCGTAAGCGTACTGGAATCAACGATTAATTTAAAACTTGTCATTGACGGCGTAATTCCGACAGAAGTGTCCTCCATTTATAATGCTGAAGACGTCGTCATCGCAAAAGTGTTTGATTATGCCATCGATAGCTTTACCGCTCCAATCGTTGGTCGAATTACGTACAGTGCAGGCGGCTTCCAGGGTAATCACCCAACTTATATTATGATCAATCAAGATGCTACTGCTCAAACGAGAGCGGCATTAAAAGCTAAGCTAGTAGAAGCTAACGCTTTGGAGAACAAAAGCGATGCGCTAACCCAAGCCATTGCAGCAGCAAGTGAAGTCGACCATTTGCTATCGCGTGAAGCTGAACTTCAAGCGCAGCTAACGGCGCTAACTGCAGCCATTGCCAAAGAAACAATGGAACTAACCGCAGCGACGTTGAACTACGTGAAGTATTCGGACAAAAATGTATCGTATGACGGTACCGTAGGCAACAACTATTACGATGCAAAAACCTATGAATTTAATGGACAGAAGTATTTGCGCGTAAGCGTTGTGCAATCCTCGATTAATCTGAAGCTTGAAATGGACGGCGTAATTCCGACAGAAGTGTCCTCCATTTATAATGCTGAAGACGTCGTCATCGCAAAAGTGTTTGATTATGCCGTCGATAGCTTTACCGCTCCAATCATTGGTCGAATTACGTACAGTGCAGGCGGCTTCCAGGGTAACCACCCAACTTATATTATCATTAATCAAGATGCTACTGCTCAAACGAGAGCGGCATTAAAAGCTAAGCTAGTAGAAGCTAACGCTTTGGAGAACAAAAGCGTTGCGCTAACCCAAGCCATTGCAGCAGCAAGTGAAGTCGACCATTTGCTATCACGTGAAGCTGAGCTTCAAGCGCAGCTAACGGCGCTAACTGCAGCCATTGCCAAAGAAACAGTGGAACTAACCGCAGCGACGTTGAACTACGTGAAGTATTCGGACAAAAATGTATCGTATGACGGTACCGTAGGCAACAACTATTACGATGCAAAAACCTATGAATTTAATGGACAGAAGTATTTGCGCGTAAGCGTTGTGCAATCCTCGATTAATCTGAAGCTTGAAATGGACGGCGTAACTCCGACAGAAGTGTCCTCCATTTACAATGCTGAAGACGTCGTCATCGCAAAAGTGTTTGATTATGCCGTCGATAGCTTTACCGCTCCGATCGTTGGTCGAATTACGTACAGTGCAGGCGGCTTCCAGGGTAACCACCCAACTTATATTATGATCAATCAAGATGCTACTGCTCAAACGAGAGCGGCATTAAAAGCTAAGCTAGTAGAAGCTAACGCTTTGGAGAACAAAAGCGTTGCGCTAACCCAAGCCATTGCAGCAGCAAGTGAAGTTGATCATTTGCTATCGCGTGAAGCTGAGCTTCAAGCGCAGCTAACGGCGCTAACTACAGCCATTGCCAAAGAAACAGTGGAACTAACCGCAGCGACGTTGAACTACGTGA
The DNA here is from genome assembly GCF_006345825.1 of Paenibacillus paridis. Classification (GTDB taxonomy): domain Bacteria; phylum Bacillota; class Bacilli; order Paenibacillales; family Paenibacillaceae; genus Pristimantibacillus; species Pristimantibacillus paridis. Next base: position 119,596 of record NZ_VCIX01000081.1, read on the forward strand.
AGTATTCGGACAAAAATGTATCGTATGATGGTACCGTAGGCAACAACTATTACGATGCGAAAACCTATGAATTTAATGGACAGAAGTATTTACGCGTAAGCGTAGTGCAATCCTCGATTAATCTGAAGCTTGAAATGGACGGCGTAACTCCGACAGAAGTATCCTCCATTTATAATGCCGAAGACGTCATCATCGCAAAAGTGTTTGATTATGCCATCGATAGCTTTACCGCTCCGATCGTTGGTCGAATTACGTACAGTGCAGGCGGCCACCAGGGTAACCACCTAACTTATATTATGATCAATCAAGATGCTACTGCTCAAACGAGAGCGGCATTGAAAGCTAAGCTAGTAGAAGCTAACGCTTTGGAGAACAAAAGCGATGCGCTAACCCAAGCCATTGCAGCAGCAAGTGAAGTCGACCATTTGCTATCACGTGAAGCTGAGCTTCAAGCGCAGCTAATAGCTCTAACTACTGCAGTTACGGATGAAACAAATCCAGGAACTGATCCAGGAACAGATCCAGGAACAGATCCAGGAACAGATCCAGGAACAGATCCAGGAACCGACCCGGGTACAAACCCAGGAACTGATCCAGGAACCGACCCTGGCACTAATCCAGGACCAGGTTCAAGTACAGGCAACACAGGTGGAAATACCACAACTAATCCTGGTGAAGATTCTTCAAACAACGAAGAAAATCCAGGAGAGGTTAAACCAACTCCTACTTTTAATGATGTTAAAAGCCACTGGGCTGCAAGTGTGATTGAGCGTGCTGTATCTCTAGGGATAGCTAATGGTTATGCAGATGGCACATTTAAGCCGAATGCTTCTATTAACCGCGCTGAATTTACAACACTGATTGCTCGTGCTTTCAAGCTCGATAAGGCAACAGAAACCGTTACTTTTGCTGATGATAATAGTATCCCAGCTTGGGCTCAGTCATTGATTCAACAAGTTGTTGCAGCAGGAATTATTAGTGGTTATGAGGACAACACATTCAGAGCAGCCTCAAATATCTCACGTTCTGAAATGGTTGTAATGGTGGTTCGTGCTCTCGGACTTGAACTGGAGTCTGCGGATTCCTTAACGTTTAATGATTCACAAAACATTCCTCAATTTGCGAAAGCATATGTTGCTACAGCTCTGAAGCATGGTTTGATTAAGGGGAAAACCGAAAATGAATTCGGAGCAAATCTTGAAGCATCAAGAGCTGAAGCATTAACGCTAATTCTTCGTGCAATTGATTATGCTGCACCTGTCGAAAAATAAGCCACAAACAACACGAATATCGTTTGTATTAATAATAGATGAACAGTGTATATCGTAAAAAAGGAAGAGAGCAAATCATAACGCTCTCTTTCTTTTTTTACTAATAACAATGTGATAAGCATCGTCACGGTGGTGAGTTATTCGTACAAGAAGATGGCACAACAAATCATGAATATGGTAATATTTGCAACAAGTTTATATCTGCTCTGGGATGCCAATTTGGCATCCAGTTTGAATATTTTGGCATTCCTCGGTTCTTTTTTGCTCAAAAACAACCTCATTGATCTGAAATGCGCAACTATTTCCTATTATCGCCGTCTAAATGCTAGGCGGAAATAAGAGGAGGACATTCTTTTGAAAAGATTATACGCTGTTTTATTCGCGTTGCTGCTTGTTACTGCAGGCTGCGAAGCAAAATCAAACTTGAATATAGAATCCGATACGGATCAACATATAGAAACAACTAAGGCACCAAACAAAATGCCGAAGGACATGCCCAGCACATTTAATTTCATGGTTCGCTTTGGTATCGGGACGGTCAACAAAAACGAGATTAACACGTTTCAAGGAACGGTTACAAAGGATTTGATCGAGAATGGGACTGCATCAGCGAAAATTAAATTTACAAAAGAAGAGTTAAACAGCATATATTTGAAAATGAGAGACATCAACATTATGGCCATACAGAATCTTTCGCCAGCAGTGAGCGGCTGCGAACGTGTACCTTTTAGCGAAGACATGTGGGAAATTAGCATTAATGGAGAAACGAATACCTTTACGTGGACGGATAAACATTGCAATTTGACGGATGAAGCTGAGCAGGTACTAGAGCTGCGGAGGCTTATCCAAGATATCGTAGAGGAAAAGCCGGAATATATAAAGCTGCCTGAAGCGGAGGGCGGCTATCAATAACGAAAAGTACAGCGAAGATACCGGGTGTTACTTATCCTCAGGCTGGTTAGAAATCATGGAGAGGAGGGCTCATGATGGGATATATCCAAGAGCTTAGAAAACTCGTGGGTACAAGGCCGCTTATTATGGCAGGAGCCTGTATTTTGCTGTGCGACGAAAGATCTTTGCTCTTGCAGCGGAGGTCAGATAACGGTTTATGGGGCCTGCCCGGAGGAGCGATGGAGCCAGGGGAATCGTTAACTGAGGTGGCGAAAAGGGAGCTTTTTCAGGAAACGGGACTGATTGCAAACAAGCTGGCTCTGTTCGATGTTTTTTCGGGTATTGAGTTGTATTACAAATATCCTCATGGTGATGAGGTGTTTAATGTCGTTACAGCCTATGTTTGTGTGGACTTTGAAGGGACGCTTGCGGGAGATGGCGAAGAGGTTTTGGATTTGCGGTTCTTTGATTTTGATGACCTGCCAAGCGAGCTTAGTCCGCCAGATAAACCTGTGATTGTTCGTTTTCTTGATCATGTAAAAGCTTCAGGGATTGTTCCATTAAGGGGGGAGTAAGCTGGGAATTGTAATTATCATTTTATTAGTGTTCATTATTGTGCTGCTGCTCCGTATGAACTCGAAGCTACCGAGCCGCGATTTGGCCAAAGAGGCCATAGAGCGTTACGAGGCGAAAAAGAAACGGGATCGCTGAGCTGACAATAAGCTGTTTTTATTCGTTTTTCGAGTGGCTTATTGAGTTATACGTAGTGACCTTGATTTAGAAGGAATTCATCCTTCTAAAATGGATTTATTTTATATTTGTATAAAATAGAAGGATTTTTTCCTGTTCATTTAACCAATTTCGGTTGTATTCAGCTGATTTGGCATTATTAACAGGAGAAAATCCATCTAAATGTCTCTAAATTCGAAAAATCTTTAAAATAGTGGGAGAAATTCCATCTAAATCAAATGAACAGGAGCGATGATTCTATCCGATTCCATGCCATGCCTAATACTTCAGCTTCAATAGATTCCGCTCGGTCATGAAGGTTGTTGTGTTAAAGAGCAGCAGTACGTCTTTGATCCCGTTTTGCTCCATGTATTCGCTGATGCTGCCGTTGTAGTAGCGAATGTCGATGACGTGGATATCCTTTACGTGCTGCGTAAGGAAAGGCAGAAAGCTGTGCGCGTAGGAATCCTTGATGACCAGCAGCTTATCCAGATCGGTTTTCTCTGCGGGCAGCTCGCTGTGAAGCGTCATTAGGGCATGAACGCCGCCGAGAAAGTACGAGTATTTGTCTTTTTTGGCTAAGTTGCTCTCATCGTACATGCTTTCGTAAGTTTGATCGGTATCCGCGACATACATCTCCGTTGCCAGCTTGTTTTTGGCCTTGTAGGCTTGAATCGAATCGGGCTTTAAACCGCTGAACTGGCTGCGTGTATGGTAGCTGCCCAGAAAAGAATTCGTTACGGTCTCGATGTCGAAGTCCGTCTCGGCTGCAGGAGTCCATCCCATTTGCTTAGCATAGGCGTCATAAGCGAGATAAGCGCCATATGTGGACCAGTGATGATCGGTTTTGTAATAAATGGGCTTGGAGCCGCTAGCTGCTGCACCTAAGATATCAAAACCGTCCATAAAAGAAAGACTGCTATGCAACTGCTCGCCGATTATGCTGTTTACCTTCGTTTGCGGATAGGCTTCTGCGAGCCAAGGCAAACGCTCAGGATACAAACCGATCGAGGTAGGCGCTAGCAAAAAAGATATTTTCGCATCCAAATGATTGAGGGCGAATTTCTCAACTGCGGCCGTGTATTCTTCAAGCTCGGTATAGTTGGGCTCGTTAAATTTTTCGAACAAATAGCCGTCCGAGCCTTTGTAAATGCCGTTATTCTCCTGCTGCAGGCGGAGCTGCTCTAGCAATGATTTCGTTGCTACCCAGCCGTTCCGGAAGGGGAAATGGTCGGTCACATAGCTTTCCGATTCATCGGAAAAGGTCTTAGACCAGAGATTGTCCCAAGTTAGCTTGGGCGCTTTCTGAAGCGTGCGATTCTCTACGTCAGAGAACACCTGCACAGGCAGCACGAAAAACAATAACGACAAGGCAAATAGAATGCTGACGAAGCCCCATACAAAAACGCGGTCCGTTTTCTTGTTCACCTCTATCAGCCTCCTTCACATTTAAAAACGGAAATATAAAAATGGATTGAACGTTGCGTCAACCAAATAAGCGACCGACATCAAGAACAGCGCAGCATGCCAGCCAAGCTGAACGGACGGCCACAAGCCGCGGCCTTCTTTCCGCTTCGGCATAGACGCCGCAACGAGCAATAGGATTAATAGGGCATTCGTATATAACAGGTAAAATGATTCTTGATTCCACAATGAGTTAGCCCCAAACATGGCAGCAAAATAAGCACCCATTGCTGACAGCTCATCAAAGGCGAAAAAGACCCAGCCGATCAGAATGAGCAGCAGCGCATAGAGATGCCTTACTGCCGCTGGCATCCGTTCAAGCCAGCGCAAGCCGAGCCATTTCTCGAACACGAGAATCACCCCGAAATACAATCCCCACAGGAGAAAGTTCCAGCTAGCGCCATGCCAAATGCCGGTCAGCAGCCATACAATCATAATGTTACGGAGCTGCTTCCACGGTCCTTTACGATTGCCGCCAAGCGGAATGTACACATAATCGCGGAACCAGGTACTAAGCGAAATATGCCAGCGCCGCCAAAAGTCGGTGATGCTTTGTGCCGTATAGGGGCGGTTAAAGTTCTCGTTAAAACGAAAACCAAACATTAAGCCGAGACCGATAGCCATATCGGAATAGCCGCTGAAATCAAAGTAGATTTGAAAGGCAAAAGCGATAATGCCTAGCCAAGCAGTCAAGGCAGGCAGCGTATCGATGCTGGAGCTGGAAATCGTATGCCAGAGCAACCCGATGTTGTTGGCCAGCAGCACTTTTTTGGCGAGTCCAATAATGAATCTGCGCACGCCCTCCGCAAATAGCTCCGTGCTGACGGTGCGGTGGCGCAGCTGTTCCGCGATCGTCGAATATTGAACGATCGGCCCGGCAACAAGCTGCGGGAACAGGGCAACGAAGGTCGCGAAGTCAAGCCAGTTGCGCTGTGCTTTCGCGGTTCCTTTGTAAATATCAATAATGTAGGACATGGACTGAAACGTATAAAAAGAAATGCCGATAGGCAGCGCAAGCTCGGTTAACGGGATTTGCGTACCCAGCAGTCCATTAACGTTTTGTATAAGGAAATCAGCGTATTTAAAATAGCCGAGCAGCGTTAAATTAACGGCAATAGAGGCGACAACAATCCATTTTCGCTGCAGGCTGCTGCGCTTCGGATTGCTTAGCAGCAAGCCGAAGCCGTAGTCCGTAACCGTGGAAAGCAGCATGATCGCGATATATACGGGCTCGCCCCAAGCATAAAAAATGAGGCTTGTCACGAATAAGACGAGGTTTTTCAGTCTCCACGGGGATACGAAATAAAGCAGCAGCACAGCAGGCAGAAAGAGAAAAAGAAAGAGAAGGCTGCTGAATACCATACTCGTTATTTTTGCTCGAAGTAGGAGTCGAATTCAGTTACAAACTGGTCGGCACTTTCGGAAATAACAAAAAATACGTAATTGCCTTTGGTTACGAGCTTGTAGTTTTTGGCATTCTCATATTGGTCTTGGAGATACGTTTCGAACGTTTTTTGGATGTCCTCCGCACGCTTCTTAATGCCAGCCTCAACGGCAGCGATATCCTTGGCATCCTTGACTTTGAAAATAGCGACCTCGTTTGTCTTGACGTTCATCATCGGCGACATAATCGTATACTCCTCAAGCAAAGCGGGGTCGAAGTAATACATTTGCTTAACCATATCGCCTGTCATTTCGATTAACGCAGGCTGCTCAATTTTGGCAAGCATGCCGTCAACCATCTCTTTAGTTGTCTTCGATGTTGTAAATTGGTTTTCTTTATGGGCGGATGAATTGGAATTGGCATCGGAATTTTTGGACCCAGAGCATGCGGTTAGAACGAGCCCCAGCGCAATCACGAGCATAAAAGCAAAATAACTTTTTTTCAATGTAATCAATCTCCTCGGTGTTTATTATTTTGTTTTTCAAAAGGTAAAAACGGAAATTAGCCCGTTAATGTTGCAGTTTATATTATTATGGTAAAAAATAACGAGAGTAATGCATCGGCTATTTCCTCGTTTTTACATATCTAATTCATTGATCGATGCTGTTTCTTGATTTAGATCGTTTTAAATATGTGAACGATACACTGGGGCATTATGCCGGAGACTTATTGGTTCAGGAGGTTGCCAGCCGTTTGCAGGCGCAGGTAGGATTAGAGCAGTTTCTAGGCAGACGAGGCGGTGACGTCTGCTCAGACCATGAGGGGATATTTTGGTTGTGGTCAAGCTTTCGATATAAGCAATAAAATATGGATAGTAAAAATCTCAAACAAGGGGAGTAGCCTGTGTTGAGATTTTTTTTAGTTAAACTAGTAAAAAAACAAGGGTTGCTTAATTTGCTATGAGTTATAAGTTACAGGATATGATGGAGCTGAAACTAGCTGCTGCAGCTATGATGGGCAAGTTTGCGTGCCCGTGTAGCGACCTATTTGTCATGCGTGGAATAGCGAGCGTATTTCTGAAGGTTGAGTGATTAGTTACTCTTTTTGTCTGAGCATGCAAGGTAGCTGGGTTGTTGGTTAGAATTTGTGAAATAGATGGAATTTCTCCCGCTAAAATAGCAAAATTCACTCGAAAAATGAATTAGATGGAATTAGTCCTGTTAATCTAACCGTCATACGTCACTTTAGGGGGAATCCTGCGAAATAACGGGAGAAAATCCCGCTAAATGTCCCGAAAATCTAAAATCCATTGAAATAGCGGGAGGAATTCCTGCTAAATCAAATAGAGTGTATCGAAAAGTAAAGAAATATTTACATAAAGGTAATTTTGATTAAGTGCAGCAGCAGTTGCCGTAAGTTTCCTATACAAATTGAACTTAAAGAGTGAAGGGTTAGCGAAGGGCGAGGATCGTTTTGGAGAAACGTAATTTTCTAATCAGCTTATAAAGTTTCAGTCGTCAAATCATAAGTTACTATTTGAACATACATGGTTTCAGCAGATTTGAGCGTTATTAAGAAAATTGGGGCAGGGAGTGACCAATAAATAAAACATTTTCATCGTTTAGCCTGCTTCTCCTTGCGTTCGTTCCATGCATTCTATTTATTTTGATTGATTAACCGCTTACAGGGCTTTATATTATTTAGTAAACATAGTAAAAATACGAATCTGCTTAAGGGGCGTCAGGTGAACATGGTTAAGCAGTTTAAACGATTCGAATGGTTCAGGAATTTGTTAATCCGCAATAAAATCACGCTAGTTTATGTTCCGCTCATTATTATCCCGCTCTTTGTACTCGGCTTCGCGTCCCATCATATTTACACGAATGCGATTGTTGAGAAAACGGTAAAAAACGCTTCTGACAATTCCTCGCTCATTATTACGCAAATTAATGGGATTTTGACGAACGCGATAAGCTCGGCCAATATGCTGACGTTGAATTTAAATAAGGTGCTTGTAGAAGAACAGACGAGGGGTCAAGTGTCGGAGTTGCAGCAGTACACGAAGATTACGAACCAGCTCAGCTTTGCGCTGGTCGTCTTCCGGGATGTGGAATCGGCTGCTTTTATCGATCAGGAAAACCGGATCTATGGCTCGAATCTTGCAATGGAAAGCGAAGCAGAGCTGGCAGCCAGCAGCGCGATGCTGCAGCGGCTGAGGCAATCCAATGGCGCTAATTTGTGGTTTCCAATGGAGCGAAGAGAGTATTTGGTCACGGACAAAGGCGAGCCCGTCCTTACGCTTGGCAAACGAATCGTCAACATAAATACGGGAGCGCCGTTGGGCTATATTATTTTGAACATCCGTGAGAGCGCTTTATCCGCAGTGTATAGAGATATAGGCTCGATTAAGGAAGGGTCCTATTTTATAGCGGACGGAGAAGGGCGAATCGTTTCCTCACAAAATAAGGACGCGGTTTTGCAGCAGATTGAAGAACCGGGCCTGCGGAGCTGGGTCGTGGAAAGCGAGGAGCTAACCGCTGTTCACACCACAGAGCAAGGCAAGATGCTGCTGATCAGCACGGCGATTCCTAGCTTGAATGGACGGCTGATTTCGATGGCGCCTTATGCTTTGCTGACGGAGGATACTGGCAAAATTACAATATTGATTATATTAATCGGGCTTGTCTGTTTTGTCTTTGCCTTAATTGGAGCACGGCTCCTGTCCAATGTCATCGCGAAGCCGATTGTTCATTTGTCGCGGCATATGAAGAAGATTAAGGAAGGCAATTTGGATCAGCAGCTGGAGGTGGGCTCGGGGGATGAAATCGGTTTGCTGGCTTCAGGCTTCAATACGATGATGGGGCGCATCAAAGAGCTGCTTATGAACATAAACGCCGAGCAAAGGAAGAAGCGCGAGTACGAGCTGGCGCTTATGCAAGCACAGATTAAGCCGCATTTCCTATACAACACCTTGGATGTCATTTATACCTTATCGGAGATGGGACGGACGAGGGATGTGCAGCGGACGACAAAGGCACTGGCTGACTTTTACCGTGTGGCGCTAAGCCAAGGAAAAGACCAAATTCGGCTGGAGGATGAAATTCGCAGCGTAATGGATTATTTATCGATTCAGCGGATTCGGTATTCCGATGTGTTTGATTTTGAGATTAATGTGGGTCCTGATGTGTTGAATTGCACCATTCCGAAGCTGACGATTCAGCCGCTCGTCGAAAATGCGATCTACCACGGTTTGAAAAACAAACCGACCTTCGGCCAGCTTACCATCGAAGCAAGACGCGAGGAGCAGAAGGTTATTTTAACCGTTAAGGATGACGGTGCGGGCATTACGGAGGAGCGTCTCCTGCGGATTAAGGGAAGCTTGAATGATTCAAGCCAGCAGGTTGGCTATGGCATATGCAGCGTGAATGAACGAATCAAATTGTATTTCGGAGAGCAGTATGGCTTGCTCATCGATAGCGAGAGCGGGCATGGCTCCGTGGTAACCGTGGAGCTTCCATACCAGACGAGCGATTGAAGGGGACGAGGGAATAGATGCAAAAAGTAATGATCGTGGATGACGAGCTTATTTTTCGTGATTACTTGAGGACGGTGCTGGATTGGGAGACGCTTGGTTTCACAATCAGCAAGGAAGCAAGGAATGGAGTCGAAGCGCTTGCGCTCATTCATGAGGACTGCCCCGATATCGCCTTAATTGATATTACGATGCCGTTTATGGATGGTCTGGAGTTGTCGGAGAAGCTGAAAGAGCAATATCCCGAGGTGAGCATCGTGCTCATTACCGGTCATAACGAATTTGAATATGCCCGCAAGGCGCTCAAGCTCGGTGTCGAGGATTATATTTTGAAGCCCTTCTCCAAAGACGAGCTGCTGTTGACGCTGGTCAAGCTGCGTCAGCAATATCAGAAGGCGCAGGAGGAGAAGCTGACGCTGCGGGAAAATACGGAACTGATGAAGGAGAGCTTTCTTGGTCAATTGATTAGCCGTGAATACGCGCTGTCGGAGGAGGAGACGATCAGGCGGCTTCAGCAGCTCGGCTTTCAAGCGGAGCCCGGATTTTATGTGATCGCCTGCGTGGAGATTGATCATATGGACCGGAAGTGGGGCAAGGCAAGCGATCGGCTGCTTATGAAGTACGCGGTGACGAATGTCCTGAATGAAGCGATGGAAGAGAGCGGCAACCATTTGATTTTTAACGGTCCGGAAGGGCGCATTCTTTGTTTGGTTCGGCATCAGGGCGAGCAGGGGGATGTATTGCCTTCATTGGAAGGCTACAAGAAGCTTTGTTTTCTAATTAAAAAATATTTGAAATTTACGATTACGGTTGGCGTTGGGCGCAGCAAGGAGGGAATCAAGGGGGTTCACGCCTCCTATGGTGAAGCGCTCGAAGCGCTGCAAAACAAATTTGTGCTGGGGCATGACCGTGTGATTGCCTATGGCGAGCAGTTGCCAAACAGCGTCAATGAGCCTTTTTATCCTACCGAGGCTAATGAAGAGCTGCTTGTCCTGCTTCGGCTGAACAGCTGGGAGCAGCTCGAGCGCAAGTTGGATGATCTATTTCAAACGATACGCGAGCGGCGGCTGTCCATTGATTATATCTATGTCATATGTATGGGGCTTATATCGGTGAACCTCTCCTACTTCGAAGAGTCGGGCCATCCGATTGCAGATTGCTTTGGGGAGCAGTTTTATCCGTATAACGAGATTCGCAAATTCGAGTCGGCAGAGCTGACGTTTGATTGGATCAAGGAGCTGTTTCACAAAGCGGTTGTATATAACAGCAAGCATCGCAACACCCGCTCATCCAAAATAGCCAAGTCGGCGAAAGCGTATATCGAGCAGAATTACGCTGATCCGAGCCTACAGCTCGAGCAAATTGCGCAGCATGTGTTTATTAATGCGAGCTATTTGCGCGCGGTATTCAAGAAGGAGATCGGCATTACGGTTAGCGACTATTTAACCCAATACCGGATGCAGCAGGCTAAGGAGTTGCTCGCTCGCAACACGGTGCGGCTAACGGACATAGCGGAGAAGGTCGGATATAATGACCCAGGGTATTTTAGCAAAAGCTTCAAAAAGTTTTATGGATATTCGCCCAGCGAATACGAGAAGAGCCGCCAATAGCGGCTCTTTATTGGTTAAAAACTGCGGATTTTACCAAAAGTGCGCAGTTTCTTCATTATCTAATGCAGTGGAATTCTTTATACTCGGAAATGTAAAGAAACGCAGAACGAGCAAGCAGAGGCTTCTAATGTGAGCGTACAGAAAGCGTACAAAAAGCGTACAAAAGCGGTGTTTGCCAGACTAAACTTTAGGGGGAAAAGCAATGAAAAAGATGGCTATTTTTATGATGAGTCTTTGTTTGGTATTCGTGGCTGCCTGCGGCTCCGCGGGCAATAATGAGGCAGCTAACAACAAAACGACCGATGAAGGAAATAAAGAGACGGCGACGAATGCCGCACCGGAAGAGACGAAAGCGGAAGAGGCCAAACCGGTTAAGCTCCGTATTTACGCACAGTATGCGGATGACGACACGAAGCTTCCTTATGATTATGCAGTAGCAGAGTTAAAGAAGGAAATGCCAAACGTGGAGCTGGAGCTGGAAGTGCAGGCGCAGGATGACGGCCAAAAGCTGAAAACCTATGCGGCAACAGGCAACCTTCCTGACATTTACCAAGCGGGTCTGGATATCATTACGACGTTCAAAAAATCCGGCAATATTTTAGAACTGGATTCCTATGTAGATGAGCTGGGCTTCAGAGACAAAATGTATCCGAGCACGATGAACACGCTAGTGGCAGACGACGGCCACACGTATGCTTTCCCTTACGCGGGAAATGAATTTGTATTGCTTTATTACAACAAAGAGCTGTTTGAACAAAATGGCGTGAAAGTGCCAACGACTTACGATGAGCTGATGACGGCTGTCAAAGCGTTTAATGCAGCGGGCATTACGCCGATGTCTTTATTCGCCAAAGAAAAATGGCCAACGGTTGCCTTGTTCGATATGTTCGTGACCAGAAACGAGCCGCAAGGCATCTTGAAGCTTGATAAAGGCGAGGCAAGCGCAAGCGACCCTGCTTACAAAGAAGCTGCTGACAAAATTATTGAGCTTGTTAAAGCCGGCATGCTTCCGAAGGGCGCAACGAATCTAAACTATGACCAAGCAGCTGCTCTATTCCACCAAGGCAAAGCGGCCATGTTCCTGAACGGACAATGGGAAATCGCAGAATCAACGAAGCAGCTTGGCGACAAAGCTGGCTGGATGTACTTCCCAGGCAAAGATGCTGCGAACTACGAAGCTAGCAAATATGCGTTCAGCGGCGGCGGCGGTCCTGGCGGCTATGCGGTAAACCCGGATACGAAGGATAAAGATGTGGCAGCGAAGGTTGCAGCGTTCCTATCCCTGAAATATGCAGAGTACAAATATACGGAGCGCGGCAATCCGCTCGTATCGACGAAGGTTGATAAAGCGATCGTTACGGAATATCCGCCAATGATGAAGCAGTTGTCCGATGACATTGCTAAGATTACAAGCACTACTTCGTTTGCATGGGGCTTGTCGGATGCGAAGTTCAAAGCAGCGATCGAGGATGCGTCGCAAAGCTTGATGACTGGCGCATACAGCTCGGAGCAATTCATTGAGGATGTAAACAAAGCCATTCCGGCGGCAAAATAAACAACGGCTGCGGAATGCGGAATAGCGGTTAAGCGGGATAGAACTCACTCCAATTAGGGCATGGGGTGGGTTCTAGCTCTCTCTAGCCAAAGGACTGCGTCCAAACCAAGTCAGACTAGCAGAGGAAGTGATGGAATGAACAAATTTCTAGGAAACAAAACAGCAATTCTATTGTTTATATTGCCGGCTCTTCTTCTGTACACCGTCATGGTATTTTATCCGATTGTACAAACCTTTTTCCGCAGCATGTACGAATGGGATGGACTCTCGGAAGGCACTTTTATTTGGTTCGACAATTATACGAGGTTGTTCCAAGACAGCTTGTTTTTCACTTCACTCAAAAATGGCCTTATCTTCGCTGTCATTATTACGGTAACGCAAATTGGGATCGGTTCGATTCTTGCGTTCGCTGTTGCAGATGCTAAATTCAAGGGTCGCAAACTATTGCGCATCAGCTTTTTTATACCGGTGGTTCTTTCAATCACGGTTGTATGTCAGTTATGGCTATCCATTTATAACGGTGAGTATGGACTAATCAATAAGATCTTTGAAATGATTGGACTTGAATATAAGCAGGATTGGCTATCCAGCAGCAAGTCGGCGATTGTTGCGATTGCATTCGTCAACGCTTGGCAGTATATGGGCTATCATTTTGCCTTGCTGCTTGCAGGAGTGAAGTCTGTCCCTGAACAATATATGGAGGCTGCCCGCATCGACGGCGCTACTAAGCTGCAAGCCATATTGAAAATCAACATTCCGATGATGGCGGAAACCTATAAGTTTTGTCTCGTGTTTGCGATTACGGGTGGGCTTAACGCTTTTGCCAATATGTACATTATGACTAGCGGCGGTCCAGGAACATCGACGTATACGCTCACTTATCTCATGTATCGTTCGGCTTTCCGCGTAGGAGAGTTTGGTTACGGCAGTGCCGCGGCAGCGATTCTCGTCATCGAATGTCTCATTGCGACGCTGATTATTAACCGGCTGATTGCCAGGGAACGAATTTCTTACTAGAGGAGGTGGACAGAAATGACGTGGATGATGAAGTTAAGGAAAAGCAACCCAGGCATGCCCATCTTTTTGTGGCTGTACGCGATATTGTCCGTATACCCGCTCGTTTGGATGATCTTTTATTCCTTGAAAAACAATGATGAGATCTTTGTTACGAACCCGTTTGGTCCGCCTATGCATTTGCGGTTCGAAAATTATGTAGAAGCATGGTCGAAATACAATGTTCCCGTTTATTTCATGAACAGCCTGCTCGTAGCGGTGGCTACAGTTGCGGGAGCGATCCTGCTTGCGGTCATGTTCTCGTATGCGGCTGCGAGGCTGCGCTGGCGCTTCAGCAAGATTGCCCATACGTATATTCTCGTAGGCATGTTTATCCCGATTCAAGTGATTATGATTCCGCTGGCGATTTTGGTGAGGGACTTGAATTTGGCGAATACGTACGGCGCGTTAATTGTTCCGTACATCGCTTTTAATATTTCATTTGCATCTATGGTGTTCTATGGCTTCTTCCGGAGCATTCCGATTGAGATGGAAGAGTCGGCTTGCATTGACGGAGCGAGCATTTACCGAACGTTCTTCAGCATCATGCTGCCGATCATTAAGCCTGCGCTGGCGACAATGGTTATCTTTATTTTTCTAAACTCCTGGAATGAGTTCACGATGGCCGTGATCCTTATTACGAAAGAAACGTTAAAGACGCTGCCGCTTGGTTTGCTGTTTTTCCAGGGGCAATTTACGACGGATTGGGGCGCTATGGGGGCAGCGATGACCATTGCCAGCTTGCCCACAGTATTGATTTACATTCTGTTTAGCGAACAGGTTGAAAATGCGCTTACCGTAGGCTCGGCTGTAAAAGGCTAATGCTGGTCTTTGCTATTGGAATAAACGCGGTCCTCGGAGTTTCCGTTTACGAGCTCGCATAAGCCTGAGGCTGCCAGCTTGTCCAGATATGCCGCGACAGCGATGTATATGGCGGGTTTGCCCGTAGACATTCGCACATCCGCAGTAAGCTTCTGCTCGATCATGAAATTGGAGATGGCGAGCGTGCTGATTCTTCCGTATTTCAAAGCATCATCGACTACGCGCTGCGCCGATTGCGCCAGGTAGAATGGGCTTGAGCTCTTTGCTTGCGAGCCGCTGAGCTCCGCTTCTCGCAATGCGGCGGCTCCCAGCTTCTTGCCGGCCTCCTCAAAGGTGCGAGCATCGCGAGAAGCTGAGGCGGCCGCTGCTGGCGGCTCGGAAGAGGGCTCGCCAAACACAAACGCCCCTTGGCTTTCCTTAGCGTCATCGAATACGAACGCCCCCTGATTGTTTTCTGCCTCATCGAATACGAACGCTCCTTGTCCACCGCCGGTTTCCTCAAAGCTGAAGGCGCTTTGGGAAACGCTGGATGGATCAAAACGGAAGGAGCTTTGCGCAACATCAGCGTCATCAAAGGAAAAAGCACCTTGTGCTGCCTCAGGTTGATCAAAGAGGCTTCCGTCTTCGTAGGCGGGCTCAGGCTCATTGGGTTCAGGCAAGGGTGGCGCTTCTTGATTGTAATAAGTTAAAGCGGCTGCCAGCCGTTTTTTTCTGCTTGCGAGATCAAGCTCATGGAGCCTGCTGCGCATGCGGGCAACCTGACGATCAAGCAGCGGAAGCTTGGCGTCCATATGCGCCTGGATATCCGCAGGAATTTCGAGTTCCGCAGGGAGCGGCAAAAACAAATGCTGATCAAGCTGCCAGCCGCCCTGATATTTGCATAACATTTCATTTAGCTCGCCATCGAGCACGTCAAAGCCCTTCATAATGTCCGAAATCGCTTTTGCGTCGATGCCCGTATGGAGCTGTAAATGCTCGATGCCGAAATAACGGACGGTATTCGTTGGCAAATGAAGCACTTGATGCTGATAGCGCAAGGAGCGCCCGCATTCGCATTTCGTATGGGGCGACACCTCGCCGCTGTCTGTAAAGCCGATATAGTCCCATTCCTCTATGAAAGCGGCAATGTCCTCAAATTGAGCATCCTCAGGAATAAATTGGCATTTTTTTCTCGCAAGCTGCCTGGCAAACAACGTTCTTCTGCCCCTAACAAGCTCGTGATGCAGGAAATGCCGCTGGTCCTCCGTCAGAGTCCCCATGATATGGTCGCGCTGCTCCAGCGTGATATCGTATTTCATCTCGCACCTCGATTCTGTCCAATCACAAAATATTTGCTTAGTTGAATATTGAATTGTTTATCTGCTATTTCGAATCAATGATTTGGTTTATTCGGAGAGTAAACCTCCATTTATTCACATTATAGATGGGGAGCGGGAAGAAGTCATTAGCGATATCGAGCCATCTCCTAATTGCTTGTCATTTCCCCCGAACGAAGGCTGGAGGGCTATTATCTCATTTTATGAATTTGAGAGGAATGGGAATGTAAGGTATGATACGAAGTAGAGCATTTCTTACGATATTCAAAGGTTTCTTCCCACCGCTAAGGCTACTTCATTATAAAGGCAGGTTACCGAATCCTATGACCAGTAAAAGAGAGAAAATAGAGTCTCCCAAAATTCCGGACCAGCTCCAAGCCCTAGACGTCCCCGATTATGAGTGGTCGGATGATTATGAAATTAGCGACAGCATCATTCAGGATTGCGGCATTCACAATCAGTCGGCCTATAAGCCTTGCTTCGACCGGGTCGTGTTCAATAATGTGGTATTCCGGGGGACAAGCCTACGCAAAGCGGAGTTTACCGATGTCCGCTTTGAAAACTGCGATTTAGCCAATATCGAGCTAAGCGAGGCAATCATGCACCGCGTTTCCTTTCACAATTGCAAGCTGCTTGGCATGGATCTTACAGGAGCGACGCTCCGCAATGTTCGTTTTGATCAATGTATCGCCGATTATGCGGTCCTTCGGTTTGGGAATGCGAAAGGCGTTAAGCTGGAGAAAAGCTCATTTGCCAAAGCAGATATGTCTAATATGACCTTATCCAACTTTTACTTAACGGAGGTAAATATTGATCAAGCGCAGCTGTCTCAGACGAAGCTTGGCGGGATTGATATCAGTACCTGCGAGTTCAATGGTCTTGGAGCGTCGCTTGAGGATTTGCGCCGCTGCATCATATCGCCTGCACAGGCAATCACATTCGCAACGATTTTTGGGCTTGTGGTGAATGACGGCACGCTATCGTAAGCCGAGCCGCTCAACTGAAGCATGAAATGAAGATGACACTCGCAAAAAGGCGGCTGTCATCTTTTTTGCTTTCTAATGAGAGTTCGGAAGGAGTGCAATAAACAAACCTCAGTGAACATATCTGTACCGAAATCCCTGAGAATCAAGGCACTGCCTACAGTTCATTGCGGTTGTTATTGTTCAGTTGAAGAGGTGCGGCAACTCCGTTATCATTCGGGGTGACGTTCTACATACAAGGTTGAAAGCGTATTCAGGGATGGGCGATCAACAATTTTAAAGGAGGAGTATCTTTGTTTACAAAAAAGAAATGGTTGTCTATGATGCTATGCGGTACGCTGCTTGCATCGTTCCTAACTTCGCTAACGCCTGTCTATGCAGCGGACGGCGGAACGACAGTAGCATCAGGCGAATTTACGGAGCAGGAGTTGAAGAATAACGACTATATTCTGTATTTCGTCAATGCAGGTGACACTACGCCTGCGACGGTAGAGAGCGGCGATAAGCTCGGGTTATATAGCTCTGTGACGGAGCAGATGTATGGAGTGGATCCAAAAACGTCAAAATCTTGGGGCTTGGTCACGACCACTACTGGGACGAGCGTTCGCGATGCGGCTGCAAAGATGGGGTCACTGAGGTATTACAACGGGACACAAGTAAGAGACAAGGCGATTGCTTATAACTTCGAGCTGCCTTCAGGCGATTACGATGTGACCTTCGGTTTCAGCAACCCATGGAGCGGGAGAAGCGTGAATCTGCTGCTGGAAGGCAATAACGTATCCAAAGGAGACCTCGACATTGGAGCAGAGGGGGCGGAGAAGGTTGTCACCTATCGCAAAATAAGCGTCACAGACGGTCAGCTGAATGTCCGCATCCAAGGGCCGGCATCGGCAGCGCTGTCTAACTATAATGATCCGCTTATTAACTATTTGATCATTCGCTTGAACGTTACGGTTCCGCTCTCTGATCTGGAGAGTAAGCTTGCGGCAGCCAAAGCAGAGATCTTAAATCCAGACTATACGCCTTATAGCGTGGCTGAACTTAACGCCGTGATTAATGACGGAGAGGCGCTAGTCGAATCGCTTCGTAACAGCGGCGCGGATATTACGGAGCTTGCGGTTCAAGAGCAGATTATTGCAGCAATTGCAGCCTTGAACAAAGGGATATCAGAGCTTGCGGCGAGTGAGGTATATGATTCCTTTAAGCCGGGTGCGGTATGGAGAGATACGAATGGCGCACTGATCCAGGCGCATGGCGCAGGCATGATGTACGATGAGCAGACGGAAACCTATTACTGGTACGGCGAGGATAAAACCTACGGCTATTTGCCGGCTAGAGGCGTGCGCGTGTATGCGTCGAAGGATTTGTACAATTGGGAGGACAAGGGACTTGCGCTAACCGCGATTGCGTCTGCGGATTCTTTTGTCAATGACCCGCTTATTTCGGAGTTGTATCAAGGCAGAACGGACCAAGCGGATATTTTGAACGATATCGGCATCGATCGGATTATTGAACGCCCTAAAGTCATGTATAACGATAAAACGAAAAAATACGTCATGTGGATGCATACCGACGGTCCAAGTGCGACCTCGACGGCGAACTACGCCAAGGCAGAAGCGGGCTACGCGCTTAGCGATTCGCCTATCGGACCGTTTGTCTATCAAGAGAGCCACCGGATGGATCAAGCGCCGGCAGGCGCGACAGACAATGGCCAGCCAAGCCAGCCAGGTATGGCACGGGATATGACCTTATTCAAGGATGATGACGGCACCGGTTATTTGGTTTATTCAAGCGAAGAGAACCTGACGATGTACATTTCAAAGCTGAACGACTCCTATACGGATGTGGTCGGCTGGCACAAGGATGGCAATGAAGAGCGGGATACGGTTTACAAAGCAGTGCATGGCGTAGATTATGTACGCGTATTTCCACTAGCGCAGCGCGAGGCGCCAGCACTCTTTAAGTATCAAGGCAAATACTACATGATTACGTCCGGTGCAACCGGCTGGGACCCGAATGTAGGCAAATATACAGTGGCTGACAACATCATGGGCCCATGGAAGACGATGCGCGACGTTGCGCCGGAGAGCTCGACAACCTTTGGCTCGCAGAGCACTCAGGTGATAACGGTGGATGCGGCAGCAGGTAAGTTTATTTACATGGGAGACCGTTGGAATAAAAACGATTTGGCGAATTCCCGTTATATCTGGCTTCCGATCGAGTTTGGCCAAAATGACGAGATCACTCTTCGCTGGCATGACGAATGGTCGCTCGATTTGCTGGATGGCATGGGAAAGGTAGCGATTAATACCGCGCTTCCTACGAGCACAACCATAGACAAAGCGCCGGCACTCCCGGCGACAGTCAATGTCACGTTATCCGATGGCACGAAGAAGGACACGCCGATTGCTTGGTCGGTAAATGCCTCGTCATTCTCGAAGCCAGGCGTGGTCCGCATTGTGGGTACGCTAACGGAGCTTGCAGGCAAGAAGATTGAGCATCAGCTGTATGTCATTCCGGAAGGCAGCGCTTATTTCGTTAATGCCGGAGGAGCCGAGACATCGGATTATAAGGATATCATCGCTTTGATGGGCGAGGAGAACGTTCTTAACGGAACAGCTATCGACCAAAAGTATGATCCGGCGAATGGCCAAAGCTGGGGGTATGTCGGTGAAAATACAGACACCGCTGGCACGAGCAGCGGGAATATTTTTACTTCTTTGCGGTATTTGAAGAGCAATTCGGGTAATGACTTGACTTACCGGTTCGATATCGAAAATGGAGATTACGATGTTTATGTGGGCTTGTATGATCCATGGTCCCAATATTCGAACGGTAAGCGAATTGCAGATATTATTGTAAACGGATCGGTCAAGACAACCGGTTATGTCTTCACGGCAGCAAGCGATGTGCTGGGTTACGCTGATGTCGCGGTTGATGCTGGCAAGCTGGAGCTGACGGTACACCGCTCGGCAAATGCAGGCACATCCAGCTCCGATCCGCAAATCAGCTGGATTATGGTGACGGAGAAGGCGGGCACTGTCGTTGAGCCGACGCCAACGCCGACGACGAGCCCGTCACCAAGCCCAGAGCCGACGCCGACGACAAGTCCGTCGCCAAGCCCAGAGCCGACGCCGACGACAAGTCCGTCGCCAAGCCCGGATCCGACGCCGACGACAAGTCCGTCGCCAAGTCCGGATCCGACGCCGACAACGAGTCCGTCGCCAAGTCCGGATCCGACGCCGACGACAAGTCCGTCGCCGAGCCCGGACCCAACGCCGACGACGAGTCCGTCGCCAAGTCCGGATCCAGTGTCCACGCCGACAACGAATCCAACGCCAGGTCCGGTTTCGACGCCGAGCCCGGCGCCAACATCAACTGCAGTGCCAAGCCCAACGCCAGAGCCGGTGATTAGCTTCCCTGATACTTCGGGACACTGGGCAAGCGAAGCGATAAGCAAGCTGGCGGAGAAGGAAATACTGGGAGGGTTCCCGGATGGCAGCTTTATGCCGAACAAGCAAATGAGCAGAGCGGAATTTATGGCCGTCATGTATAGAATGCTTGGTTTGAATAGCTCCGAGAAGAAATCAAGTTTTGGAGATGTGCCTGAAGCAGCTTGGTATAACAAGTATGTGAATGGGTTGTACGAAGCCGGTATCGTTACGGGCTTCCAGGACGGCAGCTTTAAGCCAAACCAAGAGATGACGAGAGAGGAAGCTTTTGTTATCTTGCATAGAGCGCTGAAGGACCAGCTGCCGACAGTTGCAGATGCAACGACATCTTCCTTTAAAGATGAAGCGGGCATATCCAGCTGGGCTAGAGAAGCGATAGCTGCGTTAACTGAAGCGGGTATCATTAACGGCTACGAGGATGGAACCTTGCGTCCGAAGGACAACATTACACGCGCGGAGATCGCAGCAATCGTAGCCGGTTTTGTGAAGTAGCGAATAAATAGGTAAGACTGATTGTTAATGATAGGGGCTATTTCCGAAGCAGTTAATACTGCTTAATGGGATAGCCTCTATTATTTTGCAATGGCAGTAGTCGACTTCTTTTTTTGCAAGATGCCAACTTTGTTTGAAACAGCGATTCCCTCGGCTATCCTGCACGCCTGCATTAACTTCGACGTTTTCGTACTCTTGACTAAATTTATATTGCACATTTGCAGGAACTTAACGGGTCTTAGCACCAATTCAGTCACGACGAGTGGCCTATCTTGTATGGAATACAGGATAGCTGCAGCTCAGTCTCATTAGTTAGCTCCTATATTGTGAATGTGCAGGATAGCCCGACTAGATAGAGCCAATTGATGTGCAGGATAGCCCGACTGGATAGAGCCAATTGAATGTACAGGATAGCCGCATTAGATGAAACCTATAATGTATGGATGCAGGGTAGAAATCCAGTAAGTGCTTGCTATCAAGCTGAGGCGCAGGATTTGTTCATCAGGAGTTTGGTTAGCAGGCATTAGAGAGTTCCTTGTGTTGCTCCAACGTGTCTGGCATGCTCGAGAGAGCTTGTACGTATTTAAAATTTGAATCCGCCATAACCAAAGGCTGTCTTTCGTTTATTTTTAGGGGATAAAAATGATATAATGGAATGAAAAGATTCGATTATTATGGAAAACGATGATATGATTTAAATAACGAAATTGACGATAATTGTGCGCATGTAGGAGGCTATTTACAGATGGAGTACATCAGTACAAGAGGCAATGTAGGCAAAATTGGATTTATTGACGCGTTTATGATGGGCCTAGGCAACGATGGAGGCCTGCTTGTTCCAAGCGAAATTCCGGTTATTTCAGCAGAAACCTTGAAGAAGTGGCAGGAGCTTAGCTATCAGGATCTTGTGCTTGAAATATTCTCGTATTACACGAATGGCGAGATTCCCGAGCAGGATCTGAAGGATATGGTCTACGCGAGCTATTCGACCTTCCGTCATCCGGAAGTGACTCCGGTCCATAAGCTGAAGGATGATCTTTATTTGCTTGAGCTTTTTCATGGCCCAACTTTTGCTTTTAAAGACATTGCCCTGCAATTCATGGGTCAGCTGTACACCTATGTAGCCGCGAAGCAAAACAAGAAGATTCACATCCTAGGAGCTACTTCGGGCGATACTGGCGCATCGGCGATTGAAGGGGTCAAAGGCAAGGACGGCATCAAAATTTGCATTTTGCATCCACATGGCAAAGTAAGCAAGGTGCAGGAGCTGCAAATGACGACGGTACAGGAAGACAACGTACTGAACTTGTCCGTAGATGGCAACTTCGACGATTGCCAGCGGATGATCAAGGATTTGTTCGCTGACCTGGACTTCAAAGCGAGCAACCATTTGGCGGCGATCAACTCGATTAACTTTGTACGGATTTTGGCACAAACCGTTTATTATTTCTATGCTTATTTTCAAGTTGCAAAGCAAACGGATGCTAAGCAAGTAAACTTCAGCGTACCGACAGGCAACTTTGGCGATATTTTCGCGGGTTATCTGGCGAAGCGCATGGGATTGCCGGTTGGCAAGCTCATTTTGGCAACCAACGAAAATAACATTTTGGAGCGCTTTATCCTTGAGGGCGTGTACAAGCCGGGAGATTTCCGCAGTACGTACAGCCCATCGATGGACATCCAAGTAGCAAGCAATTTCGAGCGCTACTTGTATTACGTGCTTGGCGAGGACGCTGCGCAAATTAGCACGCTAATGGAGCAGTTCAAATCCGAAGGCCAAATTGTTATTTCCGGCGAAGCGCTTAGCAAAGTGCAAGCGGAATTTGGCGCGCATGGCGTACAAGGTCAAGAATGCTTGAGCACAATCAAAGCCTATGAAGCAGCTAACGGCTACCTGCTCGACCCGCATTCCGCATGTGGTGTAGCAGCGGCTGACAAATACAGTGATGGCAAGGAAATTACGGTCTCGCTTGCAACCGCTCATCCAGCCAAGTTTAACGAGGCTATTGAGCTATGCGGCATTGAGCAGCAATTCCCAGAACAAATCGCGTCGCTATTCAGCAAAGAGCAGCGCCAGACCCGTGTAGACGGATCGCTTGCGGCGGTTGTTAGCGAGTTGGAAGCTTTTTATAACGCGAAGTAGTCGCAATTTAGCGATGTGATACTGCAGCAAGAGGGAGAAATCCTTCTGCTGCAGTTTTTTTGTGTTGTTCCAATGAACATGGTAAATTTAGAGTATATTTTCCAATTCATGCGGTACAATTCTACAATGCTTACGGAGGCAGCAGATTTGAAATATTTCACAATAGAGCGCTATAAAGAAATGCAGGTCAGGGGTTACTTGGTCTTTCCGGAAACAGAAATGGACTGGTTGAATGACTTGGCATGGTACGAAGCAGAGGGCATTAATATTGCAGCGGTATCGATGGAGGATTTAGAGCAGCGCAAGCCAGATTTGCTTACCTTCTTGCCAGAGGTCTTCCATCCTTACATCCATGACGGCACACTTAAATCCAGCTATCCATCCGCAGAGCTCAGAGCGATTGCTCAGCAATGGAACAAAGATTATGATGCTCGGACGAAAGAAGTTGGGCTGGCATACCGAAGCGCTTATTCTCAGATTAGAGCCAAGCTTGCGGAGAGCGCAGTACAGCTGCATGAGAAAACGTTGCATGATGCGAATGTGAAAGCATTGGAGCGACCGTCGCCGGATATGTTGATTCTGATATTGGATTGCAGCGGTTGTTATCATTATTTCACTGATGTGAAAATTACGTTCTCTGGCGTTAAGCTGCACCAGGTCCCTGATCAACTCGTTGGTGCATACTGGCTATATGACGAAATTTATGCGACTGAGAATGGCTTCGAATTGCATGTGCTGTTCGATTCCCCTTTGTCAGAGCTGACGCTTGCGGCTGAAGCGGTCAGCATTGAAGTGCTGTCGTGATAGCATCCATATAGAAAGTTGATGGAAAATAAGAATATTATCCTCTAGAATTTGATGGAATTTCCTGAAAGGTGAGGCTGAATACGAAAAAGTTATGGATAGTTATTTCTTCATTGGTCATTTGTATTTTCTCATTTCTAGTGTATCAAAATCTTAGCTACGAATTTGAATTTGAAAAGGGAGTTAAAGATAACGAGCTGGTCTCACCTTCTGGGGACTATACAGCTCAGGTTTATTATCATTATTACGGTGGTGCTGCTGGCGGCGTAAATGTGTCTGTAAACATTATTTCTCACAAGGAAAACAATGCTAAGAGTACTGTATATTATAGTGATGCAAAATCAGATTTTCATATCGATTGGACCGAGAACAACAAGCTATATGTTAAAAATGCGAACGGTGCTGAGGATCGAAGTATAATCCTGGCCATTGGTAAAGATATCTACGATGAGAGCGGGAATGCTTGTTTCAAATATAAGATCAGTAAGAAGTATTCTTGTTACAGTAAAAAATCTAAACACATTCCTATGGTCAATTAGAATGGGATAAATAGCTAGTAAGACACAACCATTTTTTAGTCGTCTGCTGAGTCCTTATCATTCTCTTTAGTTTACCTATCCACTTGAATTACATGGAATTTCTCCCTCTAATTCGAAGGTATTTAGGCTTTCTGGGCAATTAATGGGAATTTCTCCCTAAAATTCCGGATAATTTGCCTAAATGGACGTAGAACGGCTACATTAACAGGACAAATTCCATCTATTTCATTTATTCAGAGAATATTGTTAACTTAACGGGATAAATTCCTGCTAAATCATAACCATTCTATAGTCCTACTTGTAAGACAGAGGATACGACCCTGATCGCTATATCCAGGAGGGACATATGATCGTGAACGACAAGTTTGTCGATAAGGAGAAATGGCAAAACGTTCGCGCACGGGGCAGGATGCTATATGCGATGCGATAGACCTTATATTTCCTGCTGTTTTACGCGGTTCTTCAATCGGGATTGTTCTTCTTTAGCGATAAGAAAATAGATCTAACAGGTCTAGCAGCTATACTTGCGATCTCTTTCGTTATGGGCATAGTTGCTTCTATCATCAAATGGTTTGAGTATGTGCGGAAATATAAAGCGTAATAGTGCGGGCAATAGCTAAATAAACGGGCCCTTTGAGCAATTGACTTATGGATCAACAAGTAATAGTTTATTATCCGTAATAAATTTCATGCCCGGATGGGCGCTGTAAATGACCGTGTAATCGGAAACGGCACTGCTTCCCTCAAATTCATCCCCAGCATTAAAGACCAGGAACGGTATATCGTAATTGTAACCCAACTCTATCTGGAGCTGAAAGTAATAACGCTGCGTGCCCTCCACTTCCAAAATAAAACCGGGATTGCGTTGTTCACCATACTTGGCTTGCAACCATTTACGATTGATTTCCAGCTCCATCCCGTTCCAGCGATAGTTTTGCGAATCGGTGCCGCTTAACACGAGGTTCCCGGGACTGGCACTATAGTTGCCATTAGGAGTTGGTGTGGCTTCAGCTTCGTAGAGATGAAAGTTCAGCTCCGAAAACTCATTGTGGATTCGTTTGGCCTTAACGATCGTTTTAGTCGAATCATTGACTTTATAGCTGATGAGGTAAGTGTAGAACGGCGAAAACTCGTCGGCTTCGTCAGTAGCGAGTATTAACCTTTCCAAAGTGCCGTTGTTCTCCCGTATCCCATTTACTTCTCCATACCTCATATAAAGTGAAGGGCCGTTCGCGTTTTCGATAAAGACAGTCTCTCTCTCGCGGGGCCCAAGGGAAAAAGGATCAAGAGAACTAAGCACGTTTATGGCTATAATAACGATAACCATAAGAAATATAGCGGCCGGGACGGCAAGAATTAAAACAGCATGCACCAGGCAAGATTTTTGTTTTTGCGAATTTTCATTTACAGTATTCATATCATCCCCCCATTGAGCCGTTATGCCGTCGGTCATCACCCCGACTCTTTGTTAACGCTATCAAATGTTTCTTTTTATTTATATATTATACTAAAGACCCACGAAATGGATATCTAGAATAAGAGGTGATTTTACATGCGTATTCTATCTCTAACGGAAGACAACAAGATTATGCAAGAAGAGGCTGCACGATTGCTGCTCGAAGGTTTTGCTCATGCTTGGAATGACTGGAACGAATGTCTGCTCGAAGTAGAGGAGTCGTTGCAGGAGGATCGAATTAGTAGAGTAGCTGTGCATGAGAATGGACAGGTCGTCGGCTGGATTGCAGGAGCAAGCAATTACGGAGGAAACGTATGGGATTTGCATCCGCTAGTTGTTCATAAGGACTATCAAGGCCAAGGGATCGGCAGAGCTTTGGTTGCGGATTTTGAAAGCTGTGTGAGTGAAAAAGGCGGCATGACGATATTTCTCGGAACCGATGATGAGGACAATGGAACGTCGCTCTATGGACAGGAGCTTTATCCTGATGTGCTGGAGAACCTAAAGCAGATTCAAAACCGAAATCATCACCCGTTTGGCTTTTACGAGAAAGCAGGTTTCACCGTTGTAGGGGTATTGCCGGACGCGAATGGCTTTGGAAAACCGGATATTTTCATGGCGAAGCGCGTAGCTAAATGAGATAAAGCGTAGAGGGAGGATGGCTATGTCAGCAGTGATAGAGACAGTTGGTACAGGCTTTCGCGTTCGGCTCGAGCGCAGACCAGAGCATACCGTGGAGGAGGTTTGGTCGTGGCTGACCGAGAACGATAAGCTTTCGAGATGGTTCCCTGAGCTGCGGGTCGAAAACCTGCGAGAGGGCGGTTTGATCATGTTCGATATGCAAAACGGTACGTTTGAGCAGATGGAGATTACAAAGCTTATCTCGCTTTCCGTATTGGAATATACGTGGGACGAGGATCGGGTCCGTTTTGAGCTGTATCCGGACCATAATGGCTGCCGCTTGGTATTTACCGAGGAGCTGAACCGGGTGACAGAGCATACGCCAAGGGATATCGCAGGTTGGGATGTCTGTCTGGACGTTATTGAAGCGTTGATGAACGGCCGAGAGATCGTTTCGCGGAAGGACATCTGGCAAAGCAAATATGAGCGTTATGCTAAGGTTTTTAAAGAGCTATAAAGCAATATTACTTGATCATCCCTGCGTATGCCGATTTACAAAAGGGCATAGTATTTGTTAACATAGATAAAATATCAAAAAGGCGATGACGAGAAGAGTAAATAAAGCCATTCCTGCACAGAGAGCCCCGGCAGCTGAAAAAGGGCAAGGCATGCTTTATTGAAACAAGTCTCTGAGCATCACACCGGAACCTGCGAGTAGGGGATGCTGTGACGGGAGCTCCTGTTATAGAGCTAGAGTATAAGCATCCATTGGTGCCGTACTTGAAGAGGTTCATATGGCGACATATGAACGAATCTGGGGTGGCACCGCGAAAAGCTTCGTCCCCAAGACGCAATGTCTTGGGGGTGAAGCTTTTTTTTTGTTTTTCGCAGGAGGTCAGAGAGGACAGTTCCGACCACTAAGGAGGTTATGCCATGAGCAGCGAACGGGAAGCGAATACGGAACATTTTTTGGATAAAATCATTCAAGAGGATCTTCAAGCAGGTGTGTTTGGCCGTGACATGTGCACGAGATTTCCGCCGGAGCCTAATGGTTACCTTCATATCGGCAGCGCGTATGCGATTCATACGAACTATGCAATTGCGCAAAAATACAAGGGGCGGTTTCATTTGCGTTTCGACGATACGAATCCTTTAAAGGAGGATATCGAGTATGTGAACGCGATTATCGAGGATATGAACTGGCTGGGCTACAGTCCCGGCAGCCATATTTATTACGGGTCCGATTATTCGGAAGAGATCTATGAGGCGGCGATTACGCTGATCAAGAAAGGCAAAGCATATGTATGCGAGCTGCCGCCGGAGGCAATGGCCGAATATCGTGGCACGCTTACCGAGCCAGGTACAGACAGCCCCTACCGTAATCGTTCCGTAGACGAGAATCTAGAGCTGGTCGACCGGATGAAAAATGGAGATGAACCGGCCGGCTCCATGGTGCTGCGTGCTAAAATCGATATGAAATCGCCGAATATCACGTTAAGGGACCCTGTGATTTACCGCATTATTCATGCCGAGCATTACCGTACCGGAAATGCTTGGTGCATGTATCCGATGTATGATTTTGCCCATCCGATTCAGGATGCGATTGAAGGCATTACCTATTCGTTGTGCTCGATTGAATTCAAAGACCATCGCCCTTTATATGAATGGGTCATGCGTGAGCTGGACATTGCAGAGCCTCCCAAGCAAAGGGAATTTGGAAGATTGAATCTGACGGGTGTCGTCACGAGCAAACGCTATTTGCGCCAGCTGGTTGAAGGCGGCTTCGTGGACGGCTGGGATGATCCCAGATTGCCTACGATCCGGGGGCTTAGGAGAAGAGGCATTACCCCGGAGAGCATTCGGACATTTATAGAGGATATCGGGATGATTCGGGCGCAAAGCTCGGTGGATATCGCAATGCTGGAGCATGCCGTAAGGCAGGACCTAAAGCCGAAGGTCAAAGGGGTCATGGCTGTTATCCGGCCGCTAAAGGTGGTCATCACCAATTATCCGGAGGGGGAAACCGAGCTGCTTACGATCGCTAACAGCAGCGAAAACGAGGCGCTGGGCAAACGGGAGGTCCCTTTTTCCAGAACCTTATATATCGAAAAAGATGATTTCATGGAACATCCCGTGAAAGGTTTCCACAGGCTGGCACCCGGCTCAGAGGTGAGGCTAATTGGAGCCTATTTCATTACCTGCGAAGAGGTGGTCAAGGATGAAGAGACGGGAGAGGTAACCGAGCTTCACTGTACCTACGACCCACAGACCAAAAGCGGCTCCGGATTCACTGGCCGGAAAGTAAAGGGCACGATTCATTGGGTATCGGCGGAGCACGCGGTGAAGGCGGAAGTGAATCTGTATGAAAGCTTGCTGCTTCCCCATGAAGAGGCGCCAAAGGATGGCAGTGAGACTGAATGGAACAGCATTTTGAATCCAAATTCGTTGAGTGTGGCCAAGGATTGCTTGCTTGAGCCGTTTGCCGTCAGACCTCAGAAGGAGGATAAAATCCAGTTCGTGCGGCATGGTTATTTTTGCGTGGACCATCGGCATACGACGGAGGAGAAGCTGGTATTCAATCGTATTGTTCCTTTAAAAGATACATGGGCGAAAAAATAAGGACCGTACGATCGGAGGCGGGCGGCGGCTTGGCAAGCAACCCTGATCAAATTCCGAAAGACATATTCCGATAAGGATATGTCTTTATTTTTATTGAGCAGTCGGAAGGGGAAGTGGTAAAATCATACAAGGAAGCGCGGAATTTGAAATCGTTATGAGATGAGGGGGAGTACGATGAATTTAACCAAAATACGTTCGTTGCTGCCCGTGATCCTCCTCCTATCCCTGCTCCTGCCGGCTGGGGCTCATGCAAATGGAGGACCGCTTTATTATCCGGCTGACGGCTACGGTTTGCTGCGAATGGACGAACATTCTAATATTAGCTTAGTTCGAGAGAGGGTTATGTATACGGTCTCTAAAGGGCCTAATGACCATGGAAGCCGTGCGGAAGTAAGCGTGGAATATGAGCTGCATAATCGAAATAACGCCAATAAGGACGTTGAGGTTTTGTTTCTGACGCCATCTCGAGAATCATTATCCGTAACTGAAGGGGGCGAGCTCATCCCGACGAGCCTGGCGCCTGAATTGCGGCCGGTAAACTGGAAGCCTCTAGTGAAAAATACAGTCATAGAGCCTTTAAGCGGCAAGGAATTAACTCTATCCCACTATGGAGACGGTCATAGCCAGACACTAGGAACACGGTTTCCCTTATCTTTCAAAGAGGGGGAGATCAAAAATATCGTTGTTCGTTATGTGGAGCAAGGAGGGATGTATGAGAAGGGCGTGATTCAGACGATCTATTCCCACTTGTACTATTTAACGCCAGCTGAATTTTGGGAAGGGGAGCCTCAGGTCGAGTTGGAAGTGAAGTTATATGCGCCAGACAGCAAGCTGCATTCGAATTTGCCGATGGAGCAAACGGGGCCAGCCACTTATAAAGCGACTTTCAGCACGCTGCCTAGCGAAGACTGGTATTTTTCGTACATCGTTCCGAAACGGCTCCTCTTTCCAACGAATATGGAGATGGACCACAATCTGATGGTGCTTGGATCAGTTGTCCTGATGTCTGCGATAGCGGCAGCGCTTGCACTTTATTTGCGGAAAAGCTACCTGTTCACCATTAGTTCAATTGGAATTTTGTCGTTTACGGTCTTTTATATATCCAAATTAGGCGGTTATCCGTTTAACTTTATTTTTGTTACCTTTATCGATCTTTTGGTGGCGGCAGGCCTTCTGGCTTGCCAGATTTGGATCGGGAAGAGAAATAATCGCTATCGCCAGATTTCGTTAAAAGATGACAAGTGAGCCGCTTTCTTTTAAAATAATGAGATTCGACGTAAACTGTAGGAAACGCCAGAGGAGAGAATGAGATGACAAACGAAGCAATCGCAAACCAGGCCGATCTATTGGCTGACCTTGAGTATCGGGGGCTGGTTTCGCAATTTACGAATCGCGAGGAATTACATAAGAAGCTTGCTAATGAACGCGTAGTGCTATACTGCGGATTTGATCCTACGGCTGACAGCTTGCATATCGGAAGCTTGCTTCCTATCTTGTGCTTGCGCCGTTTTCAACAAGCGGGCCATATTCCGCTAGCGCTGGTCGGCGGCGGAACGGGTTTGATCGGAGATCCGAGCGGACGCTCCTCCGAGCGTTCGCTTAACACCTCCGACACAGTGGCGGAGTGGACCGAGAGCTTGAAGCGCCAGCTGTCCCGTTTTCTGGACTTTGAACTTCCGGAAAATCCAGCTAAGCTCGTAAGCAACTACGATTGGATTGAACCGCTGGATGTCATAACCTTCTTGCGGGATGTAGGCAAAAACTTTACCGTTAATTATATGCTGGCGAAGGATTCGGTGGATTCCCGCTTGTCGTCGGGCATTTCTTTTACCGAGTTCAGCTATATGATTTTGCAGGCTTACGATTTCCATAAGCTGCATGAGGAGCATGGCTGTTCCTTGCAAATCGGCGGAAGCGACCAATGGGGCAATATTACGGCGGGGCTTGACCTGATTGGCAAAATGGGCGGAGGGGATGCCTATGGCATGACGATGCCGCTTGTGACGAAGAGCGATGGGAAGAAATTCGGGAAATCCGAGTCTGGCGCGATTTGGCTGGACCGTTCGAAAACCTCAGCCTACCAGTTCTACCAGTTCTGGATCAATACCGAGGATGGCGACGCGATCAAGTTTCTGAAATACTTCACCTTCCTCTCCCGTGCGGAGATTGAGGCATTGGAAGTCGAGCTGCAGGAGCGTCCGGAGAAACGTGCAGCACAGCGCGAGCTGGCGCGCGAGATTACACGTCTTGTCCATGGGCAAGAGGCGCTCGATAGCGCTGAGAAAATTACGCAGGCGTTTTTCTCTGGCGATGTGAACCAATTGAGCGAAGCAGAGCTGATCGAAGCTTTGCAGGACATGCCTACTACGGTGCTTACGAATCGCGAGGAGATTGCGCTTATGGATCTGCTGATCGAATCGGGTGCAGCGCCATCCCGTCGCCAAGCGAAGCAGGATATCACGAGCGGCTCCATCTCCATCAATGGCTCGAAGCAAAACGATGTTGAGGCGATCATCGGCAAGGAGCATAGATTGTATGGTAAATTTGTCGTGCTGCGGCGCGGGAAGAAAAATTATTTCTTGATCCGTTTTGAATAGAAAAGCAAGTGAGCCAGGCCGCCAGTGGCGGCTTGGCTTTTTTTTACTGCGAAAGTAGAAGGGATTTATACGGCTTGCTAAAAAGCTTATGCACAAAAATGGCCTGCATCGCCCCTAAGCGGAGATGCAGGCCATTACTTTTATCGAAAAGGTGTTACGAACTCGCCTTGATAAGGCTGCTTTTTACAGCTTCGCGACGTGTTCGCGAGTGGGAAACGCCGAAGAAGGTGGCAGCCGTTGCTGCAGCTAGTATAACACCGGTTGCTCCGATCCAACTGATGGAAGTGAGCGAGACTTGCTCGACGACTACACCGCCAAGACCTGCGCCTGCTGCCATGCCGAGCTGCAATACCGAGCTATTGAGACTAAGCATGATGCCGGAAGCTTCTGGAGCAAGCGACATTAAGTGAAATTGCTGCGTAGGACCGGATGACCAAGCGGTAAATGCCCAAAGCATCAACAGAGGAAACACGATGTATGGCGAATGTCCGGCCAACGAAAGCAGGACAAGCGCGATCGTATGAAATAACATTCCGCTGACTAACGTGCGGGGCGCTCCCCATTTATCGGTGCTGTAACCGCCGAATTTGGAGCCAAACAAGCTGGCAATGCCGAAAGCGAAGAGGCCAATGCTTACGCCTTGCTCGCTTAGTTTGGTTACGTTCAACAGATAGGGTGAGATATACGTGTAAACAATGGAGTAACCGCCGATCCACATGAAGGTAACCGCTAAGGCGATCGCAATTTTGGGCTGTTTAAACAGCGCAAGCTGCTTGCGGATGGGTACTGGCTCCTCACCGTCGGAACGCGGAATGGCTAGCAGGATAATCAACATCGCGAATAATCCCAGCAGACCAATCACTCCGAAAATCAGCTTCCAATCATAGACGGAAGCGGCGACTCTGCCAAGAGGCACGCCAATAATTAAGGAAGTGCTAAATCCCATGACAAGCGTTGCAATTGCGCTTCCCTGTTTACCGGGAGCAGCAAGCTTGGCGGCAACCGTTAATGCGGTAACTACGAATACGCCGGTGCTAAGCGCGAGAACGATACGGGATACGAGCAAAAACGAAAAGCCAGGCAAAGCGATAGCGATTAAGTTGCCAACCGCGAATACGCCAAGCGCATAGAGCAGCAGCTGCCGCCTTTCCATACGTGCAGTGACGGCCATGAGAATCGGCGTGCCGAACGCATAAGCCAGCGAAAATACGGTGATCAGCTGCCCGGCGGCCGATAATGAGACTCCTACGTCAGCAGCCACCTTATCCAGAATGCCTGCAATAATAAATTCGGATGTCCCGACTAGAAAGCTGATAATGGCCAGCATATAAATTTTCAAAGCGTTCGACATGCTAGTAAAGCTCCTCTCCATATTCCAATATTTTTATATTTCTAAGTTTATAGAAATAAGGATGAAAAAAAATTACTCCAGCAAATAAGGCGCGTACTTTTGCGCCATTTCGCGGTTTACGCTGTAGTAGATATACGTTCCGTCCTTGCGGAGATTCAGCAATCCGCATTCGGTCAACTGCTTCAAGTGATGGGAAAGCGTTGAACCGGCTACCGATTCCAGCTTAGTGCCAATATCAGAGCAGCACAAATTTTTCTCCTCCGTAAGGAGAAGAGCGATTTTGATTCTTGTGGGCTCTCCGAGCGCTTTATACACTTTGACAGCTTGACGTACGTCCGCATTTTCTTCTACCATCGTAAATTCACCTTTTTTCCAACTGTAGTTATTTCTATATGCGTAGAAATAAGATAGCATACCTTTTTTTGAAAGTAAACAGGGAAAATGATGGTTTATTTTGTTTCGATAGCAGAGTCACATCCAAAATAGCTGCATGAAGAGACCAAAGGCAGCGGACAGCCTATGGTCTGCAAGGCATGCTAAAGCTGATAGGCGTTTGCCCATGAAGCTAGAAACTTGAGCTTTCCGTCAAAATAACCATTGTCCTGCCAAGCTCCCCATACAGCGCTTTGCCCCGTATGCAGCCCCATGAGCCATATTTGCCTGACGGCGACAAACACGGGAATCATCGCAAGATCCTCTTCGCTTAGGGCGCGCTCCTTGGTATAGGCTTCAAGAAAGAGACGCCAGCACTCGTCCTCGAAGCTGCTGCTATCGGGATTGCCATGAACCCGGTCCCATAGAAATACGGATAGATCGTATGCGCGCCAGCCGATTCCACAGCAGTCAAAATCAAAATGGGTCAGACTGCCGTCTTCTTTATGAAACACATTCCAGCCATGAAGATCGCCGTGGCAAGTTCCCCAGTCATAGGGGTTGCCGGAGGCTGCTGTCAGGCGCAATTTCAAGCGATCAGCAATTTCTTGTACGAGCTTAGCGTCAGCCGGGCGATGCTGCAAAAACGGGAGCAGGTGCTGAAGCGGCTCGTCGAGCAGATGCTGGGTATCCAGCTCGAAGCGATCATGCTCTGGCGTGTAGTGATCCATGGCTTGATGAAGCTGGGCGACGGATGTACCGAAGGTGACGCTGGTGGATGCATCAACTTTGCCGATGCCGTCCGCATGGGTGAATAAGACTGCGTAGCGCTTGCCTTCCGGAGTGTCGAGCTCGGTCAGCCACTCGCCGTCGTGTCTTGCGATGGGGTAGGAGATTGGAAGCGCGCGGCTGTTTAAGTAAGCAAGCAGATCAAGCTCGAAGCGAATCGCGGATTCGGTTCGCCATTGATGCTTGTAAATGCGCAAAATATATTTTCCGGAATCGGTATCAACCGCATATGTATCATTTAGGCCATTGGATAAGAAGCGGGTTTTGACCGGTTTGCCAATCGAATAGAAGGGCGCGATCGCTTCAAATAATTGATCTTTGTTAAAGATGGTATGCAGGGGCTGTACAGCTATCATATCGAAATCATCCTTCAATTCGTATTAACGGTACTAAAGGATATCGTAACGCAAAGACGTGCAAAAGGTGATGTAAATATCAGCTATAACCATTTTTTACTTGATTGGAGATTGGAAATCATGCAACTTTGGAAACTTCGAATAGCAGAAGCGAATCTTAAAGTTATGTCTCCAAAGGTGGAAAGGAGTGAAAGAGGAGAAGCGGAGAAAAGGAGAAGAGGAGAGGAGGGAAAGAGAAGAGGAGAGGATGGAAGAGGTCTGAAAAGAGTTGTACTCTTTTAATTTTGCTTTTTGCGGAACGGATGGCGTGTACTCACCATTTGAATTAGAAGGAATTTCTCCCGCTATTTAGGCGCTTTTCGGAGTTTGGGGGCATTTAGAAGGAATTTCTCCCTCTAATACCAGCGTTTTGGCTGAAAATGACTTCATACGCTCGGATTAACAGGAATATTTCCAACTAATTCATTTGCCATATGAAAAATGCTAAATTAGCGGTATTAATTCCAGTTAATTCATAAAGCTTGACGAAAACTCGACAGGTGCGCCTGAAAAACGAAAAAAACATAACTGATTTCCCTATCCCCAAAAGTTTGTTCTTTATATTTCATAAAGCTTGACGAAAACCCGACAGGTGCGCCTGAAAAATGAAAATAACATAACTGATTTCCCTATCCCCAAAAGTTTGTTCTTTAAATTTCCAAAATTCTAACTAACCATTCAATCGGCTTTCCTAGAACCGCTAAAATAACTAACTGCTATCGGTATTATCTTACGTTTTTCATAGCAATGAGAAAAAGCCCTTCAG
The DNA here is from genome assembly GCF_006345825.1 of Paenibacillus paridis. Lineage (GTDB taxonomy): Bacteria > Bacillota > Bacilli > Paenibacillales > Paenibacillaceae > Pristimantibacillus > Pristimantibacillus paridis. The sequence goes on from NZ_VCIX01000081.1 coordinate 154,602, forward strand.
GCAGCTCTAGCTGCTTGAGGGGCTTAATGGGTTTTCCTTTTATTGGCCGTGCTAAACGTTTACGGGAGTAGCTTCTACCATCCAGTCGAGCGGGTCAGCAAGTTTGCCCATTTGGATGCCAGTCAACGTATCGTAAAGCTTCTTGGACAGCTCGCCGGTCTGGCCATCGTTAATGACGAGTACGTCATCCTGCCAGTTGAGCTCTCCAATTGGTGAGATAACCGCTGCCGTGCCCGTACCGAAGGCTTCTTCGAGCTCGCCTTTGCGGCTAGCTTCATACAGCTCCTCGATCGTAATCGGACGCTCCACAACCTCGATGTTCCAATGACGGAGCAGCTGGATAATGGAATTGCGGGTTACGCCATCCAAAATGCTGCCGTTCAAAGCCGGCGTATGCACGACGCCATTCAGCTTAAAGAAGACGTTCATACTGCCGACTTCCTCGATATATTTGCGGTGCACGCCGTCAAGCCAGAGCACTTGGGAATAGCCTTTTTCCTTGGCTAGCTCCTGCGCTTTCAAGCCCGCCGCATAGTTGCCGGCTGTCTTCGCTTCTCCGACTCCGCCCTTTACGGAACGGACGTATTCCGATTCGACGAATATTTTGACCGGATTCACGCCTTCCGTATAATAGGCGCCTACAGGCGACATGATGATGATAAACTGGTAGTGTGTGGACGGGGCTACACCAAGCTGCGGCTGCGTGGCAATAATGAATGGACGAATATACAGGGAGGTGCTTGGCGCCGTTGGAATCCAATCCTTATCAACCGCAATCAGCTGCTTCAAGGCTTCGATAACGGTATCGATATCCAGCTCAGGCACGCTTAGACGCTCGTTCGAGCGGTTCATTCTTTGTATGTTTTTTTGAGGCCTGAACAAGAGTACCCGGCCATCGTCGGTTTTATACGCTTTCAAACCTTCAAATATTGTTTGACCATAATGAAATACTTTAGCTGCGGGATCTAGAACGATCGGCTGGTAAGGAATAATGCGCGGCGTATGCCAACCGTTGTCTGTCGAATAATCCATAATAAACATGTGATCTGTAAAATGGTTGCCAAACCCCAGCTCGTCTGCAGCTGGCTGTTGTTTTTTGTTTTTGGTTAACTCGATTTCCAATGATTGAAGCAATTGGCCCATCTCCCTTTAGTGATCGATAATTGAATGCTAACACTTCATACGATATATTTAAAATATCTATTTTATTGAATGTCTATACCTTTAAGGTATGGACGATCGGAGTGAGCCACATGGATATGCGTCAACTCAAATACTTCTTAACTATAGCACAAGAAGGACAGGTTACGCGCGCTGCCAAGCTGCTGAATATGGAGCAGCCGCCGCTGAGCAGACAGCTCAAGCTTATGGAGGAGGAACTCGGAGTCAAGCTGTTCGAGCGGGGCGGCAAAGGCTTGATGCTGACCGATGCCGGGGAGCTGCTTAAGCAAAAAGCTGAATCGCTGCTTGTGCAGTTTGACGAATCGCTCAGGGAGGTAAAGGGAATGGAGGAAGGGAACCGTGGCGTTCTATCCATCGGATCCGTCGTATCCTGCATTTCCCTGCTGCCGCAGCGAATTCAATTATTTAGGGAGAAGTATCCCCAGGTAACGTTCAAAATATCGGAGGGTGACCATTTTTACCTTGGTGAGCAGCTGGAGAGGAGGACCATCGACTTAGTCGTCGCGCGGCTTCCGTTTGAGGCGCAGAAGCATCCTCAGCAATATACGGTATTGCCTCTGCCTTCGGATCCGTTTGTAGCCGTTATTCCAAGCTCATGGGAAGCCTATTCGGGCAAGGAAACGCTTTTCATGAAGGAGCTCGCCCATTTTCCGTTCCTCACGCTGAAGACGGACAAAACGACGCGCATGCATGAGCAGGTCGTTAATGAGTGCAAACGGCACGGATTCGAGCCTAATATTATATGCGAATGCTCCAGTGTTGCGATTATTATGTCGCTGATAGCAGGAGGGATCGGCGCGACTGTATTTCCGAAGTCCGTCATGTCCTCATTCCCTGGCACGGTGGTCAAAATGCTCGATATTGAGGATGCGGATTTTCAATCGGATGTCGGCATTCTTTGGCTAAAGGATCATTATTTGCCCAAACGCGCACAGCAATTCATTGAGAGCTTTCGCTCGGACATGTAGAAGGAGGAGAGCCTATGGAGGAGCTAACACGAACTGCGGAGGAGAAGCTTCGTACCTATAATCAAGTCCATTTGATTGAGCGGCTTCAACGTTTGCCCGAGAATAAGAGACACAAGCTGGCAGAACAAATTAAGCACATCGCGCTTGACCGGCTGTTTCAATCACTGGAGAAGCAGGAGCTGGCAGAAGGGACGGCTGACGCCTCGATCAAGCCGATTGCCTATGAGAGCTGGGAGCAATATGGGAAAGGTGAGCAGCAAGCCTTTGCCGACCGAGGCTGGGAGCTGCTGCGCCGCGGAGGGGTAGGAGCCATCGTTGTTGCGGGGGGCAACGGCAGCCGATTGGGCTATGACGGTCCAAAAGGAACGTTGGATATCGGACTGCCTTCCGGCAAGTCCTTGTTTCAGCTTCAAGCGGAGCGTTTGCTTCATTTGTCGAGAGATGCGGGCAGAGTCATTCCTTGGTATGTGATGACAAGCGAGGACAATCATGAAGCGACCAAGGCTTTTTTTCATGCCTCCGGCTATTTTGGTTATCCGGCTGAGGATTGCTTTATTTTTCAGCAAAATAGTATGCCTGCTGTAGGCCATGATGGCCAATTGCTTCTGTCCGCGGATGGAGGAATCAAGCTTGCGCCAAGCGGACATGGCGACTGCTTCGCCTCATTGAAGCGTACTGGCGCGCTGGATGACATGAAGCAAAGAGGACTGGACTGGTTATTTTATTGCAACGTAGACAATGCGCTTGTGAAAATGGCTGACCCGGCGTTTATCGGCGTCGCTGCTTATTATAATAGAGACATCGCGGCCAAAGTGGTCGAGAAGACGGATGGGCAGGAGAAAATCGGCATCGTGTGCGAACGGAACGGACGCCCCGCGGTGCTTGAGTATAATGAGATACCGGACGAAATAAGCAACGCCCAATCGGCGGATGGTCATTTGCTCTACCATTTGGGTCACATTTCTATTCTTTTATTCAAGCTTGATTTCATAGATAAGCATGCAGATGCAGACATTCCTTATCATATGGCTTCCAAAAAAATGGACCACCTGGATGCCAATGATCAACTCATTGTACCTGATAAGCCGAATGCCTATAAGTTGGAGCGTTTTATTTTTGATTTTTTTCCGTTTGCGGAACTCATTACGGTATTGAAGGTGGAGAGGCAGGAGGAGTTCGCTCCTGTCAAAAACAAAACGGGCGTGGACAGTCCGGGTAGTGCCTGCAGGCTTGTATTGGCGCTACATCGCAAATGGCTGATTGAGGCTGGCGTACCGCCGGAGAAGCTGTACGGGCGCGATATTGAGCTATCGCCTTTGCAATCTTATGGCGGAGAGGATCTAAGCGCGGAAGCGTGGGAAGCGGGTTTGAACCGATAGGTTTAGCCTATGCGGCAAGAAGGAAAAAGTTTGCAATGGGAACATATGTGCGCTAAAATGGAAATAGGTAGCTATTCGGCAATATCTAGGAATAAGCTATTTACTTCTACTCGGATGGGGATGGTTCGATGTATTCGGCAAGCTTAATGTCAAATGAGCTTATGCACCGAGATCTAGACGAGTATTGTACTTCTCTTGCTCATGCGGGCCGTCTTAACGGCAGTGTTCTCGTAGCCTCCGAAGGGCGAATTATGCTTAGCAAAGGCTACGGAATGGCTGACTTCGTGAACCGTATACCGAATGCACCGCAAACGATGTTCAAGATCGGCTCCATGGGGGATCAATTTACAGCAATGGCTGTCATGATCATGCAGGAGCTTAAGCTTATAAGCGTGGACTACCCGGTTTCCAAATACCTTCCAGCCTACCCTAACAGTGACCAACTTACGATTCATCAACTGCTTTCTTACACATCTAATTTATATGGTCAATCAAGTTATTTGCTGTTGCGTGATATCATTGAGCGAATAACGGGACGAGCTTATGAGAATTACATCTTTCATGCTATTTTCAAGCCGCTTGGAATGATCAATTCAGGTTATAGCATACCCCATGGCATGTATTCCACGATCGAGGATTTATATCTTTGGGGACTGGCGCTGCATACTCAGCGCCAAATTAGCGAGCAAGCCTACCTTCGCATGACAACACCGCATCATGCTCAATATGGCTATGGTTTATTTATAGAACAGGAAGAGATGCTCGGCAGGACTCGGAAGGCGATAGGCCATGCTGGCAGCGAGAGCGGCTTTATGTCCATCATGAAGCATTACAAGCATGAGGATTTGACGGTCATCATATTATCCAATCAGGCATCGGCGCAGGTGGACGATATTAGCTGTCAGCTTGCCGCCATAGCTATTGCCAAAGCCTGAACGATATTCAAGGGGGAAGCTGCTTTGCTGAAGGAACGCATCGATTTCTTGTGCAAGAAAAGAGAGTTAACCAGGAAAGAACTGGTCGAAGGGCTTGTGACACAGGCTCATTTTGCCAATATATTAGCTGAGCGGTACCCACTTGTTGACGATTTGGCGGAGCAAATTGCCGAGCGCTTGCGAGTGTCTGTATCGTATATCCTTCATGCGGCGGCCAAAGATGAGAATTCACTGGATAGGGCGAATCATATTTTTAATGAGCTGGCCAAATCGGTTAGTTCAGAGACGGAGCAGTTTGTCGACGCGCTGGTGGATAAGGACGATTCACTGGTGGTTGAGCTTACTACCGCTCTTATGAAAGCTGTTTATTATCAGCAAATCAATGACGGCGATGCACATCGTTATCTGCACCACTCCTATTTGAATTTTTATTTGGAGAAGATCGGCAGGCCAGATGAAGCAGATGTGCCTGCGCCGCTAAAGAAAGCCTTGCTGTTTTACAAAATCCAATATTTCCGCTCTCAAAATCACTATTACGATGCTCTCAGCCATATCCATCGATTGATCGGGCTAGTCGAGACTGGCACAGAAGCATGGCTAACCGTACAAAATATGCAAATGGAAGCCTGTATTTACTTGAAGCAATTTGAACAGGCCAAAGCGACATTCGATCAAACCATGAAGACAGTGTATGAGGAGCGCCTGTTTCACCGTTTGCCTGCATTATATGTTTCCTATAGCGGATACTGCTTTGCAATGGGACTATATCAGGAAGCACTTCTGGCCCTTTCCATGGCGGAAGCCAATCTGGTGTATGCGGATAGTCCCGGAGATATCATGACAACCATTATGAACAATCGGATCGTTATGCTTACGATGACAGGAGAATTGGATAAGGCCGCGGAGGAGATCGCACGTTTCGAGGAGCTTGCGCAGCAAGAACCTGACGATATCCGTCAGAAGCTGATGCTTATTACTTTGATTTATAGATGTGAAGTAGCCTACACTCTCAAAAATTGGGCAATGCTCGCCGATCACCTTGCCGGTTTCGCCAATGCTGATATAACGGCAGACCAACAGATGGCTATTTTGTTCTATAGAAGCCAGCTTGCATTGTCCCAAGAAGACAAATCAGAGTTTATGGAGCTGGCCCTTGCATGCGTGCCTTACTTTGAATCCATTCAGCATGTGCCGAGGCTGGAGCAGCTGTATGAGTGCCTAGCGGTCGTATCGGAGTCGGGCAGGCGCTATAAAGAATCGACCGTCTATTACCAAAAATTAGTGTATGTATTAAGAAATCGATAATTTTACCGTTGAAATGACCGATTAGGCGAGCCTGATTGGACAGGACTATCACAAACAATTTAGAAATAAGACGAACGGAATAACTTAAATCACCCGAAGTTTTGTCGAATAGCTCCTTTTAACCAAATCCTAAGCTTAAAATCAACGCTAAAGACATGATTTTAACCATTGTTTTAGATATGGCTGAATCTATTGTCAGACGATTTCCAGCTCCTGTATACTTTTGGTATAGCTAAAATAAACCAAAAGAGGTGCATGATGATGGGACTATTCGGAAAGAGCAAGAAACAGAAGGATCCTTTGGAGGAAGCGGACAGAATCGCGAACAAAGGCTTTACGGGCTTGATGATGAAAGGATTTGTACCTAAGCAGCACCGCGATTTGATTAATCAAAGCTTATCGTCTGCCAAGCAGGCTCAAATGGCGGCGAGCGGAGGCGTAACGCTGGCCGCAACGGCTATCGTTCAATCCGTAACCGATACAGGCAAGCTCGTTAATTTTGATCCCATTGTTGTCATTGTATTGAATGTAACGGAAACGAATGGAAGCAGCTACCAGAAGACGATGGAGACCCTTGTATCCAAGCTGCAAATTCCACGTCCGGGCGATACGGTCGGTTTAGGCTATAACCCGGCAAATCCTGTTGAACTTATTTATATGGGCCTATTGGCATAAAGATAAAAAAGATAACCAAGCAAATAAACCGGATCACGGCAGAAGAAATATTCTGCGGTTGATCCGGTTTATTTGTTTGGCCTGTTTTCCTCACGGGGCTCGCTGTTTTGTGATCCGGAAAGAAGACGATCCGTAACGAACAATGAGAGGAGGATTGGGAATAGCGTAATGGCATTCACACTTAAAAATCCCCAAGTACCAATAGCAATTTGTTGATACCAATCGTAATCCGACAAAAAAACATAGACTAGCAGCAGCCAAGTCGCAGGAAAAAGATAGGCAATAATCGTTGCTTTCATATCGGACACCTCCTTGCTATTATTCCATGCTCGAAGCTTCTTTATGCAATGCATAGTTTTCCAACCGCAGCGCATACTGAAAGCATCGGTAAGGGAGGTACAATATGGATCGCCGTATCACAATCAGCAATTTTCAATTAATGGCCCTAATTGTTATTTCTACGATTGGAACCTCAAGCTTGTATGCACCCGCGACATTTGCCCATTATGCAGAACGAAACTCTTGGTATTTGGTAGTGGTTGGAGGAATAATGGGCCTTCTGAATCTTTTGGTTCTTTTAAAGCTGAATAAATTTTATCCCGATAAAAATATTTTAGCCATTTGCACTCATTTGCTCGGGCCTTGGTTTGGAGGAGGGCTTGCCTTTTTATTTGTTTTTTATTTTTTGGATTTATCCTCATGGATTTTACGTGAATTTTCGCAATTTTTTATTATTGCCTTAAATCCAATCATCCCCCAGATGTGGTATTTGATTGCCGGAGCCATTATGTGTGCCTATGCGGTTTATCATGGGCTTGAGGTAGTTGCGCGAGTCTCCGAGATTGTATTCATCGTAACGGTGACTACTTTTTTAGCGATTTATGTAATGTTAATCAATCAATATCATCCAGAGTATTTACTTCCTATATTGGAGGAAGGATTGATTAAGCCGCTCAAAGGGCTAATGCTTTCCATGTCCTGGTTTGGGGATTTAATGTTTATTTCCATGATTATTCAATACGTCCGCAAGACGAAAAGCACAACGGCATATGCGATGGCCGGGGTTGGAATAACCTTTTTGCTGCTGCTGATGTCCGTGCTTTCCTGTACGATGCTGTTCGGAGGAGAAGCAACGGCAACCTTTACCTATCCAAGTATCAGCCTTATTCAAAACATTCGGTTATTCCGCAATATTGAACGATTTGATGCCGCTCTAGTCGTCGTTTGGGTCATGAGCTCCTTTACGAAAATAACCGCTTATTTTTGGTCAGCATTCCGTGGGCTGTCAGATTTACTGAAGCTTAAACAGCCAAAGAGATGGATTATTCCGATGGCGGCGGCATTTGTCATTTGTTCACGATACAAGGTATGGGGGTTAGTGGAGCTAACTTCTTTTTATGACCATCAATCTTGGTACTTTGTGTTGTTCCAGCTTTTTATTCCAACGATGCTGCTCTTTATAGCATCAATAAAAGAGAATATGAAAAAGAGCAGGTGATGGCTATGGATAACAATAAAGCGATGCTTACTTGCGATGAAGATGAAAATAAACGGATATTGCGGGAATGGATGCAAAATACGGATGATTTGGTCATGGTCAGCTCAGCTATTGATCTGGGCCAATCCGTAACCGTTTGTTATTTGGCAGGTTTGATAGACGGAAGGCAGCTTGATCAAATGCTGCTGCTGTACAAGGAGGACAAGGACCGTCTGCCTGCATTTCAAGTAGATGCGAAAGTTCATACGTTTGAAGAGGTAGCGAATGGCTTGGCATCCGGCATGTCGGTGTTGTTGTTTGACAGTGATGGATACGGCATTACTATTGATACGCTTGGCGTGCAGCTGCGAAGCGTAGATGAGCCGACGAGTGAAGCGACGGTGAAAGGTGCTCGCAGCGGATTCACGGAATCACTGCAAAATAATATTGCCCTGGTGCGTTATCAATTCGCATCGCCGAGCTTAAAGGTTGAATACCGAATCGCAGGTCAACTCAGCAAAACGAAAATGGCCATTTTATCGGTAGGCGGCATAACGAATCCCGATATTTTACAAGAGGTGCATCAACGGATAGATGAAATACCTGCAGATGCGATACTTGGGAGCAACTACATCGAAGAGTGGATTACCGACAATCGCGGGACCTTGTTTCCTCTGCTTGAATCGACAGAAAGACCTGATCGGGTCATTGGTGCGCTTCTTGACGGCAGAATCGGGATTATCGTGCAAGGAACGCCTTTTGTATTGCTGCTGCCCTTTGTTTTTCTTCAGGCTTTTCAGGTCAGTGAAGATTATGCATGGAGCTACTATATTGGCTCGCTTATGCGTTTGATTCGGTTATTCAGTGGAATGGTAGGTCTGCTGCTGCCTGCCTTTTACGTGGCAACAGTAACATTCCATCATGAGCTTGTTCCAACAACGCTGCTGCAAAGCATTGCGTCTGCCAAGGAGCCGGTTCCTTTTCCGGCCGTTGTCGAGAGCTTCATGATGATGATCGCCTTTGAGATTATGCGCGAGGCGGGCATTCGTATGCCCAAGCAGGTTGGCCAAGCGGTCAGCATCGTAGGTGCGCTCATTTTGGGTCAAGCAGCCGTTGAAGCGGGAATCGTGTCCCCCATAATGGTTATTGTGGCTGCCTTAACCGGGATTTGTACGTTTACACTGCCGCCAACAGCGATTAACTATGTGATTCGCATCTTACAATTTGTCATGACGCTGCTTGCGTCACTGCTTGGTTACGTAGGCATCATGGTAGGCATAATCATGCTGCTCACTTACTTAGCCTCACTTCGTTCCTTTGGCGTCCCTTATTTAGGGCCAGCAGCACCCTTCAATCTGAGTGAGCTAACCGACGTTATTGTAAGGCGACCGCATACCAAAAATAACAAGCGGCCCAGCTTATTCCGTGTTATTCATAACACCCGCTTTCGGAGCAAATCATGAGCTGGTTGAAAAAACAGCAGCTAGCCACCTTGCTTTGTCTATGTCTTGCCGTAACGGGCTGCAAGGGAAGCATGGAGCTTAATGAGCTGCATATTGTCCATTCCGTGGCGATTGACCAAGGAGAGGATGGAGGCGTTAGAGTAACGGCTGAGATCGCCAAGCTATCGACAGGCGGACAGCAGCCGAAAGGGATGCAGGAGAGTACGTTTTATTTGACCTCCGAGGGCAGCAGCCTGTTCGAGGCCGCCCGATTAATGCGAACGAAATCGGATCGGACGCTGCTTTGGGGGCATACGACAGCCATTATTTTCAGTACGGACCTAGCGAGAGGCGGTATAGGGAAGCAAATAGACGATATTCGCAGGCTCAGGCAGTTTCGTAATTCAACGTTAATTTACGCGATGGAAGGGAGAGCTTACGAAGCGCTGAAAGTATCCATGCCCAATTTATCGATTTCCTCCCAAGCGCTAAGGGGACTCTCGGAAGGTGGGGAAAGCACGGCATTAACCGAGCAAACGTCGCTAATCGATGTATATCAGGAATTGATTAACGGATACAAGGATATCAGCTTGCCATCGGTAGAGGTAGTGAAGGACCAAGTTGACAACAAGCTCAAGCTGCTCCAAACGAAAGGTCTGTACGCATTCAAAGGAGACCATCTTATCGCTCTTATGCATGCCTCTGAAACGAAGGGCTACCTGCGAGCTGCCGCGAAGATGAATGGCTCTATTGAAGCGGTGGCATGCGACGCCAAGCATAAAATAACCTTTGAGAACATTAGCAACCGAAGCGAAATCGAGGTCGATCTTAACAAGCAGCAGATGCCTGAGGTGAACATCGAGATTTATGCTGATTTGGATCTGGTAAGCGTGCAATGTGACAAGGTTAAGGTTGATCCGAGAACAATCGCGGGTTGGGAGAAGGAAATCAATCACAGTATTACGGAAGATCTTGAGCGCTATATTCGCTTCTCGCAGAAGCATAAGGTTGATTTGCTAGGCATCGGGGAGATGATTCATCGCAAGCATCCCAAGCAATGGCGCAAGATGAAAGAAGAATGGGGAACGATTTATGCCGATACTACGTTTACGTTGAAGGTGCATGGGCGAGTTGACCATACGAATTTTACATTTTGATGCGTTTGTGGTTAAGTTGAGGTCAAGGTCCCCGATTAGGGAACTTGGCCTATTTGCCTTCTTATAAGGAAAAATGATAGAAAACTGTAAATATGCTTATTGGAATTTTGAATTAAAATTCGTTAAAATGTATTATTATACAAATTATAAAATGGGAATCCGTAGGTATGCCGTTGACCCTGAGAGCAAGGAGAGTTTGGAATTGAGAATTTCGTTAGAGCTTGTCCCAAGAGATCCTGTTGGATTAAAAGCGGAGCTTGAACTGGTAAGACAACAATTTCCAGCCATTAATACGATTAACATACCAGATTTGACGAGATTTGATCTCAGAAGCTGGGAAGCGACTCGTTTATCCAAAGCTTTTTATAATGATAGCATTCCGCATATTCGCTCCATGGACTTTGATGCTGGCGACCCGTTCTCTTTAATTCATTATTTGAATGAGCATCAGATCTCGGAAATACTTGTAGTTACAGGAGATTCGCCTAAAGAAAGCAGCAAGCCGGTTTATCCGACTACTTGCATCGATCTGATTCACAAGCTGAAGCGGGAGCATTCCCACCTGAAAATTTATGCGGCGCTTGACCCTTACCGGAACAGCGTACGCAAGGAATATGAATATGTGCAGCAAAAGCTAGATGCCGGCGTAGACGGGTTTTTCACTCAGCCTTTTTTTGATTTGCGCTTGATGACGCTTTATTCGGAGATGCTGGAGGGAGCGGATGTGTTTTGGGGCGTGGCACCTGTCGTAACGGAATCCTCCAAGCGATATTGGGAAAGCAGAAACCACGTCGTTTTTCCAAAGGATTTTCAGCCTACGCTGGAGTGGAACATCGAATTCTCAAGGCAGGCTTTGGCGTATACCGAGCAAACGAAGGGCAATATTTATTTTATGCCGATCAAGGTAGACTTGCAGGCTTATTTTAACGGCGTATTCAGTAAGGTATTCGTATAACGGTTTCATCTATGAGACTAGTGCAGCATGGGCAACCTTGATGAGAGGTTGCTTTTTGTGTTGAAAAAACGGCATTGGCTGCATTTTTGGGATAATGTTACAATTGTTAGAGTGCTTATTGCGATTCCGAAGGAATGGCGTGTGCTGGCACAATTATATCGAAAAAGTGAGTGATTCCCGTCATTGCAACACGAACATCCAAAATGATTTTTTGCTTGCTTCTCCTCATGGGCTTGCTCTTGCGCTGTTATTATATCGATTGGAATAAAGAGCTAACCGGCGATGAGGTCGGCTATAACAAAATGGTTTTGCAACTGCTCCACGAAGGCATTTACGGCTATGCGCCGTATGCTTCTTCAGAGCAACCCAACGCGTTCACAACGCCGGGTTATCCCCTTTTTCTAGCAGGCTGTTACCTCGTGTTTGGTTATGCGAATGATCAGCCGCCTATTGTCCAAATTCAAGCGCTGCAGCTGCTCATTCAGCTATTATGCGCTCTACTGATGTACCGCATTAGTAATCGGTTATTTGAGCACAGCGGGATCAGCCTGTTTGTTATGGGATGCTTCCTGCTTCATCCGACCTTTATTCTATCGCCATTGTTTCTCTTAACGGAAACGCTGTACGGCTTCTTTTTCCTGCTATTTGTCTATTTTCTGGTCATAGCCATGCAGAAAGGAAGACTCCGGGAATACTTTTGGATAGGCATCTTATTTGGCGTTTGTATATTGATCCGACCGACGATCGTCCCATTTATCCTCATCCTAATTGCAGGCATCGCCGTTAAGCACAGGAGGGGCGGCATTGTTCAAGTGCTGAGGCCGGTTTGCCTAGTAGTGGCAGGCTTTCTTCTGATGCTGCTGCCGTGGTGGATTCGGAATGTGATGAGTCTTCACAAAATCGTGTGGTTGGCGGAGCAGTCAGGCAATCCGCTGCTTTGGGGCTCCTTCCCTTTTACTCGGCGACCTGCCGTTGATCCAACCGAAGACCCTGCCGAGATGGGCAAAATGGCGTACCAGCGTATCATAAATGGATTCAGAAGCGACTTTTTCACTTATCTGAGCTGGTACACCTGGGGGAAGATGATGTACTTCATCCAGAATATATTTCCTAGGCTAGGTTTTATAACGGAGAACCTCGTCATTCGAATGATCATAAGGACGATACATGTGGCAATGGCTCTCGCCGGTTTTGCCGGGCTGTTGAAGATGCTGGTTCATGAACGGCGTAACGGAAGCTATCTGCTGCTCGCGCTGCTCGCATTTTGCAGCGTAGTGCTCTACCTTCCATTTTCACCTACCCCTCGGTATTTTTATCCGACGCTGCCGCTTTGCTTTTTGGGGATGGGGTATCTGATTTTATGCATTCAAAGAAGGAGACGGAAGTTATGATTTATCGTAAGCATAAAAATGCCATTTGGTCTTTAGTCATTGTAATAGTGGTTATGGGCATTGCTTTCTACCGGTCATCCCACGCATACGAATCAATAACGGTGGCGATTGCCTATTTGATGGAAATTGACTCGGATAACGGAACGATTACGATAGGCGGGATGGGTAACGGGAATCAGAAGCTGAGAGTGAAACCTCAAGATCTAGACCGTATGGAGCTAGGCAAAGATTATTTGTTTGAGTACAAAAATTTTAAGACCAAAGAGCCGCTGATGGTGGGCTTTAAATAGGGTTAGAAATCTAGTTGAGGATAATGAAGTAAGGCTAGTAGGCGTGAGAATAGACTTATGAGCACGAATGGGTATGACGAGCGTAAGGATACAAGGAAAAAGGGGGAGCGTTATTCGTGATTCAAGAGCTTCGAACGGTTGAAAGCTATGAAATAATAGAACCGCTGCTGAAGAAATATGGCAGCACGGTGGTCATTCAAGGGGTTCTAGAAGGTAATAATTTAGGGAGGATATATGTTGATGATCCCTCTGCGCCAACAGGGGCTTTTGTTTGGGCAAAGAATGAGATGTTTTATATAATCGGCGAACCGAATCCTGCGTTTACGGCGCAGTTGGAGTCTATGCTGCTTTCTAGTATTAAGCGGGAGGCTATGGAAATCGGAGAGACACATTTTAACCTGGAAGTGCTATCAAGCGAACATCCCGATGACTTGGTGGGCCGCCTCTTCCACCATCGGTTTCAGGTAGGCGAGCGAGTGCCGTTTAAATTTCAAAATTCGGCATTTCTGCAAAAAGGGCTTACCCCAAAGGTAGCGAGCGGATATGAGCTGGTGAGGATTAATCCGAGCGTGATTGAGCGGGATACCGCTCAGGTGCTGACGAGAGAAATCGGAAATTTTTGGGGAACGCTGGATAAGTTTTTTGCCAAAGGTATCGGTTATGCAATCCTCCAGCAAAATAAAGTAATCGGCAGCTGCATTTCGGTTTTTGTCGGCGGCAGCGATTATGAAATCGGCATTCATACATATGATGACAAGCATCGCGGTCAAGGGCTGGCTACTGCGATGGCTGTCGCGCTTGTCCAGAATTGTGTAGGGCGCGGTGGCGTACCGCATTGGACGACAGAGGGCTTTCGCAAGGATTCCATAGCCATTGCAAGAAAGCTAGGCTTTCAGCAGTTGCCCAGCTACTCTGTGTATTATGCTGCTTTTGAGGATATGGATCGTTATTTGGTTGACTGAATTTAATTGCTAATAGGGGTATCATGGACTTATTAGATGGTTTTGAAATTACAGCTGAACGGAACGACGATATCATTTTATCAAGAGGGATCTACTTAATAGATGCTTTTGTAATTCGCGATTTCCGCTCTTATCGTTTATTCTATTGGTAGTGCAGTTGCAGCGTAAAGCGAGGTTTTGAATTGAATAAAGGTGGTCATGAACAAGGATGGCAAAAGGAAAATATTACGTCGTTTGGGTAGGCAAAAAAACAGGGGTATTCTCCACGTGGGCGGAATGCCAAGCGCAGGTTAGCGGCGTGAAGGATGCAAAGTTTAAATCCTACGAGAGCAAGCCGCTTGCGGATGCTGCTTATAAGGACGGCTGGCAAAAGCATTGGGGGCAGGGCAGCGCCTCGGCCGCAGCTGGAGCAAAGTCGGGTGCAGCAGTGGCTCCGCGCGTCAAGCAGCCGGTTTTATTTGGCGAGGAAGAGTCGATCGATTACGACAGCGTTTCCGTAGACGTCGGCACGAGAGGGAATCCTGGGCCCGTGGAATACAAAGGCGTAGATACGCAGACGGGCGATATTTTGTTTTATGTCGGTCCGATCGCGAACGGGACGAATAACCTGGGCGAATTTATCGCAATCGTCCATGCGCTTCGGTACTTAAAAGAGAAGGGCAGCGAGCAAACGGTTTACACCGATTCCAAAACGGCATTGAGCTGGCTTCGCAATAAGAAAGTTGCATCGACGCTCAAACGGGACGCTTCTACCGCAAAAATATGGGAGCTCACCGATCAGGCAATTAAATGGATTCAGACGAACACCTATACCAATAAAGTGATAAAGTGGAATACCGAAGAGTGGGGCGAGATTAGAGCCGACTTCGGACGCAAATAACGGCAAATCTTAATTAGGCTATAGTCAACAGGATTAGTTTCCCCGGAGCGACGACGGGGAAACTTTTTTGTGTTTTTTGAACGTTCGGCTAAAGTAGTAGATGTCGTTGAAGCCCGTGGCAGCTGCGATCTCGGACACCGTAAGCGGCGTATGGCGCAGCATATAATCGGCTTTGCCGAGGCGGGTCATCGTAATATATTCGGTTACGGTATGGCCGCTGAGCTCCTTGAACAAACGGCTGAAGTGAAAACGGCTTAGATTGGCCATGCCCGCGAGCAGAGCGACCGATAACTCCTCCGGATAACATTTCTCAATATATTGAAAGACGGGCGCGAAGCGCTCGACGTTTTTCATCCGCTCGGCATATTCATCCTGCGTCAGCACCGTAGCGACATGTCCGCGCAGCAGCAGCGTCAGCAGCCGATATAGCTCAGACTTGATAGCGAGCTCATAGCCGAATTCCCGATGCTCCAGTTCATGAATAATGGCAAGCATGCTGGCAGTCACCTTGCTATTGCTGCCGATGTCGTTTTGCAGCAGCAGCCGGTTTTGGGTAATCGGGGTAATAAACTTGGTTTCTGCGGCATCAACCGATTGGCTGTGAAGCAGTGAGATATCTGCGATGAGCGCATAGTAGCACAAATCTGAAGACAGACTGACCCCGTAATGCAGCTCGTTGCTGTTCACCACGATAAAATCGCCCGCAGAGGCTCTAATGATTGTTGAACCACATTCAATAATGGCAGATCCCGAAACGAAATATAGAAATTCGAGATGCTCATGAAAGTGGTGAGGAAAAACGACGATGCCCTGCTGATCAAAGGCGTTGCGGTGCACTTTGATCGGAAAATGGGGATCGGGCATATCCATAGGCTCGCGAAGCGCCTCGAATTTTTCCATATGGAGAAACCTCCTAATCGGGGTAGCACAATCGTACAAACAAACCGCACAGCTTTGCATGGAGTTGCGCCTTAAAACCATTATAATACGAAAGTGTAGACGTGCAAAACCTAACTATACTTAAGGAGAGATTGACAATGAAACCGGTACAAATCGCGGTTATTGGAACGGGCTCTATCTCATCACTTCATTTGGAATCTTATAAGAACAACAAAAATGTAAATTTATACGCGGTTTGCGATTTAAACGAGGAACGGGCGAAGGCGGCTGCCGAAAAATACGGCGCGGAGAAAGTCTATACGGATTACCGCGAGCTGCTCGCCAATCCGGAAATTGATGCAGTCAGCATCTGTACATGGAACAATACGCATGCGGAAATCAGCATTGCAGCACTAGAAGCCGGCAAGCATGTGCTGGTGGAGAAACCGCTATGCCGTACGGTAGAGGAAGCGCTTCTCGTACAGGAGGCGGTTCAAAAATCGGGCAAGCTGCTGCAGGTTGGCTTCGTTCGCCGTTACGATACGAATGCGCAATTGCTGCGCGCGATGGCTGACCGCGGCGAGTTCGGCGAGATTTATTTTGCCAAAGCTTCAACGATTAGACGTCTAGGCAATCCAGGCGGTTGGTTCTCGGATATTGAACGCTCCGGCGGCGGGCCGCTGATTGACATCGGTGTTCATGTCATCGATCTTTGTTGGTATATGATGGGACGGCCAAAGCCGGTTTCAGTTAGCGCAAATACTTACCACAAGCTGGGCAATCGGTCGAACGTGGAGCATTTGAGCTTTTATAAGGCGGCAGACTATGATGCAGAAAAAAATACGGTCGAGGATATGGCAAATGCCTTGATCCGCTTCGAGAACGGCGCTTCGCTGCTCGTTGATGTCAGCTTTACGCTGCATGCGAAGTCGAATGAAGGCACGGTGAAGCTCTACGGCGAGAAAGGCGGCTTCGAGATCGATCCGGAAACTGTTATTGTAACAGAGCAAAACAATACGATTTTGAATGTGTATCCGCAAACGGATAACAAAGGCTTCGAGTTCAATGGCGCATTCCAAAATGAAATCAACCATTTCATTGATTGCGTGACAAGCGGTGAGCAGCCGATCAGCCCCGTAGAGGATGGCGTTGAGATTATGAAGATATTGATCGGAATCTATGAATCGGCAGCGAAGGGAGCGGAAGTTCGACTATGAAGCTAGGCATTAGCACGTATAGCTTATATCAGGCGCTTAATTCCGGCGAATTGACGATTCTGGAAGTCATTGAGTATATCGCTTCTCTTGGTGCGGAGCATGCGGAGATCGTACCGCTTGGCTTTAACCTGACTGAAAATCCAGAGCTAATTGAAGCTATTAAGAAGCAAGCGCGCGAGAGCGGCATCGAGCTGTCCAACTATGCGGTCGGAGCCAATTTCTCCGGCTTGAATGAAGAACAGTTCGAGAAGGAGCTTGAGCGATTGAAGAAGGAAGTGGACATTGCGGCAGCGCTTGGCGTGAAAAAAATGCGCCATGACGTGGCTTCGTCCGCGGACCTATCGATTTCCCACTTTTTGCAGGAGCTTCCGAAGCTTGCGAAGGCATGCCAAGTTATTGCCGATTATGCGGCTCCGCTTGGCATTACGACCAGTGTAGAAAACCACGGGTATTATATTCAGCATAGCGACCGGGTTCAGGCGCTTGTGGAGGTCGTGGACCGCCCGAATTTTAAAACGACGCTCGACGTCGGTAATTTCCTATGCGCGGATGAGAACCCGCAGGCGGCGGTAGGCAATAATATTAAATTTGCCTCGATGGTGCATATTAAGGATTTTTATTACCGTTCCTCCACGGACCAGCCTGGCGAGGGGTGGTTTAAATCGGCGGCAGGCAACTGGCTGCGCGGCTCTATCGTCGGACATGGGGATATCGCAATACCGCAGGTGCTTCGTATCGTCAAAGAAAGCGGCTACGACGATTATATTTCAATTGAGTTTGAAGGCTTGGAGCATTGCAAGCTTGGAACGAGGCTTGGCTTTGAATTTGTGAAGCGGGTATGGAACGAACTATAGCTGAAGGAGCGTGGCGAAAATGGCATTGCCGATCATAACGAATAAAATTGGCGTAATCGTGGACAGCTTTCAGGTTGGGGTAAAAGAGGGCTTGCTCAAAGCGAAGCAAGTTGGCGCGGACGGCGTGCAAATGTACGCCGTGCATGGCGAGCTGGATCCGGCTAATCTCTCAGCAGCGGCAAGAAAAGAGTGGAAGGCCTACATCGCGTCATTGGGCCTTGAGATATCGGCATTGGTAGGCGATTTAGGCGGCCATGGCTTCCAAGATCCAGCGGAGAACCGCCAGAAGATCGATAAGTCGAAGCGCATTATGGAGCTCGGTATGGAGCTTGGCACGAACATTATTACAACGCATATCGGCATTGTGCCAAGCGATAAGAACAGCCAAGTCTATGAGACGATGCATTCGGCCTGCGAAGAGCTTGCCCGTTTTGCCAATGACATGAATGCGTATTTCGCAATTGAGACTGGCCCGGAAACTTCCGCACAGCTGAAGTCGTTTCTCGACGGCCTTGGCACCAAAGGGGTAGCGGTCAACTTTGACCCTGCCAATATGGTCATGGTAACGGGTGATGATCCGGTCCAAGGGGTACACCTGCTTAAGGACTATATCGTGCATACCCATGCGAAGGATGGCTTGAAGCTGGGTGATATCGATCCGCGCGACGTCTACGGTTATTATGGCTACGAAAAAACGCTTGATCACGAGCAGATCGCAGCGATGGCTGAATCCGGCGCATCCTTCCGCGAGGTTCCGCTTGGAGAGGGCAGCGTGGACTGGCCGGCATACCTGCGTGCGCTGCAAGAAATCGGCTACGACGGTTACCTGACCATTGAACGCGAGGTTGGCACGAGCCCGGAGACGGATATTGGAAAAGCGGTTCAATTCCTAAAAGCTTACAAAGCTTAGCGTTATGGAGCTGTTTTTAGTAGGGGATTAGTAACTTATGGATTCTGATACTTTCTATTAGTAGCTGATGTTCTATATTAGTGAGTTAAGAAGGTAGGTATCTGATACTTTCTATTAGTGATTGGAGAAAGACAGCAATTGAAGAGATTGTCTCACCGTGGTATGCTCTCGCCACAGTAGCAAGGTTGTACTTGAAAACCTGCTGCTGCGGGCGGATCATATCGTTTGCAGTTTGTTTACTGCGAGAGATAGTTTCTTCTTTTGTTGTTTAGCCGGGTTCTGGTGAAGATCCATTCATTCGCTGCTAAATAAGTGGAGAGGGGACGACCAATTTCTACCAAACGGGTCTAAAAAGTAGATCTAAATCCCGCCAACCCAGCACAAACGTGCCCGACTAGCTCCCATCCGCCCCATAGATCTATTTTTTAGATCTAAATCCTCAAAACTAACCAATTCCCACAAAATAGGTCTAAAAAGTAGATCTAAATCCCGCGAACTCAGCAAAAACTTGCCCAATTGGCTCCTATCCGCCTCGATAGATCTACTTTTTAGATCTAAATCCCCACAACTAACCAATTTCCACCAAATAGGTCTACTTTTTAGATCTAAATCCCACAAACCCAGCAAATACGTGCCCAATTGGCTCCCATCCGCCCCGATAGATCTACTTTTTAGATCTAAATCCTCCAACCTAACCAATTTCCACTAAATAGATCTAAAAAGTAGATCTAAATCCCACAAACCCAGCAAATACGTGCCCAACTGGCTCTCATCCGCCCCGATAGATCTACTTTTTAGATCTAAATCCTCCAAACTAACCAATTTTCACTAAATAGGTCTAAAAAGTAGATCTAAATCCCGCGAACCCAGCAAATACGTGCCTAACTGGCTCCCATGCGCCCCGATAGATCTACTTTTTAGATCTAAATCCTCCAAACTAACCAATTTTCACTAAATAGATCTAAAAAGTAGATCTAAATCCCACCAATCCAGCAAATACTTGCCTAACTGGCTCCCATCCGCCTCGATAGATCTACTTTTTAGATCTAAATCCTCCAAACTAACCAAATAGAGCTACTTTTTAGATCTAAACCCTCCCAACTAACCAAATCCCACCAAATAGATCTAAAAAGTAGATCTAAATCCCACCAACTCAACACATACGTGTCCAACAGGCTCTCATCCGCCTACCGTAGCAAAACCCGCCGCTATTGGAAGTGTTAAAAGGTGGAAAGGGTTTGAGTGTAGGTGAAGCTAGAATGCGGTTAGATCGTCGGCGGATTTGGGACGGATTAGTCGTACAACGCGGTCACATCTCATAGTCCATTTCGCCCGAAGGGGGTGTTTTCTTTACATTTCTATAATAATTGAACATTCTCCCTATAGTTTACGCATAGTCAGTGGCGGCGGGGCGGCCCATAATTATAGATAGGAATGACAACATTCGACAAGGGGGACGAAAGGTTTGAAACATGCAAAACGAAAGTCTGCTTTACTGCTGATGTGCAGCCTGCTATTCGTGTTGACCGCATGCAGCGGAAACAATGGTAATGCAGAGCAGCCGACTACGGCCGTTAAGGAAGGTGGGGACTCAAAAAAACAGATTACCTTGACCTTCCAAAATCATTATCCCGATGCGACCGATGTGCAGCATAAGGTGATGAGGCAAATTACGGATGATTACATGGCAGCTAACCCGAACATCAAGATCGAAGTCGATTCCCTGAATATCGACCAGCAAAAAATTAAACTAAAAACGCAAGCGGCATCCAACGATATGCCGGATATTACGGTTGTAAATGCGGCAGCGCAGATGGCGCCATTCGTCGAAGGCGGCAAGCTAGCGCCTCTCAACGACATTTTGGACCGCGACGGTCTTGGCGCAAGCTTCCATAGCGGCATTTTAGATTACTATACGTTCGACGATAAAGTGTATGCGCTGCCAGATGGCAATAACATTGCCGTCATTTACTACAACAAAGAGTTGTTTGAGCAGGCAGGCGTAGCGATTCCAACGACCTTTGACGATTTGATCAAGGCCGCAGAGACATTCAATGGCAAACAAATCATCCCGATGGTGGTCGGCGAGAAGGAAACCTGGACCGGCTCCTATTTCTTCATGAATATTCTCCTTCGTCTGGCAGGCCCGGGCTACCTGAGCGATGTTCAAGCAAAAACGAAGGATTTCATGGACCCTGCGTTTGTTCAATCCGTGGTGAAGTTCCGTGAGTTTATTGAAGCTAAGGGCTTCCAGGAAGGGGCAACATCCTACGACTACGATTCGGCGGAGAGCCTATTTACTTCCGGCAAAGCGGCGATGTATTTCATGGGCACTTGGGCGACTGGGGCCATGGATGACGCGGAAATTAAAGGCAAGGTCGGCGTATTCCCTTTCCCTACGGTAGACGGTAAAGGCGATCTAGATGAGTATATGCTAGGGCCAGGCACGGGCTTCGCCTTGTCGGCGAACAGCGAGCATCTGGAGGAAGCGAAGGATTTCCTTCATTATTTTATGACGAATTATCCGAAGGTATCGTTTGAATTCAAAAACGCAGTTGGCGTGGCGCAAGTCGTGCAGGGAGATTTTGCACAGGCCGGGTATTCGCAGCTGGCGATTGACGTACTCGATATTTTCAAGAAGGTAAAAGGCGGAGATATTGCTTTCGATAATACGATGGACCCAAGTACGACACAGACGCATCTTAACAGCATTCAAAATCTGTTCGTATCCTCCATTCCACCGGAAGATACCGCTCGAGAGCATCAAAATGCATTTGCCGCCAACAACCAGTAAACAAAATCAGCTAAAGCAAGGGAGAGGATAATTCGATGCACGCCGCCAAAATTTCAAAACTAACCCTTTCGGTTTTCGTTCTCCCTTGTCTGATTTTATATGTAGTGCTCGTATTCGTCCCGATTTCCGTCGCCGCCTATTATTCCCTGTTCCAGTGGAACGGCATCGGAGAGAAGCTGTTTGTCGGCCTGTCCAACTATTCAACAATGCTGGCTCACGATCCTGTCTTTTGGCCATCGGTATGGAGAACGATCATGTTTGCCTTCTTCTCCATGGCTGAGATTCCTATCGCTTTGCTCATTGCCGTGCTTCTGACCCGTTATGTGCGCAAGCCGAATTTCCTCGTTTCGAGTTACTTTCTGCCGGTCATTCTTTCGGTGGTCGTAATCGGGCAGCTTTGGAAATCGATCTACAATCCGGCTTCGCTTGGCGGACTGCTGAACAATGCCCTCGATTTTGTAGGCTTGGAATCATGGACGAGAACGTGGCTTGCTGATCCCGAGGTATCGATTTTTGCTTTGTTCTTCGTATCGCTCTGGCAGTATCTGGGCTACCATATTCTGATTCAGTTTACTGGTATACAGAATATTTCGCAGGAGGTATACGAAGCAGCTAAAATCGACGGCGCCGACGGTTGGAAAGCTGACCGTTACATCACGTTCCCGCTCGTCGTTCCTGTCTTCAAAATCTCAATGGTTCTAGCCGTAATCGGCTCCCTGAAGGTATTCGACATGGTGATGGTGATGACTGCAGGCGGTCCGGCACATGCGACCGAGGTCATCTCGACCCACATGTACAATAAGACATTTGCGGCGCTGGAGTACGGGTACGGGAGTGCGATCTCCATCTTCCTAGTTATCGAATGTTTGCTGGCAACGGTGCTGCTCAATAAATTGTTCAAAAGCTCCGAGGATAGCATGCAGTAGCTGCACATGCAGATGAACATGGACACGTACACGAAGCAAGGGAAGGAATAACAGGCAATGAGGTGGACCGAATGAGAAAAATCGCGGTATGGATATTGTTTTCAGTTCTATTTGTATCACAGGTGTATCCGTTAGTATGGCTGCTGCTTTATTCATTCAAGACGAATAAGGAGATTATGTCGGGGCAATTCCTGTCGCTTCCAGCAACATTGCAATGGGACAATTACTCCTCGGCCTATACCGCGGGACATTATTTGCAATATTTAACGAACAGCTTGATCGTGGTGAGCATTACGCTGCTGTTCACTCTGGTGTTAAGCGCGATGGTGTCGTATGCCATTACCCGGTTCAATTGGAAGTGGGGCAAGGCAGTGATGCTGCTATTCCTGATCGGCATCATGATTCCGATTCAATCGACGCTGCTGCCGCTGGTGGTCATTTTCAAAAATATCGGCATTCTGAATACGCATCTCTCGCTTATTCTGCCGTACATCGCCTTTGCGATTCCCATCGCGGTGTTTATACTATCCGGCTTTTTCCGGACGGTGCCCCGTGAAATCGAGGAGTCCGCGAGCATGGATGGGGCATCGGTTTACCGCATTTTCTTTAACATTATGCTGCCGATTATTGCACCGCCGCTCATGACCGTGACGATTCTGACGTTTATTGACGTATGGAACGAGTATATTCTAGCATCGACTTTCATTTCTAAAATAAGCTTAAAAACGCTGCCTTTCGGAATTTATAGTTTCTTCAGCCAGTATTCAACGAATCATGGAGCCATTGGAGCCTATTTAATCATGGGTGCTATTCCAGTTATAACCATTTATTTCATGCTATCTGAAAAAATAACGAAAGGAATGGTTGCAGGAGCGATAAAAGGCTGAAATATCGTGTTATAATTCGGACATTATTCATTATATTGCGACGAAAAAGGTGTTCAATAATGATGACAATGTTCAAATTTCGTTCATTCGGCACACGTTTATTTCTTTTATTCTCTGTATGTTCGTTCTGCCTGCTTATCGTTTTCTCGTTGTCGTATTCGAAGCGCTCTACTGAGCAAATCAACAGCATGCTGGGTGATGCGGCATACAAAAACGTGTCCCAAGCACGCGAGCATGTCGAGCTGCTCTTGAAGGGCTATGACAGCTTAAGCCGATCAATCGTTACGAACACGGATATACAGCGCCTGCTTGGCAAGAAAGAGCCCAACTCAGCAGTTAGGGCAATCAACGAGCGGACCATTACGAACGCGCTGGGATCGATCTATTATTCTTGGGACGATGTTCTGGGCATCCACCTGTTTAATCTGGACAATGGCCTGTACAGCTATGGAAGCAGCACGCAAGTGATCGACCCGGAATTCGCCAGCCGGGCGTGGTATGAGCAGATTAAGCAATCGGCAGGAGAAACCGTATGGATCGGCATGAGGCAGCATTCGGTTATCGATCAGAACGAGAAGGGACCCGTATTCATCTTTGGAAGAAAGCTGACGGACTTGCACAAATCCCATTCGATTGGCATGGTGTTGATCGAGATTAAGCCGAACGCACTGCAGACGATTCTGAGCAATATGAATGTCACAGACCATACGATCTCGTTTCTTGCGGAGTCGGATAAGGTCATTGCCCATCTGGATGTATCTTTGCTTCAGTCGAAACCAAGCTTCATGCTGCCCATGATCGAGAATGCTACGTCCAGCCGTTTTGTTGCGGGTGATGAGCAGATTGTCGTATCCAAGCTGAATACGAACAACTGGTATGCGGTAAGCGTAACGCCGATATCCGACTTGACGGTTGAAATCAATACGATCCAGCGGTTATTAACCGGTCTGACGATCGGCTTGCTTGTGGTATCTCTCGTATTCGCCTTGCTGGTCTCGGTTACGTTTACGGCGCCGCTCAAGCAATTAATGCGGCATATGAGACTGGTTGGCCAAGGAAGGTTCGAGGAGGCCCCGGTTTTAAAATCGTTCAAGGAAACGGAGCTACTGACCGAGGGCTTCAACCAGATGGTACGGCGCATCAACGAGCTGATTGAACGGAACAATCAGGTGTCTGAGAGCGAGAAAATCGCACAATTGAATGCGCTTCAATCCCAAGTGAACCCACATTTTCTCTACAATACGCTCGATATGGTGTATTGGATGCTCGACGAGAAGGAGAATGAGTATTTAGGCAATGTCGTGTTAGCGTTATCGAGCATTTTTCGCTACAGCAGTGATTGGTCGAATGGCTCCTCAGCCACGCTTGGGGAAGAAATGGAGCAGATCAGGCGTTACGCGCTCATTACGCAGGCTCGTTTCGGAGATAAGCTGAAATTCGAATTCGAAGGGGAAGAGTACGGTCTCGATCTAACCCTGCCGAAAATGACGCTTCAGCCGATCGTTGAGAACGCCGTCATACATGGCATTGGCCACGCGGGAAGCGGAGGAGTTGTCCGCATTGCGGTCGCCCGCATGGACCAGAATCTCGTCATCACCATCGAGGACAACGGGATCGGCATTGCTCCGGAGAAGGTCGCCATCATGAACGAGATGTTTGAAAATTCAGTACCTTTAAGCGGGCGATCCGGCGTAGGGCTTGCAAATGTTCATCGCAGGCTTGCCTATCGCTTCGGGACCGCTTACGGGCTTACGGTTCGATCTGCTGTTGGCCAAGGCTCGCAAGTGATTATTACCTTGCCATTTCAAGGGATTCGGCGTGCAGACAGGGAGGCGGCGTTATGAGGATTCTGATTGTGGATGACGAACCGACGATACGCAATGGAGTGAAGCGGACGATTGAGGCTGCCTTTCCGTCTGCCAGTGTGCAAACGGCCGATTCCGGGGAAGCTGCGCTGCCTTACTTGCCGGAAGTTGACATCGTATTTCTCGATGTGATGATGCCGGGAATGGGAGGACTTGAGCTGCTGCGGATTGGGAAAAAAGACTACGAGAACATTCGATGGATCGTCATTTCCGCGTATTCGGATTTTTCCTTCGCCCAACAGGCGCTTCGCTACGGAGCAAAAGATTACTTGCTGAAGCCAGTAGGCAAGCAAAAGGTCATTGAATTGCTGCTGGAGGCGGATGAGGCGATACGGGCCGAGCGCTCACTCAAAGTGGAGCTTGAGCAGCTCGACCGTCATATCCACTATATTCGGGAAGCCGTGTTCCAGCGCTGGGCTTCGGGGCTTGATACCGGGCACTACGATATGACTCCGATTGCACGGGAATACGCAGGCAGCAGGCTGATTATGGTCAGCCTGCTGCCTGAGGAGGATACCCGCAGAAGGCATCTGCTTGCAGAAGAAGCGCTGACGGCATGGATGGGAAGCAGCGGAAAAGGGTTTTGCGTCAGCTTCGGCCAGCGCTCGCTGCTTGGCGTGTTTCTCGCTTCCGCGTCGTTCCGGGACGAGAAGTGGGTAGCCAAGCTGCAAGCGGAGCTGAGCCAGGCATTAAACGGAGCGTTCCGGCTGCAGGTTTCACCGCAGGTGGCCGCTTTTGGCGACATCCCTAAGCAGGTCACGCTCATGCAAGCACAAGCAGAAGAAACGGTAGAAAAGCTGAGCCTGCCTGAAGCGAACAACAATGTGATCGTTCAGACCGCGCTGAAGTATATTCAGGACAATTACCAAAATAACTTGACGCTCGAGAAGGTCGCGGCCGCCGTATATTTGAATCCCGTGTATTTCAGCCATTTGTTTAAGCAAAGCAATGGGATGGGCTACAAGGAGTATGTCATTCAGCTTCGGATTGAGCAGGCTAAGGAGCTGCTTAAGCATTCGACCTGCAAAATAACGGATATCGCGGAGCAGGTCGGCTACCAGGATATGCGGCATTTTACGCAGGTATTTCGGAAAGCGGTGTCCATGACCCCTAGTGAATATAGGCTTCAAGAGAGCAAAACAGGCTTTTGATCAATAGGATTTTAATAGAAAACAGGAGGGATCGTAGATGTTGAGAAAAATCGGCAAACCGGCACTTGTGCTCACAACAGCTTGTACGTTATTGTTCTCCGCCGCAGCATTCGCCGCAACAGACGGCAGCTCTAAGCATTGGGCATCGGACACGCTTCAGGAATGGGTTTCGGAAGGGCTACTAAAAGGGGATGCCGCGGGTAATTTGAATGAAAACCAATCGATAACGAGAGCCGAATTCGTGGCTTTGGTCAATCGTGTATTCAATTACAGCGACACCTCCTCGCAAGTATTTGCGGATGTCGCCGCAACGAAGTGGTATGCGGACGAGTTTTCCAAAGCGTTTGCCGCCGGCATTGTGCAGGGTGATGCTTCGGGCCTAATGAAGCCAAATGCAAGCATTACGCGGGCAGAGGTCGCGGTCGTGCTGGCGAATGCGTTCAAGCTGACTGCGCAAAACGCGAATACCTATAGCAGCTTCAGCGACGGACAAGCGGTTGCGGCATGGGCGCAGGATGCGGTTAGCGCTTTGCTTGAGAAGCAGTACGTACAGGGAAGAACGGGCAATCAATTTGCGCCATCAGCGAAAATTACGAGGGCGGAAGCCGTAGTCATGATTGATAACGTGATGGGGTATCTGATTCATGCAGCTGGCACCTATAACCGCGATGCAAGCGGAAATGCGGTATTGAATGCAGGAGACATTTCGCTCAATCAATCGAAGGTCGCCGGGAATCTATATCTGACTTCGGGAATCGGGGAAGGCGATGCGACTTTGAAGGGCGTCGCAATTAAAGGCAACCTCTACGTGGAAGGCGGCGGCGTCAACAGCGTCACGCTTGATGGCACGACCGTCGGAGGACAATTGGTCATCAACCGCAAGAAGGCCCCGGTTAGAGTCGTCATCAGCGGGGAAAGCTCCTTGTCTGACCTTGTCTTCCAGCGCTCTGGCAAGCTGGTAATCGAATCGCCCAATACGGTTGGTACAGTGACGGTGGCTCCTTCTGATCCCACGGCAGTTATCAGCATTACAGGGAAAATCAAGCGGCTCATTATTGAAAGCGGAGCAAGGGTAGATCTGAGCAACGCCGAAATTGAGGTGCTGGAAATCAAAGGAACTGGCGCAGGTGCGACCGTAACGGTAGACGCATCCTCGCAAATCGGCAAAGCATTACTGAGCGGCGCCTCCTCCATAAAAGGAACAGGCAAGGTGAACGAAGCCGAGATTCAAGCAAGCGGCGTTACGATTGAACAAAGCGTTAGCAAGGTTACCGTAAAGGATGGCTTAACGGCGATCGTGAATGGCAAAGAAGTGAAGGGAACAGCCAGCAATACTGGCGGCAACTCGGGCACGACGCCAACACCTGGAGTTACGCCAACGCCAACTCCGACAGCGACACCAGTTCCAACGGCAACAACGGAGCCAACACCAACAACGGAGCCGACGGCGACTCCAGTTCCAACGCCAACACCGGATCCCGTAGGTACCGTGAAATATTTTAGTTTTACTGATCAGAAAGTGCCTGTGAAGCTTAGAAACTATCATCTCGTGCTGATCGGCGAAAAAACGCTTGATTACACGATGACCCTGCAGCCATCGATTTTCCCAGTCAGCGATGACCATATCGTCGCTTCTGTTTTGGACACGGATGGTAAGGTATGGGTAGCTTCGGCTAACGAGCTGACTAGATTCAACATCTATGAGCAGGATGCAGGCAAAGTCGAGGTTTTCCGTCAGGATGAGCATTTCAAGGGCGAGATTCAAGCGCTGCTTGTGGAAGGCGATGTCATTTGGGTGCTAACGAATGATTCCGTTTCTCAAATCAAATATAAATCGTCCATAAAATAACGAGGAGGGCTCACGATGAAAAGATGGACTAAGTCAATGGTATCGGCCGTTATTGGCGCCAGTGTATTCGCTTCGATTCCGCTCAGCGCCTTTGCTGCCACGGCAGCCTTGCCAAACGCTAAATTTGCTCCCGTCGCGTTAGAGGAGCGGGCTCAGAAAGACATGAAGTATTACAGCGCTTCAGAGTTTGCGGCACTAGTAGACAAGGATAAAATTCTAGCTGGATTTGCAGCATCCTTGGTAATCCCTAGTGATTTGCAGGTGCTTAAAGTGATCGGCGAGGAGCAATTGACGGCATTCGTGCAGGATGGCGATACCCTTTGGATTGGAACGAAAAGCGGAGTTACGCGCATGAATTTCAGCGAAACGGATACGCGTGATTACGTGCAGTATTTATCAGGCCCCCGCTACCTCTACAATGGCGATGACGTTGTAACCGGGCTTTACAGCGACGGCAGCAATGGCGTCTGGATCCAGAATGCCAAGGGCGTTGTCCATTTGGCTATGGAAAATAAGACACTGAAGCAAAAAGCGGACATTCAGGAAGATATCATGAAGACGGTCAATGACCGTAACGGAATGATTCCAGATCAATATTATTCGATTGTAAATGGACAATATGTGGGC
The DNA here is from genome assembly GCF_006345825.1 of Paenibacillus paridis. Taxonomy (GTDB): domain Bacteria; phylum Bacillota; class Bacilli; order Paenibacillales; family Paenibacillaceae; genus Pristimantibacillus; species Pristimantibacillus paridis. The sequence goes on from NZ_VCIX01000081.1 coordinate 183,559, forward strand.
AAGCCGAGAACGAATGACAATGACGGCTTATGGACAGCGGCATATGCCATTGGCGAGATTTTCCGTTACCAGACAGCATTGCGCGAAGGAAACGAGCAAGAGCGCGCGGAGGCTAAAGCTGCTGCAACAAGAGCAACCAAGGCGGTGCTGCTGCTGAATCAAATTTCGGGCCGCGCGGACGGGTTCCCGACGCGTTCCTACATCGTGAAGGGTCAGGAGCAGCGCAGCGGCTTATGGTTTGAAGTGAAGGAAGCAGGTGCCGGCGGATACGCGCTTGCGGTGAAATCACGCGAGGCTGTTGGCGATAAAGGTGCTGAAAACTTTCGTATTACCGATCCGGATTTAATCCTTGAAGCGAAGCAGGCATACGAGGCGATGACCGGAAGAACGTATGATGCGGATTGGGGCGCCAAAAATTACTACGGTCCGAATTGGATTTATCCTGTCGTATTCGACACGACGGTGTCAGGCCCGCGCAATGTCGGTTATTTGGAGCCCGGCGTCGCCTGGCGCTTGAAGTCCGATATCAATGAGGATCTTGATCCAATGCTGGCGGCCTTGTACCGCGACATGGGCATTTCGGATACAGACATCATTTATAAGGCAGATACATCGGCGGATGAAGTGCTGGCCCATTTCAGTCTCTTCTATTATGCCGACCGTTATTTATTCGATGGGTCTTCCAGTGAAGATGCTCACTTGAAAGAGCTGACGGTCCAATTCGCAGACCGGATGATGAACCATATCCTTACGAATGATTTTAGAATTGTTGACGCGCATGGCAATTCCACGACATGGTCCAAATGGTTTGCTTCTTATTTTCTAAAGGATGATCCAGAAAATCCGGGGGAGTTTGCTTATGGCTATGAAGATGGGCCGCTGAACGCGATTGAAATTATGAGCTTTTTGAAAACGACGCTGTATTTAACAAAGGGCAAAGCGGAATATAGCGAGCATTATGCGAAGTATGAGCAAGCCTACAATGATCTATGGGATTACAGCTACGACGGCACCGAAAACGGTAAAGGCTATATCCACTTCGCCAAAGAGCATTTGCAGCGGAGGCTGGATATCGTTCCTCGCGATTATATGGAGTTTGACGATTACAGCTCTGATCCGGCAAGGATTGAAGACATCGTTGCCCGCGAGGATGTGACGCTGTCGGTCAACTATTCCGATGAGCATTTGTTTACGATTTCGTTCATGCCATTGATCGAATTAGAGCTGGAAGAGGACCCAGGCTCCAGCCGAGTGAAGGATTTACGGGAAATTTTGGACCAATGGTGGGTAAATATGAGCCGCGAGCTCAATCCGCTGTACACCTTCGTCTACCAATTTTCGAATCAGGATAACACGAATGTCGATCTGGAGTCGGCGGTATGGATGATGTACCGCTCGCCGCAAATTCGCATTGAGCTGCCGGTGATGAATTCAACCCGCAAAGATGTACTGCATCTGGATGATTACAGCGCAAGGGATGAAGAGGAGCTGCTGCTTAACCGCGTGCTTCCGCCGGATGAGAACAAAGTATACAAATACAACAAAAATCCGTTCGTTGCGGATGAGAATGTTAACAACGGTGTATATGGTGGCGTGAATTACAATGATGGATATATGAGCAATTCAACGGCCTTTACGCTTCCTTATTGGATGGGCCGTTACTATGGAATGATCGAAGGCGAATAAGGGTTTTGGTAACCTGGCCTGGGCGCTGTCGGTCGTCATGACTGAATAGCCGTCCAGGCTTTCTTATTGCCTTGAACCGGCTGCTTCTGTCACACCGGCAGGATTGCAGCAGAACGCGGCTACGGCCACGAGGAAGAGGAGATTGTTATGGCTATCGTAATGGGGGTTGACGGCGGCGGCAGCAAAACGTATGCCGTCATTGTAAATGATCAAGGCATCAAGCTGGGGGCAGGGGTTGCAGGTTGCGGCAATCATCAACGGATTGGCGTAGATGCGGCATTAGGCCATATCAAACAAGCTATTGATTTGGCGCTGGAAAAGGCGGGTCTCCACATGGACCAAATTGATTTTGTACAATACGGGCTTGCCGGAGCCGATCGGGCTATCGACTTTTCCCTTTTATTGCCTGCACTGTCCACGATTCCGTTCAAAAGCTGGGACGTTGTCTGCGATACGATGATCGGCTTGCGGACGGGCAGCAGGAGCCATACCGGTGTCGTGCTCGTTTGCGGCAGCGGGACGAATGCAGCAGGTAGAAACAGCGAGGGGGAGATCGTCCAGGTAGGCGGCTTTGGCGAGCTGTTCGGTGACCGGGCAGGCGGGGAGTATTTGGCCGCGGCGGCATTTCAGACGGCCGTTCGTTCATGGGAAGGCCGGGAAGCGGCTAGCAAGCTAACTGATCACGTAGCGGCATACTTTGGAGATGACGATCTGGGTACTACCATTGAGCGGCTGCTCGACGAGGACATCTCTACCGTACCGGAAGCACTGACGATCGTGCTGCATGAAGCGGCCGCTGAGGGAGATCTGCTGGCCATAGGGCTGCTAAAGGATACGGGAAGAGAGCTTGGACTGGCAGCAAATGCCGTTATCCGCAAGCTGGGCGGGCACCAAGACAGGCCTGTTCCAATCGTGCTCATTGGCAGCGTGCTGCAAAAGGGGCGCAGCCTCCACTTGATGAACGAGCTGCAGGCGATGCTGCGGTCGGAGAACAATGATGATCGGCTTGTTATTCCCGAAATGGCGCCTGTATATGGCGCAGTTTTGCTTGCGCTGGAGCAGGCAGGTATTTATAAGACGGAAGCGCTCGAACCTATTTTTGTACAATATGGAGGCTATCAAGAATGAAACATAAAGATTTGAAGGTTGCGGTTATTGGCGGAGGCTCCTCGTATACACCTGAGCTTATGGAAGGGTTTATCAAAAATTATGATCAATTTCCGATAAAGCAGCTTTATCTTGTCGACGTCGAGGCAGGAGCGGAGAAGCTGCGCATTATCGGAGAGCTGGCGAAGCGGATGTTCGAGAAGGCGGGGCTTGCGGTCGATATTCGCGTGACTCTCGACCGGCGTGAAGCGATCAAGGATGCCGATTTCATCAGCACGCAAATCCGCGTAGGGCAATTGGCGGCTCGCTCGCTCGATGAGCGCATTCCTGCCGAGCTCGGCATGATCGGGCAAGAGACGACCGGAGCGGGCGGCTTCGCCAAAGCGTTGCGCACCATTCCGGTCATCCTTGATATTTGCCGCGATATTCGTGAGCTTGCGCCGGATGCCTTTCTGATTAACTTTACCAATCCAGCTGGAATCGTGACGGAAGCGGTGCTGAAATACGGAGGCGTAAAGACGATTGGCTTATGCAATTTGCCCATTGGACTCCGCAATCAGATTGCGGAGCTGTGTGAGGTTCCCGTGTCTGAGGTACAGTTGGAATGGGTGGGCATCAATCATTTGAACTGGACCACCCGCATTATCGTGCGGGGCGCAGACATTACGGAGCAATTTCTGCGTGAAATGGCCGGCGCAGGTGGCATGACCATGAAAAACATACCCGATCTGGACTGGGACCTGCAATTTTTGCAATCGCTAGGGGCATTGCCATGCGCTTATCACCGTTACTATTATTTGCGCGACGAGATGCTGCAAGAGCAGTTCGCGGCGATGCAGTCCGGTGGAACGAGAGCGGAAACGGTCATGCGGCTGGAAGACGAGCTGTTCAAGCTGTACCAAGACCCTCAGCTTGCCATTAAGCCTCCCCAATTGGAGCAGCGGGGCGGAGCCTTCTATTCCGAGGTAGCGGTTAATCTGATGACGGCAATCTATAACAATAAAGGCGATGTCCAGACGGTTAATGTGCGCAATAATGGCATTATTGCCTGCCTGCCGGATGATGCCAGCGTAGAGGTCAATGCGATTATCGATGCTGAAGGAGCGCATCCAATCGCGTTATCCCAGCAGCCGGGACCACAAATCCGCGGACTGCTGCAGGTCGTGAAAGCCTACGAGGAGCTGACGGTCGAAGCAGCCGTTCACGGCGACTATGACAAGGCGCTGCAGGCGCTTTGCATACACCCGCTGATAGGCTCGGTGGCAGCAGCGAAGCAGGTGCTTGACCAATTGCTTGCGGCACATCAGCGTTATTTGCCTCAATTTGCTCTGTAGAGGATCAGAGGTGCATGGTAGAAAAAGGGTTGGGCAAAGCGGGCATTGCTGAAGATAGTCCGAGAAAGTAACAGAGCGAGCAAATGGTGAAGTTTTTGAGAAGTATGGTAAGGCAATTGCTTTAATAGAAAGATGTTATATGAAGATTTTAAAGAAGATGTTATATAGGAGAAAAGCTGTAGTGATGGAGACATCTTGAAGAAGCTCTAGGAAAGTAATATTGTTGTGATGGGCACATCTTGAAGAAGAAATAGAGAAGAAACGTATGAACAAAGGCTTATTTCATGTAAAATTGTGGAATAAGCTTTGTTAGGGCTAAGCATACGGACTATAGAAAAGAACTTATGCAGTACAGGACAAATTGATTAAATAATTGATATGAAACAGCCGCTATCCTGCACGTTTGCAGGATAGCGGCTGTTTTGCACCGTAGGTTGGGATCTATGTTGTATTTTTATAATATAGGCTCTGATTATCGTTCCAAAAGGTGATGAACCATGCCTTTTTAGTGCAGATATACAGGATAGCAACCGCAGAAGTGTCTAAAAGCATAAAGTTAATGCAGGCGTACAGGATAGCCATCATACATAACATGCAGTATTATAGCTGACACGGCCAACTAGCATCAAACCCATCAAACCCATCAAACTCATCAAACCCATCAAACCCATCAAACCCATCAAACCCATCAACCCCAGCAAACCGATCAACCCCACCAACCCCAGCAAACCGATCAAACCGTTCAACCCCACCAACCCCATCAAACCCAGCAACCCCACTAAACCCAACAAATCCAGCACTATAGCCAACACAGTTAACATAGTGTTAATTGCAGGAAAAGATTTGTTGGGGATAAGCATACGGATAGTAGAAAAGAGAGTTATGCAGTACAGGTAAAATTTTTGATAATAAACACGGAACAGCCGCTATCCTGCACGTTTGCAGGATAGCGGCTGTTTTGCACCGTAGGTTGGGATCTATGTTGTATTTTTATAATATAGGCACTGATTATCGTTCAATAAGGTGTTGAAGCAGGCCTTTTTAGTGCAGATATACAGGATAGCAATCTCAGAAAAGTATAAAAGTATAAAGTTAATGCAGGCGTACAGGATAGCCATCAGTTTCCTAGATTCACGCTACAGCCTCCGGCAGCTCAAGCTCATAGCCTTTGTACACAAGGTATCTTTGCAATCCTTTGCAGTGTCGCAGCGTTTCTCGGGCGAGTGCAATGGCTTTGCTTCGGTTGCCAGACTTTAGCTCAATCTCGGAGAGAAGTGCATATCTCATCCATGGCTTGGCTATTTGAGCCGCTGAAGCCCGTGCCTGCTCAAACTCACCTTCCTCGATTTGAACATAAGCTTCGTAATATCGACGGTACTGGAGCGGCCGGATATGGGGAATCTCGTTTTTTAATGTAGACGTATTCTTGTGATATACACCATGGATTGCCCTATACAGGGCCTGTCTTGCTGGCTGCTTGTATTTCCTCAGCAACTGATCGAGCACGCGCTCAAACTCCTCATCTTGCCTGTTCGCACTCACATAAAATAAGTACAAGGCTGGTTTTCTTCGCTGCCTGATTAAAAACTTTTCAAGACGCTCTATATTCGTCTCTCGAAACAACAGATAAAAGTAAGGTACACCAAGAAATAGCAAGGCAATGAGAAAACCGCTGCCGAAAATATAAAGGAGCGTGACATTCAGGGAAGCTAGAGTGGCAGAGATGATAAAAATAAATAGATAGACCAAAAAAATGCGAATGAACGGACGGATAAGCGATCACTCCTTTGTTATGATGCAGCCATATGCAGCAAGTGTTTATCGGTTCGGTCGGCAAAGAGACGACGCCTTGAAGGGAGCTGTATTCCATTTTGTAGTAGTATAGCACAGGATATGCGAGAGGAAGTCTATCTTTTTTGCAACGAAGGATATCCATTCCGCCTGATTCCAGCCAACGCTACCAAACCGATGAAAGGATAGATTAAAGCTGTCGAATCTTGTAAAATAACGTAAGGTAATGTTTTGTGACATGGGAAGGGGAAATAAGGTTGAATCGCTTATTGACGAGGATGGTTTTGTTTTTCTCAAGTCTTATTTTACTTGCGGGCGCCGTGCTTGGATTTACTATTTATCGCTCTTCCACGGGCTTGGTGGAGGACTCTTTGGGTGCTCAGGCACAGCTTGTGGCCGAAAATGCAGCCAAACTGATTGATCTTGAGGCGTATGCTGGGATTAGCGTCGAAGCAGGGGAGAACGAGTATTATACGAGCCTGCGCGCTAAGTTAAACGAGCTTCGCGAAATGAATGGTTTGAAATATTTATATACGTTGGCCAAGAAAGAAGAAGGCGGGCAAGCCGTTTATTATTATGTCGTCGATGGAGCGCCGCTCGATATAGAGGCTGAGGATTTTTCGGCGCTTGGCGAACCAGAGGAAAATGAGTATCCACGCATGATTCAAGCATTTGCCGAAGGCACTCCTCAAGTGGGGGATTTATCGGATGATGAGGAATACGGCGCGACGATTACCGCCTATGTTCCGCTCAAAAGCAAAGATGGCGAGCTGATTGGCGTGGTTGGAGCGGATTTCGATGCATCCGGCGTGTTTAAGCTTATGAAGGATAATCAAAAGGCTACGCTTTACGTGACGCTTGGCATTATTGCGGCGGGCATTATTTTGGTTTATTTGATGGCGAGCTATTTGACACGGCCATTAAACAAGCTGACCACGCAAGTAGCCAGAGTGCGGGAAGGGGATATGACGGTCGCTATCCAAGCAGGCCGAAAGGACGAGATCGGCCATTTGGCCAATACGTTTGACCAATTGGTATCGAACACGCGATCCGTGATCCGCAGCATGCGGGATAATTCCGAGCGGCTGCTCCATACCTCGGAGGGCGTCTCGAATCATGCCCGTACCACAACGGAAGCAAGTCGCTTAATTGCGGCAAGCATTCAGGATGCGTCCGGAGGGGCTAATATTCAGGTCGTAAGGGCAGCCGACATGACGAAGGCTGTGGAAGGCATGACGTATAGCATGCTTCGCATCACGGAATCTGCCTCGATCGTCTCTCATGTCGCGCAGGAGACAATGGAGGAAAGCGAACGGGGCAATGGGCTGATTGCCCATGCGATGAAGGAGATGCAGTCGATTCACGAGACGGCCGAACACATGCTTGCAGCAACAAGAAGACTCGAGGGCCGTTCAGGTGAAATCGGTGAAATTACAAACGTCATGGCTGGCATTGCGAAGCAGACGAATTTGCTTGCGTTAAATGCCGCTATCGAAGCCTCCCATGCGGGCGAGCACGGCAAAGGGTTTGCGGTTGTGGCCGATGAAGTGCGCAAGCTCGCGACACAGTCGCAAGATTCTGCCATGCAGATTGGCGAGTTAATTGCCGCGATCCTGGAGCAAACGGCGCAGCTGTCTTCGAACATGGAGCTAAGCGCGACGAAGGTGGAGTCCGGACTTCATCTCGTGAAGGATGCAGGGGCTTCGTTTCAAGCGATTGTAACGGGATTGGAGCAGGTGAACATTCAATTGCAAGAGGTATCCGCAGCATCGGAAGAGGTATCCTCCGAATCGGAGGAGGTCGCAGCCTCGGTCGAGGAGATGGAGCGAATTTCGCGCCAAGCGGCGCAGCATTTTGAAGGAATCGTATCCAACTCCGGCGCCCAGATTGCGGCGATGGACGAGGTGAGCGGCTCCGCGGAGCAAATCCGCACCATGTCCAACGAGCTTACTTCACTAAATAAGCGTTTTATTGTTTGATCGAGTAGGATGATTCACAAATTATATGAATTAATTCGACGTAAAGGTATAGGAATAAATATCTCAACTTTCGAAGAGCCAAAAGTAGATTAACAGTATGTACAGCTTAGGTTTGAAGTCAATAGGTTAGTCGGATTGACAAAAATAGAAAAACACCGCCTGTTTGTGGTCATACCCCTGTCAAGTAGACAGTTAAAAAAAACTATGCTGTCAGCGCGCACCGATATTCAATTGGTGCGCGCTGCTTCAGTTTAAATTGATACCGCTGGTAGTTATAAAAGTAAATGTACTCTTCCACAGCTTGCCGAATTTTCGTTCCTGATTTACACTGTTGGAGATACAACTTCTCTGTCTTGAAATGCGAAAAAAAGGATTCGATGCATGCATTATCTAGGCAGGTTGCTTTGCGAGAGTGGCTCCCTTTAACGCCGAATGCTTCTAAGCGCGTGTTGTATACCGGAGACGTATATTGGAAGCCTTGATCCGAATGGAGAACGGCTTCTGAAACGTCTCTTTTTCTTGTCCACTCTTCGACTGTATCCAGCAGGAGTTGCACATTGTTGCGCGAAGACAACTGCCAAGCGATAACCTCATTGTTGAATAAATCTTGAATGACAGAGAGGTAGTGGAAATTCGTGCCGTCGGAAATGTAGGTAATATCCGTGACCATTTTTTGTGAAAGTGCTGTAGCATGGAATTCGCGTTTAAGACGGTTCGGTTACACGACCGAGAACGTGTAATTAGACTGTCTTCGCTTCCTTCGAATAACAGATTGAATGGACAGTGCCTTCATGAGTCGCCATTCCTTCTTGTGATTAACGATGTATCCTGCCTCCTGTAAGGCTATCCTCATACGTGGGTACCCGAAGTAAGGGTGCGTGAAATGGATGGCCATCATATACTCTTTAATCTCAGTACTGAAGATCGTGCGAGGACGTCCTGTAAGAGGGTCAGGTATCTTATCTGCGCGCACGTCAAAGGCCTCTCCTTTTTGCCATTTCTTCACCCAGAACAATTGGCTATAGTTTCCAATTTCAAACTTTTCAGCCACTTTCTTATAGTTGGATGATCCCTTCATGTACTCTTGTACCGCAGCTAGTTTAAATTCTTCTGTATATTGCTTAAATGTTTGTCCCTTTTTAGCCATAGAAAAATCCCCTCCAAGTTCACTCTTTCCTTCATGATAACATGAGGGTTTTTTTGAGTGTCTACTTAAAGGGGATAATACCAAACACTTGAATGGCGGGGGTTTTTAGAATAAATTCGGATTTACTTGCGCTTACTTATTTCGGCTTGTTTTTGTTATTCTATTTCACCAAAAGAGTCGGTTTCGCCTTCTGGAGAGCAACAAAAGCGAGTCACATCAAGGAAAGGATTCCCTTTACCGCTTCCTGACCCATAGCGGTTATTCGTGAAGGAGATTCTTGTTATCGCTGAGTAGCGAAACCATCCAGCGCGTATTGAAGTTAACCTCTGACGATCGGAATACAGCGTTCATCATTGACGACTCGATGTACGAACGCAACCGAAGCAAAAAAGTGGAGATGCTAGCCCGCTTTAAGGATCATGCGACGAGTATGTTTTACAAGGGATTTCGCATGCTGACGATGGGCTGGTTGGACGGTCATTCGCTCATTCCGGTAAAATTTAGTTTGCTAGGCTCCTTGAAGTCCGGCATCAACGGCATGCTTGAGGGGATCGACAAAAGAACTTCCGGTTACAAACATCGCCAAGAAGCGCTTTTTGCCGCACCGCAGGTCATCGCCGCTATGCTGGACCGCGTGATTACAGCGGGAATGACGTCTTCGTACGCCCTCATGGATAGTTGGTTTACCCATGCGCCTCTCATTCAAGAAGTCGTGAAACGCGGACTCCATGTGATTGGCATGGTTAAAAACGATAACAAGCGTTACATCGTAGACGGATAAAGACTTAACCTGAAGTCGCTACACGAAGCAGCACGACGTGTGGAAGGCAAGGCGTATTGTGCTCATGAGAAGTAAGCAGCAGAAATTCATCCTTCATTCGGTTTGCTATTTGTAACTGTTGCGTTAGTTGTCGCATGGACGAGTAAGCGACGAAAGATTTTGAAGGCCAACTCGAAAGGGATGTCCGGACATTTTTATAGATGGCGACCGCAGTGGCCGGGCCGAAATAAAGCGAATTAGCGATGCCGGCGCTCTTGTAATCGAAGTTGGACGCAAGCAGCAAAATTTCGATCTCGTTGCCATCGGTATGGAAATAGACCGTATAGGGAACGTTTTGCGGTGAGTAGCGATTTCTTGATTCCCCGGTTTGGCCGGCCTCTCCCACTTGCCCGGTACCATTATATCCCGTTTTTTGTTTGTTGCGCTCAAGATGTCGCCTGGTATTAGCTATCAATTTGGATAAAATTACCATTCGCCATTCAGCAGGACAATGTCGTTATCATCGAAGTTCCACGCTCTTAGATCAAGGTAACCTCGTACCACAACAGGAGCATTTTTGTTGGCGTGTGAGGACATCCACAGCACAAGCGCGATAGTCGTGGTTAATAATAGAATCCACGCAACAATTTTATCTCTGAACATTCGGTGCCTATGCCCTTTGCTACGAGCGCATATAGATCAACAAAGCCCCCCTTAATAAACGCTTAATTCGATTGGATGCGGGTTGCCGATTGACAACGGATGGTCTACGCTTTCGTCTTTTCAGTAAATGTTAAGCGGTCCCTGTTATAATCGCTCATATCCGACAGGATGCTTAAGCGACTAGAGGAAAGATATTCTTTCTATCGAGTCTATATGAAATGAAAAGAAAGGCGAGTGGATAAAAACAATGATTAAACGTTGGATTTCTACTGTCATAGTATTGTTATTAATTGCGGCCAATCTTCCCGGGTATGCCTTCGCAGGCTCTCTTGATAAATGGAATATCCAGAGTCCGCTGCCCACGGGTGCTCAACTTATTGGCGTCACTTATGGAAACAACACGTTTGTGGCGGTGGGGATCTCTGGAACGATTATCACTTCAAGCGACGGGACGAGCTGGACGAGCCAAACGAGCGGCACAACGAATCAACTGAATAGCATCGCTTATGGAAACAACATGTTTGTGGCGGTGGGGGCAACTGGAACGATAATAACCTCAAGCGACGGAACGAGCTGGACGAGCCGAACGAGCGGCATTGCGGCTATGTTGATCAGTGTCGCCTACGGCAATGGCATGTATGTGGCGGTGGGCGAAAATGGAACGATTGTGACTTCTAACGACGGAGTGAACTGGACGAGCCGATCGAGCGGTATTACGGATAATTTAAATGGCGTCACCTTCGGAAACAACACCTACGTGGCTGTGGGGAACTTTGGAAAGATTGTAACCTCCGTTAACGGGACGAACTGGATGAGCCGAACGAGCAATACTACGTATCATATAAGGTCTATCGCTTATAAAGTCGGCAAGTATGTGGCAGTGACACAGTCTGGACCGGTTGTACTCTCAAGCGACGGAATAAGCTGGATGTCCGAATCCAGCGGCACTACGAATGCTTATTATAGTATCATTTATGCCAACAACACGTTTGTGGCGGTGGGGAACTCCGGAAAGATTATAACTTCAAGCGACGGAACGAGCTGGACGAGCCAAACGAGCGGCATTGCGAGTAATCAAAACCTAAGTGGCATCGCCTATGGAAATAGTACGTATGTGGCGGTGGGGACTAGTGGAAACGTTTTAACCTCCAGTAACGGGGTGAACTGGACGAGTCAAAACAAAGGCACTACGATGGCAATATATGGCGTCGCCTACGGGTTAGGCAAATATGTGGCAGTGGGATTCTCTGGAGAAAGTATTGCCTCCAGCGATGGAGCGAACTGGATGAGCCCCACAAAAATCACTTCGGCTATGCTTAACAGTGTCACCTACGGAAGCAACATGTTCGTGGCGGCGGGGTCCTCTGGGGGAATTTTCACCTCCAGTAACGGAACAAACTGGACGATGAGGACAAGCGGGACTTCGAGTGATCTACTAGGCGTCACCTATGGAAATGGCACGTATGTGGCCGTGGGTGCAGGCGGAAAGATTGTAACCTCTAGCAACGGGATGAACTGGACGAGCCAAACAAGTAATACTACGAATCATCTAACTGGCGTCGCCTACGGAAATGGCATGTATGTGGCGGTGGGGTATAACGGAACGATTGTAATCTCCAACGACGGAGTGAACTGGACGAACCAAACGAGCAATACTACGAATCATCTAACTGGCGTCACCTCTGGAAACAACACCTATGTGGCAGTGGGGAACACGGGGACGATTCTCGTCTCCGGTGACGGAGCGAGCTGGACGAGCCGAACGAGCAATACTACGAATCACCTAAACAGTATCGTTTACGAGAATGGTACGTATGTGGCGGTGGGAAACTCGGGAACGATTTTAACCGCTAGCGATGAAGTGAGCTGCAACGCCGGAGTGAGCTGGGCGAGCTGGACGAGCCAACCGAGCGGCACTACGGGCCACCTAAAAAGTATCACGTACGGAAACGGAATGTTTGTGACGGCGGGTTTTGGCGGAATCATAATGACAAGCGATATAGCGACACAAAACAGCACCGTCAGTCCGAGCGCGTGCAGTTTCGACAAGAACACGGCAAATACTTCGGTTGGACACTATCAAGATGTATCCACGACGCTGACGCTGAACGGCAATACGCTGAGCAGTATCTCGAACGATACTGACGCGTTGGCGCTGAACACGGATTACACAGTTTCCGGCAACGCGGTGACGATCATGAAAGAATATTTGGCGCAGCAACCGATCGGCACGACAAACTTGACGTTGATCTTTAGCGCAGGCGATACGCAAACGCTGATGATAACGGTCAGCGATACGGAGCCGCAGAGCAGCACGATCAGCCCGAACACGGGGGGGGTTGACAAGAACACGGCAGACACCTCAACCGGACACTATCAAGATGTATCCACGACGCTGACGCTGAACGGCAACACACTGAGCGGCATCGCGAACGGCGCAGCGGCGTTGTTGCTGGACACGGATTACACGGTGTCTAGCAACACGGTGACGATTAAAAAAGAATACTTGGCGCAGCAGGCGACCGGCACGACGAGCTTGACGTTTACCTTCAGCGCGGGCCGTACACAGACACTAACGATAACGGTCAGCGATTCGACGATGACCGACGCGGAAGCCGTAGCCGCCGACAAGTCGGCATTGGCAGTCGGATTTGAGAGCGGAGACAGCGCTGCGAATGTCACCACAGACCTGACTCTGCCTGTGACGGGAGCAAGCGGTACGACAATCAGTTGGTCTTCCAGCGATGCGAATGTTGTAGATGAGGACGGTAAGGTGACGCATCCATCCTACACAGCAGGAGATAAAGAAGTAACGTTGACGGCAACCATTACAAAAGGTAGCGAAGTGGAAATCAAGGTCTTCACGATCACGGTGAAGGCAAGCTTGCCGACCGACGCAGAAGCCGTAGCCGCTGCCAAGTCAGCATTGGCAGTCGGATTTGAGAGCGGAGACAGCGCTGCGAATGTCACCGCAGACCTGACGCTGCCTGTGACGGGAGCAAGCGGTACGACAATCAGTTGGTCTTCCAGCGATGCGAATGTTGTAGATGAGGACGGTAAGGTGACGCATCCATCCTACACAGCAGGAGATAAAGAAGTAACGTTGACGGCAACCATTACAAAAGGTAGCGAAGTGGAAATCAAGGTCTTCACGATCACGGTGAAGGCAAGCTTGCCGACCGACGCAGAAGCCGTAGCCGCTGCCAAGTCAGCATTGGCAGTCGGATTTGAGAGCGGAGACAGCGCTGCGAATGTCACCGCAGACCTGACGCTGCCTGTGACGGGAGCAAGCGGTACGACAATCAGTTGGTCTTCCAGCGATACGACTGTTGTAGATGAAGACGGTAAAGTGACGCGCCCATCCTACACAGCAGGAGACAAAGAAGTAACGTTGACGGCAACCATTACAAAAGGTAGCGAAGTGGAAATTAAGGTCTTCACGATCACGGTGAAGGCAAGCTTGCCGACCGACACAGAAGCCGTAGCCGCTGCCAAGTCGGCATTGGCAGTCGGATTTGAGAACGGAGACAGCGCTGCGAATGTCACCGCAGACCTGACGCTGCCTGCAACGGGAGCAAACGGCACGACGATCACGTGGTCTTCCGATGATTCGACTGTCATCGCTACTGACGGTAAAGTGACGCGCCCATCCTACACAGCGGGAGACAAAGAAGTAACGCTCACCGCAACGATTACAAAGGGTGGTGTCACCGAAACAAAAACGTTCACGGTACAGGTAAAAGCGAACCCGCAAACCAACGCAGAAGCTGTAGCTGACGACAAGGGTGCGTTGGAAGTAAGCTTCGNAGAAGCTGTAGCTGACGACAAGGGTGCGTTGGAAGTAAGCTTCGGAAGTGGCGACAGTGCAACGAACGTGACGAAGGACCTGACGTTGCCTGCGACGGGAGTAAACGGCACGACGATTACGTGGTCTTCCAATGATTCGACTGTCATCGCTACTGACGGTAAAGTGACGCGCCCATCCTACACAGCGGGAGACAAAGA
>NZ_VCIX01000079.1 GCF_006345825.1 Paenibacillus paridis
TCCATAGGAAGGTGTAACCGCCCGAAAAAAAGAGCTTACCTGAGAATGAACCATTTTTGTTAGGTAAGACTCCGGTTTTAGGGGGCCTGGCCGTTTGTACAAGATAGCAGTGTCTTGATAAACAAAAATTACAATTTCACTGCAAAAGTGCAGGATAGCTGAGTTGAGTTGCCTTCGTCCGTTGGCAAGCTCGCGCGGGAGTTCCCATGAGTGAGCTCTGGAGCGAGCACGAGTTGAAGCATGAAACTACGCACTTGACCAAGCGTATGCTAAAGAATAAGTTAAATTAATGGCGAAAACATTGTCGCAAACCGGTTTTAACAACCCCCGGAATGAACCAAGCACACCACAACTCCGTCTCACTCAGCAAGCTTAGCCTATAATGCTTATTCAGAGCAGCACATAGCCAATGCCCCAGGCGAGCGCGCCTGCAAACAGGGACGACAGGAGATTCACCCTGTCGTTGTTCAGCCAGGCGAAGCCGCGTACACGCTCCGCCGCGCTCCCGCAATGCGCGGCGCGCTCGGTCTCGCTGCCGCATACCCGGCAGCGATACATGGCCTGGCCCGTTGCGCCGAGCAGCGAGTCGGCGAAAGCGCCGGCCAGGCCGGCGGCGGCCGCGGCGGCGATGTACGCCGCCGCTAAGGCTCCGCCGCCCGGCGTACCCGCAGCAGCCTCTGCAGGCTGCGGGGCCGCCAGCAGCAGCGCGGCAACGGCGCCGATGAACACGGCGCCTGCGAGCGCTGCTGCGCTGCCGAGCGGCGTGACACCGCCGCTCGTGCCAGGGGCTACCGGCTTGCCGCTCGTTACCGATCGCGGCGCCGTCTTGCTGAGGGCCCCGATCTCGGTGGCCCAGGTATCGGCGTTAACCGCAGCCATCACGCCGATATACGCAAACAGCCAGCCTTGATCCGGCCACAGCGCATTCGCGGCGCAGAGAAGCAAGCCTGCGCCGCCGTTAGCCCATACCTGTCCGGCATCGCGCCGGCCGGTTTTCTCATATTTCGCTTCCGCCGTTGCTTTGGCCCGGTGCTTCCGCTTCCACTTCGACCAGAAGCTCGAAGAAACGAAAAAAGCGATCAGCAAGCAAAACCATACCGGCTCGCCCAGCACCGCAAAGCCCGTGCCCATAACAACGGCCGACCACGCGCCCGAAAGCGCGAGCGAACGCGAGCGATAGGCTGCCGCAGCAATAAGGCCGCTGCCGATTAAACCGGCTAGCAACCTTAACCACCATTCCTCCACAATACCAACCATGCCAATCGCGACCTCCCGTTTAGCGGTAAACTACTCAAGTGGCTAGTTACCCCTTACCTATGGCTAACCGTCCGCTGCCGTACCTCATGCCAACGATCAGGATAATTTGTACAAATCAAGATCTCAGGATCAAGCTCAGCAACCTTGCGGATCGCGCGTTTCTCATTTATGGTCCACGCCATGATTTGAATGCCTGCTTCTCTCAGCAGCGCTACGCGCTCCTTATTCAGCTTCGTGTAGGCAATGGATAGAAAATCCGAACCTAGCTCCTTAAGCTCCTTAGGAAGCGTATTGCGCCAGCCGTCGATGATCAAGCCCGTGCGAATAACGCCGGAAAGCTTCTTCATTCGGTATAAGGTCCCTTCATGAAAGCAAGTAATAACGACTTCTTTCTCTGCCTTATACGACTGAATGCATTCCAGTACCTTTTGCTCAATTAGAGGGTAGCGAATGCCGTTGGTCTTCAGCTCGATATTGAGCTTGCAATGGCCAACCGTCTCCTTCAACACCTGATCAAGCGTCGGTACCGGCTCTCCCTGATACTTTTGCGAAAACCAGTTGCCCGCATCGAGCGACGTGAGCTCGGCTGCGGTCAGGTTCTTCACGTCACCCTTCCCGTTTGTCGTCCTACGCAGCGTAGGATCATGGATGACAACCGGGACATGGTCCTTCGAAAGGTGCACGTCAATTTCGATCCATTCCACGTCCGGATCCTGAATGGCCATCCGAATCGCAGCCATCGTATTTTCCGGAGCGCGGCTAGACCAGCCTCTATGCGCTACGCACGGATTTCTCATCAAGCGATCATCCTTTCAAGAACGGTATCCGTTATTCAGCAACGAGGCGGCCATCCGCTTTCAGCTTTACGCCAAAGGATATCGATGACAGGCGATCCAACAGCGTTTGGGCCGCTTCTCCTTCAAGCGGAGTCGGCTGTGCTGCGACCGTAAACATCGGATGGAACGTCAACTCGCAGTCCCCGCTCTTCGTGCATAAAGCGTCAAGCACCCCGGTCTCGCCAGCGGTTTCCTTTGGATACGAACTAAAAATAAAGTTTCCTAAACTGTATGCAATCCATTTGCCTTTATACATTTCAAACCCTTGCAGCACATGCGGATGGCTCCCGATCACAAGGTCAGCCCCCGCATCGATATACTGCTTGCCGAAGTCCGTCTGGTACGCTTCCGGCTGGTCGACGCGCTCCTTGCCCCAATGAACCATGACAACGACAAGGTCCGCCTGCTCCTTCGCTTTGGAAATCGCGTCCGTCGCCCGTTTGATATCATAGCTCTCTGCGAGGCCCGGCGTATTTTTGTCTGCTTTCCACGAGCTAAAAGGCACGACCCTACTCAGGCCGACGTAAGCAATCTTAATGCCACGAACCTCTTTAATCACCGGCGCAAAAGCTTCCGCCGCATCATTCCCTGCGCCCATATGCTCGATACCCGCTTCGTCCAAATACTTCATGGTGTCCAGCATGCCTTCCACACCTTGGTCCAGCGCATGGTTGTTCGCCAGGCTCATAATATCGAAGCCCGCATTGCGCATAGATGGAAGCACATCGGGCGAGCCTTTAAATACATAGGGCGTTCCCGTCACCGGGGTTCCCCTGGTCGTCACCGGAAATTCCAAATTTCCCGCCGTCAAATCCGGTTCGCTGAGATAGAGCAGCGCCTGCTTATACAAATAATCATAACCCTCTCGCTCGGTTACCGCAGCTACATAATCTGCAACTAGCAAATCCCCGACGAATGACAAGCTGACTCGGTCCTCTGCACCTGCTTCCGCTCCCGGATCAGCCGCGCCCCCCTCTTCCTCCTCCGGAAGAATGGCCGCCTCGCCGTCATTGCCGCTATCAGGCTCTTCGGCAGAAGATTTGTCTCCATTCACTGCTTCGTCGTCGCCGGCTGTTCCTTCGTTTCCGGATTTACCAGCCTGCTCTTTCGTGCCTCCTCCCGAGAAGCTCAACCAATCTTTCAGTTGATCCGCTTTCGAGACGGCAAACCATCCGCCTAACAATATAATGATGATACCAAGCAGCGTAAAATTAACAATCATCCGTCTTTTGAGCCTTTTTTTGCGGTTAAGCTTGTCCTGCGAGTGCGTTTCAGAACGGGATACTTGCATCGAAAATGGCTCCTTTGCATTAGGCTTAAAGTCCAACAAGCGCTAGACTCTACCATTATAGCAATGATCCACCTTGGATGGGAGAACAATTCTTCCTATTTCTATTGTAAGATCGCCTGCGCCGCTTCCTTGCCCTGCCTGATGCAATCCGGCAATCCAACGCCGTCGAAGGCTGCACCGGTAATCCAAATGCCAGGCAATTCTTTCTCCAAACGATCGCGCAGCGCCTTCATGTTCGTCAAATGTCCAACCGGGTATTGCGGCATCGAACGCGGCAGTCTCGTAATTTCAGTAAACAACGGATTGGCTTTAATGCCCATCGTTTCTTCAATATCTCTTCGAACAGCCTTGATCAATTCGGCGTCAGGGAGCCTCACGCTTTCCTCGTCGCCAGAGCGGCCGACGTAGCAGCGCAGCAGCACCCGATCATCCGGGCTCGTATGCAGCCATTTATTGGAGGTCCATGTACAAGCCGTAATGTGCAGCCCCTCGGAACGAGGCACAACAAAGCCCGACCCGTCAAAATCCAGCCCAAACGTCGCTTTATCAAATGCCATGACTACATTAGCAACCGATACATAATTAATTCCGCGGAGCTCATGGCAATCGGTCAACGGCTCAAGCAGATCGGCCGCATCATAAGCAGGCGCCGTCATGACGATGCGGTCTGCCAGTAGGCTTTCCCCGCTATCCAGCACAACTTCATAACGTGCGGCTTGCAACTCGCTCGAAAGCTCATCATGGCTCGCATCCGAGCTGCCCGTATGGCGTTTAATCTCAAGCACCTTCGTGCCAAGACGCCTATGCGCCTTGCTCAGCGCTTGATCAAGCGCGTTTACCAACGTCGACAAGCCGCCCTTAAAGGTGAGGAAGGTTCCTCCCTTTGCCACTGCGGGGAGCGAGTTCGCAGCGGCTGTTGCTTTCCGGTTATGCTGCATGCCGCGGATCAAGCTTCCGTGCTTGCGCTCCGATGCTCCGAATTGCGGAAAAGTAGCCTGCAGGCTGAGCTTCTTCAAATCACCCGCATAGATGCCTGCAAGCAGCGGCTCAGCGATCCGCCGCATGACCTGATTGCCGACCCGGCGCTCCAAGAACCCGCCAAGTGATTCATCGCTTTCGTCTTTGCGCACAGGGATAACCAAATCCATAAGCGCCCGCAGCTTGCCTCCCCAGGACAATAGCCCTGTTTTGACAAATGGCCCTATTTCCGTAGGGATGCCGAGAACAAGTCCCGGAGGCATCGGAAACAATTTTCGTTCATGCAAAATATACGTTTTCTTCGCTCCCGGATTCGTTGTCGTCAGCTCGTTCTCTAAGCCAAGCTCCGTCGCCAGATCAATAATGGCCAGCTTGCGCGCCAAAAAAGAATCCGGTCCCTTCTCAATGACGAATCCGTCACGCTGCAGCGTATTTATTTTTCCGCCAAAGGCAGGAGCACCGTCTACGATGGTGATTTCAATGTCCTTGCCTTGCCGCTCCGCTTCCCGCTGCAAATAAAAAGCGGAGCTCAGTCCGCTGATCCCCCCGCCAATAATGACAATTCGATCAGGCTTTCCGATTCTCCGCATCCCATTCATTCCTTCCCGTGGCTATCCAACGCCTCGATGACTGATTCCGCCAACGTTTCCATATAAAGAGGATCGCGATTCAGCATCGCAATGCGATCCAATGTAATATCCAGCTGCTTCGATGCGGCCTGCGCTTCAATATCCAGATCATACAATACTTCCAAATGATCCGACACGAAGCCAACAGGCGCGACCAGCACCGCTTTCACGCCCTGTTCCGCAAGCTCAGGCAAGGTTTCCAAAATATCCGGCCCTAACCATGGATCTCTGGTCCGCCCTGCGCTCTGCCACGTGAACTGCCAATCCTTCACATTCGCCGCCTTCGCAACCGCCGCTGACGTTTCCAGCAGCTGCTGCTCGTAAGGGTCGCCAACCTCCCGAATCTTCACAGGCAAGCTGTGCGCGCTGAACAGCACCTTTACGTTCTCTTCGCCGTCCGTTGCGGCTGCCAAGCGTCCTAACCCATCCACCACGCGGTCCGTAAGCGCCTGAAGCAGCTTGGGATGCATATGGTATTGCTTGACAAAAGTCATGGCGACCCCTAGCTCCTTCGCCTTCTCTTCCGCGCGTTTAATGTAGCTGCCCACGCTCATCGTGGAAAAGTGCGGTGCCAGCACAATGCCTACAGCTTCCGTAATGCCAGCCTTGGCCATTTCTTCGACACCGTCTTCAATGTAAGGCTTCGCATGCTTCAAGCCCTGGTAACAAACAAATCTTCCGGGAGCGAGCTGCTCCAGCTTATCCTGCAAGCCGGCAACCTGTCCATTTGTATTTTCACGCAGCGGAAATACACCGCCCACAATTGCTTCATAACGTCCCTTTAGCTCGGCAAGCAATTCAGGAGTGGGTGCATTTCCTCTGCGGATATGTGTGTAGTAAGCTTCAACGTCATCCATCGATTCCGGCGTGCCGTAAGACATGACGAGTACTCCGATTTGTTTCGCTTGCTGCTCAGACATGACTTGCCTCCTTATCATTGCGTGCTGCGATGGCTTTTTTGGAATAGGATTGCACGAAAGCGGTAAGCTGTGCAAGCTTCTCAATCGATGCTTCAGGGAAAAGGCCATGACCCAAGTTGAAAATAAAGCCAGGCTCCTCTATGCCGCTATCCATAATTTCTTTCGCGTATTCTTCAATGACCTGAATAGGTGCCGTAAGAATGGTAGGATCAAGATTGCCTTGCACAGCAAACCCGTTCGCAAGCCTTCGTCTGCCCTCTGCAATCGATACGCGCCAGTCTAGGCCAATAACATTGGCTTTTACCTGATGCAATTCCGGCAGAAGCTCTCCTGAGCTTACGCCCGGGAAGTAGATTTTCGGCTGTGGCAAATCCGAAAGCTCTGCAAAAATCCGCTCGATCGTAGGCAATACGAACTTCCGGAAGTCAGCCGGCGTCAATGCGCCAACCCAGCTGTCGAACAATTGAAAAGCTTTGCCGCCTGCCGCAATGTGCGCGCGCAAATAAGTAATAACCATATCGCCAAGTTTGCGCATCAGCTCATGCCATAGCTTCGGCTCACTGTACATCATTTCTTTCGTTCGCAAATAGTTTTTCGAAGGTCTTCCTTCAATTAAATAGCTGGCAATCGTAAACGGCGCTCCAGCGAATGTAATGAGCGGAACCTCAAGCTCGCGATCCAGAATACTGATCGTTTCGATGACATGACTAAGATCGCGCTCTACGTCTATTGGTGTCAGTCTCTCAATGTCCGCAGCAGAACGTATCGGATTCGCAATGACGGGGCCGATATTAGCAACGATATCAAAATCAATGCCGATAGAGGCAACAGGATTCATAATATCGGAATATAATATGGCGGCATCTACACCCAGCTTGCGGATCGGCATCATCGTAACCTCAGCCGCCAGCTCCGGCTGCTTGCATATTTCAAGCAATGAATATTTCTCTTTAATTTTGCGGTAATCAGGATCGTATCTTCCTGCCTGCCGCATGTACCATACAGGGATTTGATCAACGTTTTCCTTCTGGCAAGCCCGAATGAAACGGTCGTTATAAGACATTCCCGTTCCCCATTTCTATGTATTTTCCTATGCTTCCATTATGCCCTTTTTCGTCAAACCTAACAACCGCCGCTCGCCGACTTCCTATGACAATAGTATGACAATCAGCTCGCTTCTGCATGAAGGTCCTATGAACAAAAAGATGACTTTATGACAAAGAGCAATCTCGCCCCTATCAAAAAGCCATCTTATCACATTTGCTTTATTTTTGCTTATGCGGTCTGCTCAGCATTGCCCTTCTCCAACTCCTGCTTATTGAAAGCGTCCTTGAATTGCGGGAAATAATAGGCTTGTATGCTCATGCGCAAGGTCAAAAGCGGTTTATCCTTCTTAATAAATGGATGTGAATACAAGTCTGGATATTCCTGATTCGCCGCTTCTTTTGTCAGTTCTGTCAGGCTCCATTTTTGCAAAGTGTACAACCGCTCATAATGATGCAGATTGTCGATATACGACAATAGATTCGGCAAGTGGCCGACTACCGTAACTTCAAAGCTCGTCGTGACGGTTCCCGATCCCGCTGCGTCAGTCTCTGCCGATTGTCCTTCTTCCGCTCCGCTTGACTGGGTAATTAGCGTAGGAGGCGCCTCTGATAGCTGGCCCACATCGTAGAAGAAAATAAGATTATTCGAATCGTCTCTCACCACAGGTACGCGATTAGTTAGTTTCTCGAGCTGTTCATCGGTAATCTTTTCATCCGTGTAATCGTTCCTCACGCTTTCCAGTGTTTGCTTCTGCCCTTCCACCCCTTGCTTGGCTTGCTTTAAGCTGTCCAGCTCCGGCAGAAGATATAGAAATAGCGCAGCAACATTCAGTACCACCACTAGCGCAATCGCGGAAATAAAAATAATTTGGCCTTGAGAAAGGGAAGGCTTGGAGCCGTTCAACTTGATTTGCATAGCTATTCGGCTCCTTTATCGTTAGTAAGCATAATGTCCAGCATCAGCTTATAAACGGATTTTCTCGTCGTCTGTATCGCCTTGCCGCCATCCGTTCCCGATGGAACGATCTCAGCCGTCGTCTGCTCGTCCACTTTTTTGTAGAAGCTGGTCAGTGCTACATCTTGCAGCTTACTGTCCTTCTCCAGCTTCTTCATATAGTCAACGACCTCGCCATATGCCTTAAAATCAAGCTCCATCTTTATTTTGTGCTGGTCATCCGCACTGATCGATACGATCTTGGTCGTTGCAGGCAAATTTCCGATAATCGCTCCCAAATAAGGCTTCCACTCGGTTCGCGCTTCTTCCAGTTGGGCAATCGATTGCTCGGCCTGCTTATAACCCTCCACCTTAACTTTCAAATCCCCGTTGCTGCGGATGGCGTTAATCTCCTCATTCAGTTGCAAGCTTTCCCGCCCTACGCCGTCCTTCTCCGCGCTCCATGTCATCACATAATAGAATTGAGCAGCCAGCGCAATCAGCGTAATGATCAGCAGCAGCGGCATCAGCTTTGGATTTTTGGAGACGGATTTCTGCTTGGCAGGCAATAAGTTTATCGATTTCATGCTTCCTTCCCCCTCAAAGCCAGTCCAAGCGGCACGGCGTAGGTCGGCACATCCCAGCTTGCGGAATTGCCTGCGACCGACAGCAAGTCCCAGCTAACGAGCGTTACCGGAGGGGTTACGTCTTCCTCCATCATAGCGGCGAGCTTAGCCAATTCGGGGATATCGCCGGAAAGCATGATTTTGTTAAATGTTCGTTCACTCTTATTCAAATTATAATAGTAGAAATTCATCAGCCGCTCCAGCTCAGCTATCAAATCCTGGGCAGCGTTCATGAAGGTCTGCTCCGGGCTGGAATAGCTGTCTAGCCAGCTGTTATGCTCTTCCTCTGCTTCGTTGACCACAGGCTTGAACGATACCTCAACATTACGCGTAATTTTAAAATGGCCTTCGTCAATAATCGTAATTTCCGTATTTAGCTCGTTCACGTTGATGATAATATTGATGCCTTCGGCGTTGATTTTGCCCCATTCAATCAACCGCAATAAGGAGAACGACTTGATTTCAATGCTGCACGGAATCAACTTCAGCTGTTCCAGCACGTCCACATAATCCTGCAAAATGCTTGTTGGCGCCGCAACGACCAACACCTCGCATAGATTGGCTTCTTCTGGGAGCACTTCCCCTACATCCTGCGTTGACTTCGGAAGCTTAATGAAATCGTATGAAGGGTCATCAAACGCCATGCTCAGGTTGTTTTTCATTTCGAACTGCACGAGCTTCTTCAGCTCCGCGTTCACCAGATCCGGCAGCTTAATGCTTCGGACCATCGCCATTTGGCTCGGTATCGCAAAATGTACATATTTGCTCGTAAATCTTCTTGCATCAAGCGCCATCTTGATCGTCTCTCGCAGCCGTTCCTTATCGATCACCTTACCGTCATCGATGACGCCTGCGGGCAGCGGCCTGGATGAATAATTCAGCAGCCGGATCGACCGTTTGCCCTTTTGCTGAATCTCGCAAATCTTCACGCCGCTGTCCGTAATTTCGATGCCCAGGGTTTGATGCCCGTTCGCTAGTTTTCGCAGTATGGATGGATTCATCTCTTATCTCCCCTTGTGGCAGCGTCCTGAAATTTTCTTATTTGATGCAAAAGCTTTCTTGTCTTTGGCCGTTATCCAGCCCGCTTACATACCAGCTCTCTGCATATTGCGAATTAAAATTTGTCGTGCCGCCGACATAAAAACCTTTCATTTGGTTGCTGTTCCAATCCTTTGTAACGTTATGAAAGGTTGCATCCTTGAACACCAGCAGCATATTTCCAATATCCAAGCTGCCATTCAGCGTCCAATCGTTAAATTTCAAATTCGATTTGCTGATTAAATTCTCGCCAATTTTAATCTTGGTTGCCGATTGAACGGTGTTTTTAAAAGTAATATCGCCTTTTGTAACCAGCGAGCCCGTAATGTTGAACGTTTTCTCCAGCGTACTCTCCACCGTGAAGCTGCCTTCCACGACCACATTGCCTTTGACATTAAAATCATAAACCGTGTTTTTCAACTGTAGGTTGCCTTTGATAAACATAGACCCGCCGACCTGAAAGTTTTTGTTGATCACATCGTAAAAAATCATATGGTTATTCACGATAACATCCCTGCCAACGACGAAGCCATACACGGTGTTTCTGAATTCAAGCAGTCCATTTACCTTTAGGGAACCTCCAATAGCAAACATCCCTGCCACGCCTTGGCTTTGCTCCGACACCGGATTCAGGAAGAGCATGCCGCCTTGCACGGCTACATCCTTTTTCACGTCAAAGCTTGTAATGCCGTTCGTCGCTTTAATGCTCCCTTTTACAGCCATGCCGCCGTTCACATGCCAACGGAGGACTGTGCTGTTGTAATTAATGTCGCCGTTAACGATAATATCGCCTTTGACAATAAAATCTTTAAGGGTATTGCTTACCGTTACGTTTCCGCCTACGATGAGATCCCCTTCAATAACAATCGTTTCATTGACGCCGCCTTCACCGATCACGACGTTGCCCTTGACGATGACATTTTTGTTGAATGAAATGGTCTTCGCGCTTTTGAGCTCTCTAAATCTTAAATTTCCTCCGACACGAACATCTCCGCTAAATACAATCTGGGCATCAACAATATCCTTAAAATATAAATCTCCATTCGCGACGACCGAATTCCCGTTACTGTCCGCATCGATGATGACATTCTGGTTAATGACCGTGCTAGCAGATCCGCTAATGTTCACATTTCCCGAATGGATAATGGCTGGCCCGGATTGAAATTTCGATACGTCAGCCGATGTCACAGTGCTTGCCAGCGCTGCTGGCTGACTAAAGCGGCTATCCGTAAATACATTTTGAAACGCTCCCGCTATCGCACTGGAAGATTGATTAATATAATAATCGGCCGTACCGCCAAACCATTCTTGAAATTGCTGATCGGTAAAGCTGTTCAAAATATGCGTCAGCGGCAAAGCTTGGCCTGTTGCTGGCGAGATGTAGCATGCAGCGAACAGCTTGTTGTTTTGCACCGTTGTGTTATTTTTCATCAGTACCTTATTGCCTGTACCCGGGGCCGGAGGCGTTGGGGTTGGCGTTGGGCCCGGTGTCGGGGTTGGCACAACGACAACCGGAGGTGCCGTAGCCACATGAAGCGGCAGCAGCTTATATTTGACTTTGCTCACTCGCACCTGATTGCCTACTCCGGCGTTCGCTTCAAAGGTGACGGCTATCGGTTGGTTTGAGCTGTTGTTTAGGACGGTTGCCCGCACGTTTAATCCGTCCATCCCATTGATGACACCTACTAATCGTTCAATGTTCGCTTTTGTATTGTTGGCATCATCGAGTTTCTTCATATCCTCGTACATTCTGGCGAAGATCGTCATGCCGGAATGGGCCTCCGTAAACGACTTCTCAGAATTTGCGTTCGTTTTGGCTTGCAGCAGCCCAATATTCGTACTCATAGCAAGCGGAGCGACAACAATGGAGAGCATGACGATAAAGCCAAAAACCAGCATTAGCGTCCCGCCCTTTTCGGACTGTATGTATTTAATCATTGCCTTTTCCTCCTTAAGCATATTATTCTATGAGTAAATCAATCCGACTACTTTACTATAAAGGAGCTGCCCGATGCGTAATCAGAAGGGGTTAACATTGATCGAAGTCATGGGCTCGATCGTCTTGCTAGGTATCGCCGTCCTAGGCATCACCTATATTTTGCAGCAATCCTCCATCGATACGAAGTCCAACGAGAAAACAGATGATGCCGTAGTTGCGGCTCGTAACGTGATGGAAGAGATCAAGAGCAAACTCAAATCAAACGTTGCCGATACAACTGTCTATGGACAAGCCCTATCGCTTTCCAATCTTCGCAATCGTTCGTCGGCCACCTTGTATTACCCAAGCTCTACCGATCGCCGTTACGAGCTAGTCGTCCACTCTTATGCAACTTCGCTAGGAACGGTACCGATTACAGATACGGTAAGCTCCAATCTGGATACGATATTCCGCAGGGTGACCGTCACCAGCAAGGAACTATCCACCTCGAAAACATTTGAACTTGAAGCCTACATTGAATACCATTAGAGCGGAAGAGGTGAGCACGATGCACAAACGATTGAAAAATGAAAAGGGACTCACTCTCGTAGAAGTAACCGGTGTGCTGGTACTTTCGGTCGTCATTTTAGGATTCTTAATCTATCTTCTGAATTATTCCAATACGAGCCTTCAGCAAGTGTCCGCTAGGGAGAAAACGCTGCAGCAGTCACGAGATATTGTCAGTCAGGTTGTCAAAACCGTCCGCGACGGCTATGCCCCTTCTCCGCTGGTTAGCAAATCAAGCAATTTGCGATTGGTCAGCGCCGATAACGACAAGGCCGTTGATTACAGCTACGATAGTGCTGCCAAGTCTTTAACGGTCACCCATCGATCCATTGACGGCAACGGAGTTCTCTCAGCCCCTACCTCCAGCTATACCTTCTCGGACAAGGTCGAGAGCATCCTGTTTGACGCCAAAGACGGACGAATCGAAATCACCTTGGAGATGAAGCTGCCTAACCAGCAAACAAAGAAAACGTCTACCGTTGTTTATACCACTCAGCGAATTAGCTAAATGACAACAGTGACAAATACCACTCAATGAAGCCGTTCCCCCAGTAATACGCCGCTAGCGCTCCTAGGGCGATATAGGGGCCGAACGGTATTGTTTTGCCTCTAGCTTGAGCCCCCGTTGCTATTAAAGCGAGCCCACCGATTAATCCAAATAAACTGGCGAGAAACAGACTTAGCAAGGTAAGCTTTACGCCGAGTATTAAGCCAATGAACACATATAGCTTAATATCCCCCCCACCCATCGTCTCCTTCTTCAAAATCCAACTGCCAATCACAGCAATGAGCAGCAAAGCTCCGCTGCCAACTAACGCAGCAATTCCATAATGCAATAACGGAAGCGGATGAACGAATAATCGGATAACGATTGCCCCGATTACCCCGGCCGCCACCACTTTATTTGGAATAATCATATCGGTCAGATCGGTTTGCACGATGATGACGAGAATACAAATAAAAAATAAAACGGCAATCAATTCGAGCTGCCAGCCGATCGCGTAAGCGGCATGCGCAAACAAAACCGTCGTGATCAACTCGCCTAACGCATAGCGCCATGCCAAGGAAGGTTTGATTTTCCGTTGATTAATGCCGGACATTATCTTTTTAATGATCAGCATAAGGCCAAAGAAACGTTGTTTGGTTTGTTTATTTAGAGCATACGCTTGCGGGTTCACAGACTGAAAACGCGTGTCCCACTGGATGGCTATCGCACTCAGAAAGCCGCTTACAAGCAATCCTAAAAGGGCGAAAACAAGTATATAAGGTGCGGTCATTTTCTCTCTTCCTTGCTGGGAAATTTATAGAAAGGCAACCCTGATGGGTTGCCTTTCTTCATTCAACTTTATTAAGATCGAGTTAACCCTACCGACCAAACACCATTTGCTTGTGTTGGCGTTAAAACTACAGTATTACCACCTTTGTTGAAGGTCGGAGCTTTCGTCAAGTAACCACCTGAAACAAGTTGATCGACAGTAACTGTAGTTACTGGGGTTGAAGCACCTTCATTATCAACCATATAACGAACCGCCGCTTCTACTATTAAAGTCTCACTTGCCGTGTCAGCCTTAGTTTTCGATTTTTCTATCGTCCCACCAATAGCCGGAATAGCAATCGCAGCAATAATCCCCACAATAACTAGTACAGCCAGCAACTCGATAAGCGTAAGACCCTTTTGATTCCGTTTCAATGCCATCAACATAAACATTCTCCTCTCAATTTGTGAAACAATTTGGTAACACATGTAAAGCTATATTAATAGGACAGCATCATACGCCTGTGCCTACTAACATTCCATTCTCTATCATTGCTAGTTTCCAAGATAAAGAGACTAGCAACTATAGGTATAGCAGCTCTGAGCAAGGGGTACATCTATGCTCAGAAAGTTTTTTAGCTTCAGCTTACAAATAGCTCTGCATCATTTTGAACGTTGGCATCATGACTGCCATAACGATGACGCCTACGACGCCCGTGAGCAGAACAATCATCAGCGGCTCCAGCAGCGCCTTCAGGCGGTCCGCCATCTGGTCCACGTCTGCCTCATAGAAATCGGCGACCTTGTCGAGCATGTCCTCTGTCGCGCCTGAGCGCTCGCCGATCGCGATCATCTGCACGACCATCGGCGGGAACAGCTTCGATTGCTTCAGAGGCTCTGACATCGTCTCCCCGCTCAGCACCTTTTCCCGAATATCGGAAATAACCTTGCCGATCGCCTCGTTGCCAACGACGTTAGAGACGATCGACAAGCCCTGCATAAGCGGAATCGCCGCTGCAATCAAAGAGCTGAATGTACGCGAAAACCGGGCGATCGCCTGTTTATGCCATAGCGTGCCGAACACCGGTATTTTGAGCAGCCAATAATCCAGCTGTTGCCTGCCTGCTGCTGTACGTCTAATGAGCTTCCATACGATAGTCGGCACAAACATTGCTGCAATCACAATGTACCAATAGCCCTGCATAAATTCACTGACAGCCATGACGATGCGCGTAGGCAGCGGCAGCTCGATTCCCATGCCTGCGAAGCTGGTCACATACTGCGGAATGACAAACAGCATCATAAAAATAACGACAAGCACCATCATGACGAGCATGACTGCCGGGTAGACCATGGCTGATTTGACCTTTTCCCTCGTGTTGCGCTCTTTCTCGAAAAATATAGCGAGCCGATCCAGCATCGTGTCCAGGTTACCCGCTACCTCGCCGGCTTGTACCATGCTGACGAATACCGAGGTAAACACGGTTGGATAAGCAGCTACCGATTCCGAGAATTGCTTGCCTCCCCGCATCTCCTCGGCAATCGTAACGAGCAGCTTGGACAAGGTTTTGCTATTCGTCTGCTCGCTGAGAATTTGGACGGATTCAACCAAGCTCACGCCTGCGCGGTACATCGTAGCCAGCTGCCGGCAAAACACCGTAAACTGATCCATTTTGACCCTTGGGCCGCCGAACGAAATATCCTTGTATAACGTCGTCTCGTTCGTATCTAAAATATCCGTTACCCATAAGCCCTTTTCACTTAGCGCCTCGCGGGCGCGCTGCATCGAATTGGCCTCCAAGATGCCCATCGATTTCTTGCCGCTGGATGTGACCGCCTTATACCGGTATTTCGGCATCGAATCAACTCCACTGAAACTCAATTGTTAATCTTAAAGCTCCCCAAAACCGAACAAAGCTTCCCGCGCATCCTGGATTTTCACATGCCCTTGGTTAACGAGATCCCTCAGCGCGTACTCCATCGTCTGCATGCCTAGCGCCTTGCCCGTTTGCATGACCGAACGAATTTGATAAATCTTCTCGCTGCGGATCAAGTTAGCGACGGCTGGCGTATTCGCAAGCACCTCGAAGGCAGCCGTTCTGCCTTTGCCGTCAGCCCTCGGCAGCAGCCGCTGCGAGATAACGCCTAACAAAACCGCCGCCAGCTGGATTCTGATTTGCGCCTGCATGGCGGGAGGAAATACATCAATGATCCGGTCGATCGTTTGCGGAGCATCCGCCGTATGCAGCGTTCCAAATACGAGATGTCCCGTCTCGGCTGCGCTGATGGCGGTGCTGATCGTCTCCAAATCCCTCATTTCGCCGACAAGCACGATATCGGGGTCTTGCCGCAGCGCAGCCCTGAGCCCATGGGAGAAGGACGGCGTGTCGAGCCCCACTTCTCGTTGGTTGACCATCGATTTCCGATGATCATAAATAAACTCGATCGGGTCCTCCAACGTAATGATATGCGAGTTTTCCGTTCGATTGAGATGGTCAATGATGGACGCTAATGTCGTTGACTTCCCGCTTCCGGTAGGACCGGTAACAAGCAGCAGGCCCTGCGGCTTCTTAGCAAATTCAGCTGCGATGCGCGGCAGGCGAAGCTCTTCCATCGTCGGAATGACGCTCGGTACGATTCGGATCGCAAGCCCAACGCTTCCCCGCTGCTTATAGGCGTTGATCCGGAACCTTGCAAGGCCAGCAACGCCATAAGAAAAATCAACGTCGCCATTTTGCTGAAGCGTCTCATACCGCTCGTCCGTCATAAACTGCTTAGCCAGCTCAAGCGTGTCATTGGGCTTTAACAACGTATCGTTGATTGGCTGCAGTTCTCCATGAATTCGAAAAATAACGGGCGAGTTAACCGTGATGTGAATATCGGATGCTTGTTTTGAATGAGCTAAATAAAGCAATTCCTCTGCCTGCATGGACAGCACCCTTCCTGCTGAACGGTAACCTTTTACTCGCCATGCCCAAGAACACGAAACACCTCGGTCACGGTCGTATGGCCTTCAACGGCCTTCTGCAGACCATCTGCCAAAATCGGGATCATTCCCTGCTTCAGCGCATGCTCGTAATACTCGTTATCCGACCGCTTTGAAATAATTAATGAACGAAGCTCGTTGTCTATCATCAGTACCTCATGGATGGCCAACCTTCCCTTATAGCCGGTTCGGCCGCATTCTCCGCAGCCTGCTCCTTTGTATAATTGTTCGGTTTCGATCCCGTGGCTCGTAACAAGCTCCAGCTCTTTGTCAATTGGCGTGTAACGCTGCTTGCAATGGGTGCAAATCCTTCTTACCAGCCGCTGGGCTACGATACAATTCACCGAAGAGGAAATGAGAAACGGCTCGACGCCCATATCGATCAGTCTCGTTATGGAATTGACCGCATTGTTTGTATGTAACGTACTTAGAACAAGGTGACCGGTCATCGCGGCCCTTACGGATATTTCTGCGGTTTCCGAGTCCCTGATTTCTCCTAGCATGACGATGTTCGGATCCTGTCGCAAAATAGCTCTCAGCCCTCTGGCGAAGGTTAACCCAGTAAGAGGATTTACCTGCACCTGATTGACCCCTTCAAGCTGGTACTCTACCGGATCCTCTACGGTGATGATGTTGACATCATCTTTGTTCAGATGCGCAAGCGCCGAATACAAGGTAGTCGACTTACCGCTGCCGGTTGGCCCCGTAATCAATACGACCCCATAAGCCATCTCAATGCTTTTGCGAAAAACCTGTTCGTTCCGTTCCGAAAGCGCCAGCTTCGAGATGTCAGCGAGTGAGTTGCCAAGATCCAGCACCCGGATAACGACTTTTTCCCCGTGGATCGTTGGCAGCGTAGATACCCGGACATCCACCTTCCGAAAATCGATGTCAAGCTCTACCCGTCCATCCTGTGGAAGCCTTCGCTCGGCAACGTTTAGATTGGCCATAATCTTGATGCGTGCGACGATAATCCCATGCATATTGGGAGGAAGCGTCCTCTCCGTCCGCATCACGCCATCCACCCGGTAACGGATGCGGAAGCTTCCGTCCTGCGGGTCCAAATGGATATCGCTCGCTCCGAGCTGAACGGCCTGTGCAATCACTTGATTGACCGTCTTCACGACAGGCGAATCCTCATCCTGAATCGCGTGATCCTCGTCTATATCCTTTAGCTGCAGGTTCTGGCTAATTTGCTCAATCGTATCCTGCAATCCGTAAAAACGATTAATTGCACGAACAAGCTCATCTTTGGATGCAATTACCGGTTCAATTCGAAGTCCCGTAGCAATTCTGATCTCATCAATCGCAAAGTAATCCAGTGGATCGGCCATGGCAAGAATCAGTCTATTGCCTTCCATACGAAGCGGCATGACGCAATGCTGGTCAGCTAGCTTCTGTGAAATTAATTGAATAATTTTCGGATCAATTTTCTGGCGATAAATTTGTACATGCGGAATGCCGAGCTGGAATTCCAGCGCCTCAATAAACTGCTGCTGCGTTATGTAACCTTTGGAAATGAGCACATCTCCAAGTCTTGTCTTTAATTCCCGCTGTTGAATGAGTGCCTGCTGCAACTGCTCCTCGGTTATTACCCCGGACTCGACTAGCAAATCTCCTATTCGTTTACGGGCTCCTGACATCATTCATCACCAACTAACTGATCATAGATTTGCAAATAAAGTAGAATGCTCCGCTACCATGTTGAAACTTGACTTAATTAAAACAAGGAATAGTATTCCTGTCAATGACTTTCGACCTATTTTCCCTGATTATGGATAAGTATATTTTACCATAAGATTTTGTAAACATTTCCACGCAAGACCATATGACTATAGGCTTTTTTGCGACTAAACGACCAGTTGAATATTTTGTCGAATCTTGTCTTCATTTTACTACATTTCGACAAAATAAGTAGTGTCCAATTTCCCAATTAATTGGGACTCGTTCTTAATTTTTTTCATTTTTAATGCAATTGCTCCTCTTTTCTTGGTCAAGATCCGCTTGAAGAAATCATGCAATCACTTATGCTATACTTTGGAAATGGAACAATGGAAAAAAAATCTGATCGTGTTGTGGTTCGGACAGTTTCTCGTTATGGCTGGAATGACGATGATCATTCCGTTCCTGTCCCTCTACCTGCAATTTGATTTAGGCTTGTCCGACAAGCATGAGATCGGCATCTGGGCCGGTATTATTTTTGCCGGAAACTTCGTTACTTCCTTTATATTTCAACCGATTTGGGGCAAAATGGCCGACCGATACGGTCGAAAAATGATGCTGCTCCGCTCAGGCTTTGGCATGTCCGTCGTTATGGTCCTCATGGGCTTTGCCACAAATCCTTGGCATTTGCTGCTGCTGCGCATGGTGAATGGCACGATTTCCGGCTTTAATCCGGCCTCCATCGCCCTCATCTCGGCAACGACGCCAAAAGATAAAATGGGCTTCGCCATGGGAACCATTCAATCCGGCGGCATTGCCGGCACGATACTCGGCCCGTTTATAGGCGGATTGCTCGCAGACAGCATAGGCTTTCGCCCTATTTTCTATCTGACGGGAGCTTTGCTCTTCGCCGCTTCGCTACTTGCATTACTCGTAGTCAAAGAGCCCTTTGACCGCATGAAAGCCGCGCAGCGCGTGCAAGCCTCCGTCATTGAAGGATTTCGCAAGCTAAGCGGAATCCCGCAGCTTACTGCGCTGTTTGCCGTCACCTTCCTTATCCAGTTCGCGATGATGAGCCCGATGACGCTGATTCCGCTTTATGTGCAGGAGCTCCATGGTACGACTGCGAACCTCGCCTTTTTTGCAGGGTTTGTCGGCTCCGTCACTGGTCTCTCCAACCTAATCGCCTCGCCGCTGTTAGGAAAGTTAAGCGATAAGGTCGGTGCGGAACGTGTGCTTGGCGTGGCACTAGTTGGAGCCTCGCTTGCTTTTATTCCGCAGGCGCTAGCGGGAACTGTCTGGCAATTGCTGATCGCGCGCTTTGTACTGGGCATTTTTCTGGGGGGTCTTATTCCAGCCGTAAACTCCCTAATTCGAAAATATACGCCGGACGGCATGGAAAGCCGCTCCTACAGCTTCAATACCAGTACAATGAGCCTCGGCAATATGATCGGCCCGATCACGGGCGGCGCCTTGTCAGGCTGGATCGGCATTCAAGGGCTGTTCCTGCTCTCGGCGGTCATGCTGATGATCAATGCGGCATGGGTTTACCAATCGCTGCTGCGCAAACGGCCGCTTTTGCATCAAGGCAAAGACGGCTGACTTGTTCTTACGGGCATAGATAAGGGCATGCGGGAAGTCTTCCTTCCCCGCATGCCCTTTTTTCTAATGTATTCCTAACTGGAAATTCAAGCTCAAATCCCATGATGACATTTGTCGTTTTTTGACATATCATGCCACTGATCACTCGCCCAATTGACGTCTCTATGCCACACTCGAAGCTTACCTGTTCACAAGTAGGACAACAAAGCTATCATTGTAAAAATCTCTTTCCTCCCACCAGCAGTAACCGGCCCTTTTTTCGTGCGTTAAGAACATATACGTGCTTAAAGACCTCAAAGACTAGCCAAGCAGCTACTGTAAGAACACATATGCGCTTACAGCGCTCCCACCACCAGTAACCTGCTCCTTTTTCGTGCGTTAAGAACACATATGTGCTTACAGACCTCAAAAACTAGCTAAACAGCTGCTATAAGAACACATATGCGCTTTCAGCGCTCCCATCACCAGTAATCAGCCCAATTTTCGCACGTTAAGAACACATACGTGCTTACAGACCTCAAAAACTAGCTAGACAGCTACTGTAAGAACACATATGCGCTTACAGCGCTCCCAGCACCATTAGTCGGCTCCTTTTCCATGCGATAGGAACACATATGCGCTTACAGACCTCAAAAACTAGCTAGACAGCTACTGTAAGAACACATATGCGCTTACAGCGCTCCCACCACTAGTAACCAGCCCCTTTTTCGTACGATAAGAACTCAATGCGCTTACGGCACTCCCATCACAAGTAACCAACCGCTTCTTCGAGCAATCCAAACAGATAAGTATTCATGAACCGACGACGCAGCCACCAACGACTCGCTCTTATTAGCCTTATCCTGCGATCCCCTAGATCCGCGTTCATAACCAAAAAAGCGCCCTCTTCCGCCCGACAATCGTCGCGGAAAAAAGGCGCTGCTTGGCAGCTCTCATTATTTAACGATTGCGATGGCTAAACCGTCATAACCCGGCAGCACCGTACTTTGCAGACGCGCATCGGAGGCGATGATTTCATTAAAGGAGCGCACCGCGCGCACGGACGGGCCCGCTTTGGCTGGGTCAGTTGTTCTGCCGCGCAGCAAAATATTATCCCCTACGATAATAGCGCCGGGCTCCGCCAGAGCGATCGCATAATCCAAGTAGACGGGATAACCTTCTTTATCTGCATCAATAAAAAAGAAATCAAACTTCAAGCCCTCCGCTTGAAGCTCCGCCAAGCTTTGCTTCGCATCGCCAATCCTGTACTCGACCTTGTCGCCAAGACCAGCCGCTTCCATATGCGTTTTGGCCACGTCGGCATAATTTTGCAGAAGCTCCAGCGAGATCAGCTTGCCGCCCTCCGGCAAGCCGCGCGCCAAGCAAATGCCGCTGTACCCGCCAAGAGCGCCGATCTCTACAATATTACGCGCTTTCGTTAGCGAGACCAGCATCGTGAGCAGCCTTCCATAGCCATCCGCAACCGAAATCTCCGGCATTCCGTTTGCAGCTATTCCTGCTTTTGTGCGTTCTAGATCTGCGTCAGCCCCGTAAAGGGAATCTACATATTCCTCATTCGTCAACGTCATTCTATCTCTCTCCAATTTTACAATTTGTAAAAACAAGCTAGTTTGTCCTATACTTGATTGTATGTTTTTGTTCTCGGGGTTACAAGCCTAGGCTTATGGCGCGACGATCCTTGATCGCTAAGAATTAATGAAAAGAGAGTGTATAATGGAAAAGTTACAGCTAATCGCAACCGCACCGATGGGACTTGAAGCGGTTGTCGCACGCGAGCTGAAGGATTTGGGCTACAATGATCTGCAAGTAGAAAACGGACGGGTTAATTTTACGGGCGGACCGCTCGATATTTGCCGCACTAACCTTTGGCTGCGCACCGCAGGACGAGTCCTCATCAAAATGGGAGAGTTCCCTGCTACAACCTTCGAAGACCTTTTTGAAGGCACCAAAGCGCTGGACTGGCCGACTTGGATTCCGAATGACGGCGAGTTCCCCGTCAATGGACGCTCGCAAAAGTCTCAACTAACCAGCGTACCGGCATGCCAAAGCATCGTCAAAAAAGCGGTTGTTGACAAAATGACCGAACGCTACGGTACGGAGTGGTTTCCGGAAGACGGCGGACGCTACGTTATTGAAGTAACGCTTATGAATGACCGCGCGATGCTGACGCTGGATACCACTGGCGATGGCTTGCACAAACGAGGCTACCGCAAAGTTGCGACGGAAGCGCCTATTCGGGAGACGCTTGCTGCCGCACTGGTCCAGCTTAGCCGCTGGCGCCCTGAACGGCCGCTTTATGATCCGTTTTGCGGGTCGGGCACCATTCTTATCGAAGCTGCCATGATCGGTTGGAATATTGCCCCTGGGCTTCGCCGAAGCTTCAACAGCGAGGGCTGGCCGCTTATTCCAAACGAGCTTTGGGATGAGGCGCGCGATGAAGCGTTCGACCTCGTAAAGGACGATATTCCGCTTCAAATCGCTGGCTCGGACATTGATCCCGGCGCCATTGAAATTGCGGAAGCCGCTATCAAGAAGGCAGGCTTCGGCAAAGAAATCAAATTATCCGTACAGCCTGTCGCCAAGGTTAAGCTGCAAGGCGACTACGGCGTTATCATTACAAACCCGCCTTACGGCGAACGGCTAGGCGACGATGTGCAAGCGGAAGCGGCCTTGCGCCAATTCGGCCTTACCGCGCTGCACTATCCGACATGGTCCTATTTCTCGATTAGTCCATCTACGACGATCGAGCATTATTTCGGACGAAATGCCGACAAGAAACGGAAACTGTTCAATGGCCGGATCGAATGTAACTACTTGCAGTTTTTCGGTCCGCTTCCCCCGCGCGGGAACAGGCCGTAACGGAATAGGAAGGATATTTTATGTATGCAATCTCCTAGACAAACGCCAGTACGTCGGTTGCTAAGCTTGCTGCTGGTTGGATTCGAGCGGCTTAAGGCTGTGGATCTGGCGTTGTTTGTTGGCGCGATGTTCTGCAAGCTTTATTTGTTCAACGCGTTTCTAAATGTCGCCAATATGAAAATGACGTCTAAGGACGCTTGGATTGAAGTGGGAGCCGTGCTGCTGTTCAGCTTCTGGACCCTATGGCTCCCTGCACGCGGACGAATGGTTTCTCTTATTCTTTTAAACATGATCGCCACCTTCGTGCTTTACGCCGATCTGATTTATTATCGCTATTTCCAAGATTTGATCTCCGTTCCCGTGCTGCTCCAGCTCGGACAGGTAGACTCACTCGGAGAAAGCATCGGTACGCTGCTGCATGTGAAGGATTTTATTTTATTTTTGGACTGGCTCATCATGATCCCTTTCGCAGTTTATATCATTTGGCAAGGACGCACTGATCTGCGCCATGCCAATGAATATCGCTCGGCTCCGCCGCTTTGGCGGAAAGCATTGATCCGTATCTCGCTAAGCGCTGTCGTTTTTTTTATCGGCACGTCGCTTGTGTTTACGAACGTAAATGAGGCAAAGCGGACATGGGGGCAAGGGATTTTTGAAGGCAACTGGTGGAACCTCTCTATTTATAATGTCACGGGAGGGCTTGGTTTTCATGGCTATGATGTCTATCGCTATGTGAAGCAGCACTGGCTTGATACGGAAACCGTAACTGCGGAACAATTATCCGAAGCTCAGAAATGGATTGAAGCTCGTGGCGAGCTTCGGGGCAATTTGGAGCAAGATTCGCTGTTCGGCGCCTACAAAGGCAGTAATGTGCTGATGGTGCAGCTGGAAGCCTTTCAAAACTTCATGATTCATCAATCGATCGGCGGGCAGGAAATTACACCGCATCTGAATGACTTGATTGAGAAAAGCGCTTATTTCAGCCAGTTTTATCACCAGACTGCGCAAGGCCGAACCTCGGATGCTGATTTTACAGCCAATTGCTCCATGCAGCCGGTAGCCAACGGCTCCGTATTCATTCAATATTCGCCGAATGAATTCGACTGCATGCCAAGCACTCTTAAGGCTAATGATTATGGGACAACTGTCTTCCACTCCTATGAGGGCGGGTTTTGGAATCGAAACACGATGTACCGAAATATGCAATACGACCAATTCTACAGCCTAAAGCATTTTACGCTGGATGAGAAAATTGGCTGGGCGCTCGGCGACAAGTCATTTTTCCGGCAGTCGCTTGATGTCATTTCTGAGCAAAAGCAGCCGTTTTATTCCTTTCTGATTACGCTCTCCAGCCACTACCCCTTCACGATGCCGCCGGAGGAGAAAGTGCTTAATCTCGGCGAGCTGGACGGTACGTTAATGGGAGATTATTTGCAGGCCATCCACTATGTGGATGCCGCTCTCGGCGAGCTGGTAGAGCGCATGAAAGCTGAAGGATTATGGGATAATACGATTCTTGTCATGTATGGGGACCATGATAATTCCATCAAGGACTGGACGCTGTTTGAGACATTTCTGGACAAGCCGCTTAATGATTTGGAACGGCAAATGATCCTGAAGCAGGTTCCTTTGCTCGTTCATCTACCCAAAGACGGTCATGCCGGGATCTATGAGCAGGTTGGCGGGCAGATCGATGTCACTCCAACGGTTATGCATCTGCTTGGCTTCTCAACCGCAGACCAGTACCTGCTGGGTTCACCGTTGCTCACCGACCAGCCTCTTAGCGGCAAAAAAGTGGTGCTGAGAAACGGCGCCTTCACGGACGGAACTGTTTACTATATTCCTTCCACGGATGGCGTTGCGTCAAATGGTGCTTGCTGGAGTATTACTACGAATACAGTGAGCGATATGAACGCTTGTATGAATGCCATCGATGATGCTCGCGGCGAGCTCAGCCTGTCCGACCAAATCGTCATGAATGATCTGATCAACGACTTCAAGGAGCAATCGACAATTGAAGCTAGTCTCCCTTCTAACCTAGAAACGGCTGACCGGCCCTATTAAAAAAAAGAAGGACGATCCCGCGAGTCACAGACTCGTGCAGGATCGTCCTTGTTCCGTTTCACGTCAATGCTGAGCCAGCCATGCCAGCACATCGTCGATCGTATTCACCGGTACGATATTCAGCTCCGGCGCCCCGCTGCGAGCAGCCTCCTCTAGTTTTGCAGGTACGAAAAATACATCCGCATCTGTACGACTAATCGCATATGCCTTCTGCTTGATGCCCCCAATGAGTCCAATGGAGCCGTCTGGTTCGATCGTGCCCGTTCCGGCTATCTTAATCCCATGGGTAATGCCCCCGGGAGTCAGCTGATCAATGAGCGCCAACGTCAGCATGGCGCCATGCGAGGGGCCTCCCAGATGCGCCATAAACCGCTTGTAGTCGATAGTCTTCGGAATGTCGTAATGCCATTTTGTTTCTACTGAAATCCCGAATACCGGCCTCTCAGGCGTGTCGGCCGACGCCTCGGTCACTAGGTCAACCACTTGTTCGCTTTCCTTTCTCTTCAAGGTCACCGTCACCTTGTCTCCTGGTTTAACCTCTGTCGCCATATAAGCTGACAGTTCCGTTATCGAACGAACAGCTTGCCCATTCAATTGTTCAATAATATCGCCAGCCTGCAGCCGCTGATCAGCCGGACTGTCCTTGATCACGGCAACGATCTGAACCCCTTCCGGAGTAATCCCGCTACCGAAACCAGTTTTCTTCATCGCGATCGCAGACGCTGCGGCATTGGCATCCGTCTTCATGAGTACGACCTGCGCATAGGTCTCTGTCAGCGGCGGCTCATTCTCAGGCGTTTTCTCGAAGCTGTACATCGGCAGCAGCTTCGCAAACAGCCAATCGGCCGGCACCGCTGGCCTGTCAAATACGAGAACGCCGTTGATCGTACCGCCTCTCCCCCCGCCTTCCACGTGCGCATAACGGTTTAAATTCAGTGTCATGCCCGGGTAAGTGACCAGGTAGCCCGTCGGACACAATAGCGCTAGGAGCAGCAGCAGTGTAAGAACGAGGGCGATACCGCTTCGCTTCGGCAGCCAAATCAACCTGCCCCGCCTTGTCTGCATACTTGCAGCAGGTTTTGCGCCTTCAGCTTGCCCATCGGCCTTAATGCGGTTTCGCATCTCGCTAATCAACATGTCGGCAAAAACGAATGGCGCTGCAGCTCCGATGAGAACAAGCAGCAGAAACAGCAGCTTTGGTGCAAAAAACACGTAACCTGCTGCCGCGAAGCCAAGCCCTGCAATCATGATGCGCAGAAGCTGCAAGAGAATGCCAACGCCTCTCCATAGCTTGTCCCTAAATAGACCAAGAAGTGCGCCCACCGCCCAAGCAAGCGGCACAAGCGCCACTAGATTAAACAACCAATCGATCATTTCAATCCATTGCATGCCGCCCGATGTCCGAATGGGCGCAGGCACCCATATTAGCTCTGCCGCTACCAAACAACCTAATGCCAAT
Source organism: Paenibacillus paridis (assembly GCF_006345825.1). Classification (GTDB taxonomy): domain Bacteria; phylum Bacillota; class Bacilli; order Paenibacillales; family Paenibacillaceae; genus Pristimantibacillus; species Pristimantibacillus paridis. The sequence goes on from NZ_VCIX01000079.1 coordinate 25,928, forward strand.
GCGATTCCGAATAGGTAAAAACGTGCTGGCTTCAGCATTTATTTCTCCTCCTAAGCTCTCTATCCAGCATTTGCCTCAGCCTATTATAAACAAAAGACCCGACGATCCCAATCGCGGGTCCTACTTCGTTTGCAAATATTGGCTTTCCTCCGAATCGATTCCTCTGTCTCGAAGCTCGCCTTTCTCTATGGCTTGAATATGTTCCAGCCACTGCGCGGGAGAATGATGCATCCGGCGCGCATGATCGAGAAGCTGGGCATATTGGCCGCAATTATCATACCCTCCGAGCTTACGCACCACTTCAATGTAGTCTACGACAAGCGTCCTCGCATCGGGTTGGGAATAACCGTATTCCGCTGTCAACGCTTCAACGATGCCTCGTTCATACAAGCTTAACCTGACCTGCGCCTTCGCTTTCATGGTACATCCACCTGCTTCCCGTATAAATATGGTAGCCGACCAGCCTCAAATGCGACTCCCACTGCTCGTTGCAAAAAACAACCTGGTTGCCGAGTCGCAGCGAATCAAGCTTCCTGCCTTTGCGCGATAGTGTAATCTGTTCGTAAAACCAATGTTCATCTTTATTTAATTGTACTGCTTTATGTACGATTTTTCCAGTGTCATTGTCCGCCATCGGTCCGATAATGATGTCGGGATGGCTCTCGCAGGGATCGCTGCCTTTTATCGTTGCCTTGCGGTGCTCATAGATAAAGGACGCCCATGCCGGCGAATCGGATAGAAACAGCAGCGGGTCCACCCGTTCAGGCACTGACGTCAGTTCAACCACAAGCACGCAGGGACGGCCGCCATTCCAAGATTCTTTCGCCGCTTTATGCGCCCATTTCCGGGCTTGATCCGCTGATATCGTCGTATAGAAGCCTTCGCCGAAATCTTTCCCTGCCCGCCAATAAGGCGAGTTCAGCAGCTTCAGGCCAAATGATTGTACCGTATCGCTTGTCGTTCCGTGGTAAAGCAATTGCGGCGTCGTTATATCCACTCTTTTGCTCCTTTCGTTCATCCCTCAGCCCACGGCCATTCCGATTCGGCGCGTATAGGCGTCTAGGTATACAAAAACCCTACGAGTCAAGCATGCGTAGGGTCAGGATGTGCTGGTGTTATTTTTTTTTGATGTAAGGAAGAATCTTCTGGATCGCTTCATCTTCGTTATCTGCCTTCACATAGCGGCCATTAATAAAAATAAATGCGTAGCGGGCACAAGGCCCGCAATAAGATTTGCAGCCGACGCGGATTTCTGTGTCAGGCACTAATTTCTCCAGCTTGGGCACAATCGACTTCATCTTCATGTGCTTGCATTTGTCGCATACCCGAATATCATTAGCCATCGTTCATCTTCCTATTCAACCTATTACAAATGAATCCTAGTGATCCCCGTGGTTGCCCTTGGTTGGATTGGTAATGGCAAAGCCTTCTTCAGGCACATAGAAATAATCGATGCGAACGCCGTCAAGATATGGATTGTCCTTCTCCAAAATAATGTCGATGCCTTTGTCTGTAGTGACCACAACGTCCTTATCCGTTGGCTCATCGATTCCCATGCCGTAATGGGCATGATCGCCATGTGCATGCGTGACAATGACACGCAGCAATTTGCCTTCGTTCTCAGGCTTGGCCAGCTCTGCAAGTATAACTTTTGCTGCATTTTTTGAAATTTTGCAATTCATCGTTCATCCAGCTCCTCTTATGGTAATGCCTTTTAGGCAATGTTCATTATTTTATATTATACTTGGTCTCCATTCTACGGGCAAACCATTCTGCTAGCAGCATCGTTACCGCTATATCATCAACCGGCATAAACGGCATCACGTCAGGCAGAACCCAATAGAGCAGCACGGGCACGGAAAAAATCAGCTTGTCCAGCAGTGATACGTCCTTCGAGCGCAGCAGTTGAAAAATCCGGACAAACGTCTGCCGCCAGTGGCGCAGCGACAACAGCTTACGCATCATAAATCCCACCTTTGCCGACCGTTTCCGATTATTATAGCATAAACGCAGCAGGTTTACCTACTGCGTGCATACGGCCCTATGCCGCCGCTAAAGGCGAAGGGCTTCCAATAGCAACGGCTGCAGCTCTACATAAATTTGGTCAAACTGGCTCATCGGCAGCGGGTTTTCCCCATAGCCCGCTTCCACTGTGAAACCAGGCCTCCGGAAATGCTGAATAAACCAGTCCTTATAACCGGCATCGCTGCCCGACAGCTTTACAGGCTCGTAACCGCTCGCCCGTCCTAATCTTTTCGCTAGCTGCTCCGCCTCTGCCGGCTCATAATCGCGATAGTTCCAATAAATCTCCCTCCCCTGCGTATGAAGCGCAACCACCGCATCGAAGCCGACCATTTCGGTAAAGCGCGCCATCGCGAAGGCTTCGGGCTCACTGAGCGGATATGGCCCTGGGAAATCGCGGGGGCCCGGCCCTTCGATGCCTCTACGCTTGCACTCCTCTTCCCAATAAGCAGGAAACTGGTCATTCAGGTCCACCCCCCTAATATTCGCTTTCCAGCCACTAAACTGCTCCAAGCCGCCGTTCCACTGAAGCAGCTGTTGATGGTAGGGGTGACGGGCCGGATCGAGCCCTTCCTGCACAAGCTCCACGCCATCGGGGTTGACCATCGGAACGGCCCATAACGTCACGTTCCTGCATAGATCCTCTACTCGTTGCCCGCCAATCGGCTCATTGTTGCAGTAAGCAGCGGACAAATCCGCAATAAAGCGCATAAGCAAAGCTGAGGTGATCCATTCATTCGCGTGGAAGGAGCCATTAATATGAATGCGACGCGGGCCGCTGCCGCACCGAACCGCCAATAGCGGCTTGCCCATCACGCTTTCCCCAATGACATGAGCGGACACAAATCGATACTTGCCTGCAAGCTGTCTTACGCCTTCCATTAAATCAAGATGGCTATAGTTTTGAACGGAGTACATCCTTATCGCCTCCTGTCACCTGACTGTGCTCCTATCAGGTTATGCGCTGCCTAGTTTGTCCTATGTGGGGCTTACCATCGAACTAATGGACTAGAGCAGCAGTCTTCCTTGCCAAAGAAAACAAGCCCAAAAGCAGCGCGCTGGCTGCAAAAAAAGCCAGATCCGCTCACGGACCTGACTTCATTGCTCGTATTAGCAAATCGTCGGAATTTGCCACAGCACCGGTGAAAGCTCAATCTGTTGGCCTAACCACTGCCTTGTAATGGATCTGAACAGCTGCTGGTCACCGCTGCAATAAAACTGGTGCAAGGGCAGATGCTGTCCGCTCGCAAGGTTATTTTTTCCCTCCAAAATCATGCGGATCTCGCGCGCGGTTTCATCAGCCGAACTAATAAGAGTGACATTCTGCCCCATAACCTCCGATATCGTTTCCGTCAGGAAAGGATAATGCGTGCAACCGAGAATGAGCGTGTCAATCGGGAAATGCCGTAAATGCCCGATAGAGCTGCGGACCGTCTCGTACGTTTCCAGAGACCGAAAATTCCCTTTTTCCACTAGCGGAACAAAGCGCGGGCAAGCTTCGCTTATTACCTGAATCTGTGGAGCAATCTTTCTGAGCGCATGCTCGTAAGCACCGCTCTTGATCGTCCCCTCCGTACCGATTACCCCGACGCAGCCAGTGGCGGTCAACCCGATTGCCGCTCTCGCGCCCGGATTAATTACGCCCACGACGGGAATTTCAACTCTTGACCGAATATCCTCAAGACCAGCCGCCGTCGCCGTGTTGCATGCTATAACTATCATTTTGGGATTAAACTGAATTAAATAGTCGACGATTTCCCGCGTAAAGCGAACGACCTCTTCGGAAGAACGCGGACCATAGGGCGTTCGCCCCGTGTCTCCGAAATAAATGATTTTCTCGAGCGGCAGTTGACGCATCACTTCCTTGGCAACGGTAAGCCCGCCTACGCCTGAATCAAGTATCGCAATCGGTTGCTGCACAAACACACCGCTTTCCTGAACAAAGTAATGAATCCAGACAAAATAGCATATGAATACAGGCACAAAAACGTACCTGTCACTTATCGAAATCATTGGACAAGTCCTCTGGCGGCATGCCCAATAACGGATTTTTTTCACTGTTGACAACTGAAATATATATCACTTAATATTTAAATGCTTTAAATATTAATGACTAAAGGATAAAATAGCGGCCGCGCTTCCAAAGGACAATAAATAAGCCGTTAAACGACTGACTAACCACCATATGACAGGAGAGTAAGACAGATGGAAAACACTAAACAAGCTGCAGCTCCGCTCGCTTCAGCAGATGGCGGCAACAAAAGAGGACTGCTCATTATAGGCTTGCTTATCGCAATGCTGTTTGCCGCGCTTGACGGTACGATTGTCGGTACAGCAATGCCTACGATCATTAGAGAAATGGGCGGGCTTGAGCTGATGGCATGGCTGACTACGGCCTACATGCTTACTTCTACAACCATCGTGCCGATTGCAGGCAAACTTGCGGATTTGTTAGGCCGAAAGCTCGTTTACGTCAGCGGCATTATGATTTTCATTTTGGGTTCCGCGCTTTGCGGATTAGCTGGCAATATCGAACAGCTCATTATCTTCCGTGCCATTCAAGGTCTCGGCGGCGGCATTATGATGCCAATGGCCATGATTATTATCGGGGACTTGTTCACAGGCAAGCAGCGCGCCAAATGGCAAGGCGTATTCGCAGCCGTATTCGGCCTCTCTTCCGTGCTTGGGCCACAGGTCGGCGGCTGGATCGTTGACGCCTGGAACTGGCGCTGGGTATTTTATATCAACCTGCCTGTCGGTGTTCTGGCTGCTGTGTTTATTGCGATTTCGCTTAGCGGCAAAAAAGCCGAGGGCCGCGTCAAATTCGACTGGGCCGGTATTTCCACCATGGTTGTCGGTGTGGTCAGCCTTCTGCTTGGCTTGTCGCTCGGAGGCAGTGAATTCGATTGGCTGTCATGGCAAATCATTGGATTGTTCGCGCTTGCCATTGTTTCGCTTATCTGGTTCGTGCGCATTGAATCGAGGACGGAAGAGCCGATTTTACCCGTTAAGCTGTTTAGAGACAGAACCTTTACGATGATTAACGGCATCGGCTTCTTTATGAGCCTCGGCATGTTTGGCGCCATTATGTTCGTGCCGCTTTTCATGCAATGGATTGTTGGCATTTCGGCATCCGAATCAGGCACCGTTATGATGCCTATGATGATTTCAATGATGATTTTCAGTGTCGTCGGCGGACAGGTGGTTTATAAGATAGGCGTACGATTGCAGCTGGCCATCGGCATGATTATTGTCGCGATCGCCTTCTTCCTGCTTACTACGCTTGATGCCTCAACCGCGAAGCTGACCGCTTCATCGTTCATGGTTGTGCTCGGAATCGGGATCGGTCTTGTCATGCCGCTCCTTACGCTTGTTCTTCAAGAATCGTATCCAAAATCGCAGCTTGGCGTCGTGACGTCTTCCAGCACGTTTTTCCGCCAAATTGGCGGTACATTCGGCATGACGCTGCTTGGTGCCGTGATGAATATGCAGTCGAGCAGTCATTTGAAAGACAGGCTGGTGCCGCTTCTCGGTCAATTGCCTGAGGATGCCAAAGCGTTCGCCGATCAAACCTCGGCAACGGTAGCTTCGAATCCACAAGCGATCTATTCTACGCTGCTCGATCCGAAGATGCTTACGCAATTTCCGAAAGAGCTCACCGACAAAATGGTGCCAGTCGTAAAGTCAACGTTGATCGACTCGCTTCATACCGTGTTTTGGGTAGGGCTAGTGTTCATTTTAATCGGGACCGCACTTACCCTGCTGCTGCGAAACGTGAAGCTTGTGCAGCAAACAAAGGAAGACAAGAATGCTGACGGGGCTGAACCGCAATTGAATCATATGTAACCTCTTCGTGTACAACATCTTATCGTTTGAACAAGGGCCGTGAACAGCTGCTGCAAGCAGCGTCACGGTCCTTTTTTTATTGATCATTTGCCCAAGGAGCTTCATCTATCGTATACACAGCTGTTTAGACTGCAACATATCGGGTAAATACCATTTAAACCTTAACAAGCAGGTCCCATAAGCATCCATCAAAAGGAGGAAATTTCTGCTATGACAACTCATCAAGCCGCAATAGGGCGTTTACAAGGAAAAATCGCATTAATTACTGGCGCTGGCTCCGGAATCGGCAAAGCTACCGCTTTGAAATTCGCAAGCGAGGGTGCTGATCTTGTCCTCCTGGATATCAAAGAAGAGGCGATGGAAGAGGTTTGCCGCAAGGTGCAGCAGTACAATGTTAATTGCTTGTCCATAGAAACCGATGTCTCGAGTGAGATACAGCTGGCAAGCGCATTTCGGCAAATCCGCGATCATTACGGCCGGCTGGATATCGTTTATGCCAATGCTGGCATTAATGGCGTACTGGCTCCGATTGAGCTAATGGACTATGACGACTGGAATACGACGCTGCAAGTCAATTTGAGCGGAACCTTTCTGACCGTTAAGCATGCTGTGCCCCTGCTGAAAGACAAGGGCGGAAGCATTCTGGTTACGAGCTCCATCAATGGCAACCGCGTATTTTCCAATATCGGGTTCAGCGCTTACAGCAGCACCAAAGCCGGACAAGTTGCCTTTGCAAAAATGGCTGCGCTGGAGTTGGCTCAGTATCACATTCGCGTTAATGTGATCTGTCCCGGTGCCATCGATACCAATATCGGCGAAAGCACCGAGCGTACGCCCGAGCTCGACAGCGTCACGATCCCGGTTGAATACCCTGAGGGAAGCCAGCCGCTTGAGGATGGGCCCGGCAGCGCTTCACAGGTAGCCAAGCTGGCATTATTTCTGGCGTCTGAGGATTCAAGCCACATCTCAGGCACGACCGTCTATATCGACGGCGCAGAATCGCTGCTTCGCGGGTAATTTCATTTTTTTGATGTCCACTATAACTGAAGAGGAGCGGGAGCCAATGTTCAAAGAATGCTTGCATCACTCACCGGATCTGAAATGGGCTTATGCTTACGATTGCGATACCTTTCATCTCAGGCTCCGCACCAAAAGAGACGATGTTGAGGAAGCTGTTGCCGTAACGGGAGACAAATATGACTGGGACAGCCACTCCCTCGACGTCCAAATGGAAAAAATAGCGGCAGATCCGCTTTTCGATTACTGGGAAGCCGTCATTAAGCCGGAGTTTCATCGTTTTTCTTACGGGTTCCGTGTTCGCAGCGGCGATGAAACACTGTGGCTTGTCGAAAACGGTATTTTTGATGAGCAGCCTACACCAGCAGGCGGTTATTTCGAGGTTCCGTTTATTCACGCTATCGACTTGTTTGACGCTCCGCAGTGGGCAAAGGATGCCATCTTCTATCAAATTATGCCTGACCGATTCGCTAACGGGGATCAGAGCAATGATCCGGAAGGAATTCGGCCGTGGGGCGAGACGCCCGGCGGAGAAGACCATTTTGGCGGGGATTTGCAAGGCATTCTTGATCATTTGAAACATCTGACCGATCTTGGCATCAATGCCGTTTATATGACGCCGTTGTTCACCGCGCCATCCAACCATAAATATGACACCATTGACTATAAAGAGATCGATCCGCAATTCGGCAATACCGAGCTGCTTAAGCAGCTCGTAAAAGCATGCCATGAGGCTAATATCCGGGTGGTGCTCGATGCTGTGTTCAATCATACAAGCGAGCAGTTCCCTCCTTTCCAAGACGTGCTGAAGAACGGTGAAAACTCAAAATACAAAGATTGGTTCCATCTGAACGGATTTCCGGTCGAAGTGAAGGATGGCGTGGCGAACTATGCCACATTCGGATTTTTTGGAAACATGCCTAAACTCAACACCGCTAATCCCGAGGTCAAGCAATATTTGCTGGATATAGCGGTTTATTGGATCCAAGAAGCCGATATCGATGGCTGGCGCCTTGACGTCGCCAACGAAATCGACCATGCCTTCTGGCGGGATTTCCGTACGGCGGTGAAGCAAGCCAAGCCCGACGCTTTTATTATCGGGGAAGTTTGGGGCAATTCACTCAACTGGCTGAACGGGGATGAATTTGACTCTTCTATGAATTATCCGGTTACTGACCGAGTACTCGGTTTCTTCTCAAGCTCCGATGGATACGCATCCGATTTTGCCGACCAGATCAATCGCTTGCTTATGAGGTACCCTCAGCAGACCAACGAAGCTTTATTTAATCTGCTGTCCAGCCATGACATTCCGCGTGCCGCTACACGGTTAGGAGGACATACTCCAAGGCTGAAGCTTGCCGTCGTCTTTATGCTCACTTCCATGGGAATCCCCTGCATCTATTACGGGGATGAGATTGGCATGGACGGGGGAGATGATCCCGATTGCCGGAAATGCATGGAATGGGATACGGAAAGGCAGGATCGTGAGCTCTTTGACTTCTACCAGCTTTTAATCGCGCTTCGCAAGACGCACCCCGCCTTGCGCGATGGCCGTTTCAGGTTCCTCCATGCCGATAACGAGAACGGCACATTGATTTTTGAGCGGCTGAACAGCCGTCAGCATTTCACGATATGGATAAACAACACGGAAGAAACCGTCAGCCTTGCCCACCCCATGCAAGCCGATGACTGGCGCGATGCCCTGACAAACGATGAGGTTTCAACCTGCGATGGCGAGCTCCAAATCGAGCTGGCTCCGCTAGACTTTCGGATCATATACCGGGACATTTAAGGCTTCAAAGACGTTTTTCTTGCCATTGCAAGGGAAACGTCTTTTTTTTGCAGGCCTATGCAATACTCCTCAACTTATGCATTTACACACCCCAATCAATTTTGAACCATCGGTTTCAAAGCTGCGATAGTAGGTTAAACACTCAGTACAATGTTGTTCGCAATCACAACCAAACTTATCCGGACAGGGGGAAATTAAATTGAAAAGTCATATTGAATGTTTAGCCATGTTGTTAGCGGGTGGAGAAGGACGACGTTTGGCTCCGCTTACGGGCCAATTTGCCAAGCCGGTCGTTCCGTTCGGCGACCGTTACCGGATGATTGATTTCCCGCTAAACAACTGTTTAAATTCCAATATTAACACGATCGGCGTGCTAACGCAGTATTGCGCTGATACGGTTCATAAATATGTAAGGCATTCGAGTCGCGACTCGCAAGGAAGAGAAACGCTTAAAGACGTTTCCTTTCTCCCTTCTTCCCGCAAAGCGTTAGAGGGTTATAGCGGAACCGCAGACGCAATTTTTCAAAACATAGACTATATTGACAAGCATAATCCTGAGCATGTCCTCATACTCTCCGGAGATCATATCTACGAAATGGATTATAAGCCAATGCTTGATTTCCATAAAGATCGCGATGCGGCCATTACGATAGCCGTCAAGCAAGTGCCATGGCGGGAAGCCAGCCGTTTCGGCATCCTCTCTGTGGACGAGCAGTACCATGTTAGCTCCTTCCACGAGAAGCCTGCAGAGCCCCAAAGCAACCTTGCGTCTATGGGCATCTACTTATTCCGCTGGAAAGATTTAAAGAGCTTTCTGCTTGAGGATGCGGCAAATTCTCACTCCACCCATGATTTCGGCAAAGACATCATTCCGGCGATTCTTTCTTCCCAAGCCCAGATGGTCGCTTATCCTTACCAAGGCTACTGGCGAGATGTGGGCACGATCGATAGCCTGTGGGAAGCAAATATGGATTTGCTCGATGGCGAATTCAAACTTAAAGACAAAAGAGCTACAGCCATTTCTAACAACCAAAGCGTTTATCAGCCTTCGGTTGGGTCTGGCGCTATCATTTCCGAATCCCTTCTTCATCCAAAATGCATGATTCAAGCTGAAGTGACACGCTCAGTCATCTGCGCAGGCGTTACGATCGGACAGGACACCGAAATTTGCGAGAGCATTATTATGCCAGGCGCCCGAATCGGAAAAAACGTGACTATCCACCGGGCTATTATTGGTGAAGGAGCCGTCATCCAGGATGGAGCTTTTGTCGGTAAGCTCAATGATCAAATTGCTGTTGTGGGACCTGGCGAAACGATTCCCACACCATCCGTCGCTATTAGTGATTATAACATGGAGCCTCTCTCCAGCTTGCTGCATACGACTGCGGCACGTGCGCACAGCAATGTTCTGAGCTAATGGTATTCCCACTTAAAAAGGCAAACGGCCTTGAGCACATGCTCATGCCGTTTGCCTTTCATTTTGCTAGCGAATTATTTTGTTAATTAATCGATTGAAGCTCCTTCGATACCGCAGCTTCAGCCTCACCGGCTTCAACATTGTCAATCGCACTTATTTCCTCATCTTCGCCTATTTCCTTATCCAATATGAAATCAGCAACCGCTTCTGTTTCTTCGGTGCCTTTGCTGCGCGATCTCACGCTGGTTACCACGTTCGTAGCCGCTTGTTTGGTGCGATCGGCAAGCTGCACCGCTTGATCGCCAATCTGTCTGGCAATCCGTCCGGTTGTATCCGTTACTTGGCCTGCTACTCTCGCTGTTGTGTCACTTACCTTCTGTGCGCCTGCTGAAATGTCCTGACGCAGCTCTTTGCCCGGCTTCGGCGCAAGCAGCAGTGCCGTTACCGATCCAACTACACCTCCAGCTATTGCACCAAGCAAAAATCCTTTTGTTTGTTTACGTGTTGACATGTCAATTTCTCCTTTCATGGATAGCGTGCTCTTCGTCTTGACGGTTGATTTAGGTATCCGATTCGAATCCGGGTTTCTGTTCATTTGCTGAGGGCGCTGCTGACTTTCGGCTAGTTTGCCACAGCTGCCACGCTGCCATTCCGAGTTCTGCCCACTCCAGCGCTTCACCGACCTGCCGCTTGGTTTCATGCCGCTTGGCATGCTCCTCTGCCGATTCTGACAATACAGATGTTATACGTTCAGCTGCCGAGGTCGTATGGGCAATCGCCCCTCCGACCTGCCCTACCGCTTCAAATAGCTTGCTCGCAGCCTGCAGCTGCCGATGAGCCTCGCGTATCGTTTCCTCTGTTGGTTGGACGAGCCCGCCAATCTCGGCGGTAAGCTTATGCAAATCCGACTGCATGGCTTCAGCCATCGCCTGCATTTGCCCGAGCTTTCTTAAAGCGGCTCGTAGTATGAAGAGTATGCCCCCCACCAGAATGACAAATGCACCCGCAGCAATTGCCGCGCTCCAAGTTATGACCATCCCCGTATCCCTCCTCCTCCATCCATTGCACAGCCAAACGCAATATGCTTCTAGACGAATGCCCACTTGCGTAATGACAGTATAATCAGCATGGGCTTGGCATGACACAGCAAAGCCAAAAAAAAACTATTCCGGAATTTTTTCGATCAACAAAAAAAAGGCTGTTTGCCAATCTTCTCAGATTCGCAAAACAGCCTTCTAATGGGCATTTCGTATGGTCAGCCGATATGGTAACTGCACTTTCCGCCACCCTTTGCCAAACATTCCGTTCTCTCGACCGGCACGTCAAGCAAAGATCGGAATAGGGACAGCTCACACCTGCAGGCTTCCTGGTACACGCCGGCAACCTGAGCAATCGGACAGTTATATTCATACAGCATATAGCTGCCATCTTGTTGTTTGTTCACTTCCGCCATATAACCGCCGGCGTTTTGGATAGCAGCCAGCTCGCTCACCTTCTGCTCCAAGCTTTTGCCAGTCATGCGGGGCTCGTACCGGTCTAGCAGCTTTTTCTTTCGGCCTTCAAAGATCCGATCAATTAGCGCTGCAGTATCCGGGTCATCCGCCAGCTCATCCAGCAAGTCCAAAGCGAGCAAATGATAATTTTTCGGAAACAGCTCATCTGCCTCAGCCGTGAGCTCATAGGCATGGAGAGGCCGACCCATCGCTTGGCGTACCGAAACAATGGTTACGCTGCCTTCGCTTTCAAGCGCATAAATATGCCGCCTGATCGCCATCTCCGTTAACCCGAGCTCGTTCGCCAATTCGGTTGCGTTCATTCTGCCGCCAGTCTTCAGCAGCAGCAGTATGCGCTCACGCGTGGAGCCGTCTCTTTGCATTGCTGCCGTCATGCCTGCGGCACTTACTGTTTTCATCCGCTTCAACCCTTCACCACCTCTGCAGGCTTGATAGCGTCATTGTAACGTATTTTGATTATTTCGTAAATCAAGCCTAGCTACAGCTCACGATCCAAATACTCCTCAACCGATCTCTTGAAGATAGGCAATAATGAAGCCATCGTCTTCGAGAGAGGATGAAGCTCCGATCGCTGCCATACGTAATAATCCTGAACGAGCGGCTTACGCAGCTTGACCAATTCCGTCAACGTCCTTTGCATGTCAGCAGGAAACGCCCCTGCCTCGCCCGTAATGTCGATGATATCCTCATAACTGCTTGCATCCCGCAAAATAAATCCATCGATCAGGAAGCTCCCGATGTCCGTTACCGTTTCAATGGCAAGGTGCAGTGCTCTCTCCTGCGCCAAGCCCTCCAGCACCGTGCCCTGCCAATCCGCCGCAAGCTTGTCCAGCGCTGCTGTAATTTCAGCGATCGAATCCAGCCGCACGGCAATTTGTTCGCGATTCACATAATACATCCATCAGTCGCCCGCTTTCAGCCTTGCTTCTTTTTTTTCGACTTTCGTTTCAACCATGCTACCATAATGATGCTGCTAAAAATAATAACCAGCAAATAGGTCATTATTTCATAAACGTCCCTCATATCGCTCATAAACCGTTAACCTGCCTCTCAGCTTTCAAAATCAACGCTGACAGAAGCTTCACGAACCTGCATCATATGCTCGATAACCTTCTTGTGCACAGGATGTATTTGATAAACCTCCAGCGCTTCCATTGAATCAAATTTTGTGATGAGCGCGATATCGTACGAACGCTCTGAATGCAGAACGTCAATGCCTACTTCAATCGACTTCAAAACCTCAATTTTGCCTTCCATATCTCTAAGCACCTGTGCCGTGCGGGCTACGCTCTCTTTACTGCCGTCCTTCAATTTAAAAAATACAATATGAGTTAACATTCCTTGTTCCTCCTCTAATGTTATCGCATGAATTTCGTCCGTTTGTCACATAATAACCTATGCAGTCGCATTACGGCAATCTTTAACGCGAAGGAGATCGGTACGTTATGCGCTATCCGGTTACAATTGTTGCAACTTTGATTGGACTTGCTATTTGCTTGTTTAATTACACGGGTTATGACCCGCATAATTTCGTTTTTTTCATGTTAAGCATTCCTGCTTGGGTCGTTGATTTATTTGTTGATATCCATGAGGTCAGCGTGCTGCTTATGTATGTGCTCACCGTTCTAACTTGGGCGCTGCTAGGCTTCGTTGCCGATGTGCTCATTTCGCGCGGCCGCGAGAGCGAGCGTCATCGCCGTTCAGCTAGGTAACATGAATTCAACAAAAAGGAGCCTTTCGGCTCCTTTTTCTTTTCACTTCACAGTTCATGCCGTGATTAACTTGCTGCCGTTAGGCTGCTTCAACAATCAATGTTGAATGCATCGTTGTATGGCCTTGACCGCATGGAATCGAGCAATAGATCTTGTACGTGCCTGGCTCTGTGAATTCAAGATCCGTTTCCGGGTGGTCGTTATCCAAAACTACTTTCAGCTCATCAATATGTAGCCCATGAATACCGCTTTTATTGGAAAGCTTCAGCCTTACTTTGTCTCCAACTTTAACTTTGTACTCTTCTTGATCAAATACGAAATCATTGGATGCAACTACTTTGAGCAAACTCATGCCTTCAGGCAACGAGGCTGACTCGTCAACTGGCTTAGCAGGCAAGGCGAATGTGAGCAAATATAAGCCCAGCAACGACGCCGCTGCAAATAAAGTAAACATAATCCACTTGTGCATTGCTATGTGCTCCCCTTTGCGATCATAATGTCTACCTCTTATATTACATAAGATCGTCCGAAGTTCTCAACCTTAAACTACACAAAGCAGAAAAGTTTTTTCGTTATTTTGACAAAACCATGAACAAATTTGAAATTAGCTGGACAAATACTGTTTTAACACTTGCTCGGATTCCGCTTTGACGAAGCCCCACAGCATAAAAAACTGATGATGGTACCCGCGGCAAACATATTGGGCGTGCAAGCCGTCCTTTTCCCGCTTCTCCTCATACACTTTAATGCCCATATCGCGAAATCGCCTTCTGATCGCAGCAAGCTCAAGCAACACGCGGTCCTGCATGCCGCGCAGCATGGATTCATAGAACCTCGGCAGCTTTATGGCTGAAGTCCCGATGACGCGAATATCATGATCTAAAATGCGCATCACAATGCCAAGCAGCACATACCGCTTCACCAGCTCTAGCTCTTCCTCGGTCTGGATCGGCGGATGCAAGGCTGTTCTCCTGCTTCCTACGGAAGCTTCCTCATTAGCGGCCATTGCCACCCCTCCACATAAGAACATATGTTCTTATTATAGCGAGTGGCGATCATTTTATGCAAGCCAATCCGCTTTTATCCAACAATTACCGCTTATCCTTAAGCACCTCAATCATTTTGCGAACCCGGTCCGGGAGCGGCAGCCCCATTCGTCCATAATTTTCTGTAATCGAAATAAGCTCATTGGCGATGTAAAAGTAGATGGCCGCCCCCATCGTCACATTGGGAAGCTCAAGCAAAATATCAATGCGATGAGCCAGCAAAATAACGAGCAGCATCAGCCCTTTCCGAGCCAAGCCCCACGCTCCGAACGCGCTATTCAGCCCCTTTCCTTCTTTTAAAGATGCCGTAACGCCTGTAACATAATCGATTCCCATCGCGACAACAAGCAAGGTAAGGGACTCCACCCAACTGCCAAAAGCAAACGTAATAACCAAACCCAGCAATCCGCTTATCGAGCAAACCCACACTAACGGCATGGCCTTTGCCTCCTCTACCTATCGTTTCCTATACTATATGCATGGATAGAGAAGGTTGTCCGTTCTCTCGCACACTCGCGGATACAATATTGAAAGAGTACACGGCTGCAGCCGCCCTGATCAAGAGATTCAAAGAAAGCTAGACCACTGTCGCGCAGGGCAATGTCCCCATATAAATGCAAAAGGAACCATCGCTGTAATTCGCGTGATTCCTTCGGTGTTTCTTATTCAGCTTTGTTTGTTTCTCTTGCAGCGTAGGAGTGCGTTTAATCGTTGGATGGATTCCCTGCCAGCTTCCCCGCAGCACATCCGGCGTCATGCGCCCCTGCTGGGCCAGCTTCTGCCTGGCTTTCTTCGCCTTGCTCATGGACATGATTTTGTCCTCCTTAAAGTTTTGTGTAGCAAAACTTACTTCGTAAGCGTTCGCTTCGTTTTGTGCAGCAAAACTTACTTCGTAAGCATTCGCTTCTCTTATTATACGCGGTTTATGTCTTTTGCGAAAGATATTCTGGCCTGCCATTAATAAGAGAACTGCTTCCGCAGCATATAAAAGATCATAAGCTCGATATGCTGCCCTTTCTCAAATTCATACTCCCGAAGCTCATTCTCAAGCTTGAAGCCAAGCTTCGTAAGCAGCCCAATCGATGCCGCATTAGCCGTATCAACCTTCGCTTCAATGCGCTGCAGTCCCATGTCCCGGAAAGCAAACGCCAATATTGGCCTTGCAACCTCGCTCATAACGCCTCTGCGCCAGTAACTAGGGGATAGATCATAGCCAATTTCGGTAAGAGCGTACTCTTTCAAGTAGTGCAGGAAACCGCAGGTTCCAATAACCTTGCCTGTGCGCTTCTCCTCGATAAGCCAGCGAATGCCTACCTGCTGAGCGAATATTTCCCAGTGCCAGTTCATTTCGTGCCATGCCTCTTCCTCAGCGGCAAATGGCAATAACGGGGTATAGCGCACGACCTCCTCGCTGGAATATAGCTCGTATAAATCGCGGATATCCCGCTCTTCCGTCTTTCGTAAAATAAACCGTTCCGTCTCCATCCTAGGAAACGTTTGAAACAAATACGATGGTACAGACATCCACCCAGCCCCTTTGCTTAATCCAAACACCGGTTTGCTTCATTCGTCATCCTTGTCTCCGGTTTTGCCTCTGTATGGTCATCATAACTTACCACATATTCCTAACAAATAGTATCGATTCGGAAACGGCTCAAAACACACATATTATTCTATTGCAACAAATAAGCTTGTAAAATGAGCTTCGTGTTGACGCGCGATGTACAATTGCATCCCCGGGAGGAGAATTGCCTATGACAAATCCGAATGTGAACAGCCTTGAAGAAGCTCGCTTCTTTACTAGTTCAGACGCAAGGACAGATACGCTGATTTATCCCTTGCCCGCAACCTGGTGGAGCCGTCCCTATGAATATGAATGGTGCAGGACGCTAATTGACCCTGGCGATATTGCGCTGGATGCTGCTTGCGGAATTTCTCACCCCTTAAAGTTTTATTTAGGCGCAGTCTGCCATGAGACGCACGCTTGCGATTTCGATGCCCGGATCAACTCATGGACCACGATTGAACAAGAAATTATCCAAGATGTCGGCCCGCAAGCGCTTCATTCGATCGTTGCCCATCCGGGATGGTCAAGAGTTCAGTATGCCGAGGCCAGCATAACGGATCTCCCTTACGAGGACAATTATTTTGATATTATTTTCTGCATATCTGTTCTGGAACACTTGCGGCATGTCGATCAGGATCTCAGTCTCAAGGAATTCGCCAGAACGGTCAAGCCTGGAGGCAGAATCGCACTCACCTTCGACTATCCTACCGTTGACTTGGAGCAGTTGACACGCGCGGTGGAATCGGCTGGCCTAACCTTTGCCAATGAATTTGCGCTTACTCCCCCTCCGGATGCCATACAATCCGACTTGTGGGGAAAACTGTTTTGTTTTCGAGCTTTGCTAAGAAAACCGCTTTAGCCTTAATATTAATAATTGATCCAAAAAACAGGACAGCCGCATTTATGGCTGTCCTGTTTTATTTGCTTGATATGCCGTTGTGCGGTTTCTGCCGTCCGCTTTCGATTGGTATAAGGCGATGTCCGCCATCTCGATCAGTTCTTTGGCACTCACGTCTTTTCCATCTTTGCAAGAGATTCCGATAGACACGAAGATCGGATTTCCCGTCGGGCTCGCTTCAGCAGCGACTGCTTCACGCAAACGCTCAGCCATCTGCACAGCTGTTTGAACATTCCCGAATTTCACTAGTATGCCAAACTCTTCTCCACCATAGCGGAAGCACAAATCATTGCTTCTAGAGAAGGCCTTCATGACAGAAGCTATGCCGGTCAAAACCTCATCGCCGATAAGATGGCCGTACTGGTCGTTAATTTTTTTGAAATGATCAATATCGAGCAATATAAGCGCAAACGGAATATCGTCTGCCAACCACTCCTGAATCGTCAGATCAAACGTTTTTCGGTTCGCAAGGCCAGTTAGGCCGTCCAAGCGAATCTCTTTGTTCAACAAAGCGAGATGATTGTTAATGCTCTGGTTAAGCTGCCTAACTTCATAAATGTAGGAGCTTGCTTTTGGCATTTTCGAGTAGGCTGCCCCCGTGGATAAGATCGCCTCCTCGGAAAAAGCCGCCAATTCAAACAAAGGTTTGGAGATCAAATAAGAGACGCGCCATGCCACCAATAAAATGATGACAAAGATCGGGAAGGATTTCAGCACAATGTCCCAGATGAGCTTTCTCAGAGGTTTATCTACAATAGACGTTGGGGTTTGCGCCACGATTGCCCACCCTGTCATCGGCTCAATCGCATAACCTGCAAAATAAGAGCCCCCTTGCGAATTAATAATCTCTTGGGCTCCGCTAAGCCCTGATATGGCTTTATTGATAACCTCATTAGTCGTAATGGATTCATTTAATCTTGCTTTATCTGGATGAAAAATAAGATGCCCATACTTATCAGCTACATAAACGTAAGAGCCATTGCCGTAAAAATGCTCACTGAGCAATTTATTAAGTGCATTGCTGTCGTCCAAGTAGATGGTACCGGCAGCAAAACCTTCGTATTCTCCCGCTTCATTAAATATAGGCGACGAAATCAGAACTAAAAGATGATGCGTCATCGCACCTACGTAAGGCTCCGAAATTAAGGTTCGCTTCTGTTGGACCGCTTGGAAGGAAGCTACGGAGGATAAAACCATCCCGATCTCGATACCTTTGCTATTGAAGCTGGTGGCCTTTACTGTGCGATCAGCGTCCACGAGCAGAATGGAATTAAAATATTGCTCATTCGCCGCATACCAAATATCCAGTTCCTTTTGCGATATAGTTTGTTTGCTGGCCATCGATGCAACGGCTTCAATATTATTGCGCATAATTTGCAATAATTCGCTCGTATTGGACGCCAGCTTCTTGGCATACTGAGAATTGCTTTCCAAATATCCGGCCGTCAAGGAGGCTTTATTAGCCGACAATGCAAAATAACCGCCGATAACGGCGGTTAAAAGAACAGAGCCAATGACTAATAGCCCTAATACAAATCGAAGCTTCAACCCTTTGCGTGTACGCACAGATGTTCCTTCTCTCGTTGCCAAAGTACTGCTTTATTTTAGCGTAAATGGAAGAGAAAATAAATAGCCGTTCTTTTCCATTATAAAGAAGCAGAGCGGACAATCGCATCCAGCAGTCCTGGGAAACGCAGATTTAGGTCATCAGAGCGCAGCGTCAAAAAATGCTGAGTGCCCTGTTTGCGCACATTCAGCACCCCTGCCTCACGCAAGGTGCGAACATGGTGAGTCATCGTAGATTTCACTACGGGGAATTCAAAGTGGCCGCAAGCCTGCTCGCCGCTGTGTGCAATAGCAGTGACCACGCTTAGCCGAATTGGATCGCTTAACGCATATAGCACGGAAGTAAGCTCAATATCATCGCGATTGGGATGGAATAAAATTTTCAAACGCATTCGCTCCTCTCTCGTCATGCACTCATTGCATTATAACACAAGTCATGCTATATTTTCATAGTACGATGATTATCGTACTTTAGAAACGTAAACTTCACCATTCGATTAGGAGGTTCCATGAGAAACGCTGCTGCTTTAACTGCCCCACTGATTACCAACGGAGACGATCGTCCTGCCTTTCGAGATGGAATCGTCATTCCTTTATTAGGGCTAACCGTCATTATTGTCATAATGAATACGATGATGTTCAACCTTGCGCTGCCTCAAGTCACGGCGGAATTTATGCTTTCCTCCTCGGCGGCGTCGTGGATCATCACCGGTTATTCCATCATTTTTGCCATCTCATCCATTACTTATAGCCGTTTATCCGACTTCGTTCCCATCCGGCTGCTGCTCACGATTGGACTGATTGCCATGGGCGGAGCATCGGTGCTTGGATTTTTCAGCCATCATTATATGCTCCTCCTGGTTGCAAGGCTGATTCAAGCCTCGGGCGCGGGGTCCGTACTGAGCTTGACGATCGTGCTGATTACAAGATTTATTCCGCTTGCAAGACGGGGCAAGTCCATGGCGCTTATTACCTCCGCCGCTTCGCTTGGCCTCGGGCTTGGCCCTGTGGTTGGCGGCGCCATTACCCAATATCTCGGCTGGAATGAACTGTTTATCGTCACCGGCATATCACTGCTTCTTATTCCGGTGTTTTATCGCCTGCTGCCTGACGAAACCTCGAATAAAGGGTCCTTCGACGTCTTGGGCGCGGCACTGGTCGGAATCGGCTCGACAGGTGTGCTGCTCTACATTACGAATCATTTTTGGATCGCTTTAATTGGCGGGATTACTGCGCTGGTGCTCTTTTGGATTCGCATCAACCGCGCTTCTAATCCGTTTGTTCAGCCTTCCTTGTTCCGCAACAAACGGTATATACGCCTCATTACGCTCGGCATCGTTTCTTATATCAACAATTTTGCAACGCTGTTCCTGCTGCCGCAGGTGCTCATTCATTTATTTGAGCTAACTCCTGGCCAAGCTGGCCTAATCATTTTCCCTGGAGCGCTCGTGGCCATGCTGGCTTCCAAGCGCATCGGCAAAATCATTGACCGTCGCGGGAACAGCTTGCTGCTTCGCATAACGCCGTGGCCTTTGCTCATCGCAGCCATTTCGTTCGCTTTATTCGCGGATCGCTCCATTTATATGATCATGGCGATCTACATTCTCATGAGCGTAGGCTTCTCTGCTTTGAATTCGAGCGTTTCCAACGAGCTATCGAGAATTTTGCCCGGCGAGCACGTCGGTGCAGGCATGGGCTTGTTCCAATTGTCTCAATTCATCAGCGGAGCTTTCAGCGTTGCCATTAGCGGCATCGTACTCACCGCCCAGAGCTCGCTTCCCCTCGGACGCGCATTCTCTAATATTTTCTGGGGCATGGCCGTTATTGCCGGATTTGCCATTATCGCGTCCTGGCTTTATTATGTGTCCTCCAGACAGCCCGCTCCGAATCAAAGCCAGCCATAAACGATCATTTATGCTTAAGCGCCTCCTTCTTGCTTAACGGCGAGAGCGGCGTTTCCATCACAAACCGATGCACACCGGCTGCATCGGTTTTGGCATATTCCCGCAGCGCCCAACCGATCGCCTTCCGTATAAAAAATTCATTTTCCTCTTTGGTGAGCTCAATGTAATGGAACAAACGCTCCTTGTCGGTCGCATGCTTATATTTGAGCTGAAACAACAGTGCAGCGCGCCGCAGCCATAAGTGCTCGGATACGATCCAACGCTCCGTATACGCAGCTATTAGTTCCGGGTATTTGGAGAGGTGGTAACCAATTAGATTCGCCGCTATAAAATCAACGGAATCCCACCATGAATGGGTCGTAATCCAGCGCTCCAGCCTGTCGATATGAGGCTCCGAGGCTTCTTTTCCGTATTTCTCCATTAGTCCCATCGCCACATAATGGAATTCACGCTCATTCAGCTGCCACAGCTGCTCTGCGGTACGAAGCAGTAAGTCTCCCTTCGGCTTATCGTTTTCCTTCCAAAAATCACGAAGCAGCTGTGTTCGTTCCGGCATCTTAATGCCCAAGAATATAAAATGGCCGCGCATATAGGCTTCCATCGGCAAAGCGGTTTCGGGATTGGCATTTTTCCGAAAAAGAGCTTCGAGCCCGTCTGCTATTGTTGTCATACCAGCGACCTCCTTTCCTTGAACGATAACATAAAGAAGCTCCAGCCATCAATGACGGCCAGAGCTTCTTCTTATCTTGCATTCAGGTATGGTGTTCTAATTAAAGCGATTCACCGTGCAAATAACGGAAGAACGGTTTATCCACCCAGAATTGAGTCGGAGTTATAGTCGCATTAGGATCGATCGCTTTCAGGCCTGCAACTACTTTTTCGGAATTTTCATTCAGCGAAAATGGATTTACGGTATAAGGGCTGTCTGGATCGGTAATAAAGTTGTTTGTAATGATTTCATAATCCGCAAGCTTAGTTTGTGAATAATAAAGCGGCTGCCACCAAGAGGAAGCAATCAGGCCGGTTTGACCATCTTCATTTTTCTTAGCATATTTGTTAATGATATCGTTAAATGCTGCTTTATCAGACGCATTGGCGAATTCAAATTCCAAATCGTATTCTTTGTCGTAGTTAATGTAGTTGCCATTTTCGATCTTAACTACATTTGGTCCTGGCGTGCCCCACTCTGCCAAAAAGATAAATGCAGATGTTTTTGGCTCGAACTGTACTTTAGCGTTAATGCCTTCACTGCGAAGCAAGCCAATAAGCTGAATCGCATGCTTGAAATTGGAATGTCCATAGATTAGCGACAGCTCATCAATAAAGTTCGCGTTGAAACGGGAATCCTTGATATTGTAGCCCGTAATCAGATCTTGCTTCAAAGCCGTATTCACCAGCTCTTGAAGCTTCGGCGCATTGATAATATCCGAAGTCTCATATGCCGTGCTAAGCTTTGCAAAGATATCGGCATCGTTGATGTAACCAAGGTATTGCTTATACAAGCCCTTCGTGATCAACACTTTACCAAGCAAGGTGTGAATCAATTGGTCGCTTGCAGCTGCTTTTGGTTTAAAGCTAGCATACAGGTCAGAGGTCAGCAAACCATTGTCAACCGCAACGGCCACCTCTTGTGCCCCTTTAGTACCAAGCACGCTGCTTGCTACATTCAGCTTGGCAAGAGCCTTATTAACTTTAGCCGCAGGGTACGTATAAGCCAGCTCCTTCAGGTCCGCTGCTCTTACCGCGATTGCAACCGCTACGGATGTAGTCAGCACCTGCTCGCCTTGAATGGATGGCCCGGACAAAATGCCCTTTTCATACAAAGCTGCCGCCGAAGCAAACAACTCATCGCCTGACTTCAAGTCGGAGAAAACAACTTCTTTGCCCGAAGCTTTATAACCAAGCGCATCCGCTACCGCTTTAATGAAATCGCCTTTTGTTACTGTGCCAGAGAGGCTAACATCAAATTTCTCTTTCAAAAATTGCTTGTACTGCGGAACGCCATCCTCCTGTGATGTCGTTGCCGTTACGGCTGCTGTTGTTACAGCTGTTGCAGCAAAAGCTGTCGATTGCGTAAATAGAACTGAAAATGACAAGAGGAGTGCTGCTAGCAATTTGGTGTAATTAGCCTGTGTTTTTCTCATGTACATGACCTCCATTATGATTTATAATTCCGACGTGTTTAATCGGGAATATGTAATGGTTCATAGTATACCAACAGAAAAACACAGGTGTCAACGAATATATTTTTTTGAAACCTATTACCTATCAATTAAGCTAAAGTCTCCCATTTCGCCCATAATTCCCGTGGATTCAGCTCATAAATATCAGCTTCCCTGAACATGAATTGATGCATAATGAACTCCCGTCTGATCGTGGCAAAGTCATCATGAAAATCTTTAATGAACGTGTTGATTTCTTTCTCCGAATATTTCTGTCCAAGGGCCAGCTTCGATATCATATGCTCTAGCACGATCAATTTTTTCTTAAGCTGGGCAGGCATATGCTTCAGCCTTCCATCTGCTGTAAAAAAATTTCTCACGACGGTTTCCTTTAAACGAATACGTTCTTCCTCCACCTTCTCCACCCTCTCTTCTTCACCTTTATTGCGGTAAATCAGCTGTTCCGCAGCGCTAGCATTGCTCTTTATAAAATAATGATTCAGCGAAAAATAAATCGTGTTTTTCTCCCTGCGCTCGTTAATTAAGCTTGCTTCCCGCAGCTTAGTCGCATGATGAGTTATCGTAGCGGGCGTCACCCCGAGCTTCTCGGCAAGTACCTGGCCATTCTGCTCTCCCTCTGCCAATAAAATCAGCAGCTTGATTCTCGTTGCGTCCGCCAGCGCTTTGTGATATGCCACAACTTTGTCTAATTGCATGAAAGGCCTCCTCCATTCGATTTAATATATATCTAATTAGATGATCATTAAATAAGATGATAATGGATCACCTATCTTTTGTCAATTGGAACAACGCCCGCTCATTACAAAAAAAAACCGGCCTGATGGCCGATTTTCGAATGCTAGAGAAACTCACGAGTTTTCGAGTTTCTTTAAGCGTTATAGTCAAGCTTCATCTGCATTTTTTTCTGCTTCTTGGTTTCCCCGCTTAATTTAAAGACGAAAATGCCGCCAACGATAACCAGCACACCAATCAGCTTGTTTAGCGTAAACGGAATTTGCTCCAGACCCAGCCAGCCAAGCGAATCCCACAATAAAGCAAAGAAAAGCTCTGAGGTCAGAACAATGGAAACCGCATAGGTCGGGTCAAGCCTTCGGTAGCTCTGCACTAAGCAAACGACCACGCCAACGCCGAGGCAGCCACTGCCCCAATACCAAGGCTGCATATTTTGCAGAACGAACATTTGCTTTCCTTCAAAGATAAGTCCCATCGCCATAGATGCCGCAAACCCCATGCCTAAAACTAACGTCGTCGTCGTCCAAGAGCCTGCTTTTTCATTCACTTTGTTGTTAAAAATATTTTGCATGCCGACCAAAGCGCCCGCGCTTAGAGCCAGTATTAACGCTAAAATCATCGATTGCAGCCTCCAATCCTCTATTCGTACATATTTTCCCCGGCCAGCGTGCTAAGCCCGTTCCTGTCCTTCACGATAATCAATTCCCGGTTCCGCTCGATCAGGCCTTCCGCGCAAAACTTTTGCAAAACGCGATTGATATGCCTATAGCTCGTTCCAATTAGGTTGGCCGCGTCCTTTAAGCCCGAAGCACGGAGATGGCCTTTGAACATGGCATCTGTCTCATCGAAGGAAACCGACAGCAAATAGCTAGCCAGCCGTACCTCGACCGGATGCATCAAATTAAAGCTCATCGAGTGGGATTTAATAAAAAACTTTTGCGTGATGATTTCCAGCAAAAATTGCAAAAACGGGGCATGGTCACTGCTGTGCTTCTTCAGCTCGCGATAGGGAACGCCAATCATCGTAACAGCGGATACCGCTTCTACCGTATTAATGATGTCGATGCTGCGAATATATTCAATGTCGCCGATCACTTCAAGCGGCGTTTTAAAGGAAATAACGAGTGTTCTCCCCTCAGCCGAAGTCGTATAAATTTTAATCTTCCCCTTAACCAGCACATACAAATACTGCGAAGGCTCTCCTTGGGTACAGATCGGCTCACCCTGCTCAAAGCGGTATAGCGACAAATAAGGTTTAATGGAATCGTTAAATACCGCTTCCAGCTGAAGTTCTTGAAGATATCGATCAATTTTGTCGCTATCCTGCTTTTCTTTCATATCCCTGCCTCGCTTTCGTCGTATTACGCGTCAAAACTTCAGGATGATTACACCTGCCACCATCATGCCTATTCCGATAAATTGCGGCAGCTTCATTTTCTTCTTTACGACGCCAAACCAGCCGTTGCTGTCAACGAGGAAAGTCATGCAAAGCTGGGCAATCAACACAGCCGATATCGTAAAAGTGGCACCCATCCGGTGTATCGCCGTCACATTGTTGAATATAATAATTGCCGCAAGCGCGCCTGCCATAAGATAAATCGGCTTGACCCTTTTAACCCCCTGCCAGCTGCCGTCACGTACGAAGAACAGCACCGCTAAAGCAATAAGAAATCCGGTCAATTGCGTAAGCGCCGCCGCTTGCCACGTACCGATATCCTGGCTGATCCGAGAATTGGCTACCCCTTGTAAAGTAATAAAAGCTCCGCCAAAAAGAGCAAACACGATTCCACGCATACGTTTCTTCCCCTCTATGAAGTCTTATCCATTATTAAACAATAGATGCAGCCTGCAAGGAAAGGACCGATGTCCCAAGATCGAAATATTACACTCAAAAAGATAAAAAGCCTGTCCCAAGCGCTAAAATAGGCTTGAAACAGGCTTGTGCCGCTATAAAAGCAAATCCAGCTTATGTAATCGATCCCAAATGAGCTGGCTGACTTGCGAGACGCGTTCGCGGTCACGATAGGACAGCCAAGCCAATTCCTCGATCTCCGAGGAAACGTTTAGCTCTCCTTCAAAATCCGCAAAGTAGCAAGCCATTTTGACCATAACGCCTTCTTCTTTGCCATCGGCCTTCGCTTCAAAATCCCCAAAATGAGTGATCGTTTCGGGCTTGATCCGAACGGTTAACTCCTCTTCCACCTCACGAATAAGGGTATCGTGGTCCGTCTCCCCCGGGTCCCTTTTGCCGCCTGGAATATAATATAATTCCTTCCCTTTGGAGCGCGCGGCTAATACTCGTCCATCCACCATATGGATCCATGCGATTTTATCAATGATTGTTTTCATTTTGCTCTCCTTCCTCTGCCTTGACCGCAGCTTTGCCTGTGCAAACTAATCAATAGCTGCCTCACTCTTTAATACCTACAAGCCCTACTCCAACCTTCTGGACTTTGCCCAGCTCTAGAGGATCAAGAGACCATTCCCTCGCGATTAGCAGCACATGCTCTTCATCAGGCAGCATCTGCATATCGTCTTCCTGCTCCGTGAAGTACAAATCATGCTTTGTCTCCTCTGCTGTCAGCTCTCCATGATTAAATAATGTTTCTCCTCTTTCCCCTAGATAACCATATGCCCTGGTCAATCTCCCGTGCCTAGCTCTCGCCCAAGCGTGATACGATACAACTCTATGAGTTCCAAAATAATAGGCTTCTTCAAAAACGACACTTAAATCAGTTACCGTTTGCAGCGGTCCCGACTCCAACTGATCCGTGGCATCAGGCATTAAAGCATTGACTACAAAGGTCCAGCCTTCCACTGGTGGGCTAACAAAATAATATCCCTCATACGCTCCTGCAATCCCCGTTGCCCAGTTAGCCGCTTGAATGTCAACAAGCTTAAGCGCCTTCGCCACGGCTTCCGTATCTGCGGTTTTCACCGTCAACCACTGGCATTTATAACCGAAGGAGTGCGGAGTACCAGGCACATTGCTGAAAGTCAGTGCTGGTGGTGTTCTCTTGCTTTGTGGAGATTTCTTGAGCAAACGCTTTATGAAAGATAGCAGATACGACAAGCAGGGCTTCCTCCTTTTAAACTAAGATTGATATATTTCCTTATTATGAAAAGCTTTTTGCAATGATATAAATAGGCTCATCATCTACATACATAAGTAATCTCATCGTTACGAAATGTCTCTTCCGGTCCATAAATCATATATTCTCTTTTATTATATTTAAATAAATATGGATGATCATCTATCAAATGAAAATACCCGAATGCAAGAATAAATCTAATTCTTTGGTCTAGCACAGAACCACACATTTGATTTGCCATTGACCATAAATCCCCACTCTACTTCCAAATTCCTCTTTATATAGCGAAACAGTTAAGTACAGACTATCTTCAATATATTCTGCTTTATCCACGCAAAAATAACATTCGGGCGTATCTTTACTCATCTCTTCTATTTTGTTACACACCACGATTGCAGAATGATTTCAAATACCACTCAGAATCATTGAATCTTAATATAAGTTTCAAATGGCATTTCACCTACTCTTGTTAAAACCCGCTCCCTATACTGTTCTTCCCAGAGATGCTTCTGTTGCAATCCACCTATTGTAATTCCTAAATATTGTGGATCTACAAATAAATCTTCACCATTCGTTAGTTTAATCAGCAGAACATCGCTTATGATTCCTTCATCTATTACTTCCAGGTTATAGAAAACTACACTTTCCACAGTATGATTAGCCATAGGATTCATAAAAACAATTTGACCAACTTTTACTTTCCCGGAAGGAACATTTTCAAATCCAAAGTCCGTTCTTAGACGTTCAACAATTGTAATTCTTAGTCGACCAAAGCTGTCTATGGCCTCAATTTCAAGAAATTGTTTTCCAAACTCAAAATACATAAACATATCACTAGCTACAAATTCAGCAGTATCGTTTTCAATATCTACAATGCCAATTAAATATATTTCTTCAAACAAATAATCTTTCATCATTTTTATTATCTTCTCCACATTATCTCTACCTTTCATTTTACATGGTAATCCGTATTCTTCACGTTTAGTGAACTAATGCCAGCTTACTCCACAGCAAAAACTAGCAATAAAATTAACGATTACATGCTAATAATCCGAATACAAATGATCATCATCCGCAATGCTCTGAATATCCTCCGAGCTGATGCTAATGTATTCATAGTCGCCTGCCTGCTGCTTCTTGAGAGCTTTTTGCTTAAAAAACTTGGGGCTTCCTTCTCCCGCATCCTCGTCGTAGACGAGCAATATGCCATCCGTCTTGCGGAACAGCAGCTCGTCCCGTGCCGTAAGCTGCCAAATGCCGTCATACGGCTGGTTGCTGACAGAGGCGTAATAATCGACCCCCTTTAATACCTGATGATAAAAATCCTTTTTATCATCCTTCCATTTCTCCTCCTGGTTGCTGTAGGCCGTAATGATAGAAAGCTTCAGCTGCGGATATCGTTCCTTTAGTTCAATAACCACCTCGCATGCCCATAGATCGACGCCGTATTGCCCCGGTGTAATCACCCATTCCAATCCGTTGTCAATGAGCGGGATAAGCTTAGCAGTTAACGCTTTTTTTATATAAACGATACCTTTGTGCTTCTGGCTGAATATATTGAGCTCATGCGCACGGTAGCCGCTAACGAGTAAGTTTTTCATCGATTCCACGCCTTTTCCGATAATTATGGTTTACATCTCTCCAGTGTATGCTATAGTAGAAAAAATACAAACTGAATATTGATTTCACTAGGGGAGCTTAACGGCTGAGATGGGGCAAATGCTTCGGACCCTTGGAACCTGATCTGGATCATTCCAGCGGAGGGAAGTGGAGCAGGACCCTACACACGCGCAAGCTTGGCTGGACATACGACCCGCTCATTTCCCACCGGAAATGAGCGGTTTTTTTATTTTTTCAATGAGGTTACAGCCTATGGGCGCATTCACATGATTGGGGGATAAGAAATTGACAAAGACGTTCAAAGCATTAACGATAGCAGGGTCGGACAGCGGCGGCGGCGCAGGTATTCAAGCAGACTTAAAAACATTTCAGGAACTCGGCGCTTATGGCATGTCGGTAATAACGGCAGTGACCGCGCAAAATACGCTTGGCGTTCATGGCGTCTATCCGATGGAAGCCGCAGCGATTCAAGGGCAGCTGGATGCGATCGGGGAAGATTTGGAACCGGATGCGCTGAAGACGGGGATGCTCTTTAGTTCGGAAATTATTGAGCTTGTCGCTGCCAAAATCAAGCAGTACCAATGGCGGAATCTAATTATTGACCCGGTCATGGTTGCCAAGGGCGGCTCCCCCCTCCTTCAGCAGGAAGCGATTCAATCGCTTGTGAAGCACTTGCTGCCGCTTGCACTGGTCACGACTCCAAATATCCCAGAGGCCGAGCTGCTTGCCCGCATGCCGATTCGCAACCTCCAAGATCGCGAAGAAGCGGCAAAGCGGTTGTATCAAATGGGCTCGCGTTATATTGTAATCAAAGGCGGCCACACCAAGGAAAACGAGCAGCTTGTCGATCTGATTTATGATGGACAGACCTTTGAATACTTGGAGAGCAAACGAATCATCACTCCCCATACCCATGGCACCGGCTGCACCTTCTCCGCGGCGGCAACCGCTGAAATCGCGCAAGGCAAATCCGTTCGCGCGGCAATCCAGACAGCCAAAGCCTTCATACAAGCAGCGATCGAAGATCAGCTTGGCATTGGCGGAGGACATGGACCCACGAATCATTTTGCCTATCAGCACCGGGTGCGAGAAGGACTTCTGCATCCGAATTTTAGAACGTCATAGGATGAACCAGGAAAACAAGGCTGCCTCCTCGCACATCAAACCTGCGCGGAAGACAGCCTCATCCTGTGGCGAATTGAATCTTTACATTACACTAGCTTACGGCCTGCTCATGCTCATGCTCTTGAATAGCAAAATCAACCTCACCATTCCATACGCAAGAAGCACGATAGAAGCCATATATAACAAATGGGTCATGCCCGGCATAAACGCAAGCAGCAGCTTCCAAGGCGCATCCATCCACAGCGGCAAAGCGAACAAAACCGCAAGCGGAATAAGAAGGTGAAAGAGCATGATCGAGATAGCATGCCGTGCGATAAACGGCCGATTCGGGCGATAAATCTTATTCCATGCCGCCGATACATAGATGGAACGGATGATAAACAGCACGATGGCTACCGCTGCGGCTCGCATAACCCAATGTACGATCCCCATCGAAGGCAAATCAGCCGGCGATGGCTTCTCTCCCGCCAAGATCTGCCGAATCCCCTCCGTCATCATTTCTGCAGCAGACACTAAAGGATCATTCGCGTTCAGCAGAAGCACGATGCCCGTTTCACCCTCGATGAACAAATTCGATTGAAAATTTTCTACGCTGCCTTGATGATAAACCGCCCCGTTTTGGCTCATCCAGCCCATTCCATACAGGCCGCCCTCTTCCATTCGAGCGCCTTGCTCGCCATGCATAAGCGCTACGCTTTCCCCAGAAACCAACTGTTTGCCCTCATACACCCCATTATTCAACTGGGCTACTAAATAATGGCTCATATCCTCTGCGCTTGATTGAATATACCCTGATGGAACATTAGCCGCCCTCTCCTTCGGGCTTGTCGCAAATAACCAGCCGAATATCGGTTGGTGCCCCTCTGATAAACCCAGCTTTAATGATTCGGAATAAGAAGTCGTCGTCTGCCCCATGCCAAGCGGTTCGAAAATTTGTCTTTTCACATATTCCCCATACGATTGACCGGATACCTTCTGAACTAAGGCACCAAGAACGTCATAGTTCATGTTGGAGTATTCAAACTGGCTTCCTGCCGGCCCGCTCAGCTTCGCCTCCTGCTTCGCAGCCGGATACTGCGCAAGCGTCAGCTCATGCGAAGGCAGATCCTTGCCCGCAAAGGCCGATATGCCGCTAGTTTGGTTCAACAATTGTCGCACCGTGATCTCCGAAGACGCCTGCTCATCTGCGACTCTGAAACTCGGCAAATACTGCTGAACGGGAGCGTCCAGCCCAACCTTTCCCGCTTCTACCAGCTGCATGACTGCCATCGCCGTAAATGATTTGCTCGTTGATCCGAGTATGAATGGCGTTTGCGGCGTGATGGCCGTATTCTTGGAATCGGCCGTTCCGTATCCTTTTATGTATAATGGCGCATCCTTCTGAACGATGCCTAGCGCAGCACCCGGAATATCAAGCGCCTCCATAGCGGTCTCCATATAGCTATCCAGTTCGGCATATGCCGATTCTCCGCCTTCTTGCGCAGCGTAAGCTCTCTCCGGCGTTACCCCGTAGCTAGTTAGCGCCGCCGCTATCGTGTAGAGCAATACCGACATACACAACGCATTTCGAAAAATAGATTGTCCGCTCATCTGTACACCTACTCTTTATCTTTGATAAAAATAAGTATAGGCGATTTGCTTCCCGTTGAAATGGACTCCGGGCATGACGGCTTACTGGACTTTAGGCTGGCTTGAACGTAGTCCCTTATCGCAGAATTTGCGAATTCGTTCAGCAAGAGAACGCTTTGAACCCCTGGATTTCTATAAAAAAAGAACATCCCGCCAGAGATGTTCCTTTTTTGCATACACCTATCGATTATCTACTTTTTCTGGATAAAGATCATGATTCATCAAGCGATGCTCCGCCATTTGCTCGTATTTTGTTCCCGGTTGTCCCCAGTTGCAGTAAGGGTCGATGGAGATTCCGCCACGCGGAGTGAACTTACCCCATACCTCGATATATCGAGGGTTCATCAAGGCAATTAAATCATTCATGATGATGTTCATGCAGTCCTCGTGAAAATCGCCGTGATTGCGGAAGCTGAACAAATACAGCTTGAGTGACTTGCTTTCTACCATTTTTTGATCCGGGATATACGAAATATAGATCGTTGCAAAATCAGGCTGTCCCGTCATCGGGCATAGGCTTGTAAATTCGGGGCAATTGAATTTAACAAAATAGTCCCGGTTCGGATGCTTGTTATCGAAGGCCTCCAAAATTTCCGGTGAATAATTGAATAAATATTGTGTCCCCTGATTGCCAAGCAGCGTTACACCGCTTAGCTCCTCCTTGCTTCTTCCTTCCATGTCCAGCGCCATCCTTTCCATTTCCTTCTTTTATACGCCCTTTTTGTTGCCCCATACCCACGTATGCAGCTGCGGGAGCACATGCACCCGATTCAGCTCGGGGTTAGGCATCACTCTATCGATCAGCCATTCATAGCGTTCTACCAAATAAGGCAGCATGCGCTGCGGCTCCGTTTCCTGCAGCTGTCCGTTCCCCGCCTGCACGTAGAAAGGAACCTTCGGATACCGCAAATGGACATAAGTCGCATATTCCAGATCCTCGTCGTCAAATACGACCGTCTTTAGGCAAAAGCTCACAGCTCGTTTTTCCAGCTTGGCTACAATATCATCGAGTACCGCCCAATCCGTCTTCATGCCAGAGCTCGGCGGCTTGGGCGAGAGGGTCAGGTCGTCAATGAGCCAAAACCAATCCTGCCAGCGGCTGCCTTGCGTCTCCAGAGCAACGCTAATATCCCGCTCATGAAGCTCCTCGATCAAGGTTCCGAGCTGAGGCAGCAATGCCGGATTCCCGCCGGAAATCGTAACATGGTCAAAGGAATTTCCGCCGATCTGCATGAGCTGCTCCATAACCTCATAAGCCGTCAGCATGCGAATATCGCCTTTGGCGCTGCCGTCCCATGTAAATGCCGAGTCGCACCAGGAGCAGCTGTAATCACAGCCCGCCGTACGGATAAACATCGTTTTCCGGCCAATGACCATGCCTTCCCCTTGAACGGTTGGCCCGAACACTTCCAATACCGGAATCCGTTTAATGGCTTGCATCTTGCCCCGCCTTTCTGCGCGGACGATAGATGCAATAGCTCGTAGGCGTCTCCCGCAAATACACTTGTATGCACTGTGGGCGATTTGGCATACCGTCCAAATGAGCTTGCACGAGCTCATAAATCGTTCGCGCTACAACCTCGGTCGTCGGAAAGCGTTCCGGCTCGTCGTCCCGGAAGCTCACTTTGTCGTCATTAAGAAGCGTATGGTCAAAGCGATCATGAATGAGCTTTTTTATGATTGCAAAATTAACAAGAAAACCAGCTGTATCCAGCTCATCCCCAGCTACCGTTACATTCGCATAATAAGTGTGCCCATGTACCTGGCGGCATTTGCCGGCTTCCTCGGCAGGTATAAAGTGCGCCGCCGCAAAATGAAAATCCTTGTTCAGCTCATAACTATAATTATGGAGGGGCGCAGGATATACCTGCTGAAGCATCATCGCTTCAACTCCAGAATACGTCTGGCCAAATAATCGTCCAGCCCCTTCTTTCGAAGCTGACATGCCGGACAATGCCCGCAGCCGTCCGAGATGATGCCGTTATAGCAGGTTAACGTTTTCTCACGCACGAATTGGAATGCGCCTAGCGTTTCTGCGAGATCCCATGTCTCTGCTTTATTCAGCCACATGAGCGGAGTTTCGATGACAAACGAATAATCCATAGATAAATTCAAGGTGACGTTGAGCGATTTAACAAAAATATCTCGGCAATCCGGATATCCGCTAAAATCCGTCTCGCACACGCCCGTTACGATATGCTTCGCGCTAAGCTGCTTGGCGAGTATAGCCGCAAAGGTGAGAAATAATAGATTGCGTCCGTCCACAAAGGTCGTCGGAAGCTCGCCTTCTTTTTGTTCAATGGCGATATCGTCCCTCGTAAGCGCGTTAGGCGCCAGTTGATTAAGAAGCGACATATCAAGCACATGATGCTTGATGCCGAGCTCCTTGGCAATATCGGCCGCGCAATCGAGCTCCAGCTTATGCCGTTGTCCATAGTTGAACGTGATTGCCTCTACCTCGGAGAAACGCTCCATGGCCCAAAATAGGCAAGTCGTGCTGTCCTGGCCGCCGCTGAATACGACAACCGCTTTTTCTTTTTTCATGCTGCATCTCCCTCTCTGGTTTGAGAAGACAGAGATCGCCTGACATCCTTCTGTATGTAGCTAAAAAACCAAAGAAACGGCGCGAAGCAGTAACACGCCCACTTCGCGCCGAACGCAAAAACGACGCTGTCACCTGACGGGACAATCGTTTTGCATAGTTTTTTATAGAGGGAGTTCGCGAACCTCTCCCGGCTGCCTATTCCGCCTTGCGGCAGGGCTCCGGAATTTCTTCTTTAGTTGTTTATTCTCCTGTACTATAGCATAGCTCCGCCTGAATGGAAACAGACAGAATTTGACGGCTGCAGTGCCTGTTGAGCTTAATCTTCTGCGAGAACTTAGATCGTAAGCTCTCCCAGTTTCTTCAGCGTCTGGAGCATATGCTTGACCAGATCTCGAATGTCATCCATTTGCTCCTCGCTTATTTTACGGTTGAAGTTCAGTTCGATGACATTCGTGTAGATGGGCACCTCTGCTCCGAACAGATAACTGATCGTTTGCGTCGGTGCGAGCTCTGGCTCCCATATCCGCTGCATGATTTGCTCCACCTCCCGGCATTGCTCGTCCATATTCCGAACCTGCATATGGAACCGAAGCCGGAGAGTGCAGGCTGGCTCCTCTCCCTTAAGCTCCAATATTTCTGCTGCTAGCTCCTTAAGGGAGGCCGTCAACTGGATTTCAGCGAAAGCTTCAGGACGTTCCGTCAGCTTGAACTGAAGCGTAAACTCGCGTGACATGACAGCCATATCCAGCCGGTCAATTCGGTTCGTTATATCAATCTTTCGATCCAGCGTGTCCAGATCATAAAGACGATTCTCAAAGGCTACCTTTAAATTTTCAAAAACGGTGGGATCAAACATGATTGCTTCCTCTCTTTTGCTGCCTGGTTATGTTAGCTATTGTAGTCCAAATGGACGATAGAATCGAGAGTTCTTTTGCAATTATTTTAGACAGCTAGGTTATGCTTACGATTTCAAGTAAAGGGATAGCGGAGATAACCCCAGCTCGCGCACACCATCCGCTACTAAACCTGCGATAACGATGCCTCCATGCTCTTGCAAATGGGTATCGTCCTTGGCGCCTTCAGGAAAATGAATAAACTCACCGGGATACGCCCACATAAACAAAGCCTTCGAGGGCTCGTCTCCCAGCACCTCATAGAGCGTCTTGCTCTTCGCAGCCAAATCAATGAGCGGCACAGCCAGCTCTGATGCCAGCTCCTTCATCCCTAGCAAATAATCGCCATGCGTGTCGATAATCCGGCCATGCTCATCAAATTTGCGGCGATGCATCGGCGTAATCAGCACCGGCCTTGCGCCGCGTGCGCGGGCTTCCTCTACATAGACAGCCAGCATTTCCTTATAGCTGCCGAACGGCTCCGTCGCTCGTTCCGCGTCCGGCTTCTCATCATTGTGCCCGAACTGAATCCACAAATCATCACCCGGCTTGATTTGCTCCACAATCGCAGCCAGCCTGCCCTCGTCGATGAAGCTCTTCGAGCTTCTGCCCGACATGGCATGGTTGTCGATGGCCACGTCGGTTTTAAAATAGAGCGGCAGCATTTGTCCCCATCCGGCATACGGGAACGTGTCCTGATCCGTTACGGTGGAATCGCCCGCCAAATAAATCGTCGTCGCCTGCTTCGCCTCATCGATGCAAAGCGCGTTAATGCGCGGCGCAATGCCCGAGAAGGCGAGCCTCAGGCATCCGTCCGTAACCTTGACTGTGAAGCTGTGCACCGCATATTGCCCTGCGGAAGTCGTTACTTTATGAAGCACGATCCGGCCTACTCCATACTTTAATGAAGTGCTGGTCGGTGCAATTGCATCTCCGACCGTTGCGGTTATCGTGTATAGGCCATTTGGCAGATCAACCGCAAACACCGCTTCTAGCGGGATGCAGAATGCGCCGTGCAGGCGATCCGACTCGTCCCGGTTGCGGGAGCTGACACGCTCAGCAGACTCGAAACCGTAGCCCGGCACCTCGCTGTACAGCGTCGTGGGAAGCACTTGGATATATGGGGAAGCCGGAGCATTACCGATTCCAAAATCGAATTTTAACGAAATTGCCATACCTGCACCATCCTATACTATGATTGTTTTAGTAATAGCATATCAAATCCCATTGCGATAGGAAGTCAATAATTCGGTTAATTTGTTTAAAATTCAGACCAGCTTCAGCTTTCTTCACCAGTTAGATCGTGTGCATCACCTGGAGCAGGATATGACAAAAAGGTGTAGATTGGCGGCAAAGTTTGCGTTACCTGCGGAATTCCGTATACTTATAGATAGGAATCATTCAGGACCTATTTACTAATTGAGGTGACACAGGTGGAAGAGTTGAAACAAGCCTATCAAACGATGGGTCTGCCGGAGCTTGCGGCCAAAGAGGAAGTAGAGAAACGCTATACAACACTGATGCGCCAAGCCCGCTCAAGAACGCAGCAGCAAAAGGAAGGCACAGCGGATGCGGAGGATTCTTTCGCGAAAATTACGCAAGCGTACCGGCTGATTCTCGAGTATGAGGATCGTAAGCTGACCGACGCCTTCAACGAACAAGAATATGGAAAATACAAGAAAATGGCTGGACAAGCCCAGAAGATGGACCATTTCTGGCGTTATTACAAATTTCATACGCTTGGGGCCATTGCAGCAGTCGCACTTATCATCTACGGGGTCATCAGCTTCATGAACTATCGCGAGGAACAAGAACGGCTAGCCAATCTGCCGCCCATTGATTTGAACGTCTCCTTCATGGGCAATTACATGCTGAAGGACGATGCTCCAAAGGAAGAACCTCTTGAAAACGCGCTTTTGACAGCGTTTCCGGAATGGCAGAGATTCGTTACAACGCTGACCTTCGTTCCCGCTGATCAGCAGTCTCAGTACGCTTACATGCAGAAGGCGGTTCTAATTCTGGCTACCGAGCATCCCGATGTTTACGTCATGGATAAAAACATTTTCGAGTGGGTCGGCGCGCAAGGTGTTCTGATCAACCTCGATGATGATGTAAACGGAGACTTGAAGCCACTGTTAAAAAGCGGACTTGCCAAAACGCTTAAAACCGACGAGGATACGGCAGAGCATGTTTACGGCATTGACCTGACAAACAGTGCGCTTGCCGACCAATTGCCGCTTTACAAAGAGAGCATGATCGTCGGGATTCGTCCTGACAGCAAAAACCCGGAAAAAGCGAAGGCATTCATTAAAAAATATCTTGCTACGATTGACTAATCAATCAGCAATAAGCCAAATGGCCGCCTGCATCTTGATGATGCAGGCGGCCGTTTGGTTTTTTATGAAACGACAGCAAAAACAAGCAAATAGATCGCCATAACAAAGAAAATAAACAGGATGTATTTCAGTAACCTAAAATTCGCTTCGTGAGCATTCAGTTTCAAGACTTTGATATAATAAAAGATCGTCCCAAATATAATGGCTAATGCAGGGGAAATGAAAAGCAGCATTTGAATATCCTTATCTCCTGACGACAAGTAGACTAACAAGTCGATAAACAAAGAAATTAATGCACCGATAACATAATATTTTATTCTTTCTATGAAAACATACCGTCTGTAGTTTTTGATCCCTTCGATTGCGCTAAAGATGGAGCACAGCACTAACAGGCAACCGATTCCTCCCAAGATATACTTCTCCAAACTGCTAGCTCTCTCCCAAATGCTTGCGCACAATACTCTCAATATGCTGCAAATGCTGCTTCATCCGCTCGGCTGCGAGCTCCGCATTCTGCTGCAATATCGCTTCGAAGATGGCGGAGTGCTCGGTATACAGCTGTTCTGCCACCGCTGTGCTTGCATATAGCTCAACCCGTCTAATATCGTGAATCGCCGTTTCAATATGATTCATAATCGATTCGAATAAATGAACCATAATCGAGTTATGGGTCGCTTTGGCAAGCGTCAGATGAAATTGGAGATCTAATCTCTCACCTTCCGACTCATCTCCGACCGTTCGCTTCATCTCCGCTATCAGATTAGCCAGCTGCCTGATATCCTGCTCCGTCCGCTTGGCGGCTGCAATCGCTGCATTAGACACCTCTAACGACTCGCGAGCTTCCAGCAGCTCAAGAACCGTATTCCTGTTCATCCTTAGGGAGGCCAGCTCAGGAATCTCCACGTCGACAGGAGCGCTGCGGATGACGCGACAGCCGCCTCCCTGCCGAATATCGATGAGCCCCATCGCTTTCAGCGCGCTGAGCGCCTCTCGCGTCGTAGAGCGGCCTACGCCAAACTGCTCGGACATCTCCTTTGTCGAAGGCAGCTTGTCGCCTACCTTGAGCTTGCCATCGACGATAAGCCGTTTGACCTGCTCCGTAATTTCTTCATAATGATTGCGCTTCGATAGCTTTTCTACTTCTAATGACGGCATAGCAGCCGGTCACCTCCCAAGCGTAAAAGCCGACGCCTCCCTGCGGCGGCGACAACTCTTAACATCACGCTTCACATCTTCCTCTGATATATGGATTTTACCCCACAAGCAGGGCATACACAATGCCGGGACCATGCACTCCGATCGTCAAGTCATTTTCAATATCGGACGAGCGGCTCGGGCCAGATATAAAATGAATGCCCGCAGGCAGCTTCTCGCGACCCGCCTCGTCAAACGTCACGAGCACCTCGCCGAGCCTCGTTTTCAAACGCTCCAGCGGAATAATGATAATGAGCACCGTGGGCAGCAAGCTCACGGAACGCCCTTTTTCAGGGGAAGACAAAACCGTTACAGAACCCGTATAGGCGACCGCATGATCGGCCATGACGATCCCAAAATCCGCTTCGGCCGCGCGCGCGCGCCAATACTGATCCGCATCCGTATTCCAAACGGATACTTGCGATTCCGCCAGCGAGCCTTCGAGATCAAGCGCAGCCAGCTCGGGCTCATTTTGCCGAACCACATATTTGGCGCTCATTTCCTCTGCTTTATTCACGATATAGGCTTTCGCATCCTCCATCGTTTGAAGCCTTGCCACATGACCGCCAACGGATAGAAAGTTTTCCGTAAATCCTTTAATCCGCTCCTCCTCCGTCCACTCGAACGTATTCCAGAAATCCGGCGCGCCGCGGAACGGGTGCTGCGGCTTCTCGTACATCCGGGGATGCCTGAGCTTGGCTGCTATATCATTCATGAACTGCTCCTGCTTCGTCCGAGAATTCGCTTCTAGCTTCTCTAGCCACTGCTTATGCGTATCAGCCATGTCCATGTCCTCCTTTACCCTGCTTTTCATCCTGCTCGCGTTTGCGCACAAGCTCTTCCATGCGATTTTGCATGGACGGCTCCATCTGCTTCAGCCCTTGCTTCAGCTCTTGGTCGAGCGTATCCCAACGATCGCGGAACGATTCCTTAGGCAAGCTAGGCGTCACGCGGTACGTGTTCCAGCCTTTGAGCGGCCCAAGCTTTGTCTTAATGACGCCGCTGCGCACGACCAGCTTCTGACCCAGCTTACCGAGCCGCAGCACGCCGCCAAGACGGGAAGAATTGCCCATAACGGTGGCAAAGCCCTGCATGCCGATCGCTTCGATTTTGCTGCCGTTGCCGCTCTCTACCTTGCGCCTGCGCAAGTATACGAGCATGTCATGGAGCGGTATTTTGACTGGACAGGCTTCATAACATGCTCCGCATAAGCTGGAAGCGTTAGCGATATCATCCCACTCGGCGATGTTTTTGTTCAGGGACGGCGTAAGCACAGCTCCGATCGGACCGCTGTACGTACTGCCGTAAGCATGGCCGCCAATATGGCGATAAACCGGGCAGGCATTCAAGCAAGCCCCGCAGCGGATGCAGTTCAGCAGCTCTTGAAATTCAGGATCGCCAAGCTGCAGCGAGCGCCCGTTGTCAATGATGATGATATGCATTTCATCGGGACCATCCGCATCCTTATCACGCCGTGGACCGGTAATGCCGGACATATACATCGTCAGCTTCTGGCCGGTTGCCGAGCGCGGCAACAGCGTCGCCATAACCTCCAGATCGGACCAAGACGGAATAATGCGTTCCATCCCCATTAGCGTAATTTGCGTCTTCGGCACCGTGCTGACCATTCGCGCATTGCCTTCATTTTCAAAAAGCACCATGGAACCCGTCTCTGCGATCGCAAAGTTACAGCCGGTCATGCCGATCTCGGCCTCCAGGAACTTCTCGCGGAGCTTCTTGCGAACGAAGCCTGCAAGCGCTGTCGTATCGGGTGGCAGCGTATAGCCTGCTTCCTTCGAGAGCAAGTCGGCGATTTGATAACGGTTTTTGTGAATGGCCGGAATAACGATATGCGAAGGCATCTCGCCCGCGAGCTGAATGATATATTCCCCAAGATCCGTTTCAACCGCTTCTACGTTAATGGATTCGAGCGCATGGTTAAGGTGCAGCTCCTCCGACACCATCGATTTGGATTTGACGACGGACTTTGCATTGGCATGCTCAGCAATATCGAGCGTCAGTCCTACAGCTTCTTCTGCATTATTTGCAAAATGTACGTGAACGCCGTTTGCCCGGGCATTATTGACGAACAGGTTCAAATAGTAGTCCAAATGCGCGATGGTATGAAGTCGAATTTGCTTGCCGCGCTCCCGCCATTCTTCCCAATTGCCGTGCTCATCCGTCGCTTTTTTCTTGCCGTTGCGCAGCCGCTCCGTCGTAAAGCGAACCGCTTTGCGCAAAAATTCATCGTTGAGGGCAAGGTCCGCCCTAGCTTTTACGGTAGCTTCCGTCTTTGATCCAGCCATGCTTATTTCACCCCTTCATATAGAAGCTCTGCCAAGTGCATGACGCGAACAGGCTCATTGCGGTAGCGCAAATTGCCGGCGATGTTAAGCAAGCAAGCCATATCGAGACCAACCAACACTTCGGCTTCCGTCTCAAGCACATGATCTACCTTCTCCGTTACCATCGCGCCCGAGATATCCGCCATTTTCACCGCAAAAGTCCCGCCGAACCCGCAGCAATCCTCCGCAAACGGCAGCGGCACAAGCTCAAGCCCCTTTACGTTCTGTATAAGCGCAAGCGGCTCTGCCTTTACGCCAAGAATCCGGCTGCCATGACAGGATGGATGGTAAGTTACCTTATGAGGGAACGAAGCGCCGACATCCGTTACGCCAAGCACTTGTACCATGAACTGGGTAAACTCGAATGATTTGCTTTGCAATCGATTCGCGCGTTTCAGCATAACCGGATCATCCTCGAACAGCTTCGGATAATGATGAATCATGCCTGTACAGGAGCCCGATGGGGAAATCACGAAATCGCTATCCTCAAAAGCATCCAAAATCGTTTTCGCCGAATCTCTTGCTTCCTTCCAATAGCCGCTGTTGAAAGCTGGCTGTCCGCAGCAGGTTTGCACCGTCGGAAATTCCAATGTGACGCCATACTTCGCCAGCAAGCGTACCATCGCCTCGCCGACCCTCGGATACAGCGCATCACTCAAGCAAGTAATAAATAATGAGACCTTCATACCCGCACCCCTTCCGTCTTGTATAACTCTATTTTATCAGGTTGTCAGACAACTTTGGTGAAAAAGATAAATTAAATTTGATCGTTTTACATATTTTTGAGCTTTGGGAACACATTTGCGATCTGTAAGCACACATATGCGCTTAGGGCACATTTTCGAGAGTAACCAGACAGCGCTTGGGCGTTGTAAGCACACATAGGTGCTTACAACTATAATGCAACGTTACTTGCATTGCTGTAAGAACACATACGCGCTTACAGCACCTTTTCGAGAGAGACTAGCCCCACCATGAGTTCTGTAAGCACACATAGGTGCTTACAGCTACAATTCAACGTTACTTGCATTGCTGTAAGAACTCATATGCGCTTACGGCACATTTTCGAGAGTAACCAGCCTCACCAATAGTTCTGTAAGCACGCATACGTGCTTACAGCTACAACGCAACGTTACTTTCCGTGCTGTAAGAACACATACGCGCTTAGGGCACATTTTCGAGAGTAACAAGCCTCACCAATAGTTCTGTAAGCACACATAAGTGCTTACAGCTACAAAGCAACGTTACTTTCCGTGCTGTAAGAACACATACGCGCTTACGGCACGTTTTCGAAAAAGTAACCCGCCAATGAACAGAAAGAACGGCGCTGCGCTTCTACTGAAGCCAGCGCCGTTCTTTCTAGACCGTTGTGACCGCGATTTGCCGCTCCAGCAGCTGCGTCCGCAGCTCTGCGGATAACTGGCCGTCGGTAATAATCGTATCGACTGCACTCAAATCCGCGACATGTGTGAACGCCTGAACGCCAAATTTACTCGAATCGGCAAGCAGGATAACCTGATCGGCCATGCCTACCATTTTATGCTTAATGCGTGCCTGCAGCTCATTCGACTCGCTGATGCCGCGTTCCAAATGAACGCCCTTGCAGGAGAAAAAGGCTTTGTCTACATGGTACGCATCAAGCGAACGCTCTGCCAGCGGTCCAACATAGGACAAGGAACGTGAGGCTAAAATGCCGCCGGTCGAGATAACCTCGATCTTCTCCTTGCTGCTCAGCTCCATAGCCACTTTAATGGAGTTCGTCAGCACCGTCAGCGGAATATCCGGCATGCTTGCCGCCATATACCATGCCGTCGAGCTTGCATCGAGCAAAATGCGATCCTTCGGTTGAATAAGCTTGACCGCTGCTTCCGCAATTCGCCGCTTCTCCTCCGCATGGGTAATCTCCCGCTCGAAATAAGGAATTTCCGGTTGCTGATCCTTTACGCTAACTGCACCGCCATGGGAGCGGCGCAAACGTCCGGCTTGCTCCAAGCGGTCAAGATCGCGGCGAATGGTTTCCTCAGTCACCAGACACAGATCGCTCAGCTCCGTTACCCTTATGCTGCCTCTCTCATTGACTAGCTGTACAATTTTATCGTATCGTTCGTGGACCAGCATGGCGTACCTCTTTCTTACTTATATTTGAATCCGCGCTTACGCGATTCCTGTCTTTTGTTTAAACGAACCGTATGCATTCTCCCACTCTTCCGGCTGCTGAGGCTCATAGACGTCCACCGGAAAAGAATCCCGAATGACTTTGCGCGCCTCCCAAATGTCCGCAATCTGGCCGCTTGCAATCCATTGCACGATCATATTGCCAATCGCGCTGCCTTCCACAGGACCTGCCCATACCGGTTTACCGATTGCATTCGCCGTCCATTGGCACAGCAGCGTATTTTGAATGCCTCCGCCAACCATATGAAGACCGCCAAACGCTTGGCCAGACAACTGCTCGGTAAGCTCTAGCACGAAACGGTATTTCAATGCCAGGCTCTCCAAAATGCAGCGGACAAAAGCTCCTGTTTCAGTCGGAGCCGGTTGACCTGTGCGTAAACAATATTCCGTTATGCGCGCAGGCATATCGCCTGGATGCAAAAATAACGGATCATCTGGATCGATAAATGCTGCAAACGGCTTTGCTTCACCAGCCAGCTTAACTAATTCGGGAAAGGTGTACGTAATTCCTGCACGCTCCCAAGAACGTCTGCATTCCTGCAATACCCACAGGCCCATAATATTTTTCAGCAACCGGTAGGTACCGTAAGCTCCGCCTTCATTCGTAAAGTTCAACTGCTGCGCAAGCTCGTTAATCACCGGTTCCTGCACTTCAGTACCCATTAACGACCAAGTGCCGCAGCTTAAATAAGCAAAGGAACGATCAAGCGCCGGGACTGCCGCTACGGCTGAGCCTGTATCATGCTCGGCTACTGCATAAACAGGCACTGATTCAATATTCAGCTCCTCGCAAACCGAAGCACTTAGGCTTCCTACCTTCGTGCCCGGCTGAACGACCGTGCCAAACAGCTCAGGCGAAATACCAATGGCGCGAATAAGCTCATCGTCCCAGCTTCCGGCCACCGGATTGTATAGCTGCGTCGTCGTGGCGTTGGAAAATTCGTTAAACATTTCGCCAGTTAGGTAATAACGAAGCAAATCCGGAATCATCAGAAAATGCTTGGCTTCGCGCAGCAAAGGTGAATCCGCTTTTTTCATGGCAGCTAGCTGGTAAATCGTATTAAACGACAAAAATTGAATGCCTGTTTTTGCGAAGATTTCCGTTGCCGACAATTCTTCAACAACCTGCTCCATTACGCCATCCGCATGATGATCGCGATAATGATAGGGATTGCCAAGCAGTTCGCCATTGCTGCCGATCAGGCCAAAATCAACCGCCCAAGAATCGATTGCAATGCTTTCAAGCTCGATGCCGCGGTGTTTCACCTGGAGCAGCGCTTGCTTAAGCTCATGGAGCAGCCGCAAAATATCCCAATGCAGCCGATCGCCGACCTGCACCGGATCGTTCGGGAACCGGTGCAGCTCTTCAACCTCGATCTTGCCGTTATTCAGTCGGCCGAGCAGCGCTCTTCCGCTGCTCGCCCCAAGATCATAAGCGAGGATGGTCA
This sequence comes from Paenibacillus paridis, assembly GCF_006345825.1. GTDB lineage: Bacteria > Bacillota > Bacilli > Paenibacillales > Paenibacillaceae > Pristimantibacillus > Pristimantibacillus paridis. Next base: position 69,546 of record NZ_VCIX01000079.1, read on the forward strand.
CCAGCTGGCACCGCCCTTGCCTCTCGCCAATATGTCTTTGCCATAGCTGCTGCTTAGGTAGGCTTTCATCGGATCATGCGGCAAGCCCTGCTCTTCGCGAATCGCATGCAGCAATGGTGTAACGTCGAATTCAAAAGCACGGCGAACCGCGTCTTCAGCGCCAAGTACATCATGGCGATCAGCTGCTTCGTTAACTTCTTCATGGTTGATCAGCAGCGCTTTCGCCAGTTGTGTCTGTACGTTCAAGACGGAACGCAGCATAGCCGGAATTTTTTGCTCAATATTATGGGATTGGTCAATCATATACGTGATGCTTTCAGCATTTTTACGAACGCCTGCATCCGAATCTCCAGCCGCGCTCAAAATTTGATAGAAAATCAAGAACAGCTCGTATGGGTTTACCGTGCCGACAATAAGGTCATCATCCGCATATTTGCGGCTGTTAAAATGGAATCCGCCAAGACGCTTCTCGTCTAGCAAGTAAGCAACGATATGCTCGATGTTCGCGCCAGGCAGATGGTGGCCTGTATCGACAAGCACTTCCGCTTGCGGTCCGAGCTTTTGTGCGAGATTGTAAGCCATGCCCCAATCGGCAAGATCGGTATGATAGAATGCCGGCTCGAAACATTTGTATTCAATCAGCAAGCGCATGTCAGGCGTCAAAGCGCTGTACATTTCAGCTAGCGCTTCCTGCATCCAAGCTTTACGCTTGCGGATATGGCCTTGGCCCGGATAGTTCGTACCGTCTGCAAACCACAAGCTGAATTCATTCGAGCCCGTTTCCTTCGCAATATCGACGCACTCGAGCAAATGGTTCGTCGCTTTGCGGCGGATCGCTGCATCGGAATTGGTTACGCTGCCCAGCATGTAATCCTCGTCCTGGAACAGGTTCGGGTTCACTGCGCCGATGGTAAGCCCAAGACTTTCCGCATGGCTTCTGAGCTTGCCGTAATCTTCTACCTTGTCCCATGGGATATGAATGGCTACCGAAGGAGCAATCCCCGTCAGCTTATGCACTTGCGCCGCATCCTCAACCTTCTCGAACGGGTTACGAGGCACGCCTTCCTTCTGGAACACTTTAAAGCGCGTGCCTGAATCCCCGTAGCCCCAAGAAGGCGTCTCAATTTTGAGCGCTTTCAATCTAGCTTTCACTTCATCAATATTAATGCCTCTTGCTTTCTGTTGTTCTTCAAAAAACGCGTATGCGCGGTCGGACATATCGAACACCCTTTCACATGTGTGATTATTTTTTCATTGGAAAAGCCATCGTAGACATCAGCGTGTTCTCTGCCTGCGTCGAATCGAGGCGGCTATATTGGACGATAATCGGAATATCGCTTTGCACTTCGATGGCGTAAGGAACGCCAATCGGAATTGGCGTCCCCTCCTTCATCAAGGAGCTGGTGCGAATATGCTTCGTGCGTCTGCCTTTGACAACCACCAGAATATCTTCCAGCGGCTCGCGATCCTCAAAAAAAATCGTAAAACGGATAAGTGCGTCTTCCGAGGAACAGTTCAGTACGCATACCGATTCATGGCTGGTGAGAGCTCCCGTGCTATCCGGCGGAATAAAGCCATCCGGAATGAACCAATGCTTTTCTCCTCGCGCTTGAAACATATCGCTATCAGCCTCCTAACGCGTGAACGCAGCAGGTACGCCGCCGTCAATGGTCAGCATGCAGCCTGTTGTTTTGTCCGCTTTCGAGGATGCGAAGAATGCAATGCCTTCTGCAATGTCACGCGGATAAATGTTAACGAGCAGCGTCGTACGTTTGCGGTAGTATTCTTCAAGCTGATCCGGCTCAATGCCGTAAGCCGCCGCACGCTCATTGCGCCAGCTGCCGTTCCAGATCGCCGAGCCCTGCAAGATCGCATCCGGCAAAATCGTATTCACGCGAATACCGAATTCGCCGCCTTCTGCTGCGATACAACGTGCCAAGTGAGCTTCAAGCGCTTTAGCCGCGCTGTATGCGGAAGCATTTTTGCCTGCATATACGGAGTTTTTCGAGCCGATAAATACCATATTGCCGCCAATGCTTTGCTGTTTCATCAATTTGAACGCTTCACGTGCAACCAGGAAGTAGCCTGTGCCAAGCACGTTCATGTTCAAGTTCCACTCTTTCAGGGAAGTTTCGTCAAACGGGCTCGATGTCGCAAGACCCGCGTTGTTGACAATAATGTCCACGCCGCCGTAAGCAAGCGCCGTTTCAGCGTAAGCCGCCGTAACCTGCTCTTCGCTGGTTACATCCATTTTCACTGCTGTCGCGCGGTGATCGCCGTATTTCTCGTTGATTTCGGCAGCAACCTTTTGCGCGCCTTCGAGATTCAGGTCAGCAAGCACGACATGCGCGCCTTCGGATACGAGGCGGCGAGCCGTTTCGCTTCCGATTCCGCCTGCGCCGCCCGTAATAAAGGCAACCTTGCGGGAGAATTCCGTTTCAGCCGGAGCAAGCGACAATTTGTAAAGCTCAAGCGGCCAGTATTCTACGTTGTACGATTCGTTCTCGCTCAGCGATACGAAATCGCCTAGCGCCGTTGCGCCGCGCATAACCGCGATCGCACGGTGGTAAAGCGCGCCGCTAACTTGCGCCATTGCCCAGCTTTTCCCTGTATTGATCATGCCGATTCCCGGAATCAAAATCACGCGCGGCGCTGCTTCAAACATGACGTCGCCTTCGTTTTTGTTCCGCTCGAAGTAGGCTTTATATTGCTCTTTATAAGCTGCGATGCCCTCAGACAATTTCGCTTTCAAGCCATCGATATCCTCTGCGTTCGGCGTCCAGTCAATAAATAATGGAACAACCTTCGTGTGAACCAGGTGATCCGGGCAAGCTGCGCCAACCTGCGACAATTGCGGGGAATCTTGGCCGCTAACGAATGCAAGCACATCAGCCTCGTCATCAAACGTCAAAATCATTTTCTTCGCATCGCTAACCGCACCGCGTATCGTTGGCATGACTTGTGCGGCAACGCTTCTGCGAGCATCGGCATCAAGCACTTCGTATTTCACGCCGCCAAAGAGCGACGCCTCGTCAAAGCGGGATTCGATGAACGCTTCCGCTTCGGAAATGATTTTGATCGTTTGCGCGTAGCACTCTTCGCTTGTTTCGCCCCATGTGACAAGGCCATGCTTTTCCATAAGCACAAGCTCGGCATTCGGGTTCGCAAGAACGCCTTCCGCGATCATTTTAGATAGGTTAAAACCAGGACGAACATAAGGAACCCATACGAAGCGGTCGCCGAAAATTTCTTTCGCAAGCGCCTTGCCGTTATCCGCGCAGCACAGGCTGATGATAGAATCCGGGTGAGTATGGTCCACGTGTTTAAATGGAAGGAAAGCATGCAGCAGCGTTTCAATGGACGCGCGCGGGTGCTTCGAATCGATCATGCAGTTGACGAGGTAAGCAACCATCTCCTCATCTGGCATTTCAGAGCGCTCGAACAACGGACGGATATCATCCATACGAAGTCCTGTGAAGTTGCCTGCTTTCATCGATGCAAGATCAGAGCCGCTGCCTTTCACGTACATCACTTCGACGTCACGGCCGCGGAAGTCCTTTACCGTTGTTTTGCTGGATGTATTGCCGCCGCCGTAATTGCAAACCCGGCGATCTGCGCCGATGATGTTGGAACGGTAGACAAGCTCGGCTAGTCCGCTCTCAAGCTGTGATGCTTTTTCGTTTTCCCATAAACTCTGTACCATGGATATACCTCCGAATGATGTTTTGGATTTGTTTGAATTGATCATATCATATTTGTTTTTGTTTGAATATAAAAATTTCAAAGAAAAACGGAAATATATATAAAGGTCTACGGGCTATTCCAACCCATTCAAACAGACTAAAACTTAAATCCGACGATAACCACATTTATCTGCATATAATGAATAAGCCTTTGAGCTTTATCCTAGCAAATACTGAATCTACTTATCCGTTTTATCTTAGAATTCATTGAACCTGACTATCAGTTTTAACTCTGCATCCATTTAATCGGCCTATCCTGCACAATCGCAGCAGCTTTGCTATCCCCGCCTCTTTTTTCGCACCTATCCTGTACATACGCAGGAGAATCCCCGATTCTTATAGCCAATGAGTCAAAACATCCGTTCTACGTTGTACGATCTACAGGATAGGCACTCCTCATCATCATAATAGGGGCTGCATAATACAAAACTACATTATAGTGAAGCCGCCTACGTTAGTCTTAGCTTGACATACCATCGAGGCGCCAAAAACAAAACAAACAAAGAAAGAAGCCCAGCATTTCAAATGTGTTAACATAACAAGCTTAAAAAACACGCACGCCGGTACGCCAAAAAGTCCTCCTTCCCTGCTTAAAGCAGAATCAAGAGGACGATAGAGGTTCGTTATTATAAGCAGCGCAGCGTCACTTCAATATCCTGATTATAGTTGCCGAAGCCTTTGCCAAACAAGGTAACGCCGCCGCAGTTTTTGGCCGTAGCGCTGCTCGAAATACGAAACAAAATCTCCTTGTCATAGGCCAGCATAAGCTGGTCAATTGTGACGTCCGACACTTGAATGCCATCAATAAATGACCCTTGCCGATTGACTCTGATGGTCTTAATGAGGCCGTGTTGAATATTTTTGTGCCACCATTCGGGTGTGTACAAACCGCGCGTGCTGCCAAAGTCGCCTGGATACGTCCATGTTCCTATCCCGACGCCATTTATCGTAAATGTGATATCCGATGGCAAATGGTTGACGGTGCAGGGCGTTTCCGAGCAAATCTCCATCGCGATTTCCAAAGATTCCGGGCGCTCGTTATTTACCATATAGTTTGGAATACGGTATTCTACGAAACCCGAGCCAAACCATAATACTTTGGCATTCACATGCTCGGGATCGGCAAAATAACGCGGATCATCGCACATGCCAATCATCTGCGAATCGGAGGCCAGCCCACAGGTCGGTTTGATCTGATAGGAAGAATAATGCCCGACTGGCAGCGATACGGCATAGCGCTTCGTTTCATCCGCGACTGCTGCCGTTTTAAATAGAAGCATCGCTTGCGTAATTTGCAAATGGCATATCTTTTGCATCCCGCGTTTGCCCGGCACGCTTTCGCAGCGCACAATGCCCGCGCCTTCCATCATATGAATATGCCTTGTAACAATAGGAGACTTTATAGCTAGCGCCTCGGACAAGCTTTTTATATTCATCGGCTGCACACTGAGCAGCTCAATCATTTTCACTCTTGTTTCGGATGAAAAGCATTCCAAAAATTTCATATTGCGACTGCTTACTTCGACTTCCATTACCGTTTCCCCTTTGCTCAAACTGACTGCCACTCATTATATAACTAAAAAGTTATCCTTTCAATCCTTACTTGAGGTAAACTTGACTTTCCCGACCGTTTTAACTAAAATAAACCGCGTATACATAACTTAAAATGTATTTAGTTACTTTAAAAGTTACCTAAATATCAAACAGGAGGTTCACTATGAACTCATTTCAATTCGTAAACCCGACTCATATCGTTTTTGGTGAAGGAACGGCCAGCCAAGTGGGCAAATTAACTTCAAAATATGGAAAAACCGTTTTGCTGGTTTATGGCTCAGGCAGCGTAAAGAAAACAGGTTTGTACGATAAAACCGTTAGCCTTCTTCAAGAAGCTGGCATTACGGTACATGAGCTTCCCAATATTGAACCAAACCCGCGTCTATCGACAGTAAATAAAGGCATTGCCATCTGCCGAGAACAAGGAGTAGATTTTATTCTTGCCGTAGGCGGAGGCAGCGTCATTGATGCTTCCAAAGCGATTGCTGCAGGCGTTCCCTACGAGGGCGATGTTTGGGATTTCTTCACTGGCAAAGCGGTCATTCAAGAGGCGCTTCCGATTGGAACGATTTTGACGCTTGCGGCTACAGGCTCCGAGATGAACGGTTCCTCCGTTGTGACAAATTGGGAAGAGAATCTCAAACGTGCTTTTGGCAGCCCGCACACGTATCCAAAGTTTTCCATTCTCGATCCAACGCTTACTTATACCGTGCCCCGCAATCATACCGTCAATGGTGCCGTAGACATTATGTCTCATGTGTTTGAGCAGTATTTCAGCTTAACAGAAAACACTCCGCTCCAGGAGCGCTTCTGTGAATCGATTTTGCAAACGGTTATTGAAAATGTTGAACTCGCGCTTGAAAATCCTGAGGACGCAGCCGCTCGCGCCAACCTCATGTGGTCCGGAACGATGGCTTTGAACGGCGGCATGATCAGCGTAGGCATGGCTAACGATTGGGCATCGCATGGCATTGAGCATGAAGTGAGTGCCATCTATGATATCCCGCATGGCGCAGGCCTTGCTGTTATTTTTCCAAACTGGATGAAATACGTGCATGAAGAGCGGATTGACCGTTTCGTACAATACGCTACCCGTGTTTGGAACGTAAATCCCGAAGGTAAATCCGACAAAGAAGTAGCTCTTGAAGGCATTCAAGCTACCCGTGACTTTTTCACGCGAATTGGCGCCGAATCCCGTCTCGCTGATTTCGAGATTGGCAGCGATAAGCTGGACCGTATGGCCGAGGAAGCAGTACGCTACGGGGCGATTGGTTCTTTCAAGCGTCTAGAAAAACAAGATGTTAAAGCCATTTTGGAATTGTCACTTTAATAAATAAAAGCGGAGGTATAAATCAATGACAATAGCTCGTACGGAATCTACGACGTTAAGCAATGGGGTTAAGATGCCTTGGCTCGGCCTTGGCGTATGGAAAGTCAAGGATGACGGTGAAGCGGAAAGAACGGTAACCTCAGCAATCGAGGCAGGCTACAGAAGCATCGATACGGCAGCCGCTTACAATAATGAAACAGGTGTAGGCGCCGGCATTCGCAATAGCGGCATCGCTCGCGATGAAATTTTTGTCACCACTAAAATTTGGAACGCACATCAAGGTTACGAGTCGACGCTGACTGCCTTCGAGGACAGCCGCCGCAAGCTCGGTATTGATGTGGTTGACCTATTACTTATTCACTGGCCAGTGAAAGACAAATACACCGAAACATGGCGTGCGATGGAGAAACTATACCGTGACGGCTACGTCCGTGCTATCGGGGTAAGCAACTTCCAAATTCATCATCTCCGGGATGTGATTGAATCTGGGGAGTTCGTCCCTATGGTCAACCAAGTTGAATATCATCCCCTACTCACGCAAAACGAGCTTCATTCCTTCGCCAAAAGCAGAAATATTCAGCTAATGGCTTGGAGCCCGCTTATGCAGGGCAATCTCGATCATGCTATTCTAGCCGACATTGGCGCCAAATACGGCAAAACGCCTGCACAGGTTGTTCTCCGCTGGGATCTTCAGAACGAAGTCATTACGATTCCAAAATCAGTTACTCCTGCACGCCAGCAGGAAAACGCTGATATTTTCGACTTCTCGCTCACGCCTGAGGAAGTGGCTCAAATCAGTGCGCTTAATCGCGATCAACGCTTTGGCCCGGACCCGGACAACTTTAATTTCTAGTTTACAAAATAGATCGTCATAAACGGCTGGTTAACGCATGGAATCCATGTGTTAGCCGGCCGTTTTTTTGAAGGATGACAAATTCCCACGTTGGTTCGCTGCGTTTCTCCTGAACAATGGACTCTTTTCGCCTCCCATTATTAGGTTTCGATAATCAATAGATCTATTTTTTAGATCTATTTTCCACTTTCCCCCTGATTTCAGCGGAATAGGTCTATTTTTTAGATCTATTTCTCCTCAAAACCTTATTTTGAGGTCCATTTCCATTAAAAAAACTATAATAGATCTATTTTTTAGACCTATTTATACTATTTATTAGGCTTTCAATAATTTAAGTCTATTTTTTAGATCTATTTTTCTCCAATAAACTTTGCAGCCTAGAATCAGAGGTAAACGCCCCCATCCACTGCACCAAATCAAAAAAACTGTCTCCAAGGCGCATCGCCTTGAAGCCAGTTTTTTGTCACTTACTTGAATCGGCGTTGTTTTCCAGCATCGTTACACTCAGCATCACTGCTGCCACGCAGTATATCGCTCTAGCGAGTATGCAACGGCTGCGCAACATTACGCTGATTGCTCTTTATAGCGAATTATACGCCCGCAGCAGCGTGTACCGATTCGGGCGGACTTGATGAGCTTCCTGCAAGCTGCGCATCAGCAGCTCTGCGTCAACGCCTAGCTCCTCGGTGGTCGAAGGTCCGCCGACTTCCCTGAGCCAGTTCCTGATTGTTGTCTCATCAGGGAGCGCGGCAATCGCCATGCGAAGCTGCTCCGGTTTTTCTGTAAAAGCAAGACCCGCTTCCTCTGCGGCGAGGCGATGATACAGCTTCGATATTTCCGCACAGGCTACGCCAACCTTGGCGCCGTGCAGCAGCTGCCTCTTGCCAAGACGGATATATTCCATTTCCCAGAAATGGGAGAGGTGATGCTCCGCACCCGAGGCGGAATGCGACTGTCCGAACAGCAGCATCGCTAGCCCCGATTCAATCAGCGCCTCTATTAAAATGCGAATGCCTTCCTGGTCGCGTCTAGCAATCCGTTCAATATGGTCGACACATTTATTCAATGCTACTTGTGTAATTTCAGCAACCTCAGCCGAATAAGGCTCTCCGCCCTCTGTCGCTCCAAAGCTCCAGTCCAAAAGGGAAGTAAACTTGCCCAGCATATCGCCAAAACCTGCGGCCACCATAGCAGCAGGGGCTTGAGCCAAAACTTCCAAATCGGCGAATATCGCATCAGGGCCAATCGCCGCAATCGTTTTCTTCTCGCCACGAAGGATGATCGGCGCGCCTTTCGAGTTGAATCCGTCAACGGAAGGCGCGGTCGGTACCGATACGAAAGGAATACCTGCGGTATACGCGGCATAACGGGAAATATCATGGATCGTTCCCGAGCCTGCCGCAACGACCACCTGTGCCTGCTTCAGCTGAATATCGAGCAATAGCTGTACGATCGACGCTTCATCGGCAATGACATCTCCCTGCGGGTTCGGCTTGATGAGCGTTACCTGAACCGCAATGCCTTGCGCAGTAATCGCTTCCTCCAGCGTTCTCCCTACAATCTCATGCGTGATGGAATCTGCGGCAATGACAACCTGGGCATATTGTTTTCCCTTTAAATAGGGAGCAACCTCGTTAATCGCTCCTGCTTCAATCCGTAATGGATCTATTTCAATGGATCGCAGCGTATCTGCATCGAATCCTGCAGCAATTTGTTTGACTCTCTGGATCAAGGATGACATCTGCTTCGCCTCTTCTCATTGGGATATTGTTTATTGTCCCTCTGCGAAGAGCGGCTTGTCAACTCGTCCATGCCACATTTCCTTAAATAATACGGTTTGTTAATACTCCCTTCTTGCCAACGCTCGCTTCGCCGTATCCTGCGTGAATACCCCTTCCGATGTAATGATTTTCATAGGAAGCTCCTTTCCCGCCATATAATCCTTCACGGCTTTCATGAGCTGCGGCCCAAGCAGCGGATTGCACTCGACGACAAAGTTTAATTTACCGGTTCCTAGCGCCTTTAATGCAGCCCTAGTCGCATCGATTGAAATGATTTTGATATCCTTGCCCGGCTTCAGTCCATATTGCTCAATCGCCTGAATGGCTCCAAGAGCCATGTCATCATTATGCGAATATACGACATCGATATCTTCACCGTGTTGATCCAGCGCTTCCAGCATAAGCTGCTTACCCTTTTCCAGCGTAAAATCGCCTTGCAAGGATTGCACGATCTGATAGCCGCGCTCATCCTTAATAATTTCTTCAAAGCCTACTTTTCGTCCCACTGCCGGATCGGAATCCCTCGTCCCTTGAAGCTCCACAATGTTCACCTGCCCTGCGCCGGCTGCCATTTCTTGCGTGAGCCAGCGAGCCGCCCGCCTGCCTTCCTCTACGAAATCCGAGCCAATATAGGCGGTCCATAAAGAGTCGTCGCTTACTTTCACTTCACGGTCCGAGAGAATAACGGGGATTCCGGCCTGCTTCGCTTCTTGCAGTACAACGTCCCAGCCCGTCTTCACCAATGGGGAAAACACAATAAAATCCACTTTCAAAGCGATGAATTTTCGAATTAATTCGATTTGCTTATCCTGCTGCTGAAGCGCATTCTCGTAAAGCAGCTCGATTCCCTCTTCTTTAGCCGCGTGGATAACGGAATTGGTATGCGCCAGCCGCCACCCGCTTTCCAAGCCGACCTGTGCAAAACCGATTTTTATAGGCGCTGCTTCGGTTACCTGTCTGATCGGCTTCACTTTAGAAACCGACTCCAGCTCACCAAATTCATTTATGTTGTCCTTTGTAATCGGATGGCTTCTCAAAATAATTTTTTTAGGAATCCCCTTCTCTTTATTTAAAATATCAACCGCGTAACGGATAGCCTCACCGCCACCTGTCGGGCTGGTAAAAGTGCCCGTAAGCGTGCCTTCCTTTACAAGGTTCAATCCGCCATTGTCACCTTTAACGCCGTCAACGCCGATTATCTTTACATCCGTTATCCCTTTTTTCTTCAAAGCAATCGAAGCGCCTAATGCCATGGCGTCATTATGGGCAAAGATGAGATCGATATCCGTGTCTTTCTCCAACGTTTCCAATAGCAAATCTTCCGACTTATCGCGCTGCCAATCCGCATATAATGACTCCGCAATCACAATATCTTTACGGTCTGTCAGCGCTTCGCGGAAGCCCTCGCTGCGTTCATCTACTGTCGGCGAGCCTTTGAGCCCTAGAATCTCGACGATCCGATTATCCCCTGCTTCAAGCAGCTGCTTGGCGTATCCCGCCGCCTTGCTCCCGATGAGTCGATTATCCGTCCCGATATACAACGTATAATCATAACCCGTTACGCCGCGACCGAGTACGATAACCGGAATCTTCTCATAGATTTCAGTTATCGTAGGCGTGAGCAGAATTGGATCATCCAAAGAAATAATAAGCAAGTCAATGCCGTATCCTACCAGCTTGTGAAGATCCTCCTCCTGCTGCTTGCTGTCATTTCCTCCGTCGGTAAATATAACGCGCAGGTCTGGGTAAGCGCCCGCGTCGCGTTTAATCTCATCATTCAGCACGACGCGCCATGGCTCGTTCAGATTAGGCTGCGACACCCCGATCAAATACTTTACGCCCTCTTCGGGTATCGTTGATGTATGGTTGCTGCAGGAATATAGACTTAAAAGCGCCATGAAGGCAACGAAAAAAAATAATATTTTGTACCTTGCTTCCTTCATGTCCAGCTTCCTTTGCGGTAGGAGTTTGGAGAAACGCCTGTTTTTTTCTTGAACGCGTTGCTGAAGTAATGCTGGCTGTTATAGCCGACCTTTTCTGCGATTTCATATACCTTATAGCTGGTATCATTCATAAGCAGCACTGCATGCTTAATCCGCACGTCCGTCAAATAATCAATGAACGAAGCGCCAATCTCTTTCTTCAGAAGCTTGCTTAGATAGGTCGGGCTTACTCTCACTTGGTCAGCCACCTCCTGCAAAGAAAGGTTCGGCATCGCATAAGCCTGCTCAACGAACTTCTTCGCTAATAGCACAACAGGCGACAAGCTGCCCTTCGCATTGATTCCCTTCACAAGCTCGTTATAAATACGATCGGCGTGCAAGAAGCCGTCCTGCATAACTCTATCCATGTGAATGACCATTCGCGCTAATATTTCTTCAAACTTCGTCTGAATGGCCATACACTGCTTCATCCATTCACTTTCATCTGCAATTGGCGAGAAAATGACAATATACCCCTTCTCATCCTCGAACACGATATGTGTTCCGCTATCCGCTAACAGATCCTCTATGATGTTTCTGGAAGCAAATTCGAGCAATTCCTTGCCCCATTCCTTTTTCACGGTACCAACGTTAGTGCCTTGCACGACCTTGAATACGGCCATCCGGGTTGATGCATGAATCGGGAGCTGCAAATATTCAATATTTTTCACGACCTCTTCAGACTCCAACAAACCATTCATCCATCTCCGCAAAAAATGGTCACGAATCAGCAGCGAATTGCTTTGCAGCTGCTTGCTCGTAAATGCATGGAACTCTTCTTTTATTTTATTTTTCTCGAGCTCAATGACAGCGCGTTCAATCAATTCCTTAAGCTGGGACTTGACCACCGGTTTTAAAACATAATCAAATACGTTCAGCTTTACGGCTTTCTGTGCATATGTAAATTCATCATAACCGGTGATTACGACGACCAGGCATTTATGCTCAAGCTGCAGCTGCTCGACGAATGCCAATCCGTCCAGAAACGGCATGTTAATATCAACAAATATAAGATCCGGCTTCGTTGCCTTGGCAACCTCTAGCGCCTCGATCCCATCCTCTGCTTCGCCAACGACCTCAATGCCCAGCTCTTCCCATGGCAGCACCTGCAGCAGACCTCTTCTTATTCTTGGCTCATCATCAGCGATGACTAATTTCCACATGCTGTTCTCCTCCTTCTGTGAGTAACAAGCTCTTTCAGCCTCAATCGTTGTTTACCGGCAGATAAACATTTATTCTTGTGCCTACGCCATATTCGCTCTTCACTTCAATCCCGTAGGACGGACCGTATGTAAGGCGGATTCGCTCATTGACATTGAATAAACCAAACCCGTTTTTATGTTCTGGATTGCTTGAATCCTTCAAGCCTTGCTCAAGAAGCTCCAGCTGCTCCGGCTTCATGCCCTGCCCGTTGTCGATAACCGACAAGACAAGGTGATTGTCGATATGTACCGTTTCAATCCGAATATGGCCTTTTCCCTTTTTCATTTTGATGCCGTGATAGATCGCATTCTCGACGAGCGGTTGAAGAATAAGCTTCAATAAGCGGTTATATTTCAAGCTCTCGGGTATTTCTTGAATCTCGTAGCTAATCTTGCTCTCATACCGCATCATTTGAATAATGAGATAGCTGTCCACATGCTTGATCTCATCTTCGAGAAAGATCATTTCGTTTCCTTTGCTTAAACCAATTCGGAACAGATTGGTCAGTGCGATTATAATCTCAACAATATCGTCGGCCCCTCTGTCCTGTGCCATCCACTGAATCGTATCAAGCGTGTTATACAGAAAATGCGGCTTTATCTGTTCTTGCAGCACCTTGAGCTCCGCTTCCCTCTTCTCTTTCTGCTCGGTATAGACCATATGGATCAGCTGCTCGATCTCCTGTACCATTTTGTTGAAGCTGTCGCCCAATTGGCCGATTTCATCCTTCGAGCCGCCTTTGAACCGCAGATGGAGCTCTCCCTCCTCCACACGGTGCATAATGCGCCGCAGCTTGCGCACCGGATTAATGATCGAATTCGTAAAGAACCAAGAGACGATGATTGCTAAAATGATCGTGAGCAGCACGACGATAACGGTATACAGCTGCCATTTGATGACCACCGATTTGGATTCATCCAATGGAAAGACGCTGACGATCTTCCAATTCGTGCGCTCGAATCGATCCTGCATGATTTGAAAGGCTCGATTGTTGATCTTTTTCTCCATGCTCGTGTAACCGCTTTCTAACCACTTGTTGTCAATCCTATATACAATTAAGTTAACCGGTGAATATACAATGCCCCCGTGCGAATCGGTAATATAGACGAACCCGCTTTTTCCTAACGACACGGATTCAATCGTTTTTTGAAAAATGCTTAGCTCCATATCCAGCAAGATAACGCCCAGCACCTCATTCGTGTGCGGATCCTTAATCGCCTTTACGAAAGACAGCACTTGATCGGCACTGTAATTGTATTCCGATTTAATGTTCCTTCCAATGGGCTTGCTGATCAACAGCAGCTCATCGGGCTTAGCAACCGCTTCCTTGTACCAGCTCTCCGAGGTTAACGGGTCCCGAATGATTCTCTCCAGTCTATTGCTGACATACTGATCCTTTTTATTCACGATTAGCAGGCCTGCGATTTCGCGATGCCTTCGTTCGTACATGGCGATAACCTTTTCGATGTCGGCTTCTCGAGCGCCCGTGACATCCGCCCCCGTTACAAGCCCTTCACTGAAAAAAGACATCACGTTGTTGTCGTCCGCGACATAAGCCAAAATATTTTCCATTTCATCGAAATAATACACAATGTTATTTTTAACTTGCTTCATCATCTGAATCGTATGTTCATTGGTCGTATCTTCAATGGAACGTTTGTAAACCCCTGTGCCGACTGCGCTTAACGTAACGATTGACAATAATATAATAATGACAAAATAAATGAGAAGCTTGAACCTAATACTGCGATTTTGAAATCGTTGGATAATCTCCAAGCGTTTGATTCCTGCAAACACGTTCTCACCTATTTCTTTTTAATCTCAGTATATATCGACTTTTTTTGATGGGAAACAACAAATTGCAAAGGGGCATGGGCCCCTTTGCAATTTGTTGCATTCGAGTTTAATAGAGGCGGTTTGGCAATGCATCGATCGCTTTTTGACCGAAGTAAACATCCTCGTCTGATTTGATCCATTTTTCCAACGTTTTGCCTTCTTTGAAGTCAAGAATGGCTTGTTTTAATTGAGGCCCTAGCAACGGATTGCACTCAACAGTAACATTCAACTTCCCGTCGCGGATGGCTTCAAACGCCGGTTTGATTCCGTCCACCGATACGACGAAAATGTCTGTTCCCGGCTTCAAGCCGTACTCTTCAATCGCTTGAATCGCCCCAAGCGCCATGTCATCGTTATGTGCGTAAACCGCTTGAATATTTTTGCCATCGGATTTCAAGAAGGCTTCCATAACTTCTTTGCCCTTCGCACGGGTAAAGTCTCCGGATTGGGATTTAATGATTTTGTAGTTAGGGTTGCCGTCAACAATTTCTTTGAATCCCTTTTGGCGGTCGTTCGCAGCGCTCGCGCCAACCGTTCCTTGAAGCTCAACGATGTTTACTTGCTTGTCAGCGCCAAGCAGCTCCATCATCGTTTTTGCTGCATTTTGTCCTTCAAGCACGAAATCGGAACCGATAAATGAAGTGTAAAGCGACTCATCGCTTACTTTTACTGTACGGTCAAGCAGAAATACGGGAATGTTTGCAGCTTTTGCTTCTTCCAGCACCGTTTCCCAGCCTGATTCAACGACTGGCGCAAGCGCGATGGCGTCTACTTTCTGGGAGATGAAGGTGCGGATCGCTTTAATTTGATTCTCTTGTTTTTGCTGGGCATCGGAGAACTTCAGCTCGAACTGCGCGTCGCTGCCGAAGGTGTCCTTGATCGATTGCGTTTCAGCATCCCGCCAACCGCTCTCCGCACCGATCTGCGAGAAGCCCAGGACGATCTTTTTGTCCGATCCTTTGTCTTCTGGCGCAGGAGCCGTCGTCTCCGTCCCTGCATTCGTTGCCGCAGTCCCTCCATTATTGTTAGCTGCATTGCCGCTGCATGCCGATAGCAGAAGCCCCACCGCTAACACCGTTGTCATGACAAAAGAACTCTTTTTAAACTTAAACATTTTTTTGTTCCTCCCTTTATATGCTGTGTGTTGATCACATTATTAATATAATTCGTTTCAATTTTATTGTATTTAGATAATAACGTTATATTTTGCTAAATTCGGCACTATCTGTAATTCGTGATTATGATTTATTCATAACTTTAAACCGAAGCCGGCGCTCGACGATCCCCGCCGTTTGGGGCTGGTTTCCCCGCAGCATGGCTGATGATGCGCCGTCTTTGCCTGCGAATAACAATTACCCTTTGCAGAAGAATAAACAGGAATAATAGGAAGCCCACTGCAATTTTGGTCCACCATGAGCTCAGCGTGCCCTGATACATGACAATGGTTTGAATAATGCCGGAGCAGATAACGCCTAATAAAGGACCAACCAAGTAGCCAAAACCACCCGTGAGCAGAATGCCCCCGATGACGCAAGCGGCAATGGCATCCATCTCCATTCCCATTAAATGAAGATTGTAGCCAGACAACATGTAGAAGGTGAATACAATGCCGCCAAGCGCAGAACAGAAACCGCTAATGGTGTATACCAATACGGTAATGCGAGGAACCGGCAGGCCCATGAGCACTGCTGAGCGCTCGCTGCCTCCGATCGCAAATACCGCCCTGCCGAATTCCGTGTATTTGGCGACATAGATAGCGATAGCGACGACCGCGAGTGCGATTACGACGCTCACCGAGATGAAGTTGGACCCGACCAGATTGATTTTGAATTTGGAAATGGCGGTATACGTTGCATTCTCGATGACGATGCTTTGCGTGGTTATGAAATAGCTCGCCCCTCTCGCAAGAAACATGCCTGCGAGGGTAACAATCCAAGGGTGGAGGTCGAAGCGTTGAATCAAGTAACCTTGCGCAGCTCCGAACAAAATGCCGATGAGCAAGCAAATGGCCATAACCGCGTATGCATTCATGCCCTCCTGCAGCAGCGCAGCCGATACGACGCTTACGAATGCAACGACTGAAGCAACGGACAAATCGATTCCGCCTGTAATAATAACGAAAGCAAGCCCCGTCGCAACGATAATCAGATAAGCGTTATCAATAAATAGATTGAAGAAAACCTGCCATGTGAAAAATCCGGTGTAGAGGACTGAGCCGGCACCGTATAATAAAATAATAAGCAGCAATGTCGAGAGAATAATAATATTGTTCTGATTGATTCGAAGATTCAGCTTCATCCTGCCACCGCCTGTTTATTCTTCTGCTGGAACACTCGTCTGAAACGGTCGGATTGCATCAAGCTTACAACGATAACAACAATAGCTTTCACAACCATAATGCGTTCAGGCGGTACCCCCATGGAGTAGATCGTTGTCGTTAGTGACTGAATGAACAAAGCCCCGATTACCGTACCGGCAAGGAAGAATCGTCCTCCCCGCATGGAGGTTCCGCCAATAACGACCGCCAAGATCGCATCCAGCTCAATCCATAAGCCTGCATTATTCGCATCCGCACTGCTAATATTCGAGCTGACAAGCAGTCCTGCAATCGCAGCGCAGAGGCCGCAAACGATGTAAACGAATAAGTATATTTTCCGGGGCTCAACGCCCGCATACTCACTGGATATTTTATTTGTGCCCGTTGCCTCAAGGAAAAGCCCAAGAGCGGTACGCTTTTTCAAATACAGAACAAAGAGAAACACGAATGCCGCGATAAAGATGGAGAAAGGCAAGCCTAAGAAAAACCCTTTACCGATGAAACCGAAAGCCTTATCGTCGGTAGTAAGCACCTTGCCTTCCGTTATTAATTGTGCGATTCCTCGGCCCACGGTCATGAGAATTAAAGTCCCAACCATGGGCTGTATGCCCAGGTAAGCGATCAACAAGCCATTCCATAAGCCGCATAATACCCCGACGATCAAAGCGGCGACTATGGCAAGCCAAAGCGGTACGACGCCAAGCAGGGAGATGGCAACCGCACCCGCTATCGCCAGAACGGAGCCGACCGAGATATCGATGCCTTCCTTCGCAATAACAAGCGTCATGCCAATGGCAATAACCATAATGGGTGCAGCGCGATTCAAAATATCGATCAAGCTTCCGAAGAGATGGCCGTTTTTGATTTCGATATTAAAAAAACCTGGAACAAAAAATAAGTTGAACAACAAGATGGCGGCTAAAGCCGTAATTGGCCAAATGATTTTGGTATGCATGATACTAGCTGCCCGTTTGCGAATACTGCTCATGTGAACCGCCTCCTTCTGCAATCATCTTCATAATATTGGTTTCCGTCATGTGATCGCCGCTAATTTCGCCTACCTGCATCCGGTCGCGCAGCACGACGATCCGATCCGCGCATTCAATCATTTCTTGAAGCTCAGAGGAGATAATTAAGATCGAAAGCCCCGACTTCGCCAGATCCAATATCAGCTTGCGAATCTCGCCTTTGGAGCCAACGTCAATCCCCCTTGTCGGTTCATCGAGAATGAGCAGGCTTGGTTCCGTAGCGAGCCACCGTGCCAAAATAACCTTCTGTTGATTGCCGCCGCTTAAATTATCGATACGCTGCTCCATGCTAGGCGTCTTGATTCGAAGCAGCTCGATAAATTTGCGCGCAATTTCCTGCTGTTTTTTTAAAGGGATATAGTTGAAAATGCCCTTTTTCGCCTGAAGCGCGAGCACAATATTTTCACGTATCGTCAGCTCGCCCACAATGCCTGCTACTTTCCGATCCTCCGGGCAGAAGCCTACTCCCTTCCGGATGGCCTTCTTCGGATTCATCGACTGGAACGTCTCCGACCCCAGCGTCAGAATGCCGCTGTCGGACTGGTCAATGCCAAAGATGAGATTGGCGAACTCCGAACGGCCCGATCCGAGCAAGCCAGCAAGTCCGACAACCTCTCCCTTCTTGACAGATAAGCTGACCGGTTTCACGGAACCCGCTCTCGTTAAAGCTTGGGTAGACATCGTGACTTCAGAGGTATAGCTCTGCTCCTTTTTACGATGCTCGTCCTCTTCTCTCCATTCACGGCCAATCATATTCGATACGAGACTGCTCTTGGACAGCTTGCTCGTCTCATATTCACCGACTAAAGCGCCATTGCGCAAAATCGTGATCCGATCGGTGATATCGTAAACCTGGTCCAGGAAGTGGGTGACAAACACGATTCCCATCCCCTCGTCGCGAAGCTTGCGCATGACATCGAACAATTGCTGCACCTCTTGATTGTCCAAGCTGGAGGTGGGCTCATCGAGAATAAGAACGCCACTGGACATGTCAACCGCCCTCGCAATCGCAACCATTTGCTGAATGGCGACCGAGAAATCCGACAGCGGCTGCTTCACATCCAGATTTAAATTCAACCGTTTCAGCAAGCGCTCGCTGTCCTCGTTCATCCGTTTCCAATCAATCGAGCCTCTACGCTTCGGCACGCGGCCGATATACAAATTTTCTGCCACAGACAAATTAGGGCATAAATTGATTTCCTGATACACCGTACTGATTCCGAGCATTTGCGCCTCCTGCGGCGACTTTGCCGTAATCAGTCTCCCATTTAATTTCACTACACCTTTATCCATCGCGTGCACGCCAGTCAGCACTTTTATCAAGGTAGATTTCCCCGCGCCATTCTCGCCCATCAATGCGTGAACCTCTCCTTTTCGCAAGGTGAAGTTTACGCCGCTAAGCGCTTTAACGCCGGGAAAGGTTTTGCTTACGTCATCCATCTTCAGTAGAACGTTTCCGTTCATTAGGCCACTCCTTCCTCTATGAACACTCTATTTTTATGATCAATTATCATTTTACGGATTCAAGCAGCCGTTGTATTTACACGCAAAAGCTATTTTATACATTATTCGGTCCTTTTCCTTGATCCGAAATAAGCTGAAATAAGCAAATAAGCGCCGCCTCCCGCATAGATCTGCGAGGGGCGGCGCTTAAAGATAACGAAGGTTTAGATTAAGGAATCAGCTTAAATAGACCATAAACAATCTTGGCTGCTTCTGCTCTCGAAGCATGATCCTTTGGTGCAAAGCGGCTAGCGCCTTTACCATTAATAATGCCTGCGGCTTGCATTGCGCTGACACTCTCTGCAGCGAATGCGGCAATAGTCGATTGATCGGCAAATGGATTCGTTTCTTCTGAAGAAGAAAGGTCTACGGCAGCAAGCTTCGATGCGCGATAGGCCATAGCGGCCATCTCTTCTCGCGTAATTTCATCATTTACGCCAAAGCTGCCATCCGTTTTGCCATTCACAACGCCAAGCGTTTGGGCTAGCGCCACGGCTTGGTAATACCATGCTTCTTGCGACACGTCGCTAAACGTGCTTGTCGCGCTGCTGTCCGTGAAGGCAAACGCGTTCATCAGCATCGTAATGAATTGAGCTCTCGTTACTTTGCTGCTCGGAGCAAACAATTGGTTGCCGACGCCATTCACAATTTCACGAGCTGCCAATGCATGGATGCTTTCTTGCGCCCAAGCGACTTGGGAAAGATCCGTGAAAGCAGCAGGCTTGTATACAGCAGCGTATTGACCAGAATGCCCGGCTTCAAATACTGCTTTCCCTGTTTCAGCATCGAATTTGGCATGCTTAATTAGAGACAGCTTTCCTTGGTCATCGATGTAATAAATGACGACTTGATTAGGATTTTCATTCGGCAGCAGCTTATAATCAAGCGATACTTTAAGCCATTTATCGCCCAAGTCAGATTGCTTGCCTCCATTAACGCTTAGCGTAATCGCATAGACAGGCTTATCGCCGATTACGGCAGCCGCTTCGGAAGATAAACTTTGTTTGTTAACCCCGGACAAAGAGAGAGCAATGACTGCAGCTTTATCCAGTCCTGGAGCTATTGGTCCGGTCTTTAGGTTAAACGTTGTGGAACCAAACACAATCTCTACATTCTCAATTCCCTTCTGCTTGGCTGCTTCAAGCTGGCCCGCAGTCAGTGATAGAATGACTTCTTTAGCAGTATCTGCATTTTGCAGCATAATCGTCACGGACTTATTCACCGCTTGGGCAAGTACCGCTTCGAAATCCGCTTGTGCTACTTTCAGAAGCAGCTGTCCGTTTTCATTCGGCTTAATCGCAGGCAAGGTCAGTACATGACCTTCAACCTTTGCAACCGGCTCCGGTGCAGAACCTCCTCCGCTAGGCTGCTCTCCGCCATTGCCTGGGTTTTCTGAATCCTTTTGTCCGGAAATGGTAACGGCAATCGTATCGAAGACGGACGGACGGCCAGCGGAGACCGCTTTTACCGTAACGACCCCATCGTTCAAAGCCGTCAATAGACCCGTTTGCGAAATCGATGCTGCTTGCTCCCCGCTTTCGATCAACCATTGTACTTGTTTGTTCGTAGCGTCAATCGGAAGTACCGATGCATTCAGCTGGAGTGTGCCGCCTTTTGTCGTAATCGCAGCAGCACCGCCTTGGCCGTTGATGACAATAGATTCAACCTCAATCTCCTTGTAATTAGAAGGCATGCGCTGCGGCGTCATCGTTGGACCCCACACTTCCATTAAGTCAGGGCCGTTCGCCTGCGGAACGAATTGTACGCGGTCAATCGCAAGCTTTCTTGGCTCTGTTTGGCCAATTCCATAATGCACATGATAAACCATAAACAATTCTTTCCCGTCAGGGGATTGCACGAGCGAGTGATGCCCTGCTCCCGGCACGAGCTCATTAGCTTTCATAATCGGATTGAACTCGTATTTGGTCCACGGCCCAGTAGGCGTAGGAGCAGTCGCATAGCCTACTCCGTAATCAGGACTTTGGAAATGGTTTCCTGAATACGTCATGTAATAAGTTCCCTTGTGTTTAATGACAAATGGGCCTTCATTAATGCTAGCGACCGGCTGCTTCTGGCTTTTCTCCCAAGCCTGCGTCGGCGCAAATACAAATTGAACCGTATCTTCTTTGATTGTTTTCATATCATCGTTCATTTCAGCAACCATAATATGGTTATCATTATTGAAACGAACAAAGTACAAATAGGTTTTCCCGTCTTCATCCGTAAAGATATGCGCGTCAATCTCAGGCGTATTCAGATGAATAGGCGCTTGTACCTCTTGAACAAAAGGTCCGAGCGGCGAATCGCTTGTGGCAACGGCGAGACGTTCCTCAACGGCATAGTACATATAGAATGTACCGTTTTTCTCAATGACCTCCGGCGCCCAGAAGCGGTTGTTACCCCATGAATTTTTGTTTTCCAGCGCATAACCATGCTCCTGCCAGTTAGCAAGATCCGATGACGAATACACCTTAATGCCATTTGGCATATTCGGATAATCGGCGGTATTTGTACCGTACAGGTAATAGACGCCTTCATAGAACAACACATGCGGATCAGCAATATCAGGAAGCTGTTCCGTATTCGTATAGGTTGGGCCTGTGAGCGTTTCCGCGTAAGCGCTAACCTTCACATTGTCAAACTGTGCTTTGGCATTAAACGTTCTAAAGCCAATGGAGCTTGTTGCAAGGTGGGTCGATTCCGCTACGTCAAACTTAGGATACGGATTGACATTCAGCGGGTTGTCATTGATGTAAACCTGGATGTGGTCTTCACTCGCAATAATTTTAATGGTATACCATTCGTTTGCTTGAATCGGAAGATTTCTTGTTGCGAGCTCTCTCCACTTCCCGTTTGTGAAACTGCCTAAAACAGCAGACTTGTTCGCCGCATTAATGCCGACATAATAACCGTCCAATGCATCAGGGCCCACGGCCGGGTTAGAAGCTCTAAATACGAGTCCGGCTTCCGTTCCGCTAACAATCTTCACGTCCGTTTCCAACACGTAATCGGTAAAGTTCATGCTATTCAGGATGGCTTTGTAGCCCGCTCCGCTCGATACCGTATAGGCACCCTCGCTTTCTGACCATACGCCGCCGTAAGTGCTCCATTCGGTAGGATCTAAACTGGAGAAATCTTCACTGTACAGCACTTCACCCGGCTTAATCGCCCCTACTACCGTGACGGTAGCTCGCGAAGTGAAATCCCCATTTTTAGAAGTTGCCTTAATGACTGCTCTGCCTGGCGATACGCCAACAACTAATCCTGTTTCGCTTACAGTCGCAATGCTTTCATTAGAAGATGACCATGTTACATCGGACCCGCTCTTGCCTTCATTCACGAGCTGAATCTTCTCGCCAGCCTGCAAATGGGCTGATTTCGGTGCGAGATCAACGCCTCCCTCGATCGTTCTAACCGCGATATAATCAAAAGTCGCATCGATAGGATCGTTAGGCGCAACGACATTGCTCGCGAAAAACCCGACTTTTATTGAGCTTAAGTCAACGGTCATTGCATCAGCAGCTTGAATCCATTCATAGCCGTTCCAGTAATAAGTCGTATACACATTGCCTAATTTTTTAATTTTCAGCGTGAGTGTATCGCCTCCAGGATGATTAACGAAATTAGTTGCCTTTTGGTATTTCCGGTCTATTTCGTACGCGGTTTCGATAATTTGGCCGCTAGCCCACACATGAGATAGCTTCACAAAATGGTCGGCATCCTGCCATACGATCAAGCCTGCTTGCTGATGGTTTTTGGTAACTGGGGCCGTCAGCTTCGTTACCAATTCGAAATCGCTGCCTGCCGCAACATTTTTCAAGAACACATTATTTAATGAGTTGTTATCTTGATAAATATCCGTAGCCGTTGTTCGCAGCGTCATAAAGCCAGGGTTTTTCGTCAAGCTCCAGTTAGAAGCAAGCTCTTGGTACACCGACCAATCCTTATTCAGCTCGGGAGCATCAAAATGATCCACTATAAATGCAGAAAGATTAGGCTCCTGCGACTCAGGCAGTACGTTAACCGTGCTTTCTGCTAAAATGCTTTCATTCGCTGCGCTTACCACGCGGATTTGCGTCGTTCCCGGCTGTTTCGCAGTGATCTCAAACATTGTGCGTCCTGTCAATGAATCCTTGCCCACAACAGCCGCTGTCGCTACATTCGGATTGGAAGAGGTAATCGTTACATTCTTATCCGAAATCATCATTGGTTTGATGGTTGAAGTAAGCGCCGTTACAGCTCCAATCGCTACATTAAGAACGGACTTATCCAAGCTAAGCGATTCAATTGGAAGCTTATTGGCAGGTTCCGCCACAAGACGTTCAAGCACGATATAGTCAATCTGAGCAAAATTCGTTTTCTTCGAAAGCCGGATTGTGTTCGATCCCGCTTCCAACGTCACATCGACGGAGGACGGATTCGTATGGCCCCAGCCATAGTTTCTGTAAGCGATGGCTTGCCCCTTCGTTCCGTTCACGGATACGTCATGCTCGGCAATGGCACCGCCTGAGCTTCCATTCTCAGCCATGACGATCAAGCTGTATTCTCCGGCACTAGCCGCTTCGACGTTAAATTCTACAAAGTCGTTGCTTGCTGCATCGAGCTGTCCTACAACTTTCCCGCCAGAGCTGTTCTCCGATTGGACGACAGCTGCGCTGCCATGAAGCACGGCATCCTCTGCTTCATACCTATGGCGATCAATCAATGGCGTGCCGCTTGGCTGTTCCACCAGCGCATTGTAAGCAACTGGCGTGCCGAAATTCGGCGTGCCATCCGCATTCCAAGTAAATTTCTGTGCTCTTACGCTCCGATTCCCCCAGCTTCCGCCCGACTTCATGGTCGCGTGGTAAACGATCCAATCCTCTTTCCCATCAGGCGAGGTTGTAAACGTGTTATGCCCCGGTCCGAAACTCATTGGCGCTTTGGTGAATACGGGTCCGCTTTTTGTCCACGATGCGGCATTAAGCAGGTTACCGTCTGTGTTGGTAAGCATGCCTAGAGTGTACTCATCGGTCCAGCTTCCGCTTGCGGAGTATACAACGAACACCTTGCCATCCTTTTTCAATATTTCCGGTCCTTCGTTAATGTATGGCGAGCCATTCAATTCCCATGGTTTTTCAGGGGTAGAAAGCAATACTCTTGGTCCGTTTATCGTCCATGGATTGCTCATTGGCGCAATATAAAGGTTCTGCCTTACATTCGTGTTGCCTTCCCATCCTGACCATACAAAATACAAGGATTGGTTGTCAGCTTGCAAGACCGCGCCGTCAATTGCCCATTTGTCAGTTGAATCAGCGACTTTTCCTTTGAAAGTGTAGGTTCCTTGCGGATCCTGCGAGTTGCCTTCCAAGGCATACATACGATGGTTGTTGTTGTTTCCGTCATCCGCAGCAAAATAGATATACCATTTGCCATTAATATACTGCAGCTCCGGTGCCCAAATTTCTTTCGAGTACATCGTTCCTGCAGGCGGCGTATAAACGGTTACCCGTGGGGATGATCCGATATCTTCCAATCGTTTGGCTTTGGCAACGACAAGTGACGTGTCATTATCTGATTTTGCATAATAATAATAGCCATCCTTGAATACGATCGTCGGGTCTGCGGAGCCCGCGGGTCCCGATACCGGTACGATCGGATTAGTAAAGGTCGTTGCGGCTTGCACCGTTACCGCTGCAGCAGCAGAGAATCCGCCATCGGCTGAAGTCACCGTAATCGTGGCCGTACCTTCGGCTATTCCCTTTACAGTGCCATCTGTTCCGACATGGGCAATGCCTGGTTTGCTGGAGCTCCAGGTCAACTGCTGGTTCGAGGCATTTACCGGCTTAAGCGTCGCTAGCAGCGTCTCTTTTTGCCCAACCTTTACCGTAATTGCAGAAGGCGTCAAGCTCACTGATTCAACCGGTATCTCCGAATAAACCGGCAGCAACACTTGTTTCGCCAGGTTTGGCCCCGCCCATTTCACGTGCATGCTCGCATCTCCGGCAGCATGGACATACTCGATCGTCACGGCCAGTTTTTCTCCGCCTGTCAGCGCGATCGTCCCGCTCACTTCTTCTCTGCCATGTGATTGCTTGTTGATGACTTGAATGTCGTCAATCCATACTCTTGCAATGTTGTCGCTGTCTGCAAAAATTGTATAATTGCCTGTTGCGCCGGGCTGGATCGTCCCTGTCCACCGGATCGAGAAGTTATCCTCGCCAATGCCTACGGATGAATCAGGCGATCCCGTCCCTCTCTCATTGCCAAGGTCGAAATCAACACGCGGGGTGATCGATTTCTTGACAGGCTGTTCGAAGTTGCTGTCTTTAAAATACTGTACGCCGAAGATCGGCAGCGTATCGTAGGCATCGCCTACCAAAGCTTTAATATCATTGACATCCCAAGGATGGCCGTCTGGATAAACAACGCCATGGAATGGCACGGCCGGCTCTTCCGTCAGCGGATTAACATCGCTTCCCCAAGGGAATCTTGTGTTATCACGGCCAATCCCGAGTGACCACATGACAAAGCCCAATCCTTTTTTGCCAAAATTGTTGACTACTCCCGGAACCGATTGCGTTAGACGATTCATGACCTCATCGGCAAGCACGCCTTGATTTGGCCCGTATCTGTCCGGATAGGTAGGGTAATCGGATTCATAGGGATGGTACGTAATGAAGTCAGAGAACGGTCCGCCCGAGAATTGGCCTCCTGTGGAGGTAACCGGAATCGTGGAGCCCGTTTCCTTAATCCAAATTCGCGAATCGTTCATTATTTGTTTCGTAACAGTGTCCATCAAGCCGCTTTCGCCATTGCTTGGCTCGTTGTAGACGTTCCACACCGCAATTCGATCATCGTTCTTAAATGCGCCTACTACCCCTTGCACGTAAGCTTTGAGCTTTTCCTTGTTAGCCGCATAATCTGCTTTCACCGTATCGCCTGGAGCTTCGACCCATTGGCTGTTATGCGCGCCGTATCTAGGTTTTGGCTGATCGCCCCAAACCGGGAAATCGCCCCAGCAATCGTCAAAAAATACGAGCTCGACTTTAATGCCATATTGATCTGCTAAGGAAAGGAAATCTTCTAGGTTAGCTAAGAAATTCACCTGATCATTTTCCCACAATAGGTTATGCATAAATACCCTTACGAAATTAATGCCATACGTTTTGGCATAGGAGAGCTCACGATCATTAATTTCATGGTCATAGCTGCGCCATTGCTCAATTTGATTGACTGCGCTAGTCGGAACGAAGACGGCGCCTTGTACCCATGACCAGTCAAAAACAGGAAGCGTTACTGCGCCGGTGTCCGTGACCTTAATATTGTCATAGGCTGCGTCTACGAGAAACGTCCTAAGGCCGATTGCGCCTTGCGTATACGTACGGTCTACTACGCTGACTACAACCTCGTCATTGATATATACCTCGATGTTACTTCCTTCAGCAACGACCTTTAACCGGTAGACCGTATTTTGGCTAATCGGATAAGGAATGGAGGCCAGCTCTGTCCAATTGTTGTTGAACTTCCCAACCTGAACACGCCCATTCACGGCTATACCCGCAAAGTAGCCTTTAAGGTTATCTGTACCAACCGTAGGATTGCTGACTCTGAAAAGCACACCCGCATTCTCGTCTCTTTCGCCTTTGCTTACAGAGATATCCGTTTCGTAGGTGAAATTGCTGTAATTGGTGTTATTTGCAATGGATTTGAAGCCTGAGCCTTCGCCTACTTTATATTTCCCGTCGGTCACGCTCCAAGAACCGCCATAGGTTGTCCAACCCGTTGCGTTCCCGCTGTCAAAGCCTTCATTAAAAGTTGCGGCTTTGCTCGTTAAGCTCGTCAATTTAAAGTTATCGTAAGTAACAAGATTGTTATCATTCCAAGCTCTGAGCCCGATCTTGCCTGCTTGATACTCCGTATCCGCGAATTGATACTCCAATTTGCCATTTACATAAATGTAATAGGTTGAACCGTAGCCTACCACTTTCAAATGGTTGTTCTGGTTTGGATAAACGGCCGCGAATGATTTTGCAATTCCCGTCCAGCTTCCGCTGCCATTATTACCGGCCGCATTCATTTTCCCGACTTCAAGCGTACCGTCTGCAGCAATCCCTGCATAATAGCCGCTCATCTTATCCGCACCGTTGCCCGGATCGGCAACCCTGAATATGAAGCCGCTGTTTTGCCAGCTTGCATAAGGATTAATATCGGCCTCTACGATGAAATGCTCAGGCGATGCATCAAGCAGCGCCTTGTCGCCCCTGCTGTTCGTTACTTGGTATTTGCCGCCAACCGCTTGCCAATTCGCTGTTTGTGTACCGGTAAAGGTTGACCACTGCTGGGTAAGCCCATTGTCGAAATCATCCTTTAATTCCCCGTCGCTTCTAGCGATGACATAAGCTGCTTCCACCGTATCCGACACCGTTTCGCCTGCTTTCTCCGCATAGGCACGAATATTCGTGACCGTCCCTACTGTAATTGGAGAAGTATAAAGGGGAGAATTCCCGTTTGGCTGACTACCGTCAGTCGTATAACGAATCGTTGCCCCAACCGATGCCGAAGTGATTGAAACCGTTTGCAACGAATCGTACTGCCCTGGCGCAATGCTGAACTCCGGTGCGGCTGTTGTCTGCTCGAAGCGCTCTCTAACGACGATATTATCTACCGTAGAGGTTCCCCACCAGGTCCGAAGCCCGATTTGGCCGCCTTCCGTAATTTGTCTGCCGTCATTATCGATTAAGTCAATCACTGGCGTGACCATGTCATTCAGGAAGACTTGAATATGGTTACCGATTGCGACCACTTTCACATGGCCTTGGTTCCACTTGACCGGAACGATCTTCAGCTCCTTCCACTCATCGCCATTACCTGTTACTCTTCCGAGCGTCATTTTCTTGTCTACCGTTAATGCCGCGTAATAGCCCGTATAGCCGTCAGCCACATTATCCGATACGTTATTTACTCTGAAGAGCAGCCCTGTGCCATCTGAATTGATGCCTCCGATTTTCAGATCAGCTTCATATTGCACGTTTTGAAAATAAGTGCTGGATGCTACCGTTTTGGCACCGGGAGAGCCGTTAATCCGATATTGCTTTGCCGAATTCACCTCCCAAACGCCGCGATTTTGCGGATCCATGGATCCATATGAGGTCCATCCCTCTGCATCCCCGTCATTAAAGTCCTCAATAAAGATGCTCTGTACTGCTGCAGCTGCTGTTAATGCTTCTGTCGCTGATTCTGCTGCTGCCATTTTTGCCGGCGGCAGGAATGAAACGAACAAACTCGCACATAGCATTAACGCCATAGCTTTGCGAAGCGATTGTTTCGCACCGATTACTGAAATTTTCACCGCAATCTTTCCTCCTGTTTCGTCAATTGTCGTACAACCATGGTTAGACCTTGACGCTTACCAAGTCTTAAGCCTTACTCTCCTCGCCATAAGTAAGCCATGGTTCATTCATTATAGAGGATTCTTTTCCGTCTAGTATTTATAATAAACAGTCTTTATTTATATATTTCCGCTCTAAAAAGCGAGAATGATTGGTTTTGCGACATAAAACGCATAAATATATGAAATAACCGAATAAACTAAAGATTTCAGGACTTTTGTCCCTTAACATTTATAGTAATTATTTCCCAGGGAGGTTTTACACATGACCGTATTCAGCTGGTATCGGAACCAGTCTATCCGCAGAAAGCTCATTGTCGCTTTTCTTCTCCTTCTCTTTATGATGGGCGGGGTGAGCGGTACGCAGATGTACGTATTCAACAATGATAGGCATACGTATGATTTCATGCTTGTTTCTACGTTGAAAGCAAACGAGCTGACCGGCTCGCTTTCATCCGATTTCAACTCTGAGATTGAGCGAATCGTGAATGGCAGGCAATCCTTCAAAGAGAGTCGACATCCCGCTATCCTGAGTCAGCTGGAACTGCAATTGCGCAGCTTGGAGCACGCGGAGATCGCGCCTCTTACGCTAGAGAGATTTGAATCCCTTCATAAAACGGTAAGTTCGCTGCATACGCAATTAAACAAACTAAATATGCAAATTCAATCCAAAGCGACTGTCGATGAGCAGAAATCTACCTACGAATCTATCGTTCAGATTACAAGCCTAGTCGAGCAAGATTTACAGCAGCTTGTTCACACAAAGCTAATCGTCAATGCAGCTGAGAAAGATCGGATTGCTGCTCGTTTCAAGCAAAATATGCTTATATTTACAGCTGTTTTTGCAGTCGTTATTGGCGCCTCGCTCGCTATTGCCTGGCTAATCTCGAATGAAATCGCAATCCCGATTCGCAGATTAAGTTTGAATGTAGCCCAATTGGCAGCAGGAAACTTATCGGTAAATGCCGTGCATAGCAGCAGCCGTGATGAAATCGGAAAGCTTTGCGATTCCTTTAACCTCATGTTTGCCACGCTGCGAACCATTATTGACAGAGTCCGTGAAACCAATCGGCAGGTTGTCACTTCCTCTCATCACATGGACGTTGGGCTAGGCGATAATAAGCAATCTGGAAAAGCAATAGCCGCAGCAACACAAAAGGTTTCTCAAGCATTAAATGAGCATGATGAATATGTACAAATGTCGGTGAGGGAATTTGATGAGCTCGTGCGTCTTTTCCAGACGATTACAACCAA
Source organism: Paenibacillus paridis (assembly GCF_006345825.1). Lineage (GTDB taxonomy): Bacteria > Bacillota > Bacilli > Paenibacillales > Paenibacillaceae > Pristimantibacillus > Pristimantibacillus paridis. Next base: position 99,300 of record NZ_VCIX01000079.1, read on the forward strand.
TTCGTATCAAATCAACAAGCAGGCTGTTCATTCCGTTCACATTGCCAAAGAAGGAAACGAACAGCTTGAGCAGTTTATGGCACAATTCACCCTGCTCACCACAACCGTTACTCATGTCGACCAAGACGCCAAACAGCTGCACCTGCTTGCCAAAGAAATGGAAGCGATGCTGCATCAGATTCGGCAAATTTCTAACGAGACCCATATTCTCGCACTCAATGCATCCATTGAAGCACGAAGGGCAGCCGAGCAGGGGAGCGGCTTTGCTGTCATTGCTGGCAGAGTCAAGCAGCTCGCCGAACAAACCGCAGCCATCTCGACCCAAATCCACGAAAAGATGGGCAGCGTACGCGTTACCGTCAATCTCATTCAAGATCGTATGCAGGAAAGCGTCAAACAGCTGTTTGTAGGCGAGCAGGTAGCCGTTCAAGCGCAGCAAGGATACCAATCCATACACGCAGCCAGCTCTTTGGTGCAAGCTGAAATTCAAACGATTACGGAAGAAATGAACCACGGCGGCGAACGCATGGAGCGCATCCATATGCTCGTTAAACAAGTAGAGCTGCGCGCTGATCGCATCAAGCAGGATATGGACGACATCTCCGCTATGGAACAGGAGCAGGTAGCTGCTCTTGAACAGGTGGCAGCCTCCTCCAATCTCTTAACGAGACAAGTGAAAGAGCTAAACCACACCGTTTCCCTTTTCAGTGAGTAAGTGATTCTATCTCGATGGATTAAGCAATACATGCAAAAAGAGGACGTCCCTGCAGCAAGCTGCACCTGGACGTCCTCTTTAGGTTGCCTATTTCGACGCTGCCTTCATAAAGTCAGCAATCTGTACTTTTTGTCCCGACTTTGCGCTTTCCAGCGCAGCCAGCACCATCGCCATGCTGTAAATGTTATCACTGCAAGCCGTTTCCGGCTCGCGGCCTTCATCAAGCGCTGCAAACATGTCATCCAGGCAGCCTTTGTGGAACGTATTCGCCATTTCGGGAAGCTCTGTTTCTACGCGCTCGTAGTCACGAATGAATTTGCCAGTTTGGTCACCAGCAGCAACAATCTCGGCATAGGGATTGCCATGACCGTCCCATATCGCCGTCCCGCGCTCGCCAGTTACCCGCCAAGCAGCTTCCCATGAGGTTATTGCCCCCTCCGCGCACCAGGAACCGCGGTAATTAAAGACGGAGCCGTCCGACATTTCATAAATACAGATGGCCATCGCATTACCGGCGTACCATGAGCCGGGAGGATTGTATTCGTGGCAATACACGGATACGGGATTAGCCCCGGAAATAAATCTGGCCTGATCAAAGGTATGAATCGCCATATCCAGCAGCAGCGGGCTCTCCATCGCGTCACGGAACCCCCCGAAATGAGCGCCTAAGAAAAAGTCCGCTCCGACAAAGCCCGGCTTTCCGATCGTATCATTCGCAATCAGCTCGCGGAAGGCGCGAATGCGCGGATCAAATCTGCGATTTTGCATAACGGCATGTGTCCGTCCCGTTTCCTCCGCCATTCGTACAATCGCATTGCAATCGCTCATCGTTTCAGCAAGCGGCTTCTCGCCAAACACATGACAGCCAAGCTCCAAGGCAGAGGTGCTGATAGCATAATGACTTGCCGGTATCGTTACGTCAAACACCATCGTTGCCCCAGTTTCCTTAATGGCCTGCCTAAGGTCTGTAAAGGTAGGACAGGTTAATTCCTTGCGCATCGCCATGGCCTGCGCAAATTCTTCTTTAATATCGACAAGCCCGACAATTTCTGTATCCGGTCTTTCCTTAGCATAATCGACCCATGTATTGGCCATGCCGCCGCAGCCGGCGACGACTACTCGATGCTTGATCGTCATCCTTCTCACTCCTCGTTTTTACATTTTGCCTTTAGACGGGGTTAGGAACAAAGTTCCCGCCGCGGCAGCGCTTCAAATAATTCAAAGCATGAACCTGCCCAGTCATTTCCAGCTCGTCCTTGTAGACCGGATCATGCCAGCCTTCGATATCAATGGTGCCTTTATAGTTGTTTTGTCTTAAAATCGTGATAATATCCGACCAGTTGGTATCGCCAAAACCTGGCGTGCGATGCCAGACAAACGGCTGCTTGCCGTGAACGCCATGCTCCTTGACAATATCCCATGCAATCGTCGCATCTTTACCGTGCACATGGAATACTTTGCTCGCCCATTTGCGAAGCTGCGGAATCGGATCAATCAAGCTGACCATCTGATGGCAAGGTTCCCACTCCAAGCCGATATTGTCCTCCGGCACCGCGTTGAACATAAGCTCCCAAGCTGTAGGATTATGCGCAATGTTCCAATCTCCTGTCTGCCAAGTGCCGCCCATATCACAATTTTCAAAAGCGATCCGCACCCCTTTATCGGCAGCTCTGCGCGTAAGCTCCCCGAACACTTCCTTGAATTTAGGAATCGACTCGTCAATTGATTGATCCGTCAACCGCCCTGTGAAACCGGATACAATATCAGCTCCAAATAAATGGGCATGGTCGATTAGGCGTTCCCAGCTCGCCAGCGTGTCGGCATTATTGCCTTCGCCAGTAAGCGGATTTCCGAATATGCTTACGGCCGGAACAACAAAATCATGCTCCTCTGCAAGCGCCTTTACCCGCTTGGCCATCTCCACAAGATCCGTGTCGCCCGTCGTCTGCCAGAAAGTTAGGTTAAACGATTCGAAGCCATGCCCTACGATTTGTGGAATGACATGGTCCGCATTCCCTCCGCCTACAAGCGTTCCGATTCGCAATTGTTGATTCATCCTTGTATATCACTCCAATATTGGCTTATAGTGTTCTTAACAACTCCATTATAGCTAGGAGTTATGCATATGACTCTATACAATCTTGCGCAATACTAGTCTAATCTTGTGGTGGTGAAGCACGGAATGACCTATCCGAGGGAGCTCTGGGAAAATACCCGGCTTGAGCATAAAACGTATCCGTTTCAACTATTTAGAAACCGCTGTCATGAGGCTAAGCCTAATGACTGCATTCTTTATCTTCATTGGCATGAGCATTTTGAGATCATCGTCATGCGGGAAGGCAGCGCCATGTTCCATATCGACAGCCGCCCTTATCTGGTGCGAGCCGGCGATGTGCTCATTATCCCAGGCGGGGGCTTGCACGTAGGCTATGCCCTGCATCATGAAAATGTTTATTATGATTGCGTCGTCTTGAACGCTTCTCTCTTCAATGACTGGGTCCATGATCCCGTGCATGCCCAGTTTGTTGCGCCCTATCTGGAAGGCCGGCTTCACTTTCCGGTCATGCCTGCTGAACAGGATGAAGCATGCGCGAGCTACTATCCGCTGCTCGACGAAGCGATTGTAGAGCTAGATGCCAAACCGCCTGCCTACCAGCTCGTCGTGAAATCCAAGCTGCACGCGTTCTTCACCTTGCTCTCCCGCACTTTTATGCAAAAGCAGCTCGCAGGCAAATCGGCGGAGCCTTATTTCGTCAACCGGGACCGCTTCAAGCAGCTCATTCAGCGCATTGAGTCGGATTTTGCCGAGAAGCTATCCATTACGCAAGCAGCCAAGCAAGTAAGCCTAAATCCCTATCATTTTTGCAAGCTGTTCAAAAAACTGACCGGTCGCACGTTCGTTGAATATGTCAACGTCAGCCGAATGAATGAAGCCGAACGGCTGCTTCGCGAGAGCAGCCAGACGATTACGGAGATTGCAGCCATGGTCGGCTGCGAAAATCCGAACTATTTTACAAAACTGTACAAGCAATATAAAGGCATGACGCCCTCTCAAACACGGAAGACCTAAAACCGGATAATAACTAGGACAAAAAGACTATTTTCTGGAAATAAGCCGATTTTCGTATTTATTTCGTGCGAAGTATAGGATAATTAATAGGAAAGCAACTTTCCGTCCTAGAAATACGTCTAGTTTTGCAACTATGATTAGAGGAGAATCATGAATGTTTATGTCTATAAATAAATATATTATCTTCGCCTTGCTTGCCATCGCGCTCACCGTTATTGCGGCTGGATGCAGCAACGGAAAAAGCGAAGTAGCCGCAGGAGGTAACCCGTCCAGCGCTACGAACAGCGTTTCTCCAACCGACGCGCCTGTGGAATCCGCTGCAACGGATGAACCGGAAATTTCGGAAGAGCCCGCTGTCACTGCTGAACCTCTAGCCACCGATGCGCCCGCTGAAACAGCCGAGCCTGCCACAGTGAAGCCTGATGAAACCACAGCGCCGGCAGAAAAACCAGATCAGGCGGGAGAAGCTACAGCCAAACCAACAAAAAAGCCTAAACCGACACCAACGATAAAACCGACAGCGACGGCGAAGCCTACCAAGCCTCCGGTTATCGTACTGCCATCATCAAAGCCAACTGCAACAGCAAAGCCTACTGCCAAACCAACTGCAACGCCTCAACCTTCTATTTTGCCGATTGCGACTCCATCGCCTTCGCCGAAGCCGACGACGAAGCCCGATCCGGAAAATCCGTCAAATGAAGTTACGGTAGCCGATATCGCGGCTAAGCTTGCAAGCGACGCAGGACTAGGGCCGCTGCAAACCGTTGAAGGCGAGCAAGTCAAAGACATCTACGGCATTGACGAGGAAGCGCTTCTGGTCGACGGCATCTTTAAGCAGCCTCAAATGATGATCCAAGCTGGCGAGTTTTCGGTCGTCCAGATGAAATCGGACAAAAACTTTGCAGACGTCGAAGCCGGCTTCAAGAAGCGTGCCGAAGCCGTGCAAAAGGCATTCGAGTCCTATTTGCAGGACCAATACGAGCAAGCCCAAAACTATCAAATCATCCGAAACGGAGATTTTGTTCTCTTCTCCATTACGCCTGACCAGAAGAAAACGGCAGAGATCTTCAACAGCTTTTTCAAGAAATAAGCCTCTCTCTGGTCAAGCCCCCATATTGTAGCCAATGAAATTCTGAACTAATTAAAATAAAGCGGCAGACCCATTTCTGGTCTGCCGCTTTATAGTTTATCTATTTTGTTCTGTCAGCTCAGGCATCCTTCCTGTATTGAGCATTTTAACTACCTCTAAGATTTGTATTTGGCCTTTAATTCGCACTTAGGGCATGTTATTCCACATAGCACTCACCGTTCCGACAACCATAGATATAAGTATCTCCCGAGTCGACATATCTAATATCTCTTTTCTCAAAATCAGAAGGAGCCGTCGCTGAAAGCCTTTCCTTAAGTATATAGGCTAATTCATGACTCAACTCGATCTCCCCTGTGCCACCGATTGCAAAGCCTGATGGACCTTGATAAGCCGTTATGATCCATTTGCTGCCGTCGCTTCTTTGAGCTTGAATCACATAATCAAAGGCATTTTCGGAGTTTACCGTTTCTTGAATAGGATTACCGAACAACGCAATCAAACTCCCCCGATATTTTGCAATCTCTTTCAGATCCGTGGTTACACTTAATAGCTTCGATGTTCCATTGCTGTGACTTAGATCATTCATTTTGGAAAAAGTAACGTCGGTAATTTGGGAAGCAGATGCTTTCACACCATTTTCAATGGATTCCAACTCACCGTTTAAAATATATTTTCTCGTAATTTCTCCCGTTACGGGATCCACGTGATATCCAGCTTCAGACTGATTATTGCTTCCGTCCATACTCCAACCATGACATGGCCTCTCTCGTCATATCCACTCACTTCAATAATAAGATCTTTATTATCTAGGCACCATATCGAGCAATCTGCTTTCACCACCTGGATCACCGCTTCGTCCGAGAGCGTTTTTTGCACCCTCAACGTACATGAAGCAAGAAAGAGTACACCTACCAGAGCGATGAGCAGCTTAATATTACTTTTTCTCATCAAGCACCCTCGTTTCTATCCCTTAGCATCATTCTGATAACAAACAATATTCACCCATAATATTAACATAATTGCAACTAAGCGGTCTGTTAGCTTAACGAAAAAAAGAGCAGTCGCCGTAGCAACCTGCTCTTGTTCAACTATCGTTCAAGGTAGCGCAAAGTATTTTTCTGTTCCTGTACCATCATTTATAATAATGAGGTTACGAGCTTCACCTCCGGAAAGCGGCTATCCGGTCCTTTCATTAAGTTTCCGCCTTGATTTTTTAGATAAATATCGAAGAAATCCAGCATATAGGCATTGATAACGGAGTTTACTCTATCGGGTGCAGTCTTTCCTGTAACACCCAGCATTTTAAAAATCGGAGAAATGAACTGTACGTCGGTAAAATTCAAATGCTCCGTATTCTCGATATAGAGGAATTGTCCCCCTGCGGCAACCGTTTCGCGCATTCGTTCAAACTCGACCTTTTTGTCTTCTGTTACTTGATCCATCCACTCTCTTGTGTTGCCCATACGGTTAAGCTCTGCATCCGTGTAGACATGGTTATCCTTCACCAGCTTTAATCTTTCGAATTCGCTTTCCGAGTTCATGAACATGAACGGCTTACGCAGAGCCTCTCTCTCACGCAGTCGATAAAGCGCTCCGTCTAAGTCTATTCCAACCGCGATTCGCGGATCGTAAGAAGCGTCATAGGCCGTCGCTCCGCCGATAGAATGACCAAACACCCCGACATGGCCGAGATCAATCTTCCCTTTTAGATGACTTGGAATCTGCCCCGATTGGATGAGCTCGAATTGGTCCAGCGCTAACGCCACATCGTCGGTTAAAACTTTTCCCAACTTGTCGCGATTTCCGCTTTCCGTCCGGTAATCATGGTCGGGCGAGAATAAATCGCTGGTTGTGCTGGTCGTGATTCGACCGTCCGGAAACTCGGTTGCAAATGTATTGTAGGTGTGGTCGATCACTGCCACGATATATCCGTGACTCGCGAGATTTTCGGCTTGCGACGTATGGAGGAACCTGGAAGAGCCGAACCCGGGATTCGCAAGGATCAGCGGGTATGAAGTCTGTGCCGAAGAGACTTCAGCCTCCGAATAAGCATGACTGGATACGTACTTCAGGTGTTGAAAAGTAAACCCGGGAAGGCCATAGTTCGCGGCCATATAACTTAAAATCCGGGTATCGGGAATAAAGGGAGCGTACTTGCCGGTTCCCGCTTGAGCCGGATACCATACCTGAACCATCAATTCTCTCTTACCCTCACTGGCATCGCCGAAAATCTCTTCCCTCTTTGGATCCACGAAATGAAAAGTTTGCGTTCCTACCTTAAATTCGCCTGTCGGTTCAGGTAGTTTAAATACAGGAAAAGCATACATAAGACCCGCTGTTGCGACCAGCATTATCGCTATAGCGGTATTGGCTGTACCCAATAGGAATCGCGGGATTTTTTGGGGGCCGTTCTTTTTAAAATAGCGATAACCGGAAGTGGCTAAAAAAATGATCGTTATGCCATATGCGAAAAATAGCTGAACTCTGTATCCTTCCACCGTCCAATGAATGACCAGTAAAAGTGTGGCAATCCCGCTTGCAACGAATATTGGAATTTCACGCCGTCCTTTTTTTAATAGGACTGTTAATGCAAACAAGCCGATGTTTGACAAAAAAAGCAATAGTTCAAGCAGCCTCATCTCGATTCTCCTTTTGAAACATTTCTATTTTCGTTTTTCTAATATTATCCTGCCAGGCTGGCCTAAGCTATCGATTTGCCTTGCATCTACCTTACAATATTGTAAGACGACTCCATCTGGTTTACTGTTGTTGCAATCAGTATGATTCGCAAATGGATTTTCAGGTTGCCTTAGCACGTAGCACTGAAGCTTACGAACCAGGTCGAGCTCTGAATACCGGTCACCACCCTCTGGAAAGGCTTATTCAAGGAATGAAAGGGCATTGTCCCGTCGAGGTGTGGGAGTGAAAGCCTCCGGAGGTTAAGAAGAGCAGCGTGCAGCAAAGCAACAAAAAAAAGGAGCGAAAACTCGCCCCTTCTGTTCCTGCATGCGTGTCGGTTGCCCATTTTTGGCGGCTCTCGTCCCATTCCATCCGAGTTACGATTCATCCTCTGGTGTAACCTTGCGAATAAGCAAATATTCGTGACGTATTTCTATAATTGGCGGAGTCTGCCCTTTTTTGAAAACTGGTTTTCATTTACCATGTTTTCCAGACATCTATTAATGGAGATTGCCCTCCGCAAATAACGTTGTTCCGAACTTCACCTCAGGATAATCGCCAGTTGGTCCCTCAACCAACCTCCCGCCTTGGTTCTTCAAATATTTGTTGAAGAAATCCAGCGTATACGCATTCACGATGGAAGTGGCGCGTGCTGGTGAGATCGAGCCTGCTAAATTTATGAACCGAAAAAGAGGGCTAAGCAACTGCATATCCGTAAAGTTATAGTGCTCGGAGTTCTCGATGTATACAACTTGTCCGCCATTCTTGGCCGTGTTAGCGAAATGCTGGCCTTCTACTTTAACTTCCTGAAGTTGTTCCTCAAATACTTCCCGGTCATTTGCCCCCATCTCTTCTAGCTCTTCATCGCTATAAACGTAATCCTGCCGGGCCTTGTTATAAAGGTCGAAGGTTCGCTCTGCCAGCATATACATAAATGGCTTTGACGAGCCGGCTCGATCGGTCCGATATAACGATCCATCCAGATTAATGCCCGCTTTGATCCGGGGATCGTAGGTAGCGTCGTACGACGCAGCTCCACCGAAGGAATGCCCGAAGACACCTATATGATTATGATCCATCTTGCCTTTAAGCTTGCTTGGGATTTCGCCCGCATTCATTCGCTCAAGCTGATCAAGCGTGAAGAGAACATCGTCCGTCCAGGTTTTGCCTACCAGGTCACGATACTCCTTGTCAGTAAACTGTTCTTCGTAGGTTCGAAGTGAGGTCAACGTACCGTCTGGAAAAACGGTACCGAAGGTGCTGTATGTATGGTCGATGGAAGCAACGATATATCCGTGGCTGGCGAGGTTTTCGGCTTGGGAGGTCTGGTATATCTTCGACATGCCGAAACCATGATTTAGCAGTACCAATGGATAAGCCTCACTCGAGTTAGCGGCCTCGGCGTTTGCGTAGGAATGGGTTGGGATTTGCTTCAGATAACTCATGAACATCTCAGGGAGGCCGATCGTGGACGATAGAGGCTCCACCTTCAATAACTGATTTGCATTGGGCAGAAAGGGATAAGGCTTTCCGATTGTATTTTGCGCGGGATACCAGATTTGGACCATTAGTTCCCGCTTTCCACCCGGAGCTTCAGCGAATAGCTCTTCCCGCTTATCATCGATAAAATGGAAGGTTTGTGTGCCAATCTTGAGGTTTCCCGTGGGCTCTGGAAGCTTGAATAGAGGGAATAGGTACATCAGTGCCCCCGTCGCAGCGAGCATGAGCGCGATCAAGCTGTACCCGGCAGCAACCCATGCTTTATGCCTAGAAAGAGAAGGAGTTTGCTTAAAAAAACGGTAGATCGAAATCGTGAACATAACGAACGTATAGCAATACGGAAAAAAAAGCTGGACGCGCAAACCTTCTACTAATAAATGAATGATTAACAGCAAAACGCTTGCACCGCTTGTGGCAAATAGCAGCTTGTATTTGCTTCTCCACAAGATCGACAGCGCAAGCAATTCGACGTTTGATAATAGCAACAGCAGTTCAAATAGCCTCATCGTTCATTCCCTCATTTCAGCACATAATCTGTGGCTAACAGACATCGGGATACCCGCCTGTCTTCATTCACCACATGGCAACACAAGCAATGCACCATTTATCAGCACAACAAACACCCCTTAAAAGACGGATCGAAATCTTGGCGAAGCGCCGCCGCATTAATAACAAATGATTCTTTATTACCAGCTAATATTCGACAGCAACTCACAGATACCTTCAATATAATGGAATTTTGCCATCCTATTTCCAAATATCCTATTAAACTACATTGAAAATCTTTGTACTGCTCGTTTCTTTTCACTTACTATTACTCGAAGATTCGTTTATAATAAATAAAATTTCACCTAAAGGAGGGATATCATGACGTTATTAACGACAGATCGATTGATACTGAGGCAGCTAGAGGAAACAGATGCTGACGCATTGGAGCTCTTAATCGACGACTACGAGATAGCGCGGACGACTCTTAACATCCCTTATCCCTACCCTAAAGGCAGCGCCGTCAGCTTTATTCTTCATCGCGCAGAGGTTGCAGGCGACGGAGACGGTTACTCTTTTGCCGTCATCCACAAAGAGAAAGAAGCATTTATGGGATCGATTGGCATGCAGATTAACAAAAGCAGCAACAGAGCCGAACTCGGCTATTGGCTGGGCAAGCCATACTGGAATCAAGGATTTATAACCGAGGGAGTTCGGAGAATTATTCAATTCGGCTTCGAAGAGCTTGGACTCCACAAAATCCATGCGGCAGCAATGAGCAAGAACCCCGCTTCATCCAGCGTCATGAAAAAAGCGGGAATGAAGTATGAAGGCACTTTTTTGCAGCATTATTTGAAATGGGATAACTACGAGGATATAGATTACTACGGCCTATTGCGCGAGGACTATTTGAACGGATAAGCTAACAAACTTATACATTTTTATATTATCCAAAGTAACGGGAGGTGCATTTACCAAATGCGCCTCCCTGGTCCTCCAGCTTCTTGCTGACTTGCTGTAAACTCAAACCTTCTTCCGCTGCCTCGTATAAATGTCCACATACACCGCGAGAATGAGAATGCCGCCTTTGACAATATACTGCCAAAAGGACTCCAGATTCATTAAGCTCATGCCGTTGTCCAAGCTTGCCATGACGAGCGCTCCAATAATGGCCCCGACGATGGTACCGGTACCGCCCATCAGGCTTGTTCCCCCGATTACGCATGCCGCAATGGCATCCAGCTCATAGTTTTGCCCGGAGCTCATCGTTGCCGCATTCAGTCGGGCGGTCAGAACAAGCGCAGCAATCGCAGCTAACGTATTACAGAGAACGAATACCAGCAGAATGCGCCGCTTGATGTTGATGCCTGATAGGCGCGCAGCCTCGGCATTTCCGCCGATAGCATATACTTGACGCCCGAACGTCGTATTTTTCGATATGAAGGTGAAAATGAGCGCCAATACGATGACCATGACAAAGGGAACAGGAATGCCCTTATAGCTGTTCATCAAATACACGAAGCCGATGACAAGCGCACCAATGACACCCAAACGCAGCACGCTTACCGCAAAAGGCTCGACATCGAACCCGAATTTCGCTCTAGCCGCACGCTTGCGCATAACCAAATAACCAGCCACCGCCAAAGCGGCAATGCCAAAAATCCAGCCAATCAGATCGCCTACATAAGATTGTCCAATCGCTTTCATGGAAGGCGTCAGCGGAGCGATCGTCACACTTCCTGTCGTCCCGAACAAAATGCCCCGGAAGATAAGCATCCCGCCTAAGGTAACTATAAACGCCGGAACCGCCCGGTAGGCAATGATCCAGCCCTGGATGAAGCCGATTGCAGCGCCGATGGCCAAAGTAGCAAGAATAACCGGAATTGTGTTCCATTCGTACCATACGTTTAGAATCGCTGCGATGCCCCCGGTCAACCCCACAAGCGAGCCTACCGACAAATCAATCTGGCCGGCAACGATAACGAGCACCATGCCGATAGCCAGAATAGACGTTACCGACATTTGCAAAAATAAATTTGATATATTCGTTGGCGACAAGAAGCGCTCATGCAGCAATGAAAACAACACCCAAATGGACAATAGCGCTCCGATCATCGTATAGGCACGGGCATCGAATTTAAACCAATTCGGACGCCGCTTTGTTTTCGTTTGGTTCAATACCGTTTCTTGATTCATGCTCATCTTCCTTTTCCTCCTGTGGCAGCCGTCATGATCATTTCCTGTGTCGCTTCCTCAGCGGCAAATTCCCCCATATGCTTGCCCTCCGCAATAACCATAATTCGGTGGCTCATGCCAAGCAGCTCCGGCAGCTCCGAGGATACCATAATGATGGAAACGCCCTGCGCGATCAATTCATTCATAATGTTGTAAATTTCGAATTTGGCGCCTACGTCAATTCCCCGGGTCGGCTCATCTAAAATCAATATTTTCGGAACCGTCATCAGCCATTTGCCGAGCACCACTTTTTGTTGATTGCCTCCGCTCAACGTGCCGACAATCGTCTCTACCGAATTGGCCTTCACGCGCAGCGAACGCAAATATTGATTGCCTGCCGCAATTTCTTCATTCGGGCGAAGAATGCCGCCAGAGGATATCGCGCCAAGACTCGCTAAGCTCACATTGCTTTTGATATCCATGCCAAGCACAAGGCCGTATTTTTTCCGGTCCTCCGATACAAGCGCCAAGCCTGCCTTGATCGCTTGTTGGGTATTTTTGAGCTTAACTCGCTTGCCCTCAATTTCAATCGTTCCTTGGTTTTGCCCGCCATAGGAGCCAAACAAGCTCATGACAAGCTCTGTTCTGCCCGCTCCCATCAACCCGGCAATACCTAGAATCTCACCCTTGCGCAGCTCAAAGCTTAGATTATCAATAACCTTCTTCCCCTGACGCTCGGGATTCATAACGGTGTAGTCCGTTACCTTTAACACGACCTCGCCTGGAATTGCTGCCACCCTAGGAAAGCGCTCCTTCAGTTCTCGTCCAACCATAAGCGAAATGACTTTATCCTCGTTGACTTCGGCAATTGGATAGGTTCCCACCGTCTGTCCGTCACGGAGAACTGTTACTGTATCCGCAATCGCAAATACCTCATTAAGCTTGTGTGAGATATAAATACAGGTAACGTCCCGCTTCTTGAACTCCCGCAAAATGCCGAGCAGTATCTCGACCTCCTGCTCCGTCAATGCTGCTGTCGGCTCATCTAAAATCAGGATGTTTGCCCTCTTGGACAGCGCTTTGGCGATTTCAATCTGCTGCTGCTTTCCGATCCCGAGCGCCCCGATCGGTTGCTCCGGATTCACGTCATGAAGGCCAACCTCTTTGAGCCACCGCTCGCTTTCTTTGAATACCCGTTCCCAGTTGATGATGCCAAAGACTGCCGGCTCCTTGCCAAGGAACAAGTTCTCACCGATCGACAGCTCCTTCACAAGGGCAAGCTCTTGATAGATGATGGCGATGCCCGCTTCTTCCGCATCTTTGATTTTGCCAAAGCGCTTCTCTTCGCCGTTGATCATGATTTGCCCATCGTAGGTACCATGAGGATAAAGCCCGCTAAGTACCTTCATCAGGGTGGACTTGCCAGCGCCGTTCTCGCCGCATAACGCATGCACCTCTCCTTTTTTTACCGAAAAGGTTACGTCGTTCAGCGCTTTAACGCCTGGAAATTGTTTTGTAATGTTGCGCATCTCTAATGCAGCCGTCATCCCTTGAACACCTCCGAAAATAACAAAGAGGGGAGACGCGTCATATTGCCCATCGCTTCATCCCCTCATTCTTCGTCGCCAGCCTCTATTTCACGTTTTTGTAAACATCTTCTTTGGAATGGAAGCCGTCCGCAATGACTGTCGCATCGATATTGGATTTGTCGACTGCGACGGGATCAAGCAAGACCGAAGGCACATCGATTTTACCGTTATTGACCGACTTATCCGCGCCAACATCCTCGCCATTAGCCAGCTTCACCGCAAGCTCGGCCGCTTTCTCAGCCAAATCCTTGATCGGCTTGTAAACCGTCATCGTTTGCGTGCCTTCCACGATACGCTGTGCTGCCGCAAGCTCGGCGTCTTGGCCGGATACTGGAATTTTGCCGGAGAGCCCTTGAGCAGCCAATGCCTGGATAACTCCACCTGCTGTACCGTCATTCGCTGCGACGACGGCATCGACTTTATTATCGTTTGCTGTAAGCGCATTCTCCATGTTCGTCAGTGCGTTCGCCGGATTCCAATCCTTCGTCCATTGGTCGAATACGACCTGAATGTCACCGCTGTCAATGAGCGGCTGCAAAATATTGAACGCGCCTTTCTTGAACAAATGAGCATTATTGTCAGTTTCCGAACCGCCAATGTAAACGAATTTCCCTTTTGGCGCCAGCTTCACGATCGCTTCGGCCTGCATTTCGCCTACTTTTTCGTTATCGAATGAGATATACAGATCGAGGTCAGAGTTTTTGATCAAGCGGTCATAGGCTAGCACTTTAATGCCTGCCGCATGGGCTTTTTCTACGATAGCCGCGGTAGCTTCCGCATTATGGGGAACAACGACCAGCACATCGACGCCTTGGCTGATCAGATTTTCCGCTTGCGAGATTTGCTTCGCGTCATCGCTGTTCGCTGCCTGTACTTCTACCTTCGCGCCCAGTGCTTCGGCTGCCGCTATGAACAAATCCCGGTCACGCTGCCAGCGTTCCTCTTGAAGCGTATCCAGCGAGAAGCCAATGACCAGCTTTTCATCTCCGGACTTGGCATTGTTCGCCTTCCCGGTCGTTTCTTTCGTGCCGGATCCAGAATTTTCTTTCCCATTGCCGTTGCCGCCTGAGCAGGCTGACAGCACCAGAATCAAAGCTAATGCAATGGATACAACCCCGCCTCTTGTCAAACGTTTCCCCATTTTCTTCGCTCCCTTATCTCACGAAATGTAACTGCTTACATTTTCAAATATAGCATGCAACTGGAAGTGGTGAGCGAACCACTTCCAGCACTCTTTTGCGATCATCTGCATTTTTTTAAGGTGGACTGCCCTCTCATCGCTTACTGCCTATAATCGCCCGCCGATAATCAGTTGGGGATGCGCCGCACACCTTTTTGAACACCTTGCTGAAATAATTTGGATCGTTATAGCCCACTTCAAACGTAATCTCCTTTAAGCTGCGATCTGGGTCAGCCATCAGCTTCTTCGCTTTCTCAATTCTGCACTCGGTGAGAAAATCGATATAGTTAATGCCCTCCTGATCCTTGAACATCTTGCTCATATAAAAGGGGCTCAGCCCTATTCGATTCGCCATCATCTCCAGTGAAATCTCTTTCTCGGAATGTTCTATAATGTACTGCTTCATTCGGCCTACCGCATCAGGCTGTACCTTTGCTTGATGGGCTTCAATTGTAGACATCATCTTGCTTAGCAAACCCTCGGTTTCGGCGCGCAGCTGCTGATACTGGCGTACTTGAAAGGAAAATAACGGCTTTTCAATCTCAATTCCCATTTCCATAGCCACCCGGGCGATGATCCATAACCGCTCCAGCACATATTGCCCCGATTCCGTCAAGGAAGCCTGATTCTGGTCACAGCGGTCAATTAAGCCCATAATCATTTTCCGCACCTCCGGCCATTGCCCTAAACGAATTAGGTCGACGAACTGCTTCTCTGTTTCTTTGTCCTGATAACCGCTTCCGAAAGTGCCTTCCCTATCCATCTCGCCATAAAATTGATGCTTGGCAGGCTGCTCCGTATTCGCACTTGCAAGCAGTGCTTCTTGGTAGGATAATCGAACATTGCCAAGTCCCGCGTAGCAGCCACCGATGCCTATGAAAAAGTCGCCGCCTGCGGAACGCTGCAGCAGCAGAAGCTGCTGCACGAGCGATGCGGCCTGCGCACGGAACGTTTTGGCCGCCTCGCGGAACACGATAATTGGAATTTGACGGCCCGACATGGCCCCTACCCAGCCTTTTCCTACCTCTCTTACCTTTGTTTTCAACGCGCAATAGATTGCTTCTGGCGCTCCTTCGTTTGGCAGCATGACGAGCATGACGAATGCCTCGCTCGTAATCTCTCCTCCAAGGAGTTGAAGCATGTCATCAATATGTACTTCATGAACATGGTCGAACAGCAGCTGCGTTACAATATCGGATTCCACGAGCGGCATCATCTTCCGCAGCTTCTCCTCTTCAACCAAACGCTGCTCCACCATGGTTTTCTCCTGCACAATTTCATCGATAACTTTGCCGATAACGGCTACAATTTCACTCGCCTTGCTAGGCTTGAGCAAATAATCCTTAACTCCCAGCTTAATTGCTTTGCGGGCATAATCAAACGTGTCGTAAGCCGTTACCATAATAAATTTTGTATCCGGCAAAAAGACCGATATCCGCTCAATGGCTTCAATTCCGTTTACGCCAGGCATTTTAATGTCCATCAGAATAAGATCCGGCTGCCACTCGCTGGCCAACTCAATCGCTCTCGCGCCGTTTCTCGCTTGCTTAAATTCACAGGTGGGAAAGCCCTTGTGCAAAATCGCCTGCAAGCCTTCGCGCTCCACCTGTTCGTCATCCACAATTAATAGTTTAAGCATGCTAGCCTTCGCTCCCCGCCAGTGGTATTTTTATCGTGACCTTGGTTCCGAAGCCGGGTTCACTGTCAATGGAAATGACATCCTCAGCACCGACGAACAGCCGCAGCCGCTTAACCACGTTGCTGAAGCCGATTCCCGTAGAGTGGCCCAGACCATCGGCGTTTCCGCCCTCCATCAAAATATGATTGACCTTCTCAGCCGTCATGCCTGCTCCATCGTCCTCAATTTCAATCCAAACGCGCTGCTCTCTTTCATAAATGCGCAGCGCTATGCTCCCCCCATCTTCAAGCGGCTCCACAGCATGAATGACCGCGTTTTCAATAATAGGCTGAAGTGTAAGGCAGGGAAGCTTAAGCTGAAGGCAGCTCTCATCAACCTCCTGCTCAAATCGAAGGCGATCGGTGAAGCGAGCACTTTGAATCTCAATATATTTCAAAGCAACTGAAAGCTCTTCTTCCAGCGTGACCGCCCGGTCCAGACGGCGCAAATTATAGCGCAGTAAGCCTGCGACGCTTGCTATTAAATCGCTAGTTTCTTCAGAACCATCGAGATAAGCTTTCTTAGAGAGGGTGTCTAGGGTGTTAAACAAGAAGTGGGGGTTAATCTGGCTTTGCAGGCTGATCAGCTGGCTTTCCTTCAGGAGCAGTTTGCTTTGCTGCAGCTCGCTCTCAAGCTGCGCCTTCTGTTGAATCTCGGAGATTAAGTTGTTGATATTTACGCGCATCCGGTCAAACGTCTTCGCGAGGAATGAGATTTCATCGTTGGAGTGTACTTCAATCGGCTTGTCGAAGCGTCCGCGGGACAGCTCCTTGGCAGCCACCGTCAGCTTTTGAATCGGCCTGGTAATGCTGAGGGAAAACCAGTAGGTAAATAGCAATAGTATAATCGTAATCAAGGAGAGCAGCCAAGCGCCAAGCCTTTTCAGCTCTGTGCTTTGCTCAATAATGCCGCGGTAAAACGCATCGTACGTCCGCACTTCCTTGTCAATTAGCGTAATCGTCGTCTCGGCTATATATTTGTCAATTCGGGTGGCTTCCTCGAACTTCTCGGCCGATTGCTCCGCGTTTCCTTGTCCGAGAAACATGACTGTCAGATCCGCCGAAGCGACCAGGCTATCAATCATATTGATATAGCTCGTCAGCGTAAACGCGTTGTCCTTATTACGCAGCGTGACGGTCTGCAGCTTTGCCATTAGCATGTTTTTTTTGTTCTGGTCAAGCTTGCTCAGCTTCAACGCAGATGGCTTTTGCATATAGTCATTTAAAGCAATTATTGTCTGGTGGCTGTGATCAGTCACTTCATTCATGCGCAAATAGCGCTGCAATATATCATTATATTGCTCTTGCGTTTTCTGGTTATAGTAAGTGAGCACGACCCAAATCAACACCATAATGGACAGTACAATTACCGACATCGTCAAAATTTTCCGCTGAATGCTGTTCATCTTGTTTCCCCCGCCCGCAGCACCTTGATGTCCGTAAAATAACCGTCAGGATTCAGCGGCACCTGCTCGCCAGTCAGCCACTTGATCATATGGGTGACGCTTTGCTCTCCCATCGCCTCCGGGGATTGTGCGATTAGCGCATCGATCTTGCCCTGCTGCATCAAGGTTAACGTCTCCGGCGAATCATCGAAGGAATAGATATAAAAGGGCTCTACCTGCATCCGTTTGCTAATTTCCTGAATAATAGAGCCAGCATGATTCGCGGATACGGCAATAAAAGCATCCACGTTGGGAGCCTCGTTCAGCAGCTTATTCGTTGCGCTGGCCACATCCACCCGGGAATCTCCCGCCGCTACGATCAGCGTCTCAATCTGGGGGTACGGCTTCAGCACATTTAAGATTCCTGTCAGGCGCGAACGCTGGAAATATTCCTGACGGTCCGAAACCATTAACACCACTCTGCCCGCGAAGCCCATATCCGACACCAGTTGGCGCGCGATCATGCTGCCTGCTTCCAAGTGATCAGAGCCAACATACGTCCGGCGCAGGCTCTCATTCATAGGAACATCGTTTGCGACGGTAATAATCGGAATGCCGCTGCTTGCTGCCTTCACCTTGGTCAAGCTTTTGAATTCATCCGTATCCAATCCCTGCACAATAATGCCATCTACCTTGGATACAATGGCAACCTCGATGTTTTTGAGAAAATCATCGCGATTCGAGCCGTAGGTGCCCCATACCTCCAAGCTTGCACCATATTGCTCAGCCGCCGCCATAGCTCCTTTCTCCACCTTTGCCCAAAACGGAGTATCCAGCTCGCTTGTAATCAGTACGAGCCGGTAGCTGTTATGCTGCTCCGATGTAAGCGCGGGCTCAATCAAATTGGAGGAGAACACCTTAATCATCGAGGTTAGCGTAAAAAACAAAATAATCAAACATCCAGCAAACAAGCTGACAAACATCGATTTGCGCAAGCCTCTGGCCCCCTGCCCGCATAATAAAGCATCCATCTTGATAACGTTTTCATATTTAAATCATAATGAATGCCGCGCTTGCTGTCCAGCCAAATGATTTCATGCCGTTTGAGCTGGGGAGGCGATTTGAGGAGGGCATGAGGGTAGTTTGGCGGGATAGATCTACTTTTTAGACCTATTTCTAGATTTTGGGCGGTTTCGGCCCCCATAGATCTACTTTTTAGATCTATTTCGGATAATCGCAGCATTTAAGCGCCGTTTTGGCCTGAGTTTTCTGGGATAGATCTACTTTTTAGACCTATTTCTAGATTTTGGGCGGTTTCGGC
The DNA here is from genome assembly GCF_006345825.1 of Paenibacillus paridis. Classification (GTDB taxonomy): domain Bacteria; phylum Bacillota; class Bacilli; order Paenibacillales; family Paenibacillaceae; genus Pristimantibacillus; species Pristimantibacillus paridis. The sequence goes on from NZ_VCIX01000079.1 coordinate 118,167, forward strand.
CCCCATAGATCTACTTTTTAGATCTATTTCTGATAATCGCAGCATTTAAGCGCCGTTTTGGCCTGAGTTTTCTGGGATAGATCTACTTTTTAGACCTATTTCTAGATTTTGGGCGGTTTCGGCCCCCATAGATCTACTTTTTAGATCTATTTCTGATAATCGCAGCATTTAAGCGCCGTTTTGGCCTGAGTTTTCTGGGATAGATCTACTTTTTAGACCTATTTCTAGATTTTGGGCGGTTTCGGCCCCCATAGATCTACTTTTTAGATCTATTTCTGATAATCGCAGCATTTAAGCGCCGTTTTGGCCTGAGTTTTCTGGGATAGATCTACTTTTTAGACCTATTTCTAGATTTTGGGCGGTTTCGGCCCCCATAGATCTACTTTTTAGATCTATTTCTGATAATCGCAGCATTTGAGCGCCCTTTTGGCCTGAGTTTTCTGGAATAGAACTACTTTTTAGACCTTTTTCTAGATTTTGGGCGGTTTCGGCTCCCATAGATCTGCTTTTTAGACCTATTTCCGATAATCGCAGCATTTGAGCGCCGTTTGTACTCATATTTCCAAAAGAGAATAGTCTATCGTGCCAAGATGACGTTCCAGCATTCTACAGCTCAATAGGGTCGACATAAATGCCAATTGGCCCAAGGATAGCGTCCTATTTCGTTTTAATAACAACCCGGTTTACATTTCCACTCACTTCTTTCTGCCGCTTAAATGGAATCGCTGTCCCATTGGACATTTTCACCTCCGCTTGCTTCCAATCGCCGACGATTGTTGATTGCTTTACCTCGGACAAGGAATGGTAAGCAGCGCTGCGGATCTTCATCGGTTCGTAGACTTCCGCTTTCTGCACGAGCCGCCGATCCGCTCTGCTTGTTGAGGAGATAACTAATGCCAAGCAGAACACGATGATCACTTTCAGCTTCATAACCAATTCCCTTTACCAGTCAATATACTCCTCCGCTGCTATCAGCCACCTATTCGCTAGCAACAGCCATAGCCTATGGACGAAAAAAATCTCACAGGTTGCAAAAAAAGGAAAAAGGCTCCATCCCCTACGATACTAGGATGCAGCCTTTTTCATCATTTCCTGCGTTAGTCTTCCGTTATTACGCCTTTTTTCAAAATCAGGTTGGCGTACAGCGCACTTTCGCCAGTCGCAATGACCGCATAGGCTTTTTTCGCCCGCTCATAAAAAGCAAAGCGCTCCACCTGCTCGAACGGCTCCGATAATCCGGTACGCTGCTCGATAATGGCACGATACTGCTCCCAAATCGGCGTTTCTACTGTATCGCCGGGCACTACCTGCATAAGAGCAGCCGGTTTTTCCACATATTGATCAAGCGGAAACAGCTTTAATATGGCATCCAGCAGCTCAGGCACGTTGTGCCCGTCCGCCCGAATGAGCCGCTGCGCATGGCTCGCACCCGGAAAATTGCCGTCGGCAAGCACGATTTCGTCACTATGCCCCATCTCGCTAAGCACCTTCAGCAGCTCAGGTGAAATCAGTTTCGAAATGCCGATTAGCATGTCTTTTCTTCCTTTCGTTACCCGGTTAAATAGCGGGAAAATTCAACCCGGCCATTTGCCGTCATTAGTATTTTAAGCTATCAAAGGTTTCATACACAGAGTGCCAGGACTCAGACGGCTCGGGAGCAAATTCCTCAATCGGAAACGAAGCGGCTACCAGCTGACGCGCTTCCCGCAAATTAGCGCATTGCCCGAGGGCAACGAGCTGCATCAGCATGTTTCCGATCGCACTCGCTTCTACCGGGCCTGCCCATACCGGACGGCCAAGCGCATTCGCCGTTAACTGGCAAAGCAGCTTATTTTGAATGCCGCCGCCAACCATGTACAGTCCGCCGAAGTTATCTCCCGTCAGCCGTTCCATCTGCTCAAGCGCCTGACGGTACCTAAGCGCAAGGCTTTCTACGATGCAGCGAGCGATTTCCCCTACCGTCTGCGGAACAGGCTGCGACGTCTGGCGGCAGTAGGCCTGAATACGGCCGACCATACCCGATGGCGCGTAGAAGGAAGCATCATCTGGGTGAATAAGACTGCGGAACGGCTCGGCTTTCTCAGCTTGAACCACGATGTCTGCGAAGGAAAGTCCCAGCCCCTGCTCATCCCACTCCCGCTTGCATTCCTGCAATATCCAGAGTCCCATAATATTTTTAAGAAGCTGATAAGTGCCGCCAACGCCGCCTTCATTAGAAAAATCCAGCGCCTGAGCTTCAGCTGTTACGATTGGCCGAGCAAGCTCTGTCCCCAGAAGCGACCATGTGCCGCACACCAGATAAGCAAATGGACTTTCTCCATCCGCCGGAACAGCGGCGACCGCTGATTCCGTATCATGAGTGCCCACTGCCACTGCGGTCATCGCCGGAACGTCAAGCTCCTCGCATACTTCTGGTAGCAATGTGCCAAAAGCCGTACCGGGATGAATTGGCTCGCGAAACAATCCGCTTGGTATGCCCAGCTCATCCATCAGTTCCGTATTCCAACGCTGCTCTTTCGGTTGGTAGAGCTGCGTAGTCGTCGCCATTGTAAATTCGCATACCTTCTCGCCTGTCAGGAAGTAAGCCAGCAAATCCGGCGTAAGCAGCAGCGTGCTCGCTGCCGCCAGCTTAGGCGAATTAGCCTTTTTCATCGCATAGAGCTGGTTGATGGTATTAAAGGACATAAATTGCAGCCCTCCCTGCTCATATAAGCGATCCTTCCCAATGAGGGCGCTTAGCTCCTCCACGATGCCTTCGGTTTGCGAATCGCGGTAATGATACGGGTTGCCGAGCAGCTCACCACTCTCATCAAGCAGGCCAAAATCCACGCCCCAAGTATCGATTCCGAATGCCTGCGGCGCGTACCCTTCCTGAAAAGCATGGCGGATCGCCGTTTTCAGCTCTTGAAGCAGGCGCAAAATATCCCAATGCAAATGCCCATGCACCGCGATCGGCTCATTCGGAAAACGGTGAATTTCCGTTACCTGCAGCTTTTTATGCCCGTCCGCTCCTCCATCGACCAGCTCGCCAACCAGCGCCCTTCCGCTGCTGGCTCCAAGGTCAAAAGCGAGCACAGTCGCAAGCTTCGTCATGCCAAAATCCTCCCCTTGCGTAATGGCTCACGCCGATTCGCGGCGAAAGCGAATTACTTCATCTTTTGCAGCAATTCGATGCGGTAAGCCTCGCTCTCCAGCGATGCAATCTCTTCAAATTCTTCCTTTGTCAGCACCTTCGGCTCACGAATGGCTTTGGCAATCAAGTAAATTTTTGTGCTTTCCTCTACAACTTCTGTCCGGTAATAAGCTTCGCGCAAATTGCGGCCCGATGTCACCAGTCCATGGTTACCGAGCAGAACGGAGCTTGCTTCGTTCACCTTAGCTACATAGGCATCAGCCAGCTTATCTGTGGTTGGAAGAACGTAAGGCACATAAACCGTTTTGCCAACGAGTGCCGCTTGGTCCGGGAACATAATTGGCAGCTCTTGCTCCACTAATGTAAAAGCGATGCAATACGGCGGATGAGTATGCACGATGGCTCCGATATCCGGGTTGGCGCGATAGGCATAGAGATGCATTAGCACCTCGGAGGACGGACGAAGGCCGATATCCGTAATTTCACCCGTCTCGATATCCACCTCTACCCATTGGTGAGGCTCAACTTCATCCAGGGCAAAGCCGCTTGGCGAAAGGTACATTTTACCCTCGAATTTCGCGCTAATATTGCCGCCTGGCCCGACGACCAATTTGTTTGTTACGGTTTTGCGTGCATATTTGCAAAGCTCATTGCGAATGTCCGTGCTGCTCATGTAAAAACCTCCAATTTATTTATAGATCGGTCCGAAATTTTGACAAGCCCGGTAGTCCGCGCTCTCCGCATTCGCTGTTCCGAACAATCCCCAAGCTCTCGGACGGAAAATTTGCTCTTCGGAAACGTTGTGCATATTCACCGGAATCCGCAGCATCGAAGCTAGCGTAATCAAGTCGGCACCAATGTGTCCGTAGCTGATCGAGCCGTGATTCGCCCCCCAATTGTCCATAACCTCATATACGGAATGGAAAGAACCTTCGCCTGTCAGTATCGGTGCAAACCAAGTCGTCGGCCATGTCGGGTCCGTACGGTTATCAAGCGTGTCATGTACATCCTGAGGCAGGTCAACCGAGTAGCCTTCGGCAATTTGCAGCACCGGACCAATGCCCTTAACAAGGTTGATGCGAGACATCGTCATCGGCATGCCGCCGCGCGTCAAATAGTCAGAGGAGAAGCCGCCGCCGCGGAAATATTCCACGGAAGCCGGACGCCAAGAGGTCGCATCCAAGCATTTTTGCGCTTCCTCATCGGTAATTTCCCAGAAAGGCTTCAATGCCGGCTGCCCGTCTTTCGACTGTTCGCCAGTGCCGTCCATCGTAGCGGAGCCTGAGTTTATCAAGTGAAGAATGCCGCCCGCAGCTGCGCCTTCGAGTTTATGGCCAGTGACGCGCTCTACCGATTCAGGGCTCCAGTAAGTCCGGACATCCGCAAAAATTTGGGCCGTATTCGTTAGGAGATAACCGAACAGCATAACGACGCCATTCAAACTGTCGTTTTCCGTTGCGACCATATAAGGCGCACGCTTGCCGTTCCAATCGTAGGAGGAGTTAAGCACCGTTTCCATAAAATCCCCGTTTGGAAAATGGTCCGTCCACTGCCGCTGGCCTTGGAATCCGGCTACGATTGCATTATGACCGCCAGCCTCTTCGCCGAAGCCTAGCTCCGCAAGCTGTGGATTGCCGACCATAAGGTCGCGGGCGATTTGCGTCATTTTGACCACTGTCTCCCAATCCGCATCCTTCTGCTCTCTGGACGTTTGAAGATGCGCAGCATTGTTATCCGGGCCTTCAATACAGTTTTCCTTCACCCACGTAAGCGCTTTCTCAAACTCCGCGCCATCATAGATGCCTTCTTCCATGCGGCGAACGAATTCGCTCATATCGATGTACTCCGTACGCATGCCAAGATACTCCTGGAAGAATGCATCGTTTACGATTGATCCGGCAATCCCCATGGACACCGAGCCCATCGACAAATATGATTTGCCGCGCATGTAGGCAACCGCAAGACCTGCTCTAGCAAATCCGATCAGCTTGTCTTTCACGTCAAACGGAATCGAAGTATCGCCGGAATCTTGCACATGCTCACCGTAAATGCCGAACGCCGGAAGGCCTTTTTGAGCATAACCAGACAATACGGCAGCCAAGTACACCGCGCCTGGACGTTCCGTTCCATTAAAGCCCCATACCGCTTTCGGAATCGAAGGGTCCATATCCATCGTTTCCGTGCCATAACACCAGCATGGCGTTACCGTTATCGATACCCCTACGCCAGCTTTCACAAATTTATCCGCACAAGCCGCTGCTTCTGACACGCCGCCAATGCAAGTATCGGCAATGACGCATTCCACAGGCTCACCGTTTGGATAACGCAAATTTTCCGACAATAGCTTTGCTGTGGCGATTGCCATGTTCATTGTTTGTTCCTCTAGCGATTCGCGAACGCCTTTCCTTCTGCCGTCAATCGTGGGACGAATACCGATTTTTGGGAAGCCGCTTTGGAAACGCAAGTTTGTGTCCGTCATGAATAAAAACCTCCAATAGGTTATAATAATGTTACCGATAACCTCAAAATAACAATAAAAAGAGTTGCTGTCAATGACTACTTTTTTGTATGATAGAAACTATGATTTAGCGATAAGGGGACAATAAAATGGTAACGATCTACGATGTTGCGGCCAAAGCAAGCGTCTCCGCGATGACCGTCTCCAGAGTTATCAATAACACTGGCAAAATAAGCGACAAAACAAGAGCAAAGGTCAAGCGCGTCATGGAGGAGCTTGGCTATGTTCCGAACCAAACGGCGCGAAGCCTGGTCCTGCAGCAGACGAAGCTGCTGTTCCTGCTCATCACCGATATTATGAACCCGTTCTATACTACGCTTGCCAGAGGAGCCGAGGATGCCGCCAAGCGCTCCGGCTACCGCCTGCTGTTCGGCAACAGCGACGAAAGCTTGGAGAAGGAAGCCGACTACGTCACGACGATTCTGACTACACGAGTCGACGGCGTACTTGTCGCGCCTGCTGGCGACCCCTCCCTGCCGCATCTGGAATCATTGCGCAAGCACAATGTCCCGTTCGTCCTGCTCGACCGCGAAGTGCCTGGCATAGCCTGCGATATCGTGCTCGGAGACAGCAAGGATGGGGCGCGGCGGCTAGTCGAATACCTTGTCTCGCAAGGCCATCGCACTATTGCCATGGTAAACGGATCGCCCTCGATCTCCAGTGCCCGCTTGCGCCTTCAAGGCTTTCAGGATGGTCTAAAGCTGAATGATCTGGCTTATGACGAGAGCTATGTGTATGAGACCAGCTTTGGCCCGATAAACGATTTGACGGAAATGGGACAATGGCTCGATCATCTCGCCACGCCGCCCACTGCAATCGTAGCGGGCAATAACGTGCTTGCCGTTGAAATTTTACGTTTGCTTCGCGACCGCGGAATTCGAGTGCCAGAGGATATTTCCCTCGTTTGCTTCGATGATTTGGGGCCGTATTCGGAAGTGGAGCCGTTCTTGACGGTTGCCGCCCAGCAGGCTTACCAGTTCGGCTACATGGGCATGCAGATGCTGGTCGAACGGATACAGGAGAGAGAAACGGAGCTGCCGTGGAAAAAAATCGTATTGCCTGCGGATCTGGTCATCCGCCGTTCTGTCAAAACGATTGAATAGCCAAGCATACGGCTATAGAACACAAAAAAAGGGACGATTCCGCTTTGCCCATCCGGCAGCCACAGCTGAATCGTCCCTCTTTTCTTGCAAACACCCCCGTGCCAAGCAGCATGAACGGCAAACCTTCATATTCTCCCGCGCAGTGCCTTGCGGAAATCCGTCGGGGACTGCCCGCTCCACTTGTGGAATTGTTTTGTAAAAAACAACGGGTCATTGTAGCCGACGGAAGACGCGATCTGCGCGACCGTCAATTCGCCTTCAAGCAGCTCCTCCGCCTTCTTCATGCGCACCTTTAATAAATATTGCATCGGCGGCAAGCCGGTCGCTTCCTTGAAGAGCCTGGTTAGGTGAGCACGGTGATAACCGAGCGTCTGGGCGATCGATTCAATCGAGAGCTGCTGTCCGTACTGCAGCGACAACAAACGGATCGCTTGGTCGATCTGTCTGTAGGAGCGTGCGACCGGCACCTGCACTGGCGCATTTTCTGTCAGCTGCAGACGCCCAAGCTCATAAAAGAGCAGGCGAAGCCAGCCGGACGCCTCCATATTCCCGAGCACCGGTACATTCGTTTTATCCATGCTTTTGCGAATGCTTCTAAACATTTTCTGAATAGCCGGCATCGGACAATTTCGGACAACGGCAAAATCCGGCGTAATTCCTACCGAGCTGAGCGCGGTTTCTACAAGCTCGCCAGAGAAACCAACCCACATATATTTCCACGGATCGCTTGCGCTCGCTTCATATCTAACCAAAATATCGGGGAAAATAATGAAAGCGTCACCAGCCCTGCAAGTATAAGTCTTTCCAAGCGTTTCGAATTGCCCCTCCCCTTCTAGGACAATATGAATTAAATAGATGTCATGCACCGCCGGTCCGATAAAGTGGCCTGCCACCGGTTCCCCTCTCCCACTGAAAAGCACGGACATTTCGCCTTTCAAAGGGGCTGCATTAAGTATGAGCGAATAACTGTGATGAGATTCCAAGTGTACACCTCCAACCATATTGACTCTATTATCATACAAAATGATGCAACATTTATCCATATAATGCTTCGTTCTTTCCATATTCTTTTTCCATATACGTCCTTATACTGAAAGAGTCAGCTAATCCAATTCAGGAGGCCATTCTACTTATGCCAAAAATTACGTTTATCGGTGCGGGAAGCACCGTTTTTGCCAAAAACATTCTCGGCGACGTCATGCAAACGCCAGCTCTGCAAGACTTTGAAATCGCTCTTTTTGATATTGACGACCAACGCCTGCAAGATTCCGAGAAAATGCTGCTTAATCTGAAACAAACCAGCCAAAGCACCTGCCAAATCAAAGCTTATACCGACCGGAAAGAAGCGCTTCGCGGCGCGAAGTATGTCGTTAATGCGATTCAAGTGGGCGGCTACGATCCTTGTACCATCACCGACTTTGACATTCCGAAAAAGTACGGCCTGCGCCAAACGATTGCCGATACCGTAGGCATTGGCGGCCTTTTCCGCAACCTGCGTACCATTCCGGTTATGCTTGATTTTGCGCGTGATATCCAAGAGGTTTGTCCGGATGCGCTGTTCCTGAACTACACCAATCCAATGGCAGTTCTGACCAATGTAATGAATACGCACGGCGGCGTGCAAACCGTAGGCTTATGCCACAGCGTTCAAGGCTGCGTTCCGCATCTGTTCGAGCATCTTGACCTTGACCCTACAGGCGTGCAATACAAAATTGCCGGCATCAACCATATGGCATGGCTGCTCGAAGCGAACAAGGACGGCGTCGATCTTTATCCGGAAATCAAGCGCCGTGCAGCCGAGAAGCAAAAAGAGCAGCATCATGACATGGTTCGTTACGAGCTCATGCAGAAGTTCGGCTACTATGTGACCGAGTCATCCGAGCATAACGCGGAATATCATCCCTACTTCATCAAGCGCAATTACCCGGAGCTTATTGAGCGCTTCAACATCCCGCTCGATGAATACCCGCGTCGCTGCGTAAGCCAAATCGAAGGCTGGAAATCGATGCGCGATACGCTCGTCAATGACCGGAACCTGGAGCACAGCCGCAGCCATGAATATGCTTCTTACATTTTTGAAGCCATTGAAACGAACAACCCGTTCCGAATTGGCGGCAATGTTATGAATACCGGACTCATTACGAACCTTCCGAAGGAAGCTTGCGTCGAGGTCACTTGCCTTGTCGATGCCAACGGCATCACGCCAACCTTCGTGGGTGATCTTCCGCCGCAGCTTGCTGCGCTTAACCGCACGAATATCAATACACAGCTGCTTACGATTGAAGCTGCAATTACGGGCAAGCGCGATCATATTTATCACGCGGCTATGCTTGATCCGCACACGGCGGCCGAGCTTTCGATGGACGACATCGTATCGCTCTGCGACGAGCTGATCGAAGCTCATGGCAGCTGGCTTCCAGCTTACAAATAAATACGATTCTTTCCGGTAGACGACCGGCCTAAGCATGGATATATGCTTCAGGCTGGTTGTCTTTTATTTATTATCCGCTCACATTCATATAGGCAAACACATATCCTAACCTCGTAAGACTATAAATGATTACGGAAGAGGGCAGGATCAACGTATGACTTCTTATGCAGATTACACGTCCCCCGGGACACAATTTACTTATGATTTGAACAACAACCTATTTTTCAAAAAAGATCCCTACAACTACATCAATTTGCTGTCGGTCAAGCAGCTGAACACGCTTGGCAACAACTCGCTGCTCGATATCTTTCTAAGCAAGGGAAATGTGGTTGAGCCGCATTATCACCAAAACGCAGCCGAGCTTGTCTATTGCATCTCGGGAGCGGCCGAGGTTGCCATTATGAACCCGTTTACCAATCAGTTTCTCCATTTCTATGTCAAGCCTGGCCAGGTCGCGAATGTCCCGCAGGGATGGTGGCATTACGAGATTGCCTTAGAGGACAATACGCATCTGCTTGCGATCTTTGACGCGCAGACGCCTGAAGTTATTTTCGGCTCCGATATTTTACGCTTGACGCCAACCAACGTGCTTGCTTACACCTACTGCCTCGACGAAACAAAATTAAAAGAATCGCTTGCTCCAATTAAACAAACCGTCATTTTAGGGCCGCCTAGCAATTGCAGCTACAATCCTGTCGTACAAGGGCAATCGGCTAATGCGCCCATGACTAAGCAAACGAAGGTCCAACCATCCGCAGCCAATTCAGCCATGCCTGTTAATCCAATACAAGGCCAAACCAATGCCATGTACGGCCACCAGCATCGCCAGCAGCAATACTACTAAAACCAAAGAAGGAGCCAAGCAGCGAATGTGCTGCCTGGCTCCGTTTTCATTTTGCCATTAGCCTAAAATCCATCTAGCCAGCATTGCAATATCCTCGATGTCCACTTTTCCGTCGGCATTCAAATCTGATCGTTTGTATTGCGACCAATTCGGGTCTGCGCTTGTTTTGCCATAGGCCGCTGCCAAAATCGCCAAGTCGCCAATCGTTACCTTATGATCATTATTGATATCCCCAGACAATACGGTTGCTTGGAACGCAATGACCGCCGCATTCAGGTCAATAATGGCCGCGCTGACTTGGGCTGCGCTTGCATTCGGGTTAACCGCAACCGCTTTAGCTTTCCCAATCGCTTGGCTTAGAGCCGCTTTTGCAGCAGCCGGATACTGGCCAGGCTGCGTACCAACAACAGCACCAGTGTAGATGGCTTCCGCTGCAGCAATAGCCGCATTCAGCGCCGTTACGTCTACTTGTGCGCTGATCTGCACTAGGTGAACAGCTTCGCTTACCGTAAGCTCTTCGCCTGCGCTGTTAGCCGCTTCGATGCCGCTTACCTTAATTTCGGCTGCTGCAGGAGTACCTGTAGCGCTTGCAAGGAAGCTTAGCTTCAGCCATTTTTCATTTGCTGACACCCCGTTTCCTTGGCCTGCTGCAATGATCCGAATCTTGCCTGGTTCGAGCACCTTTTGCTCTATAATGCCGAAACCATCCTTCAAGGATGCTGCACTTGAGAGCGCCAGCTTATTCGGATCGAAACTGATCGTAAGCATTTGCGCATAAAACGTTTGGAATTTATCGTCTTTAATATTCGTATAACCTACCGTCACGTCAAAAGCCTCGCCTGCCTTCACCTCAGAGGCTCCATCGATGACAGCAACAGGCGTTCCAGGCGCAACCGGTATGACGGAAGCAGTAAATGCTGCAGCCGCGATATTTAGTTTCGCTGCCGCTGCATCTACATCCGCTTGGCTTGCAGCGGAATTAGCAGCTACGGCTTCGGCTGCTTTAATCGCTGCCGCATAGGCATCCTTTGCCGCTTGCGGGTACTGGCCAGGCTCTGTTCCGGCAACTGCTGCAGCTAGCTGCGCTTCTGCAGCAGCAATAGCCGCCTGCAGCGTCGTTTTATCGGCGGCTTCTACGGGTCCGACCGAGAAATAATCAAAATTCGCAATTACGGAAACCTTATCGCCCGAAGACAGGCCATAGAAGCCCACCTTCAAATTGCTTAAATTTACGGTCATCGGGTCCGCAGCCGGTTTCCAAGCCGTTCCGTCCCAATAGAACGTAGAAACAACGTTTCCAACCTTTTTGATTTGCAAATAAGAGAGATCATAGCCAGGATGCTTAGCCATATTTGCCGCTTTTACATAGACGGCATTTTTTTCGTACGCGGTTTCAAGACTTTTGCCGGTTGCGCCGTCCGTATCCCATACATGACCGAACTTCACGTAGTTGTCTTCATTTTGCCATAGGAATAATCCTGCTTGCTGATAGTTTTTGCGGACGGGAGCCTCCACTTTGGTCGTGATGACAAAATCCCCTTCCGGTGCGTTCTTAAGGAAAATATTCGGCAGGGTATTGGAGCCTTGGAACGTTTCCCCTGCTGATGTTTCCAGGCTCAAAAATCCCGGTTTGCGCGTCAACGACCACTTGCTATTGTCAGCTTTTAAGATCGACCATGCCGCGTTTAAAGACTCGCCGTCAAACGGATCAACCGCTGAGCCTGCTGGAATGGGATCATTTACGCTTGCAAAAAATTGATTGCGCGCGCTTTGCAGCGATTTCAGTGCTGCCTGCCATTCCGCAGGCGCGGCGTTTGAATTTTGCGCTACGGCAGCTGCTGAATCAAGTGCGCTCTTGAGAGCATCCGCAACAGCTTGGGTGTAGTTGCCGGCGCCGGCTCCAACTTTTGCATGCTGCAGCAAAGCATTCGCTTTGGCGATTTCGGCAAGCAAATCTTCTTGGGTCGCTGTGCCAATAAGCTGGCGATGAGCGATCGCAATTTGGGCAAAATCCATTTTCTCTACTTTGCGGTCATACGACAATAAGCCATTAATCTCGTATTCCACATCGGTAATTTGCGTGTAGATGGCTGCGCTTAATCCAGATTCCTTCATTTGCTTTAGCCTCTCAATATAGGCAATGTAAGTTGAAGTCAGCTGCTCTTTGCTGTTCATCAGCTGATAAGAGAAGACAAGCGGGCTCCATTCATGCCCCGGCACATGCAGCCCAAGACCTCCATACTCGCCAAGGACAGCTGCTCTTGTATCGCTTGGAGCTGGAGCGCCCGGATCTGGATAACGGTGAACATCCAGCAGATCGCCAGCCCCGGCATCCCACCAGCCGCTTGTGCTGTTGATCAGCCGCGTCGAATCCAGCCCCTTCACGTAGCTAGTCGCATCTCGAGTCTGCTGGCCGCCTTGGTCGAATTGTCCCCAGCCTTCATTAAAGACCGTCCACACAATGATGGAGGTGACGCTGCGAAGCTGATCGACCATCTCCTTATATTCCTTCAGCCACTGGGTTTTCGTTGCCTGCGTAATATCGGCGCCTTTGTTCCCTTGGCGGTCCTCCAGGCTCGGCATATCCTGCCAGACAAGCACGCCCAGCTTATCCGCCCAATAGTACCAACGGGCAGGCTCCACCTTAATATGCTTGCGAATTGTGTTCATCCCGACGTTTTTTACCGTTTCAATATCAAATTTCAATGCTTCATCCGTAGGCGCGGTATAAATGCCATCCGGCCAGAACCCTTGATCAAGCGGGCCCATCTGAAAAACAAATTCTCCATTCAACAGCGGGCGGGTCACGCCATCGACTTTTCCTAATTTAATTTCCCGCATTCCAAAATAACTGGTCACCTCATCAACAATTGTTGCACCTTCCTTGAGGTAAACCTTTAAATCATAAAGAAATGGATCATCGGGCGACCATAGGCGCGCATTCGGCACAGGCACGCTAAGCTCAGAGCCCACTTCTCCCGAAGCTGTGCCAACGATTTTCCCGCCCTCAAGCACGACAGCTTCAACGGTTTGCCCCTGAATGCCGCTTCCGGCTGCGCTGAGCTTCAGCACATTGGCATGAATATCCGTCACCATATCCAGTTTATCGATATGGGCCTCTGCTACCGGCTCCAGCCATACTGTCTGCCAAATCCCGGAAACGGAGGTGTACCAGATCCCGCCAAGTTTTTTAACCGTTTGCTTGCCGACGGCTTGGTCAGCCCCCATATCCGTTTCGTCCAGCACGTGAACGATCAGTTCATTTTCACCGGGGACAAGATAATCGGTAATGTCGAAGCTAAACGAGGTAAAGCCGCCTTTATGGCTGCCTGCCAGCTGTCCATTTACGTAAACGGTAGCCAAATAATCGACAGCGCCAAAATTAAGCTTCACACGCTGTCCATTCCAATCGGACGGAACGGAGAAGCTGCGTTTATACCACATCAGGTCCTCTACGCGATTAATGCCTGAGAGCTTCGCTTCAGCGGCAAAAGGAACGAGAATCTTTTCCTTTAGCGTTTGGCCTACTGGCGCAGCCTCGCCTTTCCTTGCTGCTTGAAATTCCCACTCCCCATTCAAATTAACCCACTTCTCGCGCGCGAACTGCGGCCTTGGGTATTCCGGCAGCACATTTTCTTTGTCGACGTCATCTGCCCATGGCGACATAATCTGATATTTCGATCCATTTACCAATGGTTTATTGAAGCTGTCAATGGCAATTCCGGCAGTCGTTGCTAGCCCTCCTTTCCCGTCATAAACCATCTGCAGATTGCCTGCATCCTTCGAATACAACGCATCCTGCAGCGTTAGTGCGATAACGCGATCATCGCCTGCCTTCAGGGCTGCAGATACAATAGGCAAACTGCCCGACGAGGTGTTCAGCTTCAAATGGGTTAACAGGTCTGCTGCAACGGGCTTCAGCGATTCTCCAAAACGAAGCTCGGCATGCAAACCGTCCTCGAGCACTCTGCCTACCGGCGCAAAGCCATCAGGCAAATAAAATGCATGGGTCGGCACAGCTTTCTTCGATATGCTTGGGCTAGCCCAGCGGAAATGGATATTGGAGCCGCCGTTATCTTCGAAGAGCTCAAGCTTAATGCTGTATTTCTTCCCTGCAGTTAAAGAGACGGGAAGCGAAGTCTGCTCCTTGTCCCAATCCGCGACCCAGTGGTCAATCGTCAGCTTGTTGTCAATCCATAAACGGAATCCGTTATCACCGGTAATATAAAAAGTATAGTTTTCGGTGAATTCCGGCTCGATGAATCCCGTCCACCGTATGCCGACGCGATTCTCCTGTCCCGTGAACATTTTTATGGCCGGCTCCAGGTTGGAAATATCGAGATGAGGATCATAGCCGGTGCCTTTAAAGGTCTCAAATGCAAAATTCGGTCCTCCTCCTACCGTGTAGTATTCGGCCTTCAACCCGTGATACTCCGGTGCAGACTCCGCTGCTGCCGCGCGTGGCGTGAACGACATGACAGAAGACATTAAAGTAAACAACATGGATAAAGCTACAATCGTACTGATTGCTTTCCTTCGTTTCAACATGCGCAGAACCTCCAAATATTCATATGGAATTGAATAAATCAGGTGGAGGAAGTGATGCGCCTTCCTCCCTGGTTCGTCTAGCCCGTTATCCACGCGGCAAGCAGGGCAAGATCTTCGATGTCTACGATACCGTCGCGGTTTAGATCAGCTTTGCGGTATTTCACCCAATCGGAATCGGTGCTCGTTTTGCCATAGGCGGCAGCAACGATAGCCAAATCGCCAATGCTTCGTTTATTGTCATGATTGAGATCCCCGTCTGTCGGCTTAATGACGCCTGAACGGAAGATGTCGAGCGCTTCGCTGATTTGCAAGATTGCAGCGCCGATTTGAGAATGAGTCGCTTGCTTGTCATCGGCAATCAGCTTTGCTTTATCAATTGCGGCCTGCAGCTGTTGCTTGACTGCAGCAGGATATTGACCCGGCTGCGTGCCTGTCATGGCTTCATCATGGATAGCCTGTGCGGCTGCTATAGCCTCGATTAATGCCGTTTTATCCACTGCTGCGGCTGCAATGTGTACAGCATGCTGTGCACCGGCAATCGGCAGTTCACGGCCCTCGCCGTTTGCCAGGCTCATTTCAGCCACGGTAATGACCGTATCCGCAGCCTCCTCGAGTACCGCGGCTTGGAAGGATAGCTTCAGCCAAGCTTCATTCGGCGTCATAGCAACGCCTTCTCCGAAAGCTAATATACGGATCTTCCCGGGCTCAAGCAGTTTTGGCTCAAGCACCGACAAGCCCTCGCGAAGCGATGCAACATCCGAGAAGCTAAGCTTGCTTGGATCGAACGTAACGGTGACATCCTGCGCGTAGACGCTTTGATACACGCTGTCTGTCACGCCTTGAACGGCTAGCGTGAACGCGGCTTCTTCGCCGCTTGCCAAGCTCGCAGTCCCGATCCATGCGGCTGTTGGGTCAAACGCCGGTTCCTCGGGCTCATCGCTGATAGCTGACAACGCAATGTAATCAAGCTCGTAGAAGCCCGGACTTGCGCCTGAGCCCCGCATGAATGTAATGGTATTGGCTCCTTCCTGCAGCTCTACATTTATACTCGTTGCCATGAACCGCCCCCAATTAATCGTGCCCGCAAGCTGAAGCGCTTGCTCCTCTCCGCCGTTTACGATGATTTTGGCGGTGGCAGGCTGGTAATTGCCTGTGTTCTGGCCATACCAAACGAACATCTTGTATGTCCCTGCAGCTGGCGCCTCCACCTGCTCGAAGCTGGCATAGCTGTCGGCATAATCCATTCCTCCGACGTAGCTGGAACCGGAGGCATACGCGTTGTTCGCACGTACAGCAGCTTTGAACAGCTTCGCCTGCTCTGCTTCATATTTGGCCGGTATGGCACTAGGGTCCTCCGTTGCTTCAGGGAAGTAGGTTACCCGCAGGTTTTCGGCTCCGAACGGAACCAGTGTTATTTCTTCCGTCGCTTCTGCCGAATACACGGGACCAACTGGCGGCTCCGCCGCCGAGACACCGTTAGGCGCCTTTCCCCAAGCCGGAATCCGTTTGCCTTTGGCAATCAGCTTGATTGGTGTCGTCTCTTGCAGGAACGGATTATCCGGCATCGCAGAGGTGACAACCTCAATCGACGCTTCCGGATGTTCCCGGTCGATCAGCAGGCCGTAATTCCATGGCGACTTGGCATCAATGGCGTATTCCTTGAAACCGGACGCTTTCACCTGTGGCGCCGGGTTTGCCTTCTCCACCCAATTCTCCTCTATCTTGAGCGAGAACACTAACGGACCGCGTTCAATGCCAATGGAATGATTGACCCATGTCGAAGCTTTAATTTTCATCGGCAACGTTAAGGTAACCGTATCCCCCTTCTCCCATTGCCGATCAATGGTGAAATATTGGCCCGATTTTACCGCAGCCTGCGGCTGCCCATTAACGATAACAACTGCGTTATCGGTCCACTCTGGAATACGCAGCTTCAATGGGAACGCCACGCTTTCGGAAGCCTCCTCAATCGTAAACCGAATTTCGTCCTCGAATGGGTAATTCGTTGTTTCCTTCACGGTTACATTCGTACCCTTAATAGACGCCGAAACGCGGCTAGGCCCGTATGCGATAACGCCAAGCCCCCCGTCAGACGTGCCTGCCCACATATCCTTGACGAAATAAGGCCAGCCCATATGCATGTTGAAGCGGCAGCATGGGAATCCAGAATAAGGCGACTGGACTGTGCCGTTCCCGTAATTCTGCTTAAAGCCATGGTCTGTCACGCCGCTCTGCACTTGGTTCGGAAGAGAATAATACTGATGAGTCTTTAGATCCTTGCTCATGGCGCCTGGGAGCGAATTGAAAGTAATTTTCTCTAGCGCATCCCCGATTTTTGGATCGCCCGTAATCATGGCGGCAACCGCGTTGCTATGTACTCGCTCTACGATGGCGCATAATTCCACGCCTTGCGTAGAGGAAAGCCCGGCAAGCATCTCCGTGCCCGAGTTCATGCCTGTAATTTGATTATGCAATTGGTCAAGGTGTTGATTGCCTGCTTGAAAAGCTAGCTTATCTACTTCGTTGTTCGAAACTTGTGAGTAAATCGCTGAGGTTTTAATCGATTGATTGACATTAACGGTATGCTGCGTGTAGAAGTTGTCGGGGTTGCTCTTAGCTGAAGTGAGGAAATTATTGTTCGTAAATACATCTGTTGTATCGGTTCCTTGTGTATGCAGCTTCTCCGCTAATTGAATGAGAAACGGATCTTCTGTCCGGTTATAAAGCCACAGCACGACGTTGAGGTTATCCCCGCTGCGCACTTGCCCCCAATCCCTTAGCGGCCGCTGATCCAGATTGTTCAGCTGGTAACGGAAGTAATTCGTAAGAAACGAAAGCACTCTCTCGTCATCGGTCGCCTCGTAATAATCCTTGAGCACGTAAAGCGCCACCATGCGCGGCCACCAGTCATTGTCGCTTGCGGGCCCGAAGAAACCGTCTTCGCGCTGGCTAGCAAGAATCCAGCTGACCCATTTCTGCGACTTGGCGATGAGATCCGGATCATCTAGCGTATAAGCGAGCGCTATCAAGCCTTTAACATAATAGACGGGGCGTTCCCAATTCGATTCCGGCGCCGTCCCGCCAAGCCATTCTGAATTCGTATTTAGCTCGCCGTACAGATCCTCCGCGTAGCCAGTTGCCCCTTCCTTCATGAGCTCAAGCTGGGTAAGCAGCCATCCGTCTGCCTTCACCGAGCCGAGCGGCAGCGGCACAAACGGCGTTTGGGCAAGCGGGCTCTTGTTCGCAACCGGCTCCTTGAACGATTCAACCGGAACGGCATAATCCGTAGCGATAAAGTTATCGAATACGGGCTGAACGTTATCCGCCCACACCCCAATGCCTCCCGATGCCAGCTTCCGCTGACTGTCATCACGAAATTCGAGCACAGGACTGTGCATGTCGTCCAAAAACACTTTAATGCCATGGCCATAAGTGACGACCTTAAGCTGATAAGATTGGCTTGGGGTTAGCGCATCTAGCACTCTTACCGATTTGAGCTCAGTCCGCTCCTCATTGTATCTGCTGAGCACCAGGTTACCGTCGCCTTGCAGGCCGACATAATAACCGGTGGTTTGATCGCCTTTCCTCTCCGGCTGGCTGCGGAACAGGAGTCCTGCCGCGCCTGCTGCTGCTTGGAGCGATATATCGGTCTCTACGGTGAAATCATGAAAGACGGTGTCCTTCACGAGCATCGCTTGCATCGGTCCGGCATTCACCGTTGTACCACCTGCTTGGAGCTTCCAGCTGCCTTTAACCATCTGCCAATTCGGCAGTGCAAGCGATACGGCTGGCGAATCAAAGGCATCCACGAAGCGTTCCACTCCTTTATCGTCGGCAATGCGAACATTATCGTAGGTCGGCTTGGCTTGATAAAGCCTTACGCCTGCTTGCCCTTTGGTATAGGTCGTATCCGTTTGCTCCAGTACAAGCGATCCATTCACATAGAACTTGATCTGCGAGCCGACGGCGCTAACTTTAAAGCGATACACCGTACCCGGATTAACGGGAATCGAAGCTCGCTTTAGCTCGGTCCATTTGTTATCCATCCGTCCAAGAAAGACGCTCCCAGTTCCTTGAGCGGAAATGCCCGCATAATATCCCTTCACGTTATCGGCACCGGGAGTTGCGCTTATCGTACGCAGAAGAAATCCCGCGTCTCCTTTTCGTTCCGGGAAGCTGATGTCCCCCTCGATGCTGCCATCCTGCAATTCGGTCTCCTTGATTAAGGCCTTTGAACCTAAGCCGCTTTCTGCAGTCATGCTGCCATCCTCCGTTGACCATGAACCGTCAACGACCTGCCATTTCTCATTAATGACCGAGCGGTTGAAATGATCTTCGAAAAACCCCGGCTCTGGCTCAGACGACGCTTCTACATGCACCGCCGGCATAAAGAGACTTGCGTACATGGAGAAAACCAGCGGTATGGCCATCCATGTTTTCAGCTTTGCGCTGAACCTCATCCCGCGTCACTCCTTCAGACTAAGTACTTGCTGTCCTGCGTGTATGCCCGTTCACGACTTCCAAATACCCGATGAAATACGCTTGCGCCTCACCTCCCTTCGAACAGCATGTTCAGCTTATTCTCGAACTCCATTGGATCAATCAGATGGAAGGTGTCTATTACCGTCCCGTCCGTATCGATAATGAATGTCGTAGGCAAAGCGTGCAGCTCATACAAATAGGAAGCCCGCTTGTTCCCGTCGAGCAAATTCGGGAAGTTCCAACCGTTCTTTTGAATAAAAGCGTTAATCTGATCCTCGTGTTTCTCTTCGGCAGATAAATTCACGCCATAAAAATCGATCTTGTCTTGAAATTGTGCGTGAAGCTTCTGCAGCGTTGGGGCTTCAATCGTGCAAGCCTCGCACCAGCTGGCCCAAAACTGCAGAATAATCGGTTTGTTATTGGTCTCCCCGATCGTGTAGGTTTTCCCTTCTAGTGATTTCAAGGTAAAGGAGGGGGCTTTCACCCCCGACTTTGCTTTTCGGTGCAGCGCTGCTTCTTGATTCGTGCTTAGCACGCTCTCGAGGGAAGATGCGTTCAATTTCTTGCCCTCGGCCACGCCGGATTCGTCCGATCGAAAGATGAGCAGCATCCCAAAGAGCGTAACGGCAATAAATGCGCCAATGATGAATACCGAGCTTTTCAATGCTTCAACTCCCCCTCCCCCAATCGCAATGCCATTCCTCTAGCACTCCTTTACTCCAAATCGATCATGGCGAGCAAAAGGGTTGCCGCTTCCGCCCTAGTCGCATTTGCTGCCGGCACAAACAGGTTTGCCCCCCTGCCCTTCATAACGCCAGCTTGAGCAGCCATGGCGACAGCTGGTTCGGCCCACGCTGGAATTTGCTCTCGATCGGCAAAAGTAGATTTCTCTGTTGAATCCGCAGGCCATTTCAGCGCTCTTGCTACCATAACGGCTATTTCGCTCCGATTGATCGGCTTGCTAGGACGGAAGGTTTGATCCTCGTAACCTGCAACTATACCTGCTGCTGCAGCTGTAGCTACATAGCTTTCTGCCCATTTAGGGATGCTGCCTGCATCCTTGAATGTGATCACGCCGCTATTTGTCTTCAGCTCTAGAGCTCGAACGAGCATGGTGGCAAACTCCGCGCGGGTTACCTGAGCATTGGGACGAAACGTTCCGTCGCTGTAGCCGTTAATAAATCCAAGGGTGACTCCACGTTCGATAGCTGCTTTTGCCCAGTGCCCAGCGATATCTTTTAAAATAATTGGAGTACCCCCTAGCGAAACGGTCAGCTTCACCTGAGGTTTTAATGTTTGTGGCTGAAGGCTGCTGTTCACAAGCTTCACGTCCGTCATCGTGATATCCACAGCTCCTGTTCCAATCGGCTCAAATAACAGCGTGGAAAGTGCAAGCTTTCCGTTTTCACCCGCTTTCTTGCCGATTTTTGTCGTTGCGATTACGAGCTGGTTGCCCTCCACGATGGGTGTAATCGAAAAACCCGACATCCCGCTTACTTCACTCTTGAATCTTAGCTTCGACGGATCGAAGGTAAGCTTTGCTTCAAACGCGTACATATCCGACAGCTTATCGGCCGTCAAAACAATTCGGACTTCGTGATCCGCTTTTTCCTGCTGCATAGTGAAAATGGGAGCCTCGGCTGCAAAAACAAGCCCTGACATTGCCATGGTAAGCAGCCCAATCATCATGCTCACAATAATAAAACGCTTACAATTCAACATAAAATCGACCCTTTCGATGTTTAATGTGGTGTTGTCGGTAAGGCAAAGCATTGAAGCAGCGCAGCACACGACCCTCCAATGATACAAAATGTATCATTGTATTTGCCATAGTTGACGCTTCCGGCTCCGCATCGGGTTTGCCTGAAACGCCACAGGAAGCATGACCTGCTTTCGATACCTTTATTTTACAAAGTTGAATTCCGAATGTATTTGCAATATCAGGCTAAAAGTTATGAATTTCCGCCGTTCCTTTGGCATATCCGGGCTTGGCACAACAAATAGACCGCTCCACCACAAATGTGGGGAACGGTCTTCCAATTAGTCCTAGCTTCCGATTAGGCATGCTTCAGCCAGCGGCTGTCGCCTGGATTCGGGCATGCGCGGTCTTTATATTTGGCGGCTATGCGGACAAAGCAGCCGCATACCGCGCATGTGGTGCCATATTGAAACTTTGGACAAGCTTGGCAAGCCTTTAAGCGCTCCTCGTAGACATCATCCGGCACGCTGATCTCGGATTGAAACATGGGCGCTGCCAAGATCCGATCGATTTGCACTTCGGTAACGCGGTAATCATCTCGGCATCCCTTGCATTGATTATGACTGCTCATCGCATGTTTTCCTTATTCGGAAATCAGCTTTAGCACAGTCACCGACATAGGTGATAGCTTCGCGCTGATTGCGGAGCCTTCAACCGTAAAAGCATGATAAGCGGATGGCTTAACCGCTTCCGGCTGTTCAAACGTATTATGAGCATCTTTGATCGAAGCCGTCAGCTCCGTACCCGATACCGTAATGGCTGCTCCAGTTAAGCCGCGCAGATCAATCTCCACATCTGCAGCCGAATGGTTATCCAGGTTGCATAAGCTGATGTGAATATGCCCATCGGCATCCTTGGAGGCGGAGACGGACACCTGAGGAATCTTCTGGTCATTGTGTGCATAATCTTGGCTGTCGATAGAGGTAGTCAGCAAAGTTGCATCCTGATGAACCTTATACATATCAAATACATGATACGTAGGGGTCAGCACCATTTTCTCCCCTTCCGTCAAAATGACTGACTGCAGCACGTTAATTACCTGAGCGATGTTAGCCATTTGTACACGGTCGCAATGGTCATGGAAAATGTTAAGCGTAACGCCTGCAACGAGCGCGTCGCGAATCGTGTTTTGCTGATAAAGGAAGCCCGGGTTCGTTCCCGGCTCGACATCGAACCAAGTGCCCCACTCGTCGACGATCAGCCCTATGCGCTTGCTCGGATCATAACGGTCCATAATTGTAGAATGCTTCTCGATCAGCTCGTCCATCCAGAGCGCTTTCTTAAGCGTACTGTACCACTCATCCTCGGAGAAGCCCGTAGCTGCGCCCTTCTCTGACCAAGAATCGCCTGGAATCGTATAGTAGTGCAGAGAAATCGAATCCATCATGCCATGTGCTTCTCTCATAACCGTGTCCATCCAGCGGTAATCGTCGACGTTGGGACCGCAGGCGATTTTGTGAATCTTATTGTCTCCGTAATTGCGCACATAGGTTTGGTATCTACGATAGAGATCCGCATAATATTCAGGGCGCATATTGCCTCCACAGCCCCAGTTCTCGTTTCCTACGCCAAAATATTTCACGTTCCACGGCTTTTCCCGGCCATTCTCTTGGCGCAGCTCAGCCATCGGCGAAACGCCTTCGAACGTCATGTACTCCACCCATTCCGCCATCTCCTGAACGGTACCGCTTCCCACATTGCCTGAGATATAAGGCTCGCACTCCAGCATTTCGCAAAGCATCAGAAACTCATGGGTTCCAAAATGATTGTTCTCCACGACGCCGCCCCAGTGCGTATTAATCATCCGCTTGCGTGACTCGCGCGAACCGATGCCATCCTTCCAGTGATACTCATCGGCAAAACAGCCGCCTGGCCAGCGCAGAACCGGAATTTTTAGCTGTTTAAGCGCCGCTACGATATCATTGCGAATTCCATTCGTGTTTGGGATGGGGGAATCCTCGCCTACCCAAATGCCTTCATAAATGCATCGACCCAAATGTTCGGAAAAATGCCCATAAATATTGCGGTTAATTGTGCCTGCCGCCAGATCGGCGTTGATCGTAACTCGGTTTGCCAAATGAATCGCCTCACTTTTGTATGTTTAGGTAACTTAAAATCGATAAACAATTAAATTAATATAAATATTAATCCTTAAACACATATATTAATTCTATACAAATCATAATGGCAGCGGCTTCATTTTGCAACCCTTATTTTAGGTAACGATATGTATGAACTAAAGTTTCCCGTTTTTGTCGCTGCGCGTGTAGATCCATCTTTAGTAGACATTTTAAACAAAAAAATTGCCTATCCTGAGGATAGACAATAGTATGATTAGGAAATATCGTGTTCGCGGGCAGGACTAATTCTCAGATCCGCTTCCCTTTTTGACCTGATTGAAAAAATCCTTGCCGCCGATCTGGCCGCCCTTCAACACGAGCTCCACCCCATCCAGGCAAGGATCCTGTGACGATGCTCTGCATAGTGGCGCCCCAGGCACAATTGCCGCTACACATTCCAGTGCGTAGATCCCAAGCTCTCTCGTCAAATACCCCGATGTATCGCCGCCAGCAATAACAATTCGTTTCAGCTTTGTGTCTACAATCAGCGACTTCGCGATGGAGCCCAGAATCGATCCCAGCAGCCTGCTGCTATCCTCGGAATGATAGCCGCAAGCATCCAACGCTATGCGAAAAGCGCCTATGGCGGGGTCAGCTGCGCCCGCAGCCGTATAAAGCAGCACGCTTTTTCCCCCCTCCAGCAAATCCGCCGCTTCCTTCAACAGCTGTAGGCGAGCTTGCTCTGCCCGCTCAGGATGAATGAGGTCGGCAGCCGGCACGCGGAGCAATGCAAATCCTGCTTCACTGGCATGAATAATTTGCTGCTCAGTCACAGGCGAGCAGCTGCCCGATAGAACGAGCAATCGCGATACGGGAGGAGCATCAACAATTAGCTCCCGGTTTTGCTGCAGCATGCCTTGCGCCTTCCAGGTTGCGCCAAGCGCGTATTCTATGCCCGACGATCCGATCACAAACCTGCTTTTGTTCCGCTGAGCTCCCTCCCAAATTAACCGCCCGGCTATTTCCAGCCGTTCCTCATCCAGTACATCAAATAACACAAGATCCGGCTGCTCCTTTTCTACCAGGCACTTTAACCGCTCCTGCACCTGTTCCCCTGTTCCATCCAGAGACAAAATGTCCATCAACGCCGTTTTCAAACCGCTTTGCTCCGCCAGATGCCTGCGTAAATCCGCTTCTTTCATAGGTGTGACGGGATGGCAGGACATCGTCGGATGGCGATCGAGACGATAGATTTCTTCGCCTGCTGCGGCAAAATGGTTACCGAATAAGGTATATCTTCCGAGAATCGGTACGCCAACGAGAATCGGCACATATTCGCCACCAAATACGGAACTTCCGATTTCAGCTGCTTTGCCAATATTGCCAGTCGTTGGCGAGGAATCAAAGGTCGAACATACCTTGTAATGCACGACCGATGCTTCCGCTTGCTTGAACCGCTCAAAGATCGGACGAAGCTCTTTTTCCGCTTCAACTGGTGAGAGCGCACGGCCTACGCCAGCAATTCCAAATGCTTCTATTCCAGCAAATCGGCCTTGCAGTACTTCCTCGTCCGGCAGCTCAAGAAACAAAACCGTCCTTACACCTGAGCGAAACAGAGATTCCAGCACATCCGTCGAGCCCGTGAAGTCGTCCCCATAATAACAGAGCAGCCTCGAAGGCTTCGATTCAGCTATCGGCATCGCGCTCACCCCTTCCCGTATTTCTCGATGGCACGACGAAGCGCCGGATGCTGCTCCGCATACGCGTCCAGTTCAATGCCTTGGACCGCTGCCTCCCAGCCCTGCTGCATGCTCTTGAAGCCTGCGCCGGCTCCGTCCGGATGCGCCAAAATGCCGCCGCCTGCCAAATGCATCACGTCAACCGTCGCCGTAGCCTCATAAGTGGCCGGTGCCATGCCCGCCCATTGCCCGGAAGAGACAACCGGCATCGTTGCATAACCGTCATACATCGGTTTTAAGCAGGCTTGAACCGAACGAACCACCGACTCATTGCTCTCGTAAAACTTGCTGTTCAAGCCATTCACATGCAGATGGTCCGCGCCGGCCAGCCGGCACAGCTTCTGATAAGCCGAAAACTCAAAGCCCAGTCCCGGAGAGCGCGTCATCATGCCCCATTGGTTCCGATGCCCATGGATTGGCACCTCGCTGTAGCGGTTCAAATGGGCAAGGCCCGCTAGGCCAACGCTCATGATACTCACCATGACGCAGTTGCCTCCCGCCTTCACGACCAGCTCGTGATTGCGCTCCATTTCTTCGATATCGCCCGTAATATTGAACGCGTACATGATCCGCTTGCCCGTGACGTCAGCAGCTTTGTCCACCGTCTCCATCACTGCCTTCACTCTAGCCTCCAACGGGGCATAAGGTGCGTTCGCGTTTAATTCATCATCCTTAATAAAATCGAGTCCCGCTGCCGATACATTCAAAATCATCCGCTGCAAGTCCTTCAAATCAAGGCCGATGCTTGGCTTAACAATTGTGCCTATGATCGGGCGGTCATAGACCCCCGTCAGCCTGCGCGTGCCATCGATTCCAAACTTCGGTCCGGGATAACGAGCTGCAAAAGCCTCTGGCAGCTCCAAATCGACCAGCCGAAGTCCAGACAGCTCCTGCAGCTCGAACAAATTGCCCGCAATCGCCGACATCAAGTTCGGAATCGAAGGCCCAAAGTTATGCAGCGGAAAAGAGACAGCTACCAAGCCCCGCCGATATTTCCCATCATGGCCCGCTGGCGTCTTGGCTCCCGGCAGCGTCGGTGCACTGACCGACTCCAGTTCAATGATCTTCTCAATCCGCGCACCGAATCGCTCCTTTAGCGCATCCGTCTCGCCCGGCACCGCAGTGAACGTCCCGGTCGACTGCTCGCCCGCAATAACCTCTGCCGCCCTCTCCAGCGAATAAGGCGTTTCCACCCGGTACACCGCGACTACTCTGTCTTCGCTCAAATAACTGACCTCCCGTAATGTAATCATCGATTACCCTCGATAGAAAAAGCAACTCAGCGTAGCAGTGCCTATGACTAGTCATCGCTTAGTTAAACCTTCGTTTTCTCAGGCGTTTCACTCATT
>NZ_VCIX01000005.1 GCF_006345825.1 Paenibacillus paridis
GCTTATCCTAAACACGTTTACTGTGACCCATACATCCGGTAGACAGCAGCAACAAGGCTTCAGCAAGCCTAATCTTTCGTATCCAGTTTTCAGCGTGCAAACGCTTGGCTTGCCCGCAGGCAAAGCCAGCCCACGTGAGGTGGGTTTTATTGTTTCCATGGAGGATTAGCTCAGCTGGGAGAGCATCTGCCTTACAAGCAGAGGGTCGGCGGTTCGATCCCGTCATCCTCCACCATGACTATGAGTCATTAGCTCAGTTGGTAGNGACTATGAGTCATTAGCTCAGTTGGTAGAGCACCTGACTTTTAATCAGGGTGTCGTAGGTTCGAATCCTACATGACTCACCATTTTTTTATCTCGGATACGCGCGTATGGCGGAATTGGCAGACGCACTAGACTTAGGATCTAGCGGGCGACCGTGGGGGTTCAAGTCCCTCTACGCGCATCAAACAACAAAAAAAACTCTTTGGATCAGTTTTCTGGTCTGAAGAGTTTTTTTGTTGTTCTTTTGGTTATCTAACTATCCAAAATTCTTCGGAGACCGATTGGAGAGTTGTGGATTCCGTTATCAACTTTAAAAAGTTAGTTCTATAACGATAGCCTCAATCAACCTTGAATGTTATGGTAAGCTAATATAGATCGTGAAATGCACTATGGGTATAATCCCGAAGGGAATTGTTCCGCAGAAAGGAAGTAGGAAGATGAATAAACCTGACGCTATCCGCTTTATGCATAAATTGGTTTTCACCTCAATTCGGAGTTACCATTACGAAGGCGGAACGGCAGATATTCGAATGCAGAGGACTCTCCGTTTCTATGCCATAGCCTTAATTAGCAGAGGCAAAGGGACGGTTACGATAAATGGAACATCAACTCCTGCAATGAAAGGAGATTTGTTTTTTCTACAGCCTGATATGCTTATAGAAGCAAGCTCGAATGACAACCATCCGCTTGAGTATTCACTCGTATTATTTTCCGCAGTTCAGCTGCATAAACAAAATAATGCTTGGTTGGTCAAGCCACCTGAATTCTCGTTTAAGGGAAAGCTGAAGGCATCCCAATCATTAGAAACAATGATGGAATGGATACATCCTTTGATTTCTAAGCGAGCCCTGCATTCATCGGACAAACAAGCCAAAACGGCTTTGCTCACTAGCCTCCTTCATGCAGTTGCGAGAGCGGAAAGTACCACTCAAGAAGATGAACAGCAGAAGATACGGGGGATAGAGCAGACGTTGGCATTCATAAATGAGAATTATAGCAAGGAAATTAAAATCGAACAGCTGGCTCAGATGTCAGGCTTCAGCTTGAACCATTTTACGCGAGTTTTCAAACAACAAATGAAGCTAACCCCATCGGAATATATTTTTAAGCAGCGTATGGCTAAAGCCAAGCAACTGCTAACTTCTTCAAAGAAAGCGAAGGAAGTAGCGGAGCAAGTCGGCTATAAGGACGAGCATTACTTTAGCAGAGCTTTCAAAAAGGCAGAGGGTGTCCCGCCTACGTTGTATATAAAAAATAAATGCCATCGCATAGCAGCCCTTTATTATGGCCTGGATGACCATTTAGTTACGCTAGGGCTCAGACCCGTAGCATCATTATCTTACGAGGAGCGAGTAACCTATTCTTATCCTTTGCCAGCAGTAAGCGAACAAGGCTTGAAGCTGAATAGCGGCAAGTCCAATTATGATGCGCTGCTAAAATCGAAGCCTGATTTAATCATGACAAGCGATCGCCTAGTTCAAGACGAAGCTTTGAATCAAATAGCACCAACCGCTGTTCTGGCACACTCCAATCAATATGGAAAAATGCTGGAGCATATGGGCAAAATATTAGGCAGAGAGCGGCAAGCAGCTTTATGGGTAGATCAGTATGGGGAACGCATGGAAGGAATAAGAGACCGTTTGAAGGCGTATTGGGGACGACAGACTGCTTATTTTATTAGAG
This sequence comes from Paenibacillus paridis, assembly GCF_006345825.1. Lineage (GTDB taxonomy): Bacteria > Bacillota > Bacilli > Paenibacillales > Paenibacillaceae > Pristimantibacillus > Pristimantibacillus paridis. The sequence goes on from NZ_VCIX01000005.1 coordinate 1,948, forward strand.
TAAGCCCTAACTTTTATCGAGTATATGGAGCAAACAATCAAACGGGCAGTCTTTTGTATGACGATATTGGCTTGAGTTTGCCGGTTGAATTTCCTGATCGCGAGTGGGCAGTGGACATTCAATTGGAAGATCTGCTTACGTATCGAGCAGAGCATCTATTTCTAATGGCTGATCCTACCTCGGAAGCAAAACAGCGACTGCAGCAGTTGCTTCAATCAGAGCAATGGGCGAGTTTAGAAGCGGTTCAGCAGCGAAGGGTATATGATGCAAGTGATTTATTCTTTAAAACATTAGGGCCTACAGGCAGAATGTGGGCGATGAATCAAGTAGCGGCACAACTTGGAATTTAATCAGAGTGAATAAATCCACCAGTAAGAGCTGGATTAATCCATTGCTTAACAAGGGTGTCTTCTCTATCATTGATGATAATGATTATTATTATTAAATGGAGAAGGGGAACAAATACAGATGCTTAAAAACAAATTAACGCCCTTGGTGTGCCTCATCATCTTGCTGCTAACGATGTCAGCTTGCGGAGGAGCAAGCGGCAATACTAGTCAGAAAGAAACAGACCATCCATCACCGCAAACTACGGATGCACCAGAAACGGAAAATTTAACTAGAACGATCACTCACCTGAAGGGAGAGACAATCGTCCCTGTAGATATTGAGCGAATTGTTGTTCTTTCTGCTGCCTATATCGACCATCTCCTTACGATTGGCGAGAAGCCGTATGGCGTCAACGTAGAAGTGCGCTATGGGGGAGACTATCTTCCTTATTTAGCTAGCGAGCTAGAGGGTGTGCAGCTAGTAGGCTCGGCGGATAATCCCAATCTCGAAGCCATTGTCGCACTTGACCCGGATGTTATTCTAGTCGAAAGCCGGACAGCGGAAGAAACTTATGCACAGCTTGATAAGATTGCCCCAACGATTGTCCTGGGTACGGAATGGCTTGAATATGAGGATGACACCACCTATTGGACCAAGGATTTGCTAAAAGTTGCTGAGCTTTATGACAAAGTAGATGTAGCCAAGGAGAAAATCGCTGAGCTGAAAGCTAAGACGGCAGAAGCAAGTGAGACAATAAAAAAACTAGAGCAAAAAAAGCTTGCCTACTTGCGGGTCAGGGAAAAGAACCTTCAAATTTATGCTGGAAAGGGCCATCCGACCAATACGCTGCTTTATCATGATCTCGGCTTCTTGCCTACAGGACTTACTCCCGAGGAGCAGCGAGCGGATTTATCTCTAGAAGTTGTGCCTGATCTGGATGCAGATTATATCGTCATGGAAGTAGATCCAAACGGGCGTGAGAATTTGAATAGCATGAACCAAAGTACTTTGTGGGGGAAAGTACCTGCTGTTCAGAATGAAAAAGTATATGAGACGGACTCCTTCTGGCTATTTAAAGGCTGGGGCGTTATCGGACGCGGGCAAATTGTAGATGAAGTCTTGAGCATGATCGAATAAATGAGAGGCTCCCGTGGGATGAAGAAAGGCGTTATGGGTGAGGTGCTACCTCTTCAGAGCGTTAGCGGTTTTATGAAAAACCATTTTCGTATAGCCATAGAGCATGTTGGGGATGAACATTATCCGTTTACAGTGTCAGATTTGCTTGATCCTTCAGCTCGTTCAACGATATTCGACCTTCAGGCTGCTCAATTAGGTCATCCTAATCTACAAGTGGTTGGTACTTTATTTGCGAAGCGCTACTCGGTATTATTTACGGGATTGATTGCTTCCATGGATTTATTTGATTATCCGCTATCCTCATCCCTGAGCGATATGCGTTTCCGAATCATTGAGCGGGCAGCGATGGAATATCAAGCGATACCAGCATCTTCTGAGCTGCTGCCTTATACAGATCTGCAAGAACGCAAAGAGAAACGGACGGAATATAGCCAGCAATTGCGGCGAAGCACGGAAGCATTGTTTCGATCCGTCTCAGCTCAAACTGGTGTTTCTCCGAAAGTAATGTGGTCATTGGTTGCTCATCAGCTGCGGCAATACTATGCGCGTTTGCAAAATGCCCGTGATTTAGAAGTGCCCGCGGAGCGTCTCAGCCTTGCACTAGCTGAACAGGGAATTCTGATGGCGCAGGGAAACGATAACCCCTTGGCTCTCCATTTACGCAGCGTGTCGCATCCGTTGTATCCAGATACGAGGATATATGTGCGGCGTTACTGTTGTATGGCGTTTAAAATAAAACAGCATGGCTACTGCAGCACCTGCCCTGGGGTTAGTGAGACAGAGCGATTAAAGATGCTGTTTGGGGAGAAACGAAGCTAAAACTTTGAATTCACGGATTATGAAATAAATGGAGAAAAAGCCTTGTGATACAAGGCTTTTTCTGTTTTTCTGATACGTCAAATAAGGAAGAGTTGAACGAGTTTATAGTTCTATTCTTTTGTCAAAGCGCTCAGCATCGCGTATAATAAACCCATCCAAGGGAGGCTGGTCGATGAACTTTTATGTCGCCTTTTTTACTAATATTAGTATTTTAATTACCTGTGCTTATTTATTTAATCTAATATATAAAAATTTATTTAAAAATGCGTCAAGTCTACTGAAAAATATTATGCTTATTATTACGTTTATATTCTCGGGCTGGCTGGCGATGATGGTAGGCGTCCAGGTGCCGAATGGGCCTGTATTTGATTTGCGGGTCATACCGATTATTTTTGCTACGCTGATGTTTCGTAGTCCGTTGCATGTCTTGCTTATCGGTTTAGGAATTTCGGTTTCGCGATTTATGGTGAATGGGATTACGCCGAATGCGCTGACCGGATCGATTAATATCGCTATATTGGCGCTAGTATCTGCGGGTCTTGTCATCCTGTATCAAAGACGGCAACATTGCAGCTACTTCATGAAAGCAACGGTTTCCCTGCTGACGATTAATATTGCGCAAGTGACTGGAATTGCATTGTTTGGTGCGCTGAATCGGGAATTGTATCTCAAACAAATTATGCCTTATACACTGCCGCTTTCCTTGCTGCTTGGCGCGTTTTTCTTATTTATCATTTATGATTTTTACAAGGAGCAGCTGCTCGCGATTGAGCTAAGCCAAAAAAATAAGATTTTGGAGAAACAGAAGCAGGAGCTGCTTGAAACGCATCGAGAGCTTGAAGACAAAGCAAACCAAATTTTAAAGTCTTATAAATATAAATCGGATTTTATGTCCAACATGTCGCATGAGCTAAGAACGCCGCTGAACAGCATTATTCTGTTGTCCGAACTGATCCGTGAGAACGAGACAGGCAAGGCAGATAACGAAAATTTTGAGTATGCGGACATTATCCATACTTCGAGTAATGAGCTGCTGCGAATCATTAATGATATATTGGATTTATCCAAGGCTGAAGCCGGTAAAATGGAGCTGGAGTGGGGCGAAATATCAATCGAGGATATTACTCAGATTTTGTATCATCAGCTTGCTCCGTTCGCAGATAAGAAACAGCTAAATTTCGAGGTTCTGATTGATGAAGCCGTACCTAAGGTGCTGATGTCAGATGGACTTCGGTTAAGTCAAATTTTGCGGAATTTGTTGTCCAACGCAGTGAAATTTACCAACGACGGAACGGTTACCTTACATGTCACGATGGATTCCATATCAGATCACATCGTATTTATCGTCAAAGATACGGGGATAGGCATTGACGAAGAAAATCAAAAGCTCGTGTTTGAGGCCTTCTTGCAAGAGGACAGCACACTTAACCGGAAATACGAGGGGACGGGGCTGGGACTCTCCATCAGCCAACGGCTGGCCAATCTTCTTGGAGGCAATCTTACATTAAGCAGCAAAAAAGGCATAGGAAGCGAGTTTATTCTTTCGCTGCCGTTACATAGGAATACAAACCAGCACTAGCTAGATAGATAGATTGTAAAAAAAGACAAAGACGACCCTGTTGGCTTAAAAGCTGACTGGGGTTGTTTTTTTTTGCGCGTATAAGCTGTACCAAGGTACGTTCTAGAAGAGCGCGCTTATTCGGTACATCCGTCGAGTGCTTTTTGTCATGCTGCAATGTTGCTTGGAACAACGCTTTTTATGTGATTCCGCCCACTAGGAAAGATGCCTATTCGTGAAGGGATTAACGTTTGCTTTGTTTCATTTTAATGATGAATCAGGCAAATGCACTGAATAGATCTGTGGCAGTAATGAGGGGGACTAGGATGACCAATAGGTTTCTGTTATCGACTACTGCAGCGGCATAATTGTTAAGAGGAGCAGAGCTTTTACTGATTATTATAGTGAGTTTTATTCTAAAAAAGTTCAACTAAAGCTTCTCGTTTTGTTCGCGGCTCGAGTAGATCATCCAATCGGGTAGCTGTTGCAGCCAGGCTCTTAAAATTGAGTAAGACATGTAAAGCTAAGGATTCGGCTACTAAGGCGAACATTTCGTTTCTCCAGTACGATCCTCTTGCTTCACTTATCCTTCATTACCTTCATTACTTTCGTTCAACCTATCTATTTCTCCAAAACTCAGCTATATCCGATGAATTTACAGCCGCTAAACTAGATTAGATCTATTTTTTAGACCTATTTCAGCTACTTCAGCTGTTTACGCCAGATTAGATCTGAAAATTAGATCTATTTCTCCAAAACTCAGCCATATCCGCTCCATTTGGAGCCTTTGGGCTAGATTAGATCTATTTTTTAGACCTATTTCAGCTACTTTGGCTGTTTACGCCAGATTAGATCTAAAAATGAGATCTATTTCTCCAAAACCTAGCCATATCCAGTTCATTTGGGCTGCGGGGCTGCGAACTATTATAGACCGACTATGCATCCGTCTGGAACCCTTCTATTATAATTTCATTACGTCTAAACTCATTAGTTGCACCATATATCATGATGTTAAATGCATATAAAAACGTATAAAACATAAATATCTTCATTTATTTTAAAAAAAGACTTGCAATACACTATTCATACATGGTATATTCTAATTCCGGCCGAGAGAAACACGCGGACGACAAGAAAAACAAGCAACACGAACGAAAGAATAGATTGCTCTTTGAAAACTGAACAACGAGTAATAACTGCCTCGCAAATCCTTTGGGATAAGCG
>NZ_VCIX01000065.1 GCF_006345825.1 Paenibacillus paridis
TCAGTTTTCAAAGAGCAATCTTTTCTTTCGTGTCGGCCGTGTGTCTCGTTGGCGACCTAGATAATATATCACAGGCGCCTATGGCATTGCAAGTACTTTTTTCATTTTTATCAAAAAATTTTTTATAACGGTTATTTTACCCTTATATTAAGGGATTTCGATTGCCATCATCTATATGGAACATGCTCAATGGTTGATACAATCTCTTCATCATTCTCGTATGTTCTTCTTGTTTAACTGGTCTTGAACTTGTGTTCTATTTATATAAGAATAACGCCGGCCAACTTCAATACAATAAAAAAACAGTAAGCGCTATGACACGTACGCATCAAGCTTAGAAAGCTTTTTGCGTCGCAATTCATTGCTGCTTACTGTCTTTTTACTTTTACCTGAGCACTTCTCTAATATGAAGATGCCGGTCAACGATCAAATTGACGATTGTTCCATCAATTGAAACCCAAGGCCGAGTCGGATGATTATGATCCGAAAACACAATTTCTCCGATTCGCTCATCACTTAACTTAACAATCGTTCCATTATGGAATTGGGTAGCCTTCTCTACAAAGATACGTACATACCCGGGGTCAAGCTTGCCGAATGCGTCGCTCTGGATCTGTTCCAGAACTAGATAAGGGGATGCGGCTTTTCGATACGCTTTATTCAAAGTCATTGCGTGAAAAATATCCGCAATCGCTACAATTTTAGCATAAGGGTGTATCTTTGTTGCATCAATCCCGAGTGGATAACCGGTGCCGTCAATCTTCTCATGGTGCTGAAGAGCTGACATTTTGACACCTTCATTTAACGCCGGGACATTCTTGAGCAATTGATAACCCAAAACCGTATGGCGCATCATTTCTTCTTTCTCTTCTGCCGATAATGGATTAGGCTTCGTCAAAATCGATTTATCAATTTTCACGTTGCCTATATCATGCAGCAAACCTGCAAAAGCAAGCTGCATCCAATCCTTTTGCGGAAAGCCTGTCCATTGTGCAATTTGATAAGAAGTCAAAGCACAAGTGATGCTGTTATGAAGCAAGTAATCCTTCTCCATGAATTGACGGGGCGCAAAGGTTAACAAGTTGTAGCTTTTGATATGCTCCAGCATCTTTTCCAGCTGCTTTCGAATATCCATCACAGGCATGGCCTGACCAGCTACAAAAGAGTTAAACACCTGACGCAGCACTTTGACCATTTGGTCATACTCTTCATGAAGAGCAGATGCAGCTACAGGGAGCGATGCTTCCTGAGCCGTATCTTCCGCAGCATCCTCGCGCGTTTTGCCTGAAGCCTGAGTTGACTCGACTTCGACAGCCGTAATTAGGAATGCTTGCAAGATTTCTACTTCTTTCGGGGTCACGATTCTCCCCTTATGAAATAAGATACCGCCAAGCGGGGTGAGGACATCTTCATTGATTTTATCGCCTAGTTTAAGCTGTGATAACGTTACCGCTGCCACGAGAGTCCTCTCCCCTGTGCCTGAAATAAAATCTAATATAAGTTTACCATGACATGCGCTGAAGCCGTCATATGACGGCTTCACATGCATTGACTATTCTTCAATCGGCGACTCGCCGCCCTCTACCTCTTCGTTCTCATCAAGCGCATCATTTTCTTCACTGCGCGCAACACGGGTAACTGTAGCTACCGTATCGTCCTCGCGCGTATTAATGAGTTTTACACCCTGCGTATTCCGGCCCATCGTAGATATGCCTTCCATACTGGTGCGGATCATCGTGCCCGATGCCGTCATAATCATAAGGTCTTCATCATTCTCTACGACCTTAAGGGATACGATTGGACCGTTTTTGTCCGTTACGTTAAGTGTCTTGATGCCTTTACCGCCACGATTCTGAATTCGATAATCTGCTACAGGAGTCCGCTTGCCGTAACCTTTGGAGGTTACGATTAGAATATCCTTCTCAGGCACAATGACATCCATATCAATAACGGAATCATTGTCATCAAGCTGGATGCCTTTCACGCCGGTAGCCGAACGCCCCATGGAGCGAACATCCTGCTCGGAGTAACGAATCGACATCCCTTGAGCGGTACCCATAATGATTTCCTGGTTCCCGTCCGTAAGCTTCACGCCAATGAGATCATCGTCCTCACGAAGCGAGATGGCGATCAATCCGACCTTCCGAATGTTGACATAGTCATCAAGCGGCGTCTTCTTCACAACCCCTTGCCTTGTAGCAAAGAATAGGAAATGCTCTGCATCAAATTCCTGTACCGGGATAACCGCATTAATCGTCTCACCTTGTTCAATTTGAATCAGGTTGATGATCGGCGTTCCGCGTGCAGTACGGTTAAGATCAGGAATCTCATAAGCTTTGAGCTTGTATACCTTTCCTTTGTTCGTAAAGAACAAGAGGTAGTGATGCGTATTGGATACGAAGAGATGCTCAACGAAATCATCATCCTTCGTGCCCATGCCGACAACGCCTTTACCGCCGCGCTTCTGACTGCGGTAAGTACCGACAGGCAAACGCTTGATGTAACCCGAGTGGGTAATGGAGATGATAACATCCTCACGCGGGATGAGATCCTCGTCCAAAATTTCCTCATCGCTGGCCATAAGTTCCGTGCGGCGTTCGTCACCGAAACGTTCCTTCAGCTCAGCAAGCTCTGTGCTAATAATATCAAGCACAAGCTGCTCATCTGCCAGAATGGCCTTATATTCAGCAATTTTCCGCATAAGTTCTGCGTACTCCGCTTCGATTTTATCTCTTTCCAGTCCAGTTAGACGCTGTAGACGCATATCCAAAATAGCCTGCGCCTGCTCGTGGGAAAGTGAGAATCTTGTAATCAATCCTTCGCGTGCTTGATCTGCCGTCTGAGAACCGCGAATTAAAGCAATGACTTCGTCCAGATGGTCAAGAGCGATACGCAACCCTTCAAGAATATGGGCGCGAGCTTCGGCCTTCTTCAGTTCGAACTCAGTGCGGCGACGAATAACCTCGATTTGATGCTGCAAATAGTGATACAGCATATCGCGAATGTTAAGCGTCTTCGGCTCGCCATTTACAAGAGCAAGCATGTTAATTCCGAAATTGGATTGCAATTGCGTATGTTTGTACAAATTGTTTAGGATAATGCTTGGATTGACATCCCGGCGCAGCTCGATAACTACACGCATACCATTGCGGTCCGATTCATCGCGCAGGTCAGTAATGCCTTCGATTTTCTTCTCGCGAACGAGCTCGGCAATTTTCTCAACTAGGCGAGCTTTAATGACTTGATAAGGGAGCTCATGAACAATAATGCGAGCTTTACCGTTATTCTCCTCAATCGTTGCACGAGCACGCATCGTTACGGAACCACGACCCGTTAGATATGCCTGCCGAATGCCCTGACGGCCCATAACGAAGGCGGCTGTCGGGAAATCCGGGCCTTTTATATAATCCATAAGCTCAACCGGCGTAATATCCGGATTAGAGATCAACGCTTGTACGCCGTCAATAACCTCGTTCAAGTTATGAGGCGGAATATTGGTAGCCATACCTACGGCAATACCAGTAACTCCGTTTACGAGCAAGTTTGGATAACGGGCTGGCAATACAACCGGCTCTGATTCTTCACCGTCATAGTTGGGTGCAAAATCAATCGTATCCTTGTTGATATCACGCAAAAGCTCCATAGCGATCTTCGAAAGCCGTGCTTCCGTATAACGCATCGCAGCCGCGAAGTCACCATCGATCGATCCGAAGTTCCCATGCCCATCTACAAGCATATAACGCATAGAGAAATCCTGCGCCATACGTACCATAGATTCATATACTGCCGAGTCACCGTGAGGGTGGTACTTACCGATTACTTCTCCAACGATCCTTGCTGATTTCTTATGAGGCTTGTCTGGTGACATGCCTAGCTCAGACATTGCATACAAAATACGGCGATGTACTGGCTTTAGACCATCCCTAACATCGGGAAGAGCACGACTTACGATGATACTCATTGCATAATCCATAAAGGAGTCGCGCATCTCCGTACCAATGTCCCGATCTTTTATAGATATACGTTCTTCTTCCGCCATGATTTACCTCCCTGACGCCATCTATAGCTACTCTTAAATCACAATAACTCTTATATTACTTTCTCAAAAAGCGAGCATATAAACCTTTTTCGCTCATGCTTTTGGATTTCCCGTAAATCTTACGTCATTTGTCGTTAAAAATAGGTGAATCAACGCTTTCCACATCTAAAAAAACGCCATAAAATAAACAGACCCAACTTTCATTATACCACTCAATTCCAAGTCTGTCTCCTGCATCATTTCAAATCCCTGCTAGGAAAAGAGCGTAGCGAGAGGAGAAAAATCGTTGAGCATTCAACGTGTTAAAAGCAAATGGGCTAAAACAAAAATTATGCTCAAATCCGACTATTTACGCCAATACATGCCGCCAACCAAGCTGTTTGGCCGGGGTAGCCTTCATGGCATGCTGAGCCAGTACGGGATGGTTTACGTTAAACCAATAAACGGTACCTTCGGCAACGGCGTCATTCGTGTGGAGAGAACGACAACACCTTCCCTTGGCTACCGCTACCAGCTTGATACGAAGATTATGTTCTTTCCCACGTTCGAGCAGCTGTACCAAAAAATTGTTAAGCAAAAAAAGAATCGAAGCTACATTGTCCAAAAAGGAATTCACTTGCTCAAACACCAGAAACGCCGCTTCGACATTCGTGTCATGGTCCAAAAAAACCTGAGCAACCATTGGGAAGCTACGGGAATTATCGGCCGCCTTGCCCACCCTGCAAAAATCGTAACCAATTACCACAGCGGCGGCACGCCCATGGCGCTCGAGAGGCTGATGAGCGACCATACCAATCACGCTGAGCTTGCTTCCTTCAAAAATCGGTTAAGAAAGCTTAGCATTAATATCGCCAATAACCTACAGGCTGCTTATCCAAATATCAAAGAGATTGGCGTAGATATCGCGATTGATGCGACGCTTCATCCGTGGATCTTGGAAGTAAACACGTATCCCGACCCTTATATTTTCCGCAAGCTGCCGGATCAGAGCATCTTCCAGCGGATATACCGCTATGCTGCCGCATATGGCCGTTTCAAAAAAAGAAGCAGTCGTCCGTAACGGGCGACTGCTTCTTGCAGTGCAAGGTTCTTAAACATCCAAATTGGTCACGTATCTCGCGTATTTTTGAATAAAATCACGACGCGGCTCGACATTATCGCCCATTAGCGTATCGAATACGACATCCGCTTCAATCGCATCCTCAATCGTTACCTGAAGCATCGTGCGGCTTTCTGGGTCCATAGTTGTCTCCCATAGCTGGGTTGCGTTCATCTCGCCTAGTCCTTTATAACGCTGAACATTGACTTTCACGCCTTCTCCAAACTCGGCAATAATCCGGTCCCGTTCTTTCTCGGTCTGAGCATAGCGGATAACCTTGTTGCGTTCAATCTTGAAGAGCGGTGGCTGAGCGATATAAATATAACCTGCATCTATAATTTGACGCATGTACCGATAGAAGAACGTCAGCATCAGCGTACGGATATGCGCACCGTCGACGTCGGCATCGGTCATGATTATGATTTTGTGGTATCTAGCTTTGGCGAGATCAAAGTCATCGCTAATGCCGGTTCCAAGCGCCGTAATGATCGCACGGATCTCCGCATTGCCTAGAATACGGTCAAGACGAGCTTTCTCTACGTTCAGGATCTTACCGCGAAGCGGCAGAATCGCTTGGAAATGACGATCTCGTCCTTGCTTGGCGGAACCGCCTGCAGAGTCACCTTCGACGATATACAACTCGCTTATGGATGCATCTTTAGAAGAGCAATCCGCAAGCTTACCTGGAAGCGAACCGACCTCGAGTGCGCTTTTGCGGCGAGTCAGCTCACGCGCTTTGCGCGCTGCTTCGCGTGCACGTGCGGCCTGCAGCCCTTTTTCGATAATTTTGCGTGATACGGACGGATTCTCTTCGAGAAACTCCTGAAGCTTCTCAGCAAAAAACGACTCTACGATGCCTCTAACCTCGCTATTGCCCAGCTTGGTTTTCGTCTGGCCTTCGAATTGCGGCTCAGGAATCTTAACGGAAATGATAGCCGTCAAGCCTTCGCGCACATCGTCTCCGGAGAAGTTCGAATCATTATCCTTAATCAGGTTGGATTTGCGTGCATAGTCATTGATGATACGTGTCAGAGCGCTCTTAAAGCCGGACTCATGCGTTCCGCCTTCATGCGTATTGATGTTGTTGGCAAAGGAATGAATATTCTCCGTATAGCTGTCGTTGTATTGCAAAGCGACCTCTACATGGATATGATCCTTCGACCCTTCCACATAAATCGGCTGCTCATGAAGCGGCTCACGGGTACGGTTCAAATACTTTACGAACTCGATAAGTCCACCCTCGTACATAAACGTATTCGATACGCCCGTACGCTCATCGGACAATACAATTTCAATGCCTTTATTCAAAAACGCCAGCTCGCGGATCCGCGATTGCAGCGTTTCATAATCAAAAACAGTTGTTTCCGTAAAAATCTCGCTGTCCGGCTTAAACGTAGTCTGAGTGCCCGTTTCCGTCGTATCTCCGATAATCTTGATATCATATTGCGGAGCGCCTTTACGGTATTCTTGCTGATAGATATGTCCTTCACGTTTAACTTGAACAATGACGAGCTCGGACAGCGCGTTTACGACAGATATACCGACGCCATGCAAGCCGCCAGATACTTTATAGCCTTCACCGCCGAATTTACCTCCGGCATGCAAAACTGTCATGACGACCTCAAGAGTCGATTTCTTCAGTTTCGTATTCTCGCCAACAGGAATGCCGCGTCCATTATCAATAACAGTTATGCTGTTATTCTCGTGAATGATTACTTCAATTCTTGAGCAATAACCGGCCAAAGCCTCGTCAATACTGTTATCGACAACCTCCCATACGAGATGATGAAGACCTTTGCCACTGGTGGAGCCAATATACATCCCCGGACGTTTGCGTACCGCATCTAATCCTTCCAAGACCTGTATCTGACTCTCGTCATACGTATGCTGTTCCAAAGACATGCAACTTCACTGCTCCTCTCAACTGCTCTTCCTGATCGCCTTCGCTCTAGCCGTTCGCTGCAAAATGATGGGCTCTTTTCTTCAGCGTAGAGGATGAAATAGGCGAATAATATATTTTTTGCTTCGTTACAACGATCGATTTTGGCTCTTCCTCGCCAATCGTTTCAACGTCCTTACGCTTGCGTGCTCCCGCAACGAATTGCTTGGAAAGTTTGGAGGATTGCTCGATAGAAATATCAAAAATGGCCACCAGCTCCGCAGCCCGAATTATTTTCTCGCCGCCCAAATGGATGTACATGTCCTCTTCCTCACCTCTCCTATTCGCACCCTTAACGCGTCACTCGGCCGTCATGAACATGATAGATGCCGGCATCCTGAAGCCTGCTCACATCCACGCTTTCAAGGCCGGTCGTTGTAATAAAGGTTTGTACTTTGCTTTGAAACGTCTCAATCAGCTGTGTTTGACGATTGTGATCAAGCTCCGACAGCACATCATCAAGCAGCAAAAGCGGATATTCTCCGATTTCCTCGTTAATGAGCTCTATTTCAGCCAATTTTAAAGATAGGGCCGTTGTTCGCTGCTGCCCTTGGGAGCCGAAGACTTGCGCTTCTTTGCCATTTATGAAAAAGGCTAAATCGTCGCGGTGCGGTCCCACTAGCGTAACGCCTCTGCGAATCTCCTGATCTTTCACCTGTGTTAACTTTATCATAAATTGCTCAAATAAAACAGTTTCATCTTGCTGGGCATCTGCGTCAAACGAAGGGCGGTACTCAATGATGAGCTGCTCTGCCCCGTTAGTTATGCCCGCATGAATTTGCTCTGCAAACGTTTGTAATTTATGTATAAAGTGTTTCCTTTTTTTCATGATTTTAACACCATGCTCCGCGAGCTGCATATTCCACACGTCCAGCATCGTCTGATTGGCCCCTCCTGGGTAGGCGGCTTTCAGAAAATTATTGCGCTGCTGCAGCACCTTGCCGTATTGCTGGAGCGTATGCAAATAGCCGGGCTGCACTTGTCCGATTTCCATATCGAGAAACCGTCTTCGCACTCCCGGCGTTCCTTTTACAATTTCCAGATCCTCTGGCGCAAACATCACAACGTTGACCGAGCCGATAAAATCGCTTAGCTTTCGCTGCTCCAGCCCATTGATTTTGGCTTTCTTGCCTTGTCCGGAAAAAAGAAGATCCAATTTGACAGAACCATACTTTTTATCGGCTTCGCCCGTGATTCGAGCGGTATCCCCTTGCCAGCCAATAAGTTCTTTGTCCTTAGAGGTACGGTGGGACTTCGTAAGAGCCAGCACGAATATCGCTTCCAGCAAATTCGTTTTTCCCTGGGCATTGGGCCCGAGAAATACATTTACTTTATTAGACGTTTGCAAATCGAGCTCGTTATAGTTCCGATAATTTTGCAGCTGAATGCTCTTTAAAAACACGTTTTGACCTCCCGGTCCATGGGTGCGCTACTCTTTACCTACCGTAAAGTCGCCGCAGCCTTCAACCTCTACTTTATCCCCGGCATACAGCTTTCTGCCTCTGCGGTTATCTGCTTCGCCGTTAATGATAACGGTATTCTCCTGCAAGAAAAACTTAGCATGTCCGCCGGTTGAAATGCAATCGGACAGCTTTAAAAACTGTCCGAGAGTAATGTACTCCGTCTTAATGGCAATTTCCTTCATCGAAAAAAGTCATTCCTTTCTTTTCTTGCGTTCTTTATTAGCCTGTTGTCCGATATGGCAAAATCACATACATGCTGTATGCATGATCCATTGGGCGAATGATAATCGGGCTCATCGCGCCTGTAAAGCCGATAAACAGCTGTTCGCTATCGATTACTTTAAGAACATCAAGCATATATTTGGAGTTGAACGCAATTCTAAGCGGCTCGCCGTTGAATTCCTTCGCTTCTAGCTGCTCGGTTACACGGCCAAGCTCGGTAGAGCTGGAAGAAATTTCGATCGTTCCATCCTCTAATGTCATCAAGCGAACGATATTGGTTTTTTCCTCACGGGACATGAGGTAAGCACGGTCTATGGCGTCCATTACATTTTTTGTATCCAGAACAAGTTCTGTTTTGAAGGTTTGCGGAATAATCTTAGAAGTATCGGGATAGGTGCCATCCAAAATTCTCGTATAAAACAGCACGTTGCCAAGCTTAAATAAAACTTGGTTGTCTGCTACTACGATATCTACGAGCGCATTTTGCTCAGGGACCAGCTTGGAGAGCTCGATCAATGTTTTTGCCGAAATAACGACATTACTGAATTTGAATTGCGCTTCGGTGTCAACCTGAGCCGTTCTGCTTGCCAGACGGTGACGGTCCGTAGCTATAAATTTCAGCTCGCCTTCAAGGAGGTTCCATAGCACCCCTGTCAGAATAGGCGTTTGTTCGCTTGCCGAAGCAGCTAGAACGGTCTGGCGAATCATCGCTTTTAATAGATCACCAGGCATTTGAAGAACTTCGTTTTGTTCAATGGACGGCAGAACAGGAAATTCTTCCGGGTCAAGCCCGACCATTTGAATTTCCGTAGATCCGGAACGGATGATGGTTTGATAGGTATTGCTCACATCAATGACGACTTGCTCGGAAGGGAGCTTTTTGACGATTTCTACGAAAAATTTTGCCGGCAAAACGACGCTTCCGGGTTTATCCACATGTGCAATGACGAATTGATCTCTTTCCACAGGGATAAAGCTTTGGATGGAAATGTCGGTATCACTGGCAGTAAGGGTTACGCCCATATGGGTAACCTCGATTTTAATCCCGCCCAGAATCGGAATTGCAGGTCTTGAAGATGCAGCTTTCGCAACTTGTTGAATCGCGTCGTTTAATTCGTTTTTTGAAATCGTTAATTTCATGGTTTCACTCCTAGCATTCTTATAAATTCATCCAACGTATGAGCTCACACGAATCTATTTTTGGTTTAAGCATTCACTTTCAGCTTTTAAATATAAGCGATGCTTATATAAGCAGCAGAACGTGTGCGAAACGAACATTTCCTCCGGAAGGAGGGGAGTTGCCGTTTACGCGTTTTTGATGATGTTTTTTTAAAGATTTTTAATAGTCGTAGTAGTAGGGGCCCTGAATATGTGGATAACCCCAAGAAAGGCCGATAAAGCAAGCCTATCCACATGTGCATAGCGTGTGCATAGGCTTGCTTGGTTGTTCACATATGATTTTTGATTTTTTCGGTCAGGTTTTGGATGATTTTGTAGAGGTCCTGATCGATCTTTAGCTGCTGCGTAATTTTCTCGTGTGCATGGATGACCGTTGTATGGTCGCGTCCCCCGAAGGCTTCACCAATCTTGGGAAGCGAGAAGTCCGTTAGCTCGCGCGAGAGATACATCGCAATTTGCCTAGGGTAGGCAACAGCTTTCGTCCGCTTCCGAGCCTTGAACTCTTCAAGCCGGAGTCCATAGAACTCCCCGACCTTCGTTTGAATATCATGCATCGTAATCATGCGAGGCCGGCTTGATGGAATGATATCCTTCAGCGCTTCAGCTGCCAAGTGCGATGTAATGTCTGCGTTTATGAGGGAGGAATAGGCGACAACCCGTATAAGGGCGCCTTCTAATTCCCGAATGTTCGTATCGATTTGATTGGCGATGTAGATCATCGCTTCGTTAGGAATGTCCAGGTTCTCCGCTCTGGCTTTCTTGCGCAAAATGGCAATCCGCGTTTCCAGGTCCGGCGGCTGGATATCCGTAATCAGTCCCCATTCAAAGCGGGAGCGAAGCCGTTCTTCGAGTGTTGGAATTTCTTTTGGCGGGCGGTCACTTGAGATGACGATTTGCTTGCGTTCCTCGTGCAGCGCGTTGAAAGTGTGGAAAAACTCTTCTTGCGTCTGCTCTTTGCCAGCCAAAAATTGAATATCATCAATAAGCAGCACGTCAATATTGCGGTATTTGGTGCGGAAGCTTTCTCCCCGGTTGTCCCGAATGGCATTAATGAATTCATTCGTAAACTTCTCCGACGAAATATAAAGCACCTTCGTATTCGGGTTGTGATCCATGATGTAATGCCCGATTGCGTGCATTAAGTGGGTCTTACCGAGCCCAACTCCCCCATATAGAAAGAGCGGATTATAGGCTTTGGCCGGCGCTTCGGCTACAGCCAGCGAGGCTGCATGCGCAAAACGGTTATTCGCGCCAATAACGAATGTATCAAATGTATACTTCGGGTTAAGCATATGAGTAGGTGTCGCTTCTTCATTCATGACCGGAGAATGAACCGCTTTTGGCGGGAACATGTAGGCGGGTTCTGAACCCTTAGGCTCCTCAATAGAGAAGCGAACATCGACCTGTCTGCCCAGAAACTCGAATAGTGTCGTTCTAATCAGCTTTGTATAACGGCCCTCCAGCCATTCGGCTGCAAATGTTGTCGGCGCTGTTACTTCAAGCATGGAATCATCGACAAAAGAAGCCTTCGTTGCTTTGAACCAGGTGTCAAAGCTCGGCTTGCTTAATTTAGTCTGGATGATCGACAACACTTGCTGCCATAAATCATAGGTATGGCTGTCCACAGACTGTCACTCCTTATCCAAATCGCCACGAAGGGCGCAGTTGCAAGAAAAAATGTCGAAAATCAGGGTATTATAACGAAAGCATCCACATTATACAGAATCTTAAGCAGATGAGTTATAAGATAGGGGATGAGTTTGTTCACAATGTTATCCACAGGCTGTTGATAAATCTGAGGCAAGATTGATCTAATCCACAATGAAAACATAATTATCATAGCAAAAGATGCCTTATATTTCAACGAATTCGCATATTTTATCCACATTCTCAACTGCTTGTGCATAAAAGTTATCTACACCACTACATATTGTTTATATCTTGTGACCATTTCGACAAAGTTCGTTCAGCATGCCAGAAAATTGTGCACATGTTATTAGTTTTCGATAAAAGAGGTCATTTCATGCATTTATCCACAGTGCGGGTTCTGATTTTTTTATCAACAGGATCGAGAGGGCGGGGGTCATTGACTTTTGATGCTCAACGTGGTTTAATAAAAAAAGCGTTTTTTTAAATATAAGGCTATGTAAGCTGTATGCTTATGAAGCTGCTTATATTTCACCGCGAAACGATGCTGCTCCGTCATTCAAAGGCGGCGAGAGCCGTTGCGCATGATTGGAAACACGCAGTATAGGAGGTGCAGAACGATGAGACCTACATTTAGACCTAATGTAAGCAAACGCGCGAAAGTGCATGGATTCCGCAAACGGATGAGCACGAAGAACGGACGTAAAGTTTTGGCAGCGCGTCGTCAAAGAGGAAGAAAAGTACTGAGCGCATAAGCAGAAGACCACGTCCGGTGGTCTTTTTTTTTTGCTTGCGAGGTAGAGGAGTGAGGGCAGGCTGCTTATGCTGCTCTCTTTCTGGCGATACTTAGAAGATCAACAAGAGAACGGTGGGCCATGAGTCGTGCATAGAAAACTGCGTCTTCGCAACCGTGAAGACTTTAGCCGAATTTATCGAGGCGGCAAATCATTCGCGAATGGCCAATTTGTCGTCTATTGGTCGAAGCAGCCGGCGGCGGAGCCTTTTCGATTAGGCGTGTCCGCAAGTAAAAAAATAGGCAATGCGGTTGTTCGTAATCGCATGAGAAGAATGATTAAGGAAATCGTGCGCCACCAGGAGAAAAAGATCGTTCCCAAAACCGACTTCATTCTAATAGTAAGAAAGCCAGCAACGCTGATGAAGATGAAGGAGATGGAGAAGAGCGTTCTTCACGTTCTGAAGAAAGCAGGTTTGCTTAAAAGCGCCAATCATTCTAAGGATAAGCAGGCAGATGGACGATAATCTGGAGGCTTGCTTGGCGTACCGAAAATAAGCTATTCCGCCCGCGGCAAGAAAGCGGATGCATAGGCAGGCAAAATGTTTCTTTGTCCCATAAATTATGGTATAGTCTAGAATGAAAATATAAGATTGTATAAGTTATACAATGCCTGTATTTGACCATGATACAAATGCTGCGCGCAAGGGTTCGGCCAAAGCCGTTAACGCTTGATGTAATGGCTCTCAGAGAGGAGTTTTAATGTTGTTGTTTTGGACTAAAAACAAAAAATGGATTTTAGTGCTAGGCCTTGTTCTGCTAATGGGTGTTCTAGCAGGATGCGGCGCTCCAACAACCCAGACGACGGAGACCGCTGATTTATTGAAGGGCAACTTCTGGGAGAAAAATGTAGTCTACTATTTTGCAATTACGCTTGATACGTTCGCAGGCTGGTTTAACGACTCCTACGGACTTGCTATATTGCTACTGACGATCATTGTAAGAACGTTGATTCTGCCGCTTACTCTGAAGCAATACCGCAGCTCGAAAGCGATGCAAGCCCTTCAGCCTCAAATGGCTGAAATTAAGAAGAAACATAAGGATAACCCGCAAAAGCAGCAAGAAGAAACGATGAAGCTGTTCCAAACGCATAAGGTTAACCCAATGGCAGGCTGCTTGCCGCTTATTGTTCAGATGCCGATCTTTATCGCGCTTTACAATTCCATTTACAAAAACCCGGATATTCGTGAGCATACGTTCCTATGGCTTCAACTTGGTGAGAAGGATCCATATTACATTCTTCCGATCCTCGCTGCGGCTACGACTTTTATCCAGTCTAAAATGATGCAAAAGCAGCAAACGCAAACGATGCCAGGCATGGGCATGATGCTGGCGATTTTCCCTGTGCTTATTTTCGTAATGGCACTCTCGTTCCCAGCAGCTCTTCCTTTGTACTGGGTGTACAGTAACATTTACACGATTGTTCAAAACTACTTCCTATACGTTCGTTCATCTGACAAGGGTAAGGAGGCCCCTGCGAAATGAAGAAAATCATTGCATCGGGGAAAACGATAGAAGATGCTGTACGTAACGGACTATCACAATTGCAAGTAACTGAAGACCGCGTTAAACAAGTTGTGCTTGAGCAGCCCACGAAAGGTTTTTTCGGACTGTTCGGCGCAAAGGAAGCGAAAGTTGAGCTTGAGCTAATCCCTGATCCCATGCTGGAAGCGGAGCAGTTTCTCCGCGAGGTAGCGGGTACGATGGGGCTGCAAGTGAACATTGATCGGAAGCAAACAAGAGAAGGCACGCACCTGTCTGTATCAGGCGGCGGAGACCTTGGTATGCTGATTGGACGTCGCGGACAAACGTTGGATGCATTACAGTACTTAGTAAACATTGTGGCTAACCGTTACTCAGACAGTCATCTGCGTATCGTTCTTGATGCAGAGGATTTTCGTGAGCGCCGCCGCAAGACGTTAGCGGATTTATCCGATCGTTTGGCAGGGAGGGTGATTCGTACCAGGAAAGAAGTTGTCCTGGAGCCGATGTCACCCCATGAGCGGAAAGTCATTCATTCGCAGTTGCAGAACCACCCTAAGGTGAAGACGTTTAGCAAAGGCGATGAGCCGAACCGGCGAGTGGTCATTGCGTTAAGGCAATAAGCTTTCCTATAAATGTATAAGAATCTATACGCTACCCGCAGCAATGGCTCATATGGTCATTGCTGTTTTTCCATTTGAGAGGTGCTGACAGCAATGGTACATGATACGATCGCAGCCATTTCGACGGCAGTCGGAGAAGGCGGTATCGCGATTATTCGAGTAAGCGGTCCAGAGGCAATTGGCGGGATCGCTGCCGTTTTTCGTTCGAAAATAAACCTGAAGGATGCAGCTACGCATACGCTGCATTACGGGCACATTATAGATCCAGTAACGGGTGAAGAGGTTGAAGAAGTACTGGTTACGCTGATGAGAGGCCCGCGTTCTTTCACTGCGGAGGATGTCGTTGAGATCAACGCCCATGGCGGCGTTATTGCCGTTAAGAAGGTGCTAGACGTTGTTCTGCAGTTGGAAGGCTTTCGTACTGCGGAGCCCGGTGAATTCACGAAGCGCGCATTCTTGAACGGCCGGATCGATCTTATGCAGGCAGAGGCCGTTATTGATTTAATCCGCTCCAAATCGGATCGGGCTTTCTCGGTTGCTCGCAAGCAAGCGGAGGGTGTGCTCTCTAAGCGAATAAAAGCGCTAAGGCAAACGGTTATCGAGCTGCTTGCTCATATTGAGGTTAACATCGATTATCCGGAGCATGATGTGGAAGAGATGACAAGCTCGTTTATCCGAGATCAGTGTGACCTTGCCATCGGTGAAATCGATCGATTGTTAAAAACAGCGAATGAAGGCAAAATATTGCGTGAAGGCATTGTAACGGCGATTGTTGGACGCCCGAATGTCGGCAAGTCGTCTCTTATGAATGTACTGACACAGGAGAACAAAGCGATCGTCACGGATATACCAGGGACGACACGTGATGTAATTGAGCAATTTGTAGCTATCAATGGTATTCCGCTGCGACTTTTGGATACGGCGGGCATTCGAGAAACTTCAGATGTCGTGGAGCGCATTGGCGTAGAGCGTTCAAGAAACGCGCTTGAAGAAGCGGATCTGATTTTGTTGGTATTAAATTATAACGAGCCGCTTCAAGAAGATGATCGTGAGCTTTTGCAGCAAATGAAGGGCCGTCCGGTCATTGTGATCTTAAATAAGGCTGACTTGCCGCATCAATTAGAAATTGAGGTGGTGGAGCAGTCGATTGCTGCCGATTCCATCGTGAAAATGTCGGTCCTTGAAGAAAAAGGTCTCGATGAATTGGAGCAGACGATTAGTGAGATGTTTTTTGAGGGGCAGCTGGAATCCGGCGATTTGACCTATGTCAGCAATGTTCGACATATTGCTTTGTTGAAACGAGCGAAGCAATCATTAGTGGACGCCATTGAAGCATCGGATGCCGGCATCCCAATCGACCTTATTCAAATTGATGCGAGATCGGCCTGGGAGTCCCTTGGCGAAATTCTCGGTGACGAAGCGGGAGACTCGTTGATTGATCAGATATTCTCGCAATTCTGTTTAGGGAAATAGATGGAAGTAGGCTTTCGCCGCACACTTCGTTTATGCTAACAGGGCAGGTTAATTTAAATAACTATGCAGGTAGAACAAAATAACGAAGTTTAAACGAAGCGGGAGACCGTTCTTGAGAAAATTGATCATCCTTTGTTTAACTAATATAGCTTAAATAGATATTTATCGGTGACTTAAAATGAATGCTTACGAAGAAGGTTTTCTACGAAAACCTAAGTTAATGCTTACGAAGAAGGTTTTCGCAGAAAACCTTAGAGGAGAGTGAAGAACAATGAGATATATAGCTGGAGAATATGACGTTATTGTCATTGGAGCGGGGCATGCAGGCTGTGAGGCTGCGCTTGCTGCAGCTCGGATGGGCTGTGAGACGCTGCTGCTTACGATTAACCTGGATATGGTTGCGTTCATGCCGTGTAATCCATCAATTGGAGGGCCTGCCAAAGGGCATGTCGTGCGTGAGATTGATGCGCTGGGCGGAGAAATGGGCCGCAATATAGATAAGACCTTTATTCAGATGCGAATGCTTAATACCGGGAAAGGGCCGGCCGTTCATGCGCTTCGTGCTCAGGCCGACAAATTTGATTACCAACATTTAATGAAGAAAACCATTGAGGAAACGCCTCATTTGACGCTTCGCCAGGGGATGGCGGAAGAACTAATTGTCGAGGATGGCAAATGCCTCGGAATCGTAACGAAAACAGGTGCGGAATACCGTGCACGTACGACAGTGGTGACGACAGGTACCTATTTGCGCGGGAAAATCATTATGGGCGAGCTTATGTATGAGAGCGGCCCGAATAACCAACAGCCTTCTGTCAGACTATCCGCAAGCCTTAAGGAAAACGGGCTTGAGCTCGTTCGCTTCAAGACAGGTACGCCGCCGCGCGTTCATAAGGATACGATCGATTTCTCCAAAACCGAAATTCAGCCGGGCGACGATAAACCGAAGTTTTTCTCGCATGAGACAGAATCTTCAACAAACGAACAGCTGCCATGCTGGTTGACGTATACTTCAGAGGCGACTCATAAAATTATAAATGATAATCTTCACCGCGCGCCAATGTTCTCAGGTGCAATCGAAGGAACAGGGCCGCGTTATTGCCCATCCATTGAGGATAAAATTGTTCGTTTTGCTGATAAGCCTAAACACCAGATTTTCTTGGAGCCTGAAGGTAAAAATACTTCGGAATATTATGTGCAAGGCCTTTCAACAAGCATGCCTGAGGATGTGCAGTTAGGCATTTTACGTTCTATCCCAGGTTTGGAAAAAGTTGAAATGATGCGTAACGGCTATGCAATTGAATATGATGCAGTCGTACCAACGCAGCTATGGCCATCTTTGGAGACAAAAGTGATCGATAGCTTATTCACAGCTGGACAAATTAACGGCACCTCTGGTTATGAAGAAGCTGCAGGGCAAGGTGTAATGGCCGGTATTAATGCGGCGCGCAAGGTTCAAGGGAAAGAGCCGGTCATCATTGGACGCTCAGAAGGCTACATTGGCGTCATGATTGACGACCTTGTGACGAAAGGGACGAATGATCCTTACCGCTTGCTTACTTCAAGAGCGGAATATCGTTTGCTTCTCCGCCATGACAATGCTGACTTGCGTCTGACTCCTACAGGCTATGAGATTGGTCTGATTTCGGAAGAACGATACAATAAATTTTTGCGTAAAAAAGAATTGGTTGAGCTTGATATCGAACGGTTGCGTGGAACGAAAGTGAAGCCTGATCAAGTGAATGAAATGCTGATCGCTGCTGGAACTGCTCCAATGGAGCACGGCACGGATGCGTTGTCCTTGCTTCGTCGTCCTGAAATCACTTATGCCATGCTGGAGACCGTTGTTCCTTCTGTTCCGGAAATGAAAGAGGAGATGAAGGAACAAGTAGAAATTCAAATCAAATACGCTGGGTATATTGAGAAGCAGTTGGTGCAGGTCGCACGTTTGAACAAGATGGAGAAAAAACGGATTCCAGATGACATTGACTATAATGAGGTTCGTAGCCTTGCTTCGGAAGCAAAGCAAAAGCTGTCTGTCATTCGTCCGCTTTCGATTGGTCAAGCCTCGCGTATTGCTGGTGTCACTCCAGCTGATATTTCAATCCTCCTAGTTCACTTGGAGCACTATAACCGCGTGACGGCAGCGAGAGGTTCATAACATGGATGATACATTGGTATGGTTTACGAAAAAAATGGAGGAAAGCGGAATTCCGCTTTCCCCTGTTCAACTAGAGCAATTCGAGCAATACTACCGATTGCTTGTTGAATGGAATGAAAAAATGAATTTAACAGGCATTACCGAACGGGATGCAGTGTATGAGAAGCATTTTTATGATTCTGTTTCGTTATCTTTTTATACAGACTTGAAAAGCGTGCGGAAGCTTGCCGATATCGGTTCAGGTGCAGGGTTCCCCAGTATTCCGCTCAAAATCTGTTTCCCACATCTTCAAGTGATGATTGTTGATTCCTTAAATAAAAGAATTCAATTTTTAACTCATTTGACGGAGCAGCTAGGTTTGGATCAGGTATCATGCTTGCATGGAAGAGCAGAGGACTTGGCTCAACTGCCGCAGCATCGAGACCGGTATGATTTGGTTACTGCCAGGGCGGTTGCACGATTAAATGTATTGAATGAATTCTGTTTGCCTTTCGTCAGAAAGGGCGGTCTCTTCGCAGCAATGAAAGGATCACAATCGGATGAAGAAGTAAAAGAAGCATCTTTCAGTTTAAGAGAACTGAGAGGGAAAATTAAATCACAGCATCAGCTGTCTTTGCCAAACGAGCAATCTGAGCGTCATATTGTTTTAATTGAAAAATTCGAGGCGACTCCACGTAAATATCCTAGAAAAGCGGGCACTCCGCTTAAGCAGCCCTTAGTATAATTCAAACGTGATGTTCCACGTGAAACATTTAAAAGCAACTCCATTACAAAGTCGTCACATCACGACAACAATTATTTAATCAACCCTAGTGTCAAGCAGGAGATTGTTCAACGATAGTCGAATTATTAGGAATATGAAGAGACTGGACGGCGGCGTAAGAAAACAGGTTACGTGTGTCTTGGTCAACGTATGCTTTCAAAGAGCGGATTACTATAGTATTTTATAGTACGTATACGACTTCAATAGCTATTTTTGCGAGACTTCTTTTTCTCAAAATCGAATGAATGTTGTTACGGATGTTCGCCGTGCAGTTGATGATTATTACCTGTGAGAGGTTAAATCAACCTAAAATAATCCAATTGGCAATGAACCAATCTTACTGCTGAAGCGTATTTATTGCAAAAACCTTGTTATTGCTTTTCAATAGAATAATAGTATGCATGGTTATGAAATGAGCATGCTGGCATTTTATGAGGGAGCCATTGATTTTATGGATTGATAAAGTCATTGGTTTCATTTGAAGTGATTAAAACAAGGTTTATCTCATGATCGGGTGGTAATTATTGATATGAAAGAACAATTTTCTCGATTGTTCGGCCTGTCCGAGCAGCGCATACCGCAAGAAGAAGTTCGGCAAATTCCTATTTCAGAAATCGATGCAAGCCCTTTTCAACCGCGTACGATTTTTGATGACGACCGAATAGAAGAATTATGTCAAACGATCAAAACACATGGAGTTATTCAACCCATCGTTGTTCGGATGCGTAATGGAAGATATGAGATTATAGCGGGGGAACGCCGTTGGCGTGCCGTTACTAAGCTTGGATATGATACTATACCTGGAATCGTTCGTGAATTTAATGATTCGCAGACAGCCTCCATTGCTTTGATCGAGAATCTTCAAAGGGAAGGCCTTTCGGCTATTGAAGAAGCGATTGCTTATCAGAAGCTCATTGAACTTCATCAATTGACGCAAGAGAGCCTAGCTCAGCGTCTAGGGAAAAGTCAGTCTACCATCGCTAATAAATTGCGGTTATTAATGTTAAGTGATACGATTAAGATGGCGTTAATGGAACGCAAAATTACGGAGCGCCATGCAAGAGCTTTATTATCGCTTGATACGGAAGAGTTGCAGCATAAAGTGTTAGAGGAAATTATAACGAAGGATTTGAACGTCAAGCAGACTGAGGTTAGGATTGCTTTCTTAAAAGAATCCACGAAGCTCAAGAAAGCAAAACGAATCTCTTTTACAAAGGATGTTCGTTTGGCGCTGAATACCATTAGGCAGTCGATCGAAATGGTATCCGGATCAGGACTTCAAATTAAAACGAATGAAAAGGATCATGATGATCATTACGAGATTGTCATTCAAATCCCTAAAAGATAGAACGACATTTATTTAAAAAAGACTGAATATTACCAAAAGCCATCTTATTTTGTGCCGCCCTCACTGAGGGCGGCGATGCCATTTGTAGCAAGAAAAAGTGTTTCTGATCGCAGCATTCATAAGACAGTAGCATTGCTAGTGTTACTGTAAAGCTTCATATGATATAGATCACATCCCGTGATAACGTAATCATTCATACCATACAAACTAATTGCACATACAAAGTTGTACACATAGAGGTGAGCCGGTTTTGTCGAAGATAATTGCAATAGCCAATCAGAAGGGCGGTGTCGGAAAAACGACAACGTCTGTCAATTTAGCTGCTTGTTTAGCATCACTTGGTAAAAGAGTGCTGCTCGTTGATATTGATCCGCAAGGCAATACAACAAGTGGTTTAGGCATTAATAAAGGCGATGTAACCAATTGCATTTATGATGTCCTTATTAATGATGTGCATCCTAAGGATGCTATGTTTGAGACGAGAGTCCCTGGACTGAAGATCATTCCAGCTACCATCCAATTGGCTGGGGCTGAGATTGAATTAGTGCCAACGATCTCCCGTGAACTCCGTTTGAAAAAATCGTTGCAAATGGTTAAAGATGATTTTGACTATGTGCTAATTGATTGCCCGCCATCTCTTGGTATATTGACAATCAACTCGCTGACGGCAGCTGATTCTGTTCTTATTCCTATTCAATGTGAATATTATGCGCTTGAAGGCTTGAGCCAATTACTCAATACAGTTAGACTCGTACAGAAGCATTTAAATACTTCGTTACAAATCGAAGGCGTTCTTCTAACCATGTTGGATGCAAGAACGAATTTGGGCATTCAGGTTATTGAAGAAGTTAAGAAATACTTCCAACAAAAAGTATACCAGACAATCATACCGCGCAATGTTCGTTTAAGTGAGGCGCCTTCGCATGGCCAAGCGATTATTACCTATGATCCGCGTTCCAAAGGAGCAGAAGTGTATCTTGAACTAGCAAAGGAAGTGATTATGTATGAGCAAGCGGCTAGGTAGAGGGCTGGATGCGCTTATCCCATCGCTTTCTGTGAATGACGATGACAAAGTGATTGAAATTTCTTTGTCTCAATTGAGGCCCAATCCATATCAGCCAAGAAAGACATTCGATGAGGATTCCATTAAAGAGCTAGCCGAATCCATTAAGCAGCATGGCATTATTCAACCTATTATCGTTCGTACGGTTCTTAAAGGCTACGAAATCATAGCGGGAGAGCGTCGCTTCCGAGCATCGCAATTTTGTGGCAACGCAACGATTCCTGCTGTCGTAAGATCGTTTTCAGATCAGCAGGTTATGGAAATTGCTCTGATAGAAAATCTTCAGCGTGAAGATTTGAATGCCATTGAGGTGGCGATTGCTTATCAAGCGCTTATTGATAAGTTTAAGCTTACGCAAGAAGAGCTGTCGATGAAGGTAGGTAAATCGCGTTCACACATTGCTAACTTCGTAAGGTTGCTTTCACTGCCAGTCGATATTAAAGACAATGTTTCACGTGGAACAATATCGATGGGGCATGCAAGAGCTTTGGTAGGCATCAAGGATGTGAAAGTCCAAAAAGAGCTAGCCGATTTGGTCGTTTCACAAGAGTGGAGCGTTAGGGAACTAGAGGAAGCGATTCAGAAGCTTGATTCCAAGCAGCCTGATGATAAAACGAAGCCAAATCAGAAGAAACGCGATCCGTATATTGATCATCTAGAGGAGTCGCTACGTGAACGATTCAAAACGACCGTGAAAATAAAACAACAAAAAGATAAAGGTAAAATTGAGCTGCAATACTATAGCAAGCAGGACCTGGAACGGTTGTTAGAATTGCTTCAGTATATGGCATAAGTAATACCAAATCATGGCATACCTAAGTTGTAATCTTGCTTTTGAAAGATTAAACTAAGGTATGCCATTGTTGTGACCAAATGAGCGGAGAAGGTTGTGAAACGATTGACTGATAGTGAGAATAAGATAATTTATTTGGATCATGCGGCAACCTCCTGGCCGAAGCCGCCAACGGTGACCGAAGCCGTTATGCATGCGATGTTGCATGATGCGGCTAATCCAGGCCGAGGCAGTCATGCGATGGCTGTTCGTGCAAGTCGCGTTCTGTTTGAAACGCGAAAGCAGCTATCCAAACTATTTAATATAAAGAACCCGAATGATATTGCGTTTGCATCCAATACCACGATGTCATTAAATATGGCGATAAAAGGATTTCTTAAACCAGGAGATCATGTGATTGCGACTTCGGTCGAACATAATTCAGTAAGAAGGCCGCTATATTATTTAGAGCAAACAATTGGCATTGAGGTTACCTACGTAGAATCGGATGAAAAAGGGAATCTAAATATAGATGAAGTATCAAAGGCCATTCGATCAAATACAACGCTTGCCATCGTTAATCATAGCTCCAACCTGTTAGGGACGATTATGCCAGTAGCAGAGATTGCGGAATTGACGAAGAAGCATGGCATAACGCTGCTTGTAGATGCCGCCCAAAGCGCAGGCATAATCCCTGTGGATGTAAAGGCGATGGGCATTGATATGCTGGCGTTCCCTGGTCATAAAGGGTTGCTCGGCCCACAGGGCACAGGCGGCCTGTACATCGATCCGGAGCTCGAACTGGTCCCTTTGCTTCATGGAGGGACGGGGAGTCAATCAGAGGCTCGTGAGCAGCCTATGGTGAGGCCCGATCGTTATGAGGCGGGTACGCAAAATACACCGGGCTTGGCTGGTCTGAAAGCTGGCGTGCAGTATGTGCTAAATGAGACGATCGAGAGCATTCATGCAAAGGAATGGGCTTTGACGCAGCGAATGATTCAAGGGTTACAGCCTTTGAAGGGGATTCAATTACTTGGTCCAGAGCTTGGGGAACCGAGGACGGGTATTGTCGCTTTTAATTTAGAGGGAGTAGATCCATCGGAGCTTTCCTTTATTTTGGATCAGCATTACCAAATCGCCGTACGAGCAGGCTTTCATTGCACACCGCTCGCACATGCATGTGCAGGTACGTTGGAAACAGGAGCAATACGCGCAAGTGTAGGCATTTATACAACAGATGCCGACATTGATACCTTTACGGGCGCTATAAAAGAAATATCGCTGAACTATGATGGGGCTTAGCAATGAATTGGGGGCGGACTAGCAACGATGGAAGACTGGACATCAAATCCGATGAATGCTGTTACTGTAGGCATAACATTACTCGTTATCATTTTATTTATATGGATTTCGATTGTGGGCAGGCGGCTGAAAAAGCTTAGAAAGCAATATACAGCGGTCATGGGGAGCACAGGCATAACGAACATTGAAGAGGTTATTGTTGAGTTGAAAGAAAGTCTTGCTGCACAGCAGCAGGAAAACCAGCATATCAAAGCACAGCTTGCAGAGGTACAGAAAACGCTGCCTAAGCAAAAGGGGAAAGTTGGCGTTGTCCGCT
Organism: Paenibacillus paridis; assembly: GCF_006345825.1. Taxonomy (GTDB): domain Bacteria; phylum Bacillota; class Bacilli; order Paenibacillales; family Paenibacillaceae; genus Pristimantibacillus; species Pristimantibacillus paridis. The sequence continues at coordinate 23,685 of NZ_VCIX01000065.1, forward strand.
ACAATGCCTTTGCTGAGCAAGGCAGTGATTTGAGCTTCTCCATTGCAATCATCAATGACGACATGGATGGCGCTATTTTCTCAGGCATTCATAGCCGTGATAATACTTATGTGTATGCTAAGCCAGTGGAAAAAGGGGAATCAGCCTATCCTCTTACACCAGAGGAACGGAAGGCGATTTTGGAAGCAAAATAAGTATGGCATTAGGTGTTGTCAGATGCTGCCGTTTGCTCAATAACGCTCGTGCCTAAATGGGCATGATTGGCTATAGCCGTAAATAAGCTTAACGAAATAATATCAGACATTTTGACAACCAAATGCAAACGGGTATTTTGCAGTACAAAATACTCCATGAAGCCGCCAACATTCACTATGCCGGTAATATGAATATCTCCAACCGGTGGCAGATCTTTATTGACGCCGGCACCGGGACGTACCGGGCCTACGCCAACCTGGATGCTGCCCACGCTGGCTACCTGACCCAGACAAGCATCAATGCCAACCACAAATGGCTTGTGGAATCGGCGGTTGATTTCCATCAGCGTGTCGTCCAGATTCATGGCATGAACCGGATTCTCTAATGTACCGTATAAAGAAAAATGCGGACTGCGGTATTTGGAGAGCGAGGTGCCGATAAGCGGCCCCAAAGCGTCCCCGGTAGAGCGGTCCGTCCCGATACAGACAACAACGATCGGACGGTTCTCAGCCATTTCTTCAAGCAAATGCGTGAGACGATTGGCGACCATGCCAATCACGTTAGCGGTAGTGTAGGGTACCTTCAAAGGAGTCTCTTTCATAAATGGAAGCTTCATAGAATCCCTCCAATAATGCCGATATGCTTCTAGTATATGGTTAAGAGAACCATTTTATACGTCAGATAGTTTTGATATTTTCGGCTAGGTTTGATAAGGCTGCTGCTCTTGCAAATGAAAGGGGGGAGAGGCTCATGTTAATCGCATTTGATTCAACCCAGCAGGCGCTGCGCGCAGAGATGCTGCTTGAATATGCGGAGGTGGAGATTGATATATGCCCCACGCCAAAGGAAATTACAGCGGGCTGTGCGTTATCGATTCATTTTCCGGAAGAGGATTTGACTAAGGTCAAAGAGGTCATTGAACAGGAACGCGTAGAGATCAGGGGCATATTCAAACCGGTGCAAATCGGGTATGAACAACTAGAGATATAGATCGCTTGGGGGATAGGATGAGGAGGAATGAACATGTCAATCACAGAAGTCTATAATCGTGTTGTGGGCTGGTTGACAGATAACGACGTATGGGAGTCATTTGGCAAATCTGCCTTGCGTGTTATTATCTTTTTGGCTGTAGGCCGACTCGTCGTATGGGTGATCCATAAAACCATTGATCGAGTCGTGCTTGAGAGGGAAGCGAAGCGGTTGCCTTCTCATGCAAGAAGAATGACCACAGTCGGAAAGCTCATGAAAAATGTTACCTCATATGTCGTGTACTTTATAACCGTAATGCTCGTATTATCCGAATTTGGCATTAACTTAGGGCCGCTGCTGGCTGGAGCTGGCGTTCTAGGGCTGGCGATCGGTTTTGGCGCTCAAAGCTTGGTGAAGGATATTATTACTGGATTTTTTATCGTGTTGGAGGATCAATTTGCCGTTGGGGACGTCATCCAGACCGGCCAATTCAAAGGGACGGTAGAAGTGATCGGGCTTCGTACAACGCGGGTTCAAAGCTGGACAGGGGAAGTGCATATCATTCCGAATGGAATGATCAATGAAGTCACCAATTTTTCCGTCAATAATACGGTTGCCGTAGTGGATATCTCGATTGCCCATGAGGAAGAAGTAGATCGGGCGCTAGAAGTTATTCGATATACGATGATCACGATGAAGGATGATAATCTGATCAATGCACCTGAGGTGCTAGGCATTCAAGCCATTGCTGCGACAGGGGTAACGATACGCGTCATTGCGGAATGTCGGCCAAATACGCATCCGGTTGTAGCGCGTAAGGTGAACATGGAGATCAAGAAAGCTCTGGACGCCAGCGGGATAGAGATTCCTTATCCGAGAATGGTTACGTATCAGCGCAATGAAAAGGGAGGCGTGAAAGATGGAGCGTAAGCAATTTGAGCTGGGTGACGTTGTTCAAATGAAAAAACAGCATCCTTGCGGCTCTAACGAGATGGAAATCATTCGAATGGGAATGGACATCCGCATTAAATGCGTTGGCTGCAAACATAGCGTGCTTATACCGAGAGCGAAATTCGAGAAAAACATGAAGAAAGTCCTTCGTTCAACGATAGCTGATGGTGGTGCAGCAGAGATTTAATTTAATCCCGGTTAACATTTTACCAATAAGTGCTTGCGTGAAGACAAGCCATATGCTATAATAATTTTTAAATGCGGAGAGGTACCCAAGAGGCCCAAGGGGGCTGACTCGAAATCAGCTAGGCGGGTCAAACCGTGCGTGGGTTCGAATCCCACCTTCTCCGCCATTATATGTACAGTCAACGATTCGATTGCCGAATCGTTTTTTTTATATGACTCGAGGAGGCTGATTCGATGGGGACGCCAAAGCTGCCATTAACGGATGCTGAACGAAAGATGCTCAGACAAGCCAAGATCAAGCTAGGGTCGATCGCGGCTTTCACGTCTGATCAGCTAAGCATAAGCCTCGGGTCTTCGCTTGAACGGGCGGCCATATTGCTTGCTTACGCAAAGTTTCAGGCAGTGCCATCAATCGGCCCAAGTTTGGCTCAAAATTTGATCGAGCTTGGCTTTTATGACCTGTCAGAAATTAAAAGCAGCGGTGAAAGCGGGGCACAGCTTGTGGAGCGCCTGGAGAGGCTGCACGGGGTTTGGATGGATCCCTGCGTTGAAGATGTGATGAGACTTGCCGTCCATCATGCCAACGAGCCTGGCAGCGGTAAGCAGTGGTGGGACTTTACAGCCGAGAGAAAAGCTTACCGGAAGCTGAATGGATATCCGGATGATCGCCCCATCAAAGCCTGGCACGCCTAATGAATGAAACAAGAAGAGAGCTCGCAAGAGCTCTCTTCTTGTTTCGAGTTCAGAGAGTTGTCAATCCAATTACTATTTGTCCAAGCTGGGTTTAGTGGCCCATACGCTTCCACTTGCGCTCATGATTCGTGTTATCGGGAAACCGTTCCCCTTTGTTGAGATGTACTTTTTTAGGATTTTGTATGCCCATGTGAAATGAGTTTACCCCATCTTCAATATAAGTGCCGTCATTCGGAGCTTTGTCTCCAGCCGAGAACATGGTACCTTCACCCATTATGATCATCCTCCGATAAGTCAGTTTAGAACGGATCAATACATTAGTTGTCTTTGACCGTTCATTGCCATAGTATTTGCAGCTAAAGGGAATTAAATAAGTAGCAGATAACGGTTATGATGCGATATTGGCGTTATAAACGTGACGAAGACAGTTGCAGGGTATTATTTTACTTGTCATAGGCATATGAATTTGATATAGTATAGAGATGCGAGCAGAAGCTCGCTCCTTGCTCCATTTATGGGGCCGTTAGTCCAAGAGGAGGTGAAACAATATGCGCAAATATGAAGTAATGTACATCGTACGTCCAGACGTTGAGCAAGAAGCCTTGCAAGCGATCGTTGACAAATTCCATGGCATTATCTCCAACGGCGGAGAGGTCACTAAGCAAGATGTGAGCGGAAAACGTCGTCTTGCGTATGAAATCAACAAGCTTCGTGATGGTTATTTTATTTTGGTACATTTCAACGCAACGACTGAAGTTGTGAATGAACTTGACCGCATCATGAAGATTACGGATGAAGTTATCCGTTCGTTGATCGTCAGAGACGTCGCTTAATCCACGCTGGATTGTTCGATTGGGAGGTCAGAAACGATGTTGAACCGTGTTATACTAATTGGTAGATTGACGAGAGACCCAGAGCTTCGTTATACGCCTGCAGGCGTTGCAGTTACACAATTTACGCTAGCCGTAGACCGTCCGTTTACAAGCGGTGGACAAGGCGAGCGTGAAGCGGATTTCATTCCGGTTGTAACTTGGCGTCAACTGGCCGAGACTTGCGCCAACTACTTGCGCAAAGGCCGTCTAACAGCGGTTGAAGGTCGCATTCAAGTTCGGAATTACGAGAACAACGAAGGCAAACGCGTCTACGTGACGGAAGTTATCGCAGATAACGTTCGGTTCTTGGAATCCAACAAAGATGGCGGCGGTGGCTCGCGCGAAGAAGGCGGAAGCAGCTACAGCGGCGGTACAAGCACCGGCGGAGGTTCCTTCGGCGGAAATGCTTCCCAAAGCGGCGGTAACCGTCCATCTGGTAATAACTCACGTAACGACAGCCGTGATCCTTTCCAGGATGACGGACGCCCGATTGATATATCAGAGGATGATTTGCCATTTTGATCACGAAGTAGGTTCTACTTCGCGTATCAATGGAACGGTTATGCAGCCTTTATGGCGATATAAAGCTGCTGTGTAATTGTAAAATTTTCAACGATAAGGAGGATACCTATCATGGCTTTCAAGCAAAGAGATAACGGTGGCGACGAGCGTCCAGAGCGTAAGTTCAGCGGACGTAAAGGCGGACGCAACAAGCGTCGGAAAGTATGTTTCTTCACTGTAAACAAAATCACTAAAATTGACTATAAAGATGTTGATTTGCTGAAAAAGTTTATCAGCGAACGCGGCAAAATCTTGCCACGTCGTGTGACTGGTACAAGCGCGAAATACCAACGCTTGCTTACTGTTGCAGTTAAACGTTCACGTCAAATCGCATTGCTTCCTTACACGACTGAATAGGTCGCTAAGTGAATATGCACCAAAACGGAGGAGCCTGTCACCAAGGGCTCTTTTTGTTTTATGAAGGAGAGTCCTTGTGAATAGGGGCTCTCTTTTTGCTGTATGCTAATGCGATGGCTTGAGGGAAGGAGTGTACAGTCATGCAATTTATTTTATGTTTAGCGCTTATTATTGTATTTACCAAGGCGGCAGGCCATCTATCGGTAAAATTAGGGCAACCGTCCGTGTTAGGCAAGCTTATCGCCGGTATCCTGCTCGGTCCAGCCTTGCTTGGCTGGATTCAGCCCGATGATTTCATAAGCCATTTTGCTGAAATAGGCGTGTTGCTTCTTATGTTTATTGCGGGATTAGAGACAGATCTGGAGCAGCTGCGCCAAAACTGGAAAGCTGCTTTTGCCGTAGCAATTGGAGGCATTATTTTACCTTTTATCGGAGGGTATGCCCTAGCGGCTGCCTTTGGCATGTCTAACGCGGAAGCTCTTTTTCTTGGTCTTCTGCTCTGTGCCACCTCGGTGAGCATATCCGTTCAGACATTGAAGGAAATGAACCAGTTGGGCTCGAAGGAAGGCACAACGATTCTTGGAGCAGCAGTCGTCGATGACGTAGTCGTTGTGATTATGCTTGCCGTAATGATGAGTATGCTTGGAGCAGGGGACTCGGTATCGATTCCAATGCTCATCGGAAAGAAGCTGCTGTTTTTCATCGTTGTCATCGCCGTAAGCCTATGGATCATTCCGCCATTTATGAAGCTGATCTCCCGCTTTAAAGTGACGGAAAGCGTGGTAAGCGCTGCATTGATTGCGTGCTTTGCCTTTTCTTATTTTGCCGAGGAAATGGGCGTTGCAGGTATAATTGGTGCCTTTGCGGCGGGAATTGCCATTTCACAAACGGGCTTCAAGCATCAGGTGGAAACCAAGATTGAACCGATCGCCTATGCGCTGTTCGTACCCGTGTTTTTTGTGAGCATTGGCTTGAATATTACATTTGAAGGGATAGGCAGCCAGCTTTGGTTTATTCTTGTCCTTTCTATCATTGCCGTCCTGACGAAGCTTTTTGGCGCTGGGGTAGGGGCAAGGCTAAGCGGCTTTGATAACCACTCTTCACTCGCTATTGGTGCGGGCATGATCTCGCGCGGTGAGGTTGCTTTAATTATAGCGGCCTCCGGCCTGGAATCAGGCCTTCTGCTTCCGCAGTATTTCACGTCGGTGGTAATGGTCGTTATTGTGACGACGCTTGTCACTCCGCCGATGCTCAAAGTTATTTTTCCGAAAGAAAAACAAGAAAATTCCGGATCTCGTTAGCTGTATCCGGTTTTCCATACATGAAATGAAGGGAATCAAGGGCAGGATCCATAAACGGATGCTGTTCTTTTTTGATGTCTGAAAAATCAGTTTGATCATGATCCGCAATTCGCGTTTTGATTTATAGAAATGCTACAATGAGAAAAATGAACAACTGCAAGTCATACAGAGAGGGAAGATGAATATGGACAATGCCAGAACAGGAACCGAACGATTCAAAAAGTTTATTTTGAATAACAAGTTCGTATTGTTCCTGCTTGTGCTGCTGCTTGTCGGCCTGAATATTATGGTGCTGACGAAGATTTCTTATATTTTCACACCGTTTACGGTGCTGCTCAAAACCTTGCTTCTGCCTGTCATACTAGCGGGAATAGCTTACTATTTGTTAAACCCTGTGGTTGATTTTCTCGAGCGCAAAAGAGTAAAAAGAGTATATTCCATTATTGTTTTGTTTCTAGTAGGCGCTGGCCTGATTACGATATTGCTCGTTGCCGTCATTCCTTTTCTGAATGAACAAGCGGTGAGCCTAATCAATAATTTTCCGAAATACGGGGAACAGCTTCGGCATATCTTTGAGGACTTTATGGGAAGCGCAGGTTTCGTACAAATTCAGGATTGGTTTAATCTTAATCCTGCCGAGCTGTCTGGCGATCTAACGGACAAGGTCACAAAGCTGCTCAATGGTACCTTATCGAGCTTAGGGTCGATCGTAGGCGCGCTTAAAGAGGTAATACTTGCCATTTTAACACTGCCGTTTATTTTATTCTATTTGTTAAAAGACGGAAAGCATCTTCCGCAAGCCATTGTTCGCTTTCTGCCTGGCAAGCTGCAGCCCCAGACAAAAACGATTATGGCTGAAATGAATAATCAGATCAGCAGCTACATCAGAGGCCAAATTATTGTGAGCTTCTGTATCGGAGCGCTTCTATACATTGGGTATTTGATCATCGGGCTGGAATATTCGCTAGTGCTCGCTTTGGTAGCTGCGTGTACGAGTGTAATCCCTTATTTGGGGCCAGCGATTGCTATTACGCCGGCATTGATCGTTGCAATGGTTACCTCGCCGGTAATGCTGCTTAAGATGATTGTAATTTGGACAATCGTTCAGCTCATTGAGGGGAAATTTATTTCACCTCAAATTATGGGGAAAAGCCTGCAAATTCATCCCATCACGATTATATTTGTTATCTTAACCGCGGGTAACTTGTTCGGCATTGTTGGGATTGTACTTGCGGTCCCTGGGTATGCGGTATTAAAGGTTATTGTCATCCACCTGTTTGATTGGCTTAGAAATCGATCCTCGCTTTACCAGCATGAGGAGAAGGGCAGCAATAAGCCTCTATAGCAAGCGGAATTTCTCCAGCAGCTTGAAGTAGATGAAGACGATGCCGAAGGCAAGTAAATAGGACAGAAAGGTAAAACCGATATTCCATCCGTTCCCGTAGGTTACTTTGCCAACCAGCAGTGCACTAAATTCGAGCAGCGTAGTAAACAAAATAAAAAGAAACAAGATTAGCGCCGTTTTGTTCCGGTGGAGCAGGATGGCCCAGATCATGAAGCTGGCCAAAATCGGATAAAGTCCTGTGTCGAGCGGCAGCGCCGATACAGACTCATCATTGGGGATTAGAGGCGTGAAATCCCAGAAGCCTAACTGAAAGCCAAAAGAGTTAATGACCAATGAGGCTACAGAGCCTATAGGATAGATGAGCAGCAAGGTTTTTGGACTTTTCCGAATCAAGAATATGGCTGCAAGCCATGGAATGACAAATCCGCAAATGATATTGATCAGCATCCGATACAGGTCTCCTTTGATTTTCCCTTAGATTGCCCTTTCCCGGAAGCATCATACGTGTGGAGCAAAAGAACAAAAAGAACAAGGACGGTATCCTCGGATACCGTCCTTGTCCACTTTCTATTAAGACAATGGTTTACGCTTGTCCGGCTTCCGGCTTGAGCAGTTGAATCGGCGATGTGATGGTAAGCTCGACCTTATTGACCCGGTGCTTGCTGACTTCGCGTACCGTAAAAATTAAGTTCTGGAAGCTGAATTGCTTGCCAGGCTTAGGCTCTTCCATTTCGCTGAACAACCAGCCGCCGACCGTGTCGACTTCTTCGTGCTCAAGCTCTGCTCCTATCAAATCACCGAGCTCCGTTAGGGATACCTTTCCATCCAATAAATAAGAGGTATCGGAAATTTTATCGATATCCTTGCGCTCATCGGCATCAAACTCATCTCGGATATCCCCAACGATTTCTTCTAAAATGTCTTCAATCGTAACAAGTCCGGACGTACCGCCGTACTCATCGACTACGATTGCAAAGTGAACGCGTTCCTGCTGCATTCTTGTTAATAGGTTTTTCACAGGCAGCACTTCGGAAACCGACATGACGGGTTGAATTAATGTTTGCAAATCGATTTCTTTGTTTATTTGATATTGTAGAAATAATTGCTTCGTATTAATCATGCCAACAATATGGTCTTTACTGTCCCCGGCAACCGGGAAACGTGTATATTGCTCCTTGCGGATAATCTCCATATTTTGTTGAAGCGTATTGTTCTTGTATAGGACGGTCATATCGGTACGAGGAACCATAATCTCTTTGGCTAAAATTTCGTCAAAGGCGAAGATCCGGTTTACGTAGCCGTACTCCGTATTATTAATTTTTCCGCTTTCCAGGCTGTCGCTCAATATAATTTGAATTTCTTCTTCCGTATGGGCATTCTCATGCTCTTTGGCCGGCTTTAGACCAAATAAACGGACCAAGGCATTGGCCGAGCCATTCAATACAAAAATAAAGGGATACATGACTTTATAGAAAAGAATAATCGGCTTTACTACAGTAAAGCTCACAAGCTCCGCCTTCTGAATCGCAATACTCTTAGGAGCAAGCTCACCAATAACGACGTGGATGAAGGTTACACCAATGAAGGCAATGACAAATGAAAGGATATGGCTGATATTGCTATTGAGATTCCATTGCTCGAATAAAGGAAGCAGAAGCTTCTCGACCGTCGGTTCACCGAGCCAACCTAGTCCGAGTGCTGTAATGGTAATGCCGAGCTGACAGGCAGATAGGTAACCATCCAAATTGCTTACGACTCGTTGCACGGCAAGCGCATTTTTCTTGCCTTCAACGACTAATTGGTCAACCCGGCTGGAACGAAGTCTGATAATAGCAAACTCAGTAGCTACGAAAAAGGCGGTTAACACAATTAACAAAGCAAATAAAAATAGATTAAATCCTATACCCATAATGAATACTCACAATCCTTCTTATTCAAATTTTGATTTCTATTCTCTTAATAGTACGAACTTTCTGATGATTCATCAAACCGCTGTTTCGCGGAAAAGAAGCTTCATTTGACCAATTAGGCTGATTTAGAGGTGCTGACAGATCAAAATTAGCCAATAGCTCAGTTTTTCGAGATCATCAGTGTGGTTTAATGATGAGTTCATATGAACTCGTATTCGGAAATAAAAAAAGAACAGCACGATGCCGTCCCTTTTTATCTCTATATTCCTTAAAATTTATTGGCTTGCTGCTCAGACCAGTCGCCGATAATCGGAAGCTTGGTAAGCTTTCCTTGCAGCGTCAGTAGCATAAGACCAATCCATAACACCAAGGACGCTAACGATATAAGCCCACCTAGCAGCCATCCAATGATAGGGATCAGGCCAATGATGAAACTGATCACGATAACTGAAACACTGACAACAATGGATTGGACAGCATGTAATTTGACGAAGCGGCTTTGTTTCTCCAGTACCAAAAAAATAATGCCGGTTATAAAGCCGCCAAGGTAGCATAGCAAGCCCGCCACTTTAGGGTCTAATCCGGTGGAGGAGCTGTCCGGTTGTAAAATTGGAGGTTGGTTCAAGTGATTCACCCTTTCCATTTAACATAATCTTGCAATGATTGTATTCGTCATAAATAGTTAATAGACCTTTTTATTTTATAAAAAAAGTTCCAGAATTGGCATGAAAACATTGTAAAAGATTTGTAACCTGTTTCGACAATTTATCGTCTAAACTAGAGAAGCATGCTGATAAAAGAATAGATTAGATAGGAGCAATCATTAAAACTATGAATAAGCGCAAATGGATATACCTGTCGTCATCTGTCGTATTAATCCTTGTCGTTGCACTCTTTCTCAACCGCAGCGCACTAGCCATGCTCGGATTCGATTGGTTCCTCCAGGGTCATGTGGAGAAGAAGCTTGAACAAACCTATAAGCCAATTGATGGACGGGAACCCGTTCCAGTTAGTACAATAGATAAGAAGCAGGATCCGTTCTCCGTGCTGCTGCTTGGGATTGATCAGCGCGGCAAAGAAATCGGACGCTCGGATACGATGATTTATACCGTTGTTCGACCTAATGACGGAGACATCCTGATGGTTTCGATTCCGCGTGATACGTATGTTGAAATTGTCGGCAAAAACAAGGAAGATAAGATTACGCATGCTTTCGCGTTCGGCGGAGCGGGGATGGCGATGGATACCGTTGAGAAGTTTTTGAATGCGCCGATTAATTACTACGCGTCTATTAACTTCGAAGGATTCCGTAATGCCATCGATACGCTGGGGGGTATCTCGCTTCCGATTGAAGAAGATATCGTGAACAAGGACCCTGACCACGAGAAGTTTGTCATTAAAGCCGGCCAAGACGTCTATAATGGTCAAGACACGCTGAACTATGTCCGGTACCGTGAAGATGCCGGCGGCGATATTAACCGTACAGAGCGCCATCAAATATTTTTGAATCTCCTGCTCGATAAAGCAAAGCAAATGAATCAATGGTCCAAGATTCCTGATCTTATTGATATTATGGGTGAAAATTTCAGCACGGATATGCGGCCGCAGCAGCTTGTAGACTTAGGTCAAAGCATGCTGCAAGCAAAGCAGCGCAACATTTACAGCCACTCGATCACAGGTGATGGGCATCGCTTGAAAAGCGGAGGAACCTGGTATTATTTTGCCGATGAAGAGGATGTAGCGAAGGTACAGACGATGATTAAGAGCTGGTTAAATGCGGATACGCCTGCAAGCAGCCTTATTTTGCCGGATAAATACACAGCAAACAAGGGCAAAGAGGTAGGCGCCCTATCCAGCAGTTCAAACAGTGACGCTTCGTCCGATCAGCCGTAAGACTGGTTGCTCCGATCCGTCAGCTGCCTTCGAAGCATGGAAAAGGGAATAGCAAACGGAACGGAGTTGTTGGCGAAGATGAATATAGCTTTCTTTTTATTGCCGAAGCAAGAGGTCGTGTGCTTGTCACAGGATACAACGCTGCGGCAGACGCTAGAGCGCATGGAGTATCATCGGTATACGGCCGTGCCGATTATTAATGAAGATGGCGGATATGCAGGCACGGTCACTGAAGGCGATTTGCTGTGGTATGTTAAGGACCACGGCGACCTGACGCTGGAGCAGACGAACAAAGTACGGCTTCGGGACGTGCCGCTGCGCATGAATAATAAAACGGTGCGAATTGATGCCAACATGGATGATCTGATCTCACTAGCCAAGCTTCAGAACTTTGTGCCAGTGGTGGACGATATGAACCGTTTTATCGGAATTGTACGCAGAAGCGAAATTATCGATTATTGCCAAAAAATTATTATGGAGCAGCATAACGTGCTGCAGGATCAATAGCTGAAAGCTGGGGAGAAGCTCACCGAAGGGTACTATTCTCAGCCATTAAAGGACATCATAATGAACAAAGAAGACGGAATGCAGTTGCTGTTCCGTCTTTTTTATTTGCGAGCAGCAACGGAATGATTATGGGAGCGTGGAGCGGCATCCTTTGATTGTGAGTGATAATTTAAGCTTTTATGCTATAATGAGTTGTAAAAGTTTCGTAAGAAACCAGATTATATAAGCAAGAGGTGAACGGTTTGAAAACCGGCTTGAAACCAGTGCTGTGGAGCTTAGCGGCACTCCTTTTATTATTGTCCCTTGTCCTACCTCTCTTTAATCTCATTAGCTTGCTGCTGATGATGGTACCGCTCGTAGTGCTGTATACAACTCTGCCGCCAAAATCATTTGCACTGCATATGATTCCAGTCTGGGTGCTGGCGTTTGTTATCGGTGGACCGGCAACGCTCATTATCGGGTTGTTTTTTTTGATCCCGTCCATTGTGATGGGCCACTTGTATATGAAGCAAGCTTCTGCCTCAAGGGTCATACGGACAGTCGGCGTTGTATTTCTTGCACAATTGATGCTGGAACTGCTTATATTCGAAATGTTCCTCGATATTTCCTTGCTCAAAGAAATGGGCTCGTTCGTGCGGACGATGTTTGACGATTTGATGACGAAAGGCCTGGTTCCCGCAGATTGGAATTCAGACTTTACGGAAGTCATTATTCACACCATGATTAATTCCATTCCTGTAGCTTTTATTATGATGGCTTTCGGGTACACGGTGATCACGCAATTTCTGGCACGCCGATTGGTAAAGTGGAGCGGCGGACCGGAGACACCAAGATTTGCACGGGCTAGAGACTGGCGTTTGCCGCGCTTGCTTGTGGTTATTTATCTCATTGCTTATGTGATGGAGATGTTCTCGTCTACAACTAGCGATTCCTTCTTCGCAGTTGCATTGCTTAACCTAATTCCTTTGCTTAGTTATGTTTTTGCGTTTCAGGCCATCGGATTTTTCTTCTTCCTTGCGCATCAGCGGGGATGGAACAAAGCGGTGCCGGTGCTTATTGCCATTCCGGTCCTTATCTTCCCGCCGCTCAGCTTAATCGGCGTGCTGGATACCGCTTTTCCAATCCGAAAGTCGTTTACGAAACCATAGCACAGGAGCGGATCGGAAATGCCGAAGTTTTTGGTTACACGTTGGCACGGAATGCATCAGATATGGGCGTTCGTATTAATGGTGCTGATGTCAGTAGCACTCGCCTGGTTTCAGTGGCTGCTTGGCCTTATTGGCCTGCTGCTGACCGGCGGGGTTTTGTTTTATACCGTAATGGCGGAGCGGGCGTTCCGCAAGGATTTGAAATCTTATTTAGGTACGCTGTCTTACCGCGTCAAGAAGGCAGGCAATGATGTAATCAGCGAGCTGCCTTTCGGAATTATTTTATATAATGAAGAACGTACCGTGGAATGGCACAATCCCTATATTGCGGGTTTAATGGAGAAGGAGAACGTCATTGGCGTTCCGCTTGCGGAGCTATTTCCTTCGCTGCAGCAGGTCAAGGAACGGGAAGGTACGATTGAAGCCACCGTTGGTTCCCATGTGTATCAGCTCATCTTTAAGCCCAAGGAACGAATTTTATATGTTCAAAATATTACCGAGCGCTGGCAACTGGCCCGGAAATATGACGATGAGAAGCTCGTGCTTGGCGTTGTCATGATCGATAATCTTGAAGAAGTGACGCAAGGACTCGATGACCATCAGCGCAGCTCGATGCTGGCGAAGGTTACGACCGAAATTACGGAATGGGCACAAAAGTATCAGCTTTATTTGAAGCGGCTTACGTCAGACCGATTCTTGCTTGTTACAGACCAGAAGACACTGAAGCAGTTGGAGCAGTCCAGATTCCTTGTGCTCGATGAGGTTCGGGATATTACCGGCGATCATAAAATTCCGGTCACACTCAGCATCGGCTTCGCTGCGGGTGCTGAACATATCATTGAGCTTGGCCAATGGGCGCATACCAGTCTGGACATCGCGCTTGGTCGTGGCGGTGACCAGGCAGCCGTTAAGGTTGGCAGCCGCCAGTCCTTTTATGGAGGAAAGTCCAATGCGGTAGAGAAGCGGACGCGCGTGCGTGCGCGTGTCGTTGCCCATGCGCTGCGGGACCTCATTAAAGAGAGCCACAACGTTGTCATTATGGGCCACAAGATGCCCGATATGGATGCGATTGGCGCAGCTATCGGCGTGATGAAGGCAGCGCAGCTGTTCGGCAAAGAAGCGTATATTGTGCTTGAAGGCGTGAACCCGGCCATTCAGAAAATGATGGAGCTGATTAAGGAAGACGAGAAGCTCTCCAAACGTTTCGTATCGCCAGAGCAGGCTTCAGCGCTCATTACGCCTCAGACGCTTGCCGTAGTTGTGGATACGCATAAGGTTTCCATGGTCAAGGAGCCGAAGCTGCTTACGCAGACGGACCGTATTGTTGTGGTCGATCATCATCGACGCAGCGAGGAATTTATTGCGAATGCCATATTGGTGTATATGGAGCCATACGCTTCATCGACCTGTGAGCTCGTAACAGAGCTGCTTCAGTATATTCATGACCGTGTCGTGCTCGATGTACGGGAATCTACGGCTTTGCTAGCCGGTATCACGGTTGATACGAAGAGCTTCTCGCTTCGTACGGGTGCCCGCACCTTTGAAGCCGCATCGTTCCTCCGCCGCAACGGGGCGGATTCGATGATGATTCAGCGGATGCTGAAAGAAGATCTGGAAGAATATGTACGCAAAGCTGAAATTATTAAGCATGCTGAGGTATTATATGAACATATAGCGATTGCGGTAACCGAGAGCGGCCGCAAATATTCGCAGCTGCTCATCGCGCAATCGGCGGATACGCTGCTCAATATGACAGACATCCTGGCTTCCTTTGTTATCGGGGAACGGCAGGATGGGCTCATTGGCATCAGTGCCCGCTCGCTCGGCCATATGAATGTTCAGGTCGTCATGGAGCGAATGGGCGGCGGAGGCCACTTGACCAATGCTGCAGCGCAGCTTGAAGGGTCCGTTGTGGATGTAGCTAGACGTCTGAAGCAGGTTTTGGACGAAATCGAAAAGGAAGAGGGGTTATTTGAATGAAAGTAATCTTTTTGCAGGATGTTAAGGGACAAGGGAAAAAGGGGCAAGTGAAGGATCTTTCCGAGGGGTACGTACGCAACTTCCTATTGCCGCAAGGACTGGCGAAGCTGGCGTCGGACGGCAACCTGAAGACGCTTGAGGTTCAGAATGCTTCGGAGCAGAAGCGTAAGGATAAAGAAAAAGAAGACGCTCAGGCGCTAGGTAAGAAGCTGGAAGAGATGACCGTTGTCATCAAAACCAAAGCGGGCGAGGGCGGCAGATTATTCGGCGCGATTACGAGCAAGCAAATCGGCGAGGCGCTGGCAGCACTCGGCATTAAGGTCGACAAACGCAAAATCGAGATGGAAGATCCGATTCGTTCGCTAGGCGTAACACAAGTGGTGGTTAAGATTCATCCGGAAGTAAAGGCAAAGCTAAGCGTTCAAGCGTCAGAGGAATAGAAGCGGGACTAATGCTTACAAGCGGGTTTTCTACACAACTACGCTTATACTTAAGCTGTATTTTTTGTAGAAAACCTTTAGGAGGGACCAATGAGTACAGAGCTGATGTTTGACCGTGTTCCACCGCAGAACTTAGAAGCTGAACAAGCTGTCATCGGGGCAATATTGCTGCAAGCGGAAGCGCTTATTACAGCGATGGAGCGGGTGCGCAGCGAAGACTTCTATAGCGGTCCCCATAGACAAATCTATGAAGCGATGGTCGAGATCGCCGAGAACAACCAACCGGTTGACCTCGTAACCTTGACCGCGCATTTGCAGGATCAGCATCTTCTTGAGGAAATTGGCGGCGTCAGCTATTTGGCGAAGCTGGCCAATTCCGTGCCGACTGCGGCAAACGTCGATTATTATGCGCAAATCGTCGAAGAGAAGTCGATGCTCAGGCGCTTGATCCGAACCGCAACGAATATCGTCTCCGATGGATATGCCAACTCCGAGGATGTTGGCGTGCTGCTCGGCGATGCAGAGAAGAAAATTCTCGAGATATCGAATCGCCGATCCGGCAGCGGCTTCATCTCCATCCGCGATGTGCTGATGGAGGTCTTCGAGAAGGTTGAGCAGCTTTATCAGGATAAGGGAGGCACGACAGGCATTCCGTCGGGCTTTACCGACCTTGACCGGATGACTGCCGGCTTCCAGCGAAGCGACTTAATTATCGTTGCTGCCCGTCCTTCTGTAGGTAAAACGGCATTTGCGCTTAACGTAGCGCAGAATGTCGGCGTCCGCGCCCGCGAGACCGTGGCCATCTTCAGTCTGGAGATGTCAGCCGCTCAGCTGGTTCAACGTATGATCTGTGCCGAAGCCAACGTTGATGCACAGCGCATGCGTACGGGCCACTTGGAAGGCGACGACTGGGAAAAGCTGACGATGGCCATCGGTTCCTTGTCCGAAGCGCAAATCTTCATCGATGATACGCCGGGGATTACGGTAGCCGAGATTCGTGCGAAATGCCGTCGTCTAAAGAAGGAAAAAGGCCTTGGCATGATTATGATCGACTATTTGCAGCTGATCTCCGGCCGCGGTAAAGCGGGCGAGAACAGGCAGCAAGAGGTATCTGAGATTTCGCGTACCTTGAAGCAAATTGCTCGTGAGCTTGAGGTTCCCGTTATCGCGCTCTCGCAGCTCAGCCGGGGCGTTGAGCAGCGGCAGGATAAACGCCCGATGATGTCCGATCTCCGGGAGTCAGGATCGATTGAGCAAGATGCCGATATCGTCTCCTTTCTTTACCGGGATGATTATTACGATAAAGAGTCGGAGAAGAAGGATATTATCGAGATTATTATTGCCAAGCAGCGGAATGGACCGGTAGGTACAGTAGAGCTGGTGTTCCTCAAAAAGTATAATAAATTCGTAAGTATTGATCGCGCGCATCAGGATCCGATGCAAGCATCATGAATTCCCGAACAATTGCATGGGCAACTATGCAATTGTTCGTTTTTCGTTTGACTTCTAGCAGTCGGACTGCTACACTATTAATGCTGTCTTTTGACTGGTGTCACAAAGCCTTTGAACGAAGGAAATTTTGTGCTGCGGCGTAATGACGGTAATTTTCGGTGTTTATAAACACCGGACGGGGGTATGATTATGTCTACGGTTGTTGTTGTTGGTACACAGTGGGGAGACGAAGGTAAAGGCAAAATCACTGATTACTTGGCAGAGGGAGCCGACGTCGTCGCTCGATACCAAGGGGGAAACAATGCCGGACACACGATCCTTATTGATAACAAAAAATACAAATTGACGATGATTCCATCGGGTATTTTCAATCATAACAAAACATGCGTAATCGGCAACGGAATGGTTATTAATCCGGAAGCGCTGATTGACGAAATTAACTATATTCATGAAAATGGCTTCTCAACGGATAACCTGAAAATCAGTGATCGCGCACATGTCATTATGCCTTATCATTTGATACTTGATGGTCTGGAAGAAGACCGTAAAGGCGATAACAAAATCGGTACGACACGCAAAGGCATCGGCCCTTGCTATATGGACAAAGCGGCACGCAACGGCATTCGTATCGCTGATTTGATGGATGCTGAGGAGTTCGAAGCACGCGTTCGCGCTATCGTTGTGGAGAAAAACCAGTTGATCGAGCAAGTGTACGGCGGAGAGCATTTGGATGCAGACGCGATTGTACGCGATTACTTGGGCTTTGCGGAAATTTTGCGTCCTTACGTTACGGATACGTCTGTCGTACTCAATGACGCTATCGACGCAGGTCAAAAGGTATTGTTTGAAGGCGCTCAAGGCGTGATGCTCGATATCGACCAAGGAACTTATCCGTATGTTACCTCTTCCAACCCATCAGCTGGCGGAGTATGTATCGGATCTGGCGTTGGCCCTTCGAAAATCCAACAGGTTATCGGCGTTGCCAAAGCATACACTACTCGCGTAGGCGATGGTCCGTTCCCAACTGAGCAAGATAATGAAATTGGCCAGTTGATCCGCGACAAAGGCCATGAATACGGTACGGTAACTGGCCGTCCGCGCCGCGTTGGCTGGTTCGATACGGTGGTTGTGCGCCATGCTCGCCGCGTGAGTGGCATTACGGGTCTTTCCCTTAACTCGCTTGACGTGCTTACAGGGCTTGAAACGGTGAAGATTTGCACGGGTTACAAACTGCGCGGTGAGGTTATCGAAACTTATCCGGCAAGCCTGAAAATGGTATCGGAGTGCGAAGCGGTTTATGAAGAGCACCCAGGCTGGACAGAGGATATCTCCAACGCGAAGACGCTTGAGGATCTTCCTGTAAATACACGTAACTATTTGAACCGCGTATCTGAGCTTACGGGTATTCCAATCGCTATTTTCTCGGTTGGGCGCAATCGTGAGCAGACGAATCCGGTACGTCCGATTTACGAATAGAATTATGACAAGGGTGGCCCATGAGGCCATCCTTTTTTTTGTGATGTGAAACTCAGAAATATAATCTGCGATAAGAGAATGCTTGTCCGAAATGTTGACCATAATGGTAGATAGCAGATTATGGAAGACACAGTGATCAATAGGATATAGGTCGCTGTTGAACGGAGGGATTAGCATGAATATGTTAAAGAGCGTAGGATGGCTCGCCAAACTGGTGGCAGCGGGGCTAATATTAAGTTTTTTGTCGATATGGACGACGGGCTATATTGTGACAAGCTATGTGGAAACACTATTAAAGCAGTTTAATTTGCCGCTGGAGGTGCCTCCTATGGCGATGTCCGGCGTATGGGGGAAGCTGTGGGGAGCCGATCCGCTCGTAACGACTGATTTGGTAGAGAAAGAAAAGGAAGAGACGACGCCAGAGAAAGCAGAATTACCGCAAAATGAGCATGAAACCGTTCCTGAGGACGAACCTCCGGCGGCGGTGGATGCTTTTGGCCAAGCGACGGACCCTCCGCTCACCGATATTGGAATTGGTGGAGGCACGCAGGCAGGCGGCAGCACAGCACCGGAAACCGGCGGTGTACAGGAAGGCATAGCAGGCGTAGACGAGTCGGAAACAGCGATGACAACGGATGATTTGACTGAGGTAAAAGAGCAAATGAGCGATCAGGACAAAGAAGTTTTATTCGGATTATTAATAAGCAAAATGCCGCAGGAATCGATGCAAACCATCTCGCAATATATCGAAAATGGTCTTACGGAGCAAGAGCTGATAGACATTCAACAAATTATGGCACAGCATCTCGACAAGACCGAATACGGACAAATGATGGATATTCTGAAAAAATATTAATATATTGAAGCTAGTGTAAAGGTTGCTCCAATTGTTGGGCATATGTTAAAGTATTAGGCGAGTGATCCGACAGGATAATTCGTCTTTTTTTATGTCGGAAACCGGAATAAAAGTTGCATAAGCGCGAAAAGGAGCCAATCATGACCGTTTTCAGGGACAAAGGTCGGATTCGGAAAGTATGGGATCAAACGATTCAATATTTTCAGCAAGACCGATCGCAACACTTGAAGGGCAAGACACAGCAACAATCCGCAAGTGAAACAGAGAGCAAGCCATTTTGGCGCAAGAAGCCGGTTCAACTAGCGGGCGGGGCGCTCGTACTCCTCACAGTAGCAGGATTTAGCGGCATCCAATATGTCCAAGCAAACACAGTCGAATTTTACAACGTATATATAAATGGAACAGCCGTTGGTACCGTACACGATCCAAACGAAGTCGAGCAGCTTGTTCTGCTAGAAACCGAAGAACTGCAGCAAGCAAATCCAAACCTGAACATGGTGCTGGATACAGGAACGATTACATATGAGCCGGAGAGTGCGTTCAAAGCAGCGCCTGCTACCAACGAAACGTTGGACAAGCTCGAGGGAATGTTCACCTCTCACGCCGTTGGCGTGGAAGTGAAGATCGATGGCAAGGTAATCGGAGTTGTCAAAGACCAGCAGACGGCAGATGATGTTTTGCTGCGAGTTCAAAGTAAATTTGCACCTGAGCTAGCCGCTAAGATGAAGAATGCAAAAGAAGTAAAGTCACTCTCGTTCAATGCAAATGAAGCCGAAGCCGACCAGAAGCCTGCGTCCAAAGAACCAGGGCGCGAGGTAACAGAGGTTGAGTTTATTGAAGCTGTCATGATGGAGAATATCGATACTGATCCGCAGCAGATCATGGAAGCCGAAGCCATTTATAAGCTGCTTGTGCAAGGCAGCATCCAACCGACTAAATATACGGTACAAGCTGGCGATTGTGTGGGCTGTATCGCACAGAAGTTTGATATTTCGCCTGAGGTTATTTACAAGAACAACGCATGGATTAAGGATGACAAAATTACGATTGGCGATGTACTGGATTTAACGGTGCTTCAGCCTGAGCTGACAGTCAAGACGACCGAAAATTTGGTGGAGATCGAAACGATCGAACCGCCAGTTGAAATTAAGAAAAATGAGGACATGCGTGTTGGTGAATCCAAGACCATTTCCGAAGGTACGCCAGGCTCCAAACGAATGACGTATCGAATCGTGAAGCAGAACGGTTATGTCGTAACCGAAGAGCTGCTCACGAAAGAAGTCATTAAGGAAGCAACTCCAAAAATCGTAGAACGAGGCACAAAAGTTGTTCTGGGCGAAGGCTCTGGCCGGTTCGCGATGCCGGTATCCGGTTCGCGACTAACAAGTAAGTTTGGCCAGCGTTGGGGACGCATGCATAACGGTGTCGACTTCACAGGCAATAAGAGCATTATGGCGTCCGATACCGGCGTAGTTGAATTCGTCGGCACGAAGCCGGGCCTTGGCAAAACGATTATTATCAACCATAAAAACGGTTATACCACCGTGTATGGTCATTTGAGCTCCTATAAAACAAAAGTTGGCGCCATTGTCGAAAAAGGCGAAAACATTGGCATTATGGGAAGCACCGGAAATTCGACAGGCGTTCATTTGCATTTTGAAGTGCATAAAGACGGCGTATTACAAAATCCGCTGAAGTACTTATAACATATACCCAATTTAACCCAAAGCTAATCACTTTTGCATCCTGCAAAAGTAATTAGCTTTTTTTAGTTATTTGGACAGGGGGAAGACGAGCTCTGGGGGTGTCGAATGTCGCTGCTCTAGGAATAAAGTTACATAGTTAAATCCCGAGTATATATGGTATTGTGACCATGCTAGCTAGATGATGCTGAAAAAGGGAACAGGCTGAAGATCGACGCGATTAGGCGGTCGGTCTTTTTTTCTTTTGGGAGGTTTATAGATGATGAAAATGAGCGATTGGCCGGTCAATTCCTCGAAGCCCGCCAATAAAGGAAAAACCTTGCTAACATGAGGGAAGTTTCATTGTGAACTAAAGGATAACGTGTGTTAAAATAGAATTTAATACTAAGGACAAGCGACGGGCGGGTGTAGCGATGCACGGAAAAATATTAGTGGTCGATGACGAACAGCCGATTGCAGATATTATAAAGTTTAATTTGGAAAAAGAAGGCCATCAGGTAATTTGCGCGTTTGATGGCGGCGAAGCGGTTCGGCTTGCGTTCGAGGAACAGCCGGATCTTATTTTGCTGGATTTAATGCTGCCGGTTAAGGATGGCATGGATGTATGCCGCGAAGTGCGGGCTAAGCTGCAAATGCCGATTATTATGCTTACGGCTAAAGATACCGAAATTGATAAGGTGCTTGGGCTGGAGCTTGGCGCCGATGACTATGTGACAAAACCGTTCAGTACGCGTGAGCTGCTTGCACGGGTGAAAGCTCATTTACGTAGGCAGCAGAAGCCGGCGGCAACTGGCGGGGAGAACCCGGGGGGCGCGGCAGAGGGACCAGTCGAGCAAGAGCAGCAGGGCTTTAAGCTGTTCAACCTATTTATAGATACCGATATGTACGTGGTGTACAAGGATGGCGAGCCGCTTGACCTGACCCATCGCGAATATGAGCTAGTTCATTATATGGCACGCAACAGCGGAAAGGTCATGACGCGTGAGCATTTGCTGCAAGCCGTATGGGGCTTTGAATATTTTGGCGATGTACGGACCGTTGACGTAACGATCCGCAGGTTGCGCGAGAAAATCGAGGATGACCCTAGTCGTCCGGAATATATTATGACAAGGCGGGGCCTTGGCTATATGATGCGCAACTCCAAAACCGGAGGCTTCGGAGCAGGATGAAGGGCAAAAGCTTCTTCCGCACGATCCAGGTCAAGCTGGTTATTATCTATCTGCTATTGATTCTGGTAGCTATGCAGCTCATTGGCGTGTATTTCATAAGCACGGTCAAGCATTCGTTGATTGACAGCTTCACGAAAAACTTGAAGGAGCAAGCGGACATCCTCTCTAAGTTCGCTGCCCCAAGCCTTGCCGCCAAGCCGGATACGGAAGGCGATTCCTCGGAAAGCACAACGGAGGATCTTAGCTTGGTCGTTCGCAACCTATTCAGTATCAGCGGTGCTGAGGTGCAGGTGCTCGATTCAAGCGGCAAGATGGTAGCGACCTCGGTGCAAGGCAATCAGTCGAACATCGGGAAAAAGAACAAGTCGCTTGCGGTTAGCCGGGCTCTTCAAAATATTACTGACAATGAACAAGAAATTATAGATGAAGACAATACGCGCAAGAAAATGATCGCACAGCCGGTAACGATTAACGATAACAAGGTCGTTGGCGTTGTTTATGTGGTCGCCTCGATGAATGAGCTGTATGAAACGGTGAATCGGGTCAACCAAATTTTTTTCTCGGGCACATTAATTGCGCTTGGCTTGACGGGCGTTCTTGGCGTGCTGCTTGCCCATACGATTACGAGTCCCATTCAGGGACTTACGAGGCAGGCAGAGGCGGTTGCGCAAGGGAAATTTGACCTACAGGTGCCGGTACTTGGTGATGACGAGATTGGCAGCTTGAGTACGGCCTTCAACGATATGACGATTCGGCTCAAAGAGGCGCTGTCGGTCAATGAAGAGGAAAATGAAAAGCTGACTTCGATTCTCTCCAATATGAGTGATGGCGTAGTAGCCGCAGACGAGAATGGCAGAGTGATCGTATGGAACCGTAGAGCGCTTGAGCTGCTGGACAAACGTACCTGCGATGGCTTTATGCTGTCCGAGCTGTTTGAGCTATCGGAGCAGGGGCTGGAGGAGCTTCAGCAAGGGCGGGGCCAAACGCTGCTTATTGAACGGAACTTCGATGAGCATGAGCCGGATGATGGCAGCGAAGGCGTGCTGCGCGCGACCTTTACGCCTATTCACCGCCGCGACAAAGGCATTACAGGAACGATAGCGGTGCTGCAGGATGTAACGGAGCAGGAAAAGCTGGAGCAGTCGCGCCGTCAGTTCGTAGCCAATGTCTCGCATGAGCTGCGGACACCGCTCACGACAATCAAGAGTTATGCGGAGGCATTGAATGACGGGGCACTGGAGGAGCGGGAGCTGTCAGAGCGCTTCGTGGGCGTTATCCGTAATGAAACGGAGCGGATGATCAGGCTTGTCACCGATCTGCTTCACTTATCGCGTCTCGATTCGAATCAAGCTCCGCTTCGCAGGCGGCAAACGAATATTCACGATATGCTGGACGAGGTTGCGGACCGGTTCTCCTTCCAGCTTAGGCAAAAGTCGATCAAAGCCGCAGTTTGGGTGGATGAGGGACTGGAATCGGCTTGGCTGGACCGGGATCAGATTGATCAGGTGCTTGATAATTTATTTTCCAACGCAATCAAATACACGCTGGACGGTGGAACGATTCAATTGACGGCGAAGAGGCCGGCCGACTCGGCATTGCTTGCGATTAGCGTGAAGGATACGGGAATCGGTATTCCGAAAAAGGATCTTAACCGCATTTTCGACCGCTTCTATCGGGTGGATAAGGCGCGCTCGCGCAATATGGGCGGTACGGGCCTCGGACTTTCGATTGCCCGGGAAATTGTGAAGGCGCATGGCGGAACAATTGCCCTGGATTCCGAGCTGAACGAAGGAACGACAGTGACCTTCACACTCCCGCTGCTTAGTGAAGGGGGCGAGCTGGCATGAAGGAAAAAATAAAAACAACGGCGCTTATCGGTCTTGTTGTGCTTAGCCTTCTCCAAAGCTATTTGCTCGCCTATAGCATGCCTGGACTTGGCGTAACCGTCAGAAGCGACCAGGATTATGTCATCACGGAGCCGATAGGAACGGCCAAAAGCGTGGAGAGCGTTATTTTTCCCGAGGAGCTTGTTATCCATTTAGGCGGCAATAAGCATACTGTTATTTATCCGGGGACGCAGTTCTATGAAATGATTCTGAATCAGCGTATTCAGGGTAGAGAATTTAAGGGTTTCCAGCGCAGCCCATCCGATGTGCTGAACTGGGAGGAAATCCGCAAGAACGATATCGGAATCGAGCTGAGGTTCGACAATGGCATTCCTGTAGAGCTCTTGCAAAAGCTGCTTAAGCTTGAAGGGGACTTGCTGTTTCTGAATGAAACTATTGATCGCATATGGATATTCAAGACGACGGGCACGGAGGAGATCAGAACCTTCTTCTTCAGCTCAGACGGCCAGATGGTATATGAATCGGTTCGAGCGGATCTAACGGTTCGTGACGTACAGGATTATGTGGGCTTCGGACAGTTCCAACCGATGTATACGATGACGGCAGACGGGCTTTATCTTCCAACTGCGCCGATCCAGTCGACCGAGATGGTTTTTCCGTATGAGACATATTCTCCGGATTTGATGCAGCGCAGCTTGTTCTTCGATCCCAGTACGACAAGGGCGCTTGAAGACCGGAGCGGCTCACAAATCTATACCGATGGCAAGCGAGGATTGAAAGTGGAGCAGAACGGCAAATGGATCAGCTATACCGATCCAAGCGCCCCTCAAATTACGGAAAATGTGCTCAGCGACAATGTATATGCCTCCGTCGACTTTGTTAATCAGCATGGCGGCTGGGATGGCGTTCACCGTTTCGTTAATGCGCTGCCTGGAGGCGAGGGCAAATCGATGCTCTTTAAGCAATATGTGGAGCAGTATCCGGTTATTGAAACGCCGCCATTCCGATATGGTTATATGAGGCTGACTCTTCAGCAAGGCGTCGTGACGGAATATTCTAGGTCCTTGATTACGCTCGGTCCGCAATCCGAGTCTCGCAAAGTCAGATGGCTGTTAGGCGGAGAGGCGCTTCAACAAAGCTTAAATAACTACGCCAGACGCAGCGAAGTAGAAGCGCTGTTCCCTGCGCTGCAGGCATCACCGATGGATGATAATCTCATTCGCTTCACGCCAGTATGGGCGGTTCGCCTTACGGATGGCACGGAAGAAGTATTGGTGGACGCATATCCAAATGGGTATGAACCGCCGCAGGAGCCTGTGGGTGCGGATGGGCAGGAAACCGCTGACGCAGATAGCAAGGAAGAAACCGATACGACAGCAGCAGGCGGAGCGGGCGCGGCAGCATTGTCCTCCGGTGGGGTGAATCCACTGAAGGCCAGCGATTGGAATCATATGCGGTAAGTATGGATGGACGGCGGGAGGTGAAGGCGTGTGGATTGGGGACGGGCGAAAAATGTGCTTATTATTTCATTTTTGCTGCTCAATGTTTTGCTGGGTTACCAGCTTTGGCTCGATATCAGGGAGCAGCTGAACATGAACGTAAATACGGCAGAGCTGCCGAAGGATAAGGTGCTGCTTATGCAGCAGAAGCGCATTTCGTTAGAAGCCAATCTACCGCTGGAGACGCCGGAGCTCGGAGATTTAACGTATTTGCTTCATTCGGACAGCCGGAAGAACGCGGAGCCTGTTATTTTGGACAAGCCGGTGGACAGCACGATTATGTATAAAAAATCCGAATTAATCAAGACACTCGGAAGCCGAATTCCCGAGCTTGATCAATATGCGTTCGACTTGCTGAACAGCAGCGTGGACAAGTTCATCCTATATCGGGTAGTCGAAGGACGCCCGATGTTCGATGTGAAGCTGACGCTATATATTAGCAATCAGAAAATAATCTCCTACTTGCAGGACCGGGTGGAGCTGCTCGGTTCGGGCGAGGCAAAGCCGGTGCTGCCGGCTGCGAAGGTGGTCGCGAGCTTAATTGAGACCTACTTGCCGGATGGAGCGATCATTTCCGATATTCAACTGGGCTATAAAGGCCCGATCTTTGACTCGGAGAAGCAGGTTTCGGCACCGTCTTGGCGGGTAATGCTGGAGAGCGGCCAATTATTTTATGTCAATGCCATTAGCGGCGAGGTTGCAACGGATGAAGAGCAAGGGGAAGCAGCAGCGAACGTGATTCACTAACGGGAGCGGGAGAAGGGACAGGAAAGAGCGATTATGGGACTGCGATTTACAGTACTGGGGAGCGGCTCGACCGGCAATGCGACAATTGTGCAAGGAAACGAGAAAATGGTCATTGTCGATGCTGGAATGAGCGCGAAGAAACTGGACGAGCTAATGCGGGAGCGGGGAGTGTCTGGCCATCAGTTAGATGCCTTGTTCGTAACGCATGAGCATTCCGATCATATTAAGGGTTTGGGCGCTTTCGCCCGTAAATACGATTTGCCGATCTATGCCAATGAGGCCACATGGGCTGCGATGGAGAGGCATGTCGGCACGATTGCTCCGGAGAAGCGCGTATTCATGGAGTCAGGCGAAGAAGTCGCATGCGGCTCCATGCTTGTGCAATCGTATCCGATCTCGCATGATGCGGCAGAGCCGGTAGGGTATTCCTTTGTGGAGGATGGCGAGAAGCTGAGCCTGGCGACAGACCTCGGTTATGTCAGCGAGAAGGTGAAGCGTCAAATTATCGACTCGGACGTATTGGTGCTTGAAGCTAATCATGACACCGAAATGCTGCGGATGGGCCGTTACCCTTGGAATACGAAGCGTCGCATTCTAAGCGATGTCGGCCACTTATCGAATGTAGCAGCTGGCGAAGCGCTGCTGGAGCTGATGACCGATCGAACGAAACGTGTTTATTTGGCTCATTTGAGCCTTGATCATAACTTAATGGATTTAGCGATGCTAACCGTGAATACAATATTAGAGGATAACGGAATCTTTTATAAAAAGGATGAACATCCCTTGCGCGCGACTTATCATGATAGGCCTACGCCATGGGATGAAGTGAAGCGGAAATAAGCGATTCCAGCTGGGCGTCCAGCGCATCGGCTTTCACGCTCAACTCTTCTCTCGTCAGGATTCCTTTCTCTATGAACAGCTCTAGCATAGCACTTAACGTAAGAACGGTTCGATAGTGGTCATCCTTCAGATCCGCAAGCTTTGCAGCAAGCTGAACATGCTCCCATGCGGCAGGCGTTTTGGCTTTCATCTCAGCATCTCTCCCTTTGTTGGGACAACAGTTGATGATTTTTATGCAAATGAAGTATGTTCGTCGTCCGAATCTATTATTATTGTAGTCATTTCTTCCGAAAACATTCCTAGATTCATAAAAAATAGTCTTGATGTCTTGAAACATCGAGAGGAGCGATAGTAATGAGCCTATTCGACGACGATTTTTATTCGACTAAAGTATCCAAGCGTGCTGCTCGTGAGAGCCGTAAGAGAGACTTGGGATTTCCATATAGAAGCGGTACCCGCAAGTGGTCTAACGTCCGTATAGCGTTCGTCTCCTCCATTACGAGCGCGGTTGCTGCAACGCTGCTGTTCGGTGTTTTTTTTGGCGGCGGTCCAGGGATTGGCAACGGTGGAGGCTCCGTGGCTACAGCGGGCACGATCTCTACGGTTGATCCGCTGGAGCGGCCCATTCAGGCATCTGCGAAGGTTAGGCCAGCTGTCGTTAGCGTGATCAATCAGCAAATGTTCGCGCCTGGCATTGGCAATGGACAAGCGCTGCCCAAGGATTCGGAAGTGAAGGGAACTTTGCGCGAAGCGGGCGTTGGTTCCGGCGTTATTATTAGCAAGAAGGATGGCAAGGCCATTATTATTACGAATTACCATGTTATCGATCAGGCGGCAGCGGTAAAGGTCGTGCTTATGAATGGCGAAACGCGTGAAGCGCGTGTTGTCGGCAAGGATCAGATTACGGATCTTGCCGTGCTTGAGATCGATGCGAAGGGAATTGATGTCGTCGCTGAGATTGGCGATTCCTCGGCTCTTCGCCCGGCTGAATATATTATTGCAATCGGCAACCCGCTGGGACTTGGAGAATCGGTGACAACGGGCAGCGTAAGCAAAACCAAACAAATCGTGCCCGTATCGCTGAATCAGGATGGCGTTTATGATTGGGAGCAAGAGGTCATCCAGATCGATGCCTCGATTAACCAAGGCAACAGTGGCGGACCGCTTATTGATTTGAACGGTCGCGTGGTCGGCATCAACAGCATGAAAATCGCTGATCTTGGCGTAGAAGGCATAGGCTTCGCGATTCCGATCAACTTAGCGATGCCAATCGTCGACAGCCTGATCAAGCTGGGCCATGTGCCGCGCCCATATTTGGGTGTCTATACGATGGATCTAGAGCAATATTGGCAGCAGCAGGACTTTGAGGATGCCTTTGGTAAAGCGCTCGAAGGCGAAGATGGCAAGTCAGCCGAGAAAGACGCCGAGACGGGTGAGAAGGCTGTTCCGGAAAGCGGAGGCGCGCCGCTGAAGCTTCCGGATGATATTTATTCAGGCGTCATCGTGCTGGAGGCGGTGGGTCCTGCGAAGGATGCAGGCCTTTTGTTCAACGATGTAATCGTCAAGCTCGATAACCAAGCAATCGGCAGCACGATGGAGCTGCGCAAATATTTGTACACGCAGAAAAAGATCGGCGATGATATTGAAATCAGCTACTATCGCGACGGACAGCTGAAATCGACTCATTTTAAGCTGGGTCAAAAGGAAGATGAAGAGGAATAGGCTTTGTGCGTTTGGGATGAAAGAAAATGAACTGTTTCGGAGCTTGTGACGGGAGACCGTTGCAGGCTCCGATTTTTTTTGCGAATGGATGGAATGGATGTTGATAATTGAGGTAGGCGTAGGGGAGCTAAGCGAAGGTGCAGAATTTGTCGTCTTCACAGGGAGTGGCGTTTTCTGATATGCTGTGTGTAGATAACAAGAGTATTTGCGGGAAAAAGAGTTATGAATATTAGAAATTCGAAAATGTGTGAAAGATGGAAAGATAAAGAGTGGTTAGTGTAGAAAAGTGGGTAATGGGCAGTGCATAAAGTTATGAAAAAGGATTAAATCATAAAGTTAGTAAACTTATGAAAATGATTAAAGAAAAGCAAGATTAGAAAGAAATGGACAACCATCAACTAGGAATAGGAACGTGCAGATTATGTATTGTGTATGTAAAGAGCATATGGAAACAGCTTTGGACCGATTTGTAGACGAATATGAGGATGCGCCAGACGTAGTGGACCTGAAAGAAACGCAATTTGCGGATTGGGACCCGCCGCGCAAATGCGACTTTTGTGATGAGCCAGCTACTTTTTTGGTGGTTTAGAGAGAAAAGTGTAAGATCAGGGTGTCAATCGATGTAGATTGACATTAGGATAAGGTGGCGTACGGATCGTGTGATCCGAGACGATAAAAGGACGTGTACGTTTTGCATATACAGATAGCTGCCGTTGGCAAGCTGAAGGAAAAGTACTTAGTGCTTGGCATAGCGGAATATGCCAAGCGGCTCGGGCCTTACGTGAAGCTCACGCTCACGGAAGTGCCCGATGAGAAGGCGCCGGAGACGATGAGTCTGGCGGAGGAAGCGATTGTGCGCGAGCGAGAGGGCGAGAGGCTTCTAGCGCAGCTGAAGCCTGAGGCGCATGTTGTCGCGCTCGCGCTGGAAGGCGAGCTCTGGTCCAGCGAGGATCTCGCGGGCCAGCTCGATAAATTAGCCACGTATGGGCGCAGCCACGTGGCTTTTGTTATTGGCGGGAGCAATGGTCTTGCTCCCGCGGTGCTTAAGCGCGCCCAGCAAAAGCTGAGCTTTGGGCGCATGACCTTGCCGCACCAGCTGATGCGACTGGTGCTGGTGGAGCAGATTTATCGGGCTGTGAAGATAAATCGGGGGGAACCGTATCATAAGTAGGGCAATTTTTGGGTGAATCTTACATAGAACCTCAAACTACTGTTATAATGAATGTACAATAGTTTTATATAATATTATAGTTGAATACATTTTGAGAAGATTAATTCTGAAATTAGCTGAGAGAAAGTTGTGAAATAATCAGGACTTAATTCCTGACCGCAATCCAACAATACCCACAGCCTTTGACTGAAAGAACCATTGCTTTATAATTTTATTTATATTTATATCGAAGTTAAATCGACTTTATTGAAAGCACAAACATAGTTTGCATTGTAGGTATGTTTACTTCACAGATTAGTTTGGGGTGATTGTTAAAGTGAAAAATGACCAGTTTTTATTACAGAAAAACGGAAAAAAACAGATTAAAAAGTTTAAGATATATAATAAATTAATAGTATATAAATTAAATAAATCAATTTTCGATGAAGCTGTAATTAAAGATATTATTGGTTTTGTAAATGCAGTCGAAGAAAAGTATCACAATATAAAATTGCCCATTCATTTTGATTTGGGTCTAATAGAAATTAGGGATAAATTAACATATATAATGTTTGAGTGTGTTTGCAATTATTTGATTGAAACATGTAAAAGAAAAGTTATTGTTACGGTTAACGCAAAAGAACACATTAACACAGAGGGAATAACGTCATCACCCTTGCTATTATTAGGAACGAACCAAAAAGATAGGTTTTCTAAATTTATACAGAAGTTTAAAAAAGAGATTTATAAATCACACTATAGAAGAGTTATAGGTACTGAAGAAAATAATGATCCATATCTATTATCTAGGATTATGTCTGATATAGATAGTTTTCTAAAAATGTTCTATGTTACTAAACAGCATAGAGATGCAATTACAGAAGTAATTATAGAATTAGCCGGAAATGCATTAGAACATACTGATGCGGATTGCCTTATCGATTTAGATGTCACAGAACCTTATGAAAAAAAAGAAACAACAGGTACTTTTTACGGTATAAACATTACAATAATAAATTTCTCACCTAAGTTATTGGGGTATTCAATAGCTGAAAAAATAAAACAAAAAGGAATACTGAATGACAGGCATTTAAAATTGTTAGATGCGTATACTATGCATAAAGAAAATTTTAGTTCACAATATGGTGAAGAGGATTTTTATAATATTGCTTCATTTCAACATAAAATTTCAGGTAGGCTGGCGAATGAAAGCACGGGGGGGACAGGTTTAACTAAATTAATAAGCAGGCTTGAAGGTTATTCAGATGCTTATCACTGTTATGTAATAACCGGTAATAGGGCTGTTTTTTTTGTGCGTGATTATTTGTCATATAATAAAGATGGATGGATTGGGTTTAACAAAGGTAAGGATTTTTTAACTCAAATTCCTGAGACGGAATTATTAAGTAGTAGCACTATTAACATACCAGGTACAGCATATAATTTGAATTTTGTTATGAAGAAAGAGGAGTGATACACTAATGCATAATAATTTTGAATTAATATTTGATAAAATGGTAACTAAGCTGGCTGGTAACCCGTTAGGTAAACAAGTGTTTAAAGAGCAACTCTTAGGGAAGGTTAATTACGAAAATAATTTTACAATAATAATCCCTGAAAGAATTGATACAATAGCCTCCTCTTTTATACAAGGTTTTTTTGAGGATATTGTAAAGAATATTGGAATTAGTGGGATTGAAGATAAAGTTTCAATTATCTCTTCGATCCCTGATATAAAAAACTTAATAATAAGAAATTTACTGTAGAGTTCACTGGGGGAAATTAGATTGGATATGGCGGCATTAATTGTATCTATAACTGCAGCAGTCATAGCACTAGCAGTAGCATATATTCAACAAAAGACAGATCATAAACTAAACCAGACCAATTTGGAATCTGTGTATTTCAATGAAATTTATAAGGAGTATTTAATAAAACGTTTACCAAATGCAAGGAAATACATACATATTGATTCGAATGGAAGACTTACAGATATAGATAAAATAAGAGATGAGTTAAATAGTATCAGGCAAGATTCTCTGTATTATTTCTACAACGATGGTAATTTCTATAATAAATTAAAATTAAAGTGTCAATCAATGGAGGATTACTTGATAAGAAGTTCGATTAATCCTTTAGTTGGTGAAGACCAGACAGAATTCTTTAATAAACTACAAAACGAATTGAAAGAATTATATAGAATTATAAATGATAAATTTATAGGAAAAAACTAGAAATTATTTAATAACCTTATAATACTTTTTAAATCTTTGTCTCAAAAGTAATGTGTTGAATTGTGGTTTGCACTTGTGAATTTTGATTGAATAGTCAGCGGAAATTGAAGTAAACGAGCCCTTCAGTATCACAAAAATAATGCTTTTTTAAAGAGTAGTAATGTTTACCATTTAACTAATATTGCTAGAAGAATTCCTTCTTGTTTGAACTGAGTAAAATATAATAAAATAAATTGAATTAAGAGCTACAGCAGGATTGAACTGCACCCCAATTGTTAGACATATTTAACAATTGGGGTGCAGTTTTTCATTGGAAAGGGCAGGTGTTGAAAGACAGCCAATCGGATGCCTTTAAATTTCGCTCTAAAGATGTTACGGAGAACCATACCACAAGTAGGACAAATTATTTTGAACAAAATTCTTGCTTGATACTGAATAGCGCAATTGGGTTAGGGTGAAACTTAACATAAATCATATTCGAACAGATCAAAAAGCCGATTCTTCCTTCTGGGAGAATCGATTTTTCGTTAGAGGGGCTTGTTGGAATTATGGGAATTGGTTTATCCTCTAACATTCAAATTAAATTGAAATCGGGTGGGAAAATGGACAAGGGTTATAAATTAGCTAGCCAACTACTAACACTGCTTGATACGGAACCAAGATGGTTTACGTTCGCTGAGGTTGAGAAAAGTCTGGGAGTCTCAGATAAAACCATACGGAAGATGGTTGAAGAGATAAGCAAGCAACTGCCACCTGATATCACCATAGAGGTGTCTAGAGGAAAGGGAGCATTTCTTCGACGTGATGGAAGAGGCAAAACGATCAGCGAAGTGGTTTCCTCTATGTTAAGACAAACCACCTTTTATCGGCTGATGAATTTGCTGTTTACCACTGACGGACGCTTCTCAGTGGAGGAGCTTGCTGGGGAAATGTTTATGAGCGTCTCGTCTTTGAAGAAGCTGATTGTCCAGTTAAACAATAATGATCTGAAACCGTATAAGCTGCACATTACTTATTCCATCCCTAAGATCAAAGGGAATGAATTGAATATCCGATATTTTTATTGGAAGTTATATTGCGATGCCTATGACTTTACAGGATGGCCTTTCGCGAATATTAACTTTGCTTATATTAATCAGTTAATTACAAATATAGAGAACGAGAAAAATATTGTTTATTTTATCAATTCCAAAAGGAAATTGTCCTTTTTGCTGGCGATTGTAGTGGATCGAGTTACGAGAGGGAGATGTGTAGAAGTCGATGAGATTAGATATGCTTGGGAAAAAGGGATGTTTTATTTGCCCGTGAGAGCCCTTGCGAAAAGTCTGGAAGATGAGCTCTCTATAGAGTTCCCCAAAAGTGAAATATTTTTTATGCAATCACGAGTAAGTCTCAGCCAATATCATTATTACGAAGGATCAGAAATGACACCGCTGAAAGAGGTCGAAGTATACAAGGATAAAGAGGATTATCCAATGGGTAATCTGCTTTTTACAATACTGGCAAAGGTATATCCGAATATGGATATGGAAGAGCGATTTATATTGGAGGTCTATGACTTCATGGATAAGCTTCTAATGGATAATGCCATTCCGGAATGGATGATGATTTCAAAAAGCAATTTATCGACATATGTTCAAATGGAGTGCCAACAGATCTATCAAGAATTGCAAGACTGCATGAAAACGTGGAATGAAGCTTACCCTCTTGCTTTATATAATGAGTTCCATTTAACAAAACTAACCTTAATTGTTCGTTCAAGCTTACGTTATAAAAGGAAAAAGGCCTTCTTAGTCATCGGTGAAGAATTTTCGATTCGCCACTACATAGCTGATTTGATTAAAAAGGAAATCGGGGATCAGTTGATCGTTAATACTTCCATTATGAAAGGGCTAACTGACGAAATGGTGCAGCAGCATCATATCGATTTTGTCATTAGTAATTTCCCGGTTGCATTAAAGACAGTGCCTGTGGTTACGATCTCTACGATTCCATCTAAACGAGACCTAGACAATATCCGTAAAGAATTACTTTTATAATTTGATCAATTATTTCCCGTACCCAACGTAACATTTTGGTCTAGTTTGTCATAATAAAAAACCTTATGCTCAGTGTATCCTCTAAACGACTAAAGCTGATTTTCCTTAAGGAAATTCGTTTGGAGAATGCTAAAGCTTCTATACCCGTCGGTTAATGGAAGCGATTTCGGAAGATCTGAATGCAAAATTCAGATGATTGGAGGAAACCATATGAGCAGGCATTTAGGTGCAAATAAA
Organism: Paenibacillus paridis; assembly: GCF_006345825.1. Taxonomy (GTDB): domain Bacteria; phylum Bacillota; class Bacilli; order Paenibacillales; family Paenibacillaceae; genus Pristimantibacillus; species Pristimantibacillus paridis. The sequence goes on from NZ_VCIX01000065.1 coordinate 57,964, forward strand.
GGAGAAATAGCGGAGCGGGTTTTGCTTCCAGGAGATCCTCTGCGTGCAAAATTTGTAGCAGAGAAGTTTTTAGATGAAGCCTATTGTTATAACGAAGTAAGAGGTATGTATGGATATACAGGGTTATATAAAGGTGTGCCAGTGTCGGTTCAAGGGACAGGGATGGGCAATCCATCGATGAGCATATATGCAACGGAACTGATCATCGATTATGAAGTGAAGAAATTGATTCGCATTGGCACATGCGGTGCGATGCAAGAGGAAGTAAATATTCGCGATATTGTATTAGCCCAAGCGGTGTCCTCAGACAGCAATCTGACGGAGAAGATTTTCCATGGCTGCAACTATGCGCCTACGGCGGATTTCTCCTTGCTAATGAAAGCATTTCAACAAGCGCAAAGTAAACAAGCGAAAGTCTTTGTTGGCAATATTTATAATTCTGATGAATTTTATCGTGAAACGTTGGATCGACTTCATAAATTTATGGACTTTGGTGTATTAGCAGTAGAAATGGAAAGCACATCGCTGTACACGTTGGCCGCTAAATATGGTGTAAAGGCACTGTCCATTTTGACTGTGGGCAGTCAATTGTTGACACAGGAGCACTTAACTCATCAAGAAAGCGAACAGTCCTTTTATGAAATGGTAGAAATAGCTCTTAATACAGTCATTGATGACACCAGTTTATAGGTTAAGGGTTAGGAAAAGAGAGTGAGAAAGAAATGAGAGTAATTCTGTCCGGATTGCAGTGGATGGTTTTTATGATCGCAGGCGCAATTGCTGCACCAATTGCTATTGCAGATTTATATAACTTAACACCCATTGAGACTGCTGGACTCATCCAGAGCACCATTATTACTTTGGGGATAGCGGGCTTTTTACAAGGCCTGTTGGGTCATAAACTTCCTATTCATGAAGGTCCGGCAGGGTTATGGTGGAGCATTTTTACCATTTACGCAAGTTTAGTGGGGGTCTTATATTCTTCTAACATTGATACCCTGCAAGCTTTAAGTGGAGGAATGATTATTAGCGGTGTCTTATTTATTCTAATTTCGGCTTTAAAGCTGATGGATAAAATAGCCCGGTTATTTACACCAACCATCACTTTTATATATTTACTGTTATTGATCTTTCAATTAAGCGGTTCTTTTATGAAAGGGATGATGGGAATTACATCTAGCCATTCAACGTTAGATGTTAAAGTGTTTTTGCTTAGTATGATTGTGGTTTGCATAACTTTTTGGTTAGGGAGCTGCCGCATTGCGTTACTTCGCCAATTCTCGGTGATCATTAGTATAGGGGTAGGTTGGCTATTATTTATAGTGTTTGGTACGAGACTGGTTTTTTCACAAGCAAAAAACCTAGTTAATCTACCCGAAATGTTGCCATTTGGATGGCCGCGATTTGACAGTGGGACCATCACTACAGCGATGTTATTAACACTGTTGTTAATCACCAATGCGATTGCATCCATTCGGTTGATGGAGACTGTGATAGGTCAAAAGCAACCCACGGATCATCGCCGTTATTGGCGTGCTGGAATTATTTCCGGGGTTACCCATTTTATTGGCGGTTCTTTAGGAGCGATTGGCTCGGTCCCTATTTCGGGAGCAGCGGGATATGTTCAGCAGACAGGTGTGAAAGAGCGCAGATCGTTTTTAATCGGGTGCAGCTTAGTGATCGCTATATCCTTATTTCCGCCAATTATGAATGTCATATCCGGCATTCCAGCTCCAATAGGCTATGCTGTTACGTTCGTTATTTTTGTGAAAATGGTTGGAATATCGTTGAAGGAATTGCGAAAGGTCATTCATGAGGAGCGACCTTTTATTGTTAGTGGAGTTTCCCTGCTAGTGGGTGTAGGACTAATGTTTATTCCTTCATCAGCTACAATTCATTTGTCTCCGATCTTGATCGCCATTTTGAATAATGGGTTAGTATGTGGAAGCCTATTGGCGATTATTCTGGAACAGGGATTCATGTGGAGGGAGAAACAGCGGAGTAAGCTACAACAATAAACAAAAATTTGGAGGGGTAAAGATGCATTATCTCATTTCTGTTGCTGGTCTATTTATTGTTCTAATACTAGCATGGCTTGCAAGCAACGATAAGAAAAAGATTAAATACCGACCAATCATTGTCATGATTGTGATCCAGATCGTTTTAGGAATACTTCTACTAAAGACGAGTATAGGGGAATTATTAATTAAGGGTTTTGCCAATAGTTTTGATAAATTACTGGGATATGCAAATGAAGGGATTAACTTTATTTTTGGTGGAATGGCAAATGAAGGAGCTCACACGTTTTTCCTCTTTGTATTGATGCCTATCGTATTTATGTCGGCGATTATCGGGATTCTGCAATATTATAAAATACTGCCGTTTATTATAAAGTTTATTGGTCTGGTCCTAAGTAAAGTGAATGGTATGGGGAAATTGGAATCCTATAATGCGGTTGCGGCTGCCATTGTCGGACAAAATGAAGTGTTTATTTCGGTGAAAAACCAACTCGGATTATTGTCTAAGCAGCGTCTGTACACATTATGTGCATCGGCAATGTCGACGGTATCCATGTCAATCGTTGGTTCCTATATGACGATGCTGGAGCCTAGATATGTTGTGGCTGCATTAATACTAAACCTATTTGGCGGCTTTATTATTGCATCCATCATCAACCCATATGAGGTTAAACCGGAAGAGGATATTGTTGAAGTTCAGGAACAAGAAAAACAAACGTTTTTTGAAATGCTGGGCGAGTATATCATGGATGGCTTTAAGGTAGCCGTCGTGGTTGGGGTTATGTTGGTTGGTTTCGTTGGGTTAATTGCTCTAATTAACGGCGTCTTCGCTGGCATATTCGGTATCTCGTTCCAACAAGCCTTAGGTTACGTCTTTGCGCCGATTGCCTTTGTTATGGGTGTGCCATGGTCTGAGTCTGTTAGTGCAGGCAGTATTATGGCGACCAAATTAGTAGCGAATGAATTTGTGGCTATGCTTGACTTTGTCAAGATCCAAGACGGCTTTAGCGACCGTACGACAGCCATTGTCTCTGTGTTTCTAATCTCATTTGCTAACTTTGGGTCCATTGGTACAATTGTCGGTGCTGTAAAAGGCTTGAATGAAAAACAAGGGAATGTGGTTGCTCGGTTTGGATTGAAATTGCTTTATGGCGCAACACTTGTAAGCGTTTTATCAGCCATTGTTATTGGAATCATATTTTAGTGGAGTACAGCTAAAATAGAAGGAGCATGAACATGAAAAAAACACCTCGGTTTAAGCGGATTTTCGTCATTGTCATGGATTCTGTCGGCATCGGTGAAGCTCCGGATGCTGAAAAGTTTGGTGATACAGGAGCACATACATTGCGGCATATTGCAGAAAGAATGAATGGGTTGCATCTGCCTGTTTTATCTAAGTTAGGGTTAAGCCATATTGACCAAATACCCGGAGTACCCAAAGTAGAGCAGCCTTTAGCTTATTTCACCAAAATGCAGGAGGCGTCGAATGGGAAGGATACGATGACTGGTCATTGGGAGATTATGGGCATAAAAATTGATGTTCCATTTAAAGTGTTCCCTGAAGGATTTCCAAACGAATTAATTAACGAATTAGAACAAAAAACAGGACGAAAGGTTATTGGGAATAAGCCAGCTAGCGGTACAGCTATTCTGGATGAACTTGGGCAGGAGCATATGAATACTGGAGCACTCATTGTCTATACTTCAGCCGATTCCGTGATTCAGATTGCCGCTCATGAAGAGGTTGTACCTGTGGAGGAGCTATATCAAATCTGTGAGATAGCTAGAGAGATTACGCTACGTGAGGAATACATGCTAGGCAGAGTGATCGCCAGGCCATTCCTCGGCGAGTCTGAGAATTTCATAAGAACATCGAACCGTCATGATTATGCCTTGAAGCCTTATGGAAGAACCGTGATGAATGAGCTCAAGGATGCGGGGTTCGATGTATTAGCGATTGGCAAGATCTCAGATATCTATGATGGTGAAGGTGTCACCAAGTCTTTGCGCACAGTGTCAAACATGGATGGCATGGATAAACTCATGGAGACCATTCAAGCTGATTTTATAGGACTTAGTTTCTTGAATCTTGTTGACTTTGATGCACTTTATGGACATCGTAGAGATCCGATCGGGTATGGGAAAGCGCTAGAACAAATTGATAATCGATTAAATGAAGTTCTTGCCGAGTTGAGCGAAGATGATCTTCTCATGATTACAGCAGACCATGGCAATGATCCCACACATGTGGGTACAGATCATACCCGTGAATATGTTCCGTTGCTCATCTACAGCAAGAGTTTCACTGAGCAAAGTGAGCTACCTGTAAGTAATACATTTTCAGATATAGGGGCTACGGTTGCAGATAACTTTGATGTAAAAATGCCGCAATTTGGACAGAGTCTCTTACAGAAGCTTAAATAAACTTTTTGAATTGCCAATGGACTGGCTGGTTGAGAAAACGAGGGTCAATATTATTTGTGAACCTAGAGAAAGTAACGTCTTAATGAAAGAAGCCTGCCAAAATGGCAGGCTTTTGACCTTTAAGCGATAATATTTATAAGGTAAGAGCCTGTCATCCTTATCAGTAACGTTAATGATGACCCGAAATCCCCGTTGCCGATGAACTCCAAATAATTTCACCTTACTTGTGATATGCAGAATCGTATTATAAGTAATGGAAATTTTTTTTGGTGGAGCCCCTTATGTGGCGCGAAAGACGCGATTTCGCTCTATTGATGCTCCTTGTTATGTGAAAGAGATATACAATTCCTTTATTATTCCATTATTAAGCATGAATTGATGCTTCATTAGGAGCGGGTCCGGGAGATTTGTTTTATCAAACTCACCATCTATGGATACGGTGACAATAAAACTGTCATCTTGCTCCCTAGCATCAATAATTGAAAATTGAACTTTTGGTTCGAATATTTCCGATTTGCTCCAGCTGGAAATAGCATTCTTCCCAATGAATTCTCTTTTCATATCGAGAACATAGGCATGTTCATCGAATGCCGCTAGAAAAGTTTCCGGCTCTTTGTCGTTCACCGAGTTAAAATACATTGCTATAGATTCTGGCATTCTAATCATATAATACAACTCCTTAAGGAAAATTAAACGGTTGGTATTGTTCCACCATCGATGACATACTCACTGCCGTGAATCGCGGCAGCGCGGTCTGAAGCCAAGAATGCAGCGAGTTCAGCAACTTCTTCTGGCATTCCAGGGCGACCAAATGGGATTCCTCCAAGGGAATCCATGAGTTGCTTCAAAGCCATTTCGCGACTTCCCGCAGTAATAGCAAGACGATCAATTAGACGGTTAGCCGCTTCGGTTTGAATAAAGCCTGGTGCAATTGTATTTACACGAATTCCTCTAGGAGCGAATTCGTTAGATAGTCCTTTGCTGTAAGTTGTTAAAGCTGCTTTTGCTGCAGCGTATGCCAAAGTGGATTCATACAGCGGTAAAGTTCTTTGAATAGAACTAACATGAATAATTACTCCTCTGCCTTGTTCAAGCATCGACGGAAGCAAGTTGCGATCCAAACGGACAGAACCAAGAAGGTTCAAATTCAATTCCTCAAGCCAATGCTCCTCGGTTAATGCAAGTGCGCCGCCAGCTGGGGAACTTGAGCCGCCAACTGTATTAATTAAGATGTCAATTCCGCCAAGTTTTTCTTTTACAGCTTCAACAATGGATTGAGTTCCTTCAGGCTTCATAATGTCTGCTTGTACAAAATGAACATTAGGAATACTGTAATCAGTCGGAATAGTCCTAGCTGTAGTTAGTACAGTCGCGCCAGCTCCTGTCAATCGTTTCACAATTGCAAGACCCATACCTTGTGTTCCACCTGTAATCAAGGCCCGTTTTCCTTGGAATTCCTTTTCATAAGATGTATAGCTCATATAGTAGTCCTCCTTGTTTAGTTTTAACTTAATCTCTACGGGTTTAAGTATACTCTTAGCCAAAAGATAAAAAAAATCTATATTTTTAATGAATTTCATTACTAAAATAAATGAATTAAAGTCGTTGCTTATGATTAGGTTAATACTCAGAAAACGTTTTTCACGAAAAGTGCTGACCTTGCTTGCTCTACATTCTGAATGTATGATTACAACATAGTTCTGGACAATAGAAGTGTAGGAGAGTAAAGAAATGGAACTGACCCAATTAGAATATTTTTTAAAAGTTGCGAGAATGGAGCACTTGACCAAAGCTGCTGAATCGCTATCCATCACTCAGCCTGCTTTAAGTCATTCTATTTTGAAGCTGGAAGCTGAACTAGGGGTCCCTTTATTCGAACGCAAGGGAAGAAACCTGAAGATTAATCGATATGGATTGATGTTCTCAAAGCATGTGGAGAAGATACTGCAGGAAGTACAACGTGGGAAAAAGGAAATCGAGGAGCACTCCAATCCGGATTCCGGCGTGATACATCTCGCGTATTTAAATATATTAGGGGTTGATCTCATCCCTAATCTCATTCGAGATTATCAAAAAATGAACCCAGCAATCAGCTTTGAATTGTCACAAGGCGACAAGGGGGCTATTTTGAATCAAGTTGAGGAAGGGTATTCGGATCTCATGATTACATCTGAGAAGCCAATAAATGATACTTTTGAATGGGTGCCGATGTTATCGCTTCCGCTCTATCTTGTGGTGTCTATAGAGCATCGATTAGCGAAAAAAACATCGGTTAGTTTAGGAGAAATCACAGGGGAGCCATTTGTAGGACTGAAGCATAACTGTAGCTTGAAGAACTCACTGCTGACTAGAGTCCACCACATGAATTTTACTCTTGCTTCAACCTATGATGCGGAGGATCTTCAGACAGTGGCTGGTTTTGTAGCGGCAGGACTTGGAATATCGGTGTTACCAAAAACGGCTGGTTTAAATATCGAAGGCCTTCGGTGGATCCCGATTGAAGAAGAAGGATGGTGCTGGGAAGTGGGCCTACAACTCAAGAAAGCACGATATCTGTCCCCTGCAACAAATCTGTTTGTCAAATTTATCAAAGAAAAGGTTATCTCTTTAGGTTAGCTTTTGAAGAATTATTTGAAGAAATCCTACTGGCTGGACATCCCGTTATACCGCTTCTGCAAACTCTCCAAAACCTCTTTTGGCATTTCTTTAACCTTGATGTCTTCACCTAGGAAAAGCAGCCAGTTTGTTAGTTCAGCCAATTCCTCCGCATGATGAGCATTGATATATGTTTTCAAAACAGCTGTAGTTTGATATGGATTTGTGTATGAAATGGATATATGTAATGGAGAGTATTTTTTGTACTGGGCAATCGCTTTTGGTCCGAGCTCGAGAACTAGGTTAATGTCTTCTTCCTGCTTGCCTAATTGTTCGGCAATCTTCTTCTTGCTTATTCTTTTTTTCTCAGGGTATGGTTTGACATCAGTGAGGTTGTCGACAGAAATTATCCGCCTTTTTTCCTCCTTTAAGTCAAAGCCTTCAATTTGCCATGAGCTTTTTTCACGATATAGATGCATTAGGTAAATAGGATAAGACTTTATTTCTCTTCCTTCTTCGACGGTAACCACTAGATAGCAATCGATAAGAAGGATTTGGATGAGTTGTTCTAACATAGGATGGGGCAGATCTGTCAGATCAAGCAGGTCGGGATTGTGGGGGTTGGTTCCTTCGAACAGCAAAATTTGATTTAACAGAACAAGATCATCCTGCCGGTTTTCTGAGATGAGGCCGAGTATTTTTTCCGCTAAAGAATGTCGACTCTTAAGGTAGGGAAGTTGTTGATTTCTTGTGGCCATAAAGGCAATAAAAAGAGCTTTAATTTCATTATCGGTAAAGCGGACTGTAGGTAGGACAGAGTTATTCATAACAAAATAACCCCCGTCCCGCCCGACTTCGGCGACAAGCGGCATTCCCATCGCCTCAATTTCTCTGACATCTCTAATCGCTGTCGAACGAGAGATGTTGAATTCCCGCATAATTTCAGAAATGGTAAAGCGGGCGCGGTTGTTAATGTACCGCATGATGATATTAATCCGTTCAACTTTTTTCATATGGCCCTCTAAACAGTATCATATTTTGACATGGTTTATTGCTATTATAAACGTATCAAGTGAAAAAACAAATGACTTCATTCAAAAAGGAGTGCTAATTATGGCAATGTATACCCTTGAGGAAAAAGACAGTTTTATTGTACTAGGTATTGGAACGGAGCTAAAGAGCGATTACACAGATTATGCCGGCATGAACAAGGAAAAGGAAAACTTCTGGCAGGCAGTGGAGCAGGATGGAAGGCTTGACGCTTTAAAGGTTATTGCTACGAATGATTATATTTTTGCTGTGAATGAAGCTGTAAACCACAAGATGATGTATTATGCTGGTGTCATGACTGAAGGAACGGTATCGGAAGAGCACAGAGTTATTCAATTCCCCAAGGGCCAATACCTCGTCGTTAAAGGTGAAGGGAATACAGCTGAAGAGATGAGCAATAAACTTACTGGCATTGCCTTTGGTCAGGCCTTACCAGAAGCCAAGAATTTCGCCTATGTTGGCGGACCCAATGCAACGGTTGAGATGGGGCAGCGAGACGGAGTTGTATATGGGGAAATGTGGATTCCTGTTGTTAGGAAATAAACGAGACCATTGGAGTGATGAGAATGTCCTATATCGTTGATTTTAAAAATGTATCTACGGTGTGCTTAGAGTCCTCACCTGTAGCAGAAGCGCTAGCTGGTTTACGCGCTAATGAAGCCCGTTACTTTATGAACAAATACAAACATGAATTTACGATCGTACCCGCAAGCGAAAGTCAGGAGAACATTGAGTATGTGAACCGCGTTTTAAAAGAGCGTGATATTGTGTTTACGGCCGAGCCTTTAGAAACGTCGCGTTTTCAAGTGGAAAACATCCAATTTACCTACGTCTTTTACGAGGATGGTCTTGGAATCAATGTCATATATACGATTGATGACCCTAAAAAGCGGGCCGTTGGTTTTAAGCTTGCTGAGGGGATGGAAGTACCAAAGGAATTGGAAGGGAAGTTTAAGTTTGCTAGGCAGAAGTCTAAACTAGCTGGAACCATTCGGGGCTCGTTTTTTGTAATTAAAGGATAATATTAAAGTGAAATAAAACTAGCAACAGGATCTAGATTTGAATTGCATCTATTGGACGTATAAAATTAAGCAAGGGCTCGTTGTTTATTCTAGTATAATTTGTGGAATGTTCTCCTTATTCACTGTTTGACTTCTTTCATTAGCATTCGCTAGTGGAAGATTTGCAAGTCATGTAGATACTTCAATGAGGCTTGCCATATTAGATCTATAATTTTTGGACCACCTTTGTAAATACGAAGGTGGTTCTTTTTGTTGGAAGTCCAGCATTATAAGCCGCCGTGTCCTAGCGATTACCGGACAAACGTACTTTTTTCTTCTTGTCCACATTTATACCTTACCAAAACGATTTAATTGCATCTAATAAAACTATCAATATCAAGGAGGTTTTTATAATGGGAAATAGAGGACCTAGGGGTGGTTATGACCCCGTTCAAATCTTTAACTCGACTTCGTTTAATGCGTTTGGGGTAGTTGAGTATGCATCCATTTTTTGCAGTAACGATAGTTATAGTGTACAGCGTGACGAGACTTGGAGGTCTTCTGGTCGTGGAGTCTGCTTGATAACTAGAATTACCGCAACGGTTAGAACGCCAAGCGGAAATATTGAGGCGGAACCGTATACTTCCTCCGGTACTTCCTACAGCCAATTTGCCATTATACAGGTAGGGGTAAATAAGTTCCAAGTGACACGCGTGACAAGTGCTGCTAAACGCCGCCGAAAATAACCAAAGCGGGTCATAATCAGGAATAGGCATCAAACATGAAAAGACGGCAGGCTCAAGATAAAAGGCTGGCCGTCTTTTTTTGCTTTAATGTTTCTTATACCATAATATTTTTCGATGCATCGAGGAATCTTTCAAGAGCCGAAAAGGGCGCAAGTCTGGTTGATAATTGCCTTCAATAATCCAAACTCGTCGTTTCCTGTCGATGCCGATATCGAACCCGACTTGTCTAAGCTTGGGGTAACGCTCCCCCAGTCGTTTGGCAGCCAATAGTGCGATCCGTTCCGCTTCAACAAGCAAGCTCCGGCCTCCGATTCTGGCTAAGTTTAGAGCCTCAAGCACCGGAATAGTGCGGCTAGTCACATTTGTGACTAGATAGCCTTGCGCGGCAACTTTTGCGTATGAGCCTGTTACTTTCCAAGTGGATGCAGAGCCTTTTTTTCGCTGAGCCATGATTCGAATGTCGAACGGCTTGTGTTGAATTAAGGCCAGTTGCAGACGCCTTTGGACAATATATCCACGGCTACTGCTTTTTTTACGGAACAATATTAGTAATGTATTAATATCTCTCATGGTAATCACATTTTTTTCATTTTGAATACGATAGGTGCTCGCACCGTTCCGTTTAATGAACAGAATATCCCTTCCGTAACTTCCGTTACGTGGTTTCAGTACGACGCTTTGATATTGAAGCAGCATCTTCGTTAAAGCATTTTTTTTAAGCAACTGTGTTTCAGGCAACCGTGCGGCTAGAGAGGACCCATTGCGGAGGATACGGTACTGTAACCATTTGTCTCTCCTAATTAACATTAGAATCACAGCCTTCTTCAATCTTTTACGGTAATTCTAATTCAAAATGATGAGCAGCATAAGGAGTATTCGTCTATATTTTTGAGTGAAGAAGGTATTTAAGGCTTTTATGCACATACTGTTTGCTTGACCGCTATCATCCTCCGTAAAATTCACTATAGATGATACGGTAATCCTTATTATAAGTAGGACGAAATAAAAAATTAAAAATGGACTCTAATATAAATCAGCACCTTAAATTTTCATCTTAACTTAATATCGGGAAGTAGCATGCTCTTTTTCACCCGCAATGCAACTGTTAAACCAATAGTTAAATGTAAAGTCACAACAAATGTGTTATAATTCCCATATTATATAAGATGTGTATGGGGGAAAAACAAGATGGTTTTTATGGATAATTTTTTGGGTAGACAAGATTTAATTACTAAGTATAAAGACAATGCTCTTTTATTATATTCTTTAGAGCTTCGTTTACAGTTAGAGGATATTCAAAGTGTTGCATCTGATGCTTTAACTGATGGAAATGATGATAAAAAGTGTGATCTAGTATACATAGACGAAGAAGAGGGTCTTGCAATAATTGCACAGGGTTATCATTCACAAAAGGATAGACACTCCGCCCCAGCTAATAAAGCTAGTGACTTAAATACCGCAGTGACATGGTTATTTAATGAAGATATTAAGAATTTACCGTTAGACATAAGAGCGGCATCAATACAACTAAGAGAAGCTATTAATGAGGGGAAAATACATACCATCCAAATTTGGTATGTTCATAATTTACCAGAATCAAAAAATGTATCTGATGAAATGAATGCAGTAAAGCTTTCGCTAATGAGTGCCTTAAAGTCATATACTGAAAATCCAAAAGATATAAATGTAATTTCATTAGAGGTAGGTAGAGAGACTTTAGATAGATGGTATAAATCTTCATCTGTTCCAATATTAGTCAATGATCCTTTTGAAATTAGTACCCCAAATGGAGGTTATAAAATAGTTGGGGATAACTGGACTAGTTATATGACAGCTATTCCTCTAACTTTTCTATTTGATAATTATAAAAAATACAAAGACGACCTTTTTTCTTCTAATATTAGGGGGTATTTAGGGAGTTTGAACAAAAAGAATAATATTAATAATGGTATTAAAAGGTCGGTAGAAAGCACACCTTCAAATTTCATGGTATATAACAATGGTCTTACAATTCTTGTTGATAAATTTGAAGACTTTTCAACAAATAATATTTCAGTGACAGGAATGTCAATAGTAAACGGGGCACAAACAACTGGAGCAATAGGGTCTGTACTTAATAGGCCAAGAGAGGATGCACTAGTTTCTGTAAGGTTTATAAAATGCGATGATCCTAAAATTCTCAGAGATATAATCGAGTTTAATAATAAACAAAATGTGGTGGCTTCATCTGATTTTAGGAGTACTGATGAAATTCAAGATGGTCTTAGGAGACAGTTTAATGAGATACGAAGTGTTGTATATCTCGGTGGAAGAAGAGGTGGAAGTGAGGATAAAATTAAAAGATACTCAAATTTAATTCCTCATGATCTAGTGGCCCAATGTCTATCTGCTTTTCATCAAGACCCTAACACAGCATATAATAGAAAAAAAGAAATATGGGAGAATAACACTTTATATTCCAGTATATTTTCAGAGAAAACAACAGCAAGGCATATGGTATTTGTTTATTCACTATATCAAGCAATTGAGAAAAAGAAGGAAGTACTTAAACTAAATAAATCTAATCTTAGTACTACAGAGCAAGATATTTACGAATATTTATCTGTTAGAGGCTCGACTTGGGTTTTACTTGCTGCTATAGCAAGCAGTATGGATAATATACTAAATAAACCATTGAGAGATCTCTTCGATTTAAAGTTTAAGCAAACAATAACCTTTGAAGAAGCCGTAACAATATGGGAACATCCATTGGAAACAGCGCTTCCTTTTGTAAGCTCATTATTACCTGCTGTTAAAAATGGTGTAAAAACCAAAGAGGTAATTAATAATTCAGTGAAGGATTTTAAAGAAAAGACTGCTTCAATACTAAAACTTTTATGGGGAACTCCAGGTTTAAAAATTAATTTTGAAAATTTTAGTAGTTTGACAGAGACTAACTAGAATTTAGGTCGTATTTATTTCATAAACAGTGTTTATTCTTTATTGGTTACGAGGGTATTATCCCCTTAAGTGAATATTGGTAAATGCACATTAGTGTTTGCTTGAGGGTATATATGTATAAATTATAGCTAGTTGAGTGATTCGGCAAACCGAACCATAAGTAACGGTAAGGTTTTTATTGTTGGTGAGTTTAATTTAAGTATATAAGATAGCGATAGTTTATGGACATATGTAACAATTTCTAATTTGTTTTGCTGGTGTTATGTTGACTGGTGTAATTTCCACTAAAAGTTCCAGTTTACTGTAAGTTTTTAAACCAGTTTCCAAGGTATTTTGGGTGTGCTGCTCAATTGTGTCTCTATAACTACTGTAAACATTAATCTTATCGTGGGAAAAGAATACGATTTCATTTACATTTGGTTAAGAAAACGATGGTCACTAATAATTTTGTATCTAAAGAAGATAACGACATATGAAAAGAAGCTTGCCTATTGGCAGGCTTTTCTTTTTTAGCGATTAATTTATATGTAAGTGCCCGTCATCTTTAGCAGTAACGCTTATGATAGATTTTGGACGAGTTATAATCTCAAATTTTAGAGGAATATGCGGTAACTTGTCGAATGAAATAATAAGGATTTAAATGGTAATTTTTAATTAGGGAAGATAAAGCATAGTTTAAAGGTCTTGCACTGCCTTGAGAAGCGGATGCTATTTAGTTTTATATCTATTTATATTGTGAAACATTAGAAATTTTAGTTTTCTACTTTTATTAAGCAAAGGGGAAATAAGAGTGCAATATATTTTTGGCATGGCAAAAAAGAAAAAGATGATGATGGTTGTCTTCGCTTTGGCAGTATTCATAATTATTTATTCAGGAATCGCTATGGCTCAGGGTACGGCCACATTGAAGATTACAGCAAGCCTCAATTCTTCCACTTATGGGGAGGAAGTAACCTTCACCGTCACCGCCGTCGATCCGGCAATCGGAGGAACGACCCCAAGCGGCACAGTCACGTTCAAGGATGGGATTCAAGACCTTGTAACAACGGGATTAACTAAGGCTGAACCATTAATTACAACAACGAGTACAAGAGTTACACCTCCTCCTAACGGGTCAGCGAGCTGTTCGCCTACTTGTCCCATTATTCAATGGGGGGCTTACACTTTCTGGGCTTACAGTTATTCGGATAATCGTATTGGGATGAACATTGTTACTTACGACGCTTCCGGCAATATTGTTCAGCAATTGGAAAAGGGGGGCGCACGTTATTTATCGAAAATTACGATGGATGCTGCAGCTAAGACCTTCACCTTCTGGGGCCAAGATGACATGACGATTACGGTGGGATGGGGAGAGCTCCTAAGCGCCTCGTCCAGCGCCAGCTTTAAGACATCGGATTTGGCGATCGGTTCGCATTCCATTATCGCTGCCTTCTCGGGGGACGACTCTCATGCCGCAAGCGAAGGGTCCGCTACGTATACCGTACATCCTAAGTACACGGTGGTGTATAACGGCAACGGCAGCACAGGTGGGGACGTGCCCGCTAACAGCAGCTCATACAATGGCACTAAGGTGTCGATTTACGGCAACGACGGACATCTAGTGAAGGTGGGCTACACGTTCGCAGGCTGGAACACGCAAGCGGATGGACAAGGAACGGGCTATGAAACAGACGCTGAGGGCGTAATTGCTTCCGATGTGACGCTGTACGCACAATGGACGAAGGTTTTAGAGGTTGGAACAGGTACTGAAAACAATCCTTATCAGATTGCAACCGGTGAGGAGCTTGATACGGTCAGAAATTATTTGAACTCGGGTCTTTATTTCAAGCTGATGGCGGATATTGATTTGAGCAGCTACGGCCAAAGATGGTTGCCAATTGGGGATTCTAACAACTGGTTCGAGGGCCATATGGACGGCAATGGACATAAGATCACAGGCTTAACGATAAATAAACCAGACAATGCTTATATAGGGTTGTTTGGTTATATAGGCAATGATGCGAGTGTTTCCAATATGATATTGGAAAATGTAAATGTTACAGGCAGACAAGATGTAGGTGGCTTGGCAGGCCGTAACCTTGGTGGAGAGATAAGCAACAGTTACGTAACAGGAAGCGTATCGGGAGTAGCCTCCAATGTAGGTGGTTTAATTGGTTATAATTCCTATGGCGGAAAGGTTAATAACAGCTTCGCAACTGCAAATGTAACAGGCAACGGCTCCAATATAGGCGGTTTGATTGGCAGTAATCTTGGAACAATTAGCAACAGCTATGCAGCAGGGAATGTGACAGGAACCGGAACCGGCAACAATATAGGCGGCTTGATTGGCAACAATAGCGGAACAAACAGCTATAGCTATGCAATAGGAAGTGTAACAGGAAGCGGCACCAAAGTAGGCGGTTTAATTGGTAATAATAATGGGACGATTAGTTATAGCTTCTACGACTCAAGTACAACAGGACAATCGGATACAGGCAAAGGTGTTGGACAAACGACCACAGAGATGAAAATGCAAAGCACTTATGTGAATCAAAGCTGGAACTTTACAAGCATATGGGGGATAAATTCATCGCGCAATAACGGATATCCTTACTTGCAAGCGATACAAAAGTATGTGACATATGACGGAAACGGAAACACAGGCGGAAATGCGCCGATTGACAGCACGTCGTACTCGCCAGGAGTAACTGTCAAGGTTGACAGTAATGCAGTAACTTTAGTCAGAGCGCACTATACGTTTGCGGGCTGGAACACGAAAGCAGATGGAACCGGAACGGATTACGCTGTAGGCTCTGCATTCATCATGGGCTCGTCGAATGTGACACTGTATGCAAAGTGGACATTGAACCCGACATACACAGTGACGTATAACGAAAATGGCAGTACAAGTGGAAACGTGCCAACCGACAGCGGCTCGTATGAGCAAGATGTTGCGGTATTGGTATACGATAATATCGGAAATTTGGTGAAGACGGGCTACACGTTTGCAGGCTGGAATACGCAAGCGGATGGAACTGGAACAGACTATGCTGCAGGCTCTGCATTCATCATGGGCTCGTCGAATGTGACACTGTATGCAAAGTGGACATTGAACCCGACATACACAGTGACGTATAACGGCAACGGCAGTACAGGAGGAAGTGTACCTACCGACAGCGGCTCATATGAGCAAGGCGTTACGGTGACGGTATACAACAACAGCGGAAATCTAGTGAAGACAGGCAACACGTTTACAGGCTGGAACACGAAAGCGGATGGAACCGGAACAGATTATGCTGCAGGCGCTGCATTCAACATGGGCGCATCCAATGTGACACTGTATGCACAGTGGACATTGAACCCAACGTATACAGTGACGTATGACGAAAATAGCAGTACAGGCGGAAACGTACCAACCGACAACGGCTCGTATGAGCAAGGTGTTGCGGTATCGGTATACGATAATATCGGAAATTTGGTGAAGACGGGCTATACGTTTGCAGGCTGGAATACTCAAGCGGATGGAACTGGAGCGAACTATGCTGTAGGCACTGCATTTAACATGGGCGCGTCCAATGTGACATTGTATGCGAAGTGGACATTGAACCCGACATACACAGTGACGTATAACGGCAACGGCAATACAGGAGGAAACGTGCCAACAGACAGCAGCTCGTATGAGCAAGACGTTACGGTGTCGGTGTACAACAACAGCGGAAATCTAGTGAAGACAGGCAGTACGTTTGCAGGTTGGAACACGAAAGCGGATGGAACAGGAACGAATTATGCTGCAGGCGCTGCATTCAATATGGGCGCGTCCAATGTGACATTGTATGCGAAGTGGACATTGAACCCGACATACACAGTGACGTATAACGGCAATGGCAGTACAGGAGGAAGCGTACCAACCGACAGCGGCTCGTATGAGCAAGGCGTTACGGTGCCGGTATACAACAACAGCGGAAATCTAGTGAAGACAGGCAGCACGTTTACAGGCTGGAACACGAAAGCGGATGGAACAGGAACGAATTATGCTGCAGGCGCTGCATTCAATATGGGCGCGTCCAATGTGACATTGTATGCGAAGTGGACATTGAACCCAACGTATACGGTGACGTATAACGGCAATGGCAGTACTGGAGGAAACGTACCAACCGACAGCGGCTCGTATGAGCAAGGCACTACGGTTGCGGTATACGACAACCATGGAAATCTGGTGAAAACAGGCTACAAGTTTGCAGGCTGGAATACAGCGCCGGACGGTAGCGGCATTAGCNAGGCTGGAATACAGCGCCGGACGGTAGCGGCATTAGCTACGCTGGCGGGGGAGATCTCCTTCTAGGGACGAAGAACGTCACCTTGTATGCGCAATGGCGGTCATCGAACGCATTACTGTCCGCCTTGTCATCGGATCAGGGGACGCTCAATTTTTTACCATTACAGACGACTTATGCCGTAGTTGTGGAGAATTCAGTTTCAAGCCTTTATCTTTTCCTGAGCAAAGGGGACCCTACGCAATCGCTAACGGTTACGGGGGCGACCTACAATTCGGAAACGGGTGACGTATATTCCTACAATGCTTCGAGCTTGGCCGTCGGACCTAACCCTATTAAGATTACAGTGACGGCTCAAGACGGCTCAAACACGACATACGTGATTACGATTATCCGAGAAGGTATTATGGGAGTGCCGATGAAGTTAGACTCTTCGGTACGTACGCTTATGTACCCAGGCGGGCTCGTAATTAGGCTGCCTGACGAATTAATGATTCCCGAAGGGGCGACATTGACGGTACAAGAATCAAACGCCGCGCCGTCCGGAGAGGTTAAACTCGCTAGAGCCGGACAGGTTATCGACTTTCAATTTGAAGGTATAACCATTACACAACCCGTACAGATTACACTCGGCTATGACGAGAGCTCTGATCGGAGTAAACTCGCAATTTATTATTACAACGTGTCTACTGGCAAGTGGGAATACAACGCTTCTCGAGTAACTGACGATGGCATCGAGACGACGGTCAGCCATTTCTCCACATACGGGGTTCTTGCGGATACGACCGCACCGAATCAGGTAACCATCACATCGAGCGCAAAAACAGCAAACTCGATCACACTTCATCTTGCCGCAAACGATGATTCCGGCGTGGCCAAATATATGATTTATCGTGATGGGACGCTCATTGTGGAAACGGCGGAAAGTACGTATGTCGATACGGGGCTTTCTGCTTCGAAGACATATACCTATACCGCAAAAGCTGTCGATATGCTGGGGAATATTTCGAATGTTAGCGAAAGCATGATAGTCGCAACAAGCGGCGATGGCGGCGGCTCATACAATCCAGGCCCCACAGTGACGGACTCTAAGGTCACCTCCACAGATGGCAATTTAACACTTCCCGCTGGTAAAGTGGGAGAGGTTAGCCTTGGAGATGAGATTAAAATTGTTATTCCCGCTAATGCAACCCGCAAAGAGCTGGAATTAAGGATTAACAAAGTCACTAACATACAGGCGCTAATTACGAGCAAGGACGTTTTGCTCAGCCCGGTATTCGAAATTGTGAAAAACTTTACGGAGAACTTTGACAAACCTGTTACGCTCTCTCTTAAATTTGTTCCAAATAGCTTGAAAAGCAATGAGAAGCCGGTCGTCTTTTATTATGATGAATTAAAGAAGGAATGGGTAAAAATTGGCGGCACCGTTAGCGGCAGCAACATTACCGTAGATGTTAATCACGTCGCAAAATATGCTGTATTTGCGGTAGCGGATGCTGCCCCTCCGGCAACAGTGAGCTTCAGCGATATCGCCGCACACTGGGCGCAAGCTAGCATCAAGCAAGCGGTAAGCGCCGGCATCGTCAGCGGCTATCCAGACGGCACGTTTAAGCCGGGCCGTACCGTTACCCGCGCAGAATTTGCGGTTATGCTAATGAACGCGCTCAAATTGCAACTGAATGGAGCAGAGCTGACGTTCAGCGACAGTGCCAAAATCGGCTCCTGGGCACAGAAATCTGTCGCACAGGCAGTGAGCGCGGGTATTATTAATGGCTATGAAGACGGCTCCTTCCGCCCGAATGCGGAAATCACTCGTGCAGAAATGACGGTAATGATCGCAAAAGCCTTGAACCTGGCTGACGGAGCGGCTGCATCATCTGGTTTCGCAGACGATAAAGATATTCCAGACTGGGCGAAAGGCACAGTGGCGGCACTGAAAAAACTGGGCATTATCGAAGGCAAAAGCGCAAACCAATTTGCTCCTGGAGATAAAATGACAAGAGCAGAGGCCGTAACAGTACTTTTGAAAATGCAGGAACAAAAGAGCAATTAGAGGAATCTGGAGAAAGGCTGCTTTGAAGTCAAAATTCAAAGCAGCCTTTTTTTTTGTGACCAAATTAACAGCACTTTATGACACTTGGATGAAAATATGATTCTTTATACCAATTTCCAATACCTACACCCCATCTGGTAGAATAGGGAAAACCATAATGCGTTATATTCTAGCAGCTTAATTATATGCTTGGGGAGGTAGACCATGGACAAAGAACTAATCGCGCAGCTGGCGCAGTGGCATGAAGATGATGAGCACCAGAAGATTGCAGACACCCTGACGGAGATTGCTCCAGAGGACAGAGACTACGAGGTGGTCAGCAGCCTAGGAAGAGCATATAACAATTTGGGGCGGTATGAAGAAGCGCTTGAACAGTTTGCAGTAATTGAGGAACAGGGGCGGAATGACCATCTATGGCATTTTCGTGTGGGCTATTCCTACTACTATTTAAATCAATATGAGGAAGCAGTGAGAGTGCTAAGTATCGCCCATAACCTCGATCCTGACGATGAGAATACGGCTAGGTTACTGAACTACAGCCAGCGCAAGCTACGCAAAGTGCAGCACGCTGCGGCCAGACGGGCTATGAGGGAGCAGCATAATAATTCGGGAACGGCTGTAGCTCCTTTTGAAGGAATGGACCTGTCCGATTTTTGGGACGATAGCGATTATGCGCTAAGAGAATATGTTTCTGCCCCGCCTACGGATGAGCTGATTGTTTCTTTAGAAGAAGAGCTTGGTTACAAGCTTCCCGCCTCGTATATCAGTCTGATGAAGCAGCACAATGGGGGAGTTCCTTATCCTACTTGTTTTCCGACGGAGGAGGCGACCTCATGGGCCGAGGATCACATTGCGATTACGGGCATCATGGGCATCGGCCGCGACAAAAGCTACTCCATCGGCGGCGATCTTGGCAGCTCGTTCATGATTGAGGAATGGGGTTATCCTGACATCGGCGTGGTGATTTGTGACTGCCCTTCGGCAGGCCATGATGTTGTAATGCTGGATTACCGGAACTGCGGGAGGGACGGCGAACCCGAAGTGATTCATGTGGATCAGGAGGATAATTACGAGATTACGTTTCTAGCCGAGGACTTTGAGACGTTTATACGCGGCCTGGTCAGTGAAGAGGAATACGATACCTCTCAGGAAGATAAAGAGGAGGATTTGCGTAAAGTAGCCGTTGGCAAATTTTCGCCCTTGTTAGAACAGCTGTGCAGCCAAGTGCCTGAGGTGGACCAGCTTGAGCAAAAGATCCGTACAGTCTGTACTCGAATTGTTGAAGAGAAGGGACACTTTTCTTTTCATGCGGATGAGCTTTCTGCTTTGATGTACGATGTGCAGTTCTGGCTGTACACGAACTCTTATCCGAATACGAGCCGTCAGCAATATTTGGATGTATATGAGAATATGATCGCTTTTGGCGGCGAGTTTGGTCAAGGCGGGTATGCTCCCGGCTGGATTAGTGACTGGTTGGATGGGCGGATACGGGAAGGGTTAATTGTTCAGGAAAATGGGGTGATTCGCTTTACAGATCAAGCCCGCTCAGAAGTTATTGCACGGCTGGATGAATCGTACCACGAATCGGACTAAAGGAAAAATAATGGAAATTTTAAAATGAAGGGAAGTAACGCATGAGAGATCTTTTCCAATTCGTTCCTGTAAGTCAACTTGCAGAAAAATTTCCGGAGGGATCTTGGTGGGCAAGGTTTTACCAGGATTTCAATGACGGGCAACTTGCCGCTTATTATAAGGGAGATTTGACGCTGCCTTCTCTTAATCTGGATTGGGAGCAGCCTTTTCCGCAACAAAAAGAGGTCATTATCATTTTTATAGATGGAAATTGTACGGTTGACCAGCTCTATAATAAAGAAACAGATGGTGCCATAGGGCTGATGGTCATCGGTCATTTGAGTGCCAAAAATATAGCTGTCGGCGGCCAGGAAATTTATGTTTCGGGTAATCTAATGATTGAGGAAATATTGTGCGGCAGCTACAACCATGGGGAAACGATTGTTAAAGGCGATCTTAGCGCTGCGGTTTTAGTTCAGGATGACGAGTACAGCTTCAAAGTGGACGGGCAGAAATCGATCGCATGTTTAGTCAATGTGTGGGAGGGTGACGGCGTATTTCAGGAGCTTCCGGTGGACATTCATGAGGTGTTAATCGATGAGGTATTTCTGGATATGGATGAGGAGGACACGGGCTTTTCTTTTTGCACGTTAGTGAATGTTATTGTAGAAGGGCGCTCCGCTTTAAAAGTAATGAATGAATTTCCCACGAGCAAGAAACCTGTTCATTTATATTTTACCCATAACACGATCAATGAGGAAAATATTTTGAAATTGACTCAGTGTATTCTAATGCCCAAGGACAAATTCTTTTTTGAATTTCAGGAGCAAGGCACATTTATTAAAGTTCAACTGGAGCATATGGATACCGACGGAGATCAACGGGATCTCAGTGTTTATATGCAAGATAACCGACATCATTATTATATTTGGCTGGAGCAAGATCATTCGCTCGGTTTGTTGAGGAGAAGCATAGACGAAGGAGCTGAGTGGGAGGGCTTTACAGAAGAGTCTCAGGAACAGCTAGCGGAGCTTAGCGACTGCTGGACGATGCTGCTGACCTGCGTTAATATGGCTGAGCTTTATTTACGAAACATTGAGGTACCATATGTGCAAGACATTTTGCAACACCCTGTCATTCGGGAATTATATTTGGAAGAGGAGGGAAATGACGGGTGGTGGGATGGTTCAAAATATTACAGCTTCCGTGAAGCGCATGTGGATGAGGATGGTGACTATCTACCTGCCCGGATTGAAATTAAGACCCCGGATGAGGCGTATTATTTTTATACATTGGATAATGAATCTTATG
Organism: Paenibacillus paridis; assembly: GCF_006345825.1. Classification (GTDB taxonomy): domain Bacteria; phylum Bacillota; class Bacilli; order Paenibacillales; family Paenibacillaceae; genus Pristimantibacillus; species Pristimantibacillus paridis. The sequence goes on from NZ_VCIX01000065.1 coordinate 79,930, forward strand.
TTTCCCGATATTATCAGCCGCCCAATCAATATGGCATGCAGGACATGTCCTTTTTGGACCTTAGGCGATGGGAGGCATCAGAGCGGTATTTTTCAAGATTCAAACTGTTTATGGCTCAGAAGATAGAGGCAGGCGTAAATAGTTAGATGGCAGGATTGCAATATGAATGCCCGGAGATGAGAGCTCTGTCGGTCAAAATGACGGGATACGTTTTAGAAGAAAGGATGATAGAAATGTCAAATGATAACGAAGCTCGTCTTTCTGAGGGTTCTGTTCGAGAAGCTGGTCGTTACCCTATCGACCTGACAGGTCCTCGTAGCCACACGCTTGTTATTCAGCCCGGTGTGGGCAGTCTATCCATTGGACCTTCGCCATTGGGGAAGAAGGCAGACCTTCACGTCGCGCCTGAGACGAACATCGATTGGACCGCATTTGATGTCTTTGCAACGCCGGCGGGCTCTCCTTGGCCGCGATTTCTACATTATACAGGCAGTGACGCCGGCTTCTTTGACTGGGCGCAGAAACGTCCCATTGAAGAGATGACGTGGACTCCAATTCTCTCTGCGGATACGCTTGTGGACGCAAGTCAGTCCAATTTGCATGGCTTGCATATCAATTTGGACCAGTCAAAGGAATCTCTGAGGCTGAAGCTTCCAAAGCAGAGCTTCCGCCTGAGTATTTCTGGCGATCTATCACGTTTTTCGGCCGATGGAAACGTACCGTTTTCTCTGACGCTAGCGCCGCGTACTAGCCGACGCAAGAATGATACTCCGTTCTTGGTGCCCGACCTGGGTGAGTTGCAGCAGGTAACGAGCCTGACTCTCCAAAACGCACCGCTGGTACAGCCCATCTCGTTGGAGTGTCTACATCGGTTTCCAAATCTTAACTCACTGAGTTTGTGGGGGAACTTTTGTGATATGGACTTATTGGCTCGTCATGCCCAGTTAACGAATTTGGAGCTGCGCTTCATGCCTGACCTGAAGGACTTGCCGTCATTAGACGAATGGCCGTTGCTTGACCGTTTTATTGCTTATAATGTGGAAGAGAGCGCTGGCAAGCGGCTAAAACAGCAAATGAAAACACGTGCTAAAATCCGCCCGTGGACCGAGCATGCCTCAGTGAGCCAGATGCGAAAGCCTGAGTGGTGGACGACTGAGTACGGCCGACCGTTCTCGTCTTGGCCTAAACGTATGGCCAAGCAGGCTAATGAAGCTTACGATGCTGCAAAGGCAACCTTGGCGGAGGCCCGCAGCTTTGCTGATGCAGAGGCAGCCATTACCGCCTTCACTGTTCGCTTTAACACTCTCAAAGGCATTGAAACGACAGAACGGGAAGATCTAGGTGAAGCGGTATGGCAACTTAGCCAGTCTGACCACCTGATTGGAGAGCCTATAACAGAGGAGATGGCTCAACGCTGGTTCGATGCAGCACGCGATTACTAAATGAACTAAAGAAATTAATGGGTACTGAAAATTTCCCTCTGGACATGACTAGGTTGATTGGTGAACGCCGTACAAGACCATATGATTGCCCAAGCATGGCCATCCGTTGAAGGGTGGCCATGTTTCGTAACTTGTTTTTTCGAGATGAGCTTATCGCGTGCTTGCTACATAATTATAAATGGTATCTCTTAGCTCAAACTCGTATGTTAAACCATTAACAATTCCAACAACGCGATCGTTGTCATAAAGGTCAAGCATGAATCTAGCCATTTCCTTCGCCGTATGGAACTTCGGCACAGTCCCGTGATATTCGAATTCGGAGACATCAAATGAGCGCTTCGCGAATTCTGTTTCTGTTGCGGCAGGCGCTAACACTTTAGCTTGCATAAGTGCAGCTTTACTTTTCAACTCATGAGAGAGCCCTTCAGTAAAGGCACTGACATAGAATTTAGTTGCGCAGTACGTAATGGCATTTCCCACAATCGTATAGCCGCCACCGGATGAAACGTTAATTAATTGTGTTCCTTCAATATCGGAGTAGTCGCGAACGAAAAGAGAGGAGAGTATTGTCAACGATTCTATGTTCAGATGCAGCATTGCAGATATTTTATCTAAATCTTGCTGGGCGACTGAAGCAAAATTGCCAAACCCCGCATTGTTAATCCAAGTTTCAATCTGGAAACCCTGTAGACTTTCATAAAGCTTATAAGCATTCTCGGAAACGGATAAGTCTGTCGCACGAACGATGACATCCACATCAGGGTAGATACGAGAAATTTCAGACTTTAATTCTTCCAGCTGTTCTTCTCTACGGGCTGCAACAATTAAGTTTTTGCCGCGAGCTGCAAAAGCTAGAGCAGTTTCATAACCTATACCCGAGCTTGCACCTGTAACTACAGTATATTTCATGTGACGTCCTCCCGTTTTCTATAAGAATATATGATGTGCCAACAACGGCTTAATTATATAGGTTAGAGTTTACTCTAAGTCAAATGTTTTTTATATTTAGGGGAGATGCTTAAAACTAATATAAATTCGGGGGGGCGTGTATGTATACAATCAGCGATGTAGCCAAACTATTAGGGATAACTGCACATACACTGCGATATTATGAAAAGGAAAAGATTATTGCTCCGATACGTAATGCAAATGGAGAAAGAATATATGACGACTCTAACCTCGCTTGGCTGCGATTTGTAATGAGGCTGAAACAAACCCAAATGCCAATTGTACAAATTAGAGAATACGCGCAGTTATATTTACAAGGCGACCATACGGCTCAAGCCCGCTTGAACCTTCTCGAAGAGCATAGAAACTCTGTTCAGAATCAAATTAACAACTTAACAGCCACAGAGAAGATACTTGGAGACAAAATTGCAGCCTACAAAAATTCTATTGCTAAAGGGACAGGCATTGGATAAGCAGGCGACGACAACAGATGGATAGTCGAAGTCTTTTCTTGGGTCGGCTAAAAATATAACCATGACAAAGACTGTCACTATTAGCGATTAAAATGGATTTGAGGGAGATGAAAACATGTATTGTACAGTTGAAGATTTGATCATTGAATGGAAGCGCGAAGCCGTATTGACCGAAAAAATATTAGAAAGCTTGACCGATGAAGCGCTTTTGCAGCAGGTTTATCCCGAAGGACGCACATTGGGAAGAATCGCATGGCATTTCGTCACGAACATCCCGGATTATTTAACGGAATTCGGAGTCCCGATAGCCAAAGTGCCAAATTCGAACGTAGTGCCATCCGCAAAGGAAATTACAGAGGTTTTTAAAACGGTAAGCTCTCAGGCAACGAATGCTCTTCAAGAGCGATGGACGGATGATATGCTAAAACATACCCAAAATGCGTTCGGAAGAACGGAGTCCAACGCGACGATCTTTATGGGGTTGATCAAGCACATCGTTCACCATCGGGGTCAGGTTACGGTACTGATGCGCCAAGCCGGGTTATCCATACCTGCCGTATACGGCCCTTCCAAGGAGGGGTGGGCGCAGATAGGAATAACGCCACCGCTTTGACTTTTGCTCAATAGAGGATACGGTGAACATTATTATATATAACGGCATGTATTTTTGGATATAATGGAGGAAAGGAGCGATGGAAATGTCCTACATTGTTGATTTTAAAAATGTATCTACGGTTGGTTTAGAGTCTTCACCTGTAGTAGAAGCGCTAGCCGGTTTACGTGCTAATGAAGCCCGTTACTTTATGAACAAATACAAGCATGAATTTACGGTTGTACAAGCTAGCGAAAGCAAGGAAGCTCTAGTTTATGTGAACCGGATTTTAAAAGAAGAACGTGATATTGAGTTTGCAGCCAAGCCTTTAGAAACGTCACAGTTTCAAGTGGAAAATATAAAATTCACCTATGTCTTTTATGAGGATGGTCTTGCGATCAACGTCATGTATACGGTTGATGACCCTAAGAAGCGGGCCGTTGGTTTTAAGCTTTCTGAGGGGATGGAGATACCAAAGGAGCTGGAAGAGAAGTTTAAGTTCGCTAGGCAGAAGTCTAAACTGGCAGGAACCATTCGAGGTTCATTTTTTGTAATTAAAAAAGAATATTAAAATAAGCATATAGGCAAACAAAAGAAAAAATTAGGGTCATCCTTCTGCGGGATGGCTCTGTTTACTATGGGGATAGACAGAATTTCCAATATTCAGGTAAAAAGTAGGTAGACTCGGGAAAAACGATTGCTATAAAATAAATAATAGATGAAAGATTAACCCAGATTGAGGCTGCAAAAGCCATTTTACCTAGGAGGGATTGTGTTGCAGCAGCTCTTTAACGATCTGATTAAGCAGGATGTAAAGCCGTTTCTAGCCGAGCATGGCTTTGCAAAGAAAAGTTTGAATTTCAGTAAAAAAACGGAAGGCCTCATCTATATTATCAATTTTCAAAAATCCTCCGGCAATTCGGCGGACAATGTGATGTTTTATGTGAACTGCGGCATATATGCGGAAGAGCTGGCACAGATTCAATCAAAAGAAACTTTGACGGCGCCAAAGGAAGTGGAATGTCACTTCAGAGCAAGAATCGAAGAAATAGCCCTAGGCGCTCCGAATCGATTTGCAATTACTTCCGATACAAATGGGGAAGAACTGGGCAGAACGCTGATAAGCGGATTGGAAGATGTTATTCATTTCTATGATGAGATGACTAGTGCCAGATCCATTGTGGATTATTATATTTCCGGTCCATATTTGCATCTGGGCGAAGAGAGCTTTCATTTGCTGCTGCAATCGAATGATATAGCACAAGCGAAACAATATTTAAACGCCTTGCAGGAAAAGCACGGAGCAGAAAACCGATGGGCCATCTTTGAAAATAAGTACAGGGCCATCTTCGACAAATACGGAGTGGACTTTAAAGTAACTTGAGGAGGGCAACTTGTGGGAAGATCATTCGCAAATCTGCATATTAAGTCGGAAAATTTGGAGAAGACCATGGAAGCCTTAAGAGAGCTAAGCGAAGGGCACTCCGAAGTATTAGGCGTATCGAATCACGAGGCTCAGCCGATTCCAATCGTTATGTACGTAAGCAAAAGCAATGAGAATTGGATCAGTGTTCTCCATGAATATTTTGTATGGGGGACCGTGAAAAAGGTTGGCAAAAGGTTATCTGGGATTATTCAGGAGCCGGTAATGACCGCGGGATATATTAATGAGGAAATATTCGAGTTGTCGGTTTTTGAGGATGGCGAAATTAAAGCCGAAAAAATCTTTTGTGAAGAGTGGACGAGGGATGAATATGGGCTCCTAGAAGAGCGTCTTCAGGATGATTACTTGCGAAACATGTTGCAAATTGACGAAGAATATTTCAGCAGGCTCATAAGCATGACGACCCCATTTCAAGCTGTAGATCAGCTGGAGGAACTCCTGAAGCTACCTTTATGGAGTGATTCAGAGTGGATTCCACATGAAGAAAGTTTAAGGGATCAATTTAGGGAATATGAATTTTATTCTAAAAACACAGGCGCCGTATAGAAAAGGCTCGTTGCTTCAGTTTCTGAAGAGTATCGGTGTATAAGAGTGGCTGAGGACGCCGGTTTATAGGGTATAAAGGAGAGGAATTCAATGAGCTATGATTTAATGGCTTTTGAGCCGTCTAAGGCGCCAAAGGATAGGACTGCGTTTATGGGATGGTATGAGCAGCAAGTGCAGTGGTCGGAAGACCATAATTATAATGATTGTTCCTTCTGCTCGGAGGCGCTGCAGCGCTTCTTCGGGGAGCTGTCGGAGCATTTTCCCAATATGAATGTAGAAGATGAGATATTTGAAGCGATGGAGGAGGCCGGGACAGATAATCGGTTGACTGACTACTCGCTCGGCTCCGCCGTCATTTATGCGGCTTTTGCTTATTCGGTTGCGGAGGAAGCCTATACGACCATGCGGAAATTAGCTTTAAAACACCAGGTAGGCTTTTTTAATGTCAGCAGCAATGACGGAGAAATCATTTTTCCTTAAAGCCCCCAAGTTTATCAGGCTAAAGTTTACTTCATCTTAGAGTCTGAGGGTTAAGCCAGCCGATCTCCATTGACCCTAACGTTGTCCAGTATCGTATTTCCCCAAGCGGGAAGCAAGTCGGTTTCTCCTGTAAAGCGGCTTCCAGCGAGCGAGCCGTTATGAAAAGCAGCTCCTTCAAAGCTGCAATCCTCAAACCGGCAATACATAAACATAGCGCCGCGAAAGTTGGATTCGGAAAAACAGCATCGAATGAATAATGCATCGTTTGCTATAGCTTTGCTTAAATTGCTTCCTGTAAAGTCGCAATCCTCGAATCGCTCGCCAATTCGGGCACTATTTAGCTTTGCGCCTCGAAACGAACAGCGACTGAATTCACGGTTCACATATCGGCTATCCAGCTTAACTCCGTTAAAATAGCAATTGGTAAACGCGGAAGTGTTCAGGCTTGAAACATCCACAAATTGTGCATAAGAAAGATCGATACCTTGTATAGTCATATACTGGATCGACGCTGTCAGCACGATGCCCCGAAAATCCTCTAGACCGTCAGCAGTCTGGCCGAATGGGGAGGTTGGGAAGGATCGATCTTTCTTATGCAAGTTTTGTTTGCCCGCAACAGCGGCTAAAGCCTGATTCGCATTAGCGATTTGCTCGTCTTCCCATCTTGCAACGAATTGCTTCTTGCTCAAAATAATAATCCCCCCCTTTTTAGGCTATTTTGCCCTATTGGAGCTCTCCAGTGTGCGCTTAAAAGCCTCTATATTGTCTTTTAAAAAATCAGTATTTTTATATTCACCTTCGGCAATGGTATTCATGATGTCTTTGACAAAATCAGTCAAGCTGGCGGTAGAGGCATGATCGAATCTGTTATCAACGACGATGTTCCAGCTCTTATTGGCTTCTTCTTCTCTGTATTCCTTCACCCAATCCTTATTTGTTGAAACTTTTTTAGCAAAGGTTTGCAAGATGCTATTCCAGTCTTTCCCGTTCAAAATAGCTCCTTGAAGCTTGTCCAGCGTTTCGGGCTCAAATTTACGCATCATATCGCTTAAGCTTATATAGTCTTCAGGAGCGCCAATAGGCTTTTGCGGCGGCGTTTCGTAATGAACTGCTTTTGTATCCGGGTCTACGGTTCTTGTTTTGGAGATGGCTCCAATCTGTCGAATCGTATCCAGAAATTGTTCCGCATCATTCTCTTTCATGTAGTTGTCTGCAAGGTACTGAGCTTGAGTAAGCCCCAATTCTAATAATGCTGCCCGTTCTTCTTCACCGGATACGTCGTTAATAAAGTTGGACTGAATGATGCCGTACACAGCCTCCTTCACCTCAGAGGGCTGATCTGCGAGAAGACGGTTTAGCGAATCGTTAATTTGGACGGTTCCAAAATAGGCAGCCGAATGATTTACAATGTCGGAAGCCGCCAATTGCCTGGCAGCGGGACTGATCTTTAAAGTATCGGCATCATGCGACAGTTCAGGCACGGTACCCGTGACTAAAGCAGGCTTATCGTTATGCTGCTTGGGACTTATGTATAGATTTAAGTCATGCGTGGTCGAACCATAAATTTTCAAAATGAGTCCACCTCTACCCGTTTGTTTATTTTAGCTTCACACATCTATTTATTATATCGAATACTTTTCCCATATTTTTAATATTAATGGACAAAAAAGTAATCGAAGGAACAACAATAGGAAAGGCGAGGGAATATTCCCCTCGCCTGTTAGATTCTATGCTCAAGTATCGTGTGTTCCTACATTGCAGGTCTAGCGCTACCTGATTTACTCTGGTGTCCCTTGCGTAACCCCGTGAATATAAGTGAGCCAAGGGGTATCGAGCGCTCCTTGTCCCGGATTGTAGGTGAAGAAGTATTCTACGGTATCCCCAGATTGCAGGTTGTTTACAGCGTAGGTATAGTTACCGTTCCCTGCCGAAGTCATCGCTACGTTTTGCTGTGCGCCGTTATTTATTTTGTAGTGTAAATCGGCAAAGGTTGCGCCATTTACGTAAAATGTCAAGTTATTGCCCGCTTTTTTCAGGCCCCGCACGGCATCGCCAATGACGATAACCGTTGATGGCGCGGGTACAACCGTGACGGTAGAACTGGCTGTTTTGTTGCCGTCAGCCGTTGTTGCCGTAACCGTTGCCGTGCCGGGAGCAAGCCCTGTCACGACACCGTTCTGATTCACGGAAGCGATGCTGGCGTTCGAGACGCTCCAAGTGACTTGTTTATTCGTAGCATTTGAAGGGGCAACATTGGCGTTTAACTGCACATTCTGCCCTACTTGCAGTTGTGCAGCGCTTTGATTTAAGGTCACGCCGGTAACAGGAACGTTCGTAGGATTCTGGCCGCCGTTTTCTTTGTACACCCGTACATAATCTACCAGCATGGTTGCAGGGATATCAGCAGGACTCGGAGCTAGGCCTCCATCAAAGTGCCCGCCGATCGCCAGATTCATAATGAGGTAGAAAGGCTGATCGAAAGGAGCATTCGGATTGTTTGGTGCGGCTACGGAATACCATTGGTCTCTGGAAACTTTAAAGAAGAACTCGCCATCCACGTACCATTTGATGTTATCCTCTTCCCAAATCATCGTATACACATGATAATCATTGGCAAAGGTTTGCCCTTCCGAGAAATGATATTCTCCGGCAATATATCGATTCACTGGCCATTGTCCGCCAAAGTGCACGGCGCCGCTAGTTGTGCCTGGCAAGCGTCCTTTGGCTTCCATAATATCAATTTCACCGGATGCTGCCCATGCGCCATAAGCCGAATCTTCTGGAAGCATCCAGAGCGCTGGCCAGACGCCATTACCTGTTGGCAGCTTGGCGCGAATATCCACTCTTCCGTACTGGAAGGACAAATGGTCTTTGGTATTTATTTTTCCTGAGGAGTATTGAGCATACCGGCTTGGATCCTGTGGGAACGATTTCGGATCGTTCAACGCCCGAATATTCAACTTTCCGTCTTGTACAAATACATTTTGTGTACTAGTGGTATAGTGCTCCAGCTCCGCATTGCCCCAGCCCCAGCTGTTGGGATCGTTACCAATATAATAGCCGGTTTCATAGTTCCATTTGTTCGTATCGAGCGCTGTACCGTTAAATTCATCTTGCCAGATCAGATTCATGCCGGCAATGGCTGGATCGCTTGGCGTACCAATTGCCACATCGTCATGATCGGATACATCCGGACGGGGAGCATCCGGGTTGCCGATAAAGGTATAGTTCACGAAATTGCTGCCCACACTTCCGCCTGCCTGCCCATTCAATGGGTAGCCGATCCGAATTTGCATATTCACCTGAACGGGCTGGAACCAAAGGCCATAGATATAGTCGGCCCAATATCCCCACTGATTGGCATCGGACATGGTATTGTAACCATTGCCCGAGTATGAAAATCCGCTCTGGCTGGAATTCGCCATGTCTACCCATTGCCCGTTGATGTTAATTTGGTAGACGAACTTTCCAAGCTCGGTGCCTATGGGTGCTCCTCCATCAATTTTAGGCAACGGTATGCCAATGACGCCTTTCGCGTCTGCTGTAAAGGTTGTTCCGTCATAAGGAGTAAGGACGAATGAGTTTCTTACGGGTTGATTAAAGGTTATGGTATAAACGACGTTAGCTGACGAGGTCTTCGATTCAAGCTTAACGTTGATCGACTCCGTTACGGTAAACCAGAAGCCGCCGCCTCCTTCGGTGAATTGGCCGAAGTTGCTATCATAAATCCAGCCGCTAGCTGCATTATTGTTAATATCAATCCAAGTGCTGCTGTTTACGGGTTTTACAGACACCTTCAAATCATCCGCTACGGCTTCATAAATAATAGCCGGATTATTGTTAAAGGTAGGATAGGTAAAACCTACGCCGCCTGTGAAGCCTGCGGTAAGCTGCGGCCCTTGCGTGGGTGCCATAGCAGTGATCGTTGTTTTGTTTATGTTTTGAAATACAAGCGTGTAGTTGAGCGTAGCGCTATTAGCCTTGGAGAATAGTTGAATTTCCGTTGTTGCGGAGAGAGTAAACCAATAGCCGTAAGTGCCGCTATCGCTCCAGTGCCCCCAGTTTTGGTTATAGACAAAGCCGCTGGCACTGTCAATATTGACCCAGTTGCCCCCCACTTTCACATTTACGCCTACGTCATCGGATACATCGTTCCAGGTAGCTGCGCCTCCGTTGAATACAGGCATGACAAAACCATAACTCGCTTGCCCGACCCCTGATTTTGAGATGACTGGTCCGTCTGCTGCGGAGAAGTAAGCCATAGAGGTAACGGTGGTGCCTGCTGCCTCGACGGTTTGAGTTTTTGAAAATGGCAATAGACCGACGCTCGCCATCATCGCTACCGCCAAGAACAAGCTCAGGACCTTTTGCTTAAACCGTTGCTCCGAATTGTGAACACTTTTCATTATTGTCCTCCTTCAATAAAATGGTTTCCCCCAAGCCTATACGTCAAAGAGTAGTCCAAAACGGATAGGTCTCTTGTGAAGCCCGAAGCGGGTTGGCTCGGACCAGCGGGCCTTCTAATTGTGGGTGTTTGGTTCGGTGTGAGTTTGAAGGAAACCGCTTACATTGGAGTGTACCTTTATTCTATCGAATAGAATAAACAGCTGAAAAGGTCCATTTGTTTTTGTTCTGACCCAATTTTTTGGCTTTTGAATATAATGGCTTGTTCAAGCCGACTAATTTCCGAATTTACAGCGCGGTGTTCTGGAATTTCCCTTCCCTTTCAAGCTTTCGCCGCATGAGCTGGCGGTACTCCGTGGGCTGCATATCCATGACATCCCGAAATGCCCGTGTAAAGCTCTTGTAGCTTTCATACCCCACCATAGTGGCTACCTCGACGATTTTATGATCGGTTTCGGCCAGCAACCGGCGAGCTTTATCCAGACGCACATCACGTAAATATTCTGCGAAGCCTTTGCCGATATTCTTTTTGAACAGGTTTGAAAAATAGGCATAATTCAGCGATACATGGTTGGATACCATCGCAAGGTCCAGCGGCTTATGGTAACATTCGTGTATAAAACGGATGGCTTCGTTTAAGTCCTGCGTTTTGCGGTAGCTGCATTTATAGTCATAGTAAAACTGGTTCAGCCTCAGCAGCTGTTGCTGGAGCGCCTGAATATAATCACGAATGCCCGGATAGTCGAATAGATTTCGCAAGCATTCGATATCAAGCGCCTCTTCGCCCATGTAAGGGCGGATGACCCGCTCATATTCCTCCAGCATTTGCACCGTCGCTCCGCATAGCTGCTGCGTGTACCTTATGTGATAGCGCTGCAATGTGTTTTTGTGGAATAGCGCAGATATGCCTTGGGCGATTTTGCCGCTGTTTTTGGTGCCGATCAATTGAAATAATGCATAGAGCTCCTCATAAGGAATTTCCCATTGCTGTTCCAGACGCTCAATTTGCATGGGCAGGATACAGCGCTTATCCGGAAAAAGGTAGCTATGGCGATATAGCTCCAATGTTTGTGTGTAGCTGCTGGGCAGCCCCTTTAGACCATACTGTGGACCGGTCATAGCTGCTGTGGCATCGATCTGGCTTGCCTTGAGTGCAGCAGGCAGCGCATTCGTATCTATGGCCGCATCAACTGCAAGAATTAGGTATGGCCGGTGCTGTAGGCATAGATATCCCTGACTGCCATATACACGGTAAGCAATGGATTCGATGCTATGGGCACTGTCTGCCCCAGGCTGGTTTATCCATAGTTCTTCCCGAAGCAGGACCAGCCGATAATTGTGCCAAAGTTTTGGGTTTTGCTGCTGAATTTGGTGAATCCATGCCTCATCGTTTACCGCGCCTTGCATAAACATGCAAAGCTCCTTGCGGTCGGTCTCCTCGGCGCGGCGGGACATATGCTCCATATTGCGGGAGAGCGCCTGACGCGCCTTGATCTCCTGTCCAACATGCTCAACCGCGGTTTGCAGGTCCTCCCGTTTTACCGGCTTGAGCAGGTAGCCTTTTGCACCCAATCCAATGGCTTTTTGGGCATAGGCAAAGTCACTATAACCGCTGATTATCAGATAATCCACTTTAATCTGCTCTTCTTTGGTTTGGGCCATAAGCGCCAGCCCGTCCATATCCGGCATCATAATATCGGTAATGACCAGTTGAATGTTTTGCTGACGTAATAGGTGCAATGCCTCAATGCCGTTCGCCGCACAGTAAATGGTATCAAGCTGCAGTGGAAATTGGCGCAGCATGGCCTGCAGGCCATCGCGTATGTGCTTTTGATCATCGACAATCAAAATATTGATCATGCCCTACCATCCTCCCAGATTCACATTTTCCCAAGGCAAGCGTAAGGTTACACAGGTATAGGCGCCCTGCACGCTGTCAATCGAAAGACCGCAGCCTTTGCCATAATGAAGCTGTAAGCGCTTGTGCACGTTTTCGAGGCCCAGCCCGTTTTTGCTGGTCACGATTGGCGTATCTGAATCGCCGCTCAGCACAGACTGCAAGCTAGCCAGCATTTCCGGGTCAACGCCTGCACCGTCATCTCGTATTTCAATGAGCAGCAGGCTGTCATTTTCCACTCGTACGGTCATTTGAATGTGTACGCTGCCGCCCAAAGGCGCAGCATGATGAACCGCGTTTTCAACGATGGGCTGCATGCACATTTTGGGAATGGCATAGCGAAGGACCTCCTGCGGGAGATCCGCCGTCAATACAATGCTGCCGCCTTCCATGAAGTTGATGAATTTAATATAGCTTTCGATATTGGCAAGTTCCTCGCTGAGGGCAACGGTATCGCTGCGCCATTGCATGCTGTAGCGCAGCTGCGAGCCTAACGATACGAGCGCATCGGCGATTGCGGGCTGGCGCTGAACCTCTGCCAGCATGCGGATGGATTCCAGCGCGTTATACAAGAAGTGAGAATTAATCTGCGAATGGAGCGAATGCAGCTGGGCGTTTTTGGCAATGAGCTGCTTATCCACCACCTGCGTCATTAGACGTTTGATTTCATCCAGCATTTTGTTGTAGCTCACGGCTACCTCATCTATTTCGTCGCCAGCGTCGTGTTCATCAAGGCCAATGTCAATCTTTGCATCCAATTGGCCTTTCCGCACCTGACGCATGGAAGATAGCACGCTATCCAATCGGCGAAAAATACGCCGGGTCGTATGCGATACGAGCAGCATAATTAGCAGCAGCACACAAAAAGCAATGACGACTACAGACGCATACCAGCTGCGCGGGCCCTTCATCAGCGCCTGATGGGAGGCAATATCCACCACATAAGCGTTAAGCGGGGCGATGTAACGGTATAGCGCGTAGTAAGTTTGATCGCCAACATGGACCTTAATAGGGCTATTCTGCTGCAGCTTATCCAGCTGCTGGTGAATGCTGCCCAGAATATCGTTCAGTCCCTCCCCCGCGTTCTGAGAAAAGACATGCTGCGGATTGTATACATGCTTTGCAGGGTTCGTTCCGTCCATAATAACCGAAAAGAAATCCCCTCCGCTCTCCTCCAGCAGGTCGCTGAAAAACACGCTGTGCTCGGCGCGAATTTCCATGACGGTAGGAAACTTGTTCTGCTGGCCTTGCAGGCGTACCAGCCGATAATAGGCGAGCGTATGCTCACCATCCTTAAAAGCAAACAAGCGGTATGCCGCACCGCCTTCGTCCCGAAGAGTCTCCCAGTAATCCTGCGGCCAAAACTTGTCGTAATGGTAAATCTCGGGCCAAATTTCAAACAGGTTCGGGTTATCGACATAAAAGCTGAGCTCACTGATTATCTCATGGCTTTCAATGATATTATGCATCTGCTCAAATTGATTTTGTTTAAATTTCACGAGACGGAGGCCATCCCCGCGCATATTGGAGTGGATAAAATCGACAAATGCTTTTTGGGTAAGTGCAGTGGAGGAAGCGTTTTCAAACATCTCCATTCTGCTGCGCAGCTGTTCGTTCAGCCGTGCGACATGGCTGCTGCCGGTAGCCATAGCATCCTTGTATAGCTGGGTCTCCTGCGTACGGATAAATAGAAAGGATACCAAAATGGCTGGGATCGCAATGACTAGGCTAAAGGCCAGAAACAGCTTTTGGGATATGCGGGCATTACGGTAAAGCTTTCTCATTTTCGTCAGCAAATACTTCAAATCAATGCCCTCCCTACCTCCGTAATATACCATATATTACAAACCGGCTGGTAGGTAACTAGGCGTGAATGGCAAAGTTGCATGCAAAGCCGGAAATACCGGCCACCATTACGGCAGCCGGCAGCAAATACAGTATAGGTATAATTACTCCGCCATTTTAGCTTTTCGTACATCCAATTCGGCTTGGCGATATTCCATTACCTTGTCAAAACCGTAATTTACGCGGCGGGCAAGAAAATTATCGAAGATTTTATCGAAGGCGGACTCATCCTTAGCGGTAATTAGCTCAGGCAGCACTTCCTCCCAGTTTTGGGAAATTCGTGCCCAGGATACCGCTACTTCTGAGTCGCCAAGTGGATCTAGGCCTTTGTAAATGCCGCTATCAATATCGGCCTGGCCATTGGCGAAATCCTCCATTTGCTTAATGACAGGAGCTTTCTCTGGTCTCCACTGGTTGATAATAACAGGGTTTCGCATCATCCAGTAGGTATCCATAATGCCATATTCTTTTTCCAGCTTTTCGATATCGGTTTCAAGCAATTTTGCCATATCAGCCTTCAGCTGAGGCTTGCCGCTCACCGTTTCCCACGTCTCGCCTTCCTTGCCAAGGAATAAATCCCTTTGCCCTTCTTCGCTGGCCAGATAGGTCAGAAAGCGGATCGCTCGTTCAGGGTTTTTCGTCGATTTGCTGATCATCGTGACCATCCAGCCATCCATGTTGCCAGGGAACAGCTTAGCGGAATCACCTTTGCTGTTCTGTGGCCCATCAACTGCAATATAGTATGAATCCGGGTTCCCGCTCGCGGCCAGCATTGGATTGACAGCCGTCATTCCCGTCCACTCGCGAATCATCATGAAATAGCGGGCATTGTTCGTTTTTTCCTCTACTTGCGTATCGGAGTCCACCAGGAAATCTACATTAATCAGCCCGCGCTCGTAAGCCGTGCGGAAGGTTTTCAGCCAAGCGAGGTAATCCGGATCGGTAATTCTGTCGTACACTTTGCCATCCTTTTCATGAGGAACGGCGAGCAGATTTTGCAGGTATTCACTCATCCCATAAGGAACATTCCCCTGTGCAAAGAAGGGGCTAATCGGTTGGCCTTTATACTCGGGATACTTATCCTTCAGCAGCTGCAGGGCACTCAGAAAACCCTCCGGCGTGCTTAAATCTGGCTTGCCCATCTCCTCGTACAGATCTTTTCTTACCAAAAAGGTTTGGTTGGCGGCTGTCATGCCGGTTTCATGCATCAGATTAGGGCTGTAGGAATCATTCGGAACGCCATACGTATTGCCATTTTCTTGACGATACCACTTCAATGTGCCGTCGCCCGCCACCTTGAAGAAGTAGGGATCATACTGCTCTGCCAATTCGTTTAAGGCATACACATGGTCGCCTTCCCATAGTTTTTTGACAGCGTTTTCCCAAGACCCCATAGAAATTAAGTCGGGCAGTTTACCGGAGGTCATCATTAGAGTAATATGCTCGTTGGCTTCGCCGGAAGGCACTTCCAGTTTGACGTTGACGCCAGTTTTTTCAGTTACATATTTGGAAGTCAGGCTTTCTCCCCAGCTGTGGCCATACCAGGATGCGCCTACGAACCAAGATAGCTCGACCGGGCTAGTATCCAGCTGCCAAGCAGGCTGTTCGGAATTCGGCGTTGTTTCGGTTTGCGGCTGCTGCGTACTTTCCGCAGGCGGCGAGGACGGCTTATTTTCGTTATTCTCCGTTTTGGTACACGCGGCTAGGCCTAGCGTCAGGATCACGGCTAGAACGATTACCATGCTTAGCTTAATGAGGTTGTGCTTCATAACATGAACACCCTTTCTTTACTGTTTTTTTATAGGTCCCATGCGCCTCGCTAAGCGTTGGCTTAGAGAAACGCACAGCACTTACCCTTTAATCGCGCCAATCATTACTCCTTTGACCAGATAGCGCTGAATAAAGGGATAGAACACGAGAATAGGCAGCGTGGCTACCATCATTGATGCAAATTTAATGGAATTGCCGGGCAGTCTTGCACCAAATTGGGCCATGGCTTGCTGCTGCATGAAGGACATCGAGTTTTCCGCAATGATCTTGTACAGCATGGTTTGCATGGGCAGCTGGTCCTGTGAGCGAATATAGATCACGCCCTGGTAATAATCATTCCAGTGATAGACCGCGGAAAAAAGCGATATAGTAGCCAGTACGGCCATGCTGTTGGGCAATACGATTCTAAATAGAACGCCATAATCCGAGGCTCCGTCCACTTTCGCGGATTCCTCTAAGCTGTCGGGAATGGTGCGGAAGAAGCTCATGAAAATGACCATATTGAAAAAAGTGTACATGGCCGGAATGATGAATACCCAAAAGTTATCGTAAAGGCCAAGCTTTGTCATCAGGATAAAGGAAGGGATCAAGCCGCCTGAGAACAGCATCGTAATCAAGGCGATTTTGAGATAAATCTTGCGGCCGATTAAATTGGATTTGCTCATCCCGTAAGCTACAATGGCGGTAAATAACACATGTGCCACCGTTCCGATCACCGTGCGCAGCGTAGTAATGTAGAAGCCGTGCATCAGGCTTTTATCATTGAATACCACACTGTAGCTGGCTAGTGAAAATTCCTTTGGAAACCAATTTACCGTGCCCAGCATGGCCTGCTGCGGCGCATTAAGCGAATTTATAAATACAAACCACATGGGGTATAGCGTCAGAAAGCAAACCGCCAGCATAAGCAGCGCATTGAATACCTCAAATACGCCAATTCGCCGAAATTTTCTGCGTCTTTCCATAGATCGGTCCTCCCTTTCTTAAAAGATGCTGTCGCCAGTTAATTTCTTGGATGTGTAATTGGCCAAAAATAAGAGTCCCAGCGCCACGATGGAGCGAACGAACAAAACGGCCGTTGAGAAGGAATGGCGCCCCGAGACCAAGCCCATGTTATAGATATACAAATCGAGGCTTTCCGCCATCTTCATGTTCATGTTGTTCTTCAGCATAAAGATTTGTTCAAAGTTGCTGCCAAGTATTCCGCTGACGGCAAGGATGAACAAAATGGCGATGGTGGGACGTATGCTCTGAATGGTAATATGCCACATCCGCTGCCAGCGGTTAGCGCCATCGAGCTCGGCTGCCTCGTATAGACCCGGATCAATACCAGCGATTGCAGCGATGTAGATGATGGCACTCCAGCCGGTTTCCTTCAACGTATCGGAGAAATAGGTAATCCACCAAAAATATTTAGCGTCACTATTAAACAGAATTTCGCGATCCTGCAGTCCGAGCGCCATCATCAGCTGGTTGATTACACCGCCCTCGCCCAGCCAATTGAGCATAATGCCGCCAAAGATGGTCCAGGCAATAAAGTGCGGCAGGTACGAGATGGTCTGTACCGTTCGCTTAAAACGGATCGTCCGTATTTCATTCAGCATCAGGGCGAAAAAAATGGGAATGGGAAAGCCTAAAAGCAGCTTGATGCTGCTCATCCCTAGAGTATTGCGGATCGAGCGCCAAAAACGGTCATCCGTAATGAAATCCTGAAAGTGTTTCAGCCCCACAAAGGGCGATTGCAGCACGGGCTTGGCAATACTGAAGTCCATAAATGCAATAATTAGCCAAAACATCGGAATATAACAAAAGATGAACATCCATATAATGCCTGGTATTACCATGCTTTGCAATTGCCACTGTCTAAAAAACGTCTTTATTTGTCCTGTCCTGTATGGAAACATGTTCTGCGCCCCCTTCCTCTTCATCGTATGAAAATAGGCCTAGGAAAAAAAGGCCATGATTTTTGACCCTATCCCATTTTTTTGGATTTGTTTGACTGGCCGTCAAAATTAAGTATGCTGTGAATAGATGAAGGGAGTGTGCAAGGGATGAGCAAGCTATTATGGGAGCAGGATTTTTTAAATGGCCATACCGGTTTGAGCGCATGGAATATTCGCCTTGGCAATGATTTGCTTGATAACGAGGGCAACCCCATAGACCCGGGCTGGGGCAACGGAGAACAGCAGTTTTATACCGGACATGCTAACAATCTATATATCAATGAATTTGGGCTAAACCTATGCGCACGATGTGAATCCATTGAACAAGACGGTCGGACGTTTGCGTACACCTCAGCACGTATAGATACGAAAGATCATCTCTCCTTTTGCTACGGAAAGCTTGTCGTTCGCGCTAAGCTGCCGGTAGGACAAGGGCTATGGCCGGCCATTTGGCTGCTCCCGCAGCATCAGGCCTACGGGCCTTGGCCTGCCTCTGGCGAGATTGACATTATGGAAGCGAAAGGCCGTTTGCCAAGGCAAGTATCCGGGACGCTGCACTACGGGAAGGATTGGGACCATAAGGTGATCGATGAGTTTTCCTATCAGCTTGAACACGGAACCATTAACGAGTTTCGTGATTATTCGCTGGAATGGAATGCTAGCTCTATAAGGTGGCTAGTAGACGGGCATTGCTTTGCCGAGCGTCCTATGGAGCCGGGCATTATGCCGTTTGATGAGCCTTTTTATTTGGTGCTTAACCTCGCCGTGGGCGGCTGGTATGATAATGTGGAAGTAGATGAAACAGCGCTGCCAGCGGTTATGACGGTTTCAGGCATAAGGCTCTACGAAGGTTGAAAAGTAGCTGTTTGGAGTCATCCTGGGGGAAAGTAAGAAAGAAGTAGAATAAGCAGAAATACATCTGCGAAATAGGGCATACCCGTATTGGGAATGCTCTATTTCCGCTTTTTTTTTAGTTTTTAAATATGACAATTGAAGGATATTGAGACAACATTGGAATAGGAATTTTCTAGTATTAATTCTGACAAAACATAGTATAATAGTATGATATATTCAGATAAGCTAACGGAAGGCAGGTATTAAGTCTCATTCAATTTTTGTTGGTAGACTTGACCATACCATTTGAGGAGGTGACGGGATAGATGAACCTTGAAAACATTGAAGCCTTTGTATATGTGGTGCATTTCAATAGCTTTCGCAAGGCAGCGGATGCGCTGTTTTTGACGCAACCGTCTATATCATCAAGAATTCGGACGCTGGAGAAGGAGCTTGGCGTCGAGCTGCTTGTTAGGGAAGGGAAACGTTTCTCATTGACTCAGAAAGGGGAAATATTTCTGCCCCATGCCCAGCAGACGCTCAAGTCCTTCAAAAAAGCGGAGCAGCTAATGTCTGGCAAGGCAGCGGAGGTGAAGACGCTGCGGCTTGGCTGCACCGAGACCATTTCCCATTATGTAGTACCGCTTGTCATGCCAAAGCTTAAGGAACGCTTTCCAAATTTTCAAATTCGCATTATTACGGACAACAGTGATTCTATTATAGAGAGGGTATTGAACAAGGAGATTGATCTTGGCTTTGTGCGGAGCGTATCCCATCCCGCTTTGGAGTCGGTAAGGTTTATTGAGGATCCTATTAAATTATGTGTTTATCAGGGGCACTCTTTTTTGAATGAGCCACCTTTATCTATTAAAGCGCTGGAATCGGAGCCACTCGTCTTTTATGAATGCGGTTCACTCAATTGGACCAAAATCCATCGTTTATTCGAAACGTTAACCGAGCCGCCAAAAATTGATTATCATATTGATAATATGGAAACAGCAAAAAAGCTTGTACTGGAGCGTCAGGGCGTTAGTTTTTTGCCAATGCTGTGCATTAGACGGGAGATAAAGGACGGCCTGCTCATACCGGTCACGATTCCTTCATTATCCGAGTTATCGCTAGTAACCAATCTTATTATGGTAAAGGGCGGGGATCCTTCCATTTTTGAGGCAGTTCTAGAGATTAATAAAGAGTTAAAGTTGATAGAACGCTTCTATTGATCGGCTTTAAATGCTTATTGGACGTACTCTATTAAGGCTGATAATGTTAGGAGCATATTGTATCCTTTTCCATGGAAGTCGCTGCCGTATCGATCAATGGGCTGCGGGGATAAGCGAATAAGCATGGAGTGGCGTCGGGTAACAAATTGTTTTTTTATAAATCCGACTATATGCATAGGGATATATGGATATTTAATAGGAGGATGATTATGTATCAACAAACAAAATTGCGACCAGCTTTCAAGATCGGAAGCTTTAAGCTGGCGGTGCTCGCCGGTATCATCGCGCTGCTTCTTTCCCTAACTGCTCCAGCGCCCTACACGTCAGCACAAGCATCAAAGACAACGCTCGATCTTTCCAAGGGAAGCATCAAGATTGGCAATGGAACCGTCACAGGCAAAACGGCTGGGGGAGTGGCGGCAGGATACAACGAGAGCGGTTATATCATTACAAGCAGCTCCAGCTCTGAAACAGCTAATACGGTTACAATCAGCGGTGGTACAAATGAGATTGAGCTTAAAAACATTAAAGTCAGCACTGGCTATAATGGCGTGTCCCCGATATCGATTGAAAATGCAGGGACAACGGTGAGTTTGACGCTCAGCGGAACAAGCGTGCTCACGTCTGGCAATCCAAAAAAGGCTGCACTTGGCGTAGCTGAAGGGACAAATTTAACAATTGGTACGGTAGACGGAAGCAACAGCCATTCCTTAACGGCTAACGGGTATGGAGGCTATGCGGCGGCGATCGGAGGCAATGAAGCTGCTGCATCCGGCGCGATTTCTATTGATGAAGGTACGATTATTGCAAAATTTGTCCGCAGCGGCAACTACGGTGCAGCAATTGGAGGCGGCCAGGGTGGAGCGGGAGGAACAATCGTCATCAATGGCGGCGCTGTTACTGCCGAATCGTACGGCGGTTATGCCGCTGCTATAGGGGGCGGTTATTCCACAACTGGCTATAACGGCAAAACAACTGAAGTAACGATTAATGGCGGTACTGTCTCGACAAAAATTCCAAATGCTGCGGTGTACGACTCCATTGGCTATGGAAAAGTAGGCTCCGGCTATACATCGGCGGTGCAGGCATCAACATCAGTTGTCATTGATGGAGGCAGTATTGTTAGTCGTAATGATAGCAGCAATATTACTGCCCTTCTGTACAAACGGCAGCCGGTCAATGACGCGGGTCAGCAGTTGTATGCAGCGGGTGTTAAGCTAGAGGACGCGCCGGCAAACGGAACAGCGGTCGATTTACAGTACGAAGGCAGCAGCGTTAAAACGAATACAGTAAACGGTGGGTATGTCTACTTGTTCTTGCCATCAGGCTCCCATGATGTAGCCATTACGCGCGGGGATACTGGGGAGACTTACTACGGGACCGTAAATGCTGGAGAAGGTATTGTCAGCAGTCCATTTATTGCTAGCATTGCTTCACGCACGATTAAGAATGTGCCTGTTCTCTCCGTTGAAAACGGTGACCTTGAGGATAAGGAATTAAACGAAGGCAAAACGAGCGTGCTTTCCATTTCCAACTACAATGAGGTTATCAATTCCGGCGGATATGCATTGCAAGCGGGCACTGATTTTGTTGTCCAGTGGTATAAGGGCTCAACACCAATCTCTGGAGATTCAGATGACGAAGCCAAATTGACCGTTACTCCTCTACAGGGTGATTCATACAAAGCTAAATTCGTAGCGGTTTCCGGGGGTAAGGTAACCGGTTCCTCGTCATTCTCTGCGGGTAAGACATCTCTTGGTCCTAAGGAAGGCGGGATAGCGGTTCCGAGCGTGCCTGCCAAGCTAAGCGTTACTTCCGAGGCGGAGTTCACGAATCAGCCTGACCCAACAGCGGGTGCAATTACGTATACGTTGAAACTAATCTCCGATGACGGACAGAGCACGCCGATTGAGGGTGCTACAGTGCGGTTCTATCAGGACGGCTCAAAAAACTTTTATACGAGAGTAACGGGTACAGGAGAAAAAGCAGGCGTTATCAGCTTCACCTTTAGTGCCCTCTTGCCTGGCGAGCATTCAATTCGCATTGCTTACGACGGCGGAAAGGCAAACGGCGTTTCTTATCAGGGCGCGAGCTACTACAAGAACTTTACCGTTGTGAAGCCGGTAAAGCCGTCTGGCTTTACGACGATCGCAGCAAAGACGGGAACGAATAACGGGAAAATTTTTGGCGTGAATGAATCACAAGAATATATTAAATGGATTCCGACAATCGGGAACGATCAGCAAATTTATTCGGTAACGGGAAATGTGATTGAGAATTTAGAGCCAAGCCTATACAGCATTCGCTATAAAGCGTCCTACAATGGCGACGTGTATACATTGGCGTCAGACTATCGTTATCTTGTGTGGGTTCAAACGGCTCAGTGGACAGTAACGCCAGTCAATTCCGACTCCATCGTGTGGGAGACAGGCGCGGTAGATGTCGTGGCCGGAGGCAGTGCGCAATTTTATGTGCATGCAAAAGAAGGCTATAAAATTCAAGATGGCGATATTCAAGTGAAATACGCTAATTATACCTATGACAGCGAAACGGGACTATTGAGCCTTGATACGATTACGAGCAATATCCGTATTGCCATTAACGCTAGCCCGATCGAATAAAGCGGGACACAATTCAACAAACCAGAGAGGAGCTTGCGCAATGAGAAAGGGAAATTGGTTGCGGTTGGGGCTTGTGGCTGCCATTGTTACTAATTTGTTCACAGCGGTGATCCCGACTGCATCCGCAGATGAGTTGAAGACGACGCTTGATATTTCCAAGGGCGGTATTACAATCGGCGATGGTACCGTTACGGGGAAAACGCCAAGCGGTGCAAATGCTGTTTACAATGCAAACGGCTATATTATTACGGGTTCCTCAACTGCCAACGTAGTGGCAATTAGAGGCGGTGTAGAGCAGCATGTGACGCTGGAGAATGCCTCCATTACTAAAACAACTTCTGCTTATGTGTCTATTCCGACGATTTCGATTGAAGGGAGCGGTACAAAGGTCTATTTGACGCTAAGTGGTACGAATGTCATTTCGTCTTATAACGGCGCTACCCAAAAGGCGCCTATCAGCGTGCCAGAGGGAACCGAGCTCATTATTGATTCAATTGACGGCAAGGACAGCCATTCGTTGACAGCCAGCAGCTATAGCGGCGCGGCTGCGATAGGCGGCAACATTTCGGAGACTGCAGGCAGCATTACAATTAATAGCGGTACGGTAACAGCAAACTTTAGAGCAATCAGCGCAGCCGCTGCAATCGGTGGAGGAAAAGGAGGTGCAGGCGGTAATATTGTCATTAATGGCGGCGTTATAACGGCGGAGTCTTACAACGGTACAGCGGCAGCTATAGGTGGAGGCGATGTATCCTCTTCCTACCCCGGCAAGACGACACGCGTCACGATTAATGGCGGTACGATAACGGCAAAGGTGCCTTCTAATACGTCAAGCTATGCCTATGATGTTATAGGAACAGGTTATGCTTCTACCGCCAACAGGGCTGATAATGTGCAGAAGACGACCGTAATAGTCAACGGCGGAAACCTGTTTACGAACAACATTTCTCTTCTTAATGGCCGGCAGGCGTTGAACAAGGACGGTCAAACGGTGTATGCAACGGCGATCAAGGTCGACACCTCCACCCCTCCTGCCAATGGTACCGCTGTAGCTGTCCATTACGGAGACCAAACATTGAATACGTCCATATTGAGCAGCGGAACGATACACCTGTTTCTGCCTGCCGGTACGTTGCCAGTCGATATTACGTTGAAAACGACAGGAAAAACGTACTATGGAAATGTAACAACAACAACCTCTACGGGAACTTATCCGAACAGTACTGCAACGGTATCCCGTGAATTGAACACTGCCCCGACGATTTCGGTTCAGGCAGATGTGCAAGGAGACGCTCACTTTTATTATGGCACGCCGGTTACCCTTTCAGTTAACAATTTGGGTTCGGTAGTGAACAAAGGCGGATATCCGCTAGTGTACGGTACGGATTATACGGTTGAATGGTTTAAGGGAGCGGGCTCCAATCCGACGGCTATTACGAACAATTCCGAAAATCCGTCCCAGCTCACAATTACGGCAGCGTCTGGTGAGCTATACAGAGCCAAGTTCATTGCTCTTACCTCCGAGGCTTCGAAACTCGAAGCAGGTAATGCGGGCAGTTTATCCGCTTCGCTGACCGCAGAATGGCTGAAGAGGACCGTAAACTTCACAAATGTAAAGGAGACGTATAGCTTTGGGGAGGAAGCGACGTTAGCTGTAGAATTAAGCGCAGGCAACGACAATGTTGTATTCAGCAGCTCAGACGAGAGCATTATTTCTATTGATCCAGTGACTGGAGCATTGAAGGCGCATAAGCTGGGCACAGCAACATTGACTGCTGCTGTAGTGCAAAATGCGACAGCCAAGCAATCATCAGCCATTGCGAGCCATCTCGTAGAGGTTGTTCCTCTTCATCCGCTTGCCCCTATTCATGTTAGTGCATTGCCGGGTGACGGAGAGGCAGAAATCAGCTTTGAGAAACCAGATGCTCGAGACGGCAGTATAAATACAGCCTATACCGTCACGGCGTGGAATGGCGGCGAAGCGGTCAAGACCGCGACAGGATCGTCCAGTCCAATCATGGTAGCGGGATTGGAAAATGGTACGGCTTATACCTTTACGGTAGTTGCAACCAACGCGACTGGTAACTCACCGTCATCCAGTCCGTCTGAAGAGGCAACGCCGGCCAGTGTGCCAAACAAGCCAACAAGTGCAATTGCGACGATTGGAGACGGTCAAGCAGAGATTCGTTTTACAGAGCCATCTGCCAATGGAAGAACCATTAGCGGCTATACAGTTACGGCGTGGAATGGCGGCGTAGCGGTTAAGACGACGGTAGGAACGTCCAGCCCAATCACGGTAACGGGAATTGCAAATGGAACATCCTACACCTTTACGGTAGTTGCGACTAATGCAATTGGAGATTCGTTGGCATCTGATCCGACGGATGGGGTAACACCTGCCACT
>NZ_VCIX01000082.1 GCF_006345825.1 Paenibacillus paridis
CGCTTATCCCAAAGGATTTGCGAGGCAGTTATTACTCGTTGTTCAGTTTTCAAAGAGCAATCTATTCTTTCGTTCGTGTTGCTTGTTTTTCTTTTGTTCCGGTGTATTTCTTGGCCGGAAATAGAATATACCATGGACTCGCATACTATTGCAAGTGTTTTTTAAAATTAATTTCATTCTTTTTGAAAATATAAGGATTTATAAGTTTGTCAGCGTACCTTTTCTACGTATATTTAGCCAACATTTCGGAAAGCATCTGTTTCATCTTATCCAATAACTGTGCCGGTTGCTTTACCGTTGCTTCATTGCCTAATCCAATAAAAAATTTTGTAAAGAATAGAATATCTGCTTTTCTGATATGACCGTCTAACCAACCGCTGCCATCCTCGCGAAGATGAAGCCTAGGAGATGGCCATAAGTCTGCCTCGCAGCGTTGAGCGCCTTCTCTGGTGAGTTCCACATGAATAGCGACGTATTCTTCTTCCGTTTGAAAATGCGAGTCCCGATTGCCTAAATGCACTTCACGAAAATTCATAGGCTTTGTTGTTGAGTCGCTTTCTGCAGCAGAGCGAATTCTATCACAGCGGAACAATCGTAATTCGGAACGAAGAAAGCAGTAGGCCGGACAATACCAAAGCCCGTTGCTGGCGTAAATGCCGATCGGCTGAATCTCGCGGCTGGAAATGGCTTTTCTCGATTCATACTCGACCTTCAACACCTTCTGATGAATCGAGGCATCGAGCAGAACTGCCAAATGGGGGTCGCCCGTTTTTCGAGCGGGCGTGAAAAAATCAACCCGGTTTTTCATCTGGTCAATTCGATCACGCACATCTCCCGGCATGTAAAAGTAAAATTTGCTTAAGGCCGAAGATGCTTCTGTCTCAAACGGCAAATAAGAATAATGCCGCAGGGCATGGCTTGCAAAAAATATGGCGACCGCTTCCTCCTCCGTAAATGCAATGGGCGGCAGCACTCTTTCCTTAAGCACTTGGTAGCCGCCGTGCGGACCTACCTCAGAATACAGAGGAACTCCAAGCTCGCTTAGTTCCTGTAGGTCTCTGAGTATTGTTCTGGTAGATACTTCGAATTCTTGGGCAAGCTCTTTCACCGTAAATTTACGCTTTCGGTTGACCGTCATCATTAATTCGATGAGCCGCTTCGACTTGGACAATGTGAACCCCCATTATTTTTTATATTCATGACAACTCTTGTCACTATTATAAGCTACAATCGGATATAAGCCTACTATGGCTATCTGATCCCAACCAATATAATGAATGGAGTGAAGCCGCATGCAAACCGCAAACGTTAACGAACTCAAAGCCTTGCTGCTAGAAGAACTAGAGCATATCGTCAATACCTCCAACAACCTGATACGAAAAATCTCAACGGAGCATTGGCACTTCAGGCCGCACCAAAACATGAGATCGCTTCTTGAGCTTGCCGAGCATCTCGTTTCCGTGCCTTCCTCTGACCTGCTGATCCTTAAGGAGAGCAGTGAAGCGGATATTCGAAAGCTGGAAGCCGATATCGCTGAAGATCCAAGCATAGAGAAACTAACCGAATGGATGACCAAAGGAGTTCATGAAGTACGGAGCTATATGGAAGGGCTAACCGATGAAGAGTTTCTGCGCAAGTCAACCAAACCTTTCTATTTGGAGCATGGCTCGGTTCAAGCTAAATGGCTCATCGAAATTACGACCCATGCACAGCATCACCGTGCACAACTATTCACCTATTTGAAAATGCAAGGCTACGAAATCAGCATGTTTGATCTCTACTAATGACACTGCGTGCTTAGGCATGTACCGCCAGCTAGCATGAAAAGAACCTTCAACCCCGAACAGATACGGAGTTGAAGGTTCTTTTGTTTCTCGCCTGAACATCTATCGTTTTCTATAGTTAGATGAATTTCTTCTCGCGAATAATCCCTTCGTAACCGTTCGGAACGATAATGTTTACCTTAACCGACTCCGGAGATTGGACCGAGATCTCAATTTTATTTTCCCCTATCAGCTTCCAAGCAACATCGATTTGTCCCGCTTCCGAGAGAGGGACACTGCCTCTCGCCCAAGTTAATCCGCTCGGATTCGGCATGACATCTACCTCTGTCCATCCCATCGCCTTGCTGCGAACGCCAAGCACCTCACGTCCGAGGAAATAACCAGGCGCTGCGGACCACGCATGGCAATGGCTGCGGGTCAGCATATCGGGGTTAGGACGGTTTTCCGCGAAATTCGGGTACATTTCCCAGCAAGTCGTTGCATCGTTATCGATCATCTGCCCAAAATTTTGGCGAATGTCATCAACGATCGTGGAGACGTGTCCCGCTTCCGACAACGCTTCATAATAGAAGAAAGACATGAACGGACTGCCAATTTGCACAAAATGAGCAGGAGCATCCGTTAAATAGCTCTCCATTACGTTTCGGCGTTCCCCTTGCGCCACGCCGGTTAAGTAGGCAACAACCTGTGTCTGTACAGAGAAATTATCCGATTTGCGGCCATCCACATGAATGCAATCCAGATAGGCAGACTGCTCTTCCGACCATAGGAACTTATTAATGGCAGTTTGAAGCTTATCCGCTTCTTCAATAAAATACAGCTGCCCCTCCGCATCCCCGGACAAGGCACCCATCTCAGCGGCTACACGCAAGGTTTTCACCAAGAAGCAGTTCTGATGAGTGACGATGCCTTCATTCGGCTGATCGATCGGAGACCAGTCAAGCAGGTTCCAGCCTTTGATGGCAAGCAAGCCATCCTGATCAATCTCTTTCAAATAATGCTCCAGCGTAAACCGGATATGCGGATACATCTCTTTGGCAAAATCCAAATCCGCTGTCTGCTCCACATATTCGCGGCATGCAATCGCCCAGAAAAAAGTCCAGTTCGGGATGACGCTGCTCCAGCCGCTCGGAACCTGATTCATATAAAGAGGCGTCTGCTCCTTTGATCCCGGAACAAGCCGCAAGCAGCGCTTGACGATTTCATTGACGCCAAACAAATAGTTGCTCACAAGCGCTTCATTCCGGCTGTCTCCTACCCAGAAAACCTGCTCGTAGGCCGGGCAGTCTACAAAGGTATCCTCCATGCAAACCTTTGTCGTATGGCGGCTAATCTCCCAAATATCGTTCAGCAATGGATCAGAAGAGTGGAATTTCCCGATCTCCGCAACCGGATAATGGTTGGATAGGAAATGAACGTTAAACAGCTTTACAGGCTGGCTAGCGTCTCGTATGGTCAGCATCAAATAACGCAAGCCCCGACGAATGGGCGAAACATAACGCTGCCTCCCTTCTTGGCACACATACCGGAGGGAATTGTCCAAACCGAAGGTATCCTGGCGGTAATCCGCTGTCATATATTCAAACCCGTAGAAATCCAGTATTGTACCCGCAGCTGCCTCCAATTCAAAGGTCAAATAGCCGGTGAGCTCCTTGCCAAAATCAATAATCAGCTCTGTATCCAAACCCGGATAGACCGGTACAATGCCCGGCAACGCATTCGGAATCACGATATTTTGCAAAGCTGCCGGAATAACGCGGGGATTGCTCTCTTTCTTCCACACAGATAAACCAAATACGTCGACTTCACTCACGAGACTCTCGTCAATTGAACGGATATAAGAGGAATACAACGCCAAATCTGCTGGCCCGGAAACCTTGTTTAACACTCCCTTATATTGCGGATCTTCAAAATCAATTGCCCTGGTTTCCTGATGGTCCAAATCAACGACACTGTCAAAAGGACCAATCGCTATAAAGGCGGATGCCTGCGGTGACTGCTGCTCGGCAGTGATCGGTGATCTCAGCACTACATCCGAATCGCTATATATTCCCAAGTGCAGCTTGCCTGTATGAATTCTCAGTCCGCTAACATCAATAAGCAAAAGATTATCGCCTTTATGCAGGGTGACGGCCGCATATCTCTCCGGCAGTACGCCCGTAAATGCAGCTTCTTCCAGTACAACGCCATTTAACGAAACCGCTGTTGTACATTCTCCGGCGCTTGGAAAACCGAGCACAATTTCCGTTTCCTGCTGTACGGACAGGATCGTAGCTACATATCCCGTAAACGACACGAAATTGGCATGGTTCTCGCTGCCTTCAACCATCACGTTGCGCATATCGATGGCGGTAGAGTAAGTAAAGGATTTTACGCTGCTTAGCATCAATACGCGTGAAGGGTATACCGGAGCCTCTGCGAGCAGCGGAATATCCCGCTCCTTGACCGTGGTCCACGGTCCCGTGCCGACAGGACCTATAAGCCCAGCATTTTCCCAGCCTGCAGCATCATAAGCTTCACTTGCCCAATCTCCATCCCACAAGGTTGCATCGATATATTCTGTGAAGCCCTGCTGGCAGGACATCCGGGAGGAGCGTGTATGATTGCCTGCATGAATAGCCGTATGCCATGTCGCGTCCGTCGTCAAAATCGTTTCGGTGCCTTCTGCTCCGATTTGATCCAATTGAACAAGCAGGCCGCCGCGTCCCCGCTCATAATAGAAGGTCGATACGCCAAAATGAAGCACCAGCACCGCAATGCTATTGGTCTGCCCAGGAATGAGCAAATGCCCCACATCATAGACATCATAAAATTGTTCAACCGTCCATGATCGGACAGGCCCTCTGCCTACCTGTTCACCGTTAATATAAAGAACATAGCGTGAATCCGCGCTAATTCTAAGTGTCTTTGATGTTTGATCAGTTGAGCCTCCATGCGGTGCCACATCAAAGCTCTTCCTAAAACAGCGCCATTCATTGCGCGGGCTTTCGATCTCACCGCCCCAAATCCAGTTGGCCTTCCAATCCTGATTTAACATGCGATTTCGCTCCTTAGCTATTATCTATTATAGATTTCATATCTCGATTCCTTGGTGCATTACCTCTTTAATTATAGTAAAATCAAAGGAGTGATTTACCCCTATTCCGGACATTTTATCCCTTATAAAAGACATAGAGCAAAAAGGAGCAATCAGATGCTGACCAGGCCTTCGGAACAATACAAAGGAGAGAACTACTTTCATAAAAACGGTTTTCTTTATGTAAACCGCGCCGAGGAAAACTTCCATCTGCCGCTGCACAATCACGATTTCATTGAACTTGCCTATGTCGCGGAAGGCAAGGGCTTTCATCATATCGGAGAACGGGTCGTCCCGGTCTACAAGGGCATGTTGTTTCTATTGCCGCCGGGCATGTCCCATGTTTTTCGGCCCTCGACGCCTTCGCGGACCAGTCCTCCTTTAATCGTCTATAATTGCATTTTCCTTCCCTCGCTTCTTTTGCAGTTAAGCGGTTGGATCGGGGATACACGAATCAGCGATCATCTTGAGCAGCGCCTAACTGACCCGAGTGCACCAGAATCGCTTTTTGACTCCGACAATGTCATTGACGGGCTTTTTCGCAATCTGCTGCGCGAATACGAGCTTCCGCGAAGCGGCTCAGCCGCTTATTTGCAGTCATTGCTTGTTCAGCTCCTATTGTCGATCTATCGCATCATGAAGGATTCACAGGAAGCTATAATAGAAGGAAGCGCTTCGGTCGCCTTCCATCATGTGCTTAATTTCTTGGATCAGCATGCCCATGAACCACTCTCGCTCGCCCAGCTCGCTGAACGCTGCTCATGGAGCGAACGGCATTTCAGCCGCGTATTTAAACAGCATACCGGACAAACCTTTCTGCATTATATCCAGCATCTTCGCATCAAAAAAAGCTGCGAGCTTCTAAGAAGCTCACAGCTTAAAATCAGCCATATTGCGGAAGAGTCCGGCTACAAAAATATGGACGCTTTTCTGACTCACTTTAAAAGAATTACAGGCATGACACCACGAGAATATCGGCGCATGGTTCAGGAGCCTTCCAAACCTATTACGAGCCCGCTCCACAATACTACAATATAGAGAGGCAGGATAAGTGAATGAAATGGAAAGTCATTGCTGTTGATAATCGATACCTCGTCTGCCGTAAAACCTGGCATTCCACAGCGTGGATGGGCATTATAAAAAAGGACATCCGCTCTATTCGGATTCTGGACCGCTTGCAAACGGTTGAGGTGTATGCCGATTGTTTGACGAAAGAGCTGGCTGACCGATTGCTCCTTCTCAAGTCTTAATGCCAACGCTAAAGGGCTATCCTTTGTCCATCAGCCGATGTCCTTCTTCCAGCTCCAGCCCGAAGAAACCCGCCATCGCCCGTGGATCATAAGCAACGGCTTTGCTGCTGCCCATTACAATGATGTTCCGTATGTCAGCGGCATCCTCCGCCGGGAGAGAAAAAGCCTGAACCACATCAAAGGCTTCCCTAAGCGTCGAATGAATGGCATTAATCAATTTGTCGTTCTTTATCTTTCCCATTAGATTCATTATCACTGCGCCATTAGCTGAAAGCTTCTCCTTCATCTCTTCAAAAAAAGGCAATGTCGTCAAATGATACGGAGTGCCTTGCTTCGTAAACGCGTCTACGACAATATAATCAAAGCTGCCAGGAGACTGCCCTGCAAGTATGGCACGGCCGTCACCGATGACAACATTATCCATGTAATAATGAAAAAAAGCTCTACTGAGCTCCACGACCTTCTCATCCACTTCCGCAATCGTAACCTTTTTATTCGAAAAATAACCCGCGATAGTCCCGATGCCATGTCCGATCATAAATACCTGTTCAAACGCTGAATTATTTCGCTCCATTAAATGAATGATGGCTCTCGGGTATTCCATTACGACACGGCCCGGATCTTTTAAATCTATCGCGCCCTGGATCGCCTCATTGGAAAATTGCAAATACCGATATTTGCCCACCTTCCCATAAAGCTGATTGGCTTCGTAGACGCTGATCTCCTGCGTTCCGCTAATCTCCTTGGCTAATAAATGCAATTCCCTGCTCCTCTTTCCTGTCCGCAAGCGGCTGCTTATGCCTTGCTCTTCATGAACGTTGTAATAGACAAGCCTTCTTCAACCTCTATGATCCCTGTCTCAACATATCCGTTTTGCTTATAGAAACGGACCGCGGGCACGTTTTTGGAGCCGGTTGCTACTGCCAATGCCGTACGATCCCCCGCCCACGCTTCCAAATGCGCCAGAAGCTGCCCTGCAATACCTTTCCGGAAGTGATCGGGATGAACCATCAAGCGATGGATATCCACTACCCCGTCTCCCCTTTTGCAAGAAATAGCTCCACATAGCTTTTCCCCCGCGTAATAGCCATAAAAGGTTTCTCCGCATGCTTGCAGCGTACTAACGCTATCTAACAATGGCGGAATCCGATCAAATGAAATCAGCTCTGCCTCTACCCGATAGGAAGGCAGCTGAATGCGCAGCACCTCTTCTGCCGTCGCCTCAACGGTAATATCAATGGCTTTAATCATGCTTGCTCTCCTAATCTATCCATAGCTATATCAAAGCTATTTTACGTAATTGGATACTTCCAGCAAATTCATATCCGGGTCCCGAAAATAGACCGATTCGATCGGCCCTGTGGCGCCGGTTCTCCGAACAGGCCCTTCCTCCACCTCGACCCCGCATTCCGATAAATGCAGCAGCACATTCTGCAATGGCAGCTCGGTAACAAAGCAGAGATCAGCCGAGCCGGCGGTCGGCTTCTCTGCCTTCGGCTCAAATTCTTGCCCTTGTTGATGAAGGTTTATTTTTTGCTGACCGAATTGCAGCGCCTTTCTTCCTTCACCAAAGGTGATGACCTTCATGCCAAGCACCCTGCTGTAAAAAGCGCAAGTAGCGTTAATATCCTTCACCGTAAGTACAAGATGATCCAATCGATTAATTTGCAATGTAGGTATTCCTCCTGAAAAAGCTTGCTTATTTAGCGTCCGTCCTTACTTCTCCTTCAATCGACACACTAATAACGTTGGCATATTCTTCATTCCTATACCGGCTGATTGCTCCCATTTCCGTAAGTTTGCCTGTGCTGTCTATTGTACCGTAGTTTAGCATATCGGCCATAAAATTATCACTGAAATAGACCGAGTCGCCAAATGGCTCCGGCTCAATACCCGCTTGGCCATTATGTCCTAACGTATCCTTCTGCCATTTTATTTCCGCAAGTCCGCTCGCGTTGATCTCGATATATGCCAATAAACCTTTATACTCCATAAAATAGCGCAGCGCTTCTCCTTTGGGGAAGGTGTAAACCGTAGTAAAACCTTCTCCGTATGGCTCAATATTAATTCCGTTATTCAGCTTAGGGAGCTTGAGCGCTAGGTTGCGCGCTTTCGTAAGGTCGCCGCTTCTCAGCGTATTAAACTGTTCTTCTCCCGTAGGCGTTCGAACGATCACCTGCTTCGTGCTGCCGTTATAGAAAACCGTGCCTCCAAGCGTTTCCGTCACAAAGCGCGCAGGCACATAAGTTCGGCCATCTTGTACCGTAACTGGGGCATCTAATGCTATGCTTTTACCGTTAACCTCAGCAGTTTTCAAGCCATTTTTAAGTTTTACCGTCATCTGCTTTGGCGGGTTGGTAATCATGATCGTCTTTGTAGCTGCATCGTACGAATAGCTCATATTAGCTGGATCTTTAAACGCCCTTAGCTGCACCATCGTTCGGCCGTTCACGTTCAATACATCCGGCTGATGTACGCCATTTATAAACATTTTCATAGGTTGCGCCGGTGCCGGTGCCGCGACTGCGGAAAAGCCTGCACTAAGCATGCCAATGACAGTCACTGCAGCAGCTGTGATTTGAATATATTTTTTCATCCTGATAGCCCCCTGAACAAGTAAACTTATTAGAATTAACCCCATTTATACAGACGCTGTTTTTTCCGGAAAGTTACATCCCTTGTGATCGTTACCGCTAATTCGGACGTTCAGGTGTAAAGCAGGATAATGCGGATATAACTAGAATAATCTAGTAATCTATTTTAGGAGTGAGCGTATGAGCATCACAACTTATCCCGAATTCGTAGAGCTTGTAAACCAATATAAAATTTTCCCTTTCTCTGATTTTATTCCCGACTGCCCTTCCCTAACATCCCTCTCCGTACCTGACAACTGGCATACGGACACGGAGCTCGACCCATGGTTATGGCGCATAAAAATTGTTAAAGAAGAGCATGCGGCTTACGGCAAATTTTTTGGTGCAAAAGGCTGCTTCATCTCTATTGATTGGTATCCACGCCTTCAGTTATTGCTTTCCCAAGGAAAAAGCGTTGAAGAACGCTACAGCGACGGACTCCTGTCACCGCATGCGAGGAATGTGTATCAGATCGTTCAGCAGGTTGGCCATATCGATGCCCGTAACCTGCGCAAAGAAAGCGGATTGACCGCTAAAGAACAAAAAAAGGATTACGACCGCGCGCTCGTCGAGCTGCAAAACTTTGGCGATATCGTCATTACCGGCGCACAAGAGAGCAGCTTCGAGGGTGGCTGGAGCAGCATGTGCTATGAAAGCTCCGAATATTGGCTGCAAACTACCTTGAACAAAAATATGAATTCCGCGAAGGATTTAGCTGAGGCAAAAGAATTTGTCAAAGCGGAGCTCCCTGAGATTTTTTCGGCAAAAGGAATGAAATATTTAGATAAGAAGCTTCAGTTAGACCTGTAGGCGCAACTCCTCTAGCAAGCATAAAAAAAGGAATCGGGAAGCCGCTTACTCATCCCGATTCCTTTGAAATTATTTACTATTTAACAATGCTAATATCATGGTCACTGCTTCTGCCCTTGTTGCCTGATCCGCAGGAGCGAATATGCCGCCTTCCCTGCCTTGAAGCAGTTGCGCTTTAAAGGCTGCTGCCACATAAGGTTTTGCCCAATTCGGGATTTGATCTGCATCATTAAACGATAACTCGGCATTGTTCTCTAGCGGCAGCTTCTTCGCCCGAACGATCATAGCCGCCACCTCTGCGCGCGTAATCGCTTGCGCCGGTCGGTAAGTATTGTCCTCAAAGCCGCTCGCGATCCCCGCATTCACCACACTCGCTATATAAGGCCTCGCCCATGCAGGAATCATGCCGATGTCTGCAAAATCAGCATCGCCCTTCTCTTCCAGATGCAGCGCCCTTGCCAGCATCGCGGCAAACTCACCGCGCGTTACGCTTGCATTTGGCCGGAAGGATTGGTCCGTATATCCATTTATGAATTTAAGCTTGATCGCTTGCTGAATGGCTTCCGAAGCCCAGTGTCCATCAACGTCGGTTAGAACAATGTCAGGCGTTGGCGTCTCCGGATCTTTCCCTCCTGGATTTACTGGATCAGGAATTGTCGTGCCGCCGCCAGGTGTGCCACCTCCGGGAGATGAGGTATCCGCATTTGTCTTGACGACGATACTTGGGCCATCCTCACTCCACTTGCCGCCAGCGTTGCCCGCTTCGATCTTAAACGTGTAAGACGTATCCGCAGATAGTCCGCTGGCTTGATAGCTATATACACTTCCAGCTACGCTCGCCTGCTTCACGCCATCCTTGTAAATGGCATACTCTGTGATGCTTGGCGCATCGACAGCCGGTGTCCAGTTTAAGGTTGCTCCCGTCTGCGTCACATTCGAAGCGGCCAACACTGCGTTTTCCCATGCTGGTGCTTCCGGCTCCGGTTGTTTTACGGTAAGAGTCAGCGCTTTAGTCGGCAATGAAACTAATTCCCCCGACGAAGCATATTTAATATTGTCGAAAGCAAACGTACGTCCATTGGCGCTGTCCCATAAATAACCGAGTACGATTCGGTCGAAGCTTGCAATCGCTGTCGTTGTTTTCACCAATTGCCCATCGATATACATCTTTAAATCTGTTCCTGATGTATAATCCCACTTCAGCTCATGCCATCCAACGCTTCGTTTAACCGGAGTAGCCTCCCATGCGGTTGATGATGCGCTTGCCCGTACCGAATAATACTCCAGCGACCCATAGG
The DNA here is from genome assembly GCF_006345825.1 of Paenibacillus paridis. Lineage (GTDB taxonomy): Bacteria > Bacillota > Bacilli > Paenibacillales > Paenibacillaceae > Pristimantibacillus > Pristimantibacillus paridis. The sequence goes on from NZ_VCIX01000082.1 coordinate 10,852, forward strand.
TGCCGCCGTCATATAATAAGCCCATGCCTGCAAGCAGACTGCTTCTGGCGTTGCCGACATGCGCAACCACCCGCGTCTTCGAGCTTTCGGAGCCGTCATCATAAAGCATCATCGAGACGACGCCCTGCTGCTTGCCGCCAAACACTTTTTGGATGGCATTGCTGCCGTTTCCAACAACAAATAGCGCGCTTTGATCGCCATGATAAGCAACCTTATCCGAAATGCTACCCGTCGTAATACTCGTGCCGGTCTCTGGCATGAAGTCATTCCAGCCGTTCTCGAAGCTCTCCGAATAGATCAGGTCCTTATATTCCTGTACCTTGGCAGAAACCTGAACCTCGGTAGCACCCGTTAGCTCGCCAATCACTTCAAGCTTTCCTGTCAACGAGTCTACAATGACATTCTCATGATTTGTCGCATACTCCACTTGATGATAATCCGCATATTCGATTGCATGATGATCCTCTGTTACGCCGTCGATTCTTAACTGCAGCGAGGTCTTTTCGTCCGATAGCTCCGTTTCGTCTGAAGTTACCAGGTAGGATACCACCTTTGAAGGCGCATGAACAATGACGCGCGCTTCAGCTTTCACATTCGGATTTATAGTGCTTTCAGCTATAATGATCGTTTCGCCCTCAAGCAGCGGGGACACGAAACCTTGTGCGTTAATGCTCGCTACCGCAGGATTGCTGCTCGACCATTTGATTCCTTTAAACCATGCGTTGTCAGGACCGACAGAAGCCGTCATCTTCTCGCCTCTATGCTTCGCATGGAGCTCCAGCATGGGTTTGTCCATAACAATCGTTTGCGGCATAACCTCTGGTGCTTGCTTGGCTGGCGCATCATCCGAATATTCATGCGCACCGATATCCACTTTTGCAGCAGATGTGATTGGATTATTAAAGAAGTCTTTGGTTGCAGGTGTCCATACCGACGGCGTCAAAGCCGTCATATCCATTCCTGCATCGATTGCTGGTGAGTCTGGCAGCAATTTGTAGCCATTCAATTTCTCTACATCAAACGTGCTTTGGCTAGCATTAATGATATCCTTCGGCTCTTCGCCCGCCCTTGCGAATTGCGGACTCACGAACAAGTTCGGTTCCAACGATAATCCCGTCAGCTTCAAATCCTTGTATTCGCTGCCCGGATAAAAGATATTGTTTTTCATTTCGCCGCCGGCAAAGCGGTCCTGCCCTAACGTTGTATTAGCCTTGGAGTAAAAGATATTATTGTACATCCTTAAGTATTTGCCAGGATCGCTGATCAGCCTCGTCTGCACCTGCGCATCCGTAAAGAAAGTATTGTTATGAATGAGCGGAGCGTCCCCGAGCGTAGTAGGAAGGTAGTGGAACATATATCGCCCATCTCCGTCATTCACGCTAATATTATAGCGAACGAGAGAATTGGTAGATCCGCTCATAAATAATATGAATCCGCCACGGTTGCTGTGGCTATAGTTATATTGATAGAGAGTGCCTTCGCAAAACATGTCCACGTCAAAGGCCTGTCCGTCGTTGTAGCCATAAATGCCGCCGTACACTTCATTGTATTGAATGACCATGTCTTTGACGCCAATGACCCATAGGCCGGCATAATTGACGTTGCCTACGTTTTTCGCCGAATGCCTGACGACCGTATTGTATTCCATTCTGCCGTTGCTGCCCACGTTGCTCATGACGAAGCCGTCACCCTGCACATCGGCAACATAGTTATTATTGAACACCACATTTTTCAACACTCGCGGGAAATTGGCTTTCGTATCGCCTTCCCGGTAAAGGCCTGCATTTCGAATGCCCTCGATATCGACCCGTTCCACCGTATTTCCTTCAACGAGCACATCCTCGATATTGCCAAGAATCAGTATGCCGCCGCTGCCCACTTTCCAACCCGAAGGGTTGCCATCGACATCGTGGATATAGTTGTTCTTCACTACGATTCCGCGGTGCGGGTTAGCTTCCCATTCCGTTACATTTGTCGAAGCCGTTCTAATATTAATGCCTGCCCGCTGCGAGACAACGTCAGGATTTTTATTCGTTAATTCGAAATTGTGAAACTGCAGGTAGCTGCCGTCCACAACGTCGATCGTAGCCGATAATGTTTTATCCTTCACGCCAGTATAATTCTGAATAATAGCTGATTTCTCTGTCGTTGTTGTTCCATTTCCGTTAATGATCGGTCTCACAGAAGGATCATCGCTGCCATATTTATCAAAGATGATCGGCGCTTCTTCAGTGCCTGATATTCCTCTTAGCTTCAATGAACCGTTCCATACATCCCCAGCCTTGAATAAAATGCGATCGCCCGGCTTCCAGCCTACGCTATTAACCTTCTCTAGCGACGCCCACGCTTTATCCTCCGATTTGCCATCGTTATCGTCACTGCCCCCATTGCTGACATAATACGTTGAGCCCGTTACCGTCTGCTCCGCTATGGCTAGCAGTTGTGGACCCTCAAGTGGTGCGCCCGTCTCCTGTGCTGAAACCGCGGGAATCGCTATTGTCGTTAAGAGTGCGACTAATAGAACCATGGATACAAGCCTTTGCTGCATAAAATGTTTCAAAGAAATCATCCTCCTATTGTTTTTGATAAGCCTGCGACATGAACGTTATTTTCGGAAACACCTCCTTATTGGTTTCAACCTGCGCTTGCTTCAAGCGCCGGCTCACATCGTCTTGCAGCCGCTCTTGTACATACAGTTGAATAACAGCGTTTTTCACGTCCTCGTACTTTTCCAAACCTTTATCTCGCTTCACGAGAAGCCTAAACCGATACATTCCCTCGCCTGATTGATAAATATCGCTATAGTCGCCCTCTGAGCTAGCAAGAAACTCGGTGTAAAGATTTTGCGATAGCGTATCCTCTTTGGAGGTCTCCGCCAAATTAAGTGTCAGTTTCTCGGTGCTTGCCTGTACGCCAAGAGAAGCAGCCGCTTCGACTAGCGTTATATTTCCGGAGGAGGCGGCTTGGATCATTTCACTCCATAGCTCCTCCTTTAAATCCGTCTGGCTATTAAAGGAGATTTTCTCATAGTCAAACGTATACCCTCTATGAAAATACTGCTGCTTTACCTTGTCGTAATAGAGCTTAAGCTCTTCATCTGTTAGCGTCCTTTGTGCTTCCTTCGTCCATTTATCGATGAGCTTCTGAACGTTCATGCTTTGATAGTAGGAGTAGTACTCCGCTTTCCCATATTGTTTCGGGCCGTAGATGGGCTCATGATTGGCTACTTTTCTTGCTCTGTCCTTATTTTCCCGATCATAGCTCTTCAAGAATGCTTCGTAAGAGATATCGCTGACGATCCCGTTTTCCTTCATTATGATTTGCTCGGTCTTCACCTTCACAAGCTCATCCATCGCTTTTTGCTTCGCATACGCTAGCGGATTTTCACCGTTGAAAGAAGCAGTCCAAAAATCCTTGTCATACTCGGCATTGTAGGTCCGTTTGAAATAACTCGTTGTTAAAGCCTTGCTGCTTTGCAAAAAAGCTTGAAACTCGCGCTCCGATACGGCGTAATGATCGATCGTAAACGCAATCTTCTCTGTAGGGTGGATAGCAGGCATGTTGCCAAGCGATAATGCTCCGGCAGCAAGTACAATAAGCAAGCTGCTCACCACAAATAACAGCTTTTTCCCTTTCACGCAGTCCCAGCCTCCCCTCATCTTGTAAGCACTTACATTTCAACTTTGTACCATTATAGACAGAAACCAATCTTCGCTATAATGCACAGATTTGACTGATATCGTATAAATTTTACCTAATGTTAAAAATGAAACTATCGACATTGCCAAACCATTAACGTAAAAGATCTGTTTCCCGCCTCCATAAAAAAAACCTCTGAATTCATAGGAATTCAGAGGTTTTAATCATCAATATATGAATGGAACTTCTACCAATACCCTTTGATCCCCTTCGCCATGCGGACCAGAGCTTCTAAATAATAATAATCTCCCCAAATCATATAATCATCCGGCGCACGATCCCCTCGCACGTGATAAGACCCATGCTTCAGCAAACCCTCCGCATTAGGGATGTCCGTCGTTGCATAGTGCCGGACCAATGAATTCATGCTGCTATGAAGCGCCTTCTCGAATAGCGCGCGATCGGGATCCTCCTCTGCGAGAAGCTCCAGCAATTCCAAGAGCCCGCAGGCTGCAATGGCGGATGCCGAGCTGTCCCTAGGCGTATCCTCTTCAATCGCTACGTCAAAATCCCAATAAGCGACATGGTCCTCGGGCAAATGCTCAATGAAATATTGGGCTAACCGTTTGGAGGTGTCTAGGAAAGCGGCATCCTTGGTATAGCGATAGGCGAGCGCAAACCCGTAAATGCCCCAGGCTTGCCCTCTTGTCCAAGTTGAGCCATCCTGATAGCCTTGATGGGTTCCGCCCCGAAGCGCATGCCCGGTCTTAGGGTCAAAATAAAACGTATGATACGAAGAGCGATCGCCCCGCACCAGAAACCTTTGGCTTGCAGAGGCATGCTTATAGGCAATATCATAATATTTTTGTTCGCCGGTCTGCTCATAAGCCCAGAACAGCAGCGGGAGATTCATTAAACAATCAATGATCATTCGCCCGCCATTTTCGGGATCATCCTCCTTGCCCCATGCTTGGATAATGCCCATATTCGGCCGCCAGCGCGAATAAAGCCTTTCGGCAGCTTCGAGCGCCACCGCACGGGCCGCTTCGCTTCCTGTCACTTGCCACTGTGCAACGGCCGACAACGAATATAAGAAACCAATATCATGATGATCGAGCGCTACATGACGGTCAAGCCGGTCTTTAAAGCTTGGCAAAAAAGATTGCGCCGATTCCTTATAGAAAGCACCTTCGCTAGATTCATAGGCAAGCCACATCATGCCGATATAAAAGCCTTCGATCCAATCGTCGTTCTCTCCCCACTCATAACGCTGCCCCTCCGAAATATGCGGCAGCCGGCCTGGATGTTTGCCGATGTTTTGCTTCACTTTTGCTATCGCATCATCAATTGCTGTTTGCCACGTCACGATTGATCACCTCAAATATATGTCAGGATAAAGTATTTTTCCGATTATCATTTTCCCCGAGCTGTCCTGCTGGGCGCTAGGAGGGCTTGACCATGCCAGCTGGTTTTCCTTGCTATTTGTCGCGCCAAACACAGCAGATAGGAGTACATGTTCGCCTTGTGCCAAACGAGCGGTAAGCGTCGGTATCATCGTACGGGGCTTAAGCACATTGGTATTCGCCTCGGGGTACACCATTTGCGCCTGTTCAAAGCCGGAAAGTGCAACGATTCCGCTTAATCCGCCTGGCGTATTGGCCAGCACGCCTTTTGTTGCCGTCATTACAGCGGCTTGTTCCTTGGCATCGCCTGACAGCGTTTGTGCCGCAAATCCGCCCTCCGCGACATCAAGCTCACGCCCTGTCTTGATTCGATGTACGCGAACATGCCACAAGCCCGCAGGAATGATCCATGTCCGCACCTCGACATTTGCCCATGGCAGCCAGCGGGAATAAATCGCTTGCTCCTGAATTCGGAATTCCTCGCAAAAACGCCGGACGCGGTAATGCTCATCGCATTCACTTAATGCAAGCGTCGAATCATATGCCCCCTGCGTAAGTCCGTAATAGCCCTTCGGTACGCTGAAGCCAAATAAAGTCGAGTAGGCGAATTTTGAATATTTTGCCGCGCTATGCGACATATCGAAGTTAGCCATTTGGCCTGAGCCATAGGCAATCACATGCTTATGCTCTTCTGGACGGCTAATGGTCATACGCGCATGCGGCTGAGCGACAAGCGGCTTGAGCTCTGGCAATGCCTCTTCCTCTGCCTGCCAGAAGGGATGCTGATCCGGCAAAGCTAATATAAGAAATGCCTTGTACGACCAATACGGAGATCCCGGCGCGTTATAACCTTCGCCCATGAGCAAGTTAGGGTAAGCGTAGCCGATACTGAGCAGTCCATCAGGCGTAAAGATCGGCTGCGAGAACCACCAGCGCAAATGGCGCATAATAATGCCTTTCATCACTCCCATAGAGTAAGGCAGCACGTCTGCAAAAACTAATGCACTCCAAAAAGAGACTTGCGCGAAACGATACGTGAGGCTGCGTCCAAAAGGGATGCTGCTTCCATCCTCGGCGAACCAATGAATGAAGTCCTGAGCGAATAAGCTTGCTTGTTCACGGTAGCGTGCCGCTCGGTCTGCATCCTCCCGCTCCATCAGCTTGGCATAGAGAAGTCCGTAATAATGCATAGCAAACGGAATATAATAATCCCGCTGATCCGTCTTGCCGTCCGAATACCAGCCATCGCTTAAGTAGTAGGAATCGATAATATCTAGATACTCGTCCATGATCGCTTGATCATGCGGCAAACCTACTTTTTGGAACCCCACATTCACTAGCACAGTGAACATTAACCAGTTGTTCGGATTGGAGCGATCCACGAGATTGATCTGGTTAAGCCATCGGTAGACATTATCTTTTTGCTTGTCTGTTAACGGTTCCCATAACTTATCCGGAGCTAGCGCCAGTCCAAGGCCCAGTACGGATTGCTCGACCATCCGTTGGTCCTTCGTTCTGAACTCGCCCCAATATTCCTCGTGGCTGGGGTCCGTTCCGTTAATAATGCCCTGCACATACATCGGCCATAAATCCGATTTTCCGCCGCCGCAGGCGTGCGGAACTAAGCCCCATAAGGGGCGGGCGAAGGCTTCCATTAAGGAAATCGCCTCGCTGTGGATCGCCCCTGTTGCACCAAGATTTAACCCCGCATGCCCTGGCGTAAATCGGCCTTTCAACGGTTCAAAGGCATGATTAACCGCTTGCTGCACATCTGCTTTCGAGCGCAGTTCCAACTTTGCTAATTCAATCGTTGCTGCCATAAAAGCTCTCTCCGTTTCATTCTAAATGGCCTTTGCTCCAAACCGAATATTCGCTTGGCCTCATGCCCATCTCCCGCTTGAACAATTTAATGAAATAACTTTTGTTGGCATATCCCAAGTAATCCGAAATCTCCTCCACGCTTTTGCTCGATTGCTGGAGCAGCTCCTTCGCTTTCTGAAGCTTGACCATATTGACATATTCAATGAAATTTTGATTCGTTTCTTTTTTGAACAAACGGCTAAAATAACTGGAATTCAAGTTCAAATGGTTAGCCATATCCTCTAACGTCAATTTCTCCGTCACATGCGATACGACAAATTGCTGCGCCTTGATGACTTCCGTTCGTTTCGAGCTGATGGCATACAGGCTTAATCTTCGGGATAGCTCATTCAAATGCTGGATCATCCATTCTTCCAAATGATCCAATGTTTCAATCGCGTTTACCGCATCGTACAACTTTTCTCCCGATAAGAAGGGATGGTACTGCAGCGTTACCTTTGTCTTCATTTGCAAATCCATTAGCAGCTGCAGCACTAGTTCCTTTACATCGCTCGGATGAAAGCGGTTCGCTCGAACCCCATTTGCCCACCCGATAATCGTGCTGCGCAGCACATCCGGCTCATTTAACGCAATGCTTTGATTAATGCTCGAAAATAATGAAGCGTAATCGGTATACATATCCCCTCTAGAGAAAGGAAGCCTTTCGAAGCTGTGTACGGTCGATTCTCTTAAATAAAAGCTATGCTCCGGCTCGTTTAACATGGGAAGGAGGATTTCCTGTATTTCTTTTGGCCCGCTCGCTTCCCTTCCCTGAATACAGGAGACGGATATTTTCAGGTACTTCTGAATAGCTGCAATGGCTTCCCGCATCGCATAATAAATCGTTTGCCGTTCTTTATCGCCATTGTTGCTGCAATACAAAATAACCAGCTGCTTATTGCTGAACCGGAAAGTCAACCAGCGCGAAGCATCCAACAGGTCCTGCAATACGTTTTCTACCGAGAACGCAATCGTATAATCGTTTAGTCTCCGGTTGCTTGCAACGGTCGACATGCGGTCAATCATAATGACAAGCGGGATATAGCTTTTGGCATCCAGCGCGATGCCGTTCGTCCTTGCCTGCTCCATCCATGCCTCTTTGGTCCAATAGGACTGGAACAACGTATCTTTCAGAAACTTTTCTTTAACCGCGGATTGATTTTTTTGCTTATACAACACGATGTCCGTTGCTGTTTTGTTCTCCAGCTGCAAATCGGCCACGATGTTTTTCAGAATGTGCTGCAATTGCTCGACATCCAAGCTTTCTTTCAGGATATAATCCTTTACATTCAATTTCAGCGCTTGCTGCGCATACTTAAATTCATTGTGACAGGACAGCACTACCGCTCTGCCCTTCGGATTAATTTCGCAAAATTTCTCAAGCATCTCTAACCCGTTCATTTTTGGCATGCCAATATCCGTTAAAATAATATCAGGCGGACTTTGGCAGGCGGACTCCCAAGCCTCAAGGCCATTGGAATAACAGCCAATCAACTTAATGTTGAGGTCATCCCATAAGACGGTTTGAGAGAGATAACGTACTACCGGATAATCATCATCCACTAGAATTGCCGTCAACATGCCGTGCACCTGCTCTCTCACACTCATATGGAAACCGTAACGTTATTTGCGTACCAACGCCTGTTTCACTTTCGATGATCGTTTTGACATAATCGCCATGTACGAGGCGCAGTCTCTGAAACACATTTTTGACGCCAATACCTGAGAAGCTCTTGCTTTCGCCATCCTGCGGATCGCGTAAATCCTCGCTTTTCGCTTGAAGCTCCTTCAGCTTATCCTCGCCCATTCCGATGCCGTTATCTCGCACCACAATTTGCAGCAGCGCCCGCCCATTCACGTACTCTTTATTCGCATCAATAAAGATTTCGCCGTCAAATTGCTCGAAGCCGTGTATAATGGCGTTCTCAATCAACGGCTGAATCATGAAGCGCGGAACTAATGCTTGCTCGCAGCCAGCCTCGAAGCTATACGATACTCTGACCTGATTCGCATGCCGGAAATTCATCAACTTCACATAATGGAGCACGGTGTCTACTTCTTCCTGAAGCGGAATAAATTCATTATCCCGATTGATCGTCATCCGCAGGAGAGAGGAAAGCGACTTAATTAATTCAGCATTTTCCTTATCGCCTTGAACTAATATATTGAGCCGGATTGAATTGAGCAGATTGAACATAAAATGCGGATTAATTTGCGCTTGCAGCATTTCAAGCTCAGCTTTGCGCTGTTTCGTTTGCTCGATTGTAATTTGCTCAATCATCTCTTGGATACGGTCCAGCATATAATCGATTGTTTTCGCTAAATGACCTACTTCATTATGACCGCGTATACCATTTCGCTCATCCAGCTGCCCACGCCCGATCTTCGTAACGAACACGCTTAAATCACGGATCGGCTTCGTCAACGCTGATATTCGTATCGTCAACAGAATGAAGAATAAGGAGAAAAACAAGGCTTGCACGATAAAGCTCACGAACAAGACCTGTCTGTTTTTATCGATGGCCGCAGACAAGGGAATGATGCTCACCACTCGCCAGTCATTGCTGTCTAGCTTTTGCTCGACATAAATATATTTTTTGCTTTCGATTTCGATGGTTCTGCTCATGCCCTCTTGTTTCCACCACAGCAGCTTCTCCCCGATTCGGGAGGGATCCGCTTGTGAGATGACAACTCCATTAGAATCCAACAAGAACATTTCTTGATTTTCATTGGTCGTTAGATAGGGACGAACCAAACGTTCATTTATATTCACGATCATATAGCCAATAGGGACACTTGCCGTCTTCTTGATCGGTCTTCCCATCGTAACGAAATTAGTCGTCGTCTTTCCCGTAATCATTTGCTCGCCAAGCCAATAGGAAGAAAAGATCGGCAGTTCATTCAAGTGATGGAACCATTCCTTGCCATACCATAATTTCGGATTCAAATCGCTATGCGCATAGTTTGTATAAAAGGGGTCTTTCACCCCTAAAATCGTAACCTGAAAATCGTTTTGCTGAATAAAAAGATCGTCCAAAATTCGAGATAACTTGCTGAAATTGACGGCAAATTCCCGTTTCTGCTCCTGCAGAATCAAATCAGCTTTATTAACCATTAACATCTGGCGTATTTCGGAGTTCATCAGCACAAAATTGGATAAACCTAATGTCTGCTCGAATATGCTGTTGATTTCCGATTGCGCAACCTTGAGCGAATCCTCGGCATTCAAGACCACTTTGTCTAAAATGATATCCTTCGTTACATAGTTCGTGACAAGGTAAATGACAGCGAGCGGAATAACAAAACAAATCAATGCTGACCATACTAATTTCATCCGTAATGAATCTTGTCGAATTAACACAAGCGCAGGCCTCATATCTGAATAGAATAGGGACAGAAATTGATGCTCGTTCTGTCCCACAACATTGTAAGCCCTTTAATACGAAAGATCAATTTCCAAGCGGCGCATCATTAGTTTCCGTTATTCTTAACAACCTCGGCAATATTTTTGTCAATATTAGCAATCGTAGTATCCACGTCCTGCTTGCCTAAAATATACAATTCCGCTTCCGGAATAACCGTATTTTTAGCTTCATCCGCATATTTGGCAGGTACCGGCGCATTTCCAGGAACCGTAGTGCTCATCGTGTATTTCAATGACTCTACATCGATTTTCGAAGGATCTTTGGCTGCTGCCACAATGGTATCGATCAGCTTGCTGGAATCGGATTTTGCCCAGCCCGAGAATACGCGGCCGCTGACGGCAAGCCCTTCCGAGGTATACCATCTTACAAAGGTATAGGCCGCTTCTTTATTTTTCGATTTTGCTGCTACCCCCATATAAGTCGGTTGTACGGGTGAATAATGCTTGCTCTCGCCTTCCAATTTCGGAAGCGGCGCGAATGCAGTCACGAAGTTGGCTGGAATAGCATCCGTTCCGCCGGACTCTGCAACCATCCAGTCGCCCATTGGCAGCATGGCTGCTAGACCGTTGAAATATTGGTTGCGGTAAGCAAGCTTTTGCGAAATAATATCCTCGTACATATTCGCGCTCTTGTCTTCGTACATCATTTTTTTCATCATTTCCAGGTTGGCTTTAAGCACAGGATCAGTCGCATTGGATGTGCCATCCGCTTTCAGGAACGTGTTCTCCGAAGGCTTGCTCATCATTTGCAGCTGGAAGTAATCCGGCCAGTTATGCAAATAAGCTCCGTAACGCTTCGTTGTTCCTTCGCCCTTCGTTAGTTTTTGCGCATATTCCATAAACTCATTCCAAGTCCAATCCGTTGGGACAGGCAGGCCCGCCTCGTCTAACATTTCTTTATTCAACAGCACGAACCAACGCTGCATCGAAGAAGGCAGGGCGTAAATTTTATCGTTTACCTTCGTATCGACAAGATATTCGTCTTCGTATTTATAGCCGTCCTTTGCGATGTAGCCATCCAAAGGTTCAAGCAATCCAATATCGGCACGCTGCGAATAGTTCGTGTAAGGCAGCTCGATAATATCTAGCTGGTCATTGGATGCAGCCATGAGATCCAGCTTTTGCATGGAAGCAATCGAATCGCCTTTCTCATTCAGCAGGTCGAGCTCTACCTTAATATTCGGATGTTTGGCTTCAAAAGCCGCAATAACCTCCGTCCACTTTGCTTTGCCGTCTGTTTGCCACGTGCTTAGCTTCAGGGTCACTTGCTCGGCGACTGGCTCTTTTGGAGCATTCGTTGCGTTTGACGGGCTGTTCGTGCTTGCACTCCCGCCATCATTGCCCCCGGAGCATGCTGATGCAAATACAGCCAATCCCAATAACATCATCGATAATCTCTTTTTCATCGTAACCCTCCTCATATTGATAACGCGGTTCATCTTGAAAACGTCTACAAACAAATCCTACCACGTTCATTTTTGGTCCGAAGTTCTCAAATTTTACTGAAGAGAAACTATTTTGACTTTGTTAGCCTTTTACCCCGCCTAAAGAGATGCCTTCAATCACTTGCTTCTGGCCAATCGCAAAAATAATGAGCAAAGGAACGATCGCTGATACGGCGCCGGCCATCATCAGGGAGTAAATGTCACCATATTGGTCACCGAAAAGCCTGATCCCCAGCTGAATCGTAAATAGATCCTTTGACTTCAAAAAGATAAGCGGGTACTGGTAATCATTCCATGTCCAAATAAATCGCAGGATCGCGTAGGTGGCCAGGCCCGGACGAATAAGCGGAAGCGCAATTTGAAAAAAGGAGCGGAAATGGCCTGCGCCATCCATCCGGGCCGATTCCATAAATTCATTGTTTACGCCCATAAAAAACTGCCTAAGCATAAATGCGCCAATAATACTAAAGCTGTTAATAAGGATAAGTCCGATATGCGTATCAATTAGGTTTAACCAATTAAACAATAAAAATTGCGGTACCAGCGATGCTTGAGGAGGTACCATGTATAAGGCAAGCACGAGCAGAAACATCGTATCTCTTCCGCGGAATCTTAGTTTGGAAAAACCGAACGCTGCCAGCGCACATACGAATACATTGATCAAGGTGGTCGTTAACGTAATATAGATCGAGTTCGTGTAATACCGGAGAAAGCCTCCCGTCCACACCTGCTTGTAATTCTCAATTAAATGCCACTTCGTTGGAATCCATTCAATGGGAAAATTAAATACATCTGCTTCCGGCTTGAATGAAGTGGTCAGCATCCATAAGAAGGGAAGCAGCGACAGCATGCCGAAAGCTGCCATAATGACCGTCCATACGATTTTGGATACATTTATATGTTTCATCGCCAATTCCTCCTTTCTGAATTAATAGTTCACCCATTTTTTTTGTGCGAGCATTTGCATGCCCGTAATTGCAAGGCAAATGATGAAGAGAACAAGAGCCATACTGGATGCGTAGCCTGTTTTCAATTGATTGAATGCCGTGTCGTACAATTCATACACGATGACCGTTGTCGAATTGGCGGGTCCTCCTTGGGTTAGCACCTGAATCAAATCGAAAATTTTGAACGTGCCGATAATGCCGGTTACGAGCAGGAAAAACGTAGTCGGCGATATGCAGGGCACTGTGATTTTGCGGAATTTGGTCCACGTATTCGCGCCGTCAATATCAGCCGCTTCATACAGATCCTTCGGAATGCCCTGCAAGCCAGCAATGAAAATAATAATGTTGTAGCCTAGCAGAATCCAGATTTGAATCATCATCAATGAAGGCATAGCGTAGTCGATATCAGCCAGCCATTTGGGTGGATTCTCGATTCCAAGCGAGATTAAGAAATTGTTTACCGGCCCATGCGAAGGGTGAAAGAGCACTTGCCAGACCATCGCTATAGCCACAACGCTTGAAATGTACGGCAAAAAGTAAACCACTTTAAACATATCCTTCAAGTACACATGCTTATCAATGATGATCGCCAGCACTAAGGCCAGTACAATCGTAATGGGCACCGTAATAATGAAGATCAGATTGTTGACTAAGCTTTTCATAAACACAGAGTCATGAAATAGCCGGTCGAAATTATCTAGTCCTACAAATTTTATAGCATCAATGCCAGCAACAAAATTCCAGCTCGTAAAGCTAAGCAGCAGTGATCCTAACACGGGTATCAAAGTAAGCACAACGAGCCCGATCATTAAAGGAGCAACGAATAAATAGCCTGCTATTTGCTCTCTTGCCCCCATGCTGAGCTGGACTGAATTTTTTTTCTGTTTCATGTAGCTCCTCCTCCAAACTTTCTTGATATGCTTCATTTTAGAAAAAAAAGAGGAGGCTCATAAGAATTAGATCCTTGTATTTTGGAACATATTTTACTTTTTTATTTTTTTAGCGCACAAAAAAAGACTGCCGCAGCGGCAGTCTTCCGTTCCCGTTATACATTTACTTGTGAAATCGCCTGCCTCATGTCCTTCGTGTTGGCGCTCAATATGACCGACGCCTCATATACCTGCTTCATCACAGCTAACTGGCGAGAGGTAAGCTCTTGAATTTGCTCGGTCTGATCAGAGACACCGCTTGCGATGTCTGCAATTGCGCTTACCGTTGCCGCAACCTCCTCGGATCCGGCAGTCAACTGCTCCGTTGCTGCGGAAACCTCCATGATCTGGTCACTGACCAAGCGGAAGGATTGAACAGCATTCAAGAAGGATTCCGCAGCCTCACCGGACAGCGATACGCCTTCACTAATTTCCTTCGAGGCTTTTTCCATTTCGTCGCCGATTCTCCCCGACTCTGCCTCAATATTGCTAAGCAACGATGAAATTTGCTCCACCGAGGAGGCGGAGGCCTCTGCCAGCTTGCGGACCTCTTTGGCAACGACCATAAAGCCTGATCCATGCTCGCCCGCTCTTGCCGCTTCAATAGAAGCATTCAGCGCAAGAAGCTTTGTCTGATCCGCAAATTCGCGAACGGAGCCGATCACCTGACCAATTTCTCCCGTGTAGCCTTTCAGCTCCCTAGCAATCTCGAGCGTCTGCTCCGTGGAGGCAGCAATGCTCTTCACTTGGTCATACAACTGCTTCATGGAAGCCTCTCCGGACTGAGCGACCTCAAGCGATTGCAACGCGGCACTCGACACTGTAGCCGAAGACTCGGCAATCCTTACGATGCCAAGTGCAATTTCCTCCATGGCCTGTGCACTATCGTCCGCGCTTTTTTTCTGGGCATGGGCACCCTCATAAATATGCTGTACCGAACCATTCACCGTTTCGCCCATTTGCAGCATTTGGTCCGCGTGGCTAGCAAAGGATTGCGAGGAAGTCACCAGCTGCTCCGACGTTTTCTCCACATTCACAACCACGCCCCGTACCCGCTCGCCGAGATGCTCTGACATCGTAAGCATCGCTTTGTATACCGTACCGATTTCATCGATCGACCTGACAGGCCTAGCATGCAAAATCGCTTTCGCTTCCGCAAGGTCGCCGACCGCCATTTTCTCTGCGCTGGCCTTAACCGTCTGCAAGGGCTGCAAGGAACGTTTGACAAACCAGACGATTGCTCCAATTAATACGATCGTAACCACGAGCATCAGAATATAAAGAGGGATGCTCTCCCATATAACATCTGAGGCCAGCTGCTGAAAGACAGCTGCATCTGTGTCGATCCCTAGCGCGCCAACAACCGCCCCGCTGGCATCCTTCATAGGTACATATGCAGATAAGTAGGAACCATAGACGGGATTAACAATAAGCGGAGAGCTTGCGGTTTTGCCCTCATATATATTTTCAACTGCCGCGTTCGGCATATCCGTTACTTCATTAATGGGTGAAGCAGATGCATCATCCTTGGACAATCCATCGATCATAATGCGAGGCACACGGTCCTCATCCAGACGAACAAAATAAACATAGCGGGCGCCAATTTGCGTTCGAAACTGGTCAAGCTCCCCGCGGAGAGACCAATACAGCTCCGTCTCCTGTGGCTGCTTCAGAAATTCGGCGAACCGGTCTGTCTGCAGCGTCGCCGCATAACTTTCTGCGATCCGGATGTTGTAGCTGTTGATTGCCTCTTCAACGGCTGATTTGGTTTGCGCTACTTGGGTGGCGACATAGCCGCCAGCAATCAAAATCATAACTAGCGTCATAGCGCATAAAATACGGACGATCAGGTGCTTTCTTAATAAAGTAACCATTTGCCGTGTTCTCCTCTACGCCTTACCAATCGAGCCGCCTCTCTTGGGTACCTCAGGCTGATGATTTTTATGTAACCATATTGTTCATCATACCATCGTTTGTCGATTTTTGGTGAGTTTTCCCCGTCTTTTCTACATTAAAGTTAGTGCTCTGGACATGCATCTTCAACTCCAGCTTCCTCATACTTGCTAATGCGCGACGATTTGTTTTTTCAAACGCCCCGATTGAATTCCATCCATTTCACCGCGTAATCGACTAGTTCCTTAACGGGCATGAGCTTGGCGTCCGCAGCGCCTACTTTTCCGTTGCGGACAAGCCCAGTCTCCCGTTCAAAAGCTTCACCCAGCGCATTAAAGTCATCCGATTCAAATTCTATATCCTCAAATTCAACCCATTGCCTTTCGCCATTTACGAGAAACGGCGCTCCATTTTTCGTTTCCTGTTTCCCTTTATAGCTCGCGCGATATTCAGCCAAGTGCAGCGTCGTATTGCGGTTGTAACCCACGCCTAGAAGAAGAATGGATCCTTCTGCTTCGTAAAGCCGGGCGAGCGGGGTACATTCGCCTAAGCTATAGCCGAGGCTATGCTCAGCTGTAAGGCTATGCTTATTAGCCCCCCAAGCAGCAAATGAAACTTGGGGATGATTGCTCCGTACGACCCCGTTTTGTTTTCTGAAGGCTTCATTTATTGCCCCCATGCCGTAACAAGGAGTAAGGTCGGCAGCAAATGCAGGCATCGTATCTCGAATAGGCTGCCACCACGCTTCCTTAACGGGAGGTCTGCGCCAATGGGCAGGATCGGAAAGATCATTCGTATGTGTGGGCATGATAAGTGTCCCCTCACGGCCCAAGCGCTCCTCCACCGCTAGGATGACAGCGACCGCACCTCCCGATACGAATCCTCCGAGCGCCTTCATAGAGGAGTGCATCATAACTGTCATCCCCGGCTGCACGCCTAAACTTGCTATATCCGCTTTCAACGTTTCGGTTGTCATGAACAAACCTTGTATTTCTTGCATCTCTTCCATAATAATCACACCTTCAAATTTGTAATCTTCTAAGGAACAGGTCATCAGTAGCTTATCCAGCTATGCCACTTGAGCTATCCGTCAAACGAAATGCCCGTTTTCATTATAAGTTTTTTCCTGTTTAATGTCCCACTCCTACTCACAGGCAAAAGAACATGTTGATGTAAGATGGTCTTTGCTTACGAGCGCCATAGCAGGAACCGATCCGGTCTGCCTATCACAACGCTATTCATTGCATGCTCTCGGCTTCAAAGGATGTTCTAGCGTTTCCTCATTTACGCCCTTGCGATATAATAGAATAAGCCACCATCGAACGTTGAAAACAAACCACACACCGCTACACGCCAAGACCGTTTTGTTTCACAAAACTAAGCTGATGCTTACGAAGCAAGTTTTGTTTCACAAAACTAAGCCGATGCTTACGAAGCGAGTTTTGTTTCACAAAACTTTAAGGAGAGTTTAAATGGACATTATTGAAATTGTTACGGATTTGATTGATGAGGATACGGATCAGCCTCGGTACCAGTTTGACGAGGAAGCGCTGCAGGAATTAATGAAGAGCATCGATGAAATTGGCCTGCTCTCGCCTATTAAAGTAAGAACGACAGCAAATGGACGCTATAAAATCATATATGGCAACCGACGTTACAAAGCGAGTAAAATGCTTGGCCGTCCGACGATTCCGTGTATCGTCTCAACGGTTACTGACGAAATGGAAATCTATTTGGAGCAAATTGCCGAAAATTTGACACGCGAAGGCTTTTCGCCGATTGAAGAAGCTGAGGCGTTCAATAAGCTGCTGAATGATCCGAAGTTTCGCAGCTCGACCAAATTTTTATCCGCTAAGCTAGGTAAGCCGGAATCGTATATTAAAAACAAATGCGAGCTGCTCAAATTCAGCAATGCGGTAAAAAGGCTGATCGTCGGCGGCACGGAGATTAAGAAGGATAAGCTGACCGAGGATCAATTGCTGCCTTTGAAGGATTTGCCGATGGAGCACCGTGATCCTTTGGCGCTCATTGCTGCAAGAGATGAGCTTCCTGTCAGCGACGTAAAAAAGATCGCCAAACTATTTAAAGACAAAACCATATCGGACAGTACGAAGGACAAGCTTCTATTCAAATCAGGCAGCGGCCTCATTGAAACCTGGTCCACCCATGAGCAGAACAAAGCGGAACGGGCCAAACCGCCAGCCGAGCCGAAAGCAGCGCCAGTCAAAGCAGATAAACAATCGAAACCAGAACCTGAAGCAGCACAAATCAGCCCACCCAAAAGTGCTTCAAACGCTACCTCGATTGAGCTTGCCATTCAGCAGCTGGCTGCAGCAATACCAGCTCACAGCTCCTTGTCGGCGGATGTGCTTGAATCGATTGGATCCATTCAAGCAAGCGGCCAAGTTCCTTTTATTCAAGGGGTTAACGAGCTAATTTCTCGTTTGGAGTCCCATTTGGCAGAATGTAAAACAATCCGCGAGCTTGCCAGCGCCAAGCTGCAAACCGTAGGCTCAACAGAATCATAATTAACGATGGAGCGGCATTACAATCTAATGGATTGTTAGGGAACCGCAATCTCCTCCCCATTTACCAGACCGTTTCATTTTGATTTGCATCTTTGAGAATCTCTAAAAAGAATGAAGGCTATGTTGTAGCGCATACAACATAGCCTTCTTTAGGTTTTTACAGCAAACTAGCCCATGTTACTCTACTGCTTTAAGAACACATACGCGCTTACAGCACCAAATCCAGCCGCCTTCCACGCTGTTTTCACTCTGTTAGCACGCATAGGTTCTTACCGCACACTAATTCACGTTACTCCAGCTCTATAAGAACACATACGCGCTTACAGCATCAAATCCAGCCAACTTCCACACCGTTTTCACTCTATAAGCACACATAGGTTCTTACAGCACACTAATTCACGTTACTCCAGCTCTGTAAGAACACATACGTGCTTACAGCACCAAATCCAGCCAACTTCCACACCGTTTTCACTCTATAAGCACACATAGGTTCTTACAGCACACTAGTCCACGTTACTCCAGCTCTGTAAGAACACATACGTGCTTACAGCACCAAATCCAGCCAACTTCCACACCGTTTTCACTCTATAAGCACACATAGGTTCTTACAGCACACTAGTCCACGTTACTCCAGCTCTGTAAGAACACATACGTGCTTACAGCACCAAATCCAGCCAACTTCCACACCGTTTTCACTCTATAAGCACACATAGGTTCTTACAGCACACTAGTCCACGTTACTCCAGCTCTGTAAGAACACATACGTGCTTACAGCACCAAATCCAGCCAACTTCCACGCCGTTTTCACTCTATAAGCACACATAGGTTCTTACAGCACACTAGTCCACGTTACTCCAGCTCTGTAAGAACACATACGTGCTTACAGCACCAAATCCAGCCAACTTCCACGCCGTTTTCACTCTATAAGCACACATAGGTTCTTGCAGCACACTAGTCCAAGTTACTCCGACTCTGTAAGAACACATACGCGCTTACAGCACATTAACCCACGTTACTTCTAGCTCTGTAAGAACTCATATGCGCTTACAACACCAAATCCAGCCACCTTCCACGCTGTTTTCACTCTGTTAGCACACATAGGTTCTTACCGCAAACTAATCCACGTTACTCTACTGCTGTAAGAACACATACGCGCTTACAGAACCAAGTCGAGCCACCTTCCACGCCGATTTCACTCTATAAGCACGCATAGGTTCTTACCGCACACTAATTCACGTTACTCCAGCTCTGTAAGAACACATACGTGCTTACAGCACCAAGTCGAGCCAACTTCCACGCCGTTTGCTCTCTGTTAGCACGCATAGGTTCTTACCGCACACTAATTCACGTTACTCCCACTCTATAAGAACACATAGGTTCTTACAGCACACTAGTCCACGTTACTCCAGCTCTGTAAGAACACATACGTGCTTACAGCACCAAATCCAGCCAACTTCCACGCCGTTTTCACTCTATAAGCACACATAGGTTCTTACAGCACACTAGTCCACGTTACTCCAGCTCTGTAAGAACACATACGTGCTTACAGCACCAAATCCAGCCAACTTCCACGCCGTTTTCACTCTATAAGCACACATAGGTTCTTACAGCACACTAGTCCACGTTACTCCAGCTCTGTAAGAACACATACGTGCTTACAGCACCAAATCCAGCCAACTTCCACGCCGTTTTCACTCTATAAGCACACATAGGTTCTTACAGCACACTAGTCCACGTTACTCCAGCTCTGTAAGAACACATACGTGCTTACAGCACCAAATCCAGCCAACTTCCACGCCGTTTTCACTCTATAAGCACACATAGGTTCTTACCACACACTAATCCCAGCTACTTCATCCACCTAGGTGCCCACCAGTTCCATTTGCCAAAAAGGCTCATTAAGGAAGGGACCAGCACGATCCTCACCAGCGTTGCGTCAATAAAAATGGCCGCCGCTATCCCTACTCCAAGCTGTTTCACGCCCGCGACCTCGCCGAAGGCAAACGGAGCGGTTACCGTGATCATAATCGCTGCCGCTGACGTAATCACTCTCCCTGCGGCAGCAAGCCCTTTTACGACAGCGTGCTCATTTTTGCCCGTGCGGCGATACTCCTCATAAATTCGCGACAAGAGAAACACGCCATAATCCATGCTGATGCCAAAGACGAGCCCGAAGATAAAGACCGGGATCATAATCGCAATGGTGCCTGGCTCCATGCCAAGCCGTCCCTCCACAAAGATCCACGACATGATTCCAAAGGCTGCGCTAATGGTCAGCAGGTTGAGCAAAATCGTTTTCAAGGCAACGACAACGGAACGGAATGCGGCAAAAAGCACAAGAAAATTTGAGGCAACCAGACATAAGAGAACATAACCGAGGCTGCCAAAAATCTGATCGAAAACCTCTTGCTCGTATTTAGCTTCCCCGCCAAGATAAAAGACTAGCGACGAAGAGCCTCCCCGTTTTTCCCACGCTCGAAGCCAGTCCCTGGTTGCACTTGATGACGATTCGCCTGCGACCGTCACCTGAAACAGCAGGCGGTTATCCTTCCATATTGGCCGCAGCTCCGCTTCGTATTTCTTCTTTTGGAGTGGTCGCTTTGTGAGTTCATACAACCGTTCGGGCGACATTTGAAGTGCGGAATAAACGGATTCGACTCGAATGACAGCTGCATCGCTTTCTAATTGCTCCGCGATTCCATAAGCTTCCTTCCAATCAGACAGCCGCTGAAACCCCGTATTCCCTTCCACGATGACCCATACGGTTGATGTGTTCGGCTGCTCAAACGAAGCACGATAAGCGTCAGAAGCCGTCCGAGAGAGATAGCTTTCCGGCAATGAACGCGCATCAGGCACTTCAACTTTCATGCTGCCCAAAGGGATCAAGCATATCAGTAGCAAACCGCCGCCTAAGAGGCCTGTGACAGCAGCCCGCCGCATCATTAATCGACCGGTTTTTTCCCAAAGGGAAGTTCTAGAACCGGCTTTAGAATAATGGTCCCGCTTGTAGGACGCTGGAAAGCAGATCGCTAGAAGGGCAGGCAACAGCGTAAAGGACAGGACAAACGAAACCGCCACCACGGTCATTGCCCCAATCGCAACGGAGGAAAACATCGTTAGCGGAATCCAAAGCATGCTCAGCAAGCCCAAAAAAACACAGGCCGCCGATACGAAAATAGCCCTCCCGGCCGTATTGATGGAAATCGCCAATGCCTTGTCTGGCGTTGTTTTTCCTCTCAGCTCCTCACGGAACCGGCTGACCAGCATAAGCGCAAAATCAATGCTAAGCGCGAGTCCTACCATCGGAATCACATTTAATACGAAATTGGAAAGCGCCAGCTTCGTCCCTATGCCGTACATGAGGCCCATCGCAACCGTCACACCTGTCACGCCGATGATTATGGGAAGCAATGCAGCGGTAAACCTGCGAAAGGCGAACCATAATAGAAGAAACGCAAACGGGATGCCAATAAGCTCAGCCTTGGCCAAGTCTTTGTGGCTCGCCTCGTTCACATCCGCTTGGACGACCGATTTTCCGGTCAGTTGTGTCGTAATGCCCTTATAGGAGGGCAATTGTTGTTTCAAATGCTCCATTGCGTCTCCCATCCGATATGGAGGATCGCTGAATGACAGGAGCGCATACGCATGATTATCCTTCATCATCCCTTGCCGCTCAAGCGGCGACACAATACCAGTAAGCCCGTCCATCCCGTTGATTTGAAGCAGGGCTTGCTCAATAAACCAGCGGAAGCGCGCCTCGGCAACCTGATCCGTTTTCTGGAACAGCAGCATAACGGGCTTGTCTGGAATGCCAAACTCTGAAGCAAGCAGCTGCTGCGCTTTGGCATATGAACCACTCTGCGGATTTAAACCATGATCCTGCAGCACGGAATCGAGCTTGAGCGCATAATTGCCTGACAGGAGGAGCATAATCATCCAGAAAAAAATGACCGTCTTCGGATGGCGATAAGAAAATAGTGCGATCCCTTGCATGCCCATCATTATGCTCCTCCCAGCCTTTATTTGCTCGTTCTACATGCCATCTACATCGGAAACGGCTTTAGTCTGGTCGCTTGAATAAGCGCTCTCGCCGCGCCCGGGGCCAGTCTTGCGGCATGGGGCAGGCACGCGGCAAGCGCTGGCATTTCAACCACCCGCTGCAGCAAGCCGCCCCAGCGCAGCGGTCCCCTAAACTCCTCCGTGATAGAGCGTGCATAGTCCTGCTGCCATTGCCCCAGCGAGGATTGCCCGCGCAAATAGCGGTCCGCCAGCGGAACGCATAATGCTGCCGATCGCAGCGCCATAGACATGCCGTCTCCGCACAGCGGCGGAATCATCGTCGCTGAATCCCCAAGGAGCGGAAGCTGATCCCAGGCCACCGGCTTGCGGTTTAGGTAAACAGGCGCTACAGCAGCCTGTGCTCCCGGAACGGGCTCAGCGTCCTTCAGCTTCTCGTAAAGCTTGGCATTGCGCTGCGCTGCTCCATAGATGATGGAGAGAATCGATTTTCCCGCATTCGCCGCTGTCCCCCGTTCCAGCAGCGCTGAGGCGTTGACGACCCCGCCTTCCACGGGGCATAAGCCCAAATAACCGCCGCGAAAAAAATAAAGCTCCACAATCGGCTCCATCTTCACGCCTCGAAAATGGGATTTAACTCCAACATAAGCAGCCTTCCCGGCAGGCTGCCTTTGATAACCAGGAAGCCCTGCCCGCTGGTTGGCTCCCCATGCCCCAATGACCGCTCTTGCTTCAAAAACATTCATTTCACTGCCCTGCTTTGTTTCAATGAGGTAACCACGGTCGGTTGTGCGCACGGCTGTCACAGCCGTCCCCGTCTGAAGGACGGCACCCGCATGCAGCGCGGCTTGATGAAGTCCTTCATCCAATACATATCGGCTTAGCCCCCACGCCCTGGCGGGAAGCTCGATCTCCGTCTCAGCCCCATTTTCGAAAATAAGCTTTATTCGCTCAATCTCGCAATGCCCAAGTCCCGAAACCGGTTCGCTAATGCCTAAAGCTTGCAAAGTGCTTTGTGTCTCCGGCGAAAGAAACTCCCCGCACACCTTATGCCTCGGAAACGTCTGACGGTCGAGCAGCAGCGTTTCCCAGCCTTTGTCGGCCAGCGCCTTGGCTGCGCTGCTTCCCGCGAGTCCGGCACCCAGCACAGCTACATCGACCTTTCCAGGTACTTTACTCAAGCCCATCAGTTGTACGTTCCTTCTGCTTCTCAATGATGACCGAATAGCGAAACAAAGGCCGCCACTGGCAGTTGATGCCGGATAAGCCAAGCTTCTCCCCAAGTCGCTTCCAATCCTCCGTGCGAAAACCTTTCGCTACCGACAACGGACCGTCGTTCAAAATATACCGATTGGATGAGATCATGCGAGTCGTCAGCCAAACCGCAGACCAAGCCAGCCAGTGGCGGTGGATATCGTTAATGACAATGCCGAGCCGTGCTGCTCCAAGCATGCTTGCAACCGCATCCGGCAGCTCCTCGTCCGGGAAATGATGCAACAATTGCGTCGCTGTCACAATATCCGCACTGTCCTTAGGCAATGTGAATAAGTCACCCTGTTTAACCTGTACCCTTGGCTCTTTTTGAAAAAAAAGCCTAGCCTCCTCGCATGCCTCCTCCGTTACGTCAACTAGCGTAATCGCCAGCTCAATGTTCTGCTCGTCCGCCCACCTAAGCAGCCGCCGGTTTACGTCACCAGAGCCCGCGCCAACATCAAGAACAGACAACCGGCTTGGCTTATTGGCCTTCTCCCACAGCTGCTTAATGCCATAAAGCGTTGGGGCCGATGCTGCAAAAATGCGATTTAATAGACGGAGCTGACGCAGCGCTTCATGAAGCTCTTCACCCCCGATGGTGAAATCGTCCATGAGCTCCGCCGACTCCGCCCGGTAGCGCAGACGGTTAGACATAAGCCTCACCTACAGGCTGCTCCTGGGCTAAAACCGCGGGTACATAAGCAATTTTTATCATTTCTGCCGTAAGGCCGGGCCCGAATGCGAGCGCTATGCCGCTGGCAGCTGCTGATCCTATGTCCTGCAGATGGCTTCTCATCGCTTGCAGCACAAACAAAATGGTAGCGGATGAGACATTGCCGTAATCCCTTAGCACGCCAAGGCTATGTGCAGTTTGGCTGTCGGATAGACCAAACTCGCTTTGAAGGTTATCGACAATCCCTTTCCCGCCAGGATGGATCGCCCATAGCTCCAGCTCTTCGTCTCCGCATAACCGCTCCACCTCTGCCGGGATAAATTCGCCAATCAGTCTCGGAATATGTGGGGAGAGATATAAGTCAAAGCCATGGTTGCCCACCTCCCAGACCATTTCCTCAGCACAATCCGGCAGCAAGACGGAGTGCTCCTGTCCAAGCCTGAATAACGGCTTATGATGGAGCTTGCTCGAGCCGATCACACAGGCGGAGGCCCCATCCCCAAAGAAGGAAGCGGCAAACAAAGACTCGCGATCGCCTGAAGGCTGGATATGGAGCGTACAAAGCTCCACGCATACGACTAATACATTCGCATGACTGTCATTGTTCACGATTTGCCGCGATAGGCCAATCGCCTTCAGGCCGGCAGCGCAGCCTAGAAAATTAAGCGGAATTCTGGTTACCGTGGAGGCCAGCCCTAATTCATGAATTAGCACCGCATCCATACCGGGCAAAAACTGCCCCGTGCAGCTGACCGTAATCAGATGGGTAATCGCCGAGGGCTCTACGGCTCCATCTGCCAAGGCTTGTCTTGCCGCTTGCAATCCAAGCGGCACCGACTCCCGCTTATATACAGCCATGCGTTCCGCCGTAGAAGGTGCATCCGCAGGAGAACCGCTTGGCAAGTAGCGGCAGTCCGCTGCTTCCTCGAGCAGGTTCGGCTCGCAAGTGTACCGGCTTTGCACGCCGCACTGCTTAAAGATTCTTCTCCCCCAACGCGCGGAGTCCGGCTTGTCGCTTAACGCTTCCACAAGCCTCCTTGCAGTATCAGCTTGATCCAGCAAATATGGCGGTACGGCCGTACCTATGCCTAATATTGCAATACTTGAAGTTGTAGGCGTCATCTCGTTACATCCATCCTCTCTAGACCTTCCTAAACTTATCCTTGCAATCCACGGCGGCCGATCCGCCTGCTCATTGCCTCAAACGGACAAGTTTCCTGCTTTTAGAAAGTCTATTCCAAGCATCTTTCCGATATGTATAAGAATATTACAACGATTTCCAAAGATTTGTAATGAACTTGAAATCTAATTTTCATCTGGTTTTAATGAAAGCCGCCTATAATAAAAACAACCCCCTTTTGTAATATATATAGTGAAGACCCACAGCACCGAATGCTGTGGGTCTCTTTTTGTTCAAAATAAACGAATGAGTTGGCAAAACAACCAAAACTAAATCCTTTATTTCACTTTAAGCGACTGCTCGTATACACGCAGCAATTCTTCCACTGGGATATCGTTAATTTTCATCCCCGCCAGATTGCACTGCTGCAGGCTTACATTGGAGAGATTGCAGTCCTTTAATTCACTGCTGCTCCAATCGCATCGTTCAAACCGGATCGGCTGCTTCCCTTGGCCAAGATTCGTGTCATGGATATAAGCACCGTCCAAAGAAACAAAACCGATCTCGCTGTTGCTCAGCCTAAGATCAGCTAGCAGCGCTTGCGTAAGATTCAGGTTCATCCATTTGGAGCCGCTCAGGTTACAATCCGTAAATCTGCTGCTCTTCATATTGCTGTTGCTGTATACGCCGCTTTCCATGTTCATATTGTAGAAATCGGCTCCACTCATCGCGCAGTTCTCAAAAGAGGCCTGCGTTAGGTCCCGATCTTCGAATCGAGCGTGCTCTGACTCAGCTGGGATGCCCACTTGTTTCTCGAAGCCAAACTCCCAATCGGAGGCATAGGTACGCACATAACCCGCCTTTTCATAAAAACGGTGATTGCTTAGCTGCTTGCTCGAGGTTTCCAGCTTCCAAATCGATACGGCGGGAAACAGCGCTTCAACGAGCGCGAGAACCCACGACCCGAGACCTTTCCCCTGAAAGCCGGGAGCAATAAACAGCTTGTCTACTCTCGCATGCCTGCTGCCTGCATAATGAATGTTGATCCCGCCGATGATTTGCCCTTCAAACAGGATGGAGAAATAATCCGAATGCCTTATCGCAAAGGCATGCATCTCAACGGAATCGTAGCCAGGCGGGCAAAGATTATTATCCGGTGTTGCATCCACTGAAAGCCATTTTGCCCTTTCGTTATCGAAGGTTATTCGCATCAGGCCAGCCAATGATTCAGCATCCTCCAGGGTCGCTTTGCGCACGATTAAGGAATCCATTTCGCCCACTCCCTTCCAAATCCACTTCTCCAGCTGAAAATAATCGTATTCCACTTCGTCAGACAGCCGGACACGCTTTAGATGCTGAAAGCCTGCTTTCTCGACGACTCGCCTCGACGCTCCATTAAACGGCTTAACGATGGCAGTAATTTGTTCAAGCTCTGTTTTCTGAAAAACGAACGAGAGGATCGCTTCAACCGCGCTTGTGCTAAAGCCTTGGTTCCGATAATCCTTGGAAATAGCATACGCCACCTCCCTGACCGACGGGTCTAGCAAATCATTGGGAAATACGCCGCACCAGCCGATCAGCCGTTTGTCGTTATTATGCTCTACGGCTAACAATATCCGCACATCAGCGGGGTTAAACTGCTCATAGCTCCCAATAACAAAACTCATGAAATCATTTAATTGCTCCTTCGTCATATCCCAGTCTGGCAAAATATCGGTAATTTCGGGTTGCCTGGTCAACTGGTAAAGCTCGTCGAAGTCCTGTATGGCAAATGGCCTTAAGGTAATGGCCTCTGTTTCTATCGTTAAGGAATGGCTCACTTGTAAGCACCTCTTATTATTATAGTTAGGATGATATCGTTCAAAAAAAGCGAAGCGCCTCAATCAAGGTTTATCGTCATGGACGGGACAGCGTAACGAGCACAACCTCCGGCCGGTTGAATAACCGCTGCGGAATGATGCTGTTTCCGAGTCCGCGGCTGACGATCATCGTGGCCCCGTCTTCCTCATATTTTCCCCCGTCATACTTGGGGAGAAATCCTTGCCCGGGAGCAACCAGCCCGCCGATGAATGGCAGCCGGACCTGTCCACCGTGCGCGTGGCCGGAGAAAGTGACATCTATGCGATCCTGAGCGTATACGGAAAACAGCTCCGGCCGGTGAGACAGCAATACGGTATAGACATTCTCCGCACGGTCTACGCCCTCCAGAGCAGCTGCCATATGCTCATTTAGTCTAGCGACATCCCCATCCGCCTTATGGTTAAAGGTAGGATCATCGACGCCTGCGATCCGAATGAAGCCCTCGCCCAGCTTTACGAGCTCGCTTTGGTTGCGCATGACGTGCACGCCTAGTTCCCTTAAACTCTTGGCAAGCGGAGGGAATTTAGGGCCCCACTCGTGATTGCCCGTGACGTAATAAACGGGAGCCAGCTCGGTCATGTTGCGCATAAGCGTCAGGCTTGCTTCAGTCTCGTATTTTCTGCTGTCCACCAAGTCCCCCGTCATGACAATCAGATCAGGCCTCAGCTGCTTGACTTTGCGGGTAATCGTCTCCTGCTCCTTGCCGAAGGATTTGCTGTGCAAATCCGTTAGCTGAACGATGCGGTAGGAGTCGAAGCCCTCCGGCAGCTTGGATGAGCTTAGTTTGTATTTGGTAATGCCTATGGCGTTGTTCTCGAAATAAAGAAATATGAGGAGCGCGATAATCGAGAGTGGGGCATAAACGAGCAATCGCTTTTTCTTCCTTTTCATCACATCAAACTCCTTGCTTTCATGCTATGCACTGGCCATTTTAGTTCATATAGCAAATTTTTAATAGCGTCAATAACTGCAGCCGGCTCATGAATATGAATGGAGTGCCAGCTGCATTCAACGATAATCTGTTTTGTGCGGCGGGTCAAATGCAGCAGCTTCTGCTGATCCTGAAGCCATTCTTCGTTCTGCAGGCCTGCACTCAGGACAACAACAGGCAGGTCTTGGCTAAGCGGACGGGCATCCTTAAGCTGCCGCCCGCTTTCCGCTAGAGCAAGCAGCTCCGCATAAGCGGCTCGGTACGCCCCCGGGCGATAACCAAGCGCACGGACCTGAGCACCCCACTGAGCAGGCAGCCGCTTCGAGCCGATAGGCTGCTTTAACATTCTGGGAATGCCCAGCGGTGCCAGCAAATAGCCGAGCCTGTACCGCTTCCGGGAAGCCTTAAGCTGTTCTTGCCTCTGCACACTGCCCTGCTCCTGCAAGTAACGGTCCTCATGGGCAGCGTCGACCAGAACAAGGCCGCATGTCTCCTCCGGGTACTGCGAAGCAAACAATCTCATGATTAAGCCCCCATAAGAATGACCGACCAGCAAATAGGGCGGCGCCGCGCCAAGCGTTCTCAGCAGGGCCCGAAGATCCTCCACATAAGCGGCGCACGTTGGAAGGCTGGGCGACGCTGCGCTCCAGCCAAAGCCTGCTCGGTCATACGCAATCACGTTTGCCATTTCCGACAATGCAGGGACGACAAGCGACCAGTCAAGGGAGCAGCCGCCCATCCCTGCCTCCAAAACAATCGTGGGAGTGCCCTGCCCCGTAACATTTACATAAAGCTTGCGTGAGCCTATATCCGCCTGCCAGCCCTCTGGTTCATACTTCCGCTGCTCATGCGCAGTTACAAGGCACTGAGCAAGCGTCAGCGGAAATCCGATTACAGAGAGGAGCAGCCGGCTGCTCCGGTCTAATGCTGATATTTTGGGCATAGCCGATTACCTCGCTTTTATGTCATTACTTTGCCCTTTGCTTAGATAAATTCCACGATTGCCATTTGTCGTGATTCCGGGCATGCTCCTGCAAGAGCTCCACGACTTCATGTAACCCTTTTATTTCAGGATGCTTCTCTCGCAGCTTCAACAGCTGAGGCGCCGCATCCGTGGACAGCATGCCCAGATAACCTACATCAATATTGCCGGTCCGCTCGAAGCGGCCGATATTTTTCTCCGCGATTCTTGCATCAACATTCATATAATTCATCAGGACAAAGGCGATCACCGACACGCCAATATAGGCTTTGCCCATGGAGAAACGCTCTTTCCAAATCCGCAGCATGGCGATTGCGAGCAGCACGCCAAGGTACAGCATAAAGCCATGCACCAGCAATCTCGTTTGGGTAAAGCCGTAGGCTTCTTCATACAACGATAACCTGCTGTATGCTGACACAAGCATGACAATGGTACAGCCGATGAGTACCGTAAGCGACAGCTTGCGAACCAGCTCCGCGACAGCGGTTGTGCGCCGAATTAAATGGAGGCCGCACATCAGCAGCCCAACATTGATTAAAGCGACCATCACCAATTCGGCAAAGCCTCTGCGTGCATATTCCGCATACGCCGCCCCTTCGGGCAGCAGCCCGTTCGCCGCTCCAAACAAGTAGGAAAACTGAATGACGACAAACAACACATAAACGAGATTAATCGCAATTAGAAATGTGCCCGCTGTAAGGGGATCAAATTCGATTCGGCCCCTCGCATATAATGCGGAAGCTTGCGGAACTGGCGCGGACACGCTCGCCTGCTCCTTCGGATTCCTGAAGAGCAGCCCCCATATGTAGCAAAAGGCATAGCAGCCGATAAAGGCGCCCACCACGATCCGCCAAAAGCCGTTGCCAAAGGAGAAGTCCCCAAACAGATTCGGAATGCCCGACAGCCATGACATAAAAATTTCATCCGCCGAAGCGAGCAAAGAAACGACGACGATCAGAATCGGTGCTGAGATGAGCAGGCCAAGCAATATTTTGCCTACCTTGCCTCTGCCGGTTCCGCTCCCCTTCTCTTTATTTCGCAAACGATCCGTCAGCAGGGTAAATGGCACGCCAATGAAGGCGAATGGCTTCAATAGTGCCAGAAATAAAAGCTCGATATAAAAGACTCCCCTGTACCAGGGCTTTGTACTGCTGCTGGTCATCACTGCCGTTTGCGCAACAATCAGCGCGAATAAAGCAAAAAAGTTCAAAAACCGGAACAGAATGTTTGCGTAAAGCGTATACGTCAAGGCAAGCAAAAAAATAGGAATAAAGAGAAGCCAACCGGAGCTCGCCTGCCCCTGCCATTTTTCAAATCCGCCGAGCCTGCCTTGAACCGAATAGAAGAACAAGCCATAAAAACTAGCAACAAACACCATAACTGAAATACCGGCAGGTGCGCCAACGAACAAATACTGGCTTAGCAGACCGAACAAAAGGGCAAGAACAACCATTTTTTCATATCGTTTTTGCCATGGTGCAAGATCTCCCATACACGATCACTCCATTTTCAAAAACTCGATTTGTTAATTTCCTCCTTTTATTGTAACCTAGAAAACAAGAACAAAAAGTGTAAGTTATAATTGGTAAATTTCATATTTTAAGACGGGAGTCTTTTGCATGAAAATACGAAGGCATTACTTGGCATTAAGGTGTTCCTTTCCCGCTATTTCCGAGCATTCTCCCTTTGAAGCCACTACGCAGGAGCTGGCAAATTTGCTGGATTGCACACATCGGAATATGGTATTGCTGCTCAAGCGAATGCAGCAAGAAGAATGGCTCTCTTGGGAGCCTCGGCGTGGGAGAGGCAACCGCTCTGCCCTTACCTTCCTTGCCAGCAAGGAACAAATCGCTTTGCTTGAAGCGCAGGAAATGATGCAGAAGCAGGATTTACATTCGGCGCTGGAGCTGCTGCAGCAGGCAGAGGATTCTCCTCTGCTTCGTGATCAATTCCAGGAATGGCTATCTGGCCAGTTCGGCTTCCACTCCGAGGTGCAGGGCAAGCGGCGAACCGATATTTTGCGTTTCCCGCTTCCGCAAACGATCTTCTCGCTTGATCCGGCAGCCATTCATTATACGGGGGAATCCCATCTCGTCAATCAGCTGTTCGACGGACTGGTGCGCATCGACCCGAAGGGCGAGCAGATTCTACCTCACCTTGCCCATGCGTGGGAGGTGAATGAATCGCGGACGCGCTGGACGTTTTATTTGCGCAAAGGAATTATGTTTCATCACGGGCGCGAGCTCGATTCCTCGGATGTCAAATATTCGCTTGAACGGCTTAAGCGGCTGGCGCCGCAAGGCTTGTACAGCTGGGTTTATTCCAATATCGTCGCTATGGATACGCCGGATGACACGACTATCCGCATTCAATTGTCCGAGCGCAACGAAGCCTTTCTTCCTTTCCTCACGACTAATCGGGCATCCATTGTTCCCCAAGATGCGTGTGACGCAGCGGGTGATCATTTTGGCGATCGCCCGATTGGAACGGGCCCTTTCCGCTTCGCCGGAAATGAGCAAGGCGTCTGGATTTTGGAGGCGTTCGCCGCCTATTTTCAGGGGAGGGCATTCCTTGACCGGGTAGAGGTATGGACGGTGACGGGCGATAGCGCGCAGGATAATCATGCCGAGCTGCAATCCTTCCAGGTCATGCATAACGCAAGGCTGTCCGACACAGCTGCCGAACGCTGGCAGCAGGTTAGGCAATCCGGCATGACCTGCAAGTTCATAACAGTGAACGAGCAGAAGGATGGGCTTCTCGCAAATCCGGCCATTCGCGCCGCCATCGATCTTGCCATTGATCGGGTACAGCTGCTCCAACTGTTATCAGGGGACGTCATTGAAGGAGTAGACAGCTTCTGGCTTCATGGAGAGGAGCAAGCTGCCCCTTTCATCTATAGTCCCGCTGAGGTGAAAGCAAAGCTTGCCGAAGCTGGTTATAACGGAGAAACGCTCACTTTGGCAACGATACCGCAATACGCGGCCGATGCTAATAAAATTAAGCAAGTTTGCGCGCATTTTGGCGTCACCATTGAGATTAGCCTTATTGAAGCGGAGCAGTTTAAAGGACAGGCACGGATGTCAGCCGATTTTCTGCTGTTTGCGGTCATGCTCGACGAGCATCGGGAGCTGCGGCTCATCGATTTGTATAAGAGCATGCAGCAGCATGCCGCCCCTGAAACCTACAGCATGCTGGAGCTGAGCCTGCAGCAGATTTTAGCCGAGCCTGACGCGAAGGGAAGAATGGTTATTTTCCAAAGCATCGAAGCCGAGCTGAAACGCCGACACAGCCTAATGTTTCTTTACCGCAAGCATCTAAAGACCGCCTTTCATCACTCCGTCCGCGGGATCGCTCTCGAATCGCTGGGCTGGGTACGGTTCCGGGATATATGGTTCAGATAGCCTTCCTCGGATTAGATGGCAAAAATACCAAAAAGAGCAGCTGCATCGGGAAAACTCCCTCCTGCGGCTGCTCTTTTTGGTTACTTATTCAATGGAGACGGCGAAGACGCCGCTGATCTTCTTAAACTCTACGATCGCCTTGCCCGGCTCCAGCTTGCGAGGAACGACGATATGCAGCTGAACCTCGGTGAAATCCGCCTCGCCTTCGGAGGATTTACGCTCCAGCAGGCTCATCTTATGCGTCTTCATCGCATTCGCAATCAGGCTGACCGATATGTTTTCAAGCAGGTCAGGGCTATTCTCCGCCTGAATGACGAGCTTGCGGACCTTCTTGCTCCTCAGGAACCTTTTCTCAATAATGTTGAACACAAACAAATTAATCAGAACCAGCCCCGTAGCCGCAATCGTCGCAAAATAAAATCCAGCACCGATGCCAAGCCCGATGGAAGCCACGACCCAAAGCGAGGCTGCTGTCGTTAATCCCTTAATCGCTTTTCCCGTAAACATGATAGTGCCTGCGCCTAAGAAGCCGATGCCGGTGATCACGGCCGTTGCCAGCCGCGCGGGGTCTACCCGAACGTTCTCTTCCTTAATAAAATCCGCAAAGCCGTAAATGGACAACATCATAATAAGAGCCGAACCCAGACTGACCAAAATATGCGTACGAAAGCCTGCGGGATGATGGTTGAATTCCCGTTCAAATCCAATGAGACCGCCAAGCAGCACGGCAAGCAGCAATCGGATCAAAATCATGCTGTTGTCGATAAACCAAGGATTGTCCATGGCCTCTGCCAGCCTACAACGAAATCATCATTCGATTGCGCTTGCGGAAAATTGCCCATTCCTTGAAGCCGATCATTTTGAGCTGGTCGCGCACCGCCTCAAAGTGGTCACCTACACGCTCAGGTTCATGGGCATCCGAGCCAAAGGTCACTTTAATCCCATAATGCAAGGCGCGCTCCAGCACATAAGGACCTGGCACCCAGTTATCGTCAGAGGAATTGATTTCAATAGCAACATCATGCCGAGCGATCGTTTGAAGCATGGCATCCGCCATTTCTGTCCGAAGATCCGGATAGTCGGAGAAATAACGATTAAGCGCATCTACATGTCCTAAAATATCATATAGCCCTGAGCTGGCCGATTGCGCCACATAATCATAATATAAATTTTTCACTTCCAGCTTTCTTTGCGCTGTCAGTCCATCCCAGAACTCGGAATCGTACAAGCCAATTCCGCCAAACTCATGTACGGAGCCGATAACATAATCAAACGGCTGAGAAGCAAGAATATTGCGGTAAAGCTCCAGATGCTGCGGCAGAAAATCGGCTTCGATTCCGAGCATCACCTCGATTTGTCCTTGATACTTCTCTTTAAGAGAGAGAACCTCTTGAATATAAGGAACAAAGTCGCTTTTGGCCATACAGCCCTGCAGGGAAGGTCTGTCCTCTTCTGCCGCGAACAGTGGCGTATGGTCGGAAATGCCAATGATCGTCAGTCCTTTATCGATTGCAGCTTGGATATATTCTTCAACTGTGCCAACGGCGTGCCCGCAGCGGTCATGATGGGTGTGAAAATCAAATGTCATGAGTGTCCCTCCGTATGATGAAAAAGTAGGATTGCTAAAGGCTGGGGAAGTTCATTCCGAAGCGTTCATTAGCCTTTGGAGCCTGAAATAACGATGCCTTGAATGAAATATTTCTGGGCAAAGAAAAAGATAATAAGCAGCGGCAGCACAGCAACAAGCGAAGCCGCCATCAATAAATGCCATGGGGTTGCTCCGTAAGCGGCCGTGAAATTCACTAAGCCGAGCGACAGCGGATATTTCGCCCCATCATTTAAATAAATCAGCGGACCGAATAAATCGTTCCACCGCGACATCATCTCCAGAATGGCCGCAGTCGCAAAAGCTGGTGCGGACAGCGGAATGAGGATGCGGAAATACATGACAAAGTGGCTTCCGCCGTCGATTTTCACCGCTTCATCCAGCTCTCTGGAGATACCCAGATAGAACTGCCGCATCAGAAAAATCGTAAAGGCGCTTGCCGTAAAAGCTGGAATCACGAGCGGAAGATAGGTTCCGGTCCAGTGCAGCTTATTAAACAGCAAATACTGAGGAATGAGCGTAACCTGCGACGGAATCATCATCGTGCTGAGCACCAAGCCGAATAACAAGATGCTGCCGCGCGCCTTCATGCGGGCAAAGGCGAATGCAGCCATGGAGGACGTAATGACCGTTCCAACGACCGTTATCCCCGTATACCAAATGGAATTCCACAAATAATTCCCCATCGGCGCATCGATAAAGATTTGCTTATAGTTGGCCCATTGTATTTTGGCAGGTATCCATACCATCGGCACTTTGTGTATGTCTCCAGGCGACTTCAAGGAAGTGGAGAGCATCCAGAATAACGGAAACGCGAACAAAATAGCTCCTGCGCCCAAAAGAATATAAACGAGCAGCTTCTCAGCAGGCCGCAGTTGCCCATGGATATACGTTTTTCGTTTCATTGGCCTTCTCTCCTATTTCTTGGGATCGTATTCATAGTGAATAAACTTCTTGGAGGCTAATAGCGATACGACCGTCAACGCAAAAATAATGATGAACAATATCCAGGCCTGCGCCGATGCGTAGCCCATCCGGAACTGTTTGAAAGCCGTATCGAACAAATAATACACATAGAAATACGAGTTATAATCCGGACCGCCCTTAGTAATGACATAGGCTTCCGTAAATACCTGCAGCGAAGCAATCATCGAAATGATCGTATTAAAGAGAATGACCGGCGATATCATAGGCGCGGTGATTTTCACGAATTTCGTAAACCGCCCTGCGCCATCGATCGAAGCTGATTCATAGAGGTCCGCCGGAAGCGATTGCAGCGCCGCGAGAAAGATGACCATCGTGCTTCCCGATGCCGTCAGCTGCATGAGCACCATCGATGGCACGACCGTCGCCGAGCTCGTGAACCAGCCTGGCCCAACGATGCCGAACCAGTCATATAACAGGGAATTGACCACGCCAAACTGCGGATTAAGCAGCCAAGACCATAGAAAGGATACCGCCACGCCGGAAATAATGCTTGGCGCATAGTACACAGTCCGAAGCAGCGATTGCCCCCGTATTTTCGTATTAAGCAGCACAGCAATAACAAGCGAGGTAATGATCGTGAACGGCACCGACATCACGCTGTAATATAACGTGACCAGCAAAGATTTATAAAACAGCTTGTCTTGGAATAACGAGCTGTAATTGTCTATTCCGATATAGCTCGGCGAAGAGATGACATTGTATTCCGTGAAGCTGAGCAATAAAGAGACGAGTATGGGGCCACCTGTAAATACAATGAATCCTATCAGCCAGGGCAAAATGAAAACCCAAAATGCGCGTTCCTCTCGTTTCATTTCCATCGTTAACTTTCTCACCGGTCTGCCTCCTTCGCGCCAGCCGATTCTCCGCCAAACTCCAAAGAACCGGCATGCACTGTTTCCGTCATATGCAAATACGATTAGTTCAATTTCAGGGAATGGAGATTTTCATTCAGCGCCTTCAAGCCTTCCTCCACAGTTTTATCCCCATTCCATACGGTAGGCATGGTCTGATTAATCGTCGAGAGAATCGTATTGAATTTGACGATCAAATGATTTTCCGCTTCGCGTCCGTATTTGATCGAGCCCTCATGCACTTGCTTGAAGTCGGCCGTTTCCATGCCAATCTCCTTCGCCATCTTAGCGTACCAGTCCTCAAACAAGCTTGAATCCGCCGGCGTACGTCCTACTTCGTTCATGTAACGGTAGGCTCCTCCGCCTTCCTGCGGATTAGCCAGATGCCTGACGAACTCCCACGCTTCATCCGGATGCTTGCTAGTTGCCGATACGGACCAAGGATCAACGTAAAGCGTAACTTTGCGGCCTTCATGGTAAGGCACGGCTGCTACTCCCCAGCGGAAATCCGCCTGCTTGTACGATCCAAGACCCCAGCCGCCGCTAATATACATTGCGACTGTACCCGTCATGAACGGATCGCCCAATTGAGCTGCCGCTGCTACGGTTTGTGCGTTAGGAGCGACTTTGTATTTGTTAATAAGGTCCACATTGAACTGCAGCGCTTCGACATTTTTAGGATTTAGCAAATCAGGCTCACCCATCGTCCCTGTCGTATAGGCCTCCGGCTTAAACATATCGCCGCCGAACGCCCACGCCATCGCGTTCGGGCTAAGGGAGCTGGAGAATCCAAAAACCTGCTTCCGCACATTGCCGACATCATGGGACAGCTTTTGCGCCAGCTCCAGCATTTTCTCGTTCGTCCAGGATTGGTCATCCCAATCCGTCGTTGGATACGGAAGATTCATTTGATCGAATAAATCCTTATTGTAGTAAAGATAAGTAGCGTTGCTGACGAGCGGCACGCCGTAATTTTTGCCGTCTATTTTGTAGATGTCGAGCAGGTTTGGATCCATCGTATCCAACTCCGGCGCCCCTTTGGAAATATAAGGAGTGAGATCCTTCAACGCGCCCATCTTCATATAGGTTGCAAAGCCGCTGTCTGCCTGATTGGGGTTCCACACGTCCGGCGCATTGCCGCTCGCAATCATCGTGGTCAGCTTTTGATCAAATTGATCGTAAGGGATGAGCTCCAGGCGGACTTTAATATTCGGATGGCTATCTTCAAAGGTAGAGACCATGGCATCCTGCCACGGCTTTTTCTCCGGATCGGTTGCCATCACCCATACGATCTCTGCTTTTTCAGCTCCGGCTGCCTTATTTCCGTCCTTAACTTCCGCATTACTTGAACAGGCAGACAAGATAACCGTCATTGCCGTTACGGCGCCCACGATGATTTGAGCTTTATTTTTCGTTGACCTGCTTGTATCCTTCGCTTTTCCCATGATGCTCTCCACCTTTACATAGAATTAACATGATGTGTGATTGAATTCTTGAAATGAAGATGAGATTATGAAAACATCCTTGCTGCGCCTCTTCTTGCTCCCCTCTTGCTTATGTCCTATTGAATTGAAGTATATCGTATGATAGTATTATTTTCTCAACTTATATTACTCATTTTAGATTTTTTTCAACATATATTCTTATTAATTTCATGTAAAATCTTATCTATAAGTGAGGGGAACTGATGGAAATCAACTTTTATGAATCACCCCAAATTGACATTAGTCGTGAGACAAAATTCCATTCCAGCATGCCGGCCCAGCATTATCACAATGGTTTTGAAATTTTTTATCTCATTTCCGGCTCCATCAACTACTTTATAGAGGACCAAGTTTATTCTGTCGTAAGAGGCGTTTTGCTGTTCATCAACATTAATGAAATCCACAAGCTGGTCAATTCCAGCGGCGAGTCCTTCGAGAGGATTACGCTTGTTTTCAAAAAGGATTTTGTCGACGCACTTTTTCCAAACCACGATACCTTCGATGTTCTGTCCACTTTTTTGACCGGTAAGCATATGATGCGCCTCGGCAGGCAGGAACAAACCTTCGTGGAACAGTTATTTGACAAAATGATCCATGAATTTAACAACCAGCCGCCCGGCTACGAGTTTTATTTGAAGACGCTGCTGTTTGAGCTCCTAATCTTTATGTACCGTAAGAATGAATCCGACTCCATCGAGAGAACTGAAACGCACTCTGTCCATCATAAGGTGTTCAAAATCGTTAACTATATTAATCATCACTACCAGCAGCCGCTCACCATCAGCCATATCGCTAGTGAGTTTTATATCAGCCCCTCCTATTTCTGCAAGCTGTTCCGGGATAATACCGGGTTTACGTTCACGGAATACGTGAATAATGTCCGCGTAAAGGAAGCCCGTGTGCTCTTAACCCAAAGCCGGATGAAGGTCGCTGATATCTCCGAGCGGGTAGGCTACGAGAGCCTGACTCACTTTGGAAGAATTTTCAAAGAAATTACCGGGCTCTCGCCCCTGAAATACCGCCAAACCTTTACCAGCGGCCCGTCGAGCATTTTCGGGTAAATAAAATTAAAAAAGCTGCGGCAGCCTGTTTTAGGAGGCTGCCGCAGCTTTTTAGTATGAATAGAAGTAGAGCTAGAAATTAACATTTTGTCGTGCATAGTGATTTGTAACTGACTGCCATTTTAATTTAGTTGGATTTTCTCCCTCTAATTTAGTGAATTCCAGCTTTTCTTGGCTATTAACTGGAATTTCTCCCGTTAATTCATGACAGTCAGCTGGAAATGACGGGAAACGGTTAGATTAACGGGACAAATTCCATCTATTTCATTTTCAAAGTAAATAACGTTATATTAGCGGGAGGTTTTCCTTCTAATTTCATAATCCGTTACGAACGATTCAAAAGGTGTCCCCCAATCATTGAATCGAGGCATCTATTTTGTTATAACTTTATAATCTTTCTGTAATGGATGAGGTGGAGGTTGAAGTTTGGTCGTGACGTGAGTGATCATTCATTATGGCGCTTTTGCAGCAAGATTCTATGATCTCATTAGAGTGGTAAAAACATAAATACAGCTGCAATGCGAGCACAAAGTTTCTCCAAAACGATCTCCCCACAACGCTTCAGTTGTTTTTCCAATTTCAACTTATATCTATTTCTTAATAATAGAATTAACACTACACATAGAAGACCCCTGAAAAAATAATCCGCAGCTTCCTTCATCCACTAATACCCATTGTAGACACATAATCTATAAGTCTATATTATGCGAAAATAATAGCTTGCCGCCGTCCCTATCCTTCAACGTTAGCTGGCCATCCTTTACAGCCGCAACCGGCCCATTCGCCCATTGCTGTTCGTAGGTTTCATTGCTGCCAGGCTCGGCATAAACCGCCGTCACCAGCAAGTGGACTCCCGGCTGCAAGCTCGTCCTAACGGTTGGAATTACCGTCCGCGGATTCATAAGGTTCGTGTTCGAATTGGGATAAATCAGCTCCGCCTGCCCCGGTCCATAAAGCACACGGACACCGCTGACGCCCCAGGCGCATACAGCGAGAACGCCATGCTCATCCTGCTCAGTCTTATACCCTCTCGGCAAACCCTCCAGGCTTTCAAGCCCGAGCGCAAAGCCGCCATCTGCGGTATCAAGCTCCCTGCCGGAGTCGATGCAATGAACTCGAATATGCCA
Organism: Paenibacillus paridis; assembly: GCF_006345825.1. Taxonomy (GTDB): domain Bacteria; phylum Bacillota; class Bacilli; order Paenibacillales; family Paenibacillaceae; genus Pristimantibacillus; species Pristimantibacillus paridis. Next base: position 50,274 of record NZ_VCIX01000082.1, read on the forward strand.
AGGCGCCCCCGCAATTAGCCAGGTTTTCACCTCGACATCCGCCCATGGCTTCCAACGAGCATAGAGCATATTCCCCTCTATCCGGGACTCCTCATTCTTACGCTTCACGCGGTAAATATTATCCCCTTCAGACAGCGCTAGCATTGAATCAAAGGCTCCTTGCCCTAGCCCCCATTCCGCGCGCGGCACGCTAAAGCCGAATACGTTCGAATAGGCAAACTTCTCATATTTGGCCGAAGTATGCGTATGCTCATTCGTTGTCGCATGACCGGTATTAAACGCAACCAAATGGCTTTTCTCCGGCTGCCTGCATATGACCAAATGAGGGGCGGGCTGCACGGAAATAGGTTCCAGCTTGGGCAGCGGCAATTCCTCGACTTGCCAGAAGGGATGGCTCTCGTCAAGCGCTAGCGGCAAGAAGGCTTTGAGCGCCCAGTAGGGAGAGCCCGGTGAGTTGTAGTTTTCGGCCATAATCAGATTCGGATAGGCGTATCCGATTGTCAGCGTCCCGTCACGCTGGAAAATGGGCTGCTTAAACCACCAGCGCAACTGGCGAAGCAGCAGTCCTTTCTGTACGCCGTAAGGAATAGCTTCCACCTCGGCATAAGCCATCGCTCCCCAAAAAGCAGCCTGTGCAAAACGGTAAGCCAAGCTTCTGCCGTAAGGAAGCGCCGAGCCATCCTCGGCGAACCAATAAATAAAATCGCTCGCGAACGCAGACGCTCTGCTTTTATATCGTTCAGACCTTACAGGGTCCTCCTGCTCCATCACCTTCGCATAGAAAAGACCATAGTAATAAATGGCGAACGGCACGTAATAGTCGCTATGCGCTTTTACTCCGTCAGCATACCAGCCATCCGACAAATAGAAGGCGTCGATGCGTTCCAGATTTTGCTCCACCACCGCTTGATCGTAAGGCTCGCCTACCGCTTTCAAGCCGAGATTGACAAGCACCGCAAAAAACAGCCAATTGCAGTCGTACGCCTTCCGGTCGCTCGCCTGCCGGAGCCACGCAGCGAAGTTATGCTGCTCCTTCGCGCTAAGGGCGCCCCAAAGCTGGTCGGGCGCTATTACCAGCGCCAGTCCGTATGCAGCCATCTCGACGATCCGCTGGTCATAGTCGTTAATGGCTCCCCAATATTCCACATGCTCCGGATCTGTGCCATTAATGATGCCCTGAATCACTTGCTCCCACAGGATGCTCTCCGATCCACCTGAAATGAGAGGCATAATTCCCCACAGCACCCGTGAGAAACCTTCCATTCCCGCAACGGCATCCTCATAGGAAGCACTTGTGTTACCTATGCTCACCCGTGCTGAACCGCTGCTATAATACGGCTTTAACGGCTCAATGAGCTGGCGCACCGCTTGCTGGACATCCCCTCTCGTACGAAGGGGATTGCTTGCAATCGGAAGATCTATTTTGAACATCGTAAAGGCTCCTCTGCCATTATCATAATTACTAGTCAATCCATCCTTGCTGGCTATGCTTTAAACTCATACAAAAGCAGCCAAACTACGCCACCGTCAAAATAATCGGCTTATCCTTCGTAATGATAATCGTATGCTCATGCTGTGCCGCAAAGCTTCTATCCGGCGTACGAAGCGTCCATCCATCCGCTTGTTCAACGACATAGTCTGCCCCCGTGGACAGAAAAGGCTCTATCGTAACGACAAGGCCCGCTTTGAGCGTTCGCGGATCATGCTTATTGTAAACCGGCGGAATTTGCGGCCATTCATGCACGGCTCTGCCCACGCCGTGGCTGCATAAATCACTAATTACGCTGTAGCCGCCGCGCTTTGCTTCCTGTTGTATGATTTTCCCGATTTCGTTTATTTTCACGCCATGCCGCAGCGAACCGATCACCTTCATCATCGTTTGATGAGTGTGGTGGCACAGCCGCAGCACTGGCTCGCTATAAGGGGCTAGCTGGAAGGAATGCCCCGTATCCGCAACATAGCCGTCTTTCTCCGCGCATACATCAATATTAATAAGATCGCCCGGCTGCAATACGCGGCTGCCCGGTATGCCATGCGCGACCTCGTCATTTACGCTGATACAAGTGTGTCCCGGAAATTGAAATGATTTCATAGGGGAAGATTGCGCTCCGTGCCTGTGCAAAATACGGCCGCCAAGCTCATCCAGCTCCTTTGTCGTCATGCCTGCTACCGCCTGCCGCTTCATTTCATTCAGCGTAAAAGCGACAATGCGGCCTATTTCCTGAAGCGCTTCAACATCCTTTTGTGATCCTATAGTCATGGCAAAACCCGTCCCTTCTTCTTCCTTAAGTATCAGTAGTTTAGCATGAATCACCATAGCGCACTAGCAAACAAAGGGTTTCAATAGTAAAATTAACTACATTAAAAGAAGATTATGGAGGATAAGGCTTGTGAATGGAATTGGATTTTCCGGCAGCGGAGTTGGCATCATTTCGCTTGTCCCTGTATTTATGGTCGTTATTTTCGTTATTGTCATTGGCGGTATTGTTTATAGCATCTTCACCCATGCCAAAAATGCTAGCGCGGCTAAAGAAACGGTATTCGCGCGCGTCGTGTCAAAGCGCATGGACGTTCGCCATCACACGAATCTCCATAACCACGATAACCACAATGACGTTGGTCATGCGGGAAGCTCCTCCCGCACTTATTACTACATTACGCTGGAATTTGATAACGGCGAGCGCAGGGAATATGTCGACGTCAAAAAATTATACGGACTGGTCGTAGAGGGTGACACGGGTTATGCATCCATTCAAGGCGATTGGATCGTTGATTTTCAGCGCCAAATGGGCGGGCAACCGTTGTGAGGCCAGAACGTAACCGTCGTCGCAATCCATTTGTTGCACCCCGAGCGTTGCTCGTTTAGCAGGAAGCGAAATGAAAACCAAAGCAAAAAGGAGGCAGCATCCGTATCGGAAACGCCTCCTTTTTTTGCTTATTTAAGGTAAACGATAGAATGCAAACGGCTCGCCATGGCGGAAAGAGCCGCTGGCGCTCTCCAGCTCGTTCAGCATTTCGGCGGATAGCTCAAGCGATGCGCTCTTCAGATTTTCCGCCAGCTGCTCCACTTTAGATGCTCCGACGATAACCGTCGAAACCACAGGCTGATGAATCAGCCAAGAAAGCGACAACACGCTTGGCGTACAATCCAACTGGCTTGCAACCTCGCTAACCCGATCACCTAGCCCGATCGTTCGTTCGTTTAGAAATCGCTGAAAGCTCGGATCCGTCTGCGCTCTTGAGCCCTCCGGTGCCTTCTCCCCTTTGCCATACTTCCCTGACAATATGCCGCCCGCAAGCGGAAAATACGGGATAATGCCAACGCCTTGATCGAGACACATCGGGACAAGCTCGTTCTCAGGCGTACGATCCGCAAGGGAATAGCTGACCTGCGTAGCTACGAAGCGGTTCAAGCCAAGCCGATCGCTTATGCCAAGCGCCTTCATGAGCTCCCAGGCAAAATAATTGGATGCACCGATGTAACGCACCTTGCCCGCCCGTACCATATCCTCCAGCGCTCTCAGCGTTTCCTCCAAGGGCGTCCCCGGATCAAACGTATGAATTTGGTAGAGATCCACGTAATCGGTTTTGAGCCGCTTCAGGCTGCCTTCAAGCTCCGTCTGCAAATGATAACGGGAAGAGCCACGTTCATTCACGCCTGCCCCTCTTGGCAATCCCGCTTTGGTCGCGAGTACAACGCTGTGCCGGTTCCCTTCAAGCACCTGCCCGATGATTTTCTCCGATTCGGTGCCTGCATAAATATTGGCTGTATCCAAAAAGTTGATGCCATGATCCAGCGCATAATGAATGATTTTTTTGGATGCCTCGAAGTCGGCGCGCTTCCCGAAGGCATTCGTGCCTAAGCCGAGCGCAGAAACTTGAAGCCCGCTATGGCCAAGATGGCGATATTGCATGTGAATCAGCTCCTTTTTTCCATAAATAAGCTTTCCGTATTTTAAATTATAGCCTACTTTCAAATAGGAACTCGCGCTCAAATTCTGATATGATAGGAACAAACCGATTAATCGGAACAAACGTTTCCGTCTCCCGAAAGGAACTATAGGCTATGAGCGCTCAATTGACCACCCGCGTCATTAAATCATTATGCGGCGATACCTTCTTCGAGAGAGGGCAAGCTTATTATAGAGCAGGAAAAGTGGCTATTGAAGCCGTCAATTCCCGGCAAACCAATTTCACTATTACGATACAGGAAGATAGCAGATACGAAGTCATCATAGATATGAAGCGCAACGGTGATGTCGATGCCGATTGCTCCTGCCTTGCTTTCAGCACGTATGACCTTTATTGCAAGCATGTCGCGGCCGCTCTGCTTCAAATTCGCGATTATCAAGCACAGCAGGGTAACGCCAAACGTGTATACCCCTCACTGCTTCATCCGGAGGATCAGCCTTACGAGGATGAGGAAGAGGATGAAGATGCATTGGAGAGTGACGGGCATCTGATTCCACGCTATGCTGGGCATGCGGGGCTTGAGGCAGCGGATACCCGAATTGCGGGCAGCTTGCTTGGTCTATTCGGCAATCGGCCGCCCCGGTCCAGGAAGAGCAGCTCGCTCATTGACACGAGAATCTTGCTCGAAGCAGAAATCACTTGCAAACTCTATCCTTATGGCTACCGAAAGCACTTATTCGGCATTGAGCTTAAAGTAGGGCCAAAGCGCTTATATATCGTGCAGCGAATACGGGAATTTTTGGAGAAGGTCGAGCGCAGAGAGCCCTTTGTTTTCTCCAAGCACTTCACGTATGATCCCGCTCAGCATTGCTTTCGCCCTGAGGACGATGCTGTGCTGACGCAGCTCTATGAGGCATACCGCCAAGAATCGTTGTATCGCCAAATGTCCAATCGCAATCTTTACTTAGGCGAATCGCCGGCCAGCGGCGAGCGGCTGCTGCTCGTTCCCCCGTCTTCTTGGGACGCTCTGCTGCCGCTGCTGCTCGCTGCGCCATCCGTGCAGCTTGCCTACGCCAACCGGGTGTTTACGGGTATAACGATAAGCGATGAGCCGCTGCCATTAAGCTTTGCTTTTGATCAGGCAGAGTCCGAAAGCTATCAGCTTAAAGTAGAAGGCTTGGAAGAGCTGACGATTATGGAAGAGTACGGGCTGGTTATATCCAGCGGCAAGCTGCTGAAAGTGAAATCCGATGCTTGCAAGCAACTCGTTGAGCTGAAGCAGCTGCTTGATACTTCGCGCAAGCCAAAGGTGCAGATCGCACCGGAGCAAATGGAGCCTTTTATGGAGAAGGTCATTCCCGGCTTGATGAAGCTCGGCAGCGTTGCGATTGCCGAGACTATTTCCGACCGCGTTCTCCAAACTCAGCTGAAAGCCAAGCTTTATTTGGACCGGCTTAGAGATCGGCTGCTTGCCGGCCTTGAATTTCAATATGGCGATATCGTCATTAATCCGCTTGAAACCGGAGACACGAAGCGCGGTACCGACCGCATTCTGCTGCGCGATGGCGATCAAGAGCGCCGGATTTTGGAGCTAATGGAGCTGGTGCCTTTTGCCAAGACCGAGAGCGGCTATATTATGGAGGACGAGGACTCCGAGTTCGAATTTCTGCATAACGTCGTTCCGCAGCTGGAGAAGCTGCTTGCCGTATATGCTACCTCAGCCGTGAAAGTCCGAATTGTAACGAAGCATGCTCCGCCTAAAATATCCGTTCAGCTTGAGGAGCGAACCGATTGGCTTGAATTCAAATTCGATATGGACGGCATACCCGAGTCGGAAATTCGCAAGCTTTTAAAGTCGCTAGAGGTGAAACGCAAATTCCATCGGCTGCCTGACGGGGCATTACTGCCGCTGGATGGAGCGGAATTCCAGGAAATTATTCGTTTCTTGAATGAGGTTGGCTTGCGCCAAGGCGATATTGTAGGATCAAAATTCCGTGTTCCAACCGTTCGGGGGCTGCATCTCATTGACGCGCAGGATAACGGAAAAACGATAAAGCTAGGCAAGTCGTTTCGACGGCTGCTGGAAAACATGCGAAATCCGGACAATTTGGATTTCCCGGTGCCCGGAGAGCTCTCTGGCGTGCTGCGCGACTATCAGAAATATGGCTATCAGTGGATGAAAACATTGGCCCATTACCGCTTCGGAGGCATTCTGGCAGACGATATGGGACTCGGAAAGACAGTTCAGGGAATTGCCTTCCTTCTATCTGTGCTTCCCGAAATACGGGAGCGCCAGCAGCCGGCATTGATCGTATCCCCTGCATCGCTTGTCTACAACTGGTTGAATGAGCTCAAAAAGTTCGCACCCGGCATTCGTGCCGTCATCGCGGATGGATCAAAAGCAGAGCGCTCCGCGGTGCTAAAGGGAAAATCCGAAGCGGATGTCATTATCACGTCCTATCCTCTGCTGCGCAGGGATATCGAACAATATGCAAAGCAAAGCTACCATACGCTCATTATGGATGAAGCGCAATATTTCAAAAATCATACGACGCAAACCGCGCAAGCCGTCAAAGCCATCGACGCCGCATACCGCTTTGCGTTAACCGGAACACCTATTGAGAACACGCTGGAGGAGCTTTGGTCGATCTTTGGAGCGGTATTCCCTGAGCTCTTCCCTAACAGGCAAGCGTTTAACGAGCTCACACGGGAGACGGTTGCGAGACGGGTTCGCCCGTTCCTGCTGCGCCGATTGAAGAGCGACGTATTGAAAGAGCTTCCGGACAAAATCGAATCGATTCAAGCGTCTGAGCTGCTGCCGGAGCAAAAGCAGCTGTACGTCGGTTTTCTAGCCAAGCTGCAGCAGGAAACGGTTAAGCATCTGAATGAAGAGGGCTTTCAAAAAAACCGTATCCGAATATTGGCCGGAATCACGAGGCTGCGCCAGCTTTGCTGCCACCCCGCACTGTTCGTCGAAGGCTACGAAGGAAGCTCCGCCAAGTTCGAGCAGCTGCTGGACATTATCGATGAATGCCAAAGCGCGGGCAAGCGGGTGCTCATCTTCTCCCAGTTTACAGAGATGCTTGGCCTTATAGGCCGAGAACTGGGATACCGCGGGGTCCCCTATTTTTATTTGGACGGCCAGACGCCCGCCTCCGAGCGCGTCGCACTCTGCAACCGGTTCAATGATGGCGAACGCGAGGTCTTCCTGCTATCGCTAAAGGCAGGCGGAACCGGACTGAACCTTACCGGCGCCGATACGGTGATCCTATACGATCTCTGGTGGAATCCGGCTGTCGAGCAGCAGGCCGCTGACCGCGCGCACCGCATCGGCCAGAAAAATGTCGTGCAAATTATCCGCCTCGTCACCCAAGGCACGGTCGAGGATAAAATGTACGAGCTTCAGCAGAAGAAAAAGAACCTGATCGACGAAGTCATCCAGCCCGGCCAAGAGGCGCTCTCGTCCTTAAGCGAACAAGAAATCCGAGAGATTCTCATGATCCAATAGCTTACTCGGAAAACTTCAATTCATGTATCTGCGAAAAGATCGGATTTACGGGACCCTCTGTTTTTCCATTTCCCCCTGCGTCCGATCAACGCATCGTATTGGTTATGAATGATCGGCATTTGTTTTAGTTGGAATTTCTCCTTCTATATTTAACGAATTTGCTTTTTCGGGGCACTTAACTTGAATTTCTCCCACTAAATCTGCAAATTCCGCTGAATTTGGAGCCAAATGCTTAAATTAACGGGATACACTCCATCTTTTTCTTTTGCCTAGAGACTAACGTTTATTTAGCGGGATTAATTCCATCTAATTCAACATTTAATGGTATCGACTAATCAAACCATGGAAACCAGCTGCTTTTGTTGTCATATTAGGCTCATTCTAAGCCGGTCGGCATTGCGTTCCTTTACTCTAAAAAAGGTCAAGCATCGGGATTTCTCCCCAGCTTGACCTTTTTACTGACTATGATCTCATGAAATCGCAGATTGTGCCCGCAGTTTAGCTCGCGCGCTCCCTTCGGCATCATTCTCATAAGCTTTCATAGCACAATTAAGCATTGATCCACGCCTCTAGCGTTGTGAAGGTGCTTTTCGCAGCTTCTACAGCTTGGAGGGCTGCCTCGTCCGAAATAACGGATTGCTCAACGAGTTCACGGAATTCAGCCCATTTGGCTCTAGTTTCTGTCCCGTATGCGTTAAAATATTGCGTGCCCTTGCCCTCTGTCTCTGCCTCAGGCAGAAATTTGCGTACTTGTTTCGTAATCATCTGTCCGCCCATTGTCGAACCTTCAATGACATATAAATAGCCAAGGGCCTGGGCGGTCGAATAAAGCTCAGGCAGCTCGGTACATTCCGGCAGTTGCGCGACCTCTTCTTGGGTTCGTCCGAGCGCAAGCAAATCGCTCTCCAGCAAAGGGGATTTAGCACGTTCCCGCAGCGACGCTCCGATCTCGCCCCACCCCGTTAATTGGGCAATGACTCGCTCAGCCGGTTTAATGAAGCCATAAAACTTTTCCAAATAGACGATATACTGCTCCAAAGATAGCGTCTGGTTCATGATTGCTTTAGCATAGGGATTATTCTCGATTTGCTCATGGTTCGAGGCTGTTTCTTCGCGTAAACGACTCATTATACTCATAGGTCATTTCTCCTTTTTGTTTCCTAGATTCTTTCATGATCAAGAACACATTAAACACGCCAATTGTATACAATGATCCGAATTCCAATGACCCTATCCAGCTTGTAATCCATCTATTATAACCTCTCGAATTTCATTACTCAAAATAGAAGTTTCTTATAACGCTGTGCAGCTATAGACCAATAGCCACGCTTCCTATCTATCACTAGGGGGCAAGTATCTTCAATTGATACTAGCAGATTTTAATAGAGATAGGGATAATGACCAGTACGAACGATCTATCACGTACGTATACTTACAGTACAAAGCTATATTAGCACTAGTAGAGAGGAGGATTGGAAAGCATAGTTTTCAGGCTAGAAACAGGCTTGTATAGCTCATCATAAAGAAGGAGTGCTGCAAACCAACACAAAAGCGTTATCCTTGAAAAGAGGTTAGGACATGAATGACTTGATGATCATCACCACCATTTGCGCCTTCCTGTTAACGATTAGCTTCATCTTCTGGCGCCCGCATGTAAATGAAGCGATACCAGCGTCAATCGGAGCTGCACTTGTCTTCCTTAGCGGAAGCGTCTCATTCGCGGATTTAGGGAAAATCACCGAAACGATCGGCGGGGCTGCCGTCACCATTATCGCTACGATTGTAATGGCGATTGTACTTGAGAGCTTCGGCTTCTTCTATTGGGCAGCCGAGCTGCTTACCCGAACAGCGCGCGGCTCGGGTATCCGTCTTTTTTGGCTAACGAATTTATTCTGTTTTCTCATGACTCTCTTCGTCAATAATGATGGAAGCATATTAATTACAACACCTATTTTATTGCTGCTGCTCAAAAATATGCGACTTAAAAACCATCAGAAGATACCCTATTTGTTATCAGGAGCACTCATCGCTACAGCTTCCAGTGCGCCGATCGGCGTTAGCAACATCGTAAATTTAATCGCCTTAAAAATTGTTCATATGGATCTTTATATGCACACCGCTATGATGTTCGTCCCTGCCACGCTCGGGCTTGTCCTCCTAGCTCTCCTTCTGTTTGCTATCTTTTATCGAACGCTCCCAAAAAAGCTGCCGCCCATGGCCGGTTGGAGCCTCACGCCAGGCAGCCACCCCTTAAAGCAAGAAATACCGCAAGAGAGGCGCAACCGCTTCATGTTCAACATTCTAATTTTCGTATTCTGTGTTCGTATCAGCTTATTTGTCGCCTCGTATTTCCACTTTTCCGTAGCTGCCACAGCTGTCATCGGCTCCGCCCTTCTTCTAGGCTGGCGATGGTTCCACTTGAAAATATCACCAGCTGACATGCTCAAAAAAACGCCATGGTATATTTTGATTTTCGCTTTTAGCATGTACGTTATTATTTATGGTCTTAACAACATCGGATTAACCGAATGGCTGATTGGGCTTCTAAAGCCCATTATTTCCGGCAGCCTGCTTCATGCCAGCCTTCTGATGGGCGGATTGTTAAGCGTCCTTTCCAACTTATTCAATAATCATCCCGCCTTAATGGTTGGCACGCTTACTTTAATGAATACCGGCCTCGATCCGTTGACTTTAAAAATCGCCTATCTTGCAAGTGTGATTGGAAGCGATATTGGCTCGTTGCTGCTGCCGATCGGCACGCTGGCTACCCTCATGTGGATGCATATCGTTCGTAAGGGAGGCGTCCAGATCAGCTGGGGACAATATGTAAAAGTAACCATTATCGTTATTCCCATTACGGTCATTTTCACGCTCGTCGTATTGTCTTACTGGGTTTCCTGGATATTTTAAACAGAAAGGGACCTTCCATCCGGAAGGTCCCCTCATTTTATCGCAAACATTCTATGCCCTACACCCGAAATAATCCATAGCCGCTGAGCGGAACAACAGGGTCCGTGTCGATGCTAAGGCCTGAAGAACGGCCATGAAACGCAACATCGACCAGCCACTGCGTGAAGCCTGCTACATCCATCGTCTCCAGCTCCTCTAAGGTAAAGAAGCCGGCTGCGTCTACTTCCACATTGTCTGGAACAGGCTCACCGCTTACATATTCCATCTCAAACGCGACATAAAGATTATGAATATTTCTTGGCTGATCGCGCAAGGCAACGACATTTTTGACGATCGCCTGCACGCCGCACTCTTCCAGCACCTCTCGCTCCACGGTATCCTGTATCGCTTCCAGCTGCTCAATATAGCCGCCGGGGTTCGTCCATTTGCCTTTACCTGGCTCCTGTGCCCTGCGAACGAGCAATATTTTTCCGTCCCGGATGACCAGCGCTCCTACACCAATGCTGTAACTGCCCCAATGGACAAAGCTGCAGTTCGTACAGGCCCTTCTCATTGTTCCATCAACGTCGCGGCTTTCAAGCTTCGAGCCGCATGCCATACAAAAATTCGCTTCCACCCACTTCACCTCTGTCTTCGTCTCATCAGATTATACGAATTATTTTAGCTTCTGCATAGCCTGTCATCAAAGCCAAATAAGCCTTCGATAGCGATTCGTCGACTACGCGGGGAGCGTTAGTTTGAAAACAAGCGCTCCATGCGAGTATAATGACCCTATTGAATCACAGCACAGGAGGAATAACAAATGCGATTTGTAAGCAATAAAGGCATTACCGACCCCACGCTCAATTTGGCGTTAGAGGAATATATATTGCGTTCCTTGCCTGACGATGATGATTATTTGCTCTTCTATATTAATGAGCCTTCCATCATTATAGGCAAAAACCAGAATACGGTAGAAGAAATTAATGCGGAATATGTGGAGAGTAACCACCTGCATGTCGTGCGCAGACTATCAGGCGGCGGGGCCGTCTACCATGATCTCGGCAATTTGAATTTCAGCTTTATTATGAAGGATGACGGAAAATCCTTTCATAACTTCAAAAAGTTTACGGAGCCCGTTGTGCGCGCGCTGCAAGGATTAGGCGTAGACGCTGAAATGACAGGACGCAACGACCTTCAAGTCGGTGAGCGGAAAATATCCGGAAACGCCCAATTTTCGACGAAGGGTAAAATGTTCAGCCACGGCACGCTGTTATTTGATTCTGAAATCGAAAATGTCGTATCCGCACTAAAGCCCAATGCCGAGAAATATGTATCCAAATCAACGAAATCCATTCGCAGCCGCGTTGCCAACATTATGGAGTTTCTAAAGGAACCGATGACGGTAGAACAGTTCCGGCAGCGTCTCCTCCATTCGATCTTCGAAGAGGCAGAGGAAATACCGTTCTATGAGCTATCCGAGCAGGATTGGGACAAGGTTCATAAGCTCGCAAACGAACGCTACCGCAGCTGGGAATGGAACTATGGTCGCTCGCCTGCCTTTAACGTCCAGCAAAAGCAGCGCATTGAAGGGGCCGGGACGTTCGACGTCCGTTTGCAGGTGCAGGACGGGATCATCGTAGACGCCGCGATTTTCGGAGATTTCTTCGGGCGCGGAGACAGCAATGAAGTTGCTCTTCAGCTTATCGGCACCCGTTATGAGTCGTCCGCTCTGAAGCAGCTTCACGAAGGCATAGATTTGAATTTTTACTTCGGGCCTGTCACACAGGAGGAATGGTTAGGGCTGCTTCTGTAAAAAATCGCTAAATACCCCCTACATGCTATGATCTGAGCAGCCTCAGGTTTTTGGTCGTATGGGGGTATTTACTAGTATGTGAATGAAAATAAACTATCTATTTTTCTCTTTCTCCAAATCCAGGTCATAGCCGTTCCATTTGGAGCCGCTGAAATAGATTAGATCTATTTTTTAGACCTATTTCAGCGGTTTCGGCTATTTACGTCAGTTTAGATCTAAAAATTAGATCTATTTCTCCAAAACCCAGCCCTATCCAGTCCATTTGGAGCCGCTAAGCTAGATTAGATCTATTTTTTAGACCTATTTCAGCTGTTTCGGCTATTTACGCCAATTTAGGTCTAAAAAATAGATCTATTCCTCCAAAACCCAGCCCTATCTGGTCCATTTGGAGCCGCTGGACTTTAAACTATTAGACGAGCGTGCATCCCGTAAGAAATCCTTCTTTCATACTACAGCGGCAGTCTCAGACTTTTTCCCAGTCCAAGGCTGCCGCTGTTATTGCAATTGGGGCAAGCTGTATAATATATCATTTCCTTTTTACTCTAGGAATGCTAAACTTCAGACTCACATGAGGCGGCTTGCCATGACCATTCCTGCTATAACTCAACATTAACCATTAAACCTGCTGATCATTCGGTTTACTGCAACCTTCATCTTCTTCTTTCCTTTGCGCTCCTGGCTCTCCGTAGCTCCCTCGCCCTCGCCATCCTCATCCGCTCTTTCAAGCGCAAGCAGCGCCAGACTATAGCCCACGAGCGAAAGCGAGGCGGAGAGCTTAAATAGATCATCCGACGTGATTTGCTTATCAGCCGACATTTCTCTGCTCCTTTATGTTCAAAGTGACTAGCTTATATGGTCAATGACCGCTGGCCAGGAAATTACTCCTTCTCGGTCCTTGCTTTCAGCACGGCAAATAATCCGACTAAATCCCCAATCACGAGGATAACCGCAGACCACAAAGCAATATCATCAGCCGTTAGTTCAGTATTATCCGTTTTGGTTGTTGTTTTGGACATTCGGATCTAAGCTCCTTAGTTTCTTGGGATGATAACAGCCTATGCCAAGGAGCCCTGACGGGTTTGGGCGAATGCCGCAGTGTCCATAAAAATAGTCAGCTAATGTCTTGCTCATTAGCATCGGAATATAATAAACCGGGAATCAGACGAATGTAGATTAGTTCTGCTCCAAGCTCGACAATCGTTTGGGTAACGATGACCGCCGAGGCAATAACCGACCAATCTCCGGGCAATGACATGGATAGCGGAAGCACAACTAGTGAGTTGCGTGTGCTGGAGCTGAATACTAGCGCACGCCCCGCGCCAACATCCAATTTAAATACGTGAGCTATGGCCCGAGCTAATAGCGGCATGATGAAGAAAAAGAGCAAATAAACCGGAAGCACGCGTACAAGGATCTCTAAATCGTCATAAACGTTGGCGATTTGCGAACCCATGATGAATAGCAGCGCCAAGGCCATAAACGGTACCGGCAGCCATGAGGTAGCCGAAAGCACGACCATGCCCGAACGGCTTTTTGCCGCCCACAGCTGGGTCCCGACCGCAGCAAGCACAGGCAAAATAATGAGCAATAGGAAGGATTCAAGAAAAGGCCCCGTTCGAAAAATAGCTCCAGCTGCTTCCCCAATAAATAAGCGCAAATAAATGGGCAACAAGAGCATTTGAACAGCGAGCAGCAAAGGCGTAACCGCCAGCATCAGCTTTGCGTTGCCGCGTCCAAGCTGCGTAAACACAATCACATAATCAATGCATGGCGTTAGGAGCACCAAATATACCCCGATTAGAATCGGTGTCGATGGCGGAAGAAGAAAGCTTAATGCCCATACTACGACGGGAACAGCGATAAAATTTGCAACCAGAACAGCCGCCACGAAACGACGGTTAGCCAGCGACTCCCGAAGCTTCAAAAAAGGCAGCTGCGCAAACATGCTATAAAGCAATAGGGCAAGCAGAGGCGTAATCATGCCGCTAAGAATTGTAGCGCCTTGCGGAAATGCCATTCCGATCACTCCGCCTATGACAAGAGTCACAGCATAGATGCTAATTTGTTTATTTTCTAATGTATCTCGGTTTAACTTCACGTCGGAGACTCCACTTCTATTCAATAATATTGATTTTCCAATCACACTGCTTGCCTTTAGATGGCGTACAATGCATATTCATTTAACCAAAAGGATCCGTTCAAGGCAATAGCGCTCGCGTTTCGTACAGCTATGTCCATGGAATGGCAAAGAACCTTCCACTCCGCATAAAAGCAGAGCAGAAGGTTCTTTATTTACGAAATAGGGAATAGCTACTCCATCTTGAATCTGCCGATATGGCTTTGCAAATCATTCGCTACGGCATGCAGCGCGATGGCTGACGCCGTCATCTCTTCCATATAGGCCAGCTGTTCCTCCGTTGCCGCTGACACGCTTTGCGTTAAGGCGGAAGCTTCATGCGCCTGCTTGGCACTTGCTTGCGTGGAGATTGCAATCGCCTGCGATCCATTTGCAATTTGCTGGGAGGATGCCGTGATCCCCTGAATCTGATGGGCGACTTCCTCTACCGAGCTGCGTATAAATTGGAACTGCCTGCTCGTCTCCTGCACAGAACGTTTTCCTTTCCCTACCTCCTGCTTGCCGGAATTCATCATAGAGACGGCCTGAAGCGTATTGGTACGGACCGCACCAAGCGCTTTGGCTACTTTTTTCGATGCATCCTCCGACTGAACGGCTAGGCTTCTTACCTCTTCAGCGACAACCGCAAACCCTCGTCCATGCTCGCCTGCCCTAGCCGCTTCAATTGACGCGTTTAATGCAAGCAAATTAGTCTGGTTCGAAATCGAAGCAATCAGCCCCACAATTTTCTCGATTTGCAGTACACTCTCTCTCAAATCGTCCATAAATCGGAAGGTTTCATCCACTACCTGATCAATGCTGCCCATGTCTCGACTAGCGTGTTCCATATAGGCATGTCCATCATCCACGACGTTTATCGCTTGGCCTGACGTTTCCGAAATGACGCTTACGGTGGACGTAATGCTTCCGATGGCTTTGACGATTTCGTCCATTGATGCCGAAATGGCTTGCGTGCCTTGCTGCTGGTTTTCCGCCGAAGCGGCAACCTGCTGAATCGATTCTACGATATAGGTGGTGACCGCCGAGGTTTGCTTGGCGCCTTCCCTTAACTCCTCGGAGCTTATGGATAGCTGGCCGGCAGCTTCGCTCACTTTCTGAATCATCGTCTGCAGTCCGCTTCTCATGCTTATGAACGAATCTGCTAATGAGCCGATTTCATCCTTGTTCGGAATATGAAGCGCCGAGCTTCGCAAATCGCCACCCGCAACCGTTTCTGCCAAAAGCGACAACCGCCTGATCGGGACGGATATATTTCTGGAGAGCAGCGTTCCAAGCAGCATAGTCGCAGCAACCAAGAGAATGCTGCCAATTAGCATAAATACATTCGTGCGTTTCACCTGCCGATCGCTAGCGAGCACCTCTGCCGCCATCGCCTCCTCCTGCTTTTGGGCGAGCATGTTGGCATTCGTCCGTATCAGCTTGGCCAAAGGAAAAATCCGCGTGTTGGCGTACGAATTGGCTTGGCCTGCTTCCATTCCATTTAGCTCGGCAACCTTTTCAAGATACTGGGCATTCCAGCCCAGAAGCGCATTCAGCTTTTCGCTATCCTCGGCGCTACTCAGCATGCCCAGCGCAGCTTGCGCACGAGTGACAATTTCACCGCTTGCCGCATCAATTTCTTTGAGCGATTCTTTATTTTTGTTCAACAGGTAATTGCTGAAGCTGTTATTAAGCTGAACCGCATTAATCTGGATCGACTCCATATGCACAAGAACAGCCATATTATAGTCAATGATTTCATTATAGGAGGCATTCAAGCTTTTGAGACTATGAAAGATAAAGCCTAATAAAAGCAAAATGCAGACAATCGCAATTAAAAATCCGCCATAAATCTTATTGGCAATGGTCAGCCTCCGCTTGCCCCAAACAGTTGATTTTAACATTGCCATTCTCCTTCGGTTCCCTTAAGGGGCAGTATGTACTTGGAGAAAAAGCTTTAAATAAAGGAACTGCCTAAGGCAGTTCCTTTATTTAATCTTGCTATGAATTATTGCTGCTTCAATAGATTGCTAATGATTACAGCAGCTTGCGCGCGGTTGGCAATGCCCTTAGGCGCATACGTGCCGTTGGTCATGCCGTTAATTACGCCTTGCTGCGTCAGTAATGCAATGGCTTCCTTGGCATATGCGGCCATTTTATCTTGATCCGCAAATTTCTCCAAGGCTCCGTCAACGTCACTCACAACAGCATCTTTGTTAATAAGCTTTAATGCATTAGCAGCCATAATGGCCATTTCCTCACGAGTAATTGCTCGGTTCGGATCAAACTTCCCATCCCCTACGCCTTGAGCCAAGCCTGCTTTTACGGCAGCAGCTACTGAAGCGTAGTACCAGTCTGATGTTTTCACGTCACTGAAGGAAACCGTTGCATTCTCGTCTGCCAATTGGTAAGCGCGAACGAGCATGGTCAAAAATTCAGCGCGTGTCACTTGTTTTAATGGCGCAAAAGAAGTGTTGCTTACGCCTGCAATAATGCCTTTGCTAGCCAATTCCTCAATCGCGGCACCCGCCCATGATTCCACTGTGCCCAGGTCCTTAAATTCAGGAACAACAACCGGAGTCGGTGTCGGCTTCACCGTTGGCGTTGGTGTCGTTGTCGGTGTTGGCGACGGATTCGTTACCGGGCCCGTGCCCCCGCCAGGAGGAGTCGGTGTTGGGTCGGTTGTTGGTGTTGGCGTTGGATCTGTCGTTGGTGACGGCGTTGGATCCGTCGTTGGTGTTGGCGTTGGATCCGTTGTTGGTGTCGGTGTTGGATCCGTCGTCGGTGTCGGTGTTGGCGTTGGATCCGTTGTTGGTGTCGGCGTTGGCGTCACCACTGGACCATCATCAACGTCTTCCGGCAGAGACGCTGGTGCAGCAGAGAATATGGCATTTGCCACAATTCTAAACTGCTTTTGCGGATGTGCCCGGTTAAGCAAATCATTCGCGAACAACGTAACGTTAATCGTTCCTTCATTGTACGTGAAGCCAATCGTTTTCCCTTGGGCTTGTGCATGGTTAGGCCACCAGCCTGCTTTGAAGAAATCAGCGTCTGTGCTTGCTGTTGCGAGTACTTTCGCTTTTTCTGGAATAGCACTCATAAATGAGCCCGTTGCTGTATACAAATATTCGTTGTCCTCATATGCTGCTGTAATTGGACTGTCCTGCTCCATTACTGCCTTGAACAACCCTTCATGGGAACTTCCTGTCGTTGTAAAGTTAAAGCCCGGCAGAAGCGCAGTTCCCTTCATTGTGTTCATAGCCGCTCTGCCAAACCCTACGTACGGCTTGCCTGAACCAATTAGATTAGTGCTTGCAGCACCGCTTGTGTTAATGAGCACATCACTAGCTTCCAAATCCGTCGTAACGGTGAAGCCAAGGTCTTTCAGAACAAAAGCAGGAACTCCGGTAGCTGTAACGCTAGCAGCCTTTAGAAGCTTGCCTTCTTTGTTTGCCGCTGGATCGAAAGGAACAACGTCCAGTAAATATTTTTGAGCAACAAGCGCTAGATTTGTTTTGGAAACTAGGAAATCTCCCAGCTCATAGCCAGTTGCTCCTTGGCTAAGCATCGTTACCGATTTTTTCGCAGCGAGCAGCTCATTCACCGCTTTGATTGCAGCATTGCTCGTATTTTTAATTACATAATGATTGGCATCGCCCGGGATCGTCGTCGTTGGAATAACGACTCCTGTAACATTGGCCGTTTTGCCCTTAAATGCCCCTGCTTGACGAATGACATACTTGTCAAAGCCTCTCATATCGGCAAAGCTTTGTACAATTTCAGCATACATCTCAGAGAAATCTGATACGTCAAAGCCATCATACAAGACCAGATTAGCATAACCTCTCTTAGCCTGCTTCATATTGACCACATAGGTCCCTACTGGATAGACATTTGAGCCAATGGTTACAGCCGTCGTTGTCTGCTCCACCTTCACGCCATTGCTTAGCAAGTATTTAACCATCTCGTAAGTTGCAAGGCGATTCTTTTGCAATTCACTTGCTACGGGAAGCACATAATAATCAGGGAAGAAATTCGTTTCTTCGCCGCGCGGTCTGCCAATCACTTGATCAGCAGCGTTAGTCAAATATTGATCAACCGTACGGCTGTCCACATTGTCTACTCCACGCTTGTAAACCTCAAGCTGATTCAAGAAAAGCTTCTCTTTGTTGTCTGTAACATATTTGGTAGCAGCTACGCTTGCAAAGAATAAAGCTTTTACCGATTCTTCATTAAGTTCCGGAATTTCCAGCGTATGTCCTAGCGCACCATGATGCATAGCGTAAACTGCGGTATATGCAGGGGATGCGTCATCCCAGCCTGATTTGTTAGGACCGCTGTTGTTTTGATGAGACTCGTAAGGAATTTCATAGCTTTTATATTCGGTATTTGCAATACCGGCACTGCCCATTACGTTCGCTTGCTCCAACATGCTGTCGATCAGAAGATCGTATTCAAAGTTGGGATCATGCGGAGGCGTACATGGCTCGATAAGGAAGCTGCTGACGAATCCATGCATATCTAGGAAAGACAGCGGCGACCATTTTGCGATTTCCTTCGTTACAATTTGGGTTTCCGGCTGCGTTTGGTAGGAATTATCACGGTTCAAATCGAATGCATTGGCATTCGCCCGTGTATTCAAATAACGGCCATCCGGGTTTTCCGTGAAGTTCATTAGGAAAATCGCATTCTCCAGCGCATCATTCACGTTCAGCGATACAGGCGTTGGATTAGCGCTATCTTCATTCGTGTTGTAAGATATAACATCCTGTGTGCCCATTTCTCTGAAGAAGTTCAGGATGACATCGACGCCAGGCGCTTCATCCGGGTGAATGTTGTTCAGCCATACGGGCACTTTGTAATCCGTTAATGTTCCCTTCTTAATCTTGTCTTGAAGACCCTTCGGATCGTTCAGCATCGCAGGCATCGTTTCATTTAAGTATTGATCGACAGATGCTTTATCCTTAGCCAAAATTGTAAAGTAAATATTACGGCCTTGGACCGATTGGCCAAGCACTTGCGTCTCCACGTAACGGCCTGTTTCTTCTTTGATTTCTTCTGTAATTTTGTCGATTTCCGGTTTAATTTCATCGTAAGTATGATAGCTGTCATAAGCGTTCAGCTTGATTGGAGCAGTCGCAATGATGCGTCCGTTTTGGTCCAGTGCAGCAAAATCACGCGTACCAAGCATAGCGGGATATCTGGAGCGGTGCGAGCCTGACAAATTGACTGTGTTGTAAATCAGGTCAAATGTAACTTTCGCTTTTACTGTAGTTCCTACCACTACTGGCGGTTCTGCCAAGTAAATGAACGGATCGCCTGTATAAGCATTCGTTCCCCATTTTTTCCATTCCGTCAAAGGCTTATCGCCGTAAGTCCATTGCAAGTTGGCCAAGGTTACGCCAGCCGGCAACTCGAACTCCACGTCAATCGTTCTTTTTTCGGTAATGGATGCCTTATCCGTGCTTAGCGTAAGCTTCTCGGGAGCAAGCTCCTCGACTTCAAGCATGATTCCAGTCAACACTTGAGTGAACGTGCTTAGATGCTGTTCAATTCTGCCTGGGTAAACCGATTGAATATGGGCAATCGTATCTTTGGCCGTATGCCAAACTGCCCCCTCTGCTACGGTTTGCGTATAACCATCCTTGTCTCCCAAGGTCCAGTTGGTTGCTTCCAAGTAAGCGTATGGGATGCCTGCTTTGGAGAATGCAGCATGATCGCTCCAATCGCCCGTTGTGCCTGCAGGATATTGGGGATTATCACCCGGGTTGGTGATCAGGTCGAGATTAAGGCGATCAGCGATGCTAAGGCCTAAATCACGAACAAAACCTTTGGAACCGCGGCTGCCGTAAATGTACATAAAGTCACCGACAGCCACACTGTCGAGGTTTATCATGGCAATCGTGTTTTTCTTATCTTCCGCAGTCATTTGCGAAACATAATACTGGGAGCCTCTAGTGCCTGTTTCCTCTGCGCCAAATGCGATAAATTTAATCGTATAAGGTGTTTCCAGCTGGGATACAGCCTTTGCCGATTCGAGCATAACGGCAACGCCAGAAGCGTTATCGTCAGCACCCTTGCCTGCGCTAACCGAGTCATAGTGGGCGCCTACGATAAGAACCTTCGGAGAAACGCCTACTTTAGTAGCGACAATGTTATTGGAGTTCACAGTCGCGCCTGAACGAACATAGCTGAATGGCTGTACCGTTACGCCAAAGCCCAATTTTTCAAATTCGCCTTTGACGTAATTTCCGGCTTCAACCTCTTTCGCCGAACCCGCAACGCGAGAACCGATCGTATTAGCCAAATAATCAAGATACTCATAAGCGCTTTTGCCTACCGGAACCTCCGGCTCTGCAAGTGCGGATACGAATAGCGGCTCGCTATCATCCGACGCAACTTCCGGCTCTGTCGTATCCGGTATGGTGTCTTCCGTATCCACTACTGGTGTAACGCCGCCTGAGCTATCCTCAAGCGCGAATGCGGCACCAGGAGCGACGATCGAGAAGACTAGCATTAAGGAAAGCATGAGTGCGAGAAACTTTTGAGAGATGATCTTCTTAGACATGGTCTTCCTCCTTTTTTAAAATATAGGAAAGCATATCATTCGCTATACTTTCTCTATATTTTTGCGAGAAACGGATCACCTCCTCGTGCAGAGGTCGGTGAAGCCGTATCTTCTTGTCTAGCAAATCAAGTTAACTAGCAGAGAGAAGTCAAACGGCAACTAGACATCTCTATACTCATCACTCCCATTCCGCAGTAGCATTGATCAATTTTGACTTATCTACGATGTCGTGTATGTGGTAAAGCGTCAAAATTTGTATACAATATACTTAACACAATATACCTATCTACGTGAGATAGTATAACATCGATATTTCATATGAACAATAATTTTTTAATAATATTTTAATGTTTCTCTTAATTTCACCGATTTTACGTTAGTTTATATAACATTTATAAGAGTTAACTCCTGTAAAAAATAGAACTACACTCTTCTGGATGTTAGTTTAGCTTGCGTAAATAGAAGCATGTAGTCATGCCCACCTGCCTTGGAGTCTGTACCGGACATGTTAAAGCCTCCGAATGGATGAACGCCAACCAGTGCGCCAGTACATTTCCGGTTAATATACAGATTCCCGCAATGCATGTCTTGCAGCGCCGCCGTAATGCGTTCCTCGTCTGTCGAGAAATACGAGCCGGTCAACCCGAATTCGGTATCGTTGTAGATTCGGATCGCTTCCTGCCAATCGTTCGCTTTGGCAATTGCTAGCACGGGACCGAATATTTCTTCCTGCATTAATGAAGCGCTAGGCTCGACATCAGCAAATACAGTCGGTTCTATGAAATACCCGCCGTCCAATCCTTTGCCGCCGCCAACGAGAAGTCGCCCTTCGCTCTTTCCTTTTTCAATGGCTCTTCTAATTTTTTCATAGGAGTGGATGTCTATGACTGGCCCAATAGCCGCATTCTCTTCCGGCGAGCCTATGACAAGCTTGCTTGTTTTTTGCTTAACCTTCTCAACGAGCTCATCATAGACAGCTGCCACAACGACGGCTCTGGAGCCTGCGGAACACTTTTGGCCTTGAAATCCGAATGCTGAAGCAACGATGGCATCGGCAGCCGCCTCAATGTCAGCCGTTTCATCTACGACGATCCCGTCCTTTCCTCCCATTTCCGCGACTACGCGCTTCATCCAAATCTGCCCTGGCGCCTGCTCGGCCGCCAGTTTATTGATTCGCAGACCAATCTCCTTAGAGCCCGTAAAGCTGACAAATCTCGTTTTCGGGTGGCTCGTCAAATAATCGCCGATCTCAGCTCCGCTTCCCGGCAAATATTGCATGACATCAGCAGGCATGCCTGACTCTACCATTAGCTCATAAAATTTATAGGCAATGATAGGCGTCGTAGAAGCCGGTTTCAAGATAATGGTATTGCCCGCAACGATAGAGGCGGTTGCCATGCCCGCACAAATGGCTAGCGGAAAATTCCAAGGCGGGATTACGATGCCTACGCCAAGCGGAATGTACATCAAACGATTGTCTTCGCCCGCGAGCTTGACCAGCGGCTTGTGCTCATTCGTTTCAGCCAATTTCACCATTTCGCGCGCGTAATAATCCATAAAATCAATCGCTTCCGCCGTATCCGCATCGGCCTCTGCCCAATTTTTACCTGATTCGATAACCAGCCACGCCGAAAAATAATGCTTCCGTTCCCGCATGAGCTCCGCGGCGTTCATAAGCACGGCTGCCCGTTCCCGAACGGGCACGCTTTTCCAACTCTCAAAAGCCGCAAGAGCTGAGTTCATCGCCTGCTCTGCGAGCTCTTTGCTTGCTTTCGATACCTTGCCCACGATTTCATCGGACTTCGCAGGGTTTAACGAAACGATATGGTCCGAGGTATGGACCGCATGGCCGCCGATATGCAAAGGATATTCTTTCCCCAGCTCCAAGCGCACCGCAGCTATGGCTTCCAAAAAAGCAGCACGGTTGCCTTCATCGTTAAAATTAGTCATCGCCTCATTGGCAAACGGCTTGATCATCAGGTCTTTCATTGTCATTTCTCCTTTACTTCCACATATTTTTTAAAACAAACCAGACATTGTCCGGACGTTCAGCAAGCCTTCTCATGAAATAGCCAAACCAATCCTCACCGTAAGGAACGTAGATCCTTACCCTGTATCCTTCGCGCACAAGCTCATCCTGAAGTTCCTCGCAAATGCCATACAGCATTTGAAATTCAAACTGCCCGGATGGAATGTTTTTCTCTTGAACAAAGCGCTTTGTCTCCTCAATAATGGCACGGTCATGCGTGGCTATTGCCGTATAGCTGCCGCTTAGGAGATGCTGGTTAATCAACTGCACGAAGGACTGGTCAACGTCTGACTTAAGCGGGAAAGCAACCTTCTCCGGCTCCTTGTAGGCGCCCTTCACGAGCCGCAAATTACTGTTCATCGAGCCTAGCTGCTTCACGTCCTGCCCGGATCGTCGCAAATAAGCCTGTATGACGATGCCTACATTTTCATAGGAGCCCCGCAGCTTGTAGAACAGATCCAGCGCTGGCTGGCAATGCGCGTAATCTTCCATATCGATGCGTACAAAGTTATGGTTTTGCCCAGCAAGCGCCAAAATTTCTTTCATCTGCCGTTCGCAAAGCGCAGGATCGAGATCCAGCCCCAAGCTGGTGAGCTTCAAGGAGAGATTCGCATCAGCTCCCGCAGCTTTAATTGCTTCGAGCGTTTGTAGACACATCGCTGCGGAATGCTCCGCTTCTTCTCTCGCGCTGATAAACTCGCCAAGATGGTCAAGCGTCGCCATTTTCCCCTGCTTGTTCAACCGCTTTACCGCCTCGATCGAGCTGCTGATTTCCACTCCCGCGACGAAGCGGCGCGCCCCCAGCCTCAAGCCGTATTTGCGCGCCAAATTTCCGACTCGCCTGCTTTTGGCCAGCGACAGAAAGAAGCTTCTCATTATTTTTTCCATAACCTGCTCTATCCCCCGTTAGTCTCCTTATATGATGCGCTTGCCGAGCAGGGAGGTCGCCATCTCAACGGCCAGCCGCGAGGTTTTCATTCCCACATCAAGAAGGGGGTTCACCTCTACGATATCCATCGAGGTCACTAGGCCGGTCTCGGCCAGCAGTTCGAGTGCAAAATGCGCCTCGCGATAGCTAATGCCGCCCGGAACTGGCGTACCAACGCCTGCAGCCTCCGCAGGGTCCATGCAATCCATATCGAAGCTGACATGCACACCGTCCGTCCCGTTGCTCACGATTTCGATCGCCTTCTCCATAACCGCCTTCATGCCCAGCCGATCGATATCATGCATAGAGAAGCAAGCGATGCCTTCGTTCCGAATAAATTCCTTCTCGTAGGGGTCCAAATCACGGGCGCCGATAATGACGACATTTTCTTTTTTGATCAGCGGTCCCGCGCCGGGAATATCCGACAGCTTGAACTTCGACAAGCCCATAGCGACTGCCAAAGGCATTCCGTGCATGTTGCCCGAAGGCGTCGTTTCCTCCGTATTTAAGTCGCCATGCGCATCAAACCAGATTACGCCCAAATTATTGTAGTGTCCGGTCAGGCCTGCCAAGGAACCAATCGCAATGCTGTGGTCACCGCCCAAAATAAGAGGGAAAGCATCACCGAGCACCGCGCGGTACACCTGCTCGCCTACAAGCCCGCTCATTTCCTTCACTTCAGGCAGATACTTGGTTTTGGGCTGTGACGGATCCAACACCCCGTGCCGCGGGCAGTTCACCTCGTAATTGCCTACCAGATCAAATCCCATGCTTCTGATCTGCCGCGCCAATCCGGCTTGAATAATACTCTCTGGTCCAAGCTCCGAACCCGCACGGCTCCCGCCCATCCAAAACGGCACGCTTATTAGTCGTATTTTTTTGTTAACCATGGAATCCGTCCTCTCCGCCTTATTATCAGCTGCTGTCATTTTCGCCACCATCGCAAACACCCTTTCTCTATGCTGTTATTCCCGCAATCTCGCTAATTGTTATCCCTCGTTCAACACCGCTGCAATGCGCTCCAAAGCCCAGTCGATCTCTTCTTTGCTGATGATGAGCGGCGGCGCAAACCGAATCGTCGTGTCGTGCGTCTCCTTGCACAAAAGCCCTTCAGCCATTAATCGCTCGCAGTAAGGCCTAGCTGCCGTATCCAGCTCCACTCCGATAAAGAGGCCTCTGCCGCGAATCTCTTTTACCCTCGAGCTTTTGATTTCAAAGAGCTTAGCTGCAAAATAACGTCCTAGCTCTTCCGAACGCTCCGCCAGCCCTTCTTCCTCCAGCACCTGCAGAGCAGCGACGGAAACCGCACAAGCGAGCGGATTCCCGCCAAACGTAGAGCCATGTGACCCAGGCTCAAACACGCCCAAAATATCTTCATTTGCAGCAATCGCCGAGATCGGCATCACGCCGCCGCCGAGCGCCTTGCCCATAATGTACACATCTGGCGTTACCTGTTCCCAGTCGCACGCAAAGCGTTTCCCTGTCCGTCCAAATCCGGTTTGAATTTCATCGGCAACAAAGAGCACATTGTTTTCCTTGCATAGCTCATAGGCTCCAGATAAATAACCGTCCGCCGGAATCACAATGCCTGCTTCGCCCTGAATGGGCTCCACGAGAAAAGCCGCCGTGTTTGGCGTTATCGCTTGCTCAAGCGCAGCCAGGTCCCCATAAGGCACCAGCTTGAAACCGGGCGTAAATGGCCCAAAATCCTGTTTATACTCTTCCGAGGAAGAGAAAGAGGTTACGGTAATCGTCCGTCCGTGGAAATTGCCCGTACAGACGATGATTTCCGCTTGGTTCGGCTCCACCTTTTTTTGACGGTAAGCCCAGCGGCGAACCGCTTTGATCGCCGTTTCTACCGCCTCTGCTCCCGTATTCATGGCTAACACCATATTTTTGCCCGTGTAATGAGCCAGCTTCTCGTAAAATTCGCCAAGTGAATCGTTATGGAAGGCTCGTGAGGTCAGCGTTACCTTATCCGCTTGACGCTTGAGCGCCGCGATAATTTTCGGATGCCTGTGACCGTGATTAAGCGCGCTGTAAGCACTCAGCATATCCATATAGCGATTGCCTTCCGGATCCTTGACCCATACGCCATGAGCCTCCGAGATGACGATGGGCAGCGGATGATAATTCCGTGCGCCATACCGATCAGACTGCTCCATCACAGCCGTAGTTGATTTAGTAGATGCCATGCGAGTAAACACACTCCTTTCAAATCTGTATACAATATTCAAATGCTGGTGTAAAAAAACCTGGTTTGGACTTCCAAGGCCAGGAGTTATATTCATTATTCACATACTGCTACAATACTTTTGCCAGAAAATCCTGCGTGCGCGAGTGCCGTGGATTTTGAAATACGTCAAGCGGCACTCCTTCTTCTACGATACAGCCGCTATCCATAAACAGCAGTCTGTCACCCACCTCACGAGCAAAGCCCATTTCATGCGTAACGATGACCATCGTCATCCCGTTTTGTGCAAGCTTCTTCATTACATCCAGCACTTCGCCAACCATTTCCGGATCCAGCGCCGATGTCGGTTCATCAAACAGCATGACTGTTGGCTCCATCGCCAGTGCTCTAGCTATCGCAACGCGTTGTTTTTGTCCACCGGACAGACGGTCAGGGTACGCATCCCCCTTATCTTCCAGTCCAACCGTACGGAGCAGCTCGATTGCATTTTTTCTCGCTTGCTCCTTGCTCATCTTCTTTAATTTGCGCGGAGCGAGAGTTAAGTTATCTAACACGGTCATATGCGGAAATAAGTTAAAATGCTGAAACACCATGCCCATTTCTTGACGGATTTGATTTAGCTCGGATTGCTTATCCGTAATCTCACGCTCGTTGAGCCAAATTTCACCTTTAGTTGGCTGTTCCAATCGGTTCAAACAGCGAAGAAAAGTGCTTTTGCCCGAGCCGCTCGGACCAATCACGACGACAACCTCACCCTTGCGGATCTCCGTATCGATTCCTTTTAAAATCTCTACTTTGCCATAAGACTTGCGAAGCCCTTTAACCCGTATCATCAGCTTCTCAGCCTCCTCTCCAGCACAGCAAGCAGCCTGGATAACGTAAACGTCATAACAAAATACAGTGCGCATGCAACGAGCAGCGGCTCCATCGGCGAGAAGGTGATGCTTTGGACGGTGCGTGCATTGTACATCAGCTCCGCTATCCCAATAACGGAGATAAGCGAGGAATCCTTAATGATAATAATAAATTCATTGCCGATGGCGGGAAGCATATTGCGAAAAGCTTGCGGCAGCACAATGTAGCGAAGCGCCATCCATCTGCTAAGCCCGAGGGAACGCGCCGCCTCGGTCTGCCCTCTGTCGATCGCTTCAATGCCTGCTCGGAATACCTCTGCCATATAAGCAGAGCTATTAATCGTAAGCGCGACTACGCCGGATATGAACGGCGGCAAATTAATGCCAAACCCCGTTAGACCGTAATGAATGATAAAGATTTGTACGAGCATTGGGGTGCCGCGTATGATTTCGATATATGCTGATGCAAGAAATTTAACAGGCCACCAACGCGATATTCGCATTAACGCGAATAGAATGCCGAGGATCGTGCCTAGTGCCACGCCGAAGAAAGACAACTCCAGCGTGACCCAGGCTCCTCGGAGAAATGTTGGCCAATAGTCCACCATGGAACCAAAGTTTAAATCCATATCCAACTACTCCGTCCGTTCTTTATTCTCCTACAAGCTCATTGGCTTCTACGACAAAACGGTCAATCTCGCCACTTGCCTTCAAACGTGCGATCGTCTCATCGATTTTGTTCAGCAATTCTTGGTCGCCTTTCTTAACGGCAATGGCTACGCCCGCTTCTTCCTCTGGCTGCTCAATCTTCACACCGGATACGGCAATATCCGTTTGCGCTACCGCATATTGATCGGCTACTGGCTTCTCCAAAATAATGGCATCTACACGTCCGCTCTTCAGCTCCAAAATCAGTTCTGGAATTTTGCCAAGCGCCGTCAGCTTCGCATCAGCGATTTCCTGAGCAATGCCTTCTTGAATCGAGCCTTTTTGAATGCCGATTTTTTTGCCTACTAGATCATCTAGCGATTTGTATTGATCCGCTTGCTCCTTTTTCACCAGTACGCCTTGATCCGTCAAATAATAAATCTCAGAGAAATCAACGTTTTTCTTGCGATCCTCTGTTGGCGTCAAGCCGGAAATAACCATGTTAACTTTGCCTGTGTCCAGTGCAAGCAGCAAGCCGTCAAAGTCCATATCCTGAATTTGCAGCTCCGCATTCATATCTTTGGCAATCTCTTTGGCAATTTCGATATCAAGTCCGACAATTGTGTCCTTGCCGTCTATCGTCTTATGAAACTCAAATGGGGCATAGTCCGCGCTTGTTCCCAAAATAAGCGTCGTTTTCTCCGCTGGCGGGGCATCGGTTGCACCGTTATTTGCCGGATTCGATGGTGAATTTGCCTCTTTGTTCGAACCGCAAGCGGTCAGGACAACCATAACCGTAATAAGTAATAAGGATAGCTTCTTCTTCATTTTCATCTCTCCCATTTCTTTGTCTAATTTAGTGTGAAATGCCCCCGAAATGAACACGGAGTTAAATCTGTATACAATATACATAATTGATGTTAGTAATTATAACATCGTCATTTGCTATGTACAATGTTTTTTTTAACTTTCGTTAACACACGCTTGATCCGGTCATATTTCATTACATATCAGGTCACTTACATTTGCTTGTATAACCTTATGATCAGGTGTTAAAATAGTAAAAACAAATGATGCAGGACTATAAAACGTTTACAATTAAAGCAATGTACAGATGGTATAAACCGTTTCATTTGCAATCACCTTTGCTTTATAAAGGTAGAAAAGGGGTCTTCAGCATGCAAGCACCTAAATACCAATCGTTAAAGGATCATGTTTACGAGTATATCGCTCAAAAAATTCAAGACGGCACGCTGCTGCCTAACCAAAAGGTAAATGAGGCGGAAATCTGCAAAAAGCTGGATATTAGCCGAACGCCCACGCGGGAAGCGCTGTTTCAGCTGGCGTCCGATAATCTTCTCGATTATTTGCCTAGACGCGGCTTTACCGTAAAGGCGTTTGACCCCAAAAAAAAGCTCGATTTTTCGCGAATTATTGGCGTGCTGGATGCACTGGCTGCTACCTTGTGCATTGATCTGCTGCAGGAGGCGGATCTGAGGGAAATGGAGACACTGGTCGACAAAATCGACGAGGATATAAGCAAGCTCTATTTTACCGAATACTATATGGACCAATACAACTTCCATGACATATACATAAAAAAATGCGATAATCCGGTTCTGATTGAAACGTTAAACTCCTTAAAAAACAGCTTCATCCGCCAATCCTATGCCAGTGAGGACAAACAGAAGCTGGCTGCCGTATTAAAGGAAGTGAACGGCGAGCATAGGCGAATTTTGGAATTATTCCGCGCGAAGGACAAAGAAAAGCTGGAATGCACGCTGAAGCATCACTGGCGCATTATCGATACGGAAATGCTTTAGCAATAGCCGTACTATTCAAAGAGAACCACCCCTAAGCCATTTTTGCTTAGGGGTGGTCTTTTTTCGAACCCTATAAACCTATCACTTCTCTCTCGCTCTTGTTGCCAGATTATTTGAAGAGTGCGGTCCGTTGTCTTTCTATTTGCTCTCGTACCCATCGAAAGCCTTTACCTATCGATCAACAGCTTGTTAAACTCTTGCAGCGGCAACGGTTTATGGTAATAATAGCCCTGCGCTTTGTCGCAGCCGAGCTGCTTGAGCTGCTCCAGCTGATCGAGAGTCTCCACGCCTTCCGCTACGACCTGCTTCTGGAGATCATGTCCCATGGATACGATCGTTTTGACAATCGATAGTCCGCTCTCATAGGCGTTCATGTCCATAATAAAGGAGCGATCAATCTTGATAATTGCAATGGGCAGCTGTCTTAAAACGCTTAAGGACGAATAGCCGGTTCCGAAGTCATCAATTGCAATGTGAATGCCAAGCGCAACAAGCTCATCCAGCATTTTTCGGGCCACATTCAAGTTATTGACGACCATGCTCTCTGTTATTTCGAGACATAGCCGCCCCGGCTCCAAGCCGCTGGAGCGCAGCGTCTCCTCCACTTTGTTGACAAAATCCGGCTGCATGAACTGCCTGGAGGAAACATTGACCGAGAGCATAAAGTCATTCCAGCCCCGCTCTTGCCATAACCTTCCCTGCTCGCAAGCCTCCGCGATCACCCACTGGCCAATTTCATTAATCAAGCCCGTTTGCTCCGCAAGCGTAATAAATTCACCCGGCTGCACCATTCCGAGCTCTGCCGAATTCCAACGAATCAGCGCCTCCGCGCCGATTAAGCGTCCGCTAGCCAAATCTACCTGCGGCTGGTAATATAGCACAAACTCCCCAAGCTCAAGCGCCTTTCTCAAGTTCTTCTCGAGCCGGACGTCACGCTGCACCAGCGCAATCATCTCATCCGTATAAAGGCGGTATTGATTGCCTCCGCTATGCTTTGCATTGTACATCGCAATATCCGCCCGCTTGATCAGTCCGTTCGGGGTATCGTCATCAAAGGGGTGCACGCTGATCCCAATGCTCCCGCCCAAATAAAAATCCTGCCCCTGCAGCGTAATGGGGAGCTGGAAAATCTGATGGATATTTTCGGCAAGCGAGACAATCTCGTCGTATTCCGAAGCATCTTTAATAAGAATAATAAATTCATCGCCGCCAAGACGGGCAAGCAAATGGCTCTTGCTCACGCTATTCAGCAGCCGTTTTGCGACTTCAACCAGCGCTTCATCGCCATACTGATGCCCAAGCGTATCGTTAATCAGCTTAAAGCGGTCAAGATCAATCAGCATCACGCCTAATAAAGACTTCTTTTCCCTGACGGCCAGCAAAGAATTTTCCAGCTCTTTCGTAAAATGATACCGGTTCGGAAGATTCGTCAGCGTATCATGATGCGCCAAAAAATGAATGAGCCTCTCTTCCTCTTTTTGCTGGGTAATATCACGGATTACCGCAAGCACAAATCCTTCTTCGCCTTCGGTTATTCTTTCCGTATCCATAAGAATCAGACGTTGCTTACCTCCGCGGTTCCGAATCGACACCTCATAATTTCTCCATTTCTGCAGCGGAAAAGTTGCAACGTAATCGTTTTTCACATTCAGCCGATCGGCTTCAACGATAAAATCAAGCAACGCTTTGTTTTTGAGCTCTGCTTCATTTTGGTAGCCAAGCAAACGCACCGCTCCCGGATTCGCTTCCTTTAACAGCATGTGCCGGTCCAGCATTAGGATTGCCGTCGGGGATAAATGATAAAGCAGCTCGAACTTCTTTTTCACGGAGGGCAGTACGTCGTATTTCATGAAATGGCGAATGGAGAAACTCCATATAACGGAAGCAATGCCGACAAACGAAACATCAATGTATATATAAGATGAAAGCATCGCAATAAGGAGCAAGACAAAAAAGGTGGCGAAGTGATAATAGAGGTTCGCTTTAAAAAGCACTGTATATCGCTTGCGCAGCAGAACCGTCGTTGACCGCTTCCTTGCGGCCAGGCACAAGCCGATATTGCAAATGGAGATGAATAGGAAAAGCACGATAACCACAAAAAAGCCCGTCACATAATCCGGCTGTTTCCACGGCCCTTCTACTCTGATCCCTATAAAATAAAAAGAGGGCCCTTTAAATAGCAGCAATAATAAATAGATACTCAGCGGCGAGAAGGATAACACGCTGCACAAAGCCATAGACATACGGTGGAAACTGCTTGTCACCCTGAAATGCAGCAGCACGCTCAGGCATGCAGCAGCAAGAGAGATCGGGTAAACCAAATAAACAGAAATTAGAAGCGTATGCTCCATAGGCAAAAGCTGCTGAATATATTGGCAAATAATCATAAGCGCGAGTAAAGCGGTTGTAAGTGAGGCAAGCCTGTTCTCAATATGCGTAGGATTGCGCCTCAGAATAACCAGTGAGGTATCCATCATATAAAGAACGGGAAGCATGAATATGAACAGAAGCAGTACAGGTTGATAGTCACTCAAAACTTGATGCCTCCTCGCTTAGTATGAATGAAATGGGACTTGCGACGATTCACCAAGCAATCCGATTTTTTCCACTGCGCTTTGCCAAATAGAGCGCCTCGTCGGCTAAGCGAAATAACCTATCCCGATCCTCTCCGGGCTCACGCTTATGGCACCCTATGCTAACGGTTACTCCCCTTCCCTCCAGCTCGGGGAGATGAAGCCTTTCCGCTCCCTTCCGCATCCGCTCGAGACAGTCCGTAACCTGCTTATTATCCATATTCCGAAAGATTATGGTAAATTCCTCACCACCATAGCGGAAGGGCAAAACGTTCTCGCCGGCGTACTCCTTAAGCACTCTGCCTACTTTGCGCAACACCAGATCCCCAATCGAATGGCCAAAATTATCGTTTACAGCTTTGAAATTATCAATGTCCATAATCGCAAGATGAAAGGAATGCTTCCTGTCACCTGTCATGGCTTCCCTATATCGGATTTGAAATGTTTTGTGATTCTCAAGTCCCGTCAATGCATCTACTCTGCTAACCTCTTGCAAGGCAAGCTGCTCCAGTCGATGCTTCTTCTCGTTGGTTAGCGCCTCCTTCTCTTCCTTCATCATTCGAAGGCCCCGATTGACAATGCCTAGGGCTGCCAGCGTAACAATCAAAATAAAAGAAAAGCCAACCGCCTTTTGATAATAAGCAACCTCATTCCTGTAAAGGGGCACAAACACGATAACGAGCATATAGCAGAACATCGAGATCCCGCAGGCGAAGGCTACCTTCCCATAATTAAAATGCAGAATCGCAACAAGTATGGGCAAAATCATAACGATTTGCACCCCATGAACTTCCGGTGAGGATAAAGCAAGCGTTATCGCCCCGAGACAGGAGCCAAGAGCGATAATAATATAGTCCTGTGCTTTGCTGACCATTAGATAAACCAGCTCCGCAGCAAGTAGCGTACCCACAATCAGCAGGTTTCGGACAATGACTTGTTTATGAATGAATGCCTCTAGCCTGTACGGTTCATTGGCGGCTACGACGAAAAAGGCCCCTGTTACAGCAAGCACGGTAATCAAGCCAATAAGCCAGTACGACATTCTAATTTTTTGATTCCAGCTAGAGATATGCTCAGGAGCACTCAGAAATTTGGCTAGCATCTTCATGTCCCTTTCTGTGCGGCGAAACGACCCTGTTTTTTCCGGTGCGCTTTGCTTCATAAAGATAAGCGTCCGCTCGTTGAAACAAGTCATCCTTTCCTTGGCCTGCCTGGTATTCCACCATCCCGACGCTTATCGTCACCCGCTGGTGCATAATGACCGAAAAAGCGGTTGACGCCAGCTTCTCGCGAATTTTCTCTAACAGCTGATGGCTCTGTTCGGTTGATTTCCCTGTTAACAGCAGCACAAACTCCTCGCCGCCATATCGTGCCGCAACATCCTCGGTTGAAAGGCACTCCTGAAGCAGCAAGGCCATTTCCCTAAGCACCAGATCGCCGGCATGGTGGCCGAAGGAATCGTTAATGCTCTTAAAATTGTCGATATCCAGTACCGCCAGCTGCAGCGGCAGTTGATAGATCTCGTGCTGCTGAATCAAAGCCGTTAAATACTCTTGATAGGTAATATGGTTATAAAGACCGGTTAAATGGTCATATTTCGATGCATTTTGAGTAGCTACAGCATCCGCAAACGCCTCGATTTCCGAGGTGACCGCTCGTTCAAGTGCATGCTGCAGCTCATTTCCTCTTTTCAAAATGGCTAAGCCGACTAAGCTGGTTCCCATTACCATGCCAATGATCGCAATTAAATCTAATAAACCGGTATAGGTCTTGAACGGCTCAACCATAACCCTTAACGCCATATAACTGCTAAGCGTCAGCACAGCTGCAAACCACAGCCGGCTGTGGCTAAAATAAAATAAAGCAACAATGATCGGCAGATCCAGCCCGATGTATAGCCCGTGGACTTCCCGCCCAAAGGTCAGCATGACGATTACTGCATATACGAGACCCATTGTAATCAGTATATAGTCAAAATAACGCTTCATATAACGATACAGCACCTCAGCTAGCAGCAGAGAAAGCAGCATGCTTAAGCTCGCGCTTCCATAGCCTTCAGGGAATAACGGCCCCTCATGCCAAGCTTTTCCGCCAAATCGGACTAAATGAATGCATTCGGTTATCGTCAGTACAACCGTAGACAATACCCAGTAGAAGTAGAGCACCCAACGGTTCCATGAGTTGTTATTGTTATATCGGGACAATGTCACCGGTAGTCACCACTTTACTAGTTGTTCATTATTTTTCACATATTTATCCAACCTATCATTCTATTATAAAGCGTATATATCGACAGAACAATCAATAATGTGATATTCCGTAGTATCCAAGACCTAATATTCCCCTTTACAAAGCTTAAACGATTACGACTTTCCGCCTATCCGAACACTTCATTCGACAACAAAAAAAGAGACGGCTAAAACAGAAATCGCTTTCTGTTCCAGCTGTCTCTACCGTTTTATAACGTTTTATTCGACATAAAATCATTTATTGCCCAAGAAAAATTGCATCGTCTTATCGGCGAATCCGGGAAGGTCCTCATGGCCGAAATCCGGATAAATTTCTATGTTTTTTTCAGATGTTATTTTATTGTAAACGGCGTATTGCGTGGAAGGCGGGCAAACGGTATCCATTAGGCCGGTAGCAAACAACACTTCCCCGCGGATACGCGAAGCTAAAAATTGAATATCGATATAGCCAAGCTTGGTGAAAATCTCTTCCTCCCGCTTATGCTGCGGGTCAAAGTGGCGGAAGAAGGTACGCAGCTCCGCATAGGCGTCTTTAGCCAGATCCATTTGCCATACGCGCTTATAATCGCTCAAGAACGGGAAGACAGGTGCCAGTTTCTTGATTCTGGGCTCAAGCGCCGCGCAAGCAATCGTCAGCGCACCGCCCTGCGAGCCGCCCATTGCCATCACTTGCTCCGGATCGACCTCAGGCATTTGCATCGCTATGCCTGCCAGCTGTGCGGTATCCAAGAAAATATGACGAAACAGGAGTTGATCCGGATGATCATCGAGGCCGCGAATAATATGCCCTTGATATGTCGTCCCCTTGACCCCGCCGGTATCCTCGGAGTAACCTCCTTGTCCACGGCAGTCAAGCGAGAAGAAGGAATACCCAAGAGCGGCATAACCCAGCTTATCCTGCCATTGGCCGGAATGCCCGGTGTAGCCATGAAATTGCACAACGGCAGGATGCGGTTCCGCTACATTCCTTGGCTTAATGTATTTGGCGTGAATGCGTGCGCCGCGTACACCTGTAAAGTACAAATCAAAGCACTCCGCATAGGGAACCTGAAAGCTGCTCGGTATCAGCTCGATTTGTGGATCGACAGCTCGCATTTCAGCCAGCGCCCTATCCCAATACTCATCAAAGTCCGCCGGACGCGGACTGCTCCCCTCATAGTTCTGTAATTGCTCCAACGACATATCGACTAACGGCATTCCTGTCCCTCCATTATAATGAATGATTAACATACAGCTTTCCTTTGAAAGCGTTACCTTCATTTTAATAGAAAGTGAAAAAATTGGAATAGCAAATTGCAGATTCGCATGGGAACCAGCAGCCTATAAACAAAATAAAGCCACGATCCCGCATAGTTGCGAGATGATGGCATGTTTGGCGCTTCGTTTATTACCCCGCGCATCAATATTATTTCGCTGTGTTCCGTCCTTTTGGCGCGCTGCCGCCTTTGAAAGAGGTGCTGCCCTTCGGCATGTTTGCGCTTTTGGCGTTAGCGGCATTCTTATCGCCCGCTGCGGATTTTTCGCCGTCTGCCCCTTTAGCGCCTTGGTTTCTGCCGAATACCTTCTTCGCCAGCTTCTTCTTCTCCCCGGCCTGCCAGCGGTTCCAGCCCTTCTTATCCGTGCCTCTGCCCGTGCCGCCCTTGCCCTTTGCACTGCTCATATCATCACTCCATTATGTCTTCTATAGCGAGTTAACTGTTATCTACTTCGTAAAATGCGAATGCAGCATCTATCATAACCTGATTCCTCGTTATTATTACTTACCAGTATACCATTAATCTTGCCTCTGGATTCTTGCCTTCCATATTAATTTGCATTTACATGCCAATATGGCCGTGAATATCCGTTATAATTCAAATATATGGATGATTAGCATGCAAAAACGCCTTCGGCGTCCTCTGGCGGCGCAGCGCGTTTCATTTCGAGAAATATAAATAAGATATAGCGATACGATATAATTACCACTATTTTTAAAAAGGAGGGTAACGGTATGCTTTTTTTTCGTGAATACGGAGATGTATCGGCCAAAGAAACCATTCTCTTCCTTCATGGCGGTGGTTTAAGCGGTGAAATGTGGGAGGGTGTTGCCCATATGCTGCACGGCCGGCATTGCATCGCGGTTGATCTTCCTGAGCATGGCGAAAGCACGGCTGAGGCCGGACTGTTGACCACGGACAATTGTATCCGTCAGGTCGGCATGATTTTGCAGAAATACGAGGCCGTGCATGTGGTCGGTCTGTCGCTAGGAGGCGCGGTAGCGCTGCATTTACTGGCTTCCCACGCCGATAAAATTAAATCGGCCGTCATTTCCGGTACTGCAGCCGGCATTAGCAAAACAACAGCTAAATTAATGAATGTGCTTGCCGCCCCCATATACAGCCTTATGTCTCCAGAGAAAATAGCCGCTTCCATGATAAAAAATTATCGGATCCCAGAGCAGTACAAACCTTCCTTGCTTCGTGACGCGAAGAGAATCAATTCGGATGTCGTGAGAAGAATGCATACGATGCTTAGCGAGATCAAGCTTCCCCTTGCGAGCAGCATTCCGCTGCTTGTGCTCGTTGGCGAAGAAGAAAACCGATTAGCGAAACAAGCAGCCAACAAGCTGCTCGCGCAGGTGCCGGAAAGCACGGGTGGCGTTGTGCCAGGAGGAACTCATGTATGGAGCTATGGGAAGCCGGAATTATTTGCTGAGGTTATCGAGCTGTGGATGAGTGAAAATAGGCGCCATGCTGAACTCAAATAGGGGAGCTGGCTCCCCCTCCCCTTCATACCTATAGGCTAACGGTTTGTAAGCAGTTGCGGCGCTGGACCGTTGTCCCAGACGCTGCTCGGAATTTCCCTTCGCAGCACAGGTGCCACTTCCTCGGCAAAACGCTCGACCTGTTCGCGCTGCTCTGTCTCCGTCAAGCCATCCACGCTGATGCTGAGCACCTGATTGCCAAATGCACGATGGTAATCGATGATTTTCCCAATAACCTGGTCTACGCTGCCGACCAGTGAAGGCCCATTCTTAATGGTATCCTCCAGATCCTTAAAAGGCGATTGATTATGCTGTGCCGCGCTCGTTGCCTGAAATGCATCATAATAAGGGCGGTATCGATTAATAGCCTCTTCCGACGTATTAGCTAAATACAAGCTGCCTGCCCCTGCGCCTACGACGGCTTGATTGGGATTATGGCCATAGAAAGCAAGCCTCTCCCGATAGTGGTCAATTAGGCTTTTGTACTTGGACTGCGGATGGAAGCTGTTGGAGGAAAAAATCGGCTCGCCATATTTTGCAGCCAGCTCTGTCGAAAGCGTGCTTGAGGCGCTGCCATGCCAGATCGGAATCGAGGTCTGATACGGCCTTGGCTGTGTCGTTACCCGCTCAAGTGCCGGACGGTAACGCCCTTCCCACGTGACCTCCTCTTCGCTCCATAACCGTTTTAGCAGGGCATACCGCTCTGCAAGCGAATCCCATTGCTCTTCCTCCGTAATTCCGAACAGCGGATAATGGCGCGGATCATTGCCTTTGCCAATAATGAGCTCCAGCCGTCCTTCGGATAAATGATCGAGTGTGGCATAATCCTCGGCCACCCGTACCGGATCAAGCACACTGAGCACGGTGACTGTAGTGAGCAGCCGAATTCGCGAGGTTCTGGCCGCGATAGCCGTCAGAAGCACGGGCGGCGAAGAAGACAGAAACGGAGCTCCGTGCCTCTCTCCGATACCATATGCGTCAAAACCAAGCTCTTCCGCCAACATCGCTTGCTTGATCACATTTTGAAATTTCTGCTGAGGCGTTAGCGTTTCTCCATTCACGGCGTTTGGAAGGTTCATAACCAGGCTAAATAGCGCAAATTTCATCGTATGACTCCTCCTACTAAAATTCATTATGCAAGCTGCCTTTTCTGTTTGAATTGAAGCAATAGTAGCATAGGGAATTGCTTGCGGCAATCCTTTTCACACTATTCCGATTATAATAGTATTCTATATGAATATTAAAAAGTTCAATGTGTCAGCATTTCCACCTATATTGAACAAACGTAGGCTATTCACGGGGCTCCGTTGCTCTTCAACCCTTTGCTGGGTGCGAACGCAGAACGGTTATGAGTTACTGGGTACGAACTGGGCACGGTTGCAGAATGGTTGTGATTTAGGTGAAGCAAATTGAGAACGGTCATGGTTTAGTGGATGCGATTACAGATTGGTTGCAATTTAGTTGGGGCAATTGGAGAATGGCCTTGGTTTAGTGGGTGCGATTACAGATTGGTTGTGATTTAGTTGGGGCAATTGGAGATTCGTTGTGAATTAGGTGGAATTTCTCCCACTAAAATAGCGTTATTGACCGAGCAAATGAAATAAAGGGAAATGCTCCCGTTAATTCAGCCGTTTCAGGTCATTTTTATCGTATTAACCAGAATTATAGGGAGGAATTCCATGTAATTGCCTCAAATCTCCAAAATCACTCAGATTAGAGGGAATAATTCCATCTAATGCAAATGAAGAGCAATCATAAATAGGTAGGAACCTGATTGCTGGATTAACTAAGACATTTAAGAAAAGAATTCGGCTACGAAGGCGAATACTCCATTTCCCCAGAACGATCTTCCCGCTTCGCTTTACCTTCACTTCTTTCGGTCAACCTCTATAACAAAAAAGACCCTAAATGGCATTAAAACTAAATGTGCATTAGTTTTAACCCGATTAGGATCCTCGATAACGGTGAAGCTGTATAGCTTTTGCCTGATTAATACGCATGGACGGTATCACTCATCACTCTCCAAACGATGCTTTTGTGGCGCTCGGCTCTCGCCGCCATTGTCTTGAGCGAAGCTAGTGCTTCATCGGCCTGCTCCCTGTAGCACTCATCTCCAAATAGTAAGTACAGCCGCATATAATCATTGTATTCATCCAGCCATTCATTGAAGTAAGAAGAGGTCATTCGCATCACTCCCTTAATTCGATTATAAAGCAAGAACCTTAAGCTTTTATGAGAATTATATGAAGAAGAATTAATATAATTCATGATATGCTTTATATTAACTCCTTATTCTATTAAATAGGAAAAAGGCACAAATTTAAATAGAAATTTCAATTATAATAGTTTCCTATTTTCGACAGCGATGTTCTGCCATGCCATTCACTGAATTATCGTATTGACCGGAGACCTCATTCGTAGTTATTATGAATCTGCTGACGAAGTGATGGCTGTCGACGGCTGCCCGCTTCCGTGTAATATCTTATGAAGACCATCATTAGCTACTATTGGAGGTTTAAAGATGACATTAATCGATCAAAACGCAGTTGTTTTATTCCAGGGGGACAGCATCACGGATGCAGGGCGCAACCGAAGTGACGGGTCGAATCTCGGTTCAGGCTACGCCCTTCTTGTA
This sequence comes from Paenibacillus paridis, assembly GCF_006345825.1. Taxonomy (GTDB): domain Bacteria; phylum Bacillota; class Bacilli; order Paenibacillales; family Paenibacillaceae; genus Pristimantibacillus; species Pristimantibacillus paridis. The sequence continues at coordinate 89,759 of NZ_VCIX01000082.1, forward strand.
AGCGCTTTGTTTAATCGCAAGTATCCCGAGAAGCAAGCTACTTTTCTCAATAGGGGCATATCGGGGGACCGCGTCGTCGACCTGGAGCGGAGATGGGAAGAGGATTGTCTTGATTTGAAGCCAAATTGGCTGTCCGTTTATGTTGGCATCAACGACACTTGGCGCCGATATGACAGCAATAACCCGCTCAGTACCGAGGAATATTATACAACCTATCGCCGCTTGCTAAGCCGTGCAAAAGAACAGTTGAACGCTAATCTCATTTTGGTAGAGCCGTTTGTGCTGCCCGTGAACGACAGCCAGAAGCAATGGCGCGAAGATCTTGATCCGAAGATTCAAGCGGCACGTGAGCTCGCTGGAGAATTTAAAGCGCTGTACGTACCGCTTGATGGTTTATTCGCTCAGGCTGCTGCTCAGACAGGCCCTGCTTACTGGGCGCCCGATGGCGTGCATCCATCCCCTGCCGGCGCTGCTCTCATCGCAGAAGCTTGGCTGCAAGCGGTTAAGGGATAACTGGCATACCAGCCTCTATACAAATAAGGGTATCCAGAAAGAGGAGCAGACCGCCCTGGCAGTCTGCTCCTCTTTCGCGATGGAATCGAATCGCTTATTCGTCTGCAGGGTAACGGAGGCCCCACTGCTTCCGGATCGTATCCAGCGTGTTCATGATCGCAAGCGTCTCATCCAGCGGAATCGCCGAACTCTCCAAACGGCCTTCGCGCAGCGCCTTCATGGCTTCCTCCGCCTCGAAGGCATAGCCTTCAGCCTTACGGTCATCAACGAAGGATTCAGGCTCTGCGTCTTTGGCATGTAAGGTAGCCGATTTGCCAAACAAGAAATTCGGCACATGAATATATCCTTTGGTCCCATAAATATAAGCATCGCTCACCATGCCAAGCTGTACCGCTCCATTTAACGCTGCCGTACGGCCGCCCTCGTATTCGAACAACAATGAGAACTGCTCATCTACGCCAGTTTGGCCAAGCCGGGCACTGCTCATGATTTTAGCTGGCGCGGTGCCATAGATCAAGGACGCAAAGGACACCGGATAAATGCCCGCATCCAGAAGCGCTCCGCCGCCAAGGGCCGGATCAAGCAAGCGGCTCTCCGGCGCCCAGCCGATATCAAAACCAAAATCAGCCTTCACCAAACGAACCTCGCCGATTTTATCAGCTGCCAGCCATTCCTTAACTTTGAGAATTGGCGGCAAGAAGCGTGTCCACATCGCTTCCATAAGGAATACCTGCTTCTCCCTCGCTACATCAATGATTTCTTTCGCTTCTGCCGCATTCATCGTGAAAGGCTTCTCACAGATGACTGCCTTTCCCGCCCGTAAAAGCGCAAGCACATTCTCTTTATGTATCGGATGGAGCGTTCCCACATAGACGATATCGATCTCCGCATCCTGGGCAAGCTCTTCAACGCTGCCATAGGCACGCGGAATATTAAAGCGCTTGGCGAAGCTCTCTGCCTTCTCTAGATTTCTACCGCCAACCGCAACCAGCTCAGCGCCCTCGGCATAAGCCAGATCAGCCGCAAATTTGGAAGATATCCAGCCTGGTCCTAAAATTCCCCATTTAATCGTTTGTAAAGCCATGAAACCAATCACTCCTTTACATCTCTAATTGGAATTAGTGCTTGTCCCTAATTATACTAGTCAACGATACTAGAAATCCAGTAAGCAAGCGCTTGCAGAGCTGGGCTGCAAGCAGGCTTATGCAATTAGCGCTCGCTTCTCGCGCACCAATGCAAAGCATTAGCAAGAGCGATTTGATATTCCGGATGCTGCAGCACATGTAGGAAATGTCCAGGCGTAAGGACGCAAACGCGGCCTTTCCCTTGTTCTCTAAACCAGCCCGCCGGCTGCGAACCATGCTCTGATTGAGAGGTCATAAACACGTTTACGCGCTCCTCTAACACTTCTACAAAGTAATGCTCATCATGCACAGCAAATCCTTGAGCTGCCTTGCCGCCTAACAAATTCACGTCCGTAAAATCAATCGTAACGGAGCCAGCCTCTGGATGATGCTGGAACACCCCGCCTATAAGCTCATAGAAAACAGGCTCGTCCCGATATCCCACCGTACCGGCATGCAGCACGAGCAGCCCGTTTCCTTGCTCAACATAGCCATGGAAAGCTTGCTGAACCTCTTCCGTAAGCCATGGCGTTTTATCCGATGCCGAAATTTGATTTGATTTTGCCAACAGGATAACATCCTGCTGCTGCATCCATGATGGTGACCACTCCGAAGCATGCTGCTTGTAATCAAATTGAAAACCTTGCTCCTCAAGCAGACCCAAACCTTCTTTAATCATCTGGCCCGGATGCCAATAATCGTCACATATGACGCCTACCTTCATTCGTTTATCTCCTCGCTTCCACATTAAATAGTGATATTATTGATTATAAACGTTTCTGCCCTCCATCGCTTCCGAAATTTAAGGCCTAGTCTCATCAAGCCTTTAGATTAAGCCGTCGTTCTCGCAAACAAGATAAAAAATATCATCATTTCACCTAAAATCACATGTGGAGAGGCGACCATGAATAGATTCAGCAGAAACAACGCTGCTAGAACGCCTGTTAAAAGAATGACGGTTTTAAATCTGGGTTGAAGATGCTTAAAGCGGTAAGCGTGCAGAACAAACATTACAGACCACAAATACAGCAGCACAGACCCGAACAGAAAGATCAGCATAAACGTGTATTCCAGCTGGTTTAGATATAGAAGCTGAATCGAGGCGGCAATCATGCTTAGCGACAAATAGATGAATAAATGCCCGTAAATGATCGTTTGCCCGGCCGTCTTCTTTGACTTGTCCAGCTTCTTCTCCACGTTCTCGAAATACTGCCACCAGATGCCGATGACCAGAACAAACGCCATTGCGGCAAAAAGGACCGAAGAGCCCGTCATTTCATCCGACTGAAGAACAGAAAGCATGCTGACGACCGATTCCCCTAACAAGATCAAGGTAAAGAGCGCAAAACGCTCCAGCAGATGAGCCGTATGGATAGGCGTCTTCACCAAATGCTTCCGGCCAATTAACGGAACGAGGATATCAACGGCAATGCCTGCATACAAAATCGCATAACGAATCCACGAGTCAAAAAAGAGAGAAAAGCTGGATAGCAGAATGCCCAGCCAGAAGTAGGTGCCGAAGAAACGCGCGGTTTCCTTCCGGTTGGCTACCTCTTTGTTTTGCGTGAGCAAATATTGAATCGCGGTTAATGCCCTAGAGCCGATATACCCCACGAAGAATGGAACATAATAGGAATCAAAATCGACGTTCAGGCTGGCGGTCATGATCAGCACAAAAAACAATTGTAAGATCATAAAGATCCGGTGTGTGGATAGATCACGCCCATAACGGTTGTTATATACCGACTGCCCCACCCAAGCCCACCAAATCGGAATGAAAATAAGAATGAATTTGGACAAATGCTCAAATGAAATGGTTCCGTGCTCGGTATGCAATAAAATGTGCGTTGCCTTAGAAATCGCCGCTACAAACAATAAATCATAAAACAGCTCCAGCCATGTAACCTTCTTTTCATGCATGCGAATCAGGCTCCTCTCTAGTATTTAGATTATTAATTTACTCGTATTGATCGCTGCGCGAGTAGATCATTTATATAATTCATCTTAAATAGTTTGCCCTTTATTTAATATCTTAATTTAAAGATATATTAATTTAAGATATATGTCAATGCTTTTCTCCAAAATAATGCCGTGGACACAATGAAAAACAAACCAGACGCAGCTGCATCTGGTTTTCTAGTCGTGGCTTGCGCTATCTTGCTGTTAAATATATTGCTTCAGATTACGCAAACTAATCGCTAAGCTCTCAAACGGATCGCGCCTGCACACATCTTGCTCGACTACATACCATTCTACGCCAGTTTCCCGGCATGCTTCAATGATCGCTTTGAAGTTAAGATTGCCTTCGCCGATTTCCGCAAATACTTGCTGATGATCGATGATTTCCAAATCTTTCAAATGAATAACGCCCATGCGGCCCTTCACCTGGTGAATAGCCTCCACTGGATTAACACCGCCCACATGCACCCAGTACGTATCGAGCTCGAAGCCAAAGGCAGACGGATCGCTTTCTTCCCTTAATATATCCATGCCGGTTTTTCCATCAAACTTTTGATATTCGAATTGATGATTATGATAGATGAATTGCAGATCATGCTCCTTCAGCCGTTTGCCTACCTCGGATGCTTTCCGGGCAAATTCAGCATATCCGTCTCCGCTGCTTCGATACTCCTCTGGAATGCTGCCGATCCCTACGTAAGCGCAATTCCACAGCTTATGCTTTTGTACGCTATTCTCGAAGTCATCCAGCAAAGACTCAAAGCTGACATGCGTTGCACAAATACGGAGACCCGCTGCATCGGCTAGCTGCTTCACAGTTTCCGGTGCAATCGGACCTATGCCCGAAACCTGAACCGCCTCGTAGCCCATACCCTTTACTTTGCGTAGCGTTTGCTCCAAATCTGCTTCATTCTTGCAAAAATCTCTTAACGTATACAATTGAACTGCAATGTTCGATACATTCATCGTTTCGCCGCCTTGTGGTTAGAATGTGAATTCGTTTGCAATGGATGGAATTATGATTATGCTTACAAGCTCATTGTATCACTCCTTATACGAGGGCTACTTTACTGAGGTTAACGAACCCTAGGCCGGCAATTGATTATAATTGACCAAACATAGCAAATGAACGGCGGCATAACAAAACAGCGCTTGAGGAGTCCCGCACGACATGTACGGAAATCCCCTTGCGCTGTCCGCCTTAAACTGCTAGCCTTCGATCAGCTTCTTGTAAGCATCCATTTGGCGCTGAAGCTCTGCCATCACCTTCTCATAACCTGCCGTTTTGAGCTTGCTGCGGAACTGCTCAACGGCTTGTGCGGGATCTCCCGCTTTACCGTAAGTAATGGCTGGCCCCATCTCTCCTGTTACTTGCGTAATCGCTGTCAGTTCTGCCTCAACTGGTGTTTTATCAAATACGAATTGGCCATACGGATACGGTTTTTTAATTTTGTCATACTCCGCGTACAACGTCGTTTCAAGCTGATCCCATGTGGTTACGCTTGGAATCTCAAATTTATCGACGCGCCCGCCCCAGAAATCGGCATAGAAAGCATCCTTCGCCTCATCATAGCCTTCCGGCTGTACGCGCTTGCCGTCTTTCACCTCATATTGCACGCCTTCTAAACCGTAGTTGATCAGATGATAAATCTCCTCGTCATTGCGAATGAGATCATAGGCCATTAACGCACGCTCAGGATTTTTGCTATGGGCGCCCACGGAGGTGCCGCCATGCGTGATGGATAGCTCCGTGAGGTTGTTTCCGCCTGTCCGCGCAAATGGGAACATTTGCAGCTCAGAGCCTGGCTGATCCTTATCCATCGTTACGCGAAGCCCGCCAAACGTTTGCGTATGATGCTGGTCAAGCCCTGACAACCCGGCCCGAAGCGCTGAGCGGTTATCGTTTTTGTTGTTCAGCACATCCTCACGCCAGTAGCCTTTGTCCGCCCATTCCTTCATTAAAGTCGCAAACTGCAAGAACGTATCCTCGAAGACAGGACTTACCACCGTAAATTTCTCGTCAAACGACTTGGTCGTAAATACCGGCAAATACCCTGTCGAGATTGGAAGCTCCAACTGATCCGTATAGGATGAAGCGTAACCTCCCCATGTGCTCGTCGCAGCTACCGCATCCCAAGGAATGACGCCTTCCTTATTATCCTTCACGTATTGAAGATATTTGCCAATGCCTTGCCAATCCTTGATCGGCTCGCTAATCCCTGCTTCCTTCGCCCAGTCTCCGCGATAGAAGAAGCCATGATTGACCCATTGCGTATAATCATTTTCCGGAATGAGTACGATTTTCCCGTTATATTTGCTCTCTGCCCAATCCTCTTCCGGAACGGAATTCCAGGTTTGTGGCGCATACTCCGGAAGCAAATCATCCAAATTCATAAAGGCGCCGCGCTGAGCATTGCCCCATGTATCCAGCCAATCCGTACCGATCGTTATCAAGTCGATGGCTTCGCCGGATGCTAGCAGCAGGTTGTATTTTGTTTGCCAATCGGCCCATTCTACCCATTTCCACTCCAGCTCCGCATTAATTTTTTCTTTCATCCGCTTGTTTACTTCAGCCAGCACCTTCTCGAACTGGCCGTTCTTTGGCTTGTCGCCGAGCACCACATAGCTGATCTTCACAAATTTTGACGTATCGCCCGCTTTGTTGCCATCCGTTTGGTTCGTGCTGCCCTTGCCTTCGTTTTTGCCGTTGTCATTCTTCCCGTTATTGCTGCCGGAGCAAGCAGCAAGGCTAATGATCATTATCATCGCAATCAGCAAAGCGGAAACCTTCTTGAAATTGGACATTTCACTTCTCCCCTTTGTTCTCATGAATCGGGCATGGCCCGTTATGTGGAAGAGACCGTTTCCGGTCTGCGGCACATCAGCCTTTGACAGCACCAACGGTAATTCCCTTGATGAAATACCGCTGCACAAACGGATAGAACAGGATGACAGGACCTGTGGCAACGACTGCGGTCGCCATCTTCATGGATTCCAGCGGCATATCCCTGAGCTGCACATTCGAAGCCGCAGACGAGTTTCGGATAAAATCAGCGCTAGTCACCACGTTGTACAAGAACAGCTGAAGCGGACGATACTTCATATCGGGCGACAGAAACAGCATGGAGTTATACCACTCATTCCAATAGCCCAGCGCAATAAACAAACCGATGGTTGCAAGAGCAGGCGTTGTCATAGGCAGAATCAGCTTTAGAAAAATAGTAAAGTCGCCCGCTCCGTCGATTTTGGCAGATTCGGTTATGGCATGTGGGATCGAGCGCACGAAACTCTTCATCATAATGATTAGAAAAGGACTGAGCAGCCCGGGAAGCAGGACAGCTAGGTAGTTGTCCTTCAAGCTTAAATATTGCGTCATAAGGAGATAGAACGGGACAAGCCCGCCGGAGAATAGCGTTGTGAAGTAGATAAAAAACGAGATGCCGTTGCGGTAGCCAAAGTCCGGGCGCTGCAGCGCATAACCCGTCATCGCGACAAGGAATAGTCCCAAGGCTGTGCCTGCAATCGTAATCCCCATCGTAACGAGATAGGAGCCGATAATTAGATCCGGATTCTCAAATACGATTTTGTAAGCGAACGTACTGAAATCACGAGGCCATAAGTTAAAGCCGTATTTCTTGATCGTCCCCTCTGCCGTAAGCGAAGTGCCGAGGACGAGCAGGAAGGGCAGAAGACAGCACAAGGAAAAAAACGTAATGAATAAATAACCGAAGCCTTTGACAACGATTCCGCTAAAGTCAGTTCGAATGCTGCGTGATTCTTCTGAATTCTCCATCGTCGACGCCTCCTAAAATAACGAGTTTTCGGGCGAAGCCTTCTTCACGAGCCAGTTGGCGGTCAAGACGACAACAAAGCCAAACAAGGATTGATATAAGCTTACGGCGCTTCCGATCGAGAAGTTGAAGTTCGTCATCAGCGAGCGGAATACGTACGTTTCGATAATATCCGTTGTCGGGTACAAGGCCGTATTGTTCGCGCCTACTAGATTGAAGAAGAGGCCAAAATTCCCTTTCAGAATGCCGCCCAGCGAGAATAGCATAAGAATGATGAAGGTTGGCTTGAGCCAAGGCAGAACGATATAGATAATTCGCTGGAACGCATTGGCACCATCGATTTCCGAAGCCTCGATAATCTCGTTATCCAGGCCCATAATAGCCGCAAAATAAATAATGGAGCCATAACCGGTCGATTGCCACAAAAAGGTTAGCACGATAATAAACGGCCATATTTTCGGGTCAGAGTAGGTTTTGACGGGCTCCATTCCAAGCGACTCCAATACGCTGTTCAACAAACCGTAATCATAGCTCAAGACGTTGTAAGCGATTAGGCCGATCAGTACGGCAGAAATAAAGTGCGGCAGGAACATCAGCGTTTGCGTTATTTTTTTGAACCATTTCCGGCGAATTTCATTTAACAGAATCGCGACGAAAATTTGCAGCACATTCCCGAGGATGATGAATACCAAGTTATAGGCAACCGTATTGAACGACAGCCGCCACAGGTCTCCGTTAATGACAAGGAAACGAAAGTTGTCAAAGGCGACGAACGGGCTTTTGAAGATGCCATCGGAGTAGTTGTAATTAATAAAGGCGAGATACAGCCCAGGCATCGGAAGATAAGCAAATATGATAAAAAAAGCGACAGCCGGCAAGCACATGAGCAGCAGCGTTTTGTTATTCCAAAACCGTCTAAGCTTGCCGCCTTTCAGTTGTTGAAGTTTTTGCCGGGGCTCCCTTTCGGCTATGCTCGTTTCCATCCTAAATCCCCCTCGTCGTCATAAGCTAGACGGATATGAAGTGCAGCGCTTCCAGGCAGCCTTGCTCCTTACGGTCCACCGCCTCCAGCAATATGGCCAAGCTTCCCTTGCCCTCCTCAAACCATGCTCCCGGCAGATAGAAGGAATCAGGGCTGCCGCCAGTAAGCACAGGCCTGGTATCTCCTCCATGCAGCCAAAGCCGACCAACGAGCCTTCCCTCCAAAAATACGGTCAACTTCATGCCTCTTCCAATCACCTTTGTCCGCCAGCCTGCTCCCGCTTCCGAGTTCGCGGTTGTAGCATACAGCCATGCGGTTTCACCCGGCTTCAGAGTAATCGGGAGCTCTACTGCTTGCGCGGCTTCCCTGCGCCATTGCAAATGAGTTAGCAGTTCCTGCTCTTCCGCACGGCTAATGGACCAGCCCTTAGCCACGGTGCCTTCGTACAGAAACACCTGACCGGAGGATAAACCGAGCACCCGCTCCACAAATACGGTCAGCTCTACGGTTTGTCCGGCAGTTACGTAGTCCGAAATATCGAGATAAGGATCGAACGGATTCACCGCCCCGATTTCTTGGCCGCCAACAAACACGGTTGCTAGTGACTGGATCCCTTGGAAATGCAAGGTCCAAGAGCTCGCTGATTCCGATGCAAGGAACGTTTTTCGGTAATATTCGAATGCGGGATGATCCGGTGACAGCCAGCCCCCGAAGTTAACCACCGGCCATAACCTGTAATCCGGCGATTCGATCCATTCCTTGCGCATGGCGCGACCTTCTGCACGATAGACGCTCCAATGGCCGCTGAGGGAATGAATCTTCGTTATTGCTGCTATTCCCTTCAATCCCTTCATCGCATGCAGACGCAGTCCGGGAAGCCTCGCATCATCAAAATTGGAATGCCCCCATATTTCCACACGCGCCTGTACCTTGCCCTTCCTCAGTCCCCCGTCAAGCGGCAAAAAGGCGCTCCCCCCTCCCGGAGCAACTGTTCCCGCATAGTGTCCGTCTCCATAAAGCGAAAGGACATCGCTGCCTTGGCGAAGCAGCAGCCCCTGCACCGCTTTTCCCTCTGCCAGTTGAACCTCGGCCTCATACCACGCAAATCCGCGGTAAATACCGAATGATTCAAGAGGGTCGATATCCTCCGATACCACTTGCCTCACTTCAGATCCGGCCTGCTCCGGCAATCCACCCGCTGCTTCAAAGACGTCTAGCCGCCAATCGCATGCCGCCGCATCGTCAATAGTGCTGCCGTATCGCTGTGCTTCCCCGTGCTCTAATGGTTCGTTGCCATCAGCCAGTCCATTTAAATAAAGCGCTTTCATTCTTGTGGTGATGGATAGCTTGAGCTCGCGTCCATCCGCAGCAACGATGGAACAGCCGCCATCTTCCCTCCCGTCAAAGGTGACCGTCACCGTTCCTTCCGACTCAACAGCCGCTGCGTTCCATGCCTTTATGTCCAGCGGCGGCCGTTCAAACCGCAGAACCAATTCGCCGCTTCCTTCCGTATGGAATGCCAGCCGCGCGCCATCATTCGCTGTCTCCGCCATAAACAGCTCAGCGGTTGAGTTCTCCAAGCAACCCTCGCTTCCCCATATGGCGAGCGGTACCTGATAAGGAAGCGCAAGGGACCTGCCGCCTTTTAGCGTAAAGGTATTCCTAACCGCTTCTCCTCCCGCCTCTTCGCCAGGCCCAGCAAGCGCCACTTGTTTATCCCGGTCATCTAAATTGGTAACAAACAGTAAGCTTCCTCCGCCTTTCAGGCGCAATGCAAACGGTCCAGCCACTCGCTCATGATCTCCCGCAATCGCCCATCCATCCGTTCCTTTATTCCCGGGAGTTGCCTGGGCTAGCGGTGCGCCGTAGGCTGCAATAAGACGGCCCAGCATTCGGCCTTCATAGGCCTCCTCGCGAATATGTCCTTCCGGAGAAATCATGCCTCCAAAATCATAATCCGAGGTCATGAAAGCGAGCGGTTTCCCCCAATTGTTCGTAGCATTCGTGAAGCCGAAGTCCGTACCTGAAACCTGCAGATAAGGTCCGAGCAGCTTGGCCCCGCAGGAAAGCAGCCTGCGCAGCAGGTAATGAGCGCGATTCGTCTCCGTTACTAGCAGCGGATAACCTAGCTCCTCCAATCGTTCACTGTAGTGAAGCACCTTTTGCTCAAAATCGGGCTCCCGGTTATCCGGATAAAAGTTGCAGGTCGGGACGACGTTGTCCGCGAAGCCGGAAGCTTGCAGCAAGCCGCCTTGCCCGGCGCAAGCAAATAGCGGAACCGTAATGCCGTGGCCAAGCGCCATATCGCGAAGGGCGCTTATATACCCTTTGGGGTCCAAGCAATCATAGAAATCAAGCTCATTATCGAGCTGCACTCCGATGACCGTTCCCCCCTCGCCTACTTGATTCGCCTTCAGAAGCGGCAGTATACGGTCGAACCACTTCGCCACGCTGCCCAGGAACTGCTCATCGTTATCGCGTAATCTCAGCCCTTTGGTTAGCAGATAGGCCGGCAATGCCCCTCCATCCCATTCGGAGCAAATATACGGTCCCGGCCTAGCCACTACGTAAAGTCCAGCCTCCGCTGCGGCTGCAAGAAATGCGGCAACATCCTTCTCCCCGCTAAAATCCCAGCTTCCTTCTTGCGTCTCGTGATAATTCCAAGGAAAATACACGTCAATACTGTTGTAGCCGAAGGCTTTTAGCTGCTCCATCCGCTCCTTCCAAAGCGCCCTTGGAATTCGGAAATAAAACAGCGAGGCACATAGCAAAATGTGAGGAGCGCCTTGAATATGGACCGCTTCTGCTCCAAACTGCACGGACGCTTCCGTGCTTGATTGCATGGACATGTCACAACCTCCAATAAAATAGGCTAAAGACTCGAAATATGTAACCCGTTTCATGAAACCCGTTACATATTTAGGGAAAAATAAATACACCTCATGGCTGGCGTAAACAGAAGACGAAATCTGTAAGACTAGCTGACGTGCATCTATGTGTCTCTTGAAGGGCAGGAACAAAACCGGCTTTCATGAAACGGGTTACATTCAATTGTGTGGTAAGGGGAAATCCGTTGACAATTTGATTTTAGTCAACAATGTAAGCGTTGTCAATAGCGTGTTGAAAAGTTATTTATTTTATTGTCCCGCCCTGCGTAGCGGCGCTGTAGACTCCCTAATAATGAGCTCTGGCCTGACCTTCGTGTTCTTGCTTACCTTCGTTTTTGTAATCATTTGATGCAGCAGCTCCGCCGCATTTCTCCCCACGTCATAACATTTCAAAGAAACCGTCGTGAGCTCCGGAATGCTGTCGGAAGCATAGGGAATATCGTCAAATCCGACAAGAGACAAGTCATGCGGCACGGAAACTCCTGCTTTGTGAGCCGATTTCATTACGCCGATAGCGACCAGATCATTGGCGCAAAAGATAGCCGTCGGGCGCTCCGATTCCGCGAGCAGCTCGTTCATGAACGTCTTGCCGCTGTCTACGGAAAATCCGCCATGGCGAATCCATTCCTTCCGAACCTGGCAACCGTTCTTCTCCATCGTCCTCACAAAACCTTGAACCCTTTGCAGCGTGTTGGACATATGCTTGTAACCGCCGACGAATGCAATTTCGCGATGCCCCAAATCGATGAGATGCTGCGTGGCTAGCTCTGCTCCTTCTCGTTCGTCAACATAGACGCGGGTAAGTCCCTCTCCCGGAAGATTGCCGTTAATGAGCAGCAACGGTACGCGCTTGCCCGCCTCAACTACCTCGTTTACCAGCCCTTTATCCGGCTTCATGAGATTGATCCGGCCGCCAATCATCACAATCCCGTCTACCTGCTTTTCCATCAAAATGCTTAAATATTGCGATTCACGAACATACTGCTCTGCGGAGTCACGATTGGTCGATACGGTATCGCATAGAAAGAAAGTATACCCTTTGCTGCGTGCCTCCTGATCCAGGCCTGCCAATACCTCTGGAAAAAAAGGATTCGTAATATCAGGTAAAATAACGCCAATCATTCCGGTTTCCTTCTTAAACAAGCTTCTAGCCAAGGCGTTCGGCTGAAATTGGTGCTTCGTAATCAGCTCCATAACCCGATCTCTTGTCGATTTCTTTACCGGGGCGGTGTTGTTGAGTACGCGTGATACCGTAGCCACTGAAACATTCGCTTCCCTAGCAATATCATATACAGTAACCGGCTTAATAGCTGCTCACTCCTCGGTCTATAGTTTCATTCTCCGTAAGAATAACAGAAGCTATGAAAAATAGAAACGAGTATATCCCATTATTTTGAAACAAAGCCGAAAGAAGTGGAGGGGCTATCCCCTCCTTCTTTCGGCTTTAAAAACATTATTCATCCACGTCTACATAAGGTTGGCCATCCTTAAAGCGAACAAGCCCGATGCAGGTTTCGCGGAGCACGCTGGTTTCCGGCTCGGCGAGCCGGTGGTAGACCAAGTACCATCCCTGTTCATATTCCGTAAGAGAGGCGTGACCTGTACCTACGGCACTGGCAGATTCTAGCGTCATCCGGTTATTGTCCGGCACTTCATATGGACCCATAATATGGTCGCTGAAAGCATAGGCAATCTGGTATCTTGGATCACGCGTATCATAATTGCTCCAGGTAAGCCAATAACGGCCATCGCGCTTTTGCATATGCGGCCCTTCATTGTAGATCGCATTATTTTCTACAGCTCCATCACTTCCTTTGGAAGCATGAATTTGCTTGGATAAATCGATAGGCTCAGCCTTAAACGTCATCATATCGTCTTCCATCGGAACGATCCAGCACTTCCCCTGCCCCCACAGCAGATAAGGCTGCCCATCGTCGTCAACGAATAAATCGGCATCGATCGACTGGCAAGCGTACTGGTCGCGCGTAATGAGCGGGCGGTCCAGCATATCCTTGAACGGTCCGAGCGGAGAATCGGAGACGGCTACGCCGATCTGTGCTTCCGCAGAAAAGTACATATAATACTTCTCCTTGTATTTTGCAATGCCGGGAGCCCAGGCCTGCTTGCTCGCCCAGCTCACATCGTTCAAATCCAAGGCGAGATAAGGCCCGTCCCAGTTGATAAGATCCTTGCTGTGGAACACATGAAATTTCTCGTACATCCAACCCTCACTGTCCTTGGTCGGATACAAATAATAATCGTCCCCGTCGCGCAGAATAAAGGGATCTGCCCAGAATCCGGGCAATATCGGATTGTTGATTTGCATGCTGATTCTCCTTTTTTTGAATGCTTATTCCTTAACGGAGCCAAGCGTAATGCCGTGTACGAAATAGCGTTGCAGGAATGGATAGATGATCAGGATCGGCAGCATCGTTACGACGATTTTGGCTGCGTTGAAGGTCCGCTGGGAGAAATTAATCAAATCCTCCGGCCTCGTCGAAGACGAGATCGACGGGGCCACCACCAGCTGCTGAATATACGTTTGCAGCGGAATATTATGCTGCTTGTTCATCAGAATCAAGCCGTCAAAAAAGGCGTTCCAGTGGCTAACGATGCTGAACAGCGTAACCGTTGCAATAGCTGGCATCGCCAGCGGAACCGCGATCGTAATAAGCGTCCGCCACGGCCCCGCCCCGTCCATTTTCGCCGACTCGTTAATTTCCTTCGGCAAGCTGCGGAAGAAATTCATCAGCAAAATCACGTTAAAGATCGGAACGGCCGTCGGGAGCACAAGCGCCCAGATCGTATCGGTTAAATGAAGGCTCTTCACGACCATATACCATGGAATCAACCCGCCGGTGAACATCATCGTGAATACGATGACCCACATATAAATGTCTCTGCTCCGGAACTCAAGCCGTTCCTTGGCAAGCGGATAAGCCATCAGAATCGTTAGCACGAAATTGATTGCCCCGCCAAGCAGCACCCGCTTAACCGACACGCCGAAGGCATCGAAGAAGCGGCTGTCCTTAAACATATATTCATAGGAGTAAAAGGTAAAGTCAACAGGGAACAAGGTAACTGCACCGGAGGCTGCCGCCGACTTTCCGCTGAAAGACAAAGATATGACATAGATCAGCGGCAGCAAGCAAAGCAGCGTAACGAGCAGCATAATGAGCGTCAAAATAATATCAGTCGTCCTGATTCCGCGTTTACCTGTAAGCGGCATGGGACACTTCCCTTCTAGTTACAATAATGCGATCTCTCGGTGCTGTCGTTCTAGAAAATGCGATAGCCTGCAAACTTAGCAGCTAGCCTGTAGGATAGGAAGATCAGAATGAACCCGACAACCGACTTCAAGGCTCCCACTGCTGTCGCTAAGCCATATTGATATTGTACAAGTCCAATGCGGTATACATAGGTGTCGATAATGTCTCCCGACTCATAGACCAAGGGATTGTATAGGTTATAAATCTGGTCAAAGCCTGCGTTTAGAATATTGCCGATATTAAGCGTCGACACGAGAATGATCGTTGGCAAAATACCCGGAAGCGTGACGCTCCATATTTTGCGAATCCGGCCAGCGCCGTCAATGGAGGCTGCTTCATAGAGCGAAGGATTAATCGCCGTTAGCGCCGCTAAGAAAATGATCGTATTAAAGCCAAACTCTTTCCATACATCGCTCAATATAACGACAGCCGGAAACCAATTATTGCTTCCGAGGAAAAAGATCGGTTCGCCAGTGATCGCCGTTACCACTTGATTGACGATGCCGTTCTGGGAGAGCATATCGTTCAAAATGCCTGCGAGAATAACCCACGAGAGAAAATGCGGCAAATAAATAATCGTCTGCATCCATTTTTTCAATCGGCTAAAGATGATTTCATGCAGCAGCAGTGCGGTTGTTACCGGGATAAGCACATTCATGAGCATTTTCATCAAAGAGATAAAGATCGTGTTGAAAAAAATGATTTTGCTGTCATCGAGCTCGAACATATACTTAAAATTTTCTAAGCCTACCCATTTGGAGCCGAATATCCCTTTGACGGGAATATAGTCTTGGAACGCAATCGCCATTCCGAATAGTGGAACTATTCCGAAAATAATAAGGAGGATCATGCCCGGCGCCAGCATCAGATGATAATGAAACGTATTTTTGGAATCTCGCAAAGCTCCCACTCCGTCCTTAAGCAAACTCTAATTTTACCGAAACTGAACGAGCCTGTCCGGTTCTCGCCCAGTTCCGGTGCTATGCCTCTTTTACTTCGCTGCTTCAGCGATTTCTTCCGTAATCTTGTCTCCGCCCTGCGACTTCCATTTATCTACGAACGTATCAAACGATTCCAGCGGCTCATTGCCCATAATAATTTTCAAGAACGTTTCATCCTCCAGCTTGCGAAGGTTCGCCCATTTGGTACGCATCGTGTCCGTTTGATCGTAATAAATGCCGACCTTGCGGTTGATTTTGTCATCCTGGCCGAGCGGCAGAGCGCCAGTCAGAAACGCGTGTCTTTGCGACCAAGCGGCCAAATCCTTTTTCGGGTTTTCTTTATCCTTCAAGTAGGAATTGTAAATTTGCTTGGTCTCGCCTTGCAAAGTATCTGCATTTGCTTTGCCGTCAATGACGTCTTGGACGAGCTTAGCTTTCTTCTCTTTATCGTCGTAGTTGCTTACAAGCAGGGAGAAAGGCATGTTCATCCAGTTGAAATCATCCTTCTCCACGATGCCCTCGCCTTGCAGCTGATCGGCATCGAATTGCATGTTCAACGTTTTCAATACCGCTTCGGGGTGCTTGAAGCCTTTCTTCACAACCAAATATCTTGTCGTAGGAGAACCCATATGCGTGTTCATTTTCCCCTCTGTGCCGAGCGGCGACAGGTAAGATACCCATTCCGCTTTGGAATCCTGCGCAACGGAATCCGCCAGCATGCCAAACGGCAGCCACCATGGTCCGAAGAAAATGCCCGCTTTGCCGCTAACGACCAGCTCATTCACCTGCTCGCCCTTCTTCACGGCAAACTCCTTATCAATCACGCCTTCTTGCACCCAGCCTCTGATTTTGGCCAAAGCGTCCTTCACCTCGGGCTGAATCGAGCCGTAAACCGCATTGCCGCTCGCATCCTCGGTCCAAAGCTGCGGATACGCATTATAAGCGCTGAAGATGGAATCGAAGCCAAATACGCTCGTTCCGATGTTGACGATCACCTGATTGCCCAAGAGACCTACGGAACCTTTTTTGTCCATAAACACTTTCGTTACATTAATAATGTCATCCATCGTTTGCGGTACTTCCAGTTGAAGCTCGTCCAGCCAGTCTTGACGAATCCACAGCAGATTTTGCGCATCCGCGCCTGGGCTGACGTTAGGGAAAGCCATAAGCTTGCCGTCGAATGTCGCTGATGCAAGGCTGTAGCCGTCCGTAGAATCATAAGCCGCTTTGAGCGCCGGCGATACGAAGCTGTCATACGTTGCCGTCAGGTCTTCAACCAGATCTGCATTCACCAGTTGAACAAGCTGCTGCTTGTCTACGGTCATGACATCCGGGATGTCGCCGGTCGACAGCGTAAGTCCGACCTTCTGCATGTAAGCGTCGCCGGAGGTTGTCGCCTGCCATTCATTCGTATATTTCACGTTCAGCTTCTCTGCAAAATAGCGAGTCAGCTCATTGTCTTCAATTGTCGAGCCGCTTGGCAGCTTCGGATCAACCGCCGCTTCCTTCCCGATGCTTATCGTCACCGTTTCCGTCATCGGCGCATAGGGATCGGCCGGTTCAGTCGTGCCTCCCGTAGAACTATTCCCGCCCGTATTCGTACTGCCGCTATTCGCGTTTCCGTTATTTCCTGAGCATGCAGTCAGTACCATCAGTGCGCAAACAATCAGTATGCCTAATGTTTTTTTCATTTCTGCTTATCCCCCTGCATATCGTTTAATGTTTACATCCCCAGTATAAGGCTGTTCGACGGATGTAAGGGTCAGAACGATGTTCACAAGTAGGTGTGATTTCGTATCCGCTTTCATCATGCTGATTTGCAGCCAGCAACAATAATCCACGTTCCGGCTGACAAACTTCTTACCTCACATTTTCTCTTCGACCCTCGCCTATACCGTTCCTCGATTTCGAAAGTCTGAGGGCAGCACACCGATTTCCTGCAAAAAAAGCTTACTGAAATACTTCTCGTCCTTGAAGCCGACAAGCTGCGCGATTTGATAAATGGGCGTATTCGTGTGCACCAGCAGCTGCTGCGCCTTGGACATCCGAATTTCGGTAGCGTAATCATTGAACGACTTTCCGGTTACGTTTTTGAAGCATTGGCTGAAATACGTCCGGCTCATGTTCGCAATGCCCGCGATCTCATTTTGGCTAAAATCCATCTCTTCCCGCTCATGCATATATCGGATCGCTTTATAAATGACCCGTAGAATATCGTCGCTATATTTGGTCTTGCATACGATGCTGCGAAGCTTATTCCGCTCCTCCTCCAGCACGGCTCTCCATTCCTCCCACATGCGAAGCGGCTCCAAGCGAAATATAAGCTGCATCGACCATTCGAGCATCAGCAGCCAGCGGCCGTTCTCAAGAAAGGCAGGGAATAACAAGCTCTTCAGCTCGCTCATCGGCAATCTCATCGCTGCCGTATCCTGCATTAAGGACTCATAAGCCCCATTGCTATAGATCCATTCCGGCGTGTTCCACCGAGAGCCAAGCTTCTCCTTCTCCGGCTCCAGCAGTTCCTTCTCCTCGTCCGCCTTCCACTCCCAGAAGGTAACCATTTTCGTATAATCGTATAATAAGCCTGTAGCGAGATAGCTATGCAGCTTGTCCACCGTATCGCCGAGCGGCATATGGCCCAAGCCGTGTACCAGTACGGGCAGGCAGTTGGCTAGCTTAATATCGTTAATCAATGATTGTTCCGCTGCTTCCCCGAGACCATCCAGCGAGATAAACCAGCAATGCCTCTCCAAATAGTGAATCGCATGTCCCGCAGAAAGCTTCTCAACCAATCGGCTCGCCTTCTCATCGTCTCCCAGCTTGAGAACAACCATGACCCTATCGAATACCTTCGCTTCCGGCGAGGTCCGTATTTTCACCTTATCCTCATAGCTGTGCGCAATGCGTTCCAGCACATCGTCCATGACGTCGGTTTCCAGATCGTTTTTGACGATATAATCGATGGCGCCCATTCGAATCGCTTTCTGTGCAAAGGAAAATTCCTCATGGCAAGACAAAACGACGATCGATTTGGACGGATAGTTTGCGTTGATTTGCTCCATCAGCTCAAAGCCCGACATCTCCGGCATCATCAAATCGGTAAAAACGAGATCAACCTCAAGCGTCTCCAGCAGCTCCAGCGCTTTTCTTCCGTTGCCGGCTTCGCCGACGACCTCCATGTTATATTTTGCCCAGGGCATGATTGAAATCAATCCGCGCCTGACTAGCTTCTCGTCGTCTACAATGATGACCTTCATTGCTCGGCCGCCTCCTTATGAATGGGCATATGAATCGATACGATAGTGCCTTCCCCTATTTTGCTGTCTATTTTCAGCTCGCTGGCGCCGCCCGTAAAGCTGCTCAGCGTGCGCACCACATAATTAAGCCCGATACCCAGGCCCGAAATATTATTTTTTCGCGTATCCGACTCCAATAATTCCTTGATTTTCTCAGGACTGATCCCGTTGCCGTTATCTTTGACCCTAAGAACCAGCATGCCGCCCTGCTCCTGTGCGGTAACTTCTATAATCCCCTTCTCGTCCATCATGCCGTGGTAAAGCGCATTTTCGACGATCGGCTGCAAAATAAAGCGCGGCAGCGGCGTTTCCAGAAACGGCTCCGGAATGAAGTAGCGCACATCAAACTCGAAGTCGTATCTAATTTTTTGCAGCTCGATGTAATCATTTAAGGAGTCCATCTCATCCTTCAGCGTCACGATGGTGCCATCCTTCGCCAAATTGTACTTCAGCACCTTCGTGAACAACGACAAAAAACGATCGATTTCGTGCTGGCCCTTCAACCGTGCCAGCCACTGGGCCGTATTGAGCGTATTGTACAGAAAGTGCGGATTGATTTGGGCCATCAGCTTCTCCATCTCGATTTCCTGCTTCTCGCTCGCTTCCTTCGCCACTTCTTTGATCAAATCCTGAATTTTGAACTGCATGTCGTTAAAGTTTTGAATGAGAAAATCAAATTCCCGCAGCCCTGTCATTTGAAAATAATCGTTAGGCTCCTGGCTGATAAAAGCGGATATCCCCTTGCGAATGCGGTGTAGCGGCGCAATCACGACCTTCCATGTCCGAAAGGCGGACCAGATGCTGATCAGCAGCCCCAGCACAACGATGAAGGAATAATTGACGAACCAATCACGGATCTCCTTCTGATATTCGCCTTTCTCGATAAATACGCCAAGCCGCCACCCCTGACTGCCCGTCACCTCGTGAAAATAATATCGCTCCATCACTTCTGCATCATAGGAGCTGCCGATTGGGGTCAGCTCTGGCTTGTCGCTAAAGAGTACGGTTCCTTCGTTATTCATAAGCAAATGGGATACATTCATCCCGTACTGCTCCTTGTTCAAGATGTTTTGGATAACCTTCACGTTGGTTTCCGCATACACGAGCAGCGGGTTATCGGGATCCGTGATGCCGCCAACGCTTCGCACGATGGAAAATACGGAAATGTCATTGTATTTATAAAGAGTTAAGTGCGGACCATTGAAGATATGGTCGGATTTAACGGAGAGCTTCGGCAATTCGTCGAAATTGGGGTGCAGATCTCTGGTGATGTAATTGTTGTACTGGATTTCTCCCGTAGTCGTATCGTAATAAAAGACTAATCCGATCGTCGGATTCGAAGCGTTCAAAATTCCCATATTGCGTTGAATGGCTGTTATCAGCTGCGATTTCTCATAATTGTCCTCGCTCGTTTGCAGCGCCTCTACATCCTGCCCTACAAAGCCGTGGTAAGACATTTGCTGCGAGACGTCATAGAGGCTGCCTAACGTTTCCTCCAAAGAGCCGCTTACCCGCTGCAAATTTTGCTCGATGCCCTTTTCAATTTTGTTATACAAAATATTGTAGATTGAGTACACTGTCAATAGCCCAACCAACACAAGCGGTATGACGGAGCTGATCAGCAGCGTCCAGTACAGCTGGCCGCGCAGCGTATCCCAGCCGAATAGCCGCTTCACATAAGAGCCTTCTTTCTCATCCATGACTTTCACCTGCTCGAGATTTATTTTGAACAACCACACTATATCATAATTTGTCTAACCGAGTATTTTCTTGTCATGCTGCGGCAATGGTTCTTCCTATTGAACAGGTCAAAAAAGCCCTGCCTATGAAACAAGACAAAAAAAGCCCTGCCATCCGGCAAGGCCTTTCCTTGTTTGCGGAGATTATCCTGCTTATCCCCGGTTTACCGCCGACGCTTGTCCAAGCTCGTATCTTCGCTTCAGCCATACGCTGATTCCTGCCGCCACCATGATCATTCCGGTAGCGACAAAGATCCAATGAATGCCGACAGCCAGCCCCAGCAAGCCGCCGATGAGCGGCCCGAGCATCGCCCCGAACTGATTCGCGCTCGTGGTTAAGCCAAACGATCTGCCTCGGAACTGTTCATCCGTGCTTTGCACGACAAGCGTATTGACGATTGGCGCGATCCCCGCCATAAACAATCCGAATATGAACTGCACGATGGCGAACAGCCATAAGCTTTGGACGAAAAACTGCGTGCTGACGACGAGGCCCGCGCATAACAAGCAGACCACGAGTATGCGGTAATACCCTCTCCGCTCGCCGAGCCTGCCCCAGACTGGGGAAGCGAGTATCCCCGCGATTCCGATAAGAGAAAGCACAAAGCCGGCGGACAGCACGGCCCCTTGCAAGCCGCCTTGCAGCTTGGCGATATGCAGCGTAAGCAGCGGCTGTATCATGTTCACCGACAGCTGGAAGATCGCGAGCAATGCCAGCATGCTCATCAGCGCGCGATTGCGGAAAGCCATTCGGTACGTGACCGGCTGCACGCGTTTCTTCCCTGCGGCGGCTGCTTCTGCCGGCTCCGCTTTGCCTTCCTTTACCCACACGACAACCGCTATGGTGGCTGCAAGAATGATAAATCCCGCCACAACAAATGATCTGCGGAGACCGAATGCCTCCGCGAGCAGCCCGCCGAACAGCGGACCAAGAATGCCGCCGGTCATCGTGCCGGCCTGCATCATGCCGAGGCTCCAGCCCAGCTTCTCCTTAGGAGCTACGGAGGCTACGATCGACATCGATGCGGGAACGAAGCCGCCAACGAAGCCGTGCAGCATGCGAACGCCGACAAGCTGCCACGGCGTCTGGACGAAAGCGATCAAGGCGTAAATAATGGCTAGGCTGAGCCCCGCCCGGATGACCATTTTCCGCTTCCCGTATTTGTCCGCAAGCAGCCCCCATAAGGGGGCCATGACGGCGCCTACAAGAAATGCGGAGGAATGGACGATGCCAGCCCATAAATTGACCGAGCTCTCCGGCACTCCGAGATCAAACAGAAAGAGCGGCAGAAATGGCACCGACATCGTATAGCTTGAGCTGCAAAAAAGAACTCCGAACCATAGGATCCACATGGTACGTTTCCACGGTTCCACGGATGGCCACCTCCCCTGTGCGACGTAAACTATTTTTCCGGCCTATTTTCACTATTACCCACTATACGCCTCCTTTACCATTTGTTCAAAAACCGCCCCTTAGCGATAAAACAAGGAAACCTCCTGTTGGCTGCGCCTAATGAAGCGTAACGGCGTTTTTTGAGCCTAGAATCGCTCTCTTCCGGAATCCACGCCGAACCCTATCGAAACACCTGGTATTGCTTCCGGTATTCGCCCGGCGTGAGTGCCGTTTGGCGCTTAAATAACCGGGTAAAATAATTGTTATCCGCAAGTCCGCACAAGCCCCCGATTTCCTTAAGCGGCAGCTCCGTATGGGCAAGCAGCCGCTTCGCGCGCTCCACTTGCAAGTGATGCCGGTACTGCATCGGGCTCATCCCCGTATATTGCTTTAAGCAGCGGGCCAGATAGTCAAAATGATAATGCAGCTCGCGCTCCATTTGTCCAGAATCGAACGGATGCTCCAGTTCGGCTGCTAAATAAGCCGCGACCTTCTCGCTCAAAATATACGAACGCGCTTGCGGACTGTTCTGACGCATCCCGTTCTGCAGCTGCACAAAAAATTGCCCCAGCAAAACATGCAGCTCGAAGGAACGCTGCTTTGTCAGTACCTGATGCAGCTCAAGCATGAGATCCAGCATGGGAAGGAGATTCCGCAGATCCACCTCGGCAAATTTGGGAATATCGACCGTGGCAGGATGAGGCTCAATATCCTGATCTGTACGCTGCAGCAGCGGCTGCTGCCAATTGTTTTTTTCGATAAGAACAGGTTGGTTAGATAACGGGTATTGAAAGTGGATCCAATACACCTCGGTTTCCAAATCCGTTGGCCGATAGCCGCGATGAGTCTTCCCCGGCTCCAGTACCAGCATCATCCCCTGATGAATATCGTAGACGATACCGTCCTCCTCCATATAGAGCGCTCCTTTGGTGCACACAACCAAATCGAACACCTCAAATTGACGCTCTGCATGGAGCACGCCAGGCTGCCACAGCGAATAGCCGATAGCCGCCAGCAGCGGAAATGGCGGGACCTGTAATTCAAGCACTTGCATCGCCTATCTCTCCTTTCTTTAAAAGCAGAAATCGTACTATGTAAAGTCGAAATTGTCGGATGTATCATGAACTCTCTTCTATTACAGTGGTAGATATAATCTTATATTACCATGTAATCATGAGGAGGAAGCAAGCATGAGATTCCGTCAGGTTCATCTCGATTTCCATACATCCGAAGCCATTAAAGGCATCGGCAGCCAATTTTCCAAACAGCAATTTCAGGACATGCTGAAGCTTGGCCACGTCGACTCTATTACCGTTTTCTCCAAATGCCATCATGGCTGGGCTTATCATCCATCGACGGCGAATGAAATGCATCCGCATCTCTCGTTTGATCTGCTGGGAGCCCAAATTGAAGCCGCACACGAGATTGGGGTAAACACGCCTGTTTACTTATCCGCCGGGCTTGATGAGAAGCTAGCGCGCACACACCCCGAGTGGCTAATCCGTGATCAAAACGAAAAAACCAATTGGTCGCCCAACTTTATGACGCCTGGTTATCACCAATTTTGCATGAATACACCCTATGTTGATGTCCTCGCCGCGCAAGTGAAAGAAGTGGTGACGAACTATGATGCAGACGGCATTTTCCTTGATATCGTTGACGTTCGCGAGTGTTACTGCCAATATTGCGTGGCCGAAATTCGCAGACGCGGCTCCGATCCGCGCCAATTAAGCGACATGAAGCAAATGTGGGAAGAGACGTATTTCAACTATACGAAAAAAATGAATGATGCCGTCCACGATATCAAGCCTGGCCTTCCTGTCTACCATAACAGCAGCCACGTTGCTCGGGGACGTCGTGATCTCGCCCATGTGAATACGCATTTGGAGCTTGAATCCCTTCCTACGGGCGGCTGGGGCTATGACCACTTCCCGCTCTCTGCGCGCTACGCTCAAACGCTGGGCATGGATTATCTCGGCATGACAGGAAAATTCCATCTTTCATGGGGCGAGTTCGGCGGGTTTAAGCATCCTAACGCCTTGCGGTACGAGGCCGCTTTAAGCCTAGCTAACGGGGCACGCTGCTCCATCGGTGACCAGTTGCACCCGGTAGGCTTTATGGATCCTGCGACCTATGCCTTAATCGGCGAAGCCTATAAGGAAGTGGAAGCCAAGGAAGCGTGGTGCCGCGAGGTAACCGCTATTTCGGATATCGCTTTATTGTCCGTCGAGGCAGCTTCTAACGAAGAAGGCGGCACCGCGATTGACGAGAACAGCAAGCATTCCGATACCGGCGCCGTACGAATATTACTGGAAGGAAATTTTCTGTTTGATGTGGTCGATACGCAGGCTGATTTAAGCCCATACAAAGTCGTTATTTTGCCGGACGCCATCCTAATCACGGAGCAAATCCAAGCAAAGCTTACTGCTTTTGTCGCTAAAGGCGGCAAGCTGCTCGCTACAGGGCAATCAAGCCTCTCTACTGACGGTGCTGGCTTTGCATTCGACTTTGGCGTCCAATGGAAGGGCGTTTCTCCTTTTAAACCGTCCTATTTTAAACCAAACTTTGAGCTGCCTGCTCTTCGCAATGCTTCGTTCGTTATGTATACCGAAGGACAGGACGTCGAGCTATCGGCGGGCGGCACCGTTCTTGGAAGCAAGGAGAACAGCTACTTCAACCGCGATCTGTTCACCTTCTGCTCGCATCAGCATACCCCATCCGATTTAGAAAATTCGGGACCTGGCATGACGGAAGGGCCAGCTGGCATTTACGTTGCTTGGAATGTATTCGAGGATTACGCGCTCAAGGGCAGCCTGCCTGTCAAAGAATTCATTTTGTACGCGCTGGATCGCTTGTTGACGGACAAAACGCTCCGTACAAATTTGCCTGCTCAGGGAGTTACCACCCTGCAAGCACAAAACGGCTCTAACCGTTGGATTAACCACCTGCTCTATGCCTCACCTGTTCGCAGAGGGCAAAACGTCGAAATCATAGAAGATATTCCCGTGCTTCACGATACAGAGGTAGCCATCACTGCTGCCGAGCCGGTACGCGAGGTATATCTGGCTCCCGAGAACACGCCGCTTCCGTTCCGCCAAGAGAACGGCATCGTCAGCTACACCATACCGCAGTGGTCCTGCCACCAGATGGTCGTTCTTCAATTCTAAGATTTGGCCCCTGCTGCCGATGATGGTTATCGGTTGCGGGGGTTTTTATTATTTTTCTTATTGGCGTAAAACTAGCTGGAACTTCTCATGCTAAACCGCTAAACTAGCCATATTCGCTCGGACCGAGAACTAGCTGGAATTTCTCCCGTTAAACTAGCCATATTCGCTCGTGTCGGGAACTCGATGGAATTTCTCCCGCTAAACCAGCTGTAGTCGCTCATCCCGGGAACTAACTGGATTTTCTCCTGCTAAACTAGCCATATTCGCTCGTCCCAGGAAATAGCTGGATTTTCTCCCGTTAAACCAGCCATATTCGCTCGTGACGGGAACTAGCTGGAATTTCTCCTGTTAATTTTAGAGATAATCCCGAAATCCTGCTTTTCCCCCGTATTAGAAGGAGAAATTCCCACTAAAAGCCTCGGAAGGGTAAAATCCCTTATTTTAACGGGAGAAATTCCAGCTAAACTTAGAAGTAGCAGTCGCGCGCGCGCCCCCATGCCCGCCCTGGCAAGTTCAGTTTACTCATAGCAAAATATACTATAACGAACAAGCCAAATCGTCGAAGACTTGATATGACAAACTACAAATGAGCCAGCAGCAGCACATAAGGAGTGATTAATGGTGAATAGCAGAATGATCAGACAGGAACGACCGGGTGATTATAAATAACCGAAAAGTCGTGGAACTTGCGTTTGCCGATATGGCGTTCAGCGACCAAACCAAACATCAGTTGGTAGCTCCACTTCGAAACGCCGCATCTATCATTGTCATGGGCCACCCACAATACTATTCCAAATTCGGCTTCCAGCCGTCATCGTTATGGGGCATTAAAGCGCCTTTCGAAGTAGAAGATGAGGTTTTTATGGCGCTTGAGCTGCAAGAACAAGCCCTTGAGGAAGTTTCGGGGGTAGTGGAGTATTCGAGCGTTTTCTTTAAGTAAATCTTCACCCAAGCAAGGAGGTTACCACAGCATAGCATTGATAGCCTCCTTGTTATTCACTTTCATTTTGATTGCACAAACCGATATAGCTCAGCCGAAAAATAACCAATTAGAAAGGTAAAAATTACGATAAGATGGATATAGTAAACCTCTTTTGGAGCTAATCCAAATGATATAAATAAATCAGATAGATAAAATGAGCTAATCAACATCATCATAATAAAAACCAATATTGGAAATGCGAGTAGCATGCGGTGTTTCAATCGTTTCTTATTAGGTTTCATTTCTCCTCCCTCCTGCCCAGGGTTATTCCCAATCGTTAGGCTCATAAATGAAATGTGCCTGCTGCATCTAAAGCTACGAACCATGCAGCACAAATAACAGTTTCCATTTCAACGAAAGTACTTCCTCTCCACTATAAGTAAAAATTAACATATTTACCTTTTGTTCAGCAGGGATGATATTTCATCATTTCAACATTGGCTTATTTTGCGGTTTTTACAGTTAACTTTTGACCACTACTTACCCAGTCATAGATTGACGTCCACACAGGATATCGTATAAAAATTAACTACTCAGCAGCTTCAACACGCGCAAACCAGTACCCTTGCTTCGTTCATCCTTTTGCGCAGTATTGCGTACAATTACACGTGTGCTTACAACGTCCGGTTGAAGCTGAAACACCGCAATGATTGGCCGATATGCCCCTAGACACCATTCATCGAACAAATTTACCGCATGAAAGGTTAACCCGTCTAAGGAATATTCGAATATCCCTGTGTCTGGGCCGCATAAGAGCAGCAGCCCCGAACTTCTTCCTGAGGCAATGAACGAAAATTGTGAATCCGGCTTGTCCGTAGACAGATGCTCTAGGCCATACCTCCAGTTGATCAGCGGTTCCGGCTTAACCTCTGTTATTTTGAAATCATTCTGCTGCTCCACATGATTTATATCCAACATCGCTCCAAACTCGTAATTTCCTTCCATTAATGGCGTTGGTAGCATCATTGTAGAGAGGGAGCTCGAAACCGGCAGTGCAAGCACCTCCTCCAAAAAAGCCTGCACATACACCGCATACTGTGCATAACCCGCATCATTCGGATGGACTAAATCAGGAGCCAGCTCCTCCCAGCGAATTTCCCCCTTCTGGATCAACGCACGAATGCCTGCCGCCAGGTTAATCGAAGGAAGCTCGTAATGAGAGGCGACCTCCTCATGAACCGCTATGTTAAATGGACTATCGACTGATAAGTTTTTGTCCGCCGCCGTATAGACCAAACAGATATCAGCATGCGGGGATAAACGTCTGCATTGCCTGACAATCCCCTCCACCCCTCTAATTGACTCCTCGCGGTCTTCCCCGTCATTGACGCTGAATTCCACAAACAACAAATCAATTTCACCATTCGCCATAACATGCTGCGCCATACGATGTGCACCAAAGGTCGAGGTCGTGCCTCCAACCCCCGCGTTTATGCAAATAACCATTCCTTGCGGGTAACGTTTCTTCAAGTAATTTCCGGTCAACGCCCGCCAGCTTGTCTCATCCGGCTCAGACGCTCCATAGCCCTCGGTAATCGAACCGCCTATAAAAGCAACCACAAAAGGGTCAACTCCGGCAAGCTTACGAGCTACATTCGGCAGCCCTCGCCGTATCTGAAAATAACCTTTGCCTTGTTCTTTATCTTGAATCATATCGCAGCTCCTTCTAACTCAAAGTAATCGGCATATTCTCTTTACTTTGAACACATTGGCTTCCTTTTCTATTTTTAGTACTGTTCTTGGTATTACTCAAATTACTATTATTATTATTGCCCTCCTAATTCTGACCCTACGTGATAGCTCTATCCTGCACATTTACACTAACTTCGCACATATTCGTCCTTTTAACACATCTATGTTGTATCATTGCATTAACTTCGCTCAATCGTGGCTATTTCGGGGTAAAAGAAAGCATCTATATTGTATAAAGTACAAGATACACACTCGATAACACCCGATTTACGCCTCTACGTTGCAAAAATACAAGATAGCTGCTTCGTGGGGCTATGGGCTAGAGCTTTTTGTTGCGGTTATTGCTACTTTTAAAACTCTTATTAGTGCTCTTGTACTGTTCTTGTACTGCTCATATCACTATTACTATTACTATTACTATTACTATTACTATTACTATTACTATTACTATTACTATTACTATTACTATTACTATTACTATTACTATTACTATTACTATTACTATTACTATTACTATTACTATTACTATTACTATTACTATTACTATTACTATTACTATTACTATTACTATTACTATTACTATTACTATTACTATTACTATTACTATTACTATTACTATTACTATTACTATTACTATTACTATTACTATTACTATTACTATTACTATTACTATTACTATTACTATTACTATTACTATTACTATTACTATTACTATTACTATTACTATTACTATTACTATTACTATTACTATTACTATTACTATTACTATTACTATTACTATTACTATTACTATTACTATTACTATTACTATTACTATTACTATTACTATTACTATTACTATTACTATTACTATTACTATTACTATTACTATTACTATTACTATTACTATTACTATTACTATTACTATTACTATTACTATTACTATTACTATTACTATTACTATTACTATTACTATTACTATTACTATTACTATTACTATTACTATTACTCTTATTATTGCCCTCCCTAATTCTAGCCCCTACGTGATAGCTCTATCCTGCACATTTACACTAACTTCGCGCTTATTTGTCCTTTAAACACATCTATGTTGTATCATTGCATTAACTTCGCTCAATCGTGGCTATTTCGGGGTAAAAGAAAGCATCTATATTGTATAAAGTACAAGATACATACCAGATAACACCAGATTTACGCCTCTACGTTGCAAAAATACAAGATAGCTACTTGGTGGGACTACGGGTTAGAACTTTTACTAAATCCATTTACTTCCCCTACCCGCCTGGACGATTTACTGAAATTTATTTCAAGAACTATTCACCTAGACTGATTACTAAGAGTCCTCATTACAACTACTTACCCGAACGCTTAGCTAAGACTACTCTCTATTACTACTTCCTAGTTACTACTTCCTGTCACTACTCTCTTTTACTACTCTCTTTCACTAATTTCTACTGACACAATTCGACCTTCCAATCACATCGGTAAAAATGGAAGAGAGCCCTCCCTCAGTTGCAGGAAGGCTCCCTTGCTCGTACTACTTCACCGATGCTGCTAAAATATCGCCAAATGCCCAGTGTGTTCCCGGTACATCCTTCCACGGTGACTGCGAGGCATTGCCCAGCTTAGCTCTGCCTAACAGCTTGTTCATAATGCTCGTCGCTTCCGCGCGCGTAAGCTCGCCATTTGGCTTGAAGCTGCCGTCCGCATAACCGCTAATGATACCGGCTGCCTGCACGTTTAAAATATCGGCTTTCGCCCAGTGGTCCGCAACATCCGTAAAGCCTGCTCCGGTTTTGTCTGAGCTGCCAATTAGCGTAGAGACCAGCTTCGCCATTTCACCGCGAGTAATGGACTTCGCTGCACCAAAGCTGCCATTTTCGTAACCCTTCATTAAGCCCATTTGGGTTACTTGGGAAATAGCTTCCTTTGCCCAATTCGATGCGTCAACGTCACCGTATGCGATATCCGCCGAAACAGCCTCGCGAGAGACTAGACGGGACAGAATCGCGGCGATTTCGGCACGGGTTACTTTTTTGTCCGGCTTAAAGGTACCATCCTCATAGCCATTCATATAAGGAGAATCGAAAGACGATTCCGCCAAGCCTGGCACATGAATCAGAGAGAACAAGCTAAACCCGGTAACTGTAAATTGAAGTCCTTTGTCGCCTTTGTCGTTAAACGTGACGACTTCTCCTTTCAACAGCTCCTTCGATCCGTCGCTATGCTCAATGTATACGCCCAGGTTCTTCCACTCCGACTCGGACAGCTTAACGTCCTTCAAAGGAAGAATTACCGTTACCGCCCCATGCTTCACGTTCGTTTCGATACTTACCGGGCGGCCGACCACTTCTGCTCCTTTATTTCCTGCCACGAGCTTAATCACAGCTTCTTTACCTGCCCTAACGGATATTTCCTGCGACTTAGCCGCTTCCTTCACTGGTACAAAACGGAAGTAAAGACTATCCGAAAAACCTTCGAATAACGAGCTCGGCACCAAAACCTTAGCGTAATCCGTCGCGATGCCCAAGCCTAGTTTAGCTGCGGCCAGCTCTGCATTTGCTTCCTTTGGCAGTGTCACATTCGTTTGCGCAACTTCGTCCTTTGCATCTGTAACGACAATGTTTACGGCTTGAGCTCCCGATGCGCTCAGACCCTCCAGCGCTTTACGGACTTGCTCTGCCGTCATCGCTACCTCGTCGTGCTTCTTGCCGTCCGCTTGCGTGGTGCGCGTAATGACCGCTTTACCTGAGCCCACATCAATGCTGATCGTCTCCTTTGCAGGAGGAGGAGTCGTAACTCCGCCAGGCGTAGAAGGTGAGGTTGGTGTCGGCGTTGGGGTTGCAGATGGTTCCGTCGATGGTGATGTAGACGGCTCCGCTGATGGCGATGCTGTCGGCTCATCCGATGGCGTCGGTGTCGGCGATGGCGTCGGTGTCGGCGATGGCAGCGTTGCAGCGTCCACGGTGAACCGCACGCCATCTACCAGCATATAGTCGCCGGATTTTTTCACAGCCTTCAGCGTATGCTTGCCATTTGCCAAGCCTGAGATGCTGAATACGGCTTGCTGCGTAAGTCGATTGGCATAGTACGCGCTTACCGTATCCTCAAGCACGCCATCGATGTAAACATCGATATCTCCTTGCAAAGCTGATTTTGGAGTAAGCAGCTCTACACCTGTTCCGGTAAACGTAAATTGCACATAATCCCCATTTGCTTGCGTGCCATGCAAGTCATTTTGGAAATCGCCTTTATAGGCAATAGCCAGGCTGACTGCACCATCCGGTTGAGCAGCAAGGTATTCCTTCTTAATCGTAATGGCATTGCCCGCAATCGTATAATCGGTGCCCGCTGTCAGAGCAGTGCCGCCGTTCTTAATGCTCAGAAGATTGCTGCCATCAATGCTTAATGACGTCGTAATATCGGATTGTGCCGTTTTATCGAAGTCGGCTGCGTCAGGACTAATCATATCGGCTATTTTCACCTTCAATTGGTCAATCAGCATGTAATAGCCCGACTTTTTCACAGCTTTGATCGTATGTGTTCCATCGTTCAGCCCGTCGATGCTGTATACCGTTTGCAGCACCTGCCTATTCGCACTGTAAGTGCTCACCGTTTGCTTGTAGACGTTGTCCACATAAATATCGATATCGCCCTGTGCAGATTCCTTCTCTGTGATGAGTTCAATGCCGGTTCCTTTAAACGTGTATTCAAAATAATCGTTGTTATTTTCCGTATAATGAACATCATCCTTGTAATCGCCAAGTCCACGGTTGCGGCCGTGCTGCCATGCACCTTTGTACGAAATTTCGCTATCGTCATTGTTGATCGCAACATAGCGGCCTCTGGACGTATCGCTAACCGCAATCGCCAGTGTTTGGTCAACGCCCGCACTGAAGGTTATGGTAAGATTCGTCATGCCGTTTGGCTTGCTTGCTAAATATTCCTTCTTGATCGTAAGCTGGCTGCCGGATACCAGGTAATCGTCGCCAGCTTGAAGCGCTGTCACCCCATCGGAAATTCCTACCAAGCTGTTTCCGTTAAAGGTCACGCTAGTAGAGATATCTGCCTGTGCCCCTGCTTTTTTGTCAAAGCTAAGCGCCGACGGGATAATCGAGCTGCTCTCGCCCGTAGAATCGCTAACGGTAATCGTTAGTGTCTGCGACTCCCCTTGGTCGAATGCAAAGGTCAGATTCGCGATACCGTTTGGCAATGCTGCCAAATAAGACTTGTGAATCGTTACGACATCATCCGCAACGGAATAATGACTGCCTTGAACTAACGTCGTCGCGCCATTCGTGATGCCGCTAAGCGTATTTCCGTTCAGTGTCAACGTTGTGGCAACATCGGCTTGCTCAGCCGTTTTTTTGTCAAAGCTAGCTGTTTTTGGTGTAATGTCGCTGTTCGTTGCCGATGAATCGCTAATGGCAATTGCAAGCGTCTGCGTTGCTCCGCCGTTAAAAGCGAAGATCAAGCTTGTCGTGCCAAGCGGCTGTGCGGCAAGATATTCCTTCTTAAGCACAACGGTATTTCCCGCTGCCGTATAATCAGTGCCCGCAATCAACGCCGACGCACCATTCGTTATGCCGCTTAGGCCGCTAACGTCGCCCGTAGTTGTTACCGAAAGGTCCGCTTGCTGCTGCTGCGCCTTATCGAAGGCTGCGGTGCTTGCGCCGATTAAATCCGGTACGCTTACCCGCAGTTTGTCCAACAGCATAAAGTAGCCAGATTTTTTGACTGCTTTAAGCGTATGTGCTCCGTTTGAAAGTCCCGTAATGTTATAAACCGGCTGTTGCGCCATTCTGCCCAAATTATAAGTGCTTACCGTTTGCTTGAATTCATTGTCGATGTAAATGTCCATCTCGCCTTGAGACGGATCAAGCTCCGTGATGAACTCAATGCCCGTTCCAGTAAACGTATACTCAAAATAATCGTTGTTGTTGGCTTCCGCATAATGCACGTCGTCCTTGTAGTCGCCTAGGCCACGGTTGTAGCTTCGGTTCCAGCCCCCTGTGTAAGCAATGGAGGAGTCATCGTCATTAATCGAGATGGAGCCGCCGATTGAGGTATCTCTTACGACCAACGATACTTTTTGCTCGGCTCCCGCGTTAAAGGTAAAGGTTAGCTTTGTTGTGCCTGTCTGCAGTGAAGCCAGAAAGGCTTGCTTAAGCGTAAGCTGGCTGCCGGATACGGTATAATCCACCCCTTCCGTCAGTGCATTCCCCTCATGCGCAACACCCGTTAAGGCATTGCCTCTTAATGAAGTTGTCAGCGTAATATCGGCTTGTGCCGACGGCTTTTGGTCAAAGCTGACCGTGGCTGGCGTCACGCCGCTATCGCGGACAGTCGTGTCGCTTACCGTCACCGCCAGGCTCTTCGATGCCCCGCCGCTGAACACAAAGGCCAGGTTTGTCAGCCCTACGGGCCTAGTCGCCAAATATTCCTTTTTTATTGTAACCACATCATCAGCCACCGTATAATCCGTACCCTGAGTCAGCGTTACACCGTTATTCGAAAGGCTGCTTAGCGTATTTCCGTTCAAGGTTACTGTGGTAGAGACGTCGGCTTGCTCCGATGTCTTCTTATTGAAGCTTGCTGTTGCTGGTGAAATCGTGCTGTTTTGCGCTGTGGTATCGCTTACATGAATCACTAAGTTTTGTTTGTCGCCTGCTAGCTCCTGCCCGCCGTTGCGCGTCCATTCGCCGTTGTATTTAAACCCGGTATCATCATCGTTAGCTGTAACCGTTCCATTCTGCGCCACGACCTTGAACAAGCGCGAGGCATGGGATGGCAGGTCAACCGAGCTATAGCCTGTGTTAAAAATACCCAAATCCTCATAGCTCCACAGATCGCGCACTGATGCTGGACCTGTCAAGCCGATATCCGACCAGTTCACATTCACTGTCGCCGCCGAGCTGCCAAGGTTAAACAGCCCCACCGTATAGCTGCCGTCGCCATTATTCGCATACCATACCTGCTGCTCTGTCGCTGTCGAAACCGGATGTCCCGGCCGTCCTGCTTGGTTGACAGCAATAACCTCTTCGTTCGTTAACAGCTCCAGTCCGTATTCATCCAGATTGGTCATATCATTGCCGATGTACAGCTGTGCGGAAGAGATCGCCCAGAATGACATGGCCGAGCGACGCTCGTCCGGCGTAATGCCGTCCATCGCACCATTTCCAATGTTGAGCGAGTCAAAATCATTCCAACCGCCCGGACCCGCATGACGCCAGAATTGCTCCGCTTTCGGGAACAATCTTGCAATGCTTGGCCAAGTCGTTAGGCCGCCGTCGCCGCAATAGCACTCAATATCCCAGTCTACTCGCCAGCCGTTCGCATATTCTTTCCAGTAATCAATGTATTTGATATCAAGCGCCCAAGAAAGCTCAAGCCAGATCTTGTGCGGAGCTAGCGCCTGTGACCACGCTTTCACGTCATCGCGCGCATCTAGGGACAGATCGGAAATGCCTGATCCCGGCGTTACGCTGTCAAATTTCAGAAAGTCGATGCCCCATTCGCCATAAAGGTCTGCAATGGAGTTAATATAGCTTTGGGCACAAGGCTGATTGAAATCGATTTTGTAGCCGAGGCCCCAATAATCCGATTCCTGAATCGGCTGCGCAGCAATGTCCTGCATCGAGCAGCCCGGAGCGCCGTAAATAGGCAAGTCCTGATCATACGCTTGCGGCGATAGGCCAGGAATGCCATATAACCCGATCTTTTGCCCATTGGCATGGACATAATCGATGACCTCTTGGAACCCGTTCGGGTACAAGGTCGTGCTCGGAATCGGTCTGCCGTAGCCGTCCATTCCGCCGTTCCAAGCTGCGTCAATATTAATATACTCGTAGCCGTAAGGCTGAAGCTTCTCATGCATGGCATCCGATTGCGCCTTAATGTTCGCTGCGGTAATCCACTGTCCATTTCCAGTAAACACCTGGAGACTGTAGCTGCTCCAGCCCATGTAAGGCTTTGCGGCCAAGCCGTTGTTAGCCGCCTCCGCTACGTTTGCCTTTGGCAGCACAATGCCCAGTTGGGCCGTCAACAAAACGATGACCAGCAGCCACAATCGTGATTTTTTCATCATTTGCGTCATTATTTATCTCCTTTTTGTTGTAAAATAGGATCAGGTTTTTATCTCGCAATAAATAACCTGATCCTTTGAAATTGTCCTTATTTAAACGATTGGTCGTATGCTTTTTGCAAAATCTCCAAGTAACGGTTGATTTTCAGATCTTGCAAGCCTTTTACGTAAGCGTCCCAATCCTTCTCAAGGCTTTTGTTGCCCGTGATGAATTGAAGCGCGTTTTGCTCGATGTACGATTTGATGTTCGTTTGCAGAATGCTCGCCTCGTCAACCTCAGCGTTATCGATCCAGATCGCCCAAAGCGGGAATAGTTCCTTCGGCTCGTGGCCTTGATACTGAAGCGTCGCTTGGTACA
Organism: Paenibacillus paridis; assembly: GCF_006345825.1. GTDB lineage: Bacteria > Bacillota > Bacilli > Paenibacillales > Paenibacillaceae > Pristimantibacillus > Pristimantibacillus paridis. The sequence goes on from NZ_VCIX01000082.1 coordinate 124,934, forward strand.
ATCTGCGCTCGTAGTTGGCAGAATCATAAATGTCCGTACCTTGAACCCAGCTGTCGCGGTATTCTCTCGGCATGTAGAAGTGAGCCGTTCCGCTCCAGCCTGCATTACGAGGAGCTTCGCCTTCAACCGCAGGAATCGTTGCAACCTTCGGCTCTACGCCTTCTCCAAGCGCAACTTCGCCTTCCTTCGGCTTTCTCCAGTCAATGCCTTCCATACCGGAAGCACTGTTCGTTTGTCCTTCTTCTGTGAACATGTAATCAACCAATTTAATAAGAGCAATTTGTTGTTCTTCCGAAGCCTTGTTCGTGATGACGAATTTTGCGCCAGGAGCAACGCCGCCGCCGTCATGAGTAGCGAACGAGCCATGCGGCCCTGTCAGCGGTGGTACTGGATTGTAATCCGCAGAGTTTTTGTTGCCTACATCGATATTAACGAAAATAGCAGGGTGCATGCCGGCTCCGGCGCCTAGAATTTGAGCGTCGCCGTTTTCGCCGATTTTTTTGAATGCTTCCGCGTTTTGCGCGAATGCGCCTGGATCAATCAAGCCCTCGTCGTACAGGGATTTGATATACGTTAAGCCCTCTTTCCATTCCGGCTTAAGCGCTGCCGACTCAACCTTGCCATTTGTCAGGTTCAGGTAGTTCCGGTCGTCGTCATAGACGAAGCCGTTCATGAGGAATGGAATGACGCGTACGCCAAAATCCTCCGTCGAACCACTGAGCGGCACTTCGTCCGCAATGCCGTTGCCATTTGGATCTTGCGTTTTAAATGCTTTTAGAACCGCTTTGAATTCTTCCGGTGTTTTTGGCATTTCCAGCTGCAGCTTATCCAGCCACTTCGTATTGATCCACATTTTGTTCGGATAGGAACAGTGGAAGCACTGGCTGTAAGCGACAAGACCGTAGATATTGCCATCCGGCGCTGTGTTAAACGCTTTCAAATCAGAATCCTTTTCCATAGCCGCTTTGATGTTAGGAGCATACTTCTCAATAAGATCATTCAGAGGCACCAACACCCCTTGCTTGCCATACTTCACAACGTCAGCTTGCGTAAACTGATCGATATAACCCGGCAGCATGTAGGCATCCGGATAATCGCCGCTTGCGAGTGAAATCTGGCGTTTTTCCTTCGCGCCATCCGGCGGCGTCGATTCAAACTTCAGCTTGATGTTGAATTTTTCTTCAACGAATTTCGTGAATTTATTCGTAGGCAGGTCAATGTTCGACTCCTGTACGGCAAAAATGCTAACCTCTACCGGTGCGGTTGCTCCCGTCTCTTCCGTTTGAGGCTTGTTTGTTGCAGCATTGGAAGGCTTGTTATCTGTCGAGCAAGCACCAAGCACCATGCTGGTCATCATAACGATCGCCAACAAGCTTACTAGTCTCTTTTTCAATTGAATTCGCTCCCTTTTCGATTTATGGTGGGTCAACCTTAACTTGTCTATCGCTTACGCTACATACCTACCACCTCCTCTCTTAGCTGTTTTCCCGTATCGCTCCCTGCGGCTCATTAGCCTTTGACGGAACCGACCAGCATCCCTTGTACGAAGTAACGCTGCACGAAAGGGTACATAATCAGGACAGGCAGCGTGGCTACAACGATCAAGGAGTATTTCAACAGCTCTGACAGCTGCTGTCTCTCCACCTGCTTAAGCGCATCGGTAACGCTTGCGCTGTTGTTCATAATGATGATGCTGCGCAATACCAGCTGAAGCGGAAACAGATTAGACGATTTCAAATAAATGAGGGCATCAAAGTAGGCATTCCATTGTCCGACGCCATACATCAGGAAGAGCACAGCGAGAATGGGCTTGGATAACGGAAGGACTACGCTTTGCATAAACCGAATATCGCTGCAGCCGTCGATCTCGCTTGCTTCGAACAGCTCATCCGGAATCGAGTTCTGAAAGAAGGACCTTGCAATAATCACCTGCCATACCCAGACGGCATTCGGAATGAGCAGCGCCCACCGCGAATCGATCATGCCAAACTCCTTGACGACCATATACGTAGGAATTAAGCCGCCGCTAAAGAGCATGGTGAAGGTAATGAGCATCATGATGACGGTCCGGCCAAAAAACGATTTTCGCGACATCGGATATGCAATCATGACGGTAAGCACGACGCTGATCATCGTTCCCGCTACCGTGTAGAACAAGGAATTGCCGTAACCCTGCATAATCTGCGGCGTATCGAACAACACCTTGAAGCCCTTGAAGGAAATATCGACGGGCCACAGCCAGACGCGGCCTGACGTAACCGCAGACGGGCTGCTGATTGAGCTGCTAAGAATATAAATGAGCGGATAGATGACCGCGATTAGAACCAGCGTGAGAATAGTGTAAATCACGATCATGAATATCCGATCGCCCATCGAATCTTTGATGGTCTGTCTCTTTGGTGTCTGCATTGCTATTTTTGCCGATGCCATAGGCGCACTCCCCTTTACCAAATGCTTGATTTCGTGAACCGTTTGGCCAAGCCATTGACCGTAAACAACAACACGAGATTAATTAATGAGTTGAACAAGCCGACTGCCGTAGCGAAGCTGTAATTCGCGTTTAGAAGCCCTATTTTGTATACGTAAGTCGCGATAATTTCGGAATTGACGATGTTGAGCTGATTTTGCAGCAAATAAATTTTCTCGAAGCCAATCGCCATGACGCTGCCTACATTCAGAATCAGAATGATGGTGATCGTTGGCAAAATGCCAGGCAAATCGACGTGGACAATCTTCTGGAAGCGCGACGCTCCGTCCACCTTTGCAGCTTCGTAAAGCGTCGGATCAATGCCCGATAGAGCGGCCAAATAAATGACTGCGGAGTAGCCTGCCGTCTGCCAGATATCCGACCACACGTAAATGGAGCGGAACATGCTGGCCTCACCCAGGAAATTAACCGAATCGAAGCCGAAATAATTGAGCGCTACATTGGCAAATCCAAGCCTTGGCGCGAGGAACAGCATAATAATCGATACCATCACGACCGTGGATATGAAATACGGCGCGAAAGTCACAAGCTGGACAAGCCGCTTAAAGCGTCCGTTACGGATCTCATTGAGCATCAAAGCGAGCAGGATCGGAATCGGAAACCCGGCCAGCAGCAAATATCCGCTCACTAATATCGTATTTTTGGCAAGCGTCCAGAACATTGGATTATCGAAGAACAGCTGAAAGTTCTTAAAGCCGACCCACGGGCTACCCCAGATGCCCTTAATTACGTTGTAATCCTTAAATGCGAGAACCGCGTTTAGCATCGGATAATATTTAAAGATTAGAAAAAACAGCACAGGCGGTATGACAATCAGGTACAGCTGCCAATGCTTTTTGAAGCTGATGACCGCTTCGTCCGCGAGGCTCCGTTTGCCCTTTTTGTTTAACGTCTTGTTATTCAGTACAATTTCTTTTTCCAGAACAATCCCCCCTAAGTAGCTAGCCCCAGATGTATGGTAGCGCTTTCTATACGACTGATCATAGTAGAAAAAGACCACTTCCCAACAGGTACATTTGGGTATTTTAACGTACAAAATCGGCGGTTTTGGGGGGGCAAATCGCCGCTCTGGCGTACATTTCCCGGTTTCGCGCGGTACTGCCGCGCAAACATGCACAAAAAAACAGAGGTTATTCCAGCAAGCCATAAGCTGCTTGTTGGAATAACCTCTGTTTGATTAGAAAGATGCTTTGTCGCTATCTTTGTGGCAAGGGCATGGTTAGCGTTTATCGCTTTATTTCTCTGTGACTAGCGATTGATCGTAAACGGCCTGCATGATTTCAACGTAACGATCCACCTGCATGCCGCGGAGCCCGAGCACGTAATTATCCCAATCCTTGTCCAGTTCCAAATTGCCGGTGATGAATTGGATCATGCTTTGGTCAATGTAATTGGCAAGATTCGTCTGGAGTATGCCCGCTTCATCTGCCTCTTCCGGGTCCATCCACACTTTCCACATCGGATAAAGCTCCTTCGGCTCATGCCCTTCATACAGCAGCGTAGCATCGCGAAGGCGGCGCTCATAGCCGTCCGCGGCATAGATGTCTGGGCTAGCGACCCAGCTCTCGCGATACTCCCTTGGCATATAGAAGTGCGCCATCCCGCTCCAGCCGGAATTGGTCGGCTTCGCGTTCTCTATCGGGATAAGGTTGGAGAACATAGGCTCAAGACGTTCATCCAGCGCTTTTTCTCCGGCCTGCGGCTTCCTCCAGCCCACCCCCTCAAGTCCGGCTTGCGCCATCGTTTGGCCTTCGGGCGTATACATGTAATCCACCATCTTAATTAACGCAATTTGCGCTTCAACGCTCGCCCTATTCGTAATAACAAATTTGGCGCCTGGCTGTATGCCCGAGCTCTCAAAAGTAGCATAAGAAGCATAGGGGCCGGTCAACGGCGGCAACGGCGCATAATCCCTGGTTCGCTCGCTGACAAAAATAGCGGGATGCATAGCGGCGGCAGCCCCAAGGATAACCTCATCCGAGTTGTCCCCAATTTTTTTGAGAGCCTCCGCATTTTGAATGAATGCCCCCGGATCAATTAATCCCTCGTCATAAAGCGATTTAATGTAGGCGATGCCTTCCTTCCACTGGGGCTTATCGGCCACCGTATCCACTTTGCCATTGGACATGAATAAATATTGGCGGTCGTCATCATAAATAAAACCGTTCATCAAGTAAGGAATGATATGAACGCCAAAATCCTCGATGGACCCGGTAAGGGGAACCTCGTCTGGAAGTCCGTTGCCATTGGGATCCTCTTGCTTAAAGGCTTCAAGCATCGCTTTGAACTCCGCTGTCGTACGGGGCATTTCAAGCCCTAACTTATCCAGCCAGCTCGTATTGACCCACATCTTGTTCGGATAGGAGCAATGAAAGCATTCGCTGTATGCGACTAGACCATAGATATTGCCGTCAGGGGCCGTATTGAAAGCCTTTAGAACAGGGTCCTTCTCCATGGCCGCTTTAATGTTAGGCGCATATTGCTCAATAAGCTCGTTTAGCGGCAGAAAGACGCCCTGCTTGCCATATTTCAATACATCGGACTGCGAGAATTGATCAATATACGACGTTAAAATGTAAGCATCCGGAAAATCTCCGCTTGCCAGTGAAATTTGCCGCTTCTCTCTGGCCCCATCCATGGAAACAACGTCCCAGTCGAAGGCTGCGTTAAATTTCGCCTCCAGAAATTTGCTAAAATCATTTGTTTTTAAATCAATGCCCAAGTCCTGTTGGGCAAAAACGCTGATCTCCACCGGCTTAACCGAAGAGGCCGGCGCTTTGTCTGTCCCTTGGGCCACTTCGGTTTCTGCCGCTCCGTTACTCTGCAAGCATGCGGATAACAGCAAGCCGAAGAGCGTGACAAGCGCCACTAGGCCAACCGTTGCTCTCTTCAACCTGATCCTCTCCTTACGCTTTAAAAAACGATAGCCTATATTTTGATCGATTGCCGATAAGAGCTTGGTGCGACCCCCATTACCCGCTTGAATGCCCGGCGGAAGGAGTGGGAGCTGTTGTAACCGACACGAGCCGCAATTTCGTCGACCGTGCAGGCATTGCTCTTTAACAGGTCGGAAGCCTTCTCAATGCGAACCATCTCCAAATAATCAGATACGTTCGTGTCCGTTACTTCCTTGAACAATTGAGAAATATATTTCTCCGGCCTCTCTACCTTCTCGGCAATGCGGTAAAGAGTCAGCTCCGAATCGCTATAGGCTTCAGCTATGAATTGCTTGATCTCCTCGACCATTTGAATATGGGCATGATTTTTCTTGCTGTTGATGACACCGCATAGCGCATCCACGATCGCCATAATCTCGTCCTGAATGACAAAGATTGCATTGGAGGCCTGAATGCTAATGATTTGATTTTTTAACGCATGCAGCAGCTCTGATTCCATAAATGCCTTCTGGTCGAGAAGCTTGAGAAGCGTTCCCTTCAGCTCACCCACCAGCTGCTGCTTCATCTCGGCGGAGAGCTGCTGGTTTTCCGTATTTTTCTCCATGACCGACAAGACCATGCGCCTTGCTTCTTCCGGATCACCAGCACGGATCGTACTGATCAGCCGCTGCTCAATATCCATCGGATAATAATATGTTGCCGTTTCAAGCCTCGAATCATTGAACCATAGGATGCTTTTTTTGCTGTTATATTCGGCGTATTCCATCGTCTGCTTCGCCTGCTCATAAGAGTGGCTAGCCTCAATCATCGCAAAGAAGGAACCGCCGAATGCGGCCGTAATTGAAATTTTGTACTCACTGTATGCCATATCCGAGAGCTTCTCGAGCGTATCATTCATGCGTTCCTTCGCAGACTCGCAATCTTGCTCCTCCTTGAGGGCGGTAAGAATAATGACAATCCGGTCCGATCCCAAATCTGTCATATGCAGCTGGCCATCGAGTTCAGATAGGTTTTGCTTCAAAATCAAACGAGCTGCATACAGCTCATTCAGGATTTCCACGCTGTCCATGCCGGAATACCCATTAATTTGCAAAATGCCAACGAAGCCTTCGCTGGAATCAAACGTCGTATCCGCTTGTACGGCAGCGGCTGTAATCTCATCTACCGTTTGAAATTCACCAGCGATGAGCCGTTTCAGAAACCCATCCCTGACCAGCGGAAGCTGCCTTTTCAATTCATTTTCGAGCAGGCGGTTGTTCGTGATAATATTGGAAATATTGCCTTGCAGGAAATCATACTCATTGCGAACGGCAACGCCGTCCTTGCCAAACTGCTCCTTCATGACGGAGAGAAGGCGGTTAATCGGCGCGCTGTTCCGGTAGGAGAGAAGCAGCCCGACCAGCAAGCCAAGCAGCAATGCTGCGCCTGTAACGAGCCAAGTAATGTACTTAATTTGATTCGCATTTTCCATCAGCACTAGCTTCGGAATACCAGCACGGTATACCCAGCCATTTTTTTTGGAATGAATCGTAATGACTAGATCGTCGTTATAGAACTGGCTGACCTTATCCGGCAGCAGGCGGGCATCCGAGGTCAGCTTTCGGGCATCCTCTTCATTAATTCCGCGCAGTCCAACGGTATTGCCATTCGCGTCGCTGATGTGAGCCCATCCGCCATACCGGTCCTCAAGTCCGGCTAGCAGGCTGGAAATGTTCTCTTCATCTATCATAACAACAACGGTGGCCGGCGATGAGCCGCTAAAGCTATCAAGCGGAAGCGACTGCATATACGTGACCACAGAGGTCTGCCTTGCATTGCTCATAAACGGGGTTAAGGGCTTAATTTCACTTCGATGGGTTTGGTTCAGTATCGTGCTCTTCCATTGCTCCAGCGTCAGGTCATTATAGCGGAAATTTTGATAATAATGCTCCGGCCGGAAATAGGCAGACCCCTGCGTAAAGATAACGTCGTAATTATTTAAGTAGATAAAATAGTTCTGCAAAAAGTCATTCGTCTGGCTAAACGGCGTTACCTGCCTGACCAAGCTCCAAATTCCGTACACGTTGACCAAATCATCGTTTTTCTTCTCATTCATTAATTTGTTCAAGTCGGGATTCAGCGCCAGTTGCCTTGTAAAGCCCTCCACCTCGTCCATCCGTCTCTCCAAAATTTCCTGGCTTCGCTGCAGCTGCGTCACGCTATTTTCAATCGAGATGGATTCCGTTACCGAGATGGAGGTACGATAGGAAACGAAACCGGCAATGCTGGGTATGATCAATATGATCAGATAAGAAACAAGAAATTTGCGAAATATAGTCGAGTATTTTGGCACGGTCAACCCACCTCTCTCTAAATAATAGCGCTTACATTAAACCGATAACATATACTCTCCCCTAAAAATAACTTCGCTCATTCATAATACCCTACTCACGCGAAAAGACAACTACTATTCTAAAATGAGTAGTTGTCCGTTTCGTTTTGATTGCTTAAGATCTGGCCTCCACTTGCCCTTGTACAACATTCAGTTGCTGGTCCAGCGTATATACATGACCTGGGGAAAGCGTGATCGCTACCGCTTGGTCTCCGCTTCTTACGATCGTATTTCCTTCTGAGAAAGCTCTTATGGTCGCTTCCACCATTGCCCCCTTCTCCCACCGAACATCGACCTCCGCGTTGCCTTTGGCACGCAAGCCTTGGAACGAGCCTGCAGGCCATGCGCTTGGAAGCGCAGGAAGCAGGTTTATTTCTTCTGTGCTGCTCTGCAGAAGCAGGTCTGCAACCGCGGCGGTTCCGCCATAATTGCCGTCAATGACGAAGATATTCGTCTCTGCGCCCGCAACGCCGGCCTTGGAGTACGTCAGCAGGTTATCGAAGCACAGCTCGCCGATTAAGTGGGTAATATGTTTAAGCGCGCGATCCCCCTCGTATAGCCTCGAGAACCCCGTTGCGAACAGCACTGCCGTAAATTCAATATCCTCAAGCTCATCGGTCTGCATCCGGCCGAGCAGCGTCTGCTTCACCGCGGCACTTAGCTCCGGCGTCGCCAGCGGTGTAATCTGGCTGCTCGGATACAAAGCATACGTATGCGACAGATGGCGATGCTCCGGCTGCGCTTCCTCGTAATCCTCCAGCCATTCCTGCAATTGGCCACGCTTGCCAACCATCAGCGGCGGAAGCAGCGCTATCGCGTGCTTCAGCTTCTTCTGCAGCTCCAAATCGGTTTGCAGCAGCTCGGCAGCCTCAAGACAGAAAGTAAACAAATCCCTTACCAACTGCTGATCCAGTGTAGAGCCCATCGAGAGCTGCTGGGCGCCTTCCTCCGGTTTACCGGTATAGAAGCTATTCTCCGGCGAGTTGGACGGCCCTGTGACAAGCCAGCCCAAGCTTGGATGTACGGTCATGTAATCCAGGAAAAACGCCGCCGCTTCCTTTAACACCGGATACGCCTGTTGCGTTAGAAAGGAACGGTCCAGACCGTATTCATAATGCTCCTTCAGATGGGTGGCAATCCATAAGCCGCCCGTCACATTAAGCCCCCAGCCCGTTTCCCAGCCAGGAGCGGCAAAGCCCCATGCGTTGGAGAACACATGCGTCACCCAACCTTCACAGCCATAGAAATCCCGCGCTGCCAGCTTGCCCGCCACGGACAAGTGTTCGATATAATTCATTAACGGTACATGGCATTCCGCCAAATTGGCTATTTCGGTCGGATAATAATTCATTTGCGTGTTAATGTCCAGATGGTAGTCGCAGCTCCAGGCCATCCGGTTCGCTTCCCCATCATTCCATAAGCCTTGCAAATGCAGCGGCAGCGGCGAGTCCTCGCGCGTGCCTGCAATCGTCAAATAACGTCCATATTGGAAAAATAAAATGATTAAGCCGGGGTCCTCATGCTGTCCCGACCGCAGCCGTAAAATGCGCTCATCCGTCGGGATGTCGTCGCTGCCCGAATCCTCCAGCTGGATGGATGCCCGGCCGTAAAGTTCGCGATAATCGGCAATATGCTCTTGCTTTAGGATCTCATAACCTTTATCTGCCGCTGACTTGATCTGACTATCGGCTGCTGTCATCCAATGGCTATCGACTTGGCCATAATCCGTATTCATGGCAAAATAAATGACCGCCTCATCCGCATGGGTTACCGCAATGCCGTCAGCCGTACCTTGCACGCTGCCGCCCTTGGCGACGATCTTGATTCTGCCCTCGCCAAATACGCCGCAAGTCCCGTCACTATGAATATCCTCTGTCGCCTGTCCATGAAAAACAACCGTATCTCCGTCTAAGGCTGCGGATGTGAACGAGTTCGTTCGCCCCGTCACGCTTAGCGCAAACGAAACGGAGCCTGCCTGGCTGCCGCTGATGCGTGATACAACGACGCCATCCGCATGCGTAGCGAACGTTTCACGCCTCATTTGCCCACCAGCTGTTTGATAAGATACCTGCGCGAGCGCATCTTCTAAACTCAGCTCGCGCACGAGCTGCTCACCCGGCTGGTCAAAACGCAGAATGACGTCGCATACGGAGAGATTTGTGCCGAAGTTGCCCTTTTTGGGCTGCAGAGCTAGCTTGGCAAGCCTGTCGCCCTCGTTGAAATCCCCTTGAAAAAACGACTCCCGCATCCGTTCCAAATCGGCTTTTCCGCCGCCGATTCCTTGAATACGCTCCGTCTTCCCTGACCAATACGTAATTTCCGTCATGCTCCATGTTTCTTGCTCAATCCCCCCATGAATAACAGCGCCAATTCTGCCATTCCCGATCGGCAGCCCTTGCTTCCAGCTCTCCGCAGGGCCCGAATACCAAAGCCTTGAACGATTCATGCCGTGACCATCTCCCAGCTTTTAGTTTGTGTATGCCTCGCTGACAAGCCGATTCGTCAGGCTGCCAAGCTTCTCAATTTCAATTGTGACAATATCCCCGTCTTTCAAATAAATCCGCTTCTCCTCCGGATAACCAAGCACAACGCCCTCAGGGGTACCTGTCAAAATAATATCGCCTGGCTCAAGCGTCATATGCTGCGAAATATAGCTGACGACCTCATCGCATGCAAAAATCATATCGGAGGTATTTGAATGCTGGCGGACTTCTCCGTTCACGATACATTTAATTTCCAGCTCATTGGGGTTGCCGACCTCGTCCGCCGTAACCAAATACGGGCCCAGCGGGCTGAAATCGTCGCAGCTTTTGCCAAGCAGCCACTGCTGCGTCCTCATCTGAAGATCACGCGCCGACAAATCATTGACATTGCAATAGCCGAATACATGGCTAAGTGCAGCTTCCTTGCTTACATACTTGGCCTTTTGCCCCATTACGATAACAAGCTCGGCCTCATAATCCACCTGTGAGGTGACCCTCTCTGGCAGCGAAATCTCTTTCCCATGGCCCGTCAGCGTGTTGTTGAATTTATTGAACAGGATGGGATATTGCGGGATGGGCGCGTTTGTCTCAACCGCATGCTTCCTGTAATTCAAGCCTACACAAATGATTTTGCTCGGCCTTGTCACGCATGGCCCGAACTGTACGGTCGCTTCATCCAGAAGCGCGGCCTCTGAGAGCTCCGCCGATCCCAGCACCTGATCTACATACGCCGCCAAGGCGTCGAGGCTCTTCTTTCCGCCTTCGATTAAAGCCATCACGTCTATAGGCACATCCGCGTCAGGCAGACGCTCCAACGCCGATTCTATATCGATGATGCCTTCGTTAACCTTGACTCCCAGTCTGTTTTGACCGCCTTGCTCTATCGTTACCAGCTTCATCTCTACCTACCATCCCTTCGATTTGTCAGTTAAGCGTCCTTGCCGAACACAACGCCGCCATCGATATATAACGGCGAGCCCATCATAAAAGAGGATTCATCGGAAGCGAGGAACTACACCGCGTTCGCCACGTCCGCCGCTTGAATGCTCTGCTCCGTCTACCGTCCTTTGGCCGCGTCAATGTCGTTTATAATCACGATCGCGCCTTCTCTGGCGAACAGCTCGTCCGTTGTTTTCCCAATGCCTGAGCCGCCCCCGGTAATAAAGAAATTTTACCCTGAAGTCTCATCAGCAGGCTCGACGAAAATCGACCGGATCCACGAAAATTTGTAATTTTTATCGTTCGCTCTCCCTATGATCTCGCTTAATAACCGAGCGACGCGCCGCCTTCGACGGGCAGGGCGATGCCGGTAATGAATGAGGCCTGCTTTGAAGCCAAGTACAATACCGCCTGCGCGACTTCCCCCGAGGTGGCCGGACGCCCGAGCGGGTGCATCGCATTTAAAGCCTGCAACGTTGCTGCGGGATCTTCCTGCTGCTGCGTCCATGACTCGAGCAGCGGCGTGCTTACGCCTGCCGGACATACGCAGTTGACGCGTATGCCCTCCGGGGCATAGTCCAGCGCCAGCGCCTTGGTCATGGCAATGACAGCTCCTTTGGAGGCGGAATAGACCGGGTTGTGGCGCTGCCCGACCAGTCCGTTAAGCGAAGCCATATTCACGATGGCGCCTCTCGTTTGGCGCAGCAGCGGCATGGCGTGCTTGATCATGAGATATACGCCCTTCACGTTAACAGCGAACAATCGGTCGAACGCCTGCTCTTCTATTTCTTCCAGCGGCTTTGGATGAATCACCGCGGCATTATTAAATAGCACGTCGAGCCGGCCGAAAACTCGCTGCGTTTGCTCCATAAGTGAAGCGACCGACTTCTCCTGCGAGACATCCGTTTGAAATGCGGCGGCAGTTGGAAGCCCTTTCACAATTGAATAGTGATCATTAATATCTTGAGCTACCCGCTGTCCTTCACCCTCGTTCCAATCAGCAATGACCACACGCGCGCCTTCTGCTGCGAACAGTCTTGCGCTTACTTCCCCAATGCCCGAGCCGCCGCCCGTTACCAGCACTACCTGCTCATGAAACTGCAAAGGCATTCCTCCTACTTCACCTGACCCTTAACTAGCCTAATAACCTGCAAGCATTAAGGATTAATGTTGTTAATTGATCCGTAAAAACAGCAAAGGAGCTTTCCCTAATAATTTAGCTATTGTATCATCTATATAGAAACTCGTATTTGCTCAGACATCCATTAAGTTGACGATTCATCCGCTAATTTTAGAAATGGGAAGTAATTAAACATAAATGAGGGATTGTGCTTGAAGAAGCTAAACGAGATTGCGCCTTATGTCGGGGACTCTATGTATTACCTATATGACGGCAGCTCTAACGAGAAGCTGCGTGTCTGCAGCGTCTATGCTTTTCATCTGTTTACGGACGGTCCGGGAGAGATGGAGATTAACGGAAAACGTTATCCGATTGATAACCGCACCCTCATCTTTTTACGCCCAGCGGAGCCTCATGCCTTCCATATTTCTTCCGGCCATCCGCTGTCATCGCATAATTTGTATTGTGATTTGTGGGAACAGCAGCCGCCCGTTTCTCTCAATCGGACGTTTATTTATGCTCCCGAGCCTTTCGAGCTAGGAACGGTAGCGGCTTCCCTTGACTGTGATGAGCTGGATAGCCTGCCTAGCGTTTTCTCGCTACAGCCTTATCCGGAGCTTTACGACTCCTTCGTTATGCTCGCCAAGCTCTACAACGATTCGCTATTTTACCGGGCCGAAATGATGAACAGCCTGCTCTACGCGTGGATTCTTCAGTGGTACAATACGATCCACTCGCACCAGCCCACCGATTACCGGATCGTCCGTTTGCTTGCGCATTTGAATGCACAGCCAGAGCAGCGCGAATCCGTGGAGACATGGTGGCGCTTCTGCGGCTTGAAGCGAACCTATTTTCATGCGCTGTTTTTACGCGAGACCGGCTTCACTCCGAAAGCTTACCATCACAAGCTAGTGATGAGACGGGCCTCCAACCTCCTGCTGGAGAGCGAAATGAGCGTAACAGCCATTGCCGAGCGGCTGGGCTATGCATCAATTCACCCGTTCACGCGCCATTTCAGCGCCTTTTACGGCGTCAGTCCCAAGCAGTACCGCCTGCACCCGCAGTCGAGAGGCTGACCACAGAAATGCAAAATTGCTGCGCAGAGAGTGCGAGGCCACAAGCGCATATTTGCGCTTATTGCTCAAAAATAACGTTCAATGAAGGCAATACGAATACTAGGGTGCTTATCGAGGGTAGGTGGAGAGCAGATCATAAGCTAAATTTCCGAAATGCCTAATATCGTTGAGGTAATTATAGCTAGCCACGCTGCTTAATTGATTGTACATGCGTACAACGACGGCGTTGCTGCGCGGGATGACGAGGCAAGAGCAGCCAGTGATGCCCAGTATTTGATAGGAATCATTTGGCAGCCGTTCTCCAAGCTCATTCAACAGCGTGTCGCGTTGCAGCCACCAAAGATAGCCGTGTCGAGGCAGCTCCGCCGGAAGCTGATTCGGCGTCTGAAGTGCCGCCACTCTGTCAAATACAGATGGAGGCAGGCATCGGATTCCTTCCAACTGCCCTTTCACCAAATGGATATATCCCCACCTTGCTAAGTTTCTTGCACTGACGAACAGGTTGCTCTGGTCACCAGCCGCACTGTTATTTGGTCCAACCCATGACTCATGATCCTCGTAATAGTTGTAAATAAGAGACTCATCATAGGCTGTTCTCCAGCCTGTCTCTGAAAGTTGGTAACGTTCAATTACATTTTCCCGCATGAATTCACTTAAGGTTTGTCCTGACAAATGGTTCACTAATTGAATGAGCATAGCAATTCCGGCATTTCGATAAGCCCAACCCTCACCGCTTGCAAACTCCCTACGAATACTGCCTCCGTCATCTATTAATCCATGCGTATGTGTAAGCAGATGACGAATAGTCACCCCGCGTGCTGCCTCTCGGTATTCCGGTAAGTAGCTTCCAAGCTCATTATCAATGCAGCTAATCAAACCGATCTCAACCAATAAGCTAACAGCCAGCGCGAGATAAGTCTTGCGAATAGACGCCACATTAAATTGGGTATGCTCGCAAACAAGCTTGGATTTCTCTGCGGCCGCTTGCCGCCCCGAATACCATTCATTGACGACCGCACCTTCTTTCAAAATATAGACCGCAGCTGCCGTAGCCCCGATCACGCCCTGCATTTGCGCTGCATAATCATTTAGCTTCTTAAAATGCCCATTCACGGCAGTAGTCAATCGCCCCTGTCCCCTCTCTATCATTAAATAATCGATGCCATCCATGTAATCCAATAGGCCGCCGGAACAAGGAGCAGCTGGGCAAGCAGCGTTCCTATTAGCCTGGAAACCATCAGCAGGCCAAATATTTTATTCAGAGCAGCAACCTCCTTTTCTCCCCGCAGCACTTTATCCGTGACCAAGCCGATTTGCGGATCGATTAGGATCGTCAGCAAAATGGTCGCAACTCCGTTAATTAAGCCGGAGGATTGCAGCGCGGTCGTCTGATTTTCAAGCGTAAGGGTGGACGCCAGCAGCGCGGCCAGCACTCCGATCGTATAAATTGCGGTTACCACTACATTAAGAATAACCAGCCGTTTCGGAATGCCGCCGATTCTCAGGCGCGATAGCATCGATAATTTAGGGCTGCGCAAATGATAGCGTGCATTATGTATTTTCTGAAAGGATACCGAGGTGCGGAGCATTTGCGGTATCGAGCCCGCCACTTCGAAGTGGGCAATTACTCTTGAGGATAAAAACACCGCGGACGGAAACAGCAAGATGGCCGCCAATGTGCCAAGGGTCGAAGCGCCGATAATGATGCGAAGCTGATCCACCAAGTTGAAATCGGCATTCTTTTTGGCGTAATCTATAATTTTACCCGTTAACGGGCCCTGAACCATGTTGGCCGTTCTGGATATAATCAAAATAATGCCAGACAAAGAAAGTGCCACCGCCAGCTTCCCTACCCGAACGCCCGCTGACCGAAGCGCGTAGGTAAGCGTCTCCGAGAAATGAATCACAAACGTAAACAACGCTACTAACAATACCTTCTCTAGCAATTTCTCACCCCATCAACCGTCATGATTTCCCTTTTATACAGATAATACCATAGGTGGAAGATTGGCTGTTAACGAAATCGCTGGTCAAAAAAATAGCGAGCCAGAACAATTTCTGGCTCGCTACTGCTGGTTATCGCGATAGATTAAGGTTACTACGGTTACGCTAGCAAAAAGTCCGCTGCTCCCTCATGGTCAGGCTCAAGCGCCAAGATCATCTGAGCATAATCCGATGCCGCCCGCTCGTCCTCTGTCTCGTAACAGCAAATCGCCAAATGATAAAGCGTCTCGCTGCTTGCTTCGCGCTCCGCTGCCAATCGCTCGTAAAACACTCTCGCTTCGGCATATTGCTCCATCTGAAAGAGCATATTTGCGCAGGCTAACGCTAGGTCAGTTGGTTCATTCATCGGGTAGAAGCTCTCCCACATCAAGCTGATGCCGTCGCATAGATCCATCGCTTCCTCCTCGCCATGACCCGGCAGCAGCTCCAGCATGCGGGACTGGCTTTGGAGAAACAACTGCGAATCAAAGCGGCTTAACCTCCAGAAAGCCAGCAGCTGCGGCAGCTCCAGCTCATTCAGATGCTCGTCATACCAAAGCTTCAGGCTAAAAAAATCATCCGGCCCGAATCGGTCGATAAATCGACGATAAGCAAGGCGGGTGTGAACGTAGCTTGCCGGCTTCTCTACCAACAGCATGCAGCCGACATTCAGGTTACGGTAATGATGCTTCGTAAAAAAAGTCAGCGCTCCCATCTGATCAAACGTATGCTGAAGCGCATGGTAGTTGGCCGTCAAGGAAAAGCTGCCATGGTGAATGAGCTTCGGGGGCTCGGCAAACGTCCAATTTTCCAGCCGATGGTCTCCTTTATCTGCCGTAAGCAGCAGGAAACCTGCGGCGGACAAGGCCCTTAGACGCTGCAGACATGACAGCCCGACCGCTGGAAAGAGGATGTGAGAATCCTCCAGCTTCTGTTTATAAAGCTCGATAACCTCACGATACGGATAATCGTCCCGTTCATATTGTTCCGCACGATAATAATGATAGCTAGGCACCAGCTTGGCCAGCGTATCCCCTGCGTCTAGGGCGCCATCGCGCTCTGGGGCATCAAACGATACTCTGCATTCATAAATTTTGCCTTCATCCACATAGATTAATTCCTGAGGGATGCTGTCAAAAAAATAATTGGCGATCAGCAGCAGCGGCTGCTCCAAATCGCCCGGACTTACGGTAACGCCTGTCTCCAGCAAATGCAGCTTCGTATCCTGCACTGCATCAAATCGTGCAAAATCCAACACCCCTTGCTTCACAAACGGAAGCAGGCGCTCATGCTGCTGCCAGAATTCGATATTTTGCAGAGACAGATCGCTCATTACATAGCGAAAAGGCGGCAGCGCCACATCAGCCTCCTTGAGTAGAGCCGTTAGCTCCTTTAGCACATGGTAAGCCAGACGCCCAGAGCCTGCCCCAAGCTCAAGGATCGTGACCGGCTCCATCCCTTTATCCTTGCTCGACCGATCCAGAAGAAATCCGAAAATCATCTCCGCATAAGCGGTAGCAATATAGGGATTGCTTGTAATATATTGCGGCACCTCATCGCTCTGCCAGGCCTTGATGCCCTGCTTTTCAAAATAGTCACGCTGCAGCTCCCAAATCGGCGCCTCGCTGAAGCGGTAAATTTCTTTTTCGTTGTCGCTCATATTCGTCCTACCCGCTTTTCTCTAAAATATTCTGTTCCAAAAAAACAGCCTTTACGCCCTTTGAAAAAGGAAGTTATCTATTTCATGCAGAAATCTAAGACTGCTTTATTAGGTGAATCATATAAAAGCATTTATATAAGTTGGACTTTTTTTCGAGTTGGTCGCTGCACGAGTAGATCATTCTAGGATGGCGCGGTCGCTGTTGTAACCCGATTCTTAAATTGACTAAAACATGTAAAGTTTAGAATCCAACAACTACGGCGAACACTTCATTTCTCCAGAACGATCTTCTCGCTTCGCATATCCTTCATTTCATTCGTTCAACTTATCTCTATCTCCAAAACCCAGCCATATGCTGCCCATTTTATGTCGCTGGACTAGATTAGATCTATTTTTTAGACCTATTTCATCCATTTCGGCCATTTGAGCTAGATTAGATCTAAAAATTAGATCTATTTCACCAAAACCCGGCCATATGCTGCCTATTTTTTACTACTAGACTAGATTAGATCTATTTTTTAGACCTATTTCTTCCATTTCGGCCATTTGAGCTAGATTAGATCTAAAAATTAGATCTATTTCACCAAAACCCGGCAACATCTTAAACCTACCATCCGCCATGTGGCTTGTCCAGCGTACTTTTCTTCTTCATTATACACCGCAGGCGAGCACCAAAATCATGCTCAAAGCCGATTGACAAATCGTGCCAATCCACTTACTCTGAATTACAGAGTAATCTGAATGAGTGTGACTAAGAGGAGGAATCATTTCATGCAGACTGTGATCCAACTGGATCAGCTATGCAAGCGGTACGGCAATACCACAGCCGTCGACCAGATTACGATGCAGGTGAACAAAGGGGAAATCTTCGGTATTGTTGGGCCCAATGGTGCCGGAAAAACAACCTTGATTGAAATGCTCGAGGGCTTGCGGCTGCCAGATAGCGGTTCCGCGACCGTCCTCGGACTCGACATCCGAAAGCATGCGATGGAGATTAAGCAGCGGATCGGCGTTCTGCTGCAAGCCACGTCCATGCCTGAGAAAGCCAAAGTCCGCGAAGTGCTGCAAATGTTTGCCTCCTTATATCATAAGAGCACGGACCCCAAAGAAATTTCCGCTTTCCTTGGACTTGAAGATAAGCAAAACGCATTCATTAAGTCGCTCTCCGGCGGCTGGAAGCAGCGCGTATCGCTGGCGCTAGCGCTAATCAATGATCCTGACATTTTGTTTCTTGATGAGCCGAGCATGGGGCTTGATCCGAATGCTCGCAAAGAGATGTGGGATATGATCCACCGTTTAAAGAAGGATGGGCGGACGATTGTCGTCACCACGCACTACATGGAAGAAGCCGAATATTTATGTGACCGGATTGCGGTTATCAGCCATGGGAAGCTTGTTGCTTTGGATACGCCGCAGAAGCTAATCTCGATGCTGGGCGGCACGAAGCGCATCAGCTTCAGGAACGCTGGAGATACCGGTAAGGAAAGCTTCGCCGGTCTGCCTTATGTTGTTGATGTGGAGTGGGAAACGGATACAGTTAAGCTGCATTCAAGCCAGATCGACGAGACGCTGCAGGCTCTGTTCCGTTTAGCCGCCGAAGAAGGCTGGATGGTTAGTGGACTTAGGCTAGAGGACGCCTCCATGAACGATGTCTTTACCGAAATGACTGCCAGCGGAAAGGGGAGCGAAGGATGAACGCATTATTACGGCTTATCGCTTTTGATTTCCGGTTATATCTTCGGGATTGGCTCACCATCTTCTGGATGCTGATTTATCCGGTTCTGATGCTGATCATATTCGGTTCCATGTTCGGCAACCAGCCTGGCGCTGAAGAAGGCTTGAAATATATTGACTCCTACATTCCGGCATTATGCGCTATGAATGTCATCTCTGTCTCCGTCTTCACCTTGAATATCAATATGATCACCCAGCGGGAAAGCGGCATTTTGCGAAGATACCGGGTCAGCCCCATTCGTTCAGCCTCCGTCCTGCTCTCTCATTCTATTCAAGGCGTCTTTCTCGTTCTGGCAGGCGCGATCGAAATCATTCTCGTAGCCAACTTCGTATGGGATATTCATTTTTCCTTCCCTTCTTTACTGCTGCTCTTCGCTTGCCTGCTGTTTGGCTGCCTCAGCTTCTTCTGCCTTGGCTTTGCCTTATCGGGACTTGCCAAAACGCCAGGAGCAGCAAGCGGCCTGGCCATGATCGTGTTTTTCCCGTCGCTGTTTCTGTCCGGCATCTCTATGCCGGTGGACATTCTGCCGACATTCATGCAGAAGCTGAGCCAGTGGCTGCCAATGTCTTATTTCGTTGAGCTGGCCCAAGGCGTATGGCTTGGCGGCTCGATCACCTCATTCGGTACCGAGCTGGCGGTTATGCTGGGCTTCGCGGTCGTGTGCTGGTTATTGGCGTTTTTTCTTTTTCGCTGGGAAAAATAAAACGGGAAACCCCGCTAAATTAGGGAGCGTTCACATTGAACAAACAACAGGAAGCAGCCTCGGCGGACTCGCTGCAGGCGCTGCGCGATATTGATTTTATTAAACAATTCATTCATCGAAACAAGAAAAAACTGGACCACTCCCCGCCCTATTTGTTCATATGGGGCACCTATCTCATCATCGGCATGGTCGGTATGCAATTTGACAATGTGGCATGGCCCATGTGGTATTTTTCGATCGGCACCGTCATTGGCGGCGCGCTTTCCGCGATTATCGGCATTCGGCAAGGCCGTGCAAGCCAAATGCGGGAGAAGGATGCCAGCGGCTGGATGTTCGGCTTGCCCTTCCTCGCTATGGTTGCCGCCGGCTGGATCATGATGGCAACGGATATTGTGAGGACCGAGTATCTGCCTCTGTTTTGGTTCATGCTGGTCGGGATTCTGTACGTTTCCATGGGAGCATGGCTTGGCAAAGGGCCGATGCTGCTCGGCGTATGGTTCATTTTGCTGGCTGCTCTAACTAGACTATTCTTCCTCG
Source organism: Paenibacillus paridis (assembly GCF_006345825.1). Classification (GTDB taxonomy): domain Bacteria; phylum Bacillota; class Bacilli; order Paenibacillales; family Paenibacillaceae; genus Pristimantibacillus; species Pristimantibacillus paridis. The sequence goes on from NZ_VCIX01000082.1 coordinate 144,926, forward strand.
ACTATCAATATTTGCTGCTCGGCTTGCTCGGTGGAGGCAGCGTTATTCTTACAGGCTTGTGGCTGCAGCTGCAGAGGAGGCGTCATGAGTGACAATTTGCTGGATGCGATTGATGAGACCATTCATGCCAAAGCACGCCTTGGCATTATGAGTCTGCTGATTGCAAACGGCGATTGCGACTTTGGCTTCCTGCGCGGCGAGCTGAAGCTGACCGAGGGCAACCTCGGGAACCATATCCGCGTACTGGAGGAAGCCACATACATTACAGTAACCAAAACCTTCGCCGGCAAGCGGCCCAAAACGATTTGCTCGACCACTCCGCTAGGTCTGGAAATGTTTGAGCAATACATTTCCGGCTTGGAAAAAATCATCCGCATGGCGCGTGGAGCAGAGAAGAAGCCCGAATAGTCAGCTGCTGCTGGCCCTTCAGGCTTCTTGTTCGTTAATAGGAGGGTGGCATGAATCAATGCTTGCTGCAGCAAAAAAAGACATGCGCTCTTCAACACAGCTGCTGGCCGCGTGTAAGAGCGCATGTCTGGATCCATCCCTTAAAATACTTTTGTCGTCCACGATTCGCAGTTCCATGTGTCCGTTACGACATCACGGTAAAATTCCGGTTCGTGGGAAATGAGCAGGATGCTGCCTTTGTAAGCTTTCAGAGCACGCTTTAGCTCGTCCTTCGCATCAACGTCCAAGTGGTTGGTCGGCTCATCGAGTACCAGCAGATTCGTTTCATTGTTGATCAGCTTGCAGAGACGGACCTTAGCTTTCTCGCCGCCGCTCAGCACTGCGATTTTGCTCTCGATATGCTTCGTTGTAAGCCCGCATTTCGCAAGCGCTGCACGCACCTCAAATTGCGAGTACGAAGGGAATTCCTTCCATACATCCTCGATACAAGTGTTGTAATTCGTTTCCTTCATTTCCTGTTGGAAATAGCCGACCTGTTGATGCTCGCCACGCTGCACCGTTCCGGATATCGCCTGAATTTCTCCCAAAATACTGCGCAGCAGCGTCGTTTTACCGATTCCGTTGGCGCCGACGAGCGCAATCTTCTGTCCGCGCTCCATACGAAGGTCAAGCGGACGGGACAACGGGCTGTCATAGCCGATGACAAGATCCTTCGTTTCAAAAATAAGCTTGCCGGAGGTTCTGCCATCCTTGAAATTGAACTGCGGCTTTGGCTTTTCCTTAGCAATCTCGATGACTTCCATCTTATCAAGCTTCTTCTGCCGGGACATTGCCATATTGCGGGTCGCGACGCTCGCTTTGTTGCGTGCCACAAAATCCTTCAAATCCGCAATTTCCTGCTGCTGGCGCTTGAATGCCGATTCCAATTGCTGCTTCTTCATTTCGTGAACCTGCTGGAAGTATTCATAATCGCCAACGTAGCGATTAAGCTCCTGGTTCTCCATATGGTAAATCAGGTTAATAACGCTGTTCAGGAATGGAATATCATGCGAAATCAAAATAAACGCATTCTCATATTCCTGCAGGTAACGCTTCAGCCATTCGATATGCTGCTCGTCCAAATAGTTGGTCGGCTCATCGAGAAGCAGAATATCCGGCTTCTCGAGTAGCAGCTTGGCAAGCAGAACCTTCGTCCGCTGACCGCCGCTCAGGTCATTCACGTCCTTGTCCAATCCGATATCGGTAAGCCCCAGGCCGCGGGCAGTTTCCTCGATCTTCGCGTCGATCAAATAAAAATCCTGACTCGTCAGCGTATCCTGAATCGTTCCGACGTCCTCTAGCAGCTTCTCGAGCTCCTCCGGGGATACATCGCCCATCTTCAGGTACATGTCGTTCATCTCTTGCTCCATGTCGAACAGATACTGGAAAGCACCCTTCAAAACATCGCGAATCGTTGAACCTTTGCTCAGCACTGCATGCTGGTCAAGGTAGCCTACGCGCATGCGCTTCGACCACTCCACCTTGCCGTCATCCGGTTGAAGCTTGCCCGTAATAATGTTCATGAAAGTAGACTTTCCTTCGCCATTGGCGCCGATTAGTCCGATATGCTCGCCTTTCAGCAGGCGAAACGATACGTCATTGAAGATCGCGCGATCTCCAAAGCCGTGGCTTAATCTTTCTACATTTAATATGCTCATGCATGACACCTTTTCTTTTGGAATATTCTTGCGTTTATACGCTATTGTCTTATCCACATTTTAAGTGAAAACACAGCCGTGAGCAATGTTTAGCAGGGTTAAATTCATCGAAAACATGCAGTTTACGGGTGGTTTCTTTTGCACAAGGCATGCCAATTCGGCATTTTAGCATTAAAATGGCCCCAGCATTTGCATATTAGGGTAGCGGAATATAATATTTCGGTCGCTGTGCGTGCCGCACGTTTGGAGGGATTGCGTTTATGGCGAGTTTAAAATGCAAATTAATTTCTCCGGTTTAAGTTACATGGAATTAATCCCGTTAATTTAACCGATTTAAGCTTATCCTGGCGTTTAACTGGAATTTCTCCTGTTAATTCGAAGGAATCAGCCCAAAATGACAAGGAACAGCCAGATTAACGGTATGAATTCCTGTTATTTCAATCTCCAAGCGAATCTCGCTATTTTAACGGGAGGAATTCCTGTTATTTCAGTCTTCAATCGAATCATGCTCATAACCAAACTATAGCCCCCCCTAAACCGGATGAGAGCAACTCATTTCGTTATCCTCTAAGCACACACTTTATTTAGTTATAAAAGCACGACTAGTCGCTCCTCTGACGACCTCAGAAAACAAATAAAAGGCATACCCGTCTGATCGCTTTCCTAATTGCATTCTATCTAACTGATTTGATTGCATATAAAACGCAGGTTGAACTTAGACATGGCAAAGGGACCCTCACGGCAAGCCGCCATGGGGTCCCTTCCAAGCTAATAGGAGAGGCCTGCCCTCTCCACAAACTCACATTCGAGTCGAATGCTAGTCGATTAGTCTTTACAATTGAGCTAATCCATCATTCGCTACTCTGCTATTAGCAAATCTCTTCAGCCGCGCTGCCGCTTCCAGAAGAGGAAGGCTGGGAGTCAGATGACGAAGACGATGGAGCAGCCGTTGCTTTCGGTTTCACTTCTTCTTTTTTCACGAAGCTAATCGATTTTTTCTCTTCTTTCGCTGGAGCTGCTGTTGGTTCTGCTTTTACTTCCTCTTTTACAGGGGCAGCCGTAGCTTGTGGTTTAACCTCTTCTTTGACAGGAGCTGCAGTCGCCTTAGGGGCTGCTTCTTCTTTCGCCGCCGCTGGTTTCGCAGGTGTTTCTTCCTTTACAACGGCTGCTGCTTTAGTAGTCGCTGCTTCTTTAACTGTGGATACTGCTGCTTTGGAAGGCGCTTCTTCTTTCGCTGTAGCAGCTGCTTTCGCAGGCTCCTGAGCTTTTGTTGCTGTGCTGACTGCCGGCTGCTCTTTTTCAGTTGCTGCAGCCGTGTTCACGACAGGCGTGCTGCCTTCAGATGCTGCGTCGGCTTTCTTCTCTTCTGTTACCGGAGCTGAAACGACTTCCGGTTTGCTGTCAGTCGCATCTGTTGCTGCTTCCGCTTGCTGCACTTGAGTGGTTACCGGATTGCTTTTCGCTGCCGAAACCTCATCGTTTGGCTTGTTGGCGGATACCGCCGCGTAAGTGGAGATCAGCGCAACCGCTGCTGCAATGCTTAAAGTAAGAGTCAATTTTTTCATAATGAAGACCATCCTTCCGAATTTCCTGTTTTTTTTTTGAAAATCAATACAGTCATAAAAATCATTTTTCTGGTATTACCGCTAGCGTGTTCCCGAATCACGGCGAACGGCCAGTCGGCAGCATTGGTTACTGTTCTTGCCATATCTGCAATGATGCTGCTGAAACAAAAAGTCGGACACTGTCAGCAGACCTGCTGCGGTAGCCACTGCTGTTGCAGTCATGAGTGCAGTCTCCGGTACGCCAGCTATGCCAAGAGAAACAGCCAAGGCCAGATCGCTATTTGTATGGTCGGTATGGACTTTCCCCCTTCTGGCTTCTGTACTCGGATAAAAAAAGAAGACCCAACAGGAGCGCCGCTGCGCTTTCCCATTGAATCTCTGGTGGTCCAGTAGATTTATCGTTCTTATTTATCCAACAAAATCATTGGTTGCTTATTTTGTTCGTATTCCTATCTTATTCGCCTGTTGTACTCCTGTCAATCTTTATTTCGTTTATTTCCCATCGTTTTTATCGGAATTACAAAAAACGTAGACTGGATAGACACAAATCAAGATTAAGCTGCTGATACAAGTCCAAAATCATACGGTTACTGGAGCCGCAGGCTGCACCTGACTAGCTCCTTAATTCCGTTAAATCACATGCCTAGGACAAGCTCGATGCCTGCTCTCTTGCATGCTTTATTCAGCTCCGCTGCGGGAAGCTTGTCCGTAATGACGCGGTGCACATGCCCAAGCTCGGCGAAGGAAATAAAGTCCTTGGCGCCGAACTTGGTATGGTCCATCAGCACATTGACTTCCGAGGCTTGGCGTATGGCCGTTTTTTTGATTTCCGCTTCATACATATTGGAATTGCTGAACCCATGCTCGGCAGTTAATCCGGTCGTTCCTAAGAATACGCGGGAATAAGCCATCGATCCGATCATATTTTCGGCAAAGGGCCCAATCACGGTAGATGTCGCCTCCAAAATCATGCCCCCGGACAAAATCGTCGGAATCCGCTTTTCCTGAAGCTCATTCGCGACGTTAAGCGCATTCGTGACGACCGTAATGCCAAGGCCCGGCTTCAGCGCACGCGCCACTTCAATCGTCGTCGTTCCCCCATCGATAAAGATGTACTCACCGGTTTGAATCAACGCTGCCGCTGTGCGGCCAATGCTTGCTTTCTCATCCGCCCTAAGCCCGGTTCGGTCCTTCAAGGCGATATCCTTGCCTAGCAAAATCGCACCGCCGAACGTCCTTCGCAGGATGCCCGCCTGCTCCAGCTTCTCCAAATCCCGGCGGATCGTCATTTCCGTCACCGTGAACATCGTTTTCATATCATTCATCCGGATTTCTCCGTGTATCTCGAGCTGCTCCTTTATCCGTTGCTGCCGATCGTTTAAGCTGGTAGGCATGCTGCGCCACTCCCGTTACAATATTTCATTTATATCTTCTTATTATTGCAATGGTTCAGCCAATGTTCAACTCCCAGTTGTAACGAACGGACTGTCCCTGCTGCAAAATAAGCAAACGGCGCTGCTGCGCTTCCTCCGCAATGCCCCCTACCAAGCCATTCGAAGGCTCAATGCCGAGCACGTAGCTGCCCGCGCCCGCCATTTTCCACTGCACCAGATGCGGAAGCGTATCCTTAGACCAGCTTAACGCAGCGGTTAGTGGAACGGTCCTGTTCCCGGCTTGCGGAAAGTTAGGCTGAAATAGCCTAACCTCTGCCTTCGCGGCCGGCTCCAGCCCATGATAATAGACGCGCTCTTGAAATCCCGCTTCTGGCTCCTGCCACTTGTCGTAACCGACTAAATCCGCAGCGGCCTCTCTTGGTGTAACCGAACCGGCAGGAAACTGGATCGTAGACTCCGGGGACAGAAGCGGATATCCAAAATTAAAATGGTAAAGCATCATATGAGGCGCAGGGTCGCTGCCTGCATTTTCCACAAGGTCGGTCACTGTTATTTTGTTCTCTCCAAGACGCGAGCGGATCTCGCGGTGCATGCGCAAATGGCCGCCAAATAATGCCGTTTCCTCAACCGTGCCGCGGATCACCATCTCATATTCGTCTCCCTGCCATACTCCCTCGGCACATACCTGGCGAGCCGGCAGATGGTGAACTCGTCCGTGCAGGCCATAGCTTTTCCCTTCATAGACAGAAGGAGAACCCGCATTCATTAATCCGCAGGTCATCATCAGGCCGCCGGAAGCCGTTCGCAGCCAGCCTGCTCCCTCCGGCTCGTAATACATCGGATGAACGTCGCCTCCGGCTGACTGCCAGCTTATCGGGACGCCGCCATATTCCGCCAACGAAAAATCAAGGCCTTTGGTCGGGGTGACGGTATACGTTAGCCCCGCGCCTGTTCTCACTTGAATAAACTCCATGCCGCGCTCCGGGCCCTCATCCCCCAAATAACGCCGGATGCCGCCGATTTGCTCGAGGCGTCCCACATGCGCAGACAGTTCCCTACGCGTCCATTGCCGACCATATAAATGCATTGATTAATCCTCTATGATAACAGGCATACGCTGAATGTTCGGGTCCGTGAAGATATCAAACTCATCTCGGCTTGTGCTGGAAAACTCCGACACGACCGCGCCTTCGCTCCCGGCTTGGAACCAGTGCAGCGTCTCCGGCGGAATCGTATGCTGCTGTCCGGGAAGCAGCACGATTTCATGGAATACGGTATAATGTGATCGGCTTCTCGGCGGCAGGGTTGCTTCAATAATGTCCGTCTGCTCGCCCTCCACATAAAGCAGCACTTTGCCGGCCCGGCAGCGGAACGTTTCCATTTTTCCAGGCAAATCGCCTACCGCTGGATGCTTGTGCTCCGGACAAGTCTGACCGGGAAACAATACAAGCTCCTTAGCGCAATATCGGTCCGTATTCACATAAGTCACAAGCTGAAGCCCTTGCGCCTCCAAATCATTGAGCCCAAAGGATGCGACTTCAAGCTGCTCGCGCTCTTCCGCTGACAACACGATTCCTGCAACCTGAAGCAGTTCAGCGGCACGCGCTTGAGCGGCCTTAACCTGACTGCGGGTGATCATAGCTTTTTCATCCCCTTTACCGTTCATTTGTCGTTCGAAGATCTTGTGTCCCCTGCCACACCGCCGCGTCCATTGGCAACGGAATGCGAGCACCCGCAAAAGCTGGCTTAGGCGGATACGCTTCCCAGCCTGCTGCAATGCGAGCCTGTACATCAGCCCAAGTCGGGATTCCGCTTACCGCATCCGGCCTCTCGACATTACACGCCCCGGTGCCCACCGCGCCAAGCAGCGTCTCCTCCGGCTGCAGACCTTGGAGGAAGCCGGCGAGAAAGCCCGCAATGGTGCAATCGCCCGCGCCAGTCGTACCCGCTACCTCTACCTTAAAGCACGGAACATACAGCTCTCGGTTAAGCCAGCCTGCTGCATTTTCCTTAGGGCCACAGCGGCCGGCACTCCCCAGCCTTGCTGCTTCACTTGTCGTGCGCATATACAATCCATGCTCGCCGAGCTTGAACACAACGATAGCCGCCCCCATAGCAAGCAGCTCCGAAGAGAGCTCCGCAAGCAAGGAAGCCTCCACATGCTCAATCAGTTGCTCACTGCCATGGCTGTCTTTCATCGCCTCATAAGTCTCTCTTCTAAGCATATACAAGATTTCTTCGATGCTTGGCAAAAACAAATCCACATAAGGAAGCACTTCCGATAGCAGAAGACGCCAGTCGAGCTGCCCTGCTTTTGCATCCGGGTCCGGCTTCGCCATGTCCATCGACGTGGTGGCGCCTGCCTCCTTCGCCTTTCGCATCAGGCGGCTCAGCTCAGCGCCATCATGCTCATACATGCGTCTCATGAGCGGAGGATAGCCGAAATGAAACAGTCCCGCCTCTAGCAGCGCATCTGCCGTTATATCATCCGCTTGGAATGTATCGTTGGCTCCCGTGCAATGAAGGAACATCCGGTCTACGTGAGGCGGGTTAATGACAATCGAATAGGAGCTAGGCTCCCCTTCCGCTACGATCATGCCTTCCACAAGCGATTCATGCTGCTTTTTTAAAATCGAGAGGATCGCGTCGCCAAAAAAGTCATTGCCTACCTTGCCCATCAGCTGTACAGGAATGCCTAGCCGATGCAAAGCCACTCCCGTATTCGCTACTGCCCCCCCGGTGGAGAGGGCAGCTTCTCCGATGTTGAGCAATTTGCCTGGCACCATTTGGAACGGCCCGCCCTGAATGGAAGGAATAATGTCCAGACAGATATGGCCGCCTACGATGACAGGATAAGAAGCCGCTCGTTTTGCCAACTTAGTTCCCCCATTGAATTGGAATGGTCTTGCCGGATCGGTTCGATTCCAATGCTGCCGTGAATACGCGATGGCTTCCCTCCGACTCTTCCGGCGTTGCGCAGCGGAACGGCTGCGCCATGCCCTCTGTCCCGTTCGCTACCTCATCGCAAAAGGCTGCCCACATTTGAAGAATCGAATCGGAAAAGCCAAATTCAAAGATCGAGCCTGTAATCGTGCCATAAGCCGATTGGTAAGGCGCATCCATTACATGCCACGCTTGGCTTCCGCCAGGCTCATACGGCAGCCAAGCTACCTGCTTCGGATTTTTCGTCGAAAACTCGGCGGATAATTTCGTTCCCTGGATTCTAATATACCACGTATTGGCATGGCCGGGCGCAATCCGTTTCGTGGAAAGCATCATCGGAAACTGCTGCTCCTCCGTCTTTACCTCACATGCCAAAATCGCATTGTCCCACGTCTCGCAAGGCGACATGCCGCCTTTGCCATCTGGCCGCTCTTCCACGACCTTGCTTAGCAGCGCTCTAACATTTTGCGGCTGCCAGCCGAAGCGAAGCGGAAGATGCAGCACATGCATGCCCAAATCGCCCATACAACCATATTCGCCATTCGTTGCGATTCTCCGCTTCCAGTTAATCGGCTTTAATGGATCAAGGTCGCTGGAATGCCAGAAACCGGCTTCCACTTCTATGATTTTGCCAAACTTGCCTTCCGTTACCCACTTGGACAGCTGAAGGGCACCCGGATAAAAAGGAAACTCCGAAGAGCAGCGCACGATGACATTCGGATGCGCTTCCATTTCCTTTCGAATGAGCGCATTCGCTTCTTGATCAATGCCAAACGGCTTCTCTCCAAGCAGATGCTTGCCGGACCGAATGATATCGGTATACAGCTGGGCGTGCAGGTTATGAGGCACTGCGCAATAAACAGCATCCACATCCGGGTCAGCCAAAAGCTGCTTATAGTCCTGATATGTGCGCTTAATGGTCGGCACCGCTTGTTCAAACCAAGTGGTTGCCGCAGGATTGGCATCGCATACAGCCGTGATGACCGGAGCAAAATCAACATCCGTCAAATGGCACCAGCGCGCTGCTGCGCTGGCGAATTCTTTGCCCATTAGGCCGCAGCCAATGACGCCGAAACGAATTTCTTTTTTAGACATGAGCCCCACCCTCTCCATTCAAAACCGCAAGTGCCGTCTCCGCGCTATCTCCTTTGTGCACAATGCCCATAAGTGCCTGCGTCATGCGCTCCGGATCGGAATGCTGAATGACATTGCGTCCATATACGATGCCTGCTGCACCCTGCTCCATTAATTTCACCGTACGGTTAACGATCTCCTCGTCCGATGCCCGGCCGCCGCCGCGTACCAGAACGGGAATGCCGGAAGCGACCTCGATGACCCGATGATATTGTTCGATTTGATCACAAGGATCGGCTTTGATGACATCCGCACCAAGCTCAACCGCTTGACGGACCAGCGGCATAATTTTTTGAATGTCACCGTCAACCATATAACCGCCCTTTTGCTCGTTAGGCAGCATGACAAGCGGCTCCACCATCAGAACCATGCCAAACCGCTCGCATTCGGTTTTCAGCTTTGAGATGTTTTTGACGCATTGGTAATGCAATTCCGGCTGGTTCGGGAGCATAAGCAGGTTCACACATACCGCTACCGCATCCAAGCGAACCGCATGCTCAATCGCGTGATCAACGACCTCGCTAAACAAATATTCCGGCAGCTTGGAGCCGTAAATATTCGCCGCATCCGTACGAAGCACCAGTCCTGGCTTGTGCTTGCCCGGTATATTTTGCAAATGTCTAGCTTGGCCAAGGCTAAGCTGGATACAATCCGGATTGGCCCGTACGACGGTTTCAACCGCTTCCTTCATATTCTCGATCGATGCCAGAAAAGAAAACTCGTTAAAAAAACCATGATCAATCGCTACATCAAAACATTTGCCTTCCTCGCTGAACATCCTCTTCAACCGTGCCCGTGCTGACATTTGGCTTCACCCTCAACTGTTGTTTTAGAACAATAATGTTCGTTTGTAACATTATTATAGAATGAGACGGAACATATGTCTAGCAAAAGTTGTAAGGAGCTGGGAAGCAGCTTCTACGTGCAGCCGGAATGGTTCCGTTACCGTCTGCCGTGTTTAGATCAATCCGGGTTAGCTTGAGCAGTTTAAGGCGGTTTGGAGCGACAGACGACGGAATAGGTCTATTTTCTAGACCTAATTCTTCCATTCGGGCTATTTTAGCGGAAATAAGCCTGTTTTTTAGATCTATCTGGGTTAGTTTGAGGTATTTGAGGCGGTTTGGAGCTGCATACGACAGAATAGAACTATTTTCTAGACCTAATTCCTCCATTCGGGCAATTTCAGCGGAAATATGCCTGTTTTTTAGATCTATCCGGGTTAGTTTAATGTTGGTTTGGCGGTTTATTAGATAAGCGGGCTCCATAAGTCAAATTTAGCAGCAACTTCCTTATCGTTTTAGCGGTTCTCCTCTAATTGTGCAAGTACGTAAAGATTGCTGATTCGTGCTTTTGCCATAATGCGTACTTCCTCCAATTCATAGTTCGGTTACGTGCGATGAGATTCAAAAGGTTACAACTACGTCCTTCCTTTACCCATAATCGTATCGCATTCGCAGATGGGTATCTTTTTATCCGTTAACTTTTCTATTTTGGTATATACTCTAGATAAAAGGAGGCGTCTACGTATGAAATTCAAAACTACAGTTGAGCTTGCCGGAAAGACTGCTACCGGTTTCGAGGTTCCTGCGGAAGTTGTCGAGAGCCTCGGTTCGGGTAAGAAGCCTGCCGTAACGCTTACGATCCGTGACTTTTCTTACCGCAGCACCGTCGCTTCTATGGGCGGGCGATTTATGATTCCCCTTAGCGCAGAAAATCGCAATGGCGCAGGCGTCGCAGCCGGTGACGAGATTGAGGTTAACATTGCGCTCGATGCTGAACCCCGCGAATTGGTCGTACCTGACGACTTATTGGCTGCGCTTGAAGCCGAGGCTGCCGCCAAAACCTACTTTAATCATTTGTCTTACAGCAATAAGCGGCGCATCGTGCTCAACATCGAGGGGGCTAAAACCGCTGAAACCCGCCAGCGGCGCGTGGAGAAAGCAATCGTCTCGCTAAAAGAAGATCGCATGCCTTAGGCAGCCTAGCCATCTCTTCCCATTGTGCTTTGTTAACCTAGCCATGCTCATACCAAAAAGGCCAACCACACATCGCTGGTTGACCCTCTAACATGCAAGAGCTCTCCCTGAGGTCGCTTTGACCTTTTTTGGGACAGCCCTTGCATGATTTTTATTGCCTCGTGCGCATCGCTTAAAATACCTTTGGATTTGGGCCGTATTGATTATTGTCCTCGCTGTCTTGGCAGAAAAATACAAGGAGAATAATCGCCCCGATAAAAGGAATAAAACCAATCAATAACCACAAACCGCTTCTTCCCGTGTCATGAAGCCTGCGCACCCCTACAGCTAAAGAAGGCAGCAAAATAAACAAAGAATAAAGCCCCGATAAAGCGGGTGCTATGCCAACAATCGATTCGAGTATGGCCAGCACGATAGAAGCAAGGATGTTAAAAAGGATAAACATCCAATATTCTGTACGCCTTGCTCTTCCCGAAAACTCTACGTAGTTTTTAATAACCTTCAAATACCATTCCAATTTTTGATTCCCCCCATTCGTGAATTGATCTTGCAAAGGAATTCAACAACCCCCTATCTATATTCGTTATCGTCCAAAATATGATCCTTTTCATATCGATTACAGAAAAAATAAAATTATCCAATTAACCCAATTCATCCATTTTCCCCATAATAATAAAAAAAACGATCCCGCGAAAATTCGCTAAGGACCGTTTCTCATCCTAAGTTCCTGTTTAAGGATATAGAAATTTCATCACACTAACCAATAACGACATGAATAAATCGTTCTAAAGAAGCAACATCGGCAATGTTCTTGTTGCAATCATGTCCGTTCATGCACAAATAATTGCCAATTGCTTTATAATAGTCGGACGAGGCTTTTGCCGGCTTAGTCTTCGATACGGCAGAATACAAAACAAGCTCCTCAAACCTGTTGCAAACAAAACAGTAGCTTTTCTTGTTCGTTGGCGTATATCTGCCTTCGATGCCAAGAAACTGTCCGTTCTGATGATAGACCATAAACAATTTATTAGTGGATATATCCATCCAGCTTAGATAAGTTACAAAACGAAAATCAATATTCACCAAATCAGGCAGCTTGAGCTTCTTGTTTTTCGGAAAGAGCTTCTGAATTTGCTTCACGGTTATTTGCGGAAACCCAACCAAATAGAGCTCCAAATCTTTCACGTACTTCTGAAAGTCTTCCGTGGTCTTCAAGGCTGTAAACCGACCAAGCATTTCTTTCTGAGCCTCTGTGGCAGCTGGGAACAATTCCAGTATTTTAGCCTCGGCTCCGTCTCGAACAGACTCCAAAATTTTCGGATCCGGGTTCGTTCTAAGTGCATGCTGGAAGATTCCCACTTGTTTCTTGATAAAATTATATTCATGGTTTCTAATAAATGCTTCAAACATTGAAGTTCAGCCCCTTAATCTTATTGTAAGATAAATAAGGTGCAAAGCCATATATTAGAAACGATAAGTGCTCATTTAGGCGATGTTAGTCCTACCTGTCCGCCCATGCAAAGTATCGCCTCCATAACAGGCTTTGCATGAGTATTACCAATCCAGCAATCTCTGATTGCCATGACGACCTACCCCCTTGCGTTTGCGATAGCTCTATTATAATCAACATGGCCCGTGTTCTCAACCCTGCGAGCCATGGAATTAACCGCCTATAGGTGAGGAAGAATAGGTACGCATGGAAATAAAAGCATACATAAAAACAGTACTATCACACATCAGAAAGCAGGTAGCCAATGGAGTTTTTAATTTCCTTTTTAGCGTTAATTGCCGTCATTGTTATGGCCACCGTACTCAATAAAAAATACCCTAAAATACCGTTAGCGCTGTTTCAAATTGGTTTGGGCGCACTCGTATCCTGGCTTCCGCTGCATGTTTCCCTTGAATTTGAGCCTGAGGTATTTATGATTTGCCTGATCGCTCCTCTGCTATTCGGGGATGCCCGCGTCATCTCGCGCAAAGAGCTATGGGCTTACAAAAGACCGATTTTACTGCTCGCCATAGGACTCGTCATCATTACCGTAATCGGACTTGGGTACTTTATTCATTTATTGCTTCCCTCGCTTCCTCTTGCTGCGGCCTTCGCGCTTGCCGCTGTATTATCCCCTACGGATGCGGTCGCAGTTAAATCCATTACGAAAGGGCTTTCGTTGCCAAAAGGCTTGATGGCCATTTTAGAAGGAGAATCCTTGCTTAATGATGCGGCAGGCATCGTCTCCTTTAAGGTCGCTTTGGCTGTCGTATTAACGAGCGTCTTTTCCGTTCAATCGGCGGCATTGAATTTTGCGTTTGTATCGATTGGCGGTTTTTTTGCCGGGCTTGTGCTGGGCTTCCTCTTTGTAAAGCTAAGACTAACGCTTCGGCAGCGCGGATTTGAAGAGGTTAACTCTCTGGTCGCCATTCAGCTGGTTACTCCCTTCATCATCTACATCATTGCGGAGGAGCTGTCCGTATCCGGCATCCTGGCTGTTGTCGCCGCAGGAATTATCCATGGCATCGAGAGGGACCGGCTGCAGCAGACATCGACGAAAATCCAACTCACCTCCATAACGACGTGGTCTGTGCTGGGCTATATTTTAAACGGCTTCGTCTTTGTTCTGCTTGGCTTTCTGCTGCCCGAGGTGCTGCAGGGATTAATCGAAAGCAAAGAAATCACCATCGGCAAAGCACTCGGACTAACCTTTACTATCGCAGTGTGCCTCTTTCTCATTCGTTACTTATGGATCTTTTTGCTTCATCGGAACTTTGCCGCACGCGAAACGGATTCCCGAGGAAAAAGGCTGAAGCCTAAGCTAGGCTCGAGGGGCGGCTACGCTTTTTTGGCAGCGACCTGCGGCATTCATGGAACGATTACGCTGGCTACCGCATTGTCCGTTCCATTTGAAATCTCGGAGGGCACTCCGTTCCCGCTTCGCAACACTTTTTTATTTATAGCCTCTGGCGTCATTCTGATCAGCTTGGTGTTTGCAACGGTTGTACTGCCCTTTATCAGCAGAAATCCGGAGGAGCAGGATGCTGAGGAAATGCCCCTAACGGCAGAAGCTGCCCATAAGCTCATTATTAAAAAAACGATTCATCACCTGAAGGCCGAATACTCGCCCAATCAGCCTGGAGCCACGGCCAAAGTTATTGCCGATTTGGAAGAACAGCTGCGCTATATCAAAACAGGCAAGGCACTTCAATATTCCAGCTCTAAAATAAAAGAATTTCAGCAAATCGGACGCGAGGCCGAGCTGGACAAGCTGAATCAAATGATTGAAGAGGGGCTATTGTCTCCGCAATTGAAGGTACTATTCCCTCTCTTCCATCAGCCGCAGGAGCTGTTTACGCTTCGCTCTATTTTCAGAAAGCTGTGGTATAACTTCAAAATGTACTGGATCAAGCGCAATCTAAAGCGGCTCGATAAGGTGGACCCTTCGTCCGATTTATACAAAAAAGCGAAAAAAGCGAAGGATTTAATCGTGGAGTTAAAAAGCGTGGAGGACAAGCTGCAGCAAGCTGCCGTAGAAGAAATCCGAAGCCAGGCAACAGAGGATGACCGATTCGAAGCGATGCTCGTGATTCGCCATTACAGCCGCAGAGTCGAGCAAGCCAAAGCGAGCAAAATCGATAGCGAGAAGTTCCAGCATGAGGTCAAGGGCATTCAACTGCGGAGCATTCAAGTCAAGCGCGACCAGATTCAGGAGCTGGAGGAGACGAAACAAATCTCTTCCGAAATGGTTTTTGAGCTGCTGCAGACGATCAACTATGACGAAATGCTGCTGCTGGATAACAGTGAGGAATAGCAAGGAACGCAAAGAGGTTCTGAGAGTATTTTCTCGGAACCTCTTTGTTTGGGGTTATGGGACGCCTTAATTTTTTACAACCGGAATCCAAATCTCGCAGCGGTAGTCCTCCGCTGTTGTATCGCCTTCAGGATAAAGCTCCATTTCAGCCGTCCCCGCATGCTCATAGCCGGTAGCCGGGAACCACTCCTGATAAATTCGCTCGAAAACGTTTTGAATCGCTCCCGGCATTGGACCGATCGATGTGAAGATTGCCCAGGTGGAGGCCGGAATAACCGTTTGATCAAAGGTTTCCGTACCGGATGCGGCGTCAGATTCGCCAGCAATCCAATAATCGAATTCATTTCCGCCAGGCTGCATATTCGCTATAATGCCCAGCAAATCCCCCTCGGCAGCAATGGCTCCAAGCTTAGCGATGGTCCCATCTTGATGAGCTTGCTGCCAGAGCTTTGGAATCTCTCTCATTTGTTGATTATCCTCACAGCTTAACCGAAACGATTTGCCTACAACTGTAAATGCCTCTTTTTCAAAATACGATAATCCATATCCTTATCTCCCTTCAATGATAACTGGAATGCAATGCGGGGGAAGGCTTTCAGGCTGTTGCCGGGATGACGTGCCTCCGAAGGCGAAATGCCATGTATTTTACGAAAAGCCTTAGCAAAGGATTCCGGTGAGTCATAGCCGTATTTCAAGGCAACATCGATGACTTTGGCAGGCGACATCGCGAGCTCCTGAGCGGCCAATGTGAGCTTGCGCTTGCGCATATACTCCGCTACAGTCATGCCGGTCAGCATATGGAACATCCGTTGGAAATGAAACGGAGACGCACATGCCGCTTTGGCGATTTCCTCGATACTCAGAGGCTCCTCCATCTTCTTCTCCATCAAATCGATTGCCTCTTTCATTCTGAGCAACCATTCCATCCGCATCACCTCCCTTTGTTATCCATCCTATCACTGGCAGATTAGAGTTTCCTGTCATTGCGTGCTTTTTGCAAACAGGTTCGATCACATGCTCTAAGGTTTTCTAAATCATAGCACATTTATTGCGCAAATCATTATACCTACAGAAGCCCAAGCAGCATGCCCCCCGCAGCTCCAGCAACAACAATGATCCAAGGCGGTAGCTTCCAAAAAACAAGCATCACAAACAAGGCGGCTGCCAGCGCAAAATCCAGCGCATCCAAGATCGCGGTCGTCCAAAGCGGATCATAAAGAGCCGCTAACAAAAGACCAACGACAGCTGCATTTACGCCAGCCAGCGCTCCCTGCACGTTATGATTATTTCTTAGCCCGTTCCAAAAGGGGAGCGCACCGGCAACAAGCAGAAACGCCGGCAAAAAAATGCCGAGCGTGGCAACTATGGCCCCGCCAATACCGCCTGCCATAGCGCCAAGGTAACTGGCAAAGGTGAACAGCGGACCCGGAACCGCTTGGGCTGCTCCGTAACCTGCCAAGAAATCCGCTTGGCTTACGAATCCCGTTGGCACCAATTCCCGCTCCAGAAGCGGAAGCACGACATGCCCTCCCCCGAAAACCAAAGCGCCGGATCGGTAAAAGCTGTCAAACATCGCCAGCCACCCTCCTTCTCCTGAACGCGTTAGCAGCGGAAGCCCAATGAGCAGCAGCACAAACAAAATCAGGCAGCAGGCGGCTAACGTTCGGCTAACCGGAATCGGCAGCTCGGGGGTCCGTTCGGCAGCTTTCTTCCGGTATAGCCACAGCCCCAGCAAACCAGCGGCAAGGATGACTAGCACCTGACTATAGGCGTTTTGCCAGAATAGCGTTACCGCTGCGGCCAGCACAGCCATCGTTGCTCTGCTCCGATCAGGCGTCAGCTTCTGTCCCATTCCCAAAATCGCATGCGCTACTATCGCTACCGCGACGATCTTCAGCCCATGAATCCAGCCTGTGCTCGCGATATCGAAGCCTTGGAGTAGGAAGGCGAACGCAACTAAGGCCAAAACGGACGGCAGCGTAAAGCCTAACCATGCGACAATGCCCCCAAGCCAGCCAGCTCTCATAAGGCCAATCCCAATGCCAACCTGGCTGCTCGCAGGTCCCGGAAGAAATTGACACAGGGCGACAAGATCGGCGTAGCTGCGTTCATCCATCCATTTTCGGCGGCGTATGTATTCATTATGAAAATAAGCAAGATGGGCAATCGGCCCTCCAAAGGAAGTGAGACCCAGCTTTGCAGATACGAACAGCACCTCCAGAAGAGCGGCAAGCTTTCCCTTTGGAGTGGGTTTCGTTGGCGAATGCACTGTAGGAATGGTCGGATGCATAGGTGCGGTTGTCTCCTTTTTATCAAACATTTCAAATCTTATTTAACCATTTATAGGCCCGCTTAAGTGTTGGATAGCCCAAGTTGACTCTATTCTAGGCATGAGAGCCTCCTTTTTTCTATGCTTTTACGATAATTTTATATTAAATGCTCTGATGTTCAGCACGTTATCATTCTTATTTATTGGTTCCCAAACTAAAAAGGGAGGCTGCCCCTCCAGGTCTTTGACCTTGAGAAACAACCTCGTAAATTGGACCTGCATATAATAGGACGAATCGTAAGTAATCTGGCTATTACTTGCAATGAAACAAACTGCGTTTAATTCAGGCTAAGCGTTGGTTCTCCCCAGAAAGCCCAATCATATCCGTAATCCCCAAGGGAATCCGTAATCAGGGTAATGACAACCGACTTTCCGGCATAATCGTCCAAAGCTAGGCTAAACGGCGTCCATGCCCCTCCAGGCATAAGATCCTCCGACCATAGTACATGCCCGTTTACCGCAATACGGAAGCCTACTCCTTGCGAGTCATCCGCGCCGTCCTTGATTCCGATAAACCCGCTAATCTTTGTATCAGCGCCTGATGGGAGCGTTAAAGCGTAGTCAATATGCGTCTGCCCCCGCTGAGGCGGGTGGGCGTCCAATCCCTGCTTTTCGATGCCTAGCACCGAGCCCTCCCCAGCAATTCCTCCAAAAGGCCCCTGCGGCGCTCCTTCCGTTCCATTCTCGAACAGGAGACTCGAATCGAATGGTTCATCGGACAAAGCAAGCGGAAGCTGTACCGGAGCTGCCGTTCCGTAAATGAGATACAGCATATCGGTTGCAGGAGCCGTAACCTGGTAACGATGATTGCCAAGATCCGTATACTGAGCCAAGCCGGATAACGATTCCACGGATGTAATCGTCCGCGGGCTCACCAGCTTCAGGTTTACGGTACGGGCAGTCCCTGCAACCGGATCAATTTCGACGCGCGGCGCCATCCAGACGGCCGAGTCGTTGTCTACGGTGGTGCCTGGATGCGTCTCTAATCGAATTGTAACTTCCTTGCCTGCGAGTGAAGCCAAATCCAGCTCCACGGATACCGGAGACGCGCTTCTGCTGAATTGCTCCTCGCTTAGAACGGGACGCGTCGCAGCCGGAGCTGCTTTCTCCCATGCGAATGCTTTAAAGCTTACACCGTCGCTGCTTAGCACATTCTGCTCGGAGCCTAGCTGAACGCCCGCCTTAAATGTGGACGTACGATCTTCGGGAAGCAGCACATCAAATTCCAACCATGTATGCCCTCCTTGCCATTGCCCCGAATAAGGAGGATGGGCGAGCATCCGGTCTCCCCAGTGCTGCACGGTTCCGCCTTGTGCAAAGGTATGGGAAAACCCGTTTTCAGACGAGAACGGCGCGCTTGTTTCATGAACAGTACCATCGCCGAGCTTTTCGCCTGCCCGAATCGGGCCCGGATAATTCAGAAAATCGATGGTGGCTGGCTGCTGTTTGTCCTCCAGCGATAATACGGCATGGCTCGTTTTGAGAGATAGCCGCTTCATCGCTACGTCGGTCGGCCATTCATAGACATGGAACGCATTTGGGTCTCGGGCATCCTTGCTATAAAGATATGTTTTTTCCGGATTAAGGCCGAACAGCTTCGTAGCGTCATAGAGATACCAATCCGGAATTCGGCCAGGAAGCTCGACGGTTTCGTTGCCGTATAAATAGCGAAGCACGTCCTCCCCGGCAGCAGGCGCTCCCAAGCTGTAATCGGTTAGCTTCTCGCCAAACGCATCTCTTTCATATTTGGCCATTTTTCCATCAGCTGTCCGGAACGTAAATAACGTGGTATCCGACCAGCTCGTAAAATCTGCAGCCGGCTTCTCGGCTTGGTACCAGCGGACCTCATCCAGAAACTGCTCCATGAGGGGTGATGCATTCGCAACTTGGTCATAGTTAGGTCTTGAAAGCATAGGAATGGCACCCAGACGGTTCTGGACAACCTTATGCCAAGCGATAAAATAGTCCTCGGTCAACGGGTTTGCATGATCGGGATGACCGTAAATCGTTGTGTAAGGAGCGAAAATTGCCGAGCTCGCCGGGACGACTTGGTCGATCTTGTTATTATCCCAAGTACCCGTTGGAGCAAAAATGCCATAAGCGTGGCGCTGAGCAAAGGCCTCGTACCGCGTAGTAATTTCATTCAGGCTCTCGCCACCCAGCGCAATATTGGACGGCAGCTCTTCTCTTAATTCCTTATGAAGGGCAATATTCCCTTGCATCATGTTCATGCCGTCCATCAAGCCGTTGGCGTCATTATACATTAGCAGCGATTGGTCCAGATGGATCGCATCGGGGCCTACCTCTTGGACGAGATCGACCATTTTGCCGACAAACAGATCCCGCCAGGCTTGCGAAGCCGGATTAATCTGGGCGAATTTGATCTGATCCGATCCCGCGGTGTACTCCGAATAAACCGGATCAAGCGTAAACGGATCTTTTACCTGATAAGGCTGCATAGTTGCATACGCAGGATTGCTAGGAGTCACGCCAAAAATATTGACATAAAGCATGACCTTGAAGCCTAGCGCTTGTGCGGCATCGATTTTATTCGCAATGTCCGGTTTTGGCGAATAGTTCGGAAAATTGACATCGTAGGGATCTGATCGCCAGCCAGGTACGACAAGGAGCGTTTGTTCAGCATCTACCTGTTGCGCCAAGGACTCTAGCAGCGGTTCGTCCTCTAAGTCCGTCAGAACGGTGAACGCGATGTCCTTCGCCCATTCCGGCTGCAGACGCGCCAGCTTGGACAGATCAAACTTCTTGTCCGCCCACTCGCGGTACTTCATTGCGCCATTTACCCAATCTCCTTCATAAGCCCGGAGCCGCCAGTCGGTAGATACCGCTCGGGTCGTTTCCTGGAATGGCGCGGGACTGTGCGTTTCCATGCCCACGTAGAAATTCCCGTTTTCATGCTTGACGTGCAGTGTCTTGAAAAAACGGGCATCGTCGTTGGCATGCACGAGCATGCCGCCGTCCTCGCCCTGAATAATAAACATCTGCGCTTCCCATATGTTGGGATAGTCGAACTGCTGGAAGCCATAAGCCGCATCGGGCGATTCCGCTGTAAGGCGAATGCCGCCCAATACTGGAATAATCAAATCATACGAATCAGGCACAATGAGTCCCCATTGAATACCCGAAATCCCCTGCGCTGCTGAATCTGCATGTTGGCTGACGGTAAGCGTGCCGTCATACTTCGTAGCAACGGTCGTTTCTAATTCTGCTCTGCTGGAGCCGGTTCCCCAGGTTTGCCCGAAGGTCGTATGCCCTTTCTTGATAGCCGAGCTGGAAGCAGAGGAGTTATTCCACAAATTCGTTAAAGACAAGTGACGAATGCCCGTTAACGGGCTGCTATTGCCAAGTGCCAAGCCAACGCTTCCGTAAGTGAAGTTGATGGCGCCTGTGCTTGCATTCAAAGTGACCAGCGCACTGCTGGCGGAAGCGAATCCATTAAGCATGCCGAATACAAGGATAAATGCCATGCATGCCACCAATTGCCTTTGGACATGAAATTTCATTATGAATCCCCTCTCCTGATACCTGCTTCTTTGTGGTTAAGCCTCAAGCAACCTTGTCTGGAAGCTTGCGCTTCCCTCGCTAACGAATACTCCCCACCCCCCTTTCTGAAAATCATATAGCCGCGTACTCAAAGCAATCGCATCGTCCACGTAAACCACGCACACCGAACCATCAAGAAACACGCGGAGTTCGTAATCAGTTTCCGGCAAAAGCTCCACCGGCCTTTCCATGCCGACGACGTAAGGGACATCTCCCTTTCTTGGCCACTGATCCACTACAATCCGGTTCCTTCCCGGCTCCAGCCGAATCATGTATCCTTGCTCCAGCTGTTCGTCCGCTCGCAAAATAATTCCGCAGCCACGTGTGTTCGCGCTAAAGGCAACCTTCACCGTGAGTTTGCATTGCTCGGGCAGAGCTCCGGCATAGGCGCAGGCAAAGGAGTCCTCAGCCTTGGCAGCGGCTCTTGCCCCCTCGAGCTCCCAGCGGCCAAGTGTTTCCGTGAAAGAAAATGGCCTCTCACAGCTCCATGCCGCATTTACGGTATCTGGTGCCTTTACCCTCAAGGTTCCGTCGATTTGCTGAACGATTTCGTGTACGACAAGACTGCCTCCCCACTGCCAAGTCCCGCCATCATGCTCCCCCTCTCTCGTCGGATTCCATCCGAATGCGTATCGCCGCTCTCCGTCGGTCCACGTCTTCGCCGCATAGAAGGCCCGAGTGTCAAAGCCATCGTTCTCTGGCGCAATCCAAGGGCCCTGCAGCGACTCGCTCATGCGGTAATGGGTCACCGTCCGATCCGAGAATGTGGAATAGACCAGATACCACCATTTCCCGATCTTGAACAGATCCGGGCATTCGTGGGTCGTATACAGGTAAGGAGCCCAGAATGGCTCCTTAACCTCCCAGCTCTTCAAATCCTTCGAGGCGCATAAAGCAACGCATCCTCGGCGTTTGGAAGGCCCCTCCTTTAACCGGGCGGCCAGCAGCATCCAATATTCGCCCGCTTCTTCATTCCAGAACACGAACGGATCTCGCCAATCATGCTCCTCATACCGGTCGACAGGCGCATAGAAAGCATCTTCGGGTATTTTCTCCCAATGCAACATATCGCTGCTGACCGCATGCATAACCGCCTGCTGCTTCTTGCCTTGAGCCGGATAATGAAAATTGTTGCCAGTATAGAAAATATGGTACACCTCGCCGACTTTCAGCAGACATCCCGTATAGATATAAAGGTCCTGCTCCATTTCCCCTCCTCTTGGAAGCACCTCGCCATACTCCGTATAGGATACAAAATCCTTCGTGCCAATCAAAAACCAAGGCGTGCCTTCGCCAAACGTTTCCTTATCCCGCCAATCCTTCAAATAAAGCAGCTTGAACTCTCCGTCTTCATGAAACGGTATGACATCCGCCAGCCAGCCATCCTCCGGTTTATAAAAGAAATTACCCATGCTATTCCTTCACGCTCCCTAACACGATTCCTTTAACAAAATACTTTTGCAGAAAAGGGTAAACCAGCAAAATTGGCAGGGCACCTACAATAATTTGCGCTGCCTTGGATGTGCGCGTGGATATTTGCGACAGCTTGTGGATATCCTCCTGCTTCACCTGTGAGAAATCGAAATTGATAATGATCGTCTGCAAATAGGACGATAAGGGGTAATGCTCCGGTTTATTCATAAGAATAAGGCCGTCAAACCAACCATTCCAATGCCCGACAATTGTGAACAAACCTACGGTAGCAAGCCCGGGCAGTGACAACGGCACATAGATGCTCCACAAGGTTCTTACATGTCCCGCGCCGTCAATAAAGCAGGATTCCTCAAGCTCTTTGGGAAGCCCTCGAAAAAAATTCAGAAGTAGAATGACGTTGAAAACGGGAACGGCGCCAGGAATGACGAGCGCCCAGATCGAATCCAGCAGCCCTGTATTTTTGATGGTCATATACCAAGGTACCAGACCGCCACTGAACAGAATCGTAAATACGAAAATCCAGACGTAGCCCGTGCGGAATCGGAACGACCTCGCTTCCTTGGACAAGGGATAGGCGATCATGATCGTCAGCATCATATTAATAAAGGTGCCAAGCACCACTCTCTCGACGGTGATACCAAGCGAACGGATAAATTCCGGCCGGCTTATAATGAAATCGTAAGACTTAAGCGAGAAGTCGACCGGCCAGAAGGTCACCTGTCCGGCAGCTACCGCGGCGCTGTCGCTAAAGGAAACCGCCATCACGTGAATCAACGGAAGAAAGCATAGGAAAGCCAAAAAAATCAAAAACGATGAATTTACGGCCAGGAACAGGCGTCTGCTCCAGGAAATATGCTGCACTTTGGGTCTCTCCTCTCTAGAAAATTCGGTAATTCGCAAACCGGTAAGCCAGCCAGTAGGACACCGAAATCAGCAAAAAGGAAACGACGGACTTAAACAAGCCTACAGCCGTTGCTACTCCGTACTGCGCATCGTTAAACGCGATCCGGTAGATCATCGTATCCAAAATATCACCGCTTTCGTATACGAGCGGATTGGAGAGATTGAATACTTGGTCAAACCCCGCATTCAGCACATTTCCAAGGCTCAGGGTCACCATTAGGACGATAATCGGCATCATGCCCGGTAGCGTAATATGCAAGGTCTGCTTCCATCTGTTCGCTCCATCCATGACGGCTGCTTCGTACAGCGTTGGATTGACGCTCGTAATCGCCGCTAAATAAACAATCGTACTGAAGCCAAACTCCTTCCATACGTCCGAGAAAATAAGCACTGCCGGAAACCATCGGTTATCTGCCAGAAAGAATATGGGTTCAACTCCGAGCTTGCCCAGAAGCGCGTTCACGATCCCTTCTGACGGAGACAACAGATCGATCAGAATGCCTCCAAGAATGACCCATGACAAGAAATGGGGCAGATAGATCAGCGTTTGTACCCCCCGTTTGATCGATGAGCGGGTAACCTCATTTAACAATATTGCGATGAGAATCGGTACGAATAATCCTGCAACAATCTTCATACAAGCGATGAAAATCGTATTCCAAACCACCTGCCCCGTATTCGGCATATCCAGCACAAATTTAAAATTGTCGAATCCAATCCAAGGCGAACCAAACCAACCGCTGAATATCGTAAACTTTTGGAAAGCGATAACCACCCCCAGCATGGGGACATAGCAATAGACAAGAACCAGGATAAGCCCCGGCAACAGCAGCAGATGCAACGGCAGCTCCCGCATCCATTTCGCAGCTTTCATTTCTCTCTTTGCACCACCCTTCCAAACGTTTGAAGGGGAGGATGACATTCCTTCATCTTCCCCTTCGCCAAAGTTTAATTTATCTCTCCCGCTTATTCCTTCTGAGAGGATAACCAGTCATTAATTTCTTGCAGGATCTGCTCTCCGCCAAGCTTGTTCCAGTCCGCGACGAAGGTGTCGAACTCATCAACCGATGCAGCTCCCATAATGATTTTGGTGAACGTCTCTTTCTCTAGCTTGTCGAGCGTGGCCCACTTATCCGTCATGGTCTGCGTCTGTCCTCCGAAAGCCGTCATTAACAGGCGATCGCCAGTATAATTGTCCATAGTGGCCTCAAAGCCGAAGTATTGGTGCGCAACGGCCCAATTTTCCATATTTCCGGTCTTTAGATAGTCAACGGTAGGACCGTATTTATCCGTTTCCGTTAGAGCATCTTTTAGCAGGCTCTCATCCTCGTTTTTGATGGCTTCCCGCAGCAGCGCGAGTGAATCCAGCACGCCTTGATTGGAGACGCCCGATTGAACAATTGAGAGCCGTGAGGTGTTGATTCGCTCCCCGCCCTCTTCAACCGTAATAAATTGGCCTTCATCCCTTCTTGAGCCATGAACGACTTCTTCGTGCAGGTTCAGCATTTTGACGACTGCTTCCGGGTGCTTGAACCCTTTGCGTACGACGACATATCCGCTGGCTGAGAATCCTGCGCTTGCCTTCGTCGGCGTTTCGTCTATCGATGGCACGGGAAACGGCTTCCATTCCATGCCCGGGTTTTTCTTAACGGCATCGTAGAATACATAAGGATTCCAGTTGGCTCCAAATGCCATGCCGAACTTGTTGGCGGCAATGTCTTCTGCTACTTTGTTGCCGTCCTTAACGCCAAATTCCCGATCCAGCTGCCCGCCTTTATACATATCCTGCAGCTTGGCAAGCGCTTGCTTCATCTCCGGCTGAACGGAGCCATAGCTTACCTTGCCGCTGTCGTCCTTTACCCAGGTTTGGGGATAAGCATGATAGGCGTTGGAGAACCCGGTAATGGACGTAATCGGGCCGTACAAATAGTTGTTAATTGCTACGCCAAACGTATCATCCTTGCTATTGCCATCGGGGTCCTGCTTTGTAAACGCTTCCGATATTGCAAATACGTCTTCAATCGTTTTTGGCTCGGGCAAGTTCAGTTTTTCTAACCAATCCGTTCTCACCCACAGCAGATTCGGCTCATAGATCGGGGCATTTACGACCGGAATGGCAAGCAGCTTGCCTCCAAACGTAGCAGAAGCGAGCGCTGCGCCTCCATCTCCCATCTGAAGCTCCTTCGTGTGGTCGGAAGCATACTTCTCATACGCTCCCGTCAAATCTTCCAATTGTCCAGCGTCCGCCAGCTGCTTCAGTTGGCTCGCTGATACAGAGAACACTTCCGGCAAGCTTCCCGAAGCGATCGACACGTTCAGCTTTCGGTTATATTCACTGGCAAGAGCTGTCCAATCATGTACAACCTTTATGCCAAGCAGACTCTCATACTCCCGATACCAAACGTTATTGTCGATACTATCGCCTTGCGGATATGTCCATGTTTGATCCACTGGACGAGCGATATGAAGCTCCACGGGCGGATCGTATTTCTCGAAAGGATCTCCCTTTTCCAAAGATTCTCCCTGGGTTTCACCCGGCTGCGACGGTTCACCGGTATTCACCGGCTTCTCATTCGCCCCGTTACTGCAGGCCGTAAGAACAAGCGTAAAAACCAGCGCGCTGGTCAGCAGCATACTTAAGCTTTTTTGTTTCATTTACTTACCCCCTTTGATCATATACAGATGCTTCATCCCGCTCTGCTAGCTTAATTATAGGCCCATCAAATCGGTGCTCTCTACTCGCCGTTTTTCACTTTTGATTATCCTTTTTGGATATCTCATGCCGGTCCCTATACTCCTGGGGAGTCAAATTCGTTTCTTTCTTAAAGAAACGATAGAAGGATTGCTCCGTCATGAAGCCGATAGCTTTGGATATATCCTGAACGATCATCTGCCCTTGCGAAAGCAGCTTCTGGGCCTTCGCCAACCGAGCGTTCGTAATGAAATCGGTTAGCGATTCGTTCGTGATTCGTTTATATAACCTCGTTAAATAATAAGGATTGTAGCCCACGACCTCGCCAATGCGGGTTAAAGACAAATCACCTGCGAGATTATGCTCCACGTACAATTGGACATGCTTGATTAAATCGTCTTCCTGGTAAATCTGGTCGTTATGCTTCTGCTCGAATAATCGTTCTGACAGCAGCGACAGATAGTCATCCGCTTCGTCCCAGGAGCGATGCGCATCGTACCTTGCCAGCTTGCTCATATCCAACGTCGTGCTTATTTCGGCATGCAAGCCCCAGCGGTTCATATAGGACAGGAAGAGAGAAACGAGTGAGTAATAAATTTCTAGTTTCAGATGGTCATCCGCTTTCATAGCTCCTCGAACCAATCCCATCAGTTTGCTGTATTCGGTGTGGAAATGTTGTCTTTGCCCGTTTTCCAAATAGACCGCTAATGTCCCCAGCTTCTCCAATTGGCTGCGGACCTCGTGGGTTTGGACCTCCGTTTCCGGATCTCCCCCTTTGGAGCCTTGCCTATCCAATAAAATGAGCTCTTTGCCCATGCCTAGCCCCCGCCCGAGCAATCTTTTTAATGCACTGAACTGCTCCGGGGCTTGTTCCCACGATCTCATTTCTCCAGCTGAGGCAAATGAAACATAAAGCTTGAGTAGCTGCTTGCATGCCATCTGAATCGTCTCGATTGTGCCTTGGACGAATCGGACCGTCCAATTTTCTGCTTCGCTGCTAACTTGCGGTTGAATAATGAAGAGCAGCTTATTTCTCTCGTAACTCACCGTTAAGCCATTGGCCGATTTCCCGAAATATTCTTCGGCTATGTTCTGGATCGCATACAGCATAAGATCCCGATCCCCATTGCTATACTCATCCCGCCAGTCGTCTACCCGCCCGATAACTAGCAGCACCTTCCCCTTCGCGCTAAGCGGGATTTGAAGTTCGACGAACCTTTGCTCCAGCTTCCTCAGCGCATCCGGATCTCCTTGCATGACGTCCAGCATATAGCTATTCAGCAGCAGCGGCCTCGCAATTTGTATTTGGCGCTCCGCATTGCGAATCAACTGCTTGGATTCCACTGCCTCAAACAATTGTGCTGCGGCTTGCTCTACCGACCGCAAAATGGCATCATGGCCTTCCGTTTTCAGAAGGTAGTCCACGCCGCCATTGCGCAGCACCTGTTGAATATAATCAAAGTCATCATAACCGCTCAAAAATATGATTTTGCACCACGGCCATTGTCTGATAATTTCCTTTTGCAGCTCGAGGCCATCCATTCCCGGCATTCGAATATCAGAAAGAACGATATCCACTTTCATTCGGCCAAGCATAGCCAAAGCCTCCGCGCCGGAATAGGCACCGAACACCTCCATTTCCAGCTTGCCTGACTGGCTGAACAAATCCAGCAGGCTCTCCACGATTAATCGCTCGTTATCGACAATTAGTAGCCTAATCATGTTTAATCCTCCTTCATCCTACGAATGATGATTTGCGTCTTCAGTCCGCCCAACTCGCTTCGTGAAACGCTTAAACCGCAATTCTGCCCAAATTTCAATTGCAGCCTCCGATGCACATTAAGTATTCCGGTCGTCTCCATGGCACGTTCTGAGGAAGCCAGCGATTTCTGCAAACGAAACAATTGTTCCTCATCCAGCGAATCTCCGTTATCCTCCACTTCGATATGCAGCTCAACCTCTGTGGCTTCGCGAAAACGAATTCGCAGCTTTCCGCCGCTGAGCTTGTTCTCGAGCCCATACATATAGGCATTTTCAATCAATGGCTGCACGATTAGGCGCGGAACCATGACCCTCTCCCAAGCTTCCGGCACCTCGCCAAGCTCGACCTCAACCGTGCCGGAGAAGCGGATCTTCTGAATTTCAACATAAGATACGGCATGCTTCATCTCCATTGTGAGCGGAACGCTTTCCGCCCCGCTGCGGGTAATGAACTGAAAGTAGCTGCCTAAATGGTGGAACATCCGATCCGCCAGCTCATGTTCCCTCATCCTCACGAGCCCCTGCAAAATAAAGAAACTATTATAAAAAAAATGAGGATTAATCTGCGATTGCAGCTGCTTGAGTTCGGACTGCTGGGACCGGATTTGCTGCTCATATACCTCATGAACCAGCACTTGTATGCGCTCAAGCATATTGTTGTATTGATTGTATAAATAATGAAACTCGTCTTGGTTCCGATGATAGATCCTCACGCTTAGATCGCCTTTCTCCACCCTACGAAATGATCCGATCAACCGCTTGATGGGCTTATGAATAAGCCTGTGTATCCAATATGAGAAAATAATGGTTAACAGCAGGGAAACGAAAGAGACAATCCATATCCAGTCGCGATGCTTGTTAAGCGGCTGAAGCACCGTCTTCGCAGGAACGAATACCGCAAGCGTCGTATCCAGCACGGATGAATACTCATGCGCGACGAAATAAGAGATGCCATTCAAATCCAACATGAATTGCCCTGGCTCAAGCAGCGCTTCTTCATGCTGTGAACGAAGCGTATCCGTAAACTCCTCCAGCAGCTTCCCCTCAATGCCGGAGGAAACCTGCCACCGCAGATCAGCGTTCACCCATGCCGCGCCTCCACCTTGCTCGCCGCCAGCCATGCTGGAGAGCGTGCGTTCAATCTCTGGCAAGGAAAGCTCGATCTCCATGGCCAACACAGGCTGGCGATTCACGTAGACCGCGTCCGGGTAGACTCCGCTTAGTAGCAGCTTGTTCTGTAAGCTGAAGATTGGAGAGTTCATATTAACCGGATCGAGGATGGCATTCAGTTCTTCCTCCGGAATCGTATCATCGTAATTGTTCGCATTAATGCTTCTATCCAGCGCCGGTATATAGAGCTGCACGTTCTTCACGAACGGACTGGAGCTTTTGAGCAAATAGAGTTTGTTTTTCACCGCTAATATCGTACGGGAACGTTCAAAATCATTCAGCCTCTCCGCTACCGTCCCCAGCGTCAACAGGTCATCATCGTTCACATATTCCAGCTTCAGCCTCGTCAGCCGAGCCAGTTCGGTTTCAAGGGACGTCATGTAAAAGTGGACGCGAGAGGCCATGGATTCGGATATTTGTTTCTGAACGACGTCTTGGCCGGATTGATTCATCATTAGGCTGGAAACGTAGATGGGAATGATCATAAGCAAGAAGGACAGGACGAGCTTCGGATAAATTGTAAGCGATTTCATTACTTTCATCATCAGGTTTCCCCCTCATAGTTCGCTGACTAAATCATACCTCGTCCGTCTTCCGGGAGACAACAAAAAGAGAGGCAATAAGCCCCTCTTACATCCCAAGCATAAATCGGATCACTTGATCCTCAAAGCCGGGTAAACGCTCATGCACGTAATCCGGATAAATCTCCAATTGCTTATTGGAAACAATCTTATTGTAAGCTGCGAATTGGGTAGAAGGAGGGCAGACCGTATCCAGCAGACCGACACCCATCATAACCTCACCGCGAATTCGATCCGCCAAATGCTGGACATCAATGTAACCGAGTCTCGTAAATAGTTCTTCTTCCCGCAGGTGCTGAGGATCGTGATGACGGAAAAAGGTTCTTAATTCCTCATAAGCATCCCTTGCCAAATCCATTTCCCACACCCGCTTGTAATCGCTCAAAAACGGCACGCTAGCTGCAATTCGGTTCAGTCTGGGCTCCAAAGCACCGCACGCCAGCGCAAGCCCGCCACCTTGAGACCCCCCGGTTGCGCCGACACGGCTCGCATCTACTTCCGGGAGCGCTATGACGATACCGGCCAATTGGGCCGTATCGAGGTAGATATCACGGAACAACAACCGGTCGGGATGATCATCCAGCCCGCGAATGAGATGGCCCTTATAGGTCGTCCCCTTCACGCCTCCTTTATCCTCAGACAGCCCACCTTGCCCCCTGCAATCCATTGCTACGATGGAAAAGCCTAAGGACGCGTAAATTAATTTATCCGCCCAATCGCCGGAATGATGCGCGTAGCCGTGAAATTGTAAAATTGCGGGATGAGGTTTAACCACATGCTTTGGCCTTACATATTTGGCATGAATCCGAGCCCCTCCTGCACCTGTGAAATAAAGGTGAAAGCAGTCGGCATACGGAACCTGAAACTCGCTTTCGACAAGTTCGAGCTGCGGATCCAGCTCTCTCATTTCCTTAAGCGCCTTTTCCCAATATTCGTTGAAATCCAAAGGGCGCGGATTACTCCCTCCATAGGTCTTCAATTGATCGAGCGGCATATCAACAAGCGGCATGTCTATCATCACCTCTGGAATTATTTAAACGCTCTCCATGTTTCCTGTAGTACAATATTAACAATAAACAATCTTCTTCATCCCGAATTTACGGCATATTAGAGCTTAATTCAATAGAAATATATTGAGTAGGAGGTAGTATTATTTTGCTTAGGACAAACTACGGATTTCGATATTCGGATCAATCCAATCCTTTAATGGCTATTCGAACGATCGGCTGGGAAAGTACCGTGAACGAAAGCTACAGCTGGAACGGAATGGCGCGGGACGATAAGTTTGTAGTCTTTCAGTATACGCTCTCGGGTGAAGGACACTTGGTATACGACGGCAAACATTACACCGTACCAAAAAACCATGGATTTTTTGTTCGGATCCCAGGCAATCATCAGTACTACTACCGTTCGGATTCCAAAACGCCTTGGGAGTTCATCTTCTTAACCGCGGCAGGCTCCCATGTCTTTGCCCATTGGAATGAAATCATTGAGACCAACGGACCTGTCATTTCCTTAAAACCGAATGCCCAACCGATCGCTATGCTTTGGGAGATGATGCAGAGTGCCAACGAGAAAACGCTGCAGGATAAGTACGACATCTCCGTTCGCCTCTATGAATGGATTGTCGCCTGCCACCGAATCATCGATGGCAAACCTGAAGCTGGTCAACCCCTTCCCGCTTCGGTAGCCGCTGCCATAAAATTTATGGAAGGCCAATATCACAGATTCCTTACGCTGGAAGAAATCGCTGAGACGGCAGGCACCTCCAAATATCATTTTTGCAGGCTTTTCGTCAAGAGCACCGGCGTGACCCCTATTCACCAACTGACCAAAATTCGCATCGAGGAAGCGTCCAAGCTGCTTCGTCAAACAAATCAATCCGTAGCTTCGATTGCCGCCGCCACCGGATTCGATAACAGCAGCTATTTCGGCAAAGTATTCCGCAGGATGATGGGAGATTCACCGCAGCAATTCCGGGAAAACACGGACGACGACATTCCGGCTAACCATCTCTTCATCGATTAATTGAAATAGCGAATAACCGCTGACTGATGAGCAATATTGTTAGACTATAGTGAAAAGATATTGCTATTTACTCCCTTTGTATATGGATCTATGATTATTCCCGAGAGGAATTATAGAGCAATTATTTTATACGGAGGTGTTTGCAAATGTTAAAAATAGCAATGATTGGTGCAGGCAGTATCGGCTTTACCCGCAGACTAATTATGGATCTTATGGCCGTTCCGGAGTTCCGTGATACGGAATTCCGGCTAATGGACATCGACAAGGAAAATTTAGACATGGTGACAACGCTCAGTCGGCATATGCTCGATATTAATGGGTTGAAAGCGGTTACCCTTGTGCCTACGCTAGACCAGAGAGAAGCGATTAAAGACGCTGATTATGTCATTTGCCTAGCCCGCGTTGGGGGGCTTGAAGCTTACCGGCATGATATTGAAATTCCTTTAAAATATGGCGTCGAGCAATGCGTAGGGGACACCTTAGGGCCTGGAGGCATCTTCTTTGCCCTCCGTACGATTCCAGTACTGCTTGATATTGCCCGCGACATGCGAGAGCTGGCTCCCGATGCGCTGCTGCTCAATTACTCCAATCCTATGGCTATGAACACCTGGGCCGTTCGCCGCGCGGGCGGGGTCCGAGTCGTAGGTTTATGCCATGGCGTGCAGCACGGCCATGAGCAAATCGCCGAAGCGCTGGGGCTCCCACAGGAGGAATTGGATCAGGTTTGCGCCGGCATTAACCATCAGACATGGTTCGTCAAACTTACCCATAAGGGACAAGATATGCTGCCAAGACTGCTTGAAGCATTCGAGAACCATCCGACACTTCCGCAAACCGAACCTTGCCGTATAGACGTCCTGCGACGGTTCGGCTATTATTCCACCGAATCAAACGGTCATTTAAGCGAATATTTGCCGTGGTACCGCAAGAAATCGGCGGATATGGATAAGTGGATTAACGACAAAGAGTGGATCGGCGGGGTGACCGCAGGATATCTGGAGCATTGCCGGACACGCCTGGAGGATTATAAAGCGATGTATCCGAAGTGGTTAAGCGGGGAATTAGAGTCTATTCCGCTCGGCCAGCGTTCGGAGGAACACGGTTCTTACATTATTGAGTCACTGGAGACCGGCCGGGTATACCGTGGCAACTTTAACATTGAGAATAAGGGACTGATCACTAACCTGCCGGATCATAGTACGATTGAAATTCCATGTTACGTAGACCGGAACGGGATTGCGCCTACCTGGATCGGAGATCTCCCGCTTGCTTGCGCGGCTACCTGCCGTGCCAGTATCAGCGTTCAGGAGATGGCCGTAGAAGCAGCTCTAACCGGTAATCGCGAACTGGTGAAGCAGGCCGTTCTACACGATCCGTTAACGGCAGCTATTTGCAGCACCGAACAGGTGTGGAGCATGGTTGACGAAATGCTGGATGCATTAGCGCCTTGGCTGCCCCAGTTCAATGGCGAAAACCGCACATGGGCTGACCTTCCTCAGCCGCAAACCCTTAATAAATCATTTGTTTAGGTCCTAAACTATTCACTTCATATGTTATTACCAACCTAAAGAAGAGACCGTTTCTGCATTCATTATGATTGCAGCTTCGGTCTCTTTAATGCTATAAACCTTCAGCTTAGCTTCTGAAATAAACAAAAAGAGAAACTCTGACAAGCAAACTGCTTATCGGAGCTTCTCTTTGGCTATCCCTTCACCGAACTAGTATGCTATCCTGTATCTCTCTAAATCTTTCTCTGAATCAACCTTCAGCATCAGCAATAAATGTATTTCTAAGCTTACCTATTCCTTCCACTGTCGCTTCCACAAGATCGCCTGCCTTCAGCCATACCTGTGGCTTCTTCCCCATTCCAACGCCAGGCGGCGTGCCGGTGCTAATGATATCCCCAGGCTGGAGAGTAATCGTATTCGAAAGAAACGAAACCAGGTACGGAATATCGAAGATAAGCTCCTTCGTGTTTGAGTTTTGCATTACTTCCCCATTAAGCGAAAGGGAGATATTCAGCTTGCCTGGATGATCGACTTCATCCGCAGTCACGATCCACGGCCCGGTTGGCGCAAAACCATCTATTGTTTTTCCACGGGTCCACTGCGGCTCGTTCAGTTGAATGTCGCGGGCGCTCACGTCATTAAGCACCGTATAGCCAAAAACGTAATCCATCGCCGATTCCTTGGATACCCTTTTGGCCGTTTTTCCGATGACGACAGCAAGCTCTACCTCATAATCGCACTGCTGCACTTCGCGAGGAATCGTTATCTCATCCTCGTGACCCGCTAAGCAGTTATTGTATTTTGGAAACAGTACTGGCACCTTAGGCACTTGCATATTGGATTCGATGACATGATCATGGTAGTTGAGACCAATACAAATAATTTTCTCCGGATCTGTTAAAGGCGATAATAGCTTAACATCTGACAAAGGGTAGACCGCTCCTCCCTTCGCTAGAGTTGTGAGATGATCAGGCTTCAGCTCGGAATCTGCGAGAAGTTGAATCACGTTGCGTGCATTACCGGAAACATTTAACGTCTGTACCTCTGAATCTCCATTTAATAAACCGACTTGGGCTGTGCGCTTTGAATCTTGCTTAAGATAGAATTGCAACAATTTCATAGTGGGTAGAATCCTCCTTTGATTACAAGCTTAATAATATTTTAGCCGTTTTCCCAGGTCCCGCAATTAACTTCTCAAAACTCGCTTTGCCTTCACTTATATCCACTGTCTCCGTCCATTTCAATAAATTGACGCGGCCTTGCGAGATCCATTTCACTGCAGTTTCAAAGTCTTCCTGCGAGTAAGCAAAAGCTCCCTTTATGCTAGCTTCACTACGAATCATATCGTTAATCGCCAGCTTGCTCTCGGATTCATGCAAGCCTGTGAATATTATTTGTCCGCCTGGCCGTACAGCCTCGACGCTCTTGCGTCTGGTAACCTCGGCTCCGACTGCATCGAGTACTGCGTCGAACCCTCCGGCACTCTGTTCATCCAACTGATCCAGCCCAGAAACGCCGATGCCTCCGAGCTCTCTAGCAATTTCAAGCCTAGACTCGTTCAAATCAACAATGACAATGTCCCGGAGGCCATATACCTGAGCCGCCTGCAAAGCAAACAGCCCAATCGGTCCGGCTCCGTAGATTAGCAGCCGATCCATCGGTGTAAGCTCCATCAGCCGGCAAATATGAACAGCACATGCAAACGGTTCAGCGAATGCCCCTTCCTCTACCGTCACATGGTCAGGTATCGCGTATACGTTTCTTGCAGGAACGGCAACGAATTCAGCGAACGCCCCGGGGCGATGCGCACCTAACAGAGCTCTCTCGCCGCATAACTGCGATTGGCCATTGCGACAATACTGGCAGCTTCCGCAGGTGATCAAAGGATTGGCGGTCACTCGTTCTCCCACCTGAATCGTAGATACTTGTTCTCCAAGCCGCTCAATGATGCCTGCGAATTCATGTCCCATGATCAAAGGCGGCTTGCGGAGAGAGTTATGCCCCATGTAACCGCCAAGCTCTGACCCGCAAATCCCCACTCGCTCCACACGAATTAATACCTCATCCGGCTTCAATTCCTGTAAATCGACCTCTCTTAGATTAAGCGTGCGTGGACCTTCGTAAACCAAGGCTTTCATTCATCCATCCGCTCCCTCAATAATAGGTTAAGTTAGCCGACCCGGTAACGGTTCAGCACTTCTTCATCGATGTCAATGCCAAGGCCTGGGCGATCAAGGGGAACCGTGACGTAGCCGTCTTTGAATTCCACTTCCCGGCTTACCAAGTCCCGAACAAGCGGAGATGTGGATACGGTGTGTTCGATCATGAAGCCATTAGGAATTGCTGCCGCGAAATGCGTGCTGGCTGCAACTAATATTCCTGTCTTAAACGCATGAGGAACAACCTTCTTATGGCGATCGTATGCAAGATAGGCTATTCTTTTCCCTTCCGTTAAACCGCCGACCCTTGCAAGGTCAGGCTGAATGATGTCCACATGCCCTTCATCGAGCAAGCGCTGGAATGCAAGCCGCCCACTTTCCTGTTCCCCTCCTGCAATCGAGATTCTCGTCCGATCGGAAAGCTCGCGGTATCCAGCAATATCGTTGGAATGAACAGGCTCTTCCAACCAATACACTCCGTATTTTTCGTAAATATCTGCCATTCGCAGCGCGCCTTTCAAATCCCAGGCAAGTCCCGCATCAATCATAATATCAATGTCATCGCCTACCGCTTCACGGATCGCTTTCACCTGTGCTTCATCAAACTTGGCATCTTGCCCAATCGGGCCCCAACCAAACTTCATTGCCTTGTAGCCCAGCTTAGCATATTGCTCTGCCATCCTGGCCGCTTCCGCGATCGTATCCGGCATCAATGCACTGGCATAAGCCTTCAGCTTCCGATTAAATACGCCGCCCATCATTTCGCATACAGGGCGGTTCATGACTTTGCCAAGAATGTCCCACAAAGCGATATCTACGCCGCTAATGGCATGTAACGCTGGTCCAGTGCGACCGAAATAAATGGTACCCCGATACATTTTATCCCATAACCGCTCGATCTCAATTGGGTTTTCACCAATGAGTAAACTGCGAAGCCCCACCGCTATGGAATGGGAGGCTGGAGCTTCAACCACGGCTTTCGCAACTAATGGAGACGAATCTACTTCTCCCACGCCAATGATTCCTTCATCCGTATGAATGCGGATGACGAGCGTATCTTGCGTACCATCGCATTGCGCAGCATCCAGATCGGGTATTCTTAAGTAGATCGCTTCAACATCTATAATTTTCATGAGCTCATCTCCGTTTTTTCATTTATGGTTATGGTTGCTAGCAAGTCCTCACGCAGAGGCGTAAATATCTCCAATAGCGTTGTATCCTCAAGAGCCCATACGGCATGCAGGACGTTGCCGGGAACTACGATCTGTTCCCCCGCTTCAACAACTACTTCGTCTCCTCCAAGCATCATTTTAATTCTCCCTGATACGACAAAACCAATCTGCTCATGCGGATGTGCATGCTCTGTTCCGAATCCACCTTGTTTAAATTCTACAAGCATGATCATTAACTGCTTGCCGGGCGGCATCACTTTCCGCCGAATTTTGTCGGTGATCTGCTGCCATTCACCTTGTAACATGGACTACAGCTCCTTAGAACGTGATGGATAAGCCACCATCTACGGGGATAATTGCACCTTGTATGTAAGAGGAAGCTTCGGATGAAAGAAAGGCGATCACAGAAGCAACCTCATCAACGGTGCCGGCTCTTGCCTGAGGAATTTTTCTCTGCTGTACATAATATTGTTGAAATTGCTCTGTCTCCAGCTCGTTCACTCCCCCGATGACCGAGAGCGCCGTATCGATAAAGCCCGGAGCTACACCGTTGACCCGAATCCCATAAGGCGAAAGCTCCAATGCCGTGCAGCGGGTCAGCTGATCAAGCGCGCCTTTCGCCGCATTATAGTGGCTGGATAATTGTAATGCGCGATAACCATTAATAGAGGATACGTTTACGATCTTCCCGCTAATGTTCCTTTGAACCATAGCGTCTGCTGCATATTTCGAGCACCAATACGCTCCATTAACGATGGTATCGAAGACCGCCCGCCAGCGATCCGTCGTTTCCTTCAAAAATTCACTCTCGTAAAACATCGCTGCATTATTTACTAAAACATCAATGCGTTCCGTCTGTTCTAAAGCTCG
This sequence comes from Paenibacillus paridis, assembly GCF_006345825.1. Taxonomy (GTDB): domain Bacteria; phylum Bacillota; class Bacilli; order Paenibacillales; family Paenibacillaceae; genus Pristimantibacillus; species Pristimantibacillus paridis. The sequence goes on from NZ_VCIX01000082.1 coordinate 182,014, forward strand.
ATTCATCAAGTGCTGGACAGCACCTTCGTCACTAATATCGGTTTGAACAAATAGAGGCTGCCCACCAATCTCCTTAAGCTCATTGCATGCGCGTAATCCATTCTGCTCATCACGGCTTGCGATTACGACATTCGCCCCTTCAATCGTGAATAGCTTGGCCGCAGCAAATCCAATGCCCGTCGCTCCTCCGGTCACAATGACCGTTTGACCCTTGAACCGATTCATAGTTGGACCTCCTCCATCAAGAAAATATGTCATGGCAGCAATGAGCCCGTAATATTGCGCGGATAAGCTTTGGCTCTAATAAATCCCTCCGCGTAGCGAACACCGCTTTGAATCCCTCGGAAACGTGCAATTACCTCGATCATCTCCATGGCATTGGAGCCGTATTGATCCTGTAACCAATCCCCAACCTGACTCTCATGCTTGGCAAGCATGGCTTGTTTTACATCGAATGTATCGGTGATGTCCACATATTCTTCAGGCTGAAAGCCCAGTCCAGCAACACTTTCAATAAAATACACGATTGGGATTTTAGGAAGAGGCAAGCTATCCGTCACAATATTGGGTACCGTAGTCATAATGGCCACATCGTTGGCGATTTGACCCGTTATGGTATGGTCGGGATTGTATAAGTCATTCGGCCAATGCGTAAGCACCACTTCTGCCTCACTTACGCGCATGGCCTCAATAAAAGATAGTCTAGTAGCCTCTGTATCAAACAAAAACTCATCTCGGTAGCCCATCCAGATCAGCTCTGCCCCAATGACCTCAGCCGCTGCAACCGCTTCCAAACGACGAATCTCTGCTATTTCTTCTTTGGGAAGCGTAGGTGATCCTACTTCGCCATTCGTGGCTACTGCAATCGTCACTTTGTCTCCGCGCTTGGCATATTTGGCAAGCGTACCTCCGCACCAGATTTCAGCATCGTCCGGATGTGCACAAATCGCTAATACATTCATAGAGATATTCCTCCTGTGTGACGGTTTATGGTTATCATACTTCCACAATTGTACATTGTCAACAATCGATCGATAACAATCATTTGTAAATGAGCGTTGGTTTGTTCTATAATTAAGGTAACGAATTTCTGTGAAACGAATAACACGATGATCTGATAAAGAAGGAGTCCACTTATGAAAACCTTTCAGTTCAAAAGCCAGGAAAATCTCTCTCTTCGCCAACGCGTATTGAATGATATACGAAATGCCATTATTCAGGGACATCTGAGGCCAGGCGATAAATTAAAAGAACTGGAGATTTCCCAGCAAATGTCCATTAGCAGAGGCCCCATTCGAGAAGCCCTGCGCGATTTGGAAGCATTGGGCCTTGTGGTTAGCTCACCCTATCGCGAAACGACCGTAGCGGAAGTTAGAAAGGAAGAGGTTGTAGATTTATTGATTCCTATTCGACTTCAACTCGAACTGTTCGCGATTAAACATAATGTAAACAAAAGAGATGAGCTATTCTTCGAACACCTCGGTAATATCGTAGAGCGCATGAAAATATCAGCTGCAAATGGGGACTTAATTTCCCTTGTCGAGGAAGATATTCAGTTCCATGAGCATTTGCTCTCTCTCGATCATTCTTCTTTCACCCTGCAAATATGGTCCGGTATCGTAAATAGGCTTCGGATGCACTTTATTCGGAATACGAGCAAGTTCACCGATTTAAATAAAGTTGTAGAGGATCACGCAGCCTTGCTGCATGCGCTCCAGAATGATTCTGCCGAGAAGATTGAAGCCCTTTGGACACGGCATATCCAAGATGAGGATTGTTTGCTTTGTTTCATTGATGAATCCGAATCCGGGAACCAATAATATGCCAACCACTCTAACAAAGCTCCAACAGATGGGTCAAACCTATGCCGTTTTAACCAATGGCCATGGCGGACGGTTAATCATTCTAGAGAAAGGCGCACGAGCTCTGGATTTGAAAGCAGATGAAGACGAGCCCTCCGCATTTTGGCATAACCTGACTGCTCTTCGTGATGATAAGAATTGGAATTGCGGTGGTGACCGTACATGGTTAAGTCCGGAGCTGGATTATTTCCAAGACAGCTCCGGCACCTACCGTGTACCGGAACAATTGGATCCAGGGAGCTGGAAATTAACCCAAGTATCCCAGTCGCATGCGGTTGCCAACATGACCTGCGACCTCCAGCATTCCGGCTCGTCCAAGAAAATGAGAATAGATCTGGACAAGCGATATACGTTAGTTCCGAATCCCTTTCTAATGAACCATTCTTCTTTATTTCCGGATTGCTCAAGTGTTTCGTATGTCGGATTTGAAGTCTGTACCGAAATGAACTTAACGCCGTTACACTCGGTTCCCTTGACTGAATTGGTCGCGTCCCCTCCAGGCTACTGCAATCTTTGGAGTATCGCCCAAGTGCCGCCTGAGGGTGAGATTTTAGCTGCAACGCATGGCTCCGTGCGTCCAATAACGATGTTTTCCCAGACGGAGGACATCCCGATAACCTTGCTATCTAACGGAATACGGCTGCGGTGCGAAGGGCCCGATCGCTTTAAAATCTCACTGGATGCCATGAGTTCAACCGGCAGATTTGGTTATTTACGTCCCCTAAATAGTAAGAAAAGCAGCCTGATTATCCGTCAATTCAGCGTTAGCCCCTCCTGCATTTATCCGGATTACCCTTCCCATCAGCCGGACTATCTCGGATCGTGCATGCAGTTCTACTACGATGGCGGGCAATTGGGGCACTTTGCGGAGCTTGAATATCACTCTCCCGCCTTACCCATTGATATTCCAGGAAGATCCATAGACGTCTCCAGCTTTTTTTATTTTGTAGGGGATACGCCTTCCATTCAAAAAATAAGCACTGCCTTGCTTGGAATTCCCTCCTAAAAATCGCGCTTAAAGCTGCGTCGCAGCAAGCCTTTTCTGTTTATCAAAAAAAGCACATAAGCAAAGTGCAGCCATTATCCTAAAGGATAGTGGCTGCTCCCATTGATAGGATTGGTTTTGCTTTAGCTTAGTGCTGTTCGCCAAACTGGTATAATCGATAAATAAGAACTGCCGCCTCCACCCTGGTAGCTTCGCTTCCCGGCTTAAGCCAACCATTCGAGCCTTCAATAAGCCCTGCTCCTGCCATGTTCGCGATGCTGCTTCTTGAATATTCGCTCACAAGCGCTTCATCTTTAAAGCGGCTTAAGTCCCTATACGAATTAGGTTTTAGTTTATTAGCCGCCAGCATGGCTCTCTCCGATAACACGATCATATCCTGCCTCGTCAATGTCGCCATCGGGTTGAATTTTCTTCCGCTAATTCCCTCTGCAATACCCAATGCTTTGCCGATGCCTACCGCATCAAAGTAAAAATCCGTTGCTTGCACATCATCAAAGTTATGGGCAGATTCCGCCGATAACCCTAGTCCGTTGACCAGCATAACCAAATATTCCCCACGGGTAATCGGTTTTTGCGGTGAAAATATTGCTGTGGATGTCCCTTTCAATATTCCTTTGGATGCCAATATCTCTATGCTGCTTACCGCCCAAGGATAACCTTCAATATCGTTAAACTTCTTTTTTACAAAGGCTGTAGCAAACTGCGAGAAATGATTCGTCATAAAGCTGACTTCTTCCGTTTCGCTTGCATATCTGCCGCTCGGTATAGGCGCCACATTACCCTTGTCATCCAGATCGATAGCGATAATATGCTCAAGCTCCTTTTGTTCTTCAGCTGTCGCCTTATAAGGAATCGACACTTTCACCTTTGCGTTCGGATTATTCCAATTCAGCGGTTTTCCGTCGACCAGCAAGCTAAGCTTAATGCTCTTTCTGTTCCCAATCCAATTGTTCGCTTCCTTGCTCAAGGCAGACGGAACCCCTTCTTCTATTCGAATCGTTATTTTGCTTACCGGATTCGTTCCTTTTTTCGGAAGCATATTGTCGGGTATGTGGATAGTCCCTAATCCTGTTTTTACACTCACCACTCGCTTGGCCGTGTCATTCATTAGAAAGCCTGCCGCGAATTCCATAAAATAAGAGCGTGCACCGCTTACTGCAGGTACTTCCAGTATCAGCGTCTTCACCCCACTAGCATCTGCCTCCACGGAAGCAAATGCCTGCTCTAGAATTGGGCTTTCTAGACTAACCCTAAGACTGCTGCTCGTCTGGTCCAGCTTTGCCATCGTAAATACTTTCCCATTACCTAGCGAAATCGGTATATCATTTGAAGGACTTACCACGCCGGGCTTCGTGACCGGAGGACTCTCCGGTTCAACCACTACGCTTGTTTTGGAAATGTTATCTACGAAGAACTTGCCCTGCGATACAGAGAGTCCCGCATTCTCTATGCGTTGTCCAATCTCCAGCTTGGCAACACTGCCCCTAAAAGTACATTCTGCTATATCAATCGTTATAGGCATCCATGAATTCGGGGTAATCCGCCTCTCGCGAATAAACGTTTCTCCTGAGGTAGAAGTCAATTTGAAAATGCTTATATAGGAAACGGCGATATCATCTTCAGTTGCTGTTAAACCATCTTCTCCCGGCAGTCCAGCTGCTTCCCCCGCGCTGAATATGGCATACGATATATCCTTTGTGGAAGTTAAATCTAATGGAGGATCGTAATTGACTCCGACCATCTTGGAAGCATCCGGTGATATGTCCGCCAAGCCTGCCTCCAACATCCTTCCGCCATTGTGAGGTTTAGGTGTTCCCATCATCTCCAGTGAGGGTTCAGCGGAAACAACTGACTTCACTCCTACAATGCTAGGATCACCGGGATCAGATTTCTCCCAGCCTTCCAACCCTGTCTCAAAGCTATACATAGATTCAGGCAGCTCAGCCGATACCGTCAGGTGAATAGTCGCTGTATGCTCCCCGTTCCTGACTGTAATTGCCGTATCCCCTGCAGACATCGCTTTTACTAGCCCATCATCGCTAACCGAGACGACGGCTTCGTCATAACCTTCATATACCGTCCCCTCCGCAGCCGACTCTATCTGCTTTACGTTCCCATCAGACCAAATGCCACGAATCACCAGCTGCATTTTCCCGTTGATGAGAGCAAGGGTCTCCTCGGCCTTGTCTGGGATGATTGCTGTCAACTGCCGCAAGTCTGTTACTCTAACATGATCAATATAAAAGAATCCTACCCAAGGCCCCGCGTGGAATTGCAGGTCCTTTCCTCTATAGGAAATCTCGATAGTCCGCACCTTGCTTTTTCCTGCAAATTGCGAAATGTCCGCTGACACCTCCGTCCATTCGCTTAGGAGGCTGGTATCCTGCTCGAACTCAAAGGTTGTCCCATCAAACGCAGTCAGTTTAATCTTGGTCACATAAGCAGATGATGTCCCGCCCCATCCGTATAGGCTGTAATTGATCTTCCCGTAATTGCTCAAATCCAAAGGAAGCGCGAATGTTTTATAAACAACGCTCTCCTTAGTAGCCACTTCTGGAGCCTTTGCGCTCTCCAGCATATAAAGCCCGTGATTTGCTGCTGCCGGAAAAGCCTGATACGTGGAATCCTTTTGTACAGAGGCGACAGAGGCTGTATGGCTTCCCGCATTCCAGCCGTCGGTGTATCCGCCTTCAAAATCACCTAAAACCACATCATTGCCAACCAGTGTATAATCAGGCAAATAAGCTTCGGTTAGCTCATAAATGTACGTGCTTCCGCCTACTGTCAACTGAAGCTTTCCGCTCTTGTAATCTTCGATGTCCAGTCCCGTAATCGTCGCCTGAATGTCCGTCTGTTCTCCAAAGCCAATGGAAATCGGGCTTCCGCTTTTATCCAAATCAATACCGTTTAATCCTGCAATAACCACCGTACCTGTGTAGGTTTGATTGCCTTTGTTACGAATATGGATGGTCAGCTTGTCTCCAATTTTCAACGCTTTGCCGTAATCAACAGTAACGACCAGATTAGTAAGAGCAGCACTGGCTGCCATGGATACTTCATCTATCAGAAGAGCACCGGCAGCCCAGGCTACCGCCTTCTCCGGCCTTGCCCAGATCTTGATTCGATCTACACTGCCGGCTCCTTCCCAATTGCCGAGATCGAGCCCAATTTCATTCCAGGTGTCCGCATCTGCGATCGTCATGCCTTCCATAACTCTATCTCCGCTATAGGCCCGGAACATAAATTCCGCCTGTTCTCCCTCACCTATTCCGACAGCCTTAACGAATGCCTTGATGACTGGAGTTGCCGACATGTCTATCGGGATATCCCATGGTTTCGTTACTCCCTTAAAGTCTTTGAGCGGAGATGCAGCTACCATAGCCCGCAAACTGCCAGCTCCCGCCACCATGTCCGATTGTTCTTGCATAATGCCCGCCACGTTGTCCGTATCCTGCCATCCGTCACGATCATTATCAAAGTCACTGAGAGGAACTTCGCCCGTTATGGCCGAAACCGTACCCATCGGAGCCTCCTCCCGCATAGCTCTTCCATCCAGCATTGACGTATCAAAACCAGGTATAATTTCATTCCAATCACTCACACCAATTATAGTTTTGGCAAACTCGGTCGCAGCAAGCGAATCCACTGTATCAATCTTGCGGAAGACATCATAGATTAATTTCTGCTGGCCTGCATCATTGATATGGCCGGGTAGGTTCGTCCACATGCCCAGATTCAGTCCACCCTCTCCCGCATGGTCAACATGCCTCGAGAGGATAAAAGCGTCAATTCCCGGCAGCGACTTCACCTTATAATAAGCATAGGCATAGGCTGCTGCCTGTACCTTCTGATCTTCCAAAGTATTGGTGCCGCTGTGGAAACCCTGCTCAGACAAAATGACATGCCGCTGCAAGCCATTAAATGTAAGCCTTTCCTGCTGTAAATAATTAGTCAGCACCTGTAAGTTTCTAAACGTAATACGGTAGGTATCGAAGCTGTCCGTCGCCGTTACATCTGCCCAGGTCCTTGGGTTAAAGAGGTCTTCCGGATAAGGATGAAAGGCCACATTCCAGCCATAATCACCGCCATCCTTGGTTATTTTGCCTAGTGTATCCACGATATTCTTGTTGGCATATGCCCACATGGCATCCGGCGCATGCCCATCGTTCCAGAAATGATCCAAGGAAATGTAGACCCTCGCATGAAAAGATTGGCTTTTTACCAAATTGTAGGTCAAACGCAAGGTTCGCTCATATTGCTCCATATAGTTTTCCATTAGCTTCGGTCCCATGTTATTCCATACCTTGTTATTGCCTATTTCATTGCCAACAATAAACCCCATGATTCTGCCATAAGCCTTGTCTTCCCTAGAATAACGCTCTGCCAGGAAGCTCGTAATCGCCTTATAGTAATTGACGCCCGCTTCGTTGGTCAGGTTGGGAGCAAATACCGTTCCGTCTGGCGTGCTATCTGGATGGATAAGATCTTTATTAGGGGAATCAGGGTCATCCATTCCGGTTCTCTGCAAGATCAGGATGCCAGTCACCGCCATCCCGTTAACCGTCATTGACTTAATTTTATTATCGAAATCATGAACGACGTTTTTCCTAAAATAGTAAGTTTTCCCTTCATACTCATATGGAATCGAGCTGTCACCATGATCGCTTAGGGTTAAAAACTGATTATATGGAATATTAATTGCACCATGCTGAGCTCCCTGACGTTCAGCATCCGTAAGCAGCATGACATCCTGTCCCTTGATACTCTTAGTAGGCGTATAGGGGTAGGTATGAACGGCCATAATCTCCGGATTGGTAACGTATTTGGCGGTATCGGCCAATACGTAGGATCCATCGCCATTGGTTAGCACAACTGCAAACTTGGACTGAATTCGGGAAATTCCCGCTTCTGCTGCATTAAAGCTCATCCTAAATTGCTCAGTGGCTGCGCCCGTATCCAGAGGGTTCATTGCGCTATAGTCCGCTGTCTTCACATCTGCGTACAAAGGCAGCTCGAATACCATTATTTCTGCGGATGGATTGTCAGCGAGATACTCTGTCTGTATGCTCCCTGCAACAGTAATCGTGGCCAAGTCGCTATGAATAGCAACGGTGTCGACCTTTCCCTGATAGTCATACGTATCCAGAGCCTGTAAGGAAAAGCTTATCCTGTCAATATCCAGCACCGATTCATTCGCCGCCATTACGGGAGAAATTCTGATTTTATCGATCGTATCTTTCCATAAAGAACTGGACATTCCGAAGCGGTAATCGGTGAAGGTGGAAGAATTAGCTACATGAAATAACATCGTTTTTCCCTCATCCCAGTTCTGATCCTGATCGGTAATCCAAGAAACTTTCAATTGATCCGCCCCCGTATTGTTCCTCATCGTTAACTCAATCATATTTCGCTTAGTCGCATTTAAATTCAGTCCAGGGGATTCGAGATAGGTGGATGCAGGCTGTTCGACCTTATACTCGAGGGTCCCTTGCTCCGAAGCTGCATGAACTGCAGCCGTCCCTCCAGCTGCCACAAAGCCTTCAGTGACACCCGTGACATTAAAATCAAGGTTAGCTGCCTGAGTAGCACTTAGGTAATCCAACTGCAGCCGTCCATCCCAATACTCGTATCCCGCTTCTCCCGGTGACATCCCATCAAGATCGTAATTTTTCATGTAAGAGAACTCAATTTTATCGATGTTGTTCTTATTCGCCCAGCTGTGAATATCAAAGTAGATTACATTCCATTTCAAACTCATATTGGAAACGGTTTCATAAGTCTCAATACCACTGGTAAGCGTCATTTTGAGATAGTAATCATCCTGCTTCCAGCCCCATATATTTGCGGCAACGGCGATGAAATTAGCATCTGAGAGGTCGAGCGGCTCTGGAAATATCCGATGAATCGTTCTCCATTCGTACGCCTTCACCTGATCTGGAACGACTTCCAATACTCCCGCTCCTTCAAAGGGCACACCTGGTGTATTCAATATGGCCGTTGCATAATTCACCTCACTGGCATTGCTGCCTACAGACCATAACGCCGCTTGGTCCTCCGTATTAAAATCATTAATGACCTGATGCGGATAAATCACGCTCCCAGTAGAAGAACGGTAGGATGATAGCCCCGGATCATAAGAACCGGCAAAAGCATGGAATGGAATCAGCAATTGAAGCAACAAGGATACAGCTAGGAGATATGAAACCAAGCTTTTTATTTTCCTCATAAATAAACGGCCTCCAATTCAAACTTATTTTTCCTCCAAAGCATTCCTATGCCGCCTCCCCGGCAAAACCACAACAGAGTATACTTAACATTCAAAGTATAATATAATTTATATAAATCGTAAATAGTATATAAAAATCATATTTATGTATACTTTAAACTTTGAAAGGAGTATTTTTCATGAAATTTCGACAATGGAATCCCTTTACTATTGAAAATATAGAGGCCTGTTTTTTTGATTTGGACGGCTGCATACTAAATGGAGACAGGTTAGCACCCGCTGCCAACACCGTTATCCAGCGGCTGATTAACACAAATAAACAAATCATCTTCCTTACCAATAATTCGCGGGAGCCCGCTCAAGCACTCTCTACTCGGCTGGCTGCCATGGGACTGGAAGCAGACCCTGGGCAAATCGTGGCAGCCACCGACTATATCGGGCATTACTTGCTGGAACGTTACGGCCCGCTAACTGCCATGGTGGCAGGCAGCCTTGCCCTCAGCGCTGCGATCACTCAATCCGGACATATCGTCATTCCAGCGGACAGCCCGAGCAGAGTCGATGCTGTAATCGTTGGCCTCGATTTGGATTTCACCTATAAGAAGCTTGAACAGCTCAGTACTGCAATAGGGAGGGGAGCAAAATTCATTGCCGTCAACGCCGACCTTTCGCATCCCGGGCAACACGGCGAGAAAGTCCCCGAGACAGGTGCCCTTGTTGCCGCACTGTCAGCAGTAACCGGGAAGCAGGCTGAGTTCGCGGGCAAGCCCGAGCCTTATATTTTTTTGTACGGAATGAATCGGTACGGATTATTGCCGAACAATTGCCTAATGGTCGGTGACAATTACGATACGGATATTAGGGGCGGCAAACAAGTGGGCATGCACACCGTTTGGATAAACAGCTTGGATAACAATAAACGTAATGAAATAAGCAGAAGAAACCCCGCAGCTGATTGGATCGTGAGCGATCTGAAAGAATTACATATATTATTAGGAGGAATGGAATAATGCGATTTAAACATCTGCCGACGATTAATGCCAAGCAAACGCTAATTGAAGTAGAAGGCCTTGCGAGCTCCGCAACAATCCTCCATCTTACAGATGCTCACCTCAATGAGACCGATATACGGAAAGATAAGACTATTTTTATGAATTCTATAAAGGATTATGGCTTCGATGCCTTAGAAACACGCAAACAATTCGAGACCGCACTGACTGATGCGAATGAAAAGCGATATGATTTTGTGGTTTTGACAGGCGATATTATAAACGGGGCTACGGCTGGTAATCTGGACTATTTAGAGACTAAACTTCAAGAGCTGCGTTCTCCCTATCTCTACACCCTCGGCAATCATGATTGGGAGTATCCTCTACAACCCTGGAACGAGGCAACCCGTGCCGAGCAATACCCTAAGTTCAATAGCTTCACTAATGACAGCCCAGCCTATCAAGCCTCTCTATTTAATGGCATTAATTTGCTAACCATCGATAACAGCACCTACCAAATCACGAAAGAACAGCTTCACTTTACCAAAAAACAGTTGGCAAATGGTCTTCCCACCCTGCTGTTCATCCATATCCCGATCTATATTCCAGGGCTGCTGCCCGATGTGATGAAGCAATGGGGAGCACCCATCATGATGGCTGCAGAGGGATGGGACAAGTCGCTCCAATCGCAGTGGAAAGTAGCGGAGACGACTGCGGAGACGACTGCGTTTTATCACCTGCTGCTAAATAATCCTCATCATAATTTGATCGGTATATTTTGCGGTCATGTTCACTTTGCCCATACGGATGCTTTTGGCAAAGGCTCCTATCAATACGTAACTTCCCCGGGATTTGCAGGTGGCTACCGGCTAATCCATCTCCTCCCGAAGACATAGTCTTTGAAAGCGAAAGAGCACTTGATTCCTAAGGAACCAAGTGCTCTTCGCTTTACTCCATATTAGTATTCAAGGACAACCTGTACTCTATTCTCGGATGCGGCAATAATGACCGTTTCAGTATCCGCATCATAGTTCCCTACGTTTGTTCTCAAGGCCCTTTGACCGCTAGGATGCGGCAAACGAATGGCAATCTCGGCAGGTCTGCGGTCAGAGTGAAATTCGATGTCTGCGGTAATGCGCCCTTGCGAAAGATCCGACTGTATTTCCATCGAAAAATGGCCAAAGTAACTGGCAGCATGACGTACAGAAATCTTCTTGCCTTGCTCCAACCACGCTCTCGGGATACCCGGAAGAAGCCTCAATGCCTGCTTTTCTTCCATATATAGCATCCATCTGCACTGCATGAGGAACCAACCTTCCTCGTGTGTCTTGTGGGGGCTAACATGGAAATAATGCTCCCAAAATGTATACGTCTCCCGATCCGCCAATCCGGCTACGCCGTTATAAAAAGCTTTTAGAAACAATTTTGTCTCCCCTCGCTTCAGATGAATCCAAGGGTGAACGCTATAATACGGCTGGCTTAAAGCTACATTCCTCATGCACATCAGTTCATTATGAAAGTTTAATAGAAAGCCTGTTTCGAGTGAATCCGGCTCAAGCACTTCCTGTATCACTAAATACAAGGGACCTAACAATGAATCGCGAACGACCATGGAGCCATGAGTTCCCCATTTCCCTCCGTCTGCATACAGCGACACAGGACCTCTGTAATTGGCCCAAGGGGCACAGGTCGGCACCCAGCTGCCATCTCCCAATGGAACGACAGGTGAATTTTCCATCGTCTCCTTAACGGATATTTGAATGTCACGCTTAAGCTGCTCCGCCTCTTTGCCAATTTTGATAGATAACGGCTCATCAATAATCTCAAGCATCTCAGCCAAACGTTTTAACCCAACATAGGCAAAGCCATTTAACATATAAGAGCGGAACGGATCTTCAGGATCAGCCGTTTTGCCTTCCAGCATGCCGTAGCCTTGTCCCCTTAATTCCTCGCGAAGGTTGCGGCTGCGCCAGCCCATTAAATATTCATAGGCTTTTAGAAGCTTGGGCTTAATGCGAAGCAGCCAATCTACGTCGCGCACGTAACGATAGTGTTCACCCATACCAAACAGCGCAGCCCCTGTCTCCAGCATATAACCATTAAAATTTTGAATAAAACCGTCTTCATGCTGCTTATCAAGGAAAAATTGCAAAGATCTTTCAGCAAGGTCGTGGGCACCCATAGAATCCAGATATTGCATAATCGGAGAACTCTCCGATCCAATAGCAGTGTAGACACCAATCGTTGGCACCAGCGTCTGGTCCGGTTCTAATCCATAGCAAACAAGATCGAGATGCAGAAAACCAGCTTGCATCATTTCCTCAATCCTTGGTTCGGGCAGCTGTATTTTCGTTGTGCGTTCGAGCTTCTCCTGCCAGAAAGAGAGGCATTCTTCGTGCCTAGACGCAAAATCCTGCTCGGCGAGCCTATTTGCCCGTTCTCTGGTTACCGGGGAATGAGGAAGAAAAAATTCGAATGTGACTGTTTCCCCTGGCTTCAGCAATACCGCCACTTCCTCTTGAGGCAGCGGTTGCCCATCAAGCTTCGATATCACAAATACTCGGTCCGAGGAAAACACGCCGAATCCCTGATCCCCCTCAAAGTGGCAATCCGCATTCATAGGCGCTGGATTTTTAAACCACGCATAACGTGGGACGCTGGCAAAATTTGTTGCAGTCGTCTTGGAATAATAAACCGTCTCTTCAGCTGGATGCAGCTGCGACTCAGGCAGCTTCTCGAACTGTTCCTGCTGCTGCTGCGTAAACATGAACCCCACTCCGTATTGATCTGCAGCCAGATAGTGAGTTCCTTGAAGCGACTGGGCGGTTAAGGGACTGGATTCATAGGATACAAACGCCACATTGTCATAACGAATATCGTCATCATGAATAGTGCATAAAGCAATGGGGTAAATCCGATCTTCAAGGCTGCGGGTGACTCGATATTCAGAACCTATCCCCCTGCCCAATAGATAATAGTAAAGCACCGGGGCGTCCGCCGTTTCAGGAAGACGATTAATTTGAGCGGGATACCTCGGGCGCACGCAGTCCCAAGCACGAATGTTGTCGTTATCCCCCATTCCACGAAAGTCAGATTCAAATAATCTTACATCCCTTGATAAACCAAGCCAGATCGGGCTAGTCAAGGGCCTGCTGGCAGACGCTGCCTGCTCGAAAGACTCTTCAGGCTCGGCATTAATAAGCTGAAGATTAGTGAGCATTCCTTTGTTGTTAATTCGTTCAACCATTTGTTCATATGAGTCCGAATGCGCTGCTTCTGTAACGACAACGCCATACTCCTTAATATAAATCGGATATTCGTAGCTTACATCTCTAAGAAAAAAGCTAAATGAATGGCTGCTGGTACGAATCGTTATGATGCTTGCAAATGCGCCTCTATTTACATTTTCATCGCATACAGTCAACTCAAGCCGTCCTGGGCTATCTAGACAAAAAGATTGGTCAGCATGATCGTAGTGCCCCTTTTCAGACTTTACTTCCCCATGCTCAAGCTTGCCATATTCGATAACAATCGAACCGCTGCTTATGTTGTCTCTCCACAAGAGTGCAATTTTCTTCAACTCTAACGCCTCCATCACCTAATTGCAGAATGAGATATGAAATCGTATTTTAGCAGCCGTATTACGGAACGTATTACGCTTGCAGTTGCTTCAATCCACCGGAGCTTGCAACAGAATACGCGGACTGCTCGTAAGCCCAGTAGGAATAAGCATGTAATGCTCCGCAAATGCCTCTCCCTCTGTTAGCCAGTGACCAGGCCCGTATGCCGCGCTGTATATCGGGTCCATGTGCAGCGGTCCAAACGTATTTCTCCGCGTCAGAACGACATCCAGCAATACACTCGCTTCCGAGTTCATAATTGCAGTAATATCAGTCCTATTAGGCTGCCAAGGAATCGTGGTCATTCCTGTCTCTGCACTTCCAACTCTTAGGCATGCACCTTCATAACCGGGAATCTCCAGCTGCACCGAAGCGCCCCTTTCGGTCGCAAGATGTTTCTTAAGCGGCTCCATTATCGATTCTAATGGGAGTACATAACTCACTGCCCCGCCATAGAACGGCAAACCCTGATCTGCCAAATGACCAATGTTCAGCCGATCTGGTAAAGCACCGATGGTTTTCATCGTCCCCACCACCTCAACCCCGAAATGGCCTAACAGATAGAGAGCTTCCAAATCCGTCCCCTCATCAAAGTCAGCCGTGATTTCAATTCGGTTCTCCCCATTCCGAAGGTATTCCGAGGGAATAGGAAACGTTCGGAACACAGGGTCGATCCACCATCCCGAATCCTCCTGCAGCTCAAGCGCTCTCCCGTTGACGGAAATTGCTTTTTTCTCCGCTCTTTCTACAGCCAGCCTACAGCCACCGGTAATTTCTGCAGCTGCATGCTGATAGAAAACATAGGCCAGCGTTAATTGATGCAGCTTGCCCTCTTCCTTTGACTTATGTTTAATGGCATGCCAAGGCTGCACCATATCACCGGAGCGGAAGGGAAAATCCAGCTCCTGCCTTACTTTACGGTCCAGCTTCAAAATCTCATGTTCCTCCTGCCATTCGCCATCGTTCAACTTATAGGAAGCGCGATCCAATACGCAAACATTCGGCTCGTCCAGCGCGTAGGAAAATGAACCTTCCAAATCATATGCAGCCACGGTGCGTAAGCTTGTCCGTGTGGCAAGCGTTTCTTCCCGATTCCTCGTAATGACATAAACCTTCTCGCCTGACGGAATAAAATCGGCCACTAGCTCCGTTGACCCATCCTTTGTCGTGGCGACTGCTGCGAAGCGTTCTCCCGTCAAGCAGTTCCAATCCTCCACATAACCAACGTATGGAATGCAGACTTTCGTATCTATATAAGATGCTTCACGGTTAATATTTAGCAAAATGACATACGTTTGCTCTTCATCTTGGCGTATTTGCCCGAAGATATCGGCGATGGGGAGCCCCTGTTCATCAAATACAGCCACCTGGTTACCTATATGGTAAACTCCAATGGAGGAGATCGCTTCTTCATTCAACGGAATTCGCACGGAAAGTCCCGCTAGTTCTCGGCAGCTCTCCGAAGGTTCTGCATCTACATAATCAGGCGCCTCGCCTGCGAAGATAACCGTCCCTCCATTTTGTTGAAAAACCTCTAACTGGCGCAGCGTGGACGAACGAATCGTCGTCATGCCTGCGACTAGCACCGTGCTGTAAGTTGCTTTACCTACCCGAAAAACGGCTTGGCCTGCCTCATCATGTTCGACTGCCGCCAGCCTTTGCAGCATTTCTTCATCCCCATAATCAAAATCAATTCGTGAGCCCGACAACCAATTAAATACATTGGCGAACTGCTGCTCAAGCAGCTTGATCTCAGGCGTGTCAGCTTCCAAAGAGTTTGCCCAGCCCGCCCGAACCTGGCACCATACGCTTTCAATCGGGTGAATCACCAATAAATGGCATATCGGCTCTCCATGGCTTATCACTGTTCCAAGACGCGCAAAATACGTTTCCACCGCATGATAATCCGTCCACCACGCCGATTGAAAGGAGATACTTGCAGGATAATCCCGTTTAGACTCGCCTTCCATGGAGTACCAAGACAAGTGGTGGCATCGCAAATTAATTCCGAACAGGGTTTGCCAATTCCCAACCGCTTTGTGTGCTTCGAGCGGCATTTGCCAGCCTGTACAACCATACAGCTCGGACAGCAACCACTTTCTCCCAATTTGTCTAGCTACCGATGACAGTTGTTTTGCTACCCAATAACAACGGTTGCCTTCCATAAGGATGTCAATCCCGGGGTATTCCATATGCTCGTAATAGCGCATAACGGAACCGATCATCGCCGTCTGCGCGCTTAAGGAGTCCTCATGCAGAACATGGCCCGTCAAGATCAACCCGTTCTTACGGCACCATTCATCAAGCGGCTTCGCATAGCCGTCCAGAAACATCTCCTGGAGCAGATCGACAATATGCCATTTTACTGGCGAGATCTGCCTTCCTTCCGGCAATAGAAACACTTCTGGCAGCCGATCCAACAGATCATAACCAAATTTGTCCAAGAAGCGCTCGAATAGATTATACGTCCATGGAAGCATATATTCGGGAGAATCATTGGAGATGTTAAACTGCGTCATGAGCGGCCCACGATGTGGTTCATCTGTAAATATGCCTGTGACTGCCCCTCCGAACAGCCCTCCAATCCTGTCCTTATACTGTTCATGCGTGATTTGAATAAACGCCTCTGTCGCCTCGCGATTCATCGTATCCACATAGGTTTGTCCGTTATAGAAGCTGCTCGGCTCCATTTCCACAATCTCGAATGCTAAAATGCAAGTGGCGCTCCCTTGGATTAAGGCATCCTCCGCACGTAATCTTCTGCCCTCATAATAGGCATCACCTTCCAGCCTGCACTCGAAAGCGGCAATCCACGAATCTCGCCATTCCCATTGATCTACCGGGATTTTATACATCTTCACGAACTTCAGCCGAAACCGAGGTTCCTCTGTGACCATCCCTCCGGCAGTACCGCTTGGCCAGCGGTCTTCATCATACAGCCAAGCCTCCATCCCCCGTTTCTGAGCTTCTTCTGCGCAAACTCTCGTCAGTTCAAACCATTCTTCACCGAGGTATTCCGTAATTAATCCCGTCCGTGAGTGCATAAAAAATCCGCCAAAGCCCATCTTCTCGAATACATCGATCTGTCTAATTAACTCGTCCTGCGTAAGCTCTCCATTCCATGACCAAAAGGGCTTACCCCGGTATTCATTACTTGGATTTACAAACGACGAATAAAGTTCTTTCATATCCGTTAGGCTCCTTTGCTCCTGGTTTTCGGAAATCAACTGGTTCTGCCGGAGAATGCTACCTATTCCACAATGCCAGTCCGTTCAATTCCTTCGACGAAATATCTTTGTGCAAACAAATACAATACGAGCGGCGGCAAAATAATAAGGAACGCTGCAGCCATCTTGATCGGTTCATTCACGTCTACGACAACATTTGTCAAACCGGAGGATGAACCGCTCAAATAATTCAAATTGGACTGAAGATGCTGAAGGCTTAGCGATAATGGGTAAAAGTCAGCGCCCTTCAAATAGAGGGCAGGCTCGAAATAATCATTCCAATGCCATACGAAAGAAAACAAAAATACAATTAATAGCGCTGGCCGAGAAAGCGGAATCATGATTTTCCAGAAGGTTCGTATCGCTCCAGCCCCATCCATCCTCGCCGATTCTTCCAGCTCTTTGGGCAGTGTAGAGAAAAACTGACGGAAGATAATGATGAACAACGAACCTTTAATCCCTTGTGCAACAATGGCAGGCACAATAAAGGGAAGCACCGTATTGAGCCATCCAAGCTTAACGTAAGTGACGTAAAGCGGAATAACGAGCGTTTGCTGGGGAATAAGAAAGGTCAAAATGACAATGGCGAACCATATTTTCTTCCCCGGAATATAGAGCCGAGCAAAAGCATACCCCGTAACGCCACAGGCAATCGTCTGAAGCACAGCAGCGGATAGGGCGATAAATGCCGTAATGCCCAGCGATCTCCAGTACTTCAAGCCGTCAATAGCCTTCCCGTAATTCAACCATTCGAATTGTCTTGGAATCCATTGAATGGATGTATCAAGCAGATCGGGCAGCGTCTTCACCGAGGTAGACATCATATAAAGCAACGGCTTTACATATAACACGGCGATCGAAATCAGGATAATCACCAATAAAGCTTTAAATAATAAGCCATCATTGACTTGTCTCCCTATAACCGCAACGCGGACTCGCTCAGGAATATGCTTGCGTATCAAGTAATCCCTGAAGCGATTCAGCATGCCCGGCTGTGTGTCTTCCTGCTCCGACGGCTTCTGCGTGAACTGCGACTGTGATTTCACTGTCCTCACCTTTTCTCCCTATTAGTCTGTTTGGTGAATCGTGCAAGAACGAGAATGGGAACGATTGTGACGGCGCAATAGATCCATCCCAGTGCACTGGCATAGCCGTACCCCGTTTCTACATCACTCATGTTATTCATGATATGTTCAATGATTGGGTTAAACGGGCTTGTCGCCTGATCTACCAGCGTATAGATTAAATTAAGCACAATGAAGGGTACGATGACAGGAAACGTAATCTTCCAAAACGATTCCCATGGCGTGACCCCGTCAATCCGAGCGGCTTCGAACGTAGACTTGGGAATCGTCTGAAAGGCCGCCAGAAAAATAATAATTTGAATCCCACTACTCCATAAAATGATAATAAACCGTGATATCACCGATAGGATCGTGCCTGCAATGCCGGGTGAAAACATGCCGTAAATGAATCCTTCGATATCGTACTGCTCCCCAAAGGGAATAGACCCTTGCCCCTGAGAGAATAATTCCGTTAGCACTTCTCCTGTAGCAAAAATAACAGGCAGGAAAAAAATCATTCGGAAAAACATTCTGCCACGGAATTTCTGATTGAGCATAACCGCCACCAGCAAAGAAAAAATAACGGTAATCGGAACAATAAACAGAAGTTCTCGCAGAAATGAAAGCATCTCGATGGGGAAAATATTGTCTTTCAGAAAGGAATAACTGTAATTCCCCCACCCTATCCATTCATAGGCGAGGCCCGAACCATCCTTAGCTACGGACACTTTATGAAAGCTGATGTAGATGGAATAGAATATCGGATAACAGACGAAACATCCGATACCGATAAGCCAAGGCGTTAAAAACAAGTAGCCGCGCAATGCTTCCCGGCCTCTCTGCCTGCCTCTGTTACGGTTATGTTCCCTTGCACTCATGACAGCTCCGGGTTGCGATTTCGCCATTATTCACTTCCCTCCTGGATGACCTTGAATGTCGAAGCACCAATGCTTACGCCTTCTGCTTCGAACGGTTGGTTATTATAATTGACCCATACTTTGCGGCCACCTTCGTAGCTCGTTTCATAAACACCTTCTGATACTTTCCGATGTCCTTCAATAAAGCTGGCCCAGACATCTGTCCCCGAAGCCTGATAAGCCCCATATTCCTCAACCATTTTCTCCCTAAGGGTATCGAATTGAGCGCTGAACAAAGAGGCAAAATTTGTTCTCTTCATCACACGCGGATCACTCTCCATCACCATATAGGTCGGTAATGCCCCATATTCAATATCCCTCAAAAACTCGTTAACCGGATCCCTTCGAACATTTCCTGCATTTCCCGAATAAGTAGCCAGTCCGTGAATGGCAATCGGGAAAAATGGGACTTGCTCATCTACAATCAGGTCGTAGTTGGAATCAAGCGGCATGCCGCTTAGGTAATCGGCATGTCCCAAACTATAGGCAGCTGCACTCGCCTGCACGGATCCGAGCTCGCTGGATGCTTCATCCAGCATAGCCTGCAATGCGCTAATTGATGTCTCGCGATTCACGCGATTCTCTTTTCTGAAATCACTGAACCCATGACTGTAGGTTTGAACATGCACGCCACCTATGCCCAATTGCTTCAATTCCGCCAATGTAGCTCCCCACTTTTTCTTGGCTTGAAGAGGATTCATGAAATAGAAATTCCGAGCTTGAGCATCGTCGTACCAATCCCCTTGCTGACTCCAGCTAACGATCGTCCCGTTAATATTTTTAATCGCATCGTCACGGACCGAGAATCCATTCGAACTTTTATCCGTTGCATAGAACGGTGCATCATTGATGGAAATCGGAATGTGAAGCGTGTCCAAGGCTGCTTTGAAGTCTCGAAAGCCGCTTTCGCCGCCAATCTTGCCTTCAATGGGGAAGCGATCCGGCAAACGCCCGGGAAATCCACCGCTGTTCCAGCCTGTTAGGCTCACGTCCAGCTTCGTTATGCCGTCTTGAACCAGATTATCCACAATGTCAGCAGCTTCCTTAAAAGTAGTACCTACCACAAGGCTCTCCCCTATCGGCCCCCGCTCCGCAGCACTCATAACAAAGTTCAACATTAAAGGGGGAACGCCTTGTCCAAAATCAGCACCTTTTCTAGCTTTAAGCGCCTGCACGTTCTGGTGCTTCATTAAATACGAACGATATTGCTGCGCCATTCCGACGTAATCAGATTTCCCCTTCTCCGTTATCAGATAACGTAATTTTATTTTGCTAGGCGCTAGGGAAGACTCATACGTATTTTTGAAATGATCATCACTCAAACCGATGGGCTGGTAATAGTAGTTCCTCAGCATAATTCGAGTATGGACCTCATTAAACATAGTGTTAACGCCGGCCGGAGCCGCTAGAATAGCTGTTTTCGGCGCTCCCTGTTCGATAATCGCGATAAAGCTATCCGTCCCGCGGTTCAGCCCGAATATCGGAAAAGCAATGTCCGTACGGTTCTCATAAGCACTAACGGTCGATACAGCCGGATCGTAACCATAGACCGGAAAGGAGTATGGCATGAGTTGGTCGTTATCCTCTTGATTAAACCGAATTAGCGCTCCTGGGCCGTCCGGAACAAACAGATAGCCGTCTGGCCCATCCAGCGATGCCCCAAAAAACGGCAACAAGTCCATGCTGACCAGTCGTTTCCCGCCATTTTCCCATATGCCTTCCTCAGGCATGCTGACTATCAATTCTCCATCTTCAATGGCGTATTTGACGTAGAAAGTGAAACCAAGCGCATCCAAGGTATAGAGAACGCCTACCCCTCGCTCCAACGCCACCCATTCCACCTTAGCTTTCTGCTCAACCGTATTGGTCACTTTTTCGTTGGATTGCCCTTCGTCCAAGTAACGGAACAAAATCGGCGCCTCCAAGTTGGTTGCCCAGATTCCTTTTCCCTCCGCCTTAGCAAGCTCTTCTTTACCAGGATTGCTTAGCCAAAATGCCCCCGTAGCCTGATTTTCCAATGCGATCTGTCCCAGCAAGGGCTCCAGCCACAGCGCCGCGCCGGACTGTTCTGCCATCTTGAACCAGGTTCTCCCCCCGATTATTCGAGCTTCTCCCTGAGGCTGTTCGGTTTGGACATTAAGAGCTTCCATGTAGGCATGTGCCTTCTTAGCATCGTACGTTCCAGATGCCGGATTCCCGCTATCCGAAGTGAAGATAATCAGAGCAATAGCTAAAGCAGCTGCCCCGATGAAGATTAAAGCAGATCTTATCCCAAGCAGCCCGCGCTTGCTGACTTGAAAGATTTTGTTAAACACGGGCCATCACCTCCCGACCAAGTACAACAAAGAAATCAATCGCCTGATAAACAAGCCCGATCAGCACGAAGCCAAACATCCAGATGCATCCCATCGTAAACAAGGAGACGACGACCATCTGTATCGCCTCTTTTAAGTTATAATTTTGCACAGCCTGTGTAGCCATAAAGAAGAGCAAAAGCACCCAGATCTGGATGACAACAATGCCCGAGGTATATAAAATGCTTTCCTGCAGCGTCAAGATGTTGGACAATAGTTTCAGTGGAAGCGTAAGAACAATGTAGGGTATCATGGCATACGCATTTACAATAAAGACATTGCGAATGGTGCCTTCTCCTTTCATCACCGATCCAATCAAATAGCTCGACAGAACCCACAGCAGCCAAGGGACAAAGTAGGCTACCGCTTCCGATGCCAAACTTATATCATGGAATGCGGATTCCGAGAAAATAAAACCGACCGCCCATTGCCCAGCAACGAGTACCATGTAACCGACAACAATAAGAACACTAGCAAACATAAGAGGAATGCTCTGATTCTCAGCTATTTCTCCCATAACATAAGACGGCCTTCGGAGCACAAGCCCTGCAAGCTTAAAGGCAGTTCCCCATCGCCCTGTCAACCGCTTGCGCTTTTCTGCTTTAGGGGCCTTTCTTGCACGCCTCCGAAGGATAGACCGTATTGCAAACCATGCTGCTAATATCACGCATATCGTCGTCATTGCCCAGCCAAAATCTCTCATTAGCACATTCATCCGGAGCTGCCAGTAGGATTCCGAATAGCCTACTTTGTCATTCGCCAGCTCGAAGTGGCGCATGGACTGCTCATACTGCCCAGCATTATATTCCGCTTTGGCAATGCCCTGATAGGAACGGTCATACATCCCGTCCAGCTTTAAAATTTCTTGCCAACTCTCCAGACTTTTTGCGTATTCACCGCGCGTATACATAGAGACCGCCCCATGAACAAGGTCTCCGAATGCCGTACGGCTAAACACCTGTATATTGCTCAGTTCCCCGTCTGACACAAGGATCTGCCCTTTGCTGTTGACAACCACGCTGGTCGCTCTCTTAAATAAACCCATTTGCTGCGTGCTCTTAGCTGCATTCCCGAAGCGGAATAGCAGTTTGCCTTCTTGATCAAACTGATAGATCCTTCCCCCCGCTGACTCAATGACGGTAATAATTCCATTTTCGTCTACGTAAGCATCCTGCATCGAGAACCGGTCAAGCGGACCCAGCCATGGCGCGAAGTTTGTCCCGCCCAGCAGGTCGATTCCGCCGAAATTCAGCTTTCTGAGCTGTCCGCTTGTTAAGTCCCGATTTAAGGTATAAATGAATCCGCGCTTATCGTTCGTCATATTCATGACAGCACCCGGCAAATTAGCCTCTTCTGCCTTTAATTGCTCCTCGGTGTAGTACTTTCTTTTGATACGCGTAATCCAGTCCGACTTCACTTTGTTGGCTCCAAAGAAACCTGAGAACTCGCCATCCGGGTCCAACTGCAGCAAACCTCTGTATCCGCCTTTGGTGACAATATACAGATATCCACGGGCATCCATGATGACTTTTGTTGGAATGTACGTAAATGTGGAAGGAATCAGGTCAGACTTTGGAGCAACAAATTCCTTCTGATATGCCCCTTCCTTATTAAAGACCGCAATTCTCCTGCTGCCGGAATCCGCAACGTAGATATCGCCTTCCTCCGTAACAAATACCCCCTCAGGACGCCTCAGCTTTTCCTTGGCATTGCGTCCCTTCTCATCTTCTCCCGGTTCAAGGGCGGACGGTATCGTACGGATAACCTTTCCATTCCGGTCCAGATGAACGATACGGTCATTCCCTGTATCGGCAACGTACAATTCATCCTTCTCCGTAATGAATATATCCTCTGGACCGTTAAATCCTCCCCATACTTCGAGAGGAACATAGGCATCCGGGGTCAGAATTCGCTGGCCGTTCGCATCACTGGAGATGGTTGAATACGGTAGACTGGCTTCCGCAACGCCCCACGGCGTGACAGCAGTAACAATTAGCAATAAGTACGCAATACGCCGAAATAATTTTCCAGGCCTACAGCTCGACGTGATTCCCACACAAGTTCTCTCCCCTCTCACTTGATGCCCGAGTGGGCCATCGTCATCAGCACTTGGCGCTGAAACAATAGAAATATAATTAAATTAGGCAAAAATATCATTAAGCTGGCTGCGGCCGCTATCCCTTGCCCAACGACCCCATTGGCAAGTCCTCCGGTTAGTGTGGCAACGTAATAAGGGAGCGTTTTCAAAGATTCCACCTGAACATAATAATTCGACGTCTCCGTCTGGGACCATGACATCTGGAAAGCCAAAATGGCAACGGTCGCCACAGCAGGCATACAGACAGGCAAGACAATGCGATAAAATATTTTCCATTCCTTGGCTCCGTCTATTTTAGCTGCTTCTATGAGCGCATTTGGAATTTGGTCTATGAACTGCCTCATTAAGAAAACGCCTACCGGCATCGCGACTAGCGGCCAAATATGGGAGAAATACGTGTTCATAATGCCCAGTTCGGAGATAAGGATGAACCGCGGTATGACCACCGCCTCCGGAGCGAACATTAGCGAGATAATAATGAGTCCAAAGAATACGCTCGATCCAGGAAACTTATGTTTCGAGAACGCATATGCCGCCATTGCGCTTATAAGAACGGCAGCAGCAACTGTAACTCCGGTCGTAAACACACTATTAAAGAAATAACGGGAAAATGGGATAGACATTTTCTGAGCATTTAAAAACAATTGCCGAAAATTAAACAAGGTTGGATGTTCGGCCAAAAATCTTGGCGGATACATGAACAGCTCATTTATTGGCTTAAAGGCGTGATTAACTATGAATACAAGGGGCAGCAGCATGAACACGGCCAGCAGCGTCAATCCGATAAAAGCGCTTATCAAGAAATAATCCGGTTTCGAACGCTTTAGCCGCTTTACAAAACGGGCAAATCTATTTTTTTTAGCTAGATCAGCAGACACGATTATTCGTCCCCCTTAGTGCCAAATAGTTGAATGGAGAATCTGGAGGCTCCATACATAATGGCAAGCAGAATAACGCTTAGTGCCGCAGCATAACCAATCTCATATCGAATAAATGCAAAGTCATCAATATGGTTAATGATGAGGTGACCGGAGTATTGCGGCGTAATTTTCTGTCCGGTTGACTGAGCCAGAATCGAGCCGATCATCCCAGCCTTTAGTGTACCGACAACAGCCATAATTGCGCCAAACAGCATCTGAGGCTTGATCGCTGGTATGATGATATAGATGATTTCCTGCAAGCGGTTCGAGATCCCGTCAATAGAGCCCGCTTCAAGCATCTCCTCGTTAATGGTTTGCAGCCCGGCGAGCATAGCCAAGAATCCGACGCCCATGCTCGACCAAAGCGAGATCACAATCATAATATTCATGAACAATCTCGGATCTTTAAGCCATAGCTGTGGAGTATCGATAATCCCAAAGGACAAAAGCAAGTTATTCAGATAACCGACACTATCCCCGCTGAACAAAACGACCCATACCACAACCATGGCAACTCCGCCTGCTAGAGAAGGAGCATAGATGGCCAATGTAAAGTAGTCCCTGATTTTCTTAGGCAGCTGATGAATCAGCCAGGCAAGAAAAAAGGATAGCGCATAGCCGCCTGGCCCAACAATAATCGCAAACTTAAACGTATTAGGAATAGCGTTCTGGAGAAAGATACGGTCTTGCGACAATATCGCCAAAAAATTGTTCCAACCGTTAAAGCGGGGCCTCGACACCGCATCAAATGAGAAAAACGATAGGATGACTGCCGCCAGCACCGGAACAACAATAAAAATGATAAAACTGATCATGAACGGAGCAATGAACAAGTAAGACGCGCGGTGTTTCCACAGGGAAGAAACCCATTTAGGCTTACGGCTTAACGGACCAGCCGTCTTCGGCTGCTGCAGATCCTCGGCAGTTTTCAGTATCATGCTCACCATTACTCCTCCTGTTGTTCGATTAGCGGTAACACGTCAAGCGTTCGGACAATCTGGCCCTCTTCATCGCGGAACCCAAATTCAATCTGCTTGCGTGTCATCTCACGATTAATTTCAATAACGGCCTTCTCAAGCGCCTCGCGCGCATTTTTCCTGCTGCCAACAACGTCAATCCAGGCAAAATCCATTTGCCTTGCTGTGAAATATCCTCCCGGCACCTGAGGCATTTCTTGGTACCACTTCAACTGCTCTAGGATGACCTTCAGTTGGTCCTTCGGCCACGGAAGCTGCTTGAAAGCATTCATATTTGCTGTATTCCAGCGGTATTCGGGACCATACATCGCTTCAATTTCATTGCCAAAACGCGACTGTATGCGCTCTGAAACCCACCACTCTAGGAATTGCCAAGCCTCATTCTTTTTCTCGGAAGCTTCGAAGATCACGCCTGCGAACAAGGCACCTCCTGACCAATTGGCGATTGTTCCATCGCTTTGCTTCGTCCCTGGTATCATTGACATTTTCCACTTCCCAGCCAGCTCCGGGGCTCCAAACTGAATTTGTAAGTAAGTATTATAATCAATTACTCCGATCGGGATGTCCCCTAGGCGGAAGTGCGTATAGAAGCTAGGTACTTCCTTAGGCAATTGATATAGATTGAACATATCTGTCCACTGTTGGAAACCATTAAAAGCACCTTCCGAGCCAAGGGCGGACTGCATTCCATCCTTGGAATAGTAGCTGCCCCCGTTCTGCAGAATGAACGGAGAGAAATCAGTAGGCGGCAAGTAAAAGTCGTAACCCTTCTGCTGCAAAGAAGGCAGTACTTTGACAAGATCATCCCATGTTTCTGGAGGTTCGATACCCAGTGAGTCCAGGATATCGGTCCGGTAAACCATGATATTGAAGGATTGCGTTTCCGGAAGTCCATAATCGTTGCCATCGTAATGCAATGCGCGAAGCGCACCCGGGAGAAACTGTGCCGCAGCTTGTTCATAACCAGGGAACTGATTAAGCTTAGCAAGTGCGCCTCTGGTTGCCAGATCAACCGGCAGAGCCTGATCAACGCCAAGCGCTACGTCAGATTGAATGCCGGCAATATTGCCAAGTACGAACATCTGAGGATCAGGCACGATGTTCACATTGACTGCAATGCCTGTTTCTCTGGTGAAATCCTCGTCCGCAAGCTGTTGAATGAGATTAACGTAATCCCTTCCTCTATTCACCCAAACATCAATGGCTTTCGGATTGCTTCGGCGAAAATCATAGTCCACTGTAAACGTCCGATAAAAACTTTTAAGGGTGTGCCCGATGCCATCCAAAAAGCTGGGAGCTGCTTTTGGAGCTGTTGCTCCCGGCTCAGCTACCCAGAAATAGTCTAGCAGCAGCGGCTGATCTAGAAGGCGATATGCCCAAAAACCTAGATTTTGCCGAAGGTTGGTAAAGCTAGCCAAACGATTTGGAATGTCCCGCGGATTGTCTTTCATTTTGGCAAAATCACGGACCGCCAATCTGATCGCACTCTCGATTTCGGAGCTGCCGGTTGTAATTAATTTCATCTCATCAGCCAAATTGTTCAACTGCTCAATAATGGCGGCCAATTGATCGTCCAAATCCGGGATATATTTATCCAGCTGCCAGTCTCGGTTCACATCCACGGCACTTCCGGATTTTTCAAAATTGCCAGTGACCTTTCTAATTTTCTGCTCTATCGTCCCCGCAAGGTCAATACTCGCCAGCAAACGGTCGTATGCTCCTTTGACAGGCATTGCAGTAGCCGTCATTCGCAAAGTGTGAACGCCCTCGGTCAGGTAAATATCAAAAGGCTTCTCCTGCTGGTCGGAAAGCGTCAACCCACCCCAGCTCCACTTGGCGTTATAGGGAAAAGCGATATGGCGCAGCTCTTGGAATGGAGACAAGCCATCAATTTCTATAGTGCGATTTGCGTAGGAATTATTCAAATACGCTTGTAGAAATTTAAAGCCAATATGATAGAAACCGTCATGAGGAACCTCAAAGCTCCATTCTATCCACTCCCCGCTACTCCTGAATTGTTCCCCTCCGATCGTGTTGTATCGGATTAGGCCGTTGGTTTCAGGAGAAATAAGCGAAGTATCGATCGATTGCAGCGTCAGCGAAGTATTAGACTTGTAGCTCATCTTCTCCGCCTCATATATTTGATACCAATTACCCTCCGTTTTGTCTGCCGCTATAGAAGCTTCATAAGTCTTATAGTCTGGCAAATCAATCGGAGCTGCAATATAGAGGGATTTCAAAGTGAGAGGCTCGCGGTCAGACGTCATTCGAATCGTATGCTTGCCTGCCGTCAAGCGGAATAAAAGCGGCGCTGCATCCGCCGTGTAATCCGTGAGGAGTACATCCTTCCATCCCTTTTGTTCTATTGCCCGTGGCCGAATATCATTTCCGAAATCATCGCGCATAGGGGGATACGTTTCATCCGCAAATTTCCGCTTTAGAGTGATCCGCTCCGCCTCCGCATAAGGGGATATGCCATCGATTTCAAGCTTGCGGACCATATCAAGGCCGCTGTCATTGGCTGAATCATAAATAAGCCCAATATGATAAAGCCCATCCTGCCCTACATTAATCTCCCATTCCAGCCAGCTCTCGCCTCCATTATCCTCCCAAAGCAGGCGATCCTCCCCTTGAACGTGAAAGTCCTCGGCGTTTGAGGAGCTGGCATAATCGATTGCCGAAATCTCGATTCGCTCGGTTCCTTTAACTGTTGGAGCTTGCTCCTGTTCGACTTTCCATTCTGCATAGGTTGTAATTCCGTCATCGATACTCGCAGGCGGCGCTTCTGCCACGCCCTCTCCCGTAACGATCGCACTGGATCCCGAAGCCACGCCTACCATGACTAAGAGAGTAAAAACGGCCATTAGTAGAATCAGGCTTCGCAGCCGAGCTCCTCCTAACATATGACCGCCTCCGTCTCAGGATCGAAGAAGTGAACCCGCTCCATATCAGGTGATACGGTTAACATCTGCCCCTCTTCATGCTCCGTCCATGGATCGACTCGCATGACAAGCCTGTGATCCTTATTATGCAAATACAAATAAGCATCCGAGCCCATATGCTCCCTTATATTCACCATCGTTTCGATCTTTGCGTGCTTATGCTTCTCCTGTTCCAGATCTTCCGATTGATAGAGAATATTCTCCGCTCGAACGCCCATAATTATTTTTTTGCCTATGTAACGTTCTTGCAGCAGCCTCCTTCTGCCTTCCGGAATAAGCAGCACATAACGTTTGGTTTCGAAATAGCATTGACCTTGAGTTATAACGATTTTTCCTGAAACAAAATTCATCGGCGGCGAGCCTATAAAACTAGCAACAAACATATTGACCGGTTTATTGTATATTTCCTTAGGGGATGCAACTTGTTGAATAATCCCGCCTTTCATGACGACGATGCGCGTGCCCATGGTCATCGCTTCAACCTGATCATGGGTAACATAAATCATCGTTGTGTTTAGCCGTCTGTATAGCTTGCCGATTTCCTCTCTCATCTGTACACGAAGTTTGGCATCCAAATTAGAGAGCGGCTCATCCATCAAAAACACTTCCGGCTCGCGTACGATTGCTCGTCCAAGCGCAACCCGTTGACGCTGCCCGCCCGACATTTGACTAGGAAGCTTATTTAGGTAAGATTCGATTTCCAGTACCTTGGCTGCGCGAATAACCCTTTCATGTATTTCGGCTTTAGCCATCTTGCGAAGCCGCAGTCCGAAAGCAATATTCTCGTATACGCTCATATGGGGATATAGGGCATAATTTTGAAAAACCATCGATATATTACGATCCTTCGAGGAAACATAATTAACCATACGGTCTCCGATATAAATTTCGCCTTCACTGATATCCTCCAGCCCTGCCAACATCCTCAGAAGCGTGGACTTCCCACACCCGGACGGACCTACCAATACCAGAAACTCCCCATCCGCTACCTCTAGGTGAAAATCGTTCACGGAAAGGCGATGCTCCCCAGGGTATTGTTTGTTTATATGCTGAAACAGAACTCTGGCCATGTGTTATCCCTCCATTGATGCTGCTCTTGTTTGCTTGAAGTCTCAAGAATAAATACCCGAGACCCCAAGCGAATAGGAGTATTTTGCTATTTTCCCAATTCTTCATTAACCTTTTGCATAGCTGCCGGGAAATAATCATAAGCGGATATTTCTTCTGTATATCCCTTATCTCCAGCCCAAGCATTAATAACCTCACTCACTTTCTCCCCGCCCTTCATCGTGATGGCCGGGTCGATCTCTCCGATCTTCGAAGCTAGAATAAGCGCTTCTTTGTTAATTTTGCCGTAAACCGGCAGCTGGTTAAAATAGTCTGTCAACTCCTGATTCGGAGTATTTAACAGCGTTCCGCCGGCATCAATGACCAGCTTCTGGCCTTCAACCGTTGCTGCCCAGAACTTCATGAATTCCCAAGCCATTTCCTTGTGTTTGGAAGCTTTGGTCATCATCATTGGATTGACAAAGGACATCCCTACCTGCTTGGCAGTTCCCTTCGGCATAGGAGCGACATCCCAATCAAATTTCAACTGGTCATTGTAAGAAGCAATCAGTGGAGAAACATGCAGCATGAACAGCGACTGGCCATTCATCCACGTATCGCCTTCCACACCTGCTTCTGCAGCACGCTTAGTGTTCAGCATGATTCCGTCTTTGGATACCCAATCTAGCATCCACTGCAAATCATCGAGGACATCCTGGCTCGAGCCGTCAGCCAAATTTTTCGTAAAATCCTCATTCATCATCCGATTGTGAGGTGCATGCCCATTCGCGTTAGGCAAAGTCGACGCCCCATATTGAAACCATAGGACTGTATTGGCAATCCCATATTCCTTCTCCGTTGGATTGGTAGCTGTTTTAGCCATGTTTTTGAGATCTTCCCAAGTCCAATCATTGGCTGGCGCTTCCAATCCATTTTTTTTCAAGAGATCTTTGTTATAATAGACTAGGAAAGTATCATTGCCTCGTGACAGTGCATACTGCTTTCCATCGACTTGGAAGGGCTCCAAAATTCCCGGATTAAATTCATAAGACTTAAACTCTTCATCTTGATCGATGTAAGGCGTTAAATCTTCCGCAATATTTTGAGTGACATAGTCATAAAATGTGGCACCCCAATATACGTCGATCGGGTTATTGCCGGCAATGGATTCTGTAACCGCTTTCATCATGTTGTCCTCTACAAAATTCCATTCCACTTTCACCCATGGATACTTTTTCTCAAACTCCCGTGCGATTTTGGTGAAACCTTCATTCTCAGCAGGTACCCAAGCTGCAAAGCGCAGCGTAATAGGCGTCTTATCCCACTCCTTTTCTTCCGCTGGAAGCTCGGATGCGCTGGGACTCGGTTGCCCCGATGGCTGTTCCGAAGTGCTCCCATTGTTGTTACTGCAGGACGAAACGGTAAATGCGACAACCAATACAAGCGCCATTTGAATCATCTGTTTGAAAGCTAAGCTTTTCAAAGTAACCCCCCCCTAACTAGATTAAGTTCAGAACACTTTAGTCCTACGAGTTGGCAAAGATAATATAAGCATGCTTGCCTGCGCCCCTCCGTTCATTTTACAATTATTTTTATAAAGTATACAAAGCGAATTGTACTATATATATCTTGATTAATCAACCTTTTTAATTATGATTCGCCAAGTATGGTATACTTTAATTGAGAATGCTATAAATGCTGCTGCAATATAAGTTTTCCTTTGTCTCCCGCAATGGAGTTTATTTACATAGATGACGTCCTATTAAATGAACGATACCGCAGTGCGCTGTGGTACATGCTCAGCATCCCCTCTACCTAGAACATCCTACATCATTTGCAAAAATAGCATTTTAACTTGCGCTCAATTCGATCGGAAAGTATACTATATAATCAAATGGAGTGATAAATTTTGAAAAAAAATGAAAAAGATCCTCTTTACCAACAAATTGCAAACGAGCTAAGAGCAAAGATTATGCAAGGGAAATTAAAACCGAACGATCCGGTACCTAATCAAATTGAGCTTTCCAAACTATACAAAATTAGCGAAATTACTTCTCGGAGAGCACTAACTGAGCTCGTTCAAGAAGGATTGATCTACAGAGTCCGCGGCAAAGGAACCTTCGTGAAGGAACGCTCCTTAAGCGGAGATGATGCGCATGCGGCTCCTTCCATTCAGCGCATCTACTTCATCTATTACAATGTTGATATTTCTTTCTTTAAGCATAAATTTTATAGCGATCTCTTAGTTGGGCTGCAGGAAGAGTGCGATACAAACGGAATCGAGTTTTTTACCTATAAGCTTGGTCCTGATCTGCGGCTTCCGGATGACGCGAATGCCGGCTATGTCCTGATAACGCCTGCCGAGGTTCCGCTAGAGACGCTCCGGGCTTGGAAACAGGAGCAGCGCAAAATCGTAACCGTTCATTTTTACTATCCGCATTTAAATATCCCTTACGTTATTATTGATAATTTAACTGGAGGGTATTTGGCAACGGAGCATTTATTGTCATTGGGACATCGACGCATAGGCATTATTTTGACGGCTTATTCGCAAAGCAATCTCAATCAGGAATTCTCCCTCCGTTTAGAAGGCTATCGCTTGGCGCTTTCGCAGCATGGCGTCGAATTTGATCCGAGTCTGGTTTGCATTGTGGAAGGAAAAGAGGAAGTCGAAGCCATGGGGGTTCAAGGGTTCAATCAATTAATGGACCTAGACCAACCGCCTACTGCTATATTTGCAACCAGTGACTATAAAGCGCACGGTGCTATGCAGGCCGCAAAGGATCGCGGCATGGAAATACCCGGAGACATCAGCTTCGTCGGGTATGACGATATTCTTGTAAGCCGCTTTACAAATCCTGGGCTGACTACCGTCAATCAGAATACGGAACTGCTTGGTAAACGAGCAGCCAAATTGCTCATATTCGATTGGCGAGATGATGGTTTAGGCAATTTGAAGGATGAAATTGTCCCCAAACTCATCATAAGAAATAGTACAGAACCATTAAATTCAAAATAATCCTTTTCATTTGCCTAGTTTCTCTCCCAAATAAGAAGCCTGCGGTTACTTGTTCATATAAGTAACCGCAGGCTTCTTATTCATTCCATCAAGCTTTTGCCATCCCAATATATACATTGACAATTAACAATAAATTTTGTATAACATAATTGTTATAAGTATACTTAAACGAATACATTATACCTAGGAGGTCTGTTAGCAAATGAAACGAATGATCTTGACGATTGCATCAGCGTTCATTTTTGTCCAACTCGTCTTTAACGTTTCTAGTTCCTCTGATCACGTTGTTAACGCATCAAGTTCGGTATCCCCTTCAAGAGTGTTTCAAATGAATCATGCTAATGGCACAATCAAATTCGATCCAAATTACGGGGGTTCAATTGTAAGCGCAACCAATAATGGGCATGAAATGGTCGACAGTACAGACTATGGCAGACTGTGGCAAATGGCAATCGGCATTGGCAATGACCCCACCCAAGCAAGCTCTAATGGCGTACAGAAAAACAGGATTAAAGTTTATGGCGACTCGGCAAGCTCCATCTACCAATACTACGGAGAAGAGCTGGCAGCCACCTCTACCCGGTATCATGTAGCTTTGCATGCCCCGATGTGGATCGCTCAAATTGCTCAAGAAAGCATTCCTGAGCTAACCGTTTCCGGCAATTTAACCAATCCTGCTTTTAATGTATTCCGGGCAACGAATACCACAACCGCATGGCCAAATATGACCAACGTTCCGCAGAACATCACCAAATATCAGTTTTATGAAGGTAAGGTTGCCGTCAAGGTTGAAGGTAAACTAACAGGCTACAATACCGTCGATAACTGGTATGGCATTCAATTTAGACAGAATGCATCCGGAGACGGCATCAGTCAATCCGGCTATTTGGCACTTCTGCGACATGACGGATCTCTTGATTTGCTTAAAGCTTCCACTTCGGGTCCGGTACTGCTTGGCAGAGTCAATACGGGCCTTACCGTCCTGAACCAAACTTACCAGATCGAAGTACGTACAACCGGATCCAATCTGCAGGTATGGCTTGACGATGTTAAGAAAATCGAAGTAACCGATTCCAGCTTCAATGGCAATTATGCAGCTCTTACTAATTTTAATAATAATGTGGATTGGAAAAATATCGGGTTTTATGATATGGGCATTCAGTTTGACAGCGACACGGTATACGATCCCGCAACCAACAAGTTCACATTGACTACAAAAATCAACAATCTTTCCGGCGCTGTCCGGCCCATCGATGGCGATTTTGTTCAAACGCCTATCTTCTTTATGAATCGTCCCGGCGACCCAACACTCAATAAGCTGTATTATCGAACTACAGCTGCAGGCAGCTGGATTAATTATGCAGGCCCCGACCGTCACTGGAAATTGGACCCTTCTTCACCCACTTATGCGTATGAATTCTTGATTGGGAATGATCAAAATCCGGGTTACTCCCTTGTATTCCGCAGCCTATCGACGAATTCGCATGACCAATACCGCTTGGTTGATAATGCCGAAGTATATGCCATGGTCGTTGAAAATGATGTAAACTCAGGGTCCTATGTCGCAACGTTGGGAACGACCAATCCAGCGCGGAGCATTACTACATCATTTTACCTTTATTAATGAACCCTCTCCAGAAAGCGGCCTATGAAGTAGGCCGCTTTTTAGCGCAAAGTGCCGCCCCTTCAGAAAGGAGGACCTTTTAATGAACCTTAACCCTATGACCAAGATTAGGTCTGAGCGTATCTTCAACGATCAAATTCCGTTCTCTATCCACCAATACGCATACGATAGCTATGACGAATTAGAAATGCACGTTCACGATTTTATCGAAATTGTTTATGTATGCCGCGGCAAAGGGCTGCATAAAGTCCGGGATCAGATTATACCTGTATCCGAAGGCGATCTCTTCATCGTCCATTACGATACTCCCCACTGCTTTTATCCGTACGACCGAAAAAACACAGATGGGCTTCTGGTTTATAACTGTATGTTTCTCCCTGTCTTTATTGAGCATCTCCAGATCGAGCTCCCCATCCTGCGGGGCATTACAAGCTTATTTCTACTTCATGGACTTTATCCTGAGGAAACCAGCAATGTACCCAACCTGAAACTAGGTGCAGCGCCCCACAAGGCATTTGTGCAGCTTTTTTCCAGCATGCTTGAGGAATATCAGGGCAAGCAGGAAGGCTATTTGGACGTACTGAAGATGCAGCTTTGCCAGCTTCTTATCCAAACCTATAGAACCTACAAAGACTCATACAGCGATGGCCCCCATCCCGATAAATACAAACTGGAGCTTATCCAACAATCCATTTTATTTATGCGCGAACAATTTTCAAGCCCCATTCAGCTCAACCAGTTGTCCCAAAACGCCTTGCTCAGCAAAAGTTATTTTTCCGGGATATTCAAAAGCGTGACAGGAATGAGTGCGCTAGACTATTTGCAGAAGGTACGCATCGAGGAGGCTTGCCGACTGCTGGTGAAAGACACAGAAACGATAATCCATATATCCGAGTCTGTAGGATACAAAGATTACCGTTTCTTTAACAAAACTTTTCGTAAAATTACTGGCATGACTGCCTCAGCATACCGTAAGAAGTTCGGCATCGCTAAGAGCCATAACCAAGATACCTGAAGGAGCCTGAATGACGGAATGTACAGTTCCGTCATTCCGTTTGGTATGCTTCACATAAATGATGCCTAATGGCGTTGGGAAGCTGCCCTCTGCCCATTCCAGATCCCCTAGATTCGGCATGATTTGAACGACCTTGCAACCAGCCTCTACAATTTCAAAACCTAATACATGGCGTGACAGCCAGGCGGTTGGGCCGGCTGCCCAGCCATGACACAGGCTGTGCCTATATCCTTGATAACAATAGTTCCCGTAAGTACCATGGACATCCACTTTCCCCTCGGGGGTGATTTCATCAATGCGGGCGGCGTCCTTCATCCATGAAAGATCAAAATCCTCCCAGAAGGTCGTTGCGCCAAGTTCAAGCATTGCACCCCAATACTCCCGAATACAATCAAGGCTTCCTTGAATATCTCCGGCCTTTGCGCGAGCCTCCAGCATGTAGTAACCATAAAAGGTAGACACGCCGCGCGACCCGTCTACGGCGATTACTTCATCATTCGCTTCCTGTGCGCTCCACAAATCGGCTAGCGCCATCAATGCAGCGGCCTGCTTGCTTCCCGCGTGATGGGGCACATGCCGCCTAAGTTTTTGCTCGGTTTTCTGGCAGCGATCGGAAGCAGCCTCATCTCCAAGTATGAGGCATAGCTCTGCACCGCGTTTCATCGCCAGTACGAATAGAGCGTGGACGCCGGCTTTCACGCCTTCCGGATTTTCGCTAGATGGCCAATCTAGAAAAGGGTCAGGGATTTCATTTGTCCCATCTTCATTAATTCGTTCGGAGATAACATCAAGCAAACCGACAAGGTAGCTTTGCTGCTCTGCCAAATAAGCGATATCTCCGCTTTGCATATACCAATCGTATTGAATGAGCAGCCACCAAACGGAGTAGCTAGGGAATGACATCCAGCCTGGAAGAGGAGTTCGATCCCTGATAAAGTCCAGGCTATCGGGAACGATTTCGTGGCTGCCGAACACCGCTTGCAGCGTTGATGTCTCCGGATGCAAATCACCGACCCATACTAAGCGATCCCGCTTAATCCCATCCCACAAATAGTCCTGCATGTTCAAATGTACGGTGTAAGCGCCTGTGTGCCAAATCCGATCCAATAGCGGATCGCTGCTTCGGAAAGCTCCTTTATATTCTAAATCACGATAGAGAAACACGGCACGCACGCTTTTTAATTCGATGTAGCTGTTTTCTTCCATTAAGTCGATCCGCAAAAAACGGAATCCCGTATTACCGATTTCGGCAGTGCCAAGGAACGGCACATCGATCATTTGATCGCGTATGGCGTGATCATTTGTCGCATTCCGTTCCCCGCCCACGTCGCTCATCGCCTCCATGGCTGACTC
Source organism: Paenibacillus paridis (assembly GCF_006345825.1). GTDB lineage: Bacteria > Bacillota > Bacilli > Paenibacillales > Paenibacillaceae > Pristimantibacillus > Pristimantibacillus paridis. Next base: position 218,274 of record NZ_VCIX01000082.1, read on the forward strand.
CCCGAAACGCACCCTAAGCCTCGCAGTTCGTCCGTTCCCGCCCATATACCAGGTTGCGATTTGTACTCCTCCATGCAGCTCTCTGCCGAAATCAAGTAAAATGCTTGCAGGACTCCCTTCATTTCTTAGCACGCATGGATGATCGGCTTGCAGCGTAGACTGGCCGTCTCGTCCATCCAGCAAGCTCGCAGCATTTTCTACCGCAGATCCCTCATCTGTCGACATCCATAAGATTTTGCTCGCTGTCACGTATTCCCGAATTCTAGGATCTCTTACTGCCCCTCCACCACTCAACATCCAGCCACCTCCACTCCTTCGTTTCACTCATTATAAAATTCGACAACGCCTGTCGGCTATACCTGCATCGCAAATGATTGTGGGGGGATTCTACTTTTTTATAAATGAGATCAACTGTTGCGTCTGATGATAAAAAAAGAGACTGCCCGCAAGCAGTCTCAACTGGATATATTCGTTTCTTGAATCTTGATTAGTATAGCCCAACATATTCTCAGGCTGTACTTAAGCCGCTTCCGATGCTTCGTTTTGCTTCTCCTTGCCGCCTGATACGAACCAGCCGATTACGGCGATAAGAACAAGCACCACGTAGAAGGTTACTTTCCAGCCCGTCGATTCCGCAAAATCATGCGGGATAACGTGGAGCGATGGATGCGCCAATGTATGGACCGCAAGCTTCACGCCGACCCAGCCGACGATGAAAAAGGCAGCGACTTCCAAAGCAGGTCTGCTCTCAAGCAGCTTCACGAACATATTCGCTGCAAAACGCATGATGATCAGGCCGATAAATCCGCCTAGGAAAATGACGATAAAGTGTCCGCCATCCATGCCTCCAATTTTCGGCAATGTTGTTGCCGGCAAAGCTACTGCCAGTGCTACCGCTGCCAGTATCGAGTCGACTGCGAAAGCGATATCCGCGATCTCAACTTTCAATACCGTTATCCAAAACCCGCTTTTCTTTGGTTCCTTGCCAGAGCTCTTGGCTGCGGAATCTTCGCCTTTCTTCACAATAAGCTTTCGGAATATGTGGTTGAGCGCTATAAACAGAAGATAAAGCGCTCCTATCGCTTGTACCTGCCAGACATCCACCAAAAACGAAATCGCGAACAATGAACCAAACCGGAAAACAAATGCGCCTGCCAAGCCATAAAACAATGCTTTCTTACGCTCGGCAGGAGGCAAATGCTTAACCATGATTGCCAGTACAAGCGCGTTGTCGGCTGCGAGCAGCCCCTCAAGCGCAATGAGTACGAGCAGCACCCAGCCATACTCCATTAATATTCCAAAATCCATTTGACATCCTCCTAAAATAAAATGATGGGCTTGCCATCTTGCTCCCAAACGCCAAGAGACCTTTGCCTCGGTAGGCAAAGGTCTCGCTAACAATGCCTCTATCGGCAATGCCCATAAAGCCGGAGAACTTTCATTCTCGGATTGACGACTTTTATGTGACAGCTACTCCCCATTTGCGTATGGGTTACCTATTCAGTTGCGATAGAACATCTTGCTTAAAGCGTCTAATAAAATGTGATACGGGTCGTGGACAACAATGGTTTCAGTATTGCCAGAAAAATTTTAAACAAAAATAAAAAATGAATATGAACATGTAACACTCAGTATCGACGTAGGCAACTATAATTTTCCGCCTAGCGGGTCAGAATTCAAGAGTACAACAACAGGAAAAAGCCGAACGAATCCAGGATACTATCCTGAATTCCGTTTGGCATCATCCGTGAGATCGTAAAATATGAAGACTCTAACGATTTTGCTTCATCGGTTACGGGTTCCCCGATTATTCAATTAAATCCTGTCTAAGCGGCGTAAAGGTATCAAGCAGTTTGCTCTTCTGAAGGGCGCGGCAGCCGTGCTCGGCAAGGCTTGGGATATAGATCGTTTCCCCTGCGGAGATGACCGTTTTCTCGCCATTGATCGAAAATTCCAGCCGACCTTCCAAACAATAGGAGAGCTGTTCGTGCACGTGGCTGTGCAAATAACCTTCCGCGCCTTCCTCAAAATGTACCTCCATCATCATAACCGTTTGGCCTGGGGTAAAGATTTTCCGCTTCACGCCCGGCTCGGCATTTTCCCATACGTTTAATCTGCTCATTGTGGCATTCTCCTATCCGGTTTGATTTTATATTTTTTTCTTTTCATTCGCTTAAATTTAAACATATTGGCTTTTGTTCTCGCTTTGTACAAAGGTCAGCTCATAACCGTTTGAAGCAAACAGCTGAAGCTTCGTTGAATCGAATACAGGGGATAGCTGCTCGCAATAGCTTTGGAACTGACTGAGACTTGCAAACTCCTCTTTCGAACCGCACTGGCATACATAGGCCGTTCGCTTCCCATATAACCGATATTCGCACTCAAACAGCTGATCGTTATGCGGCACCAGTTCGCCGCTGCTCCATATGGCTACGTAACCGCCATCCTTTTGTCCGAACAACCACTGCCCACTCTGTGACACCGTATCAAATTTACTGGTTGGAAAAAATAGATGCGTAAAGGTAACCGGATGCTCCTCGCCGATATCGTAGATGGCACCGAGCATGCTCTTCTGCTGCTTAATGGCGGGCATGATGCCATTCCCGTACCAATAGCCCGGACGCATGCCGCCATCATCCGTCATCTCTCCCGGGTGGTTCGTGAATACAACCGTATCATTATCCAGTGCCGCATACCACATATGCTGCTGATAGCCTTGCACCCCCGGCTCAAATCGGGAAGTGCCGTGAAAGCGCTCATTGAAGGACTTGATATAGTCATTGGATTCAATGTCTGCGGAATCGTCAAAGCTGATATTTTCCCAGAAAATCGGATTCGTATCCTGCCTCGGCGATTGGACGGAGGTGAGCATATAATCCCTTTCTTTGTTCAGCATAACCCAAGCATTGCCGGTTTGGTATTCCATCTCCAATGGCTCTTCCATCAGATAGACAAATGATTCAGGCAGCTGATACCTGCTGTTCATTAGGAAGACCATCCACTCGCTATTGCCAACCGGAGCATCTCCGTTCAGCAAGCTCATCAACGACTGGGCGGATTGGGTAAACGGAAGAATAACCGAACGGTAAATTCTCGCCTGCGGGGCGATGATAGAGCCCCGGAAGGTATGGCAAGCAAACGACCGCAGCATCGAATTCACCAAGCGTGCAGCCCTGCCAGACTCCTCTTCCTCCATATAATCCACAACGTTTAATAAAGCGCCTAAGGTTACGCACATATAATCCGCGCTTAGAAATTCTTCAAAGCCGTATTCTTCTAAATCTCCGAGCCATTGCTGAATCCTGCCCTTTGCCACCTTGCTGACTTCGACTCCCGTGCGTCCTGACCTAGGAAACAAGCGATCCGGGTATTGCAAGCCCGCCATATAAGCGCAAATATAGAACATCAGCGCATGATTCTCGCTCCAGAAACACATCCCGTCAGAGCCGTCTTCGGTCATCCAATAGCGATAATTCAGAATGGCTTGCTCTGCCTGAGCGGACAAGGAACTAGGCAAAGAGTGGGAGCGCATCAGGCGGAGAAGCCCTGCCAGGAAAAAGTCCGAGCAGTCTTCCCTTCGCTCTATTTGTTCCAATGCCTGCCGGATATGAGCCTCGTCATGAACGGCTTTCTTCCCGAGCTCCCAACGTGCCAGCACGTAAAACAATCCAAAACGCAGCGGCTCGAACGTCTGGCCCGCCCCTAAAGCAGCAAGCTCTTCAAACATATGCTGGCTTCTTTCGGCGGAAGACTCGGTTTTGCGATAAACAGGCTTGCGGTTTTGCAGCAATTCGATTTTGCGGGAAAGCCGCTTATTCCCAATTTCCCCATAAACGACAGCCATGAGCTCATCTTCGTGCACATCCACATGACTCATGCCGCTGATGTCGGCACGCTGCTCGTCATTGTGGATATCGCGATAGGTCAGATAGACCGGACACGGAGGATTTCCGGGGAAAAATATCCGCTTTCCATTCATCTTAATATTGGATAACCACTGATCCAAGGCAAGGAACGGTTTTGCGTTCTCTGCGTCTGGAAGCACGGATTCAATGTCCTCCCATTTGTCCAACAGTTGAATCCCGAATATGTTTCTTGTGTCCCGAACCGCCAAGTTCTGCATGCGAATGAGCAAGGAATTATAGCCTTTTTTGAGAGACAACGTAATTTCCTTCTTCATAATCGGCTTGTATACCGGTACCTCAACGGAACAAACCTTTTGCTCGCCAAGCCATATATCCACTGCGGTGTAAGTCCATAGAACAGCCTGCACATCTATATCTTCCTGTACAACAAGCCCTGTTGCCGCTAGCAGCTCCACCTTTTTCGGCGTGACCGAAAACTGGCTAATATTCACAAAGCCGCTGCGCGGATAATAATACTCCCATGAGAGTCCCAATTCGCTCGGCTGGCCCAATCGGATCGGGCCGGAGGGAGCCTGCTTATCTCGTTCGGCAACGATCGATCGCATATATTGTTCAAAGCGAATCTGGTTTTTGTCCGTTTGATCGGCGATAAAATCAGTAAATTGCGGTCCTGAAATGAGATAATGAGAAATAAATCCGTTGAAGTCCTCCACATCCGCCACCTCCGTTTTTGTCACACCGGCATTTGTCACACTGGCATATGAAAATCTTTTTTCTCTTCCGCTCGGTTTAAGCTTAGAACGGGTACGTTATGCGCATCCATGCGGATACTCCACTCCGCCGGCATGATCTCACCGTTTTTACGGCAAGGCTTCAGCACGGTAATAAACCAGCCGCCTTGCTTCGACGTCAATAAACTCTGCAGCACCTTTAGCGGCTGCATCGTCATCGGATGAACCGATTCCCAGCTGTCCTCCACGTCCAACTCCATCGATTCCGGTCCGAAGACCAGCATTTCGCAGCCCAGCGATGATGATCCTCCATCTAGGCCGCTGCCTTTCGCAAAATATAGCGCGTTCTGGGCTGCGGGAAGCTTCTCTACTTGCCACTCCAATAGTCTGGTATGAAGCCGATGCTGGAAGGTATGCTCTCCTTCTCCCGTCAAAGCGTCATAAATCACCCATTCCCCGCTGTCCAGAAACCACACGGCTCGCCTATGCCTAATTCCGCGCCCCGCATAGCCGTCATGCTCCGCACAAACCATTTGCGTCTCTAGCTCCCATGCTAGCAAGGAAACAACCGCTTCAGGCACGCCCCACCTTTGCGTCCGCAAGTACGGCGTTTGGTCCTGCCCATCCACAAGCACGGTGTTATGCGCGGATGTGCTTTTGAAATAGCGGCGCCATGGCGTTTCCATATACGTGTAAGTGCCGGGGTCAACAAACAAGGCTTCACCGAACGCGCACCATTCAAAAGATAATGCATCCGCATGCCCATGCGGGCCGCCTAATGCGGCAGCATCAAAAATCAGCTTTTGTTCTTCGTTGCCCAGCCCATAATACCCGGCTGCCGGGAAAGCGAAGGGGAGCCTCAAATCATCTGAGATTACCGAAGCGCGGTTTTGCCCAGCCTCATCAAGAAGCCCGTGAATTCTCTTAGGCCCTACCGTCCAAAACTGCTCATGCAGCTGCTCGCCAAGCACCCAGCTCGGATCATCATAATAAAGGGCCGCCGCGTTGAGATCGGGCGGCTGGCTCGCATAAGAATCCGCGAACGGAGCCATCGTGCCATCCTGTCTCGTCATGCAACCCGCGAAGCGCATCATCCCTGCCAATATGCGCTCAAATTCGGCCGAGAAGGCGTGCCCGCGTTTTTTCAGCATGACTGCGCAATCGACAAATAGCTCAAGCGACACCATATGATAATGCGGAGTAAGCTCCGTGTGGACGCCATCAGGCAATACCTGTACGCGGATACAATCCTCCAGCCTCTCGACCGCTTTGGTGCACCAGCCCTCGCTTTCCTCCCATGACACAAAGGTTAACCCCGCGCTGAGCAGACCGATCATATGCATAATCGAATGATTGATTTCGATACTTGCCGTAAAGGTAGAGAGGAACCAGGCATGCTCCTTCACCGACTCATAAAACCGTTGCTCCCGTTCACCGCTCCAGCTGTCCGATCCATAGAAAAAATGATAGGCATACACCCATTGGCGGAGCCTAAGTCCCGTCTCCAACAGCCGCCAAGGGCCTGGCCTTTGGAAATACGTTAGTTCCTCCGCAGGCAAATTGCGCGGACATGGCTGGGAGTCTATCCATCCCGAGATATGCTCCAAGGCTTTGGCGGCATATTTCTCGTCGCCGGTACAGGCATAAGCGATGCCTAAGCAGCGGAGATGCTTGAAGCGGTTGATTCCCCATGTAAACTCCTTATCTCCCGTCGGATTATGAAGCCAGTCCACAGGATCACCCAAGTCGATTTCGAGGTTTTTCCAAACCAAACGGTTGCCTGCGCACCAACGGTCTGCCTCTGCAATGGCTTCCAGCGCTTGCTTGGGAAAAAGCTGTTTGAACTGCTCTCCCCATTCGCTTCTTTGCTCTGCACGAAAGAATAAATGGTCCATTCGAGCTCCTCCTCTTTAGCTAATGCAAGAAGGAGAGACCGCCTGGGCAGGCAGTCTCTCCTTCAGTTGAAAACCTATTCGCCTAGGGAGCCTTGAAGGCTCTTGGCGCTGAATGAGGGATTAGCCTGAACATTCGTTAATCCTTCTTTACGAGCTGCTTCGAGCGCCTTGCCATATCTGGCGTTCAAATCCTCAATCGCGGTGCCAAGCTCCTGATTGCCCGTCAATATATATTCAATGAACACATCGGTGAACTTCTTGCCCTCGAGCTTCGTCTCCGTGATCGAAAGAGGCGTTGCCGGATAAATACCGTCATACTTGGTTGGAAGAAACCCTTCAATCCCAGCCAGCTCCGGCTTGCCTGCTACCTCATTGACATAAGGCAGAACAGAGAGGCCAAGGCCCTTCTCTTGGTATTCTGAACGAAGCTCTACGTTATACAAATACTCGAGGAACTTCACGGCAGCTTCCTGCTTGTCCGATTTGGCGCTAATTCCGATATAGCCGCCTGCATTGACCCACGAAACGCCATTAATTTGGCCATCCTTCGTAGGCACAAGTGTCGATGCCCAGCGAATATCCGTCGGGAACTGCGAGGTATATACCGCAGGCTCGCTGGAATGATTCACGTACATCCCAATTTTCCCTTGTGCAAATTGTGCGCGCAGCGGATCAATATCAAGCGATTCCGCCCCTGGAATCATGCTGCCATCCACTTTAATTTGGCGAAGCGCCTGAGCAATGTCGCCGTACATGCCAAAGTCGAATTGTCCCGTTTGGAAGTTAAAGCCTTCATGGCTGGATTCCGAGCCTAGCGAGCCGGACGCAAACGCCGGGCGGGTAAAGCCGGAACCATTTTTAAAGTTGCTCGCAAAGCCGTATACGCCTTCGGACTTGCCGATTTCCGTTATTTTTTTGGCCATTTCAACCATTTCATCAAGCGTCTTAGGAGGCTCGGTGTAGCCAGCCTTCTCCATCAAATCCACATTGTAAAGCAAACGCCAAAATTGGCCGGTGTTCGGAAGCGTATACACATGTCCATCTTTGGTGTAAATGTCATCTACCAGCAAGCCATCAAATTTAGCTAGAAACTCATCGCTTAACAACGTGTCAAGCTGAGCATAATATCCTTTGTTCACATAGGTTTGGAAATCGCCGCTGCGGAAAATGTCAGGTGCCTGATTGCTGGCAAAAGCAACCTCTACCGCCTGATTATAATTATCTGCCATGACTTTCATTTCGACTTCAATATTATCCGTGTTTGTCGCGTTATAGTTATCCACCTGCTGCTGCATGTAATCCATATCGTGGCGGTCTATCGTCCAATAAGCAATTTTGGTCTTGGCCGTTCCGCCGCTGCCCTCGGCAGCTTCTGAATTTTCGTTCGACCCGTTATTCGTCGAGCATGCTGCCAGCATTAAAGCCAAAACCAGTAAGTAACAGACCGAAAGTGTACTCTTCGCTACAAAACTTTTCTTCATCTGTCGTACCTCCCCTTTGTGTGGCAAGTGGTGTACCTCCGGTATAACCCGTCCGGTTCACCTTGCTGCCCTCATTGTAGCACCTAAGCGCTTCATCCCATGAAGGACAAAAACACGATCCTAGGAGGGGAAAATCACTCTGATTCGCCTTTGCTCTCCGTGCTTTCGTATTTGCCGCGGAATTCCGTCGGCGTCAGTCCGGTATGCTTCTTGAACAGCTCGCTGAAGTATGGCCGATCCCGATAGCCGAGCTCAAAGGTGATATCCTGCACCTGCATGCCTTCCAGCAGCAGCTCCTTGGCCCGTTCCATTCGCGCGGTCGTTACGTACTGCATAAACGTCATCCCGATTTCCTTCTTGAATAAATTCGAGAAATAGCTGGGGCTTAAATGGACAACGCTTGCGCATTCCTGTACCGTCAAGTCGCTGCCCAGTCGGCCGCTCACGTAATTGACGGCTTGGTGGATCAGTTGGCCCACATCATTTTTCTGGCGCTTCTGAACCCATTCGCTCCCGGTTAACCCCAGTTCCCTCACATCTCTGATCAGCTCTTCCGTCGAGAGGTAGCGCCCCTTCTTCATGGCGTTTAAGCGATCATCTAGCCAAATGCGCTGCTTCGTGTCCGCTTTCTCGGCAATGACGCGGTACATAGAGAAGGCCAATCCGTAAAATAAGTTGGTCATCACATCCGGATCAGGCGGAGCCGGATAGCGGAGACATTCTTCTGCTATGCTGGCAAGCAGCCGATCGGTTCCTTCCCGGTTGCCCGAACGCAGACAATACAGCAGCTCCGTCTCCTTGTCTGCGGAATAATGAGGCGTAATATGATCCTGCCGCTCAATATCACGGTAGGAAATAATACAGCCGCTTCCGGAATAAAATTGATAGCTGAGTGCCGTTTTGGCCTGTTCATAAGACAGCGCGATTTCCCCTATGCCTTCTACCCAGCCTCCGACGCCTATCGAAATATCACGTTTCGCATAAAGATTAACATGATGCCTGCAAGCTTCTGCGATTGCGAGTACATCGACTTCCCGCTCCGGGTTCAATAGCACGACAAACTGGCCTAAATGCTCCCGAAATACGATTCCTTTGCCTTGCTTCTTAATCGTTTCCTCCAAAATATTCTGAATCGCAAACCGGATAAGCTCTACCTCTCGTACAGGCAATGGCGAACGCTCGTTCATTAAGCCGTCAATTTGCACCGCCATGGCGACAAAACCGCAGGTTCCCATATCGATTCCGAGAAAGTCCCATTTCTCATATGCCCGTTCTGGCAGCTCGTCATGGCGGATCAATAATCGGAAATACTCCTGCCGCAAATAAGGCAGACTCTCCCTTACCTTTCTCTCCAGTGCCAGCCGGTCCACCTGCGCTAGCCTTTGCGCTTCAATTTTGGCTTTAGCGCGCAGTACCACGTCCACCACTTGCTCGGTGGTAAACGGCTTGACTAAATAATCAAATGCCCCAAGCCGGACCGACTCCTGCGCGTAAGTGAAGTCAGTGTAGCCGCTGAAGAAAATAACTTGCGGGCTTAGCTCGCCGTTCTCCTTCAACTCGCGAACCATATCGATTCCGCTTTGCATCGGCATCCGGATATCCGTCATCACGATATCGGGATGCTTGTCCTTGATGAGCTGCAAGCCATCCTTGCCGTTCATAGCCGTGCCTGCGATTTCGATGCCGTGCTCCGACCATGGAATCTTCTTTAGAATGCCGTCTATGACTGTCTTCACATCATCGATAATGCACATCGTTATCCCGTTCATTCGTTGATCACCTCTTGAATAGGCATGATTAGCGTAACCGACGTTTTGACGCCCGGCTCGCTTTCGAGCTTCATTGCAGCCTTATACCCGTAATATAGCGATAATCTGGCTGCTACATTAGAGAGGGCGTAGCTTGTACGCTCCGTGTCAGCGCCGTTCAGCATTTTTTCTACGCGCGCTGCATCCATCCCGCTTCCGTTATCCGTTACGGTGAGCATCAACATCCCCTCCGCCGCAGCCACCTCGATTCGAATGACCCCAGGATGCGGAAGCTCCTGCAAGCCATGCAAAATCGAATTTTCCACGAGCGGCTGCAGGATAATTTTGAGCACCGGTATATTCATAAGCTCCTCATCCACGGCCGGCATTTCATAGGCAAACAAATCAGGATAACACATCGCCTGCAGCTTCAAATATTGCGCAACATGCTCAAGCTCCTGCCGAAGCGTCGTGATCTCCTTGCCATTATTAAGGCCGAGCCGGAATAGAAGCGACAGCGACACGATCATGCCGCTGACATCCTGCTGCTCCTCCATCTCGCTTTTCCAATAAATCGTATTTAAGGTGTTGTACAAAAAATGGGGGTCGATTTGGGCCTGCAGCGCCTTGATTTCTGATTTCCGTTTCGACTGCTCGGATACTTTGACCTCTTCAATGAGTTCACTGATTTGCCCTAGCATTCGGTTGAACTTGTGGCCTACCTGACTGATTTCATCTTCAAATACGCTCTCGAAACGCACGTCAAGCTGGTTCTGTTCAACCTTGAGCATTAGGTTGCGTAGCTTCGACAGCGGCTTTAACAGAAGCTCCGACAGCATGCTGGACATGACCAGTGCCAATACGACGCAAACCCCCATAATCGTAAGGATCGTCCAGCGCATGTGCTGGACGGGCTCCAGCAGCTTGGATTTGGATTGGTAGCCGATAAGAACCCAATCCGGATTCATGCCAAGCGCAACATAGTTCACCAAAAAGGGATCATTGCTCTCCGATAAATATTCAAAATGGCCTCTGCTGCTGAGGGCTACCTGTTCATAGAGCAGCTTGTTATCCTTGGGCAAACTTGCCTCCGAGGAAAATACAGCCTGCTCAGTGCTGCGATCCACGACAAGCTGCCGCAGACTGCCCTCCTGCAGATGTGCCTGTATCAGTTCTTCCAAATAATCTTCCCGAATATTGACGATGACATAAACGCCTGGCAGCTGCATTTCGTATAGAGGTTTGATGATTAAAGAAATAACTGAATTTCCTCGGCTGAACAACTGATCGGTGTGCCCGCTTACCCAAAGCGTCGCCCATTGCTTCGGCGCTTTCAGGATCATGGCATTAATGAAAGTATCTGTGAAGTGAAACGAGCTGCGCTTGCTCTCTGTCGGGTAAAAGTCGCCGATGGACGTATGCACCAGCACAGAATCAATCGACTGCTCGGCAAGCATCATTTGGGCAAAAGGGGTTTGCATCTGGGAGAGGCGGTTATAATATTCCTTGCTGTTGCTTGCTTGAACATCACGCATCGTACGCTGGAACGGCTCGCCCATCATGAGCGTAGACACAGAGACGACGATATTCCGCAGCCGCTCGTCAAACACCTGCGCCGTTTTGTTTAAGGTATCCTGACTTGTCTTGGTTGCCTGCGTTTTCATTTCACGAGAAAAAAACACGGAAACATAAGTTCCCGTGACTGAAATGCAAACGACGGTGAGCAAAACAAAAGAGACCCAAATCCGTCTTTTTAGCGACATCTTTCTGAATAGCTGTTTCATGTTGTCCATCGCCTCAATATATGAAATAATTAGCCCTTTACCGAACCAGCCGTGACCTGCATAAAGGAACGGTTAGCAAAAATGTATACGATTAGCATTGGTAAAATCGAGATACATGCACCTGCCAGCATCAGTTGATTTTCTACAGCTGCTCCTGCACCGTATCTCAAATTCGCGAGCCCTACAGGCAGCGTTTGTAGATCGGGACGAGATAGCGAGAAAACAAGCGGCAGGATATATTCATTCCATGCGTTACGGAAGGTGAAAAGCGCCACGACAGCCAGTGCAGGCCTAAGGAGCGGCAAAATAATTCTCCAAAAGGTCGAATAAAAATTGCAGCCGTCAATGAGTGCCGCTTCATCCAAATCCTTCGGAATGCCGCGGAAAAAGCCGATGATCATGAAGAACGCGGTAGCGTGGGCGCTGATTAGAATGATTATGACACCCCATAATGATTTCTGCAAACCGATAGCTACCATTAAATTGAACTGCGGCTTCAGCACCACAGCTCCAATCGATATGAACAGCGTGAACGATTGAAGAAAAATAAACAGCTTTTTTCCCCTAAACGCGACGCGGTCGACTGCATAGGCCGCCATAGCGGCTACGAGCAGCGTCCCTATCGTAGTGAATACGGCAACATATACGCTATTGAACGTGAAGCCTGAAAAGTCAGCTTTATTCCATGCCTCTACGTAGTTTTGAAATTGCCATTTTAAAGGGAACACCGTTGCTCCCGTCGTCAGCTCCAAATTGGTCTTGAAGGAGCCAAGCAGCGCGATTACGATTGGAAACAGCATCAGCCCCGCCGTAATGATCAGCAAAATCCATACCGGCGTTCGAACCAGCAATTTACGAATAGTCATGTTCTATTCCCCCCTTAATAAACGTTGTTCAGCTTTTTCGACATCCAGAAGTAAAGCCAGGTGACCAAACCGACGATGATGGCTGTCGTGAAGCCGACCGCGCTGCCGTAACCGATATTTTGCACAGAGGTGCCTGTCGTGGTCAGCGGGAAAAACAACTTGTACAAGTAGAGATACATAACTTCCGTTTTGCCAAAAGGTCCGCCTTCGGTCAAGACCATGATGCTCTCGTAGCCTTTGAGAGAAGTTGTAATCGCCAGCATGATAATCATCTGAAGCACCGGCCCCAGCATCGGAATCGTAATGTACCATAAGCGTTGAGCCGGATTTACGCCGTCCAGCGACGCAGCTTCGTAGACATCCTCAGGAATGCCCTGTAAACCTGCAATGAAGAGAAGCATATAGTTGCCCACAGCGCCCCATACGGCAATGATAATAATCGTTAGCATCGCATGAGCTGCACCGAGCCAATCGACGGGACCCGATACGATATTCAGCTTGATGAGGTATTGGTTGATAATTCCGTTGTAAGAGTTAAAAACAATATAAAACACGATGGACATTACCGAGGCGCTAAAGATCGTCGGCAGGAAAAAGATCGCTCGGAAAGCATGGCGGCCGCGCAGCTTGCGGTTTAGGATAACAGCCAGAATGAGCGATAACGGCAGCGTTATAATCAGTTTGCCTCCCGCATACACAAACGTATTCGCCACTGACTGCCAGAACTCTGTATCACGCGCCACTCTGGCAAAGTTCTCAAGCCCAATAAATTTAGGCGTCCCGTAGCCCTGGTATTCATAAAACATATATCGAAGCGCCCAAAATACCGGATATACGCCAAGGGCCATTGTCAGAAAAAAACTGGGAAAGCTGAACAAGTAGGCACCTATTCGATTTCTTTGCATGCTTCCATCTCCTCCCGTGTTGTAGCTTCATTGTATAAGAAGGAGACGGGCTAACGGGATGGGGCAATCCATCAATGTGGGGGGACGAAACTACTTTTATGAGGCTAGGACGATGGGCAACAATACCTTCAAGTTTTTTTTACATAGATCATTTTCTGCGGAATTGCTATGGAAATCACACTACTGCATTAAAAAAAAAGTTCCAATGTAGAATCCATTGGAACTTCTCTGTAGGAAGAAATCGCACACTTTCCATCGTTTGTTTTATTAGCCTATCAATCGGACTCTCTTCGCCAACGGCCGACCTCCATGATTATCGCGTCCCCCGTATTACGGCTCTTGATCAACAGTATTAACCCCTACTCGCGCTCGCACCCTTCGGTAATTACCACTCATTTCTTTCCAGCTCCATTCTCCTCATACGTACGACTGATTAATTCCAACTGAACAGCTCGATATCTTGTTCGCCCTCTTCCAATGTCGGTTTCTCAGCGACAAGCTTGCGGTATTCGATCATTCTGGACTCGCCAGGCAACAGATCGAAGTAATTGTCCGAGAACACGTAGGCACCATGAAGCAGAACGGCTTTGGCGAACTTGTCTGCGGTTACGGTCACTTCTCCTCCTCCTTCGGACCCGCTGACGCGGGTTTCAATTCGCACTCCAGAGGACCGCAGCTTCATATCCGCCGGAACTCCGGCGAAGTAAATGCAGCGCTCGACGCCGAACGACCCGGTAATCTCCATAACGGCTATCCGATTGTCATTCAACAGCAAACCATCAAGCTCAGCGAGCGGCGCATCTGCGACGATAGAAGAAGTACCCGGTCTGAGCGTAAAGGCGATGTCGCGCTCCCATTCCGCAGCAGAGCCGACCGCGTCGTCCAACTTCAGGATGCGCAGCTTCGCCTTGCCGCGAACCTCATCCGGCAGGTCGCTGCATACCCAGAATGCATAACGGCCATCGGCTTTGTTTCGCTCGATCGAAGCGATTACTGGCCTTGCGGCTTGTTTGAAGCCGTAGTATCCGGCCTTCGGAAACCCGTAATAATCGACGAGACTCCATCCGCTCGCTGGCCAGCAATCGTTGTACATCCAAAACAGAATTCCTCCCGTATAGGGACGGTTGCGCCTATAAGCTTCGACAACAAGGCGGGTCAATTCGTGCTGGACAAAGGACATGTTTCGAATTTGTTCGACCCTGGAAGCAGGAGTCGGCGTCAGCTTATCAGCCAGCGTTCGAAGCGCCCCAAAGAGTGAAAAATCGACGAGCCCCGGGTGGTTCTTCGTATGATATTCCAGCATATCGAATGCGGGATCGTTCAGATCCTCTTCGCTCATGAATCGGCGCAGCGTATGAAGCTCGGGTGTGCCGAACATCGGAAACTCCGGACAGAACCGACTGAGCAAGCCCTCAAAATAAGCGCGGTAATCGCGTAAATCCGTCTTGCGGAAGACATCGAACATCTCAAATAATGCTCCGGTATAATGAGCGGTACCGATCGTAAACGAATTGTTCGTCATACCTCCGTAAGGACTGGTAGGCAGAAAGGGCCGCTGCGGGTCCAACTCCGCGCACAGCCGGCCCGTAATCCGCTCAGCGATGGCCCGGCCGATGTAGTCCGGATCTTCTTCATTGCCGAACATGCCGTTTTCGTTGTCTCCGTTCCACCAGACGAGGCTCGGATGATTCCGCAGCGAGCGAATGGCGGTTTCCGCCTCAATCGCCAACGACGCCGTCCATTCTGCATCCTCTTCGGGATAAGTGCCGCATGCCATCATAAAATCCTGACAGACGAGTAATCCCAACCGGTCGCACTCTTTCCAGAACGGCTCGGGTTCATAGATGCCCCCGCCCCAACAGCGAAGCATGGTCATGCCGGCATCGCAAGCCAGTCGCAGAAGATGCTCGTAATGCGCAGCCGGAACGCGCGACGGAAAGGGCGAGCACGGCACCCAGTTGGCTCCCTTGCAGTAGATTGAAACTCCGTTCACAAGCAGCGCAAAGCCGCTGCCCGGCCGGTCTCCGTTTGCATCCCATTCCGCTCCGGACGCGCGCAGCCTGTCGGTCATCCGCGCTTCCGCGCTTCCGGGTTGATCCTGCAACTGCTCTATGCGGACCGTGCGGATGCCGAAAGTATACTCCCTTACATCGACGACGACGCCCGTCTCCGTGACTAGCCTAGCAACTGCTCTATACAACGGCTGTTCACCGTACCCGGCTGGCCACCACAGCGCAGGCTCTGCCAAATCCGCCGACAGCTCCAGTTGGTTGCCGATTAGCTTTTTGGAGGATTCCCATACGGAATGGCCCTCCGGATCGAGGATCGCCGCCTCCACGCGAAGCGCCTGCACGTTATGCCGGCGCGTCTCCACCGCAAATCCGATTGAAGCTCCTCGGCCATCAATCGCCTTCGTATACACATGAAGATCGTCAATGGCCGCGAGCTCTTCAAATACGAGCCGAACCGGTCGCCAAATGCCGTAGCTTACAAGACGGCCTACCCAATCCCAGCCGAAGGTACACTGCATGCGCCGCACATACAAGCGTTCGCTCGTAAACGCCGCGCCGCGGCCGATATAAGCTTTGCCCTCCACACCGTCGGCTACGGTGCAGAACCTGACCGCAAGCTCATTTGTTCCTGCCCGCAGAAGCCCCGACACGTCGAACCGGTAACGGATGAACATATTGTCGGTTCGAGCTAGCCACGTCCCGTTCAAATAAATCTCCGAATACGTATCCAAACCGTCAAATTCCAGCACCGCTCGACTAAGTTCAAGACTGTCAACCACAAATTCGCGGCGGTACGCCCACCGCCAGCGCTCGACCCACTCGCATTCGTCCGCCTGCTTACGGTATCCTATGTCCCGGATCAGCCCAGCCGCTTGCAAATCCTGGTGCACGTGTCCAGGCACTTGCGCTTCGATCGCAATTTTCGTCTGATTTCCCGTCGGCCCTTCGTCATCACCATCTCCCTCGCCTGTCAATTGCCATGCTCCCGTCAGCATCAATGTCCGCTTCATGTCCATTGCTCCCCACTATCTATAAACTTGCTTTGTGCCGCTTCGTTGTTGGTTTTATGCCCGCTGCCCCAATCGGTCCATTCTGTTCGAACGGTACCACCGAAGAATGTGAACCCCTCATTTTGGGTATCGCCCGGCGGTCCCATATCCTCGCCGGGCATCCACCTGAGGCACAGACTATGGTATTTGAAATACGACCGTCGAATCCGCCGCGATATTTTGCTGAACGTTCGGGAGCGCTGTCCCATAGGTCATGCCGAACGTGTAGGTTGCCGGCAGCAGCTCCTTACGGACTTTCCCGCCAACCGTGCTGCCAATGACGCGCCAGCTGCCTCCCGAATAGAATTTAGCCTGACCCCCGTCCACCGAATTGCCCAGCGCGTCCTCCAGCCCAATTAGAACATTTGTCGTCCGGAAAACAACCGTGCCGTCGTGTCCGATATCCTGAACCAGCTCGTTGTATGCGCCCTCGTACGTCATTCCGAACGTATAGGAGCCGGCAAGCAGCTCCATGCCGATTTCCTCGGCTCCCGTCGTGCCGATCGTCTGCCAACTGCCGCCTGTATATACTCTCGCACTGCCGCCTGCAAGCCCGTTGTCTCCGCTGTCCAGAAGCTGTACGCGCGCCTTGACCGTTTGGAAGACGACCTCTGCCGTATCCACTGCCGTATTCCTAGCCAGCTGTTTTGTTACGCCCCGATAAGTCATGGAAAACGTATAGCTCCGTTCAGGCAGCGACTTGGTCGCTTGGCCCGAGGCGTCCGTAACCCCTAGTTCCTTCCAAGTGCCGTCAAAATATTTGACCATGGCGCCACTAATCGGGTTACCCTCGCTGTCCTTTAGCTCGATTGTCGTAGCGGTTGCTGTCAGGCTGAAGCTGACGCTCGCCGCCGTCTCCGTGTTGCCCGCCAGGTCAGTTGACTTGTACTGCACCGTATAGGAGCCTTGCTTACTGAATTCCAGCGCCATCGAATACGGCAACCACGTTGCGCCGCTGTCCAGACTATATTCCGTTTGTTGTATGCCAGATATGCCATCGGTCGCCGTCAGCGTCAGCGAAACCGGCCCTTCATACGTGCCGCCCGACCCGTCCGGCGCCGGACTGAGAACGGCAGTCGTAATGGGGGCCGTCGCATCGACATTGACCATCGCGGACATCACGAAGCCTCCGTCCGCTGTCATCGCCGTGATAACGGCCGTTCCTTCGTCGATGGCCGTCACCGTACCGTCACTATCGACCGTGGCGACCGCCGGATTGGCCGAGCTCCAGACGACGCTCTTGTCCGTTGCATTAGCAGGCAGCACTGTAGCAACCAAGGTTTCCGTCTGACCGAGCGGAATTACTGTCGCACTCTTATTCAGCTCGATTCCCGTAGCAGCATAGCTCACTTCCCGAACCTCGACGTCGTCAACATAGAAATCCTGAACCGCGCCCAACTGCTCGGTATAGAGATACAGACGCGTATCCGTAACCACCCCGGTTTCCTGAATCTCGTAAAAGCCCTGCGCTTGGACCCACCCGGCATAGCCAAGCGTCGCGCTCGTAAACAAAATTTTCTGTTGCACTACGCCGTCCAGCTTGTATTGGAGACAGATACGCAGCAGACCAGGACTGGTCGGCGCGGCTCCCAACTTGCCCCATGCGGAATAGTAATAGAGTTTGCTTTTCTCCACCGCAACGGGCATAAAGACCGCGGCGTACCGATTATTGTTCATTTTGACGACGCGCAGCCCCTGAGCCCCGTTGCGATGCTCCGATGACACAAGGGATACTGTCGCGCTAGAGCCATAATACGCCGACGGCAGTGCGCTTCCTTCCATACCGCCGTCGACAATAAGATTACTCTCTAACACGGCATTGGCCGCAAGGCTCGGACTGAGTGCAACCGTCACTGCGGTCGTAGCCACGAAGCCGCCATCCGCAGACATTGCGGAAATCTGCGCCGTCCCCAAGCCTTTGCCGTAAACGGTGCCGTTAATATCGACAACCGCCACTTCCGGACGATCCGAGCTCCAAATCAATTCCTTGTTGCCGACTCCGCTTGCGGGCTGGAACGTCGGCTTAAGCGTCAGCGTTTCCCCGTAGTAGACGGTAGTGGCCGCTTCCAAACTTAAACCCGTAACGTTGACCCAAGTCGGGCTCGTCGAATAGGTCACCGGCCTGGCCTCGACATCGTCAACGTAATAATCGTGGTTGCCGTCAACCTCGGTATAGACGAACAAGTATACGTTGGAAACGGCGCTTGTTTCTGCGATAGTGTAATTGCCCTGCACCTGTGTCCATTTCTGTGCGCTTAACCCCGGACTTGTGTACATGATAAATTGCTTCACCTGTCCGTCCACCGTGTACTGCAAACAAAGTCTCAGCGGCTCTGAAAGCGTCGGTTCGGCCGCCAGTTTAGACCAGATCGAATAACGATACTCCTGGCCCTGCACAACGCCGTTAAGCTTGAACATCGCACTGCTGTATCGGCCATTCTTTATGACCTTCAACGATTGGCGGCCGCTGTGAAACTGCGAGCTGTCCAATCCCAGCGCAGTGTTCTGCGTCATCGCGCTAAGCGTCTTCCCCTCCATTCCGGGATCAGTTACTAGGTTATCGCCCAAGATTGACAGCGAAGTCTCCGTATCCAGCTGCACGGAATCGAGGCTAAAATCGCCGGAAGACCGAGTCGGTACGATCTTGATCTGACGAATGACGCCGGTCCAGCCGGCAGCCGCAGTCGCATCAAATACATATTCCCGGTAGAGCGGTTCGTTCGGCAGGATGTAGGACGAGATCATCTTGAGCTCATTCCAGGCCGTATCTCCATTGACCGTATAATAAATCCGCGCTTCGTTCCCCGCAGTCCCATTGCGAAGTTTTACCCGAATGCGCTTAATGGAGGCCGCGTCCAGCTCCAGCAAGTCGGGCGAGCTGATGGCAGGCTCCGTCGCGCCGGAGACGCCCAAGGAA
This sequence comes from Paenibacillus paridis, assembly GCF_006345825.1. Classification (GTDB taxonomy): domain Bacteria; phylum Bacillota; class Bacilli; order Paenibacillales; family Paenibacillaceae; genus Pristimantibacillus; species Pristimantibacillus paridis. Next base: position 237,528 of record NZ_VCIX01000082.1, read on the forward strand.
ACGCCATCGAAAGTCCCTCCCAACACCACGCTGTCCTCAATTTGCCCGTTTGCCGTCCAGCCGTCCGCGAACTCGAAGTCCCAGAGGACCCCGCCCGGATAAATCCCGATCTTGCCCGTGATATCGTCCCAGCTCACGGTTGATCCGAAAGCATGCCGGAGATACGTGAGCGGCGCGAGCACCGTGCCGTTCGGGAGCAGAACAGGCGAATGATCAAGCGCCACGGACTGACCATCCTTAAGTGCCGCCATGCTGCCGACCGCCAGTTCATGCACGCTGCCTCCTTTGGCGGAAACACCGATCAGCTTCTGCGCCGCGGCGTCCCATTCGGACTTGACGCCCATCAGCAGCCACACATCCTTGATCGGAATCATAGGGACATTGTCCAGAACAAGCGGCGGTTGACTGAAGCTTCTCCGCTTGCCGTCCAAATATAGCTTGATGTCCGTGGAGTCGTCCGCGACCGCCCGGATATAATCGATGCTGATCTTGCCCGTCGCTGAGATCGGATCGATCCGGATTTGCCGAATGTTCCCCTTCCAGCTTTTGTTCCTCCACATTTCAACGTAGTAGTCCGTATATCCGTCATCCTGCGGATTCACGTAGAAGCCCATCGCTTTCGTCTCGTTCCAGTCCCCGTCGAGCTCCGTTGTAAAAAACACGCGGCCGTCAATATCGTTGGCGTCATTCTTCATCCGGATTTTCAGGTAAGGAACGTCCTCCGCCCGTATGCCGAGATGGTCTGCGGATATAATGCCGGGGTCCGTATTATTGGAAGTGCCCGTAAAGCTCCCATCTGAGACGCCAGCCGAGACGATCTGCTTCAATACGCTCCAGCCCTCGCTGTCGCCGTCGGTGTTGAATTCCCAAGAGACAACGGAATTGGCAGAAATGGCGGGAGGACTCAATGTACGGTTCGGCACTATTCTGTCCGCAGGGTACAGAACACCGATCCTGTCTTTCTGATCCTGCGACGGTACCGCGTCCGTATGCGTTCCTGCCCCAGCCGCGAATACGTCGCGGATCGCATCAACGTACCCGAAGCCGGCCAGACCCGCAGGCATAAGAAAGTGCCCTTCACCGAATTCGTTCCAGTTGTCAAGCATGACCAGCTTTTTGCCTAGATTGTCCGCAGACAAGGAGGGGATATAACTATCCTTCGTCCACTGCGCCAGCGATTTGAACTCCCCTGGCGTCGCATAATACCCGGAGGCTAGCCCCCATGCCGTATCGTCCCGTCCCATGCTCAAGCCGGCAATGACATCAAGCTCTCCGAAACCGCTTTCGGTCGTCAGCCTTAGCTTTTGGAATTCTTGATGCCCGCCGAAGGAGCCCCACGAGTAGGCGTAAACCGCGTCGAAGCCCGCCGATCGGCGATTGATTAAATCCTGTGCGCTAGTGCCGTTGTATACGTTCAGTATAATTAGGTCGTCGAAGCCGGCTGCAATCGCCGCGTTCCGCAAGTAATCTATGTCTGCTTTGGCGCCGATGATCGAGCCTGAAAGCTTGACGAATTCGTTGTAATTGTAAATGGTAAACACAGGCTTATTGTCGATTTTCAAATACCTAGGGTCCTTAAAATAATACTCTACCCAATAAGGCACCAGGTTCGTCCGGAAGTCGTTGCTATCGGCAGCCCTGGAGTTTAGATTCTCCCACATGATCGCGAACTGAAGTTGATCACTATACTGTGCGTTGAAGTAGCCATCGTGCAGGGCATTGGACATAAAGGAGTCCTTGACTGGCGCGTTCTCGCCGCCGATCGGCCTGAACCAGCAAGACATCTGGAATCCGATGCCGTGCTCGACCATCCATTTGATTTCCCAATCCGCCGTCTCCGGGTTGCCTTCGTCATAGAAGCCGAGATACGGCGTCCTGTCGGGAAACGGATTAATCATGTCCCAGCCTAGATGAGTTCCCTCTCTCCACATCGGACAGCTCTGTACCCCGACAAGTTGGTCTCCAGTGCTTACGGCAACAGGCTGCGGCACATAATCCTCCTGCAGCGGCGTATTCTCGTATACGAGAATGTCGTCGAGCCACATCGTGCCTTTATCGGCGGCGGAGGTCGAGAACCGGATACCGTCGATAAGGGAAATTCCCTCATCCAGTTCGATATCCTCGGCCTGCAGCTTGCCGTTTATATAGATGTCGGCTAAGAGGGCTGAGGAGGTCCACTTCAGCTTCACCTTTAGGCTGTACCACAGGTTGGCCTTGTAATCGTACAGCTCGACGGGCAGTCCATCCCTATCGAGGTACGATAGTTTCCCGTTCGACGTGACCAGTTTCAGCGCAGTATTGGAACCGCTCCGCAGCTCCGCGGCGAGACCGTTCGTCTTGACCGGGATAAACAGCTTAAATTCCGCGGTCAGATCGTCCGTCAGCGGGGCGAAGCTCTTGGCAAGCTCCATAGCGCCAGTCGCGGACGCGGCATTCATCCGTATGCTGTAGAGATCCGGACGCGGTGACATAACGTACAGCTGGGAGGAGCTGCCGCCGCTCATCTGTTCCACGGCAATCGTGCCGCTGGCGGCGCTCGCTGACCAATCCTGGGGCAAGAAGCCGCTCACGACGGACAGCAGCCGCTCGTTGACGGCGTAACCTTTGTAGATTTTGAGCGGCGTGAAGAAAAAGTCTCCCGTCGAGGAAGCCCCCGTTGACAGTTGGAACCTATTCAGGGCATTGACCGAATTGGCGAAGCTTGCGGCTGTCGCTTTCTTAACGCCGTTAACGTACACATCCGCCTGCGAGGAGGTCAAATCGGCAACCACCTTGATCCCATACTCCGTATTGGCCGAGTAGGCTTGCAGCGTGTGGATGCCGCCGCCGGACGTTTCCAGCACAAGGTTGCCGCCGCTCGTCGCGATGCTTACACCGGGTGTATCACCGTCCAGCAGTTGCCACTTAATGCCATTAATAATTGCCAGCGGCTTGAAACGGTACTCCATCGTGAGTGTCGTTTCACTTTGCGCAGGAAACTTTCGGCTCATGGATACTGGAAGAACGGAGCTCGTATCGCTGACCTTGAGCGTTGTGGCGTATGTGCTGACGAGCGCGCCCCCCGCAGCGCGAATGTCCCAGCCGGAAGGCTGGCTCTCGCCGGGCACCAGATTAGAGAGGAACGAGAAGTCCTCATCTACCAAATATGCGGCTCCCTCCGGTGGACTATCCGCAGCAACCGCATGGGGCCGGGCCAACACCAGGAAAGCGCATACAATTGTCAACAAGCTTAACGCAGTCCATCCCCTTATACCCTTAAACATCATTATGAATTCCCCTTTCTTTGGATAATGATTTATGAATTGGTCTAAACAAACGGCGGCCTACTACCTTGTAGCAAAGCCGCCGTTTCCTGTTTATCGTCGTATTAGCTGTTTTCCGCTTTCCAAGCATCGAACTGCTTTTGGGCTTCGGCCAAAATTTTATCCATGCCGGCAGCGTTCATCCGCTGCTGCAGCTCCGTGTAATACTTCTCGAAGTCCGGCATTGAGCCGGTTGTCAGAATCGGGGTCGATTCCTTCTGGAGGGCACTGACCTGTGCGATTTCATTCTTCACCGGCTCGGAGTTGAAGATGAACCCGAGAATGCCTGACGGTTTCCCGTTATCGTTGTTGGCCTTCATCGCTTCCAGTGCGGCCGTGGAGTTCCAGTTCGAATCCCATTGATCCCACAGTGGCCCAAGCCAGTTGTGCCAAATCGCCCATGTTTGTTCCGATCCGCTTGTCGCCTCGATCGTCGGATTGTCTTCCTTCACGTTGCCAGTCTTGACGGTGTAGTTCTTGCCTTCAACCCCGTAAGCCAGCGTATTAAGCAGGTACTTGTCGCCCCAGATCAAATTGAGCAGCATCATTGCCCTTTCCGGATTTTTGGAGGTGGCGCTGATAGCCGAAGCGGCGGACGTCATCGAGTTCGTCGAGATCGTCGGGTAACCGGACATCGTCTCCACCGTTGGGAAGCCGTACGTAGCCGTCGATTTCGACCCGTCCTCGGTGTAGCCGCCCGAATCCCGCATAACGGCATATTTACCCGATTTGGCTTCAGCCAGATAATCTGTCTTTATGGCGGCATCCTTGGCGATGTAGCCTTTCTTGTAGAAATCGTTGATTGTTCTGTAGTTTTCCTTGTTCTGAGGAACATCGAGAATTTTAACGATGCTTCCGTCCAGCTCGCTGTACGAAATGCCTGGCGTAATCGTTGTGTAGTCGTACAGGGTAATGCCGGAAGCCGTTCCGTTGGCCGTAGCCAATAGCGGAATCATGTCCGGCTCGTTCTTCTTGATCTCGGCCAGGAACGGCTCCAGATCCTGAATGCTCTTGACGCTCTTATAGTCGAAGCCGTACTTCTCGACGATATCTTTCTTGAAGACGTGCGCACCAGCAGGTGAATACGGCGTCTGAGCGGGAATAGCCATGATTTTCCCTTTGTAGGTAACCGCTTTCCAGGCGCGTGGGTCGACCTTCGCCAAAATGTTCTGCCCGTACTTCTGCAGCAGATCATCAAGCGGCATGAAGGCGCCCTTCTGCACGTTGTCGTTGATCCGGTTGGACGCAAAGGTGGTAAATACAAGGTCATAAGGCTCGCCAGCAGCCGAGATGAGCTTCATCTTGTCTTCCCAGCCGGCGTTGTCAATGAGATTGAGATGCAGACTAGCGTTTAGCTGTTCCTTAATGATTTTGTTCGCTTCCGTTTCGACCGCTTCCTGATCCTTCATGTTGTCGATCGGCTTTGGCATGTACCAACTAAGCTTCACAAACTCTTCGGTCCCTTTGCCGGCCTCTCCCTCGGGTGATGCGGACGGCGAGGCGGCTTGCGTAGCCGGCTCCGTTGGCGCGGGACTGCCGCTTGGGCTGGAGCCCCCCTCTTCCTTCGAACTGCAGCCGACGACGATCAACATTGCGGCCATAATTGCGGACGTTCCCGTTACAAGCCATTTCGATCCCTTTTTCTTTCTTAGACTCACCTGGAATGCCTCCCTTAGTTTAGTGCTTAATCTATAATTAACAACCGCAAGCGGACAAGCCTTATGGTTGTAATTATCACCCTTTAACCGACCCGACCGTCAAGCCTTGCACAAAATATTTCTGGAACAATGGGAATACGAGCAGCATCGGCCCCGCGGCCAAAATGCACATCGCCATTCTGGCGCTCAAGGAAGGGACCATCATACCTGGCTTTACCAGTCCATATTCAATGGCTTCCGCCGAATTCAAATACTCCATGTTTTTCAGGACGCGGATGAGCAAGTACTGCAGCTTAATCAGATGGTCTTGTTCGACGTAGAGCAGGGTCAGCCACCAGTCGTTCCAATATTGCAAGGCGAAGAACAGCCCCAAAGTCGCGAGTGCTGGCTTGGAGATCGGGAGGACGATCTGCGCAAAAATTCGCAGCTCGCTTGCCCCGTCGATTTTGGCCGACTCGATGAGCGCCTCTGGAATCGTTTGCAAGAACCCCTTCATCAGCATCACGAACCATCCGCTAATTAAGTAAGGCAGAATGAGCGCAAGCAAATTATTTTTCAGACCCAGCCACTTGACCATCAGAATGTAGGAGGGCACCATGCCGCCGTGAAAGAGCATCGTGAAGAAAATGAAGAAAGCGAGAAACGACCGCAGTCGGTAATCCTTGCGTGAGATCGCATATGCATAGGTGGTTGTCACCCACATCCCGACGAGCGAGCCGATAACCGTTGTCAGAATCGTAACGAAATACGAGCGTAACAGCATCGCAGGATCGTGTAGAATGACGCGATAGGCATCAAGCGTGAAGTTCTTCGGAATGATAGAGTAGCCGAACTTCACAATGTCGCTCTCACTCTGTACCGAGGTCCCGATAATGACCAGGAACGGGAAGATGCAAGCGGCGCACAAGACAATAAAAATCAGATGAATGAACAGCTTACCGGTAGTTACCCTTCGTTCAGTGAGCGTCGTCGAATGTGTTTTCATCGTTCTTTCAGTCCCCTTAGAAAAGAGAGTTTTCTGGATTGATCTTTTTGACAATGGTATTGGTAGCAAGCACCAGGCAGAAGCCGACGATGGATTGGAAGAAGCCGGCTGCCGAAGCCATCCCGATATCGCCTAGGTCGACCAGGGACCGATAGACGAACGTGTCGATGACATCCGTGGTGCTGTAGAGCAAGGAAGAATTCAGCGTCACATTGTAGAACAGACCAAAATCGCTGTAACAGATGCTGCCGATCTGCAAAATGACCAGCATGACGATCATTGGCTTAATGATCGGCACCGAGATGGAGAAGGCCTGCCTAAGCTTGCTGGCTCCATCGATCTTGGCCGCATCGTAATATTCCGAATCGATGCCCATCAACGCCGCATAATAGATGACGGAGCTGTATCCGAGCCCCTTCCACACGGCTGCGACCACAATAATATAAGGCCAATATTTCGGATCGCTATACCATAGGATCGGCTCCTCGCCCATGGAGACCAGCAAGCGATTGATGACGCCATATTCCATATCGAACAGCGAGCGGAACGCAAAACCTGCCACGACCCAGGAGATAAAGTAGGGAATGAACAGGATCGTTTGATAGGCCTTCACGAAGCGACGGCTCAATTCGTACAGCAGCAGCGCAACGATTACTGAGAGCGTCGTGCCAAGTACAATGAAGGTCAGATTGTAGAGCAGCGTGTTCCTCAATACGCGGTAAAGGACATCGCCGCTGAACAGGAAACCGAAGTTTTCGAATCCGACTGAGGGGCTGTTCCAGATGCCAAGATTATAGCGGTAGGATTTGAAGGGCAGCAGCAACCCGTAAAGCGGCACATAATTAAAAACAATGATGAGCAAGAAGCCCGGCAGTGCCAACATGGACAAGCCGGCATTTTTCCGGATACTTTTAAGCATTCATTCCTCACTTCCTTTTCCGTGTTGCGTCTGACAAGCGATAACCTCACTGTAGGCCAGGAAAGTAGAATTGTATATTTTAAATCCGGTAATATCCTGCAAAAAAGCGTCGCTGGAGCTTCAATTGCAGCATTTGCACCATTTATAAGGCCGTTACAGCAGCAAAAAACCGGAGCTCAGCGCAGCAGCGCCGAAACTCCGGTTCGATCTTCTCGAAGCCGAACTATATGAATTTATTGACGTTCCTTTGCAAGGCGTATTCCTTCGGCGTCACCTTGTATTTCTTCTTGAACAGGCTGAAAAAATACGTTTCGTTCGTAAAACCCACACGCTGCACGACCTCGTAGACGCTCAAATCCTCCTGGATCAGGAGCTCCGCCGCTTTAGTCAGCCTCACGCCGTTAATGAGATCCGGAATCGACAGCTGCGTCGCTTCCTTGTACATTTTGCTCAGGCTGCGGGAGGAAATCTTCATAATGGAAGCGATCGCGGGTAAGCTCAGGGAGGAATCTCGATAGTTCTTATGAACATATTCCGTGACCGCGTCGACGAGAAAATAGTTCAGCGATTCCGCATTGCCGACCGTTTCCTTGTTGATGGAATCCTGCAGTCCCTCCCGGACGATCCGATGGATTTCGGCCATCGTCTCCTTCTCCAAAATGTGGCGGCCAATCGAGGCGATCTGCAGCGCAGGTGCGGCGGGCGCCTTCGCTTCCTCCAGCGCTTTGATCGCCGCGTCGACCAGCCGAATGATCGAGACAAGAGCATTGTGATAGTTCAGCTTCTCCATCTCTCCGAATAAATTCGCCAGAACCTCCTTCATAGCGGCAACGTTGCCCGACTTGATCGTCTCCGCGAGCCAGTCTTCCAATTCCTTTGAATAGCCGGCTCTTTTATTCTCTGCGTTCTTGCGAATGCGTGCGTTCGTAATGATGGAGCCGTGTCCGAGCTGAAGCCGGTACATCGCCTGGTCCTGCGCTTGATTATACAGCGCATGCAAGCCGCTCAGCGAATCTGCCGGGTCGCTGAGCGAAGTCGTGAACGTTACCTTGAAGTAACGGCTGAATACATCCTGCGCCTCGGTTAGTAGCGTCACCAGTTCAACCGGTCCGGACGCGTCCCGCTCCGGAAGACCGACGATCAGCAGCACGTGGTCCTCCTTCATATCAATTCCTTCGTTCGGATATTTCCGGGCGACGAGTTCAGAGGCTATATTAATCAGCGCAAACCGAAAGGTAGCCTTATCCTTGGCGCTGTAGGCTTGCTGGAATTCCTTGTAGCTGTCGATTTTCAATAAGCATACCGCGTAAGAACCTTCCACAGGCAATGAAATCCTCATTTCCTTGAACAAAGCCGCTAGCTCTGTGCGCGTTATATTGAATCGTTCGTCCAGCAGCCGGCTTAGCCAATAATGCCGCATTACATCCTTGTATTCGTCCTTCTCCTTGTAGAAGAGATCGAGCTCCTCCATCGACTGCCGGTAGACGCTGTTCAAATAGGAGATTTCGTCGATGACCTCGTCATCGCCCGAGCGGCGCGGCCGATCCATGCGGATTGAATTCACGAGATTGCCGAACGGCCGATAAATTTTGCGGGAGATTAGAATAGATACGACAAGTGCCAGAAGCAAGGCAATCAACGTAATGAAAATAATGCTGGTCCGCAGTTTGACGATATATTGATACACTTCGGGTACGGGCTGTATCTTTAACAGCGTCATTCCGGCGCTCCCGACATTCGAATACGTGATGAGGTAAGGCGCGCCGCCGCGCTCGCCCTCGAAAAAGCCGTCCGGATCGGTGTCCGGATGGGCGCTTCTGTAAGCCGACAATTGGGCTTTTGCCCATTCCATAATTTCATAATCACCCGTGCCGTCGTTCAGATACTCTCCGAATTGGTCCAGGATGAAGATGCCGTCGCCCTTGCGCTTGTCGATCATATTGATTTGGGCGATGTTATTCAGCAGCCATTCCGACCTGACGTTGACAATAACGACCCCGTCCGGCTTCAGATCGTCGGGTGAAGTTTCATACATTAAATAGGAGAATACATGCTCAGGCCTCGTCTCGCTGTTCACGAGCTTCCTGATGTTGCGGAAGATCGGCTTCATCTTTGGAGGCAGCTGATCCTTGCCGTACAGCGCGTCGAGCAATTCGTCATGAAAAAACACGGGGCTGCCCGCATTGTAGGTCTGGTCCAGATTCCGGTTATAGATCGTAATGGAATGAATATACGGATTGGTCGAAGTGATCGAGCTGGTAACTTTATTCAAGCGGTTGGCCACGTCGACCATATTTTCCAGCTTCGCGTACATGACCGCGCTCACATCGCTGTTCAGATAAAGCGATTTGCACAGGTTGGCAATCGTCTCGTCCATAAACGCCATATTATATTTGACCTGATAAAGAATCTTCTGATTGGAGGCGTACTCGTTCTTCACCAGCAGCTTCTGGGCGTTGATGTAGACGACCGTCGACAGCGCAACGATCAGGAGCAGAATCGCCACGCTTATCCATAGCACCATCTTCGTAAAATAAACCTTGATTCCAAATCGCTTCATGCGGATATCTCCCCCCGGTTGCCGTCATGACCCAACAATGGCGAAAAGACTGGCATGCGCCAGTCCTTCGCGGATTTTTTACGCCCCGTGCTCCAACCGGTCCACCAGCTCGTACAGGTGCTCCAGGCTGTGCCCTACGCTGTCCAATGGGTCGCCCTCGCACATATCCTGTTCGACGACATACCATTCGACGCCGTTATTCTCGCCCCACAGGAGAAGCGGCGCGAAGTCGATAATGCCCGTCCCGATTTCGGCATAGACGCCGCGCCCATCGCCGGACATATCCTTCAGATGAACCGTCGGCATACGGCCGCTGTACGGCACGATAAACGCCGCCGGATCGTATCCCGCTTTTTTTATCCAGTATACATCAATTTCCGCCAGCACGGCATTATCAGCGGTCGGCTCGATCAAGTAGGACAGTGCGTCCATTCCGCCGACGGTAGTCTCGAACTCGAAGGCATGGTTATGGAATCCGACCGTGAAGCCATCAGCCCGCAGCTCCGAAGCCGCCGCGTTCAGCTCAGCCCGCAACTTGATATACCCCTGCTCATTACGCCACTCGTGGGGTACGGATGGACAGATCAGACGTTTCGTCCCCAGCAGCGTCGCCTCGGCTTTGACATTCTCCGCATCAGAGCGGAGACGCTCGACGGAAATATGCATGCCCGCCACCTTCAATCCAGCTTCCCTCAACACTTCGGCAATCGTTTCTGCCGCAAAGCCGTGCAAACCTGCCGTTTCGACTCCGGCCCAGCCCATGCGGCCGAGCTTTCTTAGTGTCGCGGGAAAATCCTGCTCGCATTCCTTGCGCAGCGTGTACAGCTGAACAGCAAATTTGTGCTTCAATTTGCAGCCTCCTTCGATTATATTTACCAGGCGGTTTCCAACTCGCCGCTAATATCGGACTCTCGTTCCAGCAGTTGCGCCGCGCCCTCCCGCTCGAACGGCAAGGAGCCACGCCCCCAAGCGACCTTTCGAGTCCACTCGGTCATTTCCCTATTTCATGGCTTTAATCATCATTTCGAATATTTTGAGATCCTGACCATAATCTTCCGGCGTCGTCTTGGGGGGCAATCCGTTGGCGGCTACCTGATAGAAGTACTCCAACTCGCACGTATAAGCGTCCTTGTAGGTCGGACGGATTACCGTTTCCTCCAATGCCTCTCCAATCGTCTCGCGAATGTGAAGCGTCGTCGGCAATTGCCGCAGATACGGGGTATCGTATTGTACAAGCACCGATTTGCTTTCCCCAAATACCTCAATGTGGGCATCGAACCTCCCTTGTCGATCCATGCCTGTCTCGAACAGCACGTTATATCCGTCGAACTCGAGAATCGCGGTTTTGAATCGGCCGCCCTGCGTCGCTGCAGCCGCCTTCACGCTGCGGGGGACGCCGAGCATCTCGCGCATGGCGGATATATCATGGCTGTTCAAGCCCAGCAAGAGAGCGTACGAGGCATACTCCTCTGCGGAAGCCTCACCGACGGCTTCCTTCATAAGCCGGACATGCCTTTCCTTGCGATCCTGTGCTGCCTCGGCAGGAATATCGTCGAAGCGGTAAGCATGGATCCCCGACTGTCCCGTGAAGAAAGCGTTAGGCCCGATGATGCCGCGCACCCGTGCGTAATTGATCGGCCCCAGCCCCCGGACTTCTTCCAAGGCCCGCAGGTAAGCCGGCGCAAACCTTCTCATATAGCCGACCATGACCTGAGCGTCCGAGGCATCCCGCTCCCGAATGATTTCGTGAACTTCGGCTTCAGTCATGCACATCGGCTTTTCGACGAACACATGAATGTTTCTTCGCAGCGCCGCAACGACGCATTCGGTATGGTATTCCATATTATTCAATACTAGGACGGCATCGAGCTCTGCCCATTTCAGCATCTCTTCGGCGCTCGTATACAAATTCGTAACCCGATACTTCTCTCCCATCTTGGCGAGCAACTGCTGCGAAATATCACAGAATGCAGCGAGCTCGTAAAGCTCTGGCAACGATTCCAGAATCGGCAAATGAATAAGCTGGGCAACTTCCCCAACTCCGATGATTCCAACTTTCAATTTGGTCATCCTGTGTTCCCCTTTAGTTTAGTCATTCTTCCGGAAGAATAGGGCAGGCCTGATCGCTAGCGCCAACCCTACTCCGTCCATTCCGGCAACCCCAGTTTAACTGCCGCACTCCAGGGGTGTACACTTCAATTTAAGTCTTTTCCTACGATTAAAGGCTGAAGGTCGCAAAAACGAGGAATAAACCTTGTTTAAGCACGCGAATTATTGCATGATCGGGGAAATGCGGTATATGGTTTCTGAACAAAAACAGCCATGGATGCAAATGCATTAATCCATGGCTGCCGCTATTTTTTAAAAATATAGCACGTCTGAAAGAACCTCTTTTACAATTATTTCTCAAGGGAAAAATCGTACCCTTAGTCCAGCTATCCTCCTGTTGCCTTCAAGCGGCCATACGCGCTTGGATTGACTTTGACCGTAACGTCTTTGGCCTTCTCCTCCAAATAGCGATTAAACTTATTCGCAAGCACCTCGCTTTGAAGCTGCGACTCCACGCTTGCAAGCGGCACAGCATAGCCTTCCTTTTTCTCAATCAGCCGAATAATCGTAAAGCTGGTGCTCGTATCGATAACGGAAGAATGCTCGCCAACCTTTAATGGTTTAGCCGCTTGCTGCAGCATGAAGTCTGCTTTTAGCGGCGATTGTTGATCATTCAGAATGATGGAGCTCTTGCGGATGCCATCCTTGCTGTATTCCTTTGCTACCTCCGAGAATTCGGCTCCCGAATCGAGGCTCTTTAAGGCTAGATTTATGCTTTCGAGAACTTCTGCTCTATCTCCATCACTATACGGGATAGAAAATTCATCGAAGGTGATTTGCGTTTGATTCTCAAACTCTGCTTCATGCGTGCGGTAGCTCTCGCTAACCTCTTGTTCTGAAACCTTCAATTCACCCTCTCCAAGCTTTTTCTCGAGATCAAGCCTTACATTGCTTAAGGAGTAGAAATAGTATTGGCTAAGCTCATACTCTCCTAGCCCAAAAATAGCTTCTCCCTTTTCCAAGCTTTTGGCTCTGCCTTCATTATTTTGCTCCCAATTCATCACAAAGCTCTGAAAAGAACTGTCTTCAATGAGCCCTTTCTCCATAGCTAGCAGCTGCAAGGTTTTTCCTTTTACAGCCTCATCCATCGCTTGTTCCTTCAGCCTATCAATCGGACGCTCATCGCCAAATGTTTCCGTCCAATAGTGTTTGCTGTCCTCTGCCCCATAAGTGACATTAAAATAGTTGGTGACCTCGCCTTTTTCCTTGCTCATATAAAGCAGAAATTCGTTGTGCGTGACGGGTAACCCGCCGACCTCCATGATGACTGCGTTCCCCTTAGAATGAGACGGCAAAAAGGCTGCCGCCAATAGGGCAGCAACCGCTACTATTCCAACAGCCGCAACGATTAATGCACGCCGATGCTTGACACCGGTACCCATCGATTGGTTAGCCACGGTCCGGTTCATGTTTCTCCTCCATCTGCGTCCAGTAGACGCTACATTCGCTTACTGTCGGATACCATCTAGACTCGGTAATTTGAATGCGGAGACGTTCGGTTTCAATCGGCTCGAAGCGGCAAATCTTCTTGTATCCAATCACATTTCCTTCGTAGAAGGTTTGCCACTTTTCTCCGTCAAACCACTCTAAATGAAACTTCTCAATGCGCTGGCCTTCCGGCAAATATTCTTTGAGCACAATGCGGTCTATCATTTGCTTGCCGCCCAGCTCTACCTCTAGCCAAGCTTGTTCAATGCCGGCAGAGGGGCGCCAATACGTCTCTTTGAGACCATCCGTTATTCGGGCACCCTCATGCTCATCACTCTTGCAAACAGAGGCAACCACCCGTGAACCGGCAGCTGTATTTGTGCGATACATTCTTCCTAACCGTTCTCCAAGCTCTCGCATTCGCTGCTCATCATTCTCGTGAATAAGACCTCGCCTGTCAGGTGGAAGATTTAGCAGAAAGGTAGAGTTGCCGCCTACCGTTCGCTCATAGAGATCGACAAGCTCCTCCGTTGATTTAACCGAGGCATCTTCATTTTCATGATAAAACCAACCAGGGCGTATGGAAGTATTCACCTCTGCCGGATACCAAACGACGCGTTCTGCTTTAGCCAGCACTTGACGGCTTCCCAAATCCTCTTCATCCGACCCGATGCGCTTTGAGAACTCGTCGCCTTCTAACTGCTGCGAATTAGCTTGTATCTTCTCGTTATCCTGCAGAGTTGCGGGTACGACACTCCATTCCACTTTCCTTGTATGACCGGCTTCATTGCCGCACCACCTTACATCAGGACCGCAAACCGAAATAACCGCGTGAGGCTGATGCTTGCGAATCAAGCTGTAATAGGCATCCCAGTCATAGACTTGCCGCTTGCCGTTCGGTCCTTCGCCGCATGCGCCATCGAACCATACGCAAAACAGCTCTCCGTATCCTGTTAACAGCTCATGCAATTGATTCAGAAAGAAGGTGTTGTATCGTTCGGAATCGCCATAGCATCGTTCATGACGATCCCATGGGGATACGTAAATGCCGAATTTCAGTCCGGCCTCATGGCAAGCGTCGGATACTTCCCTTACTAAATCACCTTCGCCGCTTCTCCAAGGGCTGCTCTTTACCGAATGATCCGTCCATTCGCTTGGCCATAAACAGAAGCCGTCATGATGCTTGCAAGTCAGAATAACGGCTTTCATCCCTGCGCTTTTGCATGCGGCTACCCACTGCGCTGCGTCCAGCTCCGTCGGATGAAAGAGCAGGGGCGACTCCTCACCCGTCCCCCATTCCCTATCCGTAAACGTATTAACCGTAAAGTGGATGAATCCGTAAAACTCGATTTCTTGCCAAGCCAGCTGCCGGGATGATGGAGCGACAAGCGCCGCTTCAATAACCGAAACACTCATTCTCTAACCTCCTTAACTATTTATGCGCCTAAATCTGCTTGATCGGTTAACGTTACGACGGCTTCGGCAGTGCCGTGAAGCTCGAATACGATGAACTCATTTACTCCAGCTCGCAACAAAGGCGCGGGAATATACAATGTTTTGGTTGGTCCTACTTCCCAATACCTGCCCAAATGAACGCCATTAATGAAGACATTCCCCTTGGTCCAGCCTTCAAGGGTGATGAAGGTATCCGCGGGCTGATCTATCTCAAGCATCCCTTTGTAAAAAACAGGGTGGGAATTCGACGGCTTCTCTTCCCCTTGTACTTCCGTAAACACCAGCTCGATTAAGCTGCTTAATGGCAGCGGATACATGGTCCAGCCGTATAAAAATTGGTTATCCAGCCTTACCCCCTCCGTAATTCCTTTGGGATCACGGAGATATGGCCCATAATTAATACGGCCCATATTTTCGACCAAAATGTCCAAACGAACACCTTGTTCCGGTACGGTTATTGGCAAGGTACGAGGCGACCAACGTTCAATGACGCCCCTATGCTCACCGTCGACAAAAACCAAAGCCCTGTCTCTTACTTCTTGAAGCGTCAGCTGTGCCTCGGATCTCGGGCCTCTGACAAATGTGGAATAAAGAATATACCCCTGCGATTGGCCCAGCTTCTCCATTGGCTCCGGGCAAGCCCGCAAGACTGGCTCCGAGAGGGCATCTAGCTGCTCGAATAAGCTTGCTTGCAGCTTCATCACTACTCTTCCATAGGCTCGTTTGGCTATGGGCTCTGGCAATTGCAAAGCTGGCAGCTGGACATGCTTCTCAAGCACTTCCCGCACTGCATAAAACTTAGGCGTGGGCTCTCCCGACTCATTAAGGAGCGTGTCATAATCGTAACTGTTTGTCGTAGGCTCATATTGATGAACATGGTTGGCACCGTTATAGAAACCAAAGTTCGTTCCCCCATGAAACATATAGAAATTGACCGAGGCGCCTGCGCCCAGCATTTCATCCAAAGCCTCTGCTACCTCCGAGGGCGGCCTAGTTTGATGGCTTTCCATCCAATGGTCAAACCAGCCATTCCAGAACTCCATACACATAAGCGGTCCATCCGCCTGATATTCGCGAAGCTTATGAAAGGCCTCTGTCGGCTTTGAGCCAAAGTTAACCGTGGCGAGCACGCCGTCAATCATACCGCCTTGCAGCATATGGTCTTCCGGCCCATCCGAGGTGAAGAGCAAAACATCCATTCCCTTGCCCACCATTGCGTCGCGAATATAGGAAAGATACCGCTTGTCATTCCCATAGCTCCCATATTCATTCTCGATCTGAAGGGCAATAACCGGGCCTCCATTCGTACATAGCAGCGGCTTCAAACGCGGAAGCAGCTCGTCAAAATATTCATCTACATGCTTCAAATAACTCTCATCATAACATCGCAATCGCAGATTGGCATCCTCAAGCAGCCATGCCGGCAATCCGCCAAATTCCCATTCCGCGCAAATATAAGGGCTAGGCCTGACAATGACGTGCAATCCTAATTCGCCCGCTAGCCTAACAAAGCTTTCCAGATCATTCTGGCCTGCAAAGTGAAACTCCCCTTTGCGAGGCTCATGGATGTTCCAAGGCACATAGGTCTCAACGGCATTCAATCCGCAAGCCTTCAGCTTTAGCAGCCTATCCGTCCAATATTCTGGAACGACCCGGAAATAATGGATCGCTCCCGAGAGCAGGCGCACAGGCGCGCCTTCGTACATGAATTGATCCCCTTGCACTTTAAAAGTCGCCAAACGATATCCACCCTTCCTGATTGTGAAATTAAGCCATACCGAACTATCCCTTTACTCCGCCCAGCGACATGCCTTCGGTCAGTTTTTTCTGCAGCAAAGCATATACGAGGATGGTTGGCGCAAGCACAATGACTAATCCGGCAAATAAAGAGCCCCAATCGGTAGCGAATTGCTGGATTTGCATGAGGTTAGACAAGCCCACCGGAATTGTCTTCTTGCTGTCGCTTGTAATAAAGGTCATCGCTAGAACGTATTCATTCCAAAAATCAAAGAAGCTAAATACGATAAGCGTAATAATGCCTGGCCGTGCCATAGGCACAATAATGCGCAGCAATATGCCGAAATAGCCGCAGCCATCTATCATGGCAGCTTCCTCGTAATCGAGCGGAATCGACTTCATGAATCCGGTAAGCAAATAGACCGAAAAAGGCAGGCTGCCTGTTGCATAGACCGCGCTTAACCAAAAGCGATTATCGAGCATATGCAAATCATTCATGAAAATAAACAGCGGAACAATAATATAGACGCCCCCGATAAAGAGTCCCGCCATATAAAATTGCGATATAAATCCGCGGCCGCGGAACTTCATCCGCCCCAATACATAGGCAGAGGGAACCGCCGCAAACAGGAGAACTGCCATCGATAACAAAACGATGATGACCGAATTGACCATATAGTCTCCGATTCTTGCCGTTGAGAATGCCTGAACGTAATTGTTCCAATGGATGCTCGTTGGCAGCTTCCACGGGCTTTCCATGACCTCTGCATTGGTCTTAAAGGAGGCCAGTACATTCCATAAGAGCGGATATACGACCAAAACGGCCTGTACGAGAAGGAAGAGGCGAAGCGCGGTTCTTCCCATGAGGGATGCTCGAGTGGACATCTTAATGCGCCCCCTTTTCCGTAAGCTTATTGCTTATAAAGGCAAGCAGCATCGAAATAATGAACACAACAACGCCTATAGCCATGGCATAACCGAAATTCGAGTTGGTGAACGCTTGGGAATACAAGTAGGTCATAACGACCTCTGAGTGCCGGTCTGGACCGCCCCCCGTCATGATCGAGACGATGATAAAGCTAATGCTTAGGACGCCGTTAATGCTGAAAATAATCGTAACGCGAATGATTTCCCAGAGCAGCGGAATCGTAATGTTGAAAAATTGCTGTATCCGGGTGGCTCCATCCAAATTAGCTGCTTCATAAAGCTCGGGTGAAATGCTGTCGATGCCTGCCATATACATCACCATATAATATCCGGCAGCCTGCCATATGAGGGTGATAGCCAGTGCCCAGAGAACCGTTCGCTGGTCTCCAAGCCAAGGCTTTGCCCATTCGCCAAGCCCAAGGATGTCTAAGCCAGAGTTCACAAATCCCATCGTCGGGTGATAGATGAAGGACCATAAAATCGCAATGACAACGAACGACAAAATGCTAGGAAAAAAGAAAACGGTACGATAAAATCCGCGTTCCTTTAATTTCGATTGCGTTAGGACGGATGCATTAATCAAAGCAACAATAATCGTCACGACTGGCACGACCAGCATAAGAAAGCCCGTATTGCGCATGGACAGAAGAAAGGTCTCATCCTGGAAAAGGTCAACAAAATTTTTGAAACCGATAAATTTGGGCTTATCGCTTAGTCCCGTCCAAAGGTACAGCGACTTCTGAAAAATCTGAAACGTGGGATACACTTTAAATAAGCAGAATAACGCCAGGCCCGGTAATAAACAGGCAATGATAAAAAGCGATCTTTTTGTTCTCATGGTCATGGCCATCGTCATCGTTCCTTCCCTCTGCCGCACATGCTGCACGGATTCTTGCCGGCTTCATGCAGCACGGATGTCTGTGATGAGCTAATTATATATTCGCGGAGGGCATTGCCAAATGAACAAAAGCGAAGATGTTTATGGAGAAAACCATGACATTCCTGGCATCTCCGCCTGCCGAATCATAAAATCGTACAGGTTCTATCGATGAAGCGCCAAGCGTGAACGGCAGAAGCCGCCGTCTGAAGCCAGGCGGCGGCGTTTCCTTGCTCATTACGTAAACAAAGCGATTTCAGCAAGCTGCAGCTGTGCTGCACCGCCGCTATTGGCGGTCACGTTCAATCGGTAATACGCGTAAGCAGTCGTGTTCGTGAAGGTATACGTTTGGGTTAAGAATCGGCTGGCAAATGCTTCATTCGTTCGCGTATCAAGCGTCGTCCAGCTCGTGCCATTGTTGGAGCCTTGAAGCGTCCAATTTTTAGGGTCTCTGGCCGGCACATCGTTGGCCGACGTAATCGCATACGAGGTTACTTTATGCGTAACGCCGGTTACAAATTGATACTGAATCCAGCCGTTTCCCGTTGTAATTAACCATTTCGTAGAGGTGTTGGCATCGAACGCTTTCTCCTTCTCTTCTCCCGCAGGGCTGCTTGTCGAGCTAGCCGTAACCGTTCCGCCTACAGTCACCGATGTCGGCCCGCCGCTTCCTCCGCCGATTACCGCGGATTCGAATGCGCCGATATCCGGAGCAGCGCCGTTAAATAAGGAGTTGCCATAAAAATCCTTGGTCCCCAGCTGCGGCACATTG
The DNA here is from genome assembly GCF_006345825.1 of Paenibacillus paridis. GTDB lineage: Bacteria > Bacillota > Bacilli > Paenibacillales > Paenibacillaceae > Pristimantibacillus > Pristimantibacillus paridis. The sequence continues at coordinate 256,257 of NZ_VCIX01000082.1, forward strand.
TATCCTGCATTTATTAATGGGGAAGTGGCTTGCAGCTTGTAGCCATCCCAAACGGTAGCGCCGCTTTTAAAGCCATTAGCCCCTAGCGTCGGCGTTTGTCCCGGGTTCACCATTTGCGGTGGCGCGATGACCTTCGCCGGATCATTCGGTTCTCCAGCGGCATGGCTGCCTGTGGTGACATAGAATGCATTGTTTCTGAATACCGCCGTACCGTAGCTGCCCGAGCTGCTCGGCCAGAAGCTGGAGGAAGGCGTATTTTTGTCATAGAAGACGTTATTGTAAAAATAGTAAGGCACACTTTTAAAATAAGTAGAGGCAAGGTTAGCGTTGGAATTCGTGAATTTCGTTACGCCGCCGTTATAAATAAATACATTGTTCAGGAAATAGGTGGCCGAAGTGTCGACATCGAACCAGCCGAACTTAATCAGGTATGCGGCATTATCGTCACTGATGTTATATCTGGCAATATTGTTGCTGCTTCTGCCGAGGTAGGACATCCACCCCATTGGATTGTTGTGGGTATAGTTGAATTGATAGACGATATTGCTGTTGGGGGAATCAAAATCGAAGGCCGTTCCATCTCCATTATTGGCACCTGTTGTCGTGGGACCGCCATAAACCTCGTTGTTCTGGAACGTGACGTTTTGGGATTTCCAAGGATAGATGCCTGCGCTCTCAGCATTGTAGCGTTTCGACCAGCCGTCGACAACGTTGTACTCTACAATCGCATCCTTCGCATCACAAACATCGATAGCCCCTTGCCCAATGTTGCGCATATAATTGTGGCCGATATAAATATTCGTTTGCCACAAATTATTAGGCCCAATCTCATCTTGGAATGCCGTGGTTGTCGTGTAATTGAAGTTGGCAATCGCAAGCAAATCAACCTTCTCAATCGTATTGTTCTCGATCCGGACGTCGTTGAAGGTCATATTGGCCTTTAACGCTCCAATGACATAAAACATAATGCCGCCGTTAAAGGAAGCGTTTCCATATAAATTTGGCCATTCGTTCGGGCTATCCACGTCATGCACATAGTTGTCATGAATATAAATATGGTCCATGATGGTGTCTCCGCCCGCTGCCACTTGATTCGTGTCCAGCACGATCAGAATGCCGTCTCGAATGTTGGAAGGCTTGCTGCTTGCATACGTAGTCGTAACCAAATCTACGTTAAAGTTATCGTCATTCGTCACTTCGAGGTTGCTGATCTCCCAGTACTGCTGGTTCCGCAGCATAACGGCGCCTGTCGCTTGGTAATCGCGCTGGGTTCCTCCGCCATTAATAATGGGACGAGCGGTTCCTCCGTACTTATCAATTTTAATGGGGGCATTCGCATCTCCTGAGCCTTTCGGCCATAGCTGGCCGTTCCATACTCCGCCTGATTTGAACAGAATTTGGTCGCCTGGCTGGAACGTCGTTGCATTCACCTTCGTTAAGGTTTTCCATGCGGCACTGGTTGAGGTCCCGCTGTTCGTATCGTTTCCGGCAGCAGAATCAACGTAATAGGTCGTATTTGCCGCGCTTGCAGGCGCTGGCCCGATTACAAATATAGTGGAACATAAAACTAGCAAAGCTAATACACTTAAAAAATGCTTTTTCATGTTATTGCTCCCTCCAAACTTGTTTGAACTTCTCATTAAGTTGGAAAATCGCTAGCTTTCCTTTAACCTGCCGTTAGCTTGAATACATATCACCTCTCTTACCCTATGGTTTGGTGCCAGTTCCGGGTAGATGCCTATCACCCCCTCTCCATTCTGGAGCAAGCCGATCATGGAATGAGACAGTAAAACCAATCGCTTCAAGTGTGTGCGTTGCGCCGCCAGTTGCTCCTTATTATAGATTCACATTAGAATTCACCAAATGAACAAAATGGACGATCTACATAGAGGATTTTCAGGTTCCTCGCAAAAAAAAAGCCCGCAACAAAAAAAGCAGAATGAGATGGAGGTAAACCCCACCGCTCATCCTGCTTTTCAACTGCTTCTTAATCACCTTTATGACTATGATTCCAAAACAGGTTACTGTGCTCCAGCAGCATCCAATTCCTTCTTAATTTCCGAATATACTTTATAAAGCTTTTCACTGTACTGCTCCAAGGTCATTTGCTTGCTCATAATCGAGGAGAATGGCTTATACACTTCATCACTAGGGTTGTATTTGCTGCCTTTCGCTACAGGCATAAAGTTGCCGTTTACTGCGATCATGCCGTCATCCGCCGCTTTATACACGTTATACGTTGTCTCCGTAATGTACTCCTTCACTAGATCCGGCGCGCCTTTAACCGCCATCACCGCTTTGGCCTTCTCGCCATTGAGCTTAATAACCTTATCCGTGTACAGATACTTGAGGAAGGCTTTGGCAAGCTCAGGATTTTTGGCTTTGGCGGGAATCATGACGGTCTCTACGCTGGTCAGGGCTGATACCGGAGCATCCGCTCCGAACGATGGAACGCCTAGATAACCGAATTTAAACCCATCCTCACGAGGCGCATCCTTCATTTCATCCTCGAACCAGCTGCCGTTAGGAATAAACATCGATTTCCCTTGAAGGAACGCCGTCTGCGATTGGGTGTGGTTAAGCGCAACCGTTCCATTCATCAGGGCATTATCCTCTGTCGCAAGCTTCTCAACAAGGGCCCACACCTGCTTGAACGTATCGCTCTTCCAAAACTCAGGATCGAAGTCGAAAAATTGCTTCAATGCGTCTTGTCCTCCCGCCCCATAAATGGCAGGCACGATCATTTCTTCCAAATAGCCAGGATAAATCCCTTGGTAAGTAAAGAGCGCGCGTCCGTTCTCTTTGGCTGCCGCATTTGCGGCAAAGAAATCATCCCATGTTTTTGGCGGCGTAATCCCTTTGGCATCGAATAACGCTTTGTTGTACCACAAGCCCATAACGCCAAAGTTGTAAGGCGCCAAATAAACTTTGCCATCATCATATGGTGCCGTAGCCCGGGAATTCAGCACGCCATCGAGAATTTTATCCTTTAGCGGAGTACCCTCCGGCGTTAATTCATCAAATACGGCCGTCAGATCAAGCAGTGCTTTGTCTTTAATCAGGCCATTCACAAGAGGCGTATTGTCACTGCCGGCAATGTACATGAAATCCGGCGGGTTGCCGGCAACGATTTTCGGACGAACCAGCTCAGCGATTTTGGGGCTGGCCGTAATGCTGATTTTCGTTCCTGGGTAATCCTTCATGAATTCCTCAGCGACGCTGTCCCAGAATTCCCTGCCATAGCCGCCTTGGAAAACAGCAACGTCCAGCTCCGGGTTATCAAACGTTTGCTTCTCTGGCGCAGTGCTCTCCGACGGAGCAGCGGTGGCTGCCTCCGTTGCTGCCGGTGCAGTCGGGGATGTCGGCGAAGGCTCATTATTTGCGTTGTTGCTTGATCCACAGCCAGCTAACATCGTGGTCAACAGAATAGCGGCTGATGCAGCCGTAAACCAATTCTTTTTTCTCATGGATTTAGTGACCCCTTTCGTTTGTGATGAGCTTTATTATAAGTTCACCGGGGGCATTACCAAATGAACAAAAGAGCGGATGATGATGGAGAATTTTAAGCCTGCTCCGGAACTGAATGAACGAGCCTATCCGATTCTTATTAATCTCATCCCTTACCTGTACGATCTTATGATTTCTTTTACCTTGGAGAAACGCCAATGACATTTTTGGGGGCGCTGCCAAAGCGCTTTCGAAACAAACGGTTGAAATAAAAGGGATCTGGAATGCCTACCTCAATTGCAACCTGCTTTACCAGGTACTTTCCGGATAATAACAGCTCGTAGGCTTTGTTCATTCGTATTTCATTTAACCGCGTAAGAATGCTGCTCCCTGTCTCTGCTTTGAAGATTTGACAAAGATACGGCTCTGACAGCGCTACGTAAGAGGCAACATCCGAGATGGACACTCGGTCGGCATAATGTTGTTCCAAATACGCCAAGGCTTGTCGAATTTCCTCGCGCAGCGCCGAGATTTGGGGGCCTTTCCCGATGGAGCCCAATAGCTCATCCGACATTTCTTTAATGAGAAGCTTTAAGCTGGAATCCGAGTCCGCCGCTTCGATTTTCTCTATCCAGCATTTCTCGTTCCACGGCGTTTCCTTCTGCTGCGCGATCAAGTTAGACAACCCCCAAATGCCGCCTCCTAAAATTCGCTTAAGCGACTTTGAATGGACGCCATGCTTCGCTGCAGATTCAATCAAGACAAAAGCGCTTTCCACCCAAAGCTCAATGGCGCTCCCGCCGAAGCCGCGCAGGCTCTCTTTCAGCTTCGTTTCCGCTGCGCGAAACCCTTCATCCGTATCAACGGCAAGCTTCGTATTTGAATGGTAGCCTTCTTTATAGGCAGCATAGAACCTGAGCTCCTCTGCCTGCCTATTCCTGTACATTTGCTCTATAAGGCTTTCAAGGGATGCCGCGACTTGAGCATAAATCACATTAACAGCCAGCCCATAATACATTTCCGAAAGCTTAGTCATACGCTGGGCAATCTCTTCAGGGTCAACGATATTTTGCACAAAAGGTGTCGCCGTAATGAGAGTGTAACGGTTCGGCTGCGTATAAAACACAAATAAAAATAGCTTCTTCGGAAAAAGCCCCTCGGCAAGCTTTTCTAGCGTTTCATGGAAATCTATCGTCTGATTAGGATGGAGCTCCCCCTCTTGCAAATAGAAATTGAACGTATAACAGCATGATCCATCCAGCATAGCTGCCGCTCTCTGCTGTTCTTGATTGAAAGCAGTTAGATGGATATGGCCCGCTTCGCCTTGCTCATAATTTTTCAACAAATCATACAGCCGTTCAATCTCTCCGTTTGCATGGTCATTAATAGCTATGGGGGCCGCAGCATGAATCTTCTTCCCATCCAGCTTAACCGCGATTTCTTCGAGGGTATGCATAAACGTTTCCGTCTTCAACGTGAGCTTAAGCATATAATCGTGGGCTCCGCATTTGAGCGCCTCTCGGACAAGTTCAAAATCGTTATAATTGCTAAGCACGAGGACTTCGCCTTTAAATCCGCCCGCCATTAGGGATTTGATGAGCTTAAGGCCATCCATTTCCGCCATTTTGATATCTGTGATCACAATATCCGCATTCGTTCTCCGCACCAATTCAAGCGCCGAGACGCCGCTCGCAGCGGATCCCGCATACTCAAACCGGCTATCCTCCCATTTGATGATGGTTTTGACTGCATGGCGAACGATCATCTCATCATCTACGATAATCACTTTGTACATGTCTTTACCCTTCTTTCATCGTCATTGGCAATCTGATTAAGGTTTCCGTCCCGATATCCGGCTCACTCCAAGTTTCGATCCCGTACTGCTTTCCGACATGAAGGCGTATCCTTTCATCCACGTTGCTCATCCCAATTCCCGAAAGCTTATCGTGGGAATACTTCCGCTGCTGCACCTTTGCCATATCAAAGCCTTTTCCATCATCCGAAATTTTGAGCAAAAGCATGCCATCGCTAATCGAGCCATTCACAGCGATCTGCACTCTCCGCCCCTCCCCGCTTCCCGCATGGAGAATCGAATTTTCCACAATAGGCTGCAAAATGAATCGCGGAACAAGGCAGCGATACAACTGGTCATCATTCATGCTGCATACTAGCTTGAACGAGTCGCCGTACCTAATTCGTTGGATGACTGCGTAATGCAATACATTGTCCAGTTCCTTCTCTAAGGTAATCATTTCCTCTGTGTCCAAAATCGTATTGCGGAGCAATTCCGACAATGACGCGATTCCCTGCTCCACGTTTTCGTTGCCGCTCATCATCGCGCTCCATTTCAAGGAGTTTAACGTATTGAATAAAAAATGAGGGTTGATCTGCGCTTGGAGCATCTTCAGCTCCGCATCCCTCTTCGCCTGCTGCTCTTCCTCCACCTGGTAGATCAGCCTTTTGAGCCGGTCCACCATCTGATCGATCGTCTCGGACAGCTTTCCCATTTCATCGGGGTGGGTGGCGCCAAGCCTCGTTTCTAATTTTCCCAGCTTGATCTGTTTTGCATATTGAAGTAGGTCACGCATAGGCCTATTAATGCTGCGATAAATCCACATGGCTAGCAATCCTGCCAATAGAAGAATGAGCAAGCAGATATAAATGATGTTTTCTCTAATAACAGCAAGCTCCGAAATAATATACGAGTGAGGAATGAGTCCGATCATATACCAATCTGCCGACCGAATATAGCTACTGCCTACGAGCACTCTTTTCCCATCGATATTCGCATAAAAGGTGCGGTCCGAAGCATTGGACATTAAGGTGTTGAACACTTCCTGTTGCTCGTACAACTGCCCCTGGGGAATGGACGGAGATACCGAAGACACGACTATGCCCCTATTATCCGTAATATAAAGCCTTCCGCCTTTCCCCAGATCTACATGCTCAAAGGTGTTGCGCGAGAAGACCTTCTCGTCGATTACGATAATAAGGTAGCCTAAGCTTTGGTTAAGATTATCTTGCGAGTAAATGATGCGGCTGAGCGCAATTTTGTTCGAGCCTCGATTGGATTGCAGGTGCGTCCATTTAATGTTGCCGGCCGTCTCCGCTATTCCTTGAAGGGCGTCGTTCAGCTGATTATGAGGGTACCATTCGAAGCCCAAATCAAAAAAAGCTTGTTCATCATTGGCGAGAATGACTACATTGGAAATATTGCTAAGCCGAAACACTTGCTCTCCCAGTGCGTCTTTAATATTCGTCTGCAAACCATATTTCTCGAAATCAGTCATGCTGCTCACATGCTGGAGCCCGTTCTGAATGAGGCTGTTGATAATAATTGATTCACTTAGCGTCTCGTATTGCTCAAGCTCTCGTGAAGCATTTATAGCAGAGCCGGCTAGCACTTGCAGAGTGGACGTGCTTAGTTTCTCCGAAATGGACTTCTCGTAGCTAATATTTGAATAAAGAGCAACAAAGACGACAGGCAATAGAGAGGTGATCAGAAAAGCGATTAACAAACGATGCTTAATGGACAATTTCCGCAAAAAAGTAGAGTCCTGCAAATTTCTCAGCTTCAAATTCCCTTTCATTCTTGCACCGCCCGCCTCTTACTCCGTTCATGTATCCTCAAAAGAATAACTCTATCTTAAGTGGAAAATAATGTTCAGTCTACCATGTTAAAAAAAACAATTTTCCTCATCACAAAAAGGAGCATCCCGAATGTTATACCATCAGGATGACCCTTTAGATTAGCTATAGTATAAAGTGGGTTCAAACAGCAGCAGCCCTGCTCACCTGAGAGCAAGGCTGTTACTATTCTAAACTATTCGTTCGGATAAGAAGGATTAATAACCGCTTGGCCGCGATGTGCCTGTCTTTCGGTCACCGCATTCGGATCTAATACGCTGCGAAGCTGCTCGAAACTTAGCTCGCTTGCCGGCTTGAACTCCTCTGAGGCAGCATAGCTGCGCAGACTGTGAAGCAGTTGCCTAGCTTCCGGCTTATCCTGCTGGCCAATTAGATCGCTCGCGCATACGAGCAGGCTTCCGCTGCCTACTTTAGCTTCAAAGATCAAGCCGAGCTTATGATTACGCTCGAAGTTGTCAATAACCTGCACGATTGGGCGGAAATCAGCTGGCAAATCATCCAATACAAGCGAGTGCGAGTTCATCATAATCGGCCACCATTGCCAATTGCTATGGAACTCAGTCGGGAATGCCTGGAATGCGGGATGCTGCTCATCACATAGCAAGCCTAGCGTTCCCGGTGCAGGTGCCGCTTTATTTCCTTCGCAAATGGATCTAAACATCGGGTAACACCAGAAATCCGAAGCGAAGGCCCCGTCAATATGGGAAGATAGCTGGTCCTGCTCGGCAATCAGCAGCACCCGTTCGCCGCGATCCAGCAAATCATGAACCTCCTGGTCGAGCCGCCGACGTACAGGAATGCCTTCATTTGCATTCGTATCGACTGCTTCCGGGTATACCCAAATGTCATAATGATTCATGATCCCGCCCTCCTTCCATGCAAGCTGCAGCGTAAGCTTAGCTGGCGCCTTCACTTGGGACAACTTGATTTGAAGTGTTCCTATGGAAGCCAAAGCACCTTGCTGGGCATCTGCAGCGTCTGTCGTGCCAGCCTCAATTAGCTGATCGCCCTGAGTAAGCGACCACTCCAACTGAACGCCCGAGAGCTCGTTAGCACCGTAATTCGCCATTTCCAATTGCGCTTCGAATGTCTCATTCACGGTATACGTATATCGCGGAAAACGGGCAAGCAGCACGATGTCCGAGCAAAACTCACGCCATTTCTCCGGTTCGATAAACCCTTTTGATTCCATGAACGCATCCAATACGCCCACCAATGCCGTCCCTTGACCAGGGAAATCCTGCAGATCGAGCAATTGAAACCCGCCGAAGCCCGGCGTGCGCAAAGCGGCCTCAATTTCTTCGCGGTAGCATATAACGGCAAGCTGCCCGGAGGCTTGAAAGAAATCATCCGCTTGATCACTCATCCCCGCCTGCTCAAGCCTTTCACGGAAAATTTCAAAATTACGCGCATGCAGAACACCGACATATTTATCGATCTCGCCGAAGTTAGGGAATGATTGATATTGACCGACCTCATGGCTGATGATAGGCGCTTGGATATCCGGCAGATTATGCCTGTAGTCCGTGAGCGTTGATGGATAGCTTGCCTGCACATGTCCAAGCGGCAAGTCCGCATGCGAGAACGAAGCTCTAACGATGGACCCGGCATGTCCGGTCCGCATCGTCACCCAGAAATCAGACTCTTCCGTAAAGGAAGGCGCCCAGAAATAGTTGTTCGCTCCTTCGGCATATAAGCGTCTGCTGTCTCGTTCCCGGTACTCCTTCAGCAGTGCCAGCATCGCTTTGCGGCTCCCATGCAATTCGTTACCGAGCGTGAACAAAGCAAATGATGGGTGATTGCCATATGCTTCCAGAATTCGCAAGCCTTCCTCGCGCAAATACTTTGCCCTTGCTTCATCGTATTCCTCATCCTCTGGATCTTGGAAGGCTCCCCAATACGGCAGCTCCGGCTCGAAATAAACGCCGAGCAAATCCGCAGCCATAAAACCCGCTTCTGGTGGACAACAGGTGTGGAAGCGGTAATGGTTAATGCCATACGCTTTCGCAATGGATAATACTTTAATCCACTCCTCCACGGTCATCGGCGAATAGCCCGTTATTGGAAAAGTTAAAGCGTCATGCTTGCCCCGCAAAAATACCTTCTTGCCGTTATTCGTAAACTGAGTGCCTTCTGTGCCAAATTGACGCAGGCCGAAGTTTACAGCTTGCTCATCCCGGTAGTTTTCTTTCCCGGAAATGGCCTCCAGGTTGATTCCCATGCGATAAAGCGCAGGAGTAAATTCGTCCCACAGCACGGCATCCTCGCCTATCCCGTAATCCCATTCGACCGTTTGAGAGCCTGGCTCTGAAGAGATATTCAGTATCCTCTTTGCATGCTTAGAAGCTGGGAGAGCTGTCCCCGCAGCATCCGACAACTCAAATGAAAGCCGGACATCGGCAACGCTTGAAGTTTCGTTAATCAACTGAAAAGAGAAACGCACCGACTTATTCGCTACATCGGGATAGGCATTAATCCGTTCCACACGGATCAATTCTGCCGCCTGTATTTCGATTTTGCCCAGCAGTCCGTTCCAGTTCGTTTGCGTGTCGGGGGATGTCATATGCCCACCTTTAACCGGCAGGCTGCTATTATCAACCATTACCGTTAACGTATAAGTTCCCGGAGCCATCGCTCCCAATTCATAGACATGAGGCGCGCTGACACTATTCTGAGTACCTTTCCATTCTTCGCCGATCCACACCTGCGTTATTCTTGTTCGTTCCATATACAGCCGAATAGGCTTGCCCGCCCAGGCTGGCTTAATTTCAATATCACGCTGGTACCAAGCATATCCAGTTAGCGGATACGTTTCGGTAAGATGGGCTACTTCCCTTGCAAGGTTGTATTTCCCTTTTTTATTTTCTGCAGTCGTTCCCGGCAGTTGAATATTATCTTGCAGCTGCTCTTTATAATATTGCTTGTCGATCCCCTTCTTCGACTCATCTAGTTGAAATCTCCACGTTCCCGCAATGGACTCTATCATCATTTCTATCCTAGCCTCCAGCTCTTGGCATAATCAGCCTTAATGGTAATCTCTATATTCTTGCGGCGTATAGCCCGTCGTCTTCTTGAACAAATAGGCAAAATAAGCTGCAGTCTGAAATCCGACCTGCTCAGACACCTCGTACACCTTGATGCTCGGATTGTTAAGCAGCTCTTTCGCTTTATTCATGCGCGTTTCCTGTAAAAAATCAGATATTGTTTTGCCCATCTCTTTTTTGAACAGCACACTCAAGTAACTTGCATTCAGATGATGAATTTCAGCAATTTGCTTCACTGTGATATGTTCTTGGAAATGTGCCTCCAAATACTCGGAAACCTTGCCGATCAGATTATGCCTTTGGCTGGCTTCACCTTTCTTCTCGATAACCATATGGCGTTGAACGTATTCGATCACGACTTCACGAATTTGCGCCTCGCTTCTGCAATCGATCAGCTTCTGCCACATCTCCAAATTCATTTCCCCGCCCAGCTCTTTATTCCAAGTCTGCTTGCGAGCCAGTTCACTGAGCAATGCCATGCCAAACGCCTGTATATACGTAAATGGCATGGAAGGCTGAGGAAGCAGCATATCAAACACATTATTAACGTAGTCAACAACCTTATGAGCATCGGCAGCATCTTCTGTCAGCTGTATAATCTCGGGTATAATCTCTTCACGCAGACGAAATTGTTGGAATTCCGATTCATCCAGCCGATCATAGTGCAGAATTTGCCCGCTCTCCATCAAGCGGAATCTCGCCATCATGAATTTAACTTCCTTATAAAGCGTTGGTACATCCTCCCAGTCGGTACATACTCTGCTATTGCCAATCGTAACCGTTGAGCCGTACTGCTCCTGCATGACAGTTTGGATGAAAGCAAGCTGTTTTTCAATTGATGCGCGTTCAAGCGGAGTTAAATTAATGTGCAAGGCCACGATTTCGTCGGTGACAGTCTTTGCGACATACACATGATCAAAATCGCTTAAGCCGATATGAACCGTTCTCAAAAATCCGTTGCTGATCACAACCCGCTCTCTTGCGTCCTGCACCGAGGAATGAAAGTGATCATAGCCCAAAACGATTAATCCAATTTCTTGATTGCTTGCAGGAAGCTCCAGCAAGCTGCCCCATGAATGCAGCATTTGGGCATGAATGCCTGCCTCCCCAATAACATCGGATACGAACCGTTCTCTGACGATATCGAGGCTGCCGGATACTTTCTGCTGCAGCTCCTGCGCTTGATTCTCAATTTGCTTTAACTTGGTTAATGTCTTGCGGAACCCGGTAAGCTTGCTCTCTACCTCTTCCACTTTAATCGGCTTCAACACATACGCTTGCGCCCCCACGTTCATCGCTTCCTGTACAAATTCGAATTCGTTGTAGCCGCTGATCATCAGCACTTGAAGCTGTGCCTGGATCGCTTTAGCCTCTGCAACAAGCTCAATTCCTGTCATAACAGGCATGGATACATCGGATATCAACACATCAATAGAAGTATTCCGCAATAGGTCGAGCGCTTCTTGACCGGACTCTGCGGCGAAAGGCATTTCATAGCCTAGCTCCTGCCACTTGATATAGCGCACCAGCCCCTGAATTTGGGTAGGCTCATCATCCACAATCAACGCTTGTAACAACATTACATCACCTTCCTAATCTGCGGCTTATGAACGCTTGCCGGTATGATAATCGTTGCCGCCGTCCATTCGTTCTCTTTGCTGTCGATGGAAAATTCATGCTTGTTCTCAAAATAGAGCTGGAGCCGCTCGCGAATATTAGCCGTACCGTATCCGTTTCCGTTCCCCGCCTGCTTTCCTAATTGAATCTGTTCCAGCATCTCTCTAGAGATGCCTATTCCGTTATCGAACACCTCGAATCGAATGTTGTCTTGTTCGAGCTGCGCCGAAATTCGGATAACGCCGCCCTTCTTCCCTGTAATGTTGCCATGCAAATAACAATTTTCCACAATAGGCTGTAATAACAGCTTGATCGTATAAAGCTCCAGCAGCTCTTGCTCGATATGCCACTCGATGGTCACCCTTCCCGGATAACGCATTTCTTGAATGTCCAAATAAGCTTTCACATGATCAAGCTCGCCCTTTATTTGTATAACATTAATTTTATTGTCCAGCGCCAGACGGTAAAAGGCGGTCAAGGCGTCTATAGTGCGCAGCTGATTTTCGTCTTGAAGATCCAGCGCACGCCACCTTAGCAAACTTAACGAATTGTATATAAAATGCGGATTGATTTGAGCCTGCAGAGCTTTGAATGATTGCTCGCGTTCCTTGAGCTTCGCTTGCGTAATGTCTTCAACGAGCATACCCAGACGGCCAGACATCGAATTAAACAAAATTTCCAAATCGCCGAGCTCATCTTTAGCCGTATTGCGAATACTGACATCGAATTGTCCTTGACTGACATCGTACATGCGCGTGCCAAGCTTACGAATCCGCCATACGACATTTTTCAGCACCGTCATGATCAAAAAAGTCGAACAAAGCAGAAATAAAAAAATAACAGCAATGATGCCGTATAAAATCGTCTTGGACTGGCGCTCAAGCTGATCCATCTGGATCAGCGCGGCCACATGCCAGTTCGAATCAATCGGCCTGACCATAAGCAGATTGCCACCCACCATTACGCCGTCAGATAAGCTCGCTTCATTCCAGTGATTGTTCAGCGTTGTCGATTGAATCTTTAATCCGATTTTTTCTGGATCGGAGGAAACGATGATCGTGCCGTAATTGTCAATAATCGATAATTCACCCGAACCGCTGAACGGCTGATTAAAAAGGTTGCCGAAGACCGACTTATAGTCTAGCAGCATATAAATAATGCCCTGCATATTGCCGGCAGGACTCATCACTTTATGAGAGATTACAAGCTTATCCTTGTTTACATTGCTCCATATTAACGAGCTTGAAGCCTCGGCCGTTTGGGTGAACCAATCCGTTTCATTCAAGCCAGGCTGTAACATACGCCCTTCCGGCTTCCAAAGTAATCGTCCATCCTGCACAAGCGTCGGATTCGTGTGATAAATTCGAAAATCGTCGATACCCGGTAAATATTTACTCGTGAATACGAATGAACGGTCCACATACTCGACTGTGTTCAACTGCTCGAACATATCCGAATAATCGCGGCTTAATCGCGAGATTAGTTCCCCGTCCGTTGCCGTCCGCGTGGCAAGCACATCGTAGCTCTGCTTGCGAAAGTCTATATTTTGAACAGTTTGGCGCATCGCTTCATTAATCGTAACCAAATAATTCGCTCTGAAGCTTTCAAGCGCAAGATAACCCGCTCCAATGCCTAAAAAGATCGTGGGAATAAAAATAATCGCTCCATAAAGAATTAATATTTTTGTACGCAGATTCATTTTCTGGGTGTACCTGATAACGATTCGTTCAAGGCTGCGGCGAAATTGCATCATATCCCTCCTTTCCGTATTGTAATCGTATTCGTAACAATGGAAAAGGGAGCAACCTCCTAGAAGGGGTTGCTCCACCATCGTTTACAGCTAGCCTTGCTCTTTCAACAACACTTCATATTGCTCCTGCCATTCTTGCTTAACTTCAGTCCAGTGTCCACGTTTCTCAAGGGCATCACGGAACGCCTGCCATGTTGCTTCGAACTGCTCGTCGCTTTTGGACATGATGAATTTAGCTCTATACTCTTTGCGAATGTTTTCGAGCTCAGGCAAGTATTTCTCTAGCAGTCCGCCTCCCTTCGCTTTAACCAAGTCATGGGTTTGCGTGCTGCGCACGGCTCCCATTTGACCAACCGTTTCCGTCATTTTCGACGTTTTGTCGTTTCCGACTTTATCTCCTTCACCGTAATTCCACCATGGATACCAGTCATTATTGTAGGAAGAAATCATATACAGCTCTGGCGTTACTTTCGCTTTCTGTGCAGGCTCGCCGGAATTACGCGCTTTATCATATTCTGCATCAATATATTTCCATCGTCCTAGCGGCTGATCGACCCAGCCCCAGAACGTTCCTTCTGGTCCTTCGTTAACGACTTGCTGCTGATCCGCTTTAGGCTGAAGCGTGTAATCAAGGAACTTTAGAGCCGCCTCTAGATTTTTGGAATCTTTGCTAAGGTAGACGTCATATCCTGGATACGGGTTGATGACAGTGTTCGCTCCAAGCGCCTCAACGCCATCTACCTTAGGGAATGGAACGACCTCATAGAACCAGCCTGGCTCAGTCGGACCGTCCAGCGTCTCCCAGATTGAATTATCTACGTTAAAGAAGGAGCCTACGTTCATCGCTACGCGTCCAGCTTTGTTTTTCTCTTTGTAGCGTTCCTTTTTATCGGTTACAACCTCTGGGTCCACCAGATTGGAACGATACATTTTGTTGATCCATTGGTAAGCCGCTTTATACTGTGGGTCGTCATACAAGAGGACAAGTTCGTCACCCTTCTTCTCGACCGGGATAATACCGCCTCCTGTCGTTACGCCAAATGCGCTCAAAATCGCATTTTCATCATTCCAGCCAGCCGTATCGTTAGGATCCATTAAGAAGCTAAGCGGAATCAGCGGCTTGCCTGACGCGTCTTTTTGCTCAGCGGCTTTTTTCAAGTATGCTTCAACGCCTTCAATCGTAGCCAAATCCGCTTTGGTCATTCCGGCTTTCTCCAGAACGTCCGTACGAACAAGCCATGTTTGCGACGCCCAGCCCGGCCATGGATTGTCAGGGTTTTGGTCGAACCAGGTTGGAATGGACCATATATGCCCGTCCGCATCCTTCATTTGGTCCAAATATAGCTTAGGAATCGCTGCAAGGTTAGGATATTTATCAGGCATATCGAAATATTGCTCGACTGACAAAATTTTATTGGAGCGAATCATCGCTGCTTTTACAATTTCACTGCGACCGAAAACAGCTGCATCCTCGAAGCCGCCGGTATTTAGCTTCAAGTTAAGCGCCGTTACGGCGTCACCTTGAGTAGCTTCAAGCACAACCTCAATGCCCGGCTCCGCTTCCTTCCATTTTTTTTGGACAAGGCTATCATTATTAACCGTTGCCGACCAGCCCAACCATAGATTGAATTTCTGTGAGCCTTTTGTCGTTTCCGTTCCGCCTTGCGCCGCATTCGTGCTTTTTGGTTCGTTCTTAGGTGTGTTTGAGCCTGAACATCCTGCGACCACAGAAAGCAATACGACCGCGGACATGGCCATTAAACCGGTCTTCTTTACCCATTTGCTCTGCATGCTTATTTCTCCCCTTTTCACTTGCATAATTAACGGTATGTGATGAAGCCCAATACCCTAAAGTAGCCGCTCCTATCCTTTGACGGAGCCGATCAATACACCCTTCACGAAATACTTCTGAAGGAAAGGATAAACACATAGAATCGGAATCGCGCTGACCATTACCGTCGCCATTTTGACCGACATAAGCGTCACGTTCTGCATTTGCGTTCCTCTTGCGAGTGCTTCCTGATTTGAGTTCGAGCCCAAGATGGCCGACATATCCTGCGCCGATAATAACTGCTGTAAAAACGTTTGTACCGGAATCAGATCTTGCTTGGTCACATAGAACGCTCCAGCGAACCAGTCGTTCCAATGGCCAACGGCAGTGAACAATCCGATTGCTGCAAGCATCGGCTTCGATAGCGGGACGATGATTTGCAGCAATACGCGGAATGGCCCTGCGCCATCTAGCTCCGCCGACTCAACAAGTGCCTCTGGAATACCTTGAATGAACTTCAGCATGACAAACATATTCCAGGCAGAGAACATACCCGGTATGATATAAACCAAGAAATTGTTTATAAGACCCAAATTATAGAGCTGAATATAGAGGGGGACAAGTCCGCCGCTGAAGAGCATCGTGAGCAAAATATAGCTCAGAATCGATTTGCGGAATGGCACCTTCGTGTAAGATAAACCGAATGCCACCATCAGTGTGACCATAAGGCCAGCTATCGTACCTGCAATGGTACGAAGGATCGTAATGAGATAAGCATGCTGGATCACTTCGTTGCCAAGCACGATTTCATAGTTGATTAGTGTAAATGCCCTTGGCAACAAATATACGCCGCCCTTCGCTGCGTCGGTGCCTTCATTCAGCGAGATCGCCAGCATATACGCGAATGGATAGAGCACGGATAAACATAGCAGAAGCATAAGAACAATAAGAATGATTTGGGAAATGATCTCTCCAGATGTACGTTTCATCGATTACCATAACCCCTCGCCATTCAATTTTCTAGATATCTGATTCGTGAGCACGACTAGAATAAGACCGATAACGGATGACAGGAGACCGATTGCAGTGGCCATTCCGAAATACCCCTGTTGAAGGCCGGTTCGAAGCACATACGTATCGAGAACGTCCGCCACCTGCATGTTCGCCGGATTCAAGAGCGGATAAATCTGATCCATGCCCACGGTAATCAAACTTGGAATGCTAAGAATGAGAACGATTGAAACCGTCGGGATCATGCCTGGCAGCGTAACATGCCGGATTTGCGCCCACTTCCCGGCGCCTTCCACCTTGGCTGCTTCATACTGCTGAGGATCAATAGCTGTAATGGCTGCGAGATAAAGAATCGTATTCCAGCCTACTTCCTTCCACAATCCACTGGAGACGATCATCGGTCTGAACCAGCTCTCCGAGCCTAGGAAGAAGATCGGCTCTCCGCCCATTTTTGTAATCAAATCATTCGCCAAGCCGCCGTCTAACGTAAGAAATGATTGCAAAATATAAGCGACAACAATCCATGAGAAGAAATGAGGCAGGTAGCTGACCGATTGAACGAATCTTTTGAAGCCTGCACTCACCAATTCATTAATCATAATGGCCAATATAATTGGAGCCGGAAATCCGAATACAAATTTTAATACCGAGATGAACAATGTGTTTTTGACAACGATCCAAAACTGAGGCTCTTGCAGAAACGTGAAGTTTTGCAATCCAACCCAAGCGCTGTCCCATATGGAGGACCCGATCTGAAAATCGCGGAATGCGATTTGAATGCCCGCCATAGGAACATAATTAAATAGAAACAAAAGCAAAACTGCCGGTAAAATCATGACATATTGCCAACGATATTTGTATAGTTGTGCTAACATGATGTCGCATCCCTCCTTCTGTTATACATTGTAAGGGGTTTCAAATTGGTACACCATATAACGTTGATTGGATTTTCATCGTAATGATTTGCTCTTTGTACGATAACAAAAAAATAAGCGGCCATGAGGTCGCCTGTTAATATCTTCGTTTTTTTCTTGAGAATGCTTATTGTTACCTTATCCATTTGGAGAAAAAGGACCGCTTGCTGCGTTTATTCTACACCTTTATTCACCAAAACGAGCACGGAGAGTACAAATGTTACGACTTCTGATAGCTACGGCGGAAGGCGCCGGGTGTGAGCCGTTCCAGCCTCTTGAAGATTGCTCCATAATAGCTGGCAGATTCAAAGCCGACTTGATGAGCAATATCCTGCATCCCGCGCTGCACATTGTCGAGCAGCAGTTCCTTGCTCTTGTTGATCCTTACCTGATTGACATAGCTGATGGGTCGAATGCCTGTCGTCTTCTTGAACAAATGGCAGAAATATTCCGGTGTGACGCACATCAGTCCGGCGAGCGTCTGCAAGGTAATCTCTTTGGCATAATGCTGGTCAATATAGTCTAGGACCGGCTTTAACCGTTCATACTGCTGCCCGACGGTGTCGCTGCCCTCGACAGAGACGCGCTGAATAATCTCCGTCAATAAGGTATAGAGGATGGCCGAGCAGGCGTAATTGCTTAACGTTTGCTCATGAGGCGTAAGGGCAGCTTGCAGCAGCTCACGCATTCGGGATAGAAGGTATTCGGGCGATGCGAGCGCGAATACGCATGTGTCGACAATGCCGACTGTTTCAAACAAGCTCGCTGAACCACTGCCATCGAAGATGATCCAGTCGACTTCCCAGCTCCCCGATAAAGCATAGTATTCATGCTTCTGACCGGGGAACAGCAGCATGCCCATGCCTGGCTTGACGATATGCTCCGTTTCACTTAGTTTGAGCTTGCCCTCGCCACTGCGGCATTGAATCCACTGATAATCTTGAATGCCTGGGTCTCGGCGTATATGCTCCTGTTCATGATGCAGACCAATGCCAAGCAAATAAAAAGGGAGCAGCTTGTCTCTGGCGGATAGTACCGGGAAAGCACGATTGGGATGAGGCATGCGACCAATTCTCCTTTCAACTTAATATTGTTATATCGTATTAATTATTTAAGATATTCACTCGAATTAATATAACATATAATCGCAATATATTGATGAATAAAGGAGATCACAGGATGACGATTAAGATCGGAATTGATTATTATCCAGAGCAATGGACTGTCGAGCTATGGGAGAAGGATGCAGCGCTTATGCAAGAGACGGGTGTTGCTGTTGTGCGAATGGCGGAGTTCGCCTGGAGCCGAATGGAACCAACCGAGGGTGATTATCGGTTTGAATGGTTGGATGCGGCTATAGAAGTATTCGCCGCACGCGGCATGGAGATCGTGTTATGCACACCTACCAATACCCCGCCGAACTGGATGACAACCCGTTATTCGGATGTGCTGCCAATGGATGAGCAACGTCAAATAATCCGGCCGGGTGTGCGTGGACATCGCTGCAACAACAGCTATTCCTTGAGAATGCTGGGCTCCAATTTTGTGGAAGCGATGTCACAGCGCTATGCGAAGCATCCCGCCGTCATAGGCTGGCAAATCGATAACGAGATGCACTATCAGGAATGCCATTGCGATACGTGCAATCGTGCATTTGTCGCTTGGCTGCAGAAACGTTATTCCAGTCTGGAGGAGTTGAACCGGGAATGGGGCACGGTCGTCTGGAGCGGGGAATACAGCAGTTGGGCCGAGGTAACGACGCCGCTCGGTGGCAGCAAGCCGATGAATCCTTCCTATCTTCTGGAATACAAACGATTTTGCTCGGACAGCGTAGGCTATCTGCTGGGATGGCAGCTTGAAATTCTACGTAGAAACTGTCCAGGCCAATTCGCAACGCATAACATGTGGCAATTTCCGAATACCCTGGACTATTATGATCTCCACAAAGAGCTGGATTTCGTTTCTGTCGATTATTATCCGAATGAGCTGTATCGCGATTATGGCGATCGGTTTCCGAGAAATGGAGCGCTGTCGCTGGACTTGGTTCGCGGTATCAAGCGCCGCAATTTCTGGGTAATGGAGCAGCTCAGCGGACCGCAGGGCGCCTGGATGCCGATTCAACGCACCCCTTATCCTGGACTGATCCGAGCTCGTTCCTGGCAGACAATCGCTCGCGGCGCGGATATGGTCGTCCATTTCCGCTGGCGAAGTGCTGCCGTCGGAGCCGAACAGTTCTGGCACGGACTTATTGACCATAGCAATGTTCCTGGACGCAGGTTCAAGGAGTTCGCGGAGCTTACTCGCGAGGTGAACCAGCTAGGAGAACTGCTTGCTGGCTCGACAATCGTTACCCAGGTTGCGATTCTGCATTCGCATGACCAGCATACTGCGCTTTCCCTTCAGCCACAGGCAGAGGGAGGAATGCACTATATAGATAACTTGTCCTCTATGCACAATGCATTTCTGAAAATGGGCGTCGGTACGGACGTTATCAACTGGTCCGAGGAGCTTGATGGCTACAAGCTGGTCATTGTCCCTTCCCTCTTTCTGTTAAGTGAAGAAGTAGCGCAGCGGCTGGAGCGGTTCGCGGCCGGGGGCGGCACGGTCGTCCTCACCAATCGAACAGGCGTGAAGAACATGAGGAATGTATGTGAGATGCTGCCTCTGCCGGGGCTGCTGGCGGAAGCGGCGGGTGTTGTCGTTAGTGAATATGATGCAATCGGCAACAGCGAGCATCGAATTCGGAACGCGGAGGGCCAGACATTCGCTGCGAAGCAATGGTGCGATCTTCTGGAACTGCGAGGAGCAGAACCAATTGCCTGGTACGACAACGACTTTTACGAGGGTGTGCCGGCGGTTACTGTCAATAAGCTTGGTGAAGGTGAAGTGTATTATGTCGGCACTTGGCCGGACCCATCGTATTTCTATCAGCTATTCGAAGGCATATTGAAGGAAAAGGACTTAACGCCCAAATTCCAGCTGCCGGAAGGTGTCGAGCTATCGATTCGAACGAAGGGTGAGGAAAGCTTCCTGTTCCTGATCAATTTGACGAATGAGAAACGAGAGATTACGCTTGACGTTCCCTATCGCAGCTTGTTGACGAGCGAGAGATCGGAGCAGAAGATAACGCTGCCAGCACTGGGAGTAGATATTCTAACTTTATAAGATTAGCGGCTTGCATCTTAGTGAAGGAATTTTGCTCGACAGCCAAAAAAACTCAGAGACATGTCTCTGAGTTTTTCTTTTAGTTTTTATAAAGTTGATACCTCAATTACAAGCCGATAACTCACATCACTTTTCAATTCACGTTCGTAAGGCTCTTTAATCTGGTCCGCGAGGATTACTAGAATGTACTACGCCTTTCGTGCAATGCTGCTCGTTATCACCTCAGATTTTGATTAGAATCCTGTTGTGTAATGCTTAGGAATTTGTGTTTCTTTACTTAATTTTAAAGCAGCTTCCAGTGCCCAGTAAGGGTTTCTCAGCAATCCTCTGCCCACTGCAACCAAATCCGCTTCTTCATTACCAATAACGGCATTTGCCAAAATGAGGGCATCCAGTCTACCTACGGCTATCACCGGAACATCTATAGCTTCTTGATCTCTTTAGTCAGTGGAACCTGATATGCAGCATGAGTTCCTAGTCTGCCCCATTCAGCGATAGGTCCTTCTCCACCAGAAGAAATATCAAACATATCTATTCCAGCTGCCTGATATTCTTTGGCAAAAGCAGTGCTAGCTCTTCCCCTTATGAATGAGAACCCTGGCTGCCTCCAGCCGTGATCGTCTTATACTGCTCCCTGTACTGCTTCGGCGTAATGCCTTCGTATTTTTTGAAAATCCGGATAAAATAGCTCGCCGTCTGAAGGCCGATCTGCTCCGAAATGCTATCCATGCTGAGCGGGGAATGATAGAGCAGCTCCTTAGCCCGCTTCATTCGCAGACGAATGACATAATCGCTGAAGCTAACGCCGGTCTCTTCCTTGAACAGAACGCTGAGATAGCTCGGATTCAGATGGACATGCTGCGCGATCTCCTTAATGGACAAGGGCATGCCAATGCTTTCATGAATATACTTAACCGCACTAAGGATATAGGCGTTGCTGGATGGGATGCCATACGACAGCAAGTTTGCCGTTTCCTCCGATTTGGACTGAAATACTTTCCCTACCGACGCAATGAGCTGCTCCTGCCGGATCGGCTTCAACAAATAATCGACGGCACCAAGCCTCAGCGCCTTCTGTGCATACTCGAATTCGGCAAAGCCGGTGAGCAAAATTGTATTAATCTCATTTTGCTCGTCCCGCAATGTCTCAAGCAGCTCGATGCCCGACATCAGAGGCATTCGAATATCGGTAATGAGCAAATCGTAAGGATTCTCGCCCAACAGACGAATCGCCTGCTTGCCATTATCGGCCATATCGACCTTTACCCTATCCTCTCCCCATTGCTCCAGCGTGAATGTTACTCCCATGCGAGAATTGTACTCATCATCAACGACCAGGATGTTGTGAGTCATCGTCCATAGTTCCCCTCTCTGGCTCGAGCTGCAGCGGTATCTTCAATACAATTGTCGTCCCTGCGCCCGGCACGCTGTCAATGGTCAAGCCGTACTGCTTCCCGTATTGGAGCTGTATGAGCTTGCACACGTTAAATAACCCAATCCCGTTGCTCCCTGTTACAAAGGCAATGCTCACGTCATTTTGTAAGCGTTCTCTGATTTGATGCAGCTCGCTTGGAACCATGCCGATGCCGTTATCTTGCACCGTAAAGGAAATAATGCCCGCTTCCTTCTTTACGCTTAGCCTGATCGTGCCGCCGTGCTCCATCGGCTCGATGCCGTGCACGATCGCATTTTCGACCAGCGGCTGAATGGAAAGCTTCGGAATTCTAATGTCACCGAGTTCCCGCTCGCAGTCGATCTCAATCGTCAGCCTGTCGCGCCAGCGCATTTTCATAATATCGGCGTACCGCTTAACCTGCTCCAGCTCCTCATCAATGGCCACAAATCCGTCCTGCGTGCTTGAATGAATCGTATAGCGGAACAGGTCAGCAAGCTGAATGACCGTTTGAGCCCGCTCCTGCTCGCCCTTGCGGATATGGTCCCAATAAAGCGAATCGAGCGTGTTGAACAAAAAGTGCGGATTGATTTGCGAATGAAGCGCTTTAATTTCGCTTTTGCTCTTCACAATCTCAATCTCGTAAACCGAAGTAATCAAATGATTAATCTGCTTAACCATCTGGTTATAGGTCAAGCTCAATTGATTGACCTCGCGGTTGAAATACTGATCTGGATTCTCCCGTGGACTGCCATGCTTGCCGCCCTGGATAATGCGCGTCAGGCTTCTGATTGGCGATGTAATAAACTTGGATAAATAATAGGACAGTATCGCAAATGCGAAGATGCTCAGCACGCTTGCCCAAAGCAGCACATCGCGCAAAAAGTAAATATCGGCGGCCAGCGTTTTTTTCGGAATCATGATTTGCAGCTTCCAGCCCGTTGACCGAATGGCTCGCTCTACTGTCACATAATCGCTGCTCTCCCCTTCAAGCGTACCTACAGATAAGAGCAGTCCGCTTTCTTCCCCAACAACCATGCTGTTGTTGTTCTCATCAAGCAAGCGCGTCACTCGGCCTTTATCCTTCGCCTTGTCCGTAGTGCCTAGCTCGATAATCGAAGGCTTGAGCCGGATAAGCAGATAACCGCCGCTGGCGTACTTCTCCTTCTCGATCTTTAACTGCCTGACGGCCAGCAAATCATTCGGATTATCCGGATCGCGCCCGATCCATATCATCTCGCCCGCTTGATGAATATCATCCGCCTGCTTCAAATAACGCTCCTCTATCCGCTCTTCGATGCTCTTCTCCACGATGGGGTAGAGACTGCCGGTCAAGCTGTATAGCTCAATATCCTTTATCGTATCGGAGTAAGCCGTCTTCTCAATAAGCAGCTTCCTCAGCTTCATTCTCTCGTCATAGGCCGTCTCATGCCCCTGCTTCTCCAAGCTCAGCGCTTCTTGTATCCGGTCATCCATCGCCAGCTGCAAGGTCAAAACATTAACCTCGTTAAGCTGCGATTCCAATCTGCCGCTCGTTTGCAGGGCAATCTCATCAATGTAAAGCGCCGCATTATCCCGCTGCACCATGGACAGTAGCACATAGAGGCTGCTTACCGTAAGCAGAAGGACCAGTGTCATCGTCAAAATAAAGCTGAAAAAAATTTGACCTCTCGTCTGATCCAGTCCTATTTTTTTGAGATATCCCACTTCTTTGTTCCTCCAGAGAAACTTGCACAAAACCTATCCTCTCTTGCACGAGTGGATAGGTTTTGTGCGCATACGGTTTATTTATTTGGATAAATCATAATTTTTATACTGGTGTCCTTCTGTGTGCGGGCCATCTCCACCGCCGCCTTCGTATCCTGCAGCGAATATTTATGCGTAATGACCTTCTCAATGTCTACGCTGGACTGGCTAAGTGCCTGAATGGCACCCGGGTAGGTATTCGCATAGCGGAACAATCCGAGCACGTCCACCTCGGCATCGATAATCGCGTTCACATCAACCGAAATTTCGGAAGCAGCCGGCATCCCGACAAGCACGATGCGTCCGCCGCGCTTAACGGTACGGATCGTATCCGCGATCGCTCGTCCGTTTCCTGATGTCTCGACAATAACGGTAACGCCTTTGCCACCAGTTAATTCGGCAATGCGAGCTTGCACGTCTTCCTTCATCGGATCGATAACTGCCGTAACGCCCATTTCCTTCGCCAGCTCCTGCCGGAACGGCACAACGTCGGTCGCATAAATTTCACTGACGCCGTACACTTTAGCCGCTTGAATCGCGAGCAGGCCGATCGGGCCAAGCCCCGTAACCAGCAGGCGGTCTGCCGGAGTAACTCTCGCGCGGTTCATCGCGTGCAAGCCTACGGACAAAGGCTCCAGAAGAGCCCCTTGCTCAAAGCTGATCTCATCCGGCAGCTTGAACAGGAAGTCGCTGCGCACAGCTACATATTCAGCCCATGCGCCGTCAACCGGCGGCGTTGCCATAAACACAACATCCGGACACAAATTGTAACGTCCCGATTTGCAATATTCACAGCGTCCGCACGCTACGCCCGGCTCCACGGCTACGCGGTCACCTACTGCCACATTGGCTACGCCCTTGCCGACAGCAACCACCTCGCCAGCCAGCTCATGGCCGAGAATAATCGGCTTCTCCACCACATAGCGGCCGATTCTTCCGTGCTCATAGTAATGAACGTCCGAGCCGCATACGCCAATACAGTAAACTTTAACAAGCGCTTCATCGTCCTTCGGTGTCGGAACCGGTACTTTCTTAATCTCTATATCCAGCGGTTTATTCATAACGGCTGCATCCATCATATTCATGCTCATTATCATCTCACCCTTCGGAATACTTGAAATAATCAAAGTCCGCATACTTAGCCTGTCCGCTTAAGTCCTGCACGCAAATGCCGATAAACGCTCCGGTGAAGCCTTGATCCAGCGCAAAACCATCCTTTACCAACTCCGCGTTCTCATCCGATATTTTGCTGGCATCCAGAACCGGGCCAATCGGCTGCCAAGCCGCCCCATTCAGCGAATAATAAAATTGCAGCGCTTCATGGCGGATTTCCGCCTTCAGATAGCAGCGCTCTGCCCCGTCAATCGTTACGGGCTGCCCAAGCGGCTCATCATATACGCCGCGGTCGCTAGACATCAAACCTAGGCATTTGCCCAGCTTCTCGTCGCGACTGATCCATAAATAATAATAGTTCTTTGTATTGTAATAGTAAATAAGCCCAGCTAGCTGCTGATAGGTATCCGGCTCAAATTCAACCACGGTTTCCGCATCCACCGTGAACGATTGCTGGCGGCGCGCGATCATGCTCTGCCGGTGGGTGGAATAGAGGGACTCTCTTCCTTTAAGCCGCATATGGCCGGGACGTTCCTTCCAAGTTGCCCATTGCTCTCCGAGCGGCTCGCGCAGCGTATGCAAATGAATGCTGATCGTTTCCCCGTCAAAATGCTCGATCTCCGGCTCCGCCTCAAATCGATGCTCCGGCAGCCCAGGACCTTTCACTTGAACCTGTGGCGAGTGCCCCCCATGGCTAAGCCGCAGCCAGCCTTCCTTTGTCCATTCCACTGGTTGAATGGCCGTTTCCCGGCCCAGCGTGCAGCTTCCCAGCGTACTCAGCGGCCGCGCGCACAAGTGGACAATGTAATGCTGTCCATCCTGTGTCTCTACGAGGCTGGCATGCCCCGCCTTCTGCAGCTCCAGCTCAGGGCGGTCCGCCGCTGTAACGAGCGGGCCTGCCGGATCGGCTTCGTATGTGCCAAGCAGCGTCCGCGAGCGTGCCACGGTGGCCGCATGTCCATAGCGCGTGCCGCCTTCGGCCGTGATCATATAATAATAATCGCCATGACGGTAAATATGAGGCCCTTCGGTCAAGCCAAGGGACGTGCCGCCGAATAGCGTATGAATCGGACCCGTCAGCGCCTTCTGCTCCTCGGAATACTGCTGAATGACGATGCCCCCGAACGGATTTTTGCCTTTCCGATGATCCCAAGTCAGATTAGTCACCCACTTGGTACCATCCTCGTCATGGAATAAGGAAGGATCGAAGCCGCTGCTGTTCAAATAAATCGGTTCCGACCAAGGCCCCAGTATATCAGTAGCCGTGACCATATAGTTATGGGTGTCCTTAAAGGGACCCATGTGGCTCTTCACATCCGTAAAGATGAGATAAAACGTCCCGTTGTCGTAGCTCAGGCACGGTGCCCATACTCCACCCGAGTCGGGATTCCCGATCATATCCAGCTGGCTGGCCCGAGCCAGCGGATGCGCGAGCACCCGCCAATTCACTAAATCGCGGGAATGGTGAATCTGGACGCCGGGAAACCATTCAAAGGTCGAGGTTGCAATATAATAATCGTCGCCGACACGTATTATCGAAGGATCAGGGTTGAAGCCCCGTAATATCGGATTGTTAATTACGTTAATCGTGAACGCCTCCTATTCCGCTGCGCGAGGAAATCATTCTTACGGCCGCAAAAGTGAACACTGCGTTCCTCCAGAACGATCTTCTCGCTTCGCTGAAACTTTATTTTCAAGTGCATTTCATTTAGTTGTTGCTCCTAATTAACTGCCGCCAGCTTACTTCACTTTCGCTAGCTCATCTTTGACGCTGATCTTGTTTTGGCCAACAATCGCGCCAACCGAATTCAGGAACTGCTCCGCACGCTTGGCGTCAAGCGCCTGGTCGTAGTAGCTGAAGAAGCCTTCCAGACTGCTGCTGATTGAGCTGCCGTAAGCATACGAGAGCGGATTCATCTTCGACTGGTCCAGTCCAGGCGTTTTCATCGGGCTGATGTTCGCGCCTTCGTTAATTTCTTTCCGCTGCACGGAATCGGTAAGGAAACGAATCGCTTCATAGGCAGCCTCATGATTCGTCTTCGAAGAAATCGCCATGCCTGCGCCAAAGCCGCCTTGGTAAATGTTGATGCCGCCTTGGCCGCCATCTACTGCCGGGAACGGAACAAAGCCTACTTTATCGGCAAAATCATCGTCCAGGAAGGAGTTCATTGCCCATTCGCCTTGAAGATACATAGCCGCTTTGCCGCTCGTAAACAGCGATTCCGCCGCCGCATAATCCAGACCCAAGAAGCCGTTAATGAAGCCCTTGTGATCTACCGCAAGCTCTCTCAACATATCGCCCGCTTTTACGAACGTGTCCTGAGTGAAATCCGCTTCGCCTTTTTGGGCACTCTCGAACGGCTCCATGCCGCCGATCCGCTGTGCCAGATAAGAGAACCAGTGCAGAACCGGCCAGCGGTCTTTGCCTGCGACCGTAATCGGAACGATATTTTTGGCATTAAGCTGATCCACCAACGTAAGCAGCTCCGCGTAAGTTGTCGGAGGAGTCAGGCCGTTTTCCTCAAAAATCTGCTTGTTGTACCAAAGGGATACTCCGCTAAACAGAACCGGAATGCCGTAGTTTTTGCCGTCATAAGAGAACGTTTCCAAACCGCCGTTAAGCACATCGTTTGTGAAGGCTTCATCTTTGCCGAGCTGCTCTGTGATATCGCCCAGCATGCTGTTGGATACCAGCGTATCGAAGGTTTCACCGCTCCAATACGTAATAATATCCGGCACCTGATTGCCTGTAATCGCCACTTTCATTTTCGTTTTCAACGCCTCGTCCTCAAAGAACTCGGCCGTAAGCTGAATATTCGGATGCTCGTCATTAAACTGCTTAATCGACTTTTCGATAATCGCCTTGTTTCTCGTCTCCATGCTCCACATGGTCAACTTGGTCACATCGCCTGCAGCTTCTCCGTTCTTGCCGCCCTCTGCTTTATTTCCAGCGCTAGAGCAGCCCGCCACTACTACGATCATCATCGCTAATAGTAAGATAAGAGCTTTTTTCATATTGATTTCCTCCTAGTATAGTGAGTGTCGAATGCCGCATGCTCAATCAAACAGTCTACCTGCATGATGGAACAGGCGGTTTATTCCGTTTTCTCTTTTTCCTTCAAAGCCTGCATTCCCCTTTTTCCATGCCAGCCCATTAACCCTTCACCGCTCCGGCTACCACCCCCTTTTGTATATACTTTTGCAGAAACATATACAAAATAATAATAGGAGCGGTCGTAATGACGAGTGCCGCGCTAATGAGTGAATAATCCGCGCTAAAGTTTCCTTTAAACATCATAAGGCCAAGCGGCAAGGTTTTGAGCGATTCTTTGGATACCATGACCAGCGGAAAGACGAAATCATTCATAATATTGAAGAAAGAAAGAATCGTAATCGTCGCGAGCACAGGCTTCGCAATCGGAAAATATACCTTAAAGAAGGTTTGATAAATCGAGCAGCCGTCAATCATCGCCGCTTCCTCCAGCTCCTTAGGCACGCCTTGGAAGAACCCGTGGGCTATAAAGACTGCCACCGGGAGATTGAAAGCGACATAAGGGAAAAATAATGCCCAAAACGTATCGTATACGCCAAGCTTGTTCGCCATTGTAAACAGCGGAATCAACGTGCTGTGGATCGGAATCAGCATGCCGAGAAAAAACGCCCCCAACAGCAGCTTCGAGCCTTTAAAAGGACGAATCGATAAGTAAAATCCGATTAGCGTTGCTACAACCAGCAGTCCGACAACGGAGAAAAAAGTAATGTACAAGCTGTTGAACAAGTAGCCGTTGATTCCTTGGTTCCATGCCTGTACATAATTATCGAAATGCCAGGACTTTGGCAGTCCCCAAGGATTGGCGAAGTATTCCTTATTGGTCTTAAATGAGGAAATGACCATCCATACGAACGGATATCCTGTAAATACGAGATGGACCAGAAGCAGTACGTATAGCAGCAATCGGGATAAGCCCTTGCCGCGTGTTCCTGCCGGCTGCATCGTTTGAGACGCGCTCATCTTCATCTCTCCCTTCTCCTATTGGAATCTGGCGCCTGTGCGGCCCAGAACCTTTGAAATAATTAATGCCAGGCAAAGCCCAAACAGCAGGAGGAAGGTCGAGATGGTGCTTCCGTAACCAAAATCCATCATCCGAAAGGCATTTTTCATCATATAGCTTGCTAGCACTTCACTGCTATTATTCGGACCGCCGCCGGTCATAATATAAATCAAATCAAAATATTTCAAAGAATTGATCACGCAGTTCAGCACCGTGAACGTAATGGTCGGCCAGATCAGAGGGATCTGGATACTGAATATGATTTTCCACTCTCCTGCACCCTCTACCCGCGCAGCCTCCAGCACCTCGTCTGAAATTCCCTGAAGCGCACCGAAGTAAACGATAATGTAAAAGCCAATAAACTGCCATGCCACAACGGCGATAACCGAACCGAGCGCCGTCGCTTCATCCCCGAGCCACGCATGCGCCCACTGATCCAGTCCAAGCTGCACCAGCAAATTATTCAATAGCCCGAAATTCGGATCGTAGATTTGCCCCCACAAGATGCCGAGTACCGCTGTAGACAGCATTACCGGCGTGAAATAAATCGTTTTCATAAAATTGGAGCCTCTGAGCTTATAACCAAGCACAATCGCTAGAAACAATCCGACCGGCAGCTGAATGAAAAGCGCTCCCAATGTTAAATACACTGAATTTTTCAATGCGATCCATAGAATCGGATCATGAAACAGCTGATTGAAATTGCCAAATCCGTTGAAAACCTTTGCCGATACTCCGTCCCATTGGAAGAAGCTATAATAAATACTCATACTGATCGGCACAATAATGACCGCCAAAAAAATCAACAGCGCAGGTCCCATAAAAAACAGCCTGCTTCCCAAGCGACTGGCGCCTGTCTCGTTCATCCGTAACACCCTCTCCGGCTTCATGCGCATGATGTCTAACTTCTTTGTATCCGTTTTCATCATTCTATCAAGCTAACAAATCATTGTAATGATACGTTGATTAGGTAAAATAGCACTTTCATTGGTTCATCCGACAGCATACTGGAAAGAATATAAACAACCGCATTCTTCCGAATGCAGCATTTGATATGATAAGTCAAGCTTCTTTCAAGTAGGATGAGCAGCTATTCTTACAGCACGGGTTGACAACACGCCAACATGTAACTATTATAGTTACAAGAGGAATGCGAACAATGAAGCCATTCCTAAGGGACTATGCTTCGCTTCCCATAAGAATTTCAAGCTACGCTGTGAATACCTTTTTTTCATAAACATATACCCAATGGAGGAATGAAAAATGACGATATTAGTAACTGGAGCAACGGGACAGTTTGGATCTATTGTAATCGATACTTTGTTAAAGACCGTACCTGCGGAGAAGCTGGCCGTAAGCGTGCGTACGCCAGAGAAGGCAGCCCATTTGCAAGCGAAAGGCGTTGATGTGCGCCACGGCGACTTCGATCAGCCGGAAACTTTGGATCAAGCCTTTGCAGGCGTAGACCGCCTGCTAATTGTTTCCGCTGACGGAGATAATGCCACTCGCATTCGTCAGCATCAAGCTGCTGTCGATGCAGCCAAGAAAGCAGGCGTTGGCTTTATTGCTTACACAAGCGTAGCCAAAGCAGATGAAAGTACCCTCTCTCTTGCCGAAGTGCACCGCGCGACAGAGGAAGCGATTCGCGCAACGGGAATTCCTTATTCGTTCCTGCGGAACAACTGGTACGCCGAGAACGAAGCAGGCAGCGTGCAAGGTGCCATCCATGGCGCGCCTTGGCTGAATGCTGCCGGTAGCGCACGCGCAGGCTGGGCATTGCGCAGCGACTACGCCGAAGCGGCTGCCGTTGTTCTCGCTGGGGAAGGACATGACAATACGATCTACGAGCTGTCCGGCAAGCCTCTTACGCAAGCGGAGCTAGCCGCGATTACGGGCGAGGTGCTCGGCAAAGCAATTAACGTCATAGAGGTAGACGACGCGGCCTTTGGCCAAGCTTTGCGCGATGCGGGATTGCCGGACTTTGTCGTTGCGATGTTTGTAGATATGCAAGGTCCAATTCGTGCAGGCTCACTTGATGTAGAAAGTGCTGATCTGGAGACGCTATTGGGTCGCCCCGCTACTCCTTTGAACGTATTTGTGTCAGCTTTAGCTGCGCGTTAATTTAAAGGTGAAACGGTAAATAAGATATAGGCCGTACCCGTTTCGAAAATGCCAAATGACCGCTCCCGGTAATTGCCCAGGAGCGGTCGTTTTGTACTCTTTTACAAAAACGTTGATGTAATTACTTGTTAGCTTGCAGCAAATTTAAAATAATGGTGATTGCCTCGGCTCTTGTTGCCTGTGCGTTGGGTGCGAACAGGTTGCCTGTTCTCCCCTTCAAAATTCCCGCTTCTTTCACGGCATTTACCGCACTTTTCGCCCAGACAGGGATGCTGCTATCGTCTGCAAAGCTCGTCGCCTTCGCTTCGGCAAGCTCCACTCCGCCGGCTCTTGCAATCATAACGGCAAGCTCCGCACGAGTTACATTCGCAGACGGACGGAAGCTCCCGTCATTATAGCCAGTAATGATGCCTGCTTGCAGCGCTTGCGCGATTGCGTCCTGTGACCACGCGCCAATCTTCTCGCCATCCACAAAGCTCAGCTCCGCTTTGCTGCCAGCTAGCTTCAGTCCGTTCATGAGCATAACGACAAACTCTGCTCGCGTCACCGTTGCATTCGGCTTAAACGTGCCATCCGTATAGCCTTTGACGATGCCTTGCTTCACAGCTTCCTCGATGCTGGCTTGCGCCCAGTGGCCTTTAACATCCGTAAATTTAGAAGCTTCCGACCCTTGGTCTACTCCCGTTCCGCCATCCGAAGGATTTCCGCCGTTATTGCCTCCATTGTTGCCGCCATTATTGCCACCGTTGTTGCCTCCATTATTCCCGCCTTCGCTCGTGTTGACCACTTGCAAAGAGAGATTGGCAGCTTGTCCTGCGCTAAACGTAAAGGTAAGGTTCGCCGTGCCTACCTCAAGAGCAGACAAATACGATTTCAGCAGCGTCACTTTGCCGTTGCTCCACGTGTAATCCACACCTGGCGTCAGCTGCGCTTCTCCATTTTTCACGCCAATCAACGTATTTCCGTTTAAGACTACATCGATCACTGCGTCCAGCTGCTGCAAAGGATTTTTGTCAAACACGACCGATGTTGGGCTTACAGCGGAATCAGCTGCCACCGCCTCTTTAAAAGTAAACACGTTCAAATCGTATATGCTGGCCCCGTTTCCACTCGAATCCGTTACGTTCAAACGAATATACCTCGCTGAAACTGCTGCCGCCTTGCGATCCTCATTGATCTGCTGCGTAGTGGCTGTGCCAGTCTTGTCCGCGTATGTCGTCCAGCTAGTTCCGTCTGTCGAGGTTTCAAGCTTGTATTTGTAGCCCGCTTCCAGCTCGAATTTGGTTCTCACGCCTGTGATGTCGTATTCCTTGCCAAGATCGACCTTCAGCCACTGAGGTACGGTTAACCCTTCCTGCTGGGCCCACCTTGTATCTGGACTGCCGTCTACGGCAAATAACGGGTTTTTGCTTTGGGACGATGCGACTACCGCTTTGCTCAAAGCAATATCGATTTCAGCGCCGCTAATATCTGTCACGCTAACCTCTACCTGCTTATTGTCACCTGAGCTAAATTCAAAGGTCAGGCTGTTTTTCCCTTCACCAAGCGCTGCAAGGTAGGATCGATGAATAACGACCTCATTTCCTGAAACGCTATAGTCCGTATCGGGGATCAGGTAAAGCGATCTATTTTTGATGCCGGTTAATGTATTGCCTTGAAGCTCCATACCCACATTGAGATCGGTTTGG
Source organism: Paenibacillus paridis (assembly GCF_006345825.1). Classification (GTDB taxonomy): domain Bacteria; phylum Bacillota; class Bacilli; order Paenibacillales; family Paenibacillaceae; genus Pristimantibacillus; species Pristimantibacillus paridis. The sequence continues at coordinate 288,737 of NZ_VCIX01000082.1, forward strand.
TTATTTGGGTTTTTGTTAAAAACAGCCGTTGCCTGATCCAGCGTTGAATCTGGGCCTGTCTTAGTGCCAAATACGCTGAACTCATAGATGCTCGGTCCCAGGCTGTACAACGCCTTAATTCTCATATACCTTGCGGATATTTCATTTTCATTGTTATCCTGGTACGTTTGCTGCGTCGTCTCGCTTCCTGTTCGGTCAGCATAGGTGCTCCAGTTCTGCCCATCCATTGAATATTCGATCTTATATTTGTACCCGCTTGCCAGTTCGAACATTGTCGTAACGGATTTCACGGTATAAACGCCTTGTAAATCCACCATCAGCCAGCCTTCGGTATTCCAAACGCCTTCCTGCTGCGCCCATCTTGTATTCGGATTGCCATCCACGGCATTGGCTGGCTCCATGCTTTGCGAGGAAGCCGTAATCGGTTTGTTAAGCGCCACATTGACGGAGCCGTCATCCTCGATCACATTGACCTTCAGAACAGGGTCCATTCCTGTTGCAAAATCGAAGGTCAGATGATTTTCTCCGTTTGGCAGTGATTGGAGATAGGATTTATGAAGCAATACCTGATCCCAAAACAAAGTATAATCTTGGCCAGGCACTAGTGCAGCCGCCCCGTTTTGGATTCCATCCAGATTGCCGCCGTTCAATACCATTTTGACCTGAATGTCTGATTGTCTGATCGGATTTTTGTCGAAAGTGGCCTCGCTCCGTTGAATCAAGGAATTCGCTTCGGGAGCCGTGCCGCCTTCTCCAGGGTGCACGCTGAATTCGTAGATGCTTCCGCCCCAATCATGGGTCATCGTAATCCTCATATAACGTGCCATAACAGCATTTATATCCTGATTCGTTTGCTGCGTGGTAGCAGCGGCTGTCTTGTCGGCAAACAGCTCCCAGCTATCCCCGTCCTCCGAGTATTCAATTTTATATTTGTAGCCGGAGTTCAGCTCAAACATCGTACTCGTAGAAGCGATGGAATAGACGCCGCCCAAATCTACCGTAAGCCACTGAGCGTCGCTTCTGCCTTCTTCCTGTGCCCACCTCGTCGTCGTATCGCCATCAACCGCGAATGCCGGGTCTTTGCTTTGCGAGAATGCCGTTATCGGTTTCTTCAAAGCGAGATTTATCGGCTCTTTCGGTGCCGGAAGCGGCGCTTTCCCCGGACCTGCGGCGGCGATGATATCCAGTGCCTCCTGCGGCCAGTTATTGCCTGATACACTCCAATTTCCATAAGCCGTGCTTGAAGGGTTTACGCCGCCAAAATCAACATTATAATAGTTGTACCTAATAATATTGTCATGAGCTGAGCCCGAGAAGCCATGCTCCGTATTATCGATCACGTTTCGCTCAACCATCCGGTAGCTCGTTTGCCCATCCAAATAAACGCCCATGATATGGTTCCAGGCGGCGTATTCGCCTTTTCGCATATTTTTAATATAGTTGTAGTAGATATTCGATTTTCCGTCCATGCGGCCTAAGGTGTAAATGCCGCCGCCGTCCTGAATAAGCCTGACGGAGTCATGAATGTAATTGTTATGCACCTGATTATTTGTCATGCCATGATCCGTATCCGCCCAGTTCCAACCGATACTGATGCCGGAATACGGCAGGTTGCTAATTTCGTTGTTGGCAATCGTCATGTTTTGGGGCAGCATCGCTCCAATGCCGACCATATCACCATAATCCAGACCGACATGGTCAATGGTATTATGGGAGATCGTATCGTATTGGCTTTGGCCATCAGGCAGCGTATACGCCTTGTCCTGTCCTTCGTTGTCATCCCATAAATCGCCAACAATGCCCATTGCCACGCCGCCACCGGCGTTGTCGGTAAATTTGTTCCAGGTTATGGTGGTGTGGTCCGTCCCCTCATAGCCCATAATGCCCCAGCTTCCCGCGTTCTGAAAACGATTTTCAGAGATCGTAATATTGCTCGTGTATTTTAACTCAAGCATCGCTCTGGATGCGGTATAACGTGCCGTATTTCTAATTTCCGTATTGTTGCCGCCAGTCACGGACTGGTACCTGAAACCGGCCTGCACATCCACATAGCCATAGCTCGACGGCGCCAGCCAGTTGCTATGCATCATTTGAATGCCTGATAATTCAATGTTCTGAACCTTGCTGCCTGGCGTTCCTTCCAATTTCACAACCGTCTCCAGCTTTGGCGCGATCATCCGCGTGGCGTTCATCGTTTCGCTGCTTCTCGGCTTGTAATATACCGTTTGCTCCGCAGTATCCAGATACCACTCGCCTTCTGCATCAAGCAAGGATAAAGCGTTTTCAAAGAAGTATGGCGAATTTCCTTGGCTATGATGATTATAGGAAAAGCCGCTCTCAGGGAATTTAAAATCGACTTGGCCCGTTGCTGCATTAATGCTGTCAACACGGCCGCGCACTTGGCTCCAGCTTTGCACGATGACCATTTCAGCGGAGGTGCCGCTTAATTGGCTGGCCCATGAGCGGACATCCTCATCGACCACATAAGGATATTCACCGTTCTTTGCCCGATAGTAGGGGCCTTTAACCACATCATCCGTCATATTGGGCTGACGGGCACGAATACCCCGGTTCTCGCCGACATACAGCTGTCTGAAATTCCAGTCCACACCTGTCTTCTTATAAATGTTTTTATCAGCGTCATATAGCTCCCAGCCTGCAGTAATGTCTACGCCGCCGCTAATCACCGGATTCGCTCCCGTATCAGCCGTGTAGATAACCTTGTAGCCATTATTTCCAGAGTCCAGGCTGTCAAAGGCCAGCGTCTCCGCTAACGGATATTCGCCATCCTGCAAATAGACATAGATATCGTTTGTCATGGTGCTGTTTATTTCGCGTACGGCCTGTCTAGCTTTTTCTATCGTTCGGAAAGGGGACTCCGAAGCTCCGCTGTTGTTGTCATCCCCAAGAGGTGATACATAAAAGCTTTGCTGCGCAGCAGCTTGAACCGGTGTAACGGTACCTGCAAGAGATAAGCTTGTGAACACCATGTATATGGCGATGAGTAAAGCAAGCTTTCTTTTCATCAATAAACCTCCTACGATTGTGTTTTTATTTACTTTACATATCATCCAGTACGGTCTTACCTCATCCGCACTGGATCATAAGTTCAGTCAAGGTTTGTACTTCGTTTGGAACAGGCTAGCCCTTGAGCGAGCCTTCCGTCAATCCGGCAATAAACTGCCGCTGCATAAACAGATAGAGGAGAAAGATCGGAGCCGACGCGAGTACGACCAGCGCAAAAACATCCTCCCAGTTCGTGCTGTACTGCCCTACGGCTTGAAAAATTCCCGTCGTTACGGTATAGCTTTTGGTAGAGCCCAAAATAATGACCGGATTAATGAAGTCATTCCAAATCCATAGGCATAAGAAGATGACCGCGGAAGCCGTAGCAGGGCGCAGCAGCGGGAATAATATTTTCCAAAAAATCGTAAATTGGCTCGCTCCATCGATCTTTGCCGACTCATCCAGCTCTTTCGACAGCGTGCGAATGAAGCCTACGAATATAAATACCGTGAACGGTACATAAAATCCGATATTGTACAGGATGAGCCCCTGCGGCGTAAACATCAGCCCAAGCTTGGCCAGTACCTTAACCAGCGGAATCAAAATGACCTGCGGCGGTATCATGAGCCCTGACAGCAGCAATAAATAGCACACTGACAGGAAGCGGTTGCTCACGCGGGCAAACACAAAAGACATCATCGAGCACAGCACAATTAACAGCACAACCGAGACCGAGGTTATCAAAATTGATGTTCCATAGGCTTTGAAAATATTAAAGGACGGCGTCACGGCCGATCTGATGAAATTGTCCAGCGTCAGGTTAAGGAAAGGCAATGAAAAGGGATTGTCCAATATGTCTGCCCTTGTCTTAAATGCATTAACAATTGCGATATAGAACGGAACAAGCAATAAAAGAGACAAAGGCATGAGGAATAGATGCCTTGCATACGGAGCGAGATTTCTCCTCACAGCAGCCTCTCCTCTCTTCTTCGTAAATAGACGGTCAAGGAAACCGATAATAGACTTACGATAATCAGCATATAAACAGCTAGGCTTGCCGAGTAGCTAAGCCGATTTGCGCTAAACCCTACCTTGACCACTTGATAAGCGATGGTTTCCGTCGCGCCGGCCGGCCCGCCAGAGGTAAGAATAGCTACGCGGTCGTATTCCCGCATTGAGCCTGTAAACATAAAGATGATGCTCATCGTAAAAGCGGGCGCCAACATCGGAAACGTAATATGCCGAAACTGCTGCCATCGGTTAGCCCCGTCTATTTTGACCGCTTCATACAAGCTGCCTGGAATGGATTGAAGTCCCGCCAAATAGATGACGATGATAAAACCGGTAGATTGCCAGATGGCAAGGAAGGTGATCGTCCATACGGCCAGGTCCGGGTTTCCGAAAAACTCGATTCGCTCCGCTCCAAGCTTCTCCAGCAAATTATTAAGCAATCCGTTGTAGCTCAGAATGCTCTTCCATATAAAGCCGATCGAGACCGTGCTTAGCAGCAGCGGGAAGAAAAATACGGATCTATAAAAATTCGTCATCCGCCCTTTATGGTTCAAGAGGACCGCAAAGGCAATGCCAAGTATATTCACAGCCAGCGTCGACACTACCGTAATAAACAAGGTAACCTGCAACGCCCGTGCAAAAGCTTTGTCATGAAAGGCTTCCACGTAATTGCTCAATCCGGCAAATGAATAGGAAGGGCTTAGGCCATCCCAATTGTAAAAGGAATAATAGACTAGCAAGAAGATGGGAATCAGCAGAAAACAGAAGTAAATGATAATCCCTGGGGAAAACATTAATGCAAAAGACCATCGATCATTTTTTAGCAAATCGGATCACCGCCTTTCATGATGCCATTGGGAAAGGGGCGAGACCTGTGGCTCGCCCCTTCTGCCGCAGCTTTATTTGTTGTTCTTGTCCCAATATTCGTCTAGTGATTGCAAACCTTTCTCTACATCTACGTCACCGAGCATAATGTTTTGGGCCACTTTGTTGTATTGATCCTGAATGCCTGCAACGGGCACTCTGCCGACTTTATTGTTCAAATGCCCAACCATCGGAGGGTTATTCAGCAGCAGATCGTAAATTTCCGATTGCAACGGCGACATATCCCATTTAAGAGGCTCTTTCAAGTTAGAGAACAAAGCATCCGCTTGCAGGTAGCCCTTGTGCGCTTCCGGATCAAGCATCATAAATTTAGCAAACTTCAAAGCCTCTTCCGAATGCTTCGAGTTTTTGGCTACCGCATAGCCGCCCGCATTCTCTCCGCCTAACATATATTGCGTGCCATCCTTCGTCGGTACTGCAAATACGCCTACCTCAAAGTCCTTATCGGATACAGCTTCAGCCGCGCTAAACCATGAGCCCATCGGGTACATCGCTCCCTTGCCCTTCAAAAACTCCTGCTCAACCGCTGTGTAGTCAATGCTTAGGGCACCCTTGTTGAAGTATCCCTTCTCCACAAGCTTGGCATAAAAGCTCGCCGCTTCCTTCCAGTTGTCATCGGTGAATTTCACTTTGTTGTCGAAGCGATCCGCATACCAGACCTTATTGTCCTTATACACGGTTGGCGAGGTCATGACGGAGAACGTGAACCCAGCCGTCCAGTCGCCTGCCGTCAGCAGCGGTGTAATATTTTTGGCTTTCAGCTTCTCGGCCGCTGCTTCCAGCTCTGCCCATGACTTGGGAGTGGAGGCAATGCCAGCTTCGGCAAACAGCTTTTTATTATAAAAAATAAGAGATTGCGGCTGTCTGATGGCCGAAATATTGTATAGCTTGCCGTCAATCATATCCGACTCAAAATTATTAATTTGCTGAATATCCTCGTCGATTGGAATCTCAAGCAAAGCATCCGCATCTACGAACATTTGAATGGTAGCGTTCAGAACAACGTCAGGGAAATCTCCCGATGCAAGCAAGGTTTTCAGGTAGCTGTCCGGCGACCCTTCATTCGCTGGCGGTTGAATGCGTTTTACTTTAATGCCAGGGTTAGCGCTTTCAAACCTCTTAATCAACTGATCATAATATTCTACCGTCAGGTTCGGGGTAACCCAGGATTGAAATACGATTTCAACATCCTTGGCCGGTGCTTTATCTGTTTCCTTCCCCTCGCTGCCGTTAGCCGTCTGGGTTGGCGTGGATTCATTCCCGCCGCCATTGTTATTGCCCCCGCACGCCGCCAATCCCGTAACCAGCATCATGCTCATGCCAAGTGCAAACCACTTTCTCATTGCGACCACCTCTTCATCTCGTTTAATAACCTCAAATCTATTATAGGAAGATGTCGCTTCTTGCCGCCACAGCACAAATGCTACTTTCACTAGACCAATTAAACTACTTTTGGAGACTGCAACTCCGCTTCACTGCAACTTCAATCGCATGCTGCGCACTTCTGCCGTCAAACATGGGCCGATATGGTCGCTGGGCCGTTTCAGCTAGAGTAAAAAACATAGCTTTACTGGAAAAACTGTATCTCTTCCACTCTTTTCCTCATCAAACGCATGGGCATTTTGCCCCTGTCCTTCCCTTTGCCTTGAATTGGCAGCTTGCCCCTTAACAGTTGACAGCGCTTTAATTTTGCTCATAGAATGACGTTAGATGAACGAACGGCTGTATGATCCCTATTTCTCTCAACACCAAAGGAGCCGGCTCCTTGTGGATAAAACATTTATATCGTGAATGGATTGGCAGATTTATTTTTCGGAAGCTGAATATTGGCATTGGCGCAGCCTTGCTGCTCATTTTTTTGCTGCTCGGCCTCGTCGTCTACAATAACTTCTACTCTATCCTGGAGAAAAAGGAACATGAGCTGCTGGCCTTTCGCACGGAAAAGCTAAGAATGCAATTTCTAGATATCATGGAGCGGTTTAAATATGATTCTATGAGCCTCTATCAAAACAGTAATATGCAGAGCAGCGTATATGAAATGTTCCTCCCCGAAAATATCCCTGAGGATTTGGATGACAGAAAAGCGATAACCGAACGAAATTATATTAAGAACGTGATGACGCATATGCTTTCCCGCAACCCTTATACTTCATCGGTGATCATGTATCGCCTGCAAGATGAACGGCTGTTTGTTGAATCGCAGCAGCAGCGGTATGGCGTCAATTCCGCCTTTCCTTACAAAGCATTTTTCGAATCATTTCCAAAGACGTACCAGCATCCCTATTTCGGAAGCTCGGAGCAGCTGCTAGCCCCTTCCGACCAAATGTTATATATTGTAAATCCTATCTATAGCCCAACCAGCATTCGTCCCGATCAGGTATATGGTTATCATCTCATCACTTTGAATACACAAACCATAACAAATGAGTTCGATTCCGAAAGCTCGGACTACAGACTCATCATTAAGCAGAACGGCGCCGTGCTGCTCGATAGCCGGCCGGATGAACAATCAGACTGGTCCGAATCCCAGGATTTAATCTCGCAAGTCGCCATTGATCCCTACGAAATCGAAATGATCGGCATCAGCTACAAGTCTAATTTGCAAAGCAAGCTCGCGGATATCGCCGTTCGTATCCTTATCATCCTTGGCCTAAGCTGGTTTGTCTGCATTATTATCATCCATCTGATTCAGCGGTTTATCGTGGGGCGATTTAACCAGATGAGCAAGCACTTCAAGAAAGTGCAGCGCAACCCGTTTACCCCATTAATGCCCGTAAGCGGCGAGGATGAAATCAGCGATCTGATGCTTCGTTTCAATCGCATGGCACAGGAGCTGCAAAATCATATCAGCCAGGTGTATATCGCTGAAATTCGGAAGCGCAATGCGGAATTCATTGCCTTAAAGACGCAGATTCATCCTCATTTTCTATACAATACGTTGGAGTCTCTGCGCATGCAGGCCGTTATTAGCGAGCAGCCTTTTCTGGCGGAGAAGCTCTATCACCTTGGCCGGCTGTACCGCTGGATGCTTCAGCCCACGGACGATCTGATCTCCGTGCAGGAGGAGCTGGCGCATACGACTTACTACTTAGAGCTGCTTATGCTTGGCAAGTCCAACCGGATCGAAATTCGGGTCGTCTCTGAGATTAATCTGGAGAACTGCTTTATGCTCAAGTTCACCCTGCAGCCTGTCATTGAGAACGCGATCCAGCATGGCCAGCTGGAGCAATATGACGATCCTGTTATTACCATTGCCATCAAGCGGGAAGGCGAGCTGCTCTTTATCGATATTTATAACAATGGCAAGGATATAACCGCGGAGGAGCATAACCGGCTCCAACTGCTGCTGCAAACCGAGAATACCTTCCCGGAGCAGCATTTGGGTCTTAAAAATATTCACGAGCGCATCAAGCATTATTATGGTAATGAGTACGGCTTGTCTCTGCCCGAGCGCTTGTCCGAGACACGCTCCTTTCAGCTTACTATGATATTTCCCTATAAACGTTAAGCAGCTTTCCAGAGGAGGTTATACGATGACAAGTCTATTAATTGTCGACGACGATCAATATATTAGAGAAGGCTTAAAGCGGCTCATTAATTGGAAAGCGCTTAATATTACGCGGTTAGCAGAGGCAGAGGGCGCTTACGAAGCACTGGAGCTTATGGAAGCGAATCGCTCCCATATCGTGCTGACCGACATTCGTATGCCTAAGGGAGACGGGCTGCATCTAATCGAGCAGATCAGGCTAAGAAACTGGAATACCTCCATCGTTGTGCTGAGCGGGTATAATGAATACGCTTATGTGCGGCAAGCCATGAAGCACCATGTCGAGGATTATTTGCTCAAGCCGATTGATGCCTCCGAGCTTACTGAAATTATAGCTTCTTGCACCGAGCGCTTTCAGGGGCAATATATCGCCGAGCAAATGCAGAGAGAATCGTTTCAATTGTTGAAAAACAACATCCTCCTGCGCTGGGTGCAGAACCGGATTCAATACGATCAACTGCGCGAGAAGCTGAAATTTCTGCAACTGCCGCTGCTCATGAATGAACAATATCAAATTTGCATCATTGATTGGCATGATCGTCAAGAAGGTGAGCTGGCACGAACTGAGGAGCAATATCGTTCATTCGCGATTCTCAATAGCGTCGAAGAAGTGCTCCAGGAGAGAGGGCGAGGCATTGCCTTTCTTAATGAGCATCGGCAAATTGTTGTATTATTTACGGACGAGGGCAATGACTCCGACGGCTTCCGTGCTAGCAACCAAAGCTGGATGACGGAGCTTTCCAAGCGGTATGGCGAAATTTTAAAAACACCTTGGGTCAATTATTTCGGGAAGGTCACATGCCTGCCTCGCTTGCTCCATGAATCGTATAGCGAAGCGCTTGCGCAGTGCAGTGCCAGCAAGGGAGTGCTTGAGACGGAGCGCGAGCTTGAGCTGGTCTCGCACAATCCGATCATCCGGCAGGTTGAACGCTACGTACAGGAACAATATAGCGAGGAGCTCACCCTGCAGCTGTTGTCACATCAATTTAATGTCAATAGCGTCTATCTGGGCAGATTATTCAAGAAGGAGATAGGGGAGTCCTTCAACGACTACCTTAACCGCATCCGGCTCAACCATGCCAAGAAGATGCTGGCCGTGACTGCATTAAAGGCAACCGAAATTGCTACGGCGGTCGGTTTCCTCGACCCTAATTATTTTTTCCGTAAATTCAAGCTGGTGCATGGCATCTCCCCCTCCGATTACCGGCTGTCCGTTAACAACCTGAGTGAGCAGTAATGGACTGCTGAGGCAGATGTCATTTTCACTACATGGTAAAGGCCCAATTGATAAACTCAACTGGGCCTTTACTTATATGAATGGTTTTGTTTATTCGGCGTTAGCTCCTTCTTCCCTTCATAAATCGATAATCGAAATAAATAATCAGCAGTAAAGATAACAATCTGAGACCTGTTCTTCAATAAAAAGAAAAAATTATACCCCCTTTATGCAAGATTGCTAAATAAGTCACTTCTTAAAGATAAGAACATCTATGCAGCAGAAACCGCAGAAATCGCGGTTTTTCTGCATATAATAGCATCAGATGTTCCAAGCCTCCCGGTCAAGTACCTTTATTTGCTTCCCCGCCATCCTTCCTCACAAGCTATTCTTAAATTCTTGCGGTGTCATCCCGTAATGAGATTTAAACAGCTTAATAAAATACTGCGGTTTCTGGTAGCCAACTTCATGCGCAATTTCGCTTATTTTCAGGTCCTTATGCTTCAACATTTGTACCGCTTTCTCCATTCGCAGGCGAAGCACATAGTTGGAGAAGTTCTCTCCCGTTTCCTGCTTAAATAAGTTGGATACATATACGGGGTGCAGATTGACATGATCGGCCACCGTTTGAAGGGTGATATCCTTTACGTTTTCTTGTATAAAGCGGCGAATTCGATCCATCAAGTCAAATCGAATATGATCCGAGCGGCTGTCGCTGTAAGCTTTGATTTGGATATAGCTGCTGAAAGCCCACTCTTTTAACGGCCCCACGCTCCAGCTGGCATCCACTTTCAGCATTTTCTCGATATCCCTTCCAAACACTTCAAAGATCCGTTTGCCTTTCTTGTGCAAATAATAGGAATAGGTTTGCAGCAGCGTCACATAAATTTCAACCCCGTATTCACGAACTCCGCTGCCTGCGCGTTCTAGCTCATCGAATATCCGGGTCAGCTTGCTCTCAAATGCCGTCCACTGCTCGATATCAATTAACTCCATTAACGTTTGGGAACGATAAAGCTCTGCAAGCGGCTGAATTTCGAACTCTTCTTTTATTTGCGTCACATGAAAAAAGCTTTCCGTCTGATAACCGATATAATCGGTGTAGATGGATAAAGCAGAATGGTACATCGGCAGGATGTCTTTCGGGAAGCCTCCCCAATTGCTGAGCACGATGGAAACCTTCGATTTTAAATACAGCTTGATTTGATGCTGGGAGAGCCTAGCCAAATCTTCTACCATAGCGGAATTTTCTTTGTCTGACTGCTCTATTGAACTTACTTGAACCAGAAAAATTAAATAATCATGAGAGTCCTTACAATACATCACATTAAATTTATTTGAAAAGACTTCTTCTACAATGTTAAACATCGCATATTCAATTAACGAGAGACTGTAAAGATCCGTATTCGAATAATCCTCCTCCACTCTCATCGCTAAGAGGATGGCTTCCTTTTCAACAGAAAAGGGAAGCCCATAGAGATTGATTTTATCCTTCAAGGCAGCTATGGGGTAGTTTTTGCCGGAAATCAGTTCATGCAAGAACATCTCCCTTAATTTGGGCAGGCTTTCGCGGAAACGGTAAACGAATTTTTGCTGATTCAACAGCTCATTTCCTTCTTCTGTAATCCGATTAATAATGCCTCGTAGGGTTTGCTCCAATTCCTCATTCGATACCGGCTTCAAAAGATAATCGCTTACTTGCTGTTGGATGGCTTCCTTCGCATATTGAAATTCATCAAATCCGGTTATAATCACCGCTTTTGTGTTTTTCCATTTCTCATTGATTCGGGCGATCAATTCAAGCCCAGTCATTCCGTTCATATGGATATCCGTAACCACGATATCAACGGAACGGTAATTAAGCAGCTCCAAGGCCTCCTCGCCGGAATAAGCCTTATAGACATTGGTGATCCCCATTTGCTCCCACGGAAGCCCAATCGCCAGACTGTCAACCAAGTGTGTGTGATCGTCCACGATCAATATCTCGTACATCCTTGTCCCTCCTTCTTTCAAGAAACGTCTTCCCTGCCGCTCCAGCATAATTCTACGCAAAGCCCGCCTAATTTCGATTGGCTGAGCAGCAAACCCGAATCGCCACCATACATCAAACGCAGCCGTTGATGCACATTTTTTAGGCCGGACTCTATTTCTTCATTGCTCGAATGAATCTTTCTTCTAATCGAATCGATTACCGCATAATCAATGCCCGTGCCCGTATCTTCAACCGCGACATGGTTCATGCTTCCATCTCTCCAGCAGCGGATTCGAATCAAACCATATTCTGAATGATTATTAAACGAATGAAGGATGACATTTTCAACAAGCGGCTGCACGATTAAACGCGGAATTTCCAGGTCTCCCATCTGCGGCTCGACCTCGATATGAAATTCAAAATCATCTCTCAGCATGCAATGGATTTCTAGATAGAAATGGACCAAATCCAACTCTTCCTTCAACCGCACCATTCTGTTCCCCGTCTTGGTTGTATAGCGGTAGTACTTGCTCAAGTTCATGGTCATCGAAATGGCCGCTTTGTCTTCCTTTAGCTCAATCATGCTTTTGATATAAGCCAGCGTATTGTACAGGAAATGCGGATTGATCTGCGATTGCAGCTGCTTCAGCGTCGCATCCTTCGACCGAAGCTGCTCTTTAAACACATCCTCAATCAGTTTCTCTATTTTAGCAGCCATGGAGTTGAATTTCTCATATAGAAAACGGTACTCCCCTTTGGGCTTGTCCACCATCCTTACGGAATAGATGCCTTTTTCGATCAAATTCATGTTCTGAATCAGCTTCCGGAATGGGATCTGAATATTGCGATACATCACAAAAGCAAGATAAGCCCCCATGAACAAAAGCATTCCGCTTATCACATAAAACATCGTCTGATTCCGGCTGATGGGCGCCATAATATGGCTGATAGGCACGTAATCAACCAGATACCAGCCTAAGGATTCCAGCTTTTGATAGTGGACCTGAAATCTGGTCTTATCTGACTTAAGCAGCATGTATCCGCTTTCCATTGAGCTGTCGATCTCTCTAAGCCTAGGAAGAAATTCGTCAATTTGATCCACGTTTACGGAATAATTATAAATAGGGTCTGCTCCCGGATGATACAAGAAGGGATCTCCTGAGCCGTTGCCTTTAAATTCAGATAACGCGCTGCGCAAAGCTGCCACGCCGAATTTAAGCAGCACTCTCATATGCGCATCGCCTGACTCCGCTGAGTTCTCCGGATAAGACAATATTTCCATAAAATAGTCCTCATTAGGATCGGAATAGTATTGCCAAAATGTATCCTGGGCGGGAAACTGTTTCGGAAGCGCATTTAGGCTGGAGTTGCTTTTGATGACGATTCCAGTACGAGGGTAGAGAACGGCAATGACGGCTTTCCAATCGCCATAACCGGCAAGCCGATTAATTTCTTCGGAGACCGTTCGATTGATTCTATACTTATCTAAGACATCGTCAAGCAAATCGGGATAGGCTAAATTTCGTACATCCGTGCTTTCGTACAGCATTTTCTTATAGGTATCCAGCCGGAAAAACAACTCATCCAATTGGTTGGCGAACGTTTCAATTTGATACTGCTTTACCTTAATAATCTCGTCCGTCAATACACGCGTACTTGTTCGGTTCGACACCGCGAATAAAAGTAAGATTGGAATAAGTAAAATGAACAACGTGGCTATTAGCTTGGTAAATATGCTGAATCTGCTCATGACCGATCGTCCTCTCCAAATTCGGGCTCAGCATCTTAATGTTGGAGTTGAAATTCCGCGAATTGCTTCTTCAATTCAGTAAATACAATGTCAAAGCCTGCCTTCTTGAGCGCTGCGATTGCATCCTCATAGTACTCTTCATAGCTGGCTAATCCAAAATTGATAGGCTCAATTTTCTCCTTATAGACCGCCATGACCTGCGCCATCTCATTTTTGACGGACGCCTCATTGAAATGAAAGCCGAATAGCTTGGAAATGCGAGAGTTCTCGTCATTCGCAAGCATGTCATCGATAATGTCATCCTCTACACGGGCAGGTGCGAGAAAATAGTCCTTGTTGCGCCACATCCATTCGTATATTAACTGGTCATTGGTTAACTGCTTGATTTTACCGTTTTCCAGCTCATAGTCCTTCCCCTCTACCCCATAAATAATAAAATTATAATTTTCTTTGTTTTGCAAAATCCAATTCATAAACATCATCGCACGTTCAGGATTTTCTGATGCCGCAGTTATCATGAAAGCTTCATTGCTTGGGGTAGTGATAAACTTCGGTTTCTCCTTAGCCAGATAATACTCGCGCAGCCTGGCATTGGGATCGGCATTCCGTGCCGTCTGCAGGTTCTCCATCGCTCTGGAAACCGCGCCTACTCGAAAAAGAAGCTTGCCTGCATTTTCCTGATCGATCTTCGCTGCCGGATTGCCCACTAAATTTTTGTCAATGATCCCCATCTTCACCCATGACTCGCGTAAATGAGCCACCTGCTTGTACAAATCAGATTCTACATAACTTAGAATCTCGCCTGAATCCTCGTCAATCATAAATAACATTCGCTCATCCAATGAAGAGTAGTTTCGATCCGTTAGCTCGCGCCACAGCATTTCATGGCCTCGGTCCGTTTCCAAGTAGCCGTAATAACTCGGATCTATGGCCTGCATTCTTTTGAAAAATAGTTCTAAATCTGCAATTGTCTTTATTTCCGACATGCTGGCCTTCTCTAGCAAATCCTGGCGAACCATGACGGAAGAAAATTTTCCTGCTGACGTAAACGCCTGTGAAGGTATTGCCCAAAGCTTATCGTCAATCCGATTTTGCTTGAAATTCTCATCGGGAATATGTTTAATCAGCTCCTGCCCGTATTGGTTCAGCAGCTCATCTAAAGGCTGAATATATCCCTTCGTATAATAAACAGAGACGAAGGGTGCCCCATACCAGAACAAATCGTAATTTTCTCCGGTGGATAAGGCCAGCTCCAATTTTTGCTGGTAATTAGACCACGGGATATACGTCAATTCAAGCTTCATATTTAAATCTTTTTTCAATCGGTCATTCAGTTCATTCTCAACGAAGTCACCCATGCGCACCGACAAATCGCCAGGCATAATGACCTTCAGCGTGACAAATGATGCTGGCGCGTCTTCTACTTGTTTATCCGCTGATTTGGCATTTTGGATTCCCGGCTTATTTGAAGCATCGGGTCCGAAGTTGCTGTATAGGATGTACAGGAGAGACGCGAAAAGCATGGCAACGATTCCAATAACAGCAGGTTTCATCGAAAAGCACACCCCCTATACTGTAGAGCCTCAAAGCTAGTCTACACTAATTTTTTCAAAGTGAATATGATGCCTTCACAGAATAGGAGCACATGAATTCTAAACTCATGTGCTCCTTAACCTCATTTATTATTTAGTTAATAAACTGTACGAACTGCAAGAACCGTTTCATCATGACAGCCGCTTCCGCTCGGCTTGCATGAGCGCCAGGATCCAGCGTCTGTTCTGACTTGCCTTGGATGATTTGAGCAGTGAGCAATTCAGCTATTGCCTGTTTGGCCCAAACACTGATGGAACCGTTATCCGTATATTTCTCAAGCGTTTTTTCATTCGCTTGGACGAATTTGTTCACATAGCCCAGAGCTCTCGATAGCATAACCGTCATCTGCTCGCGAGTGATTCGTTCATTGGGTTTAAATGAACCATCACTAAAGCCTTCAATGATTCCCGCTTCAACCGCTGCTGCAATCGGAGCTGCAAACCAATCCCCTTTGGACACGTCGTTAAAACCGGCGTCCGTACTTAGCGTACTCCATCCGAGAGAACGAACGAGTATAGCTGTGAACTCTGCGCGAGTAATCGGTTTGTCCGGCGAAAAGACGTTAAGCGAAACCCCATTAATCATTCGCTTAGAGGCTAGCAGCTCGATGTCTGATTGAGCCCAATGGCCAGAAAGATCAGAGAACGCCTTACTGCCCGATGCTACCGTATAAATGCTGTTTCCATTCCGTTTGATGACAACCTCTGTATTTCCGCCATTTGCTAAAAGAACGGATGGAACAAAATGAAAGGTTGCTGTATCCGGGTTGAATAGAAGTGCCGTCGTTTTTGTTGGATCTACGGCTCCCGGCACCATAACCGTTCTTTCCAGATAGGTGCTGCCGAAGCCGGTAATCTCCAACGACTTTCCGTTAGCTTGAGCAAAAATGTTGTAATCCAGTGCAGGGGCAAGCAATGTCAGCCCTTCTTTGGTTGCCTGCTCAGACATTAGGTCTGCTACACTGTCTGCAACTCTGCTAATGACAATGCTTATGGTCATTTCTTCAGGACCGACGCCCAGCTTTTTCGCTAATGTGGCTAATCCTAAACTTTGGACAGGAACCTTGTAGCTTCCAAAATCCGTCTCTACCATGAGTGACGCTTCCGGCAGCTCACTCGCAATACCTGCAATTGCAGATGATGGAATATTCACCTTCGTATTTCTACCTTCATTTTTCAGGTTGATGATAACCGATTTTGAATTTGCATTAGTCGAGCCTGTAAGAAGGGCATGGAAGGCATCCTGAAGCTTCTTCGCATCAATGGTCGCTACCATTTCAATTTCGCCATTCTCATTCGTTGTCGGAACAAGCATGACAGCGTCTTGTCCCAGCTTAATTCCTTTGTCCGTTATTTCCGGTATTGATGTTGTAGGCGGTGTTGATGTGCCGCCAGTGCCGCCAGATGGCGGGTTCGACTCGGAAGAGATCGTTACATAAAATAGCTTCTCCAGATTGCCATCCGAAGTTTTAGCCGTTATGACGGTTTGGCCAACGCCCACTGCCGTGACCAAGCCTGCGGTTGACACATAGGCAACCTTATGGTCCGCGGAAGACCAGACAACTCTTTTATTGCTAGCCTGCTCCGGAGTTACGGTAACGTCCATTTGCTTGCTTGCACCTGGAGCCAATTGTACCTGGCCAGGCGTATTCGTCGTTAATCCCGTAACTCTTACTGGGGCTTCAGCAGCGCTATTCGATACGTCTACGCTGCCCAGATTCAGCCAACCGTTTGCATTTTGCTCTGCATTTGCGAAGTTAAATGTCTTGGCATCTGCATTGATTTCTTCTAACGGATTGACATACCGCATCATCATTTGGTAGCTTCCATTGCTTAATTCCGAATTGTTAGTGAATTCAAACAACTTGTTGTGATCAAATCCATTCGTATTTGGAAGAATGCCTTCTAAATTCCAATTCGGATTCCATATTTTAACGATGTCATTACCAGATTTGGCAGCAAGCTCAACCTTCCAGTTGTAATAGAACGGCGCTACTCCTTTGTTCTCAAGCTCTACGCCTACTTTCAGGTTTCCATTTGTCGCGTCCAGATAAGCGGTAGGCACATAATATTCATAGCCCATTCTACGCGAGCCTTCCGTAGCTCTTGCCAGAGGCTCTGGATCCAGAGGAGTTTGGAAAATTCCTTGAGCAAGCAACCAAGATGCATGGGTTAAGCCAAGACTCGTGTAATAATCCTCTCCCTGCGCCCCCTCGATCGGCGTCGATGGTTCATTGTATCTAGGCGGATCGTTATTCCACATTTTCACTTGAATTTCCGGTCTCATCTCTCCGCCCATGCTATTCGTCTTCCAGAATTCCGTTACTCCTGCGTCATTGACTTTTCCCCAGAAATGCCAGCCTTGTCCGCCTAAGCTTGGCGGGAGTGTCTGGAAGGCAAAGGAATCATCATGATAGCCAACATCGAAGTTTTTGGTTTTAAGCGTGCTATTCTCCATTGGATTTCTTAATACGAGCTGCGTTTCGTCGAACGCGTTGTCTATAGCGGTAAGAACCCGCTTCATGTTGGCATCTGTTGGCATCAGGTTAGGCGACTTCAGATTCCCGTCATAGGGATACGTATGCCACTCGCCCCAGAAGCCGATTAAGCCGATCATAATGGACCCGATTCGAGGATCGCCATCATAACGCGTTCCTAGCGCGCCAATGAAATTGTCCAAAGCGTCCAATAATCGCTCATCGTTATAGTCAGGCGCCAAACTCGTGGCATCCTTGCCATTGTCGAATTCCTCATATTGATAAGTCTTCAGCCCTTCATCAATTAGAAATTGAGGGATTGCTGAAGGTTTGTTCGGATAGTCCAGATACACCCTGAATACGGACTGATTGCCTCGGGACGCCACCTCTGCAAGCCGTTTATCCAGTTCAGACCAGTTAAAGTCATCCAGATTGTTCATCAGCTTGCTCAGCGGCAAGTAGAAAAACTCCAAGCTGTATGGAAGCTGTGTAGGCCGGTCTCTCCAATCATCGCCCTCTTTGAAATATGCTTCCTCCGCTGCATCATAGAAAGGAAGGAATCCCTTGAGCGGATTATCTACCGGTGCAGGCTCATACGCCAAAGCATGCGTTCCTTCCGTTGTTGCCCAAGCCGGCGGGCTCGGGTGTTCGGCAGGAGGTGTCGTTGTGCCTCCTCCGGATCCGCTTGTTCTGCCCGCTAACGCATAGAGGCCAATCTGGTCGATACTAAGGATGTTATCCGCTTGATTTTTAGGGCCAAAGCCGAATTGAATTTGAAGCACTTTGCTCGCATCGAATACAGCATTGCAAGCATCGCAGCCTTGCCATTCAGACTGAGCAAACGCGCTCCAAGGAATTCGAACCATTCCTTTGTAGCCGGCAGGAATGGAAAGCGAGCCTCCACCGAGGGTAGTCGACTTCCAGCCGTCTGCTGCATAGTAGAAGTTCACGACTCCTCCTTCTTTTAACGAAAACTCTCCTTTTGGTGCATCGGTAACTAGCGATATATTGAGATCCATATTTTTGTTGCTTGGCGACGTGTTATTAGCCCAGAATGTGAATCCATCAAATGCGGACCAATCTGTGTCTGTTCCGGTAAACGCCGCACGTTTAATATTGACCCAATCGGATATCGATTTGCCCGAAGGCGGGGAAACTGCGAATTTCATCGCCTGACTGCCATTCGCATAATTGACTTTGTCAATCGCACGAAGCGCAGATGGTTCTCCGGACTCCCAGTCTACTCTCCAGATATTCTGCAAAGCGGCATCGCCCTCATACGATTCGAAATCTTCCAATACTTTATCCGCTCGATAGAGCATGATGTCATCAATCGTGATGACATTGTGAATATAACCGGCTGGCGGGTATCCGAACTGAAGCCCTGTTACTTCGCTGGCATCCAACACTGCAGCGCAGTCCGCTTGAACACCGTCACACTGCCATGCGGATTGAACGAATTGATCCCAAGCAATTCTTACCACGCCTTTGAAGCCAGCGGGAACATTTAGCGAGCTTCCGTTAAACGCCGCAGCCTGCCAGCTTCCGTCAGCAGCGATTGTCGATGCTGACCCGCCTTCCTTCAAGCCAAACTCCCCTTTGGCTGCTGGCGTTTGAAGCGCGACATTCATGCTGAAACTTTTATTATCCGTTGTTGCATTGTCTACCCAGAAGCTTAAACCGTCGAATTTGGACCAATCACGTTTGTCCGAAGGGATGGAATAGATGGTATTCGACCACTCCGAATCCGCGATCGCAACCGAAAGCGTAAGGCCCTTGCTTCCGCTCGATTGGCCAAGCGCTCTTGTCACTGAGCCCGGTTTGTCCGACCACGCTTCCGTCCAGGCTTGCCCAAGAGCAGCATCATCGGCATAGGACTCGAAATTATCAATGAGACCCGGCTTTCCCGAACCTGGATTAGTGCCTGGGTTAGTACCAGGATCAGTGCCAGGGTCAGTATCTGATTCATACTTGTCCGTAAAGTAAATTTCATCGATATAAATGGTGCCTGTCGTATCCCAAGCCGCTTGTGAAATCGCAAGGCTCCAGATGGTTTGCGACAAATTCACCCCTTGATCCGGCAAGTCGATAACTATGTCTTTATAGCTGGTTGTGATCGTATCTCCGCTGAATTGACCGATCGTTTTCATTACCCCGCCAACGCTGAGGCTGACCTGATTCTCTTCTCCACCGACGGCTCCCTTCATCCGAAGAACCAGCTTCCTCGTATCTGCAACGTTTCGGCCGATATTGGTTTCCAACCGCGACATATTCTGATATTGCAGGACTAATGCGCCATCTTGGACCACGCCAGCGCCATTCCCGTTGGCAAAACCGCTTGAACCGGTCCATTGGTTAAGGTCATTTTGAGTGTTGCCAGACCACGCTGGCGTTCCGTTATAATCATCCACGAGCAGGCGCTTTGGCGGCGATGGCGGTGAAGTTGGAGGCGCCACGCACGGTGAAGCGCAATCTCCTACCAGCACGGGACCCAAATTGAGCCAGCCTGCGTTGTCTTGATCCGTATTTGCGAATCCTACTTTTTTCGCCTTAGTGCTAATCGCCTCTAACGGATTAACAACCTTCATAACTAAATAATAGTAACCATCGTTTAAGCCTAGAGAAGGAATGGACGTATCAAAATAATAGGGCTCGCCGAATGGGACATACTTCGGATCGCCGGAAAGGTTCCACTCCGGATACGTTCTAATTTGCAAAGGCATAACCTTTGTCATATCCCAGCCCGTATCCCATTGCTTAATTAGCTTACCTGATACACTCTTAATTCCTAGCTCGACCTTCCATGGATAAGCGAAAGGAGCAACGCCATTATTCTGAATCGTTACTCCAACCTTAAGCGGGTCGCCTTGAGCAACATCATTATAATGGGCACTCTTCACATTTAAATCGTAGCCCATCTTTCTCACGCCCGCGGCAACAACGGCATCGTTGGCATTATAATTGCTGATGCCGCCTTGGTTGATCATCCACGTCGCATGGGTCAATTCAATATCATCCATCGCATGATCAACATTAGCGCCGCCGCTGAAGAAGCTGCTTTGAATTTCCGGGCGCACTTCTCCGCCAATGGATTGCGAGATCCATTTGTTCTCTGAGCCGGCTTCCAGCATTTTGGTCAAGAACGAGTAATAGGCTCCCCCCATACTCTCTGGCTGCGTAACGCTCTGAAGTGGGTCACCCTCCTTATAGCCGAAGGAGTCATCATGGTATCCAATATTATATTCCGATGCGCCAGGCAAGCCCGGATATCGGACCTCAAGCTTGGTTTGGTCGAAGGCCGCATCATACGCGCCGAATATCTCTCCGATGGTAGCTGCGCTTGGCATGTAGTTCGGCAAACCATCCGCAGCATCCTCATCGTAAGGGTACGTATGCCACTCCCCCCATAGTCCGACGAGCCCCATATGAATAAAGCCAATGCGCGGATCCCCATCATACTTAGCGCCGAAAGCCTCAATAAAGTTTGTTAAATAGGTTACCATTAACGGATCATCGTAGTCAGGCTCGTCCTGATTAAAAGTAGCGTTATGGCGCATGTCAACGCCGCTTTGGTGAATAAAATCCGGTATGGCGTCCTCCTTGCCCGGATATTCAAGATACACCCTCAGCGCTGCCTGATTCCCCCTTGCAGCAATGGCATTCAATGCTGGCTCTATGCCTGTGTCGAATGTAAAGGAATTCGGGCCATTCATCACTGCTTTCAATGGGACATAATACCACTCCAAGCTGTGCGGGAATGAAGTCTCTGTCTCCCACGGGTAGAACGGTGCGAACCCTTTCAGCGGGTTGTCTAGCGGGCTTGGGGCATACGTCAAGTCATGCTTGGTTAGATTAAGATCCGTCGCAGGACTCGGGTAAGGATTAGTTGGTACGCGCGTTGGTGCGGGGTCTGCGTTAGCAATGCTTGCAGCATTTCCAAAGAATGTGCTTAACAATAAGCATGCAATAAGAAATACTTTGCCTGATGCCTTCCTCATATCTTGTATGGATAATGGATTCATCAAAATCCTCCTCAATTAACTGTCAATGAATGAAAACGCTATCAAAAATCCCTTTGCTTATTTGGTTTTGCCAATCGTAAAATGAGCTGCAGGCCATCCAGACTCACAGAAGTCCGGATACCTGCAGAAATGGATTTGAAACGGAGCATGCTAATCACAAGAAGCTCAAGGCGAAGCGGCTGTCGCCGCCCTTATCCTTTATGCGCGCTAAATGCGATACCTTCGATAAACTGCTTTTGAAAGATAAAGAACAGGATGATCATCGGAACAACCGCCATGAACGCGCCTGCCATTAACACAGGGTAATCCGTTCCGAACATGGAGACTAATGTTGCAATGCCTGAAGACAAGGTCATCTTCTCAGGTGAGCTGTTAATAATAAGCGGCCATTGCAGTTCATTCCACGACCACTGCAATTGAATAATGACAATGGCCACTAAAGCTGACTTAACTAGCGGAAGCATGATATGCCAATAAATTTGAAATGGATTACAGCCATCCAGCACGGCCGCTTCTTCCAATTCTTTCGATATGGTCATGAAAAATTGCCTCAAAAGAAACGTAGCGAAAGGACTGATTAATGAGGTAATCCAAAGCGCAGTAACGGTATTGACCAAACCTAGGTCGCTCATCATCATATATTGCGGCGTATAAAAGACCGGATTAGGCACCATCATGACCGAGATAATCAATACAAAAAGAATCGTACTTCCCGGGAACCTTAACCGAGCAAAGGCATAGGCCGCCATCGAGCTAAAGATAACTGGAAACACGGTCTTCATGATGGCCGTGAACACGGTATTCATGTAATAATGGGGAAAAGCGGATTGCTTGATGGCCTCAATATACCCTCTTAAGCTCGGGGCACTAGGGAAAAAATGAATCGGAATTTGAGTTGCTTCCGTAGTTGTCTTCAGCGAAGTCAGCACCATCCATACAAATGGAACGAGCATAACAACGGCGCTGATAATAAGAATGATATGAACGATCCAGTTGATATTCCTCGCCGATGAGATCTGCATTTCTGTCATCCTTCCTCCTCAGTCGTAGACGACCCACTTTTTCTGAAAAGCAAATTGAATCCCTGTCAGCAAAAGGTTGATCAACAGTAATACATTGATAATTGCGGCGCCATAATTGGGATTAAAATAAACGAAGCTGTTTTGGTAATAGGCATAAACAAGCGAGCGAACCGATGGAAGCGCAACATTCGTCTTCCCTATAATCAGGAAGATAGAATCAAAGATCTGCGTTGCTCCAATCAACAGGATAATGCTTGTGAAAAAAAGTGTTGGCGTTAACATGGGAATGGTAATATAGCGAAATTTGTTGAATCTTTTGGCACCATCAATGTCCGCCGCTTCATAAAGCGATTTAGGTATCCCTTGCAAGCCTGCGAGAATCAGCAGCATATTAAGGCCGATGGCTCCCCACACGCCAACGATAACCAACACGATCATGGCATAATTGGAATTAGACAACCAAGCTACGCGAGTGCCTAGGATATGGTTGATAAGCCCGAAATCCTGAGCGAACAAGACAACCCAAACCATCGCTGCCGCTGCAGGCATCGTGACTTGAGGCAAGAAAAATATAACGCGGTAAATGGACAACCCTTTGATCTTTGTATTCAGCAGCACGGCAAAAATAGTAGAGAGAATGAGGGTAACAGGCACAAACAAAGCAACATAATACAAGGTGTTGCGCAGGTTCTGCCAAAACTCTGCGTCACGGAATAATTTTTCGTAGTTAGCAAATCCAACCCAATGATTAACGAGTCCGAAATTCTCCGACTGTTGGAATCCTAGCAAAATCGACTGGAGAACCGGCCAACCCCAGAAAACCAATGTGCCTATGAGAGTCGGTGCGATCATGAAGTAGGCCCAAACATATCTGCTTCTGGAATTCAATCTGACCACTCCCTATCTATCGGGGACGTTCCCGATCGTCAAGAACGTCCCCCGATTCACTTTAATTTAGAAAACGCACTTATTTCGTTTCAGCTATTGCTTGATTCATCATCTCAGCGATCTTCTTCGCAGCATCCTCTACCGAGATCGCTCCGCCCCACGCTTGCGACATAATCTCCGGCTCTTTCGCAAACCATACTGGGTACGATTTGGAACCGCTCGGATACGGAATGGCGTCAGCTACTTGCTCTGTAAATATTTTGAGATTCAAATGCGGTCTCGAAGACAGCCACGCATCTTGCGTGCCGTTGAATGCCGGTATTGCCGCACCCATTTCCGCCGTAATTTCTGCTGCCTTCTGGGAGCCAAGGAATTTGAGGAATAGCCAAGCTTCTTCCTTATTCTTTCCTTTTGCCGACATGACATTTCCTAAACCATTAATGATATTGCCTCTTTTTACCTTGCCTGAAGGCAATTTCGCCCAATCCCATTTGTCCTTAATAATTTCGCTGCTATCGATATCGCTAATCCGCCAAGATCCGTCAAAGATCATCGCTAATCTTCCGGACTTGAACATTTCGGTTGCTTCTGTATCCGTCATTTGTTGATGAGTCGGAGAAGCACCGTCAAGAATCATTTGATAGCGAGCTTTCAAAGCTTCAATGGAAGCTGGATCATCATACCCCGATTTACTCAAATCAGATGAAAGAATACTTCCGCCATTCGCCAGCATATCGTTCCAATATCCGGTTTGCGTGTCCAGTTTCGCTCCAAAGCCATAGATGCCTTTATCCGGCTGGCTCAGCTGCTTAGCAACCTCGGCAAGCTTCGCGTAATCCCAAGTGTCGTCTGGATACGGGATATTCGCTTGATCGAATAGCTCTTTGTTGTAAGCCAAACCGATCGTGTCGAAATCCTTTGGCACGCCATAATTTTCGCCGTTCAACGTATAGATGGAAGCAAGATCTGCTGCATAGTTATTTAAATCAATTTCGCCGGCTTGTACCTTGCTGGTGATTGGCTCAAGGAAATTGCCCGTTGCATATTTAACAAATTGACCGCCATGCATCCAAAAAACATCAGGCAATGTTCCGGCCGGGGCAGCAGCAGACATTTTTGTCCAATAATCTCCCCATGGGATGACTTCAACTTTGATTTTGATATTCGGGTTTTCTGCTGTAAATTCTTTCGCAATGGCTTCCATCGCCGGCTGCTGAATTTTATCCCAAATGGAATAGGTAAGCGTTACGTTTTTTTGGGGCTTATCCGTCTCTCCCTCAGCATTGTTTTTGGAACCATTATTCACGGTGCTGTTCGAGTTGCCGCTGCATGCAGCTGTAACCAAAGCCAAAACAATGAAAACAACCGCAAACATAAATGAAAACTTGTTTCTTTTTGCCATTTTGCATCCCCCTAAATTTTGCGTAAGCAATGTTTGCGCAAATATTTACGCAAATTCATTTGCCTCTTCACTTATTCATTTTAAATGAAACGTATATTCATTTTAAATGCCTCATTTTTAAGATTGAATGCCCAATTATTAAGATAAAAACCATTTGCATTCGAATAAGGATTCCTACATAATACTAGTAAATAATTGCGCAAATTATTTCATAACACAAATTAGGAGTGTCTGATTATGAAGATCACGGAATTACAAAGAAACCCCGGGGAGTTCTGGTGGGGAGGAGTTATTAACGAAGGGCATTTAATGCCGTTTGGCGACCGGCCTCATTCGCGTGATTTGCGTATGACGGATGATAATCAAGCTTCCCCCTTATTGCTATCTAATCAGGGAAGGTATATTTGGAGCGAAGAGCCATTTGCTTTTTCTTTTCATGAGAATACCTTAACGATCGATCACAAACAGAAGCTATGGATTGAAGAAGGACATGGAACCCTTCAAGGCGCTTACCGGCATGCATCTAATAAATATTTCCCGCCTTCCGGCATTACGCCTGACAAACTAGCCTTTGAAGCACCGCAATACTGCACATGGGTAGAAATGTTTTATGAACCGACACAGGAAAAGCTCCTCCATTATGCGAGATCTATTATTCAGCAAGGCATGCCTCCAGGCGTGTTAATCATTGACGACAATTGGATGCAAGACTATGGAACCTGGGACTTTGACAAGCATAGATTTCCCGACCCTGCCGGCATGATCGCTGCTTTGCATGAATTAGGGTTTAAAATCATGCTTTGGGTATGCCCGTACGTGAGTCCCGACAGCATCACCTTCCGGAAGCTGCGTGATCTTGGATTCTTGATGAAGCATGCTAACGGCACGCCTGTCCTAAGGAGATGGTGGAACGGGTACAGCGCGGTCATCGACTATACAAACCTAGACGGAGCCGCTTGGTTCAGACAGCAATTAGACAGGCTGATTGAGGATTACGGTGTTGACGGATTCAAGCTGGATGCCGGAGAACCCCTCTTGCCTGACCTAATGGATGATGTGACAGGAGATATCGCATGGTCACGCCCCGTCCTCGCGATGGAAGATTGCGAGTCCTATGCCAGGCTCGGAATCGGATATGCCCTTAGCGAACTGCGCATGTGCTGGAAGCTTGGGGGACAAGCGCTTATCCAGCGGCAGCGGGATAAGACGCACACATGGGAAGCAGCGACCGGACTACAGGGACTCATCCCCAACGCTATTGCGCAGGGCCTGATGGGATACGCTTTTAATTGTCCTGACATGGTTGGCGGAGGGATGGATGGCGATATTAATTCGCCTCATTTCCGTTTTGATTCCGAGCTCTTTATCCGCTACGTTCAATGCTCGGCTTTATTTCCCGCGATGCAGTTTTCCATGGCGCCTTGGCGCGTGTTAAACGGCGATGAATTGTCATGGTGTATGGAGGCTGTTCGGATACGAACGGAATTAGGCCCTCTCATCTCCAAGCTTGCCGACCAAGCTGCGAAAGATGGACTTCCCATCCTCCGCAGTCTGGAATTCGTTTTCCCGCTTCAAGGCTTTCATGCAGTTCAGGATCAATTCATGGTTGGCGAATCCGTACTAGTAGCCCCAGTCCTGCACAAGGGACAAAAGACTCGAAGCGTCCAGTTTCCGGAAGGCCGGTGGCTGGGTGATGACGGAAGCATAGTCGATGGCCCTATCCAGATTGAAATTAACGCGCCTCTTTCTCGATTGCCCTGGTTTAGAAAAATTTGAATCCTCTCGTTAAGGAGATCATCTTATGAAAACGATTAAATTAGCTGTAATAGGAGCAGGCGCTAGAGGTTTCTTATCCTATATGCCCTATGTTCAGAGATTTCCCCGCGAGGCAGAGGTAGTCGCCGTTGCCGAACCGAACGATGAGAGAAGAACGAGGATTGCCGACGCCTTAAACCTAACCTCAGAGCAGCTCTACTCCACATGGGAAGAGCTGCTGAGCCAACCGAAGCTTTGTGATGCCCTCCTCATCTGCACACAGGATCAGATGCATTACGAACCAACGATTGCCGCTCTCAGAAAGGGATATCACGTCCTTCTTGAGAAGCCCATGTCCAACAGTCCCATGGAGTGTGTGGAAATGGAGAAAGTCGCACGCGAAGAAGGCCGCTTGCTCTCCATCTGCCACGTCTCACGCTATACGCCTTTTTGGCAAAAAATGAAGCAACTCATTACGGACGGCCTTATCGGAAATGTGATGTCCATTCAACACAATGAAAACGTCGGCTACCTCCATCATGCCCACAGCTTTGTCAGAGGCAACTGGCGGAACGACACTTTGTCCAGTCCAATGATTTTAGCCAAGTCTTGTCACGACATGGATCTGATTCGTTGGATTGTTGATGCCGATTGTACGAGGATCAGTTCCTTTGGGTCATTAGGCCATTTTCGAATTGAAAATGCCCCTGCCGGCTCGGCCGACCGCTGTACGGATGGCTGCGAGGTGGAACATGCCTGTCCTTATTCCGCATTGCGATTTTATATGCAGGATATTAAGTCAAATCCTTTTGCGGCACTCATCGCCGATCCCCCTACCGAAGCCAATCGGATGAAAGCCATTATGGAAGGTCCCTATGGCAAATGTGTTTATCGGACAGATAATAATGTGGTCGATCATCAGACGGTAAATATGGAATTCGAAAACGGAGCTACCGTTATATTCAGCATGTGCGGTTTTACTCGTGATATGAATCGTATCGTCCAAGTCATGGGGACCAAAGGGGAAATTCGGGGCGATTTGCTAAGCGGCCGCATCGATCTATTCGAGTTTTCGTCTGGCACTCAATCCGTCATTCAAACCCCAATCGGCGAAAGCGGCCATCAAGGCGGCGACGACGGGATTATGCGGCAGTTCCTGTCCGACCTTCGGAATGGACGATTTATAGATACGCTGACTTCTGCAGAGGCCTCTCTGGAAAGCCATCTTATGGCCTTTGCCGCCGAGGAATCCAGACTGAGGAACGGCGACGTTGTCGACATGAAGCTCTTTCGCCAATCTTTTTCCTCAACGACACTTCACAGCACGCCTCAGCTTGCTCATGAATCCTAGTAGGGATTTACAAAGACCGGCCCGCAGTTCTGCGGGCCGGTCTTTGTTTTGTGTTACTAAGTTAATCGTAAAGCGAGCCAATTCCCGCTTATACGAAACGAATCTCATCTATCCAAACCGTACTGCTGCTTCCATGCCAAAAGGACATCGACAGTTGTCCCGGGCTGCTGCGGTCTACGCCATTCTCAACCAAATCAATTTCAATATCTTTGTAGCTGGTTGTAATCGTATTTCCGCTGAAAGCCGCAAACGTCTTGGTCACCCCGCCGATCGTGAGCTGGAAATGATTTTGCTCGCCGCCGCTTGCGCCCTTGATGCGAACGACCATTTTCGAATAACTTCCGATGTTCTGATTAATATCCGTGCCTAACCAGCCGTCGTTGTTGTACTGAAGCTTCAATGCTCCTGATTCAATGACGCCTGCGTTGTTTACAAACCCGTTTGCGCTAGACCATTTGCCCAAATCATTGCTGCCCGGCCAGCTCGGAGTGTTATCAAAGTTATCTACTAACAACCCGTTCGTCCCGCTCCCTCCGGCATCTGTCGTTGCAGTAATGCTCGCGCTTGCTGCCGATTGATTGCCTGCTGCGTCTT
This sequence comes from Paenibacillus paridis, assembly GCF_006345825.1. Lineage (GTDB taxonomy): Bacteria > Bacillota > Bacilli > Paenibacillales > Paenibacillaceae > Pristimantibacillus > Pristimantibacillus paridis. The sequence goes on from NZ_VCIX01000082.1 coordinate 317,227, forward strand.
TTGCTCGCACCGTATACACATAGGCCGTGCTCGCAATTAATCCGCTATCCGTAAAGCTAGCCGTTGCAGAAGTGCCCGCTTGATTCCCGTTTCTGAAAATCGCATACTCTGTAACGCCGACATTATCTGTCGAAGCGCTCCATGCCAAGCTTACGCTGTTCGCAGTTTTACTCAGCACGCTCAAATTTGTTGGCGCTGTCGGCGCTTGTGTATCGCCAGTGCTGCCTCCTCCAGAAATCTGAATGCGGTCGAAATCAGGCGCCCAGCCTGTCGGATTAGAGAAATGGATGGTGTTATTGCCTGCATTCAGCTGCACCTGAGCCTGAACGGTGCCAACCGTAGTCCAGCCCCCCGTGCTAGGCAGATTAAGCGTGGAAGCTGATCCACCGTTAACGCGCAGCTGTGCGGAACGAGCCTCGCCGCTGAGGTAAGAAACCGTCATCGTATACGTTCCTGCAGCTGACGCGCTAATACCGTTAAATTGTAAAGTACCGTCGTTATTCCCGACATACCCTACTTTCGAGCTGCCTGAGCATGTGGCACACGTGGAAACGATTGCTGCCCCAGTCCGTGTATTGCTAGCGGACTCCGCTTCATAGGCCGTCCCGGTTCCGCCTCCTCCGGAAGCGTTGGTGGTCGCGCTTACAGAGGCGCTGTTGCCGGATACGTTCCCCGCCGCATCCTTTGCCCTGACTGTGTAGCTATAATTCGCGGCCGGACTTAATCCGGTGTCTGTAAAGGCATTGGTACTCGAAGAGCCTACCGATACGCCTCCGCGGTAAATCTCGTAGCCGGTTACGCCAACGTTGTCGGTTGAAGCCGACCACGTCAGACTGACGCTGCTCGAAGTCGTCCCGCTTACTGTCAGATTCCCAGGTGTACTTGGCGCCTGAGTATCTGCGCTTCCTCCTCCGCTATAACCGCCATCATAAGCCGTTTGGGTTAGGTTATACGAAAGCGTATTGTCCGACTTCAATAAATCGAAAGGCCCGATGTTTTGATTGGCAGGGTCCATACCAATTCCTACTTTGCCAAGCGGTGTTCTGCCGCCTGTATAGTAGTTTGTATTGGCAAATCTAGCGCTTGGCTTATACCCATAAGGGTCAAGAATGGAAAGTGCCAAGGTGTAGGTTCCCGCCGGAACATTGGAGGGAATCGTAAATGCACCGGAAACCTGCTGAACGGCAGGCGCTTGACTATATTGGCGAGTTGTGCTGTTCCAATTGTCTCCAGGCATCCAATTCCGTATGTCTACATTGTTGAAAATCCCCTTCCAAGCCACCGTGCGATCGCTTCTTAGCAAGCTGGCTTCCACAGGCCAGTTGTAATAGAACGGAGCGGATCCTTTGTTCACGACTTGAAAAGCAACATTCATCGACCCGCCGGGCTCCACGCTGCCGGAAAAAGTCGCCTGATTAATGACGAAGCGGTAACCAAGCTCCTTCTGCATCAAAGCAGCCCCTTGCGATACGGCGGAATTGCCGGCGTCATACAGATCAATCCAGCCCAGGCTTGTTGTATGTGTTTTTTTGATCCAGTCGATAACATAGTTCCGATGGTTCGGATCGCTTAACGTGTCGTTAGGCGAATCACCCGGCTGTATCTCCTTCTGCCCCCAATCGTAGGCAACCTCACCGCCATTGACTTGTGTTCTCCAGACATTTCTTGCAACAATGCCTTCCCCTCCTGCCAGATCATCGATTAAGGCGAAGGAATCCCATAGAAAGCCGAAGTTGTAATTTTGAAACGTATCGGGATAGCGCACTTGAACTTTCTTGTTCTGAAAAGCTTGTGTAGCGGCGTCGCCTAATGCCGTCTGGAAGCTTAGCGGGATTCTATCTGTATTGTCCGCCATCTTATCCGGCCAAAGGTGATGCTCTCCCCAATTCCCCCACAACCCTAGCTCGATATAGGCAACTCTGGGGTCGTTGTCCCAAGCTTGGCCAAGCTTCTGAACGAAAGCGGTTAGACGGTTTTTTAATGTTTCGGACGTCCATTGTGTCGTCACATCACCATGAGGCACGCGGCCAAAACTCCCCACCATTCGGGTATACGATAAAAACGCGAGGGATCACCTTTTTATTCTGGCTTTCGATTCCTGCCCATGCCGTATTACTCCAATCCTTAATCTTCTGAACGGAGTCCGATGCTGCATTCTCCAAATCGGTGTATTTGATATAGTGCTTAAACACAGTTCCGTACTCATGATTGGAGAAGCTGGTGTCGTTCATGAAACGAGTGGGCCTGAATCCCTTAAAGGGATTTTTGTAGGCCTCTTGCGTCTCGGTCAAATTAACGCTGATCGGACCGACAGCTGCTGATGCCACATTAAGAAAAGGTCCCACAAACGAACCCCCAGTCAGCAGTGCAAAAGATAATAATACAGTAAACGCTTTCAATAAAGGTTTTGAAAAACTGCTCTTCATCAATTATCCCTCCCTTATTTTAAAAAGTTTACGCAATTAAATTGCGCAAACTTTTTGCGTTTTCAGTATATTCCAACTTCGCTCGCGCCGTCAATCAAAATAATTCTGACACTTGCTTCCCTTGAATGAATGATCGTTTTTTTGCTATTTTAAACGCGAAAAAACCGCCCTCAGATGGTCATGAACTCTGAAGGACGGTTTTTGGGAATTGATTTAAGGAGAGTTTTTACACCTTATTGACCACACTTGCGCAGGATTCTCGCTCAATGAGCTCAGTCTTCAAACTGATATTTACTTCTGAAATATTTTTGTTCGTGATCAATTCTGTCAGTACTTTTACGATAATAGAGCTAATATCGTACCGAAACCTTCGGACGGTCGTGAGAGGCGGAACCATGAACTCCGATAGCTTTAAATCATCAAACCCAGCCAAGGAAACGTCCTTAGGAATACGGATATTCATCTCCGCCAATCCCTTCATCGCACCGAAAGCGATGATGTCGTTAAACGTAAAAATCGCGGTTATAGACGGCTCACCACTCATCAGTTGCTTCACTGCTTCATAGCCATGGGCAGGGTCGAAAGCACCCATTAAGACATTGCTGTCGAACCATGGCAGCTTCAAATCGCGGAATGCGTCTTTGCAGCCGTCCAACCGATTTAAATTCACTAGATGATTCTTAGGGCCTGCAATAATGCCGATTTTCTGATGCCCTAGCTCATGCAAATATCGAATCACCTCATAAGCGCCTTTACGGTTATCGTAGTCAATATAGTTGTGACCGATCTTATAGGTTCTTCCATTCGTAAGCAAATACGGAATTCCAAGTTTCTCAAACTCTTCGAACATCTTGTCATTGACGAATGGGTCAAATATGATGGCTGCGTCTACTTTTTCTTCATTTAGAAGCTTATAGGCCGGAGAGGACTGCAAATCCAAGCCATGTTTCACAATATGAATCTGATGGCCGTATGCTTCAAACTCTTCCTTTAAATGATTCAAGTCGGCAGAGGTAGACGGGTCATTGTCAAAGAAGTCATTATTGCCTGGTACGATTATGACTATATTATAGGCTATCCCTACCAGCTTGGAGGGAACGACACCGGGCTTTAAATGCTCGTTGGCAATATCCAGTACTTTCCTGCGAGTCTCCTCGCTGAAATTGCCTTGATTGTTTATGATTCTGGACACTGTACTAATTGAAACGTTTGCCTTTTTTGCAATTTCTTTTAGTTTCATTTGCGTCCCCCCAATCTTTACGAAATTTTTTGCACAACAAGGAAATTATAGCGTTTATTAACGTATTCAGTCAATCATGCGCAGTTGCTCACAAAGGACCGGCCTAACCGCATAACCATCCTTGATGCTGAGCAGCAATAAAAGGAAAACTCCTGCCGTGTAAAACCCGACAGGAGTATCTGGAATTGCATTAGCCCTCAATTAATATTGGTTGTATATCCGGTAGAGGAATACCGCTGCTTCCGCTCGTGTCGTTGGCGCTTGAGGGTTAAGCTTATTTCCGGAGCCGGAGATTAGACCTTCCTCCACCAAAGCCGCTAGACTAGCCTTCGCATACTCTGCGATGTCCCCTTTGTCATTGAACGAAGCCAAGATGGCGAGATCCCCCGATGCTTTCAACTGCTTAGCCTTCTCCAAAGCACGAGCGGTCAACACCATCATATCCTGCCGCGAGATGTTTTCAAGCGGATGGAATTCATCATTGCCAATACCCGTAGCCAACCCTAGCCGCTTCGCAACGCCAAGCGTTTCGTAATAGTAGGCGTCTGGCTTCACATCTGCGAAATTGCCTTCAAATTCCGCTGTCAATCCCAAGGTTTTGACGAGCAAGACCAAATAATCGGCGCGAGTAATACGGGCGGATGGAGAATACGCCCCCGCTACTGTACCGTTAATAATACCCTTCGAGGCCAGCACCTCAATCGACTGTCTTGCCCATTCCACGCTGCTCAAATCGCTGAAGGCCTTTTTCACATAAGCTACAGCATAATCGCTAAAATGGGTCGTCGCAAAGGTCACTGTTCCGCTTTTTGCATTGTAACGGCCGCTTGGGACCGCAATAATATTGCCGCTGCCGTCCACGTACCAGATTACAATGTGCTCCGGATCTTCTAGTTCTTCGGCCGTTGGCACGTAAGGGATGGATAGCTTGACAGCTGCAGCCGGATTGTTCCACGGCGTCTGCACGCCGTCCAAAGTCAGTGTAAGCTCCACGAACGGTCGATTGCCGATTGCGGCTTTTGCTTCAGCAGACAATCCGGTTTTGTCGCCTAGCCCAATCGTAATGCCTGCTATCTTCCCTTCTGTTTCAACCATTCCTTTGAGCATATCAGCCGGAATGGTAATACTGCCCTTTGGGGTGATGAAGATGAGCGTGCCTGTTCCTTGAGAGCCGGACAGCGTATCAGCAGGTACTTCTAGCGTATAGTGGTCAACATTAGGAATAATCGGTACAGTAATTTCAGTTGGCTCCCCACTAACAAAGAGCTTTTCCGCCAATGCTCCAACAGCTATCACCGCCCGGCCTGTCTTTGCATCAATCTTAACCGGGAGCGTAGAATTAGTGCCGGAAATGGTCACATGGTAGCTAGGATTCGCAGGTCCACCGGTCCCGCCAGCTTCGGGTCTGGAAACCGTCAGCGTGACGGTGTATGTGTCAGTAGCTACGACCTTGCCGTCATGAACAGCGAAAACTAACGTGACTATACCTTCGCTAGTTGGCGTATACGAGTAAGTCTCGTTCGCAGCTATGGCTGGATTACCATCTACCGCTACTTTGTAGCTCAACAGATCTCCATCCGCATCTTCGAAAATAGTAGAGAGGTCAAGCGTATACGGCGTGTTCACCGTCACTGTTGCATTCGTCGTTGCGCCTACATTGGGCTTGCGAACAGGCATCGAATTAACGGTCAGTACCACTGTGTACGTGTCCGTGGAATCGATGTTGCCATCATTTGCCGTGAAAACCAACGTCACTTGCCCTGCTGTGGTTGGCGTAAAGGTGTACGCTGCTGCGGCAGTCGTCGCTGCTTCGCCATCCACGGAAACTTTGTAGCTCAGCGTATTGCTGTCCGCATCTTCAAATATGGTAGAGAGATCTAATGTGTACGGCGTGTTCACCGTCACTGTTGCATTCGTCGTTGCGCCTACATTAGGCTTGCGAACAGGTATAGAGTTTACCGTAAGCTCCACCGTGTACGTGTCCGTGGAATCGATGTTGCCATCATTTGCCGTGAAAACCAACGTCACTTGCCCTGCTGTGGTTGGCGTAAAGGTGTACGCTGCT
>NZ_VCIX01000038.1 GCF_006345825.1 Paenibacillus paridis
ATGGCTGCCTACCATGAATGGCGAAACAACCGTTGATATCCATTCCGATAAGCTAGATGAGATTTTACACACAAATTTGGACTTGACCCCAATTAGCCTGGATATAGCTAGGTTTTTGAGAAATAGATCTAATCTAGCGCAGCGGATCCAAATTACCGGAATTTAGCTGAGTTTTGAGAAATAGATCTAATTTTTAGATCTATTCTGGCGTAAATAGCCCAAACTGATGAAATAGGTCTAAAAAATAGATCTAAACTAGCCCAGTCGCTCCAATTAGCCGGGATATGGCTGGTTTTTTGGAAAATAGATCTAATTTTTAGATCTATTCTGGCGTAAATAGCCCAAACTGATGAAATAGATCTAAAAGTAGATCTAAACTAGCCCCCCGCTCCAATTAGCCGGGATATGGCTGGGGTTTGATAGTAAGAGTAAGTTGAATGATAACTATGAAGAATATGCGAAGCGAGCGGATTGTACGGAATGTTCTAGAGATACGAAGTGTTCGCAATAGCAGCCGGATTCTTACCTTTATCTGTTTTAGACAAGCTAAGAATTTGACTGCAACCGCAGCCCCACAGAATGATCCACTCGCGCAGCCACCAAAACGAGAAACTTTAGTACGGCTTAGTATAGTCACATTATTTTCTCAGACTGAAGCTCGGGAAGGTGTCATTCATTTTTTACTTAGGCTTTAAAAATAACTTCCCTTACCGTCCCTCGAGCTTCTCATCAAATAAGGATACAAGAATATAAGGCCAAGCACATAAAGCAGCAGCGCAAAAAATGCCGGCGATAAATGCCAGAAGTCGATATAGCCAATGGAGAGATGAACGCTTAGCCCTGCATAAAAGCCGGGGATGCCGCCAAGCAGCAACGTCCACCATAGCCACCTTGCCCCTTGTTGAATACCCCATAACGCAATGATGAGTATGGCGAGCGCATCGCATAGAAGCGCGCCGCCAAAGCCTGCCCGATCATGGGCAATAAGCGGGATAAGCTTCGTATTGGCGTCATTAAGCTGCGTATGCGAGGTGTCCAAATACACGAGATCTGTCTGTACAAATACATTCGTAATTCCTACCGCCGAAATGGTCACGCCTCCTGCTGCTAACGCAAACCCCAGTACGACTAAGCAAAACTGCCCCCACATCGCACGGCGCCATACGGAATCATTCGTTAGGTTGACAGGCTGCCGAGAGGGCCGATCCGGGTTACTGCGCATCGAGAACAGAAACATCGGAAGCAGCACAGCTGCGGCGACTGCATGCAGCGGATCAAAATACCCGTAACCGAGATATAAGAAAAAACTTAAAAAACCGACGATGCCGGAAGTAAGCAGCGCGGTCCTTGCCCAGTGCAGACCAAGCCTTAGACCGTGCCAAGCGAGCATGAAGTATAGAATGCCAATGGAAATCATTGTGCCCGATAGCGTTATGCGGTCATGTGACATAAAATGAAGCAGATTATGGTTCGTTAGGTGAAGCTCTTCCAACGTCATATCAATAAAAGATAAATCATACGGGAGCAGCACTGTAGTAGCCGCGATGATCCAGGATAGAATGCCGCCGATAACCATTCCGATGCCGAGCAGGCACATCCAGCCCCAATGTTTCCAAAAGGACGGTACTGCTGGTTCAGGCATTTTTCTAACTTGCTCATAGATAATTGCTTCATTGATCCGTTTAGGCAGTCCCGGCCCGGCATAGACAAGTCCGCTATGAAGCAAAAGCGTATCCGCTCCCGCATGCAGCAGGTCAAGAGCATCCTGCGGCTCATGCACGCCTCCCCCTGCCTTGATCAGCCAATTGGGAGTAAACTGGCTTCGGATCAGCTTGATTTTGGACAACGTATCGCCCTTTGAATTCTTCCCGGTCATGGTGACAGAGCCTCCACCCGCTACCAAGACTGCTCCCTCTCCGATTACGATGCCGCTCCACATCTCTTCACCTGTTACCTTAATCAACGCATGCATATGCTCGTCTGGCAGCCAAGAAGGGATATACAAAAATAAAGGCAGCTCTCGGTAACTGCCTTCGGCAAAAACCTCAGACAACCCCTGAAGAATGGCAATGACATCGTCTAAGCGCTGATCTCCATGCAGCACATCAATATAAAAGCCGGCAGCTCCCGCCTCGCCGAGCTTCGCCATCATGCGCTCAAGCTCGCTTAGAGCTTGCACTGGCGCCGCTCCCGGCATCGGTGAAATGCGCGCCAGCTGTGGCAAGCGATGATTGGGCTTGGCGATTCGTGCTGCAAAGCGTTCCACGCCGTCATTTTCGAAGTAGTCTGGATAAGTTATCATTTCATTTGCGCAATCATTGCGAATGGGCTTATCATTCTGGATCGCATCAACCGTAATGGGGCCATGCTCGATGAATCCGATTCCAAACTGCGCCAACGCGCGATGGGCTATTCCTTGCGGATCAAGCCCTCCGGACAAGCCAATTGGCGAATGGACCGCGATTCCCGCCAAATCCCGCTCCAGCAGCGGCGATGGCTCCATATGACCGAAGGTGCGGATAACGAAGGCTCCGCCAGGTACTTTACTTAATGAACCGATAGCCTTTAAGGTCAAATTCCTGCTCAGCCGGGCTGGAAGCCTGAATAATAAAGGACGAAATAATGTCTGATAAGACCAATCGGGCATTGTCATTCTCCTTGTTTGCTTCTCAGCGTCTTTCCTCCATTCTAGAAAACAAACCCGCATCGTGCAATGATAAAAAGCAATAAACTTCGGGTAATCGCCAATGAAAACACCCCCATGCCTGAACAGGCATGGAGGTGCGGCTTCTTGTATGGCTTGCTGTATGCCGTGTAACCATTGCGCACACGTTTTGCCTCAAGTAAGACTAACTACTGAACAATCCGGAGCTGCTCTCCTTGCGGCAGAGACTCACGCTGCTGAGCTTGCTTCTTAAACTCCGGCGGGTCCTGCTGCTTTTGAGCAGACCCGTCATAGCGGGTTCTCTCCGTCCGGTCGATCTGGACGATCCTGCCGTCATGAACGGTAATCGTCACATTTCCATAATGAAGGCCACTGACTTGCTCCGCAATTCGTTCCAGCCATTGTTGATCCACTTCTAATGGTTTTGCCACGGGCTACCCCTCCATTGTTAACATTAATTCACACTGTTTTTTCTACAGGCTTTTGCTGACCCGACTTCCATTCCACAATGCTTTTTACGATCAACGTAACGACTGCCAGCATAACCAACAGCGAAGCAACTGCAAATGAAGCCGAAAATTGGTATTCATTGTACAAAATTTCAATATGGAGCGGCAGCGTATTCGTCTCGCCACGGATATGGCCGGAGACGACTGACACCGCACCAAACTCTCCCATGGCGCGCGCATTACACAAAATGACGCCATATAACAATCCCCATTTAATATTAGGCAGGGTTACTTTCCAAAAAATTTGCCATCCCTTCGCTCCCAAGCTCGCGGCTGCTTCCTCTTCCTGAACGCCCTGCGCCTGCATAAGCGGAATGAGCTCGCGGGCTACGAAAGGAACCGTAACGAATACGGTGGCGAGCACGATGCCCGGCACTGCGAATATAATTTGAATGCCGCGCTCATCCAGCCACGGGCCAAGAAAGCCTTGCGCGCCGAAGAGCAGCACGTAAATCAAGCCTGAAATAACCGGCGACACGGCAAACGGCAAATCAATAAGCGTAATTAATATATTTTTGCCTCGGAAACGAAACTTGCTGATCGCCCATGCCGCAGCCACCCCAAAGATCGTATTCACGGGAACGGCGATCAAGGCAACGATAAGCGTAAGCTTAAGGGCAGATAGAGCATCCGGCTCCGTGATGGAATCTATGTATACGCCTACGCCCTTCTTGAACGCCTCAACGAATACCGATGCCAGCGGCAATAAAACAATCAGCGCGAGAAATAGTACAGCAATGCCGATCAGCAGCCATTTGACAGGTGCTGACTCTGTAATATGCTTCGGCCGTTTGGATGCTTCTTCATTAGTATGAACGGTTACTGCACCAGCCATAGTCGGTATGCCCCCTTCTTAGTCCGATACTGTGCGGCGATTCATTCGCCACTGCAGTAAATTAATGACTAGCAGCATCAAGAAGGAAACCACCAGCATAACAAGAGCGATGGCCGTAGCACCCGCATAATCGTATTGCTCCAGCTTTGTCATAATGAGCAAAGGCGTAATCTCCGTCTTGAGCGGCATATTGCCGGATATGAACACCACGGATCCATACTCGCCAATGCCCCTCGCGAATGCGAGAGCAAAGCCAGTTAGGAGAGCTGGCATCAGCTCAGGCAAAATGACCTTCCAAAACGTACGCAGCCGATAAGCGCCCAGCATGACTGCCGCCTCTTCGGTCTCTTTCTCCATGTCCTGCAGCACAGGCTGCACCGTACGAACAACGAATGGAAGACCGATAAATATTAGTGCGATCGTGATTCCAATAGGTGAATAAGCCACTTTCACGCCTAGCGGCGCCAAGAGAGAGCCTACCCATCCGTTCGGCGCATAAATGGCCGTTAACGCAATGCCTGCTACCGCAGTAGGGAGAGCAAATGGCAAATCAACCAGACTATCTATGATCTTCTTGCCAGGAAACCGGTAACGCACCAGCACCCATGCGATCAACAGACCGAATACCGCATTGACCAGCCCTGCAAAAAAGGCGGTAAAAAAGCTGATCCGGTAGGAAGCTACGACACGCGCATTCGTAACCGTGCTCCAGAACTCGGACCAGCTGAGCTCTGCCGTTTTGAAGAAAACGGCAGCCAGCGGAATCAAGACGATGATGCTCAGGTAGAACAAAGTGAATCCCAGCGATAAACCAAAACCCGGAAGTACATTACGGGACTTGGAACCTTTCATGTGAAGTCAGCTCCAATCTTGTTCAATTCCTGCATTATGAGCCTGGCGTATAAATTTTGTCGAACACTCCGCCATCTGCAAAGTGTTTGGTTTGTGCTTCTTTCCAGCCGCCAAAGTCTTTGTCGATTGTAAGCAACTCAAGAGCTTTGAACTGTTCCGTGTATTTTGCTGCTACTGTCTCAGAGATCGGACGGTAGTAGTTTTTAGCCGCAATTTCCTGGCCTTCCTCGGAGTACAGATATTTCAGGTAAGCTTCTGCCACTTCACGAGTGCCACGATCGTCAACGATCTTGTCAACTACGGCAACCGGAGGCTCTGCCAAAATGCTCAACGATGGGTAGACGATTTCGAATTTATCCGGTCCAAGCTCATTAATCGAAAGGAATGCTTCATTTTCCCATGCCAGCAATACATCGCCGATGCCGCGTTCTACGAATGTAGTCGTTGAACCGCGTGCGCCGGAATCCAGCACCGGCACGTGCTTGAACAATTCAGCAACAAACTCTTGCGCTTTTGCTTCATCATTGCCGTTTTGCTTTAAGGCATAGCCCCATGCAGCGAGGTAATTCCAACGTGCGCCGCCGGATGTTTTCGGGTTAGGCGTAATGACCTCAACCTTATCCTTGATCAAATCATTCCAATCTTTAATGCCTTTCGGATTTCCTTTGCGAACAAGGAAAACGATCGTCGATGTATACGGGGAGCTGTTATGCTCGAATTTGGACTGCCAGTCTGCGTTGATCAAGCCTGGCTCTACGATCGCATCGATGTCATATCCAAGTGCTAGCGTTACGACATCGGCTTTCAAACCGTCGATGACTGCGCGGCCTTGCTTGCCGGAACCGCCATGCGATTGCTTAATCGTTACTTGTTGGCCGGTTTCAGCCTTCCAGTGCTTCGAGAACGCTTCGTTATAAGCTACGTAAAGCTCACGAGTCGGGTCATACGATACATTTAACAGTTCAACTGGCGGTTTAGGCTCTTCCTTTGCCGGCTCCTGCGTTGCTGCCGCGTTCGTCGCCGCACCCTCGTTAGCGGGTTTGTTCGTTTCTTTGTTGCCTGAGTTGTTGCCGCCTTGACCGCAAGCAGCAAGTACCAGCACTAAAGCCAATAGGATAACTACCGAACGAAAATGAGTCACTTTTTTCAACATTTCATACACCCCTTTTGATTTTTACAGGCTTACAGAAACACTTGCTAGTATGATCCTGACGTTAATCTGCCGCGTTTCTTCGTGATAGGTGTTTACTCCGGTTCGTCCGGTCGGAAACCATTAATCCTACCTGATTAGTTGGTTATGGAAGAATCTTACCAGCGCTCCCTGTATACTGTCAATACTTAATTTCAAAAAAATGATAAGTTTGATAAGAATGCCTTATACCGGAAGCAAATTCACCTTACTTTTGCAGAACCTCTCCATTCTGAAACGTTTACGCGTTCTTCCATACTTCCTTTTATCCGTAACGGGAAAAAGAGCTTGTCCCCCTCGCATATACATAGCTCACGCTCAGTTTGCTAAATACGCTCAAACTCATGCTTAGCGCACGCTGGAAGAACCTATATGCGCTTACAGGCACTCTCCAGCTCCAATTATTCGTAAAGCCTTTAATGGCTTACACAACAAACAGCAAGCGTATCTTCTCCTCCCCACATACGCCCTCTAGAACAAAAAAAGCTTTGACTGCAGCTCCCGTATAGGAGCCTGCAATCAAAGCTTTGCTTTTTTTATTTCCGTCCGCGCTTATTCTCGCCTTTTACCATGACAACCTCAACATAGGGACGAATGCGGTCCATAATACGCTGCCCTTTATGCAATTCATCGCCGTCCTTGCTCGTGAAGCTAAAGTGCTGCTCCAGCGCTTCCAGCTCGTAATTCGAGGTGTAGAACGTCGGCTTGCGCTGCATCCGGTAATTTAAGATCGCTCCAAGCACGTGATCACGAACCCACGGATTCAAATTTTCAGCACCCATATCGTCAAATATAAGCAAATCCGTTTCCTTCATCATTTCAACCGTTTCCTTCAGCTTGCCCGGTTCATGCATCAGTGCCTTCAAATCCTCTACAAAATCAGGCATATAAACGATGACGCCAGAATAACCCGCTTTGGCCAGTTCATGCAGCATGTAGCACATCAGATACGTCTTGCCGGTTCCAAATCGCCCCGCGAGATAAAGCCCTTCCTCTTGCAAGCCGTTCTCCTTCGTACGGTCGATATATCGAAGAATCTGTCCAACCGCTTTTGTCCGCGCGCTGTCACTCTCTAAAATCTCATCTAAGGAGTAGCCGCGCTGCAGGGCTTTCTCGTCAATATAAAAGCTGCGCACCCGGCTGCGAATCTGGTCCTCGGTTTGCCGGGCAATAAATTTCTTGCAGGCTACCTTACGGTCATTTAGCTGAGTAAGACCATTTAACGATTCCGAGCTTAACAACGTATAATGCCCTTCAAAATCATTCGGGCAACGATCGAGACCCGGACAATTCGTACAATTCCGGTACTCTGTCACATATTGGTATACACGGTTCAAATTCAGACGAATCGTCTGGTCATCCAAATCCGGATATTTTAATCTCAGCTTCTCAACAAGCGGCTCCGCAAGCAGTTCGGTCAGCTTAAGCTCCGCTTGCTCTGTAATGGCTTTGCCGGACGGCCAAGCCTTCAGCAAATCGCCCATGGATTCCATCATCTGCTCACACCGCCTTTATCTATGATCCTTTGCCTTCTAATTTACGCGCTAACTTGCGCAGCTCCTCGAGCTCGTCGGCTGACACCTCTGAGGAAGACTGATCCTCCTGCACAATAGGAATCGAAGGCTTTCGCGACGTTCCCCTGCTGCCTGCACGGGACCCGCCCTTCGAACCGTTAAAACCGCCTCCGGCATAGCTGAGCGCCGCTTCCTTGCGGCGTTCTTTATCCTGCTCCACCTGTGCCTGCTCCCGCACATAGAAGACGGCTTTCTCGAAATTGTCGATTTGCTTCACGAGCATATTGGACGCGACCGCATCCAAAAAGGTTTTTGTCACGCGCTGAGACTCGTTCGCCCCTATCACATAATGAATGAGTACATTGATGACCGGCCCTGCTAATTTATAATTAAGATCAATCCGCTCGAACACTCTCTCGATCCAATCCGGTATGGCGCCTGGAAAAAAGCGCTGTAAAAAGCGCGTATGCGGCTCGTTTCTCATCAGCATATTATATTGCTGCACGTCGCAGCGCCCAAGCAGCTGATTGGGCACTTCCAAATAATGCTGCTCCTGCACCTCGAATTCCTCTGTTAGATCGTCCGAATCAGCAGGCTCCTCGCTCGCCATAATCTGTGTGCGTGACAGCGCGCGCTCGCGCTCGCCTTCCCGCTTCTTGTCCTGCCTGTAAAACTGATTAGCCCGAAGCTGAAGCTCATCGATGTTGAGCGTTCCGCCCTCACTGAAAATACCGTCTTCATCCAGCAGTCGGCAAATATCCACGACCACCAAATTGTATTTATACGCGACGTAGTTTACCTGAGCGAGCTGTTCTTCATCGCTGCGAAGCCGCTCAACGAACCGCCGGTTAGCCGAATTTCGGGGGAAGCGCAAAATAATTTCGCCATATGGAATACCTGCGGTTGCTTGTGCTGGCCTTGCTGAAGACTGACGCGATGGCGCCACCTCCGTCAAGGCTTGCTCCAGCTCCGTGTCCACCGACTGCATATTAAGCTTAAACAGCTCGTAAAAAGGCACCGATATATTTTCTTTCGTTAGTTGCGCGCCAGCGAGCTCATCCGGCTCATTCGCGCCAAACGATTCGCGCAGCGAGATAACCGCGTATTTGCCCACCTTGTCGCGCAGCAGCATGGTTAGATGCATATTGCGGAAAAATTCCGCAGGCGATAGCGGCTGAGCTAGCTCATATTCATAAATAACGTCCGCATTATCGGGCAAGCCTAAGCGTGATGTCTGCAGAAGGCCTACCGCCTCCAGCTTCGAGGCCTGCTCAATCAGATGCTTGCGGCTGCGCTCGTTCATCTCGAGCCCCAGTCCAAGGAACAGCTTACGCTGCGGTTCTATTGAAGAATATCCCGATGTCCCTTCCGCTATTCCATGATAAAGCTGCTGATAAAATGCGACAGCAAAAGCGCCAATCATCGGCTGATAGATTAGCGACAGCATTTTGTAGTCCAAGCTGCTTAGCGAAAAATCACGAAATATGTAATATCGATGATGTTCCGTGTATTGCAATATATTATTGATGCGCATAGCATCAGCTCCATCCTTTACAATCATTCTATCATTTTAGCATAAAAACAACGGTTCATGATGGGGAATAAAATAGAAAAATCCCCCGGATGAGGGATTTTTCGATTAAAACATTTTATAGCCGCCCTTGCGCAGCGCCTGAATCGCCCAGCCGCTTACGTAAGCGCCGACTAGCGCTCCAATAACCGGTATGTAGTCTATTATAGTGTAATGGGCGAAGTTTTCGATCGTTGCTGTCGCATTCTTGTCCCAAGGGGCCCATATGCCTAGCGGAATCAAGACGAGAATAAATAAATATATCGGAAACCAAGTTGTTTTTAAGAGCATATTCAGTATAAAACCGATACCGAACATCATAACTAAAAACAGCACTGTTGCAATGACCAATTGAAGCATCCAGACTTCCCCCTTCAGACTCTCGTTTATTAGTTTAATTAATGCCCAAGTGGAAGTCAATCAACTGCAGCCAATTGTCACAAGACCGCCATTTGCTCAGCTTGCCTCCATTACGATACAATGATGAAAGCATCATTATGGAGCTTGAGAGGAGCATTAATTCAATGAGTGAAGCAGCACAAACATTAGAAGGCTGGTACGCGCTGCATGATTTCCGCAGTATCGACTGGACCGCATGGCGCCTTGCCGATGAAAGCGAACGCAGCCGCGCGCTGGACGAGCTGCAATCCTTCTTGCAGCAGTGGACAAGCGTAGAGGAAAATAAAGAAGGCAGCACGGCTGTCTATTCCATCGTGGGACAGAAGGCTGACTTTGTCTTCATGCATCTGCGGGAGACTTTGGAAGAGCTGAACGCGATCGAGACGGCATTCAACAAAACAACGTTTGCCAGCTTTACATACCCAGTGCATTCCTATGTAAGCATCGTAGAGCTTAGCAACTACATGGCACAGCCAGGATCGGACCCGATGCAAAATCCGGATATTATCGCTAGGCTGAAGCCAACCCTGCCAAAAGCAAACCATATTTGCTTCTATCCAATGAACAAACGCCGGGACGGCCAGGACAACTGGTACATGCTGGCGATGGACGAGCGCAAGACGCTTATGCGCAGCCACGGCATGATTGGGCGTTCGTATGCCGGCAAAGTAAAACAAATCATTACTGGCTCTGTCGGCTTCGACAACTGGGAATGGGGCGTTACGCTGTTTGCCGATGACGCGCTGCAATTCAAAAAACTGATTTACGAAATGCGCTTTGATGAAGTAAGCGCTCGTTACGCTGATTTCGGCGATTTCTATGTCGGTAATATTTTGAATGGCGAGAAATTCACTGCTCTGCTTGCGCTTTAAGCAAGGATAAGCAAAGACCGTACCTGCCTCGGCAAGAGAAGGCGTGTACGGTCTTTTTTTGTATAACAATTCTTATGAGGACCTATCGATAAATGCAAGCGCGCTTCGATAATTATGTTCTACAATTTCCCTAGCCAGCTGCTGATTAGGAAATCCGCGATGCAGCAGCTTTAAGCCACCTTCCGTACAAGAAAGATGATGAAACAGTTTATAAAATAACATCCGATTATGATCGAGTCTGCTGCTTCTTAAGTACTCATAAGCATCACCAAATCGGAACTCCAGAAAGCTGTGCTCATACTCCAAATCGTAAAATAGGCTTCCTTCGATATCGATCACGTACGGCTCCAGCTTCTCACTCACCCTGATATGATCAGGCCCAAGCTCCCCGTGAATAAAGCTATAACGCTGTCGCGAACCAATCCGAGCTGCAAGCTCATTTAATTGGTTTAGAAGCTTTTCTTGATTCGTTTCTATTTCGCTGATATAAGCTGCCGCATAGGAGAGTGAGTGCTTTGCATTGGCAAGCTCCTTCAGGTAGCAATCAGTGCTTCTCCTATTGTTGTCTTGTATTCGTCCATACGTAGGGCTCTCCAAGCTATGCATATGCTCAAGCATCGCTCCGATACGTTCGAATACAATTGGATAGCTTTCTGCATCCGATTTCAAATAAAAAGCAGCATCCTGTCCGTCCACATACTCCACTACCGCGTAATCAAACGCATAACGGTTCCGTTCCTTATTTAAATAATAAAGCGCAGGAGTTCGGATGCCATGTCGACCCAAAAAAGCATGGTTGGCTTCAAAAAGTCCGCTTCCGAAAGAACGCTCATCCTCGGGCACCGCTTCGATTTCCTCTTGAAAGTAATTGCTAGCCATATCCCATACATAAAGCATGCAGACAAAGCCGTTCGTACACTCGATTTTGTAGACGACCTTTTGCGCCCCGCCATGCCGATTGACGGCCCGTAGAATTCGATAGTCGGAACCGAACATCTCCATTATTAGCTGTTGCAAATCCTCAAATCGGATATGGCATGGATACTCCATCATTGCAGCACCTCATTCCCTATTCTCGTTGCCGGCCGGCTTCCTAACTATAGGAAAAATAAGGTCAAAAGTATAGACTGTTTCTTTCCGCTCTGCTATGATGTTGAATAAGTTCTTTGTAAAAATAGCGACTCCACATTTCAAGCATCCTGTGCTCATTACGGGGTGCTTTTTTCTATATCTAGGAAGTGGAAATACTGATTTCAACTATTTGCTGCAAGCTCCATTTTTAACTATGCGGCCTCAGCAATTGGCTATTTTCCAGAAGCGCATCCAGTATCGCGTGGCGGCCAAGCGGCGTCCAGCTCATTAAAAACCAATTTGGAATCGTGAATACGGCTTTATTTTTAACGGCAGCAATGTCGTTCCAAGAAGCCGATGTAACCATTCTGGCGTACACGCACTCGCTTCCCGCCCGCAGATGATGCTTATGTACGAATATCCGATTGGTTTCTATGCTTGGCAACGATTCCGGCGGCAATTCGAGTCGCCAGTCATCCGTCGGAACGGGTGAACCCGGCTTCAATCCAAGCTCTGCATGCAAAAGGGTATTGAGCGGATGATTGGTTGTTCCTTGAATGCCTACGCTACGATGGTTCACTTGAATTACGGTTACCTTCTCCTCGCCCCAAACTTCCCTTAGCGTGCTTCTGACATCTGCAATCCTTAAGTCCAAACGGTTTAACACTTGCTCCGCTTCTCTTTCCCGGTCAACAAGCTCAGCCATCGTCATATAAATCACGCGCCAATTCCATTCTGGAAATTCCACAAACACATGAGCTGCAAACGGCTTGAACAGCTCACGGTATTCAATGTGATAATTGTCCCCTATAATTAAGCTTGGCTGCGCCTGTTTTAACATTTCCATTTGCGAATCATACAATTCTTGATATTCCTGATCATCCATGCCCGGATACTTATATAAATCGATAACGGCAACAGGCTCTACACCGATGGCCGCGAGATTGTCTTGAAAGCCAAGCGAAGACGCAATTGCTACTCTCAGCTCGCCGCGTTTCATGTATATGCTCGGCGAAACGCCTACGATGCGATGAAAGGTTCGGCTAAAATAAAACTCGCTTCGAAATCCGGTTGCTGCCGCTACCTCCTTCACCCTGCTATCCTTTTCTCCCAGCAGCCGCTTCGCGGTGTCAATTCGCAATCTGGTCATATAGTCAACAGGCAGCGTGCCTGTCACCAATCGAAACAAGCGCGAAAACAATACCGGAGGAAGCTCGGCTGCCCGTGCCAAGTTCTCTAAACTAATCTTGTCACGGAGATTTTTTTTCATATAGGCAATACTCCGATTTATTCTTGGGTCTCCATCTTCCTTCTGCGTCGACATGTCCTTTATAAGGGTTTGAATCAGCTCTTCAAGCTGTAAACGATGGGAGTAGCCGTTGGTTTCTGTCTTCCCTCTGCTCTCTTCATACATCCTAAGAATGCGGTGAAACACTTCTCGCGTATTCCGAATAAATAATCGTCCAGGCATCAAGCTCTCTGACAGCACGGTTACGGGAGCGACCGAGAAGCTTTCCTCTGCTTTGTGAAGGGTTAATGGCTCAAAGACGACAGCATAATATTCAATTCCCGCCGCTTGCCCCGAAGTCTCGATCGTCATTCCGGGAACAAGCAAATAAAGCTCGAATGGCTCAATGCGGCAGATCGACTGATTAACCAGAAGTGCCCCTTCGCCTTTCGTTACAAAGCACAATATATAAGCAGGAATTTTATAAGTTCTTGTACTCGGCCAACTCGGAAGCTTCCGCTTGTGAACAGAAGAAAACATATAAACGGTATCTGTTTTTCTTTGGTGTACGGCCATCTGTATGGGCACCAACCTTTCCTTTCCTAAAGAAACCTAGTAACGGATTGGGGTAAATTTCTATTTTTGTATGGTCCCAAAAATTTTACAGAAAGAACAGCCTTTTATCAAGCTTCGCATCGTTCAAATCAAATATAAGCAACTTCCCTTCATGCCTGACTAAATATGCTTCTTGCGAAACAAGACATATATCATATAAGGCGCGCCCACGAGAGCCGTAATAATCCCTACTGGAATTTCGTAAGGTTTAAATAACATTCTGCCAAGCAGATCCGCCAGCATGACGATTGCCCCGCCCATCAAGGCAGCTGCCGGCAATAACTTTCGGTTCCTATTCCCAACGAGATGCCTAGCCATATGAGGTGCCATTAAGCCGACAAAAGCAATCGTACCCGCCATAGAAACAGCCGATCCTGCCAATCCTACGCTAACCAAAATGAGCAGCAGCCTCGATAACTCAAGCCGTATTCCGAGAGCTTTGGCCATTTCATCCCCCAACAAAATTAAATCCAATTGCCTCGCGCAATACAGGCTAATGGGAAACAGCAAGAGCAGCCACGGCAGCAGCGGCCAAAAGTGCTCCCAGCTTCTGCCGTAAAGGCTCCCTGCCATCCATATGGATGCTTGAGTCACTTTAAAGATGCCGCCGAGTGTCAGCAAATAAGTAACGACGGCGCCTGCCATCGCTGATATGCCTATGCCGACAAGCAGCATGCGGGTAGGGGAACTGCCTCTTCTCCAGGAAAAAATATAAATAAGAACGGCAGCAAGCAGCGAGCCTCCGAATGCAACAAAAGGCAGCTTGCTTGAAGGAATCGTAGGAAGAAGTACAATAACAGCAACGACAGCTGCGGCCGCTCCGGCATTAAGGCCGATTACGCCTGGGGAAGCAAGCGGATTGCGTGTCACGCCTTGTAAAATCGTGCCTGATAGTGCAAGGCTGCAGCCAACCAGAAACCCAACAAGCGCTCTAGGCATACGCAGCTTCTGAACCGTAAAGCGATACTCCGAACTCCCTTGTCCAAAAGCAGTTTGAATAGCTTCCATAGCCGGTACCGTTCTCTCTCCAAGCATAATATTAAATAGAAACAAAATGATATTGGACAACAGAAGGAGCCCAATGACAAGCAGCCAGCGGTGAGTGGAACGGCTCATCTAAACCCCTCTTTTCTTTGGGCCAAATAGATAAGGAAAGGGGCGCCTAGAAAGGCAGTGACAACACCGGCAGGCAATTCTTCTGCGGGCAGCACAAAGCGGGCGCAAATGTCAGCGGAGAGCAGGAGCAGTGCCCCAAGTCCCGCCGAATACGGCAGTATCCACCTATAATTTACGCCGACCATAAACCGGGCGATATGAGGAACAGCAAGGCCGATAAATCCAATCGGCCCAGCGATCGCAACTGCGCTGCCCGTTAACAGCATGATGATTACAATTAACGACAGCTTCGTTAAAAATAGCCGTTGTCCCAAGCCTTGCGCCACCTCATCCCCTAAACTCAGCAAATTAATTTGCTTGCCCATGGCAAAGGTGAACAATATCCCTATCAACATATAGGGAATTACCTTTAGAAAAAGCTGCAGATCACGTCCGGTAAGCGAGCCTGCCAGCCAGAACCGCATCGTATCCAGCGATTGCTGATTAAGAATGAGCAACCCTTGCGTGAGGGAGGCCAGCAGTAAATTCAAGGTCGCTCCGACAAGCACCAGCTTTACCGCGGTCAACCGCTCTCTTCCGAATGAACCAAGCAAGAAAACGGCTGCCCCAACAAAACCTGCACCGATAAATGAAGACCATGCAAATAAATTCAAGGAGGTATAACCCATGACATAAGAAGCGATAACAGCCGCTAAGGCAGCTCCGTAATTAACGCCAAATATTTCCGGACCCGCGAGCGCGTTACGGCTCAGCGCTTGCATTAAGCATCCGGCAAGAGCAAGGGATATGCCCACCATAACGGTAATCAATGCTCTTGGAAGCCTTACGGAACGTATAATCATATGCTCTCTAGAACCGTCAAAAGATAAAAAAGCATCCAGGATGACCGGCAATTTAATTGTGACAATGCCATATGCGATGCTAGCCCAAAAACCGATAATGACCATGACAAATAAAGCGAAGAGACCTGCTATTCTTACTCTCAGACTAAGCACCTCCAAATCTTGACTATGCACTCACACAGAAAGATTGGGCTGCCTGTAAGGACAACCCAATCTTTGCGCCTGTTTATTGTTCAACAAGATAGTTGAATAAATCATCCAAGACTTTATTGACGGCTTGGATGCCCAGACCGCTCATCCACGTCTCCCAGTCTACCTGATGCACCTGTTTAGCCTGTACGCCTTTTAAAGTCGCCCATAAAGGACTTTTTTCTATCTTTTCGAAGTCGCTATTGCTTCTGGAAAACCAGAACATCACATCTCCGTTCAGGTCTGCGATCTGTTCTTCTGTCAAATCTTTCGAGAAACCCTCCGCGGTTTGCGCTTCCGGCCTCTGAATGCCGGCATCCGCCATTATGAGTCCGCTAAAGGTTTCCTGCAAATAGATTTGAATTTTATCCTCGCGCGGGCGGAATAGAGAAACTTTAAGAGGTGCTGACTTGCTTTCGATCTTCCCTTTAAGCTCAGCAGTTCTTGCTTGATAACCTTCAAGCAGTTGTTTCCCTTCTTCCGCCTTTCCGACTGCGTCTGCATGGACTAATAAATTCTCTTTCCATGTAATGCCTAGCGATTCTACAAAAATCGTTGGAGCGATCAGAGCCAGCTGATCATGAATTTGTTCATGCGTATCCTTGTTCCCAATAATCAAATCGGGCTTAAGAGCATCAATAGCTTCCAAATTCGGCTCGTTCACCGATCCGATATTCTCAATGCCTTCCGTGTTTTTCAAATAGGCTGGGTACGGATCCCCCGGTGCCAGAATGGACGGAGCGCCTACAGGTTTAACTCCTAGCTCTAGCAAATTATCCAGTGCACCAATATCCAATACAACGATGCGCGCAGGCGCTGCCGGCACCTCTACATCGCCGTATGCGTCTTTGATCGTACGGGTTGTTTCTTTTGTGTCAGCTGCCTCTGTTGGCGGTACCGTTGTTCCAGAATTGCCCGCAGCGTTTTCTCCATTACCGCCTCCGCAACCGGCAATTAGCAGTAAACAAAGGACGATTATACCTACACTTGCCATTACATTAAACTTCTTTCTAGCACTTGAAAACATAAAAAAAGGCCTCCCCATTCTCTATCAATAATGATTATCATTCTTAAATAAAGAATATCGCATCCGTATTTTTATGTCCATGCACAAACCTTTTCATCTCATACACTTTTTTTGAATATTATGGATTGGCAACAAGAAAAAAGGCTCTCGCCCCTTGACAGCATCTAAGCTGCTTCCGGTAGCGAGAGCCTTTATGGTTAGTTATCTTCGTCTTCCTCATCATCTTCGTCCAAGCCGAGACGCTTGGCTTCCAGATACTCCTGCGTCGCACGATCGCGTTCACGGCCTTTGTCCTTTAACCGTTCGATGGCCGGCTGAATAAGCAGGTCTACTTCCTTCTGCACCGTATAAGCCAGGTCATAGCGCGTCTGCGACTCAAGAAAAGAACCGACCTCCATCAAAGCGTTATAGCGATCCAGCTCATCCCTTGTCAGCAAACCGCGTACTTGTACGCTGCAGTGTCTCATTACAGGAACTTGCCTTTGCGAAGCACGAGCGGAATACCGCCGATAATGAACAGGTAGCGAAGGTCGATGGCTTTTTTCAGCCAAGCGGCTACGCGGCCTTTGTATTTTTTGCCGAAAGCAATACCAATCGCTTCGCCTTTGCCAAGCGATGCCACAGTACCCTTGTTGCTGAATGTGAAGCTCTTCGGCGGCTGGTTCCGAATCGAAGCAACCAGGTTATGGGCACACACAACGCCTTGCTGCATGGCAATTTGAGCAGTTGGCGGGTACGGACGGCCTTCTGGATTAAACATCAAAGAGTTATCGCCGACAATATAAATATTTTCATTGTTTGGCGAACGAAGGAATTCATCCACCTTAACGCGTCCGCGCATCGTCTCGAAGCCGGCTTCCTCAATCAAACGGTTGCCGCGAATACCGCCGGTCCAAATGACGGTAGCGGATTTGATTTCTTCTCCTTCGCCGACAACAACGCCCTCTGGCGAGCATTCCTTAATTGCCGTTCCAATACGGAACGTTACACCCTTTTTCGTCAACACGTCCATGCCGTATTCCACAAGTTCAGGGTCAAAGCCAGGAAGCGCCGTAGGCGCTGCCTCGATATTGTAGATTTTCACAAGCGCCGGATCGACATCAAACTGCTTGCACAGCTCAGGGATGCGGTCGGAGAGCTCTCCAACGAACTCAATGCCCGTAAAGCCGGCACCGCCAACTACGAACGTCAAATAATCGGTCCGGTGCGGCTCGCGCTTGTAACGTGCAAATTGATACTCGATATGCTCGCGGATCAGACGAACCGAGTTAATGCTGCGAATATTCATGGCATGCTCGCCAAGGCCAGGTATGCCGAACGTTTCCGGCTCTCCGCCAAGACCGATCACCAAATAATCGTAGGAAAGCGTGCCGTCCTCAAGGATAACTTTTTTATCCTGCGGGCGAATTTGCACGACGGTCGATTTCACGAAGTCAATTTTAAATTCATCGATCAGCTTAGAGATGCTGACACGGGCATTTTCCGGATTGTCCGTGCCTGCTGCAGGCATATGAAGATGAGTCGTAATATAATGATAATCATGTTTATTTACCAACGTAACGTCAGCTTCATTGTAATTTAATTCTTTCTGCAGTCGGAGAGCTGTCAAAATCCCCCCGTAACCCGCGCCAAGAATGACGATTTTAGGTATGTTGCTCATAGTATGATCCCATCCATTCCTCTTATCTTTGTCTTTACGGTTTGTGAAAAATTACACAAGCTAAACCGAATATCTATAATTATAAGTTCAGTGTGTTCTAAATAGAGC
The DNA here is from genome assembly GCF_006345825.1 of Paenibacillus paridis. GTDB lineage: Bacteria > Bacillota > Bacilli > Paenibacillales > Paenibacillaceae > Pristimantibacillus > Pristimantibacillus paridis. The sequence goes on from NZ_VCIX01000038.1 coordinate 18,262, forward strand.
GGTTTTATCAATGAACCAACCGCTAATAAGCGACAGCTTTCGCCACCGTTTGCAAGCAGTCCCGTGCATAACATACATCAGAAATTTTACATAGTTTTCTTTGAAAGTTCAAGGGCAAAATATACGAAATTGTTTAGAACTCTATACAAATTAATTATTTCCTTCTTCTTCCTCGAAGGACTATAATTGAAATCGTAAAGCTTAAAATGTGGAGGTGGCTACAATGTCTAACTCTGAATTTGCTGTAAGTCCCGTCGATATTCTAATCATCGGAGGCGGGCCGACAGGATTATTCGCGGCTTTCTACGGCGGTATGCGCCAAGCCTCAGTCAAGATTATCGAAAGCATGCCCCAGCTTGGCGGCCAGCTTGCTGCGTTATATCCGGAAAAATATATATACGATGTAGCTGGCTTTCCCAAAGTGACAGCGCAAGAGCTTGTTGACCGGCTGAAGGAGCAGCTTTCTCATTTTCAGCAGGAAATCTGTCTCGAAGAGAAAGTTACCAAAGTCATCAAGCATGACGATCGCCTCTTTGAAATTATAACGGACAAAACCATACATTATGCCAAAGCGGTCATTATTACAGCGGGAGTGGGCGCATTCGAGCCACGGCGATTGGAGCTTCCTGAAGCAGCTGCATTCGAGAAGAGCAATCTGCATTATTTTGTAGGTGATTTACAGCGGTTTAAGGGGCAGCGAGTGCTGATAAGCGGTGGCGGCGACTCAGCGGTCGATTGGTCATTAATGCTTGAACCGATCGCAGAGAGCGTGACTCTCATTCATCGGCGCGACAAATTCCGGGCGCATGAGCATAGCGTAGAAAATCTTATGAATTCTAAAGTAACCGTGCTTACACCATTCGAAATCACGAAGCTTCATGGCGATAAGAGCATTACCCAGGTTACGTTGTCCAATGTCAAAACAATGGAAACAACCGAACTAGAGGTTGATGCCGTCATCGTAAACTTTGGCTTTATCTCTGCTTTGGGTCCGATTGCAGAGTGGGGAATCGATCTTCAAGGTAGCTCGATTATTGTAGACACAAGAATGGAAACGAACATTCCGGGACTCTTCGCCGCCGGGGATATTACGACGTATCCCGGCAAGCTGAAGCTAATCGCCGTTGGCTTCGGTGAGGCACCCACAGCTATTAACAATGCGAAGGTTTATATCGATCCAAGCGCTAAGCTCTCACCTGGTCACAGCAGCAATATGAAGCTATAACGCCGAGGCTTGCTTCTAAATATATCTTTAAAAAATAAACATAAGGGTATCCTAACCTTGGCTTGTTAATCTCAAACACCTACTGCATACATATGCCAGGTGTGCCAAGGAGGATACCCTTATGTTTTGTCCGGTTTGCAACGGAATTCAGTCTCTGCATGTAAGCTGCTCCTCTTGCGCTAGCGCAACTGTGGATTGCGGCCGTTCATCTGATCTGACAGGTCCTTATGCTCCCTATGAGCAGATCAAGGACGAGCCGCTCTTTAGCGATATGCATTTGTGTGATGCTTCATCCTGTAAGCATCTTCTATATTGCTCTACCTGCAATCAAACATCTGAGGTTACGGTTAACGAGTGGTGATCAGGTCATGGTAGCGGGAGCACTGTGTGCGGTTCAAGCGGTAATTTTGACCGCTTCCGGATTTAGACGCCTTCGTTTCATTTCGATTGCTAACATGCGAATGAATTCGGGCTCCAATTCAAACTGAATAGCTGCATAATAAGTGTCTACTAGCATTTCGTCGGACAGTAGCTCCATACTACACACCCTTTCTTCCATCCATTGGTTATTTCTTTATCATAGTAGCATGGCACTATTAGAAGGACAACAGGCCTAGTTATACACAAGATGTTGTGGATACGGTGTGCATAGTGTGTGTATATACGTCGAACAATAAGCAAATTCAGCGTGGATAATGTGGATAGAGTTATCCACAGGTCATTTTCCCGCTCCTCTCTATAAAAAACTTTAATCGAAATCTATAAATCTATTAATGGAATATATTGACTCTCTTAACTAAAACCTTCAAACCTTCCCTTTTACGCAAAAAAAAGCCCGTTTGGGCTATTTTTTGTTCCTTTTACAGCTTCACTTCAAATTCAGCCGACGAAAGCCAAGTCGAGCTTGCAAAATCTCTGCCCCGTACAATGACCTTATCGTTATAAACGTCTACATAATAGCCTTGGCTGCCTTCTTTGTATTCATCCTCGTTCGTCCACAGATAAGCGACGGAAGCAGCGTTAAACATCGTTCCGCTCCCTTCCTGCCCCCTATAGCAGGCAAGTCCCGCTTCCAGTTCCCAATGTGTATGTCCGTTGAACATGATCGCCTGGGGATGCTTCGCCAGAATCGCTTTCAATTCCTCGTCCTGCGTTACGCCATACCAGCCCTGCTCTTCTAGCGAGCCTGCAACCGTATTTTTCAAAGGCTGATGGAGGAATACAAATACCGGCTTCAAGCGCGGTACTTCTTCATTTAGCTTCTCATCAAGCCAAGCTAATTGTTCCTCCGTCAAATAAGCGAAATCTTTTAAGCCTCTCTCCGAGCCCAGAAAAATAAATTGAAAGCCATTCAGCCATACATCGTAATACGGGCCGTTCATCCCCGTAAACCGTTCGTATAGCTTCAGCTGATTGCTCCACTCGCCCAGAAAAATATCATGGTTGCCGTACGTGAACCACATCGGCGGCAAGCTTGCTTTATGCTCCTGCCAAATGCGGGCAAGCTCCTCATACTCTGCCCGAAGCCCGCGATCCGTAACGTCGCCGACATGCATGATGCCTACGCTGTTTGTTGCATGGACAGCGATATCCCGCAGCGCTTGGCCAAAATGCTCATTATGGATATGGTCGCTTTCCGCGGTGACATGGGTATCCGTAATGACCTGAAAGCTAAGAATAGGCAAACTCGATCGCTGCTCCTCACCCAGAGGAGCCTTATCCTCATATGGCTGGTTTTGCATCCCAACACTCCCTTCCCTTTCATCCGTTTAGTGACTTTTCACGCTCATGTTCAAGCCAACCACGCCTGCAACGATCACAACGATCCACAGCAGCGAGGCGAGCGGCAGCTTTTCATGAAAGACCGTAAAGCTAACCAATGTGATCAAAATAATGCCTATGCCCGACCAGATGGCGTAAGCCACGCTTACATTCATATACGCAAGCGCAAAATTAAGCAGCGTGAAGCTTGCGCCATAAAAGATAAACATAAGCACTGACGGCCATAACCGGGAGAAGCCTGCCGAATATTTCATGGACACGGTTCCCGAAAGCTCCAGCACGATGGCCAGCAGCAGAAAGGTCCAGCCCCAGCCCGCATCACCTTTCATGAGCATGCCTCCTGATGGACAGCTGCCCATATCCTTCAATCACTTCATCGGCATTGGGGAACCACGCCGTGGCAGTCCCCTCACGTGCCGCATCTGCGATGCCAATCGTAACGGCAGCCCCTGCCGCCTGCCCCATCCGCATATCTCCGTTCGTATCGCCGATAATCGCGGTGTCCGAGCATGCCAACCCCAGCAGCCGGCAAGCCAGCACCATCATGTCCGGGAACGGTTTTCCTTGCTCGACCTGGTCTGTGCCGATAATGACGTCAAAATAATGCTTAATCCCAAGCCATTCCAAATGCATGATTGCGGCTTCCGTATCGTCTGCGGTAACCACGCCTAGCTTCATGCCGTTCTCCTTGCAGCTTTGCAAGAAATGCAGCGTTCCCGGCAGCGGACGAGCTGGCCGCAAGCGCGCCAGCTCTTGGTCCGCATGTTTCCTCGCATGCTGCACAAGCTCCATCGCTTCCGCCCAGGAGAGACCTGCCAGGTAACCTTGCCAAGCAAGCACGGCGTAAAGGTCCTGCATCGAACCCATTGCAAGCGGACCGTTCCGGTCATAATCAACGATATGGCCTGCCTCGTCATGAATGGAGCCCCACAGCCTTGGGATCACCGCCTGATCGAAGGCCAACCCCCGGGACCGAAGCTGCTCCCCAAACGAATGAAATACCGATTCGCTCCAGCAGCCCCACATCGCAATAAAATCAAGCAGCGTACCGTCTTTATCAAACAAGATGCCTGTCACCTTGTAGGTTTGATCGTTTATGATTAAGTCAGGCATAGTGTTCATCACTCCTGTTTTCTATTTCAAACGGTCTAGCTCCTTCTGCGCGGTTGCCTGGGCTTCCTTAAGCGCCTGCTCCGCCGGTACGTTCGCGATTTGAACCTTATCTGCCGCAATCGTAAGCGCATCGTTGATTTTGCCGCCAGTTGGGTCTTGGAACGGTGCGGATGCGTGAGCAGCCTGCATAAGCGGAATTTTAATTTGCGGGTTTTGCTCGCTAAATGCTTTATAGCTCTCATCCTCAAGCGCGGATGAACGAACGGCGATATAACCCGTGCTGATCGACCATGAAGCGGTATTTTCCGGTTGCGAGAAGAACGTCAGCCACTCGTAGGCAGCTGCCTTCTGCTCGTCGCTCACGCCTGCCGGAATGCCCGCCATAATGGCCGACGCTACCGGTTTCCCTGCGCCAACGCCTTCCCAGCCCGGTTGTTCCATTGCCGCTACGATATTGAAATCAAGATCCCCTTGGTCGCCGCTTGAGCCCGTGTAGCCGGCCGCTTGGCCTTTCATGACATCATCGATCGTTTTGTACCAATATTCCCAGCCTTGTCCGCCGGAGTGAATGGACATGATCTTATCTTCATGAATCCATTTGCGGAACGATTCCCAAGTCTCGATCCATTCCGGCGAATCGATCGTAACGGTTTTGCCGTCTTCGCTAAGCACGCTGCCGCCTTTGCTGAATACCGCATCCATCATATTGTCCTTGCCCCACATCGGTTCCCAACCGAAAAAGGTTGTTTTGCCGCCTTCTTTAGTGGTCATCTTGGCTGCCGATGCTGCAAGGGCTTCCCAGGTCTTGAAATTTTCCGGCGTTAGCCCGTTCTTCTCCAGCGCATCCTTGCGGTAATACATGATTTGGGTTGTCCCGTACATCGGAAGAAAATATTGCTTACCGTCCAGCTGTCCCTGCTCCAAAAAGGTTTGAACGAAGTCTTCGCTATGGAATGAATCATCCGCTGCGATCAAATCGCTCATATCAGCGAACAAGCCTTTGCCCGCCCAATTCATATTAGAGGATAGAACAGCAGCAGGAGCCTGCTTTGCCGCAATGGCAGCCTGAAGCTTTTGCTCCGTTTCGGTATAATCCGCCTGCGCGATTCCTTTAACAATCACGTCTTGCTGCGAGCTGTTGAACAGCTCGATCTTCTCCTTCATCGTATCGCCGAGCTTGCCGCCCAGGCCGTACCAGAATTCGATCGTTACCGGTTCTTTTGGCGCAGAAGCCTCTGTAGGGGCAGCCCCGCCGTTTGTTCCCTCATTCGTGCCAACATTCGTACTGCCGGAAGCTTGTCCACAAGCTGTAAGCACCGTAAAGCACAACACCATCGATACCGCTAATCCCTGCTTCATCTTAACCATCGTTTCTGATTCCTCCACTCTATTTGTGTACTGCTGCAAAACAAGAACGAACCGGGTTTACCCTTTGCTCGCGCCGGTCGACATATTAAAGCTTTTCATAATCGTCTTCTGCGCAAAAAGAAACAAAACCAGCAGCGGCGCGATCGTAAATGAGCTTGCTGCCATAATGAGCGGCCATTTCAGCCCGTAAGCCCCTCCTTCCACGAAGAAGCTTCTGAGCCCCGCCGATACAAGCTGCAGATCAGGATTTTTCGTAATCAGCATCGGCCAGAAGTAGTTGTTATAATGATCAATGAACGTGATAAGAGCGAGAACAACGAAAGAGGAACGCGTGACCGGGACCAGAATCGACCACAAAATCCGCATATGCGATGCCCCATCGATCTGCCCTGCTTCTACCAGCTCATGCGACACCTGCAGGAATGCCTGCCTAATTAGAAAAATCGAAAAAACGCTGACGCAATTGGACAAAATCAATCCCGCATACGAGTCCAGCAAATGCAGCTTGGCCAGAATCATATAGCTGGGCAAGTAAACCGCCGTACTCGGAATCATATAACCAAGCATGATGATTGCGGTAAAAGCTTTTTTTAGGCGAAAGCGCATATGTGTCAAGGCATAGGCCATCATCGCCGAATTCAAGGCCTGAAGCAGGACGATAACGCCAGCCACGACGATACTGTTCGTTAAATACCGCCAAAACGGCGCTTCCAGCCATGCCTCCAAATAGTTGCCCCATTGCGGCGAGCTTGGCCAAAAGGTGGGCGGAAACTGCCAGATTTCATCATTGGTCTTGAGCGCGCTTGTGACCATCCAATAAAACGGGAAGGCCATCGCTCCGCTAAAAAGCAGCAGGAAAACGTGATGAAGTGTCCGGCGAATATGATAAGCTGCTTGCATGCCAGCCATTCTCCTTTCGATGTTGCTTTGCAGCTATGAGCTGTAATGAACGGTTTTGCGACTGATTGCGAAGGACAGGATCGACAGCAGCATGCAGGCGATGACCAGCACGACCGCCACGGACGAGGCTTCGCCGATATCAAACGATTCAAAGGCTGACTGATAGTACATATAAAGCAGCGTTCTCGTGGAGCCTGCCGGCCCGCCCTGTGTCAGGACATTAATCTGGTCGTAAGCCTGCAGCGCGGATATCGTCTGTACGATAAACAGAAACAGCGTGGTCGGTGAAATGAGCGGCAGCGTGATATGCCTCAGCTTACTCCAGCTTCCCGCTCCGTCAAGCTCGCCGGCCTGCAGCAGCTCGCGCGGCACATTTTGCAAAGCCACAATATAAAACACCATCGTCCAGCCGATCAGCTTCCAGACGGTGACGATCAGCACGCCTGCAAGCGCCCATTTCGTATCCTGCAGCCATCCGACCCCCTCCAGCCCAAACCAGCGCAGCGCCGTATTAGCCATTCCGACCTTGGGCTCGAATATCCATGACCATACAATCGATACGGCTACTGTCGGCGTCACCCATGGCGAGAACATTAACGTCCGGTACCATGCCGCCCCCTTTAGGGACCGATTCAGCAGCAGCGCAAGCGCCAGGCCGCCAGCCATAACCGGCAGCACGCTGCCCAGGCAGAACAGAATCGTGACGCGAAGGGATTGATAGAAAGCCGGATTATCGAACAAATAAACATAGTTGTCGAAGCCTACGAATTGTTTGACCGGACTCATGAAGTCCCAATCTGTGAAGCTCAGATAGAAGATGGTTCCGAGCGGAATAATCCAGAACACGATCAACGGAATTATTGCCGGCAGCGTAAAAAGCAGAGCCTTCCATTCCTTAGCCATATCGCGTGTCATCAACTCCTCTATTAGATTCAATTTTCTTTTAACATTTGCTATAATTGTCGTATATCGTACCCCTTCACCTCTATCGTACAAAAATTATTGTACGTTCAGTGTATGATAGTTACGTTATCGCCACGTCAACATTTATTAAATGTCTTGTAAATTTCAGATGAAATACGGAATGGTAAATCGGTACGCGTGTCAGACGAATCATAAAATCCATGTTATGCGGGTGAGAGATGTGAAGAGAGCTTCAAACAGCGAATTAGAAGGAACGCCGGCCACGCAGGAGCAAATCAGAGGCAAAATTATCGATGCGATTGCCCAGACGATGGATCTGTACGGGGCGAACTATTCCTTCGGACAGCTTTACGGGATTATGTTTTTCGAGGACAAGCCGATGACGCTCGAAGATATGAAGCAGCATATGAATATGAGCAAAAGCAATATGAGCTATGCCGTTCGCTCCCTCACGGATTCCAAAATGATCATGAAACTGGATGAAAAGCAGGAGCGCAAGGACTTATACGTAGCGGAAACGAACTTTTTCCAGGCGTTCCAGAACTTTTTCGCTACCAAGCTGCAGCGCGAAATCGATGTGATGTTAGGTACGATTAATGAGGTAATACCGCCGTTGTCGGAAATGATATTGGCGGCGGAAACGCCGGAGGACGAGCGTCAGCTCGGTTTGAAGGATTTGCACAAGCTCCGCCATGGCGTGGAGTATTACAGCTGGCTTCAGCAATTCGTCGATGGTCTGCGGAACGGGGAGTTTTTCCAGCAAAGCAGCGACAAGTCAGGCAGCAAGCCGCCCAGCGGATAGTGTTATCGGGTTCCGTTTAGATTAGTGAACGACAAAAAAAAGCAGAGCAAGGCTCAAGGGTACTCCCCCTGAAGCTCGCTCCGCTTAGCAAAAAACGTGCATTTATTTTATTCTAATCCGTATGGCAAGCTACTCTTCATTCAGACCTGAGCGTTCACCATTTTCGCATTCAGGTCTGAACGTCTAGCTGTTCCGCCATCCCTCTTGCCTGCTGCCCATACAATCCTCGAACCTTGCCCTTATTGAGGCCTCGTATTTACCTCGAATATCCAAATCTTCCCGCTCTTATCTATGCCATAGTCAAAGCCCAGTTGGCCGATCCCCGGGTACTTTGCTTCCAATACGCCCGTGGAAAGTACAGTAAGTTCCCTCATCTTGCCTTTCTTCTCCGCTACCGCTCCAGAGGACAAGGAGCGGCTAATGCCTTGCGCGGCCGTTACGAGAGTGCCGCCGCGGCATAAATTCGTTACAAACAGCCCTTTTTTGGCAATCCGGCCTACGATCGCTCGGTATTTCCAGCCATTTTCCGTTTTCACGTATTTGACGCGGTAATCAATCGGCTTGCCATCGACCGTTGCCAAATGGATGCCTTTTTGAATCAGATAAGCGCGGCCTTTGCGTTTTTTATTAAGCGCAGCTACTAATGCTCCAAAACTAGCAAAACGTTTTGTCTGCGCGTAATAAGTATAGGCATAACCTCCTTCATTACGGGTAACCTTGATGACACCGTGACCGCCAGCGCCAACCACCGGCTTGACAACGACCATTTGATGCGTATCCAGCATGCTTCTGAGATGATTCGCCGTAAATCGTTTTGTGGGAGGAATATGCGGCGCGATGCTAGGATGCGAAAGTAAAATCGCAGTTTTGGCCCATTTGCTAGCCAGCTGCCTTCCTTGCTGTTCACCCAATGCAATCTATCCCCTTTCCTATCGCTTCATCCATAGCATATGACAGAGTGATAGCTGTCTCTTGGATGAATGACGGAGGCTAGAAGCCTTATTTATCAAGCCTTTTAACCGCCACCTGGCGTTTGACAGCAACGATTTCCTCAATAGAAAAGCTAGATTCGGTCGCCGCCTCACTCCACAAAGCAATAGAAGCCTCTCTGATAGAATAAAATAAAAACACCGGCTAGCCCCTAAAGCGGGACATGCCGGTGAACATATCATTATTTCTCGGACAGCTTCTCCATCGCTGCTTTGAGCTTATCGGCCATACTGTTCGATAGCGATGTATTGTCGCTGTACTGCTCGATCAGCTTTTGGTTCTGTTTGCGGTTGACCCTACCGCCCTGCTTGTCGCCAAGCATCTCAATCACGTTGCATGGCTTGCATTGCGCAAACTTACCGGCCTTGCCGTCCTTAATCTCCATTTTCTTATGGCACTGCGGGCAGCGCATGTTGGAGAGCATCGGCTCTGCCGAACGGCGGTAGCCGCATTCGCGATCTGAGCAGACAAGCGATTTGCCGCGTTTGCCGTTAATTTCGAGCAGCGGCTTCTCGCAGTCCGGGCATTTCGAATGCGTCAGGTTATGCGGCTTATATTCCTTCGATTCCGCGATGACCTCAGACACCCATTTAGCTGCCTGCTGACGCACGTTTTTCATAAAGGCCGCCGGATCACCCTTGCCTTTGGCAATGCGTTCCAGCTCCTGCTCCCATTTCGCGGTCAAATCCGGGCTTCTCAGCTCGTTAACGACGAGCTCAATTAATTGCTTGCCCTTGCCGGTTGGCATCAGCTTGTTTTGCGTACGAGTAATTGTATCCGTACCCAGCAGCTTCTCAATAATATCCGCTCGAGTGGCAGGCGTTCCGAGGCTATGCTTCTCCATTCGGGTCAGCAGGGTAGCCTCCGTATACCTGGCTGGCGGCAATGTACGAAGCTCGCGTACCTTCTCCTGCTTTATAGGCAGCGTTTGCCCTACTGTTAGCGGCGGCAGCAGCTGCGCCGGCTGGCGGTCCGCTTTTCCTTGCCCGGAAGCGTTGCTCTCGCCGTCATCCTCATCCTCTTCGTCCATGCTGGAAGCATGCGAGCCGGATTGATAGATTTCCTTCCAGCCCTTCTCCTTTTCGATCTTGCCCTTCGCATATAGACGGTCTTTCCCTGCCGCGAGCACGACGCTCGTCTCATCATAACGGTAAGGGCTGTAGAACAAAGCGATAAACCGTCTGACGATCAGATCGTATAGCCTGCGCTCATCGTTTGTTAAGGCGGATAAATTAACAAATTGCTCTGTAGGGATAATGGCATGGTGATCGGTTACTTTGCTGTCATCGACAATCCGTTTCGTAACCGGAAGCTGCATCCGGACCAGCTTTCTCGCAAGCTGGGCGTAAGGTCCAACCGCAATGCTCTCCAGACGGCCTTTTAAAGTCGGAACCATATCGCTGGACAAATATCTGGAATCAGTTCGCGGGTAAGTAACGAGCTTATGCTGCTCATAAAGCTTCTGAAGCACGTTGGAGGTTTGCTTTGCCGAGAAGCCTAGCCGTTTGTTGGCATCCCGCTGCAGCTCCGTCAAATCATAAGCTTGCGGATGCGGCTCCTGCTTCTCCGTCGTGCGCAGCTTATCCACCTTCGCAGTCCCGCGCTTCAAACGCTCAGCAACCGCATCCGCGTCAGCCTTGCTCCAGATCCGGCCATCATGGCCCTCCTGTTCGCGCCAAACCGCGGAAAACGAACCAAAATCAAAAGATACCGTCCAATAAGGCTGCGATTGGAACGATTGAATTTCCTGTTCCCGCTCCATAAGCATAGCAAGCGTAGGCGTCTGAACGCGGCCGGCGGCCAGTTGAGCGTTGTATTTGGTCGTTAAAGCTCTAGTTACGTTCAAGCCGATAAGCCAGTCCGCCTCTGCACGACATACCGCCGAAGCATACAGATTATTGTAGTCCTTGCCCGGCTTCAGCGTGTTGAAGCCATCTTTGATGGCCTTATCGGTCTGGGACGAAATCCACAGCCGCTTGAAAGGCTTACGCCAGTGGACAAGCTCCATAATCCAGCGGGCAACAAGCTCGCCCTCACGCCCAGCATCGGTAGCGATAATAAGCTCGCTAATATCCTGCCGTTTGCATAGCTGAGCTACCGTGCGAAATTGCTGCGACGTTTCCTTCATCACCTTCAGGTTCATCTTCGGCGGGAGCAAAGGCAAATCTTCCAAATTCCAGGTTTTGTATTTCGGGTCGTATTCCTCCGGCTCCGCCAAGGTAACCAAATGGCCTAGTGCCCAAGTGACCACGTACTTCGGGCCTTCCATATAGCCTTTATGCTTCTGTCCGCAGCCGAGCACACGGGCAATTTCCTTCGCCACGCTCGGCTTCTCTGCCAGTACAAGCGATTTCATCCTGTTATTCGCTCCATTTCTTTTTGATGCGCTCTTTCCTTCAATAGAATGCTGGGAAAGGCATCATTCACTATGACGAAACGATACCATAGGCACGCTGGCATCGCAACGCCTTCTGCGACTTGCGGCTTTAGCCGAACAGGTCCATTCTCCCAATCTCGCAATTTTTGCTGCGGCAACTTCCGTGTGATATAGTAAATTCAGCTTATAAGTAAGCAGATTACTAGCCAGGGAGCGTTGATGAATGAAGCTGCGATTTATTGCTATTATTTTTTCCGTGTTGCTCGTATACAGCGGCATTTCCTTCTATATCGGCTGGAATGGCTGGCTGCTCTTGTCCACGGTGTTCCACTGGGAAAGCGCTGGCTGGTATACGCTCGCCGCTGCCGTCATTGCGTATTCGTATATCATTGGCCGCGCCGCCTATTCTTCGCCGCTGCGTCCCGTTGCCGAAGCATTTAAGCTGATTGGCTCCTATTGGTTTGCTGTGCTGGAATACGCAGTCCTTATTTTGCCGGTTGCCAATATCACCGCTGTGCTGCTTAAGGCAGGCGGAGCCGACAAAAGCGTCTATATCGTTGCCGTGGGCAGCATCGCTGCGCTAGCGATGGCCATCCTGCTGATTCGCGGCAGCTTTAATGCGTGGAGCCCGATCATCCGTACCTACCATGTCCAGATTCCGAAGGCTGCAGGAGACATGAAAAAGCTCCGCATTGCCATGGCGTCCGACCTGCATTTGGGAACGATCGTCGGAAACCGCCATTTGGAGCGTTTGCTGGCTAAGGTTGAGGAAATCCGCCCAGATCTCATCCTGCTGCCCGGCGACATTTTGGACGATGATATCGAACCGTTTCTCCGCAAAAACATGTCCCGCGTGCTCGGCAGGCTGAAAGCGCCGCTTGGCGTATACGCGGTAACAGGCAATCATGAATATATCGGCAAGAAGGTTCCCGAATTCATTGCTGCGATGGATGCCATCGGCATCCGCGTGCTGATGGACGAGAGCGCGCTCATCGCGGACAGCTTCTATGTCGTCGGACGCAAGGACAAAGCCTCGGGCGGCTTTGGCACAGAGCGCAGGCTGCCCATTGAAGAGCTAATCGCTCCGCTGGACCACTCGCGCCCGCTCATTATGCTCGACCACCAGCCATCCGATATCGCGAAAGCAGCGGAGAGCGGCATAGACTTGTCTGTCTCCGGGCATACCCACCGCGGCCAAATGATGCCGAATCATTTGATCACAAGGCGTTTGTTCGAATTGGATTGGGGTTACCTCAAAAAAGGCGGCCTGCACGCCATCGTCTCCTCCGGCTTCGGCACTTGGGGACCGCCTGTACGGATCGGAAGCCGTTCGGAGGTTATCCGGATCGAGGTGGAGTTCGTACCCGCGTAACAGGGCATGTTTCCCATGCCTATGTAAGCTTAGAGTGCAGCAAGCACTCTAACAGCTCCATATGTGGGCTTCCCCCAACAACTATAAAAAAAGCGGCAACTTTTGTACTTGATCGAGCGCCTCGTTGCCGCCACAACCATCGCAACCGCTTCATACAAGGATCAAGGGATGGGCGCAAGCGACAAGCTAATATTGCATTCATCTCTATTCCCGCCCGGCATATCTGTTCCAAAATGAGGATAAGCCTGCTTCAGAAGTTCTTGAATTTTGCTAGTTGATTTTAAGCTTAAGCGATAAATCGTCCCCGAATCCTCCGGCTTCATGAAGTTGCCAGGCTCATGCTTATCCGATATCCATAGCCAGTAGCGCTGCTTCCCCAAATCAACCGAATAAGGCGGCACCGCGATATCCACCTTTCCCTCCTGCTTTTTTCCGAACCGGAAAGCATAGTCGAAGGTTCGAATCGAACCTCGATCCTTCCAGACATAGCTGGAATTGGGCTCTGCCTGCTCAAAATCAATCATACGCATGACGGTTACGCGGTCCCCGCTAACCCTAAATATAAAGAACAAAACAGCGGCTGCAACCACCGCCACAGCGATCACAATCCAAGAACTGCGCTTCATACAATAGCCCCTTTCTTCTTTTTTAACCTTAAAGACGGGTTTCTATGGAAGAAGGTTCCATTCCTTATGAATGGAATATAGCTATTAATCATTTTCACTTCATAAGCCTGAAGAAGCTGCTTGCAGCAAAGGTATGATTCCATCCGTTTTGCACACGCTATTAACCATAATTGCTGTATATCACTGCAATGTGACCTTGCTTTATTAAACATTAAATATTTATTGACAAATAATTATTTATGTGTTATAATAAAATATTTTACTATTTACATAAACTATTAATGCTGTTACTATATATTTTGTCGTCGACGTTGCACCGGTGCCAACCATTCTAACCTAAAAGCGGAGGGTAATGATGAACATTTCTGAAGGAGTTCAAATGCTGCCGATTGCAGCGGTCATGATGGGACGGATGGAAACCGTTTATCCAACTTTGCTATGGGATAACGAAGCAGCCCTATTAATCGATACAGGCTATCCGGGCCAGCTTCCGTTAATCAAAGAACAGGTCGAGAGAGCAGGCCTCTCCTTCGACAAGCTTACCCACATTATCATCACCCATCAGGATATTGATCATATCGGCAGCTTGCCTGCCGTTTTGAAGGAGCTGCCTCATCCTGCAAAGGTGCTGGCAAGCGAGATTGAAGCTCCCTATGTTCAAGGGGACGCGCAGCCGATTAAGCTTACGCCAGAAGCGATCGAGAATGCAATTAACGCCATGCCGGAGGAGATTCCGCAAGAATGGCGGGCTTCCTTCAGAAGCGTGCTGGAAAATCCGCCAAGCGCTCCTGTCGACGTGATTGTCGCTGATGGCGAGGAACTGCCTTACTGCGGAGGAATCATCATTATCAGCACGCCTGGCCATACACCCGGCCATATTAGCCTCTACCATAAAGCCAGCAAAACCTTGATAGCGGCAGACGCGATGGTGGTCGAGAACGACCAGTTGATGGGCCCGACGCCCCGTCACTGCATCGATCTTGACCAAGCTAGGCTGTCCCTCAAGAAATTAACGGAATATGACATCGAGACGGTGATCTGCTATCACGGCGGGCTATATACCGATCATGTAAATGAACGCATTTTGGAACTGGCTGCCGATCAATAGGCAATGGGAGCTGCCTGCGCATCCGGCGCCGTCAGCTCCCTTCTAACGGCTATGCAGGGAGAGATGAATCAGTATCCCCCTGCCAAGGCCGCTTTTAAAAATTGCCCCGTATAGGAAGCTTCAATAGCTGCCACCTGCTCAGGCGTTCCGGCAGCCATCAGCATCCCTCCTGCTTCACCTCCCTCCGGTCCAATATCGATCACCCAGTCTGATTCCCGAATAAGCTCTAGGCTGTGCTCGACGACAATGACCGTATTTCCGGCATCGACAAGTTTATTCAGCAAGGCCAGCAGCTTGCCCACATCGGTTGGATGAAGACCGGTTGTTGGCTCATCCAATAAGTAAAGCGTATGCGTGTTTGATCTCTTGATCAGCTCCTTGGCGAGCTTGATCCGCTGCCCCTCGCCGCCGGACAAGGTTTTTACCGACTGTCCCCATTGCAAATAACCAAGCCCGACCTCACACAGCAGCTCAATCATGCCAGCGATCTTCTCTTTGCCCCTAAACACGGATAAGCTTTCCTGTACCGTCATGTTTAATAAATCCGAAATCGTGTAACCCTCGTAAGTCACCAGCAGCACTTCATCTTTAAACCTTTTCCCTTTGCAGCTTTTGCAGCGTATTTCCAAGTCAGGCAGAAAATTCATATCAACCGACAATACGCCAAGCCCTTGGCAGGTCTCGCAGCGTCCTCCGGGCGTATTAAACGAGAAATGCTTGGAAGTCAGCTTGTTTTGCTTGGCCTCCGGAAGAGCGGCAAATAAGTTCCTCAGCTGAGTGAATACGTCCGTATAGGTCGCAACGTTCGATCTCTGCATTCGCCCAAGCGGCGATTGGTCCACCGTAATCCGGTTGCCAATATGCTCATAGCCCGTCATGCTGCCGCAGCCCTCAACCTGAGGCGAACCTGCCTCGCCTTTGGCTAGTAAATCAAATAGCAGCGTCGACTTCCCGGAGCCGGACACTCCCGTCACCGAAATCAGGCAGCCAAGCGGAAAGGATACGTCAATCCCCTTCAAATTACGGGCGTGCGCGTTGACTACCGTAAGTTGCTTTCCGGTGCCGCGTCTTCTCACGCGCGCGGGAGCGGGCAAGCTCTCCATGCGCAAGTAGGCGCCTGTAACGGAATGCTCGCTTAGCATCAACTGATCCAAGGTTCCTTCTCCAACTAATGTTCCACCCCATAAACCAGCACCTGGCCCGATATCGATAATATGATCGGCTGCTTTCATCACTTCGATATCATGCTCGATGACGAGCACCGTATTTCCCATATCCCTCAGTTGCTGGAGCACGCGGAGCA
Organism: Paenibacillus paridis; assembly: GCF_006345825.1. Lineage (GTDB taxonomy): Bacteria > Bacillota > Bacilli > Paenibacillales > Paenibacillaceae > Pristimantibacillus > Pristimantibacillus paridis. The sequence continues at coordinate 34,152 of NZ_VCIX01000038.1, forward strand.
AGCCCGACGTATCCCGCGGATGGAGCCCCGTCGTAGGTTCATCCAAGATATAGAGCACGCCCGTTAAGCCCGAGCCAAGAAGCGAAGCCAGACGGAGACGCTGCGCTTCACCGCCAGAGAGCGATACCGTTTGCCTACCCAGTGATAAATAACCGAGACCAACGTCAATAATCCGCTCCAAACGGACGGGCATATCCGTCATGACCGGAGCGAGCAGAGCTTGCCCTTCCGGCGGCACATGCCGCTGAAGCTGCCTGCTCCATGAGAGCGCCTCTTCCAGCGACCAAGCGGACACCTCGCAAATCGTAGCTCCTGCTACAAGGGCTGTTCGGCTTGCTTGCTTCAGGCGCTGGCCCTTGCATGCCGGACAGCCCTGCTGCTTGAAATAATCGCCGTCCTTTTCCATTCCGGTTTGTTCGCCGTCCTTCTCCCTATACCGCCTCCATAGGCCCGTTACAATTCCTTCGAACTTGCCGCCGCTGACCGTCTTAGGCGGCTTGGCATCTGGGAAGTGCTTGATGAACGCTTCGCTCTCAACGCCGTAATAAAGCAAATCGCGCTGGACCTCCGAATAATCCTTCAAAGGCAGATTCAGGTCAAATTCGAATCCGTAGTGCTTGCCCGAAGCGACAAGTATGTTTGCGAAATAGTTTAGATACGATTCATAAAGGTAGGTTACTCCGCCATCCATTAAGCTAAGCTCCTGATTGAATACGGCATCGTAATCCAGCGTGGCCACATGTCCAAGGCCGCCGCAGCACTCACAAGCTCCCTCCGGCTTGTTAAAGGAAAAATGGGACATTCCGAGCTTCTCCAGTTCCGTATGACAGTTAGGGCACTTAATTGTATGGCTCTCCTCTTCCTCCTCCGCAGTATTGATTGTCGCGCTTGAAGCCTCAAACAGCGGATGGATCGTTTGCCCACAGGATTCACATGCGCGCTCCGCCAGCCGGGAATAGACAAAACGAAGATATGTATAAATATCAGTCACGGTTCCAACCGTTGAGCGGGGATTGCGGTTAGTCACATGCTGCCCGACACTGATCGATGGAGAGAGTCCAGCGATTGATTCCACCTTCGGCTTGCTGATCGAATCCGATACCATCCCCATGGATTCCATGTACTGCCGCTGGCACTCCCTCTGAAGCGTATCCATCGCAAGCGTTGACTTGCCAGAGCCTGATGGGCCCGTCAAAACGACCAGCTTGTATTTTGGAATGGCAAGCGAAAGGTTTTTCAAATTATTTTCCCGTGCTCCTGTAATGACGATCTGATCCTGCATGTTTGTCCTCCTTCTGGTACTATCCGATCATCGAAATTCGGATGGGGGAAACTGATTGTTTCCTTACCCTATTTCCGATCGCAATACCAGCATACTACATTGATGCAAGTGGTAAGGTTTAAGCAAATTTGAGTTGATTTTATCGTTAATTATTGATACAACCATAACATGGTTGTTTAATGTTTTTTCAGCAGGCTAAGGAGGTGTTTCCCGTTGATTCGACCGATTGATATTGCCAGAAAACTAAAAATCAGCACAACTGCCTTGCGACATTACGAAAGCTGGGAGATCATTCCGCCCGTAGAACGCGGAGCCAATGGCTATCGGATCTATTCTGAGGTGCATATCGGTTATTTCGAGTGTATTAGAGCTATGAATGAAGGTTTTGGAATGTCCCTTACGAGAGAGGTGATGAAGAAGCTGATCAAAGGGGAAATCGACGAGGCTCTATGGGCTATAAACAACGCACAGGCTGCGCTGCACCGCGACAAAACCATCGCCGACAAAACGATTCGTGCGCTGGAGCTTAATGAAATCGATTTGCTGCAAGGAGCAGGAAAGCGGAAAGGGATGTCGATTGGCGAGGTATCCAGAAAAACGACCATCCCAAGCTCCGCCATCCGGCACTGGGAGAAGATGGGGCTGCTTGTGATTGAACGGAATCAAGAAAATGGCTATCGCAGCCTCAGTCCTGCTAACGTGCGCCAGATTCTCATTATCCGCACCTTTAAGACAGCCGTATGGTCGCTGGAAATTATTCAGCAAGTGCTTAAGGAGGTTGACGACAATAAGGTTGAAAATGCCATAAAAATCGCGAAGGAATCGATGCAATTCCTTAACCAGCTCAATAAAAGCCAGCTGCGTGGGGCGCACTATTTGTATGAGCTCTTGCAATTGATTGAGCGAAAAGAGGAAGCTGCGGGAGCCGATTCCTAATCATTCCTCAGGCAAGCTAAGGTGCATACCGATGCCTGACTGAAGCAAGCCGATCAAATCCTCGTTCATATACTCAAAGTCATCCGGAATATGGAGACAGATCAGCCTTTTGCCTGCAAGCTCGCTGGCGAACTTCTCCTGCAGCCTTCGGATATGCTTTTTCTCCATCGCAAATATCAGATCGGCCCAGCCAATATGCCCCGCTGTCACCTTAATTCGGGCTTGGGCTTCGGTGCCTGCCGACCTTACCTCATGGCCGCCGACTCCCTGAAAAATGGTTTCCGCCGTTAAGCTTCGCCACTTATTTCTGCTGCAAATAAATAATAATCGGACGTTCCTCACTCTCCTATGCAAGATTAAGCTGTTACTCTACGATCTCCGCTAAGTTGTAAAGCTCATGATAAAGCCCTAATTCCTTTAACACCCGTTTGCAAAGCCTATATACTCGCCTGTCTGTTAATTTCTTAAGAAACTGCGCTTCACGGACAAAGGCCAGCTTCGCTTCGGCGCTAGCATCTGCAAGATAAGCCTGAAGAGCATGCCTGTCCTCCCAATTTTGCGGCAGCGGCTCGGCGGCAGCTGGCTGATGAGGGGAGCCAGACAGCGATATCACCCCGACCGTATCCTGCGTATGAATGCAGATGGCCTGTTCTCTTTCTTCGCGCAAATCCCGCATATACTCCTTCAAATCTGCTACCTCGGTTAGGCCAAAAACCGCTTTCAGCTTTTGCAGCGCTGGCGAGAGCTCCTCAGAGCCATGATGGAGAATAGAGAGGTCCGTACATAGGATGCGCAAAAAATCATTCAAATTTCTCGCTACCACGCGAATTTCAGATCCAAAATCCATAGGCGATACTTTGGCGATATAAGCGACCTCCAGATTTGTAACCGCTCCAAAATCGGTAACGAAGCAATAATGGATACCGTCTGCCCCGGAGCTGGCAAAGGGAATAAAATCCGGAGGCGTCGAAGGATAACGCCTATCATATCTTTGCCAAGTCAGGCCCAGATCCCTTTCCATGTCTCTGCCTAGTTCTGCCTCCAGCTCATACAAACAGCGGATGGCGAACGGTACCTCGTAACTGCCGTACTGACGGTGAATACGGGGCTCTTCCACAGGACGCTCGGTTTCTGCAAACGCACCAAACGAAATGCGAGACGGCAATTGTCCACTTTCCATGCCAGCATATTTGTCTATGACGTCCGGAACATACAGTCGGGTCAGCCTCATTCCCGACATCATATTGTACAGCTGTTCAAGGTCATGATCGGCCCAGCTAATCAAAGCTTCAGCAGTTACATCACCCTTATAACTAAAAAAACGAAGCAGCCCCGCAGCCAACTGTGCACGAAACCCTTCATCAACCAATCGGTATTCTTCCATAATAAAAGCGATCTTCGCCTTCTTCTCCATCCTGACCTCCAACCTCTCCACATGCTCGTTTGGCCTTATGGTAAATTCAGCCTAATTGTACCAAATAGCGATAGGAGAGACTAGCCTTGAATACGAGACCAGCTCTGAATATTCGCAATCACCGAACCTTTCAGCTCGCTATGCTGCCCTTTTAACCTCAGAACCAACCGATGCTCGTATAGGTCCAGCTCAAACAGCTGCTCTACGTGAAAAATGCCCTGAGGGAGCTCGTTCTCATAGACTGCCTTCGCAACTCCTACAGCCGTCATCGCCGTTATTTCCGCTTCCCTCGCCCCTTGAAGGGCGTACTCGGCTACAACGTCTGCCCCTCCCCGCTTCCCGTATCCGGTCACCTTAACCGCATAACGGGCCGAGCCCAATTTCAGCTTGCCAAATGACTGTATCGTCATGTTCCGGATAGGCTTCATCCCTAACAAACGTCCGAATCCAACGGCTTTCAGCAATCGCAGCAAGCCAGTCACGGGACGGGAGTCGAAGCAAAGCCTCGTTGAAACGGTCGGGATCTTAAGCGTTCGAGCCAACGTCTGCTGGTCGGAGAAAGGAAAGCGATAAGCTGTCCGCTCTCCCAGCTCAAAGCCAAAATCCGTGCTGCTGCCCTCCGTGAAGCTGTTAACCTCTCTGGCGATTCCCCTTTCGGTAATCGCAAAAGAACGTGCCAGGCTGTCTACCGTCCATTCGATAGCGGCTTGGCCATGCGCATCGCCAAGTCCGAGCATGATGGCGATGTCAACGCGACTGGCTACATCCATCGACTGAGCCGCCTTTAGCGCCAGCAAATTGGTAAGGCCAGGTGCAAGGCCGACGCTTAATACTGCCGTTCCTGCCAGATTATTTTCCTGCTGCTTCAAACGCTCCATTGCTGCAAAAAAATCACCATTGGCCGATACGTCCACATAGTCAACGCCAGCGGCCAGGCATGCCTTTGCAAATGAGGTGTCCTCCTGATCCAAGCACATCACGATGAGCTTTGCCTTTTCGATTTGCTTTAGATCTAGCGGCTCGCCAACTGCAATGCGAAGCGGCTTGACCTTACCGTCCAACCGACTGCAAAATTGCTCCGCACGCGCCAAGCTCCGGCCAGCCGCATATACCTTCCCAGGAAAGTATTGCGCCAACTGCTCGCAAATTTGTCCGCCTACATGCCCGTAACCGCCTACCACAATGATGTCTGTTTTCATAGCTGATCTCCGTTCTTTCTCTTAATGGCAAAATAACCATCGATTAATTGTCTAACCCTGCAAGCGTCGCGGACAGCAATCGGTCCATCATGTCATATAAAAGGGGATAACCCGGAATTTTCAACGCTATCGTCTGCCCGTACTTTGCCGCGCTGGGATGGTTCCAGTCCATAGGCGAGTGATCTTGGTTCATCTTGCATGCTCCTCTCCCGTGCGGTCTATTCATCTTTGCTTCCATTAGGTAAAATAAACAATGAATTACTTTTCATTATAGAGATGAGCATAGAAACCGCTATCCCACAAATGTGGGGTTTTGCATAAAGGAGCTCTGTCATTGGTTAACAACAAAGAAGCCATCCGGCGACAATTATTAAAATTAGACGCAGCTCCTATGTCTTCGTATCATTACCGCGAAGCCGCATTATCCATCCTGAGAGAAGCCGTGCCGTTCGCTGCTGCATGCTGTACTTCGGTCGATCCCATCACACTGCTCTCGACCGGCTCCTCGACGGATGACATCATCGAGGAGATCCATCACCAGCTATTTGAATATGAGTATGGTCATGAGGATTACAATAGCTTCGAGCAGTTGATTCATTCAGAGATACTAGCCGCAGCCTTGAGCGGCGCAACGGAAGGCCAGTTGGAGAGAAGCGGCCGATATCGAGAGGTGCTGCGGCCAGCAGGACTTGGGGATGAGCTTCGGGCGGCTTTGGTTTATGAAGAAACGTGCTGGGGCTATGTGACGTTATTCCGGACAATCGACGAGCCGCTGTTTCTGGAAGAGGAGGGCTTGTTTATCGCATCGGTTTCACCTTTGCTCGCAAAGGCCTTGAAACAAAAAAGCTTAGAGCTTCCCTCCATGACTGCCCGCGGAAGAAAGGATGAACCCGGCATCCTTGTGCTTTCGGAGCTGCTTGAGCCTCAATCTCTCAGCGCCCAGGCAGGCTATTGGCTGAAGGAGCTGAGAAGCATGGAGAATATCGGCAGCGACACGCTGCCAAGGCCAATTAGGGCCGTCTGCTCCCGTGTTCTTGGACAGGACGGACCCAAGGCTGATGAGACCAAAGATGCCAAGGTATGCATTCGCATGCCGGACGGCATATATCTATCCCTACGGGCGAGCAAGCTCGAGGGTGCACATGGCCTGATCCAGCTCGCCGTTTCCTTCGAGCCTGCGAAGCCCGCGGACATTCTCCCGTTGGTCGCGCAGGCGTATGGTTTGACCGCACGCGAGAACCAGGTCATTGAGCGGATCATTAGAGGTTTCTCCACGAAGGAGCTAGCCCAATCCCTGCACATCTCCGCTTACACGGTGCAAGATCACCTTAAGTCGATCTTCGCCAAAACCGGCGTTAACAGCCGGCGGGAGCTGCTCTGGGAGTTGTTCTCCAGACATAGCTGATCGTTGTTCAGATTAAGCTTTAGCTACAGCAAAGAGGCTGCGGGGTTCCGCAGCCTCTTGTCGATAGGGGTTCTTGCGTTTGCGATTATTCAGCGTGAGGCGGGACCGCATTTTCATCCATGTGAACAAGCTCCCACAGATGGTCATTGATATCTTGAAAGCTCCAGCTGTACATAAATCCATGATCAATGGGCTCATTGTATGGTTTAGCTCCGGCAGCCAGCGCTTTATTAACAATCTCGTCCACTTGTTCCCTGCTGTCGGCTGACAAAGCGACGATAACCTCCGTCGTTTTTGCCGCGTCGGCAATTTCTTTTTGGATAAACGTTTTGAAGAATGGCTCTACCAGCAGCATAGCGTAAATATTTTCGCCGATAATCATACAGGTTGCATTTTCGTCTGTGAACTGCGGATTAAACTCAAAACCGATCTGGGTAAAAAATTCAACCGTTTTATTCAAATCCTTAACCGGTAAATTAACAAAAATGCTTTTGGACATAAACGCCATTACCTATCACCTCGTCAGTAGATTGGAATCGATTTGATTATAGCTTTATTCTAGCAGGATTTAAAGCGAATGGTTTCTTACGGATTGCTATTTTCATATTATTCGCATGGCGTGGCCTTATTTAAAAAAAGAAGGCCGCTTTCCTGCATACAGGCTTTCCAGCTCGTCAAGCTCCGTTGAGATTTGTTGAAGCCACTGCTCATCCTTCGTCATACTGGCGATGCTTCCGTAATTGTATTGTTCGGCAAGCCTTTGCGCATATTTGGCATTCAGCTTTAAGCAGCTATCCAATTCGGCGTTTTCCTCTGCCGTCAGCCTCCGCTTCTGCTGCAGCAGCCACAGCTCTGCCATCCTCCAATGAACATTCATCATCCCGCATCATTCCATTCGGTCAATATAAGGTTAACTGCCCCTTCTTTCATTCTCTCCTATTTCCCTTCAATTTAGCCCTATTAGAAGCGCTTTGGTTTCATCTCTTTCAAAATGGTGTTAATACATAGAAACGATTCAAATGAGGAGTGAAGGTCATGGCAGAGAAACAAACGTATTACGTATCCATTTCGGGAAAGCGGGTCGAGCCTGAGCCCTCCATTAATGACCAATTGACTGTGACGGGAACGAGAGAAGAAATCAATGAGCTGCAGCAGCTGCTCGACCAAATTCAGAAGGATGACGAACAAACGCAATTTCGCGCGCCTATTCCGTATAAATCGGCTGATCACGACAAAGCCACGGATAAATTCAACGAGGACATTATCAAGGTGTACCACGCCGTTTATCGGCTTGGCACCGACATAACAAGAGACCATATCCGCCAGATGAACATTTTGAACAAGCTTGAGGATACCGACTACAACTACCCTGGTTACGAGCGGTAATCGATCGCATGCAAAAGAGCGCTCCCCCTTCGTTCATGTCGGGGTGGCGCTCTTTTTAAGCATTTGAACGCAATGTTCTCAAGGAAATGATAGCGAAATGCTATGCTTTCCTATATTTTAATTAAATAAATGAATAGCCTTCTCCTTAACTTCCTCCAGTATGTTCTTGCGGGCGGCATCATCGATTTGCGGCACGCTGCCAAAGAAGAGATGGCCTACCGGTTTGATGCCGCAAAACTCATAAATGCCTGTATCCGACGTTATTTTCAGCCCATCGTACATGCCGGTCTTGCTGTAAATTTCCGAAGGCGTGCCATGCGTATTGATAATGAGCCCCTGCTTGCCGTCAAGCAGCTTGCTAATGCTGCCATCCTTGGCATAGGCGTACGCGAAGCCATACGAGAAGACACGGTCGATATAGCCTTTAATTAGCGCGGGCAAGCCCGTCCACCAGATTGGATATACCATCGTGAAGGCATCCGCCCACTTCACATGCTCTTGCTCTGTTTTAATATCCGTCGGCGTATTTCCCTCGCGCATCGCTTCGAAATCACTGGCCTTCAGCACTGGATCAAAGCGCATCGCGTACAAATCACGCACAACAACCTCATGGTTTTGTTCCTTCAACGACCCAATGAAAGCATCGACGATCGCATTGTTAAAGCTGTCTGGATTCGGATGACAATAAACGATTAAGTGCTTCATAAAAAGGCAACACCTCCGCAGTGCAATGATAAAAAATCGCTCCGCGTTAGTGTTGCCCATTTCCTTGGCATTATGTAAGTCCGACCTGCTTCTCGCTCCATGCCCAAAACCTCGCTGCCAGCTCGGGGTCATTCGTTTTGCCTGCGGTCGGTATGATCTTGTTGTCCACGTAATAATGTCCGCTCTGTCGGGTAACCTCTTCGCTGGAGGCCAAATATATCGCTGTCTGAGCACCTTCAAGCGCCGTACGGAAAAAAGGGCGCAGCATCCGGTGTACCGTCTTGCCAAAGCCCGTCTTGCGGTCCACGCCGATGTTAGTAGCAACCGCGCCTGGATGGACGCAATTTACGGTAACCTTCGTATCTGCTAGCCGCTTTGCCAGCTCCTTCGTAAACAAAACATTGGCGAGCTTCGACTGCGCATACCCTTTTACCACGTTGTAGCCCCTCGTTAAGTTAGGATCGTCGAAATGAATTTTCCCCGCTTTGTGTGCGCCTGAAGATAAGTTGACGATCCGCCCCTGCGGCGCTTGCTTAATGTGCCCAAGAAGCTCATTCGTCAACAGGAAATGGCCTAAATGGTTAACGCCGATTTGCGCTTCAAAGCAGTCCGAAGTTGTCTCTCGCTTTAAGGAGACGACTCCCGCATTGTTGACCAGCACATCCAGCTGGCTATATCTGTCCTTAAATGCCGACGCAAAGCTGCGAATGCTGGCCAGCGAGCCCAAATCGCATACCATCAGAACGATAGCCTTGCTGCCGCTTTCCTGCATCGCCTGTTCCAGAGCGCGCTTCCCCCGCTCCTCGCTTCGGCACACCATCACGATGTGGGCGCCCTGCTTCGCCAGCTCTACGGTTGTTGCAAGTCCCATGCCTGAATTAGCGCCGGTAACCAGTACGGTTTTCCCAGACATTTTCCCCATTCATGCACCTCCGTATATTCCATACCTACAGCTTACCACGGGCAAGAAACGTATGTCGCACAAATTCGATAAACGAACGCACATGCGGCGATAATTGATCTTCGTTCCGGTAAGCGAGGCAAATATGCCTTCGGTTAACATACTGCGGCAAATCACGCATAACCAGCTCGCCAGCTTCGATTTCCCGAACGACGCTCCTTCGCGGCAGAATGCCGATACCCATGTTGCATTTTAACGCTTCCTTGATCGTTTCGATCGCCCCAAGCTCCATCACGCTTCCCCATTTCAACCCCGCGCTGCTTGCCCACTCGTCCGACAAGGTGCGGGAGGTGGAACCCGTTTCATGCAGCAGGAAGGTTTCCTCTCTCATGTGCTCGACTTCTATTTTCGAAAGGGCTGTTAAAGGATGTTCGGGCGCAAGCAGCAGCTTTAGTTCATCCTCAATCAACGGCTGAATGATTAACCCTTCCTCAAACGACTCTCCTAGCGATACGATGCCAACGTCAATCTCATAGCTGCGCAGCATCGCAAGCACAGATGCAGCTTGCTTGACCATCAGCATCAAGCTCACCCTCGGATACAGCGCGCGGTATGCCGCCAGATGCGGAGGGAGCACGTAGGTGGCAGGCGTGTAGCTTGCCCCTAGCCGAAGACGGCCTTCGCCAAGCTCGCGGCGTTCAAGCATCGCAAGTCTTGCTTCCTCCATCAGGAAGACGATCCTTCGCGCATAAGGGAGCAGCTCCAGTGCCGCTTCGCTTGGGTGAAGGCTGCGGGATTGCTTGCGGAACAGCTCCACGCCAAGCTCCTCCTCCAGCTTTTTCAGATGAAAGCTAATCGTAGGTTGTTTCAATCCAAGCTTGTCCGCGGCTTCCGCCAGCGTTCTCCCGCTGCATACTTCCATAAACACATGAAGCTGCTGTACGTTCATCCTCTTCCGCCTCCGCCTCTCTTGCTAGTCGCCTAATAATATAGATGAAATCTATGAGTATATCAATATCTATCGAATACATTTAACAATATCTCGACATAGCGTTAACAATCGTCTGACAAACCGTTGCTAAAGTGAAAGAGTAAACAAAACAGATCGCGGAGGGGAAATCAAAAACAATGAATACGAATAGGAAACATTGGATCGGTACGGTTTTGCTTGCTGGGATGGTCGCCTTGACAGCAGCTTGCGGAAACGGAAATGCAGGGAAAGGCAACAACACGGCAGCAGCCAATGGCGGAAACACGGAGACGACAACACCGACCGAAGCGGCACAGACTGAAGCACCAACGACGAAGGATGAAGGGACGCTCACCGTTTACTTAAATGATTTTGACAGCATTATTGCTCCTTTGTTCGAAGAAGCAACAGGTTACAAGCTTGAGGTTGTCGCTGGCAACGGAGCAGAAATTATGTCGCGGGTAGAAGCCGAAAAGGGGAATCCGCACTGGGATGTCGTTTGGCTGGACGCGATGCCGTCCATATATGGACTTGGCGCAAGCGGCCAACTGCTGGAAGGCTGGTCGCCAAGCAACGCGGCTAACCTAACCGATTTTGCCAAAGGGTTTGTTCCCGAGAAGCAATGGTATGTGCCTACAGGCGCTCATGCGGCAGGCGTTATCGTCTACAACAAGGATAAAGTCAAGGCAGAGGATGCTCCAAAAACGTGGGAGGAATTCTCGAACGCCAAATATAAAAACATGATCGGCATGGCTGATCCGGCGATCGCAGCTCCCGCATATCCATTCGTTTCCTTGTTCTTTAAGGAAAAGACCATTGAAGGTGGACAAGCCTACTTCAGCTCGCTCATGGACAATGGCCTGCGCGTCTATCCGAAAAACCCGAACGTCGTTAAAGCGCTAGCCGCTGGCGAAATCTCCATTGCCGCATTGCAGGAGAGCAACGCATACTCCATGAAAAATGACGGCGAGCCAATTGAAATTATTTGGCCGTCCGAAGGCGCACCCGCTTCAGTGCGCGTAGCAGCTATTCAGAAGGATACGAAAAACCCGAATGCAGCCAAAGCATTCCTCGAATTTTTGCTTGATCCGAAAACCCAGCAAGCGCTCATTGAGCAAGGCGACGAAAGCTATTTCCAGCCTTCCGTTAATGGCGTGAATGCGAAGCCCGACCGTTCACCCGATGCGAAGCTCGTTGCAGCCGACGCTTCCTGGGCATCCGAGAATGAAGCAGCCATTAAGCAATGGTTTGCCGATCAGTCCGTTAAATAATCGATGCGCATCTTTATGAAGGATCGTCTGGGATGGTTCGTCAGCATCATTCTATTCGTCCTCGTCCTGTATCCCTTGGCGGCAGTCATTATTCAAGTGCTGCTGCCCGGGGTTTTCTTCGGCAATTGGCAACTCGGGGACCTAAAGCTGCTGCTGGAAATTTTCAACCGTCCCTTATGGCAAAAGTCGCTCGAAAACTCCGTCCTGCTCGGCCTTGGCACAACGCTGCTTGCTACGGTGCTTGGCGGCGTGCTGGCAACCATTCGTTCAAGCTGGTCTTTCCCTACAGCGAAGCTGCTTGACGCTTCTGTATGGCTGCTGATCATTACGCCGTCGTTCATCTTGGCGCAAGGCTGGGTTCTCTTTGCCGCAGGCGGAGGAATTGCCGTCAATGTGCTTGGGTGGCACTGGATCACAGGTGCTATATTCCAGCCTGCCGGACTTATCTTTATCATGACCTTAAGCAAATTTCCATTCGCCTATCTAAGCATCCATGCCGCTATGGAGTGGAAGGTCGACCAGCTGTCTCAAGCAGCGCGGCTGTCCGGGGCGACTGCCTTTACCGTATGGAGGACCATTCAGGCTCCACTACTTATGCCCGCTGTTTTTGCGGGTGCGGCGCTTGTCTTCATGGATACGATCGGCGATTTCGGGCTTCCCGCTTCAATCGCTGCCGTGTACCGTTTTCCTACATTGCCTTATTCGATTTATTCCGCCATTTATACTTCGCCAATCCGTTTTGATATGGCAGGCGTGCTTTCATTCTATTTGGTTTTGCTCATCGGCATAGCGATGTTTGTGCAATTTTATGCGATGCGCCGCTCGCGGTTCGATTTCCTATCGGCACGCGCGGAGCGGTCCATACCGAAACCGGCTGGCAAATACGCAGCTATTCTTACGACACTTAACTTGCTCTTTCTTGCCGTCGTGATCGGCATTCCGATAGGCGCCAACGTGCTGATGTCCGTATTCAAAACCCAATCGGCAGGCCTTAAGCTAAGCAATTTAACTTTGAATCACTACCGTGATCTATTCCATAGCTCCAGCATGCTGCTCAAAGGACTCGGCCACTCCTTGATGATTGCGGGAGTCGCCGCTCTGCTCGGCTTGCTATTTGGGTTATGCGTTGCCTATGTGCTTACTTATTCACAGTTTAAATTCAAACGAACCATTGAGATTTTTTCCATCATCACTCTAGCCGTACCTGGGGTTGTGCTTGGTATCGGATATATCTTCGTCTGGAATCAGAAATGGCTGGATTCCATTGGCCTGCTCCTTTATGGCACGCCTTGGATACTGGTGCTTGCCGCGATTGCAGGCGCTATTCCCGTCATTACGAGGCTCATGGTCGGGGCAATGGCCAAGGTGCCGCACAGCTTACTGACAGCTGCGCAGCTGCAAGGCGACACGTTTATCGGACGGCTGCGCTTGATCCTCATCCCATTAATCCGGGGCGCTCTGCTGTCCGCGGGGCTCGCAGCTTTTGGCTCAAGCGTATTCGATCTGGCCGTCAACTCCATTTTGTTTCCGCCCAGCTTCCTAACGCTGCCGGTTACGATCAACAAAGCCTTCGAGGATCTGGATTTCGGCTATGCATCGGCAGCCACGGTACTCGGATCGGGCATCGTAATTCTAATCATACTGGCGGTTGAGCTGCTGCTCCGCCGCAAGGAGGCAACCGCATGACTTCAACAACTTTATCGAAAAATACAACGTTTTCCCATGGGCAAGTGCTCCCTGCTGCTCATTCCGGCAGGCCCCTGCTTACCGCTAACGCTTTAACCAAAAGCTACGGAGCCTTCCAAGCGCTGAAAGGCATTTCCTTCGATATGCGAGAAGGGGAAATCATTAGCGTGCTGGGTCCCTCCGGCTGCGGCAAATCCACATTGCTCCAACTCGTAGCCGGGCTATCCCAGCCTGACAGCGGCACACTGTCCTTGGGAGAGGAGATTATCGCCTCCCCGTCCGTCATGCTGCCGCCGGAGAAGCGCGGGGTTAATATGGTGTTTCAGGATTATGCGCTATGGCCGCATATGAAGGTGCTTGATAATATTGCCTACGGGCTGCGCAGAAGCAAAATGGGCCGTGAAGCTATCCAGCAGCGCGTTCAAGAACTGCTTGCGATGCTGCATTTGGAAGGCTTGGAGCATCGTCTGCCGCCTCAGCTATCCGGCGGACAACAACAGCGTGTCGCCATCGCCAGAGCGCTGGCGACACGGCCAAAGCTGATGCTGCTCGACGAGCCGCTATCGAACCTTGATATGCGCCTGCGCGTGGAGATGCGAACGGAGATGGCTTATTTGTTTCGAAAGCTCGGAATCAGCGTCTTTCATGTCACCCATGATCCGGATGAGGCATTTGCGATGGCGGATCGTCTTCTTATTCTTCGGAACGGGCAAATCGACCAAATCGGAACGCCTCAGCAATGCTTTACTAGACCCGCCAGCCGCTGGGCCGCTTCGCTGCTTGGAGCGTATAACAACTTGCGGGGGCAAGTCGTTCATCAGGGCCCAGAAACTGCAATCCGCATCGGTTCATCGCTAGTGCAAGGCCTGCTTGCGCCAGGACAACTAAGGCTGCCCGAGCATTCCAATGCCCTACTCATGTTCCGGCCCGATGATATCGAAGTTATTGAACGCTGCGGCGGAGCCGGTTCACAGGACCCAGCCGGCAATATGCTGATCCTTAAGGTGCTTCACTGCACCTTCGAGGGGAATCGCTGGCGCGCAGTCGCACAAACCAACTGCGGCCAGAAGCTGTATCTCGTACTCGCCCTTCCGCTTGAGGCAGACGAGTACGTATCGGTCAGATTATCCGCAAGCTCCGCTTTCATTTATCCGGATGAGGAAGAAAGGTAGTCGATTCATTTGCCCACTCCTACAATAAAACACTCAAGACTTCTGGCAGCTGCCGATATTCATGGTTACAAGGATGAGCTGTCACTGCTGCTTAAAGAGGCAAATTATAACCCGCTCCATGACCAGCTTATTCTTCTGGGAGACTACATTGATGCCGATGATCCGGCTACTTGGGGTACGCTTGACACGGTCCGCCAGCTTGCTGCCGAAGGAGCCCTGGTGCTGCCAGGCAATCAGGAGCTGCGACTATTGGCAAATATGGAGCATCAGCCATCGTTTCCTTCAGGTACACTCCAATGGCTGGAGCAGCTTCCGCTGTACATTGTGGAAGAAAATTTTTTGTTCGTTCATGCCGGTTTGAGGCCGGGCATTCCTTTGAATAAACAAAGCGCAAAGGATCTTACTGAAATCCGCGATGACTTTATTAATCAACCGTTAGCAGAGCATGACGAAGCCCTCGCGTATGTCATCATCTTCGGCCATACGCCTACGTTTAAGCTTGGTGCGCCTGCAGGAGAGTTATGGGCCGGCAACCGCCGCTTGGCCATCGACACGGGCGCCAAGCATGGCTGCCGTTTGTCGCTGCTTGATGTCGGCCAACTGATTCGATATTCATGCTCGACCGCAGCCCATAGCCGCGGTGGCGACCTGCGGCGGGAAAGCTTGTCACATCCATTTTCATAGTCATCAATGATCAAAGAGGCAAGAGGGATAATCGCATGCGGTTATCCCTCTTGCCTCTTGCCTCTTTCCATATCCCAAGTTTTTTTCGGCAGCTTAGGCAACCGCACAGTCCCCCTCCCGCCCACCTGCATAGGTATAGACAGGAGCACAGTTTATTCACGCCTGGAGGAATGGTTATGCACTCGTCTTTCCATATCCAAAAATACCCGTCCGATCGTCAATCCAAAGAGGATTATATGCTCGATATGAAGCGGGGAGATGTTAATGGCGACGGTATACCGGATCATGTCTATCTATTCGGAAACAAGCCTGACGGCCCATCCGGCATATTCGCGCAAAATATAACGCTGGTAATCCTCGATGGCTATTCCCAGCAGCACACCGTCGTTCCTTTGCAGAACAACGCAGGCTATAACGCTTCGCTGTTCCTCGGAAATTTCGACCCCCATAAAGCCTCCGACATCCTGGTGAGCATCGATACCGGAGGAAGCGGAGGGTACGGCATCTTCTACCTTTATTCTTTTGCTCACAATGAGCTGCGCCTGATGTTCGACTCGGAGCAATATAACCAAGCCCATCCATTCCGTGTCCAATATGAAAACCATTATAAAGTATCCGTAGCAAGCCCCGAACTAGATATTCTGTTCATTATTGATCTCAGCAGCCGCGGCTATGACTATCTGTCTGCCTATTACAACGAAGACGGCACGCTCAAAAAACCGGTGCAAGGTGAAGTGCTTGCGCTCGCCGCCTTAAATCCAATCGTATCCAATGAAAACAGCGGAGCTTTTAGCCTTCTCGCCCTTCAACGGATTATCGGTCCCACAAACGCGGATACGCTCGGTTATGTCGAAAATCTGCTGACCTGGAACGGTCAGGCCTTCCAATCCTCCAGATTGACGGTTGCGATACTTGGCAGCAAGCTCATCAGCCATTTCTAACGCTTTGGGCGAAGATGGGAAGCTTGGCTTCCTTCCGCCCCTCTGCCTTAGGCTCGTGTCACAGCAATCTTGCGTACGTTCGCCCAATCCAAGTACTGCGCTACCGCATACGATGCTTTAGCCTAATTCATAAGGAGTGATTTTTTCATGGGATTATTGCCTCCGTTTGGACCACCCGGTTCGATGGGGCCCATGGGACCGCTTGGACCTATAGGACCATTCGGACCAGGACCGCAAATACCACAAGGCCCGCAGGGGCCTCAGGGACCGCAAGGAACGATGGGGCCGACTGCACCTCCCCCTCAGTTTACGCCCCCGCAGCCAGCGGTTACGCCGTTTGCCGTTGATCCGGGTGCCATTTCCGGCTGTCTATTCCGCAACACCTATATATGGCTTGCCAACGGGCAGGGCTTTTGGTTTTTCCCTGTGTTCGTAGGCCGCAACTCCGTATCAGGCTTCCGCTGGTTCGGCAGATCCTGGCTTTATTCGGGAATTGATTTGCGGCAAATCAATTCATTTACATGTTTTTGAGGAAATAATCAAGGTGAAACGGCTGTCGCCGTCCTTTGGCGGCGCGGCGCGTTTCATTCCGAGAAATATAGAGAATGTATTGCGGAATGATATACTTTCCTATATTTCAAGGTGAAACGGCTGTCGCCATCCTTTGGCGGCGCGGCGCGTTTCATTCCGAGAAATATAGAGAATGTATTACGGAATGATATACTTTCCTATATTTCAAGGTGAAACGGCCCCCTCTCGCAAGTCGAGAAGGAGGCCGTTTATTTGTTGTTANCTCTCGCAAGTCGAGAAGGAGGCCGTTTATTTGTTGTTATGCGGTCGCGCCGCGAAGCATAGTTTTCATATAGCTGCTGCAGGCAACCAGGAAATATATCGTCTGCATCGCAATATAAATCCCGATGACGACGAAGGAGTAAATCCAGTTGGAGGAATTCATCATATTATCCAGCGCCTTCATTGCGAACAAGGCATGCAGGATGCCGACGACCACAGGGACAAAGAAGACGATGCCTACCTGCGTGACGACAATTTTACGCATCTCGTTTTTGGTCATGCCAATTCGGGATAATGCTTTAAACTGGGCTTGATCCTCTTGGAGTTCCGTATACAGCTTGAAATAGAGCATGCTGCCCGATGCGATGAAGAATAGAAGGCTGATAAACATGCCGATAAACAAGGTTAACGATACCGTTTCATTCATATCAACCAAGTCGCTTCCCCGGCGGAAATCGATTTGCGGCTGCAGCTCTTCCGGCACCAGGTTTTTCAGCTTCTCTGCCGTAGGAGCGGATTTCTCCCAATTGCTCAGCTCAAAGCCGTACATGACGTTCCATTGGTCTTCAGGAATGCCTGATACCAGCTTCATATAGGAAAAGTCATCCATCACAAACGTATAATAATTGTTTTGCATCGAGTTCATGACCTTTGCGTCAATGACGCTGCTAATCTCAAACTCCTTGTTATGACCATTGATGTCTCCTTTGACATAGCCATGATGATGGTAGATCTCCCCATAGCTCTGCAAGGCAAGCGTTAATTTTCCATACTCCGGAAGGATGCTCGGCTGTCCAGTCATCTCCGCAAGCTTGTTATAATCCGTAGCCGAAATAATGACAGCATCCGAATCGAACTCGCGGTATTCTTCATCATCCCACTGAATGGCGTAACGGCTTATGACCATGCTGACTGCCTTGGCCTCTTTGGTAATCTTGAAGCCGTCCTCGGTGACGATTCGTTTCAGCTCCGCTTGATCAATCACCTCATGCGTATTTAATCCGTTCTCGCTATAGGCTAGCGTAAAAGGAGAATTTTCGAGCAAGCTTTGTTTACTGCCGATTTGCAAAATATAAACCGTACCGAGCGCAGTCATCACAACCGCGCTTAAAATGGATACGATAAACAATATTCGCGCGTTATCCCTAATTTTATAGCCTAGCTGGGCAAACACAATCATATTGGTCCGCTTATAATAAACCGCCGATTTCTTCTGAATAAACGTTAACACCAAAATGCTAAGCTGCGTGAACAGAAAATAAGTCCCTACCACTACGGTAATTAAGATGGGCAGCGAAAATACAACAAACGTATTGCTGTTCATAAAAAAAGCCATGCCGTAAGCGGCGACCAGACACAAGGCGGCAACGAAAACCAACCAGCGCGAGAAGACCAGTTGTCCTTTTGGCTTGCGGGCAGCTTTCAACAAATCAACGATCTCCGTACGGCCGATACGAAGCGCCGTCCACATGGAAATAATCATAAACAAGGCAAAAAAACCGCCTGCCGTTATTCCGATGGCTTTGAGAGGCAGCGCAAACGGAATCGGTGCCTCCAGCTTTAGCAGCACCCCCAGCGCCATAAAGAACAGCTTGCTGAACAGCGTGCCGAGTCCGATGCCTACCGCTACTGCCAGAAAGGCAATAGCCGCATTTTCATAGAGTACCAGCTTGCGAAGCTGTGCCCTGGTCATCCCGAATAGAGAGAACAATCCGAATTCCTGCTGCCTTGTTTTTAGAAAGGCTGAGTTTGAATACAACACAAACAGAAACGAGAAAATGACGATAATATACTCGCAAAATTCCATCCCTTTGCGTATCTTTGAAGCCGCCATTATAAAGCCGCTCTCTACATCCGGATGATACAGAAAGGCAGCATAAATATAAAAGATCATAACGGAAAACACGCTGCTCAGAAAAAATGCGCTGTATGACCGCCAGTTGCCCCGGATATTGCTAAGCGCGAGCGAACGGAACGTCATCGAAATTACCTCCCAGCACGCTGAGAGCGTCTAAAATTTGTTGAAAAAATGCCTGCCTGTTCGTTCCTTTGCGAATCTCCGAGAAAAACTTCCCATCCTTGATGAAGACAATCCGCTGGCAATAGCTCGCTGAGAACGGATCATGCGTAACCATCAATACCGTCGCCTTAAACCGTTCATTCATATCTTTGAGCGAGTCCATCACGTCTTTCGCCGATTTGGAGTCAAGGTTGCCGGTCAGCTCGTCAGCGAGCACAAGCGAGGGCTGGTGAATGATCGCCCGTGCAATGGCTGCGCGCTGCTTCTGGCCGCCTGACACCTCATACGTCCGTTTATCAAGAATTGGCGTGATTTGCAGCAGCTCGGCTAACGGATGCAGCTTCTCTAAAATCTTTTTTGGCGCTATGCCCTCTAATACAAGAGGCAAAATGATGTTTTCTTTAATCGATAGCGTATCGAGCAAGTTAAAATCCTGAAAAACAAAACCAAGCTCGCGGCGGCGAAACAACGCAAGCTTCTTGTCCGTCAGCTTGCTGGGGTTGACGCCGTTAATTTCAATCTGGCCGGAAGTTGGCCGATCAATGGTGGACAACAGATTAAGCAGCGTCGTTTTGCCGCTTCCTGAAGGTCCCATTACCCCAACGAACTCTCCGGCCTCCAGTTTCAGCTCGATATCCTCCAGCGCCTTGTATGCCACGTTTCCTTTGGAACTGTATATTTTGCCGAGCCCTTGTGCTTGTAGTACACTCATTGCGATGTTCCTCCCCAAAATGTCTATATGCTTGTTTCGATAGCCTTAGTATAGACCAGGGGAGAGCAAGGAACCCATCGATTTCTCTTTCAATCATCCGAAGCAAACCTTACAATATTGTCACTTAACCGCCTCTATCCTGTCGCTCGCCATCCATCCGATGAATGCCACGCGGTTCAAACGTTAAGGTGATGCTTGTACCCTCGCCAAGCACGGAAGATATCGTCATCGCATGCCCAAGCCTACTGCACACTTGTTTAGCCAAATAGAGCCCCATACCCGTCGACTCGCCAGCCGTACGCCCATTTTCTCCCGTAAAGAACGGGTCGAACACTCTCGGAAGATCATGCGGGGCGATCCCGATTCCTTCATCTATGACCTTCACCGTGCCGCTGCCGCTGGCAAGCGCCTCCATTTGGAACAAAAGCTTTTTGGAGCCCGGCTTTCTCTTGCTATATTTAATGGCGTTGCTGACGAACTGATTGAACAAAAACGTCATCCATTTCTCGTCCGTCTCCACCCAGGCCTCTCCCTCCACCCGCGGAAAAATGGAATGGCGGATACACAGCTTCTTATGCGCATTAATTACGGTACGCGCAAGCTCATGCAGGGACGTTTGCTTGATATGCAAATCAATTTCAAACTTGTCCAATCGAGACGTATAAAGCATCATCTCCAGCCCACGCGACATGCGGTCCGTTTCTTCTTGAACGCTAAGCGCAAGCAGCCTGTGTTCCTCCGGCGATGGAGCGCTCTGCTGCTGTGCTTGCTGGGCAAGCAAATCGATCACAGACAAGGGGGTTTTCATATGATGAACCCATTGCAGCACAAAGTGGTTATGCAGCTCCTGCTGGCGGCGATATTTCCCAAGCTCATTCAGATACGCTCGATTTTGCTCCTCGAGAAGGCGAGCGACAAGCCTTTGCTCACCTGTAACGGTAGATTGCACGATTTTCGCAGCTTGCAGCTCATCTGATTTTTCAATCGCATCGGTTAACTCTTTAAAGTAGGTACGTTGGCGCAAATAATCAATCGCCAGCCATACGCCTAAAAAAAACAAAGAGAGCACAATAAAATAATAAATTGTCCCCTCTTCAATGTAACCTGGATATCGCTCTCTTTCCAACAGCAGCAAGCTGATGGACAAGCCGATAATGAATAACGCCATAATGATAAACAGCAGCCGGTCACGCAAAAATAACGCCAGCGTCATCGCAGCGTCCCTTCTTCCTTGCCCGCGAGCGTCAGCTTATAGCCTTTACCACGCACTGTCTCGACCGCTTTCGCGAGGCCAAGCTCCTCCAGCTTCCTCCGAAGCCTGGTGACATTGACCGTCAGCGTATTGTCATCCACAAATTGGACATCATCCCAAAGCGCCTCGAGCAGCTGCTCGCGCGTTGCAATTTCTCCCGGCTGCTTCATCAGGCATTCGGCAAGCAATTGCTCGTTTTTGGTCAGCTCGACTCGCTGCCCTTCCCATTCCAGCTCATTGCGGCTTAAATAGAGGCGCAGCCCCCCGGCATTCCGTTCGGCTTGGGCCGACCCTATACTGTCCATAGCTGCTACCGAGCCAGCGGCGTATTCGCCATATGCGCGCCGCAGCGCGCTTTTCACTTTGGCCATCAGCAAATCCAGATGGATGGGCTTGGTAATATAGTCATCTCCGCCATTCTCGATAGCCATTACCTGATCCATCTCGCCTGCCCGCGCTGATATGAATAGAATCGGTACGCTGGAACGCGTGCGGATCTGCCTGCACCAATAATAACCGTCGAAATACGGCAAATTGATATCCAGCAAAACCAAATGAGGCCCGAAGGCCTCCAGCTCGGGCATTATTTCGCGAAATTGCGTGACGCTCTCCGCTTCGAAGCCGTATTTGTCCATATGGCTCTTCAAAATGGACGCGATCTTATCGTCGTCCTCTACGATAAAAATCCGATACATGAAGTGCCTCCTCCTGATGTTCGTTACGCCAACTGCTGTTTAGGCACCACAAAACGCACCGTTGTGCCCTGCCCCGGCACAGATACAAGCTCCAAGTTCCCGCCTACGCTGTGCGCCCTTTCCTCCATGCTGAACAAACCAACGCCGCGCCCGACCCGCTCCGTGTTAAAGCCTTGCCCGCGGTCAATAACAATGACCTCAACCTCATCCATATGTTCCTTCAGCGTCACTTCAGCCTCCGCAACCTCCGCATATTTCGCAATATTTGTCAGCGCCTCTTGAATCACGCGGTAAATAGCCGTTTCTTTCATAATTCCAAGCCTGCTCTTCAATTGGTTCTCCAGCTTCAATTGGATGCCAAAGTGCTGCGAATAATTGTCCACGTAGGTTCTGATTGCCGGTCCAACGCCAAGATCATCCAGTACTGATGGGCGAAGCTCCCATGCCAATCCCCGGATATCCTCCATGATGCCGGATACGTCACCCCGCAGCTCGCTTAGCTCCGTGATTTGATCATGCTCGCCGATTAAACGGTCCAGTTGAATCAGCAGGGTAAATAAGCTTTGGCCGATTCCGTCATGCAGCTCGCGCGAGATTCGTTTCCTCTCGTCCTCCTGGATCTCAATCACCTTGACCATCATTTCCTTCAGCTTCTGCTCCGCCAGCTTGCGCTGGGTCACTTCACTGCGAATAGCCAAATACTGATAAGGCTTACCCTCTTCGTCCAGAAAAGGAACGATCGTTGTGCTTACCCAATAAAAGCTTCCGTCCTTCGCCCGATTTTTGATTTCACCGCGCCATACCTCGCCAATTGAAATCACATTCCAAAGCTTGCGGAAAAAATCACTGCCGTGAAACCCTGAATTAATGATGCGGTGGTCCTGTCCGATCAGCTCATGGCGCTCATATTTGGAAATCTCGCAAAACTTATCATTCACGTATTCGATTTTCCCTTTACGGTCCGTAACCGCAACGATGGAAGATTCGTCCAAAGCAAACTTCACGTCCGCAAGCTGCTTGAGCGATTGGTTCACTTGCGCCAGCATAGACTTGTCATCGATTTCGCCCTCAAGAACAGACAGCAGATACTCGACGTCCGAGCCAATGATTTGCCGGTATTTCTCTCCGTTATGCTTAATCAAATTGCAGCAGTCCTTTCTTCAGCGCGAACTTGATGAGCTCTGGGCGCGTTCGAAGCCCCAGCTTATCCATCAGATGGCTTTTATGCGTTTCCACCGTCTTGACGCTTATAATCAGGTTTTCTGCAATTTCCTTGTTGGCATAGCCTTTGGCAATCCAGCCTAAAATCTCCTTCTCGCGCTCCGAAAGCGTCTCGTACGGACCGCTATCCTCGCCGCCTTGCTTTAGCTTCACAAGGTACTCGCTCATCAACCGCTTTGTCGCCGTTGGGTACAAATAGGCATTTCCTTGCGCAACTGATTGTATGGCTGAAATCAGCTCATCATGCGGTGCGTTTTTCAATATATATCCTGAAGCTCCGATATGAATCGCACGGAACAAATATTCATCATCATCATGCATCGTCAAAATGAGCACAGCTGTATCCGGAAGCAGTTTTTTTAACTCCGTCGTTGCCGTCATCCCGTCCTTGCCGTGCGGCATGCTCAAATCCATCAAGACTACATCGGGCAAAAGCTGCTGCGCCAGCTGGATCGCTTCGTCACCTTCGGATGCTTCCCCCACCACTTCAATATCATGCTTGCCATGCAGCAGCATTGCGAGCCCGGAGCGGACCATCGCATGGTCATCGCAAATCATCAGCTTAATCATTTCCTTCTCCCTCCGCCGGAATGCACCTTGCTCCCTAAAATTCCAACTTTTATCATTACCACACCATTATAGCTTACATTGTGCGATACGGCTTCTGATTCCGTCAAATAATCCGTTCCTGCAGCAAAATAGCCGCCATCTCTTTGGCGATGCGGCCGGCTTCCTCAAGCTCAACTGACAGGTAGGCTTCCTCCGAGCGCCTGCCCATTAACAACACGCCGCAAACGTCCCGCTGCTTCACGATTGGAATGCTGGCCGCGATTCGCAGCTGCTCAGCAAGCAGAATCGGCTCTCCCAGCTTAAAACGTTCCGCATCCGACAATGCCGTGCCTGTGCTAGCCAGCCGAGCAGATCGTATGGCCGTTCCGGATAAGCCTGCGGTAGGCTTCTGCTCCACAAGCAGCGTCCGCTTGCTCATGCTTCCGCTAGCGTTAGACCAGCGCAGCTTACGTTTACCTGCATCGAGTGAGCCGAGTACCACAAAATCACTCCCTGTATCCCGCTTCAAGCGCTCGATGCAGGCAGCAATATTCGCTTCCCTTGTCTCCATTTCCGTTCCTCCTCCCGGATTACAAGCCATCGTTGATTTTTATTATAAAGCTATGTTAAGGCTTTGTATGTCAGGGAATTCCCTGAATTTACGTTTCTCTAAGTTAGGCAGACAAAGAAAAAAGGAGCCCTTTGACAGGCTCCTTCCTTGACGGTGTTTGATCGAATGAGTTTCTTTGCATCTAACACTTCACATCATTAAGATTACTCGGGCACCGCTCGATTGCTATCCGTTTTAATGGTTAGCGCGTAGCGTGTGTGTTCAGAAGTATTCTGCGACACAACCCCTCGCTTTCATAAAAGCTAAGTGATTAAATAAGCTCCTCTTGTAGCCCTAGCACCAAATGGTCCAACGGAACCACACCTCTCTTCACACCGTCAATACTAATATGCACATGATTTACGCGGCTTATACAAACGTTCCTCAATTTTTTTTTACAGCTTGTACAAGTTCGGAACAGACAAATGACTGGACGCCTCCGTCTTTACCTCATGCTCAGCGCTTTTCTGTTCTTCCTCCTGAGTATGGAACATATAGAACATTTCGCTTGCGATAAAAAGGATGGTAAAGCCGATCACGAGCATTATTTTAATGCTGGTCGCCTTGTTTCTCTTCATCAATTCATTATTTTCCGATTTGAATGCCCATGTCCGCTTTCCCTTGCCCGCTGCGCTCGCGGATTGACCGCAGGGACAGTTGAGAGCCGCATGAAACTCATACCCCTGAGGGGATAGATTGTAGCGCCCTTTTTGAACGGTATGCTTGCGTCCGCACGAAGGGCATCCAACCTCAATAAAATGTCTATAATCACGTATAAACTCCATGTGCCATTATCCTCCAAGATGATCGATTCATAGAAGCAAAGCTCGAAAACATATATAGGCTTATATTCGAACAAAAAAAACTTCCGGAATGCATATGTTGCTCATACGCATTTCGGAAGATACCTCTGAACGCCCGTTATTAACACTCGCCGGCAGCAGCCGGCTTCCCTGCGTCGCTTGCAGTTCGGAACGATGATCCGCAGCCGCATGTTGCGCTCGCATTCGGATTTTCGATCGTGAACCCGCCACCCATTGCAGATTCCTTGAAATCAATAACAAGCCCATTTAAATATTTAATGCTGTCTTCATCAACGACAACCTTAAGGCCTTCCATATCAAGCGCTTTGTCGCCTGCTTGCTGCTCGTCATCAAAGCCCATCCCGTAGGAGAAACCGCTGCAGCCGCCTTCCTTCACGCCAATCCGCAGGAATAGCTCCGGTCCGCCTTCTTCCGCAAGCATTTCTTTTATTTTATCAGATGCTGTATCACTAATTGTGATCATGCTACATCCCTCCGTTATCCATCTAGTTCAGAGCTTATACAACTCACTTACTTATTTACAGTATAACGGAATGTTAATGCGGTATCAATCGGCAAGTTGCTGAGCATCGTTCATTTTATTACGAAATCATCCAATATGAGGGCTCTATTCAAATATGACGAACTTTAAATCTTGTTCTTTCAGATATTTGATGATGGCGGGCAACGCCTCGACGGTCTTCTTTTTCTCATGCAGAACGTAAATGCCGCCCGAGGGATCAACTTTGTGGAAATATTGGATAATGGCTTCGGAACTCGCTGCTTTCCAGTCTTCTGGATCGCGGTTCCACATTAAAACCTTCATGTTCTCCTTTTGCAAATCTTCAATTAGACTATCGGATATCAAGCCGTAAGGAGGTCTGAATATGGTATTCGCTTGCTTGGTGAGCTTTTCTATAGCTTTAGTGGCAAAGCCCACATTTTCCACTTTTGCTGCCCGCTCAAGCTGCTCTAAATTGCTGTGGTCCCAAGAGTGGTTCCCAACCGACATCATTCGATCGCTTGCATAAGTGACGGCATCCGGATATTTTTGTGTGTTTTTTCCAATAAACAAGAAGGTTGCTGCCACGTTTTGCTCTTTCAGGATATCAACGATTTTCTCCGTATAAGCGGACGGGCCATCATCAAACGTTAATGCAACATACCCTTTTGGCAAAGCGTAAGCCGCTTTATCGCCGTCCAGCTCATACCTCTCGTAAAGCTGCTCTTCGTCTATTACCGCTGCTTGTGCCGTAGAGATCGAAATGGGGTGGGATTGTTCGTCTTGATTGGCCAAATATACAACCGTGCTTGCTTGAAGCTGGTCTTGGATTGGTGATTCTTTAGGTTCAGAATGATCATAAAGCGAACTGGCCGCATTGACACTGAGCCTAAGCGGATCATCCTCCTCACCTAACAACCTGTCGCTTGTGCTTATAACAGCGATCAAGATAAACAAACTAAACGCGACCAAACGAACGATGATCTGTCTGTTATGCTGTCCTGTCCTTATCTTGCTTATGTTCTTAAGCTTCGGTTGCCAACCTTTCATTGCTGGCGATAAAATTTCAGGCCCAACAGTTTCGCTGTTGACACCTTTCTTTAACCGCTGCAGTTCCGCTATATAAGCTGCGCTGCAGGCAAAATACAAAGAATAGCGCATGTCGCCTTCCTTGTAAGATAAGTGGCTGTAATGAAGCTTTCGATATGGATCCCACTTCGTGTAGGACGATAGCCTAATCCTGCCTTGACTCCGTGGGCAAATGGCAAGCATTTCTTTATATGTATATTCATCTAATTCAACGACGCAATCAGTACGGGCAGATTCTCGAGATATGCATACCGCCATCTGATAGCCGCTTGCATTTTCTTGAAGCGACAGTAGCTCGATCATTTGGACTGGATTGCTTTCCATAGTTGTCTTCAAATCTCCTTTAGCGGTCGCAGGTGGAACGGCAGCTCAATGCTCTCCCGCCGCGTCATTCCGCTTTGATTGATTCTGACCTAGTGGCAAGGACATTCTGCTGGTAAAATCGCTGATCATGTTCGCTAAATATGCTTTTTCTTGACGCATGGTCTCGTATTTTTGCTTCAAGTGAGTGTTTTCCACTTCCAGCCTGCCGATTTTTTCTTCCAACTCATTTATTTTCAAGTTTTTCTCGGCATTGGCCTCATTGTGCTTTTGAAGCAATCCACTATACTTCTGCCGTTCCAGATCAATCACATTTTTAAGTTCATCTGTTTCGCTTGACATCGAAGCTTGCAGCTCCCGGAAATCTTCCATCACTTGATCGACCTTCAGATTTTTCTCGACGAGCTTATTTTCAAGCTCCATAATATTTTTTTCGCGCTCTTCGATGACTTTATTCAAATTTCTTACATCTCGGTTTAGTCGCTCTACATAGCTATTGGAGTGATTTAACCGATCTTGAAGCTCATTCATGTTCAGCTCGGTATGCTGCCTTGATTGAATGATTTGTTCAACCGCAAACACCAAATCAAGCGATTTCTTATCCATATTGGCTTTGCTAGCCGAACTCATAATGGATGCAAACTCTTCTTTATCACCCGATTGCTGCAGCTCCATGTCTTGATCCTTAACTTCCGCAACAGAACCGGAGCTGTGTTCCCTGTGTTTCTCTGCTGGGTCTTTTTTCTTAAAAAAAGGAGAAACCAATACCAACACCTCTTCCATAATAATGTCAAATTTTGTCGAACACTGTTAATCTTATTATAGAATAATTGCCAATTGCATAATCGAGACTTTGTATCTATATTTATTCATAAATCAAAAGTCCCATTTGTAACATTAGATCAATAAAAATAGTACTATTTATTCATAAAAAAATGATAAGTAGTTATTTTCAATTTCAATTTTAGAATTGCATTTAAATTTTAGGTTGAGGTTATTGCCCCTGCTACGTAGGAGGTTTATAATAGTTACAGCTTCTTTAATCGGAAAAGAAAGTACTTTTTTTCACAATCTTAAGAAATTGAGGTGTTATACCATGAACGTCGTTATACCGACAGAGGATACAAAAATGCAGCACATAATTGAAAAAGTGCGTCATGGACAGCGTTTATCATTAGAGGATGGCGTTTACTTATATGAATCCGATGATTTGCTTACCATTGGGCAACTGGCCAATGAGGTTGCGATTCGCAAAAACGGCAAAAAGGTTTATTTTATCGAAAATATGAGCCTTTACTTTACGAATGTTTGCGAAGCGCACTGCGCATTTTGCAACTTCCGCAAAGATGAAGGCGACGAAGGGGCGTATACGCTAAGCGGCCAAGAGATGATTGAGTACGTCGAGAAGCATTACCACCCTGGCGTTCGCGAGTTTCATATCGTAGGCGGCCACAACACAAATGTTCCGTTCCAATATTATGTAGATTCTCTCAAAGCATTGAAGGAACGGTTCCCAGAAGTAACCTTGAAAGCTTACACTGCTGCAGAAATCGACTTTTTCTCCCGCATCAGCGGCCTTTCGTACAAAGAGGTGCTGCAGGAGCTTATGAAAGCTGGCCTCCAGTCGCTTACAGGCGGCGGTGCCGAAATTTTATCCGATCATTACCGCAAAAAAATGCGCGTAGACAAAGCAGACGTTACCCAGTACTTAGAGGTACACCGCACCGCACATCAGCTTGGCTTGCGCACGCATACGACGATGCTCTACGGCTCCATTGAAACCAAAGAAGACCGGATCCGCCATTTGATGCATATCCGCGAGCTTCAGGATGAAACGAACGGATTTCTTGTTTTCATCCCGCTTTCAATGCAGCCCATTAATCCGCGTGCCGGCATCAGACGCCGCAACTCTGCATTCGAGGATTTAAAAACAATTGCAATCAGCCGTTTGATGCTTGATAATTTCCAGCATATTAAAGCGTATTTCATCAACATTGGCGTACAGCTGACCCAAGTGGCTTTAACAATGGGCGCATCGGATGCTCATGGAACAATCGTTAAGGAAAAAATAAGCCATGCAGCTGGAGCTTTGACTCCGGAGGGGATTACGCGTGAGGATCTGATCTGGTTAATTAAAGGCGCTGGGCGTATTCCCGTAGAGCGTGATACGTTCTACAACGAAATTAAAGTTTACTAATGAGTAATCAGCAGCGCGAAGGCACAAAATAGAGCTATCATCAAGAGGCGTGGAGTTGGAAATCATATGAGAAAACTGATTATTTTGGGCGGAGGCTATGGCGGCCTCGCCATCGCAAATGAATTGCTGGAGAAGCAATTGCCGATTGATGTCTCCATCGTATTAATTGACCGGATGCCGTTTCAAGGCTTGAAGACCGAATACTACGCGCTTGCTGCTGGTACGGTCTCCGATTTGGAGCTGAGGGTAAAATTTCCGGTTGACCCGAGAATAAGCCTCGCTTATGGCGAGGTAACCGACGTTGATATGGATTTAAAGCTTGTTCATATGCAGGATCAAGACCCTCTAGAATACGAATGGCTGGTCATCGGTCTTGGCTGTACGGATAAGTATCATGGCATCGAGGGCGCGGAGCAATACTCGACAAGCATCCAGACCTTCTCGGCAGCTAGACAAACCTATGCCCAATTGAATGACGTTAAGCCTTATGGGCAGGTTTCGATTGTCGGCGGCGGTTTAAGCGGCGTAGAGGTCGCTGCTGAGCTTCGTGAGAGTCGGCCTGACCTGAACATCCGCATACTGGATCGCGGCCCTAAGGTGCTGTCAGCGTTCCCTAGCAAGCTGCAAAGCTTTGTTGCGGAATGGTTTGAGGAGCATCAAGTGGAAATGCGGGGTCATGTCGGACTTACGCGGGTTGAAAACGGAATTTTGCATGATGGCAATTCAATATCCCCGATCTATACGGACGTAACCGTGTGGACAGCAGGCATTCAACCTGTGCCGCTTGTGCAGCGGATGGACTTGCCAAAGGACAATCAGGGAAGACTGGTCATTAATGAATACCATCAGCTGCCGGACCACACCGACGTGTTTATCGTCGGCGACTGCGCAGCGCTTCCTCTATCTCCGAGCGGGCAAGCCGCTGGCGCACAAGGCAAGCAAATTGCCGAGGTCCTTCAGGCGATTTGGCATAATAAAACGCCGCGTCTCGGCAAACTTAAGCTTAAAGGCGTGCTTGGCTCGCTCGGCAAAAAGAGCGGTTTCGGTTTGATGGGCGGCACAGCCATTATGGGGCGCGTTCCGCGTCTAGTCAAAAGCGGCGTCCTCTGGCGCTCCAAGCGCCATCTTGGTTAAGATCATGCTATAGGTCGTCCAGCAGCTTGTCGAGCGCTTCTTTGTCCGCTTGCTGCCGGACGATTGCTTTCAAAATGTTGTCATGCAGCTCGTCTGCCGTTTCAGCGGAGACGATCTCGCCATCGACCAAGGCAAAAGGATTTAAATAACATTCGCCGCAATTGCCCAAGCAGCCGTATTCGGTCACTTCGTATTCATCATTTTGTTCGAATGCATTCATGATACGGTCCGTTCCATGATGCATATTGCTGGCACAAAATTCGATCATTGGTTTAAACATCAAGCTTCACCTAACTTTACTTAGTTACTATCCATTTTCAATTGCTTCACTTTGTACTATAATAGGGGAGAAAGGAGATGATTGCAATGAGTGAACAAGTACAAGACACAATGTACGATGAGGTTTTGGACGTACTCGATAAGCTTCGTCCGTTTTTGCAGCGCGACGGCGGCGACGTTGAATTGGTTGATGTCGAGGGCGGCATCATCAAGCTTCGCCTAATGGGTGCATGCGGAAGCTGCCCAAGTTCGACGATCACGCTTAAAGCGGGTATCGAACGTGCCCTTCTTGAGGAAGTTGAAGGTGTAGTCGAAGTCGTTCAAGTATTCTAAACCTATAAGCACGAATCATGCCTAGCTTGGCATGATGAAATGATGAAGAGTCTTATCGCGCGGAGGAGCTTGCTCCTCTGCTTCCCGATAAGACTCTTTTTTTATTTGCCTATGAACATTTTTCCTGCCCGTTAGAACATGCCCTTAATATTGGCCACAATGGGATCGAAGCCGCCAGTGACATCAATGACATTACCTGTTAGAAAATTTGACTGCATGTTGCAGAGGAACAAGACCACCCTCGCTACATCCTCACCTGCTCCTGGCCGGCCAATCGGGGATTCCTTGTCATACTCTTCTTCAACCTCGGCAATCGAACGTTCCTTGTTCACGCCGCGAATATCGCCAGGACCAATCAGATTGACCGTTATGCCATGCGGCGCTTCTTCTACTGCTAACGACTTCGTAAAGGATACGAGTCCCGTCTTCGCCGCGGCATAGACGGCACGATGCGGCCAAGCCCGTGCTTCGCCAGCATGCCCGAAGCCGAAATGGACAATGCGCCCCCATTTCCGCTCGCGCATCCCTGGCAGCAGCCGGTGATCCAGCAGCATCACGCCTAATAAATTGCCATGCAGCAGGCGAATGATCGTTTCTTCGTCATATTCACTGAACAGCCGCCTCTTTCGCACGAACGGCCCCGCATTATTAACGAGAATATCGACGCCTCCGGCCCAGCTCTCAGCTGCATCCGCAAGCTTCGCTGCACCATCTGTCGTAGCAATATCCGCTTGCACGGTAATTGCTTTCACGCCAAGTTGCTCAATTTGAGCCTGCACTTGTCTAGCCTCAAGCTCGCTCTCATAGTAGTTAATGACAACATTGCAGCCTTGCTCGGCGAGCTGAAGCGCCGTACGTTTGCCGAGCCCCTTCGCACTGCCTGTAACTAATGCTGTTTTGCCCTTCAGTCCCATGAGTTCCCTCCCCCGGGATTATGGTTGCTTGGTCCGCATGATTTTGCATGCGTATTGGAACGTGAGCAGCAGCGACTCCATAGCCAAATACAGCCCTTGTGTCAAATCAGCGGATTGCTCTGCCACGTTCTCCAGCTTGATTTCTTCGCCGTACATTCGGTTGCTTTGAATCAGGTCATCCTGCATTTCCGAGTTCATGTAATGAATTTCGGTATTCCTGCGCTTGCGCAGCCTGGTCATGGATTCCTTGTATTTTTCCTTCACATCGTTTAGCTTCCAGGTTAGCTCCGGATGTGCCTTCTTCTCCCGCATGTTACGCAAAACGGTAAAATAAGAAAAATGGGATTTGATTCGCTCGGTCCGCATATCGAGCAGCTCGTTCAACAATGTCCCGAGCTTGTCCAATAAAGAAAAGACGCGGATAAAAGCGTTTTTATCGAAGTAGATATAACGATTATACTGGATTCTTTCCTCTTCTGTCATTTGTTTCAAGGAGGAGGATTTGATTTTATGCTGAAAGCGAAGCGCGACGAAATGGCTTTGCTCAAGCTCATCTAGCGAAGAGCGCAGCCCGAGTGTCCAAATTTCATATTTGCGCAGCTGCTGGACACGATCTCCGCCATCCTTCATTTTGCTGGACAATATTGCGACGAACTGATCCATTAATTTAAACGTCTCAGCTAGTATTCCTTCCGCTTCTCTTTGAGGTTCATTGAACAGGAAACGCAGCATCGGTGAGCAGTCCCTTCTGTCAAAAAAAGATGTTACCGCAAGCTTAGCGGCGCCCTTCCCTTAATCGCCATGAACGAATCAATAGATCCATCAATATGCCGAACAACCCCGTAACAATTAAATTGTGCAAAAGATTCGTAAATAAAAACCAATTCGTATTCGTGATTGTCATGGTAAGAAGCGCACCACTGAAAATTTGGGTTACGACAAGACCAAGCGTCCATGCCGAAGTCTTCGTCAAGCCGGGTCCCCCGGCACTCACTTTGCGAATATGGATGTACAAGCCAGCCAAGCTGATCGCAAGCAGCAAGGCTGCCACGCGGTGAATAAAGACAGCTCCGGTAGCCCCAGTAATTTCCGGAACAATTTCTCCATTGCAGAGCGGCCAGCCCACGCAGCCGCCGCCTGACTCCGTATGCCGGATGAATGCCCCCAAATAAACAACAACATAACAGAAAAGGGCTGTAAGCAGAACCCGGGGAAAAATCGATCTCGGCACTTGGAATACAGCAGGCGGCCCGTGCTTGGCTCTAAACGTCCAAATCACAAGCAGTAAGGTCGCAGCAAATGCAATTAGGGATATGCCGAAATGAATGGCCATAACCGGCGGCGATTGCGGCCACATGACGGCAGCAGCCCCCATTAGCGCTTGAATAATCGTAAAGAGCAGCGCCCCGCCCGCATAAAACAAAGGCTCTCTAAAACCCGATTGGTTCGTTCTGTACTTCAAAAATACCGCAATGACCGTCGCAAGTACAAGCAGTCCTTCAAAGCCCGTGATCAGACGATGGGAATATTCAATTAGAGATTCAATCGTATAAGCAGGTATAAATTTCCCGTGGCACAACGGCCAATCATCTCCGCAGCCGCGGCCTGAATCTGTGTTCGTGACTAATGCACCGCCGAGCAGCACAAGAAGCATTCCGATGCACGCAGCGATAGCTAACGCGCGAAAACGCCCGGTTACCATAATAAAATCACCTTATTTCATGTTTTAATAACAGTTCAATTATAGCCATAAAAAAAGGCAAAAGCCATGTTGAAAATGTGACACTTCCGGGTAGAAACATAGCAAAAAAGGAAAGCCCGCGCACAGGGAAAGCTCTCCCTGCTGCGCGGACTATCGTTTACTTATGGCTCAGCGCTTCGCTGACTTGTAAGGCCCGTTCAACAAACTCCTCAATTTCCTCACGTGACTTGCGCAGCTTATTTACGAACCGAACCAGCTCTTGGCTGCTGCGGAAAGCAATGAAGCTTGGAATTCCCAATATGTTCAGCTCTGAGCATAAATCGGGCAAATCATCGCGATCAAGTTCAACAAATTGGACTTTGCCTTCATATTGCCGCTCCAGATCCGGCATAAAGGGATCAATAAAGTGACAATCCTTGCACCAGGTCGTTTTAAATACGGCAATCGTTAGCCCTTCGCTTGCAACCGCTTCGCGAAACTCGGCATCCGTTACTAATTTTTTCATTTCGCACCCCTAAACAAACATTTTAAAAGCATCACGAGCGTCCAAGCTGTTCTTAGACTTCCCGATCAAGCGTGAAAATTCTCATGTCATCGCCAAGATCCGTCCAGCCAATCTTTGCTTTAAGCGCTGTCGCCAAATTTCTTGCCGGAACATACGTTACTCCGTCAATGACGGTTGCAGGGAAGGACCATTTCACGGTTTTGCCATTGACGACAGCCGTATCGCTTCCATTCTTGATTGTAATCGTTGTGTTCGTTGCTTCGTCAACGATTTTCAAGTTTTTGGTTTTAGCATCGTATGTGAGCTTTCCACCCAACTGCTCAACCGTGTCGCGAAGCGGAACGAGTGTGATATGATTTGCAGTTACAATGACCGGATTATAATATTCATAAGAATACCATGTAATATTTTGTTTATTAATGTGCAGCTTATTTTTTAACAAATCATATGCTACAGATTTATCATCAAAATGTTTCAAAATTTGGTAGCCTTGCATATCCATTAGCTTTTCGACCGAAAGATCCGATTTCGAAGCGACAGGAGCATCGGCTTTAACCGTCCCATTTACGTTCCATGATTCGCTCTCGACCTTGATGCTCAGACCTTTAAATGGAATAACGTCATACTCCAAGTCGCCAGATGGCACATAAGAAACTTCGAATGATTGTTTACGGATATCAAGCTTATTGTCCACGTAAACATCCGCTTTAACAGTCAGATCCTTCGTAAATATTTCATCCAGCGTTTCTTGGTCTTCTTCCTCCATCAGTTGCAGCTCCCCTTGCAGCTCAGTAAGAAGCATCGCAAGGCCGTCTGTCGTTTCCTTCAAAATCTCTTCAGGAGATTGGGTGTCCAATCCGCCTTCTTCAAACGGATTGATCGTTCCAGCAGCGTTCCAAATATCCGGGTTCGACTTCAGAACTTCAAACACGCCTGCTACCATTTTATCCAAGCCTGTACGGTCAGCAACTAATGCATCAACATATTTCTTAACCCATGTCCAAAGCTCCGGACCATTCAGGTCGAAATGAACATGCATCATGGACGTCGGCGTGCCATTAATCGGTTCATTAACAGGCTTTACCTCAATTCGCTCCGGATTAGGCAAATTATCAATAACGAACGAACCTACCGTATCCAGTAGTTGGTGGCCCAAAGCGGTTAAGGCTGCTTCATCCAGCGCCGGAGCAGCTTCAGTTGAACCCTCTATAGGGAAATCCGAAAGGCCAGCTAATCCGAGCAAGCCCTCGCTCGTCAGATCAAGCGTGAATGGCTGCTTCGCACCCTCAAGCTCTAGGACAGCCAGCGTATCTGACATTTTCAAATTAAATTTAATGCTTGCCGCATTGCCAAAAATCAAGCTTCCGTCAAAGGAAACATGAGAGGTGTCTTGTGCCTTTACATTATCGAGCTGCAGCTTCAGACTCGATACCAGCTTCATAAGTGCGAGTTCCTCTTCAGGAATCCCCTCGTAAAGCGATTCATCCAGCAGCAGCTTAAGCTCTACGGATTGTTTGCCCTCGCTTGATGTTACTTTCATAGCGTTCTTAAGCACCGTATTAAAATCAAGATTGGAAATGGCTTGGCAGCCAGCCACAAATACGAGCGTAAAAGCTAATAAAAGTATCATTAATTTACTTGGTCTCACTGTGAATTTTCTCATCCGTTCGTCTCCTTATAATCTCATATAGTAGGGCATCATTACTGACAAACTCTACTTATTGTACAGGAGACTTCACTTATTGTAAATGTATGGAAAGCACTAGTTTTGTCGAAAGCCCCAGAATGGTCAAGCGGCTCAGGCTCCTTGCTGCGTCTTGATTTGAACTTGTTTTTTGGCGTTGTTCCAATGCAAGCTCCAACCGGCAAACTCGCAAAAATCACGCAAACCTATCATTTTGCCTTGTCCGATAGGTTCATTAACATAGCTTATCCCCATGGCCTCACGACCATCAATAAACAATAGCTCTGCTTGATTGCCATCGCTGCCAAGATGCTTCAACCGCTCGATCAGCTGATCTTCCGTCTCACCTCTCTGGGCTCCATTGACACGGTAGCCGTTGCGGTGAAACTTTGAATTAATGCCTTCTCTTGTATTGAACGTAATGGCAATGCCCGCTGCATCCGTCAATTTTATTAAGGCGTCGTTAAAAACCCCGTACGGGAAAGCAAGCGCGCTCTGTGTATTGCCAAGCTCCGTGCGTAATCGGTCTTCAGCCTTCTTCAAATCCTCGGCTATTCGTTTGCCGTACTGTTCATTCGTTTCCAGCTTGTCCTTCTTAATGTCATATCGCAAACGAACCGTAACCGGCAACTCATCACCTTCTTTATTAACAGCC
Source organism: Paenibacillus paridis (assembly GCF_006345825.1). GTDB lineage: Bacteria > Bacillota > Bacilli > Paenibacillales > Paenibacillaceae > Pristimantibacillus > Pristimantibacillus paridis. Next base: position 70,073 of record NZ_VCIX01000038.1, read on the forward strand.
CCATAGCGATGCTGATCATACGTATGATTGCGGAAACTCATACCCTCCGCTTTCATCTCTCTCATCTGTTCCCAGGTGAGCTTCGGCGTTCCGGGTTCCTTGCGGTTATCAATCGAGGATACGATAACAAAGTTAACCGCCGGGTAGCCAAATTTCTTCAGAATGGGATAGGCATAGGTATAAAAGCTTTCGTAGCCATCATCAAAGGTAATTAATACGGCGTTATTTGGCACTGTCGCATCTTCAAGCATAAAGCTTGTGTATTGCTCCATACTGATGACTTGAAACTCATTATCCTTCAACAGCTGCATTTGGCGTTCAAAGCGATCTGCCGCGATAATCCCATCACTCTTCGGGCTTGGCGCCATGTCATGGTACATCAGCACAGCTACTTGATTGGAATAGTATGCGGCTCCATCTTCTCGCTTTTGCGTAAGCCACTCTACTTTCTTGTTAAACACGGTCTCTATATAGTTCTCGGACACCATCAGCCTGCCATCATCGAAATGAACAGGCATCTCTTCGTTCATCTTTGCGCCGTCCAAAAAAAGCTGGACACCCGCCGTCGTCCCTTCTTTGGTACAGCCAGCCAGCAGCCAGCCCATCATCATTGCTACGGCGACGATTGTTGCAATCATCGTTTGCTTCGTTCGATCCATCTGTTTATCCCCTCCATTATCCCTTTGAAGGATAGTGTAGAGGATGGATCTTAGCAGGTATGCTCGCTAACGCTTAAGATAAGCTTAACGAATGCTTAAGTTAATGGCTGGTCAGCGGGAAGCTTGTTTCAAACACAGTTTCCTTAGCGGAGCTTCTAGCCGTAATGCGCCCGCTTTGGGCTTCCATGATACTTTTCGTAATCGCAAGCCCAAGGCCTGTTCCACCGGATTCGGCAGTACGCGAGCGATCTACGCGATAGAAACGGTCAAAGATAAAAGGCAGGTCCTGCGCTGGAATTTGCTGCCCGAAATTAGCGATTTGAACAACCGCCTCGTCCTGCTTCCGAACGATCCGCACCTCAACAAATTTCCCTGCATAGCCGTACTGTATGGCATTGGCAATCAAATTGCCAAAAGCGCGAACGAGCAAATCTCCATCCGCCATGATCATGAGGGTGTTCTCCGCGGTCTGAATGCGGCAGTTCATTCCCGCTTTCTCCAAACTAGGAACAAACTCTTCAGCCAACTGTCCCATAAAATCCACAAGATCAATTTCCGATAGATCCAGCGGCATTCCGTTATTAAGCTTCGTGTAGTCGAACAGATCATCAATCAGCCGCTTTAACCGAAGCGATTTCTCGTAGGCAATGTTAACAAAATAACGAAGCTCTACTTCATCTTGATAGCCATCCTTTTCAATCAGCTCAAGAAACCCTAATATGGATGTGAGCGGTGTCCGAAGATCATGGGAGACGCCGGTAATCAGGTCATTTTTTGTTTTCTCTGCATTTCTCTCGTCTTCCAGAAGCTTGTTGAATTGCTCGCTTAAGGCGTTAATGCTCTCGGCAATTTCGCCAAGCTCATCTGCTGATTTGACCGGTATGACATAATCGAGCTTGCCGGAGGAAAGCTGCCTAAGCCCGAAACTGATTTCCTTTAAGTAAGAAATCATGTTTCGGCTTGTCCAGAAAAATAGCGTTAAAAAAACGACGCAGCCGAATATTGCCATAACAGGCGTTGAGCCAATGTTCTGGATAATCCAGCGGAGCGGCTCGTTATAGCTGGTTTCTTGAACAAGGTAATAAGCAAGCAAATGGCCAATGACCAAAATAACAGCCATGAAACCCAGACTTTTGAACAAGGCGACCATAAACGTCCAGCGTATCGTCCGGAACACCTTATTGCTTACCGTCTGCCCGTTAGCCTGCGCTCTTACCTTTACAAGCTGCGCATAGCAAATCGCGAAAAAAACAATGCCTGAGACAATCATAAGTGGAATTGATCCAACCTGATTAATTAGCCAAATAAATATGGCATCGTAAGGGGGAACCTCTATCATGAAGCTTACAATGAGCCTGCCTGCAAATGCAGCAATGACGGCTGCCGTTAGACTTGCCAATGTAACAATGAGATTTTGCTTCTTGAACATAAAGCTACAGAGCCTCCATTTTATATCCGATTCCCCATACCGTTTTTATATATTTCGGATTTTGTGTATCCTTTTCTATTTTTTCACGAATTTTCCGGATATGAACCATTACTGTATTTTTTGATTCCATAAAAGGCTCGTTCCAAGCCTCTTCATAAATTTTGTCCATACTAAGCACGATTCCCCGATTAACGGCCAACAACTTAAGGATGGTAAACTCCAAGGGCGTCAGCTTGACCTCCTGCTGGTCCATTGTAACGGTATGCGTAGCTGTATTAATCATGAGCTCATCGATGATAATCTCATTTGCATTGAGATTCGCTTTGGAATGGAATTGCCTCGCTCTTCGAATATGCGACTTGACGCTTGCAAGCAAGACTAGCGGGCTAAACGGCTTCGTTACATATTCGTCGGCTCCAAGGCTCAATCCTGATATTTTATCGATATCCTGCGTTTTGGCTGAAAGCATAATAATCGGTATATTATTTTGCTCGCGAATTCTCATGCAAGCCTCCAAGCCATCCATCACAGGCATCATGACATCCAGAATAATAAGATCAACCTTATGGTTTTTCAACTGCTCCAGCGCTTCAAGCCCATTCGATGCCTGCAGCATATGGAACCCGTCATTTTTAAAATAAATTTCCATCAGCTTCAAAATTTCCTTCTCGTCATCCACCATCAGAATGGTTTCCCTGTTCATGCTTGTACTCCCTTCAATCCATTGCTTAGTTCACGGTAAAAGGTAATGAAGTGATGTTGTCCTTGTCCCGTAGCATTAAATATAACATGTTAAACCGCATTAGGTAATTTAACAGTCTTGCCCAGCGCAAAAAAAAGGCATTCCCTGCCGCAGTAGCATCTGCGTCCGGAATACCTTTTTTTTCAAAATTAGGCGTAGCTATTATTTCCCGCTCTTGGCATCTTCAAGAATGGAAAGATCAAGGAACTTGCTCAGGTCAAGCGTATCCACCGTTACATCCTTGATATAACCGGCTTCGATCGATACTTTAGCCATTTCTTCGATTGCAGCTTCACTAACGTCTGAAGTCAGCTTCATATGGGAAAGCGCTGCTTTAATCAAAGCGATGTCCAAACCTTTGCCGCTCAGCTCGCTAAGGCGTTTATTGATCAGCTCATAAGACTCATCCGGATTGGCATTGATGAAATCAATGGCTTCGAGGTTTGCTTTTACCGCCGCTACTGCAAGATCTCTGTGCTCGCTAATGAATTTATCGCTAGCTACGAGTATAACAAGCGGGTAGTCGCCGTTGTTAGGAGGAATTTGATCCCAAGGCACGATCACTTTGCCAATGCCTTCTTCTTCAATTTGAGTTCCCCACGGCTCAGGAATAAGCGTCGCATGAACCTCATTTTGGCGAAGCGCTACAAGCGTATCGGAAGGAGCGCGGGCAACGATTTGCGCACCGGAATTATCCGTTGTAATTTTCACGCCTTCTTGCTCAAGCAGCAAGCGCAGTGAAATTTCATTTGTGCTTCCTTTAGTCGGAATCGCAATCGTTTTGCCTACCAAATCCTTTACCGTAGTGACACCGGAATCTTTGCCAGCTACAAGAACGGCTCCGCCGTTATCAGCGCCGGAAATCACTCGAAAGTTGCTGCTTTTCAAAAATTGGTTAGTGGACGGTCCAGGACCGACATAACCCAAATCAATTTGGCCTGTTGCGATCGCTGTCGAGAAATCAGAACCATTGTCAAAGGCTTGCACTTCAATGGTCACATGTTCGCCTAGCTGCTTCTGGAAAAATTCTTTTTCGAGTGCGATATATCCGGCTGCATGGGTTACGTTTTTGAAAATACCAAGCTTAACGGTTACGGGTTTGGCAGATGGGCTGTTTGTCGCTGTGCCGCTGCCAGCATCCGGCGACGGGCTCTCCGCTGCGTTGTTTTTGCCGCCGCAAGCCGCAAGCGTCAATACGAGTACCAGTGTCAAAATAAGGCCTAATGTTTTTTTCATCTTTAATCCTACCCTTCTTTAATCGTTTTCTCTCTAACGTTCTACTCCAACCAATTCTATCGGAATAGTTAAAATTGTCAATATTTTTTTATTTTGTATGAGTTTCCAATCCATAGCGGATGAGCAGCTTGTCTTCCAGCTTCTTAAAGCAGAAATGATCGGAAATTGTTCCTAGAACTGCGATGATTATGACTACGTTCAGCATCAAAGCCGTATCTCCAAGGCCTCTGCCGTCCTGCAGCAGTTGGCCTAGACCTGCACCGTTGGCAATCAATTCCCCAGCCACAAGCGCACGCCAAGCAAATGCCCAAGCTACCCGAATTCCCGTCATCAAATGCGGGAAAGCGCCCGGAACCAACACTTGCGTGAACATGCGCCAGCCAGTGCCGGTGCCAAGCGTCTGCGCCGCTCGAATATAGATCGGGGAAATGTTCTTGATTCCTGTACGGGTAGCGATAGCCATCGTCCAGGTAGCGCCTAGGGCCGTTATGAATATAACGGATTTGTCATTAAAGCCGAACCAGATAATCGCAAAGGGCAGCCAAGCGATGCTTGGTACCGTTTGCAATGCGATAACGACAAAGCCTAAGGTATCATCGATGACCTTCGATCTCGAGAACATCAAGCCAAGCAACAGCCCTATCGATATCGATATGGCAAAAGCGATGAGAAGCCTGCGAAGCGAATTGAGAATGGCCTCGAGCAGTTGTCCATGGGCAAAGCCGGTATAGAAGGATTCCACCGTTTGGAATAAGGAGGGAAACTTCCACGACTCCCAGCCAATGATTCTATATGCCGCTTCCCATACCACCAAAATCCCGATCAGAAATATCGTTCTTCTTAAAACTGTAGGTGTCATCGCCCATCTCCTCCTTTACGACTTTCTCCAGCTCATCGGCCAGGCATTCCATAATCGAGCGCTCCACATGATGCAGCAGAGGATCTGAGCTCTCGCGCGGCCGTGCTGCCTGCACGATAAACTCCTTCTTAATCGTTCCCGGTCTCGTAGACATGACAAGCACACGGTCCGACAACATTACCGCTTCCCTGATGTTATGGGTAATAAAAAGAATCGTCTTGCCCGTTCGCAGCCATATCTCTTCCAGCTCCTTATGCAGTACGAGCCTAGTTTGCTCATCGAGCGCTGCGAAGGGCTCATCCATGAGCAATATTTGTGGATTCATAATGAGGGCACGCGCGATCGCCGCACGCTGCTTCATGCCTCCGGACAGCTCATGCGGATAACGGTCGGCGAATTTGCTCAAATGAACTGCGCGGATTTGCTCCAGCGCAAGCTCCTGCCTTTCCTTCTTTCCAATGCCTTTCTGCTTCAGCCCAAATGCAACGTTTTCAAGAACGGTCAGCCAAGGAAACAAGCCATGCTCTTGGAATACGACCACACGATCCGGTCCTGGCGCCTTAATATCGCCGCCGTTGACTTTGATGACGCCGCTGGTGCTTTTATCAAAACCCGCTATTAAATTCAATACGGTCGATTTTCCGCAGCCTGACGGCCCAAGCAAGGAGACGAATTCGCCTTCCTTAATGGATAGGCTAATTGAGTCTAATGCTTGAAAGCTGCTGCCATCGCGCTGATTGAATTGTTTGCTGACCTTATCAATGACAATCATTATGCCTTACCTCATTTCATTTCTTAAAATTAGGAATGCCATTTATGATGTTCTTGGATGTCTTTGGGGTTCTACGATTAATGTAAACATATAAAATCTATTCTTATGGGATATCTATGGATTGTCAACCCAACTTAAACCATTAAACAATATTTTAACGAAAAAGTCTCGTTTTCTTTCAAAAAGTTGTTTCTTTATGAATAACCATGCATGGGCGTTTTGATCGCTGCGCGAGTAGAATATTATTTAGGGTCGCGGGAAGAATGCGGCTTCCGGATTCAAAGGCGAACGCTGCGTTTCTCCAACACGATCTTCTCTCTCTGCTTAAACTTCATTTTTACTACTAAAACGACATTCCAAAGACATTTAGATCTAAAAAGTAGAGCTATTATTCCCAATCTGGGCTGAGTCCATATAATTGTGTAAAATGATGACTTCATAAAAAGTAAGCCATGAAGTAAATACTCATCTAGAAGAGTTACCTAGACCATTC
>NZ_VCIX01000053.1 GCF_006345825.1 Paenibacillus paridis
CCAGCGCCAATGGTACTTAGACCGCAGGGTCTTGGGAGAGTAGGACGTCGCCAAGCACGAGAGACCTATCGCATGTGATGCGATAGGTTTTTTTGTTGTTTTTCGGTATGATAAGACAATAAGGAATAAGGAGGTAGATGAAATGGAGAAAGTTATTGAAATCAAACATATGAGTATTGAACAATTTGAGGAGAGCATGGCACTGTCGCAATTTGCTTTTCAATTCAAGAAGTCCGCGGAGGAACTGGAGCGGTCCAAAGAGCAGTTCGACGCTGAGCCGACTGTAAGGTACGCTGCCTATGTAGACCAGCAACTGGCTGCCCAAGCGGCAGTACTGGAGCTGCAAACTTTTATCGGTGGAAAGCCATTTGCTATGGGAGGACTTGCCGGAGTTGCGACATGGCCGGAGTATAGAAGACAAGGCTTAGTGGCACGGATTTTGGTCCAATCGTTAAAAGAGATGAGGTCTAAAGGACAGACCATTTCCTTCCTGCATCCGTTTGCGTTTGAATTTTACCGCAAATTTGGCTGGGAAACGTATACTGAAAATAAAATATATACGATAAACGCAGAACAATTACCTGCGCGAAGCAAGTATGAAGGGCACATCGAGCGTTTTGGCGGGAGCCTCAACGAATTGAATGAACTTTATGAAGCCTATGCTTCAAAGTACAATGGTTCTCTGGTTCGAACGGAGTTTTGGTGGAAATATCGCATCAATGCGAGAAAGCCAGGACAGATTGTTTTATATTATGATAAAAGCGGTTCGGCTCTTGGTTATTTGATCTATGAAGTTAAAGATTATCGATTAAGTGTACATGAGCTTATTTATTTAAATGAACAGGCAAGAGAAGCGTTATGGTCGTTTATTGCTCAGCATGATTCCATGATTAAGGAAGTAACGATTACCGTACCTTCCGATGATATGCTTCCGTATTTGTTATCGAATCCAAGAATTAAACAGGAGATTATCCCGTATTTCATGGCTCGCATTGTAGATGCCGAGGCTTTCATATCTCAGTATGATTTTGAAGCTGCAAGCGAGGATATTGAACTTTCGATTGAGCTTTCAGATGAGCTTGCCCCTTGGAATGATGGATGTTATTTGCTGCGCATAGCTGCATCCGGAAAGGCAACTTTAAGCAGGCAGGATGAAAATGAGAGGAAACTAGATGCAATTAAGCTCAATATTGGCTCGTTTACGGCCATGTTAATGGGCTATATCCGTCCGCTGCAATTATCCCAAATCGGTCGTATTCAAGGCGATATCTCTGGGATTAAACGCTTACAAGACCGTATTCCCGAACGAACGACGTATTTGCCTGACTTTTTCTAAAGAAATAGCGTTAATTCGATCTGTCATTTGGGGCATAAAGTGGATGTAACAAAGCTATTTATCAGCCTTGACAGCCCATACCCCCTCTGCTAATATTGCTAATAATATATGTGAGACGTACTTAAATTAAGGGAGGAACATACTCGTGTGGGAAACGAAATTCGCCAAAGAAGGGCTAACGTTTGACGACGTCCTGCTTATTCCGCGCAAATCAGAAGTGCTGCCTAGGGAAGTTGACATCTCGATTCGATTAAGCGAGAAGATTAAGCTAAATATTCCGCTCATTAGCGCAGGCATGGACACCGTTACAGAAGCCGCATTGGCGATTGCAATAGCGCGTGAGGGTGGTATCGGCATTATCCATAAGAACATGTCGATTGCACAGCAAGCGGAGGAAGTTGACCGCGTAAAACGTTCGGAGAGCGGCGTAATTACAAATCCGTTTTCGCTTACACCTGATCACCATGTTTATGACGCAGAAGAGCTGATGGGGAAATACCGCATCTCGGGTGTACCGATTGTTGATCAAGACAAGAAGCTTGTCGGCATTTTGACTAACCGCGACTTGCGATTCGTACATGATTATTCCATTAAAATAAACGAAGTCATGACACGTGACAACCTGGTAACGGCTCCTGTCGGCACGACGTTGCAGGAAGCTGAAGTGCTTCTACAGAAGCATAAGATCGAGAAGCTTCCGTTGATCGACGAATCCAATACGCTCAAAGGTCTGATTACCATTAAAGACATTGAGAAAGCGATCCAATTCCCGAATGCGGCAAAGGATCAGCACGGACGCTTGCTTTGCGGAGCAGCGGTTGGAATTTCCAAGGATACGATGGACCGTGCGGAAGCATTGGTACAATCCGGCATTGATGTACTCGTAGTTGACTCGGCACATGGACACCACATCAACATTCTGGATGCGGTTCGCAAGCTGCGTGCTACTTATCCGGATCTTACGATCATTGCAGGAAACGTTGCTACTGGTGATGCGACTCGTGACCTTATCGAAGCAGGCGCCTCTGTTGTTAAAGTGGGTATCGGTCCAGGCTCGATTTGTACGACTCGCGTTATTGCAGGAATCGGCGTTCCACAAATTACAGCGATTTACGATTGCGCAAGCGTAGCCCGCGAATACAACATTCCGGTTATCGCAGACGGCGGGATCAAATATTCCGGCGACATTACGAAGGCAATCGCATCGGGAGCAAGCGCGATTATGATCGGAAGCTTGTTCGCTGGTACTGCTGAGAGCCCAGGCGAAACGGAAATTTTCCAAGGGCGCAGCTTTAAGGTTTACCGCGGCATGGGTTCTCTTGGCGCAATGAAGGAAGGCAGCAAGGACCGTTACTTCCAAGAGAATGAGAATAAGCTGGTACCGGAAGGTATTGAAGGTCGTGTACCTTACAAAGGGCCACTTGCCGATACGGTGCATCAACTACTGGGCGGCTTGCGTTCTGGTATGGGCTACTGCGGTACGGCATCACTGGACGAGCTTAAGAATGATACGCAGTTTGTTCGTATTACAGGTTCAGGCCTTCGTGAGAGCCATCCGCATGATGTGCAAATCACGAAAGAAGCTCCGAACTACTCTCTATAATTCTTATTTTTTGAATAGCATTAGAACAAGACAAGGAAAGGCGAGCGAATCGCTAATCCTTGTCTTTTTTTTATGAAGGATTACTCATTTCTCTACGACCTACTAGAGGTTTAATTGTGAGGGTTTGATATGTTACAATTAACAACGGACAAACCAAGTGGGAAAAGGGGAGACGACGTTGAAGGATAAGGTAAGGCCGGTTCGGTTAAAGACGGTTATCGCTGCAAGTATGGCGGTATGGATGGTAATGCTGTCGCTTGGTTCTGCGGTAGTTATGGCAAATGGATATGAAGGAAGGCCCAGTACGGAAAATACTTTAGGCTTGCAAGTTAAAGCGGCTATTTTAATTGACGCGGATTCCGGTCAAGTTTTGTATGAAGTGAATTCAGAAGAACCGCTTCCTGCAGCAAGCATGACCAAGCTAATGACGGAATATATCGTTCTTGAAGAAATTTCGAATGAGCGTTTATCGTGGGACGAGGTTATTACAACCAGTGCGGAAGCAGCTTCTACGCCACCAGACGGATCATCGGTATTTCTAGCACAAGGCGATCAACATACGGTTTTGGATTTATATCGCGCTATGGCAGTAGGTTCCGCCAATGATGCAACGATTGCGCTTGCTTCGAAAATATCGGGAAGTGAGCAGGGCTTTGTTACTAAAATGAATGAAGTATCCAAACAGCTTGATTTGAAAACGGCTATATTTACAAGTGCTACAGGTTTATCAGAGACAACGGTTATTTCTGCGGCAGATATGGCTAAGCTGGCCCAAATTATTTTGAGAGAGCATCCGGAGTTTCTTGAATACTCAAAGCTGCAGGAATATAAATTCCGCGAGCGTGATAAAACAGCAATCGTTAACATTAACTGGATGCTGGGTACGAATGTAAATCAAAAAGGTTTGAAGCATTTGGCTTATGAAGGCGTGGATGGCATGAAAACCGGTTTCATCGATGCTGCTGGATATAACTTCACAGGTACGGTGAAACGCGGAGAGCAGCGCTTTATTAGCGTGGTTATGGATACTTCGTCGAAGTCGGCCCGTTTCAATGAAACAGCGAAGATGTACGATTACGGATTCGCGACGTTTGAGAAAAAAACGGTGCTCGCTCCAAAATCAGTGGTAGAAACAGTGAAAACGGTCAAGATTAAGAAGGGCAAGAAAAAATCATTGCCGGTTGTCACCGATAAAGATATTACGTTCATGGTTAAAAAAGGCGTTGAGCCAAAAATTGAGGTTGTATCGAGTGAAGTGAAGCCTGATACCGAGCTTGTCGCACCTATTCCTGTAGGAACCGTCGTGGGTACAGTCACTTACAAATACACGGACGATGAGAGCAAGCAAGAGCTTACTCGTACCGTTAACCTCATTACGACGGAGGATGGCCAGAAGGCAGGCTGGTTCCGCCTGATGTTCCGCGCAATTGGAGATTTTTTCGCTGGATTGTTTAACGGAATCGTCAATTTGTTCTAATCCGAGTACTAAACAAGGAAATAAAGTAAATCAAGGCTTGTCGATTAATCTTGGTTCCTGTAAAATCAATGGTTAGAACAACTGCGGTAATATACATTTTATTGGATGAAAATAGGAGGATTTGAAGCATGGAAACAGGTACATCGCGCGTAAAACGCGGCATGGCAGAAATGCAAAAAGGCGGCGTCATTATGGACGTTATGAGCGCCGAGCAAGCAAAAGTAGCAGAAGCAGCAGGGGCAACAGCAGTAATGGCGCTTGAGCGCGTCCCTTCCGAAATTCGCGCAGCTGGCGGAGTAGCTCGTATGGCTGATCCGACAATCGTTGAAGAGGTTATGAAAGTTGTTTCTATTCCGGTTATGGCAAAGGCTCGTATCGGGCATTATGTAGAAGCTAAAGTGCTCGAGTCCATGGGCGTTGACTATATCGATGAGAGTGAAGTGCTTACGCCAGCAGATGAAGTGTTCCACATCAGCAAGCATGAGTTTACCATTCCATTCGTATGCGGAGCAAAAGATCTTGGAGAAGCATTGCGCCGTATTCAAGAAGGAGCAGCAATGCTTCGTACAAAAGGCGAGCCAGGAACAGGCAACATCGTAGAGGCTGTTCGTCACCTTCGCTTGATCAATGGTCAAATTCGTAAAATTCAAGGTTTGTCGAAGGACGAGCTTTATCATGAAGCTAAGCTTCTCGGGGTAGCTTATGACTTGCTTCTTAACGTTCATGAGACAGGCAAGCTTCCAGTGGTTAACTTTGCGGCAGGCGGAGTTGCTACACCATCCGATGCGGCATTGATGATGCATCTTGGAGCAGACGGCGTATTTGTTGGGTCTGGTATTTTCACATCCGAGAATCCAGAGAAATTCGCTCGCGCTATCGTTGAAGCAACAACTCACTATCAAGATTACAAGCTAATTGCTGAAGTATCGAAAAACTTGGGAGCTGCTATGAAGGGGATCGAAATTTCCAAGCTAAACTCTTCAGAGCGCATGCAAGACCGCGGTATCTAATAGATGTAATATGCAGGTGCCGGCTTCGCGCGAATTGCGCTGCCGGCCCTTGCCCGTAAAGGAAGGCGAACAGAGCGATGAAGATAGGTGTACTTGCGCTTCAGGGCGCAGTGGCAGAGCATATACGAAGCTTGGAAGCGGCGGGCGCTGAGGCGGTCGCCGTTAAGCGGGTAGAGCAGCTAGATGAGCTGCAGGGACTTGTTATCCCTGGCGGCGAAAGCACAACCATCGGTAGACTAATGCGGAAATACGGTTTTATGGAAGCTATTGCGGATTTCTCCGCGCAAGGCAAACCGTTGTTTGGCACATGCGCAGGGCTTATCGTATTAGCAGACGAAATTGAAGGACAAGAAGACGCGCACCTTCGTCTTATGGACATGACTGTTGCGCGCAATGCCTTTGGCCGCCAGCAGGAAAGCTTTGAAACGGATTTATCGGTTAAAGGTATCGATGAGCCTGTACGAGCAGTGTTTATAAGGGCGCCTTTAATCAAGAAGGTTGGTTCGACTGTTGACGTATTGTCCACTTACCGGGACGAGATCGTAACGGCAAGGCAAGGCCATCTTCTGGCGGTTTCCTATCATCCGGAGCTGACGGACGATCATAGACTGCATGCTTATTTCGTCGATATGGTGAAAGAAGCAGCGGCAAGCAAAGCATAAACGTTTACAATAATAAAATTACTCCCTTCAGAGAGGGGCTTTTGAGTCGTGCTGGATGTTAAATTATTGAGAAATGAATTTGAGAAGGTTGAGAGAGCACTGCTAGATCGGGGGGCTTCACTCGATCTTATTGCTAATTTCCCTAAGCTTGATACAAGGCGCCGTGATCTCATCCAAGAAACCGAGCAATTGAAAAGCCGCCGTAACACGGTGTCTCAGGAAGTTGCTAAGCTCAAAAGAACAGGCGAAGACGCTGAATCGCTCATTATTGAAATGAGGGAAGTCGGCGATCGCATAAAAGAGCTGGACGATGAGCTTCGCGAGCTTGACGTTCAAGTGGAGGAGTTAACGCAAGCCATTCCTAACATTCCAAGCGAAAGTGTTCCGGTGGGCAAGTCCGAGGAGGACAATGTCGAGCTTCGCAAGCATGGGGAAGTGCCGAGCTTCGAGTTCGAGCCTAAACCGCACTGGGAGCTTGCACAATCGCTTGGTATTCTCGATTTCGAACGTGCGGCGAAAGTAACGGGTTCGCGCTTTACGTTCTACCGTGGCTTAGGCGCTCGTCTAGAGCGTGCACTGATCAGCTTTATGATGGACCTGCACAGCGACAAGCACGGCTACGAAGAGATCCTGCCGCCTTATATCGTCAACCGTGATAGTTTGGTCGGCACCGGCCAGCTTCCTAAATTTGAAGAGGATCTGTTCAAAATCTCGGATTCGGATTATTTCCTTATTCCAACGGCTGAGGTTCCAGTGACGAATCTGCACCGCGAAGAGATTTTGACTTCGGAAGAGCTTCCTAAATATTTTGTTGCATACAGCTCTTGCTTCCGTTCAGAGGCAGGTTCCGCAGGACGCGATACGCGCGGCTTGATCCGTCAGCATCAATTCAATAAGGTTGAGCTGATCAAGCTGACGAAGCCTGAGGATTCTTATGACGAGCTGGAGAAAATGACGGCTAACGCGGAGAAGGTTTTGCAGCTGTTAGACTTGCCTTACCGAGTTCTGACGCTTTGTACGGGCGATATGGGCTTTACAGCAGCCAAAACGTATGACCTTGAGGTATGGCTGCCGAGTGCAGGTACATACCGCGAAATTTCATCCTGCTCGAATGTCGAGGATTTCCAAGCTCGCCGCGCGGGAATTCGTTTCCGCAGGGATACGAAGAGCAAGCCGGAGTTCGTTCACACCTTGAATGGCTCAGGTCTGGCTGTTGGCCGTACTTTTGCAGCGATTATTGAAAATTTCCAGCAAGCAGACGGTTCTGTGATCGTACCGGAAGTTCTGCGTCCTTATATGGGTGGAATCAGCAAGATTGAAGCAAGCAAGCTGTAAAATTTTTTTGCCACACGGTCAAAATAGAGTTGCAATTTTATTTTGACCTGTGGTACAATCTTTCTTGTGACAATTACATGTGGAGAGATACCGAAGCGGTCATAACGGGGCAGTCTTGAAAACTGTTAGGGTGCAAGCCCACGTGGGTTCGAGTCCCACTCTCTCCTCCATATTTTAATCAGACAAGTTCAGACGCTTAGCGTTTGGGCTTTTTTTGTTATGTTTGGCTTCGTATAAAATAAAGTCGCTCTTCGCATGTTATACGTTGTGGAGGTGCTTTATCAAATGGGTAAATCAGATGAACTGCAAATGAATCAAGAAAATTTGGCAGATGCTTGGCGGCATACGCTGCCGGAAACACTAAACGAAGCAGACCGCTGCAAAGTGCTTCCGGATGAGGCGGATGCGAAAGCACTGCGTGTGACGATTGAAACCGCTGGGCATCAAATGTATTCATTCGATTTTAAAGTAACGTATGTAGACAGCCGTGAAGTGAAGGTCGAGTTGATCGACGTAGAGAAGGATAAGGTATCGGTTGACGAACGAGGAGAAATCATCCAAGAGTTAATTCAAGATTACACCAGACATTTGCATGAATGTGCGCAGGCGCTGCAGCGTTTGACGCATGTTTAGAGGGGACATTCACTTATGACAAAAGCCAAAGGGTTTGCCGATAAAAATTTGACGAATGTGGTAGAGGCTCTGGATCATGAGGCAGTCAATAGCCATCAGGCACAGCAGTTGCAGCAGGATAAAAACGACCGGCGTCACCAAGACGCGCTGAACCACGATAAGCCAACCGATTTGCTTCACCAGAAAGATTAAAGGAGGAGTTCAGCTTGTCAAAGCCAGATAGCATTCCTGTACCCGAAAGCAATCCGAATTCCGGCAAATCCAAACAAAATAGCGGTGGCGGACAGCAAGCGCCGTTATCTGGATCGAAAAAAACGAAGCAGCGCAATCATGTGGACCATCATAATCCAGAAGGTTCATAAATCGATACTTTGGTCCTGAAAATGAATAGATCAAACGTCCCGTTTCGATAAATCGAAACGGGATTTTTTGGATATAACTTCTAAAAGGTGCTTATTTAGTATAGAATGGAGGTGCTCATAAAAAGATAGGGGAGGAACTTATTACATGAAGAAAGTACAGAAAATAGCGGTTCTTTTGTTAGCCGTTATTTTAGTGGTCATTGCAGGTTGCAGCTCCGGGAAACCGCCTAAAGCAGCATTGCAATCCGCTATGACGAAGATTTCAGAGGCGGACTCATATGCATTAAAAATGTCATTTGGTTTGGACGAATTAGAAATTCCGCAGGATGCGGCGATTGAGGGCGATATGGCTGCTACAGCAGCGATCGTGGGCATGCTTAAGGATGCTGCAATTACCGTGGATGCCGTTTACCAGAAAAATCCTATGCGAACCGATATGAATATGCAAATTGTCATTCCAGGCGACATGGAGATGAAGCTGACGGTACCGATGATTATGACGGAAGAAACGTTATATGTGAAGGTGCCGCAAATTCCGATGCTGCCGCTGCCTGAGACGATCACGGGCAAATTCATTAAGATTGATCTCAAGGAGCTCGCTGAGCAGCAGGGAGCCGCTGAGATTGATGTAGAAGCGCAGCAGAAGCTAGGCAAGGAACTTGGCGAAGTATTGCTGAAGAATTTTGACGAGAAGACCTATTTTAGCCAGCCTAAAGCGGAAGATGCGGGCTTGCCTGCAGATTACAAAGCAGATCAGGTTGTAGCGTTTGAAATTAACGAGAGCAATTATCCTCAAACCGTTGACACGATTGTCAATAAAGCATTGCCTGAGGTGCTTGACGTGCTTCTGAAGAATGAAGCGACTTTGAAGACATTGACGCTTGAGAAAGCGGATATCGAGAAGTTTAAAACGGACCTGGAAGCGAACAAAGCAGAAATCTTGGATACGTTGAAAAACAACGTCAAAATCAATACGCTTAAAGCGACTGCCGCTATTTCCGACGGGTACCTGTCCTATCAAGCAGGCAAGCTGAACTTTGAGGCTTCTGATGAGGCAAGCGGCCAAAAAGTGAAGCTCGGCATGCACTTTGACGTGATTTATTCGGATATCAACAAAAAACCAACGTTTGAAGAAATTCCGGCTGATGCGATTACGCTGGATGAGCTAACACAAATGTTCCAGCTCCCAACGGGGCTGTAATCCGGTAGGAAACAGAAGCATTCCTTTTTAAAGGATGCTTCTTTTTTTTGAAGAATAGGATCGTATACGTTTCTAGCGGCTTGTTTTATTAGGGAAGCCTCTATATACTAATACATAGATATTCGATGTATAGATTTCCGATACATAGGAGGAGGCCATTGTGAAAATTAATAAGGAACTTATGAAGGGAAGTACCGTCATTTTGATTTTGACACTTTTGGAGCGCAAGGAAATGTACGGCTATGAGATGACGAAGGAAATTGAGCGGAGCTCTAGCGGCGTATTTACGTTTAAAGAAGGGACGTTATATCCCATCCTGCATACCCTTGAGCTTGAGCAGCTCGTTGAGTCTTACTGGAACGAGGAAGGCGGCCGTAAACGGAAGTATTATCGCATTACGGAGCGGGGGAGAGGACAACTCGAGGAAAAGAAACAGGAGTGGACATTATTTCGCACAACCGTGGATCGGGTAATCGGGGAGGGCCAAGCATGAGCCGACAGAATAGCCCGAAATCCGTCGACTCTTTCATTGAGCAAGTATGTAGCCATGTAAAGGCTAAAGATGTGCATCCCGATATCCAATTGGAGATGAAGAGTCATCTGGAGGATTTAGTGGAGGATAAGCTTAGCGAAGGGTTGAGTCATGAAGAGGCTACCCGGCAGGCATTAGACCAGATGGGTCATCCAGATCAAATTGGCAAGCAGCTGCATGCTGCTCATAAACCGGTCATGGAATGGAGCCTGGCCGTGATTGCAGCGGTTATGGTGGGAATAGGGCTGCTTGTGATGTACGCGCTGCAGATTGGATACAGCGGGCAAGACAGTGGGATACCTAGTCATTTTTATGGCTATTTATTCATTAATAAAGCATTTTATTCAGGGATAGGCGTATTACTTCTTGTTGTTATTTGCTTTCTGGACTATCGGAAAATAAGGAAATACTCGTGGCATCTTTATTTCGTGTCCATAACGTTAATGTTAGCTTGTTCGGTTATTGGAACTGAAATTAATGGCGCAAAGCGATGGATAGCAGTCGGTGGTTTTGCCTTTGATATCTATGCCCTTTCTACTTATCTTTTTCTGATTGCGGCATCCGGCATGCTGTTAGGACAAAGGAACATAAAACGGAGTACATACCGTAATGTGGGAGAGCTCATAATGATGAGCTTGATCTACATTGTGGTGCCAACATTATTGTATATGAAAGGGAATTCTTTTTTTGATTTTATTGGTTACGGGATTGGTCTTACGTTTTTATTGTTAGTTGTTGTTAAGGCGTACAAATTGTTTTTTGCAGGAATGGCATCTTTTCTTTTTATTGTAATAGGTGTAATGCTGTCTTCGGGATATCGGATTCAAAATGCATTTGAGCGGTATTCTTCTTTCTTTATGTGGACGGACCCGGAAGGCTTGGGATATCAACGGCAGAACGCCATTGATGCGGTTCTGAATGCAGGCATGTGGGGACATGGCTTTGGGGTACTAAATGACAAGATGCGTTATTTGCACAGCGATATGGTGTTTAGCTATATCATCTATAGTTTTGGGTGGGTTTTCGGCAGTCTATTGTTATTGTTGACCTTGTTATTTCTATTTAAATCGTTCAGTGCCATCAGAGGCTTAAAAGATCCGTATGCCAGGGCGATTGGACTCTCCATATTATCCATTATTAGCTTTCGATTTATTTGGAATATCTTAATGACACTAGGGATCGTACCGATTGCAGATCTTAACATGCCATTTGTATCTTATGGAGGGGTTAGTGGCATTCTTGAATTAATGGCGATGGGGATGATTCTGAGCGTTTGCCGGAGAAGGAATATGGTAAGTGGGCTCAACCGTGAAGTTCAGATGTAACAAATGAAGGGCTGTCCAGCAGGAAATCAACTGCGAGGACAGCCCTTATGTTTGATTAGAAGCTGCCAGGAGCAGGCGGGTACGGAGATGTCGGATAGTTGTCCTTCTTGGATGCTGCCCAGAAAAGAATGGCTGCCGTCGCGAGGTGCATGATCATGCCTAGAATTGGAATCCAAGCAAGAACTGAGGTGATGATGCCCAAAACACTGCCTACGACTGGTTTATTATGCTGAGAGCAAAATACTAAGGTTACGATATGAAGAACAAGTGTCGCAAATAGAACCGTGTATCCTGACAAAATTACAATCGACCCGCCCAGGAGAGGAATACCCAAAATGGCTTCAATAATTGCGGTAACGAGAAGCATTGTGCCTGCGGCTTTCATATGTTTACCCCCTTGTTTATTGATTTAAGATATTTAGGGCAGAATATGCAAAACCATTTGTAATTTTGTTGACTGCCTTTCTTTTTGTACGCAGCAAGCGTCGTTAAGGTTACAGATTTCCAAATCCTTGCGGATTAAAGCAGGGATTGCCTATGAAAAAGACCTTGCCGCTAGGCAAGGTCCGACTCAATCCTAAGCATATGAATGAATAGCTAGTTACTTCAAAAATTTACCGATAATTCCGCCGAGACCGCCGCTTTCTTGTCCTTGCAGCTGTCCTTGGTTATGCCCTTGGTTTCCTCCAAAAGTGTTGCCAAAAGCGCTGCTTTGTTCCTGAGGCTGGTAGCGTTTATCATCCATTCCGAACTTTACGCCGCTCTCACGCTCGAATGGCTGTACAATGACAACTTGGTTAGGGTCGCTGAACTCATACATATAGGACTCGCCTGAGGTTTGGCCGATTAATGTTTTCCAGTTCACGTCAATCTTAACCTTAGGGGCAGAGCCTGTCCAAGCAACGATGGCATCGGGATCTACACGACAAGGGCCTTGCAGCACTAATGGGTTACCATTCGTCTTGACGGCAACCTGTGCGCCATGGCCGTTATAGGTCAGCTTAGACGTAAATAAGCCGCGCTGGGAAAGAACGCCTGAACCAATGATCGTTACGCCATAATGACAAGTTTCTGTGAATGCAAGCAGATCCTCGCTCTCGACGCTAACGCTTTGCCAAGGGCCGCCTTGCTCCAAATTGATGATCGTTACATGTGAATTTTGGTCAGCAAGGTAAACCGTGCCTTGCCCCTCAACCTCCATAATTTCGAGGTTTTCTCCCGTTACTTTACGCATGCCGTGATTAATGACTTGGCCGATAACATTTCCGGAATTAGTTCCTAATAGTCGTTTGGAATATTTAAATTTACTGTTATAGGCTTGATCAGCGACCATAGATCCTTTTTTGGCAAAGAAATGGCCTTGACCCTCTGCTTTAAGGAACAGCTCGCGTTCTACTTGAAATTGAAACGGCATAACGGGTTACCTCCAATGATAGGGAAATGAAATGCGGTAAATGAAAAAAAATGAATTACATTGCGCCGTAGTGAGCGCAGATACCGGCCAAATCTAGCGTTAAGCCAGTGCCGATAGCGTTGAACTTCCACTCATTTCCGTGGCGGTAGACCTCGCCCGCCAAAATGGAGATGGAAGTGGAATAATCCTCAGATAGATCAAATCTGCAAATCTCTGATCCGTTAGCTTGATTCACGATACGAATATAGGCATTGGACACTTGTCCAAAATTTTGATTTTTACGGATAGCTTCATCGATGGTTACCGTAAATACAATTTTTTGAATATCAAGCGATACTCGGGACAATTGAATTTCAACGGATTCATCGTCGCCGCTTCCTTGACCGTCGCGGTTGTCCCCTTTATAGCGGATGGAGCCGTCCGGGCTAACCATATTATTGTAAAAGACGATATGGCTGGAGGATGGAACTGTGTTAGTCTGGCCTAGCAAAAACACCTCGGCATCTAAATCATAGCTCTGACCCTGCAGCGTATTCGTGTCCCAGCCAAGTCCGATTTTCAGGAAATCAAGACCGGCATTGCCTTTGGTCAAATCCAGCTTCTGTCCTTTGGTAAGAACAAGTCCCCCGCCTGGGCTAGCTTGAGGCGCGGGTGCTGCACCGAAACCGTTATTGGGCGCTCCGCCCGGAAAACCGCCTTGCTGGCCGCCGCCCTGTTGAATACCGCCCTGTTGAATACCGCCCTGCTGGATACCGCCCTGCTGGATACCGCCCTGCTGGATACCGCCTTGCTGGATACCGCCCTGCTGGATACCGCCTTGCTGGATACCGCCTTGCTGAATACCGCCCTGCTGGATACCGCCTTGGCCTCCAAGGTTGTTGGATGGCCTTCCTGAATTGAAATTAATCCCCATGCTAATTGCCTCCTCAAAGCGTAATGAAATAAGTTTTTTGTTGGTTTGTGTTGGTGAAAAATGTAACTTTTGTAGAACGATATGAAACTATTTGTAGTATAGCAGATTGGAATGGAAGATGTTAATTGATTGTTTCGCCTTTCTTGTCGAAGTCTGGCATATCGGGCAAAGCAAACAAAAAAAGCCTCGCCTTATATCGAGACTTTAAGATTAACGAACGGCCGTAGTAGAGGCTGTTCTTATTAAGAGGCAAACCATTCATGGCTTCGTGAAAATGCCAGTATTATAAGCAGATATTCGCCTATTGATTTCATTGCGTATGTATTCGTGGGAGAAGGCTGCGGTTTCTTCGAATCCACGACAATTATAGCGATAGCTAACATTGCCGTTAGAATGGCTATCCTTACAAACGGTAATTCCGCTGCGGATCAGCAACCGGGTGTTCAGGGTTAAGTCGGCTTTCATTTGCATCATAACCAGATCTGCTGCCCTAGCAAAAATAGAACGCAGCGCCCGCGCTTTACGATCCAGCTCGCGTCGATTGCGCTCAACAACAATGAGTGCTAGCGGAAGCACAATGGATTCCTGTATCAGCTGGATATCTTCAATTGATGGCGGGTAGTGGAGAGCAGGGTCATTCAACTCGGTTAACGGCATAGCCATATGTTAATCACCTCAAGGACATTATATGCGAACAAATGTTCTGTAGTCAACCTACCTATGACCTAAACAATAAAAAGGGCTCCGCTACTAGCAATTATTTAGGCTGAAACGACTGCCTTCACTATATCCAACTTTTGAATGCAGCGGAATTTACATGAAGTATCGGGCTCGGGAATGCTTTTTAACTCGGGTCCTCACGTTGACCCCATCCCCCCATTTTTCCACTTCGCAATCGTCTGAACTGTGTTCAGATTCCATTTAGATCCGTCTTGTAAGATCAGTAATTGACTGCAAGTTGAAAGATTATGAGGAGGAAAATTGAACTTGTATAAACGCCTATTAAGTCTGTTGCTATTTTCTTGTATACTCTTAACCGCAATCACTCCTGGGATTTCTGCTGCTTCACCGACTTCTGTCGAACCTGTGGCAGCAACCAAAACGACTGCGCAGCCCGCGCCTCAAAGCTTGTTTGAGGACGTGACACCCTCGGCCTGGTTCTACGATGCGGTCATGTATGTCAAGCAGAATGGCCTATTCAGCGGCACAAGCAAAGATCTCTTTTCGCCGGACGCAACTATGAGTCGTGCCATGTATGTTACTGTGCTTGGGCGAATCGCTAAAGTAGATGCAAGTCAATACAAAACTTCCGCATTTATAGATGTGCAGCCGGGCGATTGGTATGCGCCTTATGTGCAATGGGCAATCGAAAGCGGCATTACAAGTGGAACCGGCAGCAACAGATTTTCGCCGGACGTCGCTATTTCGAGAGAACAGATGGCAACGCTGACAGTAAAGTATTTTGAAAGCGATGGAATTCCTTATCAAGCAAACGATAGCACGTCGACGCCTGACGACATATCCGACATTTCTCCATGGGCGGTTGATGCGGCGGAAAAGCTTTGGCAAGCCGGTTTGTTTACTGGAGATACAAACGGCAGTTTCCAACCGCGTTCAAAGGCGACTCGCGCTGAAGCGGCTGCGCTTTTTATGCGTATGGACAAAGTCGCGAGGGCCAGCGATAGCATAACCTATACGGTTGCGTTTGACCCGAACGGCGGCTCGCCGATCGACAGCTTGAGTCTGAATCGAGGCGAATCGCTGAATCAGCTTCCACTCGCATTCAAGCAGGGCTCCATTTTCAATGGCTGGTATAAAGATCGTGCATTTACACAACCGGTAATGAAACACGATACCGTCAAGAGCGACATAACCTTGTATGCCAATTATATGGCATCGCCTGATGATGCTGTGAAAATCACTCCGAATGCATATGCAATGGAGCAGGCGCCAAACTTTAAGATCGCGGTGAAAGATTCTACAGGTAAAATGACGGCGGCGGCCGTTCAAGCCGGCATGACATTCAAATCTCCGTCCAATTCTGATTTTGCAGGAATTGCGGTAACCGGCTCGAACGGCAGCTTTACTGTAGCAGCAAAAAATGGTGGATTCGAAGAGGGCAGCACCTATCAAATCACTTTGAATGATACAAGCCTTACTTTTACAGGCAAAGACGCAACAACCAGAAATTATATTTTTAGTATTGCCAAACAAGAGGTCATGCGGTTGCCTCTAAATCCTTACATGATTTATTTAAAGTTTTCCGATATTTCTCAGATGAGTCAGAATGGCGTATCCGTGGCTTCCCCTTCGATCGCTGTAATGAGCGCAAACGTTGGCGGTGGATCGGGGCAGAACCCGTCCCCTGCTGCGAGTGGTAGCTTTCGATATGGCGGAAATACGCGTTTAAAAGTGGGCGATACCGTCTCCGTTTATGAAGGGACCCGCCCCGATCTGCGCACTTTGAATACGTCCGATGATGGAGATATCGCCTATGTTGCGATTACTGCGATCAACGGGAATATCTATTCCTACACCGGCGCAAACCCGATGAACGTTCTGCTTAAACCGAACGTGCTGCCAGTCGATCCTGCGTCAGACACCGATGGGGACAGGACGAACCGCTCCATCACGGTCGCTCCGGCGTCGATGGATTATTCCGACGCCAAATATGCGCCTATGGGTCTTAACGCCGCTACCGTTGCTAGAGTCGGGGACTACCTTGCGCTCGTCAATATGCGTACGGGAGCTTCTTCAGGCTACGGGAAAGTGACGTCTATCTCAAGCTCAGAGAATCAGTATGTCATTGCTTATACGGATGCGACACAAGATGACATTACTCACGCCCTTAATTTCTATAAGCAGGAAACGATTGACGGAGCCGACCTGTTGTCGCAATCTGAGATCACTGCTTTGGAGAATCAAATTAAGCGACAAGCGCTGGCAAGCGGCTTTGTCGATGAAGCAGCAAACCAATTGTCAGCCGCCGCTTTGCAAACCGATAGCTTCAAAACGTTGAGCGCAGCCAGTGTACCAACACCCTTGCGGAACGGCAAAAAACCGGAAGTCCGTACCCTCTCCTTGGATCCGAGAGAAGAGAATGCGGACGTCACTTTGCATAACTTGCAGGTTTCAGCAAACGTTGGCACGACGTTATCCCATTTTCAGGGGAAATCTGGTATGCGTCTTAATCTCGCAGTTTCAAGCGATATTCAAGTTTCGACAGGTGCGAAAAACGATATCCTTATCCATATGAACGCTGCATTTACGGAAGAAATCGCCTTGAGCGTGGGCGTGAACGGCAACACGGTATGGGGATATATTGATCTGGGACTTTTCGATCTTCCGTATCCCAAGGATTATCAAGCAAGCGCCAACCTGGACGCCTTCACGTTTACAAGCATTGACGCTTCTGCGCAGATCGGCACTGTAGCAGCGGATACTCCGCTTGACGCTTACGCGAATATCTGGAATACTGCCAAAAACAAAGTAGACATCAAGGCACAGCTGAAAGCGGTTCTGGAGCAGTCTCCTTCCACACCGGCCACGGTAAACGTCAATACGTTGGTGGAAAGCTATCAAGCCATGCTGGAGAACGAGACGGATTGGGTTGACCTTGTTGAAGAAGAAATCTTCGAATACGACAAACACCTTTTAATGGGTCTCCTTCATATCAACTTTAAAGGGAATTTTGTCATTAGCATGAATCCGAATATTGCCTTGGGAATCGGCTTCAGCTATGAATCCGCGAAAAGATATACAGCCAGCTTTAAACTCAGCGAAGGGTCGCCTTCTTTCGGAACGGTAGACTTGCCAGGCGACGGCACCTATGACTTTTATTTCTATGTGATGGGAACGCTGGGGTTAAAAGCAGGGATTCGTCTCGACTTGGCAGCAGGTTTGTTCCATGTCGAATTGGATAGTGTCGGGATCACGGCAGAGGGGGGTGCTTACCTTCAGCTCTACGGGTATTTCTATTACGAGATCTCATCTTCGGCAAAGGCAAAAACGTTAGGAGCGCTGGTTCTGGAAATCGGCATGTATGTGGAGGCAGAGTGGGGGGCGCAGATCTTCGGCGGGTCAATCTCGTATTCCGACCTCTTTTATAGTGAGTACTGGCCGCTTTATAGAGCCGGCACGCCGACTGGTCATTTCATCGATTTCGCCTATGAAGAAAAAGAAGCGCCTTCCTTTGTCGCCTTTGAGGGGAAAACCTTCCCATCAATCGATGACGCTTTTAAGCTGAAAGATTTGAATCTGATAACGGGCGAAATCATTACGGGTAAAGATCGTCCTGAGAATTACACCATTAGTTTCAATAATAATAAGTTTACGTACGATTCGAAGACATCCCGTGTAACCGTATCGCCAACAGCCGCGGATGATATTCTAACCAGCAGGATGACCGTAACGTGGAAGGGCTCAACAACGGGTTTAAATTCCCTTCCCTACTCGCGCAATATTGATTTGACCTGGTACAAGAGCGGATACGGCTCTATCCATTTGAATCCTAATGTTCTAGTATCAGACGAAATTCAATTGTACAGTTTCGGTCGGGTTGTCCTGCCGGTCAAAGCGTCAGTCAAAAAAGAAAAGAGATTAACAAACGTGCCCAAAGTGACTGGGTTTACATTCAAGGGTTGGGCTTTGGATGCTGCAGGAACGAAGCCCTACATCATTCCTGACACTATGCCATCAGGAAATATAACGCTTTATGCGCAATGGACACCGCACACCAATATACCCTACTTAGTCGATTACATTACGGTCGATCCCAATACAGGGGACCGCACCACCAAGAAAAAAAACACCTTTTCCGGTACGGCAGGAGCTTCTGTTTCACCGGAACCGATAAAAATCGAAGGATATGATACACCGCCAACACGAACCATTATAATAGCCGGAACCGGTTTATCGAAACTGAGCTACGAATACTTGCCTGCCACGCGCAAAATGACTTTCTATGCCGACCCGAGCGGAACTTCGATCGTTTATTCAGCCAGAAGCTTTTCAGCGATACCGGGCAGTGCAGTACCGAATTTCTCCAAGCCGGGTTATACCTTTGCTGGCTGGTCACAGGCAATTCCAAGCATGATGCCGTCAAGCGACACTACTTATACAGCAACTTGGAAGTTACGGAACGATATGCCCTACCGTGTTTCGGACAGACTGCAGGGTCTCGGAAGCACCTCGCTTTACGTTGAAGTCGGCACGGGAAGCTTCCAAGGCACAACCGGCGCAATTGCGGAACCAGCGACCCAGCTGTATCCCGGCTTTACCTATGACCATAGCACAGCCTATGACAGCAGTGGCAAAGCATTGGCATCGAGTACGGTTGCAGCCGATGGAAGCCTCACGACCGTGCGTTATTACACACGTAACAGCTACAATTTGACGTTTGATGCAAATGGAGGTGCTGGTGGCTCCAAAGCTCAAGTTCAGTACGGCGCTGCCATACAGGCGCCAACCGTAACGAGGTCAGGCTGTTCTTTCACCGGTTGGTCCCCTGTGATGGCAAGCACGATGCCGGCTCAAGACACATCCTATGCCGCACAATGGTATTGTTCGCCGCCGGCACCAACACCGGCACCAACACCGGTACCAACGCCAGTGCTTAGCGACGCTAAGTTGGTTTTGACCAATGTGAACGGGAATGTGAGTGGGAGCAGCCTTTCGGTTCCAAGCGCTCTGACCGTAGGTCAGTTGTTGAGCGGGTTAACGTTATCCCCGCACGCTGCCGCAAGCGTGTTGGATCAAGACTTGGTACCTGTAACCGATGAGACGTCCGATATCTCTTCAGGTATGATCGTACGTGTTACTGCACAAAATTCGTCTACTGCGGATTATCTTATTCTGTACAACGATGTTACTTTGACCTCGCTATCGTCCAGCTATCAAATTGATCCGGTCGCGGGAACGATTACCGTGCCTCTGTATACGTATTATGGCAGCTTCACTTATGCTGTTATCGGACCGCTGAATGGAAGCTATAAAGCTTATCATCAGGACAATACAGAGATTACACACGATAATCTGCGAAACACCGATAGGCTAATCGTAACCGCACAGGACGGCAGTCAAAAGACGTATATCTTTGTCATACAGTAAGTTCATAGACAGACATGGCATGTAATAATGAAATCTCCCGCACCTGGTCACAGCGTGCGGGAGATTTCATTTTATCTAGATTATTTTTTTCATTTCGTAGTAACCGGCTTTTTTCGTATCGCCGCGTTCCCTATAAAACTGAATCAGAGTATTCAATGCATTGTCGAACCTTACTTCGTAAGGTTGCTGTATACTTAATGCCCATGAATAAAGCTTAGTTTCAAATAGCATGCCTTTGTACAGCTCCACCATTTGCTCCAGGATTTCTATTTTACTCTTATCTGCATTATAATTTTTACTGAAGTGATCAAAATCGAGCAAATCCATTTTAATGTCTTCGGTGTTGAGCCAAATGTTCCCAAGTCTGCTCTTGATCAAATGGTGGATTCCAAATGCGTCGAATCGCTTTTTTAAGTTATATTGTGTCGTATATAAGTTTGCATAACCTTTATCTATCTCCAGATTGGGCCACAAGTCATTAATGATTCTGTCTCTGGAAACGTACTTGCCGTTCATGCATAGCAAATAGGCAAAAAGCTCTTCCGTTTTTTTGGTTCGCCACTTGTCGTCGATTAATTTCCCGTCTATAAATACGGCAAAATCGCCAAAACACTTGATTTCCATTTTGTGTCCCGTGCCGCTTTTGCTTCTAATCTTCTTTATTTTTTCCAAGGTGACATAAAGCTGTTCGAATTTCACCGGCTTAACGAGGAAATCCAACGCTTTTGTTTCAAGCGTGTCTGTCACATAGGCATGGTAAGCGGATGTAAAAACAAAATCCATATCCGGTCTTTTTTTGAACATCATCCCGAGCAAGTTTATGCCATCGATCTCTGGCATTTCAATATCTAGAAATGCAAGGTCAGGCTGTACGCTGTTCAGTTCTTCCAAGGCTGCCGCAGGATCTTCATACATCGCAACGACTTCGACATCCGCAATTTTTTGGAGCTTGTTCTTCAAGTTCCGCAGCGCATAATATTCGTCGTCTACAATAATAACTTTCATGTCTGCTCCTTAATGGGTACGTCAAAACGAACCGCGGTTCCTTTACCCTTCTCGCTAACGATATGAAGCTGTGTTCCATACTCGGCCTTAAGCCGCGCGTTTATGTTGGCTAGTCCAATGCCCTTGCCCGGCGAGTATTCAAGCAGTTTATATGCGTCTTCAATGCCGACACCGTCGTCTTCTACCGCTATCAAGAACCCATATTCAAGCTCTTTAACCCTGATCGTGACTGTTCCTACAGTTTTCCTTTTACGTATTCCATGTTTAATTGCATTTTCTACCAAGGGTTGAATAACAAAGCGCGGCACCTTCAACTGAATACTTGGATCAATTTTATAGTTGACAACTATTTTGTTCGGGAATCTTGCTTGCTCAATGCGAACATAAAAGTTGACAGCATCCAACTCCTCATGGATAGAAATAAATCTTTCCGAGTTGCCGTAATCGAATATATTTCTGAGATAATGGGATAAATCGTTGACCAAGCTTCCCGCCTTTTCTTTGTTTTCAGCAATAATCCCTTCTATAACATTCAAGGTGTTGTGAACAAAATGCGGATCCATCTGTGCCCGTATGAAAGCAAGCTCAAACTGCCTGGATTGAATTTCGGAATTTTCAAATAGAACTTGATTGCGTTGCTTCTCTGCATTTAATTTATTAATGATTTCTGCGAGAGACAGGGCAAAGGCGGTAGCAGAGGCACAAGAAAGAAAAAATAAGTAATAAATCATAATGTAACTTTGAGGTATCAATCCGAAAACCATCAAATAAAACAGGATTACCGACAAAAAACACAAGAGCCATGCCGTTATGAGTTGCGGCGAACGAATGTTTTTGTTCCGTATTCCTTTAAACATAATTATGAAATACAATACAAACACCACAGAAGATGCGCTCGCACCAAATGCTCCCAGCTCTTTACTGATGAAAAAAAACAGCAATAATGTAAGGGGGAAGTAAACAATGAGCAGCTTTAAACAAACATCGATCTTGGGGAACTTGGTTTGGGTCTGAAATATTGCTCTCATAAACATGGCGATGGCAAGCGACATGAGAATGCCGATGCCTGTAGAATATTCCACAATCCAATAGGCGTACTTGAAGCCCGTAATGTTTAAAAGTCCCGTCATTGCCGCATTCCACAGCAATGTGGTGAACACATAAAAGCAGTATTTTATAAAAGTTTTGTTTTTTATGGCTAAGCCCGTGACCAAATTATAAAAAAACAATGCCACCAAAACGCCGAATAAGATGCCCCCCGCCCAGACGTTTATCATGCTCGTCTTCCTAAAGAGATCTTCATTTGCGAGCTGGGCAATAAAGTTCTGTCCGTATAACGATTTGCTTGTCATGTATATGTACTGATTATGATCAAATTGAGGGGGGATTTTGAATGCGGGGTAGACATAGCTGATTTCATCGGAATTGCTCTTATACGCGTACCCGGAATGCTTTATTTCGTAATCGTTACTTGTTGGGATGTAAATCGTTACATCTTCAAAAAGAGGGTTATTGATGGTAAGGTAATTGATTTCATCCGCGTTATACCGGTTTATTTTTATTTTGAACCATAACGGGACTGGAGAATAGCCAACCTTGGAATAGTTGCCAGGCAGAGCTACGAATTGATCGCTGACTTCAACATCGAAAAAGGTCATTTTTCCTGACTTGTCTTGTAGAATCTCCATACTGATATTATCTTTGGATTTGTTCACATCTTGAAAGTAAATGGCGAAAACGAATGCGGTGCAAAGCGATATGGCCAAAAAAATGGTCATCATTTTCATTGGAAATTTAGTGGATTTCGATCCCATAAACATACTCCCCAGTAAACCCGAACGGTGTCGACTCTTGGAGCAATTTTACCATGCTTCCTGCTATCCTTCAATCTATCCTTGGTGCACAACAGTGACGAGCTAGAATATCCTCATTAAAAATAAAAAAGAACCATACAACAGTAAGGTTCTGAAAGGTTTGGAAAATGGCGGCCCCGGCCAGAATCGAACTGACATCTACCCTTTAGGAGAGGGTTGCTCTATCCGTTGAGCTACGGAGCCACGTTGAAAGGGGTAACCTTGCCAGCTAGCGCCTCGCACAAACATACCCTCAAAAATACTAAAAATTACGTGACAGTAAAGGGTTTCGATGTTGTAAGTGAAGCGTGCCGTGATAGCCATTGAAGGCATGAATTGCAATTTAGGAAACGTTTGCTCTATCCGGATGAGCTACGGACGCGCAGCAACTTTTATTTTATCATGAGAAGAGTAAAGAGTGCAAGATTAGAACCCAGATTTACAAGCTGAGAAGGCAGCGAAAAACAATTTCAGGCCGTTTGTTTAGAGTGCTCTGCATTTTTTGTCGAAAAAACTCTCTAAAGATGTAAGAATAGCAGGAATTATAGCGACGGAAGCGAATATTGTTTAGGAATATTGAGAATGAACGGCCGGAGGAGTCCCCACATGCATGACAGCGCTCATGATTCCCATTCTTTTAAATTAGACTTATCTCCCGAACAGATGTTAAAGGTTATTTTTGAATATACCGCAAAAATAGCGATTGAGAAAAAGCTAGAATCCGTTCTTATTCTAATGGCAAATATGGGCCGAGAGATGGTTGTGGCAGACCGCTGCACAGTATGGCTTATTGATGCCGCTCACGCGGAGTTGTTTACCGTGGTAGCCCATGGAATAAAGGAAATAAGGATTCCTTACGGGAGCGGGCTGGTAGGTGCAGCGATCAGCTCGGGACTGCCTATTTTTATAGATGATGCTTATGAAGACGCGCGGCACAACCCGGAAAGTGATAAAAAAACGGGCTATCGCACAAAATCGATTATGACCATCCCTTTTCGGAACAACCAAGGCGAGGTGATGGGCGCCTATCAGGCAATTAATAAATTAACTCAAGCCCAAACCTTTTCAACGCAAGATATGGAATATTTAACTCTGGCTGCATCCTATTCGGGGAAGTCTCTAGAATCGATTATGCTGCATCAGGAAATTATTGAAACGCAAAAAGAGATTATTTTGGCAATGGGAAAAATCGGGGAAGGCCGCTCAAAGGAAACGGGAAATCATGTAAAACGAGTAGCTCAGTACTCCTATATCTTGGCAATAGGTTTAGGAATGAGTGAGTGGGAAGCGGAAATGCTGCGAAGCGCTTCTCCTATGCACGATATTGGCAAGGTAGCTATCCCTGATTCTGTATTAAACAAGCCGGGAAAGCTCACGGAAGAAGAATTCGAACAAATGAAGCAGCATGCAGATATTGGCTATGAGTTTTTGCGAAACTCCAAAAGGCAGCTTCTGCAGGCCGCGGCAATAGTCGCTTGGCAGCATCATGAAAAGTGGGACGGATCGGGCTATCCTAGGGGGCTTATGGGAGAGGATATCCATCTGTACGGGCGAATCACGGCGCTTGCAGATGTATTTGATGCATTAGGGAGTTCTCGCGTGTATAAGCCGGCATGGAAGCTCGATCGCATACTTGAGTTAATTGAGGCTGAACGGGGGCGTCATTTTGACCCTATGGTGGTGGATGTATTTTTTAAGGAGCTGCCTTCTATATTGGAAGTCAGAGATCGGGAAGCGGACATCCCTGAAATGGAATAGTATTTGCTGGCAAGACCTCATTGGAGAAATCCTTTGGGGTCTTTTTTTGCTAAATAACGACATTGGCCTATGTAAATTTTTTAATTTATCATTTTTTGCCTGTCCGTTATTTGCGCAACTAGGTATATACCGTGCTCGACACCAGATTTGGACATAGACTGATTTAGCTATTATATATCTCTGTCTTAGCATAGCGGGTTTTTACTACATGAGCGGGAGGGCGAGAAAACATTCATGAACAAAAAAGTTCAAACCAAAAGGTTGAATGAAGCGATCCAAAAGCTGCAAACGGCAAAAGGCCTTATTAAGACGAAGCGCTTAAACCATGCGAAAAGCCAAATTCATGAAGCAGTGTCTTCATGTGATTACATTGTAAATACACAATTAAGCAAAAAACGTACTTTAAAAACTTAACGGAGGTGGTAGGAGTGGCAAAACACCGGGCGAGATGCCTGCGCAAAATAAATTTAGCAATTATCGAGTTGCGTAAAGCCAAAAGACTAACTCGCAGAAATCAAATTCAAAGCGCCCAAAACGATGTTAGGGATTCCATCGTTATTCTCAAAAAAGCGCTTAATTGCTTGGATGGGCACCATCCTCACCCGCATCCCAAACCAAAGCCGAAACCAAAGCCAAAGCCTACTCCTGGCTATAAAGGAAGAAGAGGTCCGAGAGGCTTCAGAGGCCCTAGAGGCTACAGAGGGTATCATGGTGAGGCCGGTGCTGCTGGTACTCAAGGAGCAACTGGTGCAACAGGGGCAAATGGCCCAGCGGGTACGGTTGGCGCACAGGGGGCTACGGGTCCTAGGGGAGCAACCGGAGCTGGGTTAAACGGTATTGTAGCATTCGATCCAGCGGCTGAATCAGGGTATCAATTGGGGCAGGTTGTGACGTTTAATGGCAGCTCATACGTTGTCAATTCGGCACCGCCAACGGGAGATCCCGATACCTCGCCTAATTATACGCTGCTTGCTGCAAAAGGCGCCACAGGGGCAACTGGAGCGGGCGCGACTGGAGCTACAGGCCCAACGGGTGCGACGGGCGTAGGCTTAAACGGCATTGTTGCTTTTGATCCTTTGGCAGCACCAGGTTATCCGTTAAACCAAGTGGTTACCTATAATGGCAGCACATATGTTGTAAATACAGTTCCACCTTCAGGTACACCGGGTTCCTCACCAGACTACACCCTACTAGCTGCAGGTGGTGCAACGGGAGCAACCGGAGCAACCGGAGCGGGGGTAACGGGTGCTACCGGACCAACGGGCGCAACGGGCGTCGGCCTAAGTGGTATTGTTACTTTTGATCCACTGGCAGCACCGGGTTATCCGGTAGGTCAAGTGGTGACGTTTAATGGCAGCACGTATATCGTTAATACGGCTCCGCCAACGGGTACACCAGGGACTTCGCCAGATTTCACGCTGTTAGCCGGTGGCGGGGCCACTGGAGCAACAGGTGCCACAGGGGCAACCGGAACAGGAGCCACGGGAGCGACTGGTCCAACAGGTGCAACTGGAACAACAGGAGTTACGGGATCTACAGGAGCGACTGGTGTTACTGGAGCTACTGGGGCCGGAGTGACTGGAGCAACTGGAGCAACAGGCGTTGGCCTAAGCGGTATTGTGGTCTTTAATCCACTGGCCGCACCAGGGTATCCGGTAGGTCAAGTGGTGACGTTTAATGGCAGCACGTATATCGTCAATACGGCTCCGCCAACGGGTACGCCAGGCACTTCACCGGACTACACGCTGTTAGCGGCAAGTGGTGCAACTGGAGGAACAGGTGCTACTGGCGCTACTGGCGCAACCGGAGCAGGAGCCACTGGAGCCACAGGTCCAACAGGTGCAACTGGAACAGCAGGCGTAACGGGAGCGACAGGAGCAATTGGTGTTACTGGAGCAACTGGGGTCGGAGTGACGGGAGCAACTGGTCCAACTGGAGCAACAGGCGTTGGTCTAAGCGGTATTGTGATCTTTGATCCTTTGGCAGCGCCAGGCTATCCGGTAGGTCAAGTGGTGACGTTTAATGGCAGCACGTATATCGTCAATACGGCTCCGCCAACAGGCACGCCAGGCACTTCACCAGATTACACGTTGTTAGCGGCTAGCGGTGCAACTGGCGCTACAGGAGCAACTGGAGCTGGTGTGACAGGAGCCACGGGTGGAACTGGTGCAACAGGCGCGACAGGAACAGCGGGCGTAACTGGCGCAACCGGAGCGACAGGCGTAACCGGAGCAACAGGTGTTGGAGTGACGGGAGCTACGGGTGGAACTGGTGCGACGGGCACAGCAGGTGTGACAGGAGCAACGGGAGCGACAGGAGTTACAGGAGCTGGCGTGACCGGAGCTACGGGTGAAACTGGTGCGACAGGCACGGCAGGTGTGACAGGAGCAACGGGAGCGACAGGCGTAACTGGAGCAACAGGAGCTGGCGTGACAGGAGCTAC
The DNA here is from genome assembly GCF_006345825.1 of Paenibacillus paridis. Taxonomy (GTDB): domain Bacteria; phylum Bacillota; class Bacilli; order Paenibacillales; family Paenibacillaceae; genus Pristimantibacillus; species Pristimantibacillus paridis. Next base: position 26,971 of record NZ_VCIX01000053.1, read on the forward strand.
GGGTGGAACAGGTGCGACAGGCACGGCAGGTGTGACAGGAGCAACGGGAGCGACAGGCGTAACTGGAGCAACAGGAGCTGGTGTGACCGGAGCTACGGGTGAAACTGGTGCGACAGGCGCGGCTGGAGTAACGGGAGCTACGGGCGTAACTGGAGCAACAGGAGCTGGCGTAACCGGAGCCACTGGTGGAACAGGTGCGACAGGCACGGCAGGAGCAACGGGAGCGACAGGTGTAACCGGAGCAACAGGTGTTGGAGTGACGGGAGCTACGGGTGGAACTGGTGCGACAGGCACGGCAGGTGTGACAGGAGCAACGGGATCTACAGGAGCTACTGGTGAAACTGGTGCGACAGGCGCGGCTGGAGTAACGGGAGCAACAGGAGCAACAGGAGTGACCGGAGCCACTGGTGGAACAGGTGCCACAGGCACGGCAGGAGCAACGGGAGCGACAGGAGTAACCGGAGCAACAGGAGTTGGAGCAACGGGAGCTACTGGTGAAACTGGCGCGACAGGCGCGGCTGGAGTAACGGGAGCGACAGGAGTAACCGGAGCAACAGGTGTTGGAGTGACGGGAGCTACGGGTGGAACTGGTGCGACAGGCACGGCAGGTGTGACAGGAGCAACGGGATCTACAGGAGCTACTGGTGAAACTGGTGCGACAGGCGCGGCTGGAGTAACGGGAGCAACAGGTGTAGCAGGAGTGACCGGAACCACTGGTGGAACAGGAGCAACGGGGGCGACAGGCGTAACTGGAGCAACAGGAGCCACTGGTGGAACAGGTGCGACAGGCACGGCAGGAGTGACCGGAGCCACGGGTGTAACTGGGGCAACGGGAGCAACCGGAACAGCGGGAGTAACGGGAGCCACGGGTGAAACTGGAGCGACAGGAGCAACAGGAGCAACCGGAACAGCGGGAGCAACTGGGGCAACAGGAGCCACGGGTGGAACAGGAGCAACCGGAACAGCGGGAGCAACTGGGGCAACAGGAGCCACGGGTGGAACAGGAGCAACCGGAACAGCAGGAGTAACGGGAGCGACAGGAGCGACGGGTGGAACAGGAGCAACCGGAACAGCGGGAGTAACGGGAGCAACTGGGGCAACTGGGGCAACAGGAGCAACAGGAGCAACAGGGGCGACGGGAGCAACAGGAGCAACAGGTGGAACGGGAGCAACAGGTACCAGCTTGACTGCTGATTCAGCGTTTGCAGCCAATACGACCGGTGGAATTATTGCCGTTGTTCTTGGAGGAACCAATGTTCCGCTTCCTAGTTCCCAGAACTTAAGTGCTAACGTGACGGTTAACGGAGCAAATGATACGTTTACGGTTGTTAATGCCGGAAGATACTTTATTAGCTATCAAGTAAACACGACGGCAGCCCTGCTTGTCAGCACGCGACTTCTTATTAATGGAGTGGCAAACACCGCGTCTACGATTGCGCCGGTGCTTAGCCTTTCAACTTTTAATAACGATATTGTAGTTACTTTAGCGGCAGGAAGCACGATTACGTTGCAGCTATTCGGCTTATTAGGAGCTGCAACCTTGCTAGGCGGAAGTGCGGGCGCAGCATTAACCATTATTCGATTGAGTTAATAAAGTGACAGTAACAGGACAAAAGTATGGGAATATGATGAATCAATCTTATCGACTCGTAGGAGTGTGATTTTGTTGATTTCCATCAGCTTGTGCTTAATTGTCAAAAATGAAGAAGATACGTTAGGGCGGTGCCTTTCCTCTGTGAAAGGCATCGCCGATGAAATTATTATTGTGGACACAGGTTCTACGGATGCAACAAAGCAGGTTGCGGGCGAGTTTACAAATCGTATCGAGCATTTTACATGGATCGATGATTTTGCGGCAGCCCGCAACTTTGCTTTCTCTTTGGCGACTAAGTCTTATATCATGTGGCTGGATGCGGATGACATCCTGAAGGAGACAGACCAACAGAAACTGATTGCGTTAAAGAAAAGTTTGGATCCAGGTGTTGATTCGGTCTCGATGGAATATCATCTGGCTTTCGATGAATTCGGCAATGTAACATCTAAATTAAGACGAAACCGAATCGTAAAGCGGGAACGTGCTTTCCAATGGATCGGTCCGGTGCATGAGTATCTTGAAGTGTATGGGAATATCTATCATAGCGATGCAGCCGTCACCCATAGCAGTATTCATCATGATAGTGACCGCAACTTAAATATTTATGAGCAGAGATTGGCCAAAGGGGAGATATTTTCTCCGCGCGATTTGTTTTATTATGCCAACGAGCTTAAGGATCATGCTAAATTTGAAGCGGCTATCCGATATTATGATAAATTTCTGGCAACCGGAAAAGGCTGGATTGAGGATAACGTCGCCTCTTGCAGCAGACTTGCGGATTGTTACAATGAGCTGAAGGAAACCCGGAATATGGTCGATTCCATTTTTCGTTCATTTCATTATGATCGGCCCCGACCTGAATTTTGCTGTCGATTAGGTTACCATTTCTTGCAGCAGGCAGACTATAAGCTTGCGATTTACTGGTATAAGCAGGCGTTAAGCGTGGATAGGAATGAGGAAAACTGGGGATTTGAAAATCTGGCTTGCTCTACGTGGCTGCCAAATTTGCAGCTTTGTGTATGCTATGATCGTATTGGCGAGTATGAAACGGCGAATGAGCATAATGAAAAAGCGGCACAATTCCGGCCAACGGATGAGCGGATTTTAGCAAATCGTGATTACTTAAATAAGCGTTTAGGCAAAAACACGAATGAAGAGATTGTACAGTCATAACGGTATTAGCGGCTGACCCTGTGAAGGGTGTGAGCCGCTTTTTTGTTTTTAACCGAGAATGAGATTGACAAGCTTAGTTGAATGCATTATATTATATTTTATAAAACTTAATTGTATCAAATTTAATTATTGCTTTTCTCGTATGTTGCATTAAAGAATAGAACATCAGGATTTGGGTAATAAGAAAGCAAGATGTCTTCATGCATTAGAGAAGACAAAAGGGAATGAAGTGAGGCAGCTAGCTTCTGAGCATCATAACAAAAAAAAAATCGGAGGAATAAAACATGCAAAAATTATATACGGCTACAGTAACGGCAACAGGCGGACGGGATGGCAAGCTGGTATCCAGCGACAATATTTTGAATGTAGACGTACGAGCACCTAAAGAGCTTGGCGGTCAAGGAGGAGCGACGAACCCAGAGCAGCTTTTTGCAGGGGGGTATGCTGCATGTTTCGAGAGTGCGCTTAACGTTGTCAGCCGCATGAAAAAGGTTAAGGTAGAGAAAACAGAGGTCACGGCTCACGTTACGCTCGGTAAGGATGATGGCGGCGGATACGAGCTTGGAGTGAAGCTGGATATTTCGATTGCAGGCGTTGAGCCTGATTTGGCTAAAGAGTTGGTTGAAGCTGCCCATCAGGTATGTCCTTATTCAAGAGCTACTCGTGGAAACATTCAGGTAGAGCTAAATTTGATTTAAACCAGCATCGATCTTTGCATGAAAAAAAACGCCAGAGAATCTTCCTCTGGCGTTTTTATGTGCATTCTTGTCTAATCATAATTTGTGTAAGCATACCTAGTGTTATAGGGTAATACTTTTTTTGCCGGAAAGCTCAATTGATTTTTGGACAAGCACGGCCATTGCGTCTACACAATGGTCTGAGACCTCACTTTGAATGGGGATACAAGATAGCTCCGTGCAGGCGATGATAACGCATTGGCACTGGTCATGATCAAGCAGGTGGCGAATGATCCCCTCAAATTCGGAAGGCTCAACAGGCAAATTGCGTTTAACCTTATTGTAAATGATGTCCATCACATGCTCCTGAATAGGAGCGTCAGGCTCATGGAGCTGCATTTGGTAATGATCGCAGCCTTTACGGTAAACACCGCTGCTGACCGTACCATTTGTGGCCAAAATACCGACTTTGCAATGCTCGCCATACGTTTCATATATGACTTTGAGCGTCTCGTCGACCATATTAATGATGTTGATGCTCGTCATCTGCTGCATATCGTTATAGAAATAATGCGATGTATTGCATGGGATAGCGATATTGGACACGCCGGCTGCTTCGAGCAGCTTCAAATCCTTGGCAACGGCTCCGAGAAAACGTGCGCCTTCATTTCTCAAAATCACACCCGTTCGATCTGGCAAAGTCGCATGATTGAGGATGACGATGTCAATATGCTCTTGATCTCGGTCTGCTGCGGTCTGTTCGATAATCATGTCGAAAAATACGGATGTGGCTTTGGGACCCATACCGCCTATGATACCTAAGCTTTTAGCTTCCATTGTCCAACCTACTTTTATTGAAGTGTTTATTTGAATTAATTTAATTACCCACAATCATAGCATGGCTGCCCATTTCGTCATAGCTGTTGAAAAAAGTGTCTGCATCGTAGGTGACTTGTCCCTTGAGCGGATTCATGACATGCACGATTCCGTCCTCGTAGCCGTTTAACACCACGACATGCAGGTTAACCGGGGCCGAGTAGTGTTCGCCAGTGTCATTGAAGTACCAGGCATAATTGATTTTGGGCGGCGTGAGATCAAGCGTGATCCAAGTAACAACAGGAATCCCTTGATTGAGCTGCTCGATGATTTGTTCCCGCGTACTTCCGCTTATATCAGCGGTAGGTTTGCTGCGCCCAACAGCTTCAAAATAAAGGTTAGCCGCGTCAACAATGGGAGGGGCGAAGCTGAAAAAACCTCCCTTAAGCTCCCTAGGATTTCCCGCATAGGCTTTGTACGGGTCAGGGCCATAAAGCTTATTGTTCTTGGAGAAAAACGGCTGTTTCGGCAAATAAACATCTGCCATTTCTAGTTTATTAGCTTCATAGCCGTAGAAATTCAGAACAGCCGTTAACGAAGTGATCTCGCATCCATTAGGCAGCTCAGGCTTCTGCATGACCGTATCGACGTCGAGATAGACCTTCTTAATCACGACCGACCCGTCAGCAGCCATCTCATAATCCTTGATATACCCAGGCATCGGATTGGTAGCCGAGATCTCCAAGTTAGGTGAATCTAAAGTGAAGGAATGCTCCTCTTCTGCTATAGGGTAAGGCCCGCTTACTTTCTGTTGTTTCATTGTATAGTCTGTTCCGTAATCAAGCAAACCTGACGTTGCTCGGCCCGTCGCATCGGTCGTAAGGGATTCGATAACCGTTGCGCCGGCATCTGCCGTAATCGTAAACACAGCGCCTGGAATCGGCTGTCCGGTTGCTTCAACCGTGTTGACGATAGTTACGATGCCTTGCTTGATCTGCGGTGTCGGAGCGGCAGTTATTAGAGGCTGCTCCGTGCTATTTTTCTCTGTAGAATTAGTGTCATCTTTGTTAAACAAAGTATAAATGAAAAAAATAATACCTAGTAATATCAGTAGTTTTACGATTCTCTTCATGTTGAGTTCCCTTTACTGTATCGCTGTTTTAGGTGCTACAGTGCGCAACGGGCTGAATCTGCCAAAGTATTGGCATCCCTCGTTCACGCTTGCTCGAAGAACGTCTTGTGCCAAATAAGGAATACGTACACCGTCCAAATATATCTAGCGTAGTTTTGTTTACCCGCAAAGTGGCCATCCAAATACTTGAGCAGCTCATCCGTATGGAAGAAAAGCTTGGCCCGGTCGGAGACAAACATCTCCTTTACGAGTTTATAATATTTTTCTTGGCGCAGCCAGTGCCGGATAGGTACGGGAAAACCGACCTTTGGCCTATTTGCCCATTCCTCTGGCAGCACTTCTTTCGCAGCTGCGCGTAAGGCGTACTTGGTCTGGCCTTGATGAACCCGGAGCCCCGTGGGCAGTTTTGAAGCGAGCGCCATTACTTCTTTGTCCAAGAAGGGAACGCGCAGCTCAAGCGAATGAGCAAGGCTCATTTTATCTGCCTTAAGGAGAATGTCGCCGGGAAGCCAAAGCTTTAAATCGACATATTGCATTTTCGTAATATCGTCCTTGCCGCGTATCTGCTTATAAACCTGATCGGTAATGCTCCTGACAGAAGGTCCTTGCTTGTAGTCGTCTTTCAGTAAGGATAGCGCATCCGCCTCGTCAAAGACATGGGCCTGTCCGATAAAACGCTCCTCTACCCGCTGTCCCCCTTTTTTGACGAAGGAGGTGATTCGGTTTTTGGGCAGCTTGCTGCTGATTAGGGAGAGCGGCCGCCGCACAACAAAAGGCAATTTCTTATATTTTTTCATTGCAGGTGTCGTATCATACCAATCGTACCCGCCGAAGATTTCGTCTGCCCCTTCTCCGGAGAGGACAACCGTCACATGCTTGCTGGCTAGCTCTGCCAGAAAGTATAGAGGAACGGAGGAGGGATTCGACTGAGGTTCATCCATATGATATTGAATCGTTGGCAGCATCTCGAAGCATTCGTCAGCCGTAACTAGCTTCTTATGGTTATCTATGCTCAAGATATCGGATAAATCCTTGGCCAGATTCGTTTCGTTAAAGTTTCCCTCATAGTCCTGAAAGCCGACAGAAAACGTTTTGTTTGGCTTCAATAAGGCCGTGATGTAGCTGGAATCAATGCCGCCGGATAAAAAGGAGCCAACCTTTACATCGCTGATTTGGTGATAATTGACGGAATCCTTTATCGTGCTTTTAATCTGGTCGACGTAGTAGGAAAGACTGTTCTCTTCCGCTTCAAAGCTTGCATTCCAGTAAGGCTGTATAGAAAGCGAGCCTTTGTTGTAAATCATATAATGGCCGGGTTTCAGTTTGTAGACCCCTTTAAAAAACGTTTCATCCATCACGGAATATTGAAAAGTGAGATAGGGCTTCAGCGCGTCCTTGTTCATTTCTTTCTTAAAGGCGGGCTGCTTGAGGAAGGCTTTGATTTCCGAACCGAATAGGAAGGATTTATCCGATGTGTTTTGAGTGTAATAAAGCGGTTTGATGCCAAAGTGGTCTCTGGCGAGGAACATCGTCTCCTTGTTCGTATCCCAGATAGCAAAAGCAAACATGCCCCGGAGCTTCGGAAGAAGCTCGACGCCGTATTCTTCGTAAGCATGAATAATAACTTCGCTATCCGTATGGCTTACGAAGGTATGCCCTCTTTGTAGAAGCTCTTCCCTGAGTTCTTGGTAATTATATATTTCGCCGTTGAAGACAAGCACGCAGCTTTTGTCCTCGTTGTACATCGGCTGACTGGCCACCTCAGACATATCAATAATTTTCAAACGCCTGAATCCGAAAGTAACTTCTTCATCGGAGTAGATGCCGCCGCTGTCTGGTCCTCGATGAACGATGGTATCCATCATATCCTTAATGATGGATACTTGATCAACGTCCGGTCGACTGTCTGCAAATCCTACAAAACCGCACATAAGCAATACCTTTCATTTAATTTATTGTTTAATCCGCTGTCACATTTCTTTTTCGTTTGAGCTCTCTGACGATTTCAGCCTCATTGAAGGGAATTTCTGTTTTCCCGATAATTTGCGAGGTTTCATGTCCTTTGCCCGCAATGAGAATGACATCGTCTTTCCGGCTAATCTCAATTGCGAAAGCAATGGCGTCTCTTCGGTCGACAACCGCTTCGTATGCTCCGTCATATGCTTCTAGTCCTTCTACAATTTCCCGGATAATCATCGTATTGTCCTGCATCTTTGGATTATCCGAGGTAACGACAGAGAAATCCGCGAATGTGGCAGCTACTTTGGCCATCGCTCTGCGTTTCTCTACTCCAGACTCTCCATCCGCTGCATAGACCCCGAATACGAGGATAATTTTACCCTTGGCAAAAGGACGAATCGTCGTTAAGGCTTTCTCTAGGCTGTCTTCCGTATGCGCAAAGTCAACGATGATTTTTGTTTCCTCATCCTGATACACGACCTCCAGCCGGCCTTTGATGCCTTCAACCGCAGCAATACCATCTGCGATTTGCTGCAGGCTGAACTGATTGCAATAAGCGGTAGCAATAGCCGCCAAGCTATTATATACGTAGATGGCGCCCGGGAGATTCACCTTAATGGAGATGCTGCCTTTAGGTGTATTTACTGTATAGGTGGTATAGTCAGCAAAATAGCAGATATCCGTTGCAAAAATGTCAGCCTCTTGCTCGATGGCATAGGTCAGCAGTTTCGGCTCCTGATTTCTAAGACGGTCAATCAGAATTTGGCCGTGCTTATCGTCGGCGTTAATAATGTTATAGTCCGTAGTCATAGCGAATAATTTGGCCTTCGCTTCAAAATATTCCTCCATCGTATGGTGCAATTCCAAATGATCGGGCGTCAGGTTCGTAAAAATGCCTGTATTAAAGCTGGAATGCGCTACGCGGTTCAAATTGAGCGCATGCGAAGAAACCTCCATCACGCAATGTTTCGTGTGGGAGTCAATCATTTCAGCAAAGATCTGCTGGAGATTAAGGGATTCAGGCGTCGTATTTTTGTTAGCGAACACTTTGTCTCCAATAACGGTGCCAATCGTTCCGATAATGCCAAGCGATGTTCCGGTCTGTTCAAAGATGGATTTTAGGAAATACGTAGTCGATGTCTTGCCATTCGTTCCGGTTATGCCGATGAGATTCATTTGCTCTGTGGGACGGTCATAGAAGTTAGCTGCAATGAGGGCAAGCGCTTCGCGCGTGTCGGCAACTTGAAGCACCGTTACGCCCGGCGCGACCGGCACGGCCTTCTCCAGTACGATGACTGCTGCGCCTAGCTCTATAGCTTTATCTATGTACCGATGGCCGTCTACGGTGAACCCGGAAATGGCAACAAATACGCCGCCTGGCTTTACCTCGCGGGAGTCATAGGCAACCGAGCTTGCTTCAGTATGTAAATCGCCTTGCACGAGCGTATAACTAAGATCTTTGGTTAGGGAGGTCAATAACATACGATCAGCTCCATTCGAGTGGCCTATTTCTATGAGTAAGGACTATCTTCGCAGAATCTTCTTCGTATCTTCTTTGACGGCTTTGGGCGGCACAAGGTTGCCGCCAGTAGATTCTTGCTACGAAATCCATGGAATTAGAAGCGAAGGAGTGCTTTATGATACACAAAGGCACATCCCGACTTCCGAATTTATATTCATTTCATCGAGCTTTATGAATTTTGTTTTAAATAATTTTACTTCATACCTACTTATAATACAAATGGATTTATCCTCATAAATGTGGACGTGAAGGGCTGTTTTCGCCCCATTCTGGCCGGTAAAAAAGCAAAGAGCAGGTGCATAAAATGCACCTGCTCTTTGCTTTAGAATTGGATTGCCAATGCCATGATCATGAATTAAAAGGCTTGTTTGATAAAGGTATAAAAGGATTGCTCAAGCTCGTTAAGCTTAGTGTTCTTGCGAATAACGAAGCCATTGCTTCTTTTAATCTGCAGGCCTGCCACAGGACGGGTGATAAGCTCGTCATTCGACAGGCTTTTATTTACGGCATAATAGGGAAGGAAGGCAATATGATCGCCACGCCGAACTTCATCCTTAATGGCTTCGAGACTAGGTTTATGTACGATCTCAACGTTTACTTGACTCTGCTTCAGCGCTTGAATCAGGTTGGACTGAATAAAGTCGTTGTCAGGAACGAGCAGCCGCTTGTAATTCAAGTCTCTGGCATACAGCATCTTGCGCTTGTTCCAAGGGTGCTCCGGTGAAGCAACGAGCAGCATCTCCTCCACAAACAGCGGTTCAATTTCGTAGCCATCTTGAATGTAATCATCAGTATCGTAAAGAGGCATAATGGCAAAGTTGGTTCGTTTTTGCAACAGGTTATTTTGTAATTCGACATAGTCGCACGTATGTAAATGGAACGATTCTTCGGGATATTTGTCGTTAAAGCGACTAATAAGATCAGGCAGCACATATGCGCCTAAATAGTTGCTGACATAGATGTTGAGCGTCTGCGGAGCATCATGTTGAAGGCGATTGGCGGCTTCCTTGTACAAGGATGTAATTTTTAAAGCATATTCATACAAGATTCTACCTTTTTGCGTTAAAACAACGCTTTTTCCAGAACGGTTGAACAACGGGGTGCCATACTGGTTTTCAAGCTGCTGGATATGGTTGCTGACGGTGGGCTGTGAGGTATAAAGGATCTTAGCCGTTTCCGTAAAAGAGCGGCAATCGGCCAGCGTCAAAAAGGTTTGAAGCTTATCGGCAGAACTCATTAGGCATGCACTCCACTATAAATAAGTAATTAAGTTAAGTATATACTAATTGATTATGATTATCAATATCAATAAATATATGCTCACAATTAACTAGTCCTCCCTATGGTGTTGAGTAAACATTACCAAATTATGATCGATTTTTTTAGTATAAAAGAACTATAAATTGGAATAAATGACTTCATTTTGTCGAATAATGCCCGAAAATTGTCTACGTCCGTCGACAAGTTTTTACAAACTCCTTATTGGACTCCGAGTATAATAGAACCATTACCACACGAGTGCTAGATAAGGAGCGTGCCCCGAAGCGAGCTATGGACAAAAAACACTTGCTTAAACAATTGCAGTCGCTGCGGCTAAAGCTTCATGAAATAGCCGAAGCACGCGGCAGTTTGACAGATCCGGATGTTCTGGCGATTAGCGAAGAGGCCGATCAACTTATTGTTGCGTTACAGTATATACAAAGAAATGAGCTAACTCATATCACGATACGCCGCGACAATCTGTAGGAATGTTATTTCTCCCGCAACCGACGGAAAAATTGCTTTAACAGAGACGCGCATTCCGGCTGTAAAATACCACTAGTGAGCTCCGTTTCATGGTTGAAACGGGGCTCTTGCAGTAAGTTCATGAGTGTTCCGGCACAACCGGCTTTTGGATCCGTTGTTCCATAAACAACACGTTTCACTCGGGATTGAACGATAGCCCCGGCACACATCGGACAAGGCTCCAATGTGACATACAACGTACAATCAAGCAATCTCCAAGCGCCGATGCGATCGCAAGCGTCGCGTATGGCCACCATTTCAGCATGCGCGGTCGGATCGAACTGCGTTTCTCTCAAATTGTAGCCTCTCCCGATTATTTCATTATGCCTGACGATAACGGCACCGATGGGAACCTCGCCGATTTCTTCTGCTTTTTTGGCTTCTGCGATGGCTTCCAGCATCCAATTCTGGTCTTCTTGTTCTCTAATCATGCTTAATAACTCCTTTGAATGGTTATGAATATCCAACGAACAAATATTCTGTTGTTAACATGTAGTGGATAACATTGTGGATAACTCGTGTGATATGCACATAAATACTAACATTTTATTCAGGGCTGTGCACAGCTTCTGTTGATAATGTGCATAAGCTGTTAATAAAATGTTCATGGGCAAAAGGATGTGTCATTCATTGTCGATTAAGATGAAGTTTTCCGTCTTGATTACACTTATCGTGTTGACGTTTTTTATCTTTCATCATATTTTAAGCGAATACTCGATGACCGAGGGCATGAAAGAGCAGGCGCGCCGCTCGATGCAGGACACTTCTATGCATGTGGCAAGCTTTTTCTCCTCACTGGGCGGAAAGCCGGTGAAAGGCTCTTCGTCTATAGAAGGGGAGCAGCTAAGCCCGGACAAGCTTTTCGATATCGTAAAAGCATTAAACCCCAATATAAAGGAAATTACCGTGTTTGAGCAAGATACGTTAGCCATCCCTTTTGGCACCTACACCTATATGGATTCCCAAAGCGACTATTCTCTTTTCTCGAATGTGAAGAGTTCGGGCTTTTTGTTGCGCAAAATGCAGATAAATGAACAGTCTTTTTTTCGAAGCTATTATGCAACGGGACTGGATAACAACTACATTATTAGCATTGTGTACGATAGTGACGGCATTAAACAGCTCATCAGCCAGAAGCGAAATGACAGCTTGATTTATACGGGGATAACCATGCTGCTGGTGCTCATCATCAGTTACTGGATGGTGGGCGTTATGATTAGGCCGTTAAAAGATATTTTATGGAAGGTCAACGAGGTGTCCTCCGTACGGTTTCAGCAGCCGATCCGTATTAAGCGAAAGGATGAGTTTGGCCTGCTGGCGCTTAAAGTGAACGCGATGTCGCAAAATTTAAGCATCTATATGAATAAGCTTAGGCGTGCCTTCGAGGAAAATCGACGCATGAAGGAACATTTGGAGTCTTTTATTAACCATACAAGCGATGCTATTCATCTGAATGATCTCGATGGGAAAATCATTCAGGTTAACCGCGCCTTTGAGCTGCTCTTTGGATATGAGGAGGAAGAGGCTACGGGGCTCGTTTACCCGATTCTTCCCGATACGCATCGCGCGGAGATGAGGCATATGCTGAATCAGCTCTTGCTGGGAAAGGCCCTTCCCGCGCAGGAAACAATGTGCGTAACGAAAACGGGAGAATTGATTCCGGTGAGCGTAACCATCTCGCCGATCCGTGATTCGGACGGGACCATTCGTGCATTCGCAAGCATATCAAGAGATATGCGCAGCCGGAACAAAATGGAGGAGCTGCTTCGCAGATCAGAGAAGCTGACTACAGTGGGACAGCTTGCCGCTGGAGTCGCCCACGAGATTCGCAATCCGCTTACGACGCTGCGCGGGTTTTTGCAGCTGCAGCAGGAAAGCAAGAAGCTTACGCTCTCTCATGTAACGCTTATGCTCTCGGAGCTTGACCGCATTAATCTAATTGTAGGCGAGTTTCTTATTCTGGCGAAGCCGCAAGCAACAAGATTTGTGGCCAAGGACGTCAGAAATGTGCTGCAGGATGTTATTGCATTGATGAACAGCGAAGCGCTGCTCCACAATATTGAATTTCGGATATCCTTCACTGAGGAAGCTTGTCTTATTTCCTGCGAGGAGAATCAATTGAAGCAGGTGTTTATTAATCTGCTCAAAAATGCCATTGAAGCTATGCCAAGCGGAGGCACGATTCATATTTATATCACTTACAAACGTGAATATATATCCATTACGATTACGGATGAGGGCGTGGGAATTCCGGACGAGATGATTCCGAAGATTGGCGATCCTTTTTTTACAGGCAAGGAAACGGGAACGGGACTTGGCATCATGGTCAGCCAGCGTATTATTAACAGCCACCGCGGAACGATGGATATCAAAAGCCAGGTTAATGTTGGCACAACGGTGCATTTGCAGCTTCCTGCTTTGAAAGAAGAGCCCGAGAGCGGTATACTAGGACAATAAGAAAAGATCGGAAGCCTGCTGAGCAAGCGGAAGGGGGTAGGAGACTTGGCATTGGAACCAGATATGATGGAACGGGCCCATAAGGGCAGCGCGTTGACCGTTGAATCAGCGGGTTATACTTCTTTGCTTGCAGGAGCAACCGGTCTTATTGGCAGGGCTTTGTTAAAGCAGCTGATTGCGGACTCGTCGATAAGCAAAATTACAGTTTTATCTCGAAGGCCGGTAGCTATGGAAGGATTGGGCCGCCCGAGTGAGCTTGCCAAGGTAGAGGTGATCGTTGCATCTTTGGATGACATGGCGCTTGCATTGGAACAGGTTAAAGCCGATATGGTATTCTGTACGCTAGGCACAACGATCAAGATTGCCAAAACAAAAGAAGCATTTCGGAAGGTCGATTACGAATATCCCCTTTCCTTGGCACTTTTCGCAGAACGGACCGATGCTGCGCTTTTTTCCGTCGTCACGGCTATGGGGGCCTCTACGGATTCTGCATTCTTTTATAGCAGGGTGAAAGGTGAGCTGCAAGAACAGCTTGTTAAGCTAAGCATACCGCACATTCAGGTGTTCCAGCCCTCGCTATTGCTGGGTGAGCGTTCGGAGGCGCGTCCGGGGGAAGCTCTTGGTGCTTGGGTATCGAAAGGCCTACAATACGCCATGGTCGGTCCTTTGCGCAAATACCGTGCGATCAAGGGGGAGGCAGTTGCTTTTGCTATGCGGCTTGCTGCATTCCAAGCTCTAGGAGCAGCAACATCAGCAGAAGGCGGTAGCGCGGCAGCCATTCAGTATTATCCATCGGACAAAATTGCCGAGCTGGCAGTACATACAACGGGGTGAATCAGCTTTGAGAATCAATAAGTTTATTAGCGAAACAGGATATTGCTCGAGACGCGAGGCAGATAAGCTGGTAGACAGCGGCCGGGTAACCATTAACGGAGTAACGGCACAATTGGGCAGCCAGGCGGAGCCAGGCGACGATGTACGTGTCGATGGGCGTAAGATTGGCGAGCAGAAGGGCCATGTCTATATTGCGTTAAATAAACCAGTAGGCATCACCAGCACGACTGAACTGCATATTAAAGGAAACATTGTCGATTTTGTTGGCCATACGGAGCGGATTTTTCCTATTGGAAGGCTGGATAAGGATTCGGAAGGGTTAATCCTGCTAACCAATGATGGAGATATCGTTAATCCGATTCTTCGCTCGGAAGGCAAACACGAGAAGGAATATTTGGTCACGGTGGACAAGCCGGTAACAGAAGCCTTCCTGAAAGGGATGGCGACGGGCGTCCATATTCTTGGCAGCATGACTTTGCCTTGCTTGGTGACGAGAGTGACCGACCGGGTATTCCGGATTATTCTGACGGAGGGGCGCAACCGCCAAATCCGCAGGATGTGTGAAGCTTTTGGCTTTCACGTAAGAAGGCTGCAGCGCCAACGGATTATGAATATTCATTTAGGCGGATTGCAAGTCGGCAAATGGCGGGATCTCAGTGAAGCGGAGAAGAACGAGCTCTTTGAAACGTTAAGCTACGAGCCGGTATAAATATAATGGCTGGAAATAGCAGCAAAAAAACCTGAGGTTACACGCTACTTGCGTGCTGTCTCAGGTTTTTTTGTCATAGAAGACGATATCCGTTCGATCTTGTTATTTCACCGAAATCGATTGCGCGCTCTTCGGATCAGCATAGGTATGCATGATAGATACCTCAACGCGGCGGTTTTTGGATTTGCCCGCAACCGTCTTGTTATCAGCAACCGGACGATATTCGCCGTAACCAATTGCACTGAAGCGTTCAGGCTTCAGCTGTTTATTTTCAAGCAAAATATCCATAAAACGAATGGCCCGCATGGAGCTTAGATCCCAGTTGGACTTGAAGAAAACGGTCGAGATTGGCGTGGTGTCCGTATGTCCGGATACGACGACCTCGTAATCGGGATATTGCTGCAGCATCTTGCCGATCGCGATCGCGAGCTCTTTAGATTCGGGCTTAACGGACGCTTGGGCGGGTGCAAATAACGCATTGTCGCTAATCGTAATCATGAGCTGAGAGAGATTGAGCTTCGTTTCCAGATCGGAGGTTAGGCCGTTTTTCTCAATATACGAGTCGATTTTTTTCTTAAGATCCTCAAGATCCTTCTGCTCCTGCTTCATCAGCTCTTCCCGGGCTTTCTCCTCTGCAGACAAATCATTGCTCTCGTCCGTAGGATCCTCCTTCGAGTCGATAACGCCGCCAGTGTCATCCTGCTTTTTCCCATCGTCTTCGCCGGTTTTGACAATTGCGGTCTCCGAAAGGACGCCGCTGCCCGTGCTAAGCGCAATACTGAAGGCTTGGGACATTTCTTCAAACTTCTTAACGTCTACCGAGTTCATGGAGTATAACACGATAAAGAGGGCCAAGAGGAGCGTCAGCAAGTCAGCATATGGAATCAGCCAAGATTCATCAACATGCTCCTCATGTTCCTCATGCCTATGCTTTTTGCTCAACGGCGCCTTCCTCCTTCTCCCTCATCTTCAATCTCTCTGTAGGCGTAAGGAAAACAGACAGCTTCTGGTTAATGGCGATTGTCGATACGCCGGATTGAATGGACAGCAGCCCTTCAACCATCATCAGGCGAATTTGAATCTCTTTCTTGGACATGCGCTTCAGTTTATTGGCAATCGGATGCCAAAGAACATAACCTGTAAAGATACCAAGCAGCGTAGCGATAAAGGCTCCGGCAATGGCGTGGGCAAGCTTGTTCATGTCGCTCATATCTGCAAGCGCGGCAACGAGCCCGACCACCGCACCGAGTACCCCTAGCGTTGGAGCATATGTACCTGCTTGCGTGAAGATCAAAGCGCCTGCTTTGTGGCGATCCTCGGTTGCTGCAATATCTTCCAGCAGAACATCGCGTACGAAGTCTTGGTCGTTTCCATCAATAATCATGCGCATACCGTTGCGAAGGAACGTATCTTCGATTTCATCCACCTTTGCTTCAAGGGCGAGCAAGCCCTCGCGGCGGGTAATGGAAGCCCATTCCATAAAGCGCTGAATTAACTCATCGCGCTGAGGCAGCTTTTGCTCGGTGAATACCATTTTGAACAGCTTGCCGACTTTGGAGAGCTCTGACATTGGGAATGCAATCATAACCGATGCGATGGTTCCCAAAATAATAATCATAAAAGCAGCAGGGTTTGCAAGAGATGAGAGGTGTGCTCCCTTTAAAACCATGCCTCCTAGTACAGCGACTAATCCTAGCACAAGACCAATAATTGTTGAATTTTTCATCATACACCCCGTCCAATACGATTTCGACATTTCTCTACTTCTTATATTATCGTCAGATGGGTATTCTGAAGTTAGAGTAAATGGAATGATTTGAAGGCAATCGCGTTAAAAATTGATAAAATGCGGTAGAATAGTAGAGAGATGTGTACAAAAATTGACGATGATAAAGGTGGAACAGGCAAATGGGAGTTAGACATGCTAGGGAGTACGCGGATATTTTGAAGGATTTGACAGCTGCAGTTGCCGAAATTGAGGGGAGCTATACTTTTTTTGAGATGGAGCCTGAGGAATGGGCGGTATTGCCAAGCGATGACCGTCATGAAGTAATGGAAGCGCTGGCTGACGATGTTTTTTTTGGTTTGGGCGAGAACCCGGTCATCGAAGTGGGCGAAGGTGTCATTGCCTATAATAACAAGCATCATATTATTGAAGTTTCACAGGGCGATAAGGTGACACAAATTATTCGCTTAATCTAAATTTCGACAATTTCCTTCTTTTATTGGAAGTAGAGATGTCGGATCTTTACAATTTATGTCGACTCTATTACAATATTACTCAATAAGTATGACAGATAAATTAACGCATATGTAACATAGAGGAGACCGCTATGAAGGAGTGCCAATCATCGTTTCTGCTGCCGAAAACGCTTGGTTTGAACGGTGAAACACTAGCCGCATTTTATCAGCCTATCATAGCAATGGATACGAGACGCATTATAGGCTATGAGGTGCTTGGCCGCGCAGTTAAAGGGAATGCCGTGCGCAGCCTTGGGCCTTTTTTCTGCAATGAGGAAGTTCCGGAAGAGGATCATATTGTGGTAGATCGGCTGCTGCGCGAACAAGCCTTCTCCAAGCTGGCCTCCATGCAGGAGCAGCCGCTGCTGTTCATTAATTTGAAGCCATCCTGGATATACCGATATGAGGAGAACGGCGAGCTTTATACCTTATCGCTGCTCGATAGATATGGGATTGATCCGAAGCGGATTGTCATAGAAATCACGGAGGAATCTTTCCTTGGTTCTATGGAGCGGCTGCGGACCGTTGTTGACATTTATCGCTCCAGAGGCTGCATCATTGCTATTGACGATGTAGGCAGCGGTTATAGCAATACGGACCGCATTGCGCAAATTCAGCCTAACCTGCTCAAGATTGATATTCATATGATCAAGAAAAGCGCGACGCATGACGGTTATTTTGGCGTATTGCGCTCCTTCTCCGACTTGGCTGAGCAAATAGGGGCTTCTCTGCTTGTCGAAGGGGTCGAGACGCGTGAGGATTTGGCACGCGCGATTCAAGCCGGGGCACGTTACGTACAGGGCTTCATGTTCGCGCGCGCGGAGCCGGAGTTTATGGAGCCGGATTGTTTTGCTCTTGTAATCGAAGCAGAGCTGGAGCAGCGTTTGCTTCATTATTTAGGAACCGAACGGTACTGGCAGCGGCAATCCGAGCGCTTGGCGGAGCAGCTCGTTGAGCTGGTACAGCAGGCGCGCTGCTCGGAACAGAAGGACGAATGGATCGAAAAACTGCTGCCGGAGCTTTATGATCATTGTATTCGGGTCTACCTATGCAACGAGGACGGCATTCAGCTCTCCTCCAACTATTGCCGTGAAACGGATAAGGACTGGCGGCGAGAAGAGCAGTACCGCGGGGCCAATTGGAGCTGGCGTCCTTACTTTGTTCCCAATTTGGTACAGCTGAATGAGAATCGACGGGCGATCGTCTCGCGGGCATACACCGATTTGGATTCGTATGCCTGGATTCGCACCGTTTCGGTGTTGGTAGCGCCGGGACTCATTTTATTTATGGATTTAAAGGATACGGAACGCGGGGCTCAACGGCTCTAATTCCTGCTAGCTTCATAGACCATGCAATGACATGTGGACTCGCCCTGTGGCGTAGAGCGTGTATACGTATCCGTAATTTGAAATCCGGCTTGTTCATAAGCCCGTACAGCCCTGATATTCCAAGCAACCACCTCCAGATCAATCTCGTTCTCTGGCTTGCGCAGAAATGCTTCCGCAGCGATTAAGCGGGTGAACGCAGAGCCAAGGCCTCTTCCGCAAAGATCCGGCCTTAGTCCAAGTCCGAGCCTTGTGACGCCCGTAATGGGGAAAAATTGAGCGTAACCGACCAGCCTGTGCTGGTCATCGATAACAGCAGCATATTGCGCAGCGCGCAGGACGGGATCGCCAAATTCGATTCCGTCCTTTTGCATTTGCACCCATGAAGGCCAATTATAAATAGCATAGAGGTCCTGATAGGACCAACTGCATATTTCCTCCGCATGATGAAGCTCCAGCGGGCATATGGTCATGACGAGCGGATTTCGATTATAATGGGTGGAGCTTTGGTTATTGTCCATAGAGAAAAAGCCTCCGCATATTGTAGGGTTATCATTAGGTATCAGACGAATGAAATTGATTTATTATAACAGATTGACGCAAGTGGATGGTGCGTTCATAAGGAGAATCACGAGAATGAAGAAATTAATTTGGATTGGCTGCTTATCCTACTTGGTAATAGGGGTTGCTCATGTGGTGGGCGGGTCCATTCTGGAGCAGTTGATCGCTCATTACGGCTTATCTTATAAAGATGGCGGCCAATGGATCATGAATCAGTTTTTAGGATTTTTAGTCGGTGTCTTGCTTGCTCCTTCCATTACAGCCAGAATAGGTAAGCGCGGTGCTGTATTGCTCGCTATTGGCGTACTAACGGTAAGTGAGGCAGCTTACAGTCTTCTTCTTCCGTGGGGATGGATGCTGGCCATTGCTCCGTTCGCGGGGGTTGGCTTTGGCATGACAGAAGCTGTAGTGGGAGCTATGATTATTGATATGGCTAAGAATGGGAAGGCTTCCGCTATGAGTAGGCTGGAAATCTTTTTTGGGGTAGGTGCGTTATTGATCCCGATTGCCGCAGCTTACCTGATCCAACATCAAATCTGGCAGGTTTCTTTTCCTATATTAGCGGCAATGGCAGGCATCACCTTTGTTTTATGGCTGACGTTGTCCTTCGGAGAGCTGGACGAGCAGCTTGGTTTTGTCTCACGGAGCGGTAAAGCTGAACAGAATGGGACAGCAGCACCGCAGGCATTGCCTAATGCAGACAAGGAGAAAGTCTCCGCTTTTTTTGGTTATCCGCGGAAAGCACTGCCTTTTTTGCTGTTATCGGCGTTGTTTTTTATGATTTACGTAGGCATGGAAATGAGTTTCTCTAATTATTTGCCAGCGATTCTGACTACCCGTTCGGGACTCGGAGAATCCAGTGCGGCTGCTGCGCTAAGCCTTTTCTGGGGCACTATGGTGCTAGGCCGTCTTTTTGCCGGTGTGCTTGCCGACCGGATGGGTTATGCCCGTTACTTACTGATCGCAACTGCAGGAGCTTCTGTCATTTTTGTAGGCATGGCTATGCTGGGGCAGTTGAGCTGGCTGCTGGCTATGGTGGCGTTAAGCGGGTTGTTTTTCTCCGGTATTTTCGGGATTGCTCTCGTCTATGCCAATGAGCTCATCCCGGGAATGACCGAAAGGACGACGAGTCTTCTCGTTGCATGCGGTGGGCTTGGCGGTGCAATCTTCCCTCGCCTAACCGGCTGGTTCATGGATCAATACCATGTTCAGTCTACGCTGTGGCTCATATGTGCGCTCGTCGCTCTCCTGCTTCTGCTTCTTGTTGCCATGCTTGTGCTTGGTCGGAGACAGGGTCAGCGCACAGCTTTTAAGCAAAGTTAAACAAGTCTTCTTAGCTTTAAGGCTGCTGATCACTATATTGCAGCTGAGGCAGCAGTCGTGAGAGAGACATTATACGGATATGCCAGTAAAAGACGAGAATGTTATAAATAATGTAAAAAAAACCTCGCGTCCGCTGATTCAAAAGCGGTTAGCGAGGTTTATTTAAAATATAGGAGAGGATATCATTTCGTTATCCTTTCTCTATATTTCTCGGAGTGAACCGTGCTGCGACGCCAGAGGACTGCGACAGCCGTTTCACCTTGTAACTAAATATAAAAAGTCATTTGCACGAGGCGTATTCTAATTAGGGTTCAAGTGTGCTACTTGAGTATGGTTTTGTACACCTCAATCGCACGAGCGCGCGAGGCTTTTAGATCGACAATGGCACCGCTTTGGGGGAGATGTATTTCCTTATCGGACAACGGGGCCAAATGAGGCAGCCAGCGGCGAATGTAGCTTCCGCTGGGATCATGAGTTTGAGACTGCGTTGCTGGGTTCATGATCCGGAAATAAGGCGCGGCATCGTAGCCAAGCGATGAGCACCAAAGCCAGCCGCCACGGTTAAGCGTATTATCATAATCACTCAGATGATGGCGGAAATGCTCTTCTCCCAGCGTGAAGGGGCAAAGCAGGTTCTTGGTCAAGAACATCGCAACGACCATTCTCAGGCGATTAGGCAGCTCACCTGTCCGATTCAGCTGCGTCATAGCCGCATCAATAATCGGAATGCCTGTTGCAGCGGTTTTCCATGACTCCAAGTGGGCATCCGACAAGGCCGACATATCCGTTAGATGCTCATAGCGGAAGAAATCTTCATGGTACATGGCTTGGTACAAGTAGAAGTCACGCCAAGCGAGCTGGCGATGCCAAGCTTCGGAACCAGGCAATCCTTGGGTTTGCTCGAACGCATAACGTGATGAGATGGCCCCCGTATTTAAGAAGCGGGAAAGATTGCTCGTGTGGTTCTTTGCATAGGCATCGCGGCTATCATCATAAGAGGCGAGGCGCTCGCGGATGAAGCGTTCAAGCTTGTTCAGCGATTTAGGCGTTCCTTCTACATTTGTTTCGCCTAATGCGGAAGAGACGGAGTCAGGCAGTGCAAACTGCTGCGCGATACTGCTGCTGAGTTCATGAAGCGTTGAGAGCTCTTGAATGGTGATATGGCTCATTGGGCTGTAGCACTGCTGCATGTAGCTGCTCCACATGCGATAGAACGGCGTGAATACTTTGTAGGGCTCCGTTCGGCGCGCAAATGCCGGGAAAGCTTCCATATCAGCTAGCGGCGCATCCGCAATTGGCATCCAGCGGCGTCCCAATCGGCGGGTAACCTGCTGAAGCTGCCCGTCCCGCTCACGGGCGTATGGCGTATAATCGGCATGGACGACGACTTCTTCGATGGGGTGGGCCTGCAGCAGGGCTTCAACAATCGGTTTGGGCTCGCCATACAGCACATGGAGCTCCTTATCCGCATTGGAGTAGCTTTGCAGCAAGGAAGCGGCTTGCGCCATAAAGTTTCGGCCGCTATGGCTGCTTAGCCTGCTGCCCCCAGTCAACCTTGGATCTATAATGAGCAAGTGAATGCCAGGCATGTCTTGCTTCTTCAAGTAATCAAACGCTCGCATATCTGCTGTACGCAAATCCTTGCGATGAATAAATAAATACATCAAGCAAAGCTCCTTTCAACTACCGCGGCAGCCTTGAAATGAAACAGCAAAGCCGCATGTCATTTGTCGTCTCAGGACAAAAAACTGCGGCTTTGCTGGATGAGTCTACCTGTTAACCTTTGATGAGAAGGAATAGGTCACTCTATTATCCGTTAGCAAGTGCTTGGAAAGACTCGTCATCCATGACGCGACGAGCAGTCACATAACGGTCTTCATAATAGGAGGAGTTCAGTTTGTCGGTTACAACGCCTCTGCTGGAGGACGAATGAGCAAACTTGCCATCTCCAATGTAAATGCCTACGTGGGATACGGTGCTGTTATTGCCACCAACGGTGTCAAAGAACACAAGATCTCCCGGAATTAGGTCGGCTTTAGCGACCTTCGTGCCTGCTTTCGCTTGCGAGCTGGACGTACGCGGAAGCTCAATGCCTAGTTTTTCGAACACAAAGCCCGTAAAACCGGAGCAGTCAAAGCCTTTTGCTGTCGTTCCGCCGCTCTTGTACGGAGAACCAATAACATCATTAATAACTCCGTTTAGTTTGGAATCTGCGAACGCGCTGCCTGCTTGGAAAGCAAGTACGAGAACGAGACCCAGAAGTAGTGCAGTAACCTTTTTCAATTGTGAAACTCCTTCCAAGGCCGACGAGGTTAGCTGTGGGGTTCGGTTGAAGGCTCCCTATGATTCCTCAGGCGCTGCACAAATGATCAGACGTCGGAATCAATTCACCCAAAGTGGTTCCCCCGTTTCCCCATAGGGAATTAGGCTGTTTTTTATTGCTTTGAGAAATATTCGATTATTTTCAATGATCTCCTGCCTTTACTGGCAAATTCTAATAATTCTCATGTAACCTTTTGACTATTTGCTTCGTTTAATCGTTTTTTCTGTAATATAAACACACGTATGTAGTGCTTTCTGACTAATATTCACGTCTCAATTTCATTAATTATGTGGATTTGATGTAAAATATACCGATTTGTCCTTTTGCGGCCTTGTTGCGCATGCTCGTCTTAAAGCCTATAAAAGGCGGCAGGTTAACCTTTTGCATCAAATATTAAAAAACTCTCATGCAAATAACCTCCGGCCATGCTGGAGGTTATTTGCACGAGAGAGGTCGCAAAAAAGACCGTTCATGAGAACGGCCTCCTGCAGATTGGACATGATTTACTTAGCAGTAATGACTTTCTCCGAAATCAGCTGCGGATCACCGTTCTTTTGTTCCATGTAGAAACGAAGCTTGTATTTGCCTGCGTACTTGAAATCATACGAAATAACCTTGGAGCTGAACCAGAAGGTGTCCTTCTCAAGGAACTCCTTGAAGTCGTCATCGGATTGGCTGCGGCTGTCAATCGTCGTTTCTTTGTCATTTGGATCGACAAGAGTAACCTTGAACTCGGATAAGGCCACATTTAAATTATCGATTTGCGCTTGCACCAAAAACTTCTGGACGGTGCCTTTATCCACTTGACCAAACATCGTGCGCTTCTCGTTCATTAGAAACATATGGACATTTGGCTTTTGGATGACGAGCTTCTTCTCACTGTTCTTCCATTGAATGAAAGCTTGCAGGGAATCACTGAGGGAACGGATGTTGATATAGACCTTATCATCTACCAATAAAGCTTCTTCAGATGAAGTCTTGTTATTATAAACGAATGTTACCTTTTGAAATAATTTGTCAGCTGCAACTAATGAACCGCCCGATAGGAGCAAGGCCATAGATATAATAATCAGTTTTTTACGCATCATGTATAGGTTTCCTCCATTGTTTAATTTCTACCAATTATTTATACAGTGCTGCCTTCATTTAGTTGCGGTTATTTAAAAATAAAAAACCCCTCTGATCCCCAGCGAGCTGGGGGTTAGAGGGGACGGCTGCCTCGTACTTATTTGGATTGAAGCAGCTCGTATTGTGTTGCAATCGTCCATACCTTCATCAACGTACGGACGAGGTGATAGCCTTGATGGAGAATGAGCGCGAAGAGGCCCGCCCAAAGCATGGATAAGCTAGTGACCACAAGCCCCGCAGCAGCTCCAATCCCCCACATAATAAGCGATATGGCCGCGTACACGAGGAAGTTCCGAAGGGCGTGCCATAAGGAGCGGAATACCCCTTCTCCAGAGGCTGCTCCTAGCTGCATGGCCAAAAATAACAGATGAAGCACTGTCGCCCACACCAGCCATATGGCTGCGCCAGGCAGAACATTTTGCAAAAGGTCGGGAATGGAGTTGCTCTCCAAAAGCGAATTGAGCGCGCGCGGGAGCAGCCACCAAGCGGGAGCTAGGGAAAGAACGGATTCCATCCAGTATAGCAGGACCACCGGCTTCCAGGTTTTGCGGATCCCCTCCAGGAATCGTGTTCCCTCGTCGGCTCTTGTTTGATTTAACGAGTAGAAGAGTCCGGCATTAAATAAGGGCGTCAGCAGCATTCGGATGAGCAGGAGACTGCCTAGCATCCAGACATAAGGGGAAATGAGATCGGTCTTGAACAGCTGGAACTGGGCTTCCGTAAGGAAGGACTGAGCTGCCGTGTCGGAAGGATAGGCGCTTGGATAACGGCGCAGCAGCGGAGATACGATTGAATCAATGAAACGATAGAGAAAAAAGCCCCAAAGCAGTTGATAGAGAAATAATAAAATAACCAGATAAAAATGCTTTACCGTTAGCCGCCAGCCTTGCTTCAAATAGATCTTCATGGTTTATCGCTCCTTGAACGCAATTACTTACCAGCTAAGCGAACCGAGAAGCCCTTCGATTAGCTTGACGGCGCCTAGGCTCCATCTTGTACGTTTTTCTTCAGGCAGCTGTGCCTGCATATAGTTGTTAATGAGCTTATTGTCGAGTACGTTGCTGTAATCCGGGTCGACGACCGCCCATTCAAGCGGAGCGGTATGCACCTGCGTATATTGAATATGAGATTCCTCGGCGCCCCAAAGCTTGGTTACTTTGCTGCCGTCGGTGAACTGCATGACGACTTTAATTTCGCCATTGCTGCCGCCGTTTTTCTTGACAAGGACGACCGATTCATAGAGCGAGTTCCCGTCTTGTATGACCGGGCGCACATGGATCGACTCAATGGAGAAGTCGGCCATTTGATCGTCATATACATATTGGCTGAAATAGTCATGCCATTTAGTCTTGGTGACCTGCTCCACTACGCGCTGGAAGTCCGAGGTGGATGGATGCTTGAACTTATACTTTTGGAAGTAGGTGCGCAATATCTTCTGCATCATTCGGGAGCCAACCTGATTCTCAATGCCAATGAGGACCAGCTTTGCCCGCATGTAAACATTCTCGGCATACTGCGAGTGGCTGCCATAAGTCCATGACGATTGCTTGAGCGGTGCAGGGTCAGTCATGTAGCTGGCTTCCGTGCGAAGGTTCGCTTCCAACCCGTAAGCAGTCTCCATTACTTTATCCTCCGCATAGGAGGTAAAGCCCTCATCGAGCCAAGCTTCCTCGAACTCATTGGAGGCAACCATGCCATACCAGTACTGGTGGCCAATCTCATGAACGACCGTCCGCTCCAGATCATAGCCGGGATTATCCTTCTCGGCCGCGAATGCGGTAATGAGCGTAGGATATTCCATGCCGCCGGCACCGTTTGCCCCTTTTGGAGGCACGACGATAGAAAGCGTGCTGTATGGATATTCTCCGTACCATTTCGCATAGCTCGACAGTGCTGACTTGGCAGCATGCATGTAACGGTCTTTCAGGGCGGCGTGTGCCGGGTCCAGATAAAGCTTTATGCGTACGCCGGGAATGCCGGTATCGGAGTAGGCGGTCTCTTCATATACAAAGTCCGGCGATGCCGACCAGGCAAAGTCATGCACGTCGTCGGCATAAAATTGGTAAACCTTCACCTGATCTTTCATTTCAATCGGTTTGGTCTGGAAGCCAGTGGCCGCAACCGTATACGCTTCCGGTACTTTGATCCGAACGCTGTAAATGCCAAAGTCGCTGTAAAACTCCGAGTTGCCATGATATTGGTGGACGTTCCAGCCTTCCGCTGCCCGGCCGCGCGTGCCGGCGGTTTCGTACACCGCAATTTTGGGAAACCATTGGCCTGCCATGACAAAATTCCCGGAATAGCCCATGCGTGCAAAAACTTCCGGAAGCTTCACCTCATAGCCCATATGAAGCGTGACAGATTTCCCTGGAGCCACAGGCTCCGGCAAGCGGATTTTCGCCAGGCTGAAGTCTTCGGCATTGCCGTCATCCGGCTGTACGTATTGCAGGCGTGGCAGCAGGCTCTCGCCGTTAAGCGTCTCCAGCGTCAGCAGCTTCATATACCCTTGGCTGTTAATCGTTGCTTTGTCTTGGCGAAGCTTGCCCCCTGATTCCTTCATAAAGGTCGTCTTGTCCGAATGGAAGGCGTTCGGATAGAGGTGGAAGTACAGCTCGGATACTGTTTTTTTGCCTGGATTTGTCCAGGTCACGGTTTGGTCGCCGTTTAATTGCTTCGCATCGTCCAGCAAATGGACGCTGATATGGTACTCAACGACGCGTTTGCTGAGCTCTTGCGGTTTAGGCGTCATTACCGTGTTCGGCTCCTGCACGACGGGCGGCTTGGCCGAATTTGGAGCAGGGGCAGACACTGGCTTGGCATTGGCGGCAGGGGCGAAGGCATAAGTATATTGGGATTGCCAAGCAGTCCCGAAGTCGTACCGCACAGACAAGCCGAGCATGACGACTGCGAGTATTACGAGCAAAAATCTTTTGAAATAGCGTGGAGTCATTGAACGTTTCCCTCCCGTTGACAAGCATCTAAAGCATGTATATGTTTGCTTTTCAAGGATTATTAGCTAAAATGGAATTATTGTATGGGGAAGGTGTGAAGACGCATGACGGAAGAACAAGGACAGCCGGCTCAGCCGGAAAAGAAAGAAAAGAAATCACTGTCGCTCAATGTCGTGAGCAGCAAACAACATAAAGGTTTTGGAGCGGGTACGATCGATTTGAGCGCCGTTTCTTGTGTAATCATTGATGACGGAGTTGCTTATATCGATGTAGGCGCAATGCATGCGAAGAGCAAGGTGGAACGCGGCATTAAGTTTACGCCGAACAAAGAAGATACGCCGAATGGCCGCCAATGCTGGATCGTATGGGTAGCCGTCGACCGCAATGAGGAAGGCTCTTTCTATGCAGGAGCGACCGCATGCGAGATGCTGATTGATTCGGAAGCGCGCCGCGGATGGAAAATTCTACCTGATCACGTGAACAAGCTCGACCAATCACTGAAGAGACGCTATAATCTGAGTGAGCTTGGCGAAGTGGAGAAGGGCGCACTACAGAAGCTGTTGGTTGAGCATAACCTAGAGTGGTGGGACCGCTCGCCTGAAGAGCTTAAGCAAGCCTTAAGCGTGTAGCTTCGGATTTCATGCCGGCAGGCGTTTAAGTTAGAAAAGAAAATAGTAGACGAGAGCCTCATCGTTCGTATTCATTTTACGAATGATGGGGTTTTGCGCGTGGATGGGGCGTTGTTTCGCGCTTGCGAAAATTATTTTTCGAATAGGTGCAGGGGAAAAGGGACGGGCACACGTCTATTAGGTTGGGAAGGAGGGGAGCGACATTCAAGAAGAGGATTGGATCAAGGCGGTACAGAAGGGCGGGCCCGAGCATTATGGCCCTTTCGTAACGGCCTATGGTCCTTATATATATAGAACGGTCTTCGCAGTGCTGCATTCGCCGCATGACGCGGAGGATATTACGCAGGAAGTGCTGCTGCAAATTTATCGCTCCCTCCCGGATTGCCGCTTGGAAGGGCTGAAGACGTGGATTTACCGCATAGCCGTCAATCGAGCAATTGATTTCAAGCGAAGCAAAGCGCGGCGGCCTGAGGAGCTGGCCGATAGCGAGGCGATGTCGGAAAAGCTGCAGGAAGAATTTGCAGCTAACCCGGCGGCCGAGCTGATAGCGATCGAGCAAGCAGATAGGCGGCAGATTCGCGAGCGCGTGGATGAAATGCCGAATAACTATCGCGAGGTTGTCGTTGCTTATTATATGGAAGACAAGTCGTATGAACAGATTTCTCTTGAAACGGGACTGGAGCGCAAAAGCGTGGAGTCCAGGCTTTACCGAGCTAGAAACTGGATGAAGCGCCATTGGCGGAGGGAGGATTTTGAATGAGGAATGATCATGTGTCACCGGTGCAAATGCTTGCTTACCTGAAGGATCGTCTGCCTGAGGCTGACCGCGAGCAAGTGGAGCGGGAGCTGACGGCTTGCGATGAATGCTTGCAATTGTTTATTGGCATGATGGAATCGGCCGAGAATGAGCCGTTGTCTTCGCAGCCTGACTTTGCGCAGATGGAGAGACGAGTTGTTGCACAGCTGATAAGCGAGCAAGAGCCGCTTGAGCAAGAAGGGAAAGCGGAGAAAGCAGGTCAAGCATCTCGGAAAAATTCTGCCCGCCTGCGTTTGTGGCTTCAGCATCCGGCTACCCATTATACGATCGCAGCTTCTATTACGCTGCTGCTGCTTGCCAGCGGAACCTTTGCCTCCTTCTCTCAAAAGCTGGCTCAGCTTGATTTGAGTGAACATGAGCAGGTAGCGGTCCCGCCGCCAGCTGTAGGCAGGCCTTCGATATCGTGGTCGGACAAAATCGTAGATCAAACCGGATCCTGGCTGGACGGTCTGAAAGCATCTCGCTTTAAATAAATGAAAATCGGAGAGGAATGAACCGACGATGAACAAAAGCCCATTAGTGGCATTTCTGCTTTCCTTTATTCCAGGCGCAGGACACGCCTATTTAGGAAGGCCGTTCCGTACTATTTTGTACGGGGGAGCGTTCTTTGGCCCCATAGGCTTATTAATAGTAATATCCATATTTAGCGGCTATGTTGAGGATGGGCTTGTCATGTTTCTGTTGTTTGTCGCCGCTATGTCGGGGATTATCAACATGGTTGATATGGTTTTTACGCTGCTGTTAGGGAAAAACTTGAACCCCTATCCTAATCCGCATCACCCATTCGACCAGCCGCCAGACCATTTTGGCCCAGGCTTTGTGCCTTTACAAATGGAGCATCAGCGGGAAAAAACAAGAACGATTATGTTCTCGCTTGTACCCGGACTTGGGCATATGAGCCTTGGATTAATGCAGCGCGGCATTACCATTCTCATTTCCTTTATTGGCTGGATGGCGATTGTTATCTTCTTGAGCGCAATCATTCACCGTGCCGAGATGCTTGTCTTTTTGTTTGTGCTGCCTGTGATTTGGATCTACAGCATGTTTGATGTGATCAGTCAGCTCCATGCCAAGCAGCGCGGAGAGCGGCTTGAGGACCGGGCTATCTTTGAGGACATGGAAACGTTTATCGGCTCCGGGAAAAAAAGCAAGGTACTGGCGATCGCTTTATCAATATTCCCAGGCGCAGGCCATCTGTATTTGGGCTTGCAGAAGCGAGGCTTGCAGCTCATGGGCGGCTTTCTCCTAGCTATCTTCATATTGGACAATATGCGCTTATCCCTGTTCTTTTTTCTACTGCCGCTGTTTTGGTGCTTTGCCTTTTTTGATGCGGTGCAGCAGACCTCCCGTTACGAGAATCAGACGCTTACCGATGAGCCTGTATTGACGCAGCTGGTTCCCTATCAGCGCTGGTTTGGCATTGGTTTGCTTGGTTTTGGGGTTTATTATTTGCTGGACCGGGTTGCAGCCGAGGTCACTTCACATTTTTCCAGGGAGCTTTACTCCCAGTACATGCAGGTCAAATATATGATTCCAACCGCGGTTGTTGCTTTTATTATGATTATTGTCGGTTTGCGGCTGGCCTTTGGAAGCAAGTCATCGGTGGGAGAGAGAAGGGGCAAACCGCCAGAGCTGCCTCCAACGCTCTTAGCCAAGCGTGAGGAGGAGCCTCGTTGAACAATGCCGGTATGACTACTAGCTTGGCAGATAACCGTCCGCTTGTTGTGAGAACCTGGCGCGTGGGCTCCATATCGATGGGCATTACGCTGCTTCTCATCGGTACCGCGCTTGCTGTATCGCTTTGGCAGGATTTTAATGCTTATGAGGTGCTGTTATGGGTCGCGCCCATCGTTTTCATCATGCTGGGTCTTGAGCTGCTGTTGTATCTTAAGTTTTCAAAAAGCGAAAAGGCGATCGTGCGCTACGATTGGCTGAGCGTCTTTTTTGTCGGAGTGATAGGTATGGCCAGTCTCGGGCTTGCTTTCTTAATGTCAACGGGTTTATACGATGAGCTGCAACGGGAACTGAAAATGACGCAGCGCTCCGCTTTTATCGAGACAAAGGCTGTGAAGGTGCCTGCTGGCATTGAGCAGATTAGCGTGCATGCGCTCTCTCAGGTGAAGATTTCCGAGGCGGACACGAAGGAACTGCAACTGCTCGGCCAAATTCGTTATTGGTCACCGGACAAGCTGGAGCGGCAGGATAACCGTATAATGAAAACCGAAATCGTTGGCACTACGATGTATGTGATGATTGGCTCGCCTGATCACAGAGATGGAGGTTTCGCCTCGGATCGGATAGAGATGCAGTTGACGCTGTCCGTGCCTAAAGGCCTCAAGGTCAACTTTGCTAATTTCTAGATTTCAGAGCTCATTATTAAGTAAAAGAGGCTTCCCCAACCAATCGGAACGAACCGCGATTGATTTGAGGAAAGCCTCTATTTGCATATCCATTGCTTATGCAGCACTGTTGATCGTTACCGTCGAAGTAGCTGAATTCCAATTCGTTTCTTTATTCAAGCTGTCAGCAATAAAACGAAGGGGTACGACTGTTCTTGCATTTAAGATCGTTGGTGCAGCTTCTAAGGTAACCGCCACTCCGTTTACGTAAGCTGTACTGCTTCCGATGGTCAGCACAATGATGCGATTATCCTTGATGGCTGTAATCGTTTTGGCGGCATTGTCCCATTTCAGATCGGCTCCTAAAGCTTCGAAAATTCCTCTAATGGGCACCAGCACTCTTCCACTGCGAATCAAGGGTTCTTGTTGGCTGAAATTGACTTTGGTGCCGTCAATGATGACGGAGATTTCTTTATCAGTAGGCAAGGCTGTAACTGTCAGGTCCAACTGCGTTTGCAGGTTATTCAGTCTATTCAGCGCAAACGTCATTAATGAGCCGGCGGCCATGTTTCCCATACCATTTCCTTGTCCTGCTGCGCCGCCATTTGCCCCAGGGGCAGCCCCAGCAGGTGGTTCAGTTGGCTGCTGGCTATTGTCTGGACGCGTAGGAGGGGGGCCTTCTGTCCCTGTAGGAGGCGTTTGGCCATCTGCAGGCGCGCTGCCGCCCATGCCTCCTACATTGCTTTCTTCCACAGAGGAATAAGCAATATTCGATTCGAACTGCTCCATCGTATAAAACTTGGTGGGATCGGCTTGTACACTTGGTCTAATTAGATCAGAGAGCTCCGTGATGCGGTTCTCGATGCCTTCCAAATAGTCAACGAGTTCGGTGACGTAAGTCAAGTATTGCTCTTTGTACTCATCAACCTTTAACAAGTTATTGATCAAAGGTACGCTTTCCATGTTAATGCCTAGCACCGGCACATCCACGGATGCGGTTGCTGCATTGGTATTAACTGTGCTGCCTGTTGCTGAAGAGGTGCCTCGTCCACCTCCAGAATAGCCGTTAAAAGACATATTAAAATCCCATGGCAGTACAGAATATTTGCCGCTTGCATCGCCATACAGCATGAAGTTATGGCCTTTATCGCCGTTATAGCTGTCATAGTTGCCTAGCACGGCGTTTGCCGCGATATATTTTAAACCGGTGCTTACATCAAGGACATCTTCAATATCACCCTTCTGGCCATCAGGCATAGCGTTTAATACGCTGATAAATTTTTTAAGCGAGGCTTTCTCATCCTCCGTGCCTAACTCGTAAGTAAGGGAATCATAGGAGCTGTTCTCTGCATACTGGAGGTAGCTTTTCTCATCCGTATCATAGAGCACGCCATCTTCATAACCCTCTCCGAAATTTCTTTCCATATAGCTATCATCAATAGCTTCTACACCTACATAAAAGCCGTACAATTCGCCGTTAATATAAAGATTGGTGAATACTGTAAGCGGGGCATCAAGTCCAATTGCGCGCAAAGCCTCATAATGCAAATACTCGCGCAGGAACGATGGATCGGCGTAGCTGTTGTTTAGCACCATTTTGTCCAGGCCGAGCAAGGTTTGTGATTTGTCGTATTTATCAAATTTTAAGCGAAAGCTGTAACGATCGGAATCGGTCATGCTTGCAACAGCATTGAGTGTTAGGTTCCCCTTTGTAGAGAAGCCGACGTTATTGACTACATTGCCATCTACTTCAACGGTAACGTTTTTATACTCTTTATCGAGAGGGCTCTCCAATATGCTCTTCCAATCCTCGTCGCCAATCGTCACATTTACATCAATCATTTGGTCTCCCTCAAATAAGGATTCGTAAGGCTGGGCTACCCCTTGCTCTGCGGCCCATGCGGTAGAGCCGCTGCTTGCTGTGCTGAATGTGAAGAGGACTGCTGCAATCATGAACGCTATTGCTGAAAGGGTACATTTTTTAAATAACTGATGAACGGTCATGTGTTGATTATTCCTCCTTGTTGATCAGATTTAAATCCTTCATTCAGTCTAATTGTTGGAAGTTAGCCTAACCTTAATCGAAATTGAAAGTTCACTGAATGTATGCCCATAGCTAGAAAGAGGAAGAGTGAGCGCGCTCTATTTAGCTACAAAAATAAAAGCCTTCAACTCCGCATTTTCGCGGTTTTGAAGGCTTTATTGCTGAAAGTGCGCAATGGATGGCTCAGCAGCGTGTGACAGAGTTGCTAAATGAGTTACTGATTTTATAGATGGGCGGTAGGCTTCAAGCGATTCATCACATGATCCAGTGGAGCGAGAAGCTGAAAAGAGCCGCGAAGGGGTACGTAACCAAGCCTGCGGTTGATGCTGAGAATGGGCTGGTTGGTTGAGTCATTATCTGTCCGAATATACGCAGCTTGCTGGCTTGTCGCCAGTTGTATGGCTTTTATTTTAAGCGCTAAGGCTACTTTCTTGCCCCGATAGGCTCGGCTTACGCCAGTATATTCATGATACATGCCGTTGGTTTGCTGATTATGCAGGACATTTGTTACCCCGATATAGGAATCGCCGTCTGCTGCTATGATGACACGCTCAGGTGCGTAGCCATCTACCCTCAAATACCATTTGAGCCATTCGGAGAACACGGGCACCTCTCCTAGAAATCCAGGAATATCCACTAAGGTTTCCTTATAGAGACCATACAGCTTGAGTTCGCTTTCCTCACTGGGAGCATCGGCCAGCGTTAGCAACCGCAGGTTGCCCATCTCAGGCATAGCGGGAACCTCATACGTATGATCCAGCTTCAGCATGGATTGGAAAGCATGCCTTTCTGTAATAAACCCCCGATTATGGGCAAAACGAACCGAAGCGGGCTGATCATCCCATGCTTCTGTAATCAATGCAGAGGCCCCTATTTGCAAGGCCCACTGTCCAATATGCTGTAGCAATAGCTGTCCGATCCCCTGAGTACGGTAAGTCTCCTTCACCACGAGTGTATTGCAGAGATACCCAGGCTCAGTCCATGGGGCTCTCCATGACCACGCATAACCTGCGATTTCCCCTTCGGCAGTCACGGCAACCTTGCGCTCCCGGTCATAACCGGCGAGCAGCCCGTTATCGTCCATGTAAGTGTGCCCTACTTCATAGAGCTTCTGATCTGCCTCAAGGAGGCTTTGCGCGGTAGTGGGCTCCGACCAAACCTGATTGAGCAGCTCGGCAAGCTGTTCGTAATCATCCGGTAGCTGGAGCGAACGAATCGTTATCGACATTGGAAATACCTCATTTTCATGGAATTTTATATAAAGAGAATTTATGCTGATCTTTTTTCATTTGTCTTAGAGGGTGGTGAGTATAGAAAGGTTATGAATTAGCTGGATTTTTTCCTGTTAAATGCTCGTTATTCGCTTGGCACATGAAATAGCGGGAATTGTTCCTGTTAATTCAACCGATTTGCTCCATTTTCATCATGCCATATGGAATTAACGGGAGAAAATCATGCTAAATGTCTAAAAATCTCAAAATCTCTTAAAATAACGGGACAAATTCCTGTTAATTTTCATAGAGAGAACTTTTATTAACAAAGTCGATCCAAAACCGTTCTTACAAGCGCCTTGAAAAAAAGAACAAGCAGGATCTTTCATCTTGTTGGAGATGAAGCTGATATTGGATCAGATTCTTTTATATAGCTTGATTATGTCATGGAAGAATAGAGGGAATAAAGGTAAAGTTTGACTATAGTAGATATAGCCCGTAAGGAGGTTGAAAAGGACCATGCCATCCCTGACTTTCGAGAGGCATCTTCTACATAGGAATATAGCTATGTTCTGACGTAACAAAAAAAAGACAGAACCCCAAGTAGATAACTCTACTTGAGGTTCTGCCTATGATGGTTGCTGTTTAGGAAGCAACAGCGTTGTAAGTCATGATCCAGATAGATCCGGCGACGATTGTCAGCAAGATGACGAGGCCGAAAATAAGCGCCATAAGATTGAAGCGAGGCTTCTCTTCATCACGGATATGCATGAAGAAGATAAGCTGAACGGCGAACTGCAGAACCGCCGTAATAAGAATGAGTAAAGTTGTAGCCGTCTTGCTTAGCAAATCATTCATGACGACAACAAGCGGAATGATCGTCAGGATGATGGAGAAGAGGAAGCCGATGACGTAGGACTTCATCGACCCGCCGTGTGCGTCATGCGCGTTCGCGTTATGATTTTCCATCCTACATCACCCCCATCAAGTAAACGATTGAGAATACAAAGATCCATACGACGTCCAAGAAATGCCAGTACAGGCTGATGATGCTTACTTTGCGCTTCGTTACCGGCGTAATGCCGCGGCGGCTAAGCTGCAGGATCAAAGCGACCATCCAGACAAGACCAACGGAAACGTGAAGTCCGTGAGTGCCGACGAGTACGAAGAAGGCTGACCAGTATGCGCTGGTTCCGATATTTGCGCCTTCGTGTACTAAGTGCATAAACTCGTTGACTTCAAGAAAAACGAAGGATGCGCCAAGCACAGCTGTTATGGCGAGCCATAAGATGAGGCCGCGCTTGTTTCCTTTGTTCATTTCGAGAACGGCAATGCCGCTCGTGAAGCTGCTTGTAAGCAAGATGAATGTGGAAATAATAATGCCGTTCATCTCCAGCAGCTCCGCGCCTGTCGGTCCGCCGTCTGTATTCAGACGAAGGACCACATAGGTAGCGAATAACGTACCGAATAAGATAACGTCGGTTATAAGAAATAGCCAGAAGCCAAATGTCTTTAATGATTCTTGATCATGATGGTCATCATGGTGACCGCCGCCGTGACCGGCTCCGTGTCCGCCATGCGCCCCTGCCGGGGTAGAAACTGCATGTGCCATTATTTTGTCCCCCTTAAAGCGGCTTCCGTACGTTCAATCTCATCCACCGGAATGTAATAGTCGGTATCGTAAGAGAAGGAACGAACAAGCATACATATGGCTACGCCGATCAGACCCGGAATGGCCATCCACAGCCAATCCCATACGAAGCCAAAGCCTGCGGTAAACCAGCAGAGCGACATAATGAACGGGATACCGGAGTTTTTCGGCATATGAATCGGCTCAAGCGGTACCAAAGGCTTGGCAGGCTGGCCGTTTGCAATGCGTTGTTTCTCTTCCCACCACTCGTCTTGGCTTGTCACTTGCGGCAAGCGCGCGAAGTTGTATAGCGGTGCTGGCGATGGAATCGACCATTCTAGCGTGCGGCCATCCCAAGCATCGCCGTCTTTTTCTTTCTTGTAGAACTTGATGCTGTGCGCGATTTGCCACACTTGGAAAATAAACGCGATACCCATTAAGAATGCACCAACCGTCGATACGACGTTAAGCGGCTGCCAGCCCATATCGAAGTCATAGGCGTTGAAGCGGCGCGTCATACCCATTAGGCCAAGCGCGTATTGCGGCATGAAGCAGACGTAGAAACCAATGTTCCAGAACCAGAATGCCCATTTTCCAAGGCCTTCATGCAAACGGAACCCGAACATTTTTGGCCACCAGTAGTAAAGGCCGGCGAAATAACCGAACACTACGCCACCGATCAGCACCTGATGGAAATGCGCAATTAGGAAGTAGCTGTTATGGAACTGGAAGTCAGCAGGTGCTACTGATAAGAGCACCCCGGTCATGCCCCCGACGACAAAACATGGGATGAACGCGATTGTCCACATCATCGGAGTCGTAAACTTGATCCTTCCTCGATACATGGTAAAGAGCCAGTTGAACACCTTGACCCCGGTCGGTATCGCAATAAGCATCGTCGTTAAAGCGAAGAATGCATTGACGTTTGCGCCGGAACCCATCGTGAAGAAGTGATGCGCCCAAGTAAAGAACGAGAAGAAGCTGATGGACATCAGGGCGAATACCATCGACTTGTAACCGAACAGCTTTTTCTTCGAGAACGCGGATACGACCTCGGAGAAAATCCCGAATGCGGGCAAAATAACGATATAGACCTCGGGATGTCCCCACATCCAGATGAGGTTGATATACATCATCGGATTACCGCCGCCGTCGAGCGTAAAGAAGTGCGCGCCCAGATAGCGGTCAATGAATAACAGGAACAAAGTAACGGTCAAAATCGGAAATGCGAACATAATTGTGATACATGATGATAGTACCGACCAAACGAACATCGGCATTTGCATCAGTTTCATGCCTGGTGCACGCATTTTTAGAATCGTAACGACAAAGTTGATCCCTGTTGCCAAGGAGCCGATACCGGAGATTTGAATCCCCCAAATATAGAAGTCCTGCCCAAGGCCCGGACTGCCTGAGAGCTCGGAGAGCGGCGGATAAGCCAGCCAACCTGCATCGGGAGAACCGCCGATAATAAATGAAACGTTAAACAGCATCGCCCCGAAGAAGAACATCCAGAAGCTTAGGGAGTTCAGGAACGGGAATGCAACGTCGCGCGCGCCAATTTGCAGCGGAACGACGATATTGAATAAGCCGAACATCAGCGGCATGGCCATGAACAAGATCATGATTACGCCATGCGTAGTAAATATCTGGTTATAGTGTTCCGGGACTAGAAATTCAAGCTCCGGAGCGGCAAGCTGTACCCGCATAAGCAGCGCATCGACGCCACCGCGGAAGAGCATGAGGATAGACGCGATAATATACATGATACCGATTTTTTTGTGATCGACGCTTGTCAGCCATTCCGTCCAAAGCCAGCGCCATTTCTTGAAAAAAGTGAGCGCGAAAATGATCGCGACAATCGACAACCCGATGGATACCTGAGCCCCTAAAATAAGCGGATCGCCAGTAACGAAAAATTCGGATGCGAATTCTTTAATTTTGTCTAACATGAGGGGTCCTCCTAAAAGTTTGTGGAACAAACTCGCTTCAAAAGCCTTCGCTTGTTAATGGGCTAATGACCCGCATGGTTATGAGCATTAGAGTTCGTAATGCTGGCCGTGTGATCATGTGACTCAGTCGTATCCGCAGGAGTCGCTTCTTCATCAGCAGCTGCTGCCGGCTCGGTCGTACCGCCGCCATGGTTATGATGAGCACCGCCGTCGCCGTTCACATATTGCGTTACGATTTTATTAAATAATCCTTCTGGGAAGCTGGAGAATAACTGCACGTCAGACGTGCTTGGCTCAGTCAACTGCTCGAAGCCTTCCATGGTGAGCGCAGGAGACGTTGCTTTAACCTCTGCAATCCATGCTTTGTATTCTTCCTCAG
Organism: Paenibacillus paridis; assembly: GCF_006345825.1. Lineage (GTDB taxonomy): Bacteria > Bacillota > Bacilli > Paenibacillales > Paenibacillaceae > Pristimantibacillus > Pristimantibacillus paridis. Next base: position 64,482 of record NZ_VCIX01000053.1, read on the forward strand.
AGGTTGCATCGACCTTAAAGGTCATTTTTGCAAAATCTTTACCGGTAAAGTTCGCTCCAGAGCCGTAATAGCTGCCTTGCTCATCTGCTTGAAGGTACAAGGTCATGGCCATTCCTGACATGGAGTAGATTTGACCGCCAAGCTGCGGAACCCAGAAGGAGTTCATAGCTGTATCGGATGTTAATTGGAACTTCACAGGCACATCTTCCGGAATCTTAATGTAGTTGACCGTCGCGATATCCTCATCGGGATATTTGAACAGCCATTTCCAGTCGAGCGAAGTTACTTGGATCGTAATCGGCGCCTTAGCCGACTCGATCGGCTTGGAGGGCTCAAGCGCATACGTGTATTTAACAGTGACGATTGCAAGGATCAGAATTGCTACAATCGGAATGCTCCACCAAGTGATCTCCAGCTTCGTGCTATGCTCCCAGTTGGGTTTATAGGAAGCCGTGCTGCCTTTTTTATCGCGGTACCGCCAGACGATGACTGCGGTCAGGATGAGTACAGGCACGATGATAACCGCACATAGAATGGTTGAAAAATAAATCAAATCTTTCTGAGACTCGCCGATTGGCCCTTTCGGATCGAGCACAATGAATTGCTCGCCGCAGCCGGAAAGCATAACGGCCATTAGCATAATAAGAACGGGTGTCAGCATACGAAGATACGGTCTCATCATCAGTTCAACTCCTCAAAATTACTGCTTACGATTACAATAGCAGATACTTCGACGAATAACTGCGGGGTTAACAATTACGTCAAGAATTCGTCTTTTTTCTGTAATAGAAAGTTCACGGCTTAGACAACTGTTACATTTAGGAACTTGGCGGTTTGGATTCTTCTTCTAATAGATACCCATAAAAAACGAAATTGCCTCATTACAAGGAAGAGGTGGGCTTGTCTACGCTTGAAATACGCCGCGCCGCCAAAGGACGCCGTCAGGCGTTTCACCTTGGCATAAGAAAATAGACACCCCCGTCCAGGTCAATGACCCTTTAGGGCTGTCTATTTGCTTCTAACAATGGGATTGCTGTTTAAAGCTTAAAGTTCGCTTTGATCGTTTTGCAGCTGGTCTTGAACTCGGCGTGCGTGGACAAGTCCGATCGCTGTGCCGATGACATAAATATGAACGCTGCCGATTAGGAACCCGATGCCAACCATAAGGCCGACATTTTGATCGCTGAAATGGCTTAAGTTAACTAGACTGAGCAAAACGCCGATGGCAAGAACGACCCAAGCGATGGCTGTCATTGCCTTGACAAGACGCTTGACATCTGATTTTAAAGGCTGAACTTGGCTAATTGTTGCTGTTTTCGTTGTCATATTGAACACTCCCGGTCAATTGTAAGTGTTTTCTTATGTTTACTATACCACAACTTCAAGCTTTTGTTCAAAGAAAATTCACTTTTTGATCATAAATCGGACAAAAATGTGCAAAGGCCTTTGCGAATGTCTATCCGACGTCTACAACCTGAGATCGACCGACGGCGCTTAGCCGTCCAGTTAGTCTGTCCACCAACGCTTCAAGTCACTCCACCAGGAGTGCCGTCCCGCTGCTTTGGCCCCATCCTTGGTCTCGCCGTTCTCTTCTGCGGAGGCAGGCTCGCCGCAAACCTCGGTGGGCTCGGTTCCGGCAAGGAAGGATTCCAGCTTTCTGTTCGGACAGCTGCCTTCAGCAAGCTTGCCGCTTGTCGGGTCGATATATACATTTACCACACCTTCAGGAATTGGAAACATCTTTGGCGGGATTGCAGCCAGCGCACCCTCTGTAAACTTGGCGAACATCGGCGCGGCGCGGTAAGCTTCTGCGACGGTAAGCTTCCGATCCTTGTCGTAGCCTACCCATACGGCTGTGGCAAGCTCGGGCGTGTAACCGACCAGCCAAGCATCCGTTGGCGTCGTACCGGTTTTACCGGCGACTGGGCGTTTAATAATAGAAGATACTCGGAAGGCAGTTCCGCCTTCTTCGAATACGCTCTGCATTAAACTGGTCATCACATAAGCCTCAGCCGAGGTTAACGCCTGTTCGGATTTTCGTTCCGCTTCATATAATACTTGGCCTTTGCGGTCTTCGATTCGCAAGATCGCAATGGGTTCGACATGGACACCTCCGTTTGCAAACGTACCGAATGCCGATGCCATCTCAAATGGGCTGATCGGGAAAGTGCCGAGCGCCAGCGACGGCACCGGCTTCATAGGGCTGTCTATGCCAAGCTTCTTGGCTGTCTCGATGACTTTGTCCGCGCCGACGGTCATGATGGTGTTCACGGCATATATGTTGTCTGAGCTTGCTATCGCTTGGCGCATGCCAATTAGCTCGTTTAAGTATTTATCTCCGTAATTATGCGGTTCATAGTTTTTGCGTCCTTCGTCGTAAGTAAATACGGTAGGCTCGCTCTTAAAGCGGGATATCGGCGTCATGAAGCCGCTTTGCAGAGCCGTTAGATATAGGAACGGTTTAAAGGATGAGCCAGGCTGGCGCGTTTTGGCAAATACGCGGTTGTACTGGTTCTTCTTGTAATTCCTACCGCCCACCATCGCTTTAATATACCCGTTGCGAGGATCAATGGCGATTAGCGCCGCCTGCTGCTCGGAGCTCTCGGGGATGCCTTCCGCAAGCACCTCTTCCGCTTTCGACTGGGCAGCAGGATCAAGCGTGGTGTAGATGGTGATGCCGCCCTCGTTCAGCAACTGCTCCTGAATGCCAAGCTTGTCCACAGCGATATAACGAATGTAATCCCGGAAATAAGGGGCAAAGCCCTCTTGTTCGCCGGAACCCAGCGATTGAAAATGAAGAACCTCCGCATAGGCGGCATCCGCCTGCTCCGCCGTGATGGAACCACCCTCCAGCATCGCTTGCAAGATCGTCAGTTGGCGGTCCTTTGCATTTTTCATATTCAAATAAGGGGAATAATATTTAGGCCCCTTCGGAATGCCGGCCAGCATGGCGCTTTCAGCAAGCGAAAGCTCGGAGGCATGTTTGTTGAAATACATCATGGCTGCGGCTTCAATGCCATAGGAGCCATGGCCGTAATAAATTTGATTCAGGTACATGCCAAGAATCTCGTCTTTGGAATAACGCATCTCGAGCTGAACGGTGTACATGGCTTCCTTCATCTTGCGCTGCCAGGTTCGCTCATGCGTCAGATAAAGATTGCGTGCCAGCTGCTGCGTGAGCGTACTAGCTCCTTGGCGTGCCGAGAAGCTTTGAACATTCACCATAACGGCGCGTGCCATACCCTTCATATCAAAGCCGCGATGATCATAAAAGCGTCGATCCTCAATGGCGATGGTGGCTTCAATCACATGGTGGGATATATCTGAGAGCTGTACCGAACGACGGTTTTCTCCCGCATGGAACGTATCAATGACATTGCCTTGCAAATCGACCATTTGCGAGGTTTGGCTAATGGCGGCTACAGGCAGCGATTGTGTACGAAGGTAGATAAGCGTACCTGCCATGACCAGCAAAAATATAATAACGGTAGCGGCGCCCCATCGCAGCCAATTTTTCATTCTCATCAAGTAGGGGAGGAACCGTTCCGCGATGATAGGGAAGACGGGTTGGCGGCGCGGTTTCCCTTGCCGATTGGAAGGCTTATTCATGGAGCAGGCTCCCTTCGATGCATAGCTTCGCTTTTCCTTAGTATGGAAAAACAAAGAGCAACCTATTCATGAGCCAAGCCCATTCGTATAAATATTTGTTTGATTACGTTAGAAAATAGAACGTAATCGAAGCGAATGGTGAAAGCCAGTGCTGTGCACTGAGAACAGCGTCAGCATGTCTTTGTCCGTAACTCTTGTCCGCCAAAGGCGAGGTCAAAATAATACACGAAAATGCGTATGAAACCTATACCGTCAAGTAGGAAGCCGGTTGCTACAATAACTATGTAGCAAGAAACACTACGGGGCGATTCATGGAAACAGGGATACGCAGACCGAAAAGAGGATGGTATACATGGAAACTTATTTAATGAAACAAAGAGAGATATTACTGAATGAATCCTATGACGTCATCGTTGTCGGCGGCGGGCCGGCAGGGTGCACGGCAGCGGCAGCCGCTGCTCGCGAAGGCGCGCGCACGCTTTTAATTGAAGGCACGGGAAGTCTTGGCGGGATGGGCACTTCCGGCCTTGTCCCTGCTTGGTGTCCATTTTCCGACAAGGAGAAGATGGTCTATCGGGGCCTTGCCGCCCGCGTCTTCGAAACCTTAAAGGCTCAGATGCCTCATGTCAGGCCGGATGCGATGGACTGGGTCCCGATCGATCCGGAGAAGCTCAAAGTGGTGTATGACGATCTCGTTACAGAGGCCGGAGCAGACGTATTATTCCTGACCTCGCTCGCGCAAGTGGAGACAGATGACGAAGGCAATATCAAGGCTTTGGTCGTGCTCAACAAGAGCGGATTGCAGGCATTCCGCGCGGCGGTCTATATCGATTGCACAGGCGATGGCGATGTCGCGGCCTGGGCGGGCGCCGAGTATAACAAGGGAGACGAGGTGACGGGCGACCTTCAGCCTGCCACACATTGCTTCATTCTTGGCAATGTGGACGAGTATGCCTATTTGAACGGGCAAATGCTCTACGCCGGCAACCCGCAAAGCCCGATTCACGAAGTCGTCAAATCGGGAAATTACCCGTTGATCCCGGATACCCATTTGTGCAACAATCTCGTCGCCCCTCGCGCGGTTGGATTCAACGCCGGCCATCTCTGGGGTGTGGATAATACGGATTCGCAATCGGTGTCCCGCGCATTGATTCAGGGCCGTCGCATGGCTGCCGCTTACCGGGATATGCTGGCTGTCGAGCATCCGGCTGGCTTTAGCAACGCCTACATTATGAGTACGGGAACATTGATGGGTACGCGCGAATCACGCCGCATTACCGGCGACTATACCCTTACGGTAGAGGATTACGTCGAGCGCAGAAGCTTCGAGGATGAGATTTGCCGCAATAGTTATTTCATCGACGTGCACGGAACGGAGAAAGAACAGAAGAGCGGCAATACGCCTAGCATTGAATTGTACGGTCCAGGCGAATCGCACGGCATTCCTTACCGTTGTCTTACGCCACGCGGTCTGCGCAACGTACTCGTAGCCGGCCGTTCGATCTCATGCGAGCGCAAGGTGCTCGGCAGTGTGCGTGTCATGCCGGTATGCCTAGCGATGGGCGAGGCAGCTGGACTCGCAGCAGCTATGGCGGCCTCGGGCAATCAAGGGGACGTTCATGCGGTTGACGTACATGTTCTGAGAGACCGCTTGCGCGAAGAAGGTGCTTATTTGCCTAAATTTCCGGCTGAGACAACTCCATTTACTATAGCTTAAACAGAAACAAGCGCTGTTTCGAAATGCTACCACGATTGCTTTTGCTTGTAATTAACGATAGGAAGGGAGTGCCCCATGATAAACGAACAAGCCGAACTTCGGAAAGCGGCATCCGTACCCCCAAGAACCTATTGGAATCGCAAGCGCCGCGAGACGCTTGCCGGCTGGCTTTTCATTGCCCCCGAGGCGCTCGGCATGCTGCTGCTGGCGGTGTTTCCACTTGGATTCAGCCTGTTTCTGAGCCTGACCGAATGGAATCTCATCGGCGGTCTGTCTGCCATTAACTATATTGGGTTAGATAATTTTATAGAGTTGTTTCGAGACAATTTATTTCTTCGCGCCCTGAAAAATAATTTGCTGTTCGCGCTGGGTACAGTGCCGATAACGATGCTGCTGGGCGTTATTATGGCGGGGCTGATTCATAAGAAGCTATATGCGAAGAGTTATTTTAAAGTGGCTTTTTTCGTGCCTTATATTTGTTCCACAGTTGCGGTCGCAGCCGTCTGGTCGGCACTTTATCACCCGTCGAAAGGACCGCTGAACCAGTTTCTTATACAACTTGGCCTGTCCGATCCCCCTCGCTGGCTTGTCGATACAAGCTTCTCGCTGATTGCGATCATGATTATCTATATTTGGCAGCTAATGGGGTATCAGATCATTATCTTCTTGGCAGGCATGACGAATATTCCGGATGAGCTGTACGAGGCCGCGAGAATCGACGGAGCGAACGGCACCCAGCAGTTCAGACTGATCACCCTGCCGCTGCTGGCGCCAACAACCTTCTTCTTAGCGATAACAAGCACAATCTCTTCCTTTAAGGTGTTCGACATGATTAAGTTCCTAACCAATGGCGGTCCCGTTCATTCCAGTACGGTCATCGTGTATCAAATTTACGAGGAAGGCTTTAAGAATTTCAGAATGGGTTATGCTTCAGCGATGTCTTGGATGCTGTTCCTGCTCATTCTCCTCGTCACTTCGATCACTTGGATGTCGCAAAGCAAGAAGGTTCATGCTTGACCTATTGAGACTTAATGGAGGCCCGCTGTGATGAAAAAAGTACAAGTAAGCAACCTGCTGTTAACGCTGCTCTTTGCAGCGCTCTCCCTATTTTTTCTATTGCCGCTGTTCTGGATGCTGTCAGCTGCCTCCAAGACGGAACTCGACGTCTGGACGTTTCCGATCCAATGGATTCCGGAACAATGGAACTTTATCCAGAACTTCAAGGCGGTCTGGATGGGAGATGTGTCTTTCAGCCTGTTTTATTTGAATTCATTGAAGATCAGTATTCTGTCTACAATCGGCACGATTCTGGTCTGCTCGATGGCAGGCTATGCGCTCGCCAAGCTGAATTTTAAAGGAAAAGGCTTGATTTTTAGCTTGATGATGGCCTTTATGATGATTCCCGAGCAGGCCACCCTCGTTCCGCGCTATATTATGATTAAAGAGATGGGGCTGTACGACACACATACCTCACTTATTTTGCTCGGGCTGTTCTCCAGCTACTTTACGTTTCTGCTGCGTCAGTTCATGCTTGGCATCCATAGCGATATGCTCGAGGCCGCTGAACTAGACGGCGCTGGATTCATTCGTGTCTTCTGGAGTGTCGTGTTACCGCTAAGTCAGCCTATTCTGGCGACCGTGGGCATTATCAAGTTTATCTGGACATGGAACGACTATCAGGGTCCGCTTATTTTCCTCTATTCGAATAACCTATTCACGATTCCGCTAGGGATGCAATTCTTCAAGGAGGAGTTTGGCACCCGCATATCGGTCATGATGATGGCATCCTTATCGGCGATTGTTCCTCTGCTGATACTGTTTCTGCTGCTGCAGAAAAAGGTCATTAATGGAATTGCCATCGGTGGCGTCAAGGGCTGACGAGGGGTGGATAAAGGTCGCTCTCTGTTGTGCGACAGTTTGCCTGGGAGGCTCATGCATGAAGTCAAAAATATCCACGCCTTAACCGCAACACGATACACGGTATTTCAATTCTAGCCATTATATAATGAGCCTGCAGTGATCATCTAAATAGGGGGATTCAACTTGAAGAGAGCATTAGCCTTGCTTATCAGTCTGATGATTATCGTACCGCTTGCCGCATGCGGAGGAAATAACGGCACTGAACAGCCTGCCAGCCCATCCGCAGCTCCGGGCACGTCAACAACGGCGACTGAGAAGGCGGAGCCGTCAGCGAAGTCCAAGATTAAGTTTTATACCTTTAAGGCCAACAAACCGGAGGAACCAACCTACCAAGCGGTTCAGGAGTACAACAAATCGCAAGACAAGGTGGAGGTTGAATACGTGTCGCTCGTACAGAACAGCGACAGCGTAGAATTTCTGAGCAAGCTTGACGTGCTGATCGCGGGCGGCGAAGTCGTAGATGTCTTTATGACAGGCAACGAGGAGACGCTTATGGAACGCGCGTCGCGCGGTGTGGTAGAACCGCTTGACAGCTATTTAGAGGCGGAAGGCATTAAAGCGGAAGATGAGTACTTTAAAGTACTCAAAATGGATAAGAAGACTTACGGTTTGATGAACAGCGTTACGCAGTGGTTCACGGTCTTCAACCGCGAGCATCTTGAAGAAGCGGGGCTGGAGCTGCCTGAGATGGGCTGGACTTGGGATGACTTCCGTACTTATGCCAAGAAGCTGACCACGAAGGACCACTACGGAACCTATTTCCACACGTGGGGTGAATATCCGAATATCGTAGCGTATACCGAGCGCTCCAATCCGCAGCTCGGCGACGATCTTAAGCCGATTTTTGATGACCCTTCTTTCAATTACTTCTTTAATCTGCGCCGTGCGATGGAGAAGGAAGACAAGAGCGTTGAACCTTATGCCGACGTATTGGCCGCTAATTATCATGTGCTTCAGCAATTTTTTGCCGGTAACGCAAGCATGCTGGCTGTCCCGAGTTACGCCGTTCGGGCTGGTCTGAATTTGGAGAAATTCCCTCATAGCTTCCAAATGGTCTACGCACCGCTGCCGCGTTCGGTGGATGCCAAGGATGTGGGCATGACGAATATATCCAGCGGCGGTCTTGCCATGGGCGCCAAGTCGGAAAACAAGGATGCAGCCTTTGATTTTATGCGTTGGATGACGATGGAGTCATACAAATTTACGCAGGAAATACCAAACATCAAGAATGTGGACGGTACCGCACTGCTTAATACATTCTTTAGCGAAAACAAGGATCTGATCGATATTGACTCTCTAGCGAAGACGTTGTTCGATCCTCGCAACAAAATGCCTGATAGCTTCAGTGTTCCTTATGGAAGTGAGCTTAAGAAAATCGTCGAAAACGGCTTCGCCAGCTTCATGCTGGATGAACGCAGCTTCGAGGATGTCCAGAAGGAAATGACTGCTGAAGTTGAGAAGGTCGTTCAGGCGAACCAAAAATAAAAGATGGCCGGGCAGTGGCAGCGATAAGATATAATAGAACGTAACTAAAAATCAGCGTGAGGATGGATGTCAGCTTGGATTGGATGAGTCGATTTTCTTTCTATCGCAGACTGCAGTTCTCCTTCATTATCTTTATCTTGCTGCCATTCATCGCGGTTACGTTCTGGTCCTACTCTTCTGTAGGCCGCAATGTAAGCGACAAGATTACCCTCTCTAACCAAGAGACACTGAACGTCATTGCCCATCAAATGGAGAAAACGATCGACGGCATTTCCTTTGCGTCGGTCTTTTTCTCTCAACCCTACGATTCCGATGTGCTCGAACGGTTGCGCGGATTGAAGGATGTGGAGAGCTTTGCGAATTACGAGACCTATGTTCATCAAGCGAAGCTGAAGGAGATGGCGAGCATCCTCTCTATCCAGTCGCTCGACCTCAATCTTGAGATTCTTATTATTAATAGCCATGACCGTGTCATTATTTCCAACCAAGGCAGGCCTGTGTTTGCTGTGCTGCCAGACCGGCTTCAGAAAGAACTCGGCAAGCTGGATACGAAGGAAACAACTGAGCTACATTGGTTCGCAGATGGTGAGGCTGGGGCCTTGCCAGATACGTATTATGCGGCACGTTTCATCGTGGATCCGCTTGACCGGGAGCGGCTGGCTACTTTGTTCATTGGTATCCCCGCCGATTATTTCCGCAGTCTGTTGGATACGGGCAATCCGGCAGTCTCCATTACGCTGTCCGATCGCGCGGGCATACGGATTGCAAGGCATGAGGGCAGCAAATCGGTATCGTCAGGCAGCATGCTGAAGAGCGAAACGGTCATCCAGAGAGTCGGCTGGAAGCTGGAGAGCCACATGCCGCAGCGCTCTGTGGTTGGGCAGATCAATCGGGAATTCTTCGTCTCCACTTCGCTCGTCGGCTTGTTCTTTCTGTTTTTCCTGATTCTGTCCATGCTCTGGGCCAGGCAGATTAATAAGCCAATCAGTCTGCTGCGGTCAAACGTCAAGCAGTATGTCGGAGGCAACCGGGCTGTACGCATCCCCGTAAAGGGAAAGGATGAAGTAGCTGTACTGTCCGCAGCCTTTAATCAGATCCTCGATGAGATGGATCAACTGCTTCGACATGTGGAGAACGAACAAGAGGAAAAACGACTGCTGGAGCTGCAAGCGCTGGCGGCACAGATACGACCTCACTTTTTACTCAATACGCTTAATTCGATCAAGGTCAACCTTCTCATGGCTGGCGACGATGCCCATGGCGGAATGATTGATTCCTTAATGAAGCTGTTGCGCGCTTACGTAAGAGTGGATGCTCCGCTAGAGCTTGACGAGGAAGTCAAAATATTGGATAGCTACATCCAGGTGATGCAGATTCGCAACCGGCTCGATATTCGCTTTGTTGTTACGCTGAATGAAGGCTTGTCATCCCTTTCTCTGCCGCGGCTATTATTGCAGCCGATTGTGGAGAATGCCATCATACATGGGTTCTCGGCTCGTCCCGAATGGCCGGTCATCACGTTATCAGCCCGCATAGTAGGTCGCATGGCGGAAATTGAGATTTGTGATAATGGGCGAGGGATGACGGAAGAAGCGATAATGAGCCTAAATCAACGGCTGCTGGATGCGGAATCCAACATGCCCGCGCAAGAGAAAAGCGTAGGGCTTGTTAACACTGCACGGCGATTGCGTGTGCTTTACGGCCATCGTGCACGCTTGACGGCTGCCAAAGGCGAAGGCGGGGGCATGGGCTTTATCTTGCAGATTCCTATGCAAAGCAGAAAGGAGGCAGAGCGCCATGATGAAGATCATGCTAATTGACGATGACGTCCCGATGTTGGAATATGTCGGGCGGCTGCTGGCCGAGTCGAATCTGGGTTTGGCGCTCGTTGCCTCGGCATCTGCGAGTGAGCAAGCGTTGGAGCAGTTCAGGCTTACCGAGCCCGACATCGTCGTGACCGATATTGGCATGCCAGGCATGGATGGTCTCGAACTGGCCGAAGCCTTCCGAGTGGTGAATCCCGAGGTGCGCTTGCTATTTCTGACCTGTTATGAGGATTTCCAATATTCGAAGCGAGCCTTTCAACTGGATGCTGACGATTATATTATCAAGGATGAGCTGTCGGCCAAACAGCTGGCGACCAGTCTTGACAAAGCGATGCGCCGGATTAGAAGCCGTCGCGAACTGTTGGATCGGTACACGCTTCAGCAGGATATGATGCGGCATAAGGAAGCGTTGAAGCAAAGCTTTCTTAAGCAGCTGCTTTCCGGCAGCAGTGAGAAGGAGCTGCTGTTGTTCGGGGAACGTATTGGGATATCCTGGAAGCTTCCGTATTTCCAGCACGCCGTACTGCATATCGACGCAGCGAGTGCCCTGGGACGCTATCGGAATCAGGATCTGCCGCTTATTCATTTCGGCGTCGCCAATATTGCTGCCGAGCTATCTGCAGGCACGGCAATAACGGTGCTGCCTAGCGGTCAATCGAATCTCTATATCATTTCAAACATTCACGGTTCAGTTGGAATAGAAGACTCACTTCAGGCCTACCTTGCTTCGGTTGGGGATAAGGTCCATCAATATTTAAAGGTGGAGCTGTACGGCATATACAGCAAAGACGCCTTTTCGTTTCATCAGATTAGCGCTTCCTATCATTCCTTAATGAGCCGCTGCGATAGTATCTTTTACGTATCGGACGCCGTTGTCGCAGCACCGGAGCGGCAGGTCAGCTTCCGGCAGTCTTTCGATGGAAGAGGAGACAAGGAGCGCTCGCTGTTGGCGCTGGGCTTCTCCGAAGGCAACATGTCCTTATTCGATCTTGCGATCAACGGTTTAACCCAGCAGGCGGCAACTGAACAGCTGTCACCGCGTTCAATGAAGGAGAGAATGGCAGACCTGGTACGTCAATCCGCTTACGAGACGAATACCGAAGTGGAGGACGGCTTCTATATGCTCCTGGGTCATGCCTTTACCGCAGACGAGGCTGCTCGGTTGACGAAGCGGGAGCTGCGAAATCTGCTTGGGCAGCAGTTTAATGGGGCTCCGACAGGAAGCGAGAAGGATGTCCGCTTGCAAGCCATCGATTCGTATTTAGAGGCCAATGCTGACCGAATGGTCACCTCCTTAGATATGGCGGCACATTTGCACCTGAATGCAAGCTACTTCTCGCGGTTCTTCAAACGGCTGGCAGGTGTGAATTTCACAGACTACGTTAACCAATATAAGATCAATCTTGCGATTGCCATGCTGAAGCAAGAGCATGAGACGGTTGAGAACGTTGCTTATACCATCGGGTTTTCGGATCGTGCGTACTTCTCCAAGGTTTTCAAAAAGTACAGCGGCAAAAGCCCTAGCGAATACAAGGGTCAATAAGAGAAATCAAGGGGTGCCGCTAAGGCATCCTGTTATCGGGGTGAATCTCTTTAGTTGGCCAATTAAATATTATTTTTAGGAGGAGTATTTATGAAAGCGCTCTTATTTAAAGTCTCGTTAATGATTCTGGTTTCTGCCATTGTATTCGTAGCGCCAGAGAGTCCTATCCGTACGCCATCGGTGCAGGCCGCAGGAACGACTTATTATGTAGATGCCGCCGCAGGGAATGATGCCAACGCAGGAACAAGCAGCTCAACCGCCTGGCGTACGCTGCCGAAGGTGAACAATGCCGTGTTTAGTCCAGGAGACCGGATCCTGCTAAAGGCAGGTTCCATTTGGAACAATCAGTATTTGGATCTGCAAGGCTCAGGGACGAGCGGCAGCCCCATTGTGGTTGATAGCTACGGTTCGGGTCCTAAGCCGCTAATCAACTTTGGGGACACGGAGGTAGAGGGAGACGGTTTTGGCGTCAGGCTCAAAAACGTCTCGTACTGGGAGGTCAACAATTTAGAAATTACGAGTGGACAGCATGCGACAGACCGCAAACGAAGCGGCATTTTGGTGCTCGGTGAAGGCGCCGGAGCGGGAGCGTTCCGCCATATTTATATTCGCAACAACGATATTCATGATGTTTTTGGCACAAACCGAAGAACCGGCGGCATCAATTTCTATGCGCGGGGAAGCAATTGGATGGCGGAGAGCACTTGGGACGATGTGCTTATTGAGAATAACACCGTGATTAACGTGGCGGATACGGGCATTCAGATTATGACAGATGCCTTTGCGAATGCTTCTTGGACGCACAAGTTCAACGCCTTTACAAATGTAGTCATCCGCGACAATTATGTGGAGCGTATTCATCGGGATGGCATTCTTGTACGTGCCGCGATTTCTCCTTTAATTGAATACAATACGACGAACGAGATCGGAGTAAGCTGCGACGTCAATACGACTATCGTCAACTATTTGGATCCGATCTATGTTGTGGCCGCGCAGTGGGCTTATGCGACGACGGGGGCTGTATTCCAGAACAATGAAGCCTTCAATACTAAAGTTATCAACGGAGATGGGCAAGCATGGGACTTCGATATCGATGTGTACAACAGCATTTACCAATATAATTTCAGCCATCACAATGAAGGCGGCGCGCTGCTTGTTATGAATAATACAGATGGCAATGTGTTTCGTTATAACATTAGCCAGAACGACGGAGATAGGTTTGGGACCTTTGATGTGATTAACAACGGGGGGAACCTATACGTATACAACAACGTCATCTATCGGACCAACGGGACATACAACCATTTGACCGAGGGCAGCAATACGGGCATGGTTTATTACAGCAATAACATCTTCTATAATATGGGCAGTGGTAATTATACAGTCAGCCCCCGTGTTCAATATAATAACAATTTGTTCTACGGAGCCAATACCGGCACTGCCAATGATGCGAATAAAGTGATCGGCAACCCGCTCTTCGTAAACGGAGGGGCAGCAACCGGCATCGCAACCGCGGATGCTTACAAGCTGACCTCGGCGTCTCCTGCCATCAACAAAGGCCTAACCATCACGAGCAACGGTGGGAGTGACTTCTTCGGCAATCCATTGTACAACGGCGTCCCAGACATCGGTGTGCATGAATACACGGGAGCGGTAACGGTTCCCATCACGCTGTTCACGGATAACTTTGAAGATGGAAACGCGAACGGCTGGACGACTATCGGCGGCAGCTGGGCCGTGCAGAATGACGGGACGTTCTCCTATGTGCAGAATTCATTGTCAGGAGAGTTTATCGCTTATGCAGGCGATGGATCTTGGAGTGATTACAGCGTGGAAGCTGACATCAAAATCAATTCCAATGGAGGCAATGCAGGCATTCTGTTCCGCTATCAAGATGCGAACAACTTCTATATGCTTCGTTTGAACGACACGAGCGATACCGTTGACCTCTATAAGAAGACAGCGGGTACACTTCAATTGCTTACGAGCGTGTCCTCGCCCATCAGCGCAGGACAGTTTATTCGGCTTAAGGCTGCGATAAGCGGCGGGAATATAACGGGCTACGTGAATGGAACGTCCATGCTCACCTGGGCCGGGAATCCTGCGGAGCTGCAAACCGGAAAGATTGGGCTGCGCAGCCACTCGACCCCGGCATCGTACGATAATGTGCAAGTTTTCCATTAAGCGAATTTTAAGCAGATTAGGGTAAAAAGGAGGGATAGGGGAAATGGAATTGAAGGTAGGCATTCGGGCATTATTGTTGCCCATATCCCTCCTGTTGTTGATCTTGCCGCTGCTGTTTACCGCTTGTTCTGCTGCGCCGGCAGGGATGAATGCAGAAGCTGATACGGAGCAACCGTCGGAAGCATCTGATGACGTTGTCGCATGGATCAATAACGAGCCGATAACTATTGGGGAATGGATGCCCCGCATGCTTGAGCTGCGAAGTGTTGTCGCAGCTGAATGGGAGCCGTCTTCGGGGGATGTCAGCTCGGATTCTTTCTGGTACGAGGCTCAGAACGGGCATATGCCGATCGAGGCCTTACGGAAGCTTGCGCTTGACCGATTGGCCGAAATTAAGGTGCAGCAAATAGCTGCGAGAAATGCCGGTATTATCGAGGATATCAGTTATCAAGCGTTCCTGGCTGGGATGGAGAAGGAGAATAGCCAGCGTAAGAGCCGCTTAGCTAAGGGTCAAACCATTTATGGGCCTAAGCAGTACAGCGAGAAAGTCTACTATGCCTATACGCTGGCGAACATGGTGATTGAACTCAAAGCACATCTGGAGGACGCTGCCGATGCTAACGGAGCGGCATCCAGTCACCCGCTTACTCACGCTTCGTATGAGTCATGGCTGACAGAGCAGTTAAGCGCCGCCGACGTTCAAATCAATCCATCGGTGTACTCGCGCCTGAAGCTGTCCGGTTTACAATAGCGGAAGCAGACACGACGATTGAGCTGACCATAAGAAGCAAATGGAACGTTCCTCTTGTTAACCGGGGAACGTTCTTTTGCCTTGTGGCCGCATGTTCATAACAGGGTACCTGGACTTTCAGCTTGGAGGGGGATTGGAATACAGTGCGGAAAATCACGTTGGGCTAAGGAGCTTATACAATGAAATATTTAAAAATCCTTAATATTACGGCTTGTATAGAGTACTTGTAGTGATTGGATAATTTGCATATAATACAGGTTGAACGATTGAAGGAAAGAAGGGATTTTACGACATGGAATTGTGGTATACGGAAAAACAAACAGAGAGCTTCGGCATTACGGCGAAGATTACGAAAACTTACGTAAATGAACAAACGGATTTTCAACAGTTGGATATGATCGAAACGGAAGAGTTCGGAACGATGCTCGTGCTTGACGGCATGGTTATGACTACAGTTAAGGATGAGTTCGTATACCACGAGATGGTTGCGCATCCTGTTCTTTTCACGCATCCGAATCCGGAGTACGTGCTTGTAGTTGGCGGCGGAGACGGCGGCGTCATTCGTGAAGTAATGAAGCACCCGAAGGTGAAGAAGGCTGTTTTGGTCGACATCGACGGTAAAGTGATTGAGTACTCCAAAAAATACTTGCCATCCATCGCTGGCGAGCTCGACAACCCGCGCGTTGAAGTGCTTGTGAACGACGGCTTTATGCATATTCATGACCATAAAAATACGTACGACGTGATCATGGTTGATTCTACGGAGCCCGTAGGCCCTGCTGCCAACCTGTTTACGAAAGGCTTCTACCAAGGCATCTACGAATCCTTGAAGGAAGACGGCATTTTCGTTGCGCAAACGGACAACCCTTGGTTCAAGGCTGACCTGATTCAAAGCGTAAACAAAGACGTAAAAGAAGTATTCCCGATCGTTCGCGTTTATGGCGCTAACATCCCGACTTACCCAAGCGGTCTGTGGACATTCACAATGGGCAGCAAAAAATACGATCCGACGGCTGTTGACGAGACGGCAATTCCGGAAATCGATACGAAATACTACACGCCGCGCCTTCACAAAGCAGCCTTCGTGCTGCCTAAATTTGTTGAAGACCTCATTAAGTAATTAGCGGCTACGATATAGAAGGAGAGGACAAGCCCTCATGAAATTGGATCAAAAATATTCCGGCAATGTCTTCATTTTGAGCTCGGAAAACTATGAAGCTTCCAAAGCGGTTATTTACGGTATGCCGATGGATTTCACGGTCAGCTTCCGTCCGGGCTCGCGTTTTGGCCCTCCGCGCATCCGCGAAGTGTCCATTGGACTTGAAGAGTACAGCCCTTACCTAGACCGCAGCCTGGAGGATATTGAATATTTCGATGCCGGCGATTTGCTGCTTCCTTTCGGAAACGCGGCTCGCAGCCTTGAAATTATCGGTGAATTCGTGCGCGGCGTGCTAGACGATGGCAAAATCCCTGTTGGACTCGGCGGCGAGCATCTCGTTTCATGGCCGATTTTCCAAGAGGTATACAAAAAATATCCTGATCTTGCGATCATCCACTTCGATGCTCACGCGGATCTGCGCGAATCGTATGAAGGCGAGCCATTGTCGCACTCTACGCCGCTTCGCAAAGCAGCAGGCCTAATGGGCGGTCAGAACATTTACCAGTTTGGTATCCGTTCAGGCTCCCGTGAGGAATGGCAGTATGCACGCGAGAATATTAACTTCCATCCGTTCGAGGTTTTGGAGCCGCTTAAGAAGGTGCTTCCAGAGCTTGAAGGACGTCCGGTTTACCTGACGATCGATATCGATGTGCTGGATCCTTCTGCGGCGCCTGGCACAGGCACGGCCGAAGCGGGTGGCATTACGTCGAAAGAGTTGATCGAATCGGTTCATGCAATCGCCCGTTCCGGCGTGAATATCGTGGGCTTTGACCTCGTTGAGGTCGCGCCAGCTTATGATCCAACGGAGCAAACGCAGATCGTGGCAGCTAAAGTCATTCGTGAAATGCTGCTCGGATTTTTAAAATAGGATTGATTTGATCAAAATAAGGCTTCGCCCCTTGCGGTAAACATTCCGCTTGGGACGAAGCTCTTTTTTGCGTTAATGACGGTTTCTTCTGAACCCGCCAAGCCGGATGAGGTGGATGCCAGCATACAAATTAGGCTAAAATGAAAGGATAACGATCTTCAGCAGAAAAGAGCCAAGGGGATGATCACATGCGCATCTATTCATTTCCGCCAGTGATAGACGAGCATGCGCGCGTGCTCATATTAGGAACGGCACCGAGCGTAAAGTCGCTGGAGCACAAACAATTTTATGGCCACCCGCAAAATTTTATGTGGAAGATTATCTATCGTTTGTTTAACGATTCCGAGATGGACCCGGTGTATGAAAACCGGCTTGTTTTCTTGAAGGAGCACCATCTGGCGTTATGGGACGTCATCGAATCCTGCGAGCGGGAGGGCAGCCTTGATGTGAATATAAAGGCGGAAGTGCCGCAAAAGCTGCCGGAACTTGTCGCCAATTACCCGTCGCTGCGCTGTTTTGCTTTTAATGGGAGTAAAGCCTATGATACCTTTCATAAGTTTTACCGTGGGCATGAAAGCTTTAAAGATATTGCCCTGCTTAAGCTTCCTTCCTCCAGCCCGATCCCAACCCCCCGCATGCGGACGCTTGAGGATCGCGTAAGCGCATGGAGCGTAATTGTGCCATATGCCACAACTTAACCATGCTCTAGCGTTGAAATTAAGAAGCTTCCTGTATATAGTAGTTACATAAGATTAGTCTGATAACAGGAGAAAGATCATGAGCGATAGCAGGAAAGTGCGAATTACATTAGAGAGCGTGCAGGATGGAAGCTCGCACCTTCACACCTACGAGGGCGAATGGTTCCGTAAGGAAAAATCGATTTTTATTCGTTACAGTGAACCCGCTGTCGAAGGAGATCCGAGTGCCGGCGAAGTGCGTACGCTGCTCAAATACCGGATTGGCGAGCTGTCTATTGTGCGTCGCGGCGTCATCGAATCGGAGCAGTTGTTCGTGCAGGGACTGCGACGGACAGGCCGTTATCACTCGAGTATGACTTCATTTGAGCTTGAGACGGACACGAATATGCTCTCCATGCAGGTGCCAGACGGCAAGGGCGGAAGCACGGAGGCTGAATTGCTGCCCACACAGCTGCCTTTTACATTAGAATGGAAATACGAGCTTCACGTAGGCGAACAAATGTCGGGCCGTTTTCATATACGGCTCCATATACAGGAGGAACTAATTTCATGAGTGCAAATGTATTGGAAAACATGTATGAGCAGGTCAAGGCGGCGATCGCCGATGCGGCAGTAGCGGCGGGACTTGCGGAGCGGGAGGAGCTGCCCGCATTCGTGCTGGAGGTGCCAAAGGACAAATCGCATGGCGATTTGGCGACAAATGCGGCCATGCAGCTGACGAAGCTGGCTAAGAAAAACCCGCGCCAGATCGCGGAAGCGATTATCGCTCATTTGGATAAAGAGAAAGCATCCATTCAAGCCGCTGAGATTGCCGGTCCAGGCTTTATCAACTTCCGCATGGACAACAGCTACCTCTATCCGGTTGTAGGGGCTGCGCTTGCGGCGGGAGAAAACTACGGACGCACCGAGGATGGCCGCGGCAAAAGCGTCCAAGTAGAGTTTGTCAGCGCAAACCCAACAGGCAGCCTGCATCTTGGCCACGCGCGCGGCGCGGCCGTTGGCGATGCATTGTGCAATGTGCTCGATTACGCCGGCTATGAGGTTACTCGGGAATACTATATTAACGATGCGGGAAAACAGGTCGAGAACCTCGCTGTCTCCATTGAAGCTCGCTACCGGCAAGCGCTAGGACAAACCGCGGAAATGCCCGAGGATGGTTATTACGGCGAGGACATCATCGGTTTCGCCAAGCTGCTCGTGGAGCAAGAGGGAGACAAGCTGCTTGAGCTTCCTGATCAGGAACGCTTTACGTTCTTCCGCCAGTTCGGCCTAGAGCGGGAGCTTGACAAGATCAAGCGTGATCTGGGACGGTTCCGCGTAGGTTTCGACGTATGGTACAGTGAAACATCTCTATATGAGAGCGGGTTAGTCGAGCAAGGCCTTGCGGCACTCAAAGCAACTGGGCATGTGTATGAAGAAGAAGGGGCGACCTGGCTGTCAACCATGACCTTTGGCGACGACAAAAACCGCGTTCTCGTGAAAAATGACGGCTCGTACACTTATTTGACGCCGGATATCGCCTATCACCGTGACAAATACGGCCGTGGCTTTGATCAAATGATCAATATTTGGGGAGCCGATCACCATGGCTATATTCCGCGTGTGAAAGCAGCTATGGAGGCGCTTGGCAACGATCCGAAGAAACTAACCGTACTGATCGCCCAGATGGTAAGCCTGTTCCAGAATGGCGAGAAAATGAAAATGTCCAAACGTACGGGCAAAGCGGTAACGATGCAGGATTTGATGGATGAGGTCGGCATCGATGCCATTCGTTATTTCTTCTCTATGCGGAGCATGGATTCGCATCTTGACTTTGATATGGACCTTGCCATTTCAACCTCTAATGAAAATCCGGTCTTTTATGTACAATATGCGCACGCGCGCATTTGCAGCATATTCAGGCAGGCTGAGGAGCAAGGTATCGCGCTTAAGTCTGTGGACAGCATTAATTTCAGCAAGCTGACTGCCGAAGGGGAGTATGATCTGCTTCGCAAAATTGGAGAGCTTCCACAGGAGATTTCGGAGGCAGCTGCCCAATACGCGCCGCATCGCCTGATTCGGTATGTTTACGAGCTGGCTTCGCAGTTCCACAGCTACTATCGGGCAGAGCGCGTCATTACTGACGATGCTGAGCAGTCGCAGGCACGTCTGGCATTGCTTGGAGCGGTTCGCCTCTCTATTGCCAATGTACTGCGTTTGGTTGGCGTATCCGCTCCCGAGCGTATGTAGAACCTGCCGCACAAAGACAAGCCGTGGATTCATGCTTTATCCACGGCTTGCATCATACGCATCACATCAAGCTCGCCGATCGTTCGGCGGGCTTTGCTGCCCCTTAGGGGCTGTACGGAGCGTTTTATAATGGTCTTGATTTCAGTTGGGGTAAGCCCCGGCTTGTGGGCAAGCAGCAAGGCAATAGCACCGCTGACGTGCGAGGTGGCCATCGAAGTGCCGCTCATTTCGTTGTATTTGCCGCGCAGCCATGCCGATACAATTTTGTCTCCTGGGGCATATACATCAATATAGGCCCCGCGGTTACTGAATGGAGCAACGCGGCGCAGCTTGTTTGTAGCTCCTACAGCGATGGTCTGGGGATAGCGGGCGGGATAGTCAACCGTGCGCCTTTTTCCGTCATTGCCGGAGGAGGCAACGATAATGATGCCTGCGTTATGCGCATTGATTACAGCGCCGAGCAGCGCTTTGCTTCTGGTCTTCATGCCGAAGCTCATATTAATGACATTCATGCGATTGCGGATGCACCATTCAATACCGAGAATAATGTCGGATACGAAGGCGCTCCCATTGTGGTCGAAGGCCTTGACCGGCGAGATCAGCGCGCGCGGAGCTACACCGATCATCCCCTGCAGCTGGTTGGCCGCAGCGATCGTGCCGGCAATATGCGTACCGTGACCATTGTCATCGTGAGGAAGCATGCTTCGGTTCAGCAGGTTGATGCCCCTAGAGAGGGAATGACGGAGATCAGGATGACTGAAATCAGCTCCTGTATCGATGACGCCAACCTTTATGCGGTGGCCCGTTGTCGTGCTCCATGCCTGGGGGGCTTTTATTTGATTGACACCCCAGGGAATTCCTTTATCTACAATAATCGACTTTTGTGCAGAGGAATGAACGCTGATTTTGCAATCCTTCTCAATCCATACGCGTCCCGAGAATCGCTCAAGCGTTTCTTCGGCTGGCAATCTACAAGAAATACCGCGAATACTGGGCATTTGTCTGATGCTTTTTTGAGGCGATGACGACGAAGCGACTTGAGACAATTGCTGTAGAAAATATCGGTAGTCGCTCGCACGCCGAAAACGAATGATACGTTTTACAGTCGTGGCGTCCGTGCAAGCCATCGTATCCTGCAGCAAGCGGATAAAAGCGGCGGTGTCCAAACTTGGCTTCCCCTCCCGACGGACCGTGCTGAACTATTGTATGAGGAAATGCTCTTCGGCGCATGAGCCACTTGCCTTTTTTCGTATAATTGGGCAACAAACCGTGTCAAAAATCATCGGGGTACATACGATGAACAAAGAGTTCTCAGGGGCTCTTACGCCCAAGATACGATACCTCGTGTCATGGTCGGATGGATACAGTCGGAGCGGAAGGTCTATCCTTTCGCTTTTTGCATTTAAGTCCAAGCTGTACCCGTTGGCGCAAGGGCCGCTTGCTTTTTTGGGGGAAATAGGTTTTACTATACTTTGACTAGCGTATACGACGGTGCCATCCTCTGGCAGCACCCGCTCGTTGCGCAATGATATGCGAGCGGTGTATAAGAGGAAAGCATACACATTCCTGGCATGTTGAAGGTAATGAACGAGTACATAAATTTGAATGGCAAGAGAGGATGTGTCCATATGAGCAGCAGCAATTTTACGTTAAAGCTGGATCCTGAACGTATGAAGGAAATGCCTATGGTCGATTTGGCCTTTGAAGTGCTGAAAGCGGCTAATACCCCTTACTACTATCGCGATCTTATGATGGAGATCGCTAAAATACGCGGTCTTTCCGCAGACGGAATCAACCAGTTTATTGCTCAGGTATACACGGAAATCAATATTGACGGTCGATTTGCTTGCGTAGGCAGCAATATGTGGGGACTGAAGCGTTGGTACCCGGTTGAGCGTTCGGAAGATCCTGTAGGCAACGCTAAGCGTACGCGCATCATTAACGATGACGATGATCTCGAGGATGACGATGTATTCGCGGACGAGGAAGAAGATACTTACGCAGAGGCGGAAGAGGACTACGACGTATTTGACGAGGACCGCGAGGACTTCGAAGAAGCGGAAGAGGAAACCGAAGTCGATGAGGAAGTCGGAATCGATGATGAAGAATTGGATGAGGAAGAGGTCGACGGCGATTTGGAAGCTGACGATGACGACTCGGACGAGGATGAAGATTTCGAGGACGATGACGAGAACGAGAAATAATAAGCGACAAGCAGCAGGGCAGGATGAGCGAAGAGCTTTTCCTGCCCTGTATTATATGGGTGAGTATGCTTGGCGATAGATAGGGATTAAGCCGATTCAGGCTCACTTTTACTTATCCTGTCAGTTTCGCTTGACAGGTCCTACAAGGGCAGAGTAAACTATCTCATGGGCTTAAGATTCGGTTAACAAATAACGCATACAACCGTAAGCGACGGACGCTGTCATTTGGCAGCATAAACTCGTTTCGCGTTGAAGTATGAGCAAAGTGTGGCTCGCTTGAGTTTATGCTTTCTTATATTTTTATATATGCCAAAAAAATGAAAAGTGCCCCGTTGCTACGGGTGTCACTTTTTTTGTTTGTAGGGAATGGCTCTGTAGGACGAGTTTCCACAAACTGGATGGAATGGCGGAGCGTATCCGCATCCATGTTTATCGAGTAAATGGGCAAACCTAAACAATAACCATAAGAGCTTGGAGGGTATCATCACAGTGACCAAATATATATTTGTAACCGGCGGCGTAGTGTCGTCCTTGGGCAAAGGGATAACAGCAGCCTCGCTCGGTAGATTGCTGAAGAACAGGGGCCTCAAAGTAACGATTCAAAAGTTTGATCCTTATATCAACGTGGACCCGGGAACGATGAGTCCATATCAGCACGGAGAAGTATTCGTCACCGATGATGGCGCGGAAACGGATTTGGATTTGGGTCACTACGAGCGTTTCATCGATATTAACCTGTCGAAGAACAACAACGTGACATCCGGTAAAATTTACTCCAACGTCATTACGAAAGAACGCCGCGGCGATTATTTGGGAGGAACCGTTCAGGTTATCCCGCATATTACAAACGAAATTAAAGACCGCGTATTCCGCGCGGGCAAAGAAGCAGGATCTGATGTGGTTATCACCGAAATCGGCGGTACGGTCGGCGATATCGAAAGCTTGCCGTTCCTCGAGGCTATCCGCCAAATTAAGAGTGATATTGGCCGCGACAACGTGATGTATATCCATGTTACGCTTATTCCTTATATTAAAGCGGCAGGCGAAGTGAAAACGAAGCCTACCCAGCACAGCGTTAAAGAGCTGCGCAGCATCGGTATTCAGCCTAACGTCATCGTATGCCGTACAGAGCACCCGCTTGCCGAGGATTTGAAGCGCAAGATCGGTTTGTTCTGCGATATTGATGCCAATGCCGTTGTAGAATGCCGCGATGCATCGACGCTGTATGAAGTGCCATTGATGCTTCGTGAGGAAGGCCTTGATGAGATCGTTGTTAATCATTTGAAGCTGAAAACCGAGCAGCCGGATATGCGTGAGTGGGAAAGTCTTGTTCAACGCGTAAAATCGCTTCATAAGAAGACGGAAATCGCGATTGTCGGCAAATATGTAGCTTTGCATGATGCCTATCTCAGTATCGTAGAATCGCTTGAGCATGCAGGTATTGCATCAGATTCGGAAGTTAAGATTCGCTGGCTGCACGCCGATGAGCTTACGGATGCGAATGCGCACGAGCAACTGCAAGGCATTCATGGCATTCTTGTACCAGGCGGATTTGGCGATCGTGGCATTGAAGGCAAGATTGCTGCAATTAAATATGCACGTGAGAATAAAATTCCATTCTTCGGCATCTGCTTGGGTATGCAAGTAGCCGTCATTGAATATGCCCGCAATGTAGTGGGACTTGCTAATGCAAACAGCTCTGAAATTAATCCGTCTACCCCGTATCCGGTTATCGATCTGCTGCCGGATCAGAAGGACATCGAGGACATGGGCGGCACGATGCGTCTTGGCCTATACCCTTGCAAGCTCAAGTCGGACACGCTTGCTGCACGGGAATATGGAGATGAGCTTGTTTATGAGCGCCATCGTCATCGCTACGAATTTAATAATGAATACCGTGAAGCTGTTGAGGCAGCAGGTCTTTCCATTTCCGGCACATCCCCGGATGGCCGCCTTGTCGAAATGGTGGAGCTGGCTGATCACCCTTGGTTCCTGGCTGTTCAATTCCACCCGGAATTCACTTCCAGACCGAACCGTCCTCAGCCATTGTTCCGTGGATTTGTTCAAGCTGCGCTAGGATATTCGGAGTAAATAGTTGCGATTTCTATCAATGATACATTCTATTACAACACCTGATAAGTTTTTCTCAAGGCGAGAAGGATTATATACCCACATTAGCGAATATATTAACGATTATGGAAGAGTTGGCCATTTTTGTAGGTAAGCTCAGTCGCGGGGGGATTTGGAGTTGGATAAGAAGAAAGTGTTGATCGTTGATGATCAGAACGGTATTCGCGTATTGCTCATGGAAGTATTCAGCAGTGAGGGTTATAATACGTTCCAGGCGTCTAATGGCAAGCTGGCTCTGCAAATCGTGAAAAACGATGCTCCGGACCNCGTTCCAGGCGTCTAATGGCAAGCTGGCTCTGCAAATCGTGAAAAACGATGCTCCGGACCTTGTGCTGCTGGACATGAAAATCCCTGGGATGGATGGTCTCGAAATTTTGAAGCATGTGAAGGCAATCGACCGAAACATTAAAGTCATCATGATGACCGCATATGGTGAATTAGATATGATTAAAGAAGCGACAGACCTTGGCGCATTAATGCATTTTACGAAGCCTTTCGACATCGATGAGATGCGAATTGCAGTCAATATGCAGCTGCGAGGCGGGAACCCTCCAAGTCGTTTTGCAATAGGTTCTTAGTGTAGCTTACAAACGGCATCGTCGCTAGCTTGGAGACGGTGTCGTTTTTTGCATTTGTTGGAAGCGGCGAAACAAGCTTTACTATTTGGAGGCGCATTATGTTATAATGGCTCAGAATGACAAGTCAGAGCAGGCTGTACTAGTCGTGCTCCATTTTTTCTGATAAAGCTATTATTTAATCTATTGCAGCTGATTTAAGCCAAACCCATGTGAACACCGAAAACCAAGCAGCTTGTACTGGCCTTATACGTGAAGCTATAGCGAATAAGGTGATACACCGAGTCTGCGTAAATATTTAACAGCCGATTGCCATGCGGCGATGGCTGTTATGCAAGGAAATCCGTTTGTTCGGAAGCTACAATCAAGCGTAATAACAGGAGCAAGGGAGTCAAACCGCCTCAAAACGATAAGTGGGCTCAACACTCGCTTGCATAGGCGGTTTTTCCTTTATTCTCTTCCAATCTACGGGAGGAACTATAATTAGATGGAGAAATTGATGATACGCGGTGGACGGCCGCTTCGTGGAACCGTCCAAATTAGCGGAGCCAAAAACAGCGCTGTTGCGCTTGTGCCCGCAGCGATTTTAGCAGAATCTGAAGTCATTTTAGATAATTTGCCGATGATAAGTGACGTAGCCGTATACAGTGAAATTTTGCAAGAGCTTGGGGCTAAAGTAAAGCGTGATGGCGACATGATGCGAATTGATCCCTCGGAGCTAGTTTCTAAGCCTATGCCCAACGGAAAAGTAAAGCTATTGCGCGCCTCTTATTATCTAATGGGTGCTATGCTTGGGCGTTTCGGGGAAGCGACGATAGGCATGCCTGGCGGCTGCAACTTCGAACCGAGACCGATCGATCAACACATTAAAGGGTTTGAAGCGTTGGGCGCCACGGTTACTAATGATCATGGTTCGATTCGTATCTCTGCTAAGGAGCTGCGCGGAGCGAAAATATATCTCGATGTATCAAGCGTCGGAGCAACCATTAACATTATGCTGGCGGCATCCCGGGCCAAAGGGTTAACCATTATCGAAAACGCGGCAAAAGAGCCAGAAATTATAGATGTAGCTACCCTCCTTAATGCCATGGGCGCAAAAATTAAAGGTGCCGGGACTGAAACGATTCGGATTGAAGGAGTCGATCAGCTGCACGGTTGCCGCCATTCCATTATTCCAGACCGCATTCAAGCCGGTACGTACATGATTGCAGCTGCCGCGACGCGCGGCGATGTCCTCATTGATAATGTTATTCCAAAGCACTTGGAAGCAATGACAGCCAAGCTCGAGGAAATGGGTGTCCAAGTCATTGAGATGGATGAATCCATCCGAATTATTGGCGCGCCGGTGTATTCTTCGATTGATGTAAAAGCGCTCGTCTATCCTGGTTTTCCTACGGATCTTCAATCTCCTATGACGACTTTGCTTACCCAGGCAAGCGGGGTTAGTATTCTAACCGATTATGTTTATGGGACGAGATTCAAGCACGTCCCCGAGCTTACCCGTATGGGTGCGAATATTCGCGTGGAAGGCCGATCGGCTGTAGTTGAGGGCAATCAGCTCAATGCCGCTAAAGTGAAAGCCGCGGACTTGCGAGCGGGCGCTGCGCTTGTTGTTGCTGCGCTAACGGTGGATGATGGCGTTACTGAAATTTCAGGCGTGGAATATATCGACCGCGGATATGATAATCTCGTAGAAAACCTGTGCCGTTTGGGTGCCGAGGTGTGGCGGGAGACGGAAGCATAATCTCAGAAACATGGCGATGCGGACGCTGTGGAATAGACGGCGTCTAATTCGGCAATGATGGTTAATCAGTGCTATGATTTTACTAGATATCCAACCTTATATTGAAAATTGAATAAAGTGGTGAGAATATGACAGACCTTCAGATCGCTGATCTAGAAGAAATGAAATTGACCGATCTATACAAATTAGCCAAGCAATTTCAGGTGCCGTATTACGGGACTCTTAAGAAAAAGGAATTAATATTTGCTATATTGCGTGCTCAAGCGGAAAAAAGCGGCTTAATGTTCATGGAAGGCGTGCTGGATATTTTGTCCGAAGGCTTTGGATTTTTACGGCCGATTAATTACTTGCCGAGCAAGGAAGATATTTATATCTCAGCTTCCCAAATACGGAGATTCGATCTTAGAAGCGGCGATCTCGTATCCGGGAAATGTCGCCCGCCAAAAGAGAACGAACGTTATTTCGGGCTTTTGCAGGTAAATGCTGTAAATGGTGAAAACCCGGAAACAGCATCAGAAAGACTTCATTTCCCAGCGCTTACCCCTCTTTATCCCGAAAAGAAGCTGGTGCTTGAGACCACCTCTTCGAAGCTTTCTACTCGCATGATGGATTTGCTCGCTCCTGTTGGGCTCGGACAACGCGGACTCATTGTTGCCCCTCCGAAAACAGGCAAGACGCTGCTTCTCAAAGAAATTGCCCACAGTATTTCTGAAAACCGTCCCGATATTAAATTATTCGTTCTGCTCATTGATGAGCGTCCAGAGGAAGTTACCGATATGCAGCGCTCTGTTAAAGGTGAAGTTATCGCCTCAACGTTCGATGAGCTGCCAGAAAATCATATTAAAGTAGCCGAACTTGTGCTTGAACGTGCGCTTCGCCTTGTGGAACACAAGAAGGATGTCGTTATTCTAATGGATAGTATTACACGTCTAGCTCGTGCTTATAACTTGGTCATACCTCCATCTGGCCGTACGCTAAGCGGCGGTATTGATCCGGCGGCGTTCCACCGTCCGAAACGTTTCTTTGGTTCGGCAAGGAATGTGGAAGAAGGCGGCAGCTTGACGATACTCGCTACAGCTCTGATTGAAACGGGCTCGCGTATGGATGATATCATTTATGAAGAATTTAAAGGTACGGGCAATATGGAGCTTCATCTTGACCGGAAGCTTTCCGAACGGCGGATATTCCCTGCGCTTGATATGCGCAGATCAGGGACAAGACGCGAAGAAATGCTGCTTACGAAGGAAGAGCTTGATAAAGTGTGGGCGATCCGTAGAGGCATGACGGATACTCCTGATTATGTTGATAATTTCCTTAAGAAGCTCAAGGACAGCGAGAACAACGAACAGTTTTTGATGTCGCTAGATACTACAGTGGAAGCCAAGCCGGAGCGCTCTAGTATCAAGAGCAGCACAGCAACGACGACAAGCAGACGGCCTACGCCTAGAACGACGCACGGATCGTAAGACCGCAGGAGGGAGAACAACATGAATCTCGTATATGCGGATGAACAAGGCAATGTATTTGACCATCCGGATTTTATAGCCTTGGGTAGAAGTGGTGACATGATCGTTGAAATTATGGAGGATGAACTAATTCCACTTCCTAATGGTGCGACCTTAGTCAGCTTGCCCTTTACTAGGCCTATTGGACTTAACCCGGACACGGGTGACATGCAGGTGCTTCCTGGAGGTGCTCAGGCGGTTGGCGCGCTGCTGCCGCAAGGCTTTACGCGTCTGTGCCTGCCTGGTTATGTCAAGGCAGACAAAAACGAAAAACTCCCGTTATTCGGATATACAGCAGTCGTATGGAAGGACGGCAATTTCTATGTAACGGCGGAGCAATGCGATGATCCGGAACGTTGGGACCCGCTCAACTGCGATCGTGGCGAGCTGGGCATTCAGGTCGAGCGACTGCTTGCTAAATACCCGGAAAACCGCTTATACAAGCATTTATCCAACTGCGCTTTGGGTTATGAGTGTTTAACTTCATCCAATACGTTCTTGGGCCGTTGGGAAGGCGCAGTCCCGGTATCTTATTCCTGCAACGCGGGATGCTTTGGCTGTATTTCAGAGCAGCCGGATGACAGCGGCTTTGTAGCGCCTCAGACACGGATGAACTTTAAGCCTACCGTTGATGAAGTCGTTGAGATCATGCTGGAGCATTTAAATGCCCCGGAATCCATAATCAGCTTTGGCCAAGGCTGCGAAGGCGAGCCTTCTACGCAAGCGAGAATTATTGTGGAAGCGATGAATCGCGTACGCAGTCAGACCTCGTTAGGTTATATTAATATTAATACTAATGCGGGTTTGACCGATTACATGCGTGCTATTGTAGATGCAGGACTGAATCTTATGCGCGTAAGTACGATCAGTGCGCTGGATGATCATTACAACGCTTATTACAAACCGCGCGGATATACGCTGAAAAATGTCGAGAAATCTTTAAAATATGCTTCCGACAAGGGCGTCTATACCTCAATCAATTATTTGATTTTTCCAGGGGTTACGGACCGTGAGGAAGAAATCGAAGCGATGATTGGTTTCGTGAAGCGGACGGGCTTGAAGCTCATTCAGATGCGTAATCTCAATATCGATCCCGAGAGTTATCTGGCTATTATTCCAAAGGCGCAGGGCGAAATTTACGGGATGAAGCAGATGCTTGAAATATTCCGTGAAGAGCTTCCTGACGTTGTCATTGGTTCCTACACACATGTACCGCCAGCCACGATGCTTCGTTAACTGACAATTAAACGGTAATTTCAG
Source organism: Paenibacillus paridis (assembly GCF_006345825.1). Taxonomy (GTDB): domain Bacteria; phylum Bacillota; class Bacilli; order Paenibacillales; family Paenibacillaceae; genus Pristimantibacillus; species Pristimantibacillus paridis. The sequence goes on from NZ_VCIX01000053.1 coordinate 93,889, forward strand.
TTATTATTAACATATGAGCGATTATTCATTGCAACTGCAAATCAGTTCATGCTATAATCCGAGATGTGTGATTTAACTCTGGGTCCGCATGCGATTCAGGGCAGAAAGAGGTGAACGAGATGAAACAAGCTATTCATCCGACATACCACATCATTACAGCAACTTGCGCTTGTGGAAATTCCTTCGAGACTGGTTCGATTAAACCGAGCCTTCGCGTAGAGGTTTGTTCCCAATGCCACCCATTCTACACGGGTAAGCAAAAGTTCCTGGATGCTGGCGGCCGCGTCGATCGTTTCAAGAAGAAATACGGCATCTAATCCTACAAATCATTTTGCCTTTATTTGGCAGAATACAAGAGCCTCCCTCAGCCATCCTATTGGATAGAAGGGAGGTTTTTTGATTGGAAAAAAAATCATTGCAATCGTTTAGCCGCATTGCCTTTGTTATGATGCTGACAGCTGCGTTCCTATTTGTGGTGGCGGGCTGTGGCAACAGCAAGCAAGAAAACAGGCTAAAAACCTATGGGCATGACGGGTATATGGGATACTCCAACAGCAACCCCAATTTGCCTAACCGGTATCAATATCTTAATTATGATGCAGACGGCAAGATGGTGGAGCAGGTGCTTGAGCCTCTAACGGGAATAGAACGTACCCAAATCTACTTCAATGGTACGGCTTTGCATGTGAATATAAAAGTAAACAAATCGCTCTCTGACGCGCAAGCCGAGCAACTGCTTGCAAAGGCCCAATCCGTGGTGCAATATAATATGCCGCGGTATGACGTGCATGTTGAGGCGAAGAAGTAATTGCAGCCCATTTTAATCAATTATAGGTACGAGTTGCGCTTTGCCTCGGAATCGGCTATACTTATTTTTGCCGTGCTAGATGGGGAGGTAGCGGTGCCCTGTAACTCGCAATCCGCTGTAGCGAGGTTGAATTCCTATTTGAGGTTGTGCTGATGTAGGGTCTTGGCACTTGCGAGCAGTGTTGACAGTTGGGTCCGCCGCAATGGACGTTTGTGAACCCGGTCAGGTCCGGAAGGAAGCAGCCATAAGCAAATTAGTTCATGTGCCGGGGGAGTGCCTGACTCGAGCTGTAGTGCAAGGATGTCGCTTGGGTCGCATTTATCAGGAGTAGGTGCACGGTACTAACTATTTTCTGAAGTGTAACGCTAATCATAACACCTGTAACCGTTTTTCGATATTTTATCGAAACTAGCGATTGCAGGTGTTTTTGTTTTTAAATCTTTTGTTTTATTCAAGCGGCTAAGGTCAAAAGAAGTTTTGCTTGCTACACAGTTGTTGTATAATAGGGATAAAGCATTAATATATTGCAGTTCATGGATACAAAAAGGCAACATGAAAGGAAAGGTCTGCGTGTCACATATCGCTTTATACCGTGCCTGGCGTCCGCAGACGTTTCAGGACATGGTTGGTCAACAGCATATTATTCAAACGCTGCAAAACTCCATTCGCGAACAGCGCGTATCTCACGCGTATCTATTCAATGGTCCTCGGGGGACGGGAAAAACAAGCGCGGCTAAAATTTTGGCGAAAGCGGTTAACTGTGAAAGGGGCCCTGCAGAAGAGCCTTGTAATGAGTGCGACGCTTGTATCGGCATTACCGCAGGCCACATTATGGATGTTATCGAGATCGATGCCGCTTCTAACCGTGGGATTGACGAGATCCGTGATATTCGCGATAAAGTGCGGTATGCCCCTTCGGAAGTGCGGTTCAAAGTTTATATCATAGATGAGGTACATATGCTTACGGCAGAGGCGTTCAATGCGCTGCTCAAGACACTTGAGGAGCCGCCGGGGCATGTGATTTTTATCTTGGCGACGACTGAACCGCATAAGCTTCCTGCGACGATTATCTCACGGTGCCAGCGCTTTGATTTCAGGCAGGTTTCGCTGGAAGAGCAGACGGAGCATTTAGTGAAGATTTGCCGCGAGGAAGGCATTCAGGCAGAAGAGGATGCCATTGCGTATATCGCAAGATTATCTGAAGGCGGAATGCGCGATGCAATAAGCTTGCTGGAGCAGGTTTCTGCTTTTGCCGATGGAAGCATCACTCTAGAAGCGGCGGTAGACGTTACCGGGGGCATGGCGGCTGACCATTTTTATCAGCTGGCCGAGGCTGTGAAGGACCGAAATGTTGCGGCAGTAATGCCGCTTGTGGAGAGCTTGATGCAAGCAGGCAAAAGTGCGGACAAATGCATGGAGAATTTGATATATTATTTCCGAGACTTGCTAGTCATGAAGCTTGCTCCGCAAGGGGGGGCGGCCACCGAGCGCATCGTTGATCCAGAGCGCTTTAAGGCCATGGCTGCAGCGTTCACTCCAACCCGTCTGTTTGCCATGATTGATACGCTAAACCGCTATCAGGTTGAGCTAAAGCATGCATCGCAGCCACAGACTTTGTTTGAGGTTGCTCTGATGAAACTTTGCACGCTAAGCGAAGAACAGTCGTCTGGCTCAGGGCAATCGGCGGTTTCTGAATCGCAGGGAGCTGCGTCTGGTGGAGTGCCATCGGCTGAAGTCGGCCGATTGCGGCAGCAGATAGAGGCGTTGGAGCGGAAGCTCGAGCAAGCGATTCAGAATGGAATTAGTTCGGGATCGGCTTCGGCTAGCGACCAAGCTGCCAGCAAGCAGGCGGCGCGAACCAATGCGGTTCGCAACTCATTTGGCGGTTCAGGCGGCATAGCAAGGTCATCGGTTAAGCTCGATCCTTATCTTGCGACAGCGGGAAGCCCGGAGTTCAATCAAATCCGCATGAAATGGAATGATGTGCTCCAGGGCGTAAAGGATGCAAAAATCACGGTACATGCATGGTTGAAGGATGGCGAGCCGGTTGCATCGGCTGACGACGCCATACTTGTCGCTTTCAAAAATACAATGCATAGGGAAACGACCGAAAAACCTGCAAATCGTGATATTATTGAGAAAGTCATGCATACTGTCCTTGGCAGCCCATTTCGGATTGTTACCGTTATGCTGAAGGATTGGCAAGCTGCAGCGCAAGGCGCAACCGTTCAGAAGAGCGAGACGCTTCAGTTGGAGCCTGAGGGTTCCATTCCAGCACAGCATTCCGGCAGGCCTGAATGGGTAGAAGAAGCGGTTAAGCTGTTTGGTGAGGATCTGGTTGTAGTGAAGGATAAAGATTAAATACTAATGATGAGGTGACTGTAATGAACAATATGAACCAAATGATGAAGCAAGTGAAAAAAATGCAGGATCAAATGATGAAAGCACAGGAAGAGCTTGAAACGAAGACGGTTGAAGGCACAGCAGGCGGCGGCGTTGTAACGGTTGCAGCAAATGGCCACAAGAAGCTTCTAAGCATTACAATTAAGCCAGAAGCGGTTGATCCGGATGATGTTGAAATGCTGCAGGACCTAGTGCTTACCGCTGTTAATGATGCACTCGCTAAAGTCGATGAGCTGGCTAACAAAGATATGGGCAAATTCACTGGCGGTATGAAAATACCTGGATTGTTCTAAGAAGCGACCCTGCTCTTTGCTTGAAATAAATAAAAGTATAGTACGTTCGTACTTTTCTTTTATTTCTTCGTCAAGGCTGTTTCAGTGTCTAGGAGACACCGAAGGCGTTTTTTGCTTGAAAGGAGCTGTACCCTGATTTGTATTACCCCGAACCGATAGCGAAGTTAATTGATGCTTTTACGCGATTACCGGGTATTGGACCCAAAACGGCCGCCCGTCTGGCGTTTCATGTGCTTCGAATGAAAGAAGACGACGTCATTGATTTTGCGAAGGCGCTAGTTAGCGTTAAGCGCAATTTGTTCTATTGTTCGGTTTGCTGCAATATTACCGATACGGACCCGTGCCGGATTTGCCAGGATAAATCCCGCGATCATTCCGTCATTTGCGTCGTACAAGAATCGAAAGATCTTGTGGCCATTGAACGAATGAAGGACTTTCAAGGGCAGTACCATGTGCTGCAGGGTGCCATCTCTCCAATGGAGGGAATTGGTCCGGATGAGATTCGAATCGCTGAGCTATTGCGGCGACTGAGCGACGAGCGAGTCCAAGAACTAATACTGGCGACTAATCCGAATATCGAGGGTGAAGCGACGGCCATGTATTTATCTAGGCTGATTAAGCCTTTCGGTATTCGTGTAACGCGAATTGCCCACGGCTTGCCTGTTGGCGGCGATCTTGAATATGCCGATGAGGTAACTCTCTCCAAAGCGCTGGAGGGCCGCAGGGAAATAAATTAGAGCAGAAAACAAACAAAACGGCAGGCCGAGGGAAATACGGTCTGCCGTTTTGTTTGTTTTCTGGAAGGAACGCTTAAAAGCGAGGAACGGCGTTCTAATCCTTTCCCCATGTTTATACATATAGTAATGTGCTGTATGAAAACCGGACAAGCGGGAGGGGTTGGCAATTGAAAAAGCGGCAGGATATCAATATGGAGAAAGAAGCAAAACAAATGGATGAGATTCGAAGCGAAATCGTTGAGGCTCACCGAGAGTGGGAGAATGCCAATCGATTTTTTGATTATGCGCTTGGAAAGGATCAAATCGATTATGCCATTCATTGTATGGTGACCGCGGAGAAAAGATATGACATGCTGCTTCGATTAGCTAAGCGTACGAGTGGAAATTGGGCAAGCTGGAGGGGGATCATAAAATGAAAACGATTTGGATGACTGTTTTTATTGCTTCATCGGCTTTATTGATCTTGGTTATATTAAGGAACAAGTTGTCATGGGGGTGGCTCCGAAGCTTTACTCTTCACCTGGTGATGGCAGCTGGTTTATTGTATGTACTTAACTATTCCGGACTCGTACCTGGCATGTATATCCCGTTGAATCCAGTGACGATCGGTACTGTACTCACCTTGGGAGTACCTGGAGTTGCGTTAATTGCCGGTCTTCAATGGGTTGTTGTGTAGTGAATTTAAAAAAGGTTCAGGCAAAAGGTTGACTCGGGCTGTATTTATATGCTACATTATATCTCGCGCCAAGAGTAAGTAAACAAGCTTCAAAAAAAGAAATAAAAAAAGTACTTGCATTAACTTGGGCATCTGTGATATATTATAAAAGTCGCCAATGAGACACACGGCCGACACGAAAGAAAAGATTGCTCTTTGAAAACTGAACAACGAGTAATAACTGCCTCGCAAATCCTTCGGGATAAGCGAAAA